>CBDDBQ010000002.1:0-40529 GCA_965225795.1 Dehalococcoidia bacterium | reverse complement strand
CGACCACTTCCGCTTCCATCTCCTCGGGCAAGCCTTGGCGGCGGCCGATAAGCAGGGTCAAGAGCAGCAGGCCCACCAGTGAGCTGGTAATCGCCTTGGTGGACGCCACGCTGAACTCCGGGCCCGCGTGCATCAGATAGGTCATGTCCGACTCGCGCACCAGCGTCGAGGTGGGCACATTGCAGATCGCGAGAGACGCCAGGAAGCCGCGATTCCGGCTCGCTCTCAGGGCCGCCAGCGTATCGGCCGTCTCTCCCGATTGAGATATGGCCACAAAGAGCGTTCCTGGCAACACAACCGCTCTTCGATAACGGAACTCACTCGCGATTTCCGCCTGGCAGGGCACGCCTGTGAGTTCTTCGATCCAGTACTTGGCGATCAGGCCGCAGTGATAGCTGCTGCCGGCGGCAACTATGTAGACGCTGCGCACCTGGTCGAGCACCTCTCCCGCATTGACTCCGAAGGCGGGCTGCAAAACCCTGTTCTTGCTGACCCGCGCCTCCAGGGCGCGAAGCACGGCTTCCGGTTGCTCGTGGATTTCCTTGTGCATGAAGCTGTCGTGCCCGCCTTTGTCCTTGAGCTGGCGCTGCCCTTCAATACGCACCACTTCGCGCGTGACGGGGCTTTCAATCCCGGACAAGAGAGAATGCACGCGCACGCTGGCCAGGCTGACCTCGGCGATGTCCTGCTCTTCCAGGATGATGAAATCCTTCGCCACATCCGTGAGCGCCAGCACATCCGAAGCAACGAAATACTCGCCGCTGCCGCAGCCAATCACCAGGGGGCTTCCGACGCGCACCACCACCAGCTTGTGTGGCTCCTCAGGGCTCACCACCGCCATGGCAAACGCCCCCTCAAGCTTCCCGCACGCGCTTGCCACCGCCGCAAGCAATGACTTCTTGGCCTCTAGTTCGCTTGCAACGAGGTGTGCTATGACTTCCGAGTCTGTATCCGTCTCTAGCTCGACTCCCGCTTCCATGAGCTCGCCGCGGAGCGCGTCATAGTTCTCGATGATGCCGTTGTGCACTATGGCCACTCGTCCCCCCGAGACATGCGGATGGGCGTTGCGCACCGAGGGCGCGCCATGGGTCGCCCAGCGCGTGTGGGCTATGCCCGATGGTCCCTTCAAGCGGCTCTTTCTCAAGAATGGCGGCCAGCTTGGCTACCTTGCCGCGCGTACGCACGCGGCGCAGACGCGGCGCATCGGGAAGAATTACCGCCAATCCGGCCGAATCGTAGCCCCTGTATTCGAGCTGCCGCAGTCCATCGAGCAAGATCGGCACAATGTCGCGCTCGCTCAGGGCGCCAATGATTCCGCACATAGTTCGTCCGCAGTGACTATCCAGAGCCGACGAGCGCTGTCGCCCATAAGACGCGCGCCCTGCTCGAATATCGCCCCGTCACCCTTGTCCGCCTTTCTTGCGCCCGGAGGGAGGGGTCCAATTCTTGAGGTTCTTCTGGCGTTCCCGCGCTACCGCAAGCTCGGCTTCGCCGACATCTTTACTCAGCGTCGAACCAGCGGCAACGTAGGCATCATTCTCAATC
The DNA here is from genome assembly GCA_965225795.1 of Dehalococcoidia bacterium. Lineage (GTDB taxonomy): Bacteria > Chloroflexota > Dehalococcoidia > Lucifugimonadales > JADFKI01 > Bin90. Next base: position 38,984 of record CBDDBQ010000002.1, on the reverse strand, counting down.
TTCAAGGGCGCGATCAGGGTCACGTTGGATCCAATAAACGCGCGGTCTCCAATCTCGGTCTTGTGCTTGTGCGCGCCATCATAGTTGCAGGTAATGACGCCGGCCCCTATGTTGCAATCCTCACCGATCTCGACATCGCCCAAGTAAGCTTGATGGTTGGCCTTGCTACGCGCGCCGATTCTCGCGTTCTTGACTTCCACAAAGGTGCCAATGTGCACTCCTGGCCCAAGCAGGGTCCCCGGTCGCAATCGCGCAAACGGCCCGATACGGCAATCGGGGCCAATCTCGGCTCCCTCGATGACCGTGTTGGCTTCAATCCGCACGCCTTCCCCAAGGCTCGTGTTCTTGATGGTCACGCCCGGACCTATGTGCACGTCCCGGCCCAGCTTGACCTCCCCTTCGAGAAGCACGCCGGCATCGATGAAGCCGCCGGGCTCCGTGGTCAGCGAGCCGCGCACGTCGAGTCTCGACGGATCTGCAAGCCTCACGCCCTGATCCATGAGCTGATCAGCGACGCGTCTCTGATATATGCGCTCAAGCTCGACCACTTCTTCAATTGTGTTGGCGCCAAGCGCCGCATCTTCAGGTCTTGACATGGCACAGCTCACCTGAAGGCCGCGCTGCCTCGCCAGGGCCACCACATCCGTCAGATACTGTTCCTTCTGCCCACTTGGTTTCGGCATGGACTCAAGCAGTTCGCGCAGGAGTTCGCCGCCGCCCGCCATGATTCCCGTGTTCACTTCCGAGATGCGCTTTTCCTCCTCATCCGCGCAGGCCTCTTCTACGATCTTGAGCAAGTTTCCATCGGCATCCATCACCATACGACCAAAGCCGGTTGGATTCCGTGCCCGGGCGGCGAGAACGGCGATGTCGCCGCCGATCGACAGCAGCGCTTCAAGCGCCGAGACGCTCACCAATGGGCCATCGACATAGAGCACCAAGGCGCGCCCCCCTGAACAGGCTCTGAGTGCGCAAAGCACGGCGTGTCCAGTGCCCAGGGGCTTCGCCTGTTCCACCCAGTGAACATCCTGCGCGTCCGCAAACACCTCGCGAACAGGCTCCGAGTCGCTTCCAACGACCACGGAGAGCCTCTCCGGGCGCAGCACTCGAGCCGTCTCCAAGAGGTGCGTGAGCATGGGCTTGCCGCCGACTTCGACGAGTGCCTTGGGAAGCTGTGATTGCATTCTGCGGCTGTTTCCAGCCGCCAGAATCATGACGTGCAGTGACATCTGGCGAGCATAGCGTGACCGGTCGTTGTTTGCTATGTGTTTATTCTGTCCCGATCAAATCTGTAGGGGTTTGGCCGGGTGAAGCCACTCAGTTCTGGCCGCCAGACGGTGTCCAGAGAGCCCATTTCCAGCATCACCCAACTTGGGCTACCATGCCCTAAAACGGCAGTCCGAATTTGCGCAATCGCCTTTCAATAGCTCGTGCCGCCGCCACCTGTCAGCACCATCTTCTCCCGGGAGAATAACGCGGTTATCAAGGCAAGATGGACAATTTAGTGGATCAGCAGCCGGCGAATCTGTTCCAAGATGGGTTGTTTGATCCGATAGAGCTGACTAGGGTTGACCGGTTCAAGACTTCACCAATTCCCGCGGTGAACGTCGCTTGTGCCCCTCAATACAGCCCTCTTCGTTACCCGGGGGGAAAGACGTGGCTTATCCCTCATATACGAGCTTGGCTAGGGAATTTCAGCAAGCCGCCGCGTTTGCTCCTTGAGCCGTTCGCTGGCGGTGGGATCGTATCCTTAACCGCTGTTATGGAACAGTTGGTGCAGCGATGCCTCATGGCTGAGTTGGACCGAGATGTCGCGGCATTCTGGCATGCGGCACTCCGGCACGGCCCCGAACTTTGCAATCGGATCATGCGCTTTAATCCAACGCGCGACACGGTGAACGATTTATCAGCCATGCAGTCGAGGGACCTGATCGAGCATGGTTTTCGCACACTTGTCCTAAATCGCACAAGGCGTGGGGGTATTTTGGCGCCCGGCGCATCATTGAGTCGCGAAGGCGAAAATGGCAGGGGCGTATCTTCACGGTGGTATCCGGAAACGCTCACGCGCCGCCTTCTCAAAATCACGGAACACGTAACCCGCATCGGTTTTTGTGAGACGGACGGCATGGTGTTGCTGGAGGCGCTTCTTGCTAATCGCGATCCCGGATTCGTTGTGTTTGTGGACCCCCCGTACACGGCGGGCGGCAAGCAAGCGGGAAAACGCCTTTACGCGCACAGCCAAATAGACCACCCTCGATTGTTCAAAATGCTCGCCGAGAGTGGCGCAAATTTCTTGATGACTTACGACCGGTCTCCGGAGATTGAAGCCTTGATTCGAAAATACGGCTTCAGTGCGGTTCAGGTAATCATGAAGAACACCCACCACGCTCGAGTACCGGAACTGGTCATTACGCCACAGCCGGTGTTCGCTCGTTGACTGTCCGATATGGAACCGCAGAATGGAATGTATGGTGACAATTCCCCTTTACGGCAATCCAAACGAATCCGATTCCGCGAAAGACGCCATTCTATTTCTGCTGACCCACGCCGAGCATGAGGCGTCGGGCGATTTCCGCAGCTACGAGGTAATTGTCAGATATTCAGACGAAAACAAGATTGAGTGCCGCTTCCATGAACGCGAACGGGCGAAGGCGTTTATCGAGACTCACTTGAAGGAGTGAGTTCTTTTGGGCGCTCGTCGAACCGCAACAGCCATAGGGACGCTCCATGCATCACGATGCCGACATGGCACTGAACTCCGGCCGCAGATACTTTCCCAGTGTCAGGGCGTCATACCGATTAAAGAAGGTTTCGAAGTGAAAGCGGTGACGTTCGCCGTTGTCATCGGCCAAGACAAGCTCGTTTTCTCCTAGTGGGCCGCCGCTTTGAGCGCCACAATATTGGGCTACGGCACTAAATATCTGAGTATCTGAAGTTCTTCCAAACCGTCTCGTAAAAGCTCGCGACTGGATGAAGTGCCTACAAGGCTTCAGCGGATCGAAGTCGTTCGCTCGTCGCGACACATGGGGGTGGCCGGAAATCATCCCCACCAACGGCTGGTCAATCCCATAGGATTCAACGACTCTATACAACGTCGTCGAAAGTGTATTTCCAAATTTGGTTCTCAGTGCATGAATAGCTTTGATCGACGGGTTGACGGAACGCGCCTCCTCGCTGAAGCGTTCACGAAGAAATAGCAGTCTCGCTGCAGCGAAATTCGCTTCTGCTTCGACTTCTTCTTGACAATCCGGATACAGAGTGAGCGCGTTGTCTCCAAGCATTATGTCGTGGTGCCATGGAATTATGCTATGCCCGATTTCGTGTGCTTCATTCCAGCGATGCTTCAGTTTGGGCAAGGATGCATCAAGGAGAATTCGCTTTTGGTCTGGAAGGTACAGCGCTTTGAGCGATGCCTTCTGGATCACATCAATAAGTAGCCTCGGCCGCTTGAATACCTGAATGCCAGCTACGCGTATTCGGCTGATGACCTCGCGAAGGACGCCAGGGTCGTCAGCGGTGTAAAAATCGCGATCAAGATTTAGCAGCTCGCGAACTTCTTCCAGACGAAGCGGAGGCTCAGGATGGCCCAGCCCCCGAAGCACGCGTTCGACGCGCTTATCAATATCCATCGCCGTCCTATCGGACAACGCGACGCTCCTGACCATGTCCCGTCTCCCACTCGCTATTTTTGTTCACTGAGCACAGCGACGAACGCTTCCAGCGCTGCTCCCTCTTCGGGCGTCAGTTCTGCCGTCGGCTCCGAACGCGCCGCAAACCGCACCCCCTCGTTGAATAGCTTTGAATCCTGCGGGGACGCGAGTCCCGCTAACTGAATGAGACGTGAACGTGAGACCTTAAAGTAGTTGGCAAGTTGGTAAGCTGTTCGCAATTCCGGTTTGTGATGCAGGTCCTTTTCGATTTCGACCAAATCAGCCATGTCCACATCTGCCTCATCGGCGAGCTGTTCGAGGCTCAACCTTCGCTGTCGTCGCATTAAATTGACAAAGCGACCAAATACAACATTGGGACACTCCTCGTCACTTTCTTCAATGTAAGCGGACGCACGCTCAAAGAGCGGATCGACCGATAGCTGGCCGGCTGCAATTTCTGCATCGCCCTCGTGCTGCGCCATGCGCATGCACCACTCTTTGCTGATTTCTACGTTCATACTTGTCTCCCTTTCGCGATGAAAGCCCGCGTCTGCTCTGGAGTCATCTCGAAGTAGTGCAGGCCCTGCTGGTCGGAGTCGGCTCCAAGATCCGTCATGCCGCACGTGTTGCCATAAAAGCCGTTCGCTTGCGGCAGCGAATGAAGGCCGATCCTCCCATGAAACTCCAATTCTTGGCTCAGCGCCACAGCGGCCCTGACGAGAATGCTACCGACACCGCGATATCGCGGGGGATTGAATAGCTCTGGCCGATTCCATGGCGCGTTTTCGACATACCGCACATAGACGAGATGCTCACCCTTCTGACCGTCGATGCGCCCTCGATAATTAACCGTATCAACGATCATCATGCCTTGAGTCACGTCATCACAAACGATGCTGAATCCCGGATTAGCCAACATGCCCTGCAGCGCTGCCACCTTCCTGCGCCAGTCCCAATGTCGGCTCTGCGGCCAATCCTGATGTTTAACACCCGCCCTCCTCATGCGTTGCATTGCCTTCAACAACTCCGGTGCCCACTCCCCTTCCCAATCGGCCAGCTGCTTCTCGGTGATGCCGTTCCAAAGTTCGGCGGACTCAGCCTCGCTAGTTCTTACGTTGAGCAGATGAACCTCCGTAGCGGTTGGCGTCATAGCATCAGCATCTCGGCTTTTTCCTTGGTCGCCTCGTTCTCGAAGAACAGCTTGTTGCCACCATCGAGGCGCACTTCAATTGCCTGGTACATCCGCAAAGCCTGGCGCAGCAGCGCTGTCTTGCTCATATCCCTTTTCGCGCTCAGCGCCTCCAGAACATTCATCTCCGCCTCCGAAAGGTTCAGCGTCATCGTTCTCCTTTCACTCATGACTTCTACCTCACGTTCTGCCTGGGGACATCCAAATATAAGCTCGTATTAGCTGCGAGTCAACCAATTTAGGCATAATTATTGCCTATTTACTAATCGTATTTTGGCTATATATTATGTTCTGCCGGGTTTTAGATGAAGGTCCACATGAAGGCCACATCCATTTACGCACCAATCCGAACGCAGGATCGAGTCCTAGGAAGAGGTTTCTCGACACTACCTGTCGGTTTGCGCAAGCAACACGGCGGGCCGCTTCTTTCACGCCAGAGCCGCCACCTGCCCAGTGAAACCACAGCAACCCAAAGGAGGATTTGCAATGACTAGTATCGACACTGACAAAGGCTTCGACATCATCATCGATGGCACTTCCCATCGTGTGCCGAACGATGAGATCTCATACGACGAGGTGGTCGATCTCGCGTATCCGGACGGTGGTCGGGGGCCGTTGATCAAGTACACCGTCAACTTCTACCACGGTGCCGGTCGGCCGCCGGAAGGCAAGCTGACCAAAGGCCAGAAAGTTAAGGTTAAGAACGGGACCGTGTTCAATGTCACGCGCACTGATCGCTCGTAACCGGGACCTTCGAGCTCTCGAAGATGAAGGGTTTTCGCTTCGCATCATTGACCAGGCGTATCTCTTAGTAGACAACGTTCCGTATGTGACGGCTCAAGGTGCGGTCGAGGAAGGGATGTTGGTCATGAAGCTTGATCTGAGTGGAGATGCCACAGTCCCGCCGACCAGCCACGTGGCTCACTGGTCAGGAGAGTTTCCCTACGAGGCCAGCGGCAACAAGCTACTTGCGTTGCTGTCGGAAGGCTCGAGTAAGCAACCGCTCTCCGACTCCCTTCCACCCTTGTTCCAATTCTCGGCCAAGCCCGACCATGGCTACAGCGACTACCACCACAAAGTAACCACCTATGTGGATATTCTGTGCCGCGAAGCTCGTCTTATCTCCACTTCCTCGACTGCACAACAGTGGAAGGTCGTTGTCGACGACGACAACCCTGACAATGTCTTCCATTTTGCAGATACAGCGACCGCTCGACAGGACACGGCAACCGTAGCAAGAAAGCTCCAGCATGAGAGGGTGGCTATCGTTGGCGTCGGCGGCACGGGTTCCTATGTCCTCGACCTTGTGGCGAAGACATGGGTGCGAGAAATCCATCTCTTTGATGACGATCCATTTCTTCAACACAATGCTTTTCGTTCTCCCGGTGCGTTTTCTCGCGACGAGTTAGAGAGGGGCCCCATCAAGTCGACCTTCCACGGCGAAAGATACTCGCGCATGCGCAAAGGAATCGTCCCCTGCAATTCGCGCATTATCGACACTAACGTGCAGCTATTGGGCGCCTTCGATACGGTGTTTCTCTGCATCGACGGGAGTCCCATTAAGGCCAAAATTCTTGAGGTCTGCGTGGCCCACGACACCTTGCTCATTGATGTGGGGATGGGCCTCTACCATGTGGAAGATTCCCTCGCAGGAACCGTCCGGACGACTACATGCACCGCAGATTTCCACAATCACGCTATAGACTGCATAGACTTGGCGGGCGACGACACCCCGGGTGAATACGAAAGAAACATCCAACTTGCGGAGCTAAACGCGCTGAATGCCGCGCTTGCCGTCATCAAGTGGAAGAAGGTGAGGGGCTTCTACAACGACCTGACGCGTGAATTCAATTGCGAGTATGTCATTGACGGCAACAAGCTCATAAGCTCGTATTACAGGGACCGGCCCTCGTGAACCTGCTCCAAATCACGCCGGAATTCGTGGATGAGATTCCACGAGAATTGGACTCCGGCAAGCTCTATGTCTGTTGCCGGTACCGTGCAGTAAAGCATCTGTGTGCGTGTGGCTGTGGCGCTGCGATCAGCACGCCGCTGCATCCAACAGGTTGGACGTTGATTTGCGACGGCGTTTCGGTCAGCTTGTGGCCGTCCATTGGCAATTGGAGCGAACGGTGTCAGTCCCATTACTGGATCCGAAACAATAGGGTCGAATGGGCTCCAAAGTGGTCAAGACAAAAGATACTCAAAGCCAGAAGAGATTCGGACCTACACCTCGAACGCTACTACACCACAAGTACCGATAATGAGATGGGTGGCCTAGCGCCGAGAAGATTTTCTCCGCTCAAATCTATGCGTAACCTGCTTGCACGATTCTTCGTCCGGGTTTTTCGTCGAAATTAGCTTGTTGTCGTTGCTATCCGCTTTGTCGCGATATTTACTCGCCCTTCATTGGAAAGTCCGTCGGATGGACTAACCCGGATATTTCACCAGTGCGCCTTTATTCGCATGTAACTTGTTGATTGTCATGAGGATATCCCCCGTGTCCAAGGTTGCAATTTGCACCATTGTCCGCAAACTGGTGAAATATCCGGGCTAATGAATGCTGCCAAACGCCTCGTGCCTTTGGAATACCGTTGTGATCGAACGGACCGGGGCGGGCCTATGCTCGATCTAAGACCGCCTACCGATTCTTACGCTTTCGCAACTCGTCGAGGGTGCGCATGCGCGCGGCGGCCTCTGCGAGCTGCGCCGCGGCCGCGGAGAATTCAAAGTCGCTGCTTTCACCACCGAGTGCCGCGCGCGCAGCCCGGTGGGCTTCTTCAGCCGCGCTTTGATCCAGATCCTCTGCGCGTACCGCCGTGTCGATCAGCGCGGTGACGTGTCCGGGCTGTACTTCGAGAAAGCCTCCCGAAGCGAAGTAGACCTCCTCCTCGCCTGACTCCATCTTCAGGCGCAGAGGGCCCGGGCGAATACCCGTCAAGAGCGGCATGTGCCCGGGCAGTATGCCCAGTTCACCGAGCGACCCCACCAGGGACACCATGGTGACACGCCCAGAGAAGAGCGATTCCTCCGGCGTCACTATGTCGCATTGCATGAAAGACGGCATGGCCTGTGTGTCCCGTTGGTCTTCTTAGGCTGCGAGCTTCTCGGCGCGCTCTTCAGCCTGCTCAATGGAGCCGATCATGTAGAAGGCTTGTTCGGGCAGGTGGTCATAGTCGCCTTCGAGCAGCGCCTTGAAACTTCGCACAGTGTCTTCGCGCGACACGTACTGGCCCGATGTGCCGGTGAAGGCTTCCGCGACGAACATGGGCTGCGAGAAGAACTGTTGCATCTTGCGCGCGCGGTACACGAGCCGTTTGTCCTCTTCGGAGAGCTCGTCCATACCAAGAATCGCAATAATGTCCTTGAGCTCGTTGTAGCGCTGCAGCACCTGTTGTACGCCTCGTGCCACTTCGTAGTGGGTTTCCCCAACCACCAGTGGATCAAGCTGTCGACTGGTCGAGTCAAGCGGGTCGACAGCGGGATAGATACCCAGGTCAGTAATCGCGCGAGACAGGGTGACCGTCGAATCAAGGTGCGCGAAAGTGGTTGCGGGCGATGGGTCCGTGAGGTCGTCCGCGGGCACGTAAACGGCTTGAATTGAAGTGATCGATCCTGCCTTGGTGGTAGTGATCCGCTCCTGCAAGAGCCCCATTTCTTCCGCGAGGTTCGGTTGATAACCAACGGCTGAAGGCATGCGGCCAAGCAGCGCCGAAACCTCCGTTCCTGCGAGCGTATAGCGATAAATGTTGTCGATGAAGAGCAGCACTTCGCGCCCTTCATCGCGGAACTTCTCGGCGATCGTCAGTGCGGTAAGCCCGACTCGCAGGCGGTTTCCAGGCGGCTCGTTCATCTGCCCATAGACAAGCGCAATTTTGTCGAGCACCTTGGAATCCTTCATCTCGTGATAGATGTCATTGCCCTCGCGCGTCCTCTCCCCAACGCCAGCAAGCACGCTGTAGCCAGAGTGTTCGTAGGCGATATTGCGAATCAGCTCAAGCATGGTGACCGTCTTGCCGACGCCAGCGCCGCCAAACAGGCCGACCTTGCCGCCACGCGAGAACGGGCAGATGAGGTCGATCACCTTGATGCCTGTTTCCAGGATCTCGGATCCGCCTTTTTGCTCCTCATAGCTGGGTGGCTTCTGGTGAATGGCGCGGCGTTCATCGGTCTCAATCGGCCCTGCTTCGTCAATCGGTCGACCAAGCACGTCCATGATTCGCCCAAGGGTCGCTTCTCCAACTGGCGTCTGGATGGGTTGCCCTGTATCCACAACATCGAGGCCCCTCGACAGGCCTTCAGAGGCGCCCATGGCGATTGCTCGCACCACCCCGTCACCGAGCTGCTGCTGCACTTCCAGCGTGAGCCCCTTTTCTTCGACAACTAGCGCGTTGTAAACCATGGGTACGGAGCGACGATCGAACTCCACGTCGATCACCGCACCGATCACCTGCACGATCTTTCCCTTCGCCTGCTGCTCTTGTGTCATTTTCTTCTGGTCCTCTTGCCTAAGCTTGGCTTGCTTGCCTGTCTGCTTGAATCTTGTTACACCGCATCGGCGCCGCCAACAATCTCCGCGATTTCGCGCGTGATCGCCGCCTGGCGTGCGTTGTTGTACAGAAGTGTGAGTTCATCAATCATTTCTTCCGCACTTTGCGTCGCGTTCTTCATCGCGATCATCTTTGCCGCTTGCTCGCAAGCAATGTTCTCGATAACCGCCTCGTAGACCTGTGCCTCGATGAACCGCTGCACCAGTCCTTCAACCAGATCGCGCGCTTCGGGTTCGTAAAGGTAGTCCCATCGCCTACCGGTGGTCTCCGCGTCTTCCGCCTTGAGCGGAAGGAGCTGTCGCAGGACGGGGCGCTGCACCACGGTGGAGACATACTCGTTGCTGATAATCATCAGCTTGTCAATGCGACCCTCGGCATAGCACTTGAGCATGATGCCAATGCCACCGATGAGATCCTTGATGGCGGGTTTCTCGCCGAAGTGTGTGAAGGCGGCCGCGACATTGCCGCCAAACGAGCGGAAAAAGATCGCCGCCTTGTTGCCTACGAGCGCAAGTTCCGATTCCACGCCGCGCTCGTGCCACTCCTGCATGTCGCGCACCAGCACACGCAGCAGATTGACGTTTAATCCACCGCATAGGCCTCGGTCCGTGCTCACCACTATGTAGCCTATGCGCTTGACTTCGCGCACCTGCATATAGTCGTTTCGGTACTCTGGAGAGGCGCCGGCGAGATGCCCGATCACTTCGCGAATCTTCTCGGCGTAGGGTCTGCTCGCGCGCATGAGCTGCTGGGTTCGCCGCATCTTGCTTGCCGCCACAAGCTCCATGGCGCTCGTGATCTTCTTCGTGCTTTGCACGCTCGAGATCTTCTTCTTGACTTCTTTGGCCGCAGGCATGGCGAATCAGTCCCCTTCCCGTGTCCTACCAGGCGCCCGTTTCTTTGAACTTCTCAAGAGCAGTCCTCAGGTAGCCAACAACCTCATCGTTGTACTCGCCGGTTTCGTCAATACGCTTCATGAAGTCGCCGTGTTCGGAATGCATCCAAGAAAGAAGGGCCGCCTCGAAGGCAAGCACCTTGCCAATCTCCACGTCCTCAAGATAGCCATCGTTCGCGGCAAAGAGCACCAGGCCCATTTCCGCAACGGTCATGGGAGAAAACTGCTTCTGCTTCATAAGTTCCGTGACGCGCTGCCCGTGCTCGAGCTGCTTTCGCGTTGCTTCATCAAGCTCGGAAGCAAACTGCGAGAAGGCGGCAAGATCCCGGTACTGCGCGAGGGCAAGCTTGATCCCGCCACTAATCTTGCGCATGAAGGGCACCTGGGCATCACCGCCCACCCTCGATACCGAAATTCCGGGTGCCATGGCGGGACGAATCCCGGAGTTGAAGAGTTCTGTTTCCAGGAATATCTGCCCGTCCGTGATCGAGATCACATTGGTCGGGACGAACGCCGAAATGTCGCCAGCCTGGGTTTCGATGATCGGCAGCGCGGTCAGCGAACCTGTCTTGCCCTTCACTTCCCCGTTCGTGAAGGCTTCGACGTACGCCTCATTGACCTTGGCCGCTCGCTCAAGAAGCCGGGAGTGAAGATAGAAGACATCGCCTGGGTAGGCCTCCCTGCCTGGGGGGCGCCGAAGCAGCAGCGAAATCTGGCGATAGGCCCAGGCCTGCTTGGTAAGGTCGTCATAGATAATGAGCGCGTCCTCGCCCCTGTCCCTGAAATACTCACCCATGGTGCAGCCTGTGTAGGCCGAAATGTATTGCATGGGCGCGGGTTCCGAGGCGCTGGCCGCAACCACTATGGTGTGTTCCATGGCGCCATGCTCTTCGAGGATGCGCACTATGTTGGCGACGGTGGACTGCTTCTGTCCGATTGCCACATAGACACACTTAATGCCCGTTCCCTTTTGGTTGATGATGGCGTCGACCACGATCGCCGTCTTGCCTGTCTGGCGGTCGCCGATAATGAGTTCGCGCTGACCGCGACCAATCGGCACCATGGCATCGATTGACTTGAGGCCGATCTGAACCGGCTTGTCGACGGACTTGCGTGCGATTACGCCAGGAGCGACCTTTTCGATGGCATCGGTTTGCGTGATGCCGTGCGGACCCTTGCCATCCACTGGATTACCGAGCGCGTCCACTACGCGGCCGAGAAGGCCGGGCCCAACGGGCACCTCGAGGATGCGCTGCGTACAGCGCGCGCTCATGCCTTCTGAAAGTACCTTGTAGTCACCAAGGACCACGGAGCCGACCGAATCGCGCTCCAAGTTCAGAGCCATGCCGAAAAGGCCGCCCTCAAACTCAATCATTTCCCCATATTGCACGTCGCCGAGGCCATGAATGCGCACGATGCCGTCCGAGACCGAGACGATGGTGCCCTCATTGCTCGGCACCGCCTTGATGTCCAGCCCTTCGATGCGCTCACGTATGAGATCGCTTATCTCCGAAGAGCTGAGCTGTTGTCCGATGGTCACTACCTTCTACTCCTTTGTGTTCAGTTGCGCCGAGCACCGCGAGGCTTGTTCCAACTTGGTTGGTCGCTTGTCTGCATGAATGGCTACTCGCGCAAGTCGATACTTGATCCCTAAGCGGCCCGCTGCTGCAAGCTTTCGCGTAGCCGCGCCAAACGCCCACGCAAGCTCCCATCTATAACTTCGTCTCCGCAACGAAGGATCGCGCCGCCAATAAGTGTGGGATCAACCCGCACTTGAAGATCAACCTCTCCGCCGAGACGCTTGGATAACTTCTCGACCAGTCGCTTTTCTTGCGCTTCGCTGAGTGGGTATGCGCTTGTCAAAACAGCGGGATGGCGCTTTTGTGCTTGCGCCTTTAGGCGCTCAAATTCGACAGCGATGTCGGCCAGCGTATTGAGCCGCTTGTTCATGCCAAGCAGCAACAGGAAGTTTCGAAACCCGGTTGGAAACGTCGCGCTTATTCCTTCTTTGCCTTCTTTCTGCATGAGGTCCAATAGCTTGTGCGCCTTGACCTCTCCGGCAAGCGACGGATCCTCGAGCAAGCGGACAATCGTCTCGTGACGGGTGAGGCGCACAACCAGCGCTAGTTCATCGGACCAGGCTTCAAGCGCCTGCTCGCGCGCCGCCAAGTCAAAGATCGCCGCTGCGTAGGGCCGTGCGATTGTTCGGGTCTGCGCCATGAGTGGTTACAGCTCTTCTACCAGCTCATCGAGCAGCCGATCATGGGCGCTGCGGTCCACGCTGGCTCCGAGCACGCGTTCCGCTCCCAAAACCGCCAAATTGGCGACCTGCGCTCGTAGCGCCTCGCGCGCCCTGTTGCGCTCCTGATCGATCTCAACCTGGGCCACCTGTACGACTCGGCTGCCTTCCTCTTCCGCTTTCGTCCGCGCCTCTTCAATCATTTGATTGCCCCGCTGGCGCGCCTTCTCAAGAATCTCCTTGGACTCACCGCGCGCCTCCAAGAGCTCTTTCTCGGCTTCGCTGGTGGCCGCGGCCAAGCGCTTTTCTGCTTGTTCAGAAGCCTCTAGACCCTTCGCGATGGTTTCCTGGCGTTCGCGCATGGCTTGCAGAATGAAGGGCCAAATGAAACGCCAGCAGAACCATACGAAGACCGCAAACGAGATCATCTGCAGGAATAGGGTGAGATTGATATTCATGCCTGCTTAACCCCCACGCGCAATGGGCCTGCCTAGGCGACGGCGAAGAGTGTGTACAGGCCAATGCCCACCGCGATCATCGGCACGGCGTCAACCAAGCCCAGCGCGATGAACAGCTGCACACGAAGCATGGGCAGAAGTTCGGGTTGCCGAGCTACGCCTTCGAGGAACTTGCCTCCAAGCATGCCCGTACCGATTGCGGCTCCGACAGCGCCAAGACCCATGAGTAGGCCACCGGCGATGTACAGAATTGAGTTTGCGATTTCCATTGGTTGGGATCTCCTAGATATTGAAATTTATCGCTTGATAGATGCTGGCTAGCACTACCCTGCCTCGTCGCCATGGGACTCGTAGGCCTGCGCGAGATATACGGTGGTGAGCACCGCGAAGATAAACGCCTGCAGGGTAATGATGAGCACGTGAAAGACTGCCCAGCCCCACTGCAGGACCCCCGCGAAAGGAGCGGTCAGCCACCCGCCGTACATGAGGGCGATGAGGATGAAGATCATCTCGCCCGCATAGAGGTTGCCAAACAGGCGCAGCCCGAGTGACAGCGGCTTGGAGAGGAGGGTAACGCCTTCGAGCATGAGATTGATCGGCGCCAGGAACTTCGGAAAGGGCTGAAACGCGAGTTCGCCGACAAAGCCGCCTAACCCCTTCTGCTTGATGCTGAAGAAAAGTATGAGCAGGAATACGGTCAAGGACATGCCCATTGTGACGTTCGGGTCCGTAGTTGGCACGACCTTCATGTATTCAATATGCAGCACCTCCTTTGCGAACTGCGGCAGCAGGTCCACAGGTACCAGATCCATGAGGTTCATGAGAAACACCCACACGAAGACGGTCAACGCCATAGGGGCGATCATCGTGTTGCTGTGATGGAAAATGTCCTTGACGAGGTCATCGATGAATTCAACGATGGCTTCCACCGCGTTCTGTAATCCCCCGGGAACACCGGAGGTGGCGCTGCGCGCGACCTTGTAAAACAGCCCGCAAAACAGCACTCCGAGCGCCAGGCTCCAACCCATGGAGTCGACGTGGACGGCCATGAAGCCCATGTCGGCCGCCTGCTCGGCATTCTCAGCCAAGCCCCAGGTCCCATCAGGGTGCCGACCATAGGTCAAATTGGTCAGGTGGTGACCTATGTACTCCTTGGATGTGAGCTCGCCGCTCGCCATGCGCTGATCTATTCCTAGTTGTCCGAGTTGTCCTAGTTTTCGCGCGCCCTTTTCGCCATGCCCCGCGCGGCGAATGTTCGTCTGCGCATCCACATCGCTGGCTGACGCCAGCCCTCCGCTTCACCTCGCAAGACTCTTCCTCGGCATCCCGCGGGTTGGGTTACGCACCGTCCTAGGCGTCCAAGCCTTTTGACCCACCGCCCAATTGCTCCCTATCGCTCCGCGCTGGTTGTTGAAAGCCAGCTACAGCTATGTGCACCAGCACAAGGCCCACAAGACACCCGAAGAACCCGGTAGGGTTCAACGCCTCGTAGCCACTGATGACGATGCCCATAAGCAGTATCGTCGCCAAGAAGCGCACTCCGGCTTGCCACAGGTGGGCCTTTGCCAAGGCCAGTCCCGTCAAAGCCTGTTCGGACTGAATCAGCCCGTTGGCAGAGTCAGGGCCTTCCTGCCCCTGTGAAGCATCCGTTTGTCCGCGCGTTATTTGCCGGACAAACCAAGCTCCCGGAACGAGCATCACAACCCCGCCTAGCAACACGGACGTGCCGAGCGCCGAATCGAAATTCAGCAGAACCAGAGATGCCGCCGCAGTCGCCGCCGCTTGGATCAACAAGATCTTCCAAGGTAGAGGCCAAGGCACGCGGCCCGAAGCCCGCGCATTATAGTGGGCTTGCTCCTTTCTATTCAAATCACATGCACAAAGTGGGGGCCTGCCCATACCCGGCCCGCGTGCCCAGCCCGAGGCGCGTTGACCGCGCCGCGGGTGGATTGGGGACGGCTCATGGAGCCCGCTGCCGCTTGAGGCGCCGAAGAACCCCGTCAAGAACTTCTAGGGAGGAATAATGAATGACCAGGCGCCCCTTGCCCTTGGCCCCCTGGGCAAGGCTAACCCTCGTGCCCAATTCTTCTGCGAGCTCCCGCTCAAGTATTTCCGTGTCGGGGTCCTTGTGCCTATCGGCCTCCGTTTTCGCTCCTTCAGCCTGGCGAAAACGATTGAGCAAGACTTCTGTCTGCCGCACCGAGAGCTGCCTCGCAACAACTTCTCTGGCAGCTTCTGCCTGCTTGCCGCCCGACAGGCCGAGCAGCACCTTCGCGTGGCCTTCTTCGATTCTGCCCTCATCCAAGAGCGCCTTCACTTCTGACTCCAGCGACAACAGGCGCAAGAGATTGGCAACCTTGGCCCTCGAAAGGCCGACGGCTTCCGCCAAGGATTGCTGCGTCATTTCATGCTCGCGAATAAGCCGATGCAGGCCGTCGGCCATCTCCAGGGGTCGCAGGTCAACGCGCTGCATGTTTTCAACCAGCGCCATGGCTTGCGTTTGCTGGTTTGTCGCCTCTCGAACGAGCGCTGGTATTCGTGTCATTCCCGCCTTTTGCGCGGCCCGCCAGCGCCGTTCGCCGGCAATGAGTTCATAGCCGCCCCCCGATGCGGGACGAAGCAAAACGGGCTCCAGCAATCCTTGCTGGCGAATCGAGTCTGCGAGCGCGTCGAGCTCGTTCGCGTCGAAGTGCCTTCTCGGCTGCGTGCTGCTTGGGCTAACGAGCTCGATGGGAACCTGTCGCAACCGGCCCTCAAGTGCTTCTCCGGATTCGCGCGCGCCGAGCAGGGCGTCAAGGCCTCGGCCGAGCCCTCTCTTCGGGGCATTCATAAGCTTCGGCGCCTGAATTCGGCCGCGAACGCCTGGTAGGCGACCGCGCCCCTACAGGAAGCATCGTAGATGATGGCCGGAACGCCATGGCTTGGCGCCTCGGCCAAGCGGACGTTTCGCGGTATGACGGATCGATACAAGAGGCGATCAAAATAGCGAGACAGTTGCCGAGAGACGTCTCGAGTCAGGTTGCTGCGCGGGTCGTACATGGTTCGCAAGATTCCGTCGATGGCGAGGTCGGGATTCGCCGCATCGCGCACACTGTCAATGGTGTCGAGTAGCGCTGTCAAGCCTTCCAGAGCGAAATACTCGCACTGCATGGGAATGAGAATGCCCTGCGCCGCTACAAGCGCATTGACCGCCAGCAGGTTGAGGGTGGGTGGACAGTCAATGAGAATCGCCTCATAGCTGCCGAGCAGGGGCCGAAGGGCCTGCTTCAGCCGTTTCTGCGGCGCATCGAGCGTCCCGAGCGACAGGTCCATGCCTGTCATATCCCCATGCGCAGGCAACAGGTCAACCCCCGGGGCCAGGTCTTTTTGAAGCACATCCTTCGCTGGTGCTCCCTCCACAAGCACTTCGTAGAGGCTGGCATCGAGCTGCTCTGGGCGCACGCCAAAGCCGAGTGTGGCGTTGGCCTGGGGATCGAGATCCACCAAGAGGCATCGGGTTCCCGAGTGTGCGAGCGCCGCCGCCAAATTGACTGCGGTGGTGGTCTTTCCAACCCCGCCCTTTTGGTTGATGATGCAGACCGTTCTGCTCACTTCTCGTCGTTCCTCGGGCGAATCAGCCGCAATGAGCGTCCGCATCGCAAAGCCTCAAGGCCGGGTTCGTCTCGACCGACAAACAGCAACACGCGTCCATGCTCGTGCACAAGCGGCAGCAGCAGGACGAGCGCCTCGTCCGGTTTTGCGAGGCCGCGCGCCACCGCGCAGTCAAATTCGCCAGCTAGGCGTGTGCTTCGCACGTCTGCCTCTTCAATCTCTAGGCCATCAAGATGCAACCGCATTTTGGCATGGCGCAGAAAGTCACAGCGGCGTGCCGAGCGTTCTATCAGCGTCACCTGAAGATCATCGCGCGCTATGGCAAGGGGAATGCCGGGAAGGCCGGCACCCGAGCCGACGTCCACAAGCTTTCGGCCAACTAGTTCGGGAGCGGCGCGCAGGCTATCAAACAAGTGCTGGTGCCACAGATTGTCCCCGACAAGGCTGCGCCGGGAAATGAGGTTGAACCGCAACCTGGTTTGTTTCAGCAGCGATGCGTATTCGATCAACCTGTCGAGAGCCGCCTCATCCAAGGAGAGTCCGAGACTGCGAACGCCGTCGCGAACGAGATTGTGCGCACCCCGCTTAATCAGCTCACCTCACGCCGCCCTGTCTCGCTTCAAATAGACCAAGAGGATCGCTAGGGCGGCAGGCGTCATGCCATCGATTCGAGCGGCCTGCGCGAGATTGTTCGGCGCGACGCGCTCGAGTTTCTCCGCAAGCTCCGAGGATAAGCCGCTTACCGCGCGAAAGTTGAACCCCTCGGGAATGGGTGTGTTCTCCTGTTCCTTGAGCTGCTCGATTTCTCGTTCCATACGGGGCAGGTATCCGGCATAGCTCGCTTCCGTCTTGACCCTTTCCCAGTCGTCGCAAAGCGCGCCTTCGTGCACGCTCGGCCCTAGGCTGCCGCGCAAGATCGTGGAGCTTATCTCTGGGCGCCTGAGCAGATCGAAGGCGCTTTGGTCGCGCGATATTCGAGCGCCGCTCGCGGACTCCAAGCGTTTCGCCGGATCCGAGTCCGGAGCAACCCTTGCCTTTCGCAGCGCATTGGTCAATCCTTGCACGCGCCGTTCACGCGCTTGGAAGGCCTCCCACCGGGCATCATCCACGACACCGAGCTCCCGGCCCTGCGGCGTGAGTCGACTGTCGGCATTGTCCTCGCGCAGCAGGACCCGGTATTCGGCACGACTGGTGAACATGCGATAGGGCTCGGCCACCCCCTGTGTCGTGAGATCGTCCACCATCACGCCGAGATAGGCTTCGCGCCTCGAAGGGGACCACGCTGGCCGACCCGAGGCCTTGAGCGCCGCATTGATACCCGCCAGCACCCCCTGTGCCGCGGCCTCCTCGTACCCGGTCGTCCCATTTATCTGTCCGGCGAGAAACAATCCTTCAAGGCGACGGCTTTCCAGCCAGGGCCAGAGCCCTCGCGGGTCGAGATAGTCGTACTCAATGGCATACCCCGGTCGCGTGATGTGTGCTTGCTCGCACCCCTCGATGCTCTGCACCAAAGCAAGTTGCGCCTCATAGGGCAGGCTTGTCGAGATGCCGTTCGGGTAGTACTCCTGGGTATTGAGCCCCTCTGGCTCCATGAAGATCTGGTGCGATCCTCGCTCAGCAAACCGCACCACCTTGTCTTCTATCGACGGGCAGTATCTCGGCCCGACACCTTCGATTCGCCCGCTATACATGGGCGAATCCCCGAGCGAAGCGAGAATAATCGCGTGCGTTGTTTCGTTGGTGTGCGTGATGTAACAAGGTTTCTGCTCGGGATGTTCGCTCACCGAGCCGAGAAACGACATCACCGGCAAGGGATCGTCGCTTGCCTGCACCGACATGGCATCGAGATTCAGCGTTCTTCCATCGAGGCGCGGCGGTGTGCCCGTCTTCAGTCGCCCGACAGCGAAGCCCATTTCGCGCAGCCTCTTTGCCAGCGCCGTGGACGGCCGTTCTCCGGCACGACCGCCTGCGTGGCTGTTGACGCCAACATGGATTTGTCCGCCGAGAAACGTTCCCGTGGTCAAAACCACCGTCTTGGCGCTATAAGAGATGCCGAGCGCTGTTTCGACGCCGAGGATTCGCGAATCTGAAACCTGGAGGTCCGTGACTTCCTGCTGTAACAGCCTAAGATTGGCTTGATTCTCTACGCGGCTCCGTATCGCCGTTCGGTAGAGCGATCTGTCCGCCTGCGCCCTTGTCGCCCGCACCGCCGCGCCCTTGCTTGCATTGAGTACGCGAAACTGTATTCCGGCGCTGTCTGCCGCTCGCGCCATCATTCCGCCGAGCGCGTCTACCTCGCGCACGAGATGGCTCTTGCCGAGGCCTCCAATCGCGGGATTGCAGGACATTTGTCCTATGGTCTCAATGCTCTGCGTTATGAGCAGCGTATCGGCGCCCATGCGCGCCGCCGCCGCGGCAGCCTCCACCCCGGCGTGGCCCGCTCCGATAACGATGACATCTGCCCCTTGTTCAGGCTGGCGCATGGCGAACCTTATGTCGCGCGGCGAAGCGGAATTATAGGCGCTCACTTGCCGAGACAAAAACTCGAGAAGATTTCCGAGAGAAGGTCTTCCGCTGTTGTGTATCCTGCGATTTCGCCCAAAGCCCTGTGCGCCCCGCGAAGTTCTTCTGCGACCAGTTCGGCACCGGCCCCACGCTCGTGTTCGCGCAAAGCCATGTCTACGTGCTCCTGGCAGCGACGCAGTGACGCTAGGTGTCGGCTACGAGCGAGAAAGGCCGGTTCACCCTGTTCGCCGCCGAGCGCGGCTTCGATTTCTTGGCGCAACCCGGATATTCCGCTTCCCGTCTTCGCCGAGATCGCTAGAGCAATGTCATTGAGCGATGCTGACTCGGCTAACAAATCAACCTTGTTTATGACTTCCAGTCTCGCTTGTCCTGCTTGCGCATCCGGCCACACGCCTCTTGTTTCTGGTCTTGCGGCATCCCAGATGTCAATGCGCAGGTCCGCCTCCGCCATGGCGCGGCCAGCTCGCTTGACACCCTCAGCTTCCACAGCCTGGCGAGATTCCCGCAGTCCGGCGGTGTCCACGACTTCGACTTCCATTCCGGCAAACTGAATGATCTCGTGAATCAGGTCACGCGTTGTTCCCGGCTCCTCGCTCACGATCGCCCGCTCATGTCCCGCCAAGCGATTGAGGATGCTTGACTTGCCTACGTTGGGGGCACCAGCGAGCACGAGCCTTGGGCGCTGCCTCAGGTGCTGGCCGCGCTTCGCCTCTTCGAGCACTTTAGACACCTCTGCCCGCAACTGCCCGAGCGCTCTGCCGATGTCCCCGGCATCAATAAAGTCTTCTGCTTCATCGGCAAAGTCGATACTCGCTTCGATCTCTGCGCGCAGCCTCTTGGTTTCAGAATCCAATTGCTCGACAAGACGCGAGAATTCGCCTCTGAGCGACCTCATGGCCGCGCGCGCAGCCATTCGCGAGCCGCTTGCAATAAGATCAGCGACAGCTTCGGCCTGCACCAGATCCAGCTTGCCGTTAAGAAAGGCTCTCTCGCTGAACTCTCCCGGTCGCGCCAAGCGCGCGCCCAACTCCACACAGCGTTCGAGAAGCATGGCGAGAACGACAGGGCTGCCGTGCGCCTGTAGTTCCACCACTTCTTCACCGGTATAGCTTCCCGGCGCCTGGTAATACAGCAATATCCCCTGGTCCAACACCTCACCGTCGGCGCTATGGAAGTTGGCCAGCAAGGCCTCTCTTGGTACAAGCAACCTACGCGCGAGTTTCTCGCCGATCTTCAGCGATTTGGGTCCTGATATGCGCACGACACCAATGCCCCCCTGCCCACTTGGGGTCGCTATGGCAGCAATGGTTTCGCGTTCCAGCGGTTTACCTTACTTGTTACTTGTTGGCTGCCTGGGCTTCGATTTTACGGGTGATATACCACTGTTGCGCGAGCGAGAGAACGTTGTTCGCCAGCCAATACAGCACCAAACCAGCGGGGAAGAAAAGGAACAG
Source organism: Dehalococcoidia bacterium (assembly GCA_965225795.1). GTDB lineage: Bacteria > Chloroflexota > Dehalococcoidia > Lucifugimonadales > JADFKI01 > Bin90. Next base: position 18,432 of record CBDDBQ010000002.1, on the reverse strand, counting down.
CACCGTAAAGGCAATGGGCATGGCCTTCATGATGCGCGCCTGCATGGGCTCCGCCGGTGGCGGGCTCAGGTATTGCATCCCGAACATGGACGCGCCCATTAGGATAGGCAGCACAAAATAGGGGTCGATCTCGGACAAATCTTGAATCCACAAGGCAAACGGCGCTTGGCGCAATTCGACGCTTTCGAAGAGCACCCAATAGAGGGCGATGAACACCGGCATGGGCAATAGCATGGGTATGCAGCCGCCCATGGGGTTCGCCCCCTCCCTCTTGTAGAGCTGCATCATCTCCGCAGACAGCTTTTGCCGATCATCGGCATAGCGCTCCTGCAACTGCTTCATCTTTGGCGCTACCTGGCGCATCTTGGCCATGGATTTGTAGCCGGCGTTGGAGAGAGGGTAGAGCACAAGCTTGACCAGCAGCGTCAAAAGAATGATTGCCCCTCCCCAGTTGCCAACGTAGCCGTGCAGCCAGTCGAGCAACCAAAACAGCGGCACCGCCAACCACCATAGAAAGCCGTAATCCACTGTCAAATTCAGGTCCGGTGCTATTTCTTCGAGGCGCTTCTGGTTCTTTGGCCCGACGTAGAGTTTCGTTGCCAGAACCGCTGTTTCACCCGGTTCAACGCGTCGCTCCGGCCCTATGTACCCCACCGTGTACCGACCGTCGCTTGTCTTTCGCCCCAAGTAGGTATTGAGCTGCTCCGCGTTTGGCACCCAGGCGCCCAGAAAGTAGTGCTGCAGCATCGCCACCCAACCACCTGTCAGTCGCGCCCTGAATGGCCCCTCATCCATGTCCTCAAACTCGAGTTTGTAGTAGCGATCGTCGCTCGTTTGCAAGGCCGCGCCCACATAGGGCCTTGGCCCCAGGCCACCCGACTCTCCGGCGAGCGCCGGCCTTCCGTCATGTTTGAACTGCGCGTAAAGATTCATGTGCGCCGCCGCTTGTCCCTGATTGTAGACGCGGTACTCAACGTCTACCAAGAAGGCCTCGTGCTTGAAACGAAACACCTTCTCCACCCTCAGGTTTTCCAATCCCGCTTTGGGCCGCATGCGCAGCACCACTTCTAGTTCGCGGTCAACCACGGTCTCGTACTCCGTCGCTTGCGCGTCAAATTGTGCTCGGCCGCCTTCTTGGTCCACCCCCTGGGCTCCTATGAGCCCAGATTGGGCGATATACACCCTACCGTTGCCTCGGTCCATGAGGGGGAACGGGATATCTGGTGTTTCCAAGCTCAGCGGGTGGCTCGGCAGGCGCACCCGAACGACATCGCCCCCCACCGGGTCGATCCAAAACTCCAGGACACCGGTGCGCACCTGCACTGCCTGACCTTGTCGCGCAGTTGTTTGGCTTGCAGCCACATCATTGGTTGCTTCGCCCACCAAGCTAATGTCTGGCACATCGCCCGTTGTTTCGGTTGCTACTATCCCGGTTGGCATATCGCCGTGGGTTTGTTGCGTAGCGAGTTCAGGAACGTCGCCACCCTGGTTGGTGCCACTCACGCCCCCATAGTCGTCGTTCCACTTCAGCACCAAGAGGTACGCTACCGCGGCCAGGCCCAAGAGCAATATGTATCTTTGCCAGTCCTGCGGCATCGCTATTCAATCCTACGGCTCGCTGCTAATCGGTTAAAGAACTTGGTACGGGGTCGTAGCCTCCTGGATGAAAAGGCTGGCACTTGGCCAGTCGTCTCAGCGTCAAGGCGAGTCCTTTCGCTATCCCCCATTGCTGTATTGCTTGCTTCGCGTAGCTTGAGCAGGTCGGATAGAAGCGGCAGCGCGCACCTAGTAGCGGACTCAACGCCAGTCTGTAGAGGTCTATCGATTTGAGCACAACCCGTAGCCGCAGAGGCTGGCGTTTTCCGCTAGGTTTCTCCGCGCCCATTCCCGCTGGCGCGTGTGGCTCTGCCTCGAGCTGCCTAAAAGCGCCTTTCAGTTCTTTTTTCAAGTTCTCCGACCCGATGCGCCCCCTGGCCAGCACCAAGACATCCACGCCACTCAAAGATCGGCGAGCAAGACGAAAAGACTCTCGCACGCAACGCTTGAACTGATTTCGCCTTGTACTACGCCGATCATAGCTTCTACCCACCACCACGCCGAGCCGGGCATACCCGCGCTCATTGGGAGCGGCCAACACTCGAACGCCCTCGCGGTCGATGCGCTTCTTCGGTCTTCGCAGCACGGCTGTAATCTCCCGCTTACTGGTGAGGCGGGCCTTTCTTGGGAAAGAGGACCCTGGTGGTGCATCCAATTGATAATTGGCCATCAGCGAGCCCGCAAGCGCCCATCCGCTTCGTTGCGGCCCTTCGTAGTATTCAGGTTGAGTCACCTTGCCAATAGCTTTCTGCCCTTGCGACGTCGAGCGCTCAAGATGCTGCGCCCGCCCCGAGTGCTCATGCGAGCTCTAAAACCGTGCCGGCGTTTGCGACGTATGACGCTCGGTTGATATGTCCGCTTCAAGAGAAGCGCTCCTTACTGTCCTTAAGGGGCGCAATTCTAGCCGAAAGCTGTAGTTGGACGCACAATAATAAATACGAGATTAGAATGAAGCGCGGGCTGGTAGACCGCCGTTGCTATGCAGACATAGACAATTATTATTATTAAGCGCTGGGAACCTGTGGATAAGTCGCTAAACGCCATAGACGGCGCGTATCGAGGCGTGGGATCAACTTGGTGGCAACCCTGTGCATAGGCTGTGGAGACCCGTCTGGAGGCTAGGTTATGCAGATTGCATACATCGATATGAACGGAGTTATGCACACACTTATCAACAGGGCGTGCGAGGGGTTTGTGGCCGCGAGGCAAGAGAAACTGAAAACGTGTTAGAGGAAGCAACGGAAGCGAACCCGACTGTAAGAAACAAATCGTTGATAAAAAAGGAAAAAATAGGCTGCCGTTGGAAAAAGAGGGGCTTTTGGCAAAGGTGCCTGGAGCGCGACGCTTTTCCAATGAACACTCACCCACACGTAATCCACAGACTTATCCACAGCGAAACGGCCTATAGCGGGCCGGAAAAAAGAAGGGTAGAGAAAAAGCGGCAATACCGTATGACAAGAGGTCTTGCCAGCGTCTAGAATTGAAACCAAGGCGAGGGAAGGTCGCCATGGTGAAGGGGCCGAGGCAATAGGTCGAAGGATACGAGGTTGCCCGAGGGTGGCGGAGAGTGCGAAGGAGTCTAAGGAGACGACGGGTGGAGAAAGACGCAACGCTGTGGGAACAGTGCCAAGAGCGCCTGAAGGATATGCTCGAACCCAGTGACTACAGGGTGCTCGTTCCACCAATGAGGGCACAGCAGGAAGGAGACCGATTGCGACTCTATGGCCAAAATGAATGGATGCTACAAAAGGCCGAGCAGGTGTTGCTACCAAAACTAGATGCGCTGTGTGAAGAAATCGCTGGCCGCAAGATGAGTCTTGACCTGAAACTCCTGCCCTATGAAGAAGGAGAGGATTGGAAGGGAGAAGCGAAGCCGGTCAAGGCGAGAACGCGATTACGCGAACCGCTCAACAAGGTGGACGAGAAGCTCACGTTTGAGTGCTTCATCGAAGGAAGAGCCAACGAGCTGGCCAAGATCTACGCCATGCAGGTGGTGGAAGAACCAGCGCAGGTGCATAATCCATTGTTGATCTATGGAGCCTCCGGACTTGGCAAAACACATCTGTTGCAGGCGATCGTAAATAGGTTTCGGGAAAAGGAATCGCCGCTGTTTGTTGAGTACGTGACAACACGAGAATTTCGACAGGAAGTTGTGGGATCCCTGCGACCGAGCAAGGAGAGCCCGGTCCGTTTTGCCAACATAGAAGAGCTCAAGCGGTGGTATAGGGAGGTCGACGTATTGCTCTTTGACGATATTCACTTCTTGGCTGGCGCGGAGCAGACGCAAGAGGAAATATTCGATATTTTCAATAAGTTGATGGCGGCGAAGAAGCAGATGGTGTTTACTTCCGATCGCTATCCAAGGGAGATTCCCAACCTCGAAGACCGATTGATAACCCGCTTTCTGGGGGGCCAAGCGGTTTGTGTGGAACTGCCGGAGCTCGAAACCCGAATCGCAATCTTGCTCACCAAGGCTGAAGAACGAGGGATCTACCTAGAGGATGACATGGCCGTCTATATGGCGGAGCGTATCCGAACCAACGTTCGCGAACTCGAAGGCGCATTGATTCAAGTACACCATCGGGCGGCGGCGCAATATCGCAGAATAGACCAGGGGCTGGTGAGCGAGACACTAAGGGATGCGTTCAGGGTGGCGGCCGTTAGGCTGTCGCTGGAGAACATACAGTCCGCGGTAGCGGACTACTACAGAATAAAGCGCACCGACCTGCTCGCTGAAACAAGGGAACGACGAATTGTGCTGCCACGGCAAATGGCCATGTACCTGTGCACGGAGCTAACCGATAAGTCATTGATAGAAATAGGAAAAGCCTTCCATAGAGACCACACAACCGTAATGCACGCGCGCAATCGAATTGCCGAGAAGCGGCGTACCGACGCCGATGTTGCGGATGATTGCAGAAACCTGCGAAGAGAGCTGGGAAATTAGTCGAATGGCGACAGCAGAGACAACAGGACAGAGGCCAACAAAAATGCAATTCTCATCAACTTGCGCGACCTTGACGGCTCCGCTACAACAGCTCGCCGCGCTCGCACCGAGCCGCTTAGGTGCGGACGCGCTCATGGCGCTAATGAAGATCAAGGCGGATGAGCATGGACTTAAGTTGACGGCAACGGATGGGGAGCTTGAACTGTCGGCACGCGTGACTGAGGGCGTAAGCGTGGAACAGCCGGGCGAGGCGTACGTTCCGGCGCGGGAGATGGCGTCTTTCTACGCTAAGGTAAGGGGGGAGGAAACGGTGAGCGTGCAAACACGTGAGGGGGCGACCGAGCTACATGTGAGTAAGGATACTCACATGAGCCTGAACGCCATTGGAGAGAGTAATATTCGGCTATTCTCGGTAGAAGAAGGCGAAGACAAGTTGCTGCTCAGCATGGCGAGGGCAGATCTACAACAACTTATGCAGAAGACAGCTTTCGCCATGGCTTCCGGGGATGTTCGCTACTACCTAAATGGAATGCTTCTAGAATTCTTGCCGGGTGAAGTGCGATCGGTATGTACGGACGCGCACCGACTGGCGTATGCGCGCAAGGAGTGCGCGGAGATGTCAGAGGGGGTGAGCGCGGAATCGCCAGCGAGTTGTATCGTGCCTCGCAAGGCAGTGCAAGAACTGAGCAAGTTATTGAGTAGCGCGAGTGAGCAAATCAGTCTACGGGTCAGTGATCGGCGGCTCGTGGCAGAGATGGGGGACTACAAGCTCACATGTCGGCTCGTAGATGGCCGCTACCCGGACTATGCGAAGGTAATCCCGAAAGATAATCAGATCAGGGCTGTTGTGGACCGGAGGGCGCTGCAGTCGTCCTTGCAATGCGCCTACATAGTCGCCCAGAACGATCCAGGAAAGACGGTGAACCTACACTTCACTTCAGATTGGCTCTTCATACAGGCGTCAAGCCCGCAACAGCACAAGATAAATGACAAGATCGCCGTTCAGTTCTCCGGCCAGAATGATGTGAAGATCGCTTTCAATGCCTCCTACATACTCGATTATTTGAACAGTATCGAAGATGACAATATCGAGATGGAATTGAAGGACAAAGAGAGCCGAAGCCTGCTTCGGGGCGAGGGAGAGACGGATTCCTTCTATCTATTGATGCCCGTGCTCCTCTAGGAGCGGACAAGACACCAAACAGGCAAACGCGGACACGCTTGGTTTTCTTAAAGGAGCTGAACCTCGCTCGCGTGCGCAACCTGCCTGACGCGGACCTTTCCTTTGCCCAGGGACTGAATCTCCTGTTCGGACCCAATGGGAGCGGCAAAACAGCCATCCTAGAGTCGATCGCCCTGCTCTGTCGTGGCCAGTCCTTTCGTACGCCAAATATTCGAAACGTCATTTGTCACACCGAGCAGGATTTGGCGGTTTCGGGCCTCGTCGCCGACGAAAAGAGGGGTCTGCTGCGAGTAGGCTTTGCCAAGAACCGCTCCAATGAAGTGCGCGTGCAAGTGAACGGGGCAGAGTTGCACCGCGCCTCGGAATTGGCGCTGCTCATGCCGGTGCAAGTCATTACCGCGGACTCGGCAGCGCTCGTCTTGGGAGGGCCCAAGGGCCGGCGACTCTTTCTTGATTGGGGGCTCTTTCATGAGCACACGGCGTACCTTGGTTGGCGCAAGGAGTATCACAGGGCCTTGCGACAGCGAAACGCCTGGTTGAGGGAGAGGCCGTCGCAGGGGTGGGGAGCGCAGCTTGAAGCTTGGGATGTTCGGCTGTCGGAGGCCTGCGCGCGCATCACCGAGAGTCAAGGCGCCTATGTACAACGGGTCAACGATCTGCTCCGCGACCTGCTCTTGACAATGAAGAGCTCCCCGGGCGGAGAGGAGCAAATCGCGCTGTCCTACTATCCGGGATGGCCGGAGGAACAGGGCAATTACTTAGAAGCCATTCGTGCTTCGAGGCAAAGAGATGTAAAATTGGGGCGAACAGTGGCAGGACCCCAAGCTGCCGATGTGCGTATTCAGCTTGGCAAACGCTCAGCGGCGCGCGTGCTTTCTCGAGGAGAGGCTAAAACCCTAGCCCAGGCGATGCACCTGGCCCAGGCTGAGGAGATGTTTCAGGCAACTGGACGACGATGCCTGTTCCTTGTTGACGAACTAGCATCGGAGCTTGATGCGAGGGCGCGCGCGGAGTTCCTGGCGCTTCTTATTGCGAAGAAGCATCAGGTTGTAGCCGCGAGTGCCGTTGAGCTAGACGAGATCAGGCGTCAAGCAGCGAGGTTTGGGGATTGTCGATTGTTCCACGTGGAACAAGGACGAGTAACAGAACAGGTGGACAACGCTATGGGCGAGAAAGAAAGAGTGCAATGAACCAAGACATGATAGCCGCAGCCAAAGCCTATGGCTCCGATGCCATAACCGTGCTCAAGGGCTTGGAAGCGGTGCGTACGCGCCCGGGCATGTATATCGGCGATACGGAAGACGGCACAGGCTTGCACCACATGGTGCAGGAACTCGTCGACAACGCGGTGGACGAGGCGATCGGGGGATACTGCAATCATATCGAGATATGGCTTCACAAGGGTGAAGCGGTCACCGTGCGAGACAACGGGCGCGGGATGCCGGTTGATATGCACGAGGAGGGCGTCTCCGCAGTCCAGGTGATTCTCACAACGTTGCATGCGGGCGGCAAGTTTGGAAAGAACGATGCCTATAGGGTCTCCGGAGGCCTGCATGGCGTTGGCGTCTCGGTCGTAAACGCCCTTTCGGACACCTTTCGGGTGGAGGTATACAGAGACGGCAAGATTCACGCCCAAGAATACGGGGATGGCGCGCCAAAAGCCGCCCTCAAGGTCGTGGGGGAGACGGACAGGCATGGAACCCAGTGCTATTTCCAACCGTCTCGGGAGATTTTCGGCAATATTACGTTCGGCTTCGAGGGAATATCGAGGCGCCTGAAGGAGCTCGCCTATTTGAATCCGGGCCTTAAGATGTCCTTGGTCGACGAGCGTAACGGACAGGCCGAAGAGTTCGAATTCGAAGGTGGCCTTCGACAGTTTGTGGCAGACCTCAATGAAGGTCAGGAGACAAAGAACCAAATCTTTCATTTCGCCGCATCGCGTGACGATGGCATTACCGTAGAAGCCGCGCTGCAATGGACGGATACCACGGTACAAAAGGTACAGGCCTACACCAACAACATTCCGCAGGCTGACGGAGGTACCCATGTGACCGGGTTTCGCGCCGCCCTGACGCGTGGCCTGAACAACTACATAGAAAAATCTGGCCTGAAACGCCGCGCGCAGGTGGATATAAGCGGCGAGGATACCCGCGAGGGCTTGACAGCGGTCATTTCAGTCAAGGTCCCCGACCCGAAATTTTCATCGCAGACCAAGGAAAAGCTAGTTTCATCAGAGGTAAAGGGTGCTGTTGATACTGAGCTCTTTGTCTCCTTGGAACGCTACCTGGGGGAGAACCCAAGTGATGCCATGCAGATTTGCGAAACGATTCTGCGCGCCGCCCTGGCCCGGGAAGCTGCGAGAAAGGCCCGCGAACTTACAAGAAGAAAGAGTGCGCTTGATATCGCGGGGCTGCCCGGAAAGCTCGCGGACTGCCAGGAAAAGGATCCGGCGCTCTCAGAGATCTATCTCGTCGAGGGCGATTCGGCGGGCGGCAGCGCGAAGCAGGGAAGAGACAGGCGGAATCAAGCCATTTTGCCCTTGAGAGGCAAAATCCTGAACGTCGAGAAGGCTGGCGAGGGTCGAATGCTGGACTCCAACGAGGTGCGCACCCTGATTGGCGCACTCGGCTGCGGAATTGGTGATCAGGAGTTTGATCTCGAGCGCCTGAGATATCACCGCATAATCATCATGACCGACGCGGATGTGGATGGGCTGCACATTCGCACGCTGCTGCTTACCTTCTTTTATCGACAAATGCCGCAGCTCATCGGTGCCGGCCACCTATATATCGCCCTACCACCGCTGTATAAGGTGAAACGGGGCCGACAAGAGATGTATTTAAAGGATGATCAGGCACTGGCCGACTACTTTGTCAATGTCGCCTTGGAAAACGCCTCGCTGGTAGTGAATCTGAACGCACCACCCATAGGCGGAGACGCTTTGGCCCGGCTGCTCAAGGAATACAGCGAGCTGCTGGCTTTGTCAGAGTCCGGCGGCATGCGGTGCCCCTTGCCGCTCGCCCAAGCACTGCTGGAGTGCGGCCGGCTTGACCTGTCGTGGAATCTAGACCGCAAGCGAGCATGGCTGACAACGCTCGAGCACGCCTTGGAAGACTTTATGAACCAGGATGGAGATGCGCACGAGGTCGAGATCCAAGAGGCGGCTCAGGCCGAGGGTTCTGTGGACGCCTCGAGCGTGAAGGTCACCCTCGTTCGAAGCGGCGTTCCCGCCGAACAGGTGATTGATGAACAATGGCTGAGGTCCTCAGAGTGTCGGCGCATGGAGCGACTTCGCGCCCAAACCTACGGGCTCATCGAAGAGGGCGCCGTGGCAAAGCGGGGCGAGCAGTCGAAGAGTGTGCAGAACTTTTCGGAAGCCATGGACTGGCTTCTCAAGGAGGGGCGCAAGAGGGTTGAGATTCAGCGCTACAAAGGTCTCGGCGAGATGAATGCCGATCAACTTTGGGAAACAACCATGGATCCCGAGACTCGGCGCATGCTCAACGTGGCAATGGACGACATAGCGGCCGTGGAGAAAATGTTAACGACCTTGATGGGCAAGGAAATAGAGCCGCGGCGCGAATTCATTCAGGCGAACGCCCTGGACGTGGTTAATCTCGACGTGTAGGGGCGAGGCATGGAGTCTGCGCGGTAGAACGCAATTTCGGGCGGTTGGTGTCACGGCGAGGACGAAAAAGTGCTTGAAAAGCATTACATGTGTCAGGTTCACACCGAAAATGCGGGCTTATTCCCTGAATTGTGTCACGCCAGCCCAACGAAATTTTCTACCGCGCAGACTCCATGCCTCGCCCCTACGGGTCGGTGCAGGCTTCGAGCAGCCGCTGTCTTGCTACCGCGTTGATTTCCTTGGCTGTTTTTCCGCTGGTATCGATCAAGGGGGTGATTTTCAAGCGGATTTCTCCCGGGTGCTTGGTGAGTTGATGCGGTGGCCAATGGCGTCCCGAATTGTGTCCAATGACTAGGCAGGGCGCGCCTGTTGTCTGGCATAGATAGGCACCACCTGGCCCAAACCTACCAATTTCCCCGACGGGACAGCGCGTTCCTTCAGGAAAGAGCACCACCCAAATGCCCTGTTGCAAGCGTCGTGCGCCCTCTTTGCCCAAAGTCAGCAAGGCTTCTCGCGGCTTGTTGCGGTCTACTGCAATAGGGCGCAAGAGCCGCAAAGGCCAACCGAAGAAGGGGATGTGCAGGAGACTGCGCTTGACAACGGTAGTCTGAGGAACGAACAGGGATTGTAGGAAGATCGTTTCCCAGGTGCTTTCGTGACGCGCAAGGACAACGCAAGGCTGATCAGGGATATGCTCTAAGCCTTCAATCTTGCAATGAATGCCGCAAGTGATGCGCAGCCAGAGGAGCACGAATCTTGACCACCAGTTGATAATCACGACAAATCGGGCTCTGTAGGGCAGCAAGAGACCAAATAGCGTCCAAAACCCTCCCCAAATCACCGTGGCGACAACATAGACAATATAAAAGGCTAGTGAACGAATCGCCCGCATCGAAGAACTCAAATGGTTGTATTCATAGGTAAATTCGAATGAAATGGAAGCAGTTCACAGGTTCTCTTTGTGCTTTTTGCCCTGATGCGGGCGACTCATGGGTCGCCCCTACGATATCCATTCCGCAAACTGGTGAAGTATCCGGGCTAGTCTAGCAGTCCCACAATAGAGCATAAGAGAATGAGCGCGAACCCATCCCTCAAGCGCTGTCCCTGGGGTGACAGCGATGATCTGTATCGTCGATATCACGATCAGGAGTGGGGCGTGCCTTTGTACGATCCGGACAAGCTCTTCGGGTTGCTGGTCTTGGAAGGCATGCAGGCCGGGCTCTCTTGGAGGACCGTGCTGGGCAAGCGTGACGCGCTTTCGGCCGCGCTTTCGGGGCTTCGTCCGGCTCCACTGGCCGAAATGAGTGACCAGGCGATCATTGAGCTGACACAGCGCGCCCCTGGAGAAATTATTCGCAGCCGTGCCAAGCTCTTGGCCGCGAGAAACAATGCCCGATCCTTTCTGGAATTGGCGGGGCGCGAAGATGCCGGGGCTTGGCTCTGGCAGTTCGTTGGCGGCAAACCGGTTACCAACCACTTCGAGTCCATGCACGAGGTTCCCGCATCTACCGCGGAATCAGCGCAAATGGCCAGGGCTCTTAAGAAGCTAGGGTTCTCGTTTGTCGGGCCTACAATTTGTTACGCTTATATGCAAAGCGCAGGCATGGTAAACGACCACTTGTTGTCATGCTTCAGGCATCAAGCCTGCGAGAGACTTGCGGAGCAGCTACCTCCGCCAAAAGGTTGGGGTGAGTAACACCAGCAAGGTGAAGATCTCGAGTCGGCCGAGAATCATGGTCAGCGACAAGAGCCATTTTCCTGGCGCCGACACCGCATGATAGTTGGCTGCGACTTCGCCTAGACCTGGGCCAAGGTTGTTGAGACAGGCGGCAACCGCCGAAAAGGCGGAGAGAAAATCGAGGTTGCCCACCAGGAGTAGCAGCAGCAACATGACGATGAAGGTGAGTCCGTAGAGCGCGAAAAAGCCCCACACCGCCTGCATTTCATTGCTTGGCACTGGCGTATTGTCGAGTTTTACCGGGAACACACCTGTTGGATGTACAAGACGCCGAATCTCGTGAATGGCCTGCCGGTACACGAGAAGCACGCGCACTACCTTTAGCCCGCCGGCGGTGGAGCCCGCACAGCCGCCGATAAAAGCAGAAAAGAGCAGCAATATGGGAAGGAACGAAGGCCAGAGGCTGAAGTCGGTCGTCACGAAGCCGCTCGTGGTAGCAGTGGAAACCACTTGGAACACGGCATCAAGGATGACTTGGTCGGAAACGCCATAGGCAGAGAGGCCGACCATTACAACTATGCTGAGGAGAAATAGCAGCATCAGGTAGGTTTTGGCCTCGGAACTTGACAGATAGGGGAGCCACTGTCGAATGCCACCGCGCACGGGCAGTTGCTCAAGGCGACCAGTCACCTTGAGCTTGATTTCGCGAAACAGGCGGAAGTGCAGTGCAAAGCTGATGCCGGAGATCACCATGAAAACGATGGCTACCCAATTAACGGCGCGGCTTTGGAAGTAGCCAATGCTGGCATCGTGAGTCGAGAACCCCCCGATGGCTACAGTGGAAAAGGCATGGCAAACGGCATCGAAAACACTCATGCCGGCGACGAAGTAGGCCAAGGCGCAAGCTATGGTCAAGCCGAGATATACCAGCCACAAGGCTCTCGCGGTCTCGGCGATGCGCGGCGCCAGCTTCGATCCCTTGTTCGGGCCCGTGAGCTCAGATCGGGACAACTGCATCCCGCCTATGCCGAGTTTCGGAAGCACGGCGACCGCGAGCACCACGATGCCCATGCCACCGAGCCATTGTAGGAGTTGCCGATAGACGAGCAGGGAGCGCGGCAGCTCATCTATCCCGACAAGCATGGTCGCGCCCGTTGTCGTCAAGCCGGATACCGACTCGAACACAGCACTGCTCCAGGTCTCTGCGTGGCCCAGGGTGAAGAACGGCACCGCGCCGAATAGGCCAAGACCGAGGTAAAAGAGTGCGATGACAATGAATCCATCGCGATTGCGCAGGTCGCGTATTGGCCGCATCGGCAGCCACAGCAGCAGCCCTGTTGCTAGGGTGACAAGAAACGCGAGCAGGAAATGCGACAGCGCTTCTTCTTGGTAAACAAGCGCGATGCCTGCCGGAACCAGCAGCACGGAGCTAAACAGGGTCAGCAGCAAGCCGGTGAGCGGAAGGATCGTGGTGAGGTGCATACCGGGAGCTGGGACGGGAGTCGGCTAGAAGGCCTGCGGCGGCGCGTAGAACACACGTTCGATCTGCTTTTGCACACGAAAGAGTGCTTGATCATCCTCCTGGACAGGAACGAAAACGATGACACGGTCGTTCTGCTCGATCATCAAGTCTTCATCAATGAGCATGGCATTGAACCGGCTCCCTTTGTAGGGCCGCGCTATAGCGAAAATGCGCGCATTCCCGGGAAGCTCCACCTTCAAGGCAGGCTTGCCCACCAACTTGGAGCTCTCGGATGTGCCGAGCGCCTCAATCTCCATGACCTGTCCCAAATCCCCGGCAAGGCCATGCTCGCGCAGCACGCGGCCACGGCGAAAGTATGATCGAAAAGCGTCGATAGCGGCATCAACGGGAGAGACAACCAAGTCCGTTCCAGCAAGACCTGCCAGCTCTTTCATCGCGGGACTGATGAGCAGCGCCGCGGTTGTGCGCGCGCCATTGAGATGTGCGATTCGCGTGGCGAGTACGTTGGCCTCATCGCTATTGGTCAGCGCGAAGAAGGCGTCTATGTGCTCTATGTTCTCCTCCAGCAGAAATTCCTCGTCCGTGATGTCCCCGCAGAGCACCACGCAGGAAAGTTCTTCGGCAAGCTGCTGACAGCGGGCTTCGTCAATTTCCACAAGGCGCACTGAAGCCCCGGTGCGCTTAAGCAATTCCCGTACAAGTCGTGCGGCAAGATGCCCGCCGCCGCCAATCATCACCCGCTTGAAGGTCTTGTCCTGAAGATCGAGGTTCTTCATAACAGATGCGATTTCATTCGCCGAGGCCAGCACAAAGAGCATATCGCCGGCGGCGAGCCGATCATCGTCGTCAGGAGGAAAGCTCTTTTCGCCGCGCCCAACGAGCGGCACACGAAACGACTTTCCGCCGATCTCGAAGAGGTCCGAGATGGGCGTTCCAATATGCTCCCAGTCTTTGGGAATATTGAAGGCGCTAAGCCGCAGGCAGCCACTTCCGAGGTTTAGCGCTTGAGCGGCGCCCGGATGCTGCACGATCAGACACAATTCTTCGGCCATCTCGAGCTCAGGATTGACCACCGCTTTGATCGGAAGGTGTTCAAAGTCGAACAGCACCTCTCGATGTTCGAGATACGCAGGCGTGCGAATGCGAGCAACTATGTTGGTCACTTCGAAGAGCGTGTAGCAGATCTGGCTGGCGACCATGTTGATTTCATCCGCGCCCGTGGTTGCGAACACCAGCTCGGCGTCATAGGCGCCGGCTCTTTGAAGGACATCTGGATGGGCGGCGTTTCCCTGCAGCCGTTGCACATCGATTCGACGCCCAAGCTCTTCAAGGCGACGAGGATTGGAATCAACGATGGTTACATCCTCGCCTTGCGCCTGCAGTTCCCTTGCCAGTGAGCCACCAACGCGACCCGCGCCCAGCACCAGTACTTTCATCGCGACAAGAGCCCTCTGAAACGCCGAGAACTATTCAGCACGAGGCTTTCTGAATCAGGGAGTAGTACATGGCGTCTGGCCCCGCTTCCGAAGGCAGGAGTTGTGCTCCCAAACCATGGTCGCGATTCGAGATTCCACATGCAGACAGAAGGGACATTGGAAGGCGCTCCGCTGACTCGCGGGCGAGAAAGTCTTCGAGAAGGTCGTCGTTCTCCTGCTTGAGCATGGAACACGTCGAATACAACAGGGTGCCACCCGTGACTAGTGTACGCCAAGCGGCATCAAGAAGAAGTGATTGTGCGGCCTGATGTCGCGCCATGTCGGCGGGCTTCAAGCGCAGCTTGATATCCGGGTGCCTTCTCAGTGTCCCGGTGCCGGAACAGGGCGGATCAAGCAGCACCGCATCGAAGGGCTGGCCATCCCACCAATCGAGCGGTTCGAGGGCGCTGTGAACGATCTTGGGTTGCGTCAGCTTGAGGCGTGCACACTCGAGGGCTATTCGCTCAAGTCGCATCGCATCGGGGTCTAGGCACGTCAATTGAAGGCCAGGGGCGGACTCGAGCAGATGTGTGCTCTTGTTTCCTGGCGCGGCGCAGGCATCGAGGACACGCATCCCGGGTTTGGGCGCGAGCAGTAGCGCCGCCAACTGTGCGCCCTCGTCTTGGATGGTGGCCATGCCGCTGGAAAGCACTGGAAGCTGGTCGCTGGACATGGGGTGGGCCAATCGCAGTGATCCGGGGACCGATCCAAGTGTGGCGGAAATTCCATCCTGAGAGAGTCGAGCCAAGCACTCTTCGGGCGTGCACAGAGATTTATTGACACGCAACGCCAGGGGCGCGCGCGTCTGGTTGACCAGCAAATACTCTTGCCAGTCTTCGGGATACTGGTCGCCCAATACCTTGATCAGCCAATCCGGATGATCAAATTGCGCTTCGCGCCCAGGCAGCGTTGAAGTATCCCGTTCCACGGCCCTCAACACCCCATTGATAAGCCGAGCCGCCCAAGGCTTGCCGAGCCGCTTGCTTGCCTCGACCGAACTGTGGATCGCGGCGTGCGATGGAATGCGCAAGTGACGAAGCTGCAGGGTGCCGATCAATAGCAGGCAGAAGAGGTCGAAGTCCTTGTTGCGCAGCGGCGAGCTCAAGCGTCGGGAGACTCGCTTTGTCAGAGAAAAGTAGTAACGACAAACGCCGTAGAGCAATTCATGCACCAGGGGTGTGGCCTTGGGATGCTCAAGAGCGCGATCAAAAT
The DNA here is from genome assembly GCA_965225795.1 of Dehalococcoidia bacterium. GTDB lineage: Bacteria > Chloroflexota > Dehalococcoidia > Lucifugimonadales > JADFKI01 > Bin90. The sequence continues at coordinate 3,230 of CBDDBQ010000002.1, read as the reverse complement.
GCAGGCCGCGTTCCAGCATGCGACCGAGTAAACGAACCGCAAGCACGCGCGCATCTAGGGATGCCCTGACCAAGCCCTCTTCGTTCAGTGCTTGACTCCATTCTCTAACGAACGCGCGTGGATGGCGACGGGACATGGCCTCTGAGCGTTCAAGTCTTGTTCACAGGTTTCTTAAAAGGTCCAAACGAGTAGTGCGAGAACGGTGTTCTCGTCTGTTGCCGAGTCGCCCAGCTTGTTTCTCCAGTATTGATATTCGAAGCCTAGCGAGAGCCGGTCATTTGCGCGCCAACGAAGCTGCGGCTGAAAGAGAATCCAGGCTTCCTGGGGCGCGCCGAATTCGTTCTCACGTTTGCCAATGTACTCAAGGTGTCCTTCGATACTGAAGTTGGCTTCGCCAATTGCAAAGGGGCGCGCGAAATTGAAGTCGACAAGGAAGGAATCCTGCTCCTTCGGAGCACCGCCCGAAGCAACCCCCTTGCTATCGTCAAGCCGCGCGGCGATATCAAGATTGGCGAATGCGAAGCCGGGAAGGGAAAGCGACAGCCGGATCCCCGGCAGGTACTTCTTGACCTTGGCATCGGCGCCAAGATTGATGCCGAGGAGTAGGCCGATATCGGAGATTGGCCCCGCGCGTATTGCCTGGCCCGTGATCTTCGTGTAGCTGAAATTGGCATAGGCTTCGCCGTAAATGTCGAAGTCTTGAAAGCCTTGTTGCTGCGAATCGAGCACATCGACGAAGAAGAAGTTGTCCCCGTACTTCCAGCCGTTGGCGTGCTGGAGGGTGTAAATGAAGTGATCGGCACTGCCGCCGCCCGCGAAACGAGGCACATCGAGAGAGCCATACTGAAGATGCAGCTCTGTGGTGCTCCAGTCGAAGGCATGCGAGGTCCCCGAGACCCCAAGCAACAGCGGTAGGAGCAGGCAGGATCGGCGAAAAAGCCTTTTCTGTTGGGACATTGGCATAAGGAGAGGATTGTATCAGCGGACGCTGGACCCTCTTGAGGGTATGGCGCGTACATCCCTAGCGGAATCGATTCCCCGGCTTGAATAAATCGGGGAAGCCATTTCTGAGAGAGCGCGCGTCAAGTTGCTTTCCCGACCCCCGCAAGACCGCTGCCTCAAGGATTGAAACACGACCGCTTGCGCAGGCGACCTGAATCGACCCGGCAGCGGAGGGCAGAATTGTCCCCGGCGGCTCTTGGGTCGATTCTGACTGCGCCTTGGCGCGTAGAAAGCGCACTTGGACGCGCGGGCCAGCGCTCTCGATACTGGCGTGTGCGGGTGCGGTTGAGTTGAGTCCGTGGATCTGCCGGCACACGCGTTCGGCTTCGAGTGACCAGACGATGCGCTGGTCCGCGCGCGTGATCTTGTTCGCATAGGTTATTCCCTGCTGCGCTTGCTGCGAAGGACGCAATGCCGGTAGCGCTTCTAGAACATGCAGTAGCCGCGTCACGCCAAGCTCGGCAAGCTGATCGCTGAGGCTGTCCGCGGTGCTGTCTGCATCGATGGTAGTGCGGGCAACATCGTAAACAGGACCTGTGTCCAGCCCTTGATCCATGCGCATGATGCACACTCCGGTCTCTGTGTCGCCGCTCATGATGGCGCGCTCGATTGGGGCAGCGCCGCGCCAGCGAGGCAGCAGGGACGGATGCACGTTCATGCAGCCGTGCTTCGGCAGGGCGAGGAGTTCCTTCGGCAGGATCAGTCCGTAGGCAGCCACCAGCAAAAGGTCGAGAGAAAAAGAGGCGATTTGCTTGAGTGTTTCGGGGTCGTCCAGTGGATCCGGAGTGAGCACCGTGATGCGTTTGCTCATGGCAAGCACGCGCACCGGGGTGGGTGTGAGTCTACGGCCGCGGCCGCGCGGCTTGTCGGGGCCGGTGAGCACCAAGGTGGGGCGAACGCTGTTCTCAAGCAATCCGCGAAGAATCCGCTCCGCGAATATGGGTGTGCCCGCGAACCCGATTCGAAATTCAGGCAATTTCGCGCCGTTGTTTCTCGAGTCGCTTGCGAATTCTAGTGCGCTTTATTGATGAGAGATAGTCGACAAACAGCTTTCCGTCGAGATGGTCGATCTCGTGCTGTGCGCAGATGGCGTGCATGCCGTTCCACTGCGTGTGAATCCGCTCGCCGTCACGATTCAGGTACTCGATTTCGACGGTCGCCGCTCGGCGCACTGGTTCATAAAAGCCAGGAACGGAGAGACAGCCCTCATTGCTTTCAACAGTACCGAAGAGGTTGAGAATGCTTGGATTGATGAGGATGAGAGGTTCATTCCTTTCTTCGGAAACATCCATGACCAACAGGCGTTTGGCGATGCTTACCTGCGTGGCCGCAAGGCCTATGCCCCTTTCCGCGTACATGGTCTCCAGCATGTTGTCGGCCAAGCGACGAACAGGCTCGTTCACGGCCTTGATCGGGCGCGCCGTCAAACGCAGGCGCGGGTCAGGGTATTCGAGCACCGTGAGCTTGGTCATTTTGCAGCGGTGAAGGGGTTAGCGGACACTTCGGAAGGCCATTGTGCCTTGATAAAGCATGTTTCGACAATACATAGAGAATTCCGTGATAATTACCAATAATCCTCACGCAGAGGTAGGATGCGCCTTATGGTGAAGTTGCCCGGAAAAGATAAAAAGGACGAAGAGAAGATCACGCGTCTTTACCGCGTGATCTTTTCCAATGGTGGACAGATCTACGAAGTTTACGCTCGCGGCCTCTATCAGAGCGACCTCTACGGATTCATCGAGATTGAGGATTATGTGTTTGGCGGTCGCAGCAATCTTGTCATTGACCCCCAGGAAGACAAGTTACGCACGGAGTTTGAGGGAGTCACGCGCAGTTTTCTGCCGCTTCAGAGTATCTTGCGTGTCGATGAGGTGGAGAAAGAGGGGGTCGCCAAAGTCATAGAAAGTAAGGGCGGCTCCGTGACTCCGTTTCCGATGCCGGCGCCGAGAAACGAAAGCCAATCGTAGGGGCGACCCATGGGTCGTCCGCATGTTGTCTCAGAACCGCGCTCGCGAATGTGGATGTCGTAGGGGTGCCCATCATGTCGCCCACACGAGAACCCCATGCCGCTAGAATATGACCGCCTTGAATTGCTTGGAATGAGGACTTGAACGCGTTTGTAGTTGTGGGTGGCGGACACGCCGCGGGGCAAGCCGTGGCGCGCATGCGTCGGAACGGCTACGAGGGAGAGATCATCCTGATCGGCGAAGAGCCCTATGTTCCTTATC
>CBDDBQ010000001.1:0-64033 GCA_965225795.1 Dehalococcoidia bacterium | reverse complement strand
CCCAGCGATTGAACCCAGCACCGAAAAGAGATTCGATTCGCTGGCTGCTCGGCGGCTCGGTCAATCTCGCTGGCACACTCGACGCGCTCGGATTGGTGGATCTCATCAACGATGTTGAAGACATCCACTGCCTCTGCTCACCGACCATGACGTTGAGGTGTTTGTGAAGGCATGCTCGAAGGGCGAGGGGTGGCTCTCGAAGAGGGAGTCTCGGCGAGGCTCGCCGCTCGCCTAGGTCGTCCTATACCGCTCTTCTTGCAGATGGTGACGCAAGACCTTTACAGATTGTGGAAAAAGGAACAACGCACAATCGTCGAGGCGGATGTGGATACCGTCTTCGATGCGCTGATTATCAGTTCTGGGGCACGCACCCGGCTGCAACACTTCTACTCCCGAATCGACAAGTATTATTCGCATCCAAAGAATTTGATCGCCCACGCCTTGCTAGGGCAGGTCAGTGTCACCCCGTCTGGGTTGCGGCGCGAGCTTCTCTTGCAAGAGGTGGACCGGGCGCTCATAGACCTCGGCCACGCCCTCCCGGCCCATAGGCGCAAACAGATATTCAACCAGGTGATGCTCGACCTGGAGAATGACTTCTACATCGTCGAGGCGGAAGCGGGCGTGTATGACTTTTCCAGCGGAATTCTAAAGTCGTGGTGGAGGAAATACTATGCCTGAGCCTAGTCTGAACCCAAAAATCGGACTGTACCGGTCCGGAGTGACGAGCACCGAGCGCCTTCGCCACACCAGCGTCGCGCGTGAACATGTCCTCGACAATGCCATCGAATCCGTGCGCGGTTCCATGGGCAGAAAATCAAAACGCCATCTCTTGTTCATCGGTCCGCGTGGAATAGGCAAGACTCATTTGCTGTCCCGTATTGAAGACACAGTCCAATCGGATGAAGCTCTCCGTACGGGTGTGGTGGTTGTCCGGTTTCCGGAAGAATCAAATCGCACATTGTCTTTCGCCGATTTTCTTATCGGCCTATGCGAAATACTGAAGGATGCCGTCAAGAACGAGCCGCTATGGGCAGAATTACTCGCCAAGGTGCAGACCGAGGAGGACAACTCCAAAGTCGTGGACACCCTAGTACCCGCAATCCGGAGACAGAATCGCGAGCGAAATCGGACAATCCTGGTCATGCTCGAAAACCTTGGCGAGTTGTTCACGCGGCAAATCCGCGACAAGAATGATCTTGCCTCGCTACGCAAGTTTCTTATGGCAGACAACGGATGCCTGCTTATCGCCACAGCTCCGCTGCACTTTGACGCAATCACTAGTGTCGAACAACCTTTCTACGATTTCTTCGATATTCAGATTCTTGAGAATCTGAGCTTTGAAGAAACGGTCCAGGTAATCAGGTTGAACCTTGAATGGGAATCGCGCCAAGACATCCTCACGAATTTCGAGGACTCGCGTCCTCGTCTCAAAGCGCTCTACGAAATGACGAGCGGCAATCCACGTCTGACGATGATGCTTTACGAGATGATCGCCAACGAGTCGGTCACCGAGGTGCAGGATCAGTTCCACCTTCTCCTGGATCGCATCACGCCCTTTTATCAAGGTCGACTTAACGATCTGGCTCCTGGCCAGCGAGCCCTGCTCGAATGTCTGGCAAGCATGCGCGACCAAGAAAAGACGCCAGCCGCCATAGCCGCGCAAATGCGCATGAGCCAACAGGAGACTTCGTCGCTCCTCAAACGCCTCACCGATGCGCATTATCTTCGCGCCAGCGAACACCCACAGGACAAACGCTCGCGCCTCTACACGATTCGCGAAGGATTCTTTGATATCTGGCTGGCGATGAATCTTTCTCGCGGCGCGCGTAAACGCCTGCCGTTCCTGCTTGAGTTCTTCGCGCTGTTCTACCCAAGCATCGAGGACCGCGAAGAGAAGCGCCGCCAATTGCGCGAGAAGCTCATTGAGGACGGCAGCATCGACGCGGAAACAGCTCTCGACTATTTGAGCGAAGTCGGCGAAAAAGGCGAAAAGGCGGCAGCGAAGTTTGATATGGCAAGGATCTCAGCGCGTCTAGGGGACGGGGATCAGATGATCAGCTACGTGCTCGAGGCCGCGCCTCTTGCTCGAGATGGCGTGAGCCAATCCATTGCCCGAATTGTTACCAGCAGCCCATCCGCTCCCGACTATCTTGGAGAAATCGCAGAGATGATCGAGTGTTGGCAACTGCACCGCAGCGGTGAGCTTGAGCAGTTTGCCAAACGGATGACGGAGATGGGAGAAGGACTGACGCTTCGCACATTTTCTGAAACTAGGCTTTCCTTCCTGCTCAACGCATTGGACAACACAGAAGATTCCGAACGCACCATCATTCAGCGCCTCAAAATCGCGAAGGTGCTGATGGGCCTTGCACGATGGGATGAGTGTGAGCATCAGCAACGCCTCGCGCTGGCTGAGGCGCAAGAACTCTCCAATTCGACTTTGATCGCATCGGCTTCAAGCGACTTGGCCCAGTTGCTGCAGGCAATCCACAGGTTCAGAGAGGCCGAGCCTCTGATGCGACGAGCGCTTGAAATCAATGAGGCCGTACTCGGAAGGCGTGACCCTGTTGTTGCGATTCGCTTGAACAATCTTGCTGGTCTTCTAATGGCGACCAACATGTTCACCGAAGCCGAGCCGATGTTTCGAAGAGCATTCGAGATGGACGAGGCCGCCCTTGGAAGGCACCATCCCGTCGTGGCAATTCGCCTGAACAACTTGGCCACTCTACTCGGGGAGACGCAAAGGTTTGAAGAGGCCGAACCATTAATGCGGCGGGCCCTACAAATCAACGAGGTGGCCTGCGGAAGAAAACATCCTACAGTGGCGATTAGCTTGAACAACTTAGCGACCTTGTTCGCGGAGACTCAAAGATTCGAGGAGGCCGAACCATTAATGCGGCGGGCGCTGGAAATCGACGAGGCCGCATACGGCAAGCAGCACCCGGCCGTGGCGATTAGCCTTAACAACTTGGCAACACTCCTACGTAAGACCAACCGGTTCACGGAGGCCGAATCTATGGCGCGGAGGTCGCTGGAGATCGATGAGGCCGCCTTTGGTGAGAAACACCCTACAGTGGCGAATGGACTAAATACTCTCGCGCTGCTTTTGATGGCTAGGAATAGGCTCGACGAAGCCGAGCCGCTGATGCGAAGATCTTACGAAATCTTCCGGTCTTTCGAACTACGGACAGGGCAGGAGCATCCGCAAACTAGCATTGCGAAAGAAAGCTACGAAGCCCTACGGCAGGCTATGAGATTCGATGGGTAGAGTGAGTGGGCGCAATGCGATGGTCGAGTCACCGACCATTGTTTGACGCTCCGCGCGAACAAGAGCTAGCGCTTAATGGCAATCGCTATCCTCTGAGTCGCAGCATGGAAACCGCGACGATCAGCGCAACAATGGACCGGGCTTTGAAAACAGAGTTTGCAAGCTTGATGGCTGATGGCAACCAATCGTGTCGAGATCTCGCGCTCAGTAGAATGACCAACGAGACCACAGCTACCTTTTGACCAGCAACCCGACATCCCTTCAGGTCATGCCCGTCAATCCTGCGCGCCTCATTCTGCTGCTCGCCCTAGCCCTCAGCCTGTCAGCCTGCGGCGTACAGTTCCTGTACAACAACTTGGACTCCATAGCGCGAGTTGAACTCGGCACCTATATCGACTTGACCCAAGAGCAAGAGGCCTACTTTGGACAGGAGTTCGCCAAACTCTGGCGATGGCATCACGGGAGAAGAAATAGATCTCGCGCTCGGCACCTTACAGGGCTGGTGGCTTCGCGTGGAAACAAGAGGCATGCCCGCTGCGGTGGAGCTGCTGCGAAGCCTGGAGGATTCCCAGCTAACTCATATTGCAGAAGTCTTCGAGAAGGAGAATGCCAAGCAGGAAAAGCGCATCGAGAAGCGAACCCCTGAAGAGCGTCAACGCAGGTGGCGAAAAAACTTCCAGAGCCTATTGGAGAACTTCACCGGTCGACTAGGATCGCAGCAACGACAAGTCCTTATCACCGCCGCCGAACGGTACAGAGCCGTTCCGGAACTCTGGCATGAGTACGGCCTGCGCTGGCAGCGAGAGTTCTTGTCGCTTCTAAGGGAGCGGCGCAACAAGGAGGCCTTCGAACCCGGGCTCGAGCGCATCTTCGGCCCGCAAGATCCTTACTACAGCGAAGCGCTAATCGAAGCTCAGGCGCGCAATGAGGCGCTATCCAGAGAAATGCTTGTCGCCTTGCTTGCCTCAATGAGCGAGGCTCAGCTTGAAAGATTTGGCGAGACGCTCCGCGACAGGGAAAGAGACTTTCGCGAACTCTCCGCGGAAGCTCGTTAGGGACCGACTACGGGCTCGGCCGCGGCAGGCCTGTCGCCGTGATTGACCACGGGCGAGGCATGGCCTCGCCCCTACCGTATGAAAAGGACGGTCGTAGGGGCTCACCATGGCGGGTCCGTCTGTGTTAATCCCGTCACCAGTGTTCGCGGACGCCGCATGCGGCGCCCCTACATTCGTCTGTTCGGCCCGTTGTTCCCGAAACGGACGGTTTGCGGGCCACGCGCGTGGCGCCCACGGGTGTCCATCACAGCAAGGTTGTCACACGCAACGACGGCGTCGGCGTGATCAACGCCGAGAATGACAAGAACGGCTGTAGGGGCGAGGCCATGCCTCGCCCGCCACCGGTCATCCCGTCACCTTCACTTTAGGGTTCTTCAATCCGGTATCCAGCTTGTTACGTACTTCGCGACGCACTCGCGCCGCCAGAGAATCCCAATGTTCTTCGAGAAAGGCTTCGACCCGATCTGGCTCCCAGAGCACCAACTCCCTCAGCGCCCAGGACAGCGCCTTCACCACCGTATTGTGACGATCCTTGATCAGCATTCGTGCCACCGCAAGGGTCCTGTCGGAATCTCCATAGCCGTTCCTCGCACGTACCGTCAGCGAGGTTGTGGCAACGAGCGCGGATCTTCGCCACCACGGGCTCCCGTCCTTTGCCCAACGGGCGATGTCCTGGTCAGAAATCTGCCCCTCTCGCCAGCAGGGACCAGCGACACAGATACAAAAAACATCTACCGAGTGCCAGCTATCCAAATCACCCGCGAGCATTTCGACCGACTCGATGTCGAGTGATTGCAAGGCCCCTTTGTGCCACGCGATCAGTTCATGGGCGATCAACCTGTAGCCCATGCGCAGAAGCTGCAAGGAAAGGGCCACCACCAATTGCGGCGGATCATCGCGCAGTTGCAGCGCTAGGGCGCGACTCACAGACCGCATCTCAAGCGTTTTGGCTTTCGGGAGTGCCTTTACTTGACGGTCGGTTTCGAGTGCAAGGGCACTCGCTTTCGACTGGAGTTCAGAATCAGTTTGCATGCGTTAAGGGTCTCTTAGGCCGCGATGGCTCGGCGCAACGCATCTTTGCGTCGCAAACACTGCTCGAAGAGCGCACATTGCCCGTGCGCGCGGCGCAGGTTGTCTTGCGCTTCGCTCACTTGAAAGTAAGTGTCTCCATTCAAGTGGTCTGTGTGGAAGCGAAGCGCCAGCATGTAGGTCACGTGCAGCAGTGCGTGCACAAGCGGCTCAAGGTCGGGAATGAGATCTCCAGCAGCGCCCCTGAACCCCTGCGCGAATGCCCGAACACGTCCCAGGTCGATTTCCGCCTCGGCATCGTCCTCGGCTCCCCTGACGGATCCGGCTCTTGCCAAGTCTCCAAAGTCGAGCGTCCTGCGGTGCCACATGACCGTGTCGAGATCAAGCACCGCGATCACCTCGTCTTCACCTTCATTGAAGAGAAGGTTGTTGAACTTGCCGTCGCCATGAATCACGCCCATGGGCCCGGAAAGCGGAGGAGCCTTGTGTTCCAGCGACTTGAGTCTCTCGGCGAGGGCCCGGGAACCTGACAATCGATCCTCGACGTCTAGAGCGCAGGCCTGGGCAAATCTCTGCTTGACAAAACGCAGGTCTTGGAACCCTTCAATGCAAGGCTTGAGATCTGCTTCTCGCATTGCCTTGAGCGCCTGTTGAAAGCTGCCGAACGCGGCACCCGCCGCGAAGCACTGGGTTTCCGAGCGTGGGGATTCCAGGTTGCGGCTGGCAACTATGAATTGGAACGCCCGCCAGTAGTCTTGCCGCGAGTCGACGAAGCAGGGGCGATTCGCGTGCGTGAGCACGCGCGGTGCGATGCGCCCACCCATGGCGGACTCGAGATGTGGCTGAATCGCCTCTGCGTTGGCGATGAGCGCCTCGGGATCGGGAAATACGCCCCGGTTCAATCTTTGCAATATGGCCCTTGGCTCGGTGTTGGAACTCACCAGGTAGGTGTGGTGAATGTGCCCCAAGGAGATCTTCTCGACCAGGTCGCGGTCGCTACTTCCTTGAAACTTGAGCCATGCCTCACGCGGGATTGTTGGTTCCATCACGGCTCCTGAGTTGTCCCGTCGATTGCCCTCAAGGGGTCCCGGTGGGGTTCCTAAGCTCCAGCAACGGGGTTTGATCGCTTCGGGTTGCCGTCGCTAGTTGATTATCGATCCAGCGCTGAATGCGCGAATCCAGCACTCCAAGGGGCAAGGATCCTCCCGTCAGCACCTGAACATGGAAGTCCCGTAGGTCGAAGGCCTCGCCCAAAGCCCTCTCGGCACGTTCACGCAGTTCTAGAATCTTCAACTCTCCGTGTTTGTAGGCCGTCGCCTGTCCCGGGTAGCTGATATATCGATCGACCTCGGCAATCACGTTGGTTTGCGTCAGTCCAGTATTGACAAGCATGTAATCGATCGCTTGCGCGCGCGTCCAGCCCTTCGCGTGTAACCCCGTGTCCACCACCAAGCGCGCCGCGCGCCACATCTCGTATATGAGGCGACCGAATCGCTCATGGGGAGTTGTGTAGATGCCCATCTCCTCGCCGAGGTATTCGGCGTAGAGGCCCCAGCCCTCGCCGAACGCGTGAAAATAGTAAACGCGTCGCCAGTCCGGGAGGCTGGTGTTCTCGCTCTGAAAGGATATTTGTGTGTGGTGACCCGGCACGCTCTCGTGCAACGCCAGCGCAGGAAGCTCGTAGAGCGGTCGACTCGGAAGATCATAGGTGTTGACGAAGAACTGGCCCGCCCGCGTGCCGTCACCTGCGCCGGGTTGATAGTAGGCGGTGGTGGTGATGGGCGCTATTTGCTCCGGTACCACGCTGATGCCGAAGGGATTGCTCGGCAGCCTTGAAAAGAAACTCGGCAAACGGCTTTCAATTGACTTGGTGATCCACGCCACGCGATGCAGATACGACTCTTCATCGCTGGCGTAGAACTTCTGCTCCGAGCGAAGATACGCGAGAAAGTCCGCAATGCCTCCATCAAATTTCGCTTCCTCGATCACCCGCTGCATTTCGCCGCGAATGCGGGAAACTTCTGAGAGGCCTAGGGAATGGACGCTTTGGGCGTCCGTGTCCAGACTGGTGTAGTAACGCAAGGCATGGTCGTAGGCTTCGCGGCCGCCGGGCAGCGAGGAGAGTGCGACGGCTTCCCTACACGCCGGGCGATAGGTGTCGATAAAGAATCTCGCGAAGGCTTCATAGGCGGGGTGAATGACTTCTTGAACCAGACGCCATGCTTCGGAGCGCAGGTGCTCTCGATCGGCCGGTGGGATGGAATCCGGCATCGTGTCGAAGGGCCGAACGAAAACACTCTCTTCGAGCGTACTTGCAATGTACCCGGTGATGGTCTTCTGATAATTTGTTAGCAATTCGCAAGGCTGTGTGTAGCCGGTTTCGATTCCGAGACGCATGAGGTCCATGTTCTGCTGAGCATAGGTCGCGAAAGCCTGCAACCGCTTCAGCAGGTCCCTGTAGTCCTTTTCAGTCGAATAGGGGGTGATCAGCACGACTCGGGGGAAGGCGGTGTGCCAGCCACCAAGCGTATTGAAGGTGAAATAGCCAGTCTTGAAGTCCAAGTTACGCCGCTCGTGGGTGAGCATCCAGTGAAAGGCCTCGTAGTTCTCGCGCGATCTTTCATTCAGCCCCTCCGGCGCTATCTCCGCGAGTAGCTCGATGGTCTCATCCAGCCGCGCCTTGTTGGCATGCAGAGCTTCAGGGCTGAGATCATCGATGCGGTCTCGGTAGCGATGTTCGCCAAACTCCGAGGCTGCAAGTGGGAAGGCCTGTATCTGCGCTTCCCAATAGTCCTGCATGATCGATTCGAGCACCGCGTCGGACAAAGACTCTTGAGCCGATGCGACATCTGGAAGCCCGAATCCGAAGACCGTGGCAAGCCACAGGCAGAGGCAAAATCTGCTTCGCATATTCATGTTTTCACCATGATCACTGCTCAAGAACTCTCAGATTCATTGTCGGCGCCGCCTCTCTTCCACTCTTGCACCGAGGGCAGTACCGCAAGAGTCAGTTCAGCAACTGGTTCATCTGCCTGCGGGTGCTTCTCAAAGAACCCTTCGAGACTCAGCCTTCCCCGCAAGACACCGGCAAGGTCCGCAAGACGTGCTGAGAGAGCTATCACTTCTCTAAACAGTTCATGTCGCTCCGCGACCGTGACAAGGCAAGCGTATTGCGAGCGCCACGCCTGCGCGAACTCGCCCTTGTCCTCAGCCGCGGCAAACCGCTGCGCTTCAGAGCTCTCGGGCGCAACAAAGTCCACCACGCGACCAAGCGCGGAGTCCACGCTATAGGGCCTCTGCGATTGCTCTTGAACCTCCTCCATGCGTTCGGACAGGGCACCCCCGAGCAACCGCGAGTACCACTTGATGGGCTCCAGGCAATTCAGCAGACAAGCCAGATGCCCACGTTCGCTGGCGTTCAAGTCAAGGCTTTCCAGCCAAGCTTCGGGGCCCACTCGAATGTTAGCCAGTCGCCTCAAGTGCTTGCGCACATGCTGAGGATCAGGCAAGGACGATTCCTTCCCGAGCCAGAATCGACTCGCGATGGCTGGCATGCGGCTCCAGAGGCGGGTGTCAAGCTGAGCCTCGCCCACCAACTCTCCCCACAGGCAGGCTTCTCCTCCGAGGAATGCTCCTTGGCTGTTCTTGGGAGGCAGCTCTTTCTCAAGCGCAGAGGCGAGCCCGCTCGTTTGACCTTCATACCACTTGAGTGGTGCCCGTGCATCGCCGAGCCAAGGATCGGAAATAAGGCGCGCCTGCGCTGCCTGGCGATCATCGAGGCTCGCTCCAGGATCAAACAGGTGATGAAGTTCGGCCGAGTACATGAGATCGAGATAGTAGGGCGCGGACAGGATCGTGGCATGGCCATGCCGGCGTGACGCATCCAAGAGAGTGTGATGACGCCACACCTGCACCGCGACAGTTTCCGGGAGGTCCTCTTCAAGCGCTTCGTCCCAGAGAATGAGCCGCTTGCCCCGGCGCGAAACCATTTCAGCGAGCAGCGCCGAGAGTCCTGGTGGCTTGTCGTAGCCTACGCACTCGTCTCCCCCGAGGTGCAGGTAGGGATCTGGAAACAGCTCGGCAAGTTCCGCGAGCAGCTCATCAAATTCTCGCAACACCCTGGGATTGGCGCAGTCCACGAAATTCGAATGCACGCCAAATCGCTTCGAGGCCTGGCTCGGGGGCGTATCTTTCGCCCAATCAGGAAAGATGGCCAAGAGGGCGGTCGCATGTCCGGGAATGTCGATTTCTGGAACCACGCGTATGCCGAGGTCCGCCGCGAACTCGACCAATTCGTGAAGCTCTTCGCGCGAGTAGCAGTCACCCGCCGGTGTCCTACCCAGCAAGGGCACTCTCAACCCCTGATCATCCGAGAGATGCAGGTGCAGTACATTGAGGCGGCATGCCCACATGCCGAGCAATGTGCGCTTGAGCGCCGAAAAGCTCAGGAAGCGGCGCGCCGGGTCGAGCATGAGCCCTCTCCATGCATGGCTCGGCGCATCGCGAGCCTCAAGGCAGGGCAGCTGCGAATCTTCACCCAGGAGGGTTGCGAGCAACGAGAAAGCGCGAATCGCTCCCCACTCTTGAGGCGCCGAGATCTTTATTCCGCTGCCGGAAATTCGAAGCGCATAGGACTCGTCCATGTCCGGCGCGGGGTAGGTTGTGCTGGGGCGCTGCACGCTCAATTCGAGACTGGCGACGGCTCCCTTGCCATCAAGAAGCGCAACCAGCTTCTCGCAGGCCGCGGCCGCCCTTCCCCCCACCGCACCGGAAAGGTTCACCGATCCAAGCTCAAGCGCACCGCCCGAGAACTCAAGCTCGGCGGACGGCACGATCATCCGGTTCTTGAGAGAGGGCTTCTGCACCATAAATCAATCAGGTCGGAGAAAGCCGCTCGAACAGGATCTTAGTCCTGTGTCAAGGGCAGTACACGCTCACCAAACTCACTCAGACGGTCGAGGCCACCGGGTCCCGCGAAGAAAAACGCGGGCACCATGATCCGCCCGACGCCCAATGCCTTCATTTGCTCTACTCCGGCCTCGGGATCCGCTATCTGAGCACCAAACATTGCGTTGATCTCGATACTGTCCGGATCGCGACCAGCCTCTTCGGCCGCTGTCCGCAGGCGTTCAATCAGCTTGCCAAGCCGTTCGCTGTTCCCTTCGCCGGGAAAATACCCATCGGCGATACGAACCGCCCTTTGGATCGCGGCATCCGTGTGTCCGCCCACGAGCACCGGGATCGATCCGTTTACCGGTCTCGGGCTGCAGGTGACGGGCGGAAAGTCAACGAACTCGCCATGAAACTCCGCGTGAGGAGCCGCCCACAAGGCGCGCATCGCGGCAATGTACTCGTCATTTCGCGCTCCCCGACGTTCCCAGGCGACCCCAAGGGCATCGAACTCCTCTTTCAGCCAACCTATGCCGAGTCCCAATTCCACGCGGCCTCCCGACAGTTGGTCCAGCGTGGCGAGTTCCTTGGCGAGCACGAGGGGATTGCGCTGAGGCACGATCAAGATACAGGTTCCCAGCCTGAGCGTCGGGGCAGCCGCGGCGGCAAACGCCAGCCAGATCAGCGGGTCCGGGATCGGCGTGTCCGGTTCGGCGGGAATCTTGCCATCGGCGCTGTAGGGATACTTGGAGGAAATTGAGTCGGGCAGAATCACATGTTCGCCACCCCACAGGGATTCAAAACCAGCCCCCGAGGCCCGGAGACAAATCTCCAGCGTCGAATCGCCGTCGATCGCGACGCTGCTGGCGAAGGCCAGTCCCATCTTCATGTGAAATATCCTCCTAATCGAAGCGTGCCATCCTACACGCAGAGGTGTGCCGCCGCTCATCTTCATGTGCGGTGGGCGGTGCCTTTAGCCGCCAATGTAGGGGCTCCGCATGCGGAGCCCGAATCCGGCGACGCCCCGCGTCGCCCACAATCCCGATGCTGACCCCGCACATGAATTCAATTCTGGCGGTGGACATGCCAAGATGTGCGGCTCCTGAACCAATAGAGAAAGCCAGTGAACATTCGTGAGCGCATGCAGGCGGTGATCGCCGCCGAGGCCGATGCCATTCGATCCATCCAAGTAACGGATGACTTTGTTGCCGCCGTGGAAATGCTGCTTCATGCCAAGGGCAAGGTTTTGACCACGGGAATTGGCAAGGCGGGGCATATAGCGCGCAAATTCGCGGCCACCTTGTGTTCCACGGCCACGCCCGCCGAATTCGTTCACGCCGGGGAGGCGGCTCACGGCGATCTCGGCATCGTCGAACCGAATGACGTCATTATTGCCTTCTCCACCAGCGGCAAATCTGTCGAGGTGCTTGAGGTATTGGAACTCTCGCGCCACCTTGGCGTCACGCACATCATCGGCGTCACCTCGCATCCGGATTCTCAGCTCAGAGATCTTTCCGACCTCGTGTTAGATATGGGGGAGGTTCAGGAAGCCTGTCCCATCGGCCTCACACCGAGCAGTTCAATGGCGGTGATGCTGGCCATAAGTGATGCCATCGCGCTTGCCCTCTTGGAGGCGAAGGGTGTTACTCGGGAAGACTTCGGCAAGCGCCACCACGGCGGCTACCTGGGGCGTTCGGCGCGTACCGATAATATGCCGCACTCGGGAAACTCAAACTAGTGGTGCATCCAGCTGATAGTTGCGCATCAGCGAGCCCGAAGGGTGGCCGCGGGAAGCCCCCGTGCGGCGTTGCAGCCCTTGGCAAGGAGGAAGGCCCTTCCCGGCGGGCCGCGCCTTGCACGGAGACTTCCCGCGGCCACTGATGCGCAATTATCGGCTGGATGCACCACCAGTCTCATACATTCGAAGACAAACCCTGGGCCAGGGATGGCTCAGGGTTTGTTGATTCTTACTCGCCCTTATTTCATAGGACTCTCATAGATGGATTCCTTCAATCGTCAGTTTCTGCTCGCTGCGCGCCCTCATGGCATGGTCAAGGAATCGAATTTTGAATACGCTGAGGGGCTCATGCCGAGCGTCGCCGAAGGAGAGGCCTTGGTAAAGACCAAGTACATATCGCTCGATCCTTCCATGCGTGGACAGATGGAGAACCGCGCCGACTATGTGGCGCCGCTGCAGCTTGGCGATGTGATGCGCGCGCGCGGCGTGGCCCAGATCGTTGAATCCAAGAGCGACAAGTTTGGGCAAGGCGCGCTGGCTTGGGGAACCTATGGCATGCAGGACTATGCGGTGGTCCGCGAAGACACTCCGCAGTTTCGACTGCTTGGCGACCGCGAAGATCCTCAACTCGCGCTCGGCGTACTCGGGAATACAGGGCTCACCGCCTATTTCGGAATGTTGGATGTTGGACAGCCCAAGCCGGGCGATGTCGTAGTGGTGAGTGGCGCTGCCGGCGCGACCGGCAGCGTGGCCGGCCAAATCGCAAAGATCAAGGGCTGCACAGTCTTCGGCATGGCGGGAACGGATGAGAAGTGCGCGTGGCTGCGCGGTCTCGGCTTTGACGGCGTCATCAACTACAAGACCGAGGATGTGGGCAAGGCGCTTGATCGGTTCTGCCCCGGAGGCATGAACATCTTGTTCGACAATGTCGGCGGGGAAATTCTCGACCTCTGCCTCGACCGCCTGCAGCTCCACTCCCGCGTCGTTCTCTGTGGGGGCATCTCGCGCTACAACGCGACCGGCGAACTGGCTGGACCGAAGAACTACTTCAACCTCTTTTTCAAGCGCTCACGCATACAAGGCTTCCTGTTGCACGACTACGCGGACCGCTATGCCGAGGCGGTGCAAGAGATGCGTGGCTGGGTTGACCAGGGACTGCTGCACAGCCGCACCACGGTCATCAAGGGCTCCCGCAAGCTCCCGCGCGCGCTGATCAGGCTCTTCCAAGGCGAGAACATCGGCAAAATGATGGTGGAGACGGACTAAACGGAATCCAAGATCCATCGCTGCCGCTCACCAACTCGACATCCGGGCATGTGAGTAGATCGTAGGGGCGAGGCCATGCCTCGCCCGAACATGCCTCGCCGGATACGGGCGAGGACCAGGAAGACTCTCGTGAGATATTCGGGTCAGCCCTGAAAAATCATAGTGCTCAACGCCATTCGAAACGCCGATTCGCCGCCTCCTGATTCAGCCGTTCGGCGAGTTGATTGGCCTTGGAAATGTCGAGGTAGCGAATCTTCACGGCGGCGATTCCGGTTGCTGCCGCATCGACATGCAGTGTCGCCATACTGAATCGTCGATCCAAGGGAGATTGCATCAGCTCCACCGCTTGGATTCGGCTGTAGGGCAGAAGGGTGAGTTCGCGTCGCCACCATCCCTTGCGCCACTGCAGCACATCCTTTCCGGCTTCATAGGACCGCGAGGAAACATAGCGGGTCGCCTGGAGATAGAGCAAAGGAGCGGCGAAGGCGATGAGTATCAATAGCCAAGGCGTGAGCGCAATAGCCAATATTGCGCAGACGATCAGCGCTAGCGACAATCTCGACCGCAAGCGTCGCATCAGCGCACGCGGTGCGATTTCCTGCCATTCCTGGCCTTCGAGGCAAGCTTCGGGCATGGCATGCTCGATGAGCCGGGGGACATCTTGAGTGGGGATCAGGGGGGCTAGCCAATTCCGCACCCCACTGATGATCACCCCGCTCACAGCGCCGGGTTCGGCGAGATTCTCGGCGCCGGCAGTTTCCATGCGGATCATGCGCCGGTCCAGCAGGCGTAGGCGCAGCCCATCTCTGATACGCAGGCGCTGTATACGCGCGGGCGGCGTGGTTAGATTGACTTTCATCGCGAGTCCGAACTGCGCATGCAGGCGTCCCTGCTCGTCTGTTCGCTGTAGGCCACGATCTTTCTCATAGTCAATCCGTAATCGAAATCCCTGGTAGCGCAGGAAAGTGAAGGCCACGGACAGGGCGTAGACCAAGATCAGGATGCCAACCATCACCGCGAAGGCAAGCAGCAACCCGGCAGCCGAGCGGAGCAAGGTATCGATACCCGCGCCAGATTCGAGGGCCGCCTGCAATTGCGAAGAGAACACCCAATCCCCAAGGGCGTTCGCTCGCAGCAGTTCTCCCCAGTCGATAAAGTTGGCCTGCCCCGCCAACGCCGCAAGCGCGCCGAAGAACAGCAGTACCTGATTGCGCACCAGGCCCAGCTTCACCAGTTCGGCGGGTGACAACCGCAGCAGCAGGCCGTCGTCTTCACTCGCCTCGCCTTGAGGCTGCTCATCAGTCTTGAGAGTCTTCCCCTTCTCCGAGACCCTCTCTCGAATAGAGTCAACCTCTTCGAGGGCAAGCACACGCATCGTCGCTTCCGCCTCCCGCCCTCCCGCCGTCTCAAAGTACAGGGTGCCCACTCCGAGCATCCTCTGCAGGGGCGTTTGCACCAGATCCATGTTTTGCACCCGATCAAAGGGAATGCGACGTTCGCGGCGATTAAATACTCCGCGACGTATCACAATTTCATCAGATCGCACCTGATAGCGATATCGTTTGTACTGGCTGTAGCGGATTGGCACCTCGATCAAGAGGATGCCCAGAATGGTCGCTGGAACCCCGACGACAATGGCCCAGAACCAAGAAAGTTGGTTCGAAATGGCGAGCCCCAACGGAATCATAAGCCCCTTTGTGGCACTCGGCAGGGCGATCAACAGGCATGTCGAGGCGTGCAGAGATCGCCATTCGTAGTCCCCTTGATCCTCTTGGGCCATCGACCCTATTCCCGGTCGGTGAGGAGGTCGCGCAGCCGTGATGCCTCCTCGAGAGCGATGCCGCCGAGGCACGTTCGAGAATGGGCCGCGCCCGCCGTATGCACCCACAGGTCTCCGAGACCGAAGCGGCGCTGGATTGGCCCCTGGGCCACATCCGTATGCTGAATGCGAGCTCTGGCGACGAAAACATGCGAGCGCCACAGCACGCCTTGGCGAATCTGCAGACCATCCTCATCGACGCGATACGAAGTGCGCGAATGGCTCGGGAAAGGCCAGAAGAGCTTGCGCACCGCATACCAGAGGGCAAACAGGATAGCTGCGCCCACAATAACGCAACGCGGCAGGGCCGGGAGATTCAGGCCTTGTGCGATGGTAAGCGTCACAGTGCCGACAAGCGGAAGCACAATCAGGACCCTGATCACGCCGGCGATCAGATTCGCGTGCAACGCCTTGGGATGCAGCTCAAGAAATAGGGAATCGACCGCGCTCGAAGAATGTTCGGCGGTGCCGGTCTCGGAGGAATCTGCGCCTTGCGGGTTCATGGATGCTCCACTAGTTCAGAATCACGCCTTCGGGCCGCAAGCGGAAGCGCTTGATATCCGGGTGTGCTTCAAGGTTCTTCGAGCGGGAATGTCCGAGGATTATAGGTGCCAAGACCGGACAAATACCGCGGGCGAGGCATGGCCTCGGGATGGTGGGCGACGCGGGGCGTCGCCGGATGAGGGCGAGGCGGTGCCTCGCCCCTTGTTTGATTAAATGATGCTGTCGGCGACCCCCCGGGGAGCCGCCGGCAGGCGGTGGCAAGCCCGGCTCGCCCCTTGCACCAAGTGCGACACGTAGATTGGGCCCACCGCCTTTCCAACCAAGCCTGGATTAGATACGCGGATCAAGACCGCAAACAAGGAAAGGAGACTGGAAAGCATGTCGAAGAAGAATACCCCAAGCCGCGAACACGGCGCGGACGGCCACGACTTCCGCGTGGTCGGCGTCGACGTCTCGAAGAAGCACCTGGACGCGCACGAGCTGCCCGGCGGGCGCTCGGCGCGGTTCCCGAACACCCGCGAGGGCATCCGGGAACTCGGGGCCTGGGTGCGCCCCGGGGTCCGGTGGGTGGTGTACGAGTCAACCGGGTCCTACCACCTGGCCATGGAGCGGGCGCTGGCGGCGCGGCTTCCGCTGTCGCGGATGAACCCGAACCGGGCGAAGCACTTCGCGAAGGTGATCGGCGTCGGCGCCAAGACGGACAGGGTGGACGCCCGGGTGCTGGCCAGGCTCGGCCAGGCGCTGCCGGAGGACCTGCGGCGCGTGCCGCCGCCCGCGCCCGCGACATCGGCGATGGACGACCTGCGCGCGGCGCGGGACGCGCTGACGCGGGACGTTCAACGGCTGAAGGGCCAGATGGAGCACGCCCGGAACCCGCTGGTGTGCAGGCAGCTCAAGGCGCGGCTGGCCATGGTCAAGCGGCACACGCAGGCCGTGGACAGGGAACTGAACCGGCTGGTGGCGCGCGACGCGGAGCTGTCCCACAGGGTGGAGCTGCTCAAGACCATGCCCGGCGTGGCGGACGTCACCTCCGTCGGGCTGGCGGTGGACGTGCCCGAGCTCGGCACGCTGAGCGTGCGCACGGCCGGGAGCCTCGCCGGGCTCGCGCCCGTGGCCAACGACTCGGGCAGCCGCCGCGGCAAGCGGCGCATCCAGGGCGGGCGCGCCAGCGTGCGCACGCTGCTGTACATGTCGGCCATGAACGCCGTCCAGAGAAACCCCGTCATGCGCGAGCGGCACAACCGCAGAAAGGCGCGCGGCATGGTGCCCATGGTGTCGCTCACCGCCGAGATGCGCAAGCTGATCGTGATGGCCAACGCCATCATCCGCGACGACACGCCCTGGAGCCTGGACCATGTGCCGAAGGCGCCCGCGGCCTAGCCGGGGCCGGTTGCCCCACACCCCCACACGGCACACCACCGGAGCGTGGCGCGGGGGGCGGGCTGGTCGCTGCGGACAGGCCTTCACTTCACCCCTGGGGGCCTGTCCGCAGCGTCCAGCCCGCCCCCCGCGACTCCACATCAACCCACAAACGGAGCCTTCAAATATCGACTAGATCCCACCGTTTGACAACATAGATACTACGTTGTGCTCGAGAAGTGTCCCGTCTCGGGGTCCAGGGTCCAGAGTTCTCCGCTGGCTATGTCGAACCAAGCGCCGTGCAGGCTGAGCTGACCATCGCTTTCCGGGATTGAGACGCAGGGAAAGGTGCGCAGGTTGTCGATGGAGCAACCCACCGATATGCGCTCCAACGCCGTTTGTTGTTCGGCAGCGGACAGGTGGACGGCGCTGGCGATTACTTCGGCTGCTGGCTTGAGAAGCCGCATCCAGGTACCAATGAAGTCTCCATCGGACAAAGGCTCGTCGGTCGGGTTCAAGACTGCCTGTATACCGCCGCAACGCCCGTGACCGAGTACGACTATATGCTTGACTTTGAGGACCCCCACCGCGAACTCGAGCGCGGCGGATGTCGCGTGGTAAGTGCCATCCGGTTCATAAGGCGGAACGAGATTGGCGACATTGCGAACCACGAAAACCTCACCCGGTGAGCTATTGAAGATGGTTTCCGGCGCCGACCTTGAGTCGCAACAGGCAATCACCATCACCTCCGGCGTCTGGCCATGTTCCGCGAGTGAGCGGTAGCGGCGGTGTTCCTTCGAATAACGCTCGCTCTTGAACGAGCGATAGCCGTCAAGTAGCGATTCAGGCAGTCCGGTCATTGCGGGCCGCTAGTCTCCCAACAGTGATTCCAGGTGCTGATGAAAGTGCTGCACGCGCAACTCATCTTCCGAAAGCAGCACCCGGTCAAAGCCATGGGATCTCATGCCAGCCTGCACCGAGCCCAAGAGCTCAATGTCCTGATCGATGGTGATGGTCATGGTCTTCTCGCCGCGGAGTATCGCTTGATGCTCGAAGACATCCCTTTCCGGGCGCACATAGTCGCTCGGCTTCTCGCCCAGCCAGCCCTTGGCACCCAGGCTCGGTAGAGGCTCCGATGGCGCGTTCTTGTCGGCCAAGCCTCCCTCCCGGTCCATGAAGTCGCGATCGATATATCTCTGCTTCGTAAAACTTCGATGTGCGACCTGGGTGCCCGTGTGATTGATTACTTCGATCATCATGTGAATGCGTCCCTATTCCTTTGCTTCTTCGCGCATCTTCTGCAACTGATCTCGCACCTCGCCATGCCGCTCGGCGGTTAATTGAAAGTTCCAGCCGATCAGCGCCGCAAGGGCAAATCCTGTTGCCGGTGCCAATGCGAATAGTACCTGAACGGTCCAAATATCCGCCGCCGCGTTTGCCGCACCTAGCTCGGCAATATAACCCACCCAATCCAGCACCTTGAACGCTATGAACGGGCCTATCGACAGGGCGACCTTGATCATAAACGACCAAACGGCGAAGTAAGACGCCGCACGGTCTTGCTTGCTCTCCAAGGTGTCAAGGTCTATCACATCCGCCTTCATGGCATCGGGCATGATGCGGAAGGTGCCACCGAGAAATCCCGTGCAGGCGGTGATCGGCAACATGTAGAAGTAGTCTCCCGGACCCAGCAACAGGTAGATGCTCTGCAGCGCTGAGAAAATCAGCAACGAGACGCACCAGCACCTGTGCTTTCCATAGCGCTTGGCGAGCCATAGCCAACAGGGGATGCTTAAGAGATTGGCCCCGTAGTAGGTGGAGAGAAACAGCATCGTCAATGTGCCGGTCGCTTGCTCCTGCACAACGTCCGAGATATAGAAGGCCACCAGCGCGGTGGAGATGGAAGACCCCAAGTTCTGTACGAGGAAGGCCGCCGCCAAGCGCAGGAAGGGGCGGTTTCCAAACATGATTCGTAGCCCAGGAAGGAGCGGTATGCGGGTTTGCAGGTAATCGCGCCCCTCGGGAACGGCCGAGACTGTGCTGCCGACCGTGAAAGGCAGCAGCACGAGCGTCATCACGCCAATAAGCCACAAGCTCTCTCCCGTTGATTCCAGCCAGAAAGGGTATGAATTTGCCGCCAAAATTCGCGATCATGCCGGCGAAAGATCGCCAGCCAGTGACGCGAGTGCGCTCATAGTAATTGGGGGACAGCTCCGCGCCCCAGGCGTAGTAGGGGATGAACAGCATGGTCCAGCCAAGCCATAACGCCAGCAGCCAGCCAAGCATGTAGAACTCGTCCACCGGTGGCTCGGGCATATAGAGCTTGTAGACCGAGAGCATCATGGATCGGCACTGCCGCGACCATCCAGATCCTGCGTCGGCCCCAGCGCGAATCTGTGTGGTCGCTGAGCCACCCGACCAGAGGATCCGACACGGCATCGAAGATTTTCGACACCAGCAATATGGTGCCGATGGCAGCGAGGCTCACACCAAGATCCGCGCCATAGTAGTGGGGCACCAATGCCGCGACCGGAATCGCCGCGATTTGCAGCGGCATTTCCGCGAGGCCGTAGAAGAACAACCTGCGCCTCGGCAAGGCGGCAGGCTGCTCGGCGCGAAGCGTCACAGAGCCTTGTTCCCTTCCGGAGATCTGCTGAAAACAGATATAGAGAGAATCAAATTTCCCCGTTCAGGTACTTGTCCACTCGCTGCTGCAAATAGCGGGTGCGCACCTCTTGATAGTTGCCGAGCGTCTGTCCGGTCTTAGGGCTGCATTTGAAGCCCCGGGTTTGGGCAGCCATGTTGCCGGTGTCCTGGTCATAGACAGCGCCCAAGCGACCGAGCGCTTCGGCGATCCTGTAGGAGTCATCCACATCAAGCATGATCGGCTCGGGTGGAGGTGGCACCTTGCCGTCCGGCGGTAGCGGCCGAAGCATCAAGAGGTCGAAGGTGCAATAGTCGGGTCTTCCGCATCTGGCCGGAATCTGTAGACCATGGGCAGAGACAGCCCCGGGAAGAAAAACGCGTTGGGAAAGAGGAAGTACTCGTTCGAATCGAGGGTCACGCACGAGAAGTCCTCACCGTACGCCTCGCCGAGTGCGCGCTTCATGTGATCCGCGTAGAAGTCCCTCGCGGTCATGCCCTCGGGAACTCGCGGATTCTCGTCCTGTTCCAAGCCCCGCACCCACATGCGATCAAGTAGTTCTTGTTCCGTTTGCGGTGGGTCGACGCGTGGATTCGGCGACCCGATGGTATGGATAAAACGGGTTACGGTTTCTCCAAACACGTCGTACTGGGTCGTCACTTCCGTTCCGGGCATGCCACCAGCATGTGTTTCTTTTACGTGATAGGCCTCGAGAAAGGCTTCCGCGGCCGCCTTCCAGTTGGCCGGCAGGCGCTTCTGCACATGGGTCTCCAAGTATCGATCCTCGATGCCGAGGTTCTCGAAATGGTCCTTCAGCACACCGAGATGCTCCTCGAGCGGTGCGGCCTGGGCATCGAAGTTGACAAACACAAAGCCGAGCCACAGCCCGACACGCACTTGTGCAAGGCTGTGAGTCTTGGCGCCGGCGTGTGGAAAGTCCCAGCTCTCCGGCAGCTCGACGAGTTCCCCATCGAGCGAATAGATCCAGCCATGAAACGGGCAACGCAGATTCTCTGAAAAACCACAGCTTCCTGGTTGTTTGAGCTGGGTGCCGCGATGCATGCAGGCGTTGTAAAAGGCCTTCACCTCGCCTTTTTCAGTTCGCACCACGACCGCCGATAGGTGCCCTATGTCATAGACATAGAAGTCGCCGGGCTCTGGAATGTGTTCTTCGCGACACGCCCATTGCCAAACTTTTGGCCAAAGCTTTTCGAACTCGGCGTCTAAGCGTTCTTTCAAGGTGTAGTTGCTGTAGGGGATGTCCTCATCGCCGAGAAATTGGTAGGACTCGGCCTGAAGCGGCGATGGGACGCTTGACTGATCCCTCACCAAGAGGTCCTGCAGACTAGGGCCCTCGGCCCTGACTTCTCCTCGCGCTGCTTGAGATGCCGCTGAAGTCATGCTGCTTCTCCGGATGCTCATGCTTTGTTTCGCGCGTACTCTATCACTCGGAATAGGTGAAAAAGCACAACCTCTGCCTATTGAGGGGTTCATATCCATAGCGCTCAAACAAGCGCCTTGCAGGGTGTGCTTCCTCTATCTCGACAATGATTTGGGCGGCGCCTCGCCCCTCGGCAACCCCAGAAGCATGGCCGATCAGCCAATAGCCCAATCCTTGCCGGCGCACTTCGGGCTGCACGGCGAGGCGCAGGATTTTCCAGGCCATGGAATCGCTCTCAGGCTCCTCCAAGAGATATCCGCCCAGCACTTCCTCGCCTTGTTTGGCGATGCGCATGAATTCGGTGAGCTCGGGCGTGCAATTCTTGGTTTCTTCGAGGCAGAGCAGCCGCCAAGGAACTTCTTCGGGCCTTGGTCGCGCCACAAGGACGCTTCGCGGATCAATGGATATGCGGGTCACCGCACAATGCGAAGCTTGCGCTTTGTTCTACGGCCTTTGGAAAAGAAGCTCACCACCGCCGCCTTCGCAGGAGACCGCTGTCTGTCGCGGTGTCTGCGCGTGAGCAGGGGTGCAATTTGGTCGTAGACACTCCAAGAGTCTTCAACATCGTAGGGGCACTCGGGATCAAGACCCAGCGCGGCCGCATAGTCGCCCAAATAGTCACCATAGTAGGCGCGCGCGAATTTCGTACCAGACTCGGAGAGCAAGTCCTCGCTGAGCTGGCCGCCTGCAATGCGCAGCAACAGGTCGCTGCCATCAAGCTCGCGCAGCTTGACCTTGATCAGCAGGCCTTCATGCCGTCTCCTCACCTGTTCCGAGATGAGCTCGTGATTCACACACCAGGCCAGAAACACACCTATGTGCATGGCGGCGCGGTCGGGCGCGCCGGCCGCTTCGAGGTGCGCACTGAGTTGATCGATGATGTCTTGTTCGGAAGGCTGCACGGAGTCAGACAGGGCCTAGTGGTGTACTAGACCGCGGCAAGTGCCTGATCAAGGTCTTGCTTGAGATCTTCTATGTCTTCTATACCGACACTGACGCGAATGAGTGAATCTGTCACCCCGGCGGCTTCTCGCATTTCTCTTGGCATACTCGCGTGCGTCATGAGCGCCGGATGCTCAATCAAGGATTCGACACCGCCAAGACTCTCGGCAAGCGTGAACACCCTCGTCGCCTGAAGCAACCTGCGCGCCGCGGCTTCCCCCCCGGCAATATCGAAGGCAAGCATGCCTCCGTAGCCAGACATTTGGCGCATGGCAAGTTCGTGCTGGGGATGGCTTGGCAGACCGGGGTAATAGACCCGCTCGACCTTGGGATGACCACTGAGCCAGTCGGCCAGCACCATGGCATTGGCTTCGTGCGCGCGCATGCGCAGATCAAGCGTTTTCAGGCTGCGCAGGCTGAGCCAAGCGTCAAAGGTCGCTTGAATGATGCCAAGCGCGTTCGAGACATAGGCGAGACGTTCCCCGATCTCTTCATCGTCGGTCACCATGACGCCACCGACCAGGTCGCTGTGTCCATTCAGATACTTGGTGGTCGAGTGCACAACCAAGTCCGCACCAAGTTGGATTGGTCGCTGAAACGCGGGGCTCAAGAAGGTATTGTCCACCGCAAGAAGCGCGCCACCCGCGTGCGCCACTTCGGCCGCGGCGGCAATGTCGACGATCTTTGTCAGCGGGTTCGAAGGTGTCTCCACCCAAACCATGCGCGTGTTGTCGCGCATAGCATCTTGAAGATTCCCTATCTCGGTCATGTCCACATAGGTGAACTTAAGTCCATAGGGGGTGAACAACTGATTGAACAGGCGCACTGTTCCGCCGTAGATATCGTCACACACCACCACATGGTCGCCCGCGCTCAAGAGGAACATGGCCGTGCCTGTGGCGAGATTTCCAGATGCGGTTGCGAAGCCAAACCTCGCACCTTCCAGGTTCGCAATGCATTCTTCGAAAGCGGCGCGGGTCGGATTGCCGCTCCGGGAATACTCGTAGCCGGAATGCTCGCCAGGTGCCTTCTGCTCGAAGGTGGAGGTAAGAAAAAGTGGCGTTATGACCGCGCCCGTGCGTTCATCCCGGTACTGTCCGGCATGAATGGCACGGGTGCGAAATCCACGCTCGTCTTTTTCCGTTGGCATTCCAGTACTGGAGCCTCGAACCGACCCGCATCGCCGCTAGAGTCACGCCCGAGTTGATCCTACCCCGCATGAGAGAGGAGCTATTGTAGCGGTGACTTGGCAGTCAAGGCGAAATAGCAGACGACAACGGAGTCGCCAACAATACGCTGTGGCGTTTGTTCCCCTGTGGGCGAGTAGTGTCTCTCCCTAGATAAGCAGAACTATCTACCCTGGCTGCGCAACGTACCGCAGGTAAGGCTTTTCGGCGCGCCAGCCGTCGGGAAACTTCTCTTTCGCTTCCTCGTCGGAGACCGCCGGGACGATGATGACCTCTTCGCCATGTCGCCAGTTCACCGGTGTCGCCACACTGTGCACCGCTGTTAGTTGCAGGGAATCAATGGTGCGTAGGATTTCATCAAAGTTGCGACCGGTGCTCGCGGGATAGGTAATCGACAGCTTGATCTTCTTATCGGGACCGATGACGAACACCGAGCGCACGGTGAGCGTGTCATTGGCGTTCGGATGGATCATGTCGTATAGGCTCGCGACACTGCGGTGAGGATCGCCAATTAGAGGGAAATTCAACTCCACGCCCTGGGTGTCCGTGATGTCCTTGGACCATTCGATATGGTCGGACACAGGATCAACTGATAGACCCAGCACCTTGACATCGCGCTTCTCGAACTCGGACTTGAGTTTCGCGACCTCACCGAGTTCTGTGGTGCACACAGGCGTAAAATCCTTCGGATGCGAAAACAGCACGCCCCAGCCGTCGCCGAGATAGTCGTGCAGGGTGATGGACCCTTCGGTCGAGTCCGCCGTAAAGTTGGGTGCTTCGTCTCCGAGTTGCAGTGACATATCGTCTCCCCGAGTGAACAATGAAATTTCGCGCATTCTTCAACACTTCTGACTATAACGCAAGTGCTGTGAGAACGGTCATTGCTATTCCTTTTGGCTATTAGAGGCTTCGCAGTGTCAAGCGCCTACATCACTCCAGCCGGACACAAGGTCCTCACCGAGGAGCTCAAGTGGCTATGGAAGCACAAGCGTCCTTACGCGACCCGCAAGGTGAAAGAAGCCGCCGCTCTTGGGGATCGATCAGAAAATGCCGACTACCACTACAACAAGCGTTTGCTGCGCGAGATTGATCGGCGTATTGCCTATCTCTCCAAGCGCCTCGACAAGATTCAAGTCATCACTCGACCGCCCAAGGATCAGGCGAGGGTCTTCTTCGGGGCCTGGGTTGGACTTTCCGAGGGAGACATGCGCAACGAATACCGGATTGTCGGGCCTGATGAAATTGACTTTGCCCCGCAATACATAAGCATCGACGCGCCGCAGGCGCGCGCGCTCATTGGCAAGCGCCTTGGTGAAGAGGTGCAGGTATCGCTTGGCGAACGGCACATCACCCAACTGATTACCGAGATTCGTTATTCTCATGACGGTGACGATGCCACGCTCGACACGAGCGCGTTGATTCTCCGCTTCCAGCACTTTCCGATGGAACTCTAGGAAAACACGACTAAAATCATCATCTCCTGCGTACAAGGCGATATGTCCGAACACTCAAGAAGGAGCAGATCACCATGAAACGAGCCTATATATATGCGGGTGCTGCCTCCACCGCACTCTTTGCCATGGCAACGGCTTTTCCATCAGAGCCATTGGTGAACACGTTGCGTACAGCCGTCGAATCCCCCGTCGAGATCGAGAAGGTGCGTGCGCGCGAGCAAAAGCGCCTGCAGAAAATGGACGAAGACGAAGACGAAAGCGTCTCGCGGGAAGAATTCTCCTCGCACTCCAAAGCGAAACGACCCGAGGACATTGCCCGGAGGCCGGATCGACTCATGGGGCGGTTCCAAGGCGGAGCAGGGAAAGATCACATGGTCGGAATGACGAGTCCCAGGGTCGTTGTGAGCCGGCTAGCCAGGAAAGGCGGGTCCGATGGGTCTGATATGGATGTCGAAGTAGAGGTCGAGGAAATCGTGGGAGAAGCACTTGAGAGAATGAATCTCGAAAAAGCGCATGAGTCCCTAGATCTGAATATTGATATGCGAATGCCTGCCCTTGCGCAGATGATCAGAATGCGGCGAGAGGTGGTGGACAAAGAGAAGGACCCATCTCGATGGTTTGATATCGCCGATGCCAATGGCGACGATGTCTTGGATCGTGACGAGGTTGCCGGAGCACGCGATCGAGTGCGCGAGGAAGGCGTCAACAAGCGCTTTGATTCGCTCGACGAAAACGCGGATGGCGTGCTCAACGACGAAGACATAGACCGACGCCTCAAGAGACTTGAGGCCCTCGATAGTGACGGTGACGGGGCCGTCTCAGATAGGGAACTCAATGAAGTCATGCGCATGCTCGGCAAGGATGGAATGACCCAAAATGAACATCTCGTACGGATATTCCGCGAAAATGGCACTCGCTAGCATAGAAGCAGTTCGACTCGACTGGATGGCGCAGGCCAATGAACACAGTGAGCCGCTCGACGAAGCCCTGATGGAGTCCATCCGGTCTGGCGACAAGCGCGCTCTCGACACGCTCATGTCAAGACACATGCGCGCCATCTATGCCTTTGCCTTGGGTCTCACGCGCAACCCTGCGGACGCCGAGGACTTGACTCAGGAAACCTTCGTTCGCTGCTGGACCAAGGCACACACCTATAGGTCCGGCCAGGTCAAGGTAACGACCTGGCTGCACACACTCACCCGAAACGCGGCCATTGACTCCTTTCGGCGACGCAGATGGACGCTTGTCAGTGAATTTGAACCCGTAGAGCGGGCAATGGAGACACTTCCCGACCAAACCACACCGGAAAGTAGCCTAGAGGAGCGGGAGCGTCGGCAAATTCTTGAGGCTTCCCTCGGGAATCTGCCTGAACGCCAGCGTACCGCCCTGCTGCTTTGTTACAACAAGGGCTTTTCTAATCGAGACGCGGCAGCGGTACTCGGCATCTCACTGGATGCCTTGGTATCCCTGCTGGCTCGGGCCAGGCGCGCACTGAAGACACAGGTTGCCGAGCTTGAAACTGGAGGGAACCAAAATGAAAACAGACTCTGAGAACCCAGATGACCTAGCAATTATAGAGCGATTGCAAAGTGCTCAGCACGTCAAGTTGGACGCGCGTGCTGAGCAACGAATTCGTAAAGCAGTCCTTGATCGCATCAGTGACAGCAGCAACATCCTGGATTGGTTGCTGCGGCCCTTGTGGCGGCCTGTTCTCGCCGTGCTCCTGCCTTTTGCCACGGGCCTCGCATTTGGCCAGAGCGACTATCTCGACGACAGCCCCCTGCTGGTAAAGGCCGAGCGCTCTGTCGAATTGCTCACCTCCCTCGATGCCGCGCACGGCCTGATCGAGTATTACGCCACCGAGGAGGACAGCGCCAATGCCGATTAACCTATCCCAAAAATGGCTGGCAACCACGCTTGCCCTTTCCCTGTGCCTCAATCTCGCGGCGGTGGGGTTTTTAATAGGTCGCGTCTCTCGAGGCCATGACCACGAGATCTTGGTCAACCCACAGACTGTTGCGCTGCAGGCACTTCCAGAAGACCGGGTGCGCGAGCTGGTGAGAGATCTGTCCGAGTCCATACCTCCCATGCATCAAGACATGACGCAGCTACGTCGTGTGCGCGGCGAGCTTCATCACCTGCTCATGGCCGAACCATTCAACCATGTGGCCTTCGCTACCAAGCTCGACGAACTGACCGCGGGCGTAGCACGCGTTCATGGACAAACCAACACTTCGTTTGTAAAGATCACCATGCACCTGACCCCCAATGAGCGTCGCATGGTTGCCAATATGATCGAGCGTCCCACGCTTCTTCGAGCCCCGATGCAAGTATGGATCGAGCGCAATATCAATAAGAGGTTTGATGCGGCACAGCCGACTCAGTCCGAACTGAGGCTAGCGGCTGTGAGAAAGGATCCTCGGTCCCCATAGGCAGGGCTTCCCATCCAGGAATCCGAACGCAAGAAATCCAATGCTCATGCCCCGAAAGGGGCTGGTGCGTTTGTCCTTTGTCTCGCAATTCTTGTGGACACGAGCGAAAGTGAATCTTTCCTCGACGAATGGCCGGGCTCGCCGGCCGAATCCCCGCGCGGCCCGCCCGGAGGGCACTATCCAATCGAATCACGGTCGATCCGCATTACGACGGCATCGGCGTGACTGACGCCGGGCCAGGCATGGCCTGGCCCCTCCAAACCACAGGGACGGTGTAGGGGCGAGGCCATGCCTCGCCCGCGGTCGGTATAGCCAGAAACCAACCATGCGAGCGACGCGTGCGTCGCCCCTACGATAATTACAAGGTCAAAACAGCGCATAATCCGAGCACCATGTCGCTTCACTTGTCGCAATACTCGAGCATTGCCGGAGAAGTGCGTATTCCTGGCTCCAAGAGCCTCACGAATCGCGCACTGCTGTTGGCGGCGCTGTGTCGTGGCAGGACCAGGATTCGTGGTGCGCTCAAGAGTGAGGACACGGCCTTGATGCGCGAGGCGCTGAATAGGCTCGGTGTTGAGATAGATGTGCAAGGAGAAATCACCAGTGTGACCGGGCGGCAAGGCGCCCTCGGAACAGCGGACGCAGACTTGACTCTGGATCTTGGACTGGCGGGAACGGCCTTTCGCCCCCTTGCGGCGGCATTGACCACTGGGCAAGGTCACTATGTGTTGGACGGAACGCAACGTATGCGCGAACGCCCAATTGCGCCCTTGGTGGATGCGCTTGTTGGGCTCGGAGCAAACATCCATTACTTGGGCGCTGAAGGTTACCCACCACTTGATGTGGTTGCGACAGGTCTTAAAGGTGGCAGGGTCAGGCTCCCGGGCGACTTGAGCAGCCAATACCTGAGTTCTCTAATGATCACGGCACCGCTAGCAAGTGACCGAGTGGTCATTGAAGTTCCGGGCGATCAAGTTTCCAAACCCTATGTCGACATGACCGTCCGCCTCATGAGGGACTTTGGCGTCGAGGTGCGGCGCGACGGCTACAAGCGCTATGAAATCCAACCCGGCGCATACGTTTCCCCAGGGGAATACGAAATCGAGGCGGATGCGAGTAGCGCGAGCTACTTTCTCGCAGCGGGCGCAATTGCCGGGGATGGGCTGCGCATCTCGAACCTTTCCAGACAGAGCCTCCAGGGAGACGCCGGCTTCGCCGAGGTCATGCAGCGGATGGGTGCTCGAATCACTTCCCAAGGACACGCTACGATGGTCTCTCGAGCGCCGCTTCGTGGAATCGACGTGAATCTCAACCACATGCCGGATGCCGCAATGACGCTCGCCGTTGCGGCTCTCTTTGCCGACGGCCCCACCCGCATTCGAGGCATCGCGAACTGGCGCATTAAGGAAACGGACAGGCTCGAGGCAATGCGCACCGAGCTTGCCAAGCTCGGTGCTGAGGTGTCGGTCAGTGACGACGCAATTGAAGTCCGGCCGCCCGCAAGGCTGCAGCCCGCGCACATCGAGACCTATGGAGATCACCGCATGGCCATGTGCTTTTCCTTGGCATGCTTCGGAGCGCAGGTGGAGATCGCGCACCCAGATGTGGTGGCAAAAACCTTTCCGGATTACTTCGAAAGGTTTACCGGATTGCTGCGCGCGTAGGGGCTCTGCACGCGGAGCCCGTCGCCCACCATCGCGACACGGACGCTTGCGGGCGGGCGCGGGCGAGGTAAACTCGGGCCATCCTCATGGTCGTTCGCGTTGCTTCGATACGCGCGCGTCGGAGGCATCCTGCCGATGTGGTCTTCCTCGCACGACCCCCAGCCCCGCCATCCGTGGCGGGTCGTTCGAGCTTGGCGAAGCAGTGCTTCGCCTCATGCTTCGCATGACCAGCTCTCACCCTCGCCCTTCGGGCGTGCCGCCTTCGTCGGCACGTGGCTTCTTCGCTCCTGCTAGCCCGGATATTTCACGAGGGCCATCCTGGCCCCCGCCCTTCGGGCGCGGGGCGCGCATGCCCGCTGTCCTGCGGGCATGTGCACCAGTTTGCGGAGTTATGGCCGAGAGATTTTGGTTCAGATTCGTGCTCGCGACCGAAGCCGTAGATACCCCTACGTCTGAGGGAGCATGTGCGAATCTGGGCCAAAATATCCGGCCAGAATCCGCAAAGCGGACAGTGGTGCAAACTGCAACTTTGGACACGGGAGGTATCTTCATGACAATCAACAAGCTACATGCGATTGAAAGCGTACTGGTGAAATATCCGGGCTAGAAGCTGGGCCTCGCCCCTACCCGATATCCACGCCTTCGATCCGAAGCAGGGTGCGCTTGGCTTCGAGTCCGCCACCAAAGCCACCGATTCCGCCATTCGAGGCCAACACCCGGTGACAGGGAATGACGATCGGCAGGGGATTGCTGCCCACAGCACCACCAACGGCGCGGGCGGCATTGGCTTTCCCAATCGCTGCGCCGAGCGCCTTGTAGGAAATGGTCTTTCCGAAAGGAATCTCTTGCAGGCACTCAAGAATCCGACGACGGAATCCATTGCTGACGAGTCGCATGGGAAAGTCAAAGGTCGTGCGCGTCCCGTCGAAGTACTCAGCAATTTGTCTTCGCGCCTCGACAAAATTATCCTCTTCGAGATTGGCATCCGCGGGAACTTCGATTGCATCCCTGCCGCTTGCGAAGGAGATTGCCTCAACGCAGTGTTTGTCTGGTCCATGGAATATGAGCGCGCCAACCGGGGATGGCATTTGGGCGTAGTACATGATCGAATCAACTAGAAGGTTAGTCGGATTATAGAGGCACAGCGGAACGCCGCGCCGAGCTGTGCGACACTTATGCGTGTCGCAAGAGAAACCGCCATGAGCCAAGAAAAGGACCTCATCCTCGAACAGATTCCCGTGGGACCCATGCAGAATTTTGCCTATCTGGTGGGCTGGCGCCCAACCGGCGAAGCCGTACTTGTTGATCCCGCCTGGGACATCCACGGCTTGCTTGAGCGCCTCGATGAACGAGATCTCACGCTCAAGGGATCGCTTGTTACTCATTACCATCCCGACCACTGCGGCGGAAGTTTTGCTTCCAACAAGATAGAAGGCATCGCCGAGCTGCTCGCCCAGCGGCCTTGCCGCATCTATTGCAACCGCCATGAAGCCGATGGTTTGAAGAAAGTAACAGGCATTTCGGAGTCCGACATGCTGCGCGTGGACTCAAACGACACCCTTAAGCTCGGCGACCTGGAAATCGAGTTCCTGCACACTCCCGGCCACACACCTGGCTCTCAATGCTTTCGCATCAAGAACACGCTCCTCGCGGGAGACACCCTATTCATTCACGGTTGCGGACGTGTTGACCTTCCAGGGTCCGATCCGGACGACATGTTCAGAAGCTTGCGGCGGCTCTCGGAACTGCCCGATGACACGCTACTTCTGCCAGGCCATCACTACTCGCCCGAGCCGAGCGCAACACTCGGCTTCGCAAAGCAACACAACCTGCATCTGCGTATCGAAGACCCGGATATGTGGCGGTCGCTCATGGGCGTGTAGAGGTGCCGCATGCGGCACCCGCCGTCGAAAATCCCGGCAACAAAAAGAGGGGCGAAGCATGCTTCGCCCCTACAATTTCTCCTTAGCGCGTTGGGATAGCGCGTCCGCGCCCCGGCATTCAGCCGAGGATCAGATCACCTATCCCAAATGGCTCTCAGGTAGTAGAAGCCACCGTTGAATCCAAAAGGAGAGGTTTCCGCGTAAACGAGACCAGAAACGTTTTGCTCAAGCTCGGAGGGATACTCATCCAGCAGATTCTCCGCTCCAACAATCAGCCGCAGGGAATCATTGAAGTTATAGGCAACCTCGGAATCGACAATGAATCTCGCCTCCGCATCGTGCCGTGCCGTTGCATCGTCAGTCGAAAACTCGACGAATTCGTCGTAGTAGCGCAGGCGGGCCGAGACGCTCCAAGGGCCCTGCTCGTGATTGAAGGAGACCGTGAAGCGTGTCGCCGGCAGGTTTTCTTCCAGTTGAACCACGCGCTTGTCGTTAATGACATCCGGATTACGATCATCCACGGTGGTTTCTGTCCAGTTGAACGCGAGGCTCAAGTTGGTCGAACCGACACCCATGTCCAGGGGATAGGTGGCCACCACGTCGATGCCTTGTGTAGTCGTCGAAAAGTCATTTGTGTAGAACCTCACCGCCGAAAAGGATTGGGCATCAGCCACGCCCTGCGCCAGCAGTTGCTGTATGTCCGCGGGCGTCAGGTCCCTATTTGAACTCCTGGCAATGCGGTCTTCGACCTGAATATTGAAATAGTCAATCGTGATGTCCACGGCATCGAGCTCAATCACAGTGCCTATGGTGAGGTTTACAGCCTCTTCCGGGGTCAGGGGCTTGGCACCGACAATAGCGGCCGCTGGGTGGGTTGGCGGCAGCGTGGCCTCATCGGCGAGCATTCCGCCGGTGAATGCAGTGGTCACGTTCAAGATGTTCGCTTGGCCAACGGTCGGGGCGCGGAAACCAGTGCTCGCCGCGCCACGAATCGAGACAAAATCATTGACATCGAGTCGCGCCGCGAACTTGCCATCAAAGGTATTGCCGACATCTTCATGGTCTTCATAACGTCCAGCCACTTCAATAGTGAAGTTCTCGTTCACATCGATTTCAATGTCCGCGTAGGCGGCGTAGCTATCCCGGTCGAACTCTCCGGCAAGCCGCGGGCCGAAACCGGTAAACCCATTCGATCCAATCCCAAACCCTTGCTCCGCGAGGCCACCGGGACGATCATCAATGAACCAGGAGTTCTCCTCGCCGCTCTCAACCTTGAATTTTTCTCGCCGATGTTCGACGCCAAAGGCCACGTGCGCATCGAGCCCACCAATCAAAATGGGCTTGGCGACATCGAAGTTGAGCGTGTAGTCGGTTTCCGTATAGGAGCCTGGGAAATAGTTGATCGGAATTTCCGTTCTTTGGCCGTCCGGCAACTTGGCCAAGAGCTGTGGGTTGATCGTATGACGCATGAAGAAGTCGACATCGTTCACGCCGAACACACTGCTGGCATCGAATTCCCAGCCGTCAACCAGTTCTCCGCGCACTCCAAAAGCCATGGAAAAGTCGGTCATGGTGCCGCCGAACCTCGGAACGAAGCCGCCGGGAAATGCCGAAATAAGGGAAAAGCAGTTTGGGTTTGCCTCAACCGCAGCTATATCCTGGGGATTGGCTACATTGTTCATGATCCTGATGGCAGGGCAGACATCGTCATCATGTATGCCGCCGGGCGAGAGATCCGCCACCTTGACAGAGTCGTAGGTAACTCCATCAACGGTGACTTCCGGGCCAGCAAACACACCGGTGCGTGTGTGCGGATTACGAAAATAGAAGCCTCCCTCAACCTTGCGCGTGGCGTAGTTGCCGAAAGCATAGGCCTCGCGCCCGTTTCCGAGCTCCAGGCCGAGATTCGCAAACACCTTGTAATCGTAAAGGAACTCGGGCGCACCCCAAACCATGACGTTGGGATGAAACACATGCGGATAGCTGGAATCGGGGATATGCCGGTTGCCAGCATCTACCAGCGCCTGGGCATCGGAACGCTGTTGCGAGCGACTGGTTGGGTCGGACTGCTTATATTCAAAACTGACGTTCGCAAATCCGGAATCCGTGAGGGGTAAGCCGAAATTCGCCGCGACGGTCATGGCATCACCGTCGCCCTCGTAATGGCTGCCAAACCTGGCCTCCACCGTACCTCCCTCGGCGGAATCCTTGAGCGTAAAGTTGATCACTCCCGCAATGGCATCAGAGCCATACTGTGCCGCCGCCCCGTCGCGCAGCACTTCGACGTGCTTAATCGCAATTGCCGGGATGGCTGACAGATCAGGACCTTGCGAACCGTCCGCCACTCCGTTACCAAGGAAAGTGATTACGGCGGCCCGATGACGCCGCTTTCGGTTGACCAAGACAAGCGTTGAATCTGGAGGCAGCCCGCGAAGCTTGGCTGGCCGGACCAAGGTCGCGGCATCGTTGATGGGCTGCTGGTCAACGTTATAGGAAGGCACCAGCGCTGAGAGCAAAGAATTCATGTCCGTTGGACCCTGACTGCCAAGCTCGTCCCCACCGATGAAGTCGACCGGCACGAGAGAGTCGGTCGCGGATCGACCTTCTTGGCGACGGGTGCCCAAGACGATGACCTCTTCGATCGTCGCGGAGTCCGCCGCCTGTTCCTCGGCAAAGGTCTTGTCGATGGGCGTACAAATGAAGAGAAAGCCGAAAACAACCGCAAGGGATACCCGATGGAATCCTGAAGGCTCAATTGACAGCAAAAAATCCCCTAGCTTTTTGCTGGGCATAGTCACCTCCCCCAATTTGAAGTGTTACATATGCGCGAACCCTACCGTTGAACCCGGCGCTTGTCAATTTCTTTTCCCAAAATGCGTGACAGTGGGATCACGATTGGCGCATCCCACGCTCAAATCCGCTCGGCCGCACCCGAAAATAGTCGATCTCGCACAAGCAATTAAGTCGATAGCGCAAACCAGGCATCGATTCAGCCGCTATGCTGAGCAAGTGTTTCGATCCTTACAGTTCGCCTTTCTGCCCGGCATTTGTTTGCTGTGCGGCTGCCTGAGCCGTCGGCGCTTGGATCTGTGCGAGGTCTGCGAGCAGCGCCTTCCCTGGAACCATCACTCCTGCAACGGCTGCGCCATGCCTCTCGACCGGGAACTGGTGGGCCTGTGCGACCAGTGTCGAGTTCGACGCCTCGCCTTTGATTCCGCTCGCGCGCCCTTCCTCTACCAGGACGAGATTGCCCGAGTGCTTTCGCAAGCCAAATTTCGCGCTGGCTTCACCGGCCTCGCATTGTTGTCCGAACTCTGTGCGCCGCACTTCGCGAGAGAAACAGAAAAGCCCGACATGTTGGTTCCCGTACCTCTCTCCTGGCAACGCATGATGGCCCGCGGCTTCAATCAGTCCGCCTTGTTGGCGCGCGACATCGGAAGGCGCCTTGGCACCCCAGTGCGCTTTGGACTGCTCAAGCGAAGGCGCAACACGCGCGCTCAGTCAGGGCTTTCACGCCGAGCACGGCTGAAGAACCTCGTCGGTGCCTTCGAGGTTCGCCAGCCGCTTTGCGGCCAGAGAGTCGCACTGATCGATGACGTGATCACCACCGGCGCCACCGCCCTTGCCGCGACCAAGGCCCTCAAGAAAGCGGGCGCGTCACGCGTGGTGGTGTGGGCGTGCGCGAGAACACCCAATTCGTAACGCTAGCGAATCACCACTCGCCGGTGAGTCGCAGATAGTAGCTGCCGCCGTTGAATCCGCTCGGATGATTCGCCGGAAAGTCGAGACCGGCATAGCCCGCAAGACCGGCGAATTGATGCTTGTCCGGCACCGAATCGAAGACGTTCTTCACGCCAACGGCCAGCGTATAGCCTGACCACAGCTCGCGACTGACTTCCAAGTCCATCACCGCCATGGATTCCGTGGACACCGGGGTTCCTTCGTCGTTGAACAAGTGTTCGTAAACGTCTCCATAGTGATTCACACGCAACACGCCTCGCCATGGCCCGCGAAGATAGTCCAGGGTCATGGTGACCCGCTGACGCGGAAGGGCATCTTCGAGTTCTCTTGTGGCCGCGGCAGACAGGGTCACGCCCGCGTCTGTAATTCGCGTGTCGGTAACATTCAGGGCGAGCGACAGGCCAAGCTGTCCCCGGATGAATTCGACGTTTGTCTGCGCGACAAGGTCTAGGCCGCTGGTTTCAGAGTCAATGTCATTGACAAAGAATGTCACCGCAGTAACTGTCTCAGCGCCCACAATGTTCGATGCCAAGAGTTCCGCGCGGTCCTGATCGGTGAGATCCTGCTGCGTAAGCGCAATACGACCTTCCACTTCGATTTGAAACCAATCGAGGGACAACTGTACTTCGCCGAGCGCGAACACAGCGCCAAAACTCAAATTGACCGACTCCTCGGGCTGGAGCTGACGTCCCCCCTTGAGCATCGCGACTGGATTCGTAGGCGGCAACGTCAGGGACTCCACGAGCCTTCCGCCGGAAAAGGTCGTCGCAGCCCTGCGCAGATTGCTCTGCCCCACCGAAGGGGCCCGGAAACCAGTACTCACGGCGCCGCGCAAGGCAAGCCTTGGGCTCAAGGAATAGCGGGTCGCGAGCTTGCCGTTGGTGGTATCGCCAAAGTCACCGAATTTCTCATAGCGAAGTGCTCCCGAGAGCAGCCAAGCTTCGGTCACATCAAGGTCGAGATCTACATAGGCCGCGTAGCTATCTCGACCGAACTCTCCAGCGACATCGGCATTGAATCCTTGGAATCCATTGGACCCCACGGAAAAACCCTGGCTCTCGAACCCACCAGGCGCCCAAGACTCGGTCTGACCCGCGGCGATCTCGAAGACTTCCTTGTGGTACTGCGCGCCAAAAGCGATATTAAGGTCGGACACCCCGCCAACATCCAACTGATAGGTGAAATCAAGATTGACGAGACGCTCGAACTGCACCTGTTTGCCAAGCTCGAAAGCGACCGGCGTGTTGGGCCCGTAGGATGCGTTCACCGTGTTGCGAATCCGGTACACAGCTTCGTTGCGCCCCGCTGACAGGCTAATGTCTATCCCAAGGCCGCTGTCAAGTTCGCTGCGCCAACCGAGTGCCGCGGAGACATCACTCACCTCGCCCCCGAATCGCGGCGTAAAGCCTCCAGGAAAAAGCTCGCTGTAAATGAAGCAATTGGGATCTGCTATCACCGCCGACTTCAGGGCAGGGTCCGCCAAGCCATCGATTACCGGAACCGCCAAGCATGACACGCCGTCATTCGGAGCCAGATCGGCAACCAGCAGGTTCTCGCCTGTTGCATCCGCGAACACGCCTCTCCGGGTGTTGGGATTGCGGTAAAAGAAGCTGCCGTCTACTTTTCTCCCCGACCAAATGCCAAAGCCATACAGGTGCCCCTCGCCGGCATGCGATTCCGCGTTGAACAAGACCTTGAAGTCGTCTTCTACTTCGGGTGCGCCCCAGATAACCACGGGATCGGCAATAGGCGCGTATCCATTCTCTTTGAGGCGTGTAGCCTGGGGGTCTTGAGACCCTCTACTGGTCGGAGATGAGTCCTTGAATTCAAAGCTCAAGGTCGCAAAACCATCGAACCCGAGCGAAGTGCCCAACGACCCCGCGACTGCGACCTGGTCACCATCGCCTTCGTAAGTCGATCCGAGTTCCACTTGCAAGCGCCGAGTCTCTGGGTCGTCCTCGAGCACAAAATTGAGCACCCCGGCGATCGCATCCGATCCATACTGGGCCGAAGCACCGTCGCGCAGCAATTCCACCTGCTTCACGGCGATTCCCGCGAGCGGAACTAGGTCGACACCCTGCGCACCCTTGTTGATGCCGGAAATGAACTCTCCGATCACGGCGCTTCTGTGCCTGCGCTTTCCATTGACCAGTACCAGGGTGTTATCGGCGGGCAGGCCGCGAAGGTTGGCGGGCCTGACAAGCGTGGCCGCGTCACTTATGGGCTCGCGCCCCACGTTGTAGGAAGGAATCAGGGAGGCGAGCGCATCAAGCATGTCACCATTACCCTGGGCACCAAGCTGCTCCGCGTCAAGAATGTCCACCGGCACAGGAAGCGTGTCGATCTCTCGACCGGCTCGGCGCGTTCCGACAACAAGGACTTCTTCGATGAACTGTGCGTGAGATGCTTCATCCGAAGCTTCGGGGCATGCCTGCTCGTGGCCCGGCTCCTGCCCAAGGGACGAGAGGCTCCAGCTACCCAAGAGCGCAGCAGCAGCAATGGCGCAATGCTTATTGGGCACAGCTCTTCTCCTTCCCAGAGCGGTCCGTGAAGCTAGTATACCCCTCCAAGTTTCGAGTGATCCCAGCTAAAGGAACTCTCTGGAGTGAAGCGCAGGACCACGCGCTTGGCCGCGGCACCCTGCAGCGCGGCTCGCAGCTTCTGGCGTTCGGCGTCAGATATCTCAGCGCCTTTCAAGCGCATAGTCACCATGGCATCCACCACCTGGTCGGGATCCTCAAGAATTTCTGTGCGCGCCTTGACCACCGAGCCTCGCAGTGATTCATAGGTGGTGCCATCCTCTATGAGCAGCGTCGCCCTCGGATCGCGCCGAAAGTTCAGTACTTTCTGGCTGCGCCCAAAGGTGCTGACAAGAAACCGGCCCTCCTCGTCCACGGCGAACCACATGGGCATGGGATGCGCAAACCCGTCCTCGCCGTTCGACACGATGATGAGCGTCTGCTGCGTCGCCGCAAACTCCTTGGCTTCGGGCTCGGACATGGAAATGAGTTGGCGTCGCGACGGCATATCTTCGAGTTTCCTTTGGTGGCGAGACTAAATTGTAATCCTTGTGTCTCCCGAAGCCTGAAGCAGGGTCCCGGTAGAATGCTGCGCCGAGCTCAAGCTCTCCTGGAATTCCGAATGGCCCTCACCCAGGCATTGGTCGCGGCATCTGGGCGTGGTTTCTGTCACGGACGCCTCTATACTCGCAAGGGAATCCTCGCGGCCTCTGTCGCACAAGGAGGCCTGATGCGCAAAAACCCGTCCCAAGATCCCAAGGCGAGCACGCAATGAGTAGCCCGGCACACGATGAACTCGTGCACTCCATAGAGGGAGTGGTCGAATCACTTCGCGGGCAAGGCTATGTATGCAACGAGCAAGTAGGGGCGGCTGTTTACCTCGCCTACCACCTCAAAAAGCCTGTCCTCGTGGAAGGCCCG
Source organism: Dehalococcoidia bacterium (assembly GCA_965225795.1). Classification (GTDB taxonomy): domain Bacteria; phylum Chloroflexota; class Dehalococcoidia; order Lucifugimonadales; family JADFKI01; genus Bin90. The sequence continues at coordinate 26,277 of CBDDBQ010000001.1, read as the reverse complement.
CCGGGTGTCGGAAAGACCGAACTCGCGAAGACCGCCGCGATGATGTTTGATCTGCCGCTCATCCGCCTTCAATGCTATGAGGGCCTCGATGAGGCCAAGGCCATCTACGAATGGAAATACGGCAAGCAACTGCTTTACACCCAGGTGCTCAAAGAGACCCTCGAAGATGTGTTGCAGGGCGCCAAGGGACTCGCGGATTCGGTTCGCCGGCTGCATGAATTTGGAGACATTTTTTTCTCTGAGGAATTCCTTGAGCCACGACCACTCTTGAAAGCGCTTCAAGAGGAGCATGGCTGCGTGCTGCTCATCGACGAGGTGGACAAGGCCGATCAAGAGTTTGAGTCGCTGCTGCTCGAACTTCTCTCCGACTATCAAATCTCAATTCCAGAGATAGGCACCGTCAAGGCACGCGCCACGCCACCCATGGTGTTTCTCACCAGCAACAACACCCGGGAAATCTCCGATGCGCTGAAGCGCCGCTGTTTGCATCTCTACATTCCGTTTCCTGATGCCGAACTCGAAAACCGCATCATCGAAGCGCGCGTACCAGAGGTGCTGCCGTCGCTCAGGGCGCAGCTTGTGGCATTCATTCAAGCACTGCGTGAAATGGACTTGAAAAAGGTGCCCGCAATCAGTGAGACCATCGACTGGGCGCGTACGCTGCTTCTCTTGCATGCCGACCGCCTTGACGCCGAGTTGGTTCAGGACACCTTGAGTGTCATCCTAAAATTCCAAGAAGACATCGAGAATGTCGCGTTGGATGTGCCGGCCCTGGTGAGGAGCACCTTGCCCAAGCAAGAGTAAGGCGGCGCACCGTGGACAGAACGCTCCTCTCCTTTGTTCGAGCACTGCGCAACGCCGAAGTGCGCGTATCCCCGGCGGAGACTCTTGATGCCTTCGCCGTAACCAACCTGATCGGCTACTCCGAGCGCGGGGCTCTGAAGCGAGCGCTCTGGCTCACCCTTCCTAAGACCCCTGAAGAGAAAGAACGCTTTTCTCTGTGCTTTGATCGATTCTTTGACCATGCCACCCTGAGCGCCGATGCTCAAGAATCCGAAGAAGACTCAGGTGAGGACTCCGAGCAACCGGCCGCAGGCGATGCGCCCGATTTACTTTCTGCAGAGTCCGAACTTGGCCAGATGCTGCTGAGCGGAGACGCCGCACAACTGTCGCTCTCCATGACGCAAGCGGGCCGGGACGCAAACGTCAGTTCAATCGCGCTTTTCACGCAGAAGGGACTCTTCTCGCGCAGAGTGATGGACAACATGGGGCTTGCCGAGCTCAACGCCGAGATCAGCGCCCTCGAGAGCAGCGAAGAGCTCTCGGCAATACAGTTGGCGCAGGCCCTGAGACGCGCCCGCGAAGGCTTGCGCACCCAGGTACGTGACTTCGTTGAGCGGGAGTTCCTACTGCATGCCGATCACGACGGACGGCGCTTGCGCGAGGAGCTTCTCAAGCGAGTGAAGCTGTCCAACATCGACCGGCGCAACTTCAAGCACCTGAAAGCCATGGTGATGCGCATGGCGAAGCGGCTGGAAACCATGGCGACCCGCAAACGCAAGGTTTTTCGGCGCGGCCACCTGCACGTTCCAAGAACCCTGCGTAGCAACATGAGCTACGACGGCGCGCTGTTTGATCTGCGCTGGAAGTCAAAAAAGATAGGAAAACCAAAGATTTTTGCCCTGTGCGACGTCAGTGGTTCGGTTGCGAACTACGCCCGCTTCATGCTCATGTTTCTCTATAGCTTGGAGGCGGTGGTTCCGCGCGTGCGCGCATTCGCCTTTTCCTCGCACCTCGGCGAGGTCACGGGTTGGTTTGAGAATAGTGACCTAGAGCTTGCAATTCAACGCACATTGCACGAGTATTCCGGTGGCTCAACGGACTATGGGGGAGCGTTCCGAGATCTGCATGATCTTTGCCTCGACGAAATCGACCATCGCACCACGATCATTATCCTTGGCGATGCGCGCAATAACTTCGGAGACCCGCGTCAAGCCCTCTTGCAAACAATCCATGAGCGCGCCGGCAGGGTCATCTGGCTCAATCCGGAGCCGCGTGGCAATTGGTTCGTCGGCGATGCGGAAATGCGTTCCTACCTTCCCTACTGCCATCAAGCGCGTGTATGCAATAGCCTCGAGCACCTCGAACGCCTCATGTCGGACCTGGTGAAGATCACACGCTGATGGCTGACAAGACATTCTGGCAATCAATCTGGGCGCTCTCACTGCTCGCCTTGGGCGCAGTAGGCGCGGTACTCGCCTTCATGCTCGTGCTTGCCTATTTCGCCGATCTCACCTTCGTAGATGACGGCTCCAGCGCGGCCATCGACTTCGAACAAAGAAGTATCAGCGCACTGATCTCGCAGGAGCCCCCGCAGATGGACAGCTCGCGCGCGACGGATGCGGTCAGCGGCATGCTGCTTGGGCATCTCATGGAGGGGCTGCTGCGCTATGACGGACAGGGCAACCTGCAGCCAGGAGTGGCCGAGTCCTGGGAAGTGGATTCAGAAGCCGCAATATTTCACTTACGCGAATCCGCACGCTGGAGCGACGGATCGCCAGTCACCGCGCACGACTTTGTTTTTTCCTGGCGCAAGGCGCTCGAGCCAGAAACCGCTTCGCTCTATGCCTTCATCATGTATCCCATCAAGAATGCCGAAGCCGTCAATCTTGGTGATATGCCATCCGAGGCGCTCGGCGCGATTGCTGAAGACGACTTTACTCTGCGTGTCGAGTTCGAGCGGCCTATCGCGTTCTTCGACCGACTCGTCGCGTTTACCACCTACTACCCAATTCGTGAAGACTTCTACTACAGCCGTGACGGACGCTACGGAGCGGACGCGGAGGATTTGCTGTTCAACGGCGCCTTCGTCATGACCAAGTGGATTCATGGTGCCGAGATTCAGATGGACAAGAATCAACTCTATTGGAATCAAGACACCATTTGGCTGGAGAAAATCCATATACCCTTCATCACCTCAGACGCCAGCACGCATCTGAACCTATTCAAGGACGGCAAGGTGGCCATGGTGACGCTCTCGGAGGACACCCTGGAGAACGCGCTGCGAAACCGATGGCAAATTCGTCGATTCGCCGAAGGTACCGTCTTTTATATTGAATTCAACCATCGTCCGGGGAGGCTCACCGGCAATCTCAACCTACGCAAGGCGCTCTATCTTGCTTCGGATCCCGCGGAGCTCGTATACCGAGTCATCAAGTTGCCGGGCTACTTGCCGGGGGCGAGCCTCTTCCCAACCTGGCTGAAGGGGGAGCATGACTTTCTCAGGCGCGAGTATCCCGCACCTCCGCATCGGGTCAATGTAGATCTCGCCCGAAAACATCTCGAAATGGCGCGCATCGAACTCGATCTGGACGAGTTCCCTCCCCTTGTGCTACTGGTCGGTGATACGCCGACTTCCCTCAAGCAGGCCGAGTACTTTCAAGATGTGCTCCGCCGACAACTCGGTCTTGAGATCCGCATAGACGCGCAAATCTTCAAACAGCGCCTTGAAAAGATGACACTCGGCCAATTCGACCTAGTGGCCGCGGGATGGGCGCCCGACTTCGATGACCCGCTCACCTACGCAGACCTATTTGCCTCATGGAACAAGAACAATCGGGGGCAGTTCCGCAGCGATGAGCTCGATGCCCAGGTACGCATAGCCCAAGGATCGCTCGATACCAAGGAACGCATGCGTGCCTTCGGCGAGATCCAGCGCATTTTGATCGACGAGGCAGCCATCATCCCCAACTACGAGCGTGGGCTCGTATATGTCGCCGATCCACGATTGCACGGATTGATCAGGCGCACCATAGGGCCCGATCCCGATTATTCGCGCGCACGTATTCGCGAAGGCTAGTGTCCTGTCTCACAAATACCATGCATTTGAGCGCGCCTCACGCGGTTCGTAGCGAGGCGCGGCCCGCAGGGAATGGCCAGCACCATTGCCAAGGGATGCAACGAAGCCACGGGCCGCGTGGGGCGCGCCCTTCGGGAGGCCGTGTCCGCGTCCACTGCGGCGTTGCCCTCCTTGGCAAGGTGCCCGACATTGCCTGCGGAGCGCGCCTTGCATTGAACGCGGGCACGGCCTCTCAAATGTATGGTATTTGTAAGACAGGACACTAGCGTCGCATCATGCTCTGGTACACCATCAAACGACTCATCCAAGGCCTTATCACCGTTTGGTTCATTGCAAGTGCCACCTTCTTCGTCATGCACTCCGTTCCGGGCGACCCGCTTGCAGATTCGCGCGCCACCAGCGAAGAAATACGCGAGAATCTTGAGGCCTTCTACGGCCTCGACAAACCGCTCCATGAACAGTACTACATCTACTTAAGGAACCTGGTGCGAGGTGAGCTTGGCATTTCATTCACGCAACAGAACCGTCGCGTGAATGACATTATTGCCGAGCACTTTCCGGTGTCTGCGACCCTCGGTGTGCTCGCTGTCGTGTTTGCCGCCTTCGGAGGCATTCTTTGGGGTGCGTTGACGGCGCTGTTTCGAAACCGAATGCCCGACATAGTCATCATGTTCCTGGTGGTGCTTGGAGTGTCCGTTCCGAGCTTCGTGTTCGCCGCATTGGGACAGCTCGGCCTGGTTACGATCAATGACTGGCTCGGGTGGTCGTTTCTGCCGGTCGCGGGCTGGGGTAGCGTCAGGCACCTTTTGGTCCCATCTCTTGTGCTCGGACTTGGCACCATGGCCTTTCTCACACGCCTCATGCGCTCTTCCATGTTGGAAGTGACCAATGCCGACTATGTGCGCACCGCCAAGGCCAAGGGGCTCTCCGCAACGCAGATATTCATTCGCCACCAACTTCGCAATGCCATACTTCCGGTAATCACTGTGCTCGGGCCTGCCATCGCCACCATCACCACGGGAGGATTCGTGGTGGAGCTCGTGTTTGCCATTCCCGGGCTCGGCCGCTATTTCGTGCAGTCGGTACAGCAGCTTGACTACACCGTGATCATGGGCACCACCGTCTTTTATGGCGGCTTCCTAGTATTCATGGTGATCGCCGTGGACATCGTCTATGGGTTGATCGATCCGCGGGTGCGGGTGCGATGAGCGAGTCGCGGATGAACTTGGATTTTCGCCCTGCCGAACGCGGCGAGGCGCAGGCGCGCATGGTCCGTCCATCGCTCTCCTATTGGCAGGACGCCTGGCGTCGCCTCAAACTCAATCCCCGGGCGGTCATGTCCCTTTTCCTGGTGATTGGACTCTTGCTCTTTACCCTCGTCGGGCCACTCCTGTGGAGGGTGAACCCCTCTGACCAAGACCTCGATCAAGTGAGCATGCCTCCGGGCGCCGACAGGTCGGCGGTCATTGCCGCGGCCTACGCGCCGTGGCAAGTGCCCGAATCGGTTCCCGGCAGCGGCCTGAGGCTCGACGGTCCAGCAACAACACAGGCCGTGAGACTTGTTTGGGACGAGATTCCCGATGCGGTGGCCTACGAAGTGTTTCGAGACATCGCCCCGCCCACGCAGACGGCACTGGGGCTGCCTCTCGGCGAAGTGCTCCCACAGGACGGCATGAACTTTGAGGACCGATTGGCCCTCGAACCCACTGACTACTTCTACAGCATAGTGCCGGTGAATGCGCAGAATCGACTTCTCGTTGAATCGAAAGACTCCATGCAGGTTTCGGTGCTACGCGTCATAACGAAAGAGGAGGCGGTGGACAAGCAGCTCATTGATCCTGACGCGCAAGTGCGGGAAGGCGACCAGGTGCGCCTCAAGCTTCATCCCTTCGGCACCGACTATCTCGGACGAGACATGTTGTCCAGATTGATGCATGGCGCGAGGGTGTCTTTGTTTATCGGCATAGTGGCACCCCTGGTTTACGTGCTGCTCGGAGTGGTTTACGGCAGCCTTGCTGGATTTCTCGGGGGCACTTGGGATCAAGTGTTGATGCGCTTCGCAGACTTTGTGGTTGCTCTTCCTTTCCTTCTGTTCATGATTCTTTTCAAGGTGCTGTTCGGTATTGGTCCAGGGGAAAGCGGCATCTTTCCCATGTTGTTGGCCCTGGTCATCCTTGCCTGGCCCGGGACGGCACGCCTCGTGCGCGGACAGATCATGCAAATTCGCGAAGAGGGCTATGTGAACGCGGCAAGACTTATGGGCAGCCCGACGCGCTACCTGATTGCACGCCACATGATTCCGAATACCCTGGGAGTGATTCTCGTCACTCTCACCTTCGCCATACCCTCGGCGATATTCACCGAAGCCTTCCTCTCCTTCATCGGCATGGGAGTCGCACCGCCGACACCTTCCTGGGGCAGCATGTCCAACGAAGGCATCAAGACCATGCTCAACAGCCCACATGAACTTGTGTTCCCAGCGATCTTTATTAGCATCACAGTACTCGCGTTCAACCTCTTGGGCGATGGATTGCGCGATGCGCTCGATGCCCGGATGAGGTCGACGGAATGAGGCCTTTGCTAGAAGTAGAGGATCTCGCCGTCGAATTCGACACGGTGGGCGGCAAAGTGAAGGCTGTTCGTGGCGTGAGCTTTTCCGTCTCCGAGGGGAAGACGCTTGCCATCGTCGGGGAGTCAGGGTGTGGCAAGAGTGTCTGCGTACAAAGCCTGGTGGGCCTTATCCCCATGCCTCCAGGACGCATCACCAGCGGCTCCGCTCGATTGGACGGAGAAGAGATTCTCGGGCGCGACACGCTCAAGGGCGAACAAATCCGTGGGCAGATGATCGGCATGATCTTTCAGGATCCAATGACTTCGCTCAATCCGACCATGCGCATAGGCGATCAGATTGCCGAGCCCCTGCGCACCCACAGGGGCATGCGTCGCAGAGATGCCCGCAAACGGGCGGTCGAGCTCCTCAAGCTTAGCCAGGTGGCGGAAGCGGAGAAGCGCGCCATGCAGTATCCATTCGAGTTCTCCGGCGGCATGCTGCAGCGCGTCATGATCGCCAGCGCCTTGGCCTGCGAACCACGGATCGTGATTGCCGACGAGCCCACCACCGCGCTCGATGTGACGATCCAGGCGCAGATTCTGAATTTGATTCGCGACCTGCAGCGCTTGCGCAACATGTCCGTGATTCTCATCACCCATGACCTGGGCGTGGTCGCCCACATGGCCGATGAAGTCGTGGTCATGTATGCCGGCGAGGTCATTGAAACCGGTAGCGTGGATGACATTTTCTACCGAAGCGGCCACCCCTATACCCAGGGGCTCAAGTCGGCCATGCCCCGAAACCAGGACCGCGAGGCGCAGCGCCTCGACCCCATCGAAGGCAGTCCTCCAGATCTGTTCGATCCGCCAAAGGGCTGCGGATACTATGATCGATGCCCGCATGCCATGCGCGTCTGCGAGAACCATAGACCGCCTCTTATGGCGATGAATGGAGAGCGCCACAAGTGCGCATGTTGGTTGCATGATGCCGCGGCGCCCGTGGAAGTTCGCGAGAGCTTGTGATGCAAGTGCCTGACCCGCTCATTTCTGCAAAGGAGGTAAGTCGCCACTTCAAGCTTCCCGGAGGCGTGACCCTGCGCGCGGTGGACAAGGTTTCGCTCGATATAGCGCCGCGCGAGATCCTTGGATTGGTCGGAGAGAGCGGATCCGGCAAGTCGACGCTCGGAAAGACCCTGGTTGGGCTTCTCGACAAGACAGGGGGCGAAGTGTTGTTTCGCGGAGAACCCATGCCGAAAAGCTATGAACCCTCCGACTTCGCGCGCTTCGCCACCGCCTCGCAAATGATCTTTCAGGATCCCTACTCGTCGCTCAATCCGCGCATGACCGTGGGCGAGATCATCAGCGAAGGGCCACGACTTCACTCGAAGATGGGGCGCGCCGAGCTGCGCGAAAAAACCGCGGACTGGCTACAACGCGTCGGCCTGCACCCGGATCACATGGCTCGCTACCCACACGAGTTTTCGGGCGGCCAACGACAGCGAATCGGCATCGCGAGAGCGCTCATCCTTGAACCAGAATTCGTGGTCTGCGACGAGCCCATTTCGGCCCTCGATGTCTCGGTGCAGGCCCAGGTGGTCAATCTGCTCGGCGACCTCAAGGAATCGCTCGGTCTGACCCTGCTGTTTATCGCGCATGACCTCTCGATGGTGCGCTATGTGTCCGACCGAATGGGGGTCATGTATCTGGGAACCCTCGTCGAAGTCGGCAATGCCGATGATGTCTTCTTTGATTCCAAGCACCCTTATACGAAACTGCTTATTAGTTCCAATCCGGAACCCGACCCCGAGTCCGAGCGCCAGCGAACCGATGTCAAGATTCAGGGTGAGATCCCATCGCCGACCGGGCTCGGGAATGCCTGTCCTTTTGCCAGCAGGTGTCCCGAGGTAATGGCGAGATGTCGTCGTGAACGCCCGGCGCTTCGTCCTCTAGAAGCCAACGGGCAGGGACACGACGAGGCTGCACGTGTGGTCGCCTGCCATTTGTACACGTAGGGGCGAGGCCATGCCTCGCCCGTATCCGGCGACGCGCAGCGTCGTCTTCCCTTCCCCGAGGCCATGCCTGCAACCGAAGCAAGACCAAGGATGATTAGTCTGGACCAATTCCTGTAGGGGTCGCGCACGCGCGATCCGCGAACGCCTGTGTCGGGATGAACGGGGGCGGGCTCCGCATGGAGTCTGCGCGCTAGAAAATATTAGTGAAGAGTTTCTCCACAAATAGCCTTAAAACTGAATAAAACCTTCGAAAAACGTACCAAAAATGAATAAATCCGTCAGAAATAGGCGTTTTTGTGACGATATTCTCCAACGGCATAAGGTAAAGTCGATCTGCCGCGCAGACTCCACGCGGAGCCCCTACAATGCGCCGCCCCTACACGCCTGATGCCGAGGCAACCATTCCCTGCTCCCGCAACGTTTCCGCCAGGCTGGCAAAGTGTCCGTGCCGGGGATCGCTCCTTCGCCAAACGAGCGCCACGGTACGGCCAATTGTGCTCGGCTCCAAGGCGCGTGTCACAAGTCCGCTTCCCGCACGTGCCTCGATCGGCACAGCAGAAGCGGGAAGGAGCGTCACTCCCGCGCCCGCGGCAACCATCTGGGCAAGGGTAGAGAGGCTCGCAGTGTGGATTTCGCGTCGCGCAACATTGCCTATTCGCTGACAGGCCGCGAGCGCATGATCTCGCAAGCAATGGCCTTCTTCGAGCAAGAGCAGCGGCGAATTCTCGAGGATCGAAATGGGCACCGGCTCCGTTCCCGCGAGTGTGTGTCCTTCGGCTGTCGCCAGTAGGAATGGTTCCTCTCCAATTTCTTCGACGTGCAAGTCACCAGTGTCAAAAGGCAGTGCCATGAGGCCAAGGTCCATGTTGCCTTGTCGCACATCTTCGAGAAGGGATGCCGTTTGCTCTTCGTGGAGTATGAGATCGACGAAGGGCCATTTCGCCTTCATGGCCTGCGTCAAGCTTGGCAGAAGGTAGGGTCCCATGGTGGGAATGGCCACCAATCGCACTCGTCCCTGCACCCTACGCGCATAAAGCGATGCGGCAAGGCTGAGCTCGTCAACCTGAAGCAGAAGATCCTGCGCTCGTTTGACCACTTCTTCACCAGCCGCCGTCAACCTCACCTTGCGCCTGTCCCGTTCAAACAGCACCACACCCAGGCGATCCTCGAGTTCCTTGATTTGGCCACTCAAGCCCGGCTGGCTCACGTGCACCGCCTCCGCCGCTCTCCCGAAGTGACAATGGCGAGCGAGCGCGACGGCAAATTCCAATTGTCGAAGCGTGGGCCTATACATAATTTCTACTTATTGAAACATTAATAATAATCTATTGGACTTCCTTTTGTGTTTGTTCGAATATACTTTTCCCCCCAATGCAAGTCACTAACCAAGGAGTGCCCTCATGACACAGGAAAGCGATATAGGTAAGTGTCCGGTAATGAACGGAGGCCCGGGTCTGCAAATGGCTGGTAGCACGGCAAACCAACACTGGTGGCCCAATCAGCTCAACCTCAAAGCCCTGCATCAGAATTCCTCGTTGTCCGATCCCATGGGCGAGGACTTTAACTACGCTGAGGAATTCAAGACTCTCGACCTCGACGCCGTAATTGAGGACCTGCACGAGGTCATGACCGATTCCCAGGAGTGGTGGCCTGCGGACTACGGCCATTACGGTCCCTTGTTCATCCGCATGGCATGGCACAGCGCCGGAACCTATCGCGTTGCCGACGGCCGTGGCGGCGGAGCGTCCGGGACGCAGCGGTTTGCCCCGCTGAACAGCTGGCCCGACAACGGCAACCTCGATAAGGCGCGCCGTTTGCTGTGGCCGGTCAAACAGAAGTACGGCCGGAAACTGTCCTGGGCCGACCTGATGTTACTGGCTGGCAACGTCGCCCTGGAATCCATGGGGTTCAAGACCTACGGATTTTCCGGCGGCCGCGAGGACGTGTGGGAGCCTGAGGAGGACATCTACTGGGGGCGCGAGACCGAATGGATGGGTGACGAACGCTATACCGGCGATCGTGTGCTGGAAACCCCGCTGGGCGCGGTTCAGATGGGCCTCATTTACGTGAATCCGCAGGGTCCAAATGCTACCCCGGATCCGGTTGCATCGGGCCGGGACATTCGCGAGACCTTCGGCCGAATGGCGATGGACGACGAAGAGACCGTCGCACTCGTCGCTGGCGGACACGCGTTCGGCAAAGCGCATGGCGCCGCGGATGCGGACCAGTACGTCGGCCCTGAACCGGAAGGTGCCAGCCTCGAAGAACTAGGCCTGGGTTGGAAGAATAGCTTCGGGACCGGTAAGGGCACAGATGCGATCACGAGCGGCATTGAGGGGGCCTGGACCGAAACCCCGACGACCTGGGATAACAACTATCTCGAAATTCTGTTCGAGTATGACTGGGAGGTGATCACGGGGCCCGGCGGCGCCTATCAGTGGAGGCCCAAGAATCCGGAGGCCGCAGGAACGGTGCCAGATGCGCAGGATGGGTCAATGCGACATGCCCCGATGATGACCACCGCGGACATGGCGCTGCGCATGGATCCAATCTATGAGCCGATTGCCCGGCGCTTCATGGAGAACCCGGCCGAGCTTGAAGAGGCCTTCGCGAAGGCTTGGTACAAGCTGACGCACCGCGACATGGGGCCGATCACCCGCTATGTGGGCAAGCTTGTTCCGACCGAGCCTCTGATTTGGCAAGACCCGGTCCCGGCCGTCGACCATGACCTGGTCGACGATCAGGACATCGCCAGCCTGAAGGCCACGCTTCTCGACTCGGGCCTTTCAATCTCGCAATTGGTCGCCACCGCATGGGCGTCGGCGTCGTCTTTCCGTGGCTCCGACAAGCGTGGCGGTGCCAACGGAGCCCGCATTCGCCTTGCGCCGATGAAGGATTGGGAGGTCAATCAGCCGGCTGAACTCGCTAAGGTGCTGCCGGTTCTGGAGAAAGTCCAGTCGGACTTCAACAACGCCCAATCCGGCGGCAAGCGGGTTTCCATGGCGGATGTAATCGTGCTGGGCGGCTGTGCAGCCGTTGAAGCCGCGGCGATGAAGGCTGGTCACGAAGTGACGGTTCCCTTTGCGCCGGGTCGCACGGATGCATCGCAGGAGTGGACCGAGGTCGACTCTGTGGCCCATCTCGAACCGACCGCGGATGGCTTCCGGAACTACATGCACAAGAGTCACCGTCGACCAGCGGAAGAATTGCTCGTCGATCGGGCGCAGCTTTTGAACCTGACCGCGCCTGAAATGACGGTTCTCGTCGGCGGCCTGCGCGCCCTGGGCGCAAACCACGGCGCGACGAAGCACGGCGTGTTCACCGACCGGCAGGGGGCCTTGAGCAACGATTTCTTCGTTAGCCTCATGGAAATGGACACGACCTGGCAGAAGTCGTCCTCCGACGAGTCGGTATTTGAGGGCCGCGACAGTGCGACCGGCCAAGTCGAATGGACGGCGACCGCGATCGATCTGGTATTCGGGTCAAATTCGCAGCTGCGGGCCCTTGCGGAAGTCTATGCCTGTGAGGACGGGCAGCAGGCGTTCGTGCAGGACTTCGTAGCGGCGTGGAACAAGGTGATGAATCTGGATCGGTTTGACTTGACCTAGCGCTACATCCAACTGATAGCTTGGGATCAGCGCTACGCAAGACCAAGCGATGGCCGTGTAGGGCCGGGACATGCTTCGCATGACCGACCCTCATCGCATTTGATATTATTCGCTGTCGCTTTGACGCGAGGCTCGACGATGCGTGACATTGACTCGATTCGGCAGATTGCTGCATCCTGTGTCGGCATGGTGGGCGCGCCTATAACCGCCCTGCGCAAGATTGTGCAAGAGCACAGATACATAGAAAACGCCGACATCCGAGTCGTTGCCGATGTGTTCAATTTGAGCCTGGCCGATGTGCGCGGCATCGTCTCCTTCTACTCCGACTTGCGCACGACGCCTCGCGGACGCAAACACATTCGCATTTGCCAAGCCGAAGCCTGCCAGTCGGTCGGCGCACGCAAGCTCACCAGCGAGGTGAGCGAAGCACTCGGAATAGAGTTGGGAGAGACGCACGGCGACGGCAGTGTCAGCCTCGAAGCTGTGTACTGCCTCGGTCTCTGCGCGTCGGGGCCGAGTGCCACGTTGAACGACCGCATCCTTGTGCACGCGAGCAAGGAGGCTCTACTCGCATGAGTCCTGCCCTAGTGTCGCTAGTCCCCTACGAGACGCTGGCCAACGCGCTTGGCGCCAATGAACTGGCGCAGGCGCTTCAAGCTCGGGGAGTTGACGTTGTACGCACCGGTTCCTTCGGGCTCTCTTGGCTTGAGCCGATGCTGGTTCTCGACGGCATTGCCTATGGCCCGGTTGCGGATCTTGACGACTTGGAGTCTGTTCGGCTCGGCCCGCTCGACGAATTGCCCGCGCTCGCTTCTCAACGGCGCCTCGTCTTCGACCGTTGTGGTCGCCGCTATCCACTCGACTATGACCCCGAGTGGATTCTTCAGCAATTGCGGCGCGAGCCCAGAGAGATCATCGAGGAGGTGAGAAAGAGCGGTCTGCGCGGACGCGGAGGCGCTGGCTTCCCAGCACACATCAAATGGCAAACGGTTTTCGACACGCCGAGCGCGCAAAAATACATAGTCGTGAACGCCGATGAAGGCGACTCCGGCACCTTCGCCGATCGTCTCATCATGGAAGGAGACCCGTTTCGCCTCATCGAAGGCATGTTGCTCTCTGGCCACGCAACGGGCGCGACCAAGGGGGTTGTCTACTTGCGTTCGGAATACCCTGTGGCGGCCGAAGTATTCGAGCGGGCCCTCGTCAAGGCGAGAGAACTCGGGCTCCTGCATGATTTCGATATAGAACTCTTCGTCGGTGCCGGCGCGTACATTTGTGGCGAAGAGACCTCGCTGCTCGAAAGTCTCGAGGGCAAGCGCGGAGAGGTGCGCGCGAAGCCGCCAGTGCCTGCGGTCGCCGGGCTGTTTGGCTGTCCGACGCTCGTACACAACGTCATCACCCTATGTTCGGTGCCCGCGATCCTTGACTTGGGAGGCGCCGCCTACGCGCAACTGGGAGTGGGCAAATCAACCGGCACCATGTGTTTCCAGCTCGCCGGAAACATCGCTCGTGGCGGGCTTATCGAGTTGCCTTTCGGTCTGAGCATGCGCGAACTCATCGAGGATTGGGGCGGCGGGACGCGCAGTGGACGCCCCTTGGGCGCCGTGCAAGTGGGAGGTCCACTAGGCGCCTATCTGTTTGAGCATCAGCTCGATACACCGCTCACCTACGAGGACATGGCGAAGCTCGGTGCCGGCATTGGACATGGCGGACTCGTGGTGTTCGACGATTCCGTCGATCTCATTGAACAAGCACACTACGCCTTCGCATTCTGCGCGCACGAATCCTGCGGCAAGTGCACCCCATGCCGAATAGGTGCTGTGCGCGGCAAAGAGGCCGTAGAATCCATGATGACAGGGGAGTACACTCAAGAGCACTTGGAAGTCATTGCAGACCTCTGCGATGTCATGGAGCATGCAAGCCTTTGCCAAATGGGTGGGATGACACCTATCCCGGTTCGTAGCGCCTTGGGACTGAAATGAGACTCGACGATCTTGACTACGGCACACCCTCCTCGATTCACGAGGGACGGGTCCAAGTCACTATCGATAGCGCTGTGGTGGAGGTTCGCTCGGGCACCTCCATCATGCGCGCTGCCATTGAGGCGGGCATCCCCGTGCCTAAACTCTGCGCGACAGACAACCTGGACGCCTTTGGATCTTGTCGCCTGTGCCTCGTTGAGATCGAGGGCCGGCGCGGTGTACACGCATCCTGCACCGAACCAGTTCGGGAGGGCATGCTGGTGCGCACGCAAACTGAGCGGCTGGCCAAGCTTCGGCGCGGCGTTATGGAATTGTATATCTCCGATCATCCGCTCGACTGTCTTACCTGTTCAGCAAATGGGGACTGCGAACTCCAAGACATGGCTGGTGTCGTGGGCTTGCGGGAGGTTCGCTACGCCGAGGGCGAGAACCACCTGAGTGCGACGCCGGACCTGTCCAATCCCTACTTCAATTTCGATCCCTCCAAGTGCATCGTCTGTTCACGTTGTGTGCGGGCATGCAACGAAGTCCAGGGAACACACGCGCTCACTATCGAAGGGCGCGGCTTTGACGCCGTCGTGAAAACCGGCGCGGAGGATTTCTTCGCATCCGAATGCGTTTCTTGTGGGGCATGCGTGCAGGCCTGTCCCACCGCTACCCTGATGGAAAAATCGGTGGTCGCCGAGGGCGTGCCGGATCGCAGCGTGCGCACGACTTGCGCCTACTGCGGTGTCGGCTGCTCGTTTCGCGCCGAACTCAAGGGGGATCAGGTCGTGCGCATGGTTCCCGATAAGCTCGGCAAAGCGAACCACGGACATTCATGCGTGAAGGGTCGCTTCGCCTGGGGCTACGCCAGCCATCCGGAGAGGGTGATCAAGCCACTTGTTCGTGAGCGGATCACCGATCCTTGGCGCGAGGTTTCCTGGGATGAGGCCATCGCAGAGACAGCGGCGCGCCTGAAATCAATTCAAGACAAGCATGGGCTGCACTCCATAGGTGCCGTGACCTCCGCACGCTGCACCAACGAAGAGATCTGGACGGTGCAGAAGATGGTGCGAACCGCTTTTGGCAGCAACAACGTCGATACCTGCGCGCGTGTCTGTCACTCGCCGACCGGCTATGGCCTCAAGCAAACCTTCGGCACTTCCGCGGGCACCCAGGACTTCGACTCCGTCATGAGCGCCGACCTCATCATGGTGATCGGCGCGAACCCTACCGATGGCCACCCGGTGTTTGCTTCACAACTCAAGCGCCGACTACGTCAAGGCGCCAAGCTCGTCGTGCTCGATCCGCGGCAGATCGACCTGGTGCGCTCCCCGCACATCGAGGCTGAACTTCACTTGCCGCTCCTGCCCGGAACAAACGTGCCCATGATGAACGCCTTCGCACATGTGATCGTCAGCGAAGGGCTGCTGGACGAAGCCTTTGTGCACGAGCGATGCGACCTCGATTCCTTCGCCGAGTGGTGCGACTTCGCAAAGGACGGGGAGAGTTCTCCTGAAGCTGTCGCCCAGGTCACCGGCGTCAGCGCGACCGATATTCGCGCCGCCGCCAGGCTTTACGCCTCGGCTGATCGCGCTGCCATTTATTACGGACTCGGCGTCACCGAACACAGCCAAGGCTCAACCATGGTGATGGCGATGGCCAACCTCGCGATGGCGACCGGCAATATTGGTCGCCCTGGCGTAGGCGTATGCCCTCTTCGCGGACAAAACAATGTGCAAGGCTCCTGCGACATGGGTTCCTTCCCTCACGAGCTCGCCGGTTATCAGCAAATCGTTGATGCCTCGGCGCGAGAGAAATTCGAGCAGGCATGGCATGTGAAGCTTTTGCACGAACCGGGCATGCGCATTCCCAACATGCTCGATGCGGCGCGTGGAGGCAAGTTCAAGGGCGTCTTCATTCAGGGCGAAGACCTTGCGCAATCCGACCCCAACACGCAAGGCGTGGAGGCCGCGCTCGGCAACATGGACTGTGTTGTGGTGCAAGACCTGTTCCTCAACGAAACAGCGAAGTTCGCGCACATTTTCCTGCCCGGCACTTCGTTTCTTGAAAAGGACGGCACCTTTACCAATGCCGAACGCCGCATCAATCGTGTGCGCCCGGTGATGGCCCCAAGGACAGGCATGGCCGAATGGCAGGTGGTTCAGGAGCTGACCAGCGCCCTTGGGTACCCCCTGCATTACAACTCCTCGGAAGAAATCATGCAGGAAGTCGCCAGCCTCACGCCAAGTTTCGCCGGCGTCTCCTTCGAGAAACTTGATCGCTTGGGGAGTGTGCAATGGCCCTGCAACGATGGCGCACCTGAGGGGACGCCCGTTATGCACCAAGAACAGTTTGTGCGTGGGAAGGGCCGCTTCATGCACACCGGTTATCAGCCCACCGAAGAACGAGCCAACCGTAAGTTTCCCCTGCTGCTCACAACCGGACGCATCCTCACGCAATACAACGTGGGCACACAGACTCGCCGCACCAAGAACATTGAATGGCTCGACGAAGATCAGCTTGAGATGCACCCCAGCGATGCCGAAGTGCGCGGCGTGCGAAGCGGCGACTGGGTTTCAATCACGTCTCGCATGGGTGAGATTGTCCTCAAGGCGAAAGTCACGGATCGCGTGGTTCCCGGCGTGGTCTATACCACCTTTCATCATCCTTCCACGGGCACCAATGTGGTCACCACGGATTTGAGTGACTGGGCTACCAATTGCCCTGAGTACAAGGTGACCGCGGTTGAGGTTCGCCCGGCGAATCACTGGTCGGCATGGCAGGACCAGCACTTTGATAGGGCGAAGGCGCAGCGCGAGTTTGTTCCGACTTGAACAGGCAGATCTGGTTGATCTCGGCTATCTGAGCGCGGCCATGACGGTGTCCGCGTCGATCATGTGAACCGGCCTAGCCTGATGCTTCCTCGCCTGGGCTTCAGGAACGAACATTGCGTTTACCACTTGGTACGCCGCCGCGCCAGGAACAGTATTTCCTGGGCGCGGACCGGCAGGCCAACTCGGCGCTGCTTTCGCCCACCACTTCGCTTCTGCGACCAGAATTCGTTGACCATCGACAGACCGGGCGACCACGTCAACTTCCGGCGCATTGCCGTGCCAGTAACGGGAAGCCGGCTCCCATGGACCAAGCCGAGCGAGGGGATTGTCACCCAGATGCAGTGTTGGCACCGCCATGCGGCAGAGCTCCTCCCATGCGTGTGCCTCCAATCCCCTTCGAAATCTATCCCAATAGGCGAGGCGCGTATCCCGCGGGGCTTGGGCCAGCGCGGCACGATAGGGCGCTACAACGCGGAACCAAACCCGCAGAAACGGATCGTCGATCTGATATAGGCTGCGCTTGCCTGATCGCGGGTCGCTTCCGAATGGCGTTTCGCGGCGAATAAAATTCATTTCCGTCAAGGTCGCCAATGGCCGAGACAAGCTCGATGCGCTCTTGCCGAGACGACCGGCAATCTCGCTCACCCTGTGTGCACCAGCACCTATTACATCAAGAAGCGGACGCAGCACCGTGGCAGGCGGCGTTTCCTCTGACAGCAAGCGACCCGGCTCTCCATGCAGAGGGCCCGCAGGATCCAGAACCAGCGTATCGAGCGCATCGTCGAGGTTGCTACCGAAAGGCTCAGCGAGTTCCCAATAGCGCGGCATGCCACCCCAGCGGGCGTAGAGTGCAACCTGACGGCGAGCTGTGCTGCCTTCGAAGATGTCGGCAAGACACCCTGGCCGCAAGGGACGCAAGGCAAAGGATTCAATGGCGCGTCCGTATAAGGGTGCGCTGGCATCGAGCACCGCACTATGCATCATGTGTTGGCTGGAGCCGCTGACGACGAGGAATGGACGCTCGCCCGGCTCGTCGAGCCAACTTTGCAAGACCCCGACAATGGTTGGGTCGGCTGCAATCAGATAGGGCAGCTCGTCGATTACGATGGGGCCGCGCCATCCGGAAAGCGCGGCCTCTTGCGAGACACGCCTGAAGAAGGAGCGCCAATCTGGATATTCAACATCAGCAAAGTTGGAAAACCGCTTGGCGACAGCCTCCGCGAGATAGCGTCTCTGCACCGCAGAAGATGATTGATCCGCCACCGTGTAGAGACCATCGTGGCGACGCGACCACTCAATGAGCAAGCGTGATTTGCCGACCCGTCGGCGGCCCCAGATGGCAACAAATCCGCCGGGATGCCGCAGTGCATTATCCAAACGGCGCATCTCATCCTGTCGATCAACGAACCTCATCTGGACATTATGCACAAAAGTATTATGCTTGGACACATAATAAGGTTCCTGTGGGCTTCGGGTGCTGGCAAAGAATGGTGGAGCGCATGGTGCACGGTCGCGTCTGCCCCTCCCCGCATCATCGGTCCACGGCCGTCCGGCCAGCTCGGTCACCACCAATCACTGTGACTCGGCACCCGAACGATGCCTTAAGCTACCGCGCCGATGATCTCCGCAATGATCAACGAGACTTGGGGAGCGAAAGACCTTCCGCATACCCGTTCCACGGCGCAATTGTCTGTTAGTTCTAGCACTAGCCGGGCCGATGAAATTCCGCGCTGATGAAGAGTGAAACTTCGTCGCCGACAACTGGCGCATAGATTCCGAGATTCCACTGCGAGCGGATCAATGTTGTCTGCGCGTTCACCCCAATAACCGAAATGTCCCTCATAGGGTGCTTCCCGGCACCGGTCAATTCGGCATCGAGTGTGACCGGGGCAGTGACTCCCATGAGGGTCAGATTCCCAGTGATCTTGGCCTTGCCATCATCGAGCATTTCAATGCCGGTGCTGGTGAAGGAAATCTCGGGATATTCGGCCACATTGAAGAACTGCTCGCCTCGCAGGTGCTCGTTGAACTCATCCACCCGGCTATCAATGCTCGCCGCATCAACTGTAACGCTCACAAGGCTCGCGGCGGGATCCTCAGCGTTGTACTCAAGCGACGCATCCAAGCTGCGGAATCCCACGTGCGGCGTCGAGAATCCGAGATGACTATAGGTGAAGGTGACATACGCATGATTCTTGTCAAGAGAATAGGCGCCGCTTGGCATTTCTGAAAGGCTCGCGGCCCAGGAGCAGCCAGCTCCGACAACAAGGCAGACAGGAAAAAGACGAAGGAACTGAAGCATCTGAGGCTCCCGAATTCACGGAGTAGCCTGCTAGTCTACCGTGACTCCTCCACCAAAACCTCTGTACGCGCACTCATTCAACGGGTCGCTGGGGCTTCGGTCACAAGTTGTCGAACGAGAAGATCTCGACCATAGGGCCGGACCCGCTCTGCTTGCCTAGTGCACTCCAGGGGACTTCCGATAACAGCATGCCTATCGTATGCTTGTTCATGCCCTTTCACCTCCGGAACTTCCCGGTAGAGCCATGACGCGCACGTATCCATTGAGACCTGGTGAGATGGTGTCGGCGACGCCGCTCGCGCACACGTTCTGATGAACGACGACATTCAAGCCACCTCGCTGATCGCCGGAAGCCTGCGACGCCAGATCACTCGCTTGTCGGCCGAGGGCGCCGAGGAGCAGAGTGACCAGATCAGCGTGGAAGAGCCTCTTGAAATCCGCTTGTCCTACCAGGATACGGGGACGCGGCGCGAGCAGAGCATTTCCATCACCATGCGCACGCCCGGACATGATGCGGAGCTCGCGCTCGGGTTTCTCGCCGGCGAAGCGATCATTCACAGCGCCCAGGATGTCGCAAAGCTTGCTCATTGCGGGCCGCCGAGCCCTGACAAGGGCCTTCAAAATGTGCTTCGAGTCGAACTCGCCGATGCCGTGGATGTCGATTTGGAAGCGCTCAAGCGTCACTTCTATACCAGCTCGAGTTGTGGGGTGTGCGGCAAGGCATCACTCGAAGCGATTCGCGTGCAAGTGCCCAAGAGAGCCGACCCAGGCTTTCGCATAGGTGCCGATTCGCTTGGCGCGCTTCCAGCCGCTTTGCGCGAGCGGCAAGATGAATTCGCGCGTACCGGGGGGCTTCACGCTTCGGCAAGCTTCAGCGCCGCGGGAAGCATCCTGCGATTGCGTGAGGATGTTGGCCGACACAACGCGCTCGACAAGTTGGTGGGCTCCTATCTCGCCGAAGGCGGCTTGTCGCGATACGGCGTTCTGCTGAGCGGACGAGCAAGTTTCGAGCTCATCCAGAAGGCCGCAATGGCTGGCGTACGATTGATCGCAGCCATAGGCGCGCCATCGAGCCTTGCCATTGAACTCGCCGAAGAGCAGGGAATCAGCCTAGTCGGGTTCCTCAAGGCCGAGGGGTTCAATATCTACACCCTTCCTCATCGCGTCCTGGCATGACGCCGGAACAAGTTACTGGCATCATCTTCTGCGGCGGACGCGGCCGCCGCCTCGGGGGTGTCGAAAAACCGCTGATTCGTATTGGCGACAAGCCGCTTGTTCGCGTATGCGGTGGAGCGGCTGCGTCCACAGGTCGGTCGAATCATCTTGAGCGTCGGCGCGGATGCACAAGGCTACGAGCAGCTCGGTTGCGACCTGGTGCCGGATGCAACGCCTGACCAAGGCCCGCTCGGGGGATTGGTCTCGGCGCTGGATAGCGTCACTACAGATTGGATTCAGACCTGTCCGGCAGATGCGCCCTGGACGGTGCCAAACCTTGTCGAACGCCTCACCATGGATGCCGAATCACAAGGTGCAGCCGTCGCTCACGATGGGCAACAGAGACAAAATCTCACCATGCTTCTGCGCAGGGATGCCGCGGCTTCGCTGGCACGCTTCTACCATGCTGGCGGTAGGGCGATTCACAGATGGCTGGATGCTGAAGACATCGAGCACACCGATCTTTCCGAGATTGCGGACAGCTTCATAAATATCAACACGCCGGGCGAACTCGCTGCATTTCGCGACGCAGTGCGGGGCGCTTCATCATGAAAGTCCAAGAGTCGAGTCAGAACCCGGAAGGCGATGCCAGTATCGCCGCGGCCATTCAGGCCATGCGCGCAAACCGGCCACTGCGCGCAGAGGAAATTTGCCGCGACTTCCTGCTCATGAATCCATCGAGCCCGCGGCACCGACGCTTGTTGGGCCACTCGCTCATGCGCCAGGGACGTTTGGATGAGGCTGAGGTGGAAGTCGAGAACGGCCTCGGTCTTGCGCCGGATCTTCCATATCTCTACGAAGATCTCGGCAGCATTCTCGCGATGAGGGGGCAATTCGACAAGGCCGTGCCCATGTTTCAGAAGGCCATCCGACTCGACCCCAATTCACCACTCGCGCACAAGAAACTTGCCGAAGCACTGGCAGTCTCTTGGCGAGGGGAAGCAGTCTGATGAACATTTCGAGGCCTTCTTCGAACGCGACGCCGACGCGAGCAAGGTCGCGCTTGGCGTCGACCACCTCAAGGCGGGTAGGGCCGATCAAGCCATAGCGACATTCCGGGAGCTCTTGAGGGGCAGCCCCAACAACGTGGATGCCATGCGTTTTCTTGCCGTCGCCTATTGGCAGGAGAAGAAACAGCTTGCGGATGCCGAGGCCTGGTTGCGTCGAGCCGTACAGATTGCACCCGACTTTCTCCAAGCCTGGCTAACGCTCGGTGCTGTGTTGCTCGAGTTCAACAAGGAGGCGGATGCCATAGACGCCTACCGGCACGCCGCCGCGTTGGCACCGGAAGATGCGCGCCCCTGGTCCGGGCTTGGGAGTGCCGCGGCACGCATGGGCGACACCGATGAGAGCGTTCGCACCTATCAAAAGGCCGTTGAACTGAAGCCGAATTCTGCAAACCTGCACATGAGTTTCGCGCATTCATTGAAAACCCTGGGTGATCAAAATGCCGCCGTCGCCGCCTATCGTCGCGCCATAGAGCGGCGCCCTGAATTCGGCGAAGCCTATTGGAGCATGGCGAATCTCAAGGTGTTTCGCTTTGAGGACGCGGAACTTGACGCCATGCGCGAGCAACTTGAACGTAGCGATCTAAGCGCCAGCGAGGAAGTGCACTTTCGCTTTGCGCTGGCCAAGGCACTGGAGGACCGAGGGGTCTATGACGAGGCATGGCGCTACTTCGACTCTGGGAATCGCAGAAAGCGTCCGGAAGTTACGCACGATCCGCTGGAAATGGAGAAACGACACCAGGACATCATGGAAGTCTTCTCTCGCGAGTTCATCGAAGCGCATGAAGGCCTCGGGGATCCGTCGCCCGCGCCCATTTTCGTTGTCGGGCTGCCTCGGTCAGGCTCGACACTGGTGGAGCAGATCCTTGCCAGTCACTCCATGGTTGAGGGCACTTCGGAACTACCAATCCTCAGCAAGATCTCTGCTTCGGTAGGCCGCTATAGATCCGATCAGTTGCAGTTCCCACAGGCACTCGAACACCTGCGCCGGCTTGACTGGCGCGGCTATGGACAAACCTACCTTGAGGAGGCCGCGGACATCCGGCTCACCGATTGTCCCGTCTTCACCGACAAGATGCCCAATAACTTTCCGCTCGTTGGCTTGATCCATCTCATATTGCCGAATGCGAAGATCATCAACGCGCGGCGGCACCCGCTCGACACCTGCCTCGGTTGCTACAAACAGCTCTTCGCCAAGGGGCAGACTTTCACCTACGATCTGGACGACCTAGTCCATTACTACGCGCGCTACGACGCCATCATGAAGCACTGGCGACGAGTGCTACCTGGCAAGGTTCTGGATGTGCACCTTGAAGAGACGGTGGCATCCTTGGAAATGCAAGTGCGGCGCATTCTTGAGCATTGTGAGCTTCCCTTCGAAGAGGGCTGTGTTCGATTCCATGAAACCAGGCGCGCCGTGAGAACGGCCAGCTCGGAACAGGTTCGCCAGCCGATTACGGATGAGGGGATCGGCCGCTGGCGCAATTATGAACCGCAGCTTTCCTGGGTGGGAGAGGCGCTCGCCGAGATTATTGAGGCATTGCCGGAAGGCGTTCGCGGGCACTAGTATCCTGTCTGCCTCGGGCGGGCAGCCAGTCACCAGGCAACGCCCTCTGCGGCACTCCCAGCGGCCTGGCGCCGGGAACGCAGGTTAACGGGCGCGGACTGTTACCTGATCATGGAAAAGATGATCGACGGCACCAAGTGGCTCGCCGGGCGGTTCGATCGCCTCAATGCACATGCCGGCCTCTGGATTATTGGCCGACATCATCACTTCCACCGTGTCGCCTTCCGACAGGGGCACTATCCCCTGCGAAATGATCACGTCCTTGGCCATGCTGCCCTCGTCCTGACAGAGCTGTACATTGGAGTTGGCGACATCGACGCCATTGACACGCAGCCACAAGTCAAAACAGCCAAGCGGGCCGCCGCCTTCGCGCCCAACCTGGGGTGCGGCGACGATTAGATATGGGCCAGCTTCACTGACGGTGACCTTGTTGTCGGCCAAGGTAATGCCGCTCGCTGCGTCCGTGATGTCAATCTGGACTACCTCGGGCGCCATGCCAGGGCACTGGGTGATGGACGAGGACGCCTGCAGGAACTGGTCGGCGTTCGCCGCGCCTAGGCAAGGCACCAATAGAAGCGACACAAAGATGAGCTTTTTCATGATCCTAGCTCCCTCACAACTGAATCAAATGCTGATGCTACCACGGCTTTTCCCATGCGACTAGTGCGCTGTCCTAGTCGGCAAAATCGATCCGTGGCAGGCTTTCCACTAGATACAGCGGCAGTGAAGTGAGCTTGTAGTTCACCGGAACCATCTCATCGCCGC
Organism: Dehalococcoidia bacterium; assembly: GCA_965225795.1. Lineage (GTDB taxonomy): Bacteria > Chloroflexota > Dehalococcoidia > Lucifugimonadales > JADFKI01 > Bin90. The sequence continues at coordinate 2,591 of CBDDBQ010000001.1, read as the reverse complement.
GGCGCGCCTTCATGGCAATCGATTGACGGTGCGGCAAGCCTGCGTCGAAACGAACCGCGTGCCGCACGCCCTTTTCCGCGACAAATTGATGCAGCGACTTAAGCCTTCCGCTTGCGGCGGCCTTCACCTCAATCGGGACGATCCGTCCATTGAGCGCCACTACGTAGTCCACCTCCGCGTTGTTGGCGCGCCCCTCCCTTAACCAGTAGGTCATTTCCCGGTTTGGCGAAGCCGAGAGCATGTCGAGCACGTGTTGCCCAACGAACTGCTCTGCGACAGGGCCAGCGTTCACGAAAGGAGTGTTCTGCGAATGCCGCAGCGCCATCCAGTCGAGCCCACACATGGCATTCATCAACCCCACATCCAAAAAAACCAACTTGTACACATTGGGACTGACTTCCGCTTGCAGCGGAAGGCCGCTGCAATGGCTGTGGACGACCTTCGACAACACACGTGCCATGCACAAGAGCTCGATGTCGCCTTTGATTGTTGCGCTCTTGTCATGAGATGAAAACAGACTGTACTTGACCTTCTTGCCAAGGTTGCGCGCGGCGAAATTAAATACCTGCTGCATTCGCGCAAGGTTGCGTGATCCTATGTACTTGGGAAAGTCCTCACGCCAGGTCTCGATAATGGAGTTGTGTACCTGGCCGACATCCCGTACGTGCCGAGTGCGAGCGTAGGTATCGACAGCCTCGGGCATGCCACCAATGAAGCAATAGAGACGCACCAGTTCGAGTAGCCTGGCGTGCACTGCTGGATGAATTTCGCGGCCCATCTCAAACGTCTGAACAAGAGACGAGAGCTTCGTTTCTTCAAGGGCGTCGAGAAATTCCGTAAAGGTCATGGGCCCCATATGCAGGTATTCGATCCGGCCCACCGGCATTGAGAAGCGATGATTGGCGAGGGCAAACTCCAATGAGCGAACCTGCGGCGACGAGAGGGATTTCGCCGAGCTCCTCATAGAAGTAGCGAAGCGCTGGAATAGCGTCCGGAACCGCCTGAATCTCATCGAGGAACAATAAGGAGTCGGGCGTGATAGCACCTACCCCCGGCAAGGCTTCAAATACATCAACCAAGTCCTTGGGGCGTCCGGCTTGAAATGCGCCAAGAAGTTCCGGGTGACGTTCAAGGTTCACTACTGCGAGCCTGCGCTTCTGCTGCGACGCGAATAGTCTCACCAGGGTCGACTTACCCACCTGCCTCGCGCCGCGCAAAATGAGTGGCTTGCGGCGGGGATTGGCCAGCCAAGCCTTCAACAAGTTGAATTGCCTACGTTCCATTAGCGCGCTGCTTGCCTCGATTCATGATGGCAAGGTCGATTATATGGGTTTATTAGTGACCATGGAGGTCCTTTTTTGGGGTGTGTTTCCTGCTCTAGGGCCGGGATGGCGCGGAGGACGCAATCTAATCCGGATATTCAATTCGGGCGAGGCATGTTCGGGCGACGCATGGAGTCTGCGCGGCAGGAAGTCGTGAAAGCGAAAATTCGCTATCGCCGTGGCCTTGGTGCCTCATTTGAGGCGAATATCGGGTCATATTCAACGAAAATGAGGTGCCAAGGCCGCGGATGAGAGCGGATTTGCAGCCTCGAATTCCTGCCGCGCAGACTCCACGCGTCGCCCCTACACAGCTTGGAATTCGGGCAGGCTAGCGGACAAAAAGGGTCGCCGCTCTTCGCTCGCTGATGCGCCAAGCTCCGTCCCTGTGCTCGAACCTATCGAGGTACCTGCCACCAACAAATGCCAGCTTCGTGGAATCATCTTCTGCGACGCTCTGGGGATGAAAGGCGATGAAATAGGTTTCCACTGAAGCCGCTTTGCCTCCCGGCTGGTCAAACCTGATAAGAATATTGGTCAGATGGTGCTGTGCGGGCGCGGCAACAGGATCCATGGACACAACTATGTGGGAGGCGAATTCTCGGCCCAAGCCTTTGAAGGTTCCATGATAGTCGGTCGCGTCGGGATGGTAGACGCCCTCAATGAGCTTGACGTCCCCACGGTCGAGGCCCCGGCAATAGCTATAGAGCACTTCGCGAATCTGTTCGCGTGCACAAAGTTCTTCAAGATTCATGTGTCCTTCACCCGTCTTCGGCCAGCAGCGCCGACCATCGGCCTCGCTACTCAGCTCTAAAATTCATCGCCTCGACCCGGAAGGCCGGGCGATCGCCGACCTTAACCCGCACTTCCCCATTCTCGCCCTGAAACAACAGGTCGACGATTTCGGCGGCCATGACTTCAGGCTGCATCACGTGAAACTGTGGCGCACGAAAATCATCGGGAATGATTGCCGTGTCGACCACGCCCGGGCAAATCACGTTGACGCGAATATTGGTGTCCCTGTTGGCTTCAGCCACGCTGCGCCCGAGTCCGATCATCCCGTACTTGGACAGGGCATAGAGCGGGTCTATGCCGACCGAGGTGAGGCCAGCGATGGACGCAGTGATGGTGACCGCGCCTCCCTTGGCCCGCATGTGCGGGAGCAGTGCCTTAAGACCAAAGAATACACCGTCGATGTTGATGCCCTGAATGCGTCGATACTGTTCGAGCGAGACATCTTCTATCGCGAGGTAGGGGTCATTTGCCGGCACA
>OZ245324.1:1520000-3357545 GCA_965225795.1 Dehalococcoidia bacterium | reverse complement strand
GCATAAGTCTGCCCTTTTTTGGCAACAGCCTTCCTCTTCCTTTGCACGCCCCCGACGGCTTCTTCAGTCTGCCGGTTGCAGTAGCAGGATATGTAGCTGCGGCGGTGTTCATCGGTATCGCCATTAGGCAGACGAACAAGAACCTCAACGAGCGCATCGTTCCCATGATGGGCGTGATGGCAGCGTTCATCTTCGCAGCGCAGATGCTCAATTTCCCCGTCGCGGGAGGAACTTCTGGTCATCTGATCGGAGGCGCGCTAGCAGCCATTATACTGGGACCTTGGGCGGCTATACTCGTCATGACAGCGGTTGTTGGCTTGCAGGCCCTGTTGTTTCAGGATGGCGGGCTTGTAGTGCTCGGCATCAACCTCCTGAACATGTCAATTATGAGCGTACTCGTGGGCTACGGAGCATACTGGGTATTCCGCAAACTTGGCACGAGTTTCAAGCACCTGATGATAGGCGGATTCGCCGCTGCGTGGCTGTCGGTCGTCATATCTGCCGCATCCACCGCTCTATTGCTCGGACTAAGCGGCACGACGCCGCTTGTTCTTGCGCTGCCCGCTATGGTCGGCGTTCACATGCTCATCGGTATAGGCGAAGGGCTGATAACCGTGTTCGCCCTGTCGTTCATTCGCACAGCGCGTCCTGCCCTTCTGCAAGCGCCCGCAGAAACCCGGGCATCGGGAATGCCCGCTGCGCAGACTATTGCCCCCGTCGAGAAAAGCATGGGTTTGCGATGGTGGGTGTTGGGCTATGTTATAGCCGTTGCAGTTACGCTTCTCGCGCCATTGGCATCAGGGTCGCCCGATGGACTGGAGCGTGTCGCCGGGGATTACGGATTTATTGAGCGAGCGCAGGATGCTCCCTACGCCCTCATCGCCGACTACGCCATCCCTGGCATCCAGAACGAAACGCTTGCTACAATTCTGGCGGGCGTCATCGGCGTAACTGTCGTCTATGTCTTAGTGGCAGGCGGCATATACGGCTTGTTCACACTTTGTCGGCGTCGCCGGCGCGAGAGTCTGGCGCACGAATAACCTCCAATGACCATTGCCGCCGGATTACTTGATCGCTACCTAGAAGGCAGAAGCTGGTTTCACAGCGCGGACGCCCGCATCAAGCTGGTTATGGCGCTCGGCTTCATATTTGCGACAACATCTATACCGCCGGGCAAGTGGATTGGCTTTGCCGCTATGCTGGCGCTGGTGTGGCTTGCGGTGGCAATATCGCGTGTGGGACTGCTACGAGCATTCCTCCGCTCACTCATAGCGATACCCTTCATCCTTATCGCGCTTCCCACTGTGTTCACTAAGCCGGGAATACCCCTGTTTGAACTTGACCTCGCACTCTTCACGCTCACGGGCACGCTGGAAGGTCTGGACTTCTTCTTAAGCGTCCTGCTGAAGTCTTGGGCATCCGTAACCGCCGCCGTTGTGCTTACGGCTACGACTCCGCCATTGCGACTGCTCGAGGCGCTGCGCGCATTGCGCGTCCCGGCAGTGCTCGTTGCCATAGTAATGCTGATGTACCGCTACCTCTTCGTGCTTGTGGACGAAGCTCAGAGCCTCATGCGCGCTCGAACTGCCCGCAGCGCCGCCATCGGACCCAAGTCAGGCGGTTCGCTCGTTTGGCGCGCCAAGTCCGCCGGAGGCATGGCGGGCTCGCTGTTCATCCGCACGCTCGATCGCAGCGAGCGCATCTACATGGCAATGCTCGCGAGAGGATATGACGGCACGCTGCGCCAGTCGCACGTGGATTCGCTTGAACGAGGTCCGATACTGCTTCTCGTCGCCTCTCTTTGCCTGTTCGTTGCCGTCGCAGTAGCAGCCCGGACGGTGCTATAAAGGACAGTGCTGTAAATGAAGAGTGCAAGCGATCAGATCTCCGCCGTATCTGTAAACCATCTGGAGTTTGCGTACCCCGACGGGCGCCCTGCCCTGCGCGGCGTCGATCTGTGCATACAGCCCGGCGAGAAGGTCGCAATCCTAGGTCCAAACGGCGCAGGTAAGTCAACTCTGTTGCTGCACCTCAACGGCCTGCTGCACGCGGGGAGCGGCAATGTAACTATCCTGGGGCGAGAAGTTCGGGAAGGCGACAAGCGCGGCTTGCAGGAGATTCGCGCTCTGGTTGGCGTCGTCTTTCAGGACCCGGACGACCAACTCTTTTCGCCCAGCGTGTATGACGACGTCGCATTCGGCCCCATCTACATGGGTTTGCCCACCGATGACGTGGAAGCCCGCGTAAGTGAAGCCTTGTCGCAGGTTGGGCTGGAAGATTATGGCGACAGATTGCCCTTTCATCTGAGCGGCGGTGAAAAAAAGCGCGCCGCCATCGCGACCGTGCTATCCATGCACCCGCAGGTTCTCGCGCTCGACGAGCCGTCCGCCGGACTCGACCCACGTGCGCGGCGCGGACTCATCCACCTCCTAGACCGGCTGGAGCAGACCATCCTCGTCACCACGCATGACATGCACATGGTGAAGGAGATATTCCCGCGCTCAGTGATCATGGACGGCGGCAAGGTCGTCGCCGACGCGCCTACCCAGACAATCCTTGCTGATCAAGAGCTGCTCGAAAAACACGGCCTGGAAATGCCTTAAGACTCTTCCAAGTGATGTTTGGTAATGCGCTGCCTGAAGTTACCGCCCGTAGGCCAATGCTCATCAACTCCGCCCATGCCGCCGGTCAAGCAATAGTCAGGCAATTAAGGACTCACCACCGTGTGAGGACCGTCGATTCAGATGAATCCTTCGCCCTTTGTTAGTGAGTTCGCAGCCACTTCAGCGCGTCAAGCGCCGCCCAATATCCGCACATCCCATGCACGCCCGCACCCGGCGGAGTCGAAGCCGAACACAGGTACACTCCCTCGATCGGCGTCCTGTAAGGCGAAAACGCCGACACTGGTCGAGCGAACAACTGCCGCAAGGTATTCGCGCCGCCAGCGATATCCCCGCCTACATAATTCGCGTTGTAATCTTCGATATCCGACGTATTCATCACACTCCGAGCCAGTATTCGCTCCCTGAATCCGGGCGCAAACCGCTCAATCTGATTCTCGATGCGCTCCGTCATATCGAACTCCGACCCATTCGGCACATGGCAGTACGCCCACGCGACATGCCTGAGTTGAGGCGCGCGCGTATCATCGAACATGCTAGGCTGTGCAACAAGCACGAAAGGCCGTTCAGGATGCTCTCCGCGCCAGACCGCCGCTTCTGCCGCCGCAATCTCCTCCAGCGTCCCGCCCACATGCACCGTCCCCGCGAACGAGCACTCCAACGCCGACCACGGTATCGGCCCCTCAAGCGCCCAGTCCATCTTGAATACCCCGGGACCGTAGCGAAAAGCATCCAGTTTGCGCCTGTATCGTTGCGGCAGTCCGTCGCCTGCGATGCTAGCCAGTTGTCGCGCTCCCACATCTAGCAGCGCAACTCCGACACCCGGCAGTTCCTCCAGCGATTCCACCCGGACACCCGTAACGACCTCACCGCCCAGTGATTCCAAGTACGACACCATCGCGTCGGTTATACCCTGCGCTCCTCCGCGCGGCATCGGCCACCCGACCGCATGCCCGGCGATCTGCAGCATAAGCCCCGCCGCAGTCGATCCCCTGAACTCCAGCGGCGTAACCGAGTGCGCCGCAATACCCGCAAACAACGCCCGCCCACGCTCTGTCCGCAGCCAGCCCCTTGCAAACCCCCGCGCAGAGCGCATCGCCCGCAACCCAAACCGCCCCATCGCAATCGGGTTGCGCGGCAGCCGAAGTGGCCCCATGACTCCTCTTGCGATCGTTTCCCAATCCCGCACAAGCGGCGACATCACCCTCCGATAGGCGCTTGCATCCGCATCCAACGCCGCGGCAGTCTCATCCACATCGCGCTCAAGCAAAGCCGCGCTCCCGTCGTCCAGTGGATGCGCCACCGGATAGCGTGGGTGAATCCACTCCAGCCCGTGCTCCTCCAGAGGAAGAGTGCTGAGGAACGGCGAACCCACCGCCAGCGGGTGCAGCGCAGAGCATACATCGTGACGGAAGCCGGGTAAAGTCAGTTCTGAGGTGCGCGCGCCACCGCCCAGCGTATCGGACGCCTCAAGCACCTGCACACTGTGGCCCGCCTGCGCCAGCGTTATTGCAGCCGCAAGACCGTTCGGCCCAGACCCCACAACAACCGCATCGTGAATGCCGTTCAAATGCTGCATGGGAACTCGTCCCCCAAACCAACTTGCTGTCGTTCCACCTTGTTCCGTCAATCTATGATAATCCGTCTAGTCAACCCTGTGACGGTCCAACGACGTACAACGTCTGTATCTTCGGCTTGCAGATACCGCAATTCGCCAGCAGAGGTCATTCCAAGGTCGGATTGGCATCCACACTCCTCGATGGTCTGTGTCTATCCAGCCAACACACCTTATACATTGCCGCACCAAACGGGCAAATGTCGGGCACGCTCCCTAGTAGGCCGAATTATGCCCAATTGCTGAGGCCAGACACCCTGTGTTAAATTGATGCAATCCTACATAAGGAGTTCGCACAATGGCTATTAATGTTGTCGTACACGGCGTCATGGGCAAAATGGGACAGCAGGTGCTGGAAACAGTAACCAACACTTTGGGAATGCAACCTGTCGGAGCAGCCGACATCACAGCGACTCAGGGCACCATATCGCTGCCTGACGGACTTGGCGAAATACCAATTTCAGGCTCGCTTGATGAAGTGCTCGATGGCGCGGATGTGGTCGTTGACTTCACGAGCGCAGAGGGCGCGGCGTCCGTGCTCCGAGCCGCAGCTCCTCGCGGAGTGAATGTCGTTATCGGTTCAACGGGCATAACGGAAGCCATATACCAGGAAGCGGAGAGCCTTGCCAACGAGCACGGAATAGGCGCGATCATCGCCCCCAATTTTGCTATGGGCGCTGTCCTGATGATTCACCTGGCAAAGCAGGCGTCACGCTTCTTCGACTACGCCGACCTGACCGAGATGCACCACGAAGCAAAAATAGACTCGCCTTCCGGCACTGCGCTTGCCATCGCCAACGCCGCCTTGGAGGGAAAGCCGGGAGGATTCATCGCGCCTCAATCGGAGAAGGAGCTGATAGTCGGCGCGCGAGGCGCAACGCACGAGGGCATCAGTGTCCACAGCGCGCGAATGCCGGGACGCGTGGCGCACCACGAGCTCGTGTTCGGCGCGTTAGGGCAGACATTCACCATCCGCCACGACTCAGTCAACCGCGAGAGCTTCATGCCCGGCGTCGTTCTCGCCATCAACGAAGTCGTCAACCGCAAGGGCCTGACCATCGGCTTAGACAAGATAATGGGGCTATGATTCTCACAGCGCACTATCAGAATATCGGATATTATTTCTAGATTTGGCTCAGTGAAACAGTTATCATGACTGGGTTGTTTAGGACAATATCTCACTGGAGGTTGAGGTCATAGTGGACGCTTGCAGTATCGCAGTAGTTGGCGCAACGGGCGCAGTGGGGCGCGTCTTCTTGGATGTGCTCGAAGAACGCAATTTCCCCGTATCTGATATCCGCCTGTGCGCCTCGGAGCGCTCGGTCGGCAAGAAGCTGAAGTGCATGGGTGAAGAGATTGCGGTCGAAATGGCGACGCCGCAGTTGTTCAGTGAAGTTGACTTCGTGTTCATCTCCGCGAGTGGCGATGTCAGTCGCGCGCTCGCGCCCGTAGCAGCGAAGCAAGGCGCGGTCGTCATCGACGATAGTTCCGCGTTTCGAATGGATCCCAATGTGCCTTTGGTCGTTCCGGAGGTCAACGGCAGAGATGTGGAAGACCACAGGGGCATCATATCCATCCCCAACTGCTCTACGACACCGCTCGTGATGGTCCTCAAGCCCCTCATGGAAGTCAACCCCGTCAGGCGCGTCATCGCCGACACATACCAGTCGGTCTCCGGCACGGGAGCGGCGGCTGTCGAAGAGTTGCGCATGCAATCAATGCAGCTGACGAATGACGACAGCCTCACCCACCACGATCTCACACCGCAGGCCTACCCGCATCCCATCGCCTTTAATGCCCTGCCCCACATCGAGCCGTTCCTCGAAAATGGCTACACGAACGAAGAAATGAAGATGGTGAACGAGACTCGCAAGATTCTCCACGCGCCGGACATTGCGGTATCGGCAACATGTGTGCGAGTGCCCGTAATGCTCAGTCACAGCGAGGCGCTCCACATCGAGTTCGACAGTCCCATCAGCCCCGCGGAAGTGCGCGACATTCTAGGCAGCTTCCCCGGCATAGAAGTGGTGGACGAGCCGCACTCAAATGTGTATCCTATGCCCATCGAGGCGGCAGGCCGCGATGAGGTATTCGTCGGACGCATCCGACAGGATGTATCGCATCCCAACGGCATCGCAATGTGGGTCGTAACCGATAACCTGCGCAAGGGCGCGGCAACAAATGCGTTGCAAATCGCAGAGGAAGTTGTGGAGCGCAATCTGCTGCCGAGGCAAGCCGCAATAAGCCGATAGGCTTGGCATAGGATAGTTAAACAAGTTGCTGCGAATTGCCCAGCTAAGGAGGCTCAACAATGGTTGAACTAGGCAGACTCATAACCGCGATGATTACGCCCTTCGATGAAGATGGCGCAGTGGACTTCGACGAGGCAGGGCGCCTTGCATCCGCCCTCGTGGATTCCGGCAGTGACGGCCTTGTGATTACCGGCACGACGGGCGAGACTCCCACACTCTCTTTCGATGAGAAGCTGGGGATGTACGAGGCGACCAAGAAGGCTGTCGGCGACCGCGCTGCGATTATCGCGGGCACGACCGGCTACAATACGGCAGAAGGCATCGCCCTGAGCAAGGAAGCCGAGGCGCTGGGCGTTGACGGCATACTTATGACGGTTCCGTCATATAATAAGCCGCCGCAGGAAGGGCTGTACCAGCACTTCAAGACGATAGCGGTAAGCGTCAGTCTGCCCTGTGTGCTATACAATGTGCCGAGCCGCACCGCCCTGAATATGACCGACGAGACCACTGTGCGCCTCAGCCACATCGACAACATTGTCGGCACGAAGGAAGCCAGCAGCGACCAGGTGCAGATTACCAAGATAATCCGCGACACCGACGACGACTTCAAAGTCTGGAGCGGCAACGACGACGAGACCTTCTCCATAATGTGCTCGGGCGGCTACGGCATCGTCAGCGTGGCATCGCACCTCGTCGGCAACCAGATAAAGACAATGATGGGTCTGATTCTGGAGGGCGACATAGAAAGCGCGGCTGCTGAGCACCTGCGCCTGTTCGAACTCTTCAAGATACTGTTCATCGTGACCAACCCCATCCCGGTGAAATACTGCGTGGGCAAAGTGGGCTTCAATGTCGGGCAGCCGCGCCTGCCGCTCATTCCGCCGGATGAGGGCACTGCAGCGACGCTTGACGCGGTCGTGTCGCGGTACAATATCGACCTGAAGCTGCCCGTTGCAGTCGGAGGCGACGACTAAGCGTTCACTTCGCAAAGTATACAGATAGCAGAAACCCCGACCTGAAACTGGTCGGGGTTTCTTTATTTGGCTGATTTGGTTCTCTTCAGACCGGGAGTAGAACTCTCAAAACTCTGGCGCGTATGAGGTGAGACGAGACTACGCCGAAGCCACATTGATCACCGGCCTAACCACAATCGTCTCATGCCGATGAGGACCCGTGGAAATCAGGTCTATGTTGCAGCCGATGATCTCTTGCAGGCGCTCCACATAGTTGCGCGCTTCCGTTGGGAGTTGCTCGAAGTTGGTGATGCTCGCGGTGGGGCTGTCCCAGCCGGGCATCTCCTCGTAGATGGGCTTGCAGCGTTCCAGCGCGGCCAATCCGCCGGGGAACTCGTCCACAACATTGCCGTCCAGTTCGTAATGCGTGCATATCTTCACAGAATCGAAGCTGTCCAGTACATCCACGCGAGTGAGTATGGCAGAAGTGTAGCCGTTCACCTCGACGCTGTAACGCGCCGCCACGCCGTCGAACCAGCCCACACGCCGAGGCCTGCCGGTCGTTACGCCGAACTCCTGAGCGAGGTCGCGGATGTATTCGCCGGTATCGTCGAGCAACTCCGTGGGCAAGGGACCGCCGCCGACTCGCGTCGAGTATGCCTTGAACACTCCCGTAATGCCGGCGATGTGTATAGGCGACATGCCTAACCCGATGCAAGCGCCGCCCACAGTCGGGTTCGACGATGTAACAAACGGATATGTGCCATGGTCAAGGTCTAGCAACGCCCCCTGAGCGCCCTCGAGAAGGACGTTTTTATTGGCTTTCAGCGCGTTGTGAACAATCTTTTCGACCGGGGCGATAATCGGAGCCATTCGCTCCGCCCAGTTGCGGCACTTGTCGAAGACCTCTTCTTTGGACACAGCCGTGCCGCCGTAAACCTTGGTGATAACGGCATTTGTGTGCTCAAGAATGCGCTCAAGTCGCGGAAGCAGTGCCTCAACATCAAGCAGGTCTGCGGCTCGAATGCCGGTGCGCGCTGCCTTGTCAGCATATGTAGGTCCTATGCCCTTGCCCGTGGTGCCGATGGCGTTGTTCCCTCGCGCCTTCTCGGCAAGCATGTCAAGAACAACATGGTAAGGCATGATGATGTGTGCGCGGTCACTGACCACAAGCCTGCCGTCAATGTCGATACCCCGCTCACGGAGACTGTCTATCTCGTCGAGCAGCACATCCGGATCAACGACTACTCCGTTGCCGATGACATTCATTGTCTTGGGCCAGAATACGCCACACGGGACCAGATGGAAGCTAAACTCACCATCCTCGTTGACCACGGTATGTCCGGCGTTATTTCCGCCGGAAAATCTCGCGACAATGTCGGCGTCACGCGCCAACACATCGATTATCTTACCTTTTCCTTCGTCTCCCCATTGAGCGCCTAAGACAGCGTAGGCAGGCATGCCTTCTCTCCTGTATTTAGCATTGGCCAGTATTGGAATTGGGATTCCCTTTGGCACCTAGAGCGGGCGCCGATAGTCTGCCCCGCCTGTTGCCTCCGGCCCTGTTGCCTCACAATGAGAAAAGGCCGCCCTCGACGACCTTGTTCCCAAAAGCGCAAGCCTTGCGAGTATATCAGACGGAATACCGATGCGAAAGTGATTGCCATGCCCACTCAATCACAGTCCCGGCCCTGCTGCTCCTTGCCCGATGACCAGCGTCCATCCTATAATCAATTCGTGCATCTATTTCAAACATCGCAAGGAACAGGAGCCAATTGAAAGCGGACTACGAGTGTACTCTGACATTGGCGATAGACGGGCCCGCCGCATCCGGCAAGTCCGTCGTCGGCAGAGAGGTCGCGCGCAGGCTCGGCATTCGCTTCCTCGATACCGGCGCGATGTATCGGGCCATTACATTGGCATCGATTCAACAAGGTGTCGCCGCTGATGATGTGTGTAAGCTCTCCTCATTGGCGGCATGCGCCGATATGCGACTTGTAACGCATTCGAATGGCGACAGATTATTGCTGAACGGCGACGACATTACGCCCCGTCTCAGGCTCGCGGAAGTAGATGCAAGCGTGTCAGCCGTCTCCGCCGTTAGCGGCGTGCGAACGGCGCTCGTTGCTCAGCAGCGCGCCATAGCTTCTGATGGCTCAATCGTGATGTGCGGACGCGACATCGGCACGGTCGTACTGCCGGACGCCGGCGTCAAGGTCTTCCTGACGGCATCGGCAGAAGTGCGCGCTGCAAGACGCGCTGCCGAAATGCAGCAGCGCCAGGAGACTATCGACACTCGACAAGTCTTGGCAGCGCTGCAACGCCGCGACAAAATTGACAGCGAGCGCGACGACTCCCCGCTACGCCCCGCCGACGACGCGCTCGTAATCTGCAGCGACCACCTGACGATTGAAGAGGTAGTGTGTCAGATTCTCTCTGAGGTGCCGCAATGCTGACTGACTTAGTTTATCGAATCTGCATAATAACGCAGCGACTGGTGATGCGCTTGTTCGCCGATTGGACGGTCAATGGCGAGGAGAATGTGCCCCCAATGGGCCCGCTCATCATCATCGCCAACCACCAGAGCAACTTCGACCCGCCTCTTCTTAGCGCAAGCATACCTCGCCGGGTGTTCTTCCTTGCCAAGTCCGACCTTTTCATGGGCCATATCATCACCTGGTTCTTGAGTTCATACGGTGCCTTCCCCGTAAACCGCGAAGGGGGCGACATCCGCGCCTACCGATGGGTAATCAGCCAGCTCAGGGCGGGAAAGCCGATTGTGCTCTTTCCGGAAGGCACCCGTTCACACAACGGAATGATGAAAGCAAAGCCCGGCATCGCGCAGATAGCCCTCCAGTCTCAGGCGTCCATCCTGCCGGTCGGCATCGTCGGCACTCACAGGCTTGGCACATTTTTGCGCGTCCTCAACCCCACCGGCAAGATTACCGTGAACATCGGGCAGGTATTTTCCGTCCCCATGATCGAAGGTAGGCCGAGCAAGGAACTCCTGGAATCAATCTCGGATATGATTATGCAGCGCGTGGCGATGCAGCTCCCGGAAGAAATTCGTGGCGTATATGGCAGCGGCGCTGGCATAGATGGCGCAGCGCAGCCCAGGTGACCTGGCGCAGGTGAAATTATGTGCGGAATCATTGGATACATTGGCGACCGAGCGGCAGCCCCGATAATTCTGGAGGGGCTTGGCGCACTCGAGTATCGCGGCTACGACAGCGCCGGCATCGCGGTGCTGGACGAGGACGGCGTGCCGCAGCTCTTCAAGTCAGCAGGCAAGCTCTCAAAACTCAGGAGCATCCTCAGCAACGGGCTGCCCGACGGCAGCAGCGGCGTTGGGCATACTCGCTGGGCAACCCACGGAGGGCCGACCGACTTCAACGCGCACCCGCACTCTGACTGCTCCGGTGACATAATGGTCGTGCACAACGGCATATTCGAGAACTACCTCGACCTGAAGCGGGAACTCGCGGACGAAGGGCACATATTCAACTCGCAGACGGACGCGGAATGCATCCCGCATCTCATAGAGTCCTACATGAACAACGGCTGCTCGCTGGAAGAGGCGACGCGCGCCGCGGCATCCCGCATCGATGGCGCGAATGCCGTCGTTGTTCTGTCGCGCAAAGAGCCTGACAAAATAGTCTCATTCAAGCTCGGCAACGCGGGCGGCATCGTTATCGGCTACGGCGAGAACGAAATGATGCTCGCCAGCGACATAGCCGCCCTGCTACCTCACGTCCGAAACGTTGCCTACCTTGCCGTTGGCGAGATGGCGACAGTTACCCGGAAACGAGTGCAATACACCCGCATAGACGGCTCCGTAGTGAAAAAATCCACGGCGCGTGTCTCCTACGGCGCCCTTCCCGCGACAAAAGGCGGGTACAAGCATTTCATGCTCAAGGAGATCCATGAGCAGCCCGACGCAGTGCTGGACACGCTGCGAGGACGTGTTCAGTTCGATCCGCCAGGCATCACCCTGCCGGACTTCCCCTTCTCCGATGACCGGATCAGAAGCTTCAATCGCGCGATCATCATTGGCATGGGCACTAGCCTGCACGCCGGCATGGTCGGGCGCATGTGGATCGAGTCGCTCGCGGGCTTGGCTTGCGAAGTGGACAACTCGTCCGAGTTCCGCTACCGCGATGCCGTACTGGACGAAAATACGCTGGTAATCTCCATATCCCAATCGGGCGAGACCGCAGACACCTTAGGCGCGATGGACCTAGCAAAGAGTCGCGGCGCGCTACAGCTGACCCTGTGCAACTACGAGGGTACGCAGTCAACACGCGTAGCCGACGGCGTGCTGCCTATTCGCGCTGGACTTGAAATCAGTGTCGCTGGAACGAAAACCTTTGTCTGCTCACTCGTGACGCTATACGCGCTTGCAGCATATCTTGGAGTCAAGCGGGGCTACTTAAGTGAAGAGCGGCTGGCGACTATAGTTCAGGAGCTATTGCACCTTCCCGAGATGATTGGGCAGCTCTTATCCGATCAGTCGCAGTATGAGCGGTTGGCGCTAAAATACGCTAGGCGCGCCAACTTCCTTTTCCTCGGGCGCGGCAAGAACTATCCCCTCGCAATGGAAGGCGCGCTCAAGCTCAAGGAGATAAGCTACATCCACGCGGAGGGTTATCCGGCTGGCGAGATGAAGCACGGCCCGATTTCCCTCATCGACAGAAAGATGCCCGTAGTCGCCCTTGTTCCCCAAGACGAACTCTATGAGAAGATGCTGAGCAACGTGAACGAAGTGAAAGCGCGCAGGGGAAGCGTAGTCGCCGTTGCGACCGAAGGTGATAAGCACATCAGCGAAAAGGCTGACGAGGTGATATGGATACCCAAGGCGTCGGCGAACATCACCCCGGTCCTGAATGCGATACCGATGCAACTCCTGGCATATTACATTGCGGTCGAGCGGGGCTGCGATGTTGATCAGCCGCGCAATCTCGCAAAGTCTGTCACCGTCGAGTAGTTGAGGGACATCAATTTACGCCAATTACCCAATCAGAAAGCTCGGCGCGAACAGGCATAGTTGCGCTGCGCGCCCAGTTCGCCCAGTTCGCCCAGTTCGCCATTGAAGATAATCTATTCGTATGCTAATTTAGTGCTATTATGTTTAGTGCTTTTATTATGTTGAGGTACAGATGCTACCGCACGTTTCCAAGTTCGGCATATACCTGAATCCCACCGAGCACAAGGTGGTACGCATAACCTCCCCGTACTGGTTCCCGGAAGAACCCGATTGGGTTTATGTGACGAACGAGGTTAATGAGACCCTGCTGAACATTCGGCAGCTAATTCGCGACAAGAACCTCGCCGACAACCCCGACTCGGTTACATGGGGAAGGATCCCGCTCAAGGCCTAAGTCAAGATACCTGAGTCAGGATGACTAAATTGGGCGGCTCGGAGGAAGATTTGACAGAGCAAGTGCTTGGCATCGGTCGGGCAAGCCGCTTCAAGGAGGCCGCGAGCCGTAGAGTGCCTCCGGCGCTGCGCTACCCGGCGTATCGCACATATTGGCTTGGAACGCTGGCGTCCGTCAGCGGCTTCCAGATGCTCACCTTCGGCATACTCTGGGTAACCTACGAGCTTACGCAGTCGCCTCTATTCCTGGGATATGTCGCCGCAGTGAACGCGCTGCCCGCGATTGCCCTGAACCTGTTCGGCGGCGTGTTCGCAGACATGTTCGACAAGCGCAGACTCATCATCGCCTGCCAACTCGTAACTGCGACTCTCATCTTCATCCTTGCGCTGATGACGATGTTCGATGTGCTGCATATCTACTACATCCTCCTTATCGCGTTTTTTGCGGGGGCGGTGAACGCCTTCGATCAGCCAGCGCGACAGGCATTGTATCCTCATCTCATCGATCGCTCGGTGATGATGAGCGCCGTATCGCTCAACGCCGCCATCTGGCAGGGCACGCGAATAGTGGCACCGGCGTTCGCGGGCTTTATCATAGCTTATCTGGGCACCTCGACTTCGTTCTTCATCTCGAGCGCGGGCTTCGTCACTATGGCGGTAGTCATCGCCGCCATCAAGCTGCCTGAGATTCCGCGCGGCGGCAGCGGCAATGCGGCACGCGACCTGCTCGATGGCATGAAGTTCATCTCAGGCAACTCCGTCTTCTCGTTCCTCATCGGAATGACCTTCTTCAACAGCTTCTTCGGCATGGCATACATCTTCATGATGCCCATCTTCGCGGTGGAAATCCTGAAAGTCGGCGCGGACGGTCAGGGGATACTGATGGGAGTGGGCGGCGTGGGCGCGTTGGTTACCACGATGCTGCTAGGCTCAATCGGCAACTTCCGGCAGAAAGGGCTGATGCTGGTAGGCGGCGCGGTGGCGTTCGGCGCCGCTCTGCTGCTCTTCGGCCTGACTGCTCAACTGTACCCCTCATACTACCTGGTCATGGCCATAATGCTGTTCATCGGAATTTTCAACTCCATCTACATGATTTCCATAATGAGTTCGCTGCAAATGATGGTGCCGAACAATATGCGCGGTCGCGTGATGGGCTTTTACGGAATGACATGGAGCATAATGCCGCTCGGCGGGATGCAGGGAAACTGGATAGCCAACTACCTGGGCGCGCCCATGGCAGTCATCATAGGCGGCTTTGCCGTGATAGCCTTTGCGGTAGGACCTGCGATGCTCAACCGACAGGTGAGGAATATCGGCACGATACTCAATCAGGTGGAGCAGGTTATGGCGGCAGGGCGACAGCAGGCTCAGCAGACAGCGCCCACCGGAGACTGATGCTCCAATCTGCTCAATTACTCGCCCCATTTACTCACCCCAATTAACCGTCACAGTATTAAGGCGTGTTGACATTCGATACACAAAACGTTTTAGACTTGACAAGTAGGTTTATTCTGTCATTCTGAACGCAGCGACCCTTACCCGTCATTCCGAACGGAGCGCGCGCCTTCCCTGTCATTCTGAACGCAGCGCAGCGGAGTGAAGAATCTAAATTCGTTGTACATACGCCATTCCCCGATTTTAGATTTCTCGTTTCACTTGAAATGACAGAAGTAACGAAAGACAACCTCAGAATGTCAACACAACCTAGCCCGTACTGGCTGGCGCTGTGCACTGGGAGACACGAATGCAAACCAACGAACTACACTACCTTACGGTAAGCGACGCTGCATCTCTAATCGAATCCGGGCAGCTTTCCCCGGTCGAACTTGTCGAGGCGCACCTTGAGCGCATCGGGCAGACGGACGAGCGGCTGAATTCGTTCGTCACCCTGCTTGCGGACGAGGCAAGGTCAGCGGCGGCAGACGCCGAGTCAGCAATACAAGGCGGCAGCTATCTCGGTCCGCTGCACGGCATACCCATCGGCCTGAAGGACCTGTACTACACGAAAGGCATTCGCACCACCGTTGGCTCCAGGATTATGGGCGAATTCATTCCGGACTATGACGCCGCAGTAACGGAGCGATTCCGCGATGCCGGCGCCATCCTGCTTGGCAAGCTGCAAATGCACGAGTTCGCGCTTGGCGCAACAAGCGAAAATCCGCATCACGGCCCCGCGCGCAACCCCTGGGACACCACTCGCATCACGGGCGGTTCAAGCGGCGGCTCCGGCGCTGCCGTCGCTTCGGGACAGTGCATGGCGGCGCTCGGCAGCGACACCGGCGGCTCTGTGCGCATCCCCTCGTCCGCCTGCGGCATCGTCGGACTGAAGCCCACCTTCGGCAGGATCAGCAGACGAGGCGTATTCCCATTGTCTAACAGCCTAGACACGGTAGGTCCGATGACGCGCACCGTCACGGACAATGCAATCGTCATGAATGTCATCGCCGGCTACGACGAGCGCGACCAGTCCTGCGCCAACCGACCCGACGAGGACTTCACGCGCCTGCTTGGGCAGGACATATCCGGCTTGCGGATTGGTGTGCCGCAGGACTACTTCTACGACCTGATTGACGACGAAGTGCAAGCCGCAGTTCAGCAAGCGGCGCGAATGCTGGAGAGTCTAGGCGCCAATGTCGAGGAGTGCTCCATCCCCGCGCTCAACGACTCCATAAGCATATCCGGCACTATCCTGCTCACGGAAGCGGCGGAGATACACCTCGACAACCTGCGCGAACGCCCGGACGACTTCGGCTCCGACGTGCGCGGACGCCTCGAAGAGGGCGCTATGACCCCGGCAGTGAGCTACATCGCTGCACAGCGCGCCCGCACTGAGTTCAACCGTGCGATCGCCGAGGCAATGAAAACCTACGACATACTGCTCGCGCCCACGAATGCGGTCCCCGCCCCCAGGTTAGGCGCAAGCGTGGTTGAGGTCGGCGGAGTGAGTGAACCGAAGTTGGCGCTTATGCCGCGCCTGACGCGCCCGCACAACATCTGCGGCATACCGACAATATCAGTCCCATGCGGGTTCAACTCCGAAGGGCTGCCCATCGGCATGCAGCTCGCCGCCCGCCCGTTCGAGGACGCCCTCGCGCTTCAGGTCGCCTACGCCTACGAGCAGGCGACCGATTGGCACTCGCAGCGTCCGCCTGTCTAAGCCCTAAGCTTACGTGTATGAAAAACCTTCGGTCTCCGCGCATGAAAAGCCTCGGCTCGCGCGTATAAACCCTTCGGCTCACGTGACTAGATTCTGTTGACAATTGATACACAAAGCGTTCTGGACCCTAAAACTAGGTTTATTCTGTCATTCCGGACGGAGCGCCCCTTGCCCGTCATTCCGAACGCAGCGCCCCCTTCCCTGTCATTCTGAACGCAGCGCAGCGGAGTGAAGAATCTAAAATCGTCGCACATACGCCATTCAAAGACTTCAGATTCCTCGCTGCACTCGGAATGACAGAGCACAAATGGGACATGTCAGCACAACCTGAAAACCTTCGCCCTGCGCGTGTCAAGCCTCTGGCTTGCTTATATTATTGGCTTCCTGTCAGTCAGTCACTGCCAACTGACTGACAAACCTCCCTGCCTAGTGTATGATTTGGCGCGTTGACTTGGCGCATTGGCTTGGCACATTGAATTGAATGCCGCTCACTCGGCTTTAGGCAATCGGAGGAATGGACCGTTGACTTCGCAGGCAAGCAAACAGGCTCTATCACTTTACGACGCCGCGCGCGCTATGGGCGTCAAATTCACCAACGAAAACGCCCCGCAAGACAAGTTCGTTAACGCCAACGGCATGCGCTTTCACTACCTCGAATGGGGCAATCCGGACAGTCCGCCAATGCTGCTCCTTCACGGCTTCGCGCAGACCTGCCATTCGTGGGACTTCGTCGCACTCGGCTTCAGCGACAACTACCGCGTAATAGTGCTTGACCAGCGCGGACACGGCGACAGCGACTGGGCGTCAGACGGCGACTACTCCCCTGAGACCCAGCAGGAAGATATCTCTGGCGTAGTCAATGAGCTGGTACTGGATAACTTTGTCCTGATGGGCCTTTCCATGGGCGGCAGAAACTCCTTCACATACGCCGCCAACAACGACGGCAAGGTCAAGGCTCTAGTCGTCGTTGACGCCGCCCCGCAGAACATGCAGCAGGGCACCCAGAACATCCGCAGCTTCGTGCAGCAGGACGATGAACTCGACTCGGTTGATGCCTTCGTCGAGCGCGTGCTGCAGTACAACCCGCGCCGCGACCCACAGCAGGTTCGCGGCAGCATTCTCCACAACCTCAAGGAACTGCCAAGCGGCAAGTGGACTTGGAAGTACGACCGCGCTCTCCGCAGCCCCGGCCGTCGCATGGGCAGCGATGCCGAGACCGAAAAGCGCCTCTGGGGCTATCTCGAGACATTGCAATGCCCGACCCTGCTGGTTCGCGGCGGCGCGAGCGACATCGTTGCCACGGACACCGCCGACAGAATGCACCAGGCCATTCCCAACAGCCGCATAGCGACCATCGAGGGCGCAGGACATCTCGTCATGGGCGACAGCCCCTCCGGCTTCCAGGCGGCGGTCACCGAGTTCCTTGCTTCCCTGACGGACTGACTACGGTCTCGCACACGCCCCAAAGATTAGGATCTGATGACACTTGATACACAAAGCGTTTTAGACCTGAAAAATAAGTGCATTCTGTCATTCTGAATGCAGCATCCCTTCCCTGTCATTCTGAACGCAGCGCAGCGGAGTGAAGAATCTAAAATCCTTGCACATACGCCATTCACAGACTTCAGACTCCTCGCTTCCCTCATCTTCCCTCATAATGACAGGGGACAAATGGCAAATGTCCACACAACCTAGCAGCGCGCAAGCCGTCTGGCTCGCCGCCGGGCTCACCGCAAGAGACGCGCCAAGGCACACCACTATCCATTGCGCGTCTCAGCCGCCGTATGCTAAACTTGCAGTCGAGAAGAAGGAATATCTAAATTAAAATAGGGGAATTCCCGGGAGAAGGGATTGAATAAGGCTGAAAAGCAAGCCGTAATTGCAGAGCATCGCACCCACGAGAACGACTCAGGCTCCATAGAACTTCAGGTGGGAGTCCTGACGACCCGCATACTCCAACTCACCGAACACCTCAGGATCCACAAGCACGACGAGTCCACACGCCGCGGCCTGTTGAAAATGGTTGGTCGCAGGCGGAGATTGCTTCGATACCTCAACAGGGAAGACGTAGGCCGTTACAGAGCGCTAATTGCCAAGCTCGGTCTGAGAAGGTAGCTCTAACACTCTAGTTAGAGCTGTCCCTCTTTTTCTCACGTTCCCCGTGGAGGATTAATATCTTATGCTAAACTCGTTTGAACACGTCTATGAATCCGGCACGCTCGTCATGGAGAGCGGCCAATTGGCTCTCCAAGCCAACGGCTCCATCTTGGTGAAGCAAGGCGACTGCGCCCTGCTCGTTACCGCAACGATGTCCAAACCTCGCTCTGGCATCGATTTCTTCCCACTAACCATTGATGTGGAAGAGCGCCTCTACTCCAGAGGCAAAATCCCCGGCAGCTTCTTCAGGCGCGAAGGCCGCCCAAGCACACATGGCATTCTCATGGCGCGCCTGACCGACAGGCAGCTCCGCCCGCTATTCCCCAACGACTTCCGCAACGAAGTGCAAGTCGTCGCAACGCCGCTCTCCCTCGACATGGAGATGCCCTTCGAGACAATGGTCATGACCGCTGCATCGGCGGCGCTCAGCATATCCGACATTCCCTTCACCGGCCCCATCGCCGCAACGCGCGTCGGCTACATCGACGGCAAACTCGTCGTGAACCCCTCCTACGCCCAGCTTGACGAGAGCGATCTTGATCTCGTCGTGTCAAGCTCCCGCGAAGGCGTGACGATGATGGAAGCAGGCGCAAACGAACTTCCTGAAGAGGTCGTTTTCGACGCCATCGAGCTCGCGCACGAAGTCAACCTCGGACTCATCGACTTTCAGGATGGCATGGTGGAAGCCATAGGCAAGCCCAAGTCGCAGAACTATGACTCCTTCGCCTATCCCTCGGAGCTTGACGATGAGCTTGCGCGCATCCTCGGCAGTGGTGTGACGGACGCATTCGCATCGTCCACAGGCAAGGCAGACCTAGACGAGAGACTGGACGTACTGCGCGCAAAGATCGCGGACGAGCTTAGCGAAGAGTACGAAGCCAACCACCTCCGCGACGCCTTCGAGGTGCAGCTTGAGCACGCCTTCAAACAGAACGTGCTGTCAGGCGGCAAACGCCCCGACGGACGCGACAGGCGCGAAATACGACCCCTGTCTAGTGCCGTAGGGTTGTTGCCCCGGGCGCACGGCAGCGGGCTGTTCAATCGCGGCGAGACGCAGATTCTGGGCGTCGCAACGCTCGGCTCAGTCGGCGACGCACAGCGACTAGACACGCTAACCCCAGAAGAAACCAAGCGCTTTATGCTGCACTACAACTTCCCGCCCTACTCGGTGGGCGAAGTGCGGCGCATCGGTTCGCCGGGACGACGCGAGATCGGACACGGCGCGCTCGCAGAACGTGCCATAGCTCCCGTACTGCCGAGCCAGGAAGATTTTCCATACACGCTGCGAATCGTCTGCGAAGCACTCGGCTCGAACGGCAGCACATCAATGGCGAGCGTCTGCGCAGGCACTCTTGCGCTGATGGACGCCGGCGTGCCGATAAAGTCGCCGGTCGCAGGCATCTCGGTCGGACTCATAGATGGCGGCGACGGCGAGTATGTCACCATCACCGACATTCAGGGTATGGAAGACCATATCGGCGACATGGACTTCAAGGTAGCCGGCACTCGCGAAGGCATCACTGCAATTCAGCTTGACATCAAGGTGAACAGCATTAGCTTCGATGTCGTGCGGGACGCGCTTGACCAGGCTAAGGAAGCCCGCCTGTTCATCCTCGACCACATGCGCGACACAATCAGCGACACCCGCGAGGATCTCAGCCTGTTCGCCCCGCGAATGCTGCAAATCAAGGTTCCGGTTGACAAGATTGGAACAGTGATAGGGCCAGGCGGCAAAACCATACGCGGCATCACCGAAGCGACAGGCGCGACCATTGACATACAGGATGATGGCACAGTTGTCATCGGCTCTCCTGACGGCGCCGCCGCTCAGAAGGCTGTGCAGATGGTTGACGACCTGACACGCGAGGTCAAGGTCGGCGACATATTCACAGGCAGGGTAGCCCGCATAATGGACTTCGGCGCATTCGTTAACATCCTTCCCGGCAAAGATGGCCTTGTGCACATCAGCGAGCTTTCGGAAGAGCGCGTCCCGTCAGTAGGCGAGACCGTGGAGATAGGCCAGGAGCTCACAGTTGCGGTCATTCAGATTGACGACCTTGGGCGAGTCAACCTGTCTCGCCGCGCACTCCTCACTGACGAAGAGATTGACCCTTCCGGCAGAGATCCGGTAGGCGGCGGACGTCCGCAGCGCACAGGCGGATACAGGCGAGACGGCGGCGGCAGAGGTGGCAATGATCGCGGCGGCAGAGACCGCGGCGGACGCGACAGTGGTGGAAGAGGCGGCTACCGCAGATAGCCCATTCACAATAGCAACTAATTCAAACCTCGGGCTTTTGCCCGGGGTTTTTTCTTTATGCACGCCGAATACGGCGGCCGAATATGGTATCCGAATGTGGTAAATTAACCGCAGATACGCTCATTGGGAGAAACCGAATGACCGCCGGACAGCCCAATACGGAGTCAGGCCCTGTACGCGAATCCGCGCGAATAACCAGCCTCGACCTCATACGCGGCGGCGGCGTGCTCGGCATACTGCTGATGAACGCTGTATCGTTCAAGTTCGGTCTGCCACCATACCTGAACCTGAGCGCGGGCGGCTCCGAGACCTGGCTCGACTGGGCGGTGTGGGCATATTCGGTGAGATTTTCATCGACCAGAAATTCATGGGGCTGTTCTCGCTGCTCTTCGGCGCGGGAATGATTCTCTTCATCGACCGCGCCTCCGCCAAGCCAACATCTCCCTGATTGCAACAAGTGTGCCTCAACTTCACCGAACCGAGAGTGACAGAAAACGACTGAGAGATCCTAATAGTTGAGGGGTACGCGACTCAGGAGTGACCTCTCAACGGGGACACTAATCCCTACGCGGTGTTTAAATCACTCTCAATCAGTTCTATGAGCCAATCTCCCGCCTCTGGGCTTACTGTCACGCCCTTCAATAGTGGCTCTAGTTCAACAGGTTGGTAGTTGAGACTTAGGTTGTCCGAGCTATCGTCTGGTGCCTCCACAACAGCCCGAATCTCCTTCTCATCTGAATACTCTCTTCGCTTATGTATTGAAGGATGGGCGAAATTGTAGAGTCCGTTTGGTAGCGTTTTGAAATTCTCACTCGAGTAGTCGATGTAGTGAACCATACCGATGTGAACATCTTGGTCGCCAATAAATGAAGCTATCAGCGACCCAACATCTGAAGATATAGCCAAGCCATCTGTTGCAGCATATCGGTCCCACATTGAAATAGATTCATACTCGCTCACACACCAACTACATATCCTTATTTGGTCGCGTACTTGCTTTCTATATGTACGGAAGTGGCCTTCCCACGTCTGCCGGTTGTCGTCGGCTAAGTTTGGTATCCCGGCCAATAAGCCCGCATCCGCCATTGGTTGAGGCAGCGTACCTTCGTACTTATCATCAAGCGAGCTGAAAGGAGCAAAATAAAGCGAGTTCCTATGAAGTAGGTCGGCGAATTTTGCGTAGCTCATGTACCTCATAATCTTGGTCGATGGATCGGGCAGTTGAAATGCTGGATGCTCGGAATACACTAGGTTCTGTTGACATTTGAGACACAAAGCGTTCAGAACTGAAAAATAGGTTTACTCTGTCATTCTGAACGTAGCGCATTTTTGTTCTGTCATTTCGAACGCAGCCGTCCCTTTCCTGTCATTCTGAACGCAGCGCAGCGGAGTGAAGAATCTAAATTCGTTGCCCATACGCCATTCTCCGATTTTAGACTTATCGCTTCACTCGAAATAACAGAAGTGATGAAAGACAACCTCAAAATGTCAACACACCCTAAATACTCCTACACGAAATTATGTTGGAAAAATCCTAGACCTTTCCCAATGTCCCTGCTAGGATGCTGTCATGGCGGGGGCGGTGGGATTCGAACCCACGGGGCGCCTCAAACGCCCAACTGATTTTGAGTCAGCAACTTTAAACCGCTCAGTCACGCCCCCGCGTCGCCTCCACTGGAGTCTGCTTTCCGGTGGAGGCTCTTCTTTTATCCAAACACAAACCTAAAGGTAAACAAAGGTGTTTTGAGGTTACGAAAGTTCAAAATCCGCTCTAAGCAGGGTTTTTCTGGGTCAAGCGAGAATTAACCTCTGTGACTGGCGGCTCGGGTGTAAACGGCGGAGCGATAATGTCCCACGAAGGCGGCTCGACAGCCTGAACGTGGCGGTCGAAAACCGTACCGCCTGCCACCTTCCGATAGAGTCTATCGAGACTCTGATGGAAGGTGACAAGGATGTACATCGTGGACATGTATTTGCGCGTGCGCAGGGCGTGCCTGGTGGAGGGGATGAGCATCAGGGAGGCGTCCCGGGTGTTCGGGCTGCACCGAGACACCGTGCGCAAGATGCTCTCGCACCCCGTGCCACCGGGATACCGCAGGAAGCGCCCTCCCCATCGCCCCAAGCTTGAGCCTTACACGGGCGTCATAGACCGCATACTCGAAGATGATCTGAGCGCGCCGAAGAAGCAGCGCCACACAGCCAAGCGCATCTTCGAGCGGCTGAAGAAGGAGCACGGGTTCGATGGCGGCTACACCATAGTCAAGGATTATGTTCGGGAGCGCCGTCGTGTGGTGCGTGAGATGTTCGTGCCGCTGGAGCACCCACCGGGGCACGCGCAGTGCGACTTCGGGCAGGCGTGGGCGTTCATAGGGGGCAAGAAGCGCAGGATCCACTACTTCTTGATGTCGCTGCCTCACAGCGACGGCATATTCATAAAGGCATATCCTGGGGAGACCACGGAGGCGTTCTGCGACGGGCATGTGTCGGCGTTCGCCTTCCTGGGCGGAGTGCCGCAGAGCATCCTGTACGACAACTTGAAGATTGCCGTCGCCAAGATACTGGGCGGAGGACGTCGCAAGCGCACGAGTACGTTCACGGAGCTTCAGTCGCACTACCTGTTCAGCGACAGGTTCGGCAGAGTTGGCAAGGGCAACGACAAGGGGAGTGTCGAGGGCATGGTGGGATACGGCAGGAGGAACTTCCTGGTGCCGATCCCGAGGGCGGACAGCTTCGATGAGCTCAACGCGCACCTGGAGAGTGAGTGCCTGGAGCGTATGGACGCGAGGCGGGGGCACACCGAGACGATAGGCGAGCGTATGGAGCGTGACCTCGGGGCGCTGCTGCCCCTGCCCGCGGCCCCCTACGACGCGAGCGACAAGCACGCCACACGTGTGAGCTCTCAGTCACTGGTGCGCTACCGCACCAACGACTACTCGGTGCCCGTTGCATTCGGACACAGGGACGTGCTGGTGAGAGGCTACGTCGACGAGGTGGTCATAAGCTGCGGCACCGACGTGATAGCCCGCCACCGCAGGTCGTATGAGCACGACGACTTCGTCTTCAACCCGCTGCACTACCTGGCGCTGCTGGAGCAGAAGACCGGCGCTCTGGACCAGGCGGCACCACTTGCCGGATGGGATCCTCCCGAGGAGTACGGCAGGCTGCGGCGTCTTCAGGAGTCGAGGATGGGCAGGCCAGGCAAGAGGGAGTTCGTGCGGGTGCTCAGGCTGCTTGAGACCTTCCCCGCTGACGAGGTGCATGCCGCCGTGCAAGATGCCATAAGCAGAGGAGCGACCGGCTACGACGCCGTCAAGCATCTGCTGCTGTGCAGGATCGAGGGACGGCCGCCAAGACTCGATCTTGATCTGCATCCGCATCTGCCGAGCGTGAGCGTCAGCACGACATCGGCGCAGGACTACATGAAGCTGCTGAGAGAGAAGGCATCGTGAGTGACAGACCGACACTGCTGCTGGAGCACCACCTGAAGGAGCTGAAGCTACCGACCTTCCTGGGGGAGTACGGCAAGATCGCCGCCCAGTGCGCCTCAGAGGGAGTGGACTATCCGGACTACCTGCTCAGGCTGTCGGAACTGGAGCTCATAGACCGACATCACCGCCTGGTGGCTCGCAGGATCAAGGCCGCGCGCTTCCCCGCCGTAAAGAGCCTGGACGCCTTCGACTTCCCGGCCATACCGTCGGTGAACAGGCAGCTCGTGACCCAGCTCGCGCGCTGCGAGTACATCGAGCGTCGTGAGAACGTCATCGCCATTGGCAACAGCGGAACCGGCAAGACGCACATCGCCCTGGGACTCGGACTCGCCGCCTGCCAGAAGGGACTGACAGTGGGCTTCACCACTGCGTCGGCCCTTGTGAACGAGCTTATGGAGGCAAGGGACGAGATGAGGCTGCTGAACCTGCAGAAGAGGCTTGCCCGACTGAAGCTGCTGATCATAGACGAACTCGGCTTCGTGCCGCTGTCCAGGACCGGGGCGGAACTGCTCTTCGAGGTCTTCAGCCAGCGCTACGAGCGTGGATCGGTCCTCGTGACCACCAACCTGCCGTTCGACGAGTGGACCGAGATGTTCGGGTCAGAGAGGTTGACCGGCGCTCTGCTGGACAGGCTCACACACCACGTCCACATCATCGAAATGAACGGCGACAGCTACCGTCTCAGACAGAGCGGCAGACCTGCTTCAGAATAACCTTCGAGCCGCCGCTGAATACGTCTGCACCTGATATATTCCCTCAGCAGTTAGCACGGACATTTATGCTGAACAATGGCGCCAAGTGGTACAACTTCTCGCCGCCCCGGTGGTCCTTCATTGCCCCGCCATTGACAGCTCGGGCGTCTTGTGTCGTCACTGATTTCGTCTATTATAGGAACCAATTACCTAACTTCCATACCAGTACGGAGTAGATATGAAAAGGGTATCCCGAAACTGACACCTCTTTACGCCCCGTCCAACCATTCCTTCCGCGTATATCCCAACCTATATATCCTGTCCATCGATGTCAGATTCCCCCTTGACAACACAAACATTCGTGCTTATCATAAATGCAATAATCCGAACATACCATCCAATCCATCCTGTACATCGATGTCAGATTTCTGACCGACTGGCAGACTTTTATGTGCATCCCTAACACCCTACAACAGAACATCCTGACGAGCACCAAAGGCGGTTGCGACATCGCCACCTTCCTCGCAGAAACAATGCGTGGCGAAACACTAGGCGTCAAAGTCAACCACCGCCTAGAAGCCGCAAAGCAACTCATCAAGCACGGCTTCCAACAAGACCAACCCGACATTAATCCCCCTCTCCCTCAGGACGAGGACGAAAGTGCCGTTCAAAGTCCCCTCTCCCCTGGGGAGAGGGTTAGGGTGAGGGGAAAAGAGATTGCACAGCCCATCACCCACCTCGACATCCTCAACTACGAAATAGCCCATCTCATCCGCTCGGAATCCGCCGAAGGCCACACCATCGTCAAATTCCTCGTGGACATAATGACCGGCAGGGACAGGCCATTCACGCCCAGGAAGTTCCGCATCAAGCCCGCAGACCGCATGGCAGCAGCAAGAGAACTCCTGCGCCGAGGCTTCGGAGACTTCGGTCACAGGCGCAAATTGTCAGACAACAACGACGAAGCAAACGCCTACGA
The DNA here is from genome assembly GCA_965225795.1 of Dehalococcoidia bacterium. Lineage (GTDB taxonomy): Bacteria > Chloroflexota > Dehalococcoidia > Lucifugimonadales > JADFKI01 > Bin90. The sequence goes on along the minus strand of OZ245324.1, from coordinate 3,331,997 downwards.
CACCCTGCACACAGACCTCGCAAAGAGAATGCGCGAGTACAGCGAGCGCGGCACCGACACCATCCGCTTCCTGCTCGAATTGATGTCTGATCCCGACCCTGACAAAGAGTTCACCATCCATCACCGTATGTATGCAGCGCAGGAGCTACTGCGCCGAGGCTGGGACACCAACTACGACAACATCAAACCTGAGCACCTCAAGGACTACTGGCAAGACAAGGAAAGCACGCGCCTGTCCATAGGCCAGAAAAAGAAGCAGGCAGGCATGTCTGTCTATGTTGACGAGTACGACATCTATGACGATGTGGACTACGAAGCCATAGCCCGCCAACTCCGCGAAGACGAAGACCGCGAAGCCAATTCAAAGCCTCTTCGTTTCCACGAGACCGTCCCATCTTCTCGCCATTCCCGCGAAAGCAGGAATCCAGAAGACCAGCAAGCCGTAGCCACAAAGCTCCCTCTCCCCCAGGGAGAGGGTTGGGGTGAGGGCAACGAAAAATCCCATTCATCCCCTACATCCCTGTCAGACAACACGCCGTCCACTCTCACCCTGCCTAAAAGCCTGCCCCTGAGTAAATCAGAGAACGAACCCTCCGACCCCAAGGCAATCATCAAAGAGTTCAAGGAAGCCATGGACAGAGGCGACGAGCGGGCCGCCCTCCGCGCAGAGGCAAAGTATCGCCGCATAGACATCAAAGCAGAAAAGAACATCTACGACTACGGCCCCAACGACCCCGACCCAACAATCGACTACTACTACGAACCCCTGAGCAAGGAAGATCAGGCAAAGTTCGACGAGGAAAACCGAGGCGAACACGATAAGCCCGCGCCGGATCGGTCCATCAGCAAGCCCACCTTCACCTACATCCGCGCCCAGCCGGTCGACGACCAAGAACGCGCACCACCGATGGAAAAAGAGGTAAGGAAGAGCGCCATAATTCCTAGGTTCTGTTGACAATTAATACACAAAGCGTTTTGGACCTGAAAGGTAGGTTTATTCTGTCATTCTGAACGCAACGCCTTTGTCCCCGTCATTCTGAACGCAGCGCACACTTACACTGTCATTCTGAACGCAGCGCACACTTACACTGTCATTCTGAGCGCAGCGCATATTCATACTGTCATTCTGAACGCAGCGCACACTTGCACTGTCATTCTGAGCGCAGCGCAGCGGAGTGAAGAATCTAAGATCGTTGCACATACACCATTCACAGACTTCAGTTTCCTCGCTTCACTCGGAGTGACAGGAAGCAAATGTGAATTGTCCACACAACCTAGTCACTGATAGCCCCGTCGGTCCGACACTTCGAGGCTTGTTGCCGGCGCTCAACCTACTTGCCCGCACCACCATCCCCGACTATACTTGCGCGCATCCATTAGCTATAAGGGGGTGGCAGAAATGCCAAAGGCACAAGTGAACGGCATACAACTTTACTACGAATCCACCGGCGAGGGCTTCCCGCTCATCCTAGCGCATGAATTCGCGGGCGATTTCCGCTCATGGGAGCCGCAGGTGCGCTACTTCTCGCGCTACTACCGCGTCATCACCTACAACGCAAGAGGATACCCGCCATCCGATGTGCCCACTGACGAAGACGCCTACACGCAGGATATAGCGGTCGAAGACCTGCGCGGCTTGCTCGAATACCTTGGCATCGAGTCAGCCCACATCTGCGGCTTGTCAATGGGAGGCTCGCTCGCCCTGAACTTCGGACTGGCATACCCGCACTTGGCAAAGTCTCTGATCATTGCCGCTGCGGGATCAGGTTCAACTGATGTGGATGCCTGGCGAGATAACGTATTCCAACGCTCGCGCGGGATGGAGGAACGAGGCATGTCCTCAATGGATGACTACGCGAGCGGTGAGGCGCGCGTTCAGCTTCGCCGCAAAGACCCGCGCGGATACCGCGAGTTCGCCGACCAGTTCCTCTCGCACTCCGGCCTCGGCTCCGCGCTAACCTTCAGAGGCGTACAGGGCAAGCGGCCGCCCGTCTTCGCGATTGAAGAAGAAATGCGCGCGCTCACAATACCCTCGCTCATAATGCTCGGCGACGAGGACGACCCCTGCATCGAGCCGAGCATCTTCATGAAGAGCTGCATTTCTACATCCGGCCTCGTGATGTTCCCGCAGTCCGGACACGCCATCAACCTCGAAGAGCCGGACCTCTTCAACCGCAGCGTCCAGGACTTCCTGATCGCGGTCGAAACCGGCACTTGGGCACAGCGCGAATCCTGAAGGAGGCAAGCTCAAAAGCAGAAGCCGTCAGCCCTGACGCTGTCACAGTGCTGACGCCCATAAGGGCATCGGAAAATGTCGGCTAGCCTCTGTTGACATTTGATACGCAAAGCGTTTTAGACTTGAGAAGTATGTTTATTCTGTCAATCTGAACGCAGCGCATATTTACTCTGTCATTCTGAACGCAGCGGAGCGGAGTGAAGAATCTAAAATCATTGCGAATACACCATTGACAGACTTCAGATGCCTATCTGCGCTCGTAATGACAGGAAATGTCCACACAACCTAGTTAAGCGTAGCCACGCTGAACACAACATGGAACGGCATGCAGTATATGACCACGCTGCCATATCCGGATCCGTCATCGCCGTCCGGCAGGAAATAGTTCTGGTTGCCCAGGTTGCCCTTCAGCTTGCCCAGGCTGATGTACCCTTCGACATCACCGCGCCCCTGCGGGTCCGGATTGGGAACAAGCAGCACATGCAGATCCGGCCCGTTGGTAACGCTGAATTCTTCCAGCCGCAGCAGGTTCTTACCGTCCGCGCTGCGGTAAATCGTCGCGGTGCCGCTGCCCTTGTGGAAGCTGTCGGCACCCTGGAAGCTGCCCGACCTGACCTGCACGACCGAAGCGTCCATCTTGGTGGAGTCTTCCGGCATGGCCATCTCTTTAGGCACTTCCTCTTGGTACGTGTCGAATCTGCTTGCCGCCTCCACCATCGCCTGCTCAGCCTCTTCCATCGTCATGTCGGCAGGAACGACAGCGTTGGCCGCAAGTGGAAATTCCTCATCGATAGTCGAACTGATGAATAGCGGAGACAGCAGCCACCATGCCAGCGCCAGTCCCGGAATGCCTATGATAACTACAGCCGCAATGATTATGCGCTTACGAGTGAACATCCGCACACCTCCCACCTACCTTATAAGCCATTCGAAAACCCAAATATCAGACCTTGGAGTACTGCGGCGTCGCTGTCTTTGCGCCGTCGGGCAGAGTCTCTATCGTAAAGTCCCCGAACAGCAGCGGCGCTTCGACTTCCAGTGCTTCTAACACCATTATAGCAAGTCTGCGTATCTCCACATCGGCGAAGGCGCTGCCTCGCATTTCGATGAAGTGCCGCCACGCCCGCACGTTGGCGGTAACGAATATCTTAGTCTCGGTTGCATTCGGCAGAACCGCGCGCGCCGCCTGCCGGATTACCTTACGGTGGTCAGTTGCAAGCTTGAACCGCTCGCGGGGTATGGCAGACTCCAGCGCCTTGACCAGTTCATCATAGCCCTTCGCCGCGCTTTCAATCGCCGCCTCGAAAACAGCCTGAACCTCGTCGCCGGCAGCGTCGGAAAGCACTGGCGGCGCGACGAACTTGCTGCCGCTCTCGTCCACATATCGCTGGCTGCGCTGGCTGTATGCGAAGCCCGCGCGGTGACGCACCAGTTCATGCGTCAGCGAGCGCGACACCCCTGTGAACACGAAGCCGTAGTTGATATGCTCAAACACGCTGCCGTCCTTGGAGCGCAGCAGATTGTTGATAAAGTCAGCGATATCGCGTCTGCCCCTGCCGTAGCTCATGTAGCACAGCCTTGCGGAAATCTCCGCTATGGCGGCGGACTCATCCTCGCCGGCGCGTATGCTGTCCGGGATGCCGGGCACACCCTCATCCGCAAGGAACGCAGCAACCTGCTCCCAATCCACCGAGGGCTTCGTAACCAGATAGGCCTTGGGTTGAGTGATGATAGCATTCACTTTGTGAGTGTCCTTTGCGATGTTTATTCTCTGTGAATGCTAGAGGAGCGCACCAAGTCCAAAGAAGGTGTTTTAGGGCGGCGATTAAGATGAAAAAGCCGGCGGGCAGCATGGACTGCCCGCCGGCTGACTATAATCTGAATTTGGTCGCTTATAAGACAAGGCTCAGCGGACTTTCGAGTGCGTTCTTCACTTCCATGAGGAATTGTGCGCCTTCTGCGCCATCCACCACGCGGTGGTCGGCTGAAATTGTGGCATTCATAGTCTGCCGAATCACGATTTCATCATCTCTTACGACTGGTCGCTTAGCGACAGTGCCAACCGCCAGGATGGCGGTTTGAGGAGGCTGTATGATGGCAACGAATGTGCTCACGTCGAACATGCCGAGATTGCTGACGCCAAATGTACCGCCCGTGTATTCGTCGGGGCGCAGCGTACCGTTCTGCGCGCGGTCCGCGAGGTCTTTGCTCGCGAGTGCGAGCGACTTCAGTGTCATCTGCTCACAGCCCATGATGGCGGGCATCAGCAGTCCATCTTCAACCGCCATGGCAATACCGATATTCACACTGTCGTTTGGACGTATAACATCGCCGTCAAGGAAGGCATTAAACTTGGGGTGCTTCCTGAGCGCGGCGGCGCACGCCTTGATGATGAGGTCGTTGACAGTCACACGCACGCCCTCGCCCTCCAGCGACCTGTTTATCTGCTGGCGCAGGCTCATTGCCTCGGTCATATCGACTTCTGACGTTACATAAAAGTGAGGCTTCTCCTGCTTGCTGCGCACCGTGACCCTGGCGATCTGCTGTCGCATTCTCGAGAGCTGCATGGCATCGTCCGCAGCTTCCTCTTGTGCGACCTCGGCGGGCTGTTCTTCGATGACCACCGGTTCCGGCTCGGGTTCAGCCTCCAACTCCTCTTTCGCCACCACCATTACTTCAGCCTCAACGGCAGCCTCTGTTTCAACGGCTTCTACTTCTTCCGGCTCAGGCTCCTCCATTATTTCAGGTTCCACTGGCTCAGGTTCTTGGTACGCGAGCACGTCATCTTTGACAACGCGTCCACCCGGACCGGTGCCCTGCACTTTCGTGATGTCGATGCCACGCTCATCGGCGATACGGCGCGCTATGGGCGATGCGCGCAAAGAGGATGCCGCCAAAGGTGGTTCTTCCACCTCGGGTTCCGGCTCCGCGACATGTAACTCTTCCGTGGCAATATCGCTGCTAGCGGGAGGCATGGGAATTGCAGCGCTTGGTGCCGGCTCGTCCGAATCGACATCGGCGGGAACGGTGGGGCCCTCGTCCGACGCAGTGTCGTCAATCGCGTCGAAAATCTCATCCTGCGCGCCGACTAACGCAATAGGTTCGCCCACTGGGACAGTTGTGCCAGCGGGAACGATTATTCGGTGGAGAACCCCTTCAGCGTAAGACTCGAACTCGACTACCGCCTTGTCGGTCTCTATTTCAGCGATGGGTTCGCCGTTCGCCACCGTGTCTCCCTCACCCTTCAGCCACCGCAAGACAGTGCCTTCCTGCATGTCATAGCCCATCTGCGGCATAGTCAGTTCGGTTGCCAATCGACACCCCCTGTTACAGTAAATCTCATGACTAAAGATTAAAGCGTGGGAAAATCAACATCAAGGTATATCATAGCTATGCTTCTGCATAAGGTGAGAGCCTAAGCAAGCCTGCAACAACTGGATAGCCTTCAAGTTGGACATTTTGGCGCTCGCGCTGCAAAGCCTCGTAAGGCATAACCCGCGTACCATCAGATGCCGTAGTTGTCCGATAAGGCCTTGATGATCCTCTCTGAATTCGGAATCGCCGCCGCCTCAAGAGTGCCGTTATAAGGCGCCGGCACATCTAGGCCTCCCACCCGCGCAACTGGGCCGTCGAGGTCATCGAATGCTTCTTCCTGTATAGTGCTGGCAATCTCACCGCTGAAGCCTCCCGTTTTCCAAGTCTCCTCGACAACAACGACACGGTTGGTCTTACGAACGGATTCCAACACTGTTTCCTTGTCCCATGGTCGCAGTGTGCGAAGGTCAATGACTTCCGCTTGTCTGCCTTTCTCCTCAAGCATCGAAGCAGCTTGTAGTGCCACATGAGTCATGCGGGAGTACGCAACGATTGTCACATCATTGCCTTTTCGTTTGATGTCCGCTTGACCAAATGGAATCTCATACCATTCATCGGGCACTTCGCCACGCATCCCATAAAGCAGTGAATGTTCCGCAAATATTATAGGATTATCGTCCTTCATCGCGGTGCGGAACAGTCCCAGAGCATCGTAAGGTGTTGCAGGCACGGCGACTTTTAACCCAGGGACAGAAGCGTACCAGTTCTCGAAGCTCTGAGAATGGGTTGCGGCAAGCTGACCTCCACCACCAGTAACCGTGCGTATAACAAGCGGAACCGTGAATTGACCGTCAGACATGTACCTAAGCTTCGCGGCGTGGTTCACAATCTGGTCGATCGCGACGAGGCTAAAATTGATGGTCATCAACTCGACGATTGGCCTCAGGCCAGCCAACGCTGATCCAACTCCCGCGCCCACGATGACTGATTCGGATATCGGCGTATCCATGACGCGTTCAGGACCAAATTCATCTAGGAAGCCGCGAGTTACGGCGTAGGCGCCACCATAGGCGCCAATGTCCTCACCCATTATAAAGACGCGGTCGTCCTCCAGCGCTTCACGGAGCGCTTTGGCAACGGCCTCCCTGAGAATCATCTCAGTCATGTCTCACTCCACATCTATGCGTAAACGTTTGTGTACATCGCGTCCATCTCAGGCGCAGGACTATCCTCTGCGAACTGCACGGCTTCATTGACTTGCTCGTCCACCTTGGCTGCAATTTTGGCGAGTTCCTCTTCACCCGCCACATCGAACTGAATCATGAAGTTCTTCAGACTGTCTATCGGGTCCTTGATCCCTAGCTCTTGAGCCTCATCTCGTTCTCTGTACATCGTGGGATCGGCCATGGAGTGACCACGATAGCGATAGCACATCGCCTCTATGAAGCGCGGGCCCTCACCTTTTCGGATGGACTTGACAGCCTCTGAGACGCACTCGTTGACACCAAGAACATCCATACCATCTATTTGGACGCCGGGAATGTCATACGCACTCGCCACTTCGTAAATGTGCCTGCCGCCCGCATGGGTGCGGTCAACATGCGTACCCATGCCATAGAGGTTGTTTTCAAGCAGAAACAATATGGGCAACTTCCACACCGACGCGAGATTCAGCGTCTCGTGGAATTCACCCTGGTTGACGGCGCCATCGCCAAAGAAGCACAAGGTAACAAGGTCTTCCTTCTTGTACTTGCTTGACAGTGCAAGTCCTGCCGCTATGGGCATCTGCCCTCCTACAATGGCGTGGCCGCCCATGAAGTGCCTTTCAACATCGAAAAGGTGCATTGAGCCGCCCTTGCCTCCGCTGCTTCCCGTGGCTTTGCCGCACAACTCCGCCATCGCAATTTTTGGGTCCATTCCCTTGGCGATTGCATGACCATGGTCACGGTAGTGGCCGATAACGTAATCATCGGGACGGAGCGCAGATATAGCACCGACTGCGATGGCCTCTTCACCAATGTAGAGGTGCAGGAAGCCGCGAATCTTGCCTTGCATGTAAAGACGCCCGCATGCTTCCTCGAATCGTCTAATCAGCAGCATCTGCCTGTAAAACTCGGCTAGTCGCTGCTTGTTAAGTGTCGATTCCACTTTGGCAATTCACCTCTTTTTGCTCTTTCGCGTAGTTAGGTCGGCCTATATGTGAATGGCTTCGCCCTCAACTGCTAGAGCTGCCTCTTTAATCGTCTCCGAAATAGTCGGGTGTGGATGCACAAGCCATCCCAATTCAGTAGTAGTGCCTTCAAGGAGGCGCGATAGTCCGACCTCGCCAAGCAACTCGGTCGCCTCTGGGCCTATAATATGCGCGCCCAGCAGCTCCCCTACTTCGCTGTCCACAACCAGTTTGACCATGCCATTCGGCTCACCCATTGCAAGAGCCTTCCCGCTGGCCGACATGGGAAACCTTCCCACTTTGAAGGAGTATCCTGCGTCGGCTGCCTGCTGCTCGGTTAAACCAAAGCTCGCAATCTGCGGCCTGCAGTATGTCGCGCGAGGCATCAGGGAATAATCCAGCGGCATCGGGTTCATGCCAGCAATCACCTCTGCCGCGATAACACCCTGAGCGGATGCCACATGGGCGAGAGGCAATTTTCCGGTTACGTCGCCAATAGCAAATACACCCGGCACGTTGGTACGCATTTCGTCGTCCACTATGATGTATCCGCTCTCCGTATTGACACCGGCTACTTCAAGCCCAATATCTTCAGTGTTGCCCTGTACGCCTATCGCGACCAGTACCTTGTCGCACTCAATCTCGCTCACTGCGCCATCAGCATCAGTGACCGTTACAGTGGCGGTGCCTTCGCTCACAGCGACACCACCAACCATCGCTCCTGTCTTAAATCCGATGCCCCGACGACGGAAGACTCGCTCCAATTGCTGGCTAATCTCCTCGTCTTCCAGCGGAACCAACCTGGGCAGCATCTCGATTATCATAACCTCTGCGCCATAGGAATGGTAGATGTCAGCGAATTCGACGCCGATCGCGCCGCCGCCAACTATAACAACTCGCTCAGGAACCTCGCGCAGCACAATCGCTTCGCGGGATGTGAGCACAGTTTCACCATCAACGGGAATGCCGGGGATATGCCTAGCGCGCGCGCCAGTGGCAACAATGATACTGTCCGCGCTGATGGCGCGATCTGCCCCGTCGATTGCAATGGTATTCGCACTTCGCAGGATGCCGCGTCCGCTGATGTGCTCAACTCCGTTTTTTCTCAGCAGCGAACCCACACCACCTGTGAGTCGCCTTACTACCTGGCGGCTGCGATCAATCGCCAAGCCGTAATCGAAAGTAACATCGCCGACACTGATGCCGTATTCGCCGGCATTCTTCACCAGCTCAAGAACTTCGGCATTTCGCAACAGCGATTTGCTTGGAATGCAGCCCCAGTTCAAGCACACTCCGCCGACGTTATCGTCCTCGATAACCGCAGTGCTCAAACCAAGTTGCGCTGCGCGAATCGCCGCGACATAGCCGCCAGGACCCGCGCCAATAACAACCACATCATAATCTGCCAATCCAACACCTCAAAACGGAGAGCCGCATTCACCCAGTCGTATCGCTCGCGCGATCACGGCAAGGATATGTTTCTGTGTTTTCTATCAAGAGCTTATTCTACACTACCAATAGCGCTTCAAGAAAGCGCGAGCCGAAAGCCTGTATCTCGATGGACTACGTGGCTGAGTGTTCTGAAATATGGCAGCAGAACTGTCAATGCAGAAGCAAGGTCGTATGCCTACAGTCGTGCAACATTCAACTTGACACTGCGCTGAGCTATTATTAACATGTTTAGACGCGCCGAGGTAGCTCAGTAGGTAGAGCACAGCACTGAAAATGCTGGTGTCGTCAGTTCGATTCTGACCCTCGGCACCTGCCAAGTCGTCGGCATCCACGGGCCGACGCGAAAGGTTCGCAGCGTGCGGAAGTAGCTCAGTTGGTAGAGCACATCCTTGCCAAGGATGAGGTCGCGGGTTCGAGCCCCGTCTTCCGCTCCATCCCCTTCCCATTGGTTGTCGTTCCCACATTCGAGGAAACTCGGGAGACCGTTGCGTCTCGATTACTCGAACTAGCACTTTCAGTCTTTGCCTAATACTCTGATGGCTGCCCGTTACACTGAAGCCTCTGACAATTCAGCGTATGAGATAGTACCGTTGTCCAAGCCGCGCAGGTGCGCCGTGTCGTTGATGCTGACGGGTATCCAGCCTGCGTGGTTAAAGCGGAAGCGGGATACGGAAGTGTTTTCCAAGGACATCTTCCAGATGTAGTGCTCGTCGAAGCCCATGATGTAGGACATCAGGCACTTTGTGGCGATGCCGTGCCCAATAATAGCGATGCACAGGGACTGTTCCGTGCTTATGAGGTCGCGATTGTACAGAATCTCGTCCTCAAGCCAGTTGGAGACGCGTCGCTGCACCATCTTGAACGATTCGCCATCCGGCGGAACAAACTGCGCTGCTTTCGTACGCATGTAAGACAGCAATTCCGGCGTCAGCACATCGCTGGTGCGCTGGCCCGTCCAGCCGTCTGCCCGCTGTTCAATGATGGCATCTATGCGCGGGAATTCTCTTTCAGGCTCTCCCATCGCCTCCAACATCGTTTGCGTCGTCTGCACGGTGCGCAGAAGGCTTGAACTATACACGCGATCGAAATTGATCCCATCATCCCTGAGCCTCCCACCGAGCAGGCGAGCTTGCTTAAATCCCTTAGGGGTGAGCGAGCAGTCTACACTGCCTTGCATATACTCGGGTGTTGCGTTGGACTCGGATTGTCCGTGCCGTATGAAGTAGAAGTCGCACTCAAAGTTCTGGTGAATCAATTGAAATTGCCTCCTGAATGGACCCAGCGAGGACGCTGACAACTATCTATCTTATGCATAGCACAGGATTGTGAGAAACTTTTCAAACATGCGCCGATAAGGTATCATATTGCGCGCGGTTTAATCTGTAACAGACGGTTAATTCGCATTAACGTGTTGTTAAGGTTTTGTCGCCTTTGATGAACCACCGCGCAGGGCAAACTAGCGGTTCGGGTTCGATCTGATTCGACCAATTTTCAACTTGAGGGCAAAAAGTTCTAGTCAGTACGGAGGTGGAATACATGGGGAACCGCTTAGAAGGCAAAACAGCGGTTGTAACAGGCGCGGGCCGCGGCATAGGCAGGGCAACGGCACTGCTGCTCGCCGAGGAAGGTGCGTCAGTCGTGGTCAATGACCTCGGCTGCGATGTTGACGGTAGCGGCTCGTCGCAAGATCCCGCCGACAGCACCGTTGAGGCAATCAAGGCAGCCGGCGGCAACGCTGTCGCCAACTACGACAATGTAGCGACTATGGAAGGCGGCGAGGCCGTCATCCGCGCAGCTGTGGACAACTTCGGCCAGGTGGATGTGCTCATCAATGGCGTGGGCGTGTTGCAAGACCGCATGATTTATCGCATGACTCCTGACGATTGGGATAGAGTCGTCCGGTACAATGTGAAGGGCGTGTTCGCGCCAACTAAGTTCGCGGCCATACTGTTCAGACAGCAGCGCAGCGGGCGTGTAGTCAACTTCACTTCCGATGCCGGCCTAGGTGACATAGGTCGCTCGAACTATGCGGCAGCTTCAGAAGCAATTATCGGACTGACACGCACAGTCGGCAGGGACCTGGGGCGTTATGGCGTTACCTGCAATGCCATCTCTCCATTGGTAGAAACTCGGTTATTCCCGGGATCAGTGGAAGAGTTCCGCGTAGTGCAGGGACCGTCACCCACACCGGCAGAGCGCGCAGGCATAGGCCAGTCCCCACCCGTCTCCGAATGGGAAGGTGAAGGCAGCCCGGACGACCCTGCAAACGTCGCTCCGTTGGCAGTGTATCTCTCTACCTATGCTGCGCCAAATGTGAACTGCAATGTGTTTGGTGTACGCGGTGGCAGTATATATCTGTATTCCAACCCCGAAATTGCAAACGCTATTCATAAGTGGGGCACTTTCACGATGGACGAGATGGATTTGCTGGTCCCCAAGATTTTTGGCAAGGGCCTCTAGCCCACCTTTAATCATAATTCACGGTAGCAAGTTGAGAAAGGAAACAAGCATGGGCAAGAGACTTGATGGGCGAGTAGCGATTGTTACTGGCGCCGGCCGGGGGATCGGTCGAGGTGTAGCAATGCTTCTCGCAGAGGAAGGCGCTTCCGTCGTCGTTAACGACCTCGGTGGGGGTGTTGACGGTGTGGGTGGCTCGGACGCTCCGGCTTCTCAGGTAGTGGCAGAGATCGAGGCCCGCGGCGGTACCGCCGTCGCCAACTTCGATTCGGTTGCAGACTACGAGTCCGCCGGCAAGGTGGTACAGGCGGCTATAGACAACTTTGGTCGACTAGATGTGGTGAACCATGTAGCCGGTATCCTGCGCGACCGGATGGTGTTCAATATGACTGAAGAGGAATGGGACGCTGTATTGCACGTACACCTCTACGGAGCATTTAACATGGTGCGTCACGCCGTACCACATATGATTAACCAAGGGTACGGCAGAATTGTGCTGTTCTCGTCCGGCTCCGGAATGGGCGCATCCGGGCAGGCGAATTACGCAGCAGCCAAAGAAGGAATGGTAGGCTTTACGCGGGCGCTCTCGCGTGAGCTTCACGAGCACGGCATCAAGGTGAACGCCGTTTATCCGGGTGGCGCGACTCGCATGACTGAGACTATACCAGAGAGTACGCAACAGCTCAGGCAAACACAGCGCCAGGCAGCGGCAGCGTCGGTGGGCGCTACGCTGACCACGCAGGGGGCGCCGATAATGGGACCGCCTGAGGCGCGCGCGCCCGAGAACAACGCTCCCAAGGCAGTGTATCTGTCATCGGAGAATTGCCAGATAACTGGGCAAGTTATCGGTACCAGTGGTTGGCCCGCAACCCTGTACTCGCCGCGGCATGTAATTCGCAGCATCCACAAGAACAGTCGCTGGACGCTAGACGAACTAGATGAGTTGCTCCCGATTTCGCTGGGGAACGCACTGGTGAACCCGGTTCCAGCACAGCAACAACGTTGATCGTAAATGGCGAAATAGACTAATCGAACGGGAGCAACGATTAATGCGCTGCTCCCGTTCTGTTTCTTGCCTGGAATGGCATGTTGGCCTGAACTGCTTGTGTAGTATATCTAAAGCAACACTTGCCCATGTTACGTGGTCAGTCCTATGGTAAAATCGTGATTGATGAACTGGCTAGATATAGTGCTGATTGGACTTGTGGTCATTGGTGCGCTGCGCGGGTTTCGTATTGGGCTTATTGGCGCTGCGGTCAATGCGTTTGCCTTGATTGCTGGCTGGCTGTTCGCAAGCCAAATTGCCTACGCTCTTGGGCTTATCGGCGGTAATTTCGGGTGGGGCAGCACAAGTGTCATAGTTGCAGTGTATGTAATAGTAATTGCGGTGACAGTAGGAGTCATTCAGTTTGCGTGGAAGATAATACGAAGGTCATTGGGAATAGTCACGCTTGGGGCATCTTCGCTGGTTGACCGCGTGGGCGGGTTGTTGCTCGGTGTTATCCTAGGCGGGGCGCTCGCCGCGGTATTGATACTCGGACTTGCCAGATTCGCCTATGACGTGCCCCTAGAGAACGCTAATATGCCCGGTGCAAGTGGAGATGTGCGTGATGGGCTGGAGCGCGCACTTACAGAATCTACGGTAGTAAGGATTTTCGTCGAGGAAACCGATGCGCTGCCACTGAACGCATTCGGATTCATATCCCCTGTTTTTGCGGAATCGTTGGATTTATTGGAGAGAAAGCTTTAAGTCGAAGCGGCGTTAACACCAAAACATTGAGCGGGGCTGATAATGTCAATAAACAATCCTGTGCTGGTACTGAACCAGAATTATCAACCTCTGAACGTATGTAACGCGCGGCGAGCGATCGTGCTGCTGGGACGGGGCAAGGCAGAGACACTTATTGACGGGGAGGAGCACATTGCCACCGTGTCCCGGCGCGTGCCTATTCCGTCCGTGATACGGCTCATCTATATGGTGAAAAGGCCTCTCGTGAGGCGGAGGCTGTCGCGCCGCGCAGTGTTCTATCGGGATGGCTTTCGATGCCAGTACTGCGGCATGGAATCCAAGAACCTGACTCTCGACCACATCATACCACGCTCACGCAAGGGAGCTCATGTCTGGGAGAATGTTGTCAGCGCGTGCACCCCGTGCAACCACAGGAAGGCGGGCTTCACGCCGCGTGAGGCGAATATGAGGCTGCTGACCAAGCCTGCCGCGCCACGTCCCAATCCTTATTATATCTTCCACCACCGGCAGATCGAGGACGAATGGCGTCAATTCATGCCGTGGATGGAATAACGCGATTGCAGTTAGACGTACACGACGGGGTTGTAGCAGGCCAGGCGGTGGTTCGGCTCGACCTCCACTAGCGGGGGGGCGGACAGGGTCCGACACTGGTTGACGGCTTTGTGACACCGCTCCAGGAATGGGCATCTGTCCGGGGCGTCAATCATCTTGGGCGGCGCGCCGCGTATGGGGTTTAGCGACTGCTGCCCGGTGTCCAAGCGGGGTATCGCCTGGAACAGCCCCCAAGTGTAGGGGTGAAGAGGCTTTGCAAATAGCGACTTGGTGTCTGTGTATTCGACGATCGTACCGCCGTACATGACCGCTACTGTCTGGGTCATCTGAGCAACGACGCCAAGGTCGTGTGTGATGAGCATAATCGCGGAGTGGTTCTCCTTGCGGAGTTGGCTGAGGCGGTGCAGAATCTCGGCTTGCAGGGTTACGTCGAGGTTGGAAGTAGGCTCGTCTGCGATGAGTACCTTGGGCTTGAGTGCGACGCCGATTGCCAGGAGAACGCGCTGCGCCATGCCACCGCTGAGCTGGAACGGGTAGCGGTTGAGCATATTCTTAGCATCGGGAATGCCCATCTGACTGAGCAGTTCTATGGCGAGGGCGCGGGCCCGCCTGCCACCGAGGTCCGTGTGCTCAAGGACTATTTCTTCGACTTGCTTGCCGATGGGAATGACGGGGTTCAGCGCCGCGCTCGCATCCTGGAATATCAGGGAGATCTCCTTCCCGCGGATGTGGCGGATCTCCTCGGAGGTCATGTTCAGCAGTTCGTGGCCGTTGTAGGTGATGCTGCCCTTGACGATCTCACCGGGGAATGGCACGAGCTGAAGCACGGAGAGGGCGGTTACGGTTTTTCCGGAGCCACTCTCGCCCACGACGCCGAGTATGGAGTCTTCTTCGAGAGCGAGAGAGACGCCGTTGACTGCCTTGTTGACACCGTCCTTGCTGAAGAAGTAGGTGTGGAGGTCTTTGATTTCGAGAAGATGGGTTGGCATGGTACACCATCAATCCGCTTGGAATTGGGTTATGCGCGCGCAAGCGCGGCGGCCGGGCTGCGCAGAGAATAGGGGCTGAACCTGCCCGCTTTCAGCTCGGCGATGAAGTCGTCGAGTTCGCGCACGGGCTGCTGGAAGTTGGTGGCGTATGTGCCGACCTGTGCCAGGCTATGGGCATCGCTTGCGCCAGTGGCGTTCAGGCCAAACCAGTCGGCGAGGTCGCCCGCGAAGTGATTTTCTTCGTCGGAGCCGCGACCGTTGAAGATCTCGACGGCGTCTATGAAGCCGAAGACCTTATTGCGTGATGCCCTGGTGAGCATCTCCTGATAGGCTTCGTCGCTGGTGTGAGCCTGCTTGCGATAGAAGCGGCGGTAGGGGTGGGCGACTACCATGGCACCGCCTGCGTCATCAACGAGTTCCTTGACATAGGATGCCTTGTGCATGCCGAATATGTACTCCTTCAAGCCATAGACCAGCAGATGGCCCTCTTCGGTAGTCACTTCACAGCCGGGTAGCACGAGGTAGTCGTGCTTGCGAGACAGGGCATAAATGTCTTTGGGGTCCCAGAACCTATCATGGTCGGTGATACAGACGCCGTCAAGGCCTATGCGCTTTGCCTTGGCAATCAGTTCCTCGGGAGTGAGCGTGCTGTCATCGGAGGTGGGGTAGGTGTGGGTATGAATGTCTATTATCATAGGAAGCAGGGCATTTGAAACAGGGCAAGGGATTGTCCGGATTGTCCACAATGGCAAAGTGGGTTAGAGCAGAAATATCTGCCCTAGTCTGACATTGGCTTTGAGTAAAGTCAAGGCGAGGGATAGTCAGTCAGTTCATAAGTGATTCAGTCTGTCAGTCAGGCGGCGTTCAGCCGTCAGGGGACGGGGACTGACATCAATGCACAGGATGACTAGGTTGTGTGGACATTTCCCATTTGTCTCGTGTCATTCCGAGCGAAGCGAGTAATCTGAAGTCTGTGAATGGCGTACGTGCGACGATTTTAGATTCTTCACTCCGCTGCGCTGCGTTCAGAATGACAGGGAAGGGACGCTCCTTTCGGAATGACAGTATAGGAGAGCCGTTCAAGACAGAATAAGCCTACTTTTCAGGTCTAAAACGCTCTGTGTACCAAATGTCATCAGAGCCTAGGTGCTGCGGATGTCAGGTTTTGGGAGCTTGATGCCGGGTGGAAGATTGATGACTGCTTCGCCGTGAACTGCCATCGCTTCGGCTATCTGCATGAGCGGGTCGGACATGCCTCTGGGTGCGGGCATCTGCCCGGCCTTTTCAGGGCTGAGTGGCCCTTCCGATTCGCATCCTTCGGCAGGGCTCATCGACAAGTTCTGGACGACCGGGTCTGCAACTGACATGTATGAAGGAGATTTTTCGTTGCCCTCACCCCTACCTTCTCTCTGAGGGAGAGGGAGCTTTGATGTGGCTATGTCGTCTGATTCACTCCGGGGCATGTCCATTGACACCGGCTCCGTCACCCTCATCCCTTCGGCAAGCTCAGGGCAGGCTCCAACCTTCGCCCGTCGAGGGGGAAGGGACTTTTGGGCAGCGGCGGCTTCGCGGTCTTCTTCTTCGCGGAGTTGGCGGGCGATGGCTTCGTAGTCAATGTCGTCGTACTGGTCGTAATCGTCTATGGAGGTTGAGAGACCTGCCTGGGTCTTCTTCTGGCCTATGGAGAGGCGCGTGCTTTGCTCGTCGCGCCAGTAGTCTTGAAGATGCTCGGGTTTGATGTTGTCGTAGTTGGTGTCCCAGCCACGGCGCAGGAGTTCCTGCGCTGCATACATGCGGTGATGGACGGTGAACTCTTTGTCAGGGTCGGGGTCAGACATCAATTCGAGCAGGAAGCGGATGGTGTCTGTGCCGCGCTCGCTGTACTCGCGCATTCGCCTGGCGAGGTCGGTGTGCAGGGTGTCGTAGGCGTTTGCTTCGTCGTTGTTGTCTGACAGCTTGCGCCTTGAGCCGAAGTCTCCGAAGCCTCTGCGCAGGAGTTCTCTTGCTGCTGCCATGCGGTCAGCGGGCTTTATCCTGAACTTCTTTGGCGTAAATGGCCTGTCCCTGCCGATCATGATGTCCACGAGGAAGTTGATGATGGTGTGGCCATCGGCGGTTTCGTGGCGGATGAGGTGCGCTATTTCGTAGTTGAGGATGTCGAGGTGTGTGATTGGCTTTGCAATCTCTTTTCCCCTCACCCTAACCCTCTCCCCAAGGGAGAGGGGACTTTGAACGGGGCTTTCGCTCTCTTCCTGTGGGAGAGATGGATTGTTGTCGCATTCGGTGTCGGTGAAGCCGTACTTGATGAGCTGTTTGGCTGCGTCCATGCGGTGGTTGACTTTAACGCCGGGTGTTTCGCCTTGCATGGTGTCGACGAGGAACGCGGCAATGGTGTCGCCTTCCCTTGTACGGTCGATGATGTATTGTTGTAGCTTGGTCGGGATGCACATGAAAGTCTGTCAGTCCGTCAGTTTTTCAGTCGGTCAGAAATCTGACATCGGTGTACAGGATGGATTAGATAGTATGTACTGATTACTACACTTATGATACGCACGAGTGTTTGGGTTGTCAAGTGTGAATATGATGAAGATGGAAGGCTGTTCGATATGAAATGGGTGAGGTTGCGCTTATGGTACAATTCGCCAACGGTGGGATTCGGAGGCGTGCAGACAGTAAGAGAGAGGACGTCGAAAAATGACCACTATACTAGGAAACGAAGACCCTTTCGAAGAACTAGAACGTGGGATTGACTGGCTTGAACGGTTGGAAAACATCAGGGAGCGTCAAGACCGTGAGGCGGCGATGCGGGAGACTGTGGAATACGTGGAGATGCTGCGTGGCGTCCTAATGGAATTGTCGGGCGACGCTTCATTGGAATCGGTTGCAGGGGAGTCGATAGCAGACCGCCACGGTAAGGAAGTCGCGGATCTGATAGAGGGCATCAGAGGGGACGGCGAAAAGGATCCTTGGGTCGAGTACCTAAGGCCTACGCTGGTTGAACGCTAGCGGTCCAGCTTGTCGGCCGGGGGATTCACCGGGGCATTGAAAAGAAGCATAGGCAACCGGGAGGTTCCGGGTTGCGTGGACATTCCCCCCTGTCCCCTGTCGTTTCGAGGGAAGCGGGGAATTTGAAATCTGTGAATGGTTTATGTGCAACGATTTTAGATTCTTCACTCCGCTGCGCTGCGTTCAGAATGACAGGGAAAGGACGCTCCGTTCGGAATGACGAAATAGGAAAGCAGTTCAAGACAGAATAGGCCTAATTTTCAGGTCTGAAACGGTTTGTGTATCAGATGCCAGCGAAATCTGGATTGCGACATAGACTTTTAGTGAGTGGATTCCTGCCTTCGCAGGAATGACGGACCAGTGGACATTGAATACCTAGGAGAGGATCAATTGACGAGAAGCATAGATATTCATGCGCATATCACACCGGAAGGATTTTTGCGAGCTGCGGAGAAGGGCGAGGACTGGTACGGGACGATGGCGGACGCCGGCGGTATGTACAACTACAACCCGAAGACGGCGTGGTCGCCTGAACAGCGGCTTGCCGACATGGACTCGCTTGGGGTGGATGTGCATGTGCTGTCCACGAACGCCTACTTTTATAACTATGACAAGGACGCCGAGACGATAACTAATATGTCTCGTGAGGCGAACGACTATGTGTCGCAGTTGACGAAGGACAACCCTACCCGCTTTTCGGGTCTTGCAAATCTGCCGATGCAGGATGTGGGCGCATCAGTGGCTGAGCTTGAGCGGGCGGTTACGCAACTGGGGCTGAAGGGCGCAATGATCGGCGACCATGTGAACGGGAAGACATACGATGACCCGTCGTTTGCGCCGTTATGGGCCGCGGCGGAGCAGCTTGGCGCGGTGCTTCTGATACATCAGGGAGGGCCGACAATTGTCAACCCGCGCTCTT
This sequence comes from Dehalococcoidia bacterium, assembly GCA_965225795.1. Taxonomy (GTDB): domain Bacteria; phylum Chloroflexota; class Dehalococcoidia; order Lucifugimonadales; family JADFKI01; genus Bin90. The sequence goes on along the minus strand of OZ245324.1, from coordinate 3,313,151 downwards.
CGAAGTATCACCTGCCGAACACCATCGGCAATCTCGCCGATCGCACGGTTACATTCGCATCGTTCGTGTTCGGCGGCGTGATGGACAGGCATCCGGACTTGCGGATATGCCTGTCGCACGCGGGCGGATATGTCTGCTACGGCATCGGCAGGATGGACCGGGGCTGGCAGGTGCGCTCGGAGGCTCGTGAGCATATCGACAAGCCGCCGAGCGAATATCTGAGCAGCTTCTATTACGACTGCCTGACGCATGACGAGCTGGCGCTGCGGATACTGATAGACCTTGTGGGCGTGGAGCGGGTGCTGTTCGGCACGGACTGGCCGTTTGACATGGCGATTGACTGGCCGGTGGCGTGGCTGATGGGGTTGGAGAGCCTGACTGAGGAAGAGAAGGAAGCGATTTTGCACAAGAATGTTGAGGCGCTGCTGGGGATTTAGGACGAGGTGACAGAATATACAGGATGGGTAGGATTGAGAGATTTCCACCCCCATCCTAACCTTCCCCCATCAAGGGGGAAGGGACTTTAGGAGTTCGGCGATACGATGATTGCGAAAGAGCGGGACACTGAATACTACATCGATAAGGCGCGGGAGCTTGCCGCGCTGGTGGCGGAGAACACGGGTCGCATTAATGAGCAGCGAAAGATACCGACTGATGTCTCTGATGAGATTGCGGATGCGGGGTTCTTTCGCCTGCTGATGCCGCGCAATCTTGGGGGCGCGCAGCTCGACCATCCTGATTTTCTGCGGATCGTGCATATTATTGCCGAGGCTGACGGCAGCGTGGGCTGGTCTTTCAACCAGAATAATGTCTTCGCAACGAACTCCACGCGGATGAACGACAAGACGCGCGAGGAGATATACAGCAATCCGCGCGCGGTGATTACTAATGGGCCGCCGATGTCGCGGTCGAGGGCGATCGAGGTTGACGGGGGATACAGCCTGAGCGGTCGGTGGAACTTCAGCAGCGGGAGCGACCATGCGACCTGGATTGCGGCGCTGACGCCTATTCAGCATACGGACGACAACGAGGCGAATCCTGCCGAAATGGTAACCATGGTATCCAGAGATGATATGCGGATACTGCTGATTCCCAAAGACGAAGTGGAGATGGTGAACAACTGGCAGGTGAACGGCCTGCGCGGCACTGCGAGCTGGGGGTTCGAGGCTGATGGCCTGTTTATTCCGAAGCACCGGATGTATAACCCGGGCACTGCGCCACGCGAAGACGGGGCCGTTTATCGCATACCGACTTCACTGCTTTTCGCGTCGGGGTTTGGGACGGTTGCTATGGGGGCTGCGAGGGCTGCGCTAGACGCGGCGAAGGAGCTTGCGAATCGGAAGGTGCCGGGGAATATGGACCTGGCGACGCCGATGCTGCGGGACTGGTCAACGACTCAACGGCAGGTGGGCGAGGCTGAGGCTATCTGGCACTCGGCCCGGGCGTTCCTGCGCGAGGCTGCCGGCGCGGTGTGGGAGACGGTGTCTGCGGGAGAGCCGCTGACTATGAGCCAGCGCATCCACATGCGGCTGGCGAGCACACACGCGAATCGGAAGGCGGCGGATGTGGTGGATATCGCGTATACGCTTTGCGGGTCGTCGGCGATATTCGAGAGCAATCCGGTGCAGCGACGATTCCAGGATGTGCATGTGATCAATCAGCAGGTGCAGGGTCGGCTGACACACTACGATACTGCGGGGCGGTTCTTTTTGGGGATGGATCCGGGGCGGGATGGGCTTTTCTAGCGGTCAGGTGTCAGCTTTCAGCGGTCAGTTCGTGGCGATTTAATCCATGAGTGAATCGTTTATAATTGTCTATTCGTTCCAGCGGATATTGACGTGTAGTCCGGGAGTTAAGCATAGAATATGGCTAAGGTTCGGGTGATGTACTGGAAGGAGATTCCGGTGCAGATTCAGGCGCAGGATGCGGGCGCGCCGCCGGTTGGCGTGCCGCTTGACGCGCGGTTTCAGCAGGGGGTGGACGCGATTGCGATGTTCGACGGGAGCATGGGCAGCGACGATTACCTGATGGCGTGGGAGTGGCACGATTACGGCGATGTGGCGGGGGCGGCGCAGGATGCGGCGGAGGCTGTGGCGGCGCGGTTCAACGAGGGGTTTCCGACGGACTTCGTGGCGCGGATACGGAATATGCAGAACGCGGGTGAGCGGGATGCGCGGCCGGGAGCAGTCGATCATTGGATTGATGAGAACTGACAACTTAGAGACATTGGGCAGAGACATTTGGAAGGTAAGAGTGGAATGACACAGAGCGAGACGCAAGCACCTACGATACTGGAGCGGCTGGCTCGGGGTGAGCTGATAATCTCGGACGGCGCGACCGGGAGCTACCTTCAGCAGCACGGGCTGGAAGACGGCGATCCCGAAGAGTGGAATGTAAGCCATCCGGAAGTTGTACAGGGCATGGCGAAGGCGTACTTCGACGCGGGTTCGCAGATGGTGCTTACGAATACGTTCGGGGGGACGAGGCTGCGGCAGAAGCACTATGGATTTCAGGACAGGGCGCGGGAGTTCAACAGATTGGCTGCTGAGCATGCCCGCAGCCAGGCGCCTGACGGGTGCTTCGTGGTGGGCTCTGTGGGACCGACGGGCGAGGTGCTGTACGATCCGCTGCGAGACGAGCCGCTGACTGAGGATCAGGCTTATGACGCATTCGCCGAGCAGATAACGGCGCTTGCGGAGGGCGGCGTGGATGCTGTGGACATCGAGACTATGATCGACGTCAACGAGGCGACGATCGCGGTGCGGGCTGCGAAGGAGAACACTGACCTGGTGGTGATTTCCACGATGTTCTTCGACAAGGGGCCGCGCGGGTTCTTCACGATGATGGGGACGCGACCTGCCGAGGCGGTGACCAGGCTGCACGAGGCGGGCGCGGACATCGTGGGGGCGAACTGCGGGAATGGCATCGATGTGATGCTGGAGCTTGCGCGGGAGCTGCGGGCGGCTACGGACGGCTTCCTGCTGATTCACTCGAATGCGGGCATTCCGTCGCCGATTGGGGGCGAGATCGTGTATCCGGAGACGCCGGAGTACATGGCGGAGCGGTTCAAGGTGATGGCGCACGATGTGGGCGTGAATATCATCGGCGGGTGCTGCGGGACGACGCCGGCGCATATAAAGGCGCTGGTGGAGGCGGTTGGTAAGTAGTTGTCAGTTACCGGCCTTACCAGTGAGGTATAGGGACAAATTGCTGAAGACTTACAGCTGGAAACTCATGAGAGGTGCTTGATTATGGTTGAAATGAGAACGCGACTGCGGGCGGTGGATGTGATTGAGAAGTACGGGAATTGCCTTGAGTTGGTGTCGATGGACCCGAACTTCGAGAATATCAGCGTCGGTCTGTATATGAAGGACGGTGTGTGTACTATCTGGACTTTCAGCAGCAAGGCGGGGGTCTCGGCGCGCATTGAGCAGATACGCGATCAACTTGTTGCACTTGGCGGCGTGGAGGCGGTGGAAGGTACGACGAACCAGGTGCGCTTCGCGTGCGGGGAGCTGCATGAGAGGGCTATCAAGTTCCTGATGAGCCAGGCTGTGGGGAAGGCGCCGGACTTCGCGCCGCCGCAGGGCGAGATGGCTATCAAGGACTCGCGGTCGCCGCTGACCATCAAGGTATCGGGTGCTGCGCAGGACGACCAGTATGTATATTCGGTGTCGGCAGAGGGGGATGCGCCGAATCCGGCGGTGCGGCTGCGGATGGTTGTGGCGGGGTTCCTGCGCTATGGCGAGATGGAAAAGGTTGGGGACGTGGAGGTGGCTTTCCCTTGTGGGGAGCGGCATGATGCGCTGATGCGGCTGCTGATGCCGTACTCGCGGAACATATCGAGTGTGGAAGGGATGATGGCTGCGGAGGCGCTGCGGGGGCAGATGACGACGGGGACGCTAGGGTTTTCGCAGACGTAGGCGGAAGTCGGTCAGTCTATCAGTTAGTCAGTCTGTCAGGGGGTGGACGGGGCTAACGGGATGGACAGGATGGGGAGGGTAGAGAGCGTAAGGGTTTTTAGATATGTCGATGACATTTACGATAGATACGGAACAGGAAGAGGATGGCCGCTGGATTGCCGAAGTGATGGAGATCCCGGGCGCGATGGTGTATGGAGCTACGACCGAAGAGGCGATTGCCAAGGTTCAGGCGCTAGCGCTGCGAGTGCTGGCGGAGGGGCTGTAGTATGGTGAAGCCAGATAATTTGTAACTCAACCAGTCGGGTCATAGTGTAGTGAAAAAAGCAGAAGCAATAAGAAGGGTCAACAGCCACTTGGGTGGCAGTGTGTTGAACCACGTCAACACTTCATTTTCAAATGTAAACGCTGCGAAGTTCGTATGGTGGCTTAACATAAAACCTGAGAGGTTTCGAAGCGATTTACACATACTACTGTGCAAGAAAGAGGAAAGTGGCTTGATTTGGCTAAAGATTGAGGCTAACACTCTTCCAAATCTTGAAAGGGATTTTAGGATCAGAAGCGACAAAGGCGTCGTTGACTTGGAAATATCTAACGGTGGCAGTCGCTACATGCGCGACTTAAAAAGCGGTGGGACGGGGTACAATTTCCGCCGGCATATCGAGCACGAATGGGAATGGTGAGAAAAGTGGCGTTCCCTTGTGGGGGGAGCGGCATGACGCGCTGATGCGGCTTCTGATGCCGTACTCTCGGAACATATCGAGCGTGAAGGGGATGATGGCTGCCGAGGCGCTGCGCGGGCAGATGACGACGGGGACGCTGGGGTTCTCGCAGACGTAGGAGGAAGTCGGTCAATCTATCAGTTAGTCAGTCTGTCAGGGGGTGGACGGGGCTAACGGGATGGACAGGATGTGGAGGATAGAGAGCGTAAGGGTTTTTAGATATGTCGATAACATTTACGTTAGAGACGGAACAGGAAGAGGATCGGCGCTGGATTGCCGAAGTGATGGAGATCCCGGGCGCGATGGTATATGGGGCTACGACTGAAGAGGCGATTGCCAAGGTTCAGACGCTCGCGCTGCGCGTGTTAGCGGATCGGCTGGAGTATGGCGGGGAATAGGAATGACGACGACGCGGGAATTGGGGACAATTGAGAAGGTGGATATTCGAGAGGTGTGGCCGACTGAGGACGGTCATTTCACGCCTTGGCTTGGCGAGAATTTGGTCAAACTTGGCGCAGATTTGGGCATGGATTTGGAATTGGTCGAAACTGAAGCAGAAGTGGGAACATTCAAACTGGATGTGCGGGCGCACGACGCGAACACCAAAGGAGAGGTGGTAATTGAGAACCAGTTTGGGCAGACTAACCATTCACATCTTGGGCAGCTTCTGACATATGCCAGCGGCTTTGATGCACAGGCGGTCGTCTGGATTGCAGAAAGTTTCCGTGATGAGCACAAGGAAGCATTAGATTTCTTGAATCATCGCACGGGTGAAGATACACAGTTTTTCGGCGTAGAGATAGAAACATGGAGAATCGGCGACTCACTTCCTGCTCCGCATTTCAACGTTGTAGCCACTCCAAACGAATGGCGTAAGCAGGGTGTCATCAGAACTCAATCACCGGGCAATACATCTGAGAGAGGCGAGAGATACAGGGCCTTTTTCCAAGTGCTTATTGATACATTGCGACAAGAGCATAACTTCACCAATGCACGGAAGGCCCAGTCTGGAAATTGGCGTTATTTCTCTGCCGGTCACGCGCAGCGCGTTCAGTACGGCGCAACCCTGGCTTCCGGAAATAGGGCAAGAGTTGAACTGTACATTGATAACGGCGATAAAGACTGGAACAAAGGATTATTCGATCAATTGATAGAGGTCAAGACAGAAATTGAATCTGAATGTGCAGAACCTCTTGAATGGGAGCGGTTGGACACGGCCCGAGCTTCTCGTATTGCGGTGTACACGAATGGCTCAATAATAGATGACACTGAAGAAAGACTAGCGGAAATTAGGGCATGGATGGTTGAGCGGTTGTTGAAGTTTAAGGAAGTGTTTGGCCCCAGGTTGGTTGAACTGGTGGATTGACGAACTAACACAAAGGGCAAAGTCAATGCCAAGAGGGCATATAAGCAAGAACACGTTCATCATACATCGGCCCGGAGAAGAACCGATTGTCTATAATCCGGGCGATCTTGTTCCTCCGCACATTGAACTTGACAGAATGGCGGAGCGTCTAAAGGGCGGCCCTCTCATTGAAGGCACGGATGTGCCGGTGGCGTACCTGTTTTACTATCTAGACAGCGTACACAATCTATACGCATTCCTCAGCGACTTTCCTGAAGTGAGCCGTGAGCAGGCATTTCAAGCGATAGAGAGACGACTGCAGGAGAATATAGAAAGCGTCATCAATAGCGACAGGGAGTATGTGAGCGGCACACCTCGTTTCAATGGGACTCGGATGACCGTGTACACCATGTTCGAGTATCTGGCGGACGGATACGATATAGAGGGATTTCTTGACAACTTTGATACATCCGTTACGCTTGAACATTCGGCAAAGCTCCTGCGGGTGGCGAAGCAGCTTGTGGAGTTCTACGCATATATGATTGCTTTCGAGCGTATTGACGCCAATCAGTGAGAGGCTGGTATCAGATCCCAGACGTGCTTGTTGTTGAATGCTATCACCCCCATCCTAACCTTCCCCCATCGAGGGGGAAGGGACTCTAGATTTCTGACGACATTGAAGGAGGCCCATTATGGCACTGGTTGAGACTATGACGCCGCGGGAGCGGGTGATGAATGCGCTGGCGGGGTTGCCGGTTGATAGGACGCCTGTTGCTAATCCGACTAATGTGGCGACGGTGGAGCTTATGGATATGGTGGATGCGCCGTTCCCGGATGCATGCCGCGATCCTGAGCTTGCGGCGCGGCTTGCGGCTACGGGCTATACGGAGCTGGGCTTCGACGCGATTATGCCGTACTTCACTATCATTCAGGAGTCGGCAGCGCTGGGCTGCGAGATGCAGTGGGAGGAGAAGGATAACTGGCCGACTGTGCGGATGGCTAATCCTATCTGGAAGGGCGTTGAGGATATTAACATCCCGCCGGGCTTTCTGGAGCATCCGGACAATATCACGATCACGCGCTCGATAAGCCTGCTGAAGGAAGAGTTCGGCGACGAGGTGGCAATCATCGGCAAGACGATGGGGCCGTGGACGTTGGCGTACCATGTTTTCGGCGTGGAGACTTTCCTGCTGATGACGGTTGACGATCCGGATATGACGATGCGCTGTCTCGACGAGCTGAAGGAAATCTCGGTGCTGTTCGGTCAGGCGCAGATTGACGCGGGCGCGGATGCGCTGACGTTCCCGGACCACGCTACGGGTGACCTTGTGAGCGGTGAATACTACCGGCGGTTCCTGCTGGAGATCCACAAGGAGATGGAAGAACGGTTGGATGTTCCGCTCATCCTGCACATCTGCGGCAATACGCTGGACAGGATGCCTTACATCGCACAGACGGGTATGGCGGCGTTCCACTTCGATTCCAAGAACGACCCGCAGGAGGCGATGGACGCTGTGAACGGCGGCATTCGGCTTGTGGGGAATATCAACAATCCGGAGACGCTGTACGCGCGGGGTCCCGCTGAAGTGCGCGAAGAGGTGCGGAAGTGCCTGGACGCGGGGGTGCAGTTGGTGGCGCCGGAGTGCGCGATACCGCTGGCGACGAAGCTGGAGAACTTGCTGGAGATTCCGAGGGCAGTGAAGGAATGGCACGCGGAGCAGAAGTAGCGCGGATTGGGGGGATAGGGGATTTGATTAAGGGCCAATTCCAAGTTCAAGCCAGCAAATTGGCAAGGAGAAAATAATGCGACCTCAAGCCCTGTTCTTCAATGGTAATTTTGAAGGCAACCTTGAATGCATCGCAGATGTCCAATCCATTCTTCCTGAACAGATTCTCTTTATACAGCCTCTTATGAACAGAGACATAGCCTATCTCCGTGACAATCCACCATCCGTTGACGATCCCGTTACTTTGTACGCCTCCCTATTCAGTGATAAAAAGAAAATCTCTTACACAGGCGAAATTGTGGGCTGGGAGATTAAATCAGAAATTAACACAAAAAAGCGTGATGCCATTGAGAAGATATTGAATGCTCTCCAGCCCAAGGAAGGCGGATTGTACGATCATGGACGAAATCTTCTACATGTTCGGCGCGTGCTGCGCGTGGAACAGCCCTTTTTGGATTCAAATCTCATCAAGATCAGCGATGGCAAACCAATGCAGTATTCCCCCAGGCCTGGTGGATTTTCGTATGTGTATTCACTGAAAGGTGCGCCACCATCTGCTGAGCGCTGATGCAGGCGGTATTGCAATGGCGAATGCGTGTGTGGAAGCCGCCACGCCATCCTGATAGAATCATTCAAGTGCGACTTACGAATTATTACTGACATCATGACTTACGAGGTGTAGAGCGATGCCCATTCATAACGAAGGCTTGGAGCAGGAATTCCAGTATGTTACCAAGCCTTTCGAGATCAAGCACATACGGGGACTGTTCGAGGAGACGACTCCGTTGATGCACGACATCGCGTACAACCTCATTACGGGGGCGCATCTGGAGGTTGACAGGCTGGTGCAGCAAGCGCTCGCCGAGGGATATACGGCGAACGATGTGCTGGACGATGGACTTATATCGGGGATGGCTATTGTGGGCATCAAGTTCCGCGACAATATCATCTTCGTGCCGGAGGTTCTGGTAGCGGCGCGCGCGATGAAGGCGGGCATGGTGTATCTCGAGCCTATCCTGTCGGCGTCGGGCATCGAGCCGATTGGCACTATTGTAATGGGCACGGTCAAGGGCGACCTGCACGATATCGGCAAGAACCTGTGCATCATGATGCTGCGCGGTTCGGGTTTCATTGTTCACGACCTTGGGGTCGATACAAAGCCGGACGAGTTCATTGACGCAGTGATGGAGCACGAGGCGCAGATACTGGGGATGTCAGCTCTGCTGACGACCACGATGCCGAATATGGGCAGGACGATCGAGGCGTTCGAGGAGTACGGGCTTCGCGATACGGTGCGCATCATGGTCGGAGGGGCGCCGGTGCGTCTGGAGTTCGCGGACGATATGGGCGCGGACGGCTATGGCGAGAATGCGATGGAGTGCGTTGATATGGCCAAGCGGTTTATGGGTGCGGGAGAGGCTGAGGAAGTGGAAGCGGCGCCAGTGGCCGGATCGGACTAGAGCTACTATGCCGCAAGAGCAGAAGCCTGTCGATAAGTCGCGTTACAGGGCGAGTATGTCGCGGCTTGACGCGATATTTCGGGGCATGTCGGACACGGTGACTGAGGTGTCGCAGTGGCGATGCCCGTACAAGAACGCGCAGAGCCGATGTACAGCGAAGTTCGGCTGCCGCAATCAGGATCGCACGGTGCCTATGGGTGAGCTATTCATCTGCACGGGCGACGATAAGCTGGACTATCGGAGCGCGTGGGAGGTTTAGGTTGCTTTCATACCACCACTGCTCCTACCACCATTGCTCGAATTGTAGGCGTTCCTCTGGGACGCCTATTTCTTTGAGGGCGGACAGCATAGCTCTAATCATTTCTGGGGGGCCGCATAGGTAGACGAAGGTGTTGGCGTCTATTCCGGCGTCTTGCAGGGTAGTGGCGTCTATTCTTCCGGTGTGGCCGCTCCAGGGTTCGCTGTGGGGGCGGGTTACGCTGAAGTGGGCGCGGAATTGGGGATTGCGGGATGCCATTGCTTCGAATTCTTCGCGGAAGAGCAGCTCGGATGGGGCGGATGCGCTGTACACGAGAGTTGCGGGGACTTGGAGCGCAGACTTGTCGATGTAGCGGATGATGCTGGCGATGGGGGTGATTCCTATGCCGCCTGCAATGAGGGCAAGTGGGTGTGAGTCGTCGCCGGTGTAGTGGAAGTCGCCCTGTCCGCCTTCGACGACGAGGGTATCGCCTACGGCGGCGCTATAGTGCAGGTAGTCGGTAACGGCGCTATCGCCCACGAGCTTGACGGCGATGGAGAACCAGCCGTTTTCGCTGGGTGAGGATGTGATGGAGTAGCCTGCGACTTCGGTGCGACCGTCTATCTCCGCGAAGCAGTCTATCCACTGGCCGGGCAGGAAGGTGAAAGGTTGACCATCGAGAGCGAGGGTGAACGACTTCACGGTGGGCGAAGTTTCTTGTATGTCGGCTATCCTTACTGGGATTTTCATTCTGCCATTGCCTGCTCTGCGAACTCGGGACGGACGAGGCGCTCGTAGGGGTGGCGTCCTTTGACGAGACCTCCGTCAATTAGCACCTGGCGCATTGCGTCGTAGCCGTCGACGCCGATGTCGGGTGTTTCAGGCCAGATTTCGAGGGACTTATAGCGGGCGATGGATGCTTGCAGCACCGAGTCAGTGACGCCAGGGAAGAAGGGCTTGACGCGTTCGGCGACTATTGCAAGGTCGTTTGCGGCGAGCCACTGCTGCGCCTTGTAGAAGCCTCGCACGAAGCGGTGGACGGCTTCGGGCTGCTGGTCGATGAAGGCGGGTGTGCCAGCGAAGGAACTGTAGCATAGGTAGCCGTGCTCGTTGCCGAGGGATGCGGCGAGGTGGCCTGCGCCGTCTTCAATGAGCGTCTGAGCTTGTGGGTTGGGCATGTGGATGTAGTCGGCGTCGCCTCGGCGGAAGGTTGCGAGGGCGTCATCGGCGGAAAGGCCCTTGAGCATCGTGATGCTGTCGATGTTAACGCTGTGCTTGCGGAGGGCGGAGGTGAGCGAAGTAAGCGGGACGGGCGTGAAGCCGATGGGGATGAGAGTTGAACCTTCGAGGTCGCTCCACTGCCAGTTGTCGGTGGGGGTGCTACTGACGAGGAAGAAGCCGTCGCGCCGGTTGATTTCGGCGATGTGGAGCGGGGCGTCTTCGTCGCCTTCGTCGAGGGCCATGAGGCTGCGACTTATGCCTGTCTGGATGATGTCAACTTCGCCCTGACGCAGCATGTCGAGCGGGGGCCGGTCGGCGGGGACGGTGCCGAACATCACGTCCAAGCCCTCGGCGTAGAGGAAGCCCCCTGCGACCGCGGTGTAGATGGGCGTGTAGAAGAGGTTGCGATAGGTGTCCATGAGGCGGAGGCGGTAGGGTCGGTCGGTATTTTGCGTGCTCAAGTGACACCTCTATTTTCAGATGTGATCCCCATTTACGTAGCCCAGATTTACGTCTTCAACGGGGCGCCTTCGTAGTTGATGCGGACTATGGGGATGTTTAGTTCGCGGAGGGTGGGTTCGATTGTGGCGGCGTCGCCGGCGACTATGATTTTGAGGGCGGCGCTCTTGATGTGCTCGTCTGCGACTCTGTGAATGTCTGACAGCGTTAGCTTGGATACTTCGGCGGCGTAGTTGGTGAGGTAGTCGTCGGGCAGGTCGAATGCGATGAGCCGCACGAGCTGGTTCAGCACTTGTCCGTGTGTCTCGAACTGGCTTGGCAAGCCGCGCAGGATACCGCCAACGGCGTCTGCGAATTCTTCATCGGAGACGGGGCGAGAGTTGCGAATTTCCTCGAACTCTTTGATGGTTTCGGCTACGGACTCCTTGGTTACTTCCGTCTGAACGGAGCCGCCCGCGGTGAGCGCCGATGTCCGGGTGAGCCACTCGATACTGGACATGTAGCCGTAGCTATAGCCCTTGTCCTGACGGAGGTTCATGTTGAGGCGGGCGGAGAACTGGCCGCCGAGGATGTAGTTGAGCAGGTTGAGCGCGAGGTAGTCGGGGTGGTGGCGTGGAATCGTAAGGTAGCCCGCGCGGATAACAGACTGAGGCGCGCCGGGCTTGTCGGCGAGATAGATTGTGGTAGCGCCGTCTGCGGGTTCGCTGTCCGCTACTGCGTCTGCAACGGGCGCAGGATCTGGCTGCCATCCGCCAAATGCAGCCTCTGCCTGCCGGATAGCTTCGTCGCGGCTGATGTCGCCGACCAGAATGAGGGTTGCGTCTTCGGGCGCATAGGTCGCTGCGTGATGGGCTGCTAGGTCGTCGCGGGTGAACCCCTTTACTGCCTCTTCCGTACCGGACACGGGATGTCCGTAGCGTGTACCCGCACCGAAGAGCAGCACCTGTGACGCGCGACTGGCGATTGCCTGCGGGCTGTCGGCGATGCGGCTGAGGTCCGTGAGTCTCTCACTGCGAACGCGATCAAATTCCTGCTCGGGGAAGGTGGCGTTCTGCACGACATCCGCCATGATTTCGAGCGCGTGCTGCCAGTGGGAGGTGAGCGTCTCAGCGGCAATCGCGGTGAACTCGCGGGATGCGCTGGCACGAAGCTGCGCTCCGAGGAACTCCATCTCGTCGGAGATCTGCTGGCTTGTCCGCGTGGCGGTGCTCTCGGTGAGCATCGCAGCGGTGAGGCTTGAGATGCCGGGCTTGTCGGCGGGGTCGGTGATACCACCGGCGCGAATGAACAGACCCTGCGCGACTACGGGCAAGCCCGGCTTTTCCAGCAGCACGACATTCATGCCATTGGAGAGCGTGGCGCGTGTGGGCACGGGCGGGCTGAAGGCACTCTCAGGAGCGGCGTCAGGCATCGCCGTGCGGTCAAGGGCTGTGGCTGCTGCGGAGAGTTGATCTTCCGGCAGCACTGTGAGCCTGACCATATTTTCGCCGAGCGCAGTGTTGGCGGCTCGGCGCACATCGTCAGCCGTGACTGCCAGGTAGCGGTCCAAGTCGGTGTTGATGCGGGACGGATCGCCTGTGTAGGTGTTGTAGTGGTTGAGCTGGTCGGCGCGTCCGCCGAAGCCACCGACACGTTCAAGTTGGCGCACATGCTGGCTTTCGATGCGGTTCTTGGCGCGCTGCAACTCGTGGTCGTCGGGACCGGACTGGCGCAGGGCGTCGAGTTCTTGCTGCACAATAGCCTCTATCTCTTCGAGGCTCCGGCCTGCGTTTGCCGTAACCTGGATGAAGAACTCGCCTGCGATTTCCTGACCGTGATGATCGACGCCGACGTCGCGGGCAATCTGGCGTTCATAGACGAGGCTGCGGTAGAGCCTGCTGCTCTTGCCGTCGCCAAGAATAGCTCCCAGAATTTCCAGAGCAGGCTCCTGTTCGTCGAAGGCGGGGCCGGTGGGCCAGACTAAGTACAGCCTAGAAAGCTGAACTCGGTCACGCAGCACGAGGGAGACGCTGCCGTTTAACTCGGAGTCCATGCGGCGGACGCGGTTGATGGGGGGACCCGGCGGCAGGTCACCGAAATAGCGCTCAATGAGGCGACGGGTGTTGTCGGGATCGATGTCACCTGCGACTGCGATGCTTGCATTTGAGGGCGCGTAGAACTTGCGGAAGAAGTTCTTGATGTCCTCCAGTTCGGCGGCGTCCAAGTCCTCCTGAGAGCCTATGGTGGGCCAGTTGTAGGGGTGCGGCGGCGGGAATACGGTCGGCTGTAGAGTCAGGTAAGCCATGCCGTAGGGACGGTTTTCGTAGCTCTGGCGACGCTCGTTCTTGACCACATCGCGTTGGATGTCGAAAGCCTTCTGGTCAAGGGCGTCCAGGAGGAAGCCCATCCTGTCGGATTCAAGCCAGAGGGCAAGTTCGAGGTAGTTGGAGGGCACATTTTCCCAGTAGTTCGTCCTGTCGGGCGTGGTGGAGCCGTTAAGGTTCGCGCCGACCTTTTGCAGAGGGTCGAAGAAGCTGTTCTTGTGGTGCTTCGAGCCTTCGAACATCACATGCTCGAAGAGGTGGGCGAAACCTGTGCGTCCCGGCTCCTCGTTCTTTGAGCCGACGTGATACCAGACGTTGACTGCCGTGACGGGCAGGGAGTGGTCTTCGTGCAGGATTACATCCAAGCCGTTGGGCAGGGTGAACTTGTCGTATGAGATGGATACCATTAGGCGTTCTCCGAATCTGTTTGACGGGTCGAGTTTGTCTTTGTGAAGTGGATGCATCGCCGCTTGACGCGGTTCATGCCTGATTATATCATCATCGCATCATCCTCCCGTTCGAGACGCGCTGGGAATGCCCCATGCATTCCTGAAGACGGTGGAAGTGAAGGTACAGGCTGTGAGAGTCACATTAAGCGAAAGGGCGCAGGCGCACATTGCCAACAAGGGCGGGCGAGTCGCCGTGGACCTTGTCTGCGTGTCAACCTGATCGGCGCGGTATATGGAGGTGTCAGTTGACACCTATATCGGCAAGCGCAATACGGCTCGTTATCAGAAGCTGGTGCAAGAGGGCGTCGAAGTTCTTATTGCCGATGTCATCGCTCCGCACCTCAAAGCCATTGAGCTTGACTGCAAGAAGTTCCTGTTCGTGAACAGGATGCGCGCGTTGCTGGAACTGGACAACGGGTATGTGATTTCAGCCTGATGATTCGCTGCTTCACGGTTGACTAATCACGAGCGGGCAAATTTTCCTACACCCCCATCCTAACCTTCCCCCATCAAGGGGGAAGGGACTGATATTGCAACTATTCTGCCCGCCTGAGAGCCACTTCCATTTCTACTCACTTACCCCTGAAGATGCTTGCCTAGCAGGTCGAATGCCGCCTGCGCCGCTGCGCGCTTGTTTTCGTCGCGGTCGGTGATGCCTGTCTCGATGCGCTCTGCGACTTCCAAGCCGTCGGGGCCTGCAAGCCCAACGTAGAAGGTACCGATGGGTATGCCGGGGCGTCCGCCTGTGGGTCCCGCAACGCCTGTTACGGATATGGCGTAGTCGGTTGATGTGAGGTCGCGCGCGCCTGCTGCCATGGCAATCGCAACTTCTGGGCTGACGCTGCCCTTACCCTCATAGATTTCGTCGGAGACGCCGAGGACGGACTGCTTCAGCCCGCCAGTGTAGGCGATGACGCCGCCGGGAAACCAGCGTGAGCTGCCGGGTACGGTGCTCAGCAAGTATCCCATCAGTCCGCATGTATCCGCTTCTGCAACGGATACGCGCTTGTCCTGCGCGTTTAGCAGTTCCGCAATCTGTTCGACTTTCATTGCTTGTCCTCCATGTCAATCTTAGTTCAATAGGTGCTTTCTCGAATTCCGAATGTTGATGCATGCCGATTGTGCAGATGTTAGTGGGGAAAGGCGGTTGATGTCAAAGCAGGAGGACTGACCCGGATACACAGGATGGAAGGGACCATGTGACAGGCGGATGTCAAAAATGGTCGAAAATTGGTGTGGAATCGGGGAACAAAAGGGATAAATCCATCGTTCTAGGGTATATCGGCAAGTCTCTGACTTGTGAAGACAGCGAAGTGGAGGTTGATTGACATGAGAAATAAGTTGAAGAATCTGACGGCGATTACTCTAGCACTGGCGCTTGGATTGGCGGTTGTGGGGTGTGGTGGCTCGGCTGCGGAGGCACCTGCGTCTGCTGCTCCGCAAGCACCGGCTGCACCTGCGATGGCAGCGCCAGCTCCTGCCGCCTCACAGCGGGCACCTGCACAGGCTATGCCGGCACAACCTGCGGTTGTTACGCAGGCCATGACTGCCCCGGCTGCAACGGCAGCTCCCGCAACGATAGTGGAACAGAATCAGCAGGCTGCGCCTGCCCCCACTGCCCCCTCTGCGCCAGCGATGCAAGTGCAGTTGGATTCAAAGCGGGGTTCGGGCGGACAGGTGGCGCAGTCGCAGTCGGGTGTGGGGCCGCGCGGCGGTCAGCCGGGCGCGACGACTTTCGAGGACTACGAGCGTACGCCGCTCGTACATACGGCGGAGGATAGGGTCTCGACATTCAGCCTCGATACGGACCGCACGTCGTACCACCTGGCGCTGAACTGGGCGCGGTCGGGCTACGATGTGGAGCCGGATTCGGTGCGCTCAGAGGAGTGGATTAACGCATTCAACTACAACTACGCGCAGCCATCGCGGGACGATAGTTTCGCGGTGCATACCGATTTAATCCCGCATCCGCTGGACGACTACAAGGTGCTGGCGCGAATCGGCTTTCAGGCGCCAGAACTGCGCGATGACGGCAGGCCTCTGAATGTTACGCTGGTGCTGGACGCGTCGGGATCTATGGCGGACGGCGACAGGGTGGATATTGCGCGCGAGGCTGCGGAGAGCATTCGCAAGAGCCTGAGCGGAGACGACCGAATAGCGGTGGTCCACTTTACGGAAGACGTAATCGACAGACTAACCGTGGAGCACGAAAATCCGGACAGCAGGAAGGTCAGAAGGTCTATCGACAGGCTGGAGCCGCACGGCTCGACGAATGTGCAGGCGGGTCTGGACCTTGGCGTCAGACTGGCACATGAGGCTCGGCGCGAGCGTCCTGACGCGCACAACTATGTCATCCTGATGTCGGACGGCGTGGCGAATGTGGACGCGACGAATCCGTTCGCCATTTTGGAGTCGGCAGGCGACTACGACAACAAGAACCCGCTGCGTCTCATCACGATCGGCGTGGGCATCGAGAACTACAACGACTACCTTCTGGAGCAGTTGGCGCAGCACGGCAACGGCTGGTACCGCTACCTGAACGACACGGGACACGCGCGCGCAACATTCAGCCGCGAGAACTGGCTTGCGCTGTCGATACCGTTTGCGGACCAGACACGGGCGCAGGTTACATGGAACCCGGAGGTCGTGGAATCGTGGCGGATCATCGGCTACGAGAATCGCATTACGGCGGACGAGAACTTCACGCAGGCGCGCAAGGAGTTCGCGGAGATACCTTCGGGCGCGGCAACGACGGTGTTCTATGAGCTGGAACTGGTGGACTATGCGGCGCGGGGCGAAGTGCTGAACTTAGGCGACGTGGAAGTGCGCTGGGTTACGCCGGTGGTCAATGAGGCGAACCGTCAGCACGCACAGATACTGGCGCAGTATAGCGACGCGCCGAATAACAGGGATGGCGCGCTGCTACAGTTGGGGGCGCTGGTTGCGCTGGCGTCGGACAGGTACAGCAGTCTGCCGTATCCGGACGCACCGTATGACGTGCGTGAAGATATTGCGATGCTGAAGAACGATCTGCAGTCGCTGGACAGGCATATAGGGGAGCTGGCGGCGTACCGCGACTTCTCGTTCCTGATGGAGCATATAGCGCGGGACATCCCGAAGCAGGCTTCGGGGTATAGCCGGTAGGAAACTAACATCGATACACAGGATGGGCAGGATGAGTTGGTCACGTGTTCACTCATCCTGCCCTAGTGCGTTGGGTATTTGTTGAAGGTGTGTTGGCGGCTTTGTTACACTTGCGGGTGGTGTTTTACGGGTGGCGGTCAGGTTGGTCATCGTGAGCGAAGGGATTTCAGGCTGATGGAAGAGGGTACGCGGCTTACGACGGAAGAGGTTCGGCATATTGCGCTGCTGGCGCGCGTGGGGATGACGGATGAAGAGGTGGAGCAGATGCGAGGTCAGCTTTCCGACATTCTGGAGCAGTTCGAGGCGCTCAGCGGTGTGGATACGGGGGACCTGGAGCCGACGGGACACTCGGTCGATCTGCTATCGGTGATGCGTGAGGATGTGGCGCGTCCTTCGTTTGCGCGCGAGGATGCGCTTGCGAATGTGCCTAATCGTCAGGACGACCTGATTCGCGTCAAGGCTGTGCTGGAGTAGATGGGACTGACATGGATGGAGGGGATGGGCGGTATAGAATCTGGTGACTCAACAAGCTCACCGCGAACGGGAGAATATGAGCAAGATGGAATTGGCGGGGCTAACGGCGCATGAGGCGAGAACGCTGCTAGATGGCGGCGAGGTAACATCGGTCGAACTAACGACTGCGGTGCTTGAGCGGATTTCGCAGGTTGAGGACAGCGTGAAGGCGTTCGTGACCGTGACCGATGAACTTGCGATGCGGCAGGCGGAGCAGGCGGACGCGCGAATTGCTGCCGGGAATGTGCAGCCGCTCACGGGCGTCCCGATGGTTCTGAAGGACAATATGGTGACGCGCGGGGTTCGAACGACTTGCTCGTCGCGTATGCTGGAGAATTTCATTCCCCCCTACAACGCTACGGTTACAGGGCGGCTGTATGAGCAAGGGGCAGTGCTTGTGGGCAAGGGGAATCTCGATGAGTTTGCGATGGGGTCGTCGAACGAGAACTCCGCATTTCATCCAACGCACAACCCGTGGGCACTGGACCGCGTGCCGGGCGGGAGCAGCGGAGGACCTGCCGCTGCGGTGGCGGCGGACGAGTGTATGTTCGCGCTGGGTTCGGATACGGGCGGGAGCATTCGGCAGCCGGCATCGCTGTGCGGCATCGTGGGCATGAAGCCGACTTATGGGCTTGTGAGCCGCTTCGGGCTTGTGGCGTTCGCAAGTTCGCTAGACCAGATTGGGCCGCTGACAAAGGATGTTCGAGACTGCGCGATCACGCTGAACGCCATCGCGGGGAACGACCCCAACGACTCAACATCGCTCAGTGTTGATATGCCCGACTATACGCAGGCGCTCATGGAAGACCTGAAGGGTCTTCGCATTGGCGTACCGGTGGAATACTTCGGAGAGGGGCTGGAAGCGGGCGTGGAGAGCGCGGTGCGCGAGGCGATCGATGTAATGCGGTCGCTTGGGGCCGAGGTGGAGGAGACGTCGCTGCCGAGCACGCGGCACGCACTGGCGGTGTACTACATCATCGCGCCATCGGAGGCGTCGGCGAACCTGGCACGGTATGACGGCGTGAAGTATGGCTTCTCGGCGCAGGATGCTGATAGCGTGTGGGACGCGCTGGAGAAGACGCGGCAATATGGCTTCGGGCCAGAGGTGAAGCGGCGCATAATGCTGGGGACTTACGCATTGTCGGCGGGGTACTACGACGCGTACTACGTGCAGGCGCAGCGCGTGAGGACGCTGATTCGGCGCGAGTTCGAGCAGGTGTTCACGCGGTTTGACACGGTGGTGATGCCGACTTCGCCGACGGTTGCGTTCAAGCTAGGCGAGAAGACGGCCGATCCTTTGCAGATGTACCTGAACGACATCCTGACTATTCCAGCGAACATCGCTGGCATACCGGGCATATCCGTTCCGGCGGGTATGTCGGACGGGCTTCCGGTGGGCTTGCAGATTATGGGGCCTGCGCTGAGCGAGGAGACGATGCTGAGGATTGCATACGCTTACGAGCAGGCGACTGACTTTCGGGGCAGGTTCGGGGCACCGCCGCTGTAAGCCTTAGCGCTTTCCCGATCTGGATTCCTGCTTTCGCAGGAATGACGGAATTGGTCGATGCGCCTAAATGCTACTAGGCTAGGATTGTTGGCGGCGCAACAGCTCCTGAAGTCGCGCTATCTCAGCTTCAGCGCGCATCCTCGCGGTACGTTCGGTTTCGTAATCTGCTTCTGTTGCGGCATGCGAGGCTTCCGTAGCTGAACGCGCCTCTTCAGCGACTGTAAGCTCGGATTCCAAGGTGCCACGCGCTTCTTCGGATTCCTTGTATTGCTGTTCCAGTTCCTCTGCGTCGAGTTTGAATGAACCGCTGTCCGGATCGTATACTCGCAGCCTGTCGTCTCCCCAGTAGATGTCGATGTCGAGTACAGGACTGTGCGCCCAGATTTCTCCGTCAGCGGTCGTGTGGACTTCAAAGGGGCGATATTCACCACCAACAAGCTGTTCTCCGACGAGAGGCGTGCCGTAAAAGTCGCCGCCCGTGGAATCATAGCGCCAGTATTCGCCAACGCCTAATGAAGCGTACAGGTCTCGCTTTCCGATGCAGTCGTACCTCGCGGTGCTTTCGGAGGCAATTTCGAGCACAAAGTCGGGTGCCTTGCCCACTTCCCATATCAAGTAGCCGTGCCGCTCGCGGATAGCGACCGTGTCCACTCCAAGCGCCACATAGAGGTCGGGTGATACGCGGCGGTTTCTGTTCTTGCGGTCGTAATAGACGAAGGTGTTGAAGTCCACGAACACACCGGGCAGTTCGCGTAAGCGGGATATGAGTGCATTTGCCGCGTATAAGAGAGTGGGGTTTTGGTGCATGCCTTCAGGCAAGGGGCCGGGGTCGTCGAGAGCGCTCAGCCGTTCGCCCTCCTCCAGTTGCAGCCTGTATGGAAGTATGCCTGTAGTCGTTGTGGTCATTGCGCCTCCCGAATGCTGCTTTCAGCGCCTATGGAGTTCATTGTAGTACAAGCGAATAGGCCTGAAAGCGCACGGAACCATCCGCGTATTGCGATTGTGAGTCACAGGGCAAGCCGAAATCAGCGAGCAGCCAACTGTTTCAGGGCTTCCTCGTCGAGTTCGACGCCTAGTCCGGGGCCGGTTGGCACTGCGAGGTAGCCGTCCTTGACTTGCAGCGGCTCTTTCAGGACGGAAATCTCGTCGCGTATGGAGATGGGCTCGATGTTGTATTCCTGCGAGTAGGGCACTATGTCGGCATAGGCGGCGCAGAAATGCAGATGCGCTACGGTGCTCAGGATTGGCTGCGTGTTGTGAACGGTGATTGGCTTGCCGAACGCTCTGCACAGTTCGGCAATCTTCTGGAACTCGGTGAAGCCCGGCGCCTTAACGATGTCGGGCTGGATGATGTCCACCTTGCCCCTGAGGATGAGGTCGCGGTACTCGTACTGGGTGTAAATCATCTCGCCGGCGGCGATGGGAATGTCGAGTGCGTCCGCGATGGTAGCCAGGCCTTCGAGGTCGTAGTGGGGGCGCGGCTCTTCGAAGTGAAATACGCCTAATTGCTCCAGCGCCTTGCCGATTTCCATGGCGTGGTGGACAGAGTATGCGCCGTTAACATCCACGAGGATGTCTATATCGTCGCCCACTGCGGCGCGCACTTCGGTGACGGTGGCGATGGTGTAGTCCCTCGAATCGTCGATTGCGCCAGGGACCGCGCTGTGCAGCTTGTAGCCGGAGTAGCCCTGTTCAACGAAGGACGCTGCCCTCTGCCCTTCTTCAATTGGCGTCAGGTCGCGGCGCATGGAGCTTGCGTACATGCGAATCTTGTCGCGCTTCATGCCGCCGAGCAGGTTGGCTATGGGCTGTCCGAGCGCCTTGCCCTTGAGGTCCCAGAGGGCGATATCCAAGCCCGCGATGGCGCACCAGACCGCGCCGCCCATCTCGTAGGCACTCGCGGCTCGCTGCATGTCGTCAAAACGGACAGCGGTATCGGTTGGGTCTTTGCCAATGAGTACAGGCGTGAGCAGGTCGTCAATCAGCACCTTGATGACGGAAGGCTGGCGTCGGAAGCACTCCCCTATTCCTACGAGACCTTCGTCGGTATGGACGAGAATGAAGGGGAAGCTGCGGTCGAGTATGAGGCATTCGATGGCGGTGATTTTCATTGCGTCGTCTCCGGCGGGCTAACATCGATGGACGGGATGGATAAGGATTTTCACCCCCATCCTAACCTTCCCCCATCGAGGGGGAAGGAACTTTGTGAAGCGATTAGACGGCGGCGTCGCCGCGCTCGCCTGTACGGACCCGTATGGTGTCCTCTATCGGGTGGATAAATATTTTGCCATCGCCGATTTCGCCGGTGCGCGCGGATTCGACGATTATGTCAACAACCGTGTCCACGTCCGAATCCTTGACTACTAATTCCAGCTTCATCTTGGGCAGCATGTCCACGGTAATTGTCTGCCCGGCGCGTCCAGTATGGACAATGCCACGCTGTCCACCGCGTCCCGTTACGTGAGTAGCATTCAGTCCGTAAAAGCCTGCCTCGCCAAGCGAAAACTTCACTATGGTGAGTTTCTCCGGTCTGATGATTGCTTCGATTTTCTTCATGGCTCACCTCCCCGTGCCAAAAAGGCAAGGATCAACTACGAGGGATTGAGTACCCTCATTCTAGCCCTTCCCGTTAGAAAGGGAAGGGAGTGAATTTTTTGATAATAATAGAGCAGACGCCAATAGAGCGGACGCCAAGTTCGTACTACTAGAACCTATACGCAGGTTCTTCGTGCTCTGCGATGTCAAGACCGATCGCTTCGCTGTTTTCGGGGACGCGCAAGCCGATGGTGTACTTGAGCGCGAGTAGGATAATCGCCGTTACCGCGAATGCCCATCCCCATGTGGCAACGATGGAGATCAGCTGGATGCCAATTTGCTGAATACGCGGGACATCGAGCGAACCGAAGCCTATGCCGACGAACAGTCCTGTGGCAATGCCGCCCCAGGTGCCTCCGATGCCGTGAACGCCCCACACGGACAGCGCGTCATCCAATTTCAGTCTGACCAGGAAGCGGGCAGCAACGGCGCAGAGGACGCCGCCGACGAGTCCAATGATGATGGCGGGCATGGGGCCTACGAAGCCTGCTGCCGGCGTTATCGCTACGAGTCCTGCGACGGCGCCGGACGCAGCGCCGATTACCGAGGGCTTGCCGTCATTAATCCACGTGAATGCCGTCCAGCCGAGAACGCCAGCCGCGGCGGCGGTGTTGGTGACGACAAAGGCGTTGATCGCGGTGCTGTCGGCGGCGAGAGCGGATCCTGCGTTGAATCCGAACCAGCCAAACCAGAGCATGCCCGTTCCCAAAACGACCATGGGGACGTTGTGGGACTCCATAGGCTCGACGCCGAAGCCCATACGTCTGCCGACTATCAGCGCAGCAGCGAGGGCGCCAACTCCGGATGTGATATGTACGACGTTGCCTCCGGCGAAGTCCAGAGCACCCAGATTGAATATCCAGCCGCCCTCAGCCCATACCCAGTGGGCTACGGGCGCGTAAACGAACGTTACCCAGAGAATCATGAAGAGGACGTAGGCGCTGAACTTCATACGCTCCGCGAATGCGCCAGTAAGTATGGCGGGGGCGATGATTGCGAACATGCCCTGGAACATCATGAACAGCATGGGTGGGATACCGCCGTCAGGTCCGACTTCAGAACTAACGCCGTTGAGCCCGAAAAAGCTAAAGTCACCGAACAGGCCGCCAATGGAGGGTCCGAATGCGATAGTGTAGCCCCACAGGACCCAGACAACGCCGATGATCCCCATACTCATGAGGCTGTGCATTATGGTGGTGGATGCGTTCTTGCTGCGCGCAAGTCCTGCGTAGAAAAGCGCCAGTCCCGGTGTCATGAACAGCACCAGCGCGGAGGACACAAGCATCCACGATATGTTTCCTTGCTCCAAGGTCGATCCCTCCCGCATAGATGTAACATCTATGTTTCTTGTGTTTTGCCCGCGTGAGTATAAACAAGAAGGCTCCGAAATGTCCATCCCAGCGATTCGGGACTGAGCGTCATGTTAGTATATTTCGTGAAGGAATGGAGCCAGATGTGAAAGGCGAACTTAACTATGGGCAGTACTATTAGCAGCGAAGACAGGGTGCAGTGGGTATATTCCTCTGAGAGCAACAGGGAACTCGAAGAGCGGTACGACGAATGGGCGAATGAGTACGACAACAACATAGAAGGCGATTTTGGGTATGTGATGCCACGCATGGCGGCGGAGACTTTTGCTCGCTTCGTGAGCAAGGATGCGAAGGTTCTGGATGCGGGCGCAGGCACGGGGCTGGTAGGCGTGGAGTTGAACAGGCTGGGTTATTCGGACATCGAGGCAATGGATATGTCGCGCGGGATGCTGGAAGAGGCGCGTGCCAAGAAGGTGTATTGTGCCTTTCACCAGATGACGATGGGAGAGACGCTTGGGCTCGAGACGGACAGCTACGATGCGGTCATAGGTGTAGGAGTGTTGACGCTAGGACATGCGCCCGCGCACTCACTTGACGAACTGGTGCGCGTTACGAAGCCAGGAGGGTGCGTTGCGTTCACGCTGCGCCCGGATGTTTATGAGCAGAACGGCTTTCGCGAGAGGCAGGAGTTGCTGGTGTCACAAGGGAAATGGGAGCTTGTTGAGGTTACAGACAAGTTCCTGGGAATGCCGAAGGGCGAGCCGGATGTCTATTTCCAGGTCTGGACATACCGCGTTAAGTGATGGCAAACGATATGACGATAGATTCTAAGAATGAGATAGACTTTGACGATGAGCGTTTGCGCTTTTCGTGGGACGATCTGCCTTCCGCGAGCGCGGAGATGCCCGGGACCGGCGGCAATTTGCGCGAGGATATTGCCGACTTCGTGGTGGAGGAGATACCGAGCTACCTGCCGAGTGGCGCGGGGGGGCACGCTTACGCGTTCATCGAGAAACGCGAGCTTACCACGATGGATGTCGTGTCTGCGCTTAAGGAGGCGGGCGTGCCGCACAGAGCGGTGGGATTTGCCGGGCAGAAGGACAAGTACGCGATTGCCCGGCAGTGGATAAGCGTGCCCGCGGAATATGCAACTGTGTTTGAGTCGATGGGTGATGTCGAGGGGTTGGAAATCTTGGAGACATCGCTGCACCGCAACAAGCTGGGGTTGGGGCATCTGCGCGGCAATCGCTTCAGCGTGCGGGTGCGTAATCCACGCGACGACTGGCAGACGGCTGCGGAGGATGTACTGGCGCATCTTCGTGTGGTCGGTGTGCCAAACTACTTCGGGCCGCAGAGGTTCGGGAGCTTCAACACAAACATCATTGACGGGCTGCGCCTAATCAGAGGCGAGAAGATGCGCGTTGACCGCAGGATGCAGCGCTTCTATCAGTCGGCTTTGCAGTCCCACCTGTTCAACTGGCTGCTCAAGCTGCGAATGGAGCGCGGGGTGTTTGACGCAGTGCTGACCGGAGAGAGGGCGCAGAGGCATGATAGCGGCGGGATGTTCGTGGTGGATGACGGGGAATCCGAATCGGAGCGCGCTCGGCGGATGGAGATCAGCGCTGCGCTGCCTCTGTTCGGTAAGAAGGCGCGTGTCAGCGGTGGCGACGCCGGTGTACTGGAGGAGCGGGTGCTGTCAGAGTTCGGACTTGAGTATCAGCAGTTTCGGGGCATTCCGGGGGCGCGACGGATAAGCCGAATTCGGCTGGATGATGCAACAGTCAAGCCTGCGGAAGATGGCTATGTCGTGGAGTTCACGCTGCCGAAGGGGGCGTATGCGACGAGCGTGATGCGGGAGTTGATGAAGGATGGGGATCTGCGTTGACCTTGCAATGGAGCATTTCATTCCGTTAGATGATATAATTCATTCAAAGGAAATTTTTATGCGGGGGTGGGTATGGTCGTGGAAGAGAGAGTTAGCAGGCTGGAAGGCGAACAGGCGGGCATGAGTGCGCGTCTTAGCGATATGCGCTCTGATATGAACGCGCGCTTTGACGATATGCGTTCTGAAATGAATTCGCGTTTTGATGCCCTGCGGTCTGATATGAACTTTCGATTCAATCTACTTTTTGGATTGCAGATAGCGATATTGGGACTGTTGGTTGCTGTCCTCTTGCGATCTTAATTTGTGCGAGGACTATAACAAGGCTTCGTTCAGGGTGACGCCGAAGCCGGGGGCATCGGACGGGGATATGTAGCCGTCAACGGGGGCGGGTTCGTCGAGCCAAAGGATGTCGCGCTCGTCTCGGATGTGATCTGAGTGGTACTCGGCGAGGTCGGCGCAGGCGGAACCGGCGATGAAGTGCAAGCCCCAGACTTCGCCGCCCCTGTGTGGTGCGACGGGTATTCCGTACTGCTCGGCTATCTCTACTATCCGCATGCCTTCGGTGATGCCGCCGCACCAGGTGATGTCGGGCTGCCACAGGTCCATCGCGCTGGCGCGGGCGATGGCATCGAAGCCATGATGCGTGAACTCGTGCTCGCCGCCTGCTATGAGGGTGGGCTTCACATCTCCTATGAGTGCGGCCTGCCCGTCGAGGTCGTCGGGCGTGAGGACGTCCTCGAACCAGTAGAGATTGTAGTCCGCAAGACGCCTTGCCATTTCGAGCGTAACTTCGGCGTCCCAGGACATGTACACGTCCACCATGACGAGCGCGTCTTTGCCGAAGACCTCGCGCACGTGCGCCGCTGAGCGTACTGCCGTGTCGTAGTCGGCGGCGCTG
Source organism: Dehalococcoidia bacterium (assembly GCA_965225795.1). Classification (GTDB taxonomy): domain Bacteria; phylum Chloroflexota; class Dehalococcoidia; order Lucifugimonadales; family JADFKI01; genus Bin90. The sequence continues at coordinate 3,287,455 of OZ245324.1, read as the reverse complement.
CCGGTCCAGCGATGGCCGAACTTGTTGGCGGTGTAACCGAGGTCGCGGTATAGTTCGGCGTCCTCGCCGGTTGCATAGGCGCGGATGCCCTGCTTGGGCGCGTCGGTCAGCAGGGCGCAAACTGGCAGGTCGCGCGCCTTGCCGAGCAGGTCGTAGAGGGCGAGGTCTATGCCGGAGAGCGCCATGACGCCCAAGCCCTTGCGTCCGTAGGGGAGCGACTCCATGTACAGCACATCGTAGGTCGCCTGAATGTCGGCGACGCTCTCAATCTCGCGGCCGATGAGCAGATCGCGCAGGTGGCCGTTGACGACGGCGACTCCCGCAACGCCACCGCCGCCATAGCCGTAGCCCATCACGCCTGTGTCCGTATCCACGCGCACGACAATCTGCCAGAAGTGCGTGCGCCAGGATGGTGCAAGGTGCTGGTACCTGGGATAGACAGCTTTGACGTCGGTGATTTTCATGTGGAGTCCTTAAATTGATCATCGGCGGGCTACATTGGGAAACTGACCGCTATGTTATCATAGGGGATGTTCTGGTTGAGTTTTCGGAGGGGCTTTGGCATGGTGCATGAGCAGATATTGACTGAAACGCGGGGGCGTGTTGGGATTATTACGCTGAACCGGCCGGAGAGGTTGAATGCGTTCACGGGCGTGATGCAGTCGGAGATTCAGGCTCAGGTTAGAGCGTGGAATGCGGATGACGCGATCGGGGCGATGGTGTTTACGGGGGCGGGGCGGGCGTTCTCTGCGGGCGCTGATGTGGGAGGCTTCGAAGATTTTGTGCGTGGGGAATCCGCAACTCAACAGGCGCCTGCGAGGCCGGCGGATATAAGCTGGGTTGACCTTGCCCGTGAGTCGAAGCCAATCGTTTGCGCGCTGAATGGGATTGCGGTGGGGCTTGGCATTACTTTGCCCCTGTCGTGCGACGTAAGGCTTGCGTCGGAGGATGCGCGCATATCGTTCCGCTTCCTGCGAATCGGGCTGACGCCCGAGTACGGCAGCACGCACTTTCTCGTGAATCTGGTCGGGCTGGGGCGCGCGCTGGAATATATGCTGACGGGAAAGTTCATCACAGCGCAAGAGGCGAAGGATGCGGGCTTCGTGAACCATGTATGCCCTGCTGAGACTCTGTTGGATGATGCGGTGGCGCTGGCGCAGGAGATTGCGGATAATCCTGACTGGCATCTGGCGAAGGTGAAGCGGCTTATCCACGAGAATTACATGGAGAAGGATCTGTCGCTGGTGCTGCGACGGGAGTCGGAGACGCTGAGGGAGGCGCGGTTTACGGACGCGCATAAAGAGGCTCTGACAGCGTTTCGCGAACGTCGGCAGCCGAAGTTCCACGGGTAAGAGGCGGCGGGTTGGATATGTCCGACGAGAAGCGAAGTTACTATGACGTTCTCGGTGTGGTCCCCGATGCCAGCCAAGATGACATCAAAAGGGCGTATCGCAGGCTGGCGAAGGCGTACCATCCCGATGTGAACAGGGATCCGGATGCGGATGCGCGTTTCAAAGAGATAAACGAGGCGAATCAGATTCTGTCGGCGCCGGACAGACGCGCTCAGTACGACCGTCTCGTGCTCATGCATGCGATGCACACGGAGCATGAGCAGGAGAAGCGCACGCGGTATGAGCAGTGGAGGCAGACGCAGGGCGGAGTCAGGCAGAGCGCGAACAGGGTGAGAAACAATATCCAAAGAAGTATCAGGTGGGGCGCCGTCAACAGGATGAAGAATCGCTTCCGGCGCTTTCTGAAGTAAGGCACTTTTGGCAACGCATATACCCTCAATTGGGCCCCTAATCGGCATAGTAGCAGAGTCAGATGAGAATGCGCGGGCATGCGCCGCTTCCGTAGAACGGCTTGGCGGGCGGGCGCTGCGGATATATGCGTCTGACGGAACAGCGCCAGATGTCTCGCTGCGGCTCATTGACGCGCTCGTTTGCTGTGATGATGCCGCCGCGGGCGATGCGGCTGTTGCGCTCGTGCGCGCTGCGATTGATGACGATCTGCCCATCTATGCGATTGGTGAGGGCATGCAGTTGCTCAACATTGCGTTCGGGGGCAAGGCCTCGATTCCGATTGCAGAGCATGCGGATGTTGGCGAGGATGGCGGAGTGGCTTCGGCGTATCACCACATCTACATCGCGCCGGGAAGCAGATTGGCAGCAGTGGTCGGATCGGGCGGGTTCGTGCGCGTGAACAGCCGTCACAGCAATGGGATTCGGGAGGCGCAGAAATCGTCCTGGCTGCTGGCGTCAGCGTATTCGCTGGAGGACGGTGCCATAGAGGCGCTGGAAAGCTCGCGGCATCGCTGGGTAATCGGGGTGCAGTTCCGACCTGAGCGTCGCATGGAAGTTCCGCCGCACTTCGACCGCCTGTTTCAGTCGCTTCTCGAACGCGCCGCGGAGCGCATGGATGCCGCCAAGTCCTCACATTAGAACCTTCAATCCCATGTTATAATAAGTTCAATTATGCTATTAAGGTTAGGTAGGGATTAGGTTGGGCATGGGCCGCAATATTATGCCGCCTGACCACTTCAATGTTTGCTGCTTCCGGACCGGCTTGATGCGGTTGTAATGCTGTGGTTCTGACATCCCGAAGCGAGCGCTGCCGTTTGAAGAGGCGCTGCCGCTAAAGACAGGAGAGTTTTGATGACGACCTATAAGACTGATTATGGCTTCATCAAGCCGACGCATATCGAAGAAGAGATGCGTACTTCGTACCTCGACTATGCGATGAGCGTAATCGTGTCGCGGGCGCTGCCCGATGTGCGCGACGGCTTGAAGCCCGTACAGCGGCGCATCCTCTACGCAATGGAGGAACTGGGCATGCGGCCCGGGCAGGGGTACAAGAAGAGCGCGCGGCTCGTGGGTGAGGTGCTGGGAAAGTATCATCCGCATAACAACGACTCGGTGTACGAGGCGATGGTGCGAATGGCGCAGGACTTCACGATGCGCCTGCCGCTTGTTGACGGACAGGGGAACTTCGGCAGCGTGGACAACGACCCGCCGGCGGCAATGCGCTATACGGAAGCGCGTATGCAGGCGGTTGCCGAAGAGATGCTTGTCAATATCGATGAGAACACCGTTGACTACATCGACAACTTCGACGGCACGCTGCGCGAGCCTGTGGTGCTTCCCTCGCGTCTGCCAAACCTGATGATCAACGGCGCGGCCGGCATTGCGGTGGGCATGGCGACGAACATACCGCCGCACAATCCGACTGAGATTTGCAATGCTGTCATTCATCTCGTCGATCACCCGGATGCGACGGTGGAAGACCTACTCAAGCATGTGCATGGTCCGGACTTCCCGACAGGCGGGACAATTATGGGGCGTGAAGGCATTCGCAATGCCTATTCGACGGGGCGCGGGCAAATTATCGTGCGCGCCAAGGCTGAAATCGAGCCGATGAGCCGTTCCAACCGCATGCAGATTATCGTGTCGGAACTGCCTTACCAGGTGAACAAGGCTGCGCTGGTGGAGAAGATCGCAAACCTGACGAAGGACAAGCGGCTTCAAGGCATATCAGAGGTGCGAGACGAGTCGGACCGCGAGGGGATGCGCGTGGTCATTGAGCTTCGCACGGGCACTCAGCCTATGGTTGTGCTGAACAACCTGTACAAGCTTACGCCGATGCAAAGCTCGTTCTCGGCGAACATGCTCGCGCTGGTCGAAGGCATGCCTCGCACGATAACGCTGAAGGTCGCTCTGCTATCCTTCATAGACTTCCGGCGCGAGGTCGTGCGGCGGCGTGCTGAGTTCCAGCTTGAGAAGGCGAGACAACGGGCGCACATCCTTGCCGGCCTGCGAATTGCGGTCAGCAACCTTGACGAAGTGATTGCGACCATACGCGGGGCCGCGGATACGCCTTCTGCGCGGGATGCGCTTATGACGCGGTTCAGCCTGGACGAACCACAGGCGCAGGCGATACTGGACATGCAGCTTCGCCGCATCTCGACACTTGAGCGGGAGCGCCTTGAAGAGGAGTACGCGCAGATTCAGACGACGATACAGGGTCTGGAAGAGCTTCTCGGCGATGAGAATAAGATAATGCTCGAGATAAAGAAGGAGACGCGGGCGCTCAAGCGCAAGTTTGGCGAGGACCGAAGGACTGACATCAGCCTGGACGCGCACGACATCAGCCGCGCCGAGCTTGAGGCGCATGAGCAGGTTGTGGTTACGCTGAGCCAGGGGGGATACATCAAGCGCATTCCGGCGAACACGTACCGCAATCAGCATCGAGGCGGCAAGGGCGTGGTGAGCATGACCACGCGAGAGGACGACCCTGTAAAGCACCTGCTGGTCGCGGACACGCATGACACGTTGCTTTTCTTCACGAACCGAGGGCGGGTTCACAAGCTAACGGTCTTCGAGTTGCGACCGGACACTTCGCGCAATACGCGGGGCGTGCCTGTAGTGAATGTGGTTCAGCTAGGCGCGAACGAGACGGTGAGCGCGGTGGTGGCGGTGGACAGCTTGGATCATGACGACACTTTCCTGATGCTGGGCACGCGCACCGGCAAGATCAAGCGCATCGCATTGAGCAGCATCGGCAATATCCGCCCATCGGGTCTGATTATCATGAACATGAACGGCGGGCCTGCCGACGAACTGGTGGGCACGTGCCTTGCGAAGGCGGAAGACGATGTGGTGATGGTGTCGCAGCAGGGGATGTCTATTCGGTTTGCAGTGGAGGATGCGCCACAAAGACAGCGAAATGCAGGTGGCGTATTGGGTATGCGCCTGCAAAAGAAGGGCAGTGAAATCGGCAAGAGGAAACTAAGTCAGGATGACCGCGTTGTCGGAATGGCTATTATCTTGCACAATAGCGACAGCCGCCTGCTAGTCATCAGCAGAAAGGGCTTTGGCAAGCTTACGGCAGTGGACAAGTACAGACGGCAAGGTAGGGGCGGCAAGGGTATATTGACCTTCGACATTCAGCCGCGCAAGACTGGTCCGGTTGCGGTAGCTGAGGTTGTGGACGACAGCAAAGAACTCTACTTAGTTTCCGAACAAGCGCAGGTGCAGCGTACCAACCTATCTGAAATCTCAACCACTATCGGCAGGAAGGCCAGCGGGGTCATCATTATGCGCCTCGCAAGCGGCGACGCCGTGTCATCAATTGCCTGCGTCAGTGATCTTGACAGCAGCGCGACCGAGACGGGCAAATCCAACGGCAAGGTTAATGCTGAGGCGTCGAAGCCTGCTGCCGAGAGCAAGAACGGCACAGCAAACGGGCAGAGGAACGGTGCCGCTAATGCCGAACTTGGAGATGCCGAGGAAGCGTCTGATGAGCAGCAGTTGTCGCTCGACGAGATGACGGAGGACGAAGACGACACGGATAGCGAAGATTAGCAAGACAGGGTCTTGAAGTAGGCGGGTATTAGAAGTCAGCCCTCTCACTGCAAATAGTGAGAGGGCTGACTGCATTATTCGGGCGCCGCCTTGCAGAGGACGGGGTTCAGGGGGCCGCGCAGGTCGGAGCGGAGTACCTGGTCAGGCGCGATGACGACTACGCCTTCCTGATCGCCGTCCCATGTCTCCACTATGACGCGCTCCCCTACTGTGAGGCTGAGGTCGTTGGCGTCGAAGTATTGCACCTTGTCGGACGGTCTGATTTGCACGCCTGTTAGTGTGGGCATTTTCTCTCCAATTCATGCGCCTAGTTGCTGCAATTCCGAGTGCCGGAATTCGATCTGCGGCATACGCAGCATCATGCCTTCGATGCATAGTCTGGGGTTCACATTGCTCTCAAGCATCGCGGTTGTCTCTTGAATGGCGCGGATAGCAGCGACCACGTGAGCGGATGTGCATCCTGACGCCGCCGACTTCAGAGCGTCCAACCGGGACAGGTTGACGGCAAGGTCGCCGTTGCCCTCGCGGATGACGAGGACATCGCGCCACCAGTTGAGCCAGAGCCGCAATTCTTCATATACGGCGTTGCGGCTGCGAGAGAAAGCTGCCGCCTGATTTTCGGCGTACGCGAATTTGTCGTCAAGTCCGCCTGACAGCGTAGATTCGATCTCGTCCAGACGCTCACTTCGACGGACGAGCATCTGCGGCTCCGCGGCGGCTTGCAGTGCCCAGCCGAGCCTGCCGCCTGACAATCGGGCAATTTCCGTCACATTGTGAGACGGCAAGTTGTAGCGGCTTTCTATTTCGCTCTGCACAAGCGCCGCTGGGAGCGGGCGCAGTTCGAGTGTCTGGCAGCGGGATAGGATTGTGGGCAGTATGCCACCGACCTGCGGCACGGCTTCCAGCAGCGCGGTGATTCTGTCCTGCTCATGCTCCGGTGTGTATGTGATGTAGCCTGCCGACTCGTCCTCGGTGTTTTCGCGGACTTCGGACGCAAGGAGCGCGAATATGACATCCGCGGGCGGCTCTTCCAGCATCTTCAGCAACGCGTTGGCTGCTTCCTGCGTGAAGTTTTCGGCGTCCTCGATGATGAAGACACGGTAGCGACCCTCATAAGGCTTCAACACGGCATCACGCTGCAACTCACGAATCTGCTCCACGCTAATGGCGGTGCGCCTCGATGTGCTACCATCGCCGCCGCCCCGCGAAATGACTCGCAGGTCCGCGTGCAGGGAGTTGGTGATGCGCCGGCACTGGCGGCATTCGGCGCATGGTCTGCTCTCTGTGTCATCTGCGGTGCAGTTCACGAGGCGTGCCAGGTCGAGCGCGAGGGTCATCTTGCCGACGCGCGAGGGGCCCGCGAACAGCCAGGCATGCGCCATGCGCCCGCTCGCCAAGCTTCGTGTGAGCGTGCTGACTGCGCTGTCGTGTCCGATGGTCTGCCAGTTTGCCGCCATTGCCTTGCGCTCGTGCCTTGTTAGAGTTTCGGGTTGTGTCGCTCATGGTATCAGGTGGGCGCTGGCAGATGAACACTATCCATTCCGTTGGAGAGCGTTCTTATTCGGTTAATGGAATGGCGATTTCACGACCATCCCTTCGACTGGCTCAGAACGGGCTCTAACCTTCGCCGATCAGGGGGAAAGGAACTGATGCCACCGTGTTAACGCGGCGTTTAGCTATGCGGAGCGTGCCCGCGTGTAACTTTATGTATAATGTAGAAAGGTACACGCAGGAGGATGAGATGAGACAAAGGAATTATGGTCGAGACTTGGAGCTGACCTTCCGCATGGGAATCACGATGATGATGCTGGCGGTGGTCTATGTGTTCTTTCTCGGTCTGCTCATGATGGCAGGATTGCCCTGGGAGCTGGTGCTGGTAATCGCCGTCGCGATGGCTTTCTTCCAGTATTTCATGTCCGACAAGCTGGTGCTTGCGACTACGGGCGCACGCGAGGTCACGGCAGAGGAAGAGCCGCGTCTGCATGGCATAATCGAGAGGCTGGTGGCGATCGCGGATATGCCGAAGCCGAAGAAGATTGCGGTTATGGAGACGCATGTGCCCAACGCGTTCGCTACCGGGCGCAACCCGAAGAACGCGGTCATAGCCGTTACGAGAGGGCTTCTGAATCGGCTCAACGAGCGCGAGCTGGAAGCGGTGCTGGCTCATGAACTGGCGCATGTGAAGAACCGGGATGTGATGGTACTGACCTGGGCCAGCGTCATAGTGATTGCAGCGGGGTTCCTGCTGCAGATGCTGTTCTGGATAACGCTGTTCGGGGGATTCGGCGGCGGGCATGGAGGCGGCGGTCGGCGTGATATGGGGCAGCTCATGATAATCATGCTCGCGGTTTATGTCGGCACGATAATCGTTTATTTCGTGAGCCAGATGCTCATTATGACGCTGTCGCGCTACCGGGAATTCGCGGCGGACAGGGGCGGCGCAGTTATAACAGGGTCGCCGTTGCAGCTCGCATCCGCGTTGCAGAAGATCAGCAACGACATGTACCGCATTCCTGAGAAGGACCTGCGGAAAGTGGAGCACGCGAGCGCATTCTTCATCATTCCAGCGCTCAAGGGCAATGCGATAGCGACCATGTTCTCCAGCCACCCGAAGGTGGAAGAGCGGATCGAGCGACTTCAGGACATGCAGCGCAGTATGGAGCGGAGTAGCTAGAGGGGCTGACATCGATATACAGGATTTTTCACCCCCATCCTAACCTTCCCCCATCAAGGGGGAAGGGACTATGGACTGATTTGGAGGCGCCGTCGTGGGTTTACTCAGTACGCTGTTCGGACGGAACAAGCTCAAGAAGCCAAAGCGGGATGAGTTTTTTTCCGTTATCACGGCAGAGATTTCACTTAGCGGCAGGATGGACTTGCACCGCACGAACAAGGCGGGCATCGTGTTCAACCCCGTGGATTCGTCATTCTTCGAGAATCTCGACGAGGAGATCAGGTCGCTTCTTGCCGTGAGCGAGACCTCAACTGGAACGCAGTTCAAAGTGGTTGACGATACCTATGGCACCCGCTGGGCAGTGCTGGACGACCGCGACTACGAGGACCTTGTCACCACGATTCACATGATAAGCGAAACCGTTGTGGACCACGGGTTCGCGGATAGACTGCTCGCAGCGGTGTTCGGCATGGAGTACGAAGGGAAGCAGGCGTACTGGATTTACAATTACAAGCGCGGCAACTTCTACCCCATGGTGCTGACTGGCCCACAGACGCGGGACAACACATCCGAGATGCGGTTGAGTGTCGTTATGGAAGAGGAGAAAATGCCCGTTGAGCGCAGCCTCGAGAACTGGTACGCGCTGTGGGGGATTCCCTTCTAGGAGTCAGGTATCTGCCGCGAGAGGGCCCGATGCACTCTCCGGATTCCTGCTTTCGCGCGGATGACGGTGCGGCGATCTTAGCCGAGCCGGTTAGGCGTAGATGACTGACTGCTGACATTTACCCCGGCACGATGCCCTCGCCGACGAACATCTCCCCCGCCTCCTTGAGCGTGATGTCGGGCTCGGGCAGGACGAGGTCAGACTCGACGAGTTCGTCTATCGGGACAGGGCTTCCATGCTCACGCACCAGATCGAGCATTTGCTTCAGGACGCGGGCGAACGCCTCTTCGTCCTCAGCCGCGACTACATCCACCAGTTCGTTGTCGATGGCGTTCAGGTCGTCAATATACGCGCCGGGCAAGTTGTATTGCCCCTCCGTGAGTATTCGTACAATCATAAGTTGTCACCTTCCACTAGGCGTCATCCTGCTTGCCGCGCAAAGTGGCGAGTTCGGCTTCAACATCCGAATCACCTCTATGATGAGGATTCGGGAAGCGCCCGCTTTTCTGCTGAGGGCAGTTCGCCTTTCAGCGCGGCAAGCTCGTCTTCCACGTTTTGCTCTGACATCAACTGAGAAAGCTCCCTGCTGAGCGGGTCTCCGCTGGTTCCGGTGATGTCGTCCAGAACACCAAGCTCGACCAGTTCGTCGATGGCACCGGCGCGTGCTCGCATGGTTTCTGTTTTGGTTTCTGCGCGCTCGATGGCGAGGGAGACATCGCCCATCTCCTCTGAAATGCCTGATAGCGCGGAACCGATGCGGACCTGTGCCTGAGCCGCGCTGTACTGCGCCTTGACGATTTCCTTGCGAGTGCGGAATGCCGCGACTTTCGCCTGCAAGCGCTGTTCCGCCTGCGTGAGCTTCTCCTGCTCAATCTCGAGGTCAGCTATCTGGGTGTCAAGGCCTTCAAGCTCCATAAGCGACGCCTGCTTGCGCTGCAAGGCGAGTCGGGCGAGGTCTTCGCGGCCTGCGGCCATCGCCTGCCTTGCCTGCCCATCGAGCTTGACAACGCTGTCCTTCACCTTCGACGCCTGGAGTTGAAGCCTGCGCTTCGCGGTTACCATTTCCACCACGCCCCGCTTCACGTCCCGCAGTGTTTCCATCTGCTTCTCGTAGGCGTAGTCCAGCGTTTCACTAGGGTTTTCCGCATTGTCGAGAATGCGGTTCATTTTGGATTTCACCACCGTTGACATTCGGGAGAGTATGCCCATATTTCACCTCGTTTTCTAACTCGCCTGCCTGTCCATTATCACGCTAACTATATCACGATTCCTAATGAACTTCCTTGTGGCTCCTTTGCTTGAATGCACTCGATAATCCGAATATACATACGGCAATGCCCGAGATTATCAGAATGCCGTTTCCTAAGACGCTCAAGAAGTTCAAGAAGCTGAGGAAACCAGGGAATCTCATGTCGCTGATGGCGCCACATAGCGCAATCAGGATCGCACCGCCCCAGAAGAAAGCAATACCGCCAAGGAATATCTTGAGGTTTTCAACACTGCGGTCTTCGTCTTTGAACGCTTTCCAAATTGCAACTACGAGGCAAACGAATCCGGCTATACCAAAGATGTTCCCCAAAGCGCTAAACCACGAGAGCGCGGCAAAGAGAATTACGACAGCGCCGATTGCGACGAGTACGGCGTGAATTGCAGAGGAGTCGGCTGCTTCAGTTTCCTCCGCGCCGGCTGCCTCATTCTCTTCGTATTCCAGTCCAAGCTCGAGATGGTCGAGCCGTTCGTGCTCCTGAAGCAGCCATTCCTCTTCTTCGGCTAGTCGGCGCTCTTCTTCCTCGAGCTGTACCTCTTGCTGATAGAGATGTTTTCGCTCGTCGAGTGCCTTTCGGCGCGCGTCCTGCTCTTGCCGTCTCTCGGCGAGGTCGCGCCGCCTTTGATCTAAGTCTTCTCGTCTGTTCTGCATTGCCCGGCTACCATTGTGTTTGGTCTCGATGGCTTCAAAACCGTTCACTTTGCGGGCGTGAGGGCGTTCCTAGTGCGACTCAGTAGCCGCGATTGCCGCCCTTGATCATGCCTACCAAGCCGATAACGCCTATGACAACGCCTGCAACAATGACGACTATGCCGATTATATCGAGAAGAAAACTGATTAAATCAGACTGAACGAGTACACCCAGCACTATCAGAATAATGCCTAGTACAACCATGCCTCCGTTGCCCATGAACATCTCCCCATTTGATAAATGCAGCCTCGACTTAATTTCGTTTAATTCTAGCATAGGCAGCTCGGTATGTCCCTTCGCTTTCTGAAGTCGGCTTGCTGCCGACGACTCTGTGCTGGCCGGTTGCTCGACTTTACTTTGTCCTATGGAGGTGCGGAGTGAACCACAAAACTGGCAGTTATTGGCCTATTCATGTCGCTCCTGGGACTGGGCCGATTGTTGTTGAACAAAACGAGGTCTGATATACTTACTCCGTTTGTGGGAGTATGCCCAATTAACAGCAAGAAAGAATCGGAATTAGAGCAAAAATACGAAAGGAGGTGGGATATTGCACTGGATAGATTTCGCCAGTCCCCACTCGGTTAGAGAAGCGGTTGACCTGCTAAATGACGCAGACGGTAAGGCACGCGTTTTGGCGGGAGGGACCGACCTGCTGGTCCAATTACGGGGAGGCAGGTTCGATGACGTAAACGTCGTCGTGGACGGCAAGAACATTCCCGAGCTGAACGAGATTACATACGACCCAGAAGGGGGTCTTACTCTCGGCGCGGCTGTTCCTTGCTACAGGATTTATGGTAATGCGGCGATTTCGCGCGCATACCCCGGACTTATAGACGCTGCAACCCTTATCGGTGGCACGCAGATTCAGGGCAGGGCGTCGTTCGGCGGCAACCTCTGCAACGCCACGCCCAGCGGTGACTCCATTCCGGCGATGATCGCGCACAGCGCGGTCGCCCATATAGAGGGTCCCGGTGGTCACCGGCATGTAGCGGTAGAGGACTTCTGCACGGGGCCTGGCAGAAATGTACTTGGTCGCGGCGAGATGCTAGTGTCAATCAGCTTCCCGGCGCCGTCAAGCGGTTTTGGAGCGAACTACATGCGCTTCATCCCGCGCAACGAAATGGACATCGCGGTCGCCGGCGCGGGCACGTCCGTAGTGCTTGACAACGGCAACATCAAGTCGGCGCGCGTTGCGCTCGCCGCTGTTGCGCCCACTCCGCTTTATGTTTCGGCAATAGGCGATGCCATAGCAGGCAAGCCTGCCAACGAAGAGACTCTGGCAGAGGCGGGACAGATTGCCAAGGACGCTGCGATTCCCATTACGGACATGCGCGGCACGATTGAATACAGAAAGCACCTTTGCGATGTGCTCACAAGGCGCTCGCTCCAGATTGCGATTGACCGAGCTAAGGAGAATGCTTAATGCCCGGAAAGACTTATGTACAGACGAGAATCAACGGCGATAGTGTGGACTTCCTCGCTGAGCCGCGACAGAGCCTGCTCGAATGCCTGCGTGATGTCATCGGCCTGACCGGTTCCAAGGAAGGCTGCAACGACGGCAACTGCGGCGCATGCACGGTTGAGATGGACGGCAGGATCGTTACATCCTGCCTCGTGCTAGGCGTAGAGGCTGAGGGAAGTGACATTACCACCATCGAAGGCATTGCCATAGGCAGTGAACTTCATCCAGTGCAGCAGGCTTACCTTGAGAATGCTGCGCTGCAGTGCGGCATTTGCACGCCGGGCTTCATAGTGGCGACAAAGGCTCTGCTCGATCATAACCCAGACCCGACTGAACACGAGATTCGCTTCTGGCTGGCGAACAATCTGTGCCGCTGCACAGGCTACGACAAGATTGTGCGCGCAGTACAGGATGCCGCGGCCCGAATGCAGGAGGTGAGCGCATGACGACTGTCGAATACGAAAGAAATCAAGTTCTGTCGAGTGTTGACTTCAATGTCGTCGGCACGCGACCTTTACGACCTGATGGCGCAGACAAGGTAACGGGACGCGCGCTGTACGGCGCGGACTTCGACACGGCCGGGATGCTTCACGGCAAAATCCTGCGAAGCCCCCATGCCCACGCGAACATCAAGTCCATTGATACAAGCAAGGCAGAGGCGCTGACCGGCGTACTCGCCATCGTAACTTTTGCGGATTTCCCACAGGTCGAGGATGCTGCGCTGGACCTGGGCGAAGAGGTCACGACTCTTCACGACCTGCAGGCGAACATTCTTGCTCGGCACAAGGTGCTGTACAAGGGGCATGCAATCGCAGCGATCGCGGCAACCAACCCCCATGTGGCTGAAGAAGCGGTCAAGTTCATTGATGTGGAGTACGAAGTGCTTCCTTCTATTATGACCGCTCCGCAGGGCATGGCCGAGGGCGCCGCAATCCTCCACGAGAGCATGAGGACGAACGAGCTTGGCGAGACGATCGCCAACAAGCCGAGCAATGTGGCACAGCACTTCCAGCATGTTAAAGGTGACGTCGAAAAGGGCTTCGCCGATGCGGACGTCGTCGTTGAGCGAGAGTTCGACACGGTAACGGTGCACCAGGGCTATATCGAGCCTCACGCGGCAAGCGCGATCTGGAACACGGACGGCAGGCTGCATATCTGGTGCAGCACGCAGGGTGCGTTCACCGCGCGAGACGCCACCGCAGAGGTGCTACACCTACCTGTGTCTCAGGTGCGCGTTACGCCGATGGAGATCGGCGGCGGCTTCGGTGGCAAGATTCCCGTATACCTCGAGCCGGTCGCTGCGATGCTCTCAAAGAAGAGCGGCAGGGCGGTCAAGATTGTTATGAGCCGCGCAGATGTGTTCGAGGCGTCAGGCCCGACCTGCGGCTCCAACATGAAGGTCAAGATCGGTGCGAAGAACGACGGCACCATCACTGCTATGCAGGCGTACCTCGCGTACGAAGCGGGTGCTTTCGCCGGTTCGCCGGTGGGCGCAGGCGCGATGTGCGTGTTCGCCGTTTACGATGTGGAGAACGCGGTAATCGACGGCTACGATGTGGTCGTAAACAAGCCCAAGACCGCGGCATACCGGGCGCCGGGCGCGCCGAACGCCGCATTTGCCTGCGAACAGGTGGTGGACGAGTTAGCGCAAACGCTCGGGATGGACCCGCTCGATTTACGTTTGAAGAACGCCGCTTCGGAGGGCACACGCCGGCCGGACGGCATGGTATTCCCGCGCGTCGGCTGCGTCGAGGTACTTGAGGCAATGAAGAACCACCCGCATTACAGCGCACCGCTTGGTGAGAACCAGGGACGAGGCGTTGCGGTCGGCTACTGGTTTAATATCGGCTTCGACTCCGCTGTCAACATCGCCGTTAACGCGGACGGCACTATCACGCTGATCGAAGGCTCGACTGACATTGGCGGCAGCCGCGCGTCTATTTCTATGCAAGCTGCAGAAGTGCTTGGCATTGCTGCCGAGAGCGTTCGCCCGACGGTCGTGGACACCGACTCGGTGGGCTACACGGCCGTAACGGGTGGCAGCCGCACCACATATGCCACCGGCTGGGCCGCTTATGATGCTGCGTTGGATGTCAAGGAGAAGATGATTGCACGCGCTGCTACTATCTGGGATGTGGACGCCGACTCGGTAGAACTGAAAGAGGGCGTATTCCAGTCAATATCCGACCCTGAGTTGAACATGAGCTTCGCCGAGCTTGCAGGGCAGCTTGCCAGCACCGGCGGTTCCATCGTTGGCGCTGCCAGCGGCGGGTATGGCGGCATGGGCGCAGGCGGCGGCTCGTTCGCGGGCAACATCGTCGATGTCGAGGTTGATCCGCAGACGGGCAAGACGGAGGTGACGCGCTTCACGGTCGTGCAGGACGCCGGCAAGGCGATCCACCCGAGCTATGTCGAGGGACAGATGCAGGGTGGCAGCGTGCAGGGTATCGGCTGGGCGCTGAACGAAGAGTATTACATGACCGATGACGGCGCGATGGCAAACTCCACGTTGCTGGACTATCGCATGCCCACAAGCCTCGACCTGCCGATGATCGACACGGTTATCGTGGAAGTGGCGAGCGACCATCCCTTCGGGGTGCGCGGCGTGGGCGAGGCGAACATTGTGCCACCAACGCCGGCAATCGCCAACGCAGTCCATAACGCTACGGGCATCCGCATGGAGCGGCTTCCGATGAGCCCCGTTGCGATTATGGAGGAGACCTGGAAGCAGAGCTAGTTCTATGGCAACTGTATTCATACCCTCTCTGATGCAAAGCCTGACCGACGGGGAAAAACAGGTGCGCGTGGAAGGCTCCACTGTGCGCCAGATTATCAATAACCTGGACGGCATGTATCCGGGCGTGAAGGTGAGGCTTGTCGAAGACGACCGCGTGAAGCCGAACATATCCGTCGCGGTTGATGGCGAAGTTACGACGCTGGGGATGATAGAGAGGGTGAACGAAAACAGCGAGGTGCATTTTCTGCCCGCCATCGGAGGCGGGGCCTAGCACCGCTCATTGCTGCAAGCCAAGGCAAATACGGACGGGCCGATGACACCGAGATATGGTGCGTCGGCCCGTTCTGTTTGCTTAACGGGTGTATATAATAAATTGACGGAACAGCGAACAGAGGCCTTCGCCGCGAGTGATAGAATCGCCAACAATTCCGGGAGAGGCGTAATATCGGACGAACGACGGTGGAAGCAGTCGTAACAGGTGAAAACGGAGTCAGACGCTTTGAGTTTCTGGTCTATACGGGCTCCAATTTTGTGGGCTTGCCGATTGAGGACATAGAGGCGCTTGGTCTGTACAAAATTCCGGGCGGCAGATACAGGTTGATGACTAGGCTGGGTGTAATGGAAAGCGATACCTACTCCGCGTCCGTGCGGATTGGCGACGACCGCGCTCCGGCAGCAGTAATAGTGTCTCCGCTGCCCCTGATTGGCTACGAATTGCTGCAAAGCCTTCGGATGAAAGTAAATCCGGTTACACAGAAATTGGAGAAAGTCCCTGAAGATGAAGGATGGCCTCCATTCATTATGCTGTAAATTCTACTCAGACAGATCAGACATTTGACAGAAGGAGTTTTGGGAATGGCAGAAAAAGAAATCAAGGGCGTTATCGTCCCCATACTAACGCCGCTGAAGTCGGACGAGAGCGTGGATGTCGCGTCGCTGCGAAGACTGGTGAACTATCTCATAGACAACGGAGTGCATGGGATCTGGGTATCAGGCACGACCGGAGAGTTCGCCAACTTGTCCGGCAAAGAGCGTCTTGTGAGTATGGACGCTGTCGTTGACGAAGTGAACGGGCGCGTGCCGGTCATCGGCAATGTGTCGGGCGCGAGCACGCAGCTATCCATCAACATGGCGCTTGAGGTGCAGGAGATGGGCATGGACGGCGTTGCCGTTACACCGCCGTATTACTATCCGAACGCACAGGACGAAATCCTTGACCATTACCGTCACATCAGCGCGCGCGTTGGCACACCGCTTTGGGTGTACAACATTCCACAGACGGTCAAGACCGCAGTGGCGCCCGGCACTGTGGCTACGCTTGCGGGCGAAGGTGCGGTTGTTGGTGTCAAGGACAGCTCGGGCGCGGGTGAACTGCTTGCACAGCTAAATGTGCTTTGCGAGCAGGGCGATATATCGCTGCTGCGCTTCCTGGGCACGGCGTTCCGCATCACTACCGCAGGCTCGGTCGGTGTGCAGGGCGTCATTCCAGGCATAGCGAATCTCATTCCTGCTGCATCGGCAGCAGGCTGGGAGGCTGGTGAGGCCAGAGACGCCGATACCGTGCGCAAGAGCAATGCCACTATTATGGCGGCCGGGAAGATTGCGGGACTGGCGAAGGGCGGCGGCGCGAATGCCGCGAGCTTCGCGGGCATGAAGTCTGCACTCAAGCACATGGGCGTCATTGACGACGACACGGTGTCGCGGCCGCTGCGCCCGTTGACCGATGAAGAGAAGGAAGGGATTCCGGCTATTCTTAAGGAGTTGGCGTTGGCGTAGAGCCGATGGTGTCATGCCTTTTACACCTAGAATGAACTTCGCTAACTCACATAAATCCTAACAGACATGAGCGGCACACAGGAGGCCTCTTGACAGTGCCAACAAGCCATTGCGTAAATGTTGAAGGCATCCATCTGCGCTATGTTGACTGGGGCGGCGACGGGCCCACGATGCTGCTGTTCCATGGTGACATGCGGACAAGCCGAAGCTGGGATGCGGTATCGCGCAGGCTCAAGGACGATTACCGCGTAATAGCGCTGGATGCGCGCGGGCATGGGGACAGCGATTGGACGCCGCGCGGCTACCGCTTTGCAGAGCGTCTGGACGATTTGGCTGCGTTCTGCGAGTCGCTGGGTCTGCGAGATATTATCGGCGTGGCGCACTCGACGGGCGGCGTGGTGATGTCGCTTTGCGCGCAGAAGCATCCGGGCGTGTTCTCGCGGCTTGCGCTGATGGAGCCGATGGTCGTTGTGGACGAGCGCTTTCACAAGATGGTCGCTGGCAGAGAGCATGCGGAGCGCACGACATGGAAAAGCTGCGAGGAGCTGCACGACTACCTGAGCCAGCATCGGGCGACGGCGAATTGGCATCCGGAGGTGCTGCGCGATGTTGTGGCGCATGAGGCATACCGGCGCGAGGAAGGTCTGTACGATATGAAGTGGTCTTCGCACACTTTCAACTGGAAGGACCGCGACGGCGACCATGTGGACCTGAAGCCTGTGTTCGCGGAGTTGGGCTTGCCTATCCTGTTCATCAGAAGCAGCAGACAACGCACACAGATAGAAGAATTACATCAAGTACCGGAAGGCATCGCCGACTTCCATCGTCTGACAATCGAGAACACGGGGCACAACATGTACATGGAGAGACCGGGCCCGATTGCGGATGCTATCAGGGCTTTCGCATGCGGTCGTGAGTTGCCGAAGTCGATTTGATATCGCCCTCATGCTGTCGATGATATACTTGCCGTTTAGCCAACCAACTAACGTAAGGAGAAAGAGAATTGAAAGTTACTGGAATCGATACTTTTCTTGTTAAGTCGCTGACCAGGCCCTGGCTTTACTGCGCAGTACGCACCGACGAGGGCATCACAGGATATTCGGAGTTCGGCGTGGGCGATCTGGCGAAGGGCTTGACGGGGCTTGTGGAAGATCTTTCGCGCCACATCATCGGCAAGGACCCGCGAAGCGTGGAGCAGCACTACACGAACATGGTGCGCTCATCACGCTCAGCGTTCGGCGGCGCTACATGGATGGCTATCGCTGGCATCGAGCTAGCTCTCTGGGATGTCAAAGGCAAGGCGATGGGTGTTCCAGTTCACGAGCTTGTCGGTGGTCCCACGCGCACTGAGCAGAAGGTGTACTGGTCGCATCTGGTCAGCTTCCAGTCATCCAACTACAAGGCATTAGGTAGAGAGCCGCTCCGCAACTACGACGACATTAAGGCATTGATGCGCATGGCGCTCGATGCGGGCTACGATACGGTGAAGACGAACATCCAGATTCCCGGGGATCCGTTCCGCACGATAAGCCAGGGAACGGTAGGGCCGCACGACCAGGTGCTGAGCCGCGAACTGCAGAACGCTGCCGTGAGGCAGATTTCGGCGATGCGCGAGGAGGCAGGTCCCGACGCCCACATCTGCCTCGACGTGAATGTGAACTTCAAGGCGGAGGCGCAGATTCGGCTGGGGCAGGCGCTGGAGCCGTACGACCTGATGTGGATGGAGATTGACAATCTGGATGCCGAGAGCCTGCGAATGGTGAAGAACGCCACACGCACGCCTATTTGCTCAGGCGAGCAGAAGTTGGGGCCGCTGAACTATCTTGAACTATTGCAGAACCGCTCGATGGACTTCATGAAGCTGGATGTGCAGTGGCAGGGCTTCATACCGGCGCGCAGGGCGGCGAATATGGCGGAGCTATTCGACATCAATGTCGCACCGCACAACTACAACAGCCATCTGTCGAACTTCCAGACGATGAACCTGTGCGCCTCGATCAACAATGTTCGCATCAGCGAGAGCGACCCGGTGCAGGCGCCGTGGCGCGAGGAACTGTTCACCGTGCTGCCAGAGGTGAACAACGGGATGATGAAGATACCGACGGGGCCGGGCTGGGGCACGGAACTACGGGAGGATATGGCGAAGAAGTACGCTTATACGGGGTAGGTGTTGAGGTGCTGGAGAGTTTCTTCTGCATTGACTACCGTCGGTTAATGACTGGGTAGTTGATTCGAACCTCTCCTAAGACTATCAGATTTTGATTAATATTTCTTGCTCTGTAACCTTGCAACCTATATAAACTTTCTCTAGCATGTCTATACATCTGGAGGAGTGAAAACGCATGACAACAGTTGAGGAGCGAGTGTCGGTCATTGAGGGAACTATCCCTCATCTGGCAACGAAGGCCGACCTCAAAGACTTGGAAGTTCGCCTGACTCGGACGATGTATGCGCTCGGTTTTGGGCTGGCGATCACATTCTTTGGCGTGGTGGTCAACATCTTGATTACCATTCTCAATTAGACGAACGTCAACTATGCAAAAGGGCGTCCGTTGTGGACGCCCTTTTCAGTTTCACTGGATCATGTGGGTTTTGCTATTACCGTACAGGCACCTTGTAGCCTTGGGTTTGCACTTGGGCCAGGCTGTTTTCGTCCCAGGGGTGGGCTAGGGCTACTTCTTCGTTGATGTCGGCACCCCAGCCTGGGCCGGTGGGGACGGACATGTAGCCGTCGATGATTTCGGGCTGCGTGGTTGTCAGGTCGTCCTTCCATGGGATGTCGTCGATGTCGATTTCCATGATGCGGACATTCGGGAGCGTGGCGCAGAGGCTGGCGCTGACGAAGCTGGATAGGTGGCTGTAGTAGTTGTGCGGCGCGACGTTGTGCTGATAGACCTCGGCTAGGTCGCCGATCTTCTTGGACTGGCTGAAGCCGTTCCATGGCACGTCTATCATGAACATATCCGCAGAGTGGTTCTCGAAGTAGGGGATGAAGTCCCGCATGTAGAAGAGGTTCTCGCCGGTGCAGATACGCGTGGTCGTGGAGTCTTTGATCTGGCGCAGACTCTTTGGCTCGTACATGTCGATTTCCAGCCAGAGCATGTCGAACTGCTCCAGCACCTTTGCGATTCGCAGCGCGCCTTCGGTCTTGAAGTGGAAGTTGAGGTCGAGGTTGATGTCGATGTCGTCGCCGACTGCATCTCGGAATGTGCCGATGAGCTTCTCGACATGCGGGATGAGCCACTTGGGAGCGTACTGGTCGGTGGTGCCGATGCCGCCGCTGAAGCCGCCGCCGAATGTGGCGTTCTCGCCGGGCATGATGATGTTGGTCTTCAGCGCCGTGAAGCCTCGGTCCTTGACCTCATGCCCCAGATCAGTTATGGACTGCCAGGAGTCTATGGGCGGCACGCCGAGGATGTCGTGATGACGCACTCGCGAGCTGCCGCAATGGGACCAATAGACGCGCACCTTTTCGCGCGTGGGGCCGCCGAAAAGCTCGACGACCGAAATGCCTAACGCCTTTGCCTTGATGTCGATGAAGGCGCAGTCCAGTCCTGCGATTGCCTTCGCCGCGATGCCGCCGGGACTTTGGCGCGTGATGCGGTACATGTCCTGGAAGCGCATCTCGAAGGCGCGCGGGTCCTGCCCTATGAGCAGTGGCTTCATGTCGCGTATCGTGCCCTCAATGCCGTGTGGGGAGCGACCGTCGCTGCACTCGCCCCAGCCGGTAATGCCTTCGTCCGTCTCGACTTTGACGAACATCCAAGGCCGCCAGCCCGCGTCCACAATGAAAGTTTCGATGTTGGTAATTTTCATAGCACTAAGCCTCTCTTAAATGATGGTTTTATACCGTTGCGATAATATCACAAACGTGGAGAATACGGAGAGGAAGGCGATGAGCTGAGTTTTGTCTAGTTCCAGCGATTGGGAACCAGATACTGCTCAAGTGCATGGGCGCAGCTTTCCCATGAGAACCCAAGCGCGAACTCGCGGCAGTCGTCACTGCTGAGGGAGAGAGAGCCCAAAGCAGCTTGTTTGAGGTCGGCGTCGAGAACGCCTACCTTGTCGCTTGTGATGACATCGACCGGGCCTGTTACCGGGTATGCCGCCACGGGCGTTCCGCTGGCGAGCGCCTCTATCATCACCAAGCCGAATGTGTCCGTCCTGCTGGGGAACACGAAGACATCGCTCGCCGCGTAGTGCCGCGCGAGATCTTCGCCGTGCTTCTCTCCGACGAACACGGCGTCGGGGTACTTTCGCTTCAACGCTCCCAATGACGGACCCGCGCCGACGAGAACCTTGGTGCCTTCGATGTTCATTGAGAGGAAGGCGTCCAAGTTTTTCTCGACAGCTATCCTTCCCACATAGAGCCAGATTGGGCGCTCAAGCCCGTCGAATACAGGTTCGCTGCTTGGTCGGAACAGGTCGGCGTCAACGCCTCTTGACCAAATGCGAAGGTTCTTGAAGCCTTGCTCCGCCAGTTCATCACGCATAGATGCGGTTGTTACCAGCAAGTTGTCGGCGGGAGCATGGAACCACCGCAGCCAGCCGAATGTCCACTTTTCGGGGATTCCCAAGCGCAGCCGAATGTATTGGGGAAACTTGGTATTGTAGTTGGTTGTGAAGTGCAGTTTGCGGGACTTGCAGTGCAAGCGCGCTGCCACTCCGAGCGGTCCTTCCGTGGGAAGGAATATGTACTCTGGCTGCAGCCTGTCAATCATCCTGCCCAGCTTGGGCCAGATGTTAAGTCCAAGACTAATGTCCGGGTATGTTGGACACGGCACACTGAAGAACTGGTCGGGAGTAATCATCGTGACATCGTGACCGAACTGCGATAGGTGGCTTCCCACGGTGTCGATTGTGCGCACAACACCGTTGACTTGCGGATGCCAAGCGTCAGTTACGATGAGGATTTTCGCAGACATGTCCGTATATCTGTTTCCGAGGGCAACTTCCCCGTTCAAGTGGGCGATAGCACAGGCTTCGTACTGTGTTTGCCAAGGGAAGCCTGCTCAAAGGCGAAATGATACACCACATCCGCCCGTAAGGAAACATTACCGGCTTGACGCATCAGCCAGGGGCGTAACTCATCTAGTCAGAAGCGAAAATCGCGGCAGAGGCTACGGCTGGGGAAGGGGTGAGGACTTCCGCGCGGGTCATGGAGTCATGATGTGAGAGTTCACGGATTATAGCCGCGGCGCGCTGCGGGTAATCGGTGGTTACCATATCAGCGCCCCAGACTATGACATTCCTGATAGCGTCCGAGTTATTCACAGTCCAGAAGCCGGTCAGGATACCTTCCGCTTGAGCCTTCGCCATTGCCTCTCTATTGGACACTGCGAACTTGCCGGGCAATAGAGCATAGGGGTTGCGAATGTTGAAGCCGGTGAAGCGCTGGAGGTTGTGGGCGAGCCGATCCCACCTGTGGTTGTAGTTGATGGTGAAGCGCTTGTCTTGTATCAGACTGCGTAACTTTTCATCTCCCATTCCCAGCGTTGTCTTTATGTCCTTGCTGTCTGCGGGGAATAGCGATGTGGAAGCCTGGAACGCTATGCTGAGGTCGTCTTCGGACTTCTCCATAATCTCCATCAGCATGCATAGGTTGCGGCGCCCGTGTATGCCCTGCGATATGACCTGAATGGGTGTCGGGCCGTTGCGCGAGCATATCTCGTATGCAAGCCGGTTGAGCAGGGATTGGGGTGGCAAGACCTTATTGAGCTGGCTGCCGGGTCTCACCTGTTCGAGCAAAGGATGCAGGAGATGATCCTTGAATATGCCTATCTTGCTTGCAGCGTGAGTGAAGTCAACTCCCACGCCGATCAGTGGGATCCCGCGTAGAAGGCGAGACTCGTTCACTCTATCGAAAAGGTCAAGGACTTCTTGAAGGGAGGGAATCCTCATATCTTCTTCGCGCACGGGAAGAAGCAGGATGCCGGAACCGCGTTCGACATCAGTGAACTCTGAAGGGATTTTTTCGCAACCTGACGGCTTGATCCTTAGTTGTTGCAGCTTCTCCAGGGTGAAGTCGCGCACCCTCCCTTTGCCATGTGTGGTGGCATTTACAGTGCCGTCATGTATGACCACCAGTTCGCCGGATTCGCCACCGGGGCCAGCTTTGCACTGGTGTACATCCACCTCGATCATGCATCTTATGTCAGGGTTCAGCTGAGCATAGTTGATGGCCTTCTTGAAGTTTATAAGGGTATTTGGCTCATCGAACCTGCCGCCGCGATGGGCGACTACAACAAGTTCGCGGATCTTCTCAGGCGATGTCTGATTCTCTTTTGCCAAATCTGCAATGGGCGTATAGATAAGCCGCACTCCTATCGTGTCGGGTAAGCTCAAACGCTCTCTAATGTATCCTGCACACTCGAACAAACCGTCAATCGAAGATGGGTGAAATAATGACTTTGCGTTAAGTCACTTTTCATTATCTGACAAACTGCCGCAACAAGCATAGGTGTATTGTTTATCATAGGCAAGTTTTCTCATCAAGTAGGCTGTCAGTAAACAGGCGGCGGAGGCATCGAATCCGGCAGGTGAGTTGCGAGCTGGGTCTGTCGGACCTGATGATCTCCTCGCGACGTGAAGGCAGGCTTCCCTTCATGACACTTAATTGAGCTGTAGAATCTCTAGGTCTGGCATTCACGCCGAACATCAACGATGACCGTGAAGCGCCGTCTATTGAACTCATTCGGCACCTTGTTGATGAAGGCGCTAATGTGGGAGCATCTGACCCCAAGGTACAGAAAGCGCGCTCCGCTAACTGCCTTCGAGCGCGTGTATTAGTGATGATCTGATGTAGTAAGTTGAGGACGCGCAAGCCCTTGAACTGATGACCGAGTGGGATGATATAGTTGATGCCGACTTCGCGGAAATTGCCGACTTGACCAGACCGCCAGGCTCTTATTCGATGGCAGGAAATGCCATGAATCCCCGCGAATTGCATGAATATGGGTTAGCCTACAAGGGCATTGGACGGGGAACTCGGGGCAGCGTTCCCGCACAAGTCTTAGGCGCGCCGCTTTCACGTTGTGCAGAGCGTCTGAAAACACAGAGGGGATGCAGAATTGGAACTTGGAACTTTTTCGGTTAGCCTAGCGGTTAAGGATATGGAGAGGTCTCTGGACTTTTACGAGAAGTTTGGCTTCAAAGTCATAGATGGGGGTCATCTGAACGAGGCGTTTGCGGACTCCGAGACAGAGAAGTGGCGGATTCTTCAAAACGAAGGCGCGACAATCGGCCTGTTTCAAGGTATGTTCGATGTGAACATCTTGACCTTCAACCCAAAAGACCTTCGCACGATTCAGGCAAGTTTGAAGGCACACAATCTGGGGTTTGAATATGAGGCGGATATGACGACGTCCGGACCTTGCAGCGCTTCGCTGAAAGATCCCGATGGCAACATAATTCTTCTCGACCAGCACTTTTAGTCGGCAACAATTTCAGTAGAAGACCACGGGAGAACGATACCATGCCTAGCATCGACGAGAACCTCGCCTTCGCGCCCGCATCTGAACTCCGCGCACTCATCGGCGACAAGCAAGTGTCGCCTGTTGAGTTGACAGCTTTGTACTACGACCGCATTGACAGGCTCGACTCGCAACTCAACGCCTACCTTACGCTATGCCGAGACGAGGCGATGCAGGCTGCAAGGGACGCCGAGGATGCCGTGATGCGCGGCGATGCGCTTGGCGCGCTGCACGGCATTCCAATATCCATCAAGGACCTGGAAATGTCGAAGGGCATCCGCTCCACGAGTGGCTCGCTCCCGTTCAAAGACCGCATCCCCGATGAGGACTCGATTGTGGTGGAGCGCGTCAAGGCTGCGGGCGCAATCATCCTCGGCAAGACGAACACTCCGGAGTTCGGGCACAAGGGCACGACGGAGAACCTGCTTGGCGAACCCTGCCGCAATCCGTGGAATACGGCACGCACGCCTGGCGGTTCGAGCGGTGGCGCGGCTGCAGGTCTGTCAGCAGGTCTATCCGCCATATCGACCGGCAGCGACGGGGGCGGGTCCATTCGCATACCCGCCAGCTTCTGTGGGCTTTATGGTATCAAGCCAACTCAAGGACGTGTACCTCGTTATGGCGGACGCAACGCACCTATAGTCGTTAATCAGCTCGGTCAGTCGGGGCCCATCACACGAACAGTGCGCGATGCTGCAATCTTGCTGCAAGAACTTGCGGGATGGGACGCACGCGACGCAGGCTCACTCCGTGATACGCCGGGGGACTACCTTGCCGCGCTTGACCGCGACATCAGCGGCTTGCGAATGGCGTGGAGTTCCGATTTTGGATATGCCGCAGTGGACCCGGAGGTCGTGGACGTGTGCGGCAGCGCGGCACGAATGTTTGAGGGTATGGGCTGTTCGGTCAGTGATGGCGGCTTCGCTATCGAATCGCCGCAAGAGCCGTTCCGCGTCATATTCGCGTCAAACACATACGCCTCCTCGGGCTACTTGCTGCATGAACGGCCTGACGATTTGACGGATTACTTCCGCGAGGCGATGGAGCATGGGGCCACGCTCACCGCCGCTGACTACGCCAGAGCACTCGGCGCGATAGTCGGGCTGAAGGCGCAGTTTGATGCCTTCTTCGAGAGCCACGACCTCCTACTGTCGCCGACGATGGCGGTACCCGCGTTCGAGATAGAGCAGCATCCCACGACCATTGGCGGGCAGGAGGTAGACCCGTTCTTCGGCTACCTGCCGTTCACATACCCAATCAACGCCATCGGGCATACTGCGGCGAGCGTACCGTGCGGTTTTTCGCCTGACGGCATGCCCATTGGCTTGCATATCGTGGGACGCAAGGGCGACGAGGAGACTGTGCTCGCAGCATCGGCGGCGTTCGAGCGAGCGATGCCGTGGGCGGATAATAGGCCTCCGTTGTCTTAACCGCAGCGACTTTATGGGGTAAGATAGCGCGAGACATTCAATCAGACACAAAGGAGTTGCCCGATGCCGAACATCGACGAAAATCTTGCCTTCGCTCCCTCATACGAACTTGCCGCGCTGATTGCTGGAAAGCAGGTGTCGCCTGTTGAAGTCACACAGCTCTACTATGATCGAATAGAACGACTTGACTCGCAGCTGAACTCGTACCTCACGCTGACGAAAGATGAGGCAATGGAATCGGCGCGGGCTGCTGAGGAAGCCGTGATGCGCGGCGATGCGCTCGGTTCACTGCACGGCGTTCCTATATCCATCAAGGACTTGCAGATGATGAAGGGTGTGCGGGCCACACTGGGTTCGCTCGCCTACAAGGACAATGTACCCGCGGCGGACTCTGCCGTGGTGGAGCGCGTGAAAGAGTCAGGCGCAATCATACTGGGCAAGACGAATACACCGGAATTCGGCTTGCTGGGCGCGAACGAGAACCGCCTAGGCGACGACTGTCGCAACCCATGGAATACGGAGCGCACATCGGGGGCGTCCAGCGGCGGCGCGGGCGCGGCGGTTGCAGCCGGGCTTTGCTCGCTTGGCACGGGAGGCGACGGCGGCGGCTCGATACGCATACCTGCCAGCTTCTGCGGCATCTACGGCATCAAGCCCACGCAGGGGCGCGTCTCCAGCTTCAGCGGTGTTCCACCGGCAGCGCCGCTGGTGAATATCACTAGCCAGCAGGGTCCGATGTCGCGCACGGTCAAAGACTCGGCGATACTGCTTCAGGCGCTAGCGGGCTACGATTCGCGCGATTCGTCATCGCTGCGCGCGCCTGTGCCCGACTTCGTTGGCGCGCTGGATACGGACATCAGCGGGCTGCGTATCGCGTGGAGTCCGGATTACGGCTATGCGGGCGTTGACGCGGAGGTCGTCGAGGTGAGTGCGAGCGCGGCGCGGGTATTCGAGGGATTGGGCTGCACGGTGGAGGACAGCGATCTGGCGCTGGAAAGTCCGTTTGAGACATGGTGGGTGTTCTTCTGCGCGAATGTCTTCGTCACGCAGGGGCATTTGCTGGATGATCCCTCAGATCCGTTAACCTGGTACGGGCGGATGGCCATCGAGGACGGCAAGGAGTACAGCGCGGGCGATTTCATCAAGGCTATGGGCGCGCGCGATCGCATGATGAACCAGTTCGCCGATGTGTTCGAAGACTACGACCTGCTGCTCTCCCCTACGATGGCGACAACAGCGTTCCCTGTTCAGGAGTATCCGCACGTAATAGGTGGCAAGGAGAATGCCAACCGCAAGGGCTGGAGCTTCGTGCCGTTTACGCATCCGATAAACACAATCGGGCACCCCGCGGCAAGCGTGCCTTGCGGTTTCTCATCGGACGGCATGCCTGTCGGCTTGCACATCGTTGGGCGCAAGGGCGACGAGGCGACGGTCATAGCGGCATCGGCAGCGTTTGAGCGAGCGATGCCATGGGCGGACAAGAGGCCGGTGGTTTCGTAGTGCGGCAAACCGTCCTGCGAGGTTTCCAGGGAGCAAAGAAATGGGGATGCCTGCCAAAAAGCGGGCATCCCCAATCTGTCTATATGGAGTAACGCGGTTACTTTGAGACGAAGTCGAACTGCTCGTACAGGCCGTTAGTGGTCTGGACGGGGTCGAGGCCAAGCCAGCGGTCCGCGATGGTCGAGTAGGTGCTGCGGAAGTCGTTGGTGAAGTGCATGTCGCCTTCCGACTGCTTGTCGTCATCGAGCGAGGGGAAGTCGCCGTACATGCCGCCGTTGACATCGCCGCCAATCACGAACGAGATGCCTCCCGAGCCGTGGTCGGTGCCAGCGCCGTTGTCCTTGATGCGCCTGCCGAACTCGGAGAAGAGCAGCACCACGACGTCCTTGTCCATGTCGTGCTCTTTCATGTCGTCCATGAAATCGCCGACTGCGCCGGAGACATCCTGCCAGAGCTTGGCATGGCTGGTCAACTCGGATGCGTGGGTGTCGAAGCTGCCATGCTGCGTGTAATAGACGCGCGTGCCGAGGCCTGCGGTCATCACCTGCGCGATTGATTTCATATTTTCTGCGATGGGGTTGTCGGCGTACTCGATGCTGGAGGAGTAGCGCTGCGGGGCGACTCGCAGTACGTCCGCGCCCTTGAGTGCGTCCGTGCCTGTCTGCGAGATAAAGTTGGCGATGATATCGCGCCCACTGCCGCCGTACATCTGGGTGAAGGCTTCGAGCGCGAGGTTGCGCGCCGCCTCGTCCTTGATGTCGGGGAACAGTCCGTATGTTTCAAGATTGCCTACAGAAGCGACCGGCACGCCCCTGGCGTACAGCGCTCGCGGAAGGCCGCGACCGAAGTTGACGCCGGTGAGCACATTCTCTGCCTTCGGGTCCAGCTCTCGGATTGCCCTGCCAAGCCAGCCTTCGTCGCCGACCTGCTCGCTTTCGGCGGTGTGCCACACATCCATGGAGCGGAAGTGCGAGCGGTTGGGGCTCGGGTAGCCGACGCCATTGATGAGCGCGACTTTGCCATCATCCCAAAGCTCCTTGATGGGAGCGAGCGCGGGATTAAGGCCGAGCTTGTCGTCAAGCTTAAGCACCTTGTCCTGCGGGATGTTGACGAAGGGCCTGTTGTCGTAATACTGCCCGTCGTTATACGGAATGACCGTGTTCAGGGCATCGTTGCCGCCCGAAAGCTGCAAGACTACCACCGTCTTGTCGTGATGACCGTTGCCATTAGTCGCCATGTTCTCTCTCCTATCAGGATATTGATGCCCTGCTCTTTTTCATTACTGGTATATTCGCTTACTTTGGGGGTTTCGTCAAGTGGTGGCTTCCTAGAGATTGACTATTGACACAGACACATTGTTACCTGTGAGAAAGTCACCTATTCCAACCATTTCAGACATTTTAGTCAGAGTTAATCTTCTGCCCAATTCTCTTTAATTCTTCCTCCACTGCGTCCAATACGGCATCATATTCGACACCAGTGGGCAATGCAATTGCAACATATAATTCACCTTCTGGCAGGTTGAGCCTATGCTGTATGTCTATCGGCTTCACATTACCGAAGATATTGAGTCCAAAATCCAGCCATAATGATGATTCCTCCTTTTGCGCCCAGAGATCAAATCTGATACCAAACCATGCACCTGCATACGAGCTACCTTCGCCAAACAGTCTGATGTATCGCCCATATCCTGTAGTCTGAGGTCTAACTTGAAGACCACCCACAGTTATCCACCCAGAGTCAATGCCACGCATAGTCGCGTCGTCAATGAGGCGCCTAAGACCTAGCATTCTGCGTGGAAACTCAGGCGAGAGTTCGCTTGATCGAATGGGAAGAAACGCCTCTTCGTCCATCCGCTCGGTAAGCCCCTGAAGCTGGCGGATGTCCATTTGGGTGGACGATTCACCCGCGTGGCTAGTCTGGTTCGACATCTGGTCGAGCAGTGACCTCCAACTGGTGAGCATCAGGTAGCGCTGACTGCCAATGACCAAAGCGCTACGCAACCCATCTTGCTCAGAACTATCGCCTAGATCAGCATTAACTCTCCGGCGCAACTCAGCCCAGAGAGTATCACGTCTTGCCTCCGGGGCGACAAACAACAACACTGATGGCCCGTCTTTTGGGAGTCTTTCGAGGTAACCGTTCGGTTGGTTTTCGGTAAGTCCTGCCCAGAACTTAGCTTCAATTAGTACACGCTCCTTGCCGTGAGCATCGAATCCAACAAGGTCGGGGCGCGCTCCTGTTTCGCTTGTTACCTGAGTACGTACCTGCACAATGGAGTCGAGTCCTGCCGCCCCGCTCTGAAGCACACGATTTAACGCGCTTCTAGAGGATGGCGATTTGGACAAGATGTATCCAAGCGCTTCCACCGCCATATCCTCTACTCGGTCGGTGAGTCTAGGAGTAAGGTAAGCAAGCAGCGTTGACTCAGCGGGCATAAAAGTTAGTCTCCGGTGTAGTATTTTCCGGGCGTGATATCGAATATCCCGTCAATGTCTTTGTCGCGCTTGCCATTGTCCCCGTCCTTTATAAGGAAGTCGCGGCGGTCGCGGTAGATGAGGGCGCGGTTGAGGACGTAGTCGTCCTTGTCGAGGTCTATCTTGTCGCAGGGCGTCATCAGCCAATACTTGTAGTCGCCGATAAACAGGTATCTGTTCTTCATGGGGAAGAACCTGCCGTCAACGCCCTCTCCATCGCAGAATCGCTTGCACACAGCGTCAAGCAGTTCTTGCTGCTTGTCCTTCTTGATGACGACATATTCGTGCGGCCATGTGTCGCGGTATGTGACAGCCTCGCGCCAAGGAGCGCACGCTATCAGTTCGGTAAGTTCCATAGCATCAATGTGAAGTCAGGACGCCACATGATACACCTGCACGCGGTGGCGGTTGCTTTCGGTTACGAAGAGCCTGCCTTTGCCGTCCAGCGTTACGGACATGGGCGCCCAGAAGTATTTCTCGATGTGCGAGGATACCTCGTGCGGGTCGTCGGGGTCGAAGAAGTCTATGTTGCGCTCAAGGTCTGCTCTGGAGCGGGCTTCGCCCTCTTCTCGGTTGATGCTCAGGAAGTTGACTGCCCACGGGGACAGTGTAGCCTCGCCGCGCAGAAGCTGGACGAAGTTGCCCTCGTCGTCGAACGCCTGCACTCGCTCGTTACCCCAGTCTGCGACGTACACATTTCCGCTCGTGTCCACGGCGACGCTGGCGGGCTTGACTAACTGACCTTCGCTGCGCCCAGGCTCTCCGTAGGATGCCACGTACTCACCGTCGGCCGTGAAGCGCGCGATGCGGTCGTTGCCCCAGTCGGCAACATAGATGTCCCCGCTCGGCGCGACGTTTACGCCCCAAGGCATGGACAGCACGCCTACTCCTATTGTGGCGAGAAAGACGCCGGTGGGTGTGAATTTCTGCACCCGGTTGTTGTAGGTGTCGCTGACATAGAGGTTGTCGTCTGCGTCGAAGGCGATGCCGCAAGGTCCGTCGAGTTCGCCATCGCCGCTGCCGTGCGTTCCCCAGACGCGCAGGAAGTTTCCTTCGGCGTCGAAGGCTGTTACGCGATGCAAATACTCGTCGGTCAGGTATATATGCCCTTCGCTATTCTTTGCGCCGGACGTGAGCCAGACAAACTGCCCGTCGCCCTCGCCGTAAGCGCCGAATGTGCCGTAGTATTCGCTTTCTATGTCGCACACGGTTACGCGCACGCCCCGGTCAACGCTTTCGAGTGAGCGGTTGACGACGTACAGGCGTCCGTTATCGCCTACTACCGTGTCTGCCGGGTAGTAGAAGCCACGGCCTTCCATCACGGACAGGCCAAGGGTGCGGTCGTACTGTAGGAGTTGAGTTGTTGTAGTTGTGGTCATGGTGAATTCCTCAAATGGCCAACAAATGACAGTGATTATCTTTAGGAATCGTAATATGAAACCGTTGCCTTGATCTGGACAGCGAATTGAAAAATTTCATCCAGCGAATCTATGGCGTGGCGTTCTTCATGCTTCTGCTCATCGAAAAGCCCAATGTATTTTTGAGACCTGTTGAAATGCAACCTGCAGAGCAGCTTACGATTATTATCGTCCAAAAGCACACTGCAGTAAGTCTTCGCATCACGCATTGCTACTCGGGTGATGTCTGTTTTGTCTCGAAGTAAGGCTTTGATTATCAAATAAGCTTCCGTCTCTTCGACGGTTGTTTCTGGTCCTGGATCACCAATACTGTCAATCCCTGCTGTGTCAACTTCATCGGATGGAGCAATGTCCTGTGATTCGGCTTCATCTGAACCGCGGTCGAGTGCAGTCTTCAAAGTAGCGTTGATACGGTCGTTTATGAACTCGTTAAGGGCTTGCTTAGTCAATACGGAAAACTGCTCCCTCACGGACTGCGTAACCGTTCCGCTATAGACTTGTCGTGCGATCCATCTTACGAATTCGTCATCGGGCTGATTGAGTTGTTGTGAGAAAACTTGCTTTATCGCCCGCGTATATTTTAGGCTGACGGCGGCTTCGAGCATTTTATCAAGGTCGAAAGATTGCTTAGCGAAACGCTTAAGTTCTCGAACTGCCCTGCCATTGAGATTGAGGAGGTCAACTTCCAAGAATGGCTTAAGGTCCATCTTGTTTCGTTCCTCAATGTCGCTGAAGAACTGATAAGTAATTCCATCTGTGAGAATGCCTATTCGGACATCTGTTACGGTAAAATATCTGAAAAGCTGAGCAACTTGCTGCTCTTTAAGATCGGCCCCCACGGTCTTGCACTCAAACAACAGGATTGGTTTACCGTCATCGATGATCGCGTAATCTACTTTCTCCCCACGGCGTGATCCAACGTCTGCAGAGAACTCTGGCACGACTTCAGTAGGATCAAATACGTTGTACCCCAAGGCTTGAATAAAAGGCATTACCAAGGCGTTTTTGGTCGCCTCTTCAGTCTCCAACTGTTCTATTATCTGCGGGGCACGAGTTGCGAGGGCTGTGAGATTGTCTTCAAAAGTCATTTCAGTTCTCTCTTATAACTTACAACTGTATATCTACGACCTCTGAAACTCCTGCGTGGCGGTGGTAAGGCGCAGCAGGTTGGCGACCTTGTCGCGGGTGCGCTCTTCGCCAGTTTGGTCGGCGAATCGCTCCAGCACCTCACGCGTCTCATCGGAAACTTCGATGACGCCAAGCTGATCCAGGCATGTGTCAACGATGCGCGCAGGCGAGGTTGCGTATTCGTCCGCCATAATACCATCAATCATGGCTTTTACGCCGGGCTTATTCGCATCGCCTAACTGCTCGGAGGCGAAGTTAATGCGCTCGACAAGAGTGCCGGTATCCACCCATTCCATGCCCTGATGCCAGCCCTCCACACTGGGAGGGTTGTTGAGCATCTGCCCCATGAAGGTCATCTGCAATGCCCTGTCCATGATTTCGCGGCGCGGCCTGTCGAATTCGCCCGTGAGCCGCAGGACGCCCGCCACGAGTTCGGCGGGACTCTTCACCTTTTCGTATCGAATGCTCTCGTCCTTGAAGAAATCGGAGGTGAAGAGTGCGCGCAGCATCTCTTGAATGTCATAGCCGCCGTCATAGTATGCCTTTACCAGCGTGTCAATCGCCTCGGCGTCGCGCGGCGGCGTGTATGGCCAGGCGGGTACAGGCGGCTCGTCGGCGACGAAGAAGTGGTACATGTGGCGCGCGATGAACTGCGCCGTCGCCTCCTGCTGGCAGATAATGTCAACGATGTCCTCGCCATTAAAGTTGCCTGTCTGTCCGAGGAAGGTCTTCTCGCCTTCGTCGTGGTCTTCGGGGCGGTAGTCGAAGTGCCAGGAGATCCTGCCATAGGGCCAGTCGGAGTCGCGCTCGGAGCGCAGCACCATGTACTCGGTGTTTCCAATTGTCCAACCGGTGAAGGCGCGCGAGGCTTCCTGTATGTCGTCCTCCGAGTAGTGGCCCACGCCCAGGCTGAATAGTTCCAGCAGTTCACGTCCGTAGTTCTCGTTGATTGCGCCGTTGTGGTTGTCGTAGTTGTCCAGCCAAACAATCATCGCCGGGTCTTTGGACAACTCGACCAGCATGTCCTTGAAATTGCCAAGGCCGTGCTTACGGAACATGCGGATCTGGTTCCAGAGGACCTTGCCATGAATAACCTTCGGATAACCGGTGGCGAAGATGCCGTGCCAGAAGAGGCACATCTTCTCCTGCAGTTGTGCTTCGGAGGTGACCATGCGGTAGAGCCAGTTCTCACCGGATGCACGGGGGCCCATCATGCCGGACTGCTCGTGATGGAAGCGGCGTACCATGTAATCGCCCAGCCACGGGGCGTTTTCGGGCGCATCAAGCAGTTCTTCGACTACGGCGTCGTAGCCCTTCGCTTCAAGTGCCTCAAGCTGGGAGCGGGTTGCGCCGAACCCTGCTCGTCGCATCAGGTGCGCCATCATTTCAAGGTCTCTCTTAGTCTCCACAACCATGGTGATCGCCTCCTTGTGCGGCTATGTGTAAATGTCTGCTAATCTATGCTAATGTGAGTGCGAAATCCGCCTCATTACTGGAAAAGCCGTTCCGTGGCTGGCATTCTGCGCTAGTCAAGGAAGGCAGTTTTCGGCATTATCAGGATTGGCGCGATTATAACATAACGGCATTGCCAGTAAAGGCAGAGTTTTAGGCAAAGCCGTCGTAGCGCACGTCGTTCGACCAGATCAGGAATAGACAGGGTATATATTCCACATTAGAGAACGCTGCGGGCAGCAAGGCATGCCGAGACGACTCGCCGGAGGTGCGAAGCATCAGCAAGAGCAAAAGCACGACAGACGACGGCATGAAGAAGGGGCTGTATTACGGCTGGGTCATCGTGTTCGTGATGGCGATGTCGGGCGCGGTGAGTATGGCGATGGGTTCGCTCAATTTTGGCTTGTTCATCAAGCCGATGGGCGACACGCTGGGCATCGGGCGCTCGTGGTTCGGATGGGCGCAGACGTCACGGCAGGTGTCCAGCTCGTTCACCAGCCCGGCAGTTGGCTGGCTCATAGACCGCTACGGCTCGCGCGTTATGCTGCCAGTCGCCGTCATCGTTACCGGCTGCGCAATGGTCGGGCTATCATTTATGAATGACGCGAACGATGCGTGGATGATGGTGGTCTTGTTCGGAATTATGGGGCTGGTGGGCTTGAGCGGACCGGGCGCGCTAGTGACTTCGGTGCCTGTGCTCAAGTGGTTCGTGCGCCAGCGCGGCAGGGCAATATCATACATGGCGCTGGGCATACCAATCGGCGCGATAGTCTTTGTGCCTCTGACGCAGATTTTCATCGACATGTGGGGCTGGAAGACCGCGTGGATAGTGCTGGCGGCGTTGGGCGTGGGCGTAATCGCTCCTCTCGCAGCCGTATTCGTCAGGCGACAACCGGAGGATATGGGGCTGCTTCCAGACGGCGACCCCATCCATGCGCCCGCGAGCGATGACACACGCGAATCGCGGCCCGCACCTCAGATACAAGATGAGGTGTCCTGGACGGTGTCTGAGGCGACACACTCGCCTGTTTTCTGGACCCTCGTAGCCGTGTTCAGCATGGTCTCGCTCGCGACAGGCACAGTGGGCGTGCATCGCATCGCGGACTTTGCAGACCGGGGCTTCGACACGACACTGATTGCTTACGCCACTGCATTCGACGCGGTATGCGCGGGAGCGTCCTCGTTCACATTCGGCATTCTGGTCGCGCGCTTCCCTGTTCGTCTGCTTGGCGCAGTTGGCTTTTCGCTGCTGGCGATCGCAAGCGTTATGACTATATACGCAGCGGATGATGTCACTATGTTCAGCTCGATGGCGGTTTTCGGCTTGGGCATTGGCGGCATGATGTTCCTGCAGAACTTCATCTGGGCTGACTACTTCGGGCGCGAGCGTGTGGGAGCGATTCGCGGATTCGCCATGCCAATTAACCTCATTGTGGGCGGTATCGGCGCGCCCATCGCCGGCTATGCGCATGATTGGACAGGCTCTTATAACAGCATATGGTGGGTAGGTGTTGGCCTGATGGTGTGCTCGGCACTGCTGATGCTGGCCACGCCCCCGCCACGGAAGGTCGTGGCAGAGAGTTCGGCAGTACCTGGAGACTGAGGCTTGGCGGTTGAGTAGAATGCAGGGTATGGGCGATAATGCTGATGTGGAAGCGATGGTCTGCCTTGACAGAGAGTGAAAGGGTTGGCTGATATGAACGGCGTACACGATATGGGCGGGATGCATGGCTTCGGGCCCATCGAAATCGAGGCAGACGAGCCGGTGTTCCACGAAGACTGGGAAGGGCGCGTGTATGGCATAGTTACCGGCATCCGGGAGGAGCACGATGTCTATGGACCGTATGGCTCGCGCCACTATATCGAGAACATCCCGCCGGCGCACTATCTTGCATCAAGCTACTACGAGAAGTGGATGCTCGCGCTGGAGGCGGCGCTGCTGAACAAGGGCTTGCTAACAGCAGAGGAGTTGGATGCTAGGACTCGCCAATTCAGCGATGACCCGTCCGCCGAAGTGGCGCGGCGAAACGATGCAGGACTTGCGGAGCGTGTGCGGCGGCGCATCTTTCAGCCACAGCCTCTTCAGCAGCAGGCAGCATCGCCTCCGCGCTTTGCCATTGGCGACGCAATTGTCGTGCGTAACATTCATCCTGTCGGGCATACACGCTTGCCTCGATATGTGCGGGGGAAGCGCGGCGTGATTTCGCGAATATACGGCGCGCAGGGGTTTCAGGACGAGCCTACGATAGCGGACAATAGCCCTCAGCATGTGTACAGCGTGATGTTCGAGGCAAGCGAACTGTGGGGCGAGAATGCAGAGGCGAATCAAAGTCTCTACATCGACATGTGGGAATGCTGGATAGAAGCGGCGGGATAGGCACAGCATAGGGAGAGTAGCAATGAGCGGGAATCATAGCCATAACAGTGAGCATCATGGTGAGCATCATCCTGAGCCGCAGGCTTACGCTGCGCTGCGCACGAAAGCCATAGAGTCGCTGCTCATCGAGAAGGGGCTGCTGTCCACGGACGCCATTGATGCGCGGGTGCAGGCTTATGAGCAGGACATCGGGCCGTTGAACGGCGCGAAGGTAGTGGCGCGCGCGTGGACGGACGCGGAATACAAAAAGCGTCTGCTGGAGGATGGGACGGCGGCGGTCGCAGAACTAGGCTTCTTTGGCGCGCAGGGGGCGGAGATTATCGCGCTGGAGAACACGTCGACGGTTCATAATGTAGTCGTGTGCACGCTTTGCTCTTGCTACCCCTGGCCCGTGTTGGGCCTGCCGCCGCGCTGGTACAAGTCGGATGCTTACAGGGCGAGAGTGGTCATAGAGCCACGAGCCGTGCTGCAGGAGTTCGGGCTGGCGCTGGACGAATCGGTGGAGGTGCGCGTGTGGGACAGCAACTCTGACATTCGCTATATGGTGCTGCCGGAGCGACCGGAGGGGACAGAGGACATGGATGCGGATGCACTGGCGGAACTGGTAACACGGGACAGCATGATTGGCGTGGCGCAAGCCAAGACGCCGATGGCGACGGCTTAGGACGGGCGATATGAGCACAGAGCCGATCGGCCAGATTACGGAAATGCAGGGGGAGATTGCCCTGCCGCGCAGCAACGGCGAGTTGGTATTCGATGCACCATGGGAAGGACGCGCCTTCGGCATTGCGGTTGCGCTGAACGAGAGCGGCGCTTACGAGTGGGGCGATTTCCAGGGCAGACTAGCAGAGGAGATTGCGTCCGCGCCGCAAGATGAAGACGCGTCCCTGTATTATGAGCACTGGCTGGCATCGCTTGAGAGGTTACTGCTCGACCAAGGCATGGTTACGCGCGAAGAGTTAGATGCTCGCACCGCCGCTTATGAATCGGGTGAGCTGGATGAGGACTGATAGGATGCTATTGTTTGACAGGCTCATCACGAACGGAAACAGGAATCGGAAGGCAGGTTTATGAGTGGAGGCAAGATCCACCTCATTGGGCTGGGGCCGGGAGACCGCGCACTGCTGACGCCTGCTGCTGTAGATGCCCTGGAGCGATGCGATGTTGTCGTGGGCTATGACGGCTATGTAGAGCAGGTGCGCGACCTTGTGGAAGGCAAACAGGTAGTCTCGATGCCACTGGGCAAGGAGATGGAGCGCGCCACCAAAGCCGCCGAGCTTGCTGATGCCGGCAAGACGGTTGCCGTCATTTCCTCGGGCGATATAGGCGTGTATGGCATGGCGGGGCCCGTGTTCGAGCATCTCGCCGCGAAGGGATGGGACGGTGAGCATCCCCAAGTAGAGGTTGTGCCCGCGGTGTCTGCGGCGCAGGCTGCGGCGTCCGTGCTGGGCGCGCCGCTGATGCAGGACTTCTGCGCCATTAGCCTGAGCGACCTGATGACGCCCTGGGAGACGATACGCAAGAGGCTGGACGCTGCTGCGTATGGCGACTTCGTGATTGCGCTGTACAACCCGCGAAGCATGCGACGGCACAAGCAGATTGTGGAGGCGCGCGACATCTTGCTAGGGCACCGCAGCGCTGAGACTCCGGTTGGTATTGTGCGCAATGCATGCCGACCTGATGAGCATGCCACGCTGACTACGCTCGGCGAACTGGAGGAGCACTTCGAGAGCGTCGACATGTTCACAACGCTTATCATCGGCAACTCCACGACATATATTCATTGCGGGCGCATGGTTACGCCACGCGGCTATGTCGTGCCTGCGAGTTCGGACTAGTATGGCTGACACCGCCGCGACTCCCGCTTTCGTGCTTGCGGGCACGCGCAGCGGCGTGGGCAAGACAACTATCGCCACTGGCATCATGGGCGCCCTGGCAAGACGCGGGCTGCGCGTTCAGCCGTTCAAGTGCGGGCCTGACTATATCGATCCCTCCTACCATAGGATGGCTTGTGGAGTGCCAAGTCGCAACTTGGACACATGGCTGCTGTCCCACGAGACGGTATTGGAGTTCTTCGGCAGGGCGACGCGGTCAAGCGATATCGCGGTGGTCGAAGGGGTGATGGGATTGTACGACGGGCACGCGAACCTGACAGAGCAGGGATCAACTGCCGAGGTCGCCAAGTTGCTGCGCGCGCCGGTGGTGCTGATTGCAAGCGCGGCGAGAGTTGCGCGCAGCATCGCCGCCGAGGTGCTGGGCTTCCAGAAGTTCGACCCATCAGTGAACATTGCGGGCGTTATCCTGAACGGAGTAGGCAGTCCGCGCCACCTGGAGTTCTGCAAGCCGCCGATAGAGGACGCGACCGGACTGCCCGTGCTTGGTTATATGCCGCGCCGCGATGACCTGCGTGTGCCGGAGCGCCATCTCGGGCTTATCCCGACCGTTGAGGGTGTGGTGGTCGAAGAGTGGTTCGACAAGCTCACCGAGCAGATAGAGCAGACGATAGACCTCGACCGCCTGCTAGAGGTTGCACAGCAAGCGGATACGCCGCGAGTCGCGCCGTCAGCGTTTCCCGTAGAGTCGCTGCCACGCAGGGCACGCATAGCGGTGGCGCAGGACAAGGCATTCAACTTCTATTATCAGGACTCGCTCGACTTGCTGGAGGCTTGGGGCGCGGAACTTGTGCCATTCAGCCCGCTTGAGGATGCTGCCCTGCCCGACGGCATTGGCGGCGTGTACATCGGCGGCGGCTTCCCTGAGCTTTTTGCGCGGGAACTCGCTGACAATACATCCATGAAGCAGTCGGTCCGCGATGCTCATTTGGAGGGGCGAAGAATATACGCCGAGTGTGGCGGGCTGATGTATCTGGGTGAGTCACTCATCGACTTTGAGGGAGAGGCGCATCGCATGGTGGGGCTGATACCGGCGAATTCCTCGATGAGTAAGGGGCGGCTGACGCTTGGCTACCGCGAGGTGGAGGCGCTGGCGGACGGCGCACCGCTTGCCAAGGGCAATCAGGTGCGTGGGCACGAATTCCACTGGTCGGTCGCGGACAGCCCGGCATCCGCGGAGCAGGCTGCATACTCGGTTCGCAGTCAGGACGGGCGCATCGAGGGCTTTCGCAGAGGCAACCTGTGGGCGTCGTATATCCATGTACACATGGGGAGTCGGCCAGAAATGGCGAGACGGTTTGTGGGGGAGTGTGCGAGCACCCAGCGATGACTTAATTGGCTTGGTTAGGCCAATACCGCAAAGTCAATTGTCGGTGAACGCCGGTCAAACTCCAAGTCATGTCATTCCGGCTGGAAGTTGTCTGATTTTTAGATCTAATAGTTAGCTTAAGTTGGTTTGAGTAGAATGCGTCGTCAAAGAAGGAAATAGGGAACATGACACTTTGCGCCAAATCCGCAGGCGTGTCCTCTTTTCTTGGGTTAATTCGTGCAAAATGGGCACCTATCTTGTTCCGCCAAACATGAACCTCTCGTAGGACTTGCCGCACATACTCGCTTGCTTGGTAGCTATCACGCCCGTCAGCCATCCAACCGATGAGTTTGACATAGTTGCAGGCTGTTACTGAATACCAGTGAAACGCACAGGCGATAAGGTCCTGCAGGACTTCAGCCAAATCGGGATGGTTTCCGAACACAGAAACCTGGAGATTCTTTGGCAATTTCTCAATTACTGTCGCCTCTATTTTCTGAACCTGAGCATCAAGAAAACTCAGACCTTGCGAGAGATAATTCAGAGAACGTATTTCATTAAAGTATCGCTCTAAGTCTTCGTCTTGAAGTTCCAATCTATCAACATAGTCTAGTATCATTGTTCTCGTCCCAAAGTTGCTTGCAGTATTTTCTATATACTCCATAATCCGTACAAATGCACTACAACCTTATATTGAATTTGAGAATCTGACAAGGCGCGTTAGGAGAGGTGTACAAATTGAAAGTAACAGACTTCAGAACGATGGTCGTTGAGAATGAGCCGCCGTACATCGGGGGGCGGTATCTGCTCTGGCTGGAGCTGCATACCGATGAGGGGATATCCGGGCTTGGGGAGCGCATTACAGGCAGCACTTACTCGCGCAGGCTGGGCGATCTGAAGTCGCAGATCAGCCTGATTGAGGAGATGGTTGAGCAGTATGTTGTTGGGGAGAACCCGTTCAACATAGAGAAGATATGGGACAGGATGTACGCCTCGCGGCACGACTACCGACACCCTAGCCTGCATGCGACGCCTGTGTTGAGCGCGATCGACATGGCGCTGTGGGACATCGCGGGCAAGGCGGCGGGTCAGCCTATTTACAACCTGCTGGGCGGCAAGTACCACGAGACGCTGCGGGCATACGCATACATGCCGGGTGGGTCGTTCAAGGACAACCCGGAAGCTGCTGGCGAGGTGGCGGCGCAGCTACTTGAAGAAGGCAACTCGGCGTGCAAGATTGACCCATTCATGCCGACCTACCCTATCCCGCGCGACATTTCGCTGCCTGAAATCGAGCACGCGGCGAAGATATTCGAGAGTATCCGCGATGCCGTGGGCAACAAGCTGGAGGTTGGCATCGGAACGCATGGGCAGTTGACGACATACAGCGCTATTCGTGTGGCGCATATCCTTGAACCGTACCATCCGTTCTGGTTCGAGGAGCCTGTGCCTCCGGAGAACATCGACGAGATGGCGCGGGTCGCGGCTCACACGAGCATACCGATTGCGAGCGGTGAGCGGTTGGTCACGAAGTACGAGTTCTCGCAGCTCATCGAGAAGAAGGCTGCGCAGATTATTCAACTGGATGTTGGGCAGTGCGGGGGTATATTGGAAGCAAAGAAAATAGCGGCGATCGCGGAGGCGCACTACGCGATGATCGCGCCGCACATGTACTGCGGGCCAATCGCTGCTGCTGCTGCAATACAGATAGACACCTGCTCGCCGAACTTCCTGATACAGGAGGCGAACCAGGGACCGCTGCACAAGATTATCTTCAAAGAGCCGATTGTGTTCGAGAACGGGGAGATCATCCCACCGACGGGTCCAGGGCTTGGGATAGAGCTAGACGAGGATGTGCTGAAGGGGCGCATCGTCGAGTAGGAACGGGACGAGGCTAACAGGATTTACAGGATACGGGGATTGGAGTTAGTTGATGACAAAGTTTGGGGCGCAGGTGAGCTGCTACCTGACGACTTGGGACGACATCCGCGCGGTAGTGGAGACGATGGAGGCGGGCCGCTGGTACAGCGTATATCATGCGGACCACTTCGTGCCGCCGAACAGGCCGGGCGTGAGCGAGGCGGAAACGGCTTTCGAGGGCTACTCGACGATGGCGGCGGTTGCATCTATCACCAATCGGTTGCGGCTAGGGCACCTGGTTCTGGGGAACACTTACCGCAACCCTGGACTGGTGGCGAAGATGGCAGGGAGCATTGACCACATATCGCATGGTCGCTTCACACTGAGCATAGGGGCAGGCTGGTTCGAGCGAGAACACCAGGGCCTATGGCTGGGATTACCCGTCGCTGCGGGAGCGATCGGACAGGCTGGAAGAGGCTTGCGCGCTGCTGCGGGCGCTGTTCACATCTGACGAGTCGGTGAACTTCAACGGGCGCTACTACCAGCTCGACAACGCGGTGCCGTCGCCGGGGTCGTATCAGAAGCCGCACATACCGATACTGGTAGGCGGTACCGGTGAGCGGCGGACGCTGCGCACGCTGGCGAAATACGGCGATGTGTTCAACTTCGATGGGTTTGCCGCCAGAAGGTACGGCGGCATGTCGCTGGAGTCGTTCCAGCGCAAGGCGGATGTGCTGCACCGTCACTGCGATGTGGTAGGGCGCGATCCAGCGGAGATTCGGCTGACGGTGCTTGTGCCTACGATGCTGACGGACAGCAAGGCGAATGCGGATGCTTTCATCGAGGCGATAGGGCCGGGCACTGTCTCTGGGAGCGCCGAATACATCATCGAGCGCGTGGGCGAGCTGGTGAATGCGGGCGTGGACGAGATCATGTTCGGAAGGCTGCCCAATGAGCCGGAGGCATTCCAGCGGTTCGAGGAGGCGGTAATCGCGGCGTTCGATTAAGGTTGGATTAACATCGCTTAATTCAATAGGTAAACTATTGACACACTTATTTCTGGTATGTGATACTCACTGCACTATGAAAAACGCAGGCACTGTATGCTTCTACGCTTATTATTACTTTACCGACACAAATACAGTCGGCAGAGGTGACGCGTCTTAGAAATCCGACGCAGGGCGATAGAAAAACAGCACTCTCAAACCCCAGCCGACAACGGACTGGGGTTTTTGTTCGCACAGGGGGAAATGCGGTAAGGCATCAATCTAAAGATTTGGCTACAGATTTGGCGGTTTAGAGAGAATTGAACAGAGCAGAAGACCTACGGAGCAAGGAAAGGGAGGCATCCACAATGCAACCATCACCGGCAAGGGACGTGAATATAGCGAGTACCGAAGCTCTGATCAGCCCTGTTGGGCTTGTCGAAGAACTTCCGCTGACAGCAGATGTCGAGGCGGTAGTTCTTGAGGGCAGGCGGCAGATTCAGGCGGTGCTGAGTGGCGAAGACCCGCGGTTCCTGGTTATCACGGGGCCGTGCTCGGTACACGACGAAGAGGCGGGGCTGGAGTACGCGCAGAGGCTGAAGGCGCTTCAGGACGAGTACAGCGACCGCATGCTCATAGTTATGCGGGTGTACTTCGAGAAGCCGCGCACGACCGTCGGCTGGAAGGGCATGATTTACGACCCTTACCTCAATGATACCTTCGACATCGGCGAAGGGCTGCGACGCGCCCGACGGCTGCTGCTGAAGATTGGCGAGATGGGCATCTACACGGCGACAGAGTTCCTTGACCCCATCGTGCCGCAGTATCTTGCGGGAATGGTGTCTTGGGCTGCTATTGGCGCGCGCACGACCGAGAGCCAGACGCACCGGCAGATGGCAAGCGGACTGAGCATGCCCGTTGGCTTCAAGAACGGCACCGACGGGGACGCGCAGATAGCGGTGGACGCGATGATTTCCGCGCAGTCCGAGCACGCTTTTCTCGGCATTGACCACTTCGGTCAAACCTGCATAGTGCATACGAACGGCAACCCATACGGTCACTTGGTGCTGCGCGGCGGCAAGAGCGGCCCGAACTTCGGCGCGGAGTCCATTGCGGCGGCGCAGGAACTACTGAACAAGGCGGGCGTGCCATCGCGGCTGCTGGTAGATTGCAGTCATGGCAACTCCAACAAGGACCACACGCGTCAGAACATCGCTCTGAACTCCATTATCGAGCAGCGCATCGCGGGGAACAACGACATCATCGGCTGCATGCTGGAGAGCAACCTGAATCCGGGCAGCCAGAGTCTCAGCGGGACCCTCGCGGAACTGGAGTATGGCGTGTCGGTTACGGATGCCTGCATCGGCTGGGAGGAGACGGAAGAGATACTTCGAGAGGCGTATGACAAGCTAGCGGATGTGGTGCAGCAGCCTGTGGCATAGCGGGCGCTAAGAGGATGTACAGGATGGATATGATCAGACTTTCCTATCCATTTGTATCAATCAAGGTTTGAAATTAGAGGCGAAGCCCCGGCTGGAATGAGTCGGGGCTTTGCCATTTCTGGAGGTCTGCAGTGCAAAAAACTGAGCGGACAAGAATACGCAATCATCCTGAGCGGGCTGTGCCTGAGCAGTCTGCGGAGATACTTTCGCAGGGTGTTGTGGCGCATGTGGGGTTCGTGGAAGACGGACTGCCCTATGTGATACCGCTGTCGTATCACTATGACATGGATGCGCCGGGGAAGATTTATCTGCATGGCTCGATTCGCAGCCGCGCG
Organism: Dehalococcoidia bacterium; assembly: GCA_965225795.1. GTDB lineage: Bacteria > Chloroflexota > Dehalococcoidia > Lucifugimonadales > JADFKI01 > Bin90. The sequence goes on along the minus strand of OZ245324.1, from coordinate 3,243,746 downwards.
ATGGAGGTGCTGGCGAGCGGCGCGCCGGTGTGCGTGACGGTTACGCTGACAGACGGGCTGGTGTATTCGCGGAAGGCGATGAACCACTCGATGAACTACCGCAGCGTGGTGCTGTTCGGCAAGGGGCGCGAAGTTACAGACGCAGATGAGAAGTTCAGCCTGTTCGATGCAATGGTGCAGAGGTACTTTCCGGGACGTTATGGTGGGGAGCGATTACAACGCGCCACCTCCTGCTGATCTGGGTGTTACTGCGCTTGTGGAGGTCGCTATCAAAGAGTTGAGCGGGAAGCGGCGCATAGGGCCACCCACCGGTCCCGATGACGACGACGCAGATGCTCTGGGCAGTGCCGGGGTACTGGATTTGCGCGAGGTATAGAATCCTGATTGAAAGTTCCATCTTTGGACGGATTAGAATGCGAAAGGATTGACACCCCAAAGTGGCAGTGATAGATTGGCGCATGGGTTTATAGGCACTTTAATAGCAGTTCAATATCTAACGCGCAGGTTCGCAGGGAAGGGGGTGCGAGTCCCCCACGGCCGCGCCACTGTGAGCGGTTAGCGTTTCGGCAGTGCCACTGGTTTGCTAATGCGAAGCGACCGGGAAGGCGCCGCAAGCGTAATTAGCCGCGAGTCAGGATACCTGTCTTGTGCGTTGGAAGTTGGCTTCTCGCCGGTGGGAGCGCTTCCATGCCTGCACTTATGCAGCGCGGATTCAGGTTTTGCTACGCTCCGACCTTGATGGTGTCGGGGCGTTTTCTTTTGCGTGGGCCGACATGGATGGACAGGATAAAGATTCTTTAGCAGATGATTGTATTTCTAACTACTTCGGATACGGACATATTGACGCTTGAGCGCGCGAATTCCGCGCTGCCTGAGGGCTTGGCCGATACGCTCGCGGTGAATCCGTTTGCGCTGGTGCAGCAAGAAGGCGCGTTCGACGAGTTCGCACGTGAGGTGCTGCCGAATGCAAGCCTTGTGCTGGCGCGTCTGCTGGGCGGCGACAAGGCGATGGGCGAGCACTTTGGCACTCTGGAGTCGGAGTGCCGACGGCACGGTGTTGCATTGGTCGCATGCTCCGGTGAGCCTGTGCGCGATGCGGTGTTCGAGCGGCGTTCAACCACGCCTGCTATTGTGGCGCAGACGGCGTTCGAGTATCTGAATCATGGCGGGGTTGCCAACCTGTGCAACTTGCTGCAATTTCTGAGCGACGAGACGCTGGGTAGCGAGTATGGCTATGAACCGCCTGTATCTTTGCCGCAGGATGGTGTCTACCGCGCGGGCAGTCTGGACGCCGTCCCTCTGGACGAGTATCGAAGGCTACACTGCGCTGACGGTAGGCCGACTGCTGCGGTACTGTTCTACCGCGCCCACTGGGTCAGCCAGAATCTTGAGTTCGTCGACGCGATCGTGGATGCACTGGAACGGCAGGGGTGCAACGCGCTGCCTGTGTTCTGCTCCAGCCTGCGCGAGGATGACGGCGCGGTATTCCGCAAGTATCTGATGGACCCTGACGGCAATGCTACGGTGGATATTGTGGTCTGCACGCAGAGCTTCGCCATGAGCCACCATCCAGGTCTGCAATCGACCAGTGTTACAAATGAAGACCGGGCAGATGCGAACTGGGACATTCGAGTGCTGGAACAGCTAGATGTGCCAATTTTGCAAGCAATCGTTTCGACCGAGCCACAGGCGATGTGGGAAGAGCGGGACATCGGGTTGAGTCCGCTGGACATCGCTATGAATGTGGCGTTGCCTGAACTGGACGGGCGCATCATCACGGTGCCAATATCGTTTAAGGAGGCTGTGTCGCAGAACGGCGCTGCGGGCGGCGAACTTCGACGGTATGTGCCGAATATCGAGCAGACGGAAGCAGTGGCAGGACTGGCGGCGCGGTATGCACGTATGGCGCATACTCCGGCGTCTGAGCGCAAGATTGCGATTGTGCTGAGCAACTATCCGACAAAGGCGTCTAGGCTGGGCAATGCCGTAGGGCTGGACACTCCGGCGTCCGCAATCAACCTGCTGAACGCGATGCGCGATGCGGGCTACACGGTCGAGGACATACCGGAGGACGGCGACGAGCTGATGCGGCGGCTGATAGACCGCTGCACTTACGACGCAGACTTCCTGACGCCGGAACAGATGCGAAATGCCGAGGGGCGCGTTTCTGCTGCTGAGTACAAGGCGCAGTTCAATGGGATACCCCAGGATGTGCAGGATGCCATGGTAGCCGACTGGGGTGAGCCGCCGGGAACTGTCTATATGGATGACGGGCATCTGTTCATGGCGGGGCTGCGGCTTGGCAATGTGTTCATAGGGATACAGCCGCCACGCGGGTTCGGCGAGAATCCGATTGCCATATACCACAGCCCGAAGCTTATGCCGACACATCACTATATCGCGTTCTATCGGTGGCTTCGCGACGGCTTCGGAGCTGACGCCGTGGTGCATCTTGGCAAGCATGGCACGCTGGAGTGGACGCCGGGCAAGGGCGTGGGGCTGTCGCGGTCGTGCCTGCCGGAGGTATGCCTGCAGGACATGCCGCACTTCTACCCGTTCATCATCAACAATCCGGGCGAGGGCACGCAGGCGAAGCGCCGGACACACGCAGTCATCATCGACCATCTAGTGCCTGCAATGACGACCGCCGACAGCTATGGCGACATCACGCGCTGCGAGCAGTTGATGGACGAGTACGCGCGTGCGCAGGGGATGGACCCGCAGAAGCTGCCGATGCTGCGGCAGCAGATATGGGAGGTTGTGCAGAAGGCGCGGCTGAACGAAGACCTGGGCGTGGATGAGATACCCGACAACTTCGACGACTTCATCCTGCACATCGACGGCTACATCTGCGAGTTGAAGGATGCGCAGATACGAGACGGACTGCACACTCTGGGAGAGGCGCCGGAGTCCGAGATGCTAATTGGACTGTTGCTCGCGCTGACCCGGCTTAACAATGGGGATGTGCCGGGACTGCGGCATGCGATTGGGGACGCTCTGGGGATTGATTATGCGGCGTTGATGAGAGACAGAAGCGCGGCGGTTAATGCTGATGAGCTGCCCGATGCGCTATTCAGTGCGATTGGGAGTGAGCCAATACGCAGCGCGGGCGATGTTGTGGAGCGGCTGGAGGCGATGGCGCATCTGATGTATGAGCGGCTGGCAGAGAAGTCATTCGACAGCGGGAACATTGAGCGCATCGTTGAGGAAATGCTTGGCGATGGGGGAGATGTGCCTGATGTGCTGCGGTACGTGTGCGAGCGCATCTATCCGGCGCTGACGAAGACTACGGACGAGATTGACGCGCTGCTGCGGGGCTTCGACGGGCGGTTCATATCGCCGGGGCCCGCGGGCGCGCCAACGCGGGGGATGGCGGGTGTGCTGCCGACCGGGCGCAATTTCTATTCGATGGACCCGCGCAGCATCCCATCGGAGACTTCGTGGCAGATTGGCAAGGAACTTGCGGACTCCCTAGTGGAGCGCTACCTGACTGACGAGGGCGAGTACCCGGAGTCGGTGGGCATAAGCGTGTGGGGCACTTCCGCGATGCGGACGCACGGAGACGACATAGCGCAGATTCTTGCGCTTATCGGTGTGCGCCCGACATGGCAAGAAGAGAGCAGGCGTGTGAGCGGTCTGGAAGTGATACCGCTGGAAGAACTTGGACGCCCACGTGTCGATGTTACGGTGCGCATAAGTGGGTTCTTCCGCGATGCTTTCCAGAACTTGATAGTGATGATGGATGACGCCTTTCATAGGGTCGCCTCCCTTGACGAACCGGAAGAGCAGAACTTCGTGATGAAGCACTATGCGGCGGAAGTTTCAGAGAAGCGCGCAAGCGGGGTGAGCACGGAAGAAGCAGAATCGGAGTCGCTCTTCAGGATATTCGGGAGCAAGCCCGGCAGCTACGGCGCGGGTATCCTGCAGGCTATAGACGACGGGAGTTGGCAGTCGGACGAGGACCTGGCGAATGTCTATACGGCATGGGGTTCGTATGCGTATGGCAGGCGGCAGCACGGCGTGAGCGCGGTGCGTGAGTTCCGGCGGCGGTTCGCGGCGATTGATGTGGCGACGAAGAACCAAGACAATCGCGAGCACGATATTTTCGACTCGGACGACTACATGCAGTTCCACGGCGGAATGATTGCGACGGTGCGGGCGCTGGCGGGCGAGAATCCGCGCCAGTTCTTCGGCGACTCGTCGGACCCGTCGCTGCTGCGGACGCGCGACCTAAAGGAAGAGGCGCGTCGCGTGTTCCGCTCGCGTGTGGTCAATCCGAAGTGGATGGACTCCATGAAGCGGCACGGCTACAAGGGTGCGTTCGAGCTCGCGGCGACTGTGGATTACATCTTCGGCTATGACGCGACGGCGCAGATCATAGACGACTGGATGTACCAGGAAGTGACCGAGCGGTACGCGCTCGACCCCGAGATGCAGCGGTTCTTCGAGCAGAGTAATCCATGGGCGCTGCGCGCGATTGCGGAGCGGCTAATGGAGGCGGCAGACAGGCAGATGTGGGAGGAGCCGCCGGAGGAGATGCTGAACGAATTGCGGCGGGTCTATTTGCGAACCGAAGCGCTGCTTGAAGAGCGGCAGGAAGTGTAAGCGGACGCCCTCGTCCCAGAAACAGGCCAGAAACAGGTGAACACAAATGCCTTACTTTGACAACGATGGAGTTCGCATACACTACCAGGTGGATGGCAAGGGAGCGCCCATTGTGCTGATGCACGGCACGTCCGGCTCGGTGGGAGACTGGTACGAGAACGGATGGGTCGGCGGCCTTAAGGACGACCATCAGATTATCTTGATAGACCATCGTGGGCACGGGTACAGCGACAAGCCCCACGACTCCGACAGCTACTCTCTGGAAATCTCCGTGTCCGACGTGGTTGGCGTGCTGGATGAGCTTGGCATAAAAAAGGCCAACTACTTCGGCTACTCTATGGGCGGTTTCATCGGCTTTGGTCTAGCAAAGTATGCGTCGGAGCGATTGAACGCGCTGGTCATAGGCGCGGCGCATGCCTACGAGCGCAGCATGGCGGCAACGCGCAAGCCCTTCACCAGGAGCATGGCGGTATATCTCAAGCATTCCCTGGCAGGAGCGTCTGATCCTGCGGAATCCGACTGGTACAGGGTTCGCAAGCAGGCCAACGACCTGAAGGCTCTGCATGCCCTGACCAAAGACCGCCCTGACAACTCCGACATCATCCCGACTATGACCATGCCATGCTTTGTGTATGTAGGCGAGGCCGACACCATGTACAAGGACATCAAGCGTTGCGCGGAGCAGATGCCAAATGCCAAGTTCCTTTCGGTTCCAGGCCTGGATCACGGGCAGATGAACAGAGACAGCCGGGATGTTCTACCTCATGTAAAGAAATTCCTGGAACGAGTTAATCAGAAGATGGGAGCGTAGATATCGCAATGCCTTACGCAGATAACAACGGAGTTCGCATACACTACCACGTCGAGGGTGAGGGGACGCCTCTGGTGCTTCAGCACGGGCTTACCAGCAGCATTTTGCGGTGGTACTCTTTCGGATTTGTCGATGCGCTGAAGAACGACTACAGGCTTCTGATTATCGACGCTCGCGGTCATGGCGACAGCGACAAGCTATACGATGTGGAAGCCTACGACCGAAAGGCAATGGCTTCCGACGTTATCGCTGTGCTGGATGCCGAAAGCATCGACAAAACCCACTACATGGGCTACTCCATGGGCGGCAGCATCGGCTTCGGCATTGCCGAGTCCTTTGCCGACCGATTCCACTCTCTCATCATCGGAGGGATGCACTCTTATCCACTAGATGCCATAGGGCTAGACTCGAGGGTGGAGCGCATCAAGACCGGTGGAATGGAGGGATACGTTGCTGATATGGAGAGCAGTGGCGAGCCCATCTCATCCGAGCGGAAGGCGCAGTTGCTCGCAAACGACCCTCAAGCCATCATAGGCGCATCTTTGGGACTCAAGAACCGCCCTGACCTATCCCACGTTCTGCCGACTATGACAATGCCCTGTCTGGTGTACGCGGGCGACGCCGATGGCCTGCATGTTGGCGCCGAGGAGTGCGTGAAGCACATGCCCAACGTGACGTGGGTTTCCCTGCCTGACTTAGACCACTCCCAGGCGATGGAACGCAGCGATCTTGTGCTGCCACATGTTCAGAAGTTCCTGAAGAAAACCAGCTAAGGTCTTGAGGTTGGCGGAGGCTAAGTTGCCTCACAACTACAACAACGCGGCGCAAATACGCTACCAAACTGAAGGACGTCGATGACCCAACCCAGAATGAGCAATCAGGACACTATTTTCCCATTCAGCGCGATTGTCGGGCAGGAGCGGATGAAGCTTGCGCTGATTTTGAACGCCATCAATCCGGCGATTGGGGGCGTGCTGATTCGGGGCGAGAAGGGCACGGCGAAGTCCACGGCGGCGCGGTCGCTGGTGGCACTGCTGCCGGAAATTGGCGTGGTTACGGGCTGTCCATATAGTTGTGAACCTGATGCGCCGTTCGCTGGCTGCGACTTCTGCGCGGGCGGGCAGCGACGCGCCGTTGAGCGTCAGGTGCGGCTTGTGGAGCTGCCGGTAAGCGCGACGGAAGAGGCGGTCGTCGGGACTCTGGACATCGAGGCTGCGATACGCGAGGGTAGCCGCCGGTTCGAGCCGGGGCTGCTTGCGTCGGCGCATCGGGGCATCCTGTACATCGACGAGGTGAACCTGCTGAATGACCATGTGGTTGATGTGCTGCTGGACTCGGCGGCTATGGGTCGCAACTTCGTGGAGCGCGAGGGAATATCATTCTCGCATCCGGCGCAGTTCCTACTGATAGGCACTATGAACCCGGAGGAGGGCGACCTACGTCCGCAGTTCATTGATCGGTTCGGACTTGCGGTGGAGATCGACCACATCCGAGACGCCGAGCGGCGGGCGGATGTGATACGGCGGCGCATTGCGTACGAAAGGGATCCCGGAGCATTCCAGGAGGGATGGGCGGATACAGAATCTACGGAGCGCGAGCGCATCGCGGACGCTAAAACCTTACTGCCGTCGGTGACGGTTGAAGATGGCATCCTGATATTCATCGCCCGACTGTGCGCCGAGCATGAGGTTGACGGGCTGCGCGCGGACATCGTGATATACAAGGCGGCACTGACGCTTGCCGCTTATGAGGGAAGGACGAGCGTAATAATCGACGATGTGCTCAGGGTGGCAGAGATGGCGTTGATGCACCGAATGAGGAGGCAGCCGTTTGACGACCCTGATATGAACAGCGAACGGCTGCAAGAGATGGCGCAGGACATCCTGAACTCGACTCCGCCGGATGCACCACAACCAGACATGGGCGATGTAACGCCTCCCGAAGCTCCACAAGGCGATGACCAGCCGGATTCGGGCGCGGACGAGGATGTGTTCAGCACGGGCGAGTCGTTTCAGGTGAAGCCGGTGAACCTTGATGCGTTGGACAGGCGGGCGCGGGCAAGTCACGGCAGGCGCACGGTAAGCCGTGTGAGCGACCACCGCGGACGCTATATAGGCGCGGCTATGCCTGATGGCAAGGTTACGGACCTTGCAGTGGATGCAACCGTTCGTGCCGCTTCGCCATTCCAGCTTCGACGCGGAGGGTTCACTGACGGCAGTCTTGCGCTCAAAGTCGAGGCCTGGGACCTGCGCCAGAAAGTGCGTGAATCGCGCGTGGGCAACCTTGTGGTGTTTCTCGTTGATTCTAGCGGTTCCATGGGAGCACAGCAGCGCATGGTTGCCGCAAAGGGAGCGGTTATCTCGTTACTGATGGACGCTTACCAGAGGCGCGACCGCGTGGCGATGATTGCTTTCCGAGGCACGCAATCAGAGATTGTGCTGCCGCCAACGGGCAGCCCGAAGTTGGCGCAGCAACGGCTCGACAACCTGCCAACTGGAGGCAGGACACCTATGGCACAGGCACTTACTGACGCGCAGCGACTTATTAGGCAGCAGCGACAGCGCAGCCCTGACACGCCTCCACTGCTTGTCATAGTGTCGGATTGCCGCGCGAATGTGGGCATGTCCGGCAGCGGGGATCCATATAATGATGCGCTGCGGATATGCGAAGAACTGCGCCAAGATAAGGTGCATTCTATCGTGCTAGACCCGGCGCCTCGCTCGAATCGGTTCGGGCTTGTGGAGCGTGTTGCAGATGCGCTGGGTGGCGAGTATATCCCGCTTACTGAACTGCGGGCGGACGCGATACGGGCTGCGGTAAGACGGGCGCAGGATGCGGAAGTGTGATAGTATGGCTTCGCTTGCAGAATGAGACATAGCGGTATTAAGCATTGAGGCTACCCAATTCTCGCTGCGCTAGGATCCAACGGGAAAAACTAACTGAATATCTGCTATCGCCTGACCATAGTAAAGGTAAGAGTAAGGCTAATTTCTTTCTGAGTTTTGGGTTTGTAGCCGAACGATGGCAAGACTTTGAAGAGGCGTTACTGGTACATGGGTCAAGTTATGAGGTTGCCGAAATTGAGGAGAGCCAATACGGAGTCGTGTACTGTGTAGATGGTCTGATTGAAACACCTGACGGACGCAATCCATACATTCGAACGGTATGGCAGATCGACGAAGGAACTGATTTTCCTAGACTCATTACAGCGTATCCTCCCTAGTTTGATTAGCGCGTATGGAACTTTGTCAAGGCAAGCAAATGTTTAAGGAACGCGACGTCATTACGCTCACTACTGGTGTTTCAGATGGTGAAACTGAAGCGAAGGCGGGTGCGATTGGTACCATAGTCCACACTTATGACAATCACGAAGCCTTTATGGTGGAGTTCAATTATGGAGATATTCATAGGTGTGATCTCTTGAATGTCCTGCCATCACAAGCGCGGCTTGCCACAGATGAGGACTTCGAGCGGGAGAGGCGGGAATTGACCGTTGAGTTTTCAGGAGATTAGGCAAGTTGCTTATCAATTGAGCTTCACACTTGACCGATGAAGTAAACTGAATGCCATTATTTGGGCAAGAATACGGAGGGTAGACGATGACGACATTAGCAAGAGAAGGCGGAATACTGTCCCGCAAAGCGACGGGGCTTGCCCCGTGGATTGGCGGCGCGGCGCTGCTGCTGTATGCAATGGGCTATGTTGACGGCGGCGTCCATGCAGCGGCGTTCATCGGCGACAAGGGTATGGTGATGAACTATGCGCATGAGTTCTTCCACCATGCGCGGCATGTCGCGCTGATGTGCCACTAAAAAGTTTTCAGTAGTCAGTTATCGGTTATCAGTCTCAAGTTTTACTCGATACTGATGGCCGACAACTGAATAATGGAGGCTTGGTATGCAGCGGACGATCATACGCGCTGTGCTGGTGGGGATTGTTGCAGGGCTGATTGTGGGTGTGTACCACAACATCTTCACCGTGCCTATAATCGAGCGCGCGATTGTGCTCGAAGAAGAGCGCGCTGCCGCGGCATTGCCCGCAGGTGCGCAGGCAGAAGACGAGCCTCCCTTGGTTTCTCTTGGAGCACAGCGTATTGGTCTGGCAGTCGGCATGGGCGTGTTAGGCGCGGTGTTCGGGCTCGTGTTCGCCGGCACCTATGGATTACTGCGCTGGGCAGTTCCCGACTTTAAGCCTATTGCGATGGCCCTAATTGCGGGATTGCTGGGATTCTGGGCGCTGTCTTTCCTAGTGTCAGTGAAGTTCCCGTTCATGCCGCCGGGCGTGGGCAGCGAGGATTCGCTGGTCTTTCGACAGGGCTTTCAATTGCTGTTTTACATCATGTCGGCGATTGGAGTTGCTGGCGTGATTCTGGCTTTAAACGAGATCAACAGCGGAGTTGAGTCGGAGGCGACGCGGCATCGTCTGTATGCTCTAGCAGGGCTGGTGTATTGCGGCTTCTTGCTGTTCATATTCTGGCTCGTGCCGGGCAACCCCGATCCCGTTGAGGTGCCTGCAGACTTGTTCCTTGAATTCAATAACGTCTCACTTATTGGCCACCTGCTGACTTGGGGTTTGATGGCAGCGGGGTTTGCATACCTACTGAAGCGAGACCAACTCTCCACGTAAACAGGATACTCTGAGACACGGGGGCGACTATGACCACTGACTCAGCTGCCGAAAATGTGACGGATACGGAAAGGGAGCACCAGCCCGTTAAGGGCCCGCGCATCAAGAAGGGCTTGGTCGTTGTGAACACCGGCAACGGCAAGGGCAAAACGACCGCGGCATTGGGTGTGCTGTTCCGCGCGTGGGGCCGAGACATGCGCGTGGAGATGTTCCAGTTCCTGAAACACACGGGGTCGCGCTTCGGCGAGAGCCGCGCAGCCGACAAGCTGGGCATCCCAATGACCGCGATGGGCGATGGCTTCACATGGCGCACCAAGAATATGGATAGCACTCAGGAGCTTGGACGCGCGCAGTGGGAAAACTGCAAGCGCGCCATCCTATCGGGCGAGCACGATGTCATCATCCTGGACGAGTTCACCTATCCACTGCACTACGGCTGGATTCCGGTCGAAGAAGTAATTGAGACGCTGAAGCAGAAGCCGCACATGCTGCATGTCATTATCACCGGCAGATATGCTCCGGATGAACTTATTGAGTTCGCGGACCTGGTAACGGAGATGCGGGAAATAAAGCATCCGTATAGAGAGCAAGGGATCAAGGCGCAGCCGGGCTTGGAGTTCTAAGTTATCAGAATTCAGTAGTAAGCACAGGTTGAGCGATGGTAGAACAGTACGAATACTATGACGAGGATTTTGACAATGCGCTTGTGAGCATGCTTGACGAGGCGCGTGAGAGCGGCGCGGATAGCCGACGCATTACCGCGAAGGAGCTGCATGGGAGCGTGGTTACATCGCGGAAGATGTATATGCGCATGACTTGCGATGCGATGTGGAAGTTGTGGAAGAAGCAGGGCGCATACGAGAGCCGCGTGGTGTACACGCCTGCGAGCAATCAGGGCTCCAAGTTGGAGATTGAATACGCATCGTCATAGCATCTATTAACGGTGCTTGTCCTGATTATAGCCGAAGGAATAGATAAGATGGGGCGGACACTTGCTGACGTGATAGCGTCGATACGGCCTGCAGACACGGGTGCGATGCGGCGCGCTCAGAGTCGGCAGGGCAATCTGACGAAGCCGCCAGGAAGTCTAGGTCGGCTTGAGGATGTGTCGGTGCAGCTTGCGGGCATATTCGGCGATGAGCGGCCCGTTATCGAAGGCAAGGCAGTTATTGTCGCGGCAGGCGACCACGGTGTGGTAGCGCAGGGCGTAACGGCGTATCCACAGGAAGTTACGGCCCAGATGGTGCTCAACTTCTTGTCGGGCGGCGCGGCAGTGAGCGTGATGTCCAGGCGGCTGGGCGTGCGGCAGATTATCGTTGATGCCGGCGTGGCGGCTGACCTGCCGGACCATCCCGAACTTCGCTCGGTTCGCATAGGCAGGGGCACGGCTGACATCAGTGAGGGGCCTGCGATGTCGCGTGAGCAGGCAGAACAGAGCGTGCTGGCGGGCATCAACGTCGCAATTGAAGCAGCAGAAGCGGGCGCAGACCTGATCGCTGCCGGTGAAATGGGCATCGGCAACACGACTGCTTCAAGCGCAATAACCGCCGCCTTCACGGGGGAATCTCCACAGGAAACGACGGGGGCGGGCACAGGGCGCAATGCCGAGGAAATCGCGCAAAAGGCGGCGGTCGTGCAACGAGCGCTGGACGTTAACGCGCCGGATGTGTCGGATGGGCTGGACGTGCTGGCGAAGGTTGGTGGCTTTGAGATTGGCGTGCTTGCTGGGGTGGCGCTGGGCGCGGCAAGCATGCAGCGAGCGGTCATCGTGGACGGGTTTATTTCGGGCGCGGCGATGCTCATCGCTCAGGCGCTTTGCCCGACTACGCGAGACTATATGATTGCATCGCACCGCTCTGCCGAGAAGGGGCATGGGATCGTGCTATCGCACCTCAAGCTGCTGCCCTTGTTGGAGCTTGACATGCGGCTTGGCGAGGGCAGCGGCGCGGTACTTGCGATGCCCATCGTGGAGGCAGCGGCGGCTTGCCTGAGCGAGATGGCGACATTCGGCGAGGCGGGCGTGTCGGACCGCGACGACAACGAGGTTGAAGCCCCAATCGGACAATGATGAACGGACTGCGGTCTGCCATCGGCTTCCTGACAATCCTGCCACTTGCGCCTTCCGGAGGCCCCGCATCTTTGACATCGGCGCGCGGCTGGTTTCCGCTTGTGGGCCTGCTGCTGGGATTGATCCTTGCCGGTTTTGACATCCTTAGGATGCTGATGCTGCAAGCGGGATCTTCCGGATGGTACGGGGGGTATGCACCTCTCCCGACGACCTATCCCGTCTTCCCCGACTATACAATTTTGCTGTGGTCGGTACTCTTGGTGGTAATACTGGTTGTACTGACGCGCGCGCTGCATCTAGACGGGTTCATGGACTCCTGCGATGCGCTGCTGGGTGGGTTTGACCGCGAACGGCGGCTGGCGATACTGCGCGACCCGAATGTTGGCGCGTTCGCCGTAGTCGGCGTGATCTGCCTGCTATTGGTGAAGGTTGCGGCAATGATAGGGCTTCCTACAACGGGCGCCGACAGGCTGCCAGTGCTGCTGCTGTTCCCGTGCCTGTCGCGCTGGGCTATGCTGCTAACGATGGAACTGTATCCTTATGTCCGAAGTAACGGGATTGGCACCGCCTTCTTCGATGGAGGACAAGGGCGTTTCAGGTGGCAACTGATACTCGGCTTTGTATTCACGCTGGTTGTGAGCGTTACGCTGGCGGGTATGGTCGGCCTCGTACTTCTCGCGGCGGCATGCGCTGTGGCATGGGGTATCGGAGCATGGGCGACCCGGCTGCTTGGAGGCGTTACCGGCGACATTTACGGCGCAGTCAACGAGTTGACAGAGGTAGTGGTCCTTCTTATGGCGCTGATGCTAATGGCGGCCGCGCCCTTCACGTTATACTCGCCGTTGATTGAAGCAATATGGTCAGTTATGCAATGACTTGGTGGCTGCCTTGGCACCCTGACTGGCAAATCAACGCTGGAATGTTGCTGCTTGCGATTGCGCTGGACATTGCGCTTCCGGAGCCACCGAATGTTTTTCACCCCGTCGCATGGATGGGTAAAGTTATCTCGTGGATGGAGCGGCTAACAGAGGGGTGCGGCGATAAGACGGCGCTGCTGATTGGCGCGGGTATGGCGGTATCGGTGCCCGTATTGTTCGGCGGTGTGGCGTGGCTTGCGGCAATCGGGCTGCGCGAGATTGGCGACATCCCTTTTCTGATTGGGTGCGCTATTCTGCTGAAGACGACCTTCGCGGTGCGGGGGCTTGGACGGGCGGCTCGTGACACGCAGCGCAGCATCGAAAGCGCAGATATTTCGGATGCGCGGCAAAGTCTCAGGAGTCTGGTGAGCAGGGACGCCGCTGCGCTGTCCGAACCACTGGTCGCGGCAGCAGCGATAGAATCAGTCTCTGAGAATACGACTGACAGCTTCATCGCGCCCTGGTTCGCGTTTGCGCTGCTTGGTCTGCCGGGCGCGTTCGCCTATCGCGCAATAAACACGCTGGACAGCATGATAGGCTATCGGGGTAAGTACGAGTATCTGGGCAAGGCGTCCGCGAGACTGGACGATCTACTCAACCTGATTCCGGCACGTATTGCCACTAGCCTGCTGCTGCTGGCTGGGCTAGTAACTGCGGGATGCAGCGCGAGGCGGGGTTGGCGTACTGCGCTGCGTGAGCATCGCCTGACCGCAAGCCCAAACGCGGGCTGGACTATTGCGGCGGCTGCCGGGCTGCTCGGTGTGGCGCTGGAGAAGTCGGGGCACTACTGCATAGGTAGCGAATACGACGAGCCGGTCGCGTCGGACATTGGGAAGGCGGCACGGCTGATGTATGTCGTGGCGGCACTGGGCGTGGTTGTGGCTGTGGGGGTTATTGCGGCGGTGGGTCTAGCATAAGTGTGGAGGAACGTTTTGTTCACTGAAAGGGGAGGATTATGCCTTTTGCTAGAGGAATAGGACCTCTGAAGCTAATAATTATTTTCGCCCTCGTCTTGTTCTTCCCAATAGTCTTTGGGAGTACGTCCGCAATTGTTGCATCGCGGAAGGGACTGAATGGCTTTCTTGAGTTTATACTGGGAGCGGTGTTGGGAATTATCGGCTTGGTCATAATTTTGATTATTCCGCGCAAAAAGTAGGACAGGGTCATGACACGTCCCGTACATGGCGGCACGAACATCGCCGAACTGCGCTCGCTTGGGTTGCGTCCCGAAGATGTGCTCGACTTCAGCGCGAGCATCAATCCGCTGGGCGCGCCGCACGGCGTATTGCAGGCGATGACCAACGTTGACTTGACTGCGTATCCGGATACGGAATGCACGGATTTGCGGGAGACTCTGGCGTCCCGGCTTGGCGTTTCCGATTCGCATATTCTGGTCGGCAACGGTTCAACGGAGCTGATTCATCTGACTGCGCGGGCGTATCTTGATGCCGACGATAGTGCTGTAATCTTTGCGCCGACGTTTGGGGAGTTCGAAGTGGCGTGCGCCATGCAGAACGCGCAAATGGTCAGCATAGTTGCTGGCGAGACGAACTGGTTCACGTGGGATATCGCAGACGCCGCAAGGCTTATTGCGAAGCAATCGCCCTCGGTGGTCTTCCTCTGCAACCCGAACAATCCGACAGGGCACTATCTGAGCAAAGAAGATGTGCGGCAGATAGCATGCGCCCTACCCGACCACTCGCTCTTGCTGCTGGACGAGGCGTATCTGCCATTCGTCGATGCGCGCTGGAACTCGCTGCCTTTGCTGGATTTGGGCAATGTCGCGTTACTGCGCTCGATGACGAAGGACTACGCGTTGACGGCGCTGCGGCTTGGCTATATGCTTGCGCCGCCCAATGTCGTGGAGCGTGTCCGGGGGCAGCAGCACAGTTGGAGCGTGAACGCTCTGGCGCAGGCAGCGGGAATTGCGGCTCTTGCTGACGAGGATCATGTGAATAACGGGCGGAAGGCTGTGCAAGTCGCAAGGCGCTACATCATGGCTGAACTGGATGCGCTGGGGCTGCATTACAACCCGCCCACCGCAAACTTTGTACTTGTGGAAGTGGGCGACGCCCGCGCGCTGCAGCGTACCTTATTGACACAGTATCGCATCGGTGTGCGGGATTGCACTTCATTTGGACTGCCGCAACACATCAGGATCGGCATAAGAAAGATGGATGACTGCAAGCGACTGGTCGCCGCACTACGTAACATATTGGAGCAGAATTCATGAACAGCAAATGGTTTCTGGTAAGGCACGGGGAAACGACATGGAACGATGAAGGGCGCGCGCAGGGACAGTCGGATACGCCTTTGAACGCAAGAGGACGCGCACAGGCAGCTCTTACCGGAACGCGACTCGCACCACTGGAGTTCGAGGCCGCCTATTCGAGCGACCTCCAGCGCGTGGTACACACCGCCGAAGCCATCATGGACGGCAGAGATATGCCCTTCACCAAAATGAAGTCGCTGCGTGAGAAAGCTTTTGGCGAGTGGGAAGGGTTGACCTTTGAGGAAGTCGAGCGCAGCCACCCCTCGATGTTCCGGCGGCTCTTCGACGAGGATATTGAGTTTGCGCCGCCCGGCGGCGAGAGCGATATTCAGCTTTACGCCCGCATGAAAGCGACTGCTGACGAGCTGATTGAGCGCCACGCGGACAGCCAAGGGAACATTTTGGTTGCGGCACATGGCGGCTCGCTGCGGGGGCTTATCGTGGCCCTGATGGGTATGCCTGCTGAGTACATGTGGCGGCTGCGCTTGTCGAATTGCAGTATCACGGTGGTGAATACCTTCGACGGGGGCGCGGCTCTGGAACTGCTGAATGACACGAGCCACTTGGGAGATGTGATAAAGGATGTCTTTGCCGACGGACAGTAAGAATATGGGCAAGGTGCTGATGGTGCAAGGCACCACGTCACACGCCGGCAAGTCATTGATGGCGACGGCGCTGTGTCGCATCTTCGCGCAAGACGGGTTGAGGGTTGCGCCGTTCAAGGCGCAGAATATGTCACTCAACTCGTTCGTTACGCCGGACGGCGGCGAGTTCGGCAGGGCACAGGCGGTGCAGGCGGAAGCGGCAAGGGTCGCCCCCACAGTCGAGATGAACCCCATCCTACTTAAGCCGGAAGGTCATCGAAGGTCGCAGGTGGTTGTGATGGGCAAGCCGATGGCCGTAGCATCCGCGCGCGAATACTACGAGATGAAGCTGAAGCTGTGGCCTCTTGTCACGCAGGCGCTGGACACTCTGCGGGCGCAGTACGACATCGTGGTCATCGAGGGCGCAGGCAGTCCTGCGGAGATTAATCTCAAAGAGCACGAAATAGTCAACATGCGGGTGGCGCGCTACGCCAATGCGCCGGTCATCATAGTAGGCGACATAGACCGCGGCGGAGTGTTCGCCTCGCTGGTTGGCACAATGGTACTGCTGGAACCTGAAGAGCAGGCGCTGGTAAAGGCGTTCGTCATCAACAAGTTCCGCGGCGACCCATCGCTACTGGACTCTGGGTTCGATATGCTACGGGAGCGAACCGGGGTCGGAGTTGCGGGCGTAGTACCATGGTTTGACGACATTCATATTCCGGAGGAGGATTCGCTCGGCTTGGACACAGCGCAGTCGCAGCCGGACATCAGTTACGACGAGAGTCTTGACATCGCAGTGATTCGATTTCCGCACATCGCAAACTTCGACGACTTCGACCCGCTGCTTCGAGAGCCAAAAGTACGCCTGCGCTTCATAAGCAAAAGAGACGATCTGGGCGTGCCAGACCTGATAGTCCTGCCCGGCTCCAAAACGACCGTTGCTGACTTGAAATGGATGCAGCAGAGTGGTATCGCCGATGCTGTGACCGCTCTACGGCGCGCGGGAACGCCTGTCATCGGCATATGCGGCGGCTACCAAATGATGGGTGAGCGCATTCTTGATCCTGATGGCGTCGAATCCCCTAGCCCGGAAACGCAAGGCTTGGGATTGCTGCCGCTCACGACCACGTTTGCCGCGACCAAGACAACGCATCAAGTACGCGGCAGAGTAGTGTCGCGAAAAGGACTGCTTGCGGGCAGCAACGACGGAATAATCACTGGCTACGAGATACACATGGGACAGACCTATGGCGATACTCGCGCGCCATTTCGCATTACAGAGCGTTCGGGCAGTGTGACCAACTCTCCAGACGGCTCGCTCGACGACGATGGGCTTACGCTGGGCACTTACATGCATGGACTGTTCCACAACCACAACCTGCGCCATTCGCTGTTGATGAATCTGGCGCGGCGCAAGGGTATCAGTCTGCATGAAAGCGCAATCCTGGATCTGGACGCGGAGTACGACAAACTGGCGGACCTTGTGCGGCGGAGCGTGGATATGGACGCTGTATATGCTATGGTAGGCATGTAATATTCTATGGTCAGTTCTTAGGAAGGTGCGGGATGCTGAAGCCAGTGAACGTAAAGGCTCTGCCCGGATTCAGGGTTTGGATAGCCTATGAAGACGGCGTTAGCGGGGAGATAGACTTGTCCGATATTGCGGGGAAGGGCGTGTTCAAAGCGTGGGAGGAGCCGGGGTTTTTCGAGAACGTGCGTATAGATTCAGAAGGTGCAATAGTTTGGGATGATGGAGTCGAATTGAGTGAGCATTACGCCTATAAAATACTCACGGGCAAGTCGTGGGATGAGTTACCTATTGCGGTTTCAGAGTTGGACAACGAAAGCTGCGATGAATGGCAACTCGCACCTGTAGAGGTGAAGCCTCTGCCGAAATTCCGGATCTGGATAAGGTACAACGATGGCGTATGTGGAGAGATAGATTTATCCGATGTAGCGGGCAAAGGTGTCTTCGAGGCATGGAATAAGCCTGGGTTCTTTGAGAAAGTTCATGTGACTTCACACCGTCAAATAGCATGGGATGATGAAATTGATCTTTGTCCCGATGCGCTGTATATGGAAATCAATGGTAAGTCGTGGAATGAGCTGAGTCTATATGCCAAAGCAACTAATACTAGGTCTATGGTACAGAATGCCTGAACTGTGTCGCTTCTATGGTATCGTTATTGCCATGAGGCACAGGGACCACAATCCGCCCCATTTCCATGCTCTTTACAGCGGTCGCTGGTATTCCGTAGAAATCGAAACTCTCTCCATTTCTGGAGGAGGACTTTCCTCTCGTATCCGCCGTCTTATTGTCCAGTGGGCGGTCCCTCCATCAAGACGAACTGAGGTCTGCTTGGGAGCGGGCACAGCGCTATGAGCCGCCTGGCAGAATTGCGCCTCTGGAGTGATTTTGAATGAAGTCAGAACTCATCCTGATAACGGGCGGCGCGCGCTCAGGCAAGAGCGCGTTTGCGGAGCGACTGGCGTTGACGGGCGAGCGTGTGCTGTTCGTCGCTACGGCTGAGGCGCTGGATGATGACATGGCACGCCGAATATCAGCGCACCGTAGCAGCCGCCCTGACGATTGGGATACGCTTGAAGAGCCGCGCAGCCTAGCCGAAGCGATCTGCGACAAGACGACTGGCTCGTCCTCCGCTTACGACACGGTCATCGTGGACTGCTTGACGATGTGGGTCAGCAATCTACTGCTGCTCTATGAGGCCCAAGGGGACGCAGAAGTAAGAATAACTGACGCAGCAATGGGGCTGATCAAGGCCTGTGAAGCCTCAAGCGCCCGATGGATAGTCGTTACCAACGAAGTCGGATTGGGCATTGTGCCGTCATCATCGCTGGCGCGCGCGTACCGTGATGCGCTGGGTCGCGTGAACTCGCTGGTAGCATCGCGCGCCGACAAAGTGTATCTTATGGCGGCTGGGCTTGCGCTGGAACTGAAGGCTCTCGGTGCGCGACATCTCAGCGAAATGGATACGGCATAACGAATGACTCAAACGACAAAGGCGGTCGCAAGGGCGACAGCGCGCGCGCCAGGCAGCTGCGGCGAACTAGCGCAAGGCATGCTTGACGGCGGCTACTTTTTGGTAAGCTGCCCTATCGACATGTACTCGACTGCGACAGTCGCACTCTCGCCCGGCAGCGGTAGAGTTGACGCGCCTGTGGACGCGCCGAAATCAAGGCAAGCGGTAGAGTTGACGCTGGCGCATTTCGGTGCGCGCGACGTGGATGCACGACTGAGCTTGTCAAGTCCACTGCCGCGCGGCAAGGGCATGGCGAGCAGCACAGCCGATGTATCAGCCGCGATTGCGGCTACTTCGACGGCGCTGGGTATGGAACCGGATATGCCACCCGCGCAGATAGCCCAAATCGCGTTACAGATAGAGCCAAGCGACGGCGTGATGCTGCCGGGCATCGCAATTCTTGACCATAAGCAGGGCAGCATTGCTAGGACGCTCGGAGCGCCGCCGCCCATGCGCGTGGTCGTGCTCGACTTTGGCGGTGGTGTTGACACGCTTGCGTTCAACGGAGTGAACAGAGATGCCACTCTGAAATGCCTGCAGCCACAGTTCAGTGAGGCGTTGGCGCTTATCGAGCAAGGCGTTCGCAACGGCAGCGAGGCCGACATCGGCGCGGGCGCGACACGCAGCGCGGTTGCCAACCAGCATCTGCTCTACAAGCCGCAACTGGATGCCGTGCTGCAACTTGCCCACGATGTTGGCGCTGTGGGCGTCAATGCGGCGCACAGCGGCACGGTGCTGGGCTTGCTATTCGAGGACGACGTCGCGCTTGCGGAGAATGCTCTGTCCCAAGCGTGGGAGAATCTCTTCGGCATACAGAGAATAATGAACCGGCGCATCGTGGGCGGCGGCGTCGTACACATAGACATTTCAGATTTGCAGGAGGCATCCCTGTGGCAAAGATAACCATCGTAGGCGTAGGTCCAGGAGACCCCGACCTGCTGACACTGAAGGCGCAGGAGGTAATCAGCAACGCCGACTATGTTGCAGGGTTCGAGACGGTGCTGGGCCCGGTCCGACGATGGATTGGCGGCGAATCTATGCCCATGCGCTACCGAGACCAGGAGGATGTGCTGGAACGACTCGCGGCGCATGCCGAGGCGGGCAAACGGTGCGTGGTGTGCGCCTGGGGTGACCTGAACTTCTCGTCCAAGGAGCTTTTAGACAGGGTGCGGCGGCGCGCCGCCGTGGAGCTTATCCCCGGCATCAGCTCGGTACAGGTGGCGTGCGCACGGCTCGGTCTTACGATGGAGACCTCGATGTTCATCACTCTGCACGCTCGGGACGGGCATGAAGAGGGATTACGCGAACTCGCGGAGATGCTGCGGACCCGCAGGCGCAACCTCATCGTGCTGCCGCGTCCATTCGACCTGATGCCAGCGACAATCGCCACGAGGCTGCTTGAAGAGGGCATCAAGGCAGACTCACCGCTTTGGGCGCTGCAAAGGCTTTCGCTACCAGAGGAGAGCATAAGCGAATATACGCTGGCGTCACTGGCGGAGGAGGACGCGGAGTTCAGCGATCTGACGATACTGGCGTTTCCCAGCGCGGCGCGGACGTGAAGGATTTAGCCTAGCAGTCCAAGCCAGCGACGCGGGCGCCTGACCAGCCTGCCAAGAAAATCCTCCAAGAGTCTGCGCTTCATCGCAATCTGGAATGTAGGCGGCGCCGCTGCGAGTGCGGGAGTCCGGATCGTCGAATGTAAAACCTTGTTGCGTAGTCATCTTCTCGCGCTCCTGCGTTGACACCTGCTTATCCCACTGTATATGTTACGGAAAGTCAGTCTATAACATCCAGCGTACAGCGATCTCGTTTATGTCTGATGACCGCTGCGGATAAGTTTTATTGGTCAAGGAGTAACCTCTATGGCAAGCAAGAATCCCGCACGACCTAACATCCTGTTTATTCTTAGCGACGACCAGGGGGCTTGGGCGATGCGATGCGCGGGCAACGAGGAGATGGTGACGCCCAATCTCGACAGGCTGTCGGCGACGGGCATTCGATTCGACAACTTCTTCTGCGCTTCGCCCGTGTGCTCTCCTGCGCGTGCTTCCATCCTGACTGGGCGCATACCCTCGCAGCACGGCGTTCAGGACTTCCTTCGCGCGGGCAACGCTACCTTTCTGCCAGGCGACGGCCTAGAGATAGACTACATCGCGGGGCAACCGACCTACATCGAACTACTTGCGCAGGACGGCTATGAATGCGGGCTGAGCGGCAAGTGGCATATTGGGCATGCGGCTTTGCAGCGCGCGGGCTTCTCTTACTGGAATGTGCATGCGGCGGGCGGCGGCAAATACTACGAAGCGCCGATGATTGTGAATGGCGAACGCTACCAGCCCGACGAGTATGTCACGGATGTCATAACGGACAACGCGCTGGAGTTCCTGAACGGGCAGATTGGCTCTGGTGCGCCCTTCTCACTGAACGTGCATTACACTGCGCCGCACGCTCCCTGGGGGCGCGAGGAGCATCCCGATGTTGTATTCGACGACTTCCATGACAACTGCGCCTTCGACTCACTGCCAATCGAGGCGATTCATCCAGACCAACTGGCGAAAGAGCCGGTTGCGGCGACGCTCGGCGATACGCCTGAAAATCGGCGGATTGCACTGAGCGGCTACTTTGCTGCCGTAACCGAGATGGACCGTAACATCGGTCGAATTCTCGACTGGCTTGAGGCAAATGGGCTGCGCGAGACTACGCTCATCATGTTCATGGCGGACAACGGCATGAACATGGGGCATCACGGCATTTGGGGCAAGGGCAACGGCACATACCCGCCGAACATGTACGACACAGCCGTGAAAATACCCGCGCTGGCATCCATGCCCGGCAGCGTGCCGCAAGACCTCGTTTGCGACCGTTTGCTCAGCCAGTACGATGTGATGCCGACCCTACTTGGCTACACGGGCGTGGACAACCCGCACGCCGACTCGCTGCCGGGCCGCGACTTCTCGCCCGTGCTGCGCGGCGAATCGCTTGGCGACGGCACGCCGGTGTTCGTCTTCGACGAGTACGGTCCCACGCGCATGATTCGCACGCGCAACTGGAAGTATGTACATCGCTACCCAGAGGGACCGAACGAGCTGTACGATTTAGGCGGAGACCCGATGGAAACTGCCAACATCGTTGACGACCCGGCTTATGCAGGCAGAGTTGCGGCGCTGCTTGAGGAACTGGAAACCTGGTACGCGCGCTATGTTGACGAGGTGATGGATGGCACCAAGCAGAATGTATATGGCAGGGGGCAGATTGGCCTTGTCGGATCTGAAGCGTACGCGAAGCCATTCTCCGACGATGTGGAGTTTTTCCACAAAGCCTGATTCTATCCGTCGGTTGAGCATACGGAGCAGTCAGTCGTCTCTCTTGTCGTCCGGGTCCTGAAATTCCTCGTCAAGCCTCTCCTCCAGCCTTTGGAGCGCATTGCGGGTCGAGCGGAGTTCGCGCATCAATTCCTCCCTCGATACAGGAGGTTGCAGTTCTTTGAGGCGTTCAGCCTTGGCGTCGTCCAGGTTGTTGATGATTATCGCGATGAACAGGTTAATTACGACAAAGGTTCCAGCTATCACGAAACTGACGAAATAGATCCACGCCCACGAATGCAGCTGCATCGCGTTCTCCATGACAACCGTCCAGCCTTCGAGCGTGATGATGTTGAACAGAGTCAGCACCGATATGCCCAAGTTGCGCCAGTGCATTGGATCGTGTTCATGGAAGAGCTGATAGCCGATAATCGCGTAAATATAAACTATGATGCTCATCAGTAGCATGACATGGCCCACGCTTGGAATGGAACGCACGAGTGCCGCTACGATCAGGCGTAGTTCCATGATTGCCGAAATCAGGCGCAGTACTCGCAGCAGCCGCGCCAGCCGCGCCACCATCGCAAATTCGCCAGTCGCCGGAATCAGCGAGAAAACTATCACGAGGAAGTCAAACACATTCCAACCGTCGCGGAAGTACATGTCCACGCGAGGCGCCAATGCAATCATCTTCAGAAGCGCCTCGACAATAAACACTCCCAATACGATCTGGTTTCCCAGATGGAGCAGGTCGCCATACTGTTGCGCCAGAACAGGGGAAGTTCCTAAGCCCAAGAACACGCCATTCAACAATATGAGCGCGATGATGGTGTATTCAAAGGCCGCCTTGTTGACCAGGCGATCGGCTAACAGGGAGATTTGTTGCATAGTTATTCGGCTTGCATCCTTTTCTTGAAGATAGAATCTTGAAACAGTTCAGTAAAGTTTCGCAGAACTCAACGCTTGTATCAACAAGATAGGCAAGCCTTGTGCCATTTGCGCTATAATTGGGCTTGCGGGTTGGGCTGGTCCGAATGCAATTGCGGAGGGGTGGCCGAGCGGTTGAAGGCACCTGTCTTGAAAACAGGCGTAGTGAAAGCTACCGCAGGTTCGAATCCTGTCCCCTCCGCCAGGTCTGGAGATGATGCCCCCGCGCTACACCCGTGCTACAAATGTCGATACGGAGCAGCAATAGATGAAAATTCATGAGTATCAGGCGAAGCAGATTCTTAGTGGATACGGCGTGCCCGTCCCAAGCGGCGGCGTCGCAACCACTCCGGAAGAGGCTGCGGATCTGGTTGAGTCGCTCGGTGGACGCGCCATAGTCAAGGCGCAGGTGCATGCCGGTGGGCGAGGCAAGGCGGGCGGCGTCAAGCTGGTATCCTCACCCGCTGAGGCAGCAGAGTTCTCAGATTCCATTCTCGGCACAAATCTGGTCACATTCCAGACTGGACCTGAAGGTGTTCCCGTACGCAAGGTGCTCGTTGAAGAGGCGATAGACGTCGCCAAAGAGCTGTATCTCGGCGTAGTTATAGACGGCGCTACCGAGGGTGTGGTCGTCATCGCAAGCGAGGCCGGTGGCATGGAAATCGAGAAAGTTGCCGACAGCAGCCCGGAGAAAATCCTGCGTGCAGTGGTTGATCCCGTGCTGGGCTTCCAGCCGTTTCAGGGAAGAGGGATAGCATACGGGCTGAACCTTGACGGCGCGCTTGTCCGACCTGTCTCGGCGCTCATCGAAAACCTGTGCCGCGCCTTTCAGGAAAACGACTGCTCGCTGGCGGAAATCAATCCGCTGGTCATAACCGCCGACGGGCGCGTACTTGCCGTTGACGCCAAGCTCAACTTCGACGATGACGCGATGTTCCGTCACAACGACCTCAACGAGTTCTACGACGCGGAGCAAGAAGACGCCGGCGAAGTCGAAGCGCGCAAGTACGACATAAACTATGTGAAGCTCGACGGCAGCGTGGGCTGCATCGTGAACGGCGCGGGATTGGCGATGGCAACCATGGACGTGGTGATCTCCGGCGGCGCGAAGCCTGCCAACTTCCTCGACATTGGCGGTGGAGCGGACGAAGACAAGGTCGCGCAGGCGCTCAACATAGTGCTTGCGGATAGGTCGGTCGAGCTAGTGCTGGTGAATATATTCGGCGGCATACTGCGCTGCGATGTTGCGGCGCGAGGATTTCTCATGGCCGCCGAGGGTGCGCCCCACAGCATTCGCCCGATGATAGTGCGCATGCTCGGCACTAACGCCGATGAAGGACGCCGTATCCTGTCCGAGTCGAGCCTCGATGTGACGCTCGTGGATGACCTGAGCGGCGCGGCGGAGGCGATACGAGCGGCAAACTCCAACTAGCAACTGGCATTCGGATTTCTTTCTCGTATAATTCCAGGAAGGCTGAACAGGACGGGAGTCGTCCTGACACAAGGCAAAGGAGGCTGTTATGCACCTGCTCGAAGTCCTAAACCCAATTGGCCAACAGCGAGGCTTGATAAACTCGCTGACCATAAGTGAGCGTCCGCAAACGCTGGACAACAAGACCGTCGGGCTGATCTGGTCCGGCACGCACGGCGGCGATCTTGCTCTGAACCGCACCGGCGAGATGCTGCAAGAGCGCTTCAGCAACGTGAAGGTCAACTTCTACACAGGCGGCAACTATCCTGCGCCGCCGCCCATAGTCCAGCAGGCAGCGAAGGAGTGTGACGTCGTCATCGGCGCCACAGCGGATTGAGGGACGTGCGCGTCGTGGATGGTCCACGACATGATCGAGATTGAGAAGACGGGCAAGCCCGCCATTCCAATCGTATCCGGACGCTTTGAAGAGGACGCTATTGCAAGCTCGCGCGCCTTTGCCATGCCGGACCTGCAGTTCGTCATCGTGCCCCGCATATACCGTAATCTCGCGCCGGAACTATGCGTCAGCCAGACCGAAGCGGTCATAGACGACATTATCGAGGTGCTGACCGTTGACAAGGCTCACGGGCGCAGAGAGCGTGACACCGCTACCACCGTTGAGCGCTTCGAGGGCGACGACCGCTGGGACGCCATCCTAAGGATGAATGAGCAGTGGCTCATGCGCGACTGGGGCGACTCGCTGATTCTGCATCCGCCGACAGAGGAAGCCGTCGCCAACCTCGTCGCGGGAACCGGTCTCGGCCGGCATGACCTCGTGTGCGACATGCCGCCCGGCTTTGGGCTGGCAACTGTGGAGAAGATTGCAATCAACGCTGCGATGGCGGGCGCGAAGCCTGAGCAGATGCCCGTCATCATCGCCGCAGTCAAGGCTCTGTCAGAGGTTGGCGAGCACGGCGGCAAGTCGCTGTTGATGTCCACCAGCCCGCACGCGCCCATGCTGGTAGTCAACGGACCCGTCGCAAAGCAGCTCGGCATCAACCCGCGCTCAGGGCTTGGTCCCGGACGCGACAACGAAGTCAACATCACTATAGGGCGCGCATTCTCGTTGTGCTTGCGCAACCTCGGTTACTGGTATCCCGGTCAGATGGACATGGACACCATTGGCACCACGCGCAAGTTCGTCCACTGCATCGCGGAGAACGAAGAGATGAGCCCTTGGCAGCCGTTCCATGTGGACCAGGGCTTCCGCGCGGACGAGAGCGCGGTCAGCGTGTTCATTACCGACGGCGAACTCGATGTGCAGGACCAGGGCAACACCTCCGCAGAGGGATTGCTGAAGACCATCGCCTACGGCAGCACATTCGGCACTCGCGGACTCGGCGCGAGGCACACGGGCGAGCGCCTCATATTCATGCCGCCGGATGTCGCGCGACCCGTTGGCGGCGAGGGCTTCTCAAAGCAAGAGGCGAAGCAGTTCATTCACTTCCACGCCAACACGAGCCTGGGCAAGCAGATTCAATACATGCCCATTGACGACGCTCGCGTGGGGAAGCAGTGGCAATGGCTGAAGGACAGAACCGAGCAGGAACGGATCGACATCGAGGTGCCGCTGCTGGAAGATGTTGACCGCTGGTTTATTGTCGTAGTGGGCGCCGACCGTGCCAAGACAATGGTGATGCCCACCGGCGAGGGCGCATCCACAGTCGGCATCGACCAGTACATGCCGTAAACCATTGAAGCAAATCGCCGTCTCTTTAACATGTCAGGGACGGCGATTTTAACATCAACCCCGATAACAACATAAACTGATCCAGCAAATGGATCGGTTAGAATTCGCTTGACCGAGATACGCTTCACATTCAACTTTCCAGAGAGAATAAATGCTCAACACCTACGTAAACTTCAAAGGGAATTGCAGAGAGGCATTCGAGTTCTACCGCTCCGTGTTCGGCGGAGAGTTCGCTATCTTGGAGACGTTCCGCAACGGCCCGCCGGATAAGGGCATACCGGAAGAGGAGATGGACCACATTATGCATGTGTCCTTTCCAATCGGCGATAGCGTTCTGATGAGCAGCGACACTCCATCGATCTTTGAAGGGTCACATGTCGTTGGCACCAACATTTCCATCAGCGTCAGCCCCGAAAGCAGGGAAGAAGCCGACAGACTGTTCAACAGCCTTTCCGAGGGCGGTTCGGTAGCCATGCCTATATCGGACATGTTTTGAGGTTCGTACTTCGGCTATTGCACCGACAAGTTCGGCATAAACTGGCAGATCAACTTTGAGCAATCGCCGGACTAGGCACTGCGACTGTCGCAATTTCCGCCTGACTCAATTCGAATTACCGAAAGGACACATCCACACAATGGGAATCCTTGTTGACGAAAATACGCGTCTGATGGTGCAGGGCATCACCGGGAGGGAAGGAAGCTTCCATGCTTTGCGCTGTCGAGAGTACGGCGCGAATCTAGTCGCCGGCGTAACGCCGGGGCGCGGCGGACAGATATTCGACGGCGACGTGCCTGTATTTAACACCGTCAGGCAGGCCGTCGATGAGACGCAGGCGAACTGCGCCCTCATATTCGTGCCGCCGCCCTTCGCAGCCGATGCCATAGTGGAGTCGGTTGACGCGGGCATCCCGACCATCGCCTGCATCACCGAGGGCATCCCGATTATGGATACCATCGGGGTCAAGCGCTACATCCGCGACAAGACCGTTACTCTCATTGGACCCAACTGCCCCGGCATGATTACACCCGGCGCAAACGTCAAGGTTGGCATCATGCCCGGTAACATCCACATGCCCGGCAGGATAGGCGTCGTTTCACGCAGCGGCACACTCACTTACGAGGCTGTAAGCCAGCTCACTGATCTCGGCATCGGCCAGTCGTCCTGCGTTGGCATCGGCGGCGACCCTGTAAACGGCTCGTCCTTCGTGGATATCCTCAAGATGTTCAATGACGACGACGATACGGACGGCGTTGTGATGATTGGCGAGATCGGCGGCACAAGGGAGCAGGAAGCTGCAGAGTACATCAGCAGCGACTTCAAGAAGCCCATGGTGGCGTTCATAGCCGGTCGCAGCGCACCGCCGGGCAAGCGCATGGGACACGCGGGCGCGGTCATCACAGGGAGAGCCGCCCGCGCAGAAGAAAAAGAAAAAGCGCTCGTCGCTGCAGGCGTCGCTATCGTCCCCGGACCCGGCGAAATTGGGAGCACGTTTCAGCAGTTAGTGAACGCATAACGGCGGCTGAGAGATGGTCGCTCAACCGCCGTACATTAATTTATCTGCCAATTTTCTACCGGTGGGCTCCCAGTCCTAACTGCTGCTCTTGGGCGCAAGGTGATTGTCACCGTAGCAGTCGTCGCTTTTTACTCCGTTCGGACAAGTTGTATCATTCCAGTCGGCCTTGTGGATGTTCTTGGCATCGCGCAAGTTCTTGGCGTCCTCCATGTCTGCGCCGTCGAAATCGGCGTCCTCGACATCTGCGCCGTCGAAATCGGCGTCATCCATGTCCGCGTCCGTGAAATCGGCATCGCTCAGGTCGGCGCCCTTCAAGCTGGCGTCCCTAAAGTCTGCATCGCTGAAATCACCTTCAGACAGGTCGGCATTCTCGAGGTCCGCCTCCTTGAAATTGCCATCTGAAGCGTCTATATCCGAGAGGTCTGCTCGTGTCAGATCAGCCCTTTCAAAGTTGGTCCTTGAGTTTATCGTCGCCTGGTTCAGCTTAACGCCCCTCAGATTCGCGTCCTCCATATCCGCTCCGCTCAAGTCTGTCGCGAACAGGAGAGTGTTCCTGAGGTCACTGTCCTCAAGAATTGCATCCACCAAGCTGGAATTCGACAGGTCGGCATTGATGAAGCCAATGCCCGACAAGTTGACACCGATATCAAATGTTATGAAACTTAGGTCTGTGCCGCGGAACATTGCATTATCGGCATTCTTGCCTGATTTGAACTCGGTCTCGACCACCTGGACACCTTGCATGATCGCGTTCCTGAACCTTGCTTCACGAAGGTCAGCCCCGCTAAGGTTCGCGCCGGTAAGATCCGCGCTCTCAAAGTCGGCTCCTGTCAAGACGACATTATTCATGATCGCGTCAGTTAGCACAGTGCTGTGCAGATTTGCGCCACTCAAATTCGATCCGGAGAGGTCAGCGCCGGTGAGGTTGAGATTGCTGAAGTTTCTGCCCTGAAGGTCGCACTTCCGAAGATCTGCGCCCGGCGCGAATATCGTGCAAGGTGGTATGGGCGTTGCCGTCGGCACGGGTGTAGCGGTCGGCTCAGGTGTCGGAGTTGGTGGCTCTGGCGTCGGTGTCGGTTCCGGTGTTGCTGTCGGCACTGGTGTGTTCGTCGGAATAGGTGTTGCCGTTGGCGGCACGGGTGTGCTGGTCGGCGGCACAGGTGTATTCGTTGGCGTCGCAGTTGGCGGCACGGGCGTGTTTGTCGGTATAGGCGTTGCCGTCGGTGGCACGGGCGTGTTTGTTGGTCGTGGTGTTGCCGTCGGTGGCACAGGCGTCTTCGTCGGTGGCACAGGCGTATTGGTCGGCGGCACGGCGGTCGGCGCAGGCGTCACCTGGTTCTGCGCTGTCACCGGCAGTTCCGGCTGATCGCTGCCGTCGTCACATGCGACAACAAACGCCGCTAAGAATATCGTAAGGGCAAGGGCTGCGAACACTCTGATCTTCATGGATGCTCCTTGGTCGGCTGCGGGTCGCCGCCGATTGGGTCAAGGTCATGCTCTCAGCAATATCTCTTGCATGAAGCATAACATAATACCAGAAATAGATTAGAAAAGTCTTATATATGTACAATTATTGGGAAAAACCTTATACCGCGTCAACCGCTTTTGGGGTTTCAAATGTCCTAGAATGCACAGCAAATAGCCTCAAATTAGGCATTCCTACCTAACAACTATGGGGCAAACGGAAGTTATGCTATGTTGAAATAGAGGGACCAGACAAATTAGGCCTTTCCTCACTGGTTCCCTCCTCAATCGTAGCAAATACGAAGACTTGGAGGTGGAAGGATGGCAGAGGCGAACATCACCGTATATGGAGCGCCGTGGTGCCCTGACTGCACGCGCGCAAAGCAGTTTCTTGGCGAGCAGCGCGTCAGATACAACTGGGTGGATATTGACCAGAACGAAGATGACCGCGCATACGTGCAGCAGGTCAACGACGGCAAGCAGATCATTCCCACCATCATATTCGAGGACGGATCGCTGTTGGTGGAGCCTTCCAATGCGGAACTTGCCGCCAAGCTCGGCATACAGCCGAAGGCGCGCCGTGACTTCTACGACTTGATCGTGGTCGGTGGTGGTCCTGCCGGACTGTCAACCGCGCTGTACGCCGCGCGCGAGGGAATCGAGACGCTCGTGGTGGAAAGCAGCGCAATCGGCGGCCAGGCTGGCGTAACAGAGCGCATTGATAATTATCTCGGCTTTCCGGAGGGCGTAGAGGGCGCGCGCCTCGCGGACGACATGCGCGCTCACGCGGAGCGCTTCGGCGCTGAGATGCTGCCCGCGCAGACGGTTGCCGAAGTACGCGCGGACGGTAGCTACCGCACCGTCATCACTGAGTCTGGCGACGAGTACGGCGCGATGGCGCTGCTTCTCTCCGTGGGAACGCGCTATCGCAGGCTGAATGTGCCCGGCGAAGAGGACTTTATAGGCGCGGGCATTCACTTCTGCGCCACCTGCGACGGGCCCTTCTACAAGGGAGAGCAGATGGTCGTCATCGGCGGCGGCAACAGCGCGCTCGAAGAAGGCTTGTTCCTGACGCGCTTCGCCGAGAAAGTAACGCTGCTCGTCAGGGGCGACAGCCTTCGCGCGAGCCAGATTCTGCAGGAGAAAGCCGAAAATCACCCGAAAATGGAGATACGCTTCAACACTACGGTTCAAGAGTTTCTGGGAGAACGCAGGCTCTCCGGCGTGGTGGTGAAGGACAGCACAAGCAATGCTACTGAAGAGATTCACCCCGGCGCGGCGTTCGTCTTCATCGGGCTGGACCCTAACACAGGCTTCCTGTCCAACCTGGTAGAACTCGACGACTGGGGCTTCGTTCGCACTTTCGACAACATGCAGACGAGCGTAGAAGGTATATTCGCCGCCGGCGACGCCCGAGCGGGAAGCACAAAGCAGGTAGCCAGCGCAGTCGGTGAGGGCGCAGCCGCAGCACTGATGATCAGGCAATATCTGGAAAAGCTGGGCAGCAGGCGTGGATACAGAGGCGACTAATCTTCCACCAAGGTTAGTCTTCGCTTAACAGCCCCATCTCAATTTTGCGTTCAACGACACGTCTCACAATTCTTGCGTCCGACGCCAGATCCGCCAGACTACCGCCGGCAAGCTGAAGTGCCCAGCTGTATATGCCCTGGGCAGCAGCCTTTCCACCTTGCAGGACGGGCGTTTCTTCCCGCACAGTGTCGAGCAAACCCACAACCTCTGTCGCAATCCGCTGTTGAATGCGTGCGGATACTTCCTGCGCGCTGCCACCCTCCGAAAGAGCGTCCGTGTATCGCTGCATTGCATCCAGGTGCAATGCAAACGTGCGTGGATAGAACGAGACCATTATGTTCCAAGGGTTGCCTTCAGGCTCCTGATCGCCACCTTGCCGGAAGTCCGTGCGCAATATCACCGCAGGAATGTCCAGAGTCTTGGCGTACATATACTCGGCGACTGTTCCGGAGTCCAGCTCAGACCCGTCGAAATTGAAGAGCCCGAGGTCACACTCCATGAGCGCCCGCAGATTCTGGTCGCGTATCTCAAGCGACGAAACTCCCCGCTGCTCGAGGTTCTGAGGAAGGACGCAGCGGTATCGTCCTTGGGAAACGTTCTCGATGTGCGATGCCAGCAAGGCGTTGCCCTGAAGAATTTTGTGGTCGAATAGGGGCCCGGCAAAGTAGATGGTGTACTGTATTGTCATAGTCTTTTAAGCTGTCTCCTCTTTTATGCAAGTGCCTTTTAACTTTAGCACAGTAGTCCCTTCGCGAATTTTTCGGACACAATCCGATGCACGGCATCGTCTAGGGATCCATCCCCCGAGATAAGCTGCGCAAGCCCGCCGCCCGCGAGCCGCAGCGCCCAGCGGTATGTGCATTCCGCGCCTGCCTGCCCGCCCTCAATGATGGGCGCAAGGCTCCGAACTTCGTCCAACAGTTTAATAACCTCTTTTGCAATCCGCTGCTGAAAGCGAGCGGAGACTTGCTTTGCGTCTCCGCCCTGCGCCAGCGCCTCCTGATACCACTGCATGCTGTCGAGATGCAGAACACGAGTGCGCGGGTAGAACGACGCCATCAGGTTCCATGGGTCGCCCTCGGCATCCTGATCGCCGCCGCCGCGAAAGTCAGTACGGAGTATCACCGCAGGGATGTCCAGCATCTTTGCGTACATGTACTCTACTACCGCACCCGGAGGTAGTTCCAAGCCGTCGAAATTGAACAGCGCAAGGTCGCACTCTATCACCGTGCGCAAGTCCTGATCGCGTATCCCCATCGGGCCTATACCCCGCTGCTCAAGGTTCTGCGGCAATATACATCGATACCGCCCCTGCGAATCGCTGTCGATGTAAGACGCCAGCAGTGCGTTGCCCGCAAGATGCTTGTGGTCGAAAAGCTGCCCCGCGAAGTATATCGTGTATGATCCTGCCATAGTGGTGGAACTGCCTCCTAATTCCCGCTGGTTCGTCTACGACATTAGCCCAAGAGCCCTTTCGCCAACTTGTCTGCAACTAGTCTATGGACTGCAATTTCCAGGGAATCGTCGGCTGCTATGCGTTCTGCAAGCCCGCTGCCCGGAAATCTCAGCGCCCAGCGGTACAGATGCTCAACGCCGTCAGGTGTAGCGCCAAGCTGCGGCGATTCCGATCTCACCGCATCCAGCGCGTCGATTACGGCGCGCGCAATCCTGTCGCAGTAGCGCGCTCCCGCATCCACGGCCGAATCCGACGCGCGGCGCTCCTCCTGATACCACGCCATCGCGTTCAAGGTTACATTGCGTGTGCGGGGATAGAACGAAGCCATCAGATTCCATGCGTCGCCGTCCGTATCCTGGTCGCCGCCGCCGCGAAAGTCAGTGCGCAATATCACCGCGGGAATGTCCAGCAGCTTCGCGTACACGAACTCAACCACAGTCCCGGAGTCCAGGTCCGAGCCATCAAAATTGAAGAGTGCCATATCACAAGTCGCAACACCTATGAGGTCTTGGTTGCGTATGTCAACCGCACGCGAGTCGGTTTGTTCCAGGTTCTGCGGCAACACACAACGATACCGCCCGTTCGACAGACGCTCGATATGCGCCGCCAACAGCGCATTTCCGATCAGATGCTTGTGGTCGAATAGCTCGCCCGCGAAATATATTGTGTACTCCATAATTGTAACCTTTTACATTCTTCTACTACATTCCTCTTCAAACTACTGAACCATGTTAGCCCCCGTGTCAATCCTGACCTGCTGTTTCCAAGTTGACGATGCAAAGGGGCGGTGATACTGTTTGCCATATCACCCTGATTGTACCGAAGGGAGGCGCTATGAGGCTGGAAGGCAAGGTTGCGATAATAAGCGGGGGCGCGCGCGGGATGGGCGCTGCGGAAGCGCGCATGTTCGCCCGCGAAGGCGCGAGGGTCGTCATCGGCGACCTGCTTGAGGAAGAGGGCAACAAAGTCGTCGCCGAGATTGGCGAGGCAGGCGGCGAGGCGCTTTTCGTCAGTCTAAATGTAACCGACGAAGCGAGTTGGCAGAGCGCCGTCAACGCCGCGGTCGGGCGCTTCGGCAAAGTGGACATTCTGGTGAACAACGCTGCCATTCTCCGAGTTCAAGGCTTGCTCGAAACCACCGAAGAAATTTGGGATGAGGTGATGGACGTGAATGCCAAGGGCACGTTCCTCGGCACGAAGAGCGTCATCGCCGAAATGCGAAAGGCGGGCGGCGGTTCCATCATAAACATATCGTCGGGCGCGGGCATCACGGGCAGCGAGCGCAACACCGCCTACCACGCCTCGAAGGGCGCGGTGAGGATATTCACCAAGGCAGCGGCTATACAGTATGCGGGCGAGAATATTCGCGTGAACTCCGTGCATCCCGGACCGGTTGAAACCGACATGCTTGCGTCCTCTACGTCGGTAGAAGGTGGCAGAAGACCCGAGGACATCCCTCTCGGTCGCTACGGCAGGCCGGAAGAAGTCGCCTATGGTGTGCTCTATCTCGCATCCGATGAGTCGTCGTTCGTGACCGGAAGCGAAGTGATCATAGACGGCGGGCGCACTGCGGAGTAGAGAATGGGCGGTCGCCATCTCATTCATTGAAAGCTGTTTGATAGAACGCAATTATCTTCAAGGAGATACAACAATGGAACTTCAAGAAGCCGTAATCGTCAGTGGAGCAAGGACGGCCGTGGGCAGGTTCGGAGGCGCGTTCAAGGATGTCGCAGCGCCCGATCTGGGCGCAGAGGCGATCAAAGCTGCGCTGGAACGCGCAGGGATCAACCCCGAGCAGGTCGAAGAGGTCGTGATGGGCAACGCATTGCAGGCGACAGAAGCCGGCTACGCCGCGAGGCTGGCATCGCTCAAGGCTGGCATCCCGCAGGAGACACCTACGATCGCTATCAATCGCCAGTGCTCATCCGGGCTGGAAGCCATCAACATGGCGGCGCAGCTCGTCCGCACGGGCGAGGTTGACATCGCAGTCGCCGGCGGCATGGAGAACATGAGCCAGACGCCGTACCTGCTCGGCTATCAGGCGCGCTTCGACGGCTTGCGAATGGGCGACGCGACAATGCGAGACGGCCTGACCGAGGGGCTTGGCTGCCCGGTGAACCGCTACCACATGGGCGTGACGGCGGAGAATGTCGCAGAGCGCTTCGAGGTCAGCCGCGAGGATCAGGACGAACTGGCGCTCATCAGCCACCAGCGCGCCGTAGCTGCCATAGCGGGCGGGCGCTTCAGCGAGCAGATTGTGGATGTCAGCGTTCCCCAGCGTCGTGGCGATCCTGTGGTCGTTTCACAGGATGAAGGACCCCGCGCAGACACTACTCTTGAACGTCTGGCGTCGCTGCGTCCCGTATTCAAGCGAGACGGGAGCGTAACCGCAGGCAACGCATCCAGCATCAATGACGGCGCTGCCGCAGTGGTCATCATGTCCGCGACGAAGGCAGCCGAGCTTGGCATTCAGCCCAAGCTGCGCTGGCATACGCGCGGTGTCGCCGGAGTCGAGCCCGCCATCATGGGCACAGGACCCGTTCCCGCTGTGCGAAAGGCGTTGAGCAAGTCCGGCATGAGCATAGAAGACATAGACCTGATCGAGCTGAACGAGGCGTTTGCGTCGCAGGCACTCTACTGTATGCGCGAGCTCGACATGGACATGGACAAGACCAATGTCAACGGCAGCGGCATTAGCCTGGGCCACCCCATCGGCGCAACAGGCGCAATAATGACGGTTAAGCTGATGGAAGAGATAGGCTTGCGCGACCAGGAGTTTGGCTTGGTGACAATGTGTGTCGGCGGAGGTCAGGGAGTGGCGACCATATTCGAGCGGGTGGGTTAGACAAGCCGTGCCTAACTTCTATCCTATCGTCGAAGTACAAGAGGATTGGGCGCTAGAGGCAAGTTTGGAAGCCTTCGGCAGTAAGCCTAAGTTTTGGTATCGACCTGACGGAACTGACGTAGATTGGCTCTTCAAGTACGCCAGAGAGAATACAGGCGAACACTGGTCTGAGAAGATTGCTGCGGAAGTTGCCGGTTTGATGGGAATAACCCATGCCGAAGTTGAGCTTGCTAGATTCCAAGAAAGCAAAGGAATAGTGGCGAAATCCTTCACCAGCCCTGGAAGTGAATTGGTTCACGGTAACCAGATACTTTCTGAAGTCGTTTCGGACTATGATGTGTCTGTAACTGTTCGCTACTCGAAGCACACATTGGACAACATCTTGTTAGTTATAGAACCGAGGGCTGGTGAAATCGCAAAGCACCGCTTCGCAGAATACTTGATCCTGGACGCGTTGATAGGAAACACTGACAGACATCACGAAAACTGGGGGTTGCAAAGGCAGAATTTGGGCGGCGATTGGTCAAGTTTCATAGCCCCTTCCTTTGACCACGCCTCATCGTTAGGACGAGAATTGCTGGATGAGCGCCGCGAAAGGCTACTGAGAGAAAATCGTGTAGGCCTGTATGCAGAAAACGGGCATGGAGGCATATTCTGGTTAGAGAATGAAAGCCGCGGTGCCAGTCCATTAGAATTGGTGCGTAGAGCGGTTCGTGAATATCCCGTGCTCTTTCAAACTTCAATGAGGCGACTTGAAAGGGCCAATGAGGACTCGTTGTGGGAGATTGTGGAGCGTGTGCCCGATGATTGGACGAGCGATTATGCGCGCGATTCGCAATAGTGCTTATGCGTTACAATCTCAATAAACTGCGTAAGGCCTTTAGATGACTGTAAAGACTTTGTTTCTTGCATGGCAAGCCGATAGAAATCAGGGTTGGTTTCCGATAGGGCAGTTGGACGCGGATGTTGAAGGTTCAGAATACCGCTTTCACTACACCAGAGGTGCTGAGCGAGCGCAAAAAAATGCGGAGTTCCCGCTGCTAATGGAGTTCCCATACTTACGGGAGAAGTACCAGTCTTCTGAGCTTTTTCCAATTTTCAAGAATAGACTTATGTCACCAAAAAGGCCCGAATTCGCAGAGTATCTGCGTTCCCTAGACCTGTCTGAAAGAGCAGACCCTATCCAAATTCTGGCAGCCAACGAGGGACGCCGCGTAACCGACTCCTATGAAGTTTTTCCGAAGATTGAAAAGCGCGAAGATGGGAGTTTCACGTGCCGCTTTTTCCTACATGGCAGCCATTTCACAAATCAACGCGCTCAAAACAGGATTAAAAGTTTGAAGCCTGAAGAGAAGTTGCATGTGGCTCTGCAACCGAACAATCCAGCGACGGGATTAGCCGTTCAAATTCAGACGGAAGACTATTACATGATTGGATGGGCGCCTCGATATTTAGTGAAGGATATCGCCAAGGCCATAATGGAATCACATACAGATTGTCAAGCGCACGTCGTGGGATTTAGCCCACAGGCAGCTCCATTGAAGCAGCGTCTTCTCATCGAGTTGAGCGGACGCTGGGATGAGTACGCCCCCATGTCAGGTGAAGATTTCCAGTCGCTGGTTGACTAAATCAAATACGCTATCGTGCTTTTCCACATTTCCTTGAGCCACAATCGGTTTATACCCCTATCAGGCACTAACCCGTCTGCGGCGCCGCCCCACTCACGCCGTCCGCTTCCAGCGCGGCAATCTCGTTCGCATCCATGCCCAGCAACTCGCCGAAGACCTGCTCGTTATGCTCGCCAAGGCGCGGCGCGTGCCAGCGCACTCCCGGCGGCGTCTTCGACATTTTCCACGCAGCGCCCGGCATGAAGTACGGCCCGCAGGAAGGGTGATCAACAAACTCCAGCAAGTTGCGCTCTTGATATTGCGGGTCGTTGAAGATTGCCTCACCTGTCATTACAGGCGCAGCAGATATGCCCGCGTCCTGAAGCATGTGCATCACATCAGCGGCGGGCTTGTCATGAGTCCACTGCGATATGAGCGCGTCCAGCGCGTCGTGGTTGCGATGGCGCGCGAGGATGTCGCAGTAGTCCGAGTGAGTCGCCAGCTGAGGCTTGTCCATAACGGCGCATAGACGCTGCCACTCTGCGTCGTCGGCAACGGCAATCGTAATCCACTCGTCTTCGCCATGGCAGGGATAGGCGCCGTGCGGTGCGTACACGGGATGCCGATTGCCTCGATTCTCAACGCGCCTACCATTCATCTGAAATCCTAGCAGGTGCTCGCCGATGGTCATTATCGCCGATTCCAGCTGTGACACATCTATAAAGCAGCCCTTGCCCGTGCGTCGCCTGCTCCACAGCGCAGACAGCACCGCGCCCGCCGCGTGCGCTCCGCTGATGGGGTCGCCGAAGTTCACGCCAGACTTCACAGGCGCGTCCTCATCGCGATAGCCGTTCATCGACGAGATGCCGCCTAGTTGCTCCTGCCCGATGCCGTATTGAATGAAGTCCTTCCACGGCCCTATACTGCCGAACGCGGGCATCGAAACCATGATGATGTCCGGGCGTATCGCTCTCATTGCCTCATAGCCTAGTCCTCGTCGTTCCATCAGCCCCGCGCGAAAGTTCTCGATGACCACGTCACTGATGCTTACCAACTCCTCGATTAGGGCTTTGCCCTTCGGATGGCGCATCTCGGCGGTGATGCCTAGCTTGCTCATGTGCAGCGTATTGAACCAGCCGCTGCGATTCCACGGATCGGCGCCGCGCTCGCCATCCGGCAGGTTACCGGAGCCGACAATCATTCGGTGCGGATCCCAAGCCCGTACCGACTCCACCTTGATGATCTCAGCGCCCATGTCCGCGAGCAGCTTCGTCGCATGCGGGCCCGCCCATATCCGTGAGAAGTCCAGAACGCGCGCACCTACGAGCGCGCCGTTGGCAGCTTGCGAATCAATCATGTATGCCTATCCCTTTCATACGGAATATCCACATGTTAGCCTACTTGGTGATATTCTCAATACCGAACAGACACCGCAAACTCGCATGTGCAAAAGGAGCATCGCATTGCTGACCATAACAAAAGCGTTCGCCAACGACATGATTACCCACTCACAGCTGGAAGACCCCAACGAATGTTGCGGCATATTAGCAGGCAGGAACGGCTCGGTGGCGAAGCTGTACCGCATTGCCAACGCCACTCCAAGCCCATATCGCTATGTGATGGAACCACAAGAGATGCTCAACGCAATGCGTGATGCGGACGCGAACGAACTGGATATAACTGCGTTCTACCACTCACACACGCACAGTCCCGCGTATCCCTCGCCGACCGATGTGCGCATGGCGCAGCAGAGCGGCTGGCTCGGAGATGACATCTACTACATCCTGGTATCTCTCGAAGACAAGGCGAACCCTCAGATCCGCGCATTCCGCATCATGGAGACCGGCGAAATCGTCGAGCAGGAATTCGCCATTACCGACTGAGCATCCTCGTTCGACAACCATCTCCGCCGTCTTCTCGGACTACTCTCTCTGCTAACTTTCCATGTCTCTCTTGCGTTTCATTCCTTGAGCGGCTCATTCTGTCGGCAACACGATACGCAGCAAGAGAGAACGGAGAGCAGTAATGAAGAAGAAGTTACTAGGAGGATTTCTCGTTGTGGCGATTCTCGCCACGGCGGGTTTAGTGGTGGCGCGTGTTAACACCACTGAGGCGAGCGCCAACTCTCACTCCGAGCAGCGCGGAGTATTCGACGACGATGGGATCAGCGCACAGCAAAGCGAATCAACTGGCAAGCCTTACATCGGCATTTCGGTGACCTCAGTTCCGGAAGACAGCGCGACAGACGGCGCACTGATAGTCCGCGTCGCGGAGGGCAGCGCGGCGGACGGCAACCTAGAAGTGGACGACATCATCACAGCATTAGACAGCGAGTCGGTTGGCGGACCCCGCGATGTGGTGAAAATCGTGCACGAGCATTCGCCCGGCGATGTCATCGTATTCAGCGTGGTGCGCGACGGCACAAGTATGGACATCAGCGTCACAGCCGGCGAATATGAGGCTTCGGGACGCGAAGGCAGAGGCGGCAAGCGCGGCGGCTACCATAAGTTCGGCTTCTTTGGCAAGACTGACGAGCGGCTTGTCCTGTCGGACACGCGCTACTTGACCGATGACGGCGTGAAGACCGTGCGAAAGGCAGTTGGCGCAGCGCAGAATATCGACACCGATGCAGGCACATTCGATCTCCTGCTGCGTGATGAGTCCGAAACGCTTTCGTTCACCATAGACGACGACACCAAGATAGCTATCGACACCGTGGAGGGCAATGCAAGCCTTTCCGACTTGAGCACGGACGCGACCACGATGGTTGTCGAAGTAACGCATCCTGATGACACGCGCCAGGTCCAGCTAGTGACGCAGGGCGAGTTCTCGGTCATGGTGCATGGGCTTATCGCCGGGCGTGATGGCTTCGATTTCGATATTCCTCGCATCGGACGCAGCGACTCCGACGGCTTCTCGCCGCAGCGGTTCTTCTTCAGGTGGCGCAACAATCATGACAGCAACGCGGACGGCGACAGTGAACGACGCGGCAGAGGCCATGATTAGGCCAGTCCCAATAATTCCTTGACAGCATACTCGCATAGCCACTAATCTGATTTGTGAGAACTTTTATAATCATAGTCAAAGGCTATGACGGAGCCGAGTAAGAGGCCGACATCCGGCACAGCGAGTCTGAAGCGGCGAGCCGAGTTCACCGATAAGCCGCACGGTGAGAGCAGACGCACAGGATAGCCTCCGAAAATCCCTCCAGAGCCGCGCATCGAAATTATTGTCCGTAGGCATTGTCCAATATCCGTGGATGAGAGAGTAGGTTGCGACGGATTCGCCCGACGTTAGCAGGGCGGGGGTATGAACACGTACTCTATAGAGCGCATCGTGCGCGGCTTCTCGTCGTGCCGGTGAAGCAGGGTGGTACCGCGAGCCATCAATTTCACAGCAGGAAATTGAACGCCCGTCCCTACATTCAATAGTGGACGGGCGTTTTTCTTTGCCCAATTGCTAGGATACTAACTAACCAAATTTCTGACATACCGAACGACTGACACGAGGAGCACAACCGAAATGTCAACTCTGACTCTCTACGACATCACGCTGCGGGACGGCACTCAGGGCGAAGGCATATCGCTGTCTGTCGCTGACAAACTCGCCATCTGCCAGCGTCTTGACGAGCTAGGAGTTCACTACATTGAGGGCGGCTGGCCCGGCTCGAATCCACGCGACGCCGAGTTCTTCGAGCGCGCCAAGTCAATGACCCTTTGCAATGCCACGCTCACAGCGTTCGGCAGCACCCGCCGAGGATGCCAACCTCGCCGCGCTACTTGAAGCCGATACCCCCGTTGTCACCCTCGTTGGGAAGTGTTGGGACCTGCATGTTACGCGGGTGCTGGAAACATCGCTCGAAGAAAATCTTGCTATGATTTCCGACTCGGTGGCGTTTCTTGCGGAGAGCGGCAGGCGCGTATTCTTTGACGCCGAACACTTCTTCGACGGCTACAAGGCGAACGGCCACTACGCTATTCAGGCAGTGCAAGCCGCAGAAGTCGCGGGCGCAGAGTGCGTAGTGCTCTGCGACACCAACGGCGGCATGATGCCTGACGAAATTTCAACCACCGTGCATCAGGTACGTCAGCGCACCAGTGTCGAACTCGGCATCCACACACACAACGATGCTGACATGGCTGTTGCGTGCGCTCTCGCAGCAGTGCGCGCCGGCGTGACGCAGGTGCAGGGTACGATGAACGGCTACGGCGAGCGCTGCGGCAACGCCAACCTCGTCTCCCTGATCGCCAACCTAAAGCTCAAGCTGGGAATCGAGTGCGTAAGCGATGAACAACTCGCATCGCTCACGGAGGCAAGCCGCTATGTCGCGGAAGTCGCCAACATGCCTACGCTTAACTCCCAACCGTATGTGGGCGGCAGCGCATTCGCGCACAAGGGCGGTCTGCACGCCTCCGCCGTCTCAAAGGTCGAGCACAGCTACCAGCACATACAGCCACGCAGCATCGGCAACGACAAGCGCGTGCTTGTCTCCGACCTGTCCGGACGCGGCAACATCCTTTGGAAGGCGCGTGAGGTCTGCCCCGACGCCGAACTGACGCAGGCGCAGGCGCGCCAACTTCTGGAGGAGATAAAGCACCGCGAGAACAAGGGCTTTCAGTACGAGGGTGCGGAAGCGTCATTCGAGTTGCTGGTGCGACGCATGCAGCCCGACTACTCGCCGCCGTTTTCGCTTGTAGATTTCGTCTCCATGGTAGCGAAGCGCTCAGACAACGCTCGCGCAGACGACATCAGCTCGCAAGTGATGCTGAAGGTGCGCGTTGACGACGAGGTGATGCACACAGCCGCGGAGGGCAACGGCCCCGTCAATGCACTCGACCACGCCCTGCGAAAAGCGCTGGAGCAATTTTACCCTGACCTGCAAGTCGTGCGTCTGCTTGACTACAAGGTACGCGTCGTTGACCAGGGCAGCGGCACGGGCTCGGTGGTGCGCGTTCTCATCGAATCCACAGATGGGCATCGCACGTGGAGCACAGTCGGATCGTTCGAGAACATCATCGAGGCAAGCTGGTTCGCCCTCTCCGACAGCTTTGAGCATTGGCTTGAGAGGGAAGCAGTCAGTCATTGACGCTAGTGGTGCGCCGTACTATCATTCGCATGTGATACGAAGTTACCGAAACACGGACACCCGGGCGGTGGCAGAACGTCGGCGTGTCAGAAAGTTCCCTTTCGAAATTCAGCGCCGCGCCTAGAGCAAGTTGATGATTCTGAACAACGCTAGGGATATTAGTGCCCTGAGAATTCCCCCGGGCAATCGATTAGAGGCTCTTTCTGGAATTAGAGAAGGGCAGTACAGCATCCGCGTCAACAATCAGTGGAGAATATGCTTCACATGGAGGGACGGAGACGCCTATCAGGTAGAGATAGTTGACTACCATTGAGAAGGTACGGCGAATTGAGGGAGTCATGGCTACCAAAGCGGAGTCCGGGACAGAGAAACTACACCCTATTCATCCAGGCGAAATCCTCAACGAGGAGTTTCTCCTTCCGTTGGGAGTAACTCAATATCGTTTGGCAAAATCCATCGGCGTCGATACACGCCGCATTCATGCCATCGTCCATGGAAGGCGCTCTATTACGGCTGAAACCGCCCTACTGTTCTCTCGCTTCTTTGGAAACAGCGCCGAGTTCTGGATGGGACTGCAAAGTCAGTATGATTTAGAAACCGCGGAAGACCGTCTTTCTCAAAGGCTGGACAGTGTAACGGCATACTCAATCGACGATAGAATATAGATAGCGTGAAGAAATTTCAGGGAGGTCCTTCTCATGGAACTCGGCTACTTTACGATGCCCCTGCACCCACCCGGCACAGACATAGCGCAGACATTGCAGGACGACCTTGAGCAGCTCGTTGTCCTCGATGAACTCGGATACAGCGAGGCGTGGATAGGCGAGCACTTCACATCAGTGTGGGAGAATATTCCCGCGCCCGATCTGTTCATTGCGAATGCGCTCGGCAAGACGAAGAACATTCGGCTGGGCACCGGCGTAACCTGCATGCCGAACCACAACCCGTTCATGATTGCCCACCGCATCGCGCAACTCGACCAGATGGCGCGGGGACGTTTCATGTGGGGGGTCGGCTCAGGCGGCTTCGTCGGCGACTTCACCGTGTTCGGCTTCGACCCCGAATCGGGCGAGCAC
Source organism: Dehalococcoidia bacterium (assembly GCA_965225795.1). GTDB lineage: Bacteria > Chloroflexota > Dehalococcoidia > Lucifugimonadales > JADFKI01 > Bin90. The sequence goes on along the minus strand of OZ245324.1, from coordinate 3,200,851 downwards.
CGTGGCATGGCGCGCGACTCCGTGGAAACTATCCTGAAGATATGGAACGATCCTGAGCCCGGTGTCTATGAGCATAAGTACTGGCGCTTTACCATCCCCGAACCCGTGGAAGAGGTCGGCCTTGCCTTTCACATGAAGCCGTACCAGTTGCCTCACCCGCCCATTGGGGTCGCCGGTGTGTCGCCCAAGTCGGAGACGCTCTATCTCGCGGGAGAGCGCGGCTGGATTCCCATGAGCATCAACCTGGTTCCCGTGTATCAGCTTGCGACCCACTGGGACAGCGTAAGCGAGGGCGCAGAGCGTTCCGGTCGCACGGCTGACCGTGCCACATGGCGCATCGCTCGCGAGGTCTATGTAGCTGAAACCACCGAACAGGCGCGCAAGGACATGCTTGAAGGCGTCTTCGCACGCGACTTCAACCAGTATTTCAAGCCCCTCCTGTCTCATATGGGGCAGCTCGGTCTGATGAAGACTGACCCCGACATGCCTGATGAAGAGGTCACGGCAGAATATCTGCTGGACAACATCTGGGTCGTGGGCAGCCCCGACGAGGTGGCGGCCAAGATCCGCGCTATACATGAGGAAGTCGGAGGCTTCGGCGTGCTGCTGGCGATGGGACACGAGTGGCAGCCTAAGGACAAGTGGACGCGCTCGATGACGATGTTGAAGGAAGAAGTGTTGCCCAAGCTGGCAGACCTCGAATAGTGGGAACACGCACGGATGAACAGGACGGGAAGGGTGGAAGCAGAGCATGAAGCCGGGCGAACTCGTAGCGACGCGGATGAGTGGGGGCATCACCATTGCTCGGGTGGTCGATGTGGACGCCTCACGCGTACGCGTTGCGATACCCCGCAAGAAGGAAGCTCGCCTGCCAACTGAGCGCATCATATTCTCCACGCAGATATTCGCGGAAGGCGATGAAGAAGTAGCGAACTTCCGCAGGCAGAGCGAGGAAATCGCCGACACAGTTGATATCGCCGAACTATGGGAAGTCGTCAGTGATGATCAGACCGCCCTACCCTTCGACGACCTGAGTGAGCTGTACTGGGGCGCGGATGCAACGGCGGTGCAGCATGTCGCCCTGCTACTGTGCTTAGATAAGGACACCCTCTACTTCGAGGATGGCAAGGCGGGCTACAGCTACACGCCACGCGCGCCAACCGCCGTTAAGGAGACACTTGCGCGTCGAAAGCGACAGGAGCAGCAATCCGCGGAAGCAGATGACCTTCTCGCCTACCTGGAGCGAGGGGAACTACCTCCCACGCTTACATCGCACCAGCAGATGCTCATTGACAGTATCCGAGTATTTGCTGCATTCGGCGACGACTACACACGCAGCGCATTAGTCAAGGCACTCCTGAACAAGATGGAGCGGAAGACCGGCAATCTTCAGCGGCTTGCCTTCGATGTGCTTGTGTCCTGCGGTGAGTTCGCTGCGGATGAGCCGCTTGAACTGGTGCGAGACGACATCGTAGAGGCATTTTCGGATGAAGCGCTCGCCGCCGCCGAATCCATCAGCGACACCCAACTTCTCGACGATGCCAACCGCATCGACCTGACTGTTCTTCCCACCATCACCATCGACGACTCAGACACGCAGGACCGAGATGACGCCCTGTCGCTGGAACGGCTGGACGACCCGGACAGCGGAGCGGAGAGATTTCGACTTGGTGTGCACATCACGGATGCCGGTGCGCTCATACCGCAAGACAGTGTCCTCGATGAAGAGGCAAACCGCCGCATGGCTACGCTCTACATTCCTGATCGCAAGATACCGATGCTGCCGACGGTCGTATCGCACGACAAGGGCAGCCTCGAAGCGGGCAAGCGCCGAGCCGCGCTCAGTTTGCTTGCCGACATCAGCCCAGACGGCGAGATACTACGCTACGAGGTCAAGCCATCGGTCGTCGTCAGTGACGTTGCCCTGTCTTACGACGATGCCGATGCAGCAATCTCGGACGCTGACGAACCTTATCACGACCTGCTGGCAAACCTGCACACGCTGACCGAAGCATTGAAGCAGCAGCGCGAATCCGCAGGCGCAGTCAACATCGATCGCTCTGAAATGCTCATCAAGGTCGAGTCGTCCAACGATGTGCAGGTAAAGGTCGTAGAGCGCACCTCGCCCGCGCGCCAGATGGTCGCCGAGTGCATGGTGCTGTGCAACTCGCTGCTGGCGTCATTCTGCCGCGACAACGAAATTCCAGCCGCCTATCGTTCACAGTCCGCGCCCGACCTCAGCGACCTTGGCACAGGATTACCGTCGGGTGTGGAGATCGGCGAAGATGGCCCCTTGCGCCAGTATCTTATGATGCGCCGCTTCGCCCCCGCCGATACACGTACCGCGCCCGCGCCGCATGGTGGCCTCGGTGTGTCGGCGTACATACAGGCGACATCGCCGTTGCGCCGCTACCCCGACATGGTGATGCAGCGCCAGATAACACATTACCTCAGCGCCTGCGAGCCGCTATACACCGTGGAGGATATCACCAGTGTCGCGGGTCGTGCAGACATGCAGATTCGAGCAATGGGCAAGCTGGAAGATGAGCGCCGCCGCTACTGGCTATTGAAGTTCTTCAAGCTGCGTATGGAAAAGGCGCTGGACGATGAAGAGGCTTCCTTGTTCAAGGCCGTCGTTCTCGAAAACCAGCCGCGTCGCTCAGCCATGCTCGAACTGGCGGACTACCCGTTCCGAGTGCGCGCCCGCCTGCCCGAAGCTATACTACCCGGCGCCACAGTAAGCCTAGGCCTGCACAGCGTTGACCTCTGGGAGAAGAGGGCCAGCTTTATCCACGTGCCAGACGGCATCCATGCACAGGACATCACATAATGCCCGTTGGCGTTGCCTAAAGGTTCTTCACACACTTTTGGAACTGCTTCCTCAGATCCTTGATGCTCGTCGCCTTGTCAGCGCATAAGCCTTCTATGACCTCATCCAGAGTCCATCGGAAGAGTATGCTTTGTCGAGCCATATACAGGCCTACGCCGTTAATACCATAATGATCGGAATAATCGAGCAAGGCGTACCCAAGCACCTGCCACAGCCATTCACGTTTTATCTCCCAATTCACCGTAGCTTTTGCGTCAATCAACACACCATCGACTATCAAATCGGCATCGCCGCCGCCAACGTCACCTGAGCCTTCAAATGTCGGATTGAGCATGTGGGGCAGGTGCAATAGACAGTTGTAGTTATCGTAGAATCCCCAAGAAAGTTCCTTTAGATCCTCAATCCAATGGTGATCCGCCATATCAAGCAACGCGTCTATACTATCGATTTCACGGTCTACTAGCGGGTTTCCTTCTCTAAAACCAACCCTATACACCTGTTCCATTAGAGCTAAGACAATGCAATAGCGATTGAGCGTATCTTCTTGATGTGTTTCCAGTCTTGTATCGACAGGGGAGTCACGTCCAAGAAAATAATCAAGCCTGTCAAAGAAGTCTTGATATTCACTCATTAGCGGTGCAACACCGTCAGAGGAACAGACAATCTTTCCTATAACGACCCCTGAAGCAAAGTTATTTGCTTCTAACATTAAGAAATCATCTATGCTAGACGCGTCGCGCGGACTGCAACTTGCATTCAGGTCTGGGAAATGCCATAGAAGCGTTTTGCCTGTGCGCTTATCGAAGATATACATCGTATCTTCCATATTGCCAGTCCATTCATAGCCGAACGCGGCATGTGCAGTGGCAGTCTGGGCGTTTGTCAGAACTCGCGCTCCCTTGTAGGCCGAAAGTTGCTTGTAAGGAGTTACGCTAAAGTAATAGCGGAGTCTATAGTCCAGAGCCGTGCCGATAACGCCCCACGGAACATCTTCAAGGGGATGGATGGTGCAGGCCGCTCTTACCTGCTTGCGAGCTTCCGCCAAGAACGCCCGCGTATTCGGAAATTGAGCATGCATAAATTTACGTATTGGGCTGTTTCTGCTTTTCAAGCGTCTCGTCAATGACATGATTTATCCTCCACATGTGCTTCGGATGCATGGGTTCATATCATTGACCTTAAATGCCATCTCTTGGACAAGTCAAACGATTTCGATACGAAAATCACGGAATTTTTGATCCTCAAAATCGGCGTTGAAAATTGCCATTTCACTTGAGGAATTTGGGCATTAAATTCGCAATGAACACAGCACAAATTGGCCGCCAAGCCGCTTTCTGGATCGATTTCTTGGATGACGAGCAGAAGACTGCGCCGATGTGGGAATACTTATCGTGAGAGGAAAAGAAAGTGGTACGAAGGGGTTCGCTTACAACTGCGGAATTTCCCCCGGCATGTAGTGCTCCGCTCGAAAGACGGCGTTGACTTCGCCGAATCCAGGGTCGGCGGAAAACTCGGGGTTGATGTACTCCCAGACGACCTCGCCTTCCGGCGTTACCTGAAACATTCGCCCGAAGAAACCTTCCGTAATAAGCGTATTCCCGTTCGGCAGGCGACGCGCGCCGGAGATTATGTTGCTGTGAAAATTGAGCGAGGGCCTGTCCTGGTATTCCCAGACGATTTCGTTCGTGGATGGGTCAACCTCAATTACGCGCGAGTAGGTGAAGGCATTGTCGCGCCTGTGGGTGCCGTTGTCGAAGATGAGCACATTGCCATTGTCCAGCATAGACGGGTCATGCTGCTGCGCCAGCACATCACCACCGAGTTTCCACTCGAAATCCCCGGTCGCCTTATCGATGATGCCAACGGTCGAAATGCTCCTGAAGCTAACCATCACACGGTCTCCCGGCAGCGGCACGATGGTATTCCCGTGCGTCCAGTTTTCACGCGGGTCGTTGAACGTAAGGACCTCCGTTTCCACATCAAGATGCTCGTGGGCGCGCCACGACCACACTCGATTTCCAGCCACGTCCACTTCCACAATCTCATCAGCCCACATTTCTTCGTCGCCATCCACTGGTATTCCGCACTTCACTTGTGCGGCAATTACGGCGGGTAGGCGGTAAAGTCCGAGATAGATTGCGCCGCCTGACTCCGTGCCCCGCGCGTCGTGGTGGTGCATGGGATCCTTGTGCTCCCACAACACATTACCCTGCCAATCGGCTTCGAGCATCGCGCCGCCCTTCAGGACTGCCCAGAATGGGAATGGCAGCGGGCCATCGTCCCTTACCTTGCCGCTGTAGAATAGATTGCCGCTGGGCAGCAGATAGCCCCAGAACCCCGGCGGATACGGCATCTGCCACTTGTGAACGATGTTCCCGCGCAGGTCGATGAGTCGCGGCTCGCCCGAACCGAAATTTGGTGTGAACAGTACGTAACCCGGGCAGGCTCGATCCTCGTCCAGCGCCGTAAGACCAAGGCGCATCGTGCGCCGCCGCGTCTGCTGGTCGATGGTAGTCAAGACAAGTCTCCTAGAGGGGAAGGGGTGGGACGGCGAGGGGTGGTCGGGGTGGCCGGGATTGAACCGGCGACCTCCTGCTCCCAAAGCAGGCGCGCTCCCGCTGCGCTACACCCCGACTAGAAAACGCAGGCAAGTCGATGCTAGGAGAAGCGCGACAACGCCTACATGAAGATGATAAGCGCACTCAACGGCGTTGACAAGGTTAAAGCGCGAACTTCACACTGCCGGATGCTGAGTATGCCACTCGGTTGCCGTCTCATAAGCCTGTCCCACGCGAAACAGTGTCGCCTCATCGAACGCCCTGCCAATGATCTGCATCCCGATGGGTAGCCCGGCATCCGAGAAGCCGCTCGGTATGGACAGCGCGGGCAGTCCCGCGAGTGCAGCAGGACTAGTGTATCGCCGCCGTCCAAGATCAAGCCTGCCCTGGTAGTAGCCGCCCGGCCTGCCGGTCGAAGCCTCTATTGTCGGCGCGGCAACAGGTCCGGTTGGAAGAACGATGACGTCATACTTGTCCAGCGCAGCCATCAGCTCGCGGCGAATCAACTCTCTAGCTCGTTGGGCGCGCAGGTATGCCCACGCAGGCACTAGGGACGCCGATTCCAGCCGCGTGCGCGTGCTCCAGTCGTAGTCGTCGCCTCGCGTCCGCAGCCAGTCAGCATGATACGTTGCGCAATCCACATCAGCCGTGCCGATGAACACCGCGCCGCTATTCGCAGACAGGGGCAGCGATATTTCCTCTGCCGTTGCGCCCTGCTCCCCCAACACACTCACGGCGCGCATCACCGAATCGCGCACATCTGCAGCCAGCCCCTCGTAGTCGAACATCTCTGTCGGCAGCCCTATCCGCAGCCCGCGCACGCCGCCATCGAGCGTCGCCGTAAAGTCGGGCACAGGCGCATCGCTTGAAGTCGCGTCCAGCGCATCCCTGCCAGCGATGGCATTCAGCATCAGGGCGCAGTCCGCGACCGTGCGAGTCATTGGTCCAACCGTGTCCATAGACCAGCACATCGGCAGCACGCCTTGCCGCGTAACCCTGCCATAAGTCGGACGCAGGCCAACGATGCCGCAGAAACCAGCAGGTCCACGCACGCTGCCGCCTGTGTCCGATCCAAGCGCGCCAGCACACAGACCTCCCGCAGCCGCGATGCCAGAGCCACTACTAGACCCGCCCGCAGTGTGGTCCGTATTCCACGGATTGCGCGGTGTGCCGAAGGGGTGATCTATCGTACCGCCGATGGCGAACTCGCTAAGATTGAGCTTGCCGAGCAGCACTGCGCCCGCAGCATCCAGCCTGCGCACAATCGTCGAATCCTCGTCAGGTATGAAGTCTTCCAGCACCTTCGAGCCACCCGACGTTAGCGTTCCTTCGGTGTAGATGATGTCCTTGATCGCGACCGGAATGCCGTGCAGCGCGCCCTTGTCCTCGCCCGCCAGCATCTCCGCTTCCGCTTGCCGAGCCTGCGCCATCGCCTGCTCGCCCATCACCGTGACGTACGCTCCCAACTCGCCGTTAAGCGCCTCGATGCGATCCAGATACGCCGACGTCAACTCCACAGGGGAAACATCGCCGCCGCGCAGCATCGACGCCTGCTCGGTGATCGGCTTGAAGTGCAGTTCGGTATTACTCATCGGAAGCCTCATAAGGCGCAAAGGTAATCGCCGGTTCCACGGATGCCAGTGCATCCGCTGGAATCTCATCCAGCGCCTCAAGCACTGATACCAGCCGCGCCGCGATGCTTTCAGCGCGTGTATCGTCAACCTGGAAGCCGGCGATGCGTGTCAATTCATGGACTTGCTCTTTAGTAATGTCGGGCATCTGAGTTCCTCGGTATTTCTTCCTCGCCTATAATTCGTGCGGATTGTATCAGGGCGTTGACTATGTTGCCAGCCGCACATACAATCCCCACGAACCAGTCCAACAGGCTACACTGAACATCAACCAACACTAAAATCGGAGGTATCCATTATGGCAACCGTAGGCTCAGGCAACTATCAGTATGAACGAGTTCCAGAGTGGCCGAACATGCCTAAATACTGGGCGTTCGGCGCAGCATCCGACGGGGCGGTGAACTCCAAGGATGAGGTGTACATATTCAGCAGGGGCGCACACCCCCTTACAATATGGGACACGGATGGCAACTTCGTTTCGTCGTGGGGAGAAGGCACATTCTCGGCGAATCCGCACGGCATCTACATCGCGCCGAACGATAATGTGTGGCTCGTGGACCGCGACTTCCATATCGCAACTGAGTACACCCCCGGCGGCGAGGAGATTCGAACGCTCGGCGAGAAGCTCGCGCCATCGCCTTCGTTCCAAGGAATGCCATTCAACATGCCCTCCGGTCTTGCCATCGCGCCCGACGGCAACATGTTCGTCTCAGACGGCTATGGAGGCCACCGCGCCCACAAGTTCAGCGCGGACGGCGAGTTGCTGCTGTCCTGGGGCAAGCAGGGCACAGGCCCTGGCGAGTTTGCCCTGCTGCACAACATCTGGGTCGATGAGCGCGGTCGCGTTATCATCTGCGACCGCGAGAACAACCGCATCCAGATATTCGACGGGGAAGGCAACTTCCTCGAAGAGTGGACAGACCTGGAAGCGCCCGGCGACCTCTGGATTCACGACAACATCATCTATGTCGTGGAGCAGGGCGCGGGCACCGGCGTCAGCATCTGGACGCTCGACGGCGAGCTGCTATCGCGCTGGCGTGGCAGCGATGAGGGCGCGGCTGCGGGCAGCGTCATCGGTGGGCACGGCATCTGCGTTGACTCCAAGGGTAGCATCTATGTAACCGAGATCGGTCAGGGCGAGCGAGTCTCCAAGTTCGTCCGTGTGTAGCTCCATAAAGTTCCTTTCCTCTCGATGGGGGAAGGTTAGGATGGGGGTGAAATCTGTTATCCCATCTGAAAAGCACGTCCCTCGCGCTGCTGGACCTCGTACTACCTGAGTACTGTGTGGTCTGTCGGCGCGAGGGCAGCTATCTATGCGCCAATTGCGAAACCGACCTGCCGCCGCTGCAAAAGCCCTTTTGCTTCCTTTGCGCCAGCCCGCGAGTTCCACAGTTGTGCGAATCGTGCAGGCGCAGCGCCCCCGCGTTCGACAGTGTGCGAGCGCCTTACGAGTTCCGCGGCAGCGCGAGGCGAATGGTGCATGATCTCAAGTACCGACATGTGAGAATCGCCGTTCCATACGTCGCACGCCTGCTCGCTGCATATCTCGAACGCAACCCCTATCCCATCGACGCCTACTGCCCCGTGCCGCTTCATCACCGGCGAGAGCGGAGTCGGGGCTTCAACCAGTCCGAGATAATCGCGCGCCACCTCGGACAACTCACCGGCGTGCCGGTTGACACCACGGCCTTGCGCCGCACCCGCAACACACCGCCTCAGGTCAGCATGGAATCACCGGGCGACCGGCACAGTAACATCGCCGACGCCTTCGAGTGCCCATCAGACATTGAGGGACGACGCTATATGCTAATAGACGACGTAGTAACCACCGGCAGCACAATGTCGGCGTGCGCCGACGCGCTGAAGGACGCAGGCGCGGCGAATGTGTGGGGATTGGCATTTGCGCGGCAGGGGGTGTTTGGAGAGGATGAAGACGATCACAGCAAGATCAGTGGCGCGTGGGTGTAATTGAAGCAAGAAGTCTGAAGCCCTTGCCCATTTAATCAGATACTTGGAAGTCTCCAGTTGTGAGCCAGTCTGTATTGTGATCTGTGTCAGCAGCACACTCTGCTGTCTTCAATCTACTTACAAGGGCTTGTCTTGAGTCTGGGGAGCCGTCGAACCGCAATGTATGAATTCCAGCCATGTCAGAGAATGGACGCAGGCCCCCTATCTCCACGAAAATAGTACGTTCGCGGTTTAGAGCAATGGCCATTCCCGCTTCTAACAGCACGTTTGGCCTCGCCTGTCCTGTTAGTCTTTTCTCATACTCAGGGTCATCTTTCCTCCAAAATGAGTGATTCAGCATCGCATCATCATCAGGGGTAAGCAAGACAACTATCGCTTGAGCTTGAACGAATGCCTGATCCAACACCGTTTGTATGTAAGGTGAGCCAGAGCGAGTGCCAGAAACCAACTGCGACCACTCAAGTGGCCTAAGATCAATGCTCCTTAGGAATTCGAACATGGATTGCTTTATCTTAGCATTTCTACCATGTATGACAAATACGTTACGAGCGTCGTGCAAGGCAGAAATGGAAATGTCGCCACCGAATTCTGGAGTGGGCAAATCTGACAGTGTCTCTTGATTGGCGGACCCAATGGTAGAGGCAACCGCATCATCTACATTCCGACTAGCCAACGGGATGTCGCCAAAACCTTCAAGAGAAAGAATCAATGGCTCGAATTCGTCCCTCAGATATTGTCTTCGCTCTGCATATGTGGAGTACTTCCCTGATATAAACTCCCAGAACACGTCAAGATTACGGCAGACGCGTACAACGTACGGTAGCCTGTGCCTTATATTCTCGTCTTGCAGTAACGTTTGGCGAAGACGAATGTACGCAGCATAGTCCTCGTCTTTGTGTTCATGCGTTGCTCTTGCACGCAGAATTTCCTGAACACTCTCTAGTGTTCCCGTATTTAGTAGATCGTCAAAACTAGAAGACATCGGCTGAAGCCTTAACGCACAATTCTCTGCCAACAATTTCCATCATCTGAAGCCGATACACAGAAGGTTAGTAATGTTCGAAGCACCTCTGCCAGACATGCCGAAGGTTTCTTGGCCTTACTCTATCGATGTAGAACATTACTAACCATCTTTGTAAGTTATCGTCAGAATATCGGAACATAAGAAGAGTGCACTGTACGGGAACCACAGACAAATATGCAGTTGCTGCTGATCGCAAATTCCCCTTAAGGAAGTCTGCGATCAGCGCAATTCACCAGCGCTCTACAACCGCGACAGATACTGCCCCGCAATGTCCACGCCCACTAGGCCGCTGTATGCCTGCGTTAGGCGCTGCGTGACGGGGCCCGGTATCGCTGCGTCGCCTATTACATTGCCGTTGAAGGACGACACTGGCACGATGCAGAAGCTGGTGGAGGTGATGAACGCCTCGTCGGCGGTGTAGGCGTCGTAGAGGTCGAGGTCGGCTTCCTTTACCGTGATGTCCAGTTCGTGGGCGAGGTCGATCGCCGTCTCGCGGCTGATGCCAGCAAGCAAATATTGCTCGCGGGGAGTCAACACGGCGCCGTCTTTCACAAGGAATATGTTCGCCCCCGGACCCTCACACAAGTTGCCACTCATGTCGAGCAGAATCGGCCAGGCGTCAGGGTTCTGCGCTTCAACCTCCTGCGTCGCAAGCACTAGGTTGATGTAGTTGTGCATCTTCGCGCGCGGGCTCATCGCCTCCGGCGGCGTGCGCCGAATAGACGGGACGATTACAGGCATGCCGTCGCGGTAGAACTTCGCTCGCTGCTCGAACGGCAGCGGCACGCACTCTACTAGCACGGTCGGACTGCCGCCGGGAACGCCCCGCGTGATGCGCTGCGTAACCCAGTAGTCGCCACCCTCATCCAGCAGCGGCAGATTCGCCGCAAGCACCTGCATCGTGATGTCCGCGAACTCCTGCTTGCTCAGGACCGGCTCCATTCGCAGGTACTTCAGCGAATTGAAGAAGCGATCGAGGTGGTCCTGCAGCTTGAATATTCTGCCGTTGAATGTGCGTGTCGTGTCGAACACAGCATCGCCGTACACAAACCCCCTGTCGCGCACTGAGATCTTTGCTTCGCTCTCAGGCACCATCTCCCCATTCAGATATACGATGCGTTCCTGCGTCATTTCAGTTCCTCCTCTTTCATCTGTGTAGTCTCAAAAAAATTACAGGATGGCTAGGATATTCAGGATGCAACACCCCTACCTATCCTTCCCATCCTGTATACCGATGTCGGCGTCCGATTACCCCTGTTGACTGAAATCCCTGAAGCGGTACCCCACATTCCAGATTGTCTCGATATACGGATGCTCCGCGTCCTCGATCTTGCTTCTCAGCCGCCGTATATGCACATCCACCGTGCGCGTGCCGCCGAAGTAATCGTACCCCCAGATACTGCTGAGCAGCGCCTCCCGCGAATACACGCGCCCCGGATTTGTCGCCAGAAGCCGCAGCAGCTCGTACTCCTTGAAGCGCAGGTTGACGCGCTTGCCTCGCAGGGATACCTCGTAGGTGGACGGATTGATGACGAGGCTGCCGGCGCGTATTACTTCGTCGCCGTCCTCGTGGCGGTTGCGGTGCAGCGTGAGCTTGACGCGCGTAACCATTTCGTCCGTATCAGGCGGGCTGACCACGAAGTCGCTCACGCCAAGCCGCAGGTCGAAGTCCAAGAGCATATCTGGCGAAACCAGCGCAATAACGGGCAGCTTCAATGAGTCGCACCGCTCGATGAAGGGCTTGAAGGCGGTGTTGGACAGCGTCGAGAGGTCCAGCAGCGCGATATGCGGCAGTTCCGAGGCATCGAGGGCGTCCATGTCCGCCGCGCGCTCCACCAGCAGCACGTCTATACCTTCTTCATCAAGGGCATCCTGCCACTCAGAATGTGGGGCGCTGTTTTCAAACGACCGCGATCTTACCATATCTTAGGCGCTTCCCTCCGCAGCGTATTTATACGTCTGCTCCCGAAATTCCCGTCTGCAATATATGTCATTGAAGCGGTGCAGTTCAAGTACGCCCTGGGGCGGTAACACATCAATGCTATGAAGGGTAGCGAGGATAGCTCTAATATCTGCGAGACGACGACCGTCTGTTCCTGCGTTGCAACTCAGCATTTTGGGACGCCGCCGAAGCGCAGGCGCAGCAGTCCCTTGACATCCTCGATGGCTGTGCTGAGTATCTTGACGCGCGTGTCCGGGTCGTCGGTCCAGTGGACGGGGATTTCGCGAATCCCGAAGCCGTTGGCCTCGGCAATGATGAGTAGTTCGGTGTCGAAGAACCAGCGGTTGTTCTCTATCAGCGGAACGAGTTCATTGACGCCGCGGCGACTGATTGCCTTGAAGCCGCACTGGGCGTCCCGGAAGCCAGTGAAAAACATGGAGCGGAAGAGAAGGCTGTACCCCCGCGATGTGATTTCTCGCTTGAGCGGCCTGCGCTCAACGCGCGCGCCCTTGATTAGGCGCGAGCCGATCGCGATGTCGTATTCTTGATCTGCGATTGCACCTACGAGCGGTTTCAAGGCTGCGAGATCGGTGGACAGGTCAACATCCATGTACGCCACGATATCGGCTTCCGAGGCGAGCCAGGCGGTTCGGAGTGCCAATCCGCGCCCGCGCTCTTCAAGGCGGAATGGGAAGACGCCAGGAAATTCGCGCGACAGTCGCTGCGACACTTCAGGAGTGGCGTCTTCAGAGCCGTTGTCCGCTATGACGATGCGCCAGCCGAAATCGGCGAAGTGGGCGCTGAGGTGCGCGTGAAGTACAGGAATGCTGTGCGGCAGAGCACACTCTTCGTTGAGCACCGGAATTACAATGTCAAGTGTCTTTTGGTTCATGTATTGGCGGATTTTTCAGTCAATTTGTATTTAATGTCGGAAGTGCCGCGTTCCGGTGAAGAGCATGGCAATGTTATGTTCGTTGGCGGCGGCGATGACCTCATCGTCACGGATGGAGCCGCCGGGCTCGGCTATGGCGGTGATGCCACCCGTAGCAGCCATCTCAATGTTGTCGGCGAAAGGGAAGAAGGCATCGGATGCGAGCACGCTGCCCTGTGCCTTGTCCTCTGCGATGCGCAGGGCAAGGTGAACGCTGACCACGCGGTTGGGCTGTCCGGCGCCCATGCCCACGAGCGTTTTGTCCTTTACAAGCACAATGGTGTTGGACTTGATGTGCTTTGCCGCCTTCCAAGCGAACTCAAGGTCTGCAAGTTCCGCATCTGTGGGTCGGCGCTCGGTCACGACCTTCCAGTCAGAGGGCGATTCTGCGATGTCATCGGTCTGCTGCACCAGAGCGCCGCCCGATACGAGGCGCACATCCAAGCCTTCCTGCGGACCGGAGGCGGGCTGCACTTCGAGCAGGCGTGTGCGGCGGCGACGGCGCAGGACATCAAGCGCCGCTTCTTCGTAGGCGGGCGCGATAATGATGTCGAAGAGCACTCCGCGCATAGCTTGAGCAGTTTCTGCAGTGAGTGGTCTGTTGAAGGCAACGATGCCGCCGTAAGCCGAGACTGAATCGCCCTCGAAGGCGCGGTGGTATGCGGTAGGCTGGTCATCGTGGACAGCGAGACCACAGGGGTTCGTATGCTTGATTACGGTTGCGGCGGGCTGGTCGAAGTCGGCGACCACGCGCCAGGCGGCGTCTGCGTCGAGATAGTTTGTGTACGACATGTCTATGCCATGAAGCTGCTTGGCGCGCACGATGCCGCCGCTCGATAGGGGCGCGGCGTAAAGTCCTGCTTGCTGGTGCGGGTTTTCGCCGTAGCGCAGGGTGGATAACCTGCTGAAGCCGAAAGTGGTCTCGTCGAGTTCGAGGGCGTCTTCGCCGAGGTATTGCGATATGGTTGTGTCATAGAGCGCGACATGCTGGAACGCCTTGCGTGCAAGCGAGCGGCGCTCGTCCTGAGTTAGCTCTTTGTTAGCGGAAAGGCGCTCGGCTATCCAGCCATAGTCGGCAGGATCAACAACTACGATGACGTGCGGGAAGTTTTTGGCCGCGCCGCGAATCATCGTGGGGCCACCAATGTCGATGTTCTCCAGAGCATCAATGAGAGTAGCGTCCGGGCGGCTAACGGTGTCAACAAACGGGTATAGGTTGGATGCGACTACATCAATTGTGCCGATGCCATGCTCTGCAAGTTGTGCGTTGTGCTCGGCGATGTCGCGTCGGGCGAGTATGCCGCCGTAGATAGCAGGGTGCAGCGACTTCACACGACCGTCCAGAATCTCCGGGAAGCCTGTCAAGTCCTCGACGTGCTGCACAGGAATGCCGGCATTGGCGATGGCGGCTTGAGTGCCACCGGTGCTGACGAGCGCGTATCCGCTGTCGTGCAGGGCGCGGGCGAAATCTGTGAGTCCAGTCTTGTCGTACACGCTAAGGAGCGCTCTCAAATTGTCCTCCTAGTTATTGCTATTCAATAGTGCGTCAGGAATTGTCCATCCAATACCGCAGCGCGACGCTGAGGCAAGATTCTGTCCACCTGATAAACCTATCGCTTATCTCTTCGGCGGAATCGTTCCAAGTAAACGTGAAGGGAGTGACGGTGCAATTATGGAAGGTTGGTACATCATTCCTGATTGATCCCCCGGGTGTGGGTATAGCAAAATCTTTGTACTCTGTTTCAGCAAAAGCAACTGCTGCCATTATGCCGCTGAGTTGGTGTCCTGCATGATGCAAAGAAATCACAAAGGTCAGTTTCGGCGTCCGCGTTCCCGGGAAAACATCCAGAAACAGATACACGGTTCGTCCAGACTCGTTGAAGTTGATCCGATACGGAAGCCATTTATCAATTTTACTCAGACTAGAGCGAACTTTGGGGTTAATGGCTATTTGAGTCGTCTCGCCCGACACACCAGGCTCTACAAAGATATGAGCTTCTCTGAGCCTCTCCCGTATATCTTGAGATTTCTGATTCAGATAAAGTTGAGCTTCTCGCTGCAAAACAGAGGCGACGTGATTGACTGAGCGCATCTGCTCGGATTCGGAAATGGTTCTTTGCTTAGCACGCTCGACAATGCTTGCCACAACTAGGTCAACTAGGTCGCCCTGCGGCTCTGGCTGCGATTCGGATACGTCTTTGTCAAGGACTTGAAGGATGGTGTTTTTCTCTAGATGAACGAACAAGTCTATAAGGCGTGTCATATCTCCCTTGTCAGCCTCTTCTAATGAAGCTATGTATTCGGTCCTGTCATCACGCGATATGACGATTGGGAAGTACCTGTTTTTCACGAGATGCCAGGTCAGTATAGCCCTGCCGACTCTGCCGTTGCCGTCCTCGAATGCGTGGATTTGGGTGAACCGGTGGTGAAGCCATGCCGCGAGTAGAAGAGGGTGACAATCCTGATTGTCATATTCTTCGTACATAGATAAGAGGTTGTCGAGTTCGCTCTCTACCTGTTCGGGAGGACAGTATTCATGCACAGAGCCATCGGGTCGGGTCGGGTTGTTTGGTTGAGTTTTGAATTCGCCCTTATGGAGCGTTGCCTCAAACCTTTGTCCGAACTGGTTTACGGCAGCATGAGTATCTTGGCTGTTCAGGATTTGCGTATGGAGGGACTGAATAAACATCTTTGTGAGTGGGCGACATTGCTCAATCCAGTAGTTGACCGATTCTATGGAATCCTGATGGTCGTTGAGAATCTGCACCAGTTCGGAAGGCTCTTTGTTCGTGGCATTTCGCTCAATGTAGTCGGCGGCGAATCCTTGCTGTACAAGAGTTTCAGTAACGCCTCTGTCGAGCTCATAGATGCCCTCGATGATGCCTGTCTCGATAGACCATCGTCGGGTCAGACGGTCGGTGAAGGCTTTGTATGCATCCGGTGTGGAACTTTCCACCTGCCGCTTGATATGCAGCCACTGGCGTTGCAGCGAGTCAATCTCTCCGAAGTCGTAGGCTTGACTATCGGAGTCAATTGGATCTATGGGCTTCCACTTGTGGAAAACCTTTTTAGAATTGTCCCTGATCGCAGCCATTTGCATCTGTGCCTATGTCCACTGAGTCCGATTCACATATGAGAATTATACGATACTGACACGTTCGCCGTTGGCGTAGGGACGCACCTCGCCGACCATTTTAGCGTCCGGCACTGCTACGAGCACAGCGTCAGCCTGCGACGGATCGCACACGAGCGCCATGCCGATGCCCATGTTGAAGACGCGGTACATCTCTTCGCGGGAGATGGCGGCGCGCTCTTGCAGCAGCGTGAATATGGGAGGCACACGCCATGCGGATGAATCAAAGTGGGCGGCTGTGCTATCGGGCAAGATGCGCGGGATGTTCTCGATGATGCCACCGCCGGTGATGTGCGCCATGCCTTTCAGCATTGGCAGCACGGGTCGAACGGCGTCAACATAGGACGGGTGCGGCAGCAGAAGCGCGTCGCCAAGCGTTGCATCCTCACCAAGTTCAGGGACGACTTCGTTCAGAAGAGACGGGTCGCCATCAAGTCCTAACGCGTGACGCACCAGGGAGTAGCCGTTGGTGTGCAGGCCATTGGAAGGGATGCCTATGATGGTATCGCCGGGGCGGATGTCATTGCCGTCGAGTATGTTGTCGCGCTCGACTGCGCCGACTACGAAGCCCGCCATATCGAAGTCACCGTCCGCGTATAAGCCGGGCATCTGAGCAGTCTCTCCGCCGATCAGGGCGCATTCCGCCTGTTCGCAGGCGCGCGCCATGCCCGCTATCAGCGCCTCCACGACGTCGGGTTCAAGGGCGGCCACGGCGAGGTAATCGAGAAAGAAGAGTGGCTGCGCACCGCATACGATGATGTCGTTGACGCAGGCGTTCACGAGGTCCTCGCCGATGGTGTCATAGCGGTCCATCATGATGGCAAGCTTGAGCTTGGTGCCCACGCCATCGGTGCTGGATACCAACACGGGGTCTGCATATCCGCTGAGCCGATAAAGCGCGCCGAAGCCGCCCACGCCTCCGAGTACCTGCGGGCCGTGAGTGGGGGCTACGAGGGACTTGATGCGCTCTTTGATGTCCTGCGCGGCATCGAGGTTGACGCCGGCATCTTTATAGGTCAGTTGCTCCAAATTCTAGCCTCTTTGCTCTAACTAACGAGATGGACAGGACAGAGATGATAGAGTTTCGACCCAGAAGCGGCGCTCGCGCTCTTTGACACGTTCTTCGAGGGCCTTAAGCGTGTCATTAGGCAATACGGGGACTTCGCACTGGGCGAGGGTCGCGCCATGGTCGTATTGGTCATCAACATGGTGGATAGTTACGCCAGTTACGCTTTCTCCTGCGTCCAAGACCGCCTGATGGACATTGCTGCCGTACATACCTTTGCCGCCGAACTTGGGTAGCAGCGCGGGATGGCTGTTGAAAATACGACCCCTGTATCGAGCAAGGGTCGCGGGCCCTAGAAGTCGCATGTAGCCTGCGAGAAGCACCAAGTCCACATTGTGTTCTTCAAAGGTTCTACATATCTCGTCGTCAAGTGACTGTGGATGCGTTATAGGACTCAGGTGAAATGCCGGTATCCCTTCGCTGCGTGCGCGTTCGAGAGCACGAGAACTGGAGTTGTTGCTGATGACCACGCAGACTTCCGCATTGAGATCGCTGCGCTTGCAGGCGTCCATGATTGCCTGAAGGTTGGTGCCGCCGTGTGATGCGAGCGCACCGAGTCGGAGTTTCTTGTCCTGCTTGTCCTGACCGCTCTGCGACATCGCCATTCGTACCAAGTCAAATATGACGAAGCTACACTTCGAGCGCGAGCTTGTCCATTTCGAGCTGGACCGGAATTGGATAGTCGCCGGTGAAGCATGCCATGCAAAGTGAGTTGCGCTGCAATCCAACAGCGTTCACAAGGGCTTCGTGGCTGAGGAAGCCGAGCGAGTCCGCGCCCACGTAATCGCGGATGTCGTCAACTGTCATGTTGGCGGCGATGAGTTCCGGTTTTGTCGCCATGTCAACCCCGAAGTGACAGGTCGAGATGATGGGCGGGGCGCATATTCGCAGATGCACCTCGCGCGCGCCGCCACGCCGCAGCAGGTTGACAACATGCGGAGTCGTCGTGCCACGAACTATGCTGTCGTCCACGACGACAATGCGCTTGCCTCTGATAATCTCAGGCAGCACGTTGAGCTTAAGGCGCACACCTAAGTCGCGCAACTGCTGATCCGGCTGGATGAAGGTGCGCCCGACATAGCGGTTCTTCACCAGCCCTTCGGCGTAGGGGATGCCGGACGCCTGTGAGTAGCCAACTGCGGCGGCCGTGGCTGAGTCAGGCACGCCAATAACCATATCGGCGTCGATAGGGTACACATTGGAGAGCGCAGCGCCCATTGCGGCGCGCGCCGAATGTACCGACCTACCCTCTATCACGCTGTCCGGTCTGGCGAAGTAGATATACTCGAACACGCATCCGGCGGATACACGCCCGCTATCCGGCGGGCGCTTGTATATGGTGCGGATGCCGTCAGCGTCTATCAGAACGGCTTCACCCGGCTCGACGTCGCGGATGAACTCTGCGCCGATGTGGTCGAAGGCGCAGGACTCGGACGCCAGCACCCAGCCGTTGCTGAGCTTGCCAATGCAGAGGGGGCGCACGCCGAGCGGGTCGCGGATACCGAGAAGCTCGGTCGGCGTCATCACGGTCAGCGAGTATGCACCCTGAAGCCTTCGCATGCAGTAAGCGATGCGCTCTTGCCAGTTCAGCCCGGGGGCGTTCGCTAGCAGGTGAGCGATAATCTCGGAGTCGTTACTGCCGTTGAATTCGCAGCCCCAGAGCGAGAGTTCCTGTTTCAGATCTAAGGCGTTAATGACGTTGCCGTTGTGCGCGAGCGCAAGATTGACAGCCGCGCTGACGGAGCAAATTGGCTGGGCGTTGTTGATTGCGCTGCTGCCTGTTGTAGAGTAGCGCGTGTGCCCGATGGCGATGTGTCCCGGAAGCTGAGCGATGTCTTCTTCCTGGAACGCTTGGCCGACGAGTCCCATGGAGACCCTGAGATTGATGCCGGCCCCGGTGCTGGAGGCGATGCCTGCGCTCTCCTGTCCGCGATGCTGCAAAGCGTAGAGGCCGAAGAATGCGTAGCGGGCAACATCCTCGCCTTCGGAGTATATGCCGACGATGCCGCAAGCCTCTCGCGGGTAGTCGTCTTGGGGAGCAACAGTAGAATTGGGATGCCGAGGGCTGTCGCCATTCATAGTCAACTCCGCTCGATAGTCCGTTGCAAGGGCGTCAAGCGCATATTCAGTATAAGGCGCACGCCGTAGTAAAAGCAATGCGGGATTTGGCGGGAAAGTGTTGAAGCATGGGTGTTTAGTATGGCTGGGATGAGGACCACAGTTAATGACTGGACTGGGATCAAGGCGGAAATAGTGATTGCAGTGCAATCATGATATAATTATATGACATTGCATACGGAGGACGGTTATGGCGAGCATTACCGTGCGCAACCTAGACGAAGGGCTAAAGCGACGTTTACGCATCCGAGCGGCGCAACACGGTAGGTCTATGGAACAAGAAGTCCGGGATATTCTCAGGGCGGCACTGGATGAGGAAGCTACGACAGGTAAAGATTTCGTAGGTGCCATCCGTGCCAGATTCGCCCCTCTTGGCGGTGTTGAACTGGAGCTACTGCCACGTAGTCCTATGCGCCAACCGCCTGAATTTGACTGAGGCTGTAGCAGATGATTGTTCTTGACACCAATGTCGTGTCAGAGTGGTTGCGTCCGACCCCATCTGACGCAGTTATCGAATGGGTATCACGGCAGATGCCGACTGACTTGTATCTCTCCACAATTACCGAAGCGGAGATGCGATATGGCGTTGAAATACTTCCTGCAGGGCGGCGCAGGGACAGGTTGCTCAACGCGATGGAAGCGATGTTCCGGGAAGACTTCGCGGGGCGCATTCTTCCTTTCGACAGGGCTGCCGCACAAGCATACGCTACGATAGCCGCCTCGCGCCGTACCGCCGGACAGCCTATCAGACATGCCGACTGTCAGATTGCGGCAATTGCCCACTCTTCACATTCCTCGGTAGCGACGAGGAATGTGAGGGATTTTGAAGATTGTGGGGTACGTGTAATCAATCCTTGGCTAAGCGGCTGAAAGAGATCTTTTTTCTTCCAGAAACGGATTACTGCGCCACGATAGGCTGTGCGATTATCCAAAGGCTGACCGCCGTGTAGAAGACCATCAGCGCGAGCATCGGATACTGACCACGCAGGGCTAGCGCGTGGGTTGGCGTGCGCCTGACGGCAATTGTATGTGCGATATAGACGGATACGATGTGCCCCACGACTATCGCGCCTACTGACACTATCCAGGCGAACTTGGTGCTTATTACTGTGGGGTCTATGCGATAGCCCTCCGATCCGAAGATGTCCCAGCCGAAGCCGAACGGGTCGGACGCTAGCGGGATAATAAGCTGCCCCTGCACTAGGAGCAGGGACATGAAGTGCGCCATGTTGTACGCAAGCGCGATCGGCACGAGCGAGAAGACATAGGCGCGCGCCACCTCGGACAGCGATGCGCGCTCGCCCGACAGCGCCCTGATGCCGATGCAGAAGAGTAGGTATATGCCGAGGAAGAGCAACGGTATCAGTACGACGCCAAACGTGTCCACTACGCTGACGCCGCCCGGACCCAGCAGCCGCAGTCCGATCGTCTGCACTCCGAGCCAGTTCGTAGTCTCCTGAAATCCGTCGAATGTTACGGCGGCGAGCGTGAGCACGACGAAAGCGCAAACCTGCCACGACACTCGCCCGACGGAGACCAGCCCGGTTGCCCATGGACGCAGGTTGAACTGCCGCCGCGCCGCATCTGCACGCTCGTAGCAGGCGTAGCAGTCCACGCAGTCGTCATCGGGGTTGTCCGTGTCACAGTCCAGTTCGCAATCGCCGCAGTCGCCGCCGGCCACGCGCACCTCCGTCGGCGAGAATCGAGCGAATATGCCGAACAGCACGGCGAACGGATCGCCGTACCGCAGCCAGACATGCTTGCCAAAGACGAGCATACCGCCGAGCGTGTACAGCGAATAGACGATGACCAGCACACCCAAATAGCGGGGCACGATGGAGCCTGGGTACACATTTTCCAGCCAGACGAAGGCGAGGAACGCGAGCAGCGCGGGCATAGCGTCCCAGCCTTCAGGATATGGGCGCGGCGCGGGCATACCAGCGCCAACGCGCGCCAGCAACCACTCCGTCCACTCGAACAGCGCCTTCCAGGGATTTATCAGCATCCACAGGTTGCCGAATAGCGCGGAGATGTAGCCAATGCCGACCCACCAGATTATCCAGACGAAAGTGGGTGAGAAGTTTCCCAGCGGGTTGTCAGTGCCGACGAAGGAAGTCGTGATTACCAGCAGAAGCAGCAGGACCGCCAGAACGCGCGCAACGCCTGACTTGATTCGGGATGTCAGTGTCATGCCGGGCAGCGCGAGTAAGTTGAATCGCGGGTAGTGGTATTCCGCGCCGCCGCCCTTCAGGAACATGCCGATGATCACGAATGACAGCGCAACGGTCGCCGCCGCGCCCGCCATGAAGTAGCTGAGCGGTATGGGAAGATCGTATCGCTGCCCGAAGGCGTGGGCATAAACAGGGCTTGCCGCCAGCACGGGGGCTGACAGAACAGACAGCACTATCAGGATCTTCTTCATAGATGTCAATGGCTGGCTTTCATTCCTTGGTCTATTCTCTGCGAGTTCTGTTCTTCCGCCTGCGCGCGAACGAAATTGATGACATGCCAAATCTCATCGTCTGTGAGGTTCTCTCCAAGTCCGACCATCGCCGTGCCTTCGATGCCGTTGCTGATGAAGCCGAACATGTGGGTGTCGCCATGATGAGGTGCATGAACGGTGAGGTCTGCAGGCGGCGGCTCCAAACCTGCAGCACCCGGTCCGTCGCCGTGTCCGTTCACGCCGTGGCAAGTCTGGCAGTACCGCTCATATACGACCTGCCCTGCCGCAACAGAGTCGGAGGTAGGCGCGATTGGATTACTCACTGTCGCCTGCGCCTCAGAAGCGCCCAGAGCGCCTATGAGAAGCCACGCGCCTGCTATGAAACCCGCCGCGCCGCACGCCATTGTCAGCGCGCCCGCACGATTGTACCAGCCGCCCATCGGCATACCTGCGGCGAGGAACACGAGTCCAAGCACTGCAAGCAAGATACCGAGATACAGCCCGCCCCTCGCCGCATCCGGGGTAATTGCCGCGCTGCCACCTGCGCCGCCTAAGCCTATCTCGAAGTGGAACGCGGTGCGAGCGTCAAAGGCATCGGGGCGCTGCACAAGCAATTCTGCCTGATACGCGCCCGCGACGCTCATAGTGGTGTCTGACAGCACATATTCGCCGCCGCCAACGTTGACTGTCGGAACTGACTCCTCGCCGAAGTCTGCTTTGTGATACGACACGCGCAGGCGCACATCGGTGGCGTTGTCTATGGGTTCGCCGAATCGGTCTGCCAGACTGACGGTGAATGTGTTCGCGCCCACACGCGCCGGTTCAATGGTCAGGATTATGTCTGCGCCCTCAACCGTGTCCGTGAAGGTCAGTTCCTGCTGCTGCTGCGCAAGGGCGCGAGATGCTACCTGCCGCGCCGGTTCGAGCGCGGTCAAGAAGCCGACGGCAAGGATTACCAGTACGGCAAGCGCGACTTCCGCCATGACGGTGCGACGCAGCCATCGCGCGGCATTGTTGCTGCCTCGAAGTCGCGGCCTGACCCATATCAGGTTGACGGCGGCGACCAGCAGCAGCACGGCGATAACCGCGACTTTTGCGATCAGCGCAGTGCCGTAGGGAGTGTCGAGCGCGGCGAACTCCGTCACCTGCGCCCATGCGCTGTACACGCCCGTTATTATCAGCACGATAACGCTGAGCGCGGCGGCGGCGGAGAAGCGGCGCACCAGCCGTGAGAGCGCATGACGGCGCGGCGATTCCGATATCCCGCCGATAAACAGAGGCGTTCCGGCGATGAGGTGCATCAAGCCACCCACCCATACCGCGGCGGCTGTAAGGTGCACCATATCGTTGATGAGCGCAAATCGAGCTATTCCTATGGTTGCAGCCGCATGGCTCGTCATGCTAATCGTAAGCAATATGCCGAGCGATGCGATGAGCGCAAGCCAGAGGATGATGGTAACCAGTCGGTCCTGGCGCGGCGCGCGGCGGAAGCGCACGATGAGCGGTAGCAGGAACAGCACACCCACCAGAATTGCAAGACCTGCGCGGTACAGCCACACTCTGCCCCATTCGGTCTGTTGCAGCAGTTCGATGGCAGGCGCGCCGGCCGCAGCCGTAAGCTGTATATCGAACGCCGTAGCCGCCTGCGTGAGAAACTGCACTCCCGACGCAGCCAGAAACACGATGAGCGCGAGCCACATCAGCCGCTGCGAACGGGAGCGCAGCCGTGGACGCAGCCTGCCTAGCGGTGAGCGCGTTCCAGCCGCCAGCAACACCGGCGCGGACACCAGTAGCTCGAATACAAGGCCGCCCGTGAGCGCAAGTGCGCTTAGCAGTACCAGCCAGCGTATGAACGGTTCTTCGGGCGACTGAAAGAGGGGAACATCAAGACCGTGCTCCGCAGCCGTCTCGGAAATAGGCTCCCCTATGGAGAAGGCGAACGCTCCCCGTAGCGTATGCCCGTCAATGGTCGACAGGTTGTGCCATGCGACGGTATATGTGCCGTCGGGCAGCGACGACAGGCTGACGGACATCACCGTAAGGTCGTTGGCGTCAACCGTACTGTCTTCGTTGTCCACGCGCGAGCCTGTGCTGTTCAGGACCTGAATCTCGCTGAAGCGCGCCTCCATCGGCTCTGTGAACCGCAATGTAATGCGGTCGGGCGATGCGCCAAGAGTGGAGTTGGCGGACGGCTCTGACCGCACGAGATTGGCGTGCGCCTCCGCAACTTGCAATTGAACGCCAAGCACAATGGCCCACGCCAATATCAAAGTGAGCGCGAACTTCTTGGAAGCGATATTGCAGATGGACAGGACTGACGGAATTTTTAGGCTACCTATTCTGTCCACTTCGTCAACTCCGGGGGCGCAGCGCGGCGACCATACCAATTACGCCTACCACGGTTCCTACTGCGCCCATGGCCATGCCGACTATCGCAAGCGTCGTTGCGGTGGAAGCGCCGCTCTGCGCACTATCGGCAGCCGCCTCGACTGCCAGCGCCGTATCCTGCGCCTGTTGCGCCGACTCAAGTGCGCCTCGAACGGCGGATTCCAGCTCTCTCGTCAATGCCGCGCTCTCAGGGAACTGAATCGCTGTGGCAGGCTGGACATCGTCAAATGTGCCTACGCCAGACTCGAACCGCTCGTCTATCTGCTTGCCCTCTATCGTTCCAATAAGGTGAAAAACAAACTGCCCGGTCGAGGTAGGTATGAAATCCGACTTGTAGTGACCGGGGTCACCTGAGAAGGCGTGTCGCCGCATGAGCCGCATAGCCCCTGAGGGCACATGAGTCACTTCCACTTGAAGGGTGTTCTCCAATCCCGTTACGCCGGTAGTAAGCTCTTCGCCATGACCGTGCTCTCCTTCTTCCGTCTCCTCTTCCGTCTCGTGGGATCCGTCCTCATCTTTGGACATTTCATCGGCCGGTTCTTCGCCATGCCCATGTTCAGCGACTTTCGTCACGTGAACGTAGACTCCATTCGTAATCCCCTCGAAGGCAGGTTCGTTCAAAAAGCCGACCACCAGGTTGTAGTCTTCAATTTCTCTCGGTTCGTGTGCCAGCGCAGTTCCCAGCGAGAGCGCAAGCAGGCAAAACGCAGCAACAGCGGGCAATAACTTCTTCAGCAAGGGCGTTCTCCTGATTCATCAACTACGAGTAAACTGCCTTAAGATGGTCTACTCCTGCGTCTTTCCCTCAGATACATCCGGATTGCCAGCGCCACGACTATGATGAACGCAAGCAGCGCGACCAGCGTAATGATGCCGATGAGGGGGTTAGGCGTGTCAACATACACAAGGAACTCTGCCGCTGCCTTGCCCGCATCCGGGCTCTCCACTAACACGCTGAATGTCCACCATCCGGCCCTGTCCAAAACAATCCGCTCGGTGTCGTAGTAGCCGGCGTATTTCTGCGGGTCCGGGTCGGGATTGACGATTATCGGCCCTATCTCCGGGCCATCCCTCATCGGACTTGTTTCACCTTCAGTGGGCGGGCCTGTCGCAGATACAACTACCTCTGCGCCCAGCACCGGAGCTTTGGACTCCACTTCGGTGAGAAGAATCGACAGGTACAGGTTACCCACAATAGGCGAAGGCGGAATCTTGCCGAGCGCAATCTCATATGGACCTGCGATTTGTCGGTCGAACTCCACGACACGCCCGTTGGCATAAGCCTGCGATGCAGTGAAATGTACGACTGAGGCTGTTGCAATGCCCAGCAGAACTGCGCCAATAATGGCGAGCCGAACCGTGTTATGTGGCAATGTCGGCAAACCTCACGCTGCGTCCAACGGATGAAAGGGAATATCGGCAGGAAGCTACAGGAGAGGATCTGGAGGCTTGTCGGGTGGATTCGGGATGTGCTGCCGTGCCACGACGATGAGAGGCGCGGGGAGGATGAATACGGACGTGGGCTGGTATTGGCGCAACGATGTGGCATCTACATTGACGGGAGATGCTACAAGCGTTGCAGCAACGCCGCCGTCGCTCTTGTATAGGGCAATGGGGAGGCCACCGGCGGCGGGCGTCGACGAAGCGTGGTTGTGCATGTGATACGACGATTCGAAGGTGTGATTATGCTCGCCGGGCGCGCCAAAGTGGAGGTGGTCGGGCTGGCGTTCGGCGAAGTGGTGGTCTAAGACGGGGCCTGCCAGCGGCGCAATCAGCGCCACGACCGCCGTAAGCGCAATGAACGCGCTGAAGCCTCTGACAAACGCTTTGTATCTCATCGTACTGTCGCAATTATAACATAGGGCTAACCGGCCACGTCCTGCAACGCCGCCTCCAATTCGTCCTGCGTCGTGAACGCCTCGAACTTGGCGCGTATTACGCCATCACCGTCCACAACGAAAGTCCACGGCTCACTGGGCAGCCCCCACTCCTCAGCCGTCGGCGATATGACGGCTTTGCTCAGGTCACCCTCAATCTCGTGCGGATTGTCATAGACTTCGATGTGTATGAAGTTCATCCTGTCCCCATACTCCGCCTTCAGCTCCTTCACAACCCCGAGTTGAGGCCCACATGTCGCCGTCTGGCAGTAAGCCGGCGTAGAGAACACCACCAGCAGCGGCTTGCCCGCATCCAGCGCCTCCGCGATGGTCATGCCATAAAGATCGGCATCAGGCTCGAAGTCGGTCGTGATCTGCTCAAAGCCCTCCACATCAGCCAGAGTTTTGCTGACGCTACGCGGCGCGGGCGACCCAATCGCGGGCGTTGCAGGGGCCTCCTTCACCTGGACTCGCGCCGACGCTTTTTGCTCGAAACCGTCCAGACTTGTTCCCACAACGCCTATACCCCACTCTCCGGCCCTGCCAAACTCCAACTGCGCTGTGAAAACACCCCTAGGCGACACCGGCCACAGTCGCAACACCGCGTCCACCGTCTCAATGGGTCCTTCCTGTTCTCCTGTTAAGGGGAGGAAGAACGTGGACACCTGCACCGACACATCGGTTAACGGCCCGGCATACGGGTCGATGATGCCGAACACGACGCGATTGCTGCCCACCGCAAGATCGCTAGACGCAAGGGCAAGTCGCAGTGATTTGGGAGTGGGCGCAGGCACGATTGTCGGAACAGCGGTCGGCGACGAGCCACAGCCGATAGCCGAAGGAATGATTACGCACCAGAACGCCAGCAACAAAAGAGATGAATGCGCAAATCTGGGTCCCAGTCGCTTCGCTTTATCAAACGGCATATTCATGCGTTCAATTGTAACAAAGCGTTCTTGTCTTCAGTCCACACGCAAGTAATTACCATTCTTGAGTTGTATCATATCAACTCCACTGCTATACTTGTATGTAGAAGTTTGCTTCAAAAAGCAATGCGATTCTGTTAAGTGAGGACAATGACATGGTTCTTAGACCAGACGAATTCACCGACGCAGCCAGACAAGTCTTGCACGACTCCCAGCAGATTGTACAGCGTTACCACCACTCGCAGTGGGACGCTGAACATGTGCTTATGGCGCTGCTCGAACAGCAGCAAGGCGTTCCCGCCGATGTGCTCGCGGAGATTGGCGCCGACATCACTCAGCTGCGCCAGCGCCTTCACGCCCTATTGGAGCAGGCGCCCAAGACGAACCAACCATCCAACCAGATATACCAGACCCCACGCGTAGGCCGCCTGCTGTATAGCGCAAAGGCGGAAGCCGAGCGCCTACAGGACAACTACATCAGCGCAGAGCACCTCCTGATCGCTCTGACGCAGGACGCGCAGGACGCCGCAGGACGCTTGCTCGCCGAGCACGGCATTACGCAAGAAGACGTCTATCAGGCGCTCCAGAAGGTACGCGGCGGGCATCGAGTAACCGACCCACAAGCCGAAAGCCGCTACCGCTCGCTGGACAGGTTCACCATTGATCTGACCCAGCTTGCCAGGGACGGCAAGCTCGATCCCATCATCGGGCGCGACAGTGAAGTCGCCCGCGTGATGCAGACGCTCATTCGCCGCACTAAGAACAACCCCGTGCTGATCGGCGGTGCGGGCGTCGGCAAAACTGCCATCGCCGAGGGCTTAGCGCAGCGCATCGTCGCAGGCGATGTGCCGGCCGAACTCAAGGACCGCCGTGTGCTCGCCCTCGATATGGGCGGGCTTGTCGCGGGCGCGAAGTTCCGTGGCGAGTTCGAGGAGCGCCTCAAAGCTGTACTCGACGAGGTGCGGCAGGCACAGCGTGAGATTATCCTGTTCATCGACGAGATTCATACCGTCGTTGGCGCGGGCGCGTCGGAGGGCGCGGTCGATGCAAGCAACATGATGAAACCTGCGCTCGCTCGCGGCGAACTGCAAGCGATGGGCGCGACCACCGAGGAAGAGTACCGCAAATACATCGAGCGGGACGCCGCCCTTGAGCGCCGCTTCCAGCCCCTGCTGGTGGAAGAGCCAGACGAGGAGACCGCAATCGAGATGCTCACGGCGCTGCGTCCGCGCTATGAGGCGCACCACAAGGTCCATATCGAAGATGACGCTCTTGTTGCTGCTGTCCGCTTAAGCGCGCGCTACATCTCGGACAGGCTGCTGCCCGACAAGGCGGTTGACCTCATAGACGAAGCCGCGAGCAAGCTCCGCATCGACGCGCAGATGCTTCCCCCGCATCTCAAGGACGCAGAGCACCGCCTGCGCCATCTCGAAGACGAGGAAGCCGCAGCCGCTGAGATGGCGGACTACGAGAGCGCCGCAGAATTGCGCTCCGATCGGTTACGCCTCCAAGCCGAGTTCGACGCAGAGCGCGACGAACTCACGGGGCGCAGGGGAACGAAAGACCACAATGTGGTGCATGCGGAAGACATCGGCAGGCTCATCGCGATCTGGACGGGCATCCCCGTTGACCGCCTGCTGGAAGGCGAGGCCGAAAAGCTTCTGCACATGGAGGAGCGGCTGCACAACCGTGTCGTTGGGCAAGACGCCGCCATCACCGCGGTATCGGACGCCATTCGCCGCGCTCGCGCCGGACTGAAAGATCCCAACCGGCCCATCGGAAGCTTCATATTCCTTGGACCGACCGGCGTGGGTAAGACCGAACTCGCGCGCGCCCTCGCCGAATACCTTTTCGACGACGAGCAGAACATGGTGCGCCTGGACATGTCCGAGTACATGGAGAAGCACACCGTCTCGCGGCTCATCGGCGCGCCGCCCGGCTATGTCGGCTACGACGAGGGCGGGCAGCTCACTGAGGCTGTGCGCCGTCGTCCCTTCCGCGTGATCCTATTCGACGAAATCGAAAAGGCGCACCCAGATGTGTTCAACACGCTCCTGCAGATCCTCGAGGATGGACGACTGACTGACGGGCACGGCAGAACGGTAGATTTCCGCAACACGCTAGTCATCATGACCAGCAACCTCGGCACTTCGGAGGCAAACCGCCGCACAGCGGGATTTGTGACTGGCAGCCAACAGGGAGAATCGGCGCGCCTGCATGCGTCCGTGGAAGAGGCGCTGCGCCGCACTTTCCGCCCCGAGTTCCTGAACAGGCTGGACGACACCATCGTTTTCGAGTCGCTCACATCGGAGCAGGTGCGGCACATCGTCGAGCTGATGCTGCACGATGTGGAAGCGCGTCTCGTAGAGCACGGCGTGACAATCGCACTAACCGACGCGGCCAAGGATTGGCTTGCGGAAGCAGGATTCGACCGCACATACGGAGCGCGACCACTGCGCCGCGCCATACAGCAACACATCGAAAACCCGCTGTCCAGGGGCATCATCGCAGGCGACTACACCGCAGGCGACACCGTGCGCGTGGACGCGAGCGAAGACGGCCTGGTGTTCAGTATGCAGAGCGTCAGCGCCAAGACAGCCGCATGACGATGCAGCGCTGAATAATTTGCTATACTCAAATCGGGTTGTAGAAACAGCCTTGAAACTTTTGGCAGACTGATGGAGCAACACACTTGGACAACGTTTTCATATACTGGGACAACTCGAACATCTTTCACGAAGCGCAGCGTCTTGCCGAAGAGCGAAACAGCGGGCCAGACGCCCGTTATAGGCTTCGCATAGACTTTAGCAATATGTACCGGCTGGCACACGCTGACCGCCCGGTGCAAAGGGCATGCGCCGCCGGTTCTGTGCCGCCAGAGATGCGCCACCTGTGGAACCGGCTGGAAAACAGCGGGGTTGATGTGCATCTGTTTGATCGCATCAACCCGGAGCATGGCGAGCAAGAAATCCCCGATCGCCTATTGCAACTTCGTATGCTGGAAGACACCGTGGACTATATGGATGAACCCGGCATAGTGGTTCTTCTCACCGGCGACGGCGCAGGGTACTCCGAAGGCGCAGGTTTCCACAGAACCCTTGAGCGCATGCACAATCGTGGCTGGCGCATAGAAATCCTGTCGTGGGCGCACTCTTGCAACCGGCGAATGCGTTTATGGGCACAGGAAAATGGTGTTTTCGTCGCCCTTGACGACTTCTACGACTCTGTTACATTTCTGGAGCCGTCCCGCCCCGGACATGGACTGGCAGAATCACGCTATCCTGCGGAACTTGACCTTTCGCTGCGCCCTATTGCCTGATTGAGTATGTCCTAACGGCAATGCTACTGCGCCGGCGCCTCGTTGAACATCGCAGCGATGTGTCGGCGCTGTATCTTGCCAGTCGCCGTGCGCGGCATCGTATCGATTATGTACACGCGGTCCGGCACCTTGAAGCCCGCAAGGTGTTCGCCGCAATAGGCGCGTATCGCATCCTCGTCAGTATCGGCCGACACCACCACAGCAGCTTGTACTGCCTCTCCGTACATTGTGTGAGGTACTCCGAAGCACACCGCCTCAGCGACCGCTGGATGCCCCAGCAGCGCAGCGTCAACCTCCAGCGGCGAAATCTTCTCACCGCCGCGATTTATCAACTCCTTGAGGCGGCCCGTCAGCGTGAGCGTGCCTTTGGCGTCGAGAAAGCCCTGGTCGCCCGTGCGGAACCAGCCATTCGTGAACGCCTCCGCATTCGCATCCGGGTTGTTGTGGTAGCCATGCGTGACATTCGCGCCCCTTATGACCACTTCGGCGAGCCCGCCTGCGCTAACAAGATTGCCGTCGTCGTCCATGATGCCAATGTCAACGCCCGTGCCCTTGCCCACCGTGCCTGGCATCCGATCGCCCGGCGGCAGCAGGTTGGACGACATCTGATGCGACGCCTCGGTCATTCCGTATGCCTCAAGCACCGGCGCGCCGAACCGCGCCTCCAATTGCTCGAACACCGCAGGCGCAAGCGCCGATGAGCAAGACCTGATGAGCCTGAAACTGCTGTGCGGCGCACCATCTTCGGCCGCGCGCGCCAGCAAAATCTGGTGAATCGTCGGCACGGCTGAGTACCATGTCGCGCCGCTCTCCTTTTGCTCGCCCCAGAATCGGCTTGCGCTGAAGCGTGGCGGCACCACCAGTGAGCCGCCGGTGCTCAGCGTTGACAGCGACACCCCAATGAGCCCATGCACATGGAACAATGGCATCACTACCATCGCAATATCGTCGGGCGTCAGTCTGTATGTATCGCTGATGTTCTTGATAGATGCCGCAAGGTTGCCATGCGTCAGCGGCACCCCCTTCGGACGGCTCGTAGTTCCAGAAGTGTGCAGGAACAGCGCCACATCGTCGGGTGACGGCGCAGGCGCGTCTCGGCGAGCGGTCAGAGTATCGCCGCCCTTTGATAGCAAGGCACGACCAGAATCGTCCAGCGATGCTTCAATTGTCGGAACGCCTAGCTGTGCCGCGGCTTCGCGCGCCGCATGTTCGCCAATCGGAAGTATAGCGAGCTGCGCTTCTGCGTCCTCCATGTAGAACTTGAACTCGTCAGTCGTGTACGCGGAGTTCAGCGGCGCGGCGATTGCGCCCGCCCGCGCTACTGCCAGGAACACGACCATGAACTCCAGGCCGTTCGGCAGTACGATGGACACCGCTCTGCCGGGCTGCACTCCCGCGCCCGCAAGCAATTCGGCGACGCGCTCAATCTCGTCGCCGAATTCGGCGTATGTAACCTCTGCGCCGCCCGGAACGCTTATCGCCAAGTCCGTCGCGCTCTGTGGATTCAATATGTCCGCAAGTGTACTCAATGGTCTGCTCCCTAATTCAATTAGATGCTTCCTTCAGCAGTCTCTATTCGCCCCAATTATCTACACTTTCCGCTCCAATCGCAACGCACCCTTCGAAATGTCATCTTTTCTCTTTAATTCCCGCTAGGCATTGTTGATTGCGCCGATCTACCTGTTGGACCTACCTGTTGAAATCTGATGACTGACCACTGATAACTTCCTATGCTACCATTGAACACCGAGCGAACAAGTCAAGCCACACGGAGCACGTCCCATCACCAGCATATCGGTCAAGCAACTCAACCACCGCTACGAAACCGACGCAGGCAGCCTCGAAGTCCTGCGTGATGTGAGCCTTGAAGTAGCGACGTCCGAGTTCGTCTCGCTAATAGGACCTAGCGGCTGCGGCAAGACTACCCTGCTGCGCGCCATCGGCGGCTTGACCGACGCCACCTCTGGAAGCATCGAACTCTCCGGCGTCCAACCCAGAGAGTTGCAACGGCGCAGGGGTATCGGATTCGTGTCGCAGGACGCCGCTCTGCTCCCATGGCGTACTGCGCTCGAAAATGTTCGCCTGCCGTTTCAATTGAACTCCGGCACCGCTGCGACTGATTCGTCCGCGCTTGCCGAGCAGACACTCAGTGCCGTGGGCCTCGCCGAATTCACGGACTACTACCCGCACCAGCTCTCAGGCGGCATGCGCCAGCGCGTGGCGTTCGCAAGGGCGCTCGCAATCAGCCCAGACCTGCTCCTAATGGATGAACCCCTAAGTGCCCTCGACGAGATGACCCGCGAAGAGATGCGCTACGAACTGCTGCGTCTCTGGGAACGGCAGAGGCCGACCGTCATATTCGTGACGCACAGCATACCTGAAGCGGTAGTGTTGTCCGACAGAGTGGTCGTACTGTCAGCGAGACCCGGCGAGGTCGTTGACGACATCGCGATAGACATTCCAAGACCACGCCTGCAAGAAGTGGAACGCTCAGACCGCTTCTTGGAGTACACATACAGGATCAAAGATGCGCTTTCGAGTGGGGTCGCCGCTGCAACGCCAGTCGGCTGAAAGCACGGATAAGCAGGCTGCGGGCGGGTCTGGGCCGACCCGTCGCTCGCGCCTTGCGTACCCTGCCATAGCCATAAGCTACATCCTGCCGCCCGCTATCGCCTTGGGCATGGCGGTCGTAGCATGGGAAGCTTGGGTGCGCGCCGCCGGCATACCCGTGTACATCGTGCCCGCTCCATCCGCCGTAATCGCCCGGCTCGCCGGAGACTTCGGGTTCTTCGCGCTGCACGGAGGCATCACGCTAGCCGAGGCGCTCGCAGGCTTCGCGCTCGGCGCAGCAGTGGCGTTCACAGGCGCGACCCTAATGGCGCACTCACGCTTCCTGGAGCGCAGCCTGTTTCCCATCGCCATACTCGTCAAGGTTACGCCCATCGTCGCAGTCGCGCCCCTATTCGTAATCTGGTTCGGCTTCGGCTCGCTTCCCAAAGTGCTGATAGCAAGCCTCATAACCTTCTTCCCCGTACTCGTGAACGCCATGGTCGGCTTGCGCGCCATCAACCCCGGCGCGCTAGACTTCTTCCGCTCGCTGCACGCCTCGCGCACGGAGACATACCTGAAACTGCGACTGCCAAGCTCGTTGCCCTACCTGTTCGCCGCGTTCCGCATATCCATCCCGCTCTCAGTCATCGGTGCGGTCGTCGGCGAGTGGTTCAGCGGTGACAGGGGCCTCGGCAGCGTCATCATCGTCGCGCACAACAACCTCGACATGCCGACACTGTTCTCCGCCATCCTGGTCCTCGCCTTTCTCGGCATAACCCTCACCATCATCACTGCATACATAGAGCGCAAGATGCTCTTCTGGCACGACTCGACGATGGCTGTCTGATATACATAATCACATCAGCCCACGGAGAACGGAGACATGGATGGAAAGTTTATTCCTCCTACTTATGTTTATTGGCACAGGTCTTTCATTTGCAATCATCACGGCGTTAATCGCCGATTCTAAAGGGAGCCGCGCCACAGGCTGGTTCTTCTACGGACTCTTTCTTGGCCCAATTGCCCTGGCTCACGCAATTGTCATGCACAGGACGCTTGAAGAAGAACAGAAGCGACATCTGCTTGCAGGACGTGATCCATGCCCTCTGTGTGATGAGTACATATCTCCAAAAGCCTTCGTCTGTCCCTACTGCCAGCGTGACATTGAGCCGTCAGCGCGAACCCGGGGCAGCGAATCCTGAACCAGACAGCGCAATGTTTGATTTCTCAATTCGTATAGCCTAGTCTTAAATCCGATTGTTGATAGTCAATCACTGTTGAGACTGATCTAGGTTGTAACCGCCTTGTCTCGCCTAACTATTCAGAAACGGACAACAGGACATTGCACTCGGTATCCAAACTTACGCAGTTCAAGCTCCTAGCCCTCGCAGCCCTGTTAATTATCGGAGCAGCGGCATGTGCGCCACCCGAGCCTGAGAAGGTCGTCTTCATGGCGGGTTACAAGCCGCAGGCGAACCTACCCTTCGCGGCCGCCTACATCGCGCAGGAAAAGGGCTACTTCGAGGAGCAGGGACTTGATGTCGAGATACGCCACGCATCGAGCGGCGAGCATCTTCAACTCCTCATGTCCGGCGATGTGGATTTCACCACCGCCGACGCTGCATCCGTACTTAGGCGCAGATCAGATCCCGGCCTGCCCATCGTCGCCTTTGCCCTATTTGGACAGCGCGGACAGCAGGGCTTCCTCGCGATCAAGGACAGCGGCATTGCCACGCCCAACGACTGGGAGGGCAGAACTTTCGGCTACAAAGTCTCGATTCCACCCGACTATCTCGCCATCGTAGAGTCCCAGCAGGTTGACCGCGGCGAGGTACAGGAAGTCCGCGTCGGCTTTGATCCGCGCGTGCTCACCGAGGGACAGGTTGACCTCCTCGCCGTCTTCAAGTCCAACGAGCCGGATACGGTGAGGCGCATGGGCTTCGAAGTAACCCTGTGGGACCCCGCCGACTTCGGTGTGCCGAGCCTCGGATTGACCTACATCACTCGCGAGGAATTTGCAGACTCCGACCCCGACAAGGTCGAACGCTTCCTCAAGGCGACGATGAAGGCGCTCGAATACGCGCAGGCGAACCGCGACGAGGCGGTCGAAATAGTCCTCAAGTACGCGCCCGAAGAAGACCCCGCGCATCAGCGATACATGCTCGATACCGAACTTGCCGACGCTGTTAGTCCCCTGACCGACGAGCGCGGCTTGGGGCAAATGTCGGCAGCGCAGTGGCAGGCGCTCTACGACCACCTCACCGCGCACGAAGCCCTGCCCAAGCCATTCGACTACAATGAAGCCTTCAACGCAGATTTCCTGGACGCCATCTACGACGGCAGCACACTCGAATGGCCCTAACATAGAAGTTGCTTCCCCCGGGTGGGAAAGGCCAGGAAATGGTGTTAAACTGCTAAACTAAATGATACTTAATATCTAAAGCACTCCGTTAGCCCACGCCAAAATCTATGAACCAGAACATACTCATAATGCAGTCCGGCGGCTGCACACCCGTCCTCAACAGCAGCCTGTTCGGACTCGTTCAGGAAGCCCTATCGCACCCCGAGGAATTCGGTGAGATATATGGCGCGCGCTACGGCATGGAAGGCGTCCTCAGCAGCGACCTGATAGACCTGAGCCGCACTCCCGCCGACGAATGGCAGCGCATCGCCCACACGCCCGGCGCCGTGCTCGGTTCCACCCGCCGCAAGCTGCACGACGAGGATGTGCAGCCGATTCTGAACACGCTGCGCAAGCACAACATCGGCGGCTGGTTCATCATCGGCGGCAACGACTCCGCAACAACCGGCCACAGCGTCGGGCAGGCAGCGGAAGCGGCAGGTCTGCCCCTCAGCGTCATCAATGTACCCAAGACCATTGACAACGATCTCGTGCTCACGGACCACAGCCCCGGCTACGGCAGCGCAGCCCGCTTCGTCGCGCTCGCCACCATGGGCGCGGGACGAGACGCCGAATCCATGGGCATAGCCGCGCCAATCACCATCATCGAGGTTATGGGCAGGGACGCAGGCTGGCTCGCCGCCGCATCCGCATTTGCAAAGCGCGAAGAGCGTGACGCACCCCACTACATCGGCGTTCCCGAGCTTCCTCTGGACGAGACTCGCTTCCTGGACTGCATCGAAGACGCCTATCGCAAGTACGGCTTCGCGGTCGCTGTCATCGCAGAGAACATCCGCACGCCCGAAGGTACGCCCATAGGAGAACAGGGAGAGCCGTGGCATGTGGACGACTTCGGTCATCCTTACTACGACGGCCCATCAAGGCATCTCGCCGCGCTGGTGAGCGGGCGGCTCGGCGTGAGAACCCGCTATGAGAAGCCCGGCACCATACAGCGCTCCATGATGGCTTGCGTCTCCCACTCAGACGCGCAAGAGGCAGAGATGGCAGGACGCGCCGCCGTCCGCAGTGCCATCGCAGGCGAGCGTGACATCATCATCACTCTGGAGCGCGCACCCGGCGGCGACTACGATTGCACCACCGGCACAGCCCCCCTCGCGGCAGTTGGCGGCAAAGTCAAGCGCATGCCCCCCGACTATCTGGATCCCGCTAACCACTTCGTCACGCAGTCATTCCTTGATTACGCTCGCCCGCTGCTCGGCGACCCTCTGCCTCACTACGGCAGGCTGCAATAGCGAACTCGGCTCCGTTCGCTCTGAGACTGCTGAAAGGTCAGCCAACTCTTCAACCCGTATGCCCCGCGCATAGATATTATATCTTGTCTTATTCTTGACACGCCCATAGTCGTCTTGTACGATTATTGTGCTTAACAATTAAATACATAATCTCTTATCAAGAGTGGCTGAGGGACCGGCCCTGTGAAGCCCGGCAACCTTTTCGCGTCATGCGGCGCGTGAATCGGTGCTAAATCCGGAGAGCCTGTAATGGCTCGGAGATGAGAGCAGCAAGCATCACAAACTTCTCTCATCAGAGAAGTATTTTTTTGCCCATTTTGAGTAAGAGTTCCTTCCCACTTGATGGGGGAAGGTCAGGTTGGGGCTGAATTGAATCCCCTGCGTACACGAAGAAATAGCAAGTCAAACCAAAAATTACCAGTCACGGAGGAAATAATGCCTACCCAGAACCCGGGCGAACCCTACTACCGCATCAGCATTGATGAAGCCGCAGAAATGCAGGCATTCGGCGACTCGGTCGTCGTTGACGTGCGAGCGTTGAACGAATACGCCGAAGGCCATGTCAAAGGCGCGCTCTTCATCCACGTGGACACTCTGCTAGGACGCATAGACGAGCTTCCACAGGACAAGAACCTGCTGTTCATCTGCGCTATCGGCGTCCGCAGCGGACTCGCTGCCGAAATGGCAGCCGCAATGGGCTTCGACTCAGAGCGTCTCTACAACATCGAAGCAGGCACCCCCGCATGGATCGAGGCGGGCAAGCCCACCAGCTACGGCGCAGACGAATAACCAGCCAATCCAACTTACACTGCCCATTCTGTTAGTCCCGAAAGAACGAAGGACAAAATATGACCGTACTCGTCGTCGGCTCGGTCGCCTACGACTCAGTTACCACGCCAGCCGGCAGTCGAGAGGACTCGCTCGGCGGCTCGGCGACATACTTCTCTGTCGGCATCAGCCGCTTTGCGCCCGTCAGCCTCGTCGCCATCATTGGCGAAGACTTTCAGGAGCGTCACATCGAACTCCTGCGCTCGCGCGGCGTCGATATAAGCGGCTTGCAGCGGCAGGAAGGCAAGACATTCCGCTGGGCAGGCGAGTACTACTCAGCCGACCTCAATGCTCGCACCACGCTGGATACCCAGCTTAACGTCTTCGCTGAGTTTTCGCCTAAGCTCAGCGCCAAGCAGAGCCGCTGCCCATACCTGTTCCTTGCCAACATCGACCCTGAGCTTCAATTAGATGTGCTAAATCAGATGGAGCAGCGTCCCAACTTTGTCGCCCTCGATTCCATGAACTTCTGGATTGACGGCAAGCGCGATGCGCTCAACGAGGTCGTCAGCAGCGCCGATGTGCTCTTCATGGACGAAGGTGAGGCGCGCGACTTCGCCTGCGAGGGCAACCTCGTAACCGCAGCCCGGCGCATCATGGCAATGGGTCCCGGCGCAGTCGTCGTGAAGCAGGGCGCGCATGGCGTTCTGGTCTTCAGCGGCGACACCGTATTCTCCGCGCCCGCATTCCCGCTCGACCATGTCGTTGACCCCACCGGCGCCGGCGACACATTCGCGTCAGGCTTCATCGGCTACATCGCTGCCACCGGCGACAAGACACCCGATGGCTACCGCCGCGCAGCAGTGCTCGGCTCAGTAATGGGATCGTTCTGCGTGCAGGACTTCAGCGTGGACAAGGTGTTGACGCTAAGCATGCAAGACATCGAAGACCGCTTCCGCGCCTTCACTCAACTCACCGCCTTCGCTCCATTGCAAGACGGCGATTCACTTTTTAACTGCATATCAAAATAATCCCGGGAACCATGAGGAGGATAGATTGACCACAGAAACAAACAAGGGGCACATCGCTGACCCCTCACTTGCATCCGACGGCGTCCGCCGCATCCACTGGGCGGCGCGTGAAATGCCCGTGCTGCACCAGATACGCGAGCGCTTCGCAAAGGAAAAGCCACTCACAGGCTTGCGCATAGCCGCCTGCCTGCATGTAACAAGTGAGACCGCCAACCTGCTGCTCGCGTTGCAAGACGGCGGCGCCGAAACCGCTATCTGCGCCAGCAACCCGCTCAGCACGCAGGACGATGTAGCAGCCGCGCTAGTTCACGAGTACGGCATACTCACCTTCGCCATCAAAGGCGAGGACAGCGAGACTTACTACTCGCACATCAATTCCGCGCTCGACACCAAGCCCCATATAACGATGGACGACGGCGCGGATCTCGTGGCGACGCTTCACACCGACCGCACCGATGCACTCGACGGGCTCATCGGCGGCTCAGAAGAGACCACAACAGGCGTCATCCGCCTTCGCAGTCTTGCCGAAGCGGGCAAGCTCAAGTACCCAATCATCGCCGTCAACGACGCCGACACGAAGCACTTCTTCGACAACCGATACGGCACAGGCCAGAGCACCCTCGACGGAATCACCCGCGCCACCAACATCCTCTGGGCGGGCAAGACGGTGGTCCTCGCCGGCTACGGCTGGTGCGGACGCGGCGTCGCCCTCCGCGCTCGCGGCATGGGCGCGCAGACAGTCGTAACCGAGATCAACCCTATCCGCGCGCTCGAAGCCGCGATGGACGGCCATCAGGTCATGAGCATGGACAACGCCGCGAAGATCGGCGACATCTTCATCACGCTCACCGGCGGAATTAAAGCCGTCGGACGCCAGCACATCGAGGTGATGAAAGACGGTGCAATTCTCGCCAACAGCGGCCACTTCAACGTGGAGATCGACATCCCCGCGCTTGAGGAGCTCGCAGACGGCAAGCAGGAAGTGCGCCCATTCGTTGACGAGTATCTAATGGGAGACGGAAGGCGTCTCAACCTGCTGGGTGAAGGACGCCTCATCAACCTCGCAGCCGCCGAGGGGCACCCTTCCGCTGTCATGGACATGAGCTTCGCCGACCAAGCCCTCTCAGCCGAGTACCTTGCGCAGTTCGCGCACTCGCTCAAGCCGCAAGTGTACGACGTGCCACGCGACATTGA
Source organism: Dehalococcoidia bacterium (assembly GCA_965225795.1). GTDB lineage: Bacteria > Chloroflexota > Dehalococcoidia > Lucifugimonadales > JADFKI01 > Bin90. The sequence continues at coordinate 3,161,500 of OZ245324.1, read as the reverse complement.
CGAAGAGGTTGGACGCCTGAAGCTGCTGTCCATGGGTATCACCATCGACACGCTCACGGCAGAGCAGGAACACTACCTCTCAAGCTGGGAAATAGGAACTTGAGCACCATTTCCAAAGAACATACAGAACCGAAGCAGTACCCAAACTGCTTCGGTTGCGGCGCGGACAACCCTATCGGTCTGCGACTGCAATACCGGCGCGAAGGCGATGCGGTCGTAACCGAGTTCACGCCCGGCGACGAACACGAGGGCTGGCCCGACATAGTGCATGGCGGCATCATAACGACACTGCTATACGAGGTCATGGAAAACTTCGCATACCGCAACGGCACAGTCGCAATGATGCGAAGCATGCACACTAGCTTCCGCAGACCCGCGAAGACCGGCAGGCGCATCACGGCAACAGCGCGCCTTGAAGTGAGCTCCGACCGCGAGATGTCCGTAACCGCGACCCTGACGCAGAACAAGCTCATTGCCGAGGGCAGAGCCAAACTCATCACCCTCACGCAGGAGCGCATCGCAAGCCTGGGCATAGCCCAACCATAATACCAATTATCCTAGTCCACCCCGTTAGCCCAAAAAATCTCAGGGAGAAGAAAATTGAGCCACACCTTTACAGACTCCGCCTCATACCTGTTCACATCCGAATCGGTAACAGAGGGACACCCTGACAAGCTCTGCGACCAGATTTCGGACGCGGTTCTTGATGCCATCATCGCCGACGACCCCAAGGCGCGCGTCGCCTGCGAGGTCTGCACGACGACGGGCCTTGTCGTCGTCATGGGCGAGATTACCACCACCACCTACGTGGACATCGCTGCTATCGTGCGCACAACCATCCGCGACGCCGGCTACATCGACTCCCGATACGGCTTCGATTACCAGTCCTGCGGCATCGCCGTCTCTGTCCATGAGCAGTCCCCGGACATTATGCACGGCGTTGACCGCGCCATTGAAGTGCGGGACGAGCAAGGAGACTACGACGACCTCGAGGCGGTCGGCGCCGGCGACCAGGGCATGATGGTCGGCTTCGCATGCAACGAGACGCCCGAACTCATGCCCCTGCCCATATCCCTCTCGCACAAGCTCTGCCAGCGCATGGCGCAACTTCGCAAGGACAAGACCCTGCCATACCTGCGTCCCGACGGCAAGTCGCAGGTAACCGTCGAGTACGAGTACGGTATCCCCAAGCGCATACACACCGTCATTATGAGTACGCAGCACAGCGAAGATGTGAGCCAGGATGTCATCGCCCGCGACCTGATAGAGCACGCGGCAAAGGCAATCATCCCCGCCGAGTTGCTCGATGAGAATACGCAGTATTGGATTAACCCTTCAGGCCGCTTCGTAACCGGAGGTCCCGTGGGCGACACCGGCCTCACAGGACGCAAGATTCTCGTGGATACTTACGGCGGCTTCGCCCGCCATGGCGGCGGCGCCTTCTCCGGCAAAGATCCCACAAAAGTTGATCGCTCCGCTGCATACGCGGCGCGCTATGTGGCAAAGAATATCGTTGCGGCAGGCCTGGCCGACAGGATGGAAGTAATAGTCTCCTACGCCATCGGCAAGCGTGAGCCGACTTCCATATCCATAGAAACTTTCGGCAGCGGGAAGATAGCGGACGAAAAGATAGAAGCGCTGATCAAGGACAACTTTGACCTGACGCCCGGCGGAATCATCCGCGATCTCAAACTGCGCCGTCCAATATACAAGCAGACCGCCACCTACGGACATTTCGGTCGCGACGACTTGGACCTCCCCTGGGAGCATACCGACAAAGCCGACCTACTTCGCAAAGCCGCCCAGTAAATCAAAAGACCTACCCATTTGATGGAGGGAGCGCAACAAAGTCCCTTCCCCCTCGATGGGGGAAGGTTAGGATGGGGGTGATACATGGTGATTCCCTTCCTATCTGTGCTTCGATGTTAGCCCCCGCCTAGGACAAAAAATGCCCATAAAATTCGGAACAGACGGCTGGCGAGCCATCATCGCCGAAGACTACACCTTCGACAACGTGCGCCTCTGCGCCCAGGGTGCAGCCGACCTGATGAAGTACCACAGCCTCGCCTATCGCGGCTTCGTCGTTGGCTATGACACGCGCTTTGCATCCGCAGAGTTCGCCGCAGCCGTAGCCGAGGTAACCGCCGCAAACGGCATACCGACCTTGCTATGCGACAGAGCGGCGCCAACACCTGTCATAGCCTACAATCTAGTCGCCAAGGACGCAGGTGCAGGCGCGGTCATCACCGCAAGCCACAACCCCGCCGCATACAACGGCTTCAAGTACAAGCCCGACTACGGTGGCAGCGCATCACCTGAAATCGTCGAGGAACTCGAATCGCGTATCGCCGCCGCCGAATTGTCAGGCAGCGTCCAGCGCATACCGCTTCAGCAGGGTCTCGAAAGCGGACTACTAGAATACTTCGATCCCGCGCCCGACTACCTCAACCACGTCGCATCACTCGTGGACTTGGCGGCAATCCGCAACGCCGGCTTGGACATAGTTGTGGACTCCATGCATGGTGCGGGCGCAGGCTACCTCGCCGACCTGCTCTCCGGTGGCTCTACCCGCGTCACCGAGCTGCGCAGCGAACCCAACCCGGCATTCCCCGGCATGGCGCAGCCTGAGCCGCTCGCCCACAACCTTGAGCCGCTCATCAACGAAATCTCCGACAGAACCGCCGACATCGGCTTAGCTACCGACGGCGACGCCGACCGCCTCGGCGTAGTGGCTGATGACGCCCAATTCCTCACCACCCTGCAAACCTTTGCCCTGCTCTGCATGCACCAGCTCGACACGCTCGGCAGACGCGGTCCCCTCGTGCGCTCCATCACCATGACCAGCATGATAGACAAGCTCGGCGCAATCTACGACGTGCCAGTCCATGAGACGCCCGTTGGCTTCAAGTACCTCGGCCCCGTAATGATGAGCGAAGACGCGCTAATCGCAGGCGAAGAGAGTGGCGGTTACGCGTTTCAGGGCAATGTCCCGGAGCGCGACGGCATCCTCAGCGGCCTCATGCTGCTGGACATGATGGTCAAGACCGACATGGGCATCCCGGACCTGCTCGGCGAGCTCGAAGACAAAGTCGGCCCCCACCACTACGACCGCCTGGACCTGAACTTCGACGAAAGCCAGCGAGACACCATCATCGCCCGCCTCCAACACATTGCCCCCTCATCACTCGCAGGCAAGCAGGTAGAGCATGTGGACACACAGGACGGCTTCCGCTACCTGCTCAGCGGCGGCTACTGGGCGCTTATCCGTTTCAGCGGCACGGAGCCGTTGCTGCGAATCTACGCCGAAGCCGAATCCCCCGAAGACGTCCGCCTCATCCTGGAAGAGGCGCGCACCCTAGCGGGAGTGTAGTGTAGCCGAGAGAGAAAAGAAGGCCGCCCGCACAGCCGTCAATCTAGGATGATGTTCAGGATTAGAGCGAGCATGATAGTCAACATTCCACCCAGCATCGCATACAGGAGTTTGTCGAAGCGGCTATTCATCTCCTTGAGCAAATCGGCTTTGAGTTCCTGCAAATCGGCTTTGGTAGCGAGGTGCTCGTAAGCCCCCTCCAGCCTGCTGAGGCGCCCCTCTGGTGTTGCCATAGTGTGCACACCCTATTTATTCGCATTCATTGAATAGTTTATGACTTGTGCAGATTATAAATAGTCTTGCATTCATAATCAAGGACTTTTCGCAACCAGTGTAGGGCATCGCTCCACCTCTGAAGTGTTATCATTACTGAGCTTTTACAACTCAACCTGCAAGAATAATTACCTGAGCTGAACCTCGCACGCCCATGCCAATCCTCACCGCCTCAAACCTAGCCCTCCTGTTCGGCGAAGTCGAAATCTTCGCCGGTGTTGACCTCCAGATTGACGAGCGCGACCGCATCGGCATCGTCGGTCCCAACGGCGCGGGCAAAACATCCCTCATACGCATCCTCGGCGGTGAGCTCGAAGCCAACGGCGGCAATATTACATGGCAGCGTGGCGTACGCATCGGCTATGTGCCTCAGACGCCCGCTCTGGCAACCGATGGCACTATCCACGATGAGGTGATGGAAGCCTTCGCCCGCCTCCGTGAAGTGGAAGAGGAACTCGCCTCCAGCGCCTTCGACATTCAGGTCGCCGACGATGCAGACCGACGCCCTGCCGAGCGCCGCTACGACGCCTTGCTGCGAGAATTCGAGGCGCTGGGCGGATACGACTACCAGCACCGCATGGAGCGCGTCCTCGATGGTGTCGGGCTGCCCGCCGAGACACTGGCGACACTCGCAGCCGACGCAAGCGGCGGCGAGCGAACGCGCGCCGCCCTAGCCAAGGCGCTCCTCTCAGACCCCGACTTCCTGATCCTCGACGAGCCGACCAACTACCTCGACTTCCGAGGACTGGACTGGCTCGAAGATTTCCTATCCGGCTTCACAGGCGGCTTCATGGTCGTATCCCACGACCGATACTTCCTGGACAAAGTTGCCAACCGCATACTGGAACTCGACAACGGCAAGCTCCAGTCCTTCCCCGGCAACTTCACCAAGTACCGTGTCCTCAAGGAAGAGCAGGAGCGACGCCAGCTCATCGAGTACGAGCGACAGCAGGAGTACATCGAGCGTGAAGAGGCGTTCATTCGCCGGTACCGCGCAGGACAGCGGGCGAGAGAGGCGCGCGGTCGCGCAACCCGCCTTGAACGCCTTGAGCGCATCAACAAACCACAAACCAACGACGCAATCTACCTCGGAAGCGTCAGTACATTCCGTACCGGCCAGGTAGCCATCAGAACCAGCAAGCTAGCCGTCGGATACCAGCAGAACGGGCATGGCGTGCAACTCCTAACCGTAGCCGACGCGCAGCTTGAGCGGGGCTCGCGCACCGCGATGATCGGCAGCAACGGCATCGGTAAGACCACGCTCATAAAGACACTGCTGGGAGAGACGCCGCCAATCACAGGCAGAGCAAGCCTCGGACACAATGTCGAGCCTGGCTACTACTCGCAGGGCAGCATTGACCTGCCGCAGCGCTCGACCGTCATTGATGCCCTGATAGACGCGCGCAACCTGCGCATTCCCGAAGCCCGTAACTACCTCGCGCGCTTCCTATTCAGAGGCGATGATGTCTTCAAGTCCACATCGGCGCTCAGCGGCGGCGAGCGCAGCCGCCTCGCCCTTGCGCGTCTGCTCATCACCGAGCCTAACATGCTCATCCTCGACGAACCGACGACGCACTTGGACATTCCCAGCAGAGAGGCGCTTGAAGCCGCGCTCCAGACCTACAGCGGCACCCTGCTTTTCGTCACTCACGACCGCCGCCTGATTTCGCTACTCGCAACCCAGCTCTGGATAGTCGAAGACGGCGAAGCGCGAATGTTCAGGGGCGGCTTCGAGGAGTGGATTCGCGGCAGTCAGCCTGCAACGCCGACACAAGCAGGCACGCGCTCACCGACATCAAGTTCCCGCAGCAGGCATTCGAGCAAGCAACGCCGCACCGCAGCCGCAGGGCAGCGCGCGAAGCAAGCCGTCGTCAGAGACTACGAAGCGCTGATAGGCAATCTGGAAGGGCAGCTCGCCGAAATTGATGCCGCCCTCCAATCAGCAACCGAGCGTCAGAACGTCGCCGAAATAACACGACTCGGCAAGAAATACACCGCAACCCAGGCAAGCCTCGAACAAGCCTGGAGCGACTGGAGCGAAGTCTCCTGACACGGCTCTCAACCCATTCGCGGTGAGCTCGTCGAACGATCCCTGTGCCTGTTGAGGGAATTAGCCATACCGCCGCAGCGCGTCCTCATAGGCATCAGGCGTGTTCAGATCCAGTCGTATCATCGGGTCGTCTATGACATACTCCTGCACGCTGTCGCGGTGTGCCAGAAACACCTCGCGTATCCCCTGCTTCTCCTCGCTGATGCGCGCAAGCTCGTCACGCAAAGACGCCGCAAATATCAATGGATGCCCGCCGTGCCCTTCGTAGCGTGGTGAGGTTATCAGCGAGTCCCCCGTAGCGTGCGCCTCCAAGACGGCGGCGATGATGGCTTCGGTGCGCGGCTGGTCAACTGCAAGCAGCAATATGGCGTCCGCATCCGCGCTGACGGCCTTCAGCCCAGCCTTAATGGAGGTCGTCTTGCCCTGGAGGTAGTCGGGGTTCATCATGCAGCGTGCGCCCGTGCCTGCTACCTGCGTCGAAACCGCATCCGCCTCATGCCCCACAACAACCACAACTTCAGTGACGCCCGCGTTGAACAAAGCGCTTATCTGGTGCTCCACGAGGGTTGTGCCGCGCCAAGGCAGCAACGGCTTGGGCCGCCCCATACGACGGGATTCGCCCGCTGCTGTCAAAATGGCTGAGACGCCGGGCATCGCCTAGTCTGCGACCACCGCGGCAGCGCCGTGCTTCTCCTCGATGCGACCCATTAGTCGCTCTTCGAGCTTCATCACGCTGCCAGTGCCGCCCAGCCGGAACATCAGCACTTCGGACATGATGCTCACTGCAATCTCTTCGGGAGTTCGCGCTCCGATGTCCAAACCAACGGGCGCGCGCAATTCTCGTATGCGCTCATTTGATATGCCCATCCGCATCAGGTCTTCGTAGATGAGGATAATCTTGCGCTTGCTCCCCAGCAAACCGACATACTTCGCGGAAGTCCTGGCGGCTGCGGCAAGCGCGACATTGTCATAGCGATGCCCGCGCGTGGCGACGATGATGAACGTATTCGGGTTGATTGGCAGCTCGCCCAGCGCCTCTTCCGGCTTCTTAGCGATGATGATGTCCGCCTCCGGGAATCGATCAGCGTTGGCGAACTCTTGTCTATCGTCCGTGACGAAAACGCGGAAGCCGAGTGTCTTCGCGAGGGGCGCAATCGACTTAGAGACATGCCCGCCACCGCACAGCACTAGCTGTGGTGGTGTCGTGTACGCTTCGACGAAATACTCGGCGCCGCTTCCGGTTACGACATACTTGTTCTTGCCGTGAACCATCAGCTCGAACGCCTCTTCCATCGCGCTATCGTCCAGCTCAGGACTGCCCAACGATCCGACCGTAGAGCCGTCGTGCCGGATGAACATCTTCGCTCCGATGGTAGCAGGCGATCCGCTGCCGCCGCGTATCAGGCTTGCCAGCGCGACCGGACTGCCGCCCGTGTATGCGTCCTCGATCTCCTTGGCAAAGTCCAGGTACTCACCCGGCTCATAAACAGGGTCAATCAGGAAGAACATCGTACCGCCGCACACCAGCCCGTCTTCAGCAGCGAGGTCCTCGTTCAGCTGATACTCGCGGTACTCAGCCGTGCCGCCGCTCTTCAGCAGCTCGCTCGCCGCAAACCAGATGTCCCCCTCCACGCATCCGCCGCCCAGCGTGCCCACGCCGCTCCCGTCGCTCCGCACCAGCAGCTTCGATCCCGGCTTCTGCGGCGTCGAACCCTTCGTGCCTATCACCGTAGCGACAACTACGGGCGTATCGCTCCCAAGCTGCTTGACCGCTTCATTGAAGACTACCTGCATTGTGCACCGCCTTTTAACCGCTCGCTGCGCCCATGAGATTCACAGTTACAGATTACCAACTTGAGCCGTCCAATGCAATTGGACGGGACTTGACGGAAAACTGGAAATACGCCAATCCGAGGCCGGATCATCCTTGAGGCTGCGCTCTGCCGACATTTTCTGTCATTCCCACGAAGTCGGGAATCCAGAGGGGTTTGCGGCGTAGAAGTACGCTGGATGCACCCTTTTTTCAGTGCTAAATCTCCGCAAAACCGCTTTGAAACTGGGAATGTCGACAGGCCCTAAGACATTAAACCTCAGTATCATAAACTATCTTGCCATCTCTCCACGTCGGTACCGAACCTGTAGTCTCAATCGCACGGCGGCGGGCTTTGATGGCGGCGCGGCGCATCGCCGCATCCATACCAGCGATGTATGCTGCCCTCTCTTCCTTAGTCGGCCTCCACCTCCCGTTACTCTGCCTCTCCATCATTACTCCCTTCTGCGACTAATTTTGGAAACTCTTCGGTCGCATCATAGAGCATCCATTCATTCACAATATCTCGATATAGCTGCTGAAAGTTGCGCCAACCCGCATCGAACCGACGCCGCACCACTTCTTCTTCTACGTTGTGTCCGCCTTCAAGCACTCGATTCCGAACACGCGCCACTGCCATATCCGCTGTGGGCAACCGAAGGAAGCACAGTCGCACCCAGTACCCCCTTCCCTGCCAGCTTGGAATCATCCGAGCATAGTTTCGCCCGCTCAGCGTAGTTTCAAAAGCGAAATTCTCACCACGACTGACATATCTGTCAATGATGCGTAGCATCAATCTGCCCGCCTCCACCGCTGAGCGCTCTGGCTCGAACGGATTCAGACCCGCAGCAATCATATCGGCATTGATGAAAGTTCGGCAACCTGCTTCGTTGAGCAGAAATTCTGTCGCAAATGTCGTCTTGCCCGCGCCGTTTGGACCTGCGATGATCAGAATGTTCTTCAGTGAAGCTATGCCTGTCAATTCAGAGTGTGAAGAGATCAGAATCCTCTCAATCCTGTCTATCCATGTCACTTAGTCCTCGCCCTCGATAATCAGCACCCACATCGGCCCCGCGCCCACATCGTAGGTCGCAAACCGCGTCAGCGTCCCGCCCCCCTCGATCCGATACGCCGCCAACCTACTCGTATCCAGCCCCGCCGCATACAGATACTGCCCGCTCGGATCGATGCTGAACGCGCGCGGCACTGCCTCGCTTGGAGCATGCCCGATTGCCGTTAACTCGCCGCTATCCGCATCCACGCTAAAGCATGCAATGCTGTTATGCCCTCGGTTCGGCGCGTACAGAAACTCCCCCGAAGGCGTAATCTGTATCTGTGAGCAGCTATTCCGCTCCGTGAACCCATCTGGCAACGTTGATGTAGTCTGAAACGCGCTCAGCGTCCCCGCGTCCGCATCGAAGTTGTAGCCCGTAACGCTGCACCCCTGCTCATCTGAGAAGTACAGGATGTCCTTATTCGGATGGAAGCAGAAATGGCGAGGTCCCAACTCCGCGTCCGGCTCAACCCTGGCAGGAGCATTCGGCGTGATATGCCCCGTCTCTGCATCGAACCTGAACTGGAATATCGCATTCGGCCCATTGCCGCCCGATATGTGCGGCACGAAGGCGAACCGATTCGACGCATCCGTCTGCATCGAGTGTGCGCCCTTAGCCGTCGCCAGCCACTCCACCGGCGGCAAAGTAGCTGCCCCGTCATCGGCGATGGCATGCACCGCGCACCTTCCGCCCTGATAGTACGCCGACAGCAGGAAGCGCCCGCTGCGGTCCGTCGCCAGATAGCACGGGTCATTGTCCACCGCGACATCACCTATGTGCGTCAGGTCTCCGTCCTCACCAATCCTATAGCTCGAAAGCGCAATCTCATCACGGCAACCGACATACAGCCTGTCCCGCGCAGGATTCACCGCCAACGGCGCAGGCCGAGCAGCAGTCCCGACATCCCCGATATGCGTCAGCGCCCCCGTCCCCGCATCCACCTCATACCGCGCAATCCTGTCCTCCTCCGACACCGTGATGTACATATACATAGCCATAACGCTCCCTATCGCATATTCCTGTTCATCGATGTCAGTCCCCATGCGTTAGCGGTGATCCTGTCGAACCCCTGACGCACTGACAGCCTGACTAACTGAAAGACTATAATTTCAGCATCCGCCGTACCCGCTGATGCCCTCGGCATGGCCCCACGACCGCAATGTTCAGCTTCTCCGTAACCAGCAAATCGTTGGCTAGACTTCGCACATCATCGGTCGTCACCGCGTTCACTTCCTCGATCACATCGTCAACATCCGCGATATATCCCAGCAGCATCTCCGACTGACCCATCCAGTTGGCGACTGCGCGCGTATCCTCCATTCGAAGCATCAGCCTGCCCCCGCTCAGATGCTTCGCTTTCTCCAGCTCTTCCTCCGGCACGCCGTCGCGCAGCGCGCCCACCTGCTCAAGTATCGTCTGAACGGCGTCATAAACGCGCTTCGGGTCCACGCCGGCTGACACGATAATCGCTCCTGTGTCCGAGAAGTGACTAACCTCGCTGTGGACATCGTAGGCAAGACCGCGCTTCTCGCGAATCTCCACAAACAGGCGGCTGCTCATGCCCTCCCCCAGCACCACACTCAGAAGGTCGAGCGCGTAACGCTGCGGATGTGTCAGCGATACTCCTGGCAGCGCGACCGACAGGTGCGCCTGCTCCGTCTTGCGATACTCCACATGCGACTGAGCCTCGCTCTGACTTCCCAGAAAGGGCGTCCACTCATTGCACCCGCCAGCCTCCCAACCCTCGCTCAGCCGCTCCACGTGAGCTACCACATCCTCATGCGAAACATTCCCCGCCACGCTCACAACTATGTTGTCCGGTGTGTAGTACGCCGACACAAAATTAAGTATCATCTCGCGGGTTATGCCGCCAACGCTCTCACGCGTCCCTCCGATGTCGCGCCCTAGCGGATGCCCGGGCCACAACATCTCGTCTATCAGCGCCTCCACCTTGTAACTAGGATAGTCGTTTATCATCCCCAATTCCTCGAAGATGACATGCCGCTCCTTCTCGATGGAATCCGGCTCATACAGCGAGTTGCGAAAGATGTCGAACAGCAGTGCAAGGCTGTCCTCGAAGAACGGCTGCGCCACCTTGCACCAATAGGCCGTCAACTCATGCTCGGTAGCCGCGTTTATCACGCCACCCACGCCTTCGATTGCAGCGCTTATCTGCTGCGGTTCAGGACGCTTCGTCGTCCCCTTGAACACCATGTGTTCAAGGAAGTGCGACAGACCCGCCTCGTCGTCCGTCTCATACCGCGAGCCAACTCCGACGAACATGCACATACTCACGGACCGCGTATGCAGCATCTCACTCGTCACCACCCGCATCCCATTTTCCAGCGTACTCTTTTGGAACATACTACCCTTTCAATTCCTTCCCCCTCGATGAGGGAAGGTTAGGAGGGGGGTGATGTATTAAAACTCTCCCCATCCCATACATCCATGTTAGCTCTCGTCCGTAATCGTCCGAATCTCAACTCCCGCCCGCTCTTCCTGCACCCGTGCCACAGCACCCGACGCCATCCTGCCCCAGCCTTTGTTCTGCCCGGCGATGTAACGTTGCTGCGCTATATTCGACATCTCCATCGGCACGCGCAATCGCCGTCCCATGTCCGTGGCGAGTCCCACATCCTTCGCCGCAAGGTCTAGCTGAAAGCCCGGCTCGAAGTTCCCCACGAACAGCCCTGCCGGGAATCCCTGCATGCTCTGCGTATTCCCCGAGCTTCCCTTCACAGCGTCGAACAGCGTCTGCGCGTCCACACCTGCCTTCACGCCCAGGCTGAACGCCTCCGACAGCAGCACGCCCACGCTCAGCCCGATGAGATTGTTCACGATCTTGCATATCGCGCCCGAACCCAAGTCGCCGCAGCGCATCACCTTGTCGCCAATCCTGTCCAGCACGGGCTTGCAGCGCAGGTAAGCGTCTTCGTCGCCGCCCACCATCACGCACAGCGTCCCAGCCTCCGCGCCGCCCACGCCACCGCTCACCGGCGCGTCCAGCACAGTCACTCCTGCGCTCTCACCCGCCGCGCTTATGCGATAGATAGTATCCGGGTCGGTCGTGCTCAGGTCGAAATAGACCGTGCCAGCGCCCGCGCCGCTCAGAATGCCGCCTTCGCCAAGGGTGACCTCCTCCACATCCTGCGGACGCGGCAGCGAGGTGAACACCACATCGCTCGCGGCGGCAACGGCGGCAGGACTTTCCGCCCATGTCGCGCCCATAGACAGTAGTTCTTCGGCGGCTTCCTTGCGTATATCGAACACCGTCATCTCAAAGCCGCCCGCCGCGATATTTCGCGCCATGTGCCGTCCCATAAACCCAACGCCAATAAACCCAACCTTCATGTCAAATCCCCTCTTTACTCTGTATCGTAGCCTTAATAGTTGCCCAATTAGTCATTCCTGTGCAGCTTGTCCCTGGGAAAACAGGGAGCAGGAATCCATCTGTGCCATGACTCTGTATAATCCCCGTAGTCTCCATCAATGATTGCGAAGAATAATAACCCTCCATAGTAACTGGTAGCAAGTTACACGACGCGCTCCATTGAGGGAAGACCATCACTTACCATCCTGACCTTCCAAGCAAGGTATAAGTTCGCAAAATCTTTCCCCACACAATAGCATCTAACCAAACGAATCCCTAAAAACCAATGTATTGCAACTGGGGTAACCCAAACAGACCAGACAACAGGAGTGCCCACAATGAAGACCATTCGCATAGGCATCACGACAATCGCACTGCTGCTCGCAGCCGCCTTCGTCTTCGCCGCCTGCTCAGGATCGGCGCCGCAGACGACCGAAGCGCCCGCCGCACAGACGCAGCAGACGAACGCTGTTCCCGCTGCCCCCGCGCCACAGCAAGCGCAAGCCGCGACCGCGACCAGCGTCCCACCTACGCAGCCGCCCACAGAAACGGCGACGCCCGTACCCTCGAAGCCTGTCGCCACTGCCGAGCCGCAGGCGTCCGCCCACGCGTCCATCGTCACACCCGCAACCGGCAACGAAAAGACCGTGCCAGAGATTAGCGGCATCGTCAGCTGGATCAACTCAGAGCCGATCACCTTCGAGGAGCAGCGCGGCAAGGTCGTCCTCGTGGACTTCTGGACATACACCTGCGTCAACTGCATCCGCACGCTACCTTACCTCAAGGCGTGGCATGAGAAGTACGCCGACAACGGCCTCGTCATCGTCGGTGTCCACACACCCGAGTTTGACTTCGAGAAGGACCGCGACAACGTAATCGAAGCCACCGAGGGCTTCGGGCTGAAGTGGCCCATCGCACAGGATAACGACTTCAAGACATGGCGCGCATTCGACAACCGCTACTGGCCCGCCAAGTATCTCGTGGACAAGGATGGCCTCATTCGCTACACCCACTTCGGCGAGGGCGCATACGAAGAGACTGAACTCTGGATTCGCGGCTTGCTCGAAGAGGCGGGCGTTGACCTCAGCGACGTGTCCGCCAGCACTATCCCGGAGCCGCGCCACGCCATCGACCTGCGCTCGACCGACCAAGAGACCGGTCTGACCCGCGAGATTTATGCAGGCTTCGAGCGCAACCGCGGCGCGCTATTGTCATCAGCGCCCTACGTGCTGCACCAGGAGTATTACGAGGAAGAGAACGCCGAGGTTTTCTACGACGACCCAGGCGAGCACAAGAACCACTTCCTCTACCTGCAAGGACTATGGCGTAACGACGCTGAGCGTCTGATACACGCCCGCGAAACCAAGGGTTATGAGGACTACCTCGCTCTAAAGTTCAGTGCGACCAGCGTCAACGCAGTCATGGCCCCCGTCAACGGCGGCGAATACCAGGTGCGCGTAACGCTCAATGACAAGCCCATCAGCGCAGACGCCGCAGGCACAGATGTGATGTTCGACGCTGACGGCAACGGCTACATCGTCGTTGATTCAGCCCGAATGTACCACGTCGTCAACCTACCCAAGTACGAGAGCCACGAGCTCAAGCTCAGCTCAAACTCGCCTGAGTTCTCTCTCTTCGCCTACACATTCGGCGCATACGACGGCGGCGAACCCGCCCAAACCGGCCCGACTAACGGTGGCTGAGATTGGCTGAACATCGATGGACAGAGCATGTCCTAGGCTTGTCAAAGGAATGAATAGGATGAATTTCAAGCGACACATCATAACCCTGACACTCGCAGCCCTGCTCCTGCTGGCAACAATTGCCTGTCAGCAGGAGCAGGGCCCGTCAGAGCAATCCGCACCAGAAGGCGGCGAAGGCGCACAGTTCACCGAAGTCGAGCTCATCAAGGGACCCGTATCACCCGACGGCCTCCAGGCAATCTTCGCCACGCCGGACCTGGGCGTAGGTGAGCAGCGCATCGCGGTAGTTCTGATATCCAAAAAGGGACTTGTGCGCTCTCCCATAGCATCGCTCACATCGTACCACTACCCAGACGGCTCAACCGAAGGCGAGATCCGCGACACTGCTGTCGCCCTGTTCAGGCCCTTCCCGCTCGGCACACGCGGCCTCTATGCCGCGCAGATGCAGTTCGACACGCCAGGCGATTGGGGCTTGGAAATAGCCGTGCTCGACGAGGAAGCGAACACCCTTCGCGCGCAGCTCCGATTCGATGTCCCTGAGCAGACCGCAGCGCCAGCCAACGGCGCGCCTGCAACCGCGAGCGCCAATAAGACGCTTGCCACGCACAGCATCGAAGAGTTGACGACCGGCTCGCTCCAGGACACTGATCTCTACCAGATAAGCATCGCAGACGCCGTGCAGTCCGGTACGCCAACCGTCATCGTGATAGCAAGCCCCGCATTCTGCACCAACGCCGTCTGCGGCCCACAGGTTGATGTCCTCAGCGAACTAAAGGACAAGTACAAAGGCAAGGCGAACTTCATCCACGTGGACTTCTTCGACAACCCAGACGAAATTCAGGGCGACCTTACCCGCGCCCGCGTATCCCCCACCGTGCTCGAATGGAACCTCCCCAGCACCGAGTGGTCGTTCGTCATCAACGCCGACGGCATCATCTACCGGCGCTTCGAAGGCTTCGCACCCATCGAGGAACTGGAAGACGCCCTGCTCGAAGTGCTGGGCTAGACACATCAACCGGTGTGATAGCACAAGTAATTGCTCGTCTCAGAATTATTTCGGTGTGATATACTATTGCTGAAGATTGACCGAAAGTGTTGGCAATCAGGTTTTGGCAAGTATAAGTCGCTCACCAGTCGTACAGAGAGTATCGATTTCGTCCATAACTCCCGAAATGGTCGGGGTATACTTCGCTCTGTTCTGGATACAGTGCGTAGCGGGCATGGCCATCAGTGTCTATAATCAGATTTGGTTGAGCCCCGACAATACCCCCACCGGTGCAATACTGCAGATCATCGTAGGAACCGGGCCAATCAGCCTCGGCGCGGCGGCAAACTCAATACTCGTTGCGATTTCAGCGGAGGGAGTCATGGTACTGGCAGCTTGGGTCAAAAAAAGGCAGCTTAAGCAAGGCATTCAGATAGGTGTTGAGCAAGGCAAGGAAATTGGCCGTGCGGAGGAGCGCAAACGCGCCAATGCCAAAATGCGCGCGTGGGCAAAAGAGAAGGGCATCCCGCCCGACGAACTGCCCACCATAGACGAAACTGAGTCCAACTAAAGGTTCAGTTGCGAATCTGAGGATGCCTAAATGGTATTAGCAAGCTATTTGAAGCGAAAATGGGAAGCGGAGAGGAACCAGCAATTCTTGGATGAACGCCGCCGCAATAAGGCGAGCATGCGGAAGTGGGCTGAAAAGAGGGGTATCCCTATCGACGAGTTGCCTGAGCGTGGCGCCATAAGCTGGCAATTTGGCGAAGGCTACCGGATGGGATATAGCGAAGGTTACAAGCAAGGCATTCAAGAAGGAATTAGGCTGGAACGCCAGAGACTCGAAAAGACCACTATTCAGTCTTGGGCGAAGGAGCGAGACATACCCGTAGAAGAGTTGCCAGACGTCTTCCGTTAACAGCCCCCTAAATCGCGTCCGCCAGTAGCTCCACGAGGTGCTTCGCCTTCTTCCCCGTCCCGTGCTCAATCTGTTGGCGGCACGACACCCCCTCCATCACCAGTTCGAACTCGCCCTGCTGTTGCTGTGCCCGCACCGCCGGGAACAGCGCCATCTCCCCGATGCTCATCGATATGTCGTAGTGCTCCTTCTCCAGCCCGAACGATCCCGCCATCCCGCAGCACCCCGTCTGTATCTCCCGCGCATCGCAGCCCGGTATCGCGTTCAGCACCTGCATCGCAGACTGCGTGCCCACCAATGCCTTCTGATGGCAGTGCCCGTGGAACAGCACTGTACCCGGCGGTCGAGTGTACTCTGGAACAACACCATGTTTTTCCTGCGCGTACAACAGGAACTCCTCGATGAGCATCGTGTTCTCAGCAATCGCCTTCGCCTTCGCGTCCCCGCCCAACAGATCCTCGTACTCGTCGCTGAAGCTCAGTATGCAGCTCGGCTCCAGCCCCACCAGCTTCGCGCCCTGCTCAATGAGCGGAAATACGCTGTCCACATTCGCCCGTGCACTCGCCTTCGCCTTATCCATGAACCCCTTCGACAGCATCGGACGACCGCAGCATCCCACCTCCGGCAGCACCACCCGATAGCCCATGTTTCGCAGCACTTTCACCGCCGCGATGCCCAGCTCAGGATGGTTGTAGTTCGTGAAAGTATCAGGGAACAGCACTACCATGCCGTGCTTAGCGTCCGATGCAGGTGAACCGCCCGACGCCCTGAACCACTGCCTGAAAGTCTGGCTCGCCAGCATAGGCAGCTCGCGCCGCTTGTCGATGCCCGCGTACCGCTCCAGAATCTCCTTGCCGAATGCTGACTTCAGCGGCAGGTTCGTCAGCGGCGCCAGCGGCGACGCCAGCTTGTTGAAGAACGCCACATCGCCCATCAGCCTGTCCCGCAGCGAGTACCCGTTCTTCTTCTTGTACTTGTCAATAAACTCGTACTTCAGCTTAGCCATATCCACATTCGACGGGCACTCCGCCTTGCACCCCTTGCATTCGAGGCACAAGTCCATCACCGCCATCATCCGCTCGCTTGTTAGAGACTCGTGCGGCAGCGCCCCAGACATCGCCCCACGCAGCGCATTCGCCCGCCCTCGCGTAGAATGCTCCTCATCCCGCGTAACCATGTACGACGGGCACATCGTCCCGCCCAGCACCTTGCGGCACGCGCCCTGCCCATTGCACATCTCTATCGCGTGCGCGAAGCTGCCCTCTTCCTTGTAAGCGAACCCCGTCTCGATCTCTATCGGCTTGTACTGCGGACTTATGCGGAGGCTATTCGTCATCGGCGGCGAATCCACGATCTTGCCCGGATTCATAATGCCATCCGGATCGAACGCCCGCTTCACATCGCGGAACGCTTCATATATCTGGCTGCCGAACATCTTCTCGTTGTACGGACTGCGAACCAACCCATCCCCGTGCTCACCGCTCAACGACCCGCCGTACTCCAGGACGAGGTCGCTTATCTCGTCTGATATGGACACCATCTTGGAGACGCCTTCGCTCTCCTTCAGATTAATTAGCGGCCGAATATGCAGGCAACCCACGCTCGCGTGCCCGTAGTATCCCGCCTCGGTGCCGTGCGCCCGCACGATCTCGTCGAACCGCTTCACGAACTGCGGCAGCTTCTCCGGCGATACCGCCGTATCCTCCACGAATGGCAGCGGCTTCGCATCTCCCGGCACATTCATCATCAGCCCCAGACCAGCTTTCCGCACATCCCACACCTTCGCTTGGTCGGCAGGCTTGATGAGTCGCGGCATCGCGTATCCCATACCCTCGCGCTTCATGCGCGCCTCCAGCCGCTCCAGCTTCGCCATCAGCTCAGGCTCGCTCTCAGCGATCACCTCCACCACCAGCAGCGCCTCCGGGTCACCTTCGATGAAGTCCGTTATGCGCGAGTAGGCGAGATTGCTCCTCGCCTGTCGGATAATCATGCTGCCGATGAGTTCTACCGCCGCAGGCTCCATCTCCAGCGTCGCAACCGTCGCTTCCATGGATTCGATGAGGTCGTTGAAGTGAATGACCGATATCGCCCGCAGTTTCGGCTTCTTTACTAGCTTCAGCTTCGCCTCAGTGATGGTGACCAGCGTGCCCTCCGAGCCGACCACGAAGCGCGCCATATTGAAGTCGCTGCCGCCAACGAACTCGTCGAGATTGTAGCCCGACACCCGACGCTGAATCTTAGGATACCGCGCCAGGATCTCATTGCGATGCGCCTCGCCAATCCCGAACAGCTTGCGGTAGATGTCCCCTTCAAGGCCCTCGCCGCGCATTCTCGTTTCCAACTCTGCCCCGTCCAGCGCCCCGAAGTGCGCCCGATCACCGTTCGACAGCACTACATCCAGAGACTCCACATTATCAACCGTCTTGCCCCATATTATGGAATGCGCTCCGCACGAGTTGTTGCCCAGCGCGCCGCCCACATTGCCCCGGCTGCTCGTGCTCGGATCAGGCGTGAAGAACATCCCGCTCGACGCGATCTTGTGATTCAGCTCGTCGAGAATGATGCCCGGCTGCGCGCGCACCCACCCCTCTTCCTCATTCACCTCCAGCACATCCCGCATGTGCCGCGAGAAGTCCATGACAATCGCATTCGCAACCGTCTGTCCGGCAAGGCTCGTGCCACCGCCGCGAGGCAGTACCGGCAGGTTATAGCGATGAGCAGTCTCCAGCACCGCGATCACATCATCGGCGCTCTTAGGCAGCACCACACCCACAGGCTCGATCTGATAGATGCTCGCATCCGTGCTATACAGCATGCGCGTCATCTTATCGAAGCGCACTTCGCCCGTAACGCTGCGTCGCAGCTCCTCAACGAGCTCTCTGGTGTCCGCCTCCATAGCCAGTGTTGCCATTATGTTCACACCCCGCGCGTATGCTGCTGCCAGATATTATTCAATGCAAATAATGCAAAAATGCCTGCTTAACAGCATAACGCTTTCAGCAGGCATATTCAAAGAAAACGCAAGCACAGCACAGGCTGAGTTCGGCAGGCACAGTGCACATCTCAGATCAGTTCACGCCAAATTCCCCGACTACACAGCAGCAGCAGGTTATCCGAGTTCAGAAGTTTATCCGTGCAGACATCAGGACAATGTAACAGGATTATCGTGCACTGTATCAGCGCGAAAATCCCATCCGTCCCGTCAGCCCTCAACTCCGTCAGGATGAGGCACTCCCCTGAACACATACACCACCCGTCGCCAGTTCAGCGCAACCAGCAGTGCAGAAAGCGCGAATATTATGATAGACGCCCAGAGGCGCAGCGGCACGTTCTCAACATCATCCTTCCCGCCGAAGATATCCGGGAACGCCAGCAGTATTACCATGTACGCCGCGAATATCCCTAGCAGCGCAAGCCCGTGCCATAACTTGATGATGCGCGTTGAGATTAGCAGAATCGCAAATGTGGAAGCCGCCGCCGTCAGCAGGAACTCGCTCGACTGCAGTCCGAAGGGCTCTCTCAGCCTCTCAACGAACCCGCCCTCAAAATAGTCGAGCGGGAAGCTCAGAAGCTGTCCTGACGAGATGCTGAATACCACCACTATACTGCCCACAAGCAACGTAAGCTGGTTCACCTGCGACGAAATGAGCGTTGTCAAGCCGCCATTCGGGTTCGCCCGCAGGCTGAACAGAACAGCGACGATTATCTCAGGCGATTCGGACGCTAGAGGCGCAAGCCACTGTATCAGCAGAAATTCGCTGATGCCCAGAGACGCGCCCGTGTCTCTCAGACCATGCACGAACGGCTCTGCCGCTATGAGTATGATAGCCGCGCTGTAAATGAACAGACCTGCCACCCACATGCGCCGATACACCGGGCGGAAACTGCCTATGATTGCCGCAGCCCCCAGCAGGTCCGGCTCCTCAGATTCCTGCGTCGAACTCCTCCAAAGGTAGAAGATGTACACGCCAATAAACACCACCGCAAGCCAAATCGGTATCATCTTCGTAAAGGCAACGATTATCGTCAGCAGCGTTGCAACCACAAGCATCGGCAGCTCCAGCGTCAGCAGGCCCCGCATGTCGAACCCGCTGCGCTGCTTCAGCCAGAAGATGATAATTACCGCCGACCAGCCGACCCCGATGAGCAGACGGTTCGCTCCCGTGACATTCGCAGCGGCGAGCGACATTGCTTTCGGCACTTCACCCTCTGCGACTTGCAATTGCCTGTATGACTCCCCGGCGTCCCACGCTAGCACCGCTTCCACCATGTACTCAGGCATCACCGCAACGAGCGCAAGTATCGCAATTGCGAACGACGCTGACACATCCATCTGCGCCACCTCAGCAGCCCAAGACAGCAGGAACGCCGCGCCGATTATCCCCACGCCGAATATCAGGGCTTCCAGCGCGGGGTCGAGGTGGAGGCCTCCAAATCGGATTATCACCCCGGGAATACCCACACCCGCAAGCAATATCATCGAAACCCAGAGTTTGCCGTTAGATGCATTGGTGGTCAAGGAATGCTACTCCAATTCAATTGTTGCAGAACGCAGAGAGATACTATGCAATGGGTTATTGGTGCAGGCGTGAAGGTGTGGAGGCAATTAGTTGATCTTTGCAGGATGCATGAGAATTAGAGCAAGATGCACTAAACCGCAGACTGTGCAATACGATCACTCGCATTGTCAGATATGCACGGAGAATAAGCTAGGCGATGCTGATGACTTCGTAACTCAGCTTGCCGCGTGGTGTAACGACCGGCACCTTCTGACCGACCCGCTTCCCTAATAGCGCTTTGCCCATCGGAGAATCATCCGATATACGAAGATCCAGTGGATTCGCCTCTGTCTTGTTCACAAGCGTGTAAATCTTAGGTTCGCCGCCGCTGATGAGCTCTCTAACCTCGACTCGCGCGCCAATCTTCACCACCTTGTTGTCCCGTACCTGTCCCTCTTCGATAATGACGGATTTTTCCAGCGTCGCCGTTATCTCCTTGATTCGCGCCTGGACTCGCCCTTGCTCCTCGCGCGCCGCATCCAGCGGCGAGTTCTCCGTTACATCACCGTCCGCTCGCGCCCTGCGTATCTCCACGACGAGCGACTCGCTTTCGACTAATAGCCGCTCACGCTGGCTAACCAATTGCGTATGCCCTTCGGATGTCAGTTCAATAGTCTGCGACTCGCTGGAAACGACGGTAGCACCGGAGCGGCTGCGTGTCTTGCGAATGCGAACATATCGCGCAAGATTCTCTTCGGTAAGCCCTTCGCTCTTCTTAGCGTATGCAAGAAAATCCTTGACCGCCTGAAGCTGCTCGGTTGCTTGGGGAGTCGTTCCTGTGCCGTTGACACTTTCGGCGTATGTGCCGATGTCGGAGGGCGTCAGCTTCTGAAGAGAGGCGTCTGGGGGAAAATATTGTACAAACTGGTAGAGGGCTTTGTGGTCGATTGGCTTATTGCTGCTGCTGGATCTGCCCTTGGACCTGCTGCCCGTTTTGAGGCTTCGGACATACATGTCCAAGGCTTCCTGTATCGTCGTTGTTTCTGCCGCTCCAGAAGTCAACACTCAAGCCTCCTTACGCATTCTTACTAACCATTATCTTATTCAATCCGACATCACTATGTCAATTCACGCAGAGCATCGGTATTCTTAGCGCGCGCGTCGGCAATCAGAATCGTCATTCCTACGGAAGCAGAATTCCCGTGCCGAAATGCTGCAAGACAACTTGACGGGAAACCTTAACAGCCACCTGCAAGCGCCTATTGGGGGGTGGCTGAGAATATCAAGTCTGCGCGCTCAGTTTATCGGAGTACCTACATCTTCTACCACAGCGTCATGGAGTCTCTGAACAGCCCTCGAAGTTCCTCAGCGCCTGCCGGACGCGGCGACAGCTTCACCACCCTATGCTGCGGAAGCGTCCCTTCCACCAGCCTGCCCAAGTCGTCCTCCGAATAACCTATCGCGCTTAGTCCGTTCGGCACATTCAGCCGCCGCATCAGCACCACAATAGCATCCGCCAGCAGCTCGCCGGCGTCCTCAGGGCTCGCTCCGCGCACATCCTGCCCCATCAGACGCGCCGCATGCAGGTGCCGCTGCGGATTTGTCGGTGCGGTGAAACGAAACACTGCAGGCGCGTTCAGTATCACCGACATCCCATGCGGCACGAGAGGCGCGTCCTGCGGATACCCATCCGGACAGAACTCCTTCACCATTCCAGACACAGGATATGACATCCCATGCGGCAGATGACAACCCGCATTCCCGAACCCCACACCCGCAAATGTCGCCGCAAGCATCATTTGGCTGCGAGCCTCTACATCCTCCGCATCATCGTATGCTCGCACCATATTCGTCGCCACCATCTCGATGGCTCGCGTCGCCCACACATCGCTTATTGGGTTCGCCCCCTGATACGACGGGCGCAGGCCAGGATTTTCGGGCGCTTCCCGCTCGGTAAACGGCAACGCCGTGTAAGACTCCAGCCCGTGGCACAGCACATCGAAGCCGCTGCAAGCCACCACTTGGCTCGGCAGCGTCCGCGAGTGAAGCGGATCGACTATGCCCATCACAGGCCGCAGCGCCCTGTGCGCGATTCCCGTCTTTGCTTCCAACTCCAGCAGGTCGAAAATCGCAACCCCCGTCGTCTCGCTCCCCGTGCCTGATGTCGTGGGAATCGCAATAAGAGGCTTCAGTGGTCCTGGCACAGGACGTCCCTCGCCGATGGGCGCGTTCACATAAGCAAGGAAGTCAGCAGGATAGGTCGCATATAGATTCGCAGCCTTTGCAGTGTCTATGCTCGAACCACCGCCCACAGCCACGAATCCGTCAAATGCACCTTCGGTAGCGAACGCAATCGCCTCCTTGAACGACGCATCCGTCGGTTCTACGCTCACCCTGTCGAACAGCACCGCGTCGATTGCCTCGTCCCGCAGGGATTCCAGTGTGACTGCCACGGCCTCACTGCTTGCCATCCGCGAGTCCGTTACCACCATAACGCGTCGCGCGCCGAGTCGGCGCATCTCGTACCCGACCTCGCGCGTAACACCCGGCCCGAACTTGATGCTCGAAGTGTCTATCGTATATGCGGTTTCAAGGCTGCTGCCGCTCATCATCATTGGCCCTCACTGTGTTTTTGAATCCATCAAAGGAGTGAAAATCATGTCTTATAACGCCGCCGTAATTGTATCATAGGACCTCCGCAGCACAGTCTAAAGCGGCTCAGCAGCTGCTCGCCGGCATCCCTCCGTGTGGCATCGCTTCCGGTCGTCACTACTTGACCGATTTGGATATAATGCAATCGGGCCTGCGCCATTAGTGCGGTAAAATCCTCATTTCTTCCCTTCAATCATGAACCGTATTCTGCCTCTATCTCTCGCCATCATCGCTTCGGCAATGCTGTTCGTTGCCCTTATTACGGGCTCGCGACAGCCAAGCGCCCACGCCCAGCAGGAAGGCGCTCCCATGCCCACTCCTGCGCCGGAAATCGAGCCTCACAACGAACAGGTTCCGCCACTCGAAGGCAAGATCAACCCGCCCAAATACGACGGTATGGCCTATCTACTCAATGAGATAGTAAGAAAGTACGAGTCCGGCGCGCTCACAGCCAGAGCCGCCGCAAAACAGGCGCCCCTGCATCGCGAGCAGTCCGTCGCCGTAACATTCCATATCGAAGAAGACTACGTCCGCGACGTCTGGGACTACCTGCAGGCAAATGACATCCCCGCGCGCGAACCACTAGAGGACGAGCACTTCATCGAAGCCGAAGTGCCGGTCTCACTGCTCGCCATCGCATCCGAACTGCCCGGCGTAATTGTCGTAAAGCCCATCGTCCCACCGCAGCCCGCTCAATTCAGTGTCGGAGGACAGGGCACTACTGCGCACGGCGCAACAGCGTGGCACAGCGCGGGATACAGGGGACAAGGCGTCAAGGTGGGCGTAATCGACCTGGAGTTTCAAGGCTTTAGCGGCCTTCAGGGTACCGAGCTCCCATCCTCTGTGCAGGCAAGGTGTTACACAAGCAGTTCCTCATCTTCAAATCTGCTCTCAAGCTGTGCGTCCGACGGCCCACACGGCACAGCGGTGACGGAAGTCCTATACGAGACCGCTCCCGGTGCCTCCTACTACATATCGCGAGTAGTTTCGAAAGGCACGGTCAGAAGCGCCGTGAATTGGATGGTCTCGCAGGGCGTGGATGTAATCACTACTTCCGTGCATTGGCTGTGGGACGGTCCCGGGAACGGCACTTCTCCATACACCGATAGCCCGCTCAGGAGCATCAACACTGGCGTATCGGGCGGCAGCGTTTTCACGGTCGCAGCAGGTAACGAAGCTCGGGCCACCTGGTTCGGGAGCTTCTCTGATCCCGACAACGACGGCGAACTCGATTTCGTCACCGGCGACGAGTGCAACTCCGTTTCGCTCAGCGCCAATGAGAGATTCATCGCCCAGCTTCGATGGCAGGGAACTTGGCGCGGCGCGACTAGGGATCTGGACTTATACCTGCTTGACACAAGCATGAATATCGTCGCAAGCAGCGAAGACGTGCAGTCTGGAGGCTCAGGCGATGATCCCTTCGAATCCATCTTTTACACGCCTTCCACCAGCGGGACATATTGCCTGCGCATCAAGCACCAGAATGGCGCTTTCCCTAGTTGGGTGCAGCTCCAGTCGTTCAGCGGCGAGAGCCTTGAGCGCACCACTGAGAGCCACGCCCTTGGCAATCCGGCGGAAACCAAGAGTTCAGGTGCCCTCGCAGTGGGCGCGTCACCCTGGTTTAACACAAACGCCTACTTTGTGAGCAGTAGTCGTGGCCCCCTTCCCGATGGCACAATCAAGCCCGACATTATGGGCGTAAGCGGCATAGCCACTGCGTCTTACGGAGAGACTGTTTATGGCACCAGCTTCGCCGCGCCTCACATTGCCGGCCTAGCCACACTCGTCAAGCAGCGTTACCCTTCCAGAAGCCCATCGAGCATTGCCTCATACCTCAAGACAAACGCGCTGAGTCGGGGCACGAAGCCCAACAACAGCTATGGACACGGCTTCGCACATCTGCCCGCGCCGCCGGCAGCCACGCCTACGCCCACACCGACACACACGCCCAGTCCCACATCAACTCCTACGCCAACTGCCACGCAGACCGCTACTGTCACAGTTACGCCCACACCGACACCGACACACACGCCCAGTCCCACAGCAACTCCCACACCCAGCCCAACAGCAACTCATACACCAACTGCCACACAGACCCCTACTGTCACAGCTACGCATACCGCAACGCCAACGCCAAGCCCTACAGTGACTCCCACGAGCACGCCCGGTACTGCCACAACTCCGCAGCCGCCTGCCGACATCGGCATCGCCGTGAGCAGCGGCGGTAGGCACTCCTGCGCTCTCCACAAGACGGCGGGCTCGATCCTCTGCTGGGGCGACAACGAGCACGGCCAAGCATCGCCGCCCACTACCGGCAGCTACACCGCCATCGCCAGCGGCGAAACCCATACCTGCGCCATACGCTCCGACGGCATCGTCGTCTGCTGGGGCAGCCTCACAATCAACCCGTGACGGCCGGGCGGCAAGGCAAATCCAATGCAGTGATTTCAGCCAGAAAGTTCGTTTCCCCCTGATATTTATTGAAAGACGGTCCGAAGCGTCCCCTCATACAAAAGGAAATCCCCTCTCCATTCACAGGAGAAGGGGATTTGTGTGTGTCAGAATATGTTGTAGTAAGGGCAGCTACCTAGCCTGCTCAGCCCTGATGAGCATCACCAGCTCCCAGCGCTCTTCTTCGCTCAGCAGACGTCCGAACTGCGGCATCCACGAGGTCGTAGGCCTGTCGCGCAGCGCTGAAGCGAATCCGGCTTGCCCGCCGTAAGTAATCCACGCATATATCTCACCGTCCGTGGTGTCGTCGCTCGCCGCGCCCTTTACCTGATCGCCATCGCCGCTGAGCTTCACATCTACCAAGTTACGCGGACGCGCGCCCGAAGCATTCGCCAAGTACGGCAGAATCCTCGCATCACCGTCCTCGCCCCGCAAGGCTGAGCCATGGCACACCATACAGTTCGTCTCATAAGTATGCCGTGCCCTGCCCAGGGTCTCACTATCTGACGCAATCCCCGATGGAACCTCCATCGTTTGGTACTCTTCGACGCTCTTGTACTCGACCTCTTTGCCCGTAATCGGCACAGAGTCCGGCGGCGGCAGAATGCGCGGCCCTTCCTGCGTCCGGTAAGACGGCTGGAAGTGCATCTCCGTGAATATGTCCACTGCGTGCGGGCCCGTCTGCGTAAACGCCGGCAGCTTGAAGTTGATCGCCCCGCCCACATCAACACGGCCCGTCCTGATGTTGTAGCAGCCCAGCGCGGCAACGGTCAGCAACGCCGCCATTAATATCAGAGACGTCCGTCCGGCAAGCCTGCGAGCCTTAGTCTGGCGACCGCTCATCGCCTTTAAGGAAGAGTTACTCATCTGCTAGTTGCTCTCCCAACCTCGTTTGATATCCTCTGCGCCCGAATCGCGCAGCACCTTCTCCGCGTCAGCCATTCGACCCTCATCCGCCGTTACGGTAACGCCGATGTAGCCTTCGGTAATACGGGTGTCGTATGCGCCCATGAACAGGCGCGGCAGACGCGACTCAATTATGATGCCTATCACTGCGAAAATAATCGCGCCCAGCATCGTACCTTCGTACATGATAATTGCCATCGGCGGAATGGACAGCACAGGCTTGCCGCCCGTAACCAGCGGATACGCCAACTGCGAGCCGGCAGTTACCAACAAGCCGACCACAAAGCCGCAGGCTGCGCCCATCAGCGGCCAGCGGAACAGCTTATGTACAGGCGCAGCCTCTCCGAAAGTTCCTTCCGGATATGGAGTCCCCGTCAGTACCTCGTACTCGCTGTCCGTGTATCCCGCAGACGCCAACGCTTCCATCGCGTCCGCTGCTGTGTCAACCTGCTCTTCCGGGAACAGTCCCAACACGCTTCTCTTTGCCATAACTCGCCTCTTCAGACTTATCGAATCAAATTACCCACTACCCCTTGATGGGGAAAGGTTGGGATGAGAGTGAGAAAATCATATCCCATATGCCCCCCGTCCACCGATGCTAACCCCGCCTTACGGCGTCTCTCGTATGCTCGCCGGCACAATCCTCCTGCCTATTTTCATTTCATCCTTGAACACCATACCCTCTTTCACATCGAAGATCGGTACCAGCGGGAAGAACTTGGCGAATAGCAGCATGCCAAGCGCTACGAAAGCAAACGTCTCCGCCACAATCAGAATTTCAATGATACTCGGATGGTAGCTTCCCCAGTCGAAGGTAAACGGTGAGCGCCGCGCAAGTCCCGGTACGATAATCAGGAAGCGCTCCATCCACATTCCGATATTCACCAGCACCGTCGTGATGAACATCCACTTCGGACTGCGCCGAACGCTCTTGAACAGCCACATCGGCACAGGTATGAAGAATGCCGTCAGCAAGAATATCACGAATAGCCACCAGTACGGCCCTTCGAACACCTGAAGCTCGCGCAGTGCTATCTCCGGCGGCTCCAGTGTGTACAGCGCAAATATCCACTCTATGAAGAAGAAGAAGAACCAGGTCACCGCCACCACAATCAGCAGCCTGCCAATCGCGTCGAAGTGGTCCGGCCGAATGTAATCCCCAACCTTCCACAACCACACGACAAGCGCCATTATCATCGCAACCGCCGACACTCCGGAGTGAATAGCTCCGATGATGAAGTACGGCGCGAATATCGTCGAGTGCCAGCCTTCCACGCCGATGGCAACCGCAAAGTCCCACGACACGATGCTATGCACAGAAACGAACACCGGTAGCACCAACGCTGACAGCAGTATGCCCGCTATCCCCTGCAAGCGCCACTGGCGCGGCGTTCCCCGCCAGCCGAGGCAAAGGATTGCGTATATCTTCGGCGCATACTTGCCCGTAGCTCTGTCCCGCACCACAGCAAGGTCAGGTATAAGCGCCACGAACACGAACAGGGAACTTCCAATAAGGTATGTCATAACCGCGCTCGGGTCCCACACGAACGGCGAGCGAATATTCATGAAGATACCGCGCGAGAAGTCGTATGGATACACCCAGAACAGACGCCAGGGCCGCCCAACGTGGAACATGATGTTCGACAGCGCCGCAATCAGTGAGAACAGCGTCATCACCTCAGCAGCGCGCGTAACGGGGCGCCGCCACTCGGCCTGAGTCAGGCGCAGTATCGCCGAAATCATAATCCCCGCGTGGCTGATCCCGATCCAGAACACGAAGTTCGTAATGTAGAAGCCCCAAAGCACCGGACGGTTCAGGCCCGCAACGCCCACGCCCTTGTTTATCTCATAGCCGTATGCGGCCAGACCGGTGCAGATGACAAGCAGCAGGAAGCCCACCGCGCCAAACCACCACTTTGGCGTTCCCAGAACGCCCGCAAGCAGGTCGCGGTTTACTTCTTTCTGATCCTTATATATTAGTTCTTGCATCTGCCGCCCTATGTTAGTTCCTTCCCCTCATTAGGGAAGGTTAGGATGGGGGTGAAATTATCTCCCCTCTATCCTGTCCATCGATATTAGACTACCTTGGCTTACCCAGCACCAGCACCTGCGTCCGATGATAGGTCTTGTGCATCTTGTAGAGCATCAGCTCCTTCTGCTCCCAGATGTTTATCGGCGGTATCAGCCGCGCGAATAGCAAGTACACCAGCACGCAGCCGCCAATCACGCCCAGAATCATCAAGATGTCCGGAATGTCCGGCGTATGCATTCTGCGAAGCGCCAGTGGTAATCTTCCGCTCTCGTCCAGGTGAATAGCATGATGGGTCAGATTATCGTCTATTATCCGCTCGACATGTGCGGAGTACGCCGAGACATACAGCCGCAGCCTGTCGAGCAATGTCCCCAGCAGAACGGAGACCGACATTATCGTAGGACCCCAGATGCTCTTACGCACCGGATTCCACATCATCACCAACAGCGGCGCCGCAAAGCACAGCACGAACACCGAGATAAACACTGGCAGGTACGGCCCCACCATCAGCAGTTCCAGCGATCCCAGTTCATTCGGCTTCTTGCCGTACCACAGCACATTGAAGCTGGAGAACCAGAACCAGAACCACAGCAGTGACAGCGCGAACAGCAACTTGCTCACACCCCAGAACTGCTCCAGTGTGATGTAGTCCTTGTATCCGCCCCACTGCCGCAGCACAATCATAGTCAGGATGACTGTCGCAACGCCCGCCTGAAGTGCGTTCGCCGCATGCGTAATCGGATACAGCGCATCGATCCAGCCCGGCACCAGCGCGATCAGGAAGTCAACCGAGATCAGGAAATGCACGAATATCAGCATCATGAAGTAGAACGCGCCCAGTATGCCCATTCTGTGATGCAGCATATTCCATTGCGCCGTCGTTCCGATCCAGTTCCTCGACAGTTTCGTCGCCCAGCGTTTGCGCCATCCGTCAGGTCCGTTGTCACGTATAAGCGCAAGGTCCGGTGTCGCCGAAAGCCACAGTAGCATTATCCCCGTAACCACCAGACCTAGCATAGCCAGCGTAGCCCAGATGTGTGGTGAAAACACAGGCACTCTGCTGTAGAACGGGTCTTCAGCGTCCCAGAACCACAGGCTGCGCCGTCCATCCGTCAGCGGCGGCAATATCCACAGCATCGGGATGAGCAGAATCATGTTGAACAGCCCTACAGCCGTCCATATCTCCGCGGCGCGCGAGATCGGACGCCGCCAGTGGCCGTTGGCGATACGCGGCGCGATTGCCACCATCGGTGCTGCCTGCGCCGTCGTCAGCACGAACGCGAACATCATCGCGAAGTAGCCCCAAACTATGCGGTCGCTGACATCTCCCGACATCCGCATCGCGAACCCGATGATGCCCAGCACCAGCAGAATTGCGCCTGCAGCGACACCACTCCACCACTTGTCGCTGGGCTTGTCGTGCTTGCCTATCAGGTCCCGCACCACATCGCCCTGATTCGTGAAGGGCACATAGAGCCCCTCGCGTGGCCCGTGATGATGGCCGGCGCCATTATGACCCGCGCCGTTTTGAACGGCGCCGTTATGACTATCCAAACTAGCCATGCGCTTCCTCAGCGTCCTTGTCATACTTCTTCAGATATACGACCTTTGGGTGCGTCCCATACTCGTCGAGTAGCTTGTACCCCCGCCCGCCCTTGCGCGCTGGGCTAGTCTCTCGCAGTTCCTTTGCAGCCTTCTTCGCAACCTTTGACTCCGGATCGTTCAAGTTGCCGAACATCAGCGCCTCAGTCGGGCATGCATTCACGCACGCCGGGTTGAGCGCTCTGTCCCCGTCCTGAAGCTCCTCGCCTTCCTTGGCTGCTTCCCGCGAACTGCGACGAATGCGCTGCACGCAGAAGGTACACTTTTCCATGATGCCTCGGCTGCGAACCGTAACATCAGGATTGAGCTGATTCTTCAGCGTCTCAGGCCACGCAGGCTCCCAGAAGTTGAAGAACCTCACCTGGTACGGGCAGTTGTTCGCGCAGAACCTGGTGCCTATGCAGCGGTTATACACCTGCACATTCAGCCCTTCGCTGTTGTGGTATGTCGCGTACACCGGGCACACCGGCTCGCACGGCGCATCGCCGCACTGCTGGCAGAACAGCGGTATGAAGCGTGCCTTCACGTCAGGGAACTCGCCCTCCCAGTACCGCTCCACACGAATCCACTCGATTGCGCGGCGCTGGTTGAAGTGCGCCTCCTCATTTATCGGCACATTATTCTCGGATTGGCAAGCGACAACGCAGGCCTGACAGCCCGTACACTTGTCTATGTCAACCACCATGCCCCATTGTGCATCCGCCATACTTCGCTCCTCAATCATTCCCTTCCCTCTTTGACAAGGAAAGTTTAGAGCCTATTCATTGCCCCTTCCTCTTTTATGGGGGAGGGTCAGGATGGGGAGATGATATTACAAGTCTTTCTCATCCCATCCATAGTTGTTAGATTCCGTTTAGTGCTCCCCGTCGCCGTCCACCGGCGTAAGCTTGATCACATGTTGGTGCTCGTCCGTAGGGAACTCCGAAACTGTATTCTCGAACTTCGGCAGGCGAATCCACTCGCCCGTTTTCTGGATATTCACTTTTGTTGACGCCCATGCCAGCGCGCCTGTGCCGCTATCGATATTCGGCGAAAGGATCGAGAACACATTCGCGCCCCGTCGTTCCGCGTACCGACCGCCCGATGCATGTCCCTGTCCCACAGGTACGCATACCGTATCCGGAGGCACCGCAGGGCTGGGATATGCCAACGCCTCGATTCGTCCGTTCTGCGACTCGATGC
Organism: Dehalococcoidia bacterium; assembly: GCA_965225795.1. Lineage (GTDB taxonomy): Bacteria > Chloroflexota > Dehalococcoidia > Lucifugimonadales > JADFKI01 > Bin90. The sequence goes on along the minus strand of OZ245324.1, from coordinate 3,130,641 downwards.
TGATAACATCGCCCTCGCTTATCCCGCGCTCCTCGGCGACCCGGTGGTTAATTTCCACCCAGGTCCGCCACACGGCAGTCGAAATGGGATCAGGCGTCGCCTGCATCCAAGGCAGAGCAGCGCCACGACCGTCGCTCAGACCCGTGGTCTCGAACGGAATCAGGTAGAACTCACCCGTCGTGAATGAAGGCTCTGCCGCGTCCATCAGCCGCGAAGGCGTCGGCGCTCCACCGTTCATGCGCGCTGATGTGTCCCACCAGCCGCCGCGCTGAAGCACGCCGTTCCAGAATGAATTGAAATTCGCAGCTTTCACCGAGCCGTTGCCCGATTCGTACAGCTTCATCGCGCCGTCTTGCAGTATCTCTCGGTATGTCTCGCCCGGCAGTCCGAGGTCAAGTTCAAGACCTTGAGCCGTAGCAAGCAACACATCCGCAAAGCCCCGCGTACCGAGTTGATCGCCGCGAGGCTCGAAGAACGGCCTCACCACAGGCTGCTGGAATCCAATAACCTGATAGCCCGGCGCCGGGTCCGGCACATCGCTGCCCCAGTCTTCGAGGTAGTTGTGCTGTGGCAGCACCAGGTCTGCAATCGCAGTCGTGTCGTCCAACACATCCGAGAAACTTACGATGTAAGGCACATTGTAGGCGGCGCGCTCGAAGCCGACCGCGTCCGGCAGACCATATACCGGATCCACCCCACGCACCATCAGCATCTGCAGCTCGCCGCGAGACATCTCGTCTGCCAATCGGTGCCACTCGGAGAACGGAGAACCGCTCTTCGCAGCGGAAAGCTCGCTTATCGCAGCGCCGGGATTGAACACAACCCCGCCTTCATTGTTCACGCTACCTACGAGATAATTCAGTGAGTAGATTGCCGCTAGGTTGAACAATCCGTTCGTGTGCGCCGCCGCTGACCCTCCGCCGAACGCAACCGCAGGCCGATGGTTCGCAAAGTCATGGGCCACCGTGCGAATCTTCTCCGCGCTCACACCCGTGCTTGATGCAACCGCCTCGGGCGAGAACGCGTTGATGTCGAAGCCCGCCGTCAGCGCATCTGCCGCGCCAGCATCAGCCAGTCCGTCTGCGATGATGACCTGCGCGATGCTCAGCGCAAGAACCCCCTCCATGCCCGGCTTCACATACACCCATGTGTCCGCGTTCGCACCACTCATCGAGAAGCGCGAATCCACATGTATGAATGTGCCTCTGTCATGGTCGTCATCGCGGAATTCGCCGTAGCCGCGCCCATACCGCACCGGCGACATCCAAGTATTGAGGAAGTCCGCGCCGAAAGAGAGAACCGCAGAAGCGTTCCCAATATCGAAGTCCGGCATCGTATCCTGGCCGAACACCTGCCGAATCGCCGCCTTGACCGTAGTCTGCTCCAGTGGCTGGTATGTCATTCGCCTCGCGCCGTAAGCCGAGGTGAATGCGTCCACCACCATGTCGAGATGCGCGTTGATGGGATCCGTCGCCAGCACGACCGACGATTCGCGCCCATTTGACTTGATGTTCTCAAGCGCAAATGTCAGACGCCCAATCGCATCCTCCCAGCTCACCTCGCGGAACTGCTTTGCGCCACGTTCGCCCACGCGCACCATCGGGCCGCGTATCCTGTCGGGATGATACAGCGCTTGCAAGCCGCCCTCGCAGCGCGCACTGTGCGCCCCACGGTTTATCGGATAATCGACGTTCCCCTCGACCTTCTTCGCGCGACCCTCCATTACACGCACCACTATGCCCTCGCTCGTCGCGCACTGACGGCAAAGCGTTGCATACCAGTTGTCGCGCCCTGTTACCAGGTCCTCCGGCATCTCTACCGGCGCCTGCACCAGAAGCTCATCCTCCGGAACGCCGCACGCCTGGAACAGTATTGCTCCCGCCGCCGAACCCCCGGCAAGTGTAAGGAATTGTCTTCGCGTTAAAGCCATCTTCTCTTGTCAGCCTTCAGAAGTGCCGATTGTTCCTTCGTGTTTTCTGTGTCTTTACTTCGTCATTCCTGTGAATGCAGGAATTCAGTCCGCAACAAATCTTAATAGTGGCAAGTCGTGCAGTCTGTGGGTGCTCCGTTGTCTCGGTGGCAATTTACGCAGTCGCCCATCTTCAGCGCGCGTACCTGCTCAACTTTTTCCATCGACCCTACATCGCCATGACAAGTAGCGCACACTGCCGTCTCCGCGATGCCGTCCCGCTCCGAGAAGAACCTGATGTGCGCCTCATGTACGAAATGCACATGGTCCGGAACTCTATGCACGCGCACCCAGTCTATCGGGCGTTCGTTCTCCACGACCATCTCGCGCAGCTTCTCTATCTCCGGCAGGTCGTCGCCCACAACCTGGTGACAGGTCAGGCACAGTCCGGCCGATGGTATCGTCGCCGCCGCGCCCTCGGTAACATTGCGATGACAGAAAGTGCAGTCCATCCCAAGGTCTTCGACATGTGTGGGATGCGGAAACGCGATCGGCTGGTCCGGACCCTCGGAATACCCGAAGATCACCGGCCTGCCCAGCCACGCCGATATCACAAAAGTCAGAGCCAACGCCGCAACAACTAGAAACCCTAGTGTTATAACGCCCAGCGTACCATGCTTGATAAGCTGCTTCCGCGTCGGCTTGGAGATCTGAAAATCGCCTGGTATCAAATCAAACTAACCTATCTTTAGCTCCTTCCACATCAGAGTGGAAGGTTGGGATGGAGGTGTATGTCGCCCGCGTCCCGTAAGTCAATGTCAGATTATATCCAATAGTCCGCCCAGAAACTGCGCAGCACATCCGCCTGCACAATCGTGCTGTAGAGGAAATACATCGCAATCGCGAAACACGTGATCGCAAACGCATAAAAAAGCAGCCGCGCCTTCTGAAGTGACTCGGGCACATGCCCCGACGCGATGAACGACGGAAGCAAATTATGACCCACAAGCATATTCGCCGCGAACAGCACTATGAATATAACCACCATCCACAGCGCGAACAGCATACTGCCCAGTTCGCTCCATTGAAGCGCGCCAAGAGGGGCTGGTTCCATAGGATGCTTGCCTCTGCAATGCGCCTTCTCCCTACGGAAGAAGACCTTGATAAAATCTCCTGCGCCCTACCCTGTTAGGACTCCTGCCGTCTATCTCGTTACTCCTGCGAAGCAAGGCCCACCTTGGAGCAGAGAGCAGAGATCCATGTAGCCTTTGGGTACAACGCCTACCATAGAAAATACTGGTGAAAACTATCACAACACCGCCAAAAGTGTCAACCCTTTTGAACCCATTTCAAAAAATACACTGCCATTCAAAACACAGCTTTCACTTCAAATTTTCTGTGTTCGCATATTGAAAGACAGCCCTGAGTAGTGAGCCATCCCTACCCCAGCGCTACGCTCACAATCCTCTGCTCCAGCGCCACCGCAAGCTCCGTCGCCTCCTCCAGCCGCACATGATCTCCAAGCGTCCCCACGAACGCCACACCCAGCACGCGACCCACCCGGAAGTCCACGATTGTAACCGAAATCAGCCTGTCGTTGTCGTTGTGCAGCGCCTTCAGCGCGACCGCCTCATCGAAAAATCCGTCCGGCTCCAGCCGCTCCACGCCGAGCAGCATCTGCCTCTCCCCGATGTCCAAGCCCACATTCGTCTCGAAATCCTTCAGAAACACATCGTGCATCCAGTTACGCACAGCGCCCGGTGTCTCGAACAGGTGCGCCACGGTCGCTACCATGAAGTCCACCCCGTCCGTCCCGAACGACGGCACCACCGAAACGAACTCGCGCATATAGCCCCCGATGCGTCCCACGCCACGAAAGTGTCCTGCGTCGCTACCAGGAAACCCGTGCATCGCCATCGTTTCGTTGTCCAGCGCGGACTCCCGAGACGGTTGATAGTTCTCGAACCGCGACGGCAGCTCCTTTTGTGCCAGCGGCATCAGTTCCACATCCTCCATCCCGATATCCTCAGTAGCTCTATGCAGTGAATTCGTCGTCATAAGCCCTCGATTCCCGACAATCCCTATCCTGTTTAACCCGCTTATCGTATGCCATCCAGCCAGCCACTGACAACCGCAAATCCCATTTGCCCGTCTTGCATCCAATATAATGAAAGCCATGAATACGATACTATGACAATCGCAATACATACTGATGCACCGACTGATGCACCGAATTACCAAATAACCGACACGCCGCGAGGACAGCACATGAACGAGAGCACCACATACACCGAAGCACAAACCTCACCAGGATTTGCCCGCACTGTCATCCTGCCCATAGCCGCGGCGACCATCGCGCTCGCGATCGCAGTCATCGGCGCCCTCATCGTGCGCGGCGAGAGCGACATTGACGGCATCAACTTCTTCGTCGAATCCCTCTCCGGCGGCGCGGCACGGCAGCTCGGCGGCCTCAGCGTCATCGCCCCGCTCGGCTTCGCATTCGGCGCGGGACTCGCAGCCGCATTCAACCCTTGCGGCTTCGCGATGCTACCAGCCTACATGGGCCTCTACCTCGGCGTCGGCGACGAAGACAGCCCATCCTTCATCGCACACATCGGCAAGGCGCTCCTCATCGGCGGCTCCGTGACCGTCGGCTTCATCCTGCTCTTCGCAGCCGCAGGCGCAGTCATCGGACTCGGAGCACGCTCCGTAGTCGGCAGCGTCCTCCCCTGGATCGGACTCGGTGTAGGCATCCTGCTAACCGTTGCAGGCGCCTGGCTGCTCGGCGGCGGCAAGCTCTACACCGCGCTCGCCCAGCAGATGGCAGAAAAGTTCGGCAACCCCGGACAGGCAAATATACGCGGTTACTTCATCTTCGGGCTGGCATACGGACTAGCATCCCTAAGCTGCACCCTGCCCATATTTCTCGCCGTAGTCGGCTCATCCTTCGCAGCCGCAAGCATCTGGACAGCATTCGCCCAATTCATCCTCTACGCCGTCGGAATGGGAACCGTCATCATCACACTCACACTCGGCATGGCGCTGTTCAAGGGAGCGATGGTCGGCGGCATGCGCAAAGTCATGCCCTACATCCAGCCCGTAGGCACATGGCTGATGCTCATCGCAGGCACATACATCGTCTTCTATTGGCTCACCATCGGCAACGTCCTGGGATAACGCGGAAAAGCACAATCAAGAAAAAGAAACGCCCGCCAATCCAATTGGCGGGCGTTTTCTATCCAACTATAATCCCACAGAGTTGCCAGAGCTTGACGAGCTATCCTGAGTCATCAGCAGCCTTGCCGACAGACTGAAATACTGACAAACTGACTGACTTATTCCTCCGCAATCACCGGGTTGCTCAACACACCAACGCCCTCAAGCTCCACCTCCACCACATCGCCGCGCTTAATCTCGCCCGGCTCGCCTGGCGTCCCAGTCATAATCACATCGCCCGGCTCCAGAGTAAGCACGCTGCTCACGAACTCGATGATGCGTCGGCAATTGTGCGCCAGGTCATCCGTACCCGACTGCTGAATAACCTCGCCGTTGATGCGCCCCGTCAGCAGCAGGTTGTCCGGGTCAAGCCCCGTCACGATATACGGCCCTATCGGGCTGAATGTATCGCTCGACTTCGCCCGCCACCACGACAGGTCGCCGCGCTGCCAGTTGCGCGCGCTCACATCATTGCCGCAGGTAACCCCAAGCACGAAATCCAGCGCATTCTCCTGCGTCGCCCGCCGGCACTGCTTCCCGATGACCAGCGTGAGCTCCGCCTCCTCCTCCACCAGCACGCCCTCTTCGATCGCCTCTCGCGGAATCACGATAGGGTCGTTGGGCCCCACCACCGACGAAGGCGTCTTGAAGAACGGCTCCGGCACCTTCGGCAGTTCTATGTCGCCACCCACCAGTGAAGCCGAATGCGCTAGGTGGCTCACATAGTTCCGTCCGATAGCGATAATCTTCCCCGGCATCACCGGCGCAAGCAGCCTCACATCGGACAGCGCTGCCGACTCACCGGTCCGCTCGTACTCCTCGTAAGGCGCCGCCGAAATCTCATGCACATCGGCCCCCTCCACGATCCCGTAAGAGACGCCGCCCCCATGTTCATACCGCGCATACTTCGTCATTGTCTGCCAATCCTCCTGTCAAATTGGAATAATTCCATTTCCGCCAATAATCATACCATCCCCCATCCATCCCTTGCACTTTAGCAGTCTGGATCGCTACCCAGAAGTTGGCGAGACATTCACAGTATGCTTCGAAAACTCAGTAGGTTATGGCTATGACGACGAGCGCCTCATGACCATTACTGACGATGATGTCCCACGCATCTAAGACTTCGACATAATCTCAAGTTTGTGGCGTGCATGGATAGATGTTGATACTAGGCTCTGTTGACATTTGACACACAAAGCGTTTTAGAACTGAAATGTAGGTTTATTCTGTCATTCTGAATGCAGCGCCTTCATCCTTGTCATTCTGAGCGCAGCGCAGCGGACTGAAAAATCTTAAATCGTTTGTACATACGGCAATATCCGATTCTAGATTTCTCGCTTCACTCGAAATGGCAGAAATAATGAGAGATAACTTCGAAATGTCAACACAACCTAGCCAAAGGCACTCATTCAACAGATACGTCAAAGGACGATGTCATAGAGTAAAACGAAACGGAAGTGTCAACAGGGGCTTTGGACATCGGTCGCCCGATCCCAGTTACCTCGCACCCCTGAGACGCGGGTCGAGCGTGTCGCGCAGCGCGTCGCCTACGAAGTTGAAGGCTAGCACCACCAGGAATATGGTTGCGCCCGGCGTAAATGTGAGCCACGGCGCCAGGTCAACCACCTCGAAGGCATGACGCAGCATGCCGCCCCATGTGGGTGTCGGCGGCTTCACGCCAACGCCGAGGAAGCTCAGCGACGCTTCAAGCAGTATCGCCGCGCCGAACGCTATCGAAGCCTGCACTATAACGGGCGCAAGGCTATTCGGTATCAGGTGCGAGGTTATGATGCGAGCCGGACTTGCACCCAGCGCGACGGCGGCTATCACATAGTCGCGCTCCTTCACGGACAGCACCTGCGCCCGTATGAGGCGCGCGACCGCAGGCGTGAACACAAGCCCGATCACCAAGATGATGTTGCGCATAGCGCCGCCCGTGATGGCAACCAGCACGAGCGCGAATATTATGTTTGGAAATGCGGCGAGCGCGTCCATAAACCGCATCAAAATCTCATCCGTCCACCTACCTGCCCAGCCGGAAATCGTTCCGATGGTGATGCCCGCCACGACTGCAATGCCAACGCCCGAGCCGCCGATGATCAGCGAGACGCGCGCGCCGTAGATGAGTCGTGCCAACTGGTCGCGCCCAAGCCTGTCCGCCCCGAGCCAGTATTTGGAGCTGGGCGATTGCAGGCTGTCGCGCGGGTTTATCTTGATAGGGTCATGCACCGACAGAAGCGGCGAAAACACGGCCGCGATCACGGCTATCCCAAGCACCACCAGCCCGAACTTGGCAAGACGTACGCTCACCAACTCCCTGAGCGTCTGCAGGAAGCGGCTCTTACGGACCCAGTTCAACTCCCGCTCGGCAAGCTCGTTTTCTGCCGATTCAACCAGTTCTTGTTCTCTCATAAATCACAGCCTGCCACACGTCCGCCTATTCACAAACTAAGAGGTGAGCATTTCCGCAGTTCATTTTGTCCCTTCCCCCTTGATGGGGGAGGGTTAGGATGGGGGTGAAATTAACTGTCCCCACCATTGAACATGCTCTCCTACCCGGCTAACTCATTGTTCCAATCCGAAAGTGTGAAAGTGAAAAGTCAGTCGAACCGTATGCGCGGGTCCAAAAATGCGTAAGACACGTCTGCGATCAGATTGGCTACCAGCACTCCCAGGGTCAGAACCATCAGCCCCATCTGCACCACGAGGAAGTCTTTTGCTATTACCGCGTCCACGATGAACTTGCCGATGCCAGGCAGGAAGAATACTGTCTCCGTGACCACCGTGCCGCCGACCAGCGTGCCGAGCTGCAATGTGGATAGCGTTATGACCGGCAGCAACGAGTTTTTCATCGCGTGCAGCAGCACGACCCTGCTCTCCATCAAGCCCTTCGCGCGCGCCGTGCGTATGTAGTCCTCGCGCATTACCTCCAGCAGCGCGGCGCGCATCTGCCGCATCGTGACCGCCGACAACGCCGTGCCAAGCGTTATCGTGGGCATAATCATCTTGCGCGCCCAGTCGATCGGGCTGTCCTGGAAACTCGTGTAGCCGCCCGTTGGCAGCCAGCCCAGCCACACGCCGAAGAAGATAATCATCAGCATGCCCAGCCAGAAGTTGGGCAGAGCTATTCCCGAGACCGCAAATCCTGTCACAGCGATGTCTCGTATGGAGTTGCGTTTGAGCGCCGATATTACCCCCATCGGAATGCCTATTGCCAGCGAGAGCAGCCACGATAGCCCGGCAAGCTGCGCCGTGAAGCTCAGGCGGCTGCGTATCTGCGGGAATACATCCTGACTGCTTATAAGCGACGCGCCCCAGTCACCACGCATTACGCCCCAGACCCATTCGAAGTACTGCGTGACGACGGGCTTGTCCAGCCCGTAGCGCTTCTCTACCGCGGCGAGCACCTCGGGATCAACGAAGCCCGTCTCATCGATGGCGGCAAGCAGGCGCGCGGGGTCGCCCGGCAAAACCCTGACCGTGGAGAACACCACGATACTGATGAGCACCAGCACCGGAACTAGGTTGATGATTCTGCGCAGCATGTAACGCTGCATCTTCCAGCCCCTCTAACGAAAGGCGGTCAGCCTCCAGCAACCACCTCTACGAAATATAGAGGTTGACTACTGATGACTGACCGCTATTTAGCTCTCTACTGCTTCAACCAGAAGTCGCCGTTGCGCACGAAGCCGTCGCCGCGCATCGGGTTCGTCTCGCAGCCGCCCGTGGTCGGCGTATAGCAGCCGACATAGTTCACGCGCAGCATCGCCGGGATGTACGTGTATAGATTCTCCAGCGCAATGCGCTGAATCTGCTTGTACTTGTCTATCTGCACCGCGCTGTCGAAGCTCTGGGACGCCTCTGCGAATAGCATATCCAGCTGGTCCTGCAAAGCCTGCCCGTCGGCGGCGAGCGCAGAACCCTGATCCTTGCATATATTGGCTGGATAGTTGCCGGTGCTGCTGGAGTGCAACGAGCCTTCCATATACCATGGGAGCAGCATGCCCGAACCCGTCTGCGTCACATGCGTCTGGCACTGCTCCATCACATCTGAGCGCTCCGACGCGTTGGACACTATCTGGAAATCGAACTCGACGCCAATCTCAGCCCACGAGCCCTGCAGGAACTCGCAGAACTGCTGGCGGTCCGGGCGGCGCTCACAGACACCGCTGAGTTGCAGCGGCAGTTCCAGCCCCTTGTCCTGCGCCACGGCCTCGACGAGTGCCTTAGCCTCGTCGAGATCATACCGCAGGTGCTCGCCTTCCCAGAGGTCCTTGGCGTCTATGCCGAAAGGCGACTCGGGGGGGAAAGTGTGCGCCTGGCTGTCGCGCAACGTGTCCAGGTAGATGGATTTGTTAAGCGCGACCCGGTCCACAGATTTGATGAGCGCGCGCCTCAGGCGCAGGTCGTCCAAAGGCGTAAGCCCGTGGTTCCACACCCAGCCGTCCCAGCCAACACCGGTGAAGTCCCAAACATCAATGCTGTCGTCCTTCTGTGCGGTGGGAATCTGCTCCGCCTGAAGCCACGACACATTCACCTCGCCTGTCTGGAGGGCAGCCAGCCGCGTGCGTGTCTCCGAGATAATCTGGACGTTCACCTCGTCCGCGTATGGCTCACGCTGCCACCAGTCGGGATGCTTCACCCAGTTCTGCGTCACGCCCACATCCCAAAGAGCGAGCTTGTACGGTCCCGTTGAGATGGGGTTGCTCTTGTGGTCGTCGGCTCCCTGGACTTCCCAGTTCTCCTTGGAGTGAACGATGCTGCCCCTGTCGAACATCTTGACTACTAAGTTCGCATCCGGCGGGTCCATCACCACATCGACGGTGTAGTCGTCGATGGTCTTGATCTCAGTTACGGAACGGAAGGTGCTCGGGCAACCCCTGCACCCAGCCCCTTTATCGAACCAGCGGTTCAGGCTTGATGAGACATCCTCGGAGGTCATCTCTCCGAAGCCACCCTGCAATTGCACGCCTTCGCGGAGGTGGAATCGCACGCGGCTGCCGCCGTCCTCGACCTCGAACGAATACGCGAGAGACTCGGCGGGATCGTAAATGCTGTCCTTGCCGATAGCGACCAGCACCTCGTTGCCCGTGAAGAAGTACATGCGGTCGAAGGTTCCGCCAGCCTGGTATCCGTCAGGGCTGGAAGCCTTGCGGAAGTACGCCACATTCAGGACGCCGCCCGTCTGCGCGTTCGAGTCGGCAGGTCTGGGCGATGTGATATCTGCCATTGCTTCAGGAGCCGCGGTGGGCGCTGCCTGGGCAGGTGCGGCAGGTGGAGTCGTAGGAGCGGGTGGCTGGGTAGCCGCAGCAGCAGGCGCAGCAGGCGCTTCGGCCTCCGGTTCTGCGCTCGAACAGGCAGCAGCCAGCACAAGCGCAGGCAATAGGAGTAGCGTCAGGAAAGTAACACTTCGACGAATTGACAGGTTTAGCATGCGCGTCCCCTCCGAATCTATCTGCTTGTGTCCCCAATGTCCTTCTTAATTCTTGTCTCTAGTTCTTTCTCCGGCCAACAGCCTAGTGTATTTGCTCACGGCCATTCAACAGAGAAATTTCTCTTGCGAAGGTCTCTAGGAAGCCTTGCCTACACTCTAATGGGCGCAACTTTACATAAGTTTCTCCGTCATTGCAACCCTGATTTCAGAGGACTCCCCAACCCGGTAAATGCAAAACTGAAAATCCCCTTGCTTCTCAGGCAAGGGGATTTATGACGAGAACGAAAGCCTTTAGTCTGCCGCGTGCGCGGCGTTGCCCTCTTCCAAAGCGGCGAGAATGTCGTCCACAAGCGCGCGCGCCGACTCCGCCGTCAACTCGACCGCTACGCGCGCGCCAAGCCCCTGGCCAGGGTTCACGAAGTCGATGTTCAACGTGTGGTCGGTCGTCATGTGGTACGGGTGGTCGTAATAGACCCGCGTCTCTGTTATCGGAATCCAGCCCGGCGTACCCTTGCCACTTCCAGTAATATCCGATTTCTGTATCACGTATGTGCACATGCTTCTATTCTCCTGTCGGCAATCTGCGCAGTCTAAATCCTTGGTGTGTTGGGGCAGAGGTTACTATTGGCGTATGGATGTGTCAACGCGCTCGGCTTAGTGACCTCTGAGTTCGAGCAAACTGCTCACAGCATCATCCGTCTGCGGGTCGAGCGCGCCGATGCCAGCAACGTCCGAGGCTTCGAGCAGTTCGGTGTCGCTGGAGACCATGAATACTTGTGTTTCATCGGCAGTTGCAGCAATGTCCAGTGCAGTGGCCAGATGGATTGCGTCGCCGGCGCGGAGTCCGTAACGTTCTGCAACTGAACTTGCACCTATGATTATATCGTCTCTTATAGATATGAGATCGAATATCTCCCGGAGGTCTCTATCATACGCTGCTAGAAGAGGTGCTTTGTCAGAGGGACTGCCTATTCTGCGAGTTATGGCCGATTTCACCTCAACGACGGATAAAGCGGAAGTGGCGAACATGTCGGTTGACGAACGCAGATCAAGAAGTTGAACCACAAACTCGACCCCTTGCTCGTTTGGAAGATACAATTTCGCAATTGCTGAAGCGTCCAGGTAGAAGAATGCCAATTAGAATCGTGACTCTCTATCCTCAATGATCTGGTCACTCAAAGACAGCCCGGGGTACTTTCGTGCCATCATCTCCCTGACCTCATCGCGAGTCATAGTTGGTTCCCCATGCCATCCTAGAAGCCTATCTGCTAGTCGTTGTCCTTCCTCAAGCATGCTTGCCAGACGCTCTCTTTTCTGCTCAAGCGTCATATCCTTCACATTCTCTAAGTGCTCTTCCCATTCGTTCTTCGACTTTAGCTCTTCCACAGCCATAGTATTGACTCCTTCAACTCGCCGGAATTGACCCGATGGCTAGCTCCCGCTACACAACTACGACATCGTTCACCAGCGTGCCGATGCCCTCTATCGTCATGCTCACTCTGTCGCCTTCCTGAAGCGTGAAATCTGGCGGCGGAACAATGGATGTGCCTGTCAATACTGCGGTCATATTCGGCACATCGTTGTGCCTCTGCAGCCAGTCGGCAAGTTCCTGACAGGTTCGCGCCATCTGCGACGTGTTCGTGCTGCCGCTGAACACCTCTGCGCCGTCGCGCGTGATAGTGCAACTCACATCGAGGCCGTGCGGATTATCAATCGATTCCGCCGTTACAAAGCATGGGCCAATGGAGCAGCAGCGGTTGAAAACCTTCGCCTGAGGCAGGTACAGCGGGTTCTCGCCCTCGATCTGGCGGCTGCTCATATCGTTCCCGATGGTGTAGCCGACTATCTCGCCGCCGTACAGCACGAAGGCAAGCTCCGGCTCTGGTACATTCCAGTTCGAGTCCTCGCGTATGCCCACCGAGTCAAACGGACCGACGCAGCGCTCGGGTGTCGCCTTGAAGAATACTTCGGGCCTCGGGGCGCTATATACCATCGAATAAACATCCGGAGTACCGCTCTCCCTGCGGCGCTCCATTTCGCTCGTCTTGTAGGTAACGCCAGCCGCCCAGACCTCCGGAGGCTCGAAGGGCATGTCAAGCGCGACATCGCTCTCGCCGCTCATTATCTCGGCAAGGTTGTGTTGTTCTGGGTTGCCACCGTCCAGGATCCGCTGCGCGAGCGCGTCAATGCTCTGACCGGACAGCGTCGAAGCCAGCGCAAGATCCTCCAGCGCCTCCAAGTCATGATGCACCGATGTCAGGTCGGCAAGCACGCCTTCGCGCACCTCCACCGCCAAGCTCGTGCCGCCGTCCACGCCAATCAGACTATAGTATTTCATTCATGCAAATCCTTAAGAGTATGTTCCGATTCCGGGTCCCATTAGATTCACAAATGAGATTCGACAGGCTCATGACAGACTGGATTCAATGACAAATCCGTCCGCCCTGAGCCTGCCGAAGAGCAACTTATCGTAATAAAGCTATGCGCCGTTCTTCGACAGCGCAGCGACAATCTTCGCCGGAGACATTGGCAGCTCAGTCATTCGCACGCCTATCGCGTTACTGATTGCGTTCGAAATTGCTGCCATCGGCGGCACGATGCAGGCCTCACCAACGCCGCGCACACCATACGGATGCCCTGGATTGGCGACTTCGATGATCACCGTGTCTATCATGGGAACATCAAGCGACACCGGCATGCGGTAGTCGAGGAACGACGAATTCATCATACGTCCGTCATCGTCGAAGTAGTATTCCTCGTTCAATGCCCAGCCGATGCCCTGCACCGCGCCGCCCTGCATCTGCCCTTCCACATAGCTTGGGTGAATAGCCTTCCCCACATCCTGCAATGCCGTGTACCGCAGTATGTCCACCTTGCCGGTCTCAGGGTCAACCTCCACATCCACGATGTGCATCGCAAAGGCATTGCCAACGCCGCCTGGATTCACGGTCGCACGTCCCACTATCGGACCGCCCGTGCCGTTGAGTTGACGCGAGAGTTCGGAGAAAGTCATCGAAAGCTCGCTGTCCTGCTTGTGGCGCAGCACCGCGTCGTTCGCATCGTACTCCACATCGTCGGCGTCTATGTCCCAGATGCGCGCCGCGCGCTCGATCATCTGGCGCTTCACATCCTGCGCCGCCTCGTAGCACGCCCTGCCTGTCTTGAAAGTAACGCCGCTGCCGCCCGCGCCTGAGCAGTAGCCAACGGAGTCTGTATCTACAACGGCGGGCTTCACATCCTTGACGTCGATGCCCAGCACTTCGGCGACATGGATTGCCATCACCGCGCGGCTCCCGCCGATGTCCGGCGAACCTTCGATGAGGCCGACCGAGCCGTCCGGATTGACGCTCGCGACAGCGCTTGCCGGTCCACTGCCGTTGAACCACGCGCCGCTAGCAACGCCTCTGCCTCTGAATTTGCCCTCGATTGGCGTCTGATAATGGTCGTGGTCGCGCGCCGCCTCCAGCATTTCCACATTGCCGATGCGCCGGAATACGGGACCTGTGGGCTGGCGCGTGCCCTCTTTGGCTGCGTTCAGCAGGCGCAACTCGATAGGGTCGATGCCAAGCTTGTTGGCGAGTTCATCCACGACCGACTCTGCCGCGTATGCCGCTACCGGTGAGCCTGGGGCGCGGTAGGCAGCCGACTTCTGAGTGTTCACGACCACATCGAAGCCTTCGACGTGCGCGTTTGGAATGACATACGGCGCGAGCATAGTTCGGCAACCGGAAGGCACGGGCGAGCCGGGGAACGCCCCCGCCTCATAGACGAGCGATGCAGAGGCAACCGTAAGCCTGCCATCCTTCGTGGCGCCCATCTTTACCGTGATGTGCGCCGCCGAAGTTGGACCCGACCCCTCGAACACTTCCTTGCGGCTCATGACGAGCTTCACGGGCTTACCTGCCTTGCGCGACAGTAAAGATACAACAGGCTCCAGGTACATCCCGCCCATGCCCTTGCCTCCGAACCCGCCACCAATCTCCATCGGTATAACCTGTACATTCGACAGGGGGATGTTGAGCACTGCGGAGATGTGATCGCGGACGGCGAAAAGCTGCTGAGTGCTGCACCAGACGGTCAACTTGCCATCGCGGTTCCAGAACGCTGTGGCGGAGTGAGGCTCAATGTATCCCTGATGCACTGCCTTCGTGTGGAACTCGCGCTCCACTATGACATCCGCTTCCGAGAAGCCTTGCTCCACATCGCCGTCGTCGAAGACAAAGTGGTTGGCGACATTGGTCTGCTCGTCACTGTCGCCGTAGCCGCCTGAGCGGAATGCGGGGCTTGCCATCGTGAGCAGTCGCTCGTGCAGGATGGGCGCGCCATCCGCCATCGCGTCATCGGCGGTTAACACCGGTTTCAGCACCTCGTAGTCCACATCAATGAGTTCCGCCGCTTCCTCGGCAAGATGCTGGGTTGTCGCCGCCACTGCTGCGACCGCGTGGCCCATGTACAGCGCCTTCTCGCGCGCCATGATGTTGCGGCTGAAGAAGCCGTAATTGACCGCCGCGCCCTCTTCTTGGTCGGCAAACTCGGCGGATGCCTCCGGGAAGTCCGTAGCCGTAACGACCGCATACACGCCTGGCAGAGCAAGCGCCCGGCTAGCGTCTATGCCACAGATGCGGGCGTGGGCGTGTGGACTGCGCAAGACCTTCGCATACAGCAGACCCGGCATAGCCGTATCAGCCGCATAGCGCGCACGTCCGGTGACCTTGTCCACACCGTCATGACGCACAGGCCGCGAACCCACAACCCTGAACTCTTCGTTAGACAGAACCATATTAGGTTTATATTCAAGCATAAGCGTATCCTCCCATCATAGTGGGGATAATGTACCACATTATGACGAGGGCCATCATGGATGGATTGAATATGGCGGGACAAAGAATAAGGGGACGCTCAGGTGAGCGTCCCCTTCTCAAATTACTTATTTGTACGTGGTCTCTATGCCAGCAGCCTCGCGGTATCGTAGCCTTCCACGCGGATGCAGGATACCCAGTGGTCCGGCAGCACTTCACGCAGCGTCGGAACTTCGAGTTGGCAGTCGCCGATCATGTCCGGGCAGCGCGTGTGGAATACGCAGCCGGAAGGAGGGTTCATCGGGCTGGGTACGTCACCCGTCAGGATGATGCGCTCACGCTGCTGCTCCACGACCGGATCCGGAATCGGCACCGCCGAGAGAAGCGCCTTCGTGTACGGGTGCAGCGGATTCTGGTACAACTCGTTGCGGTCGGCAATCTCCACTATATGTCCGAGATACATCACCGCGATGCGGTCGCTGATATGCCGCACCACCGACAGGTCGTGCGCGATGAACAGGTACGTCAGACCGAACTGGTCCTGCAGGTCTTCAAGCAGATTGATTACCTGCGCCTGAATGGACACGTCCAACGCGGACACCGGCTCGTCGCAAACGATGAAGCTGGGGTTAACCGCTAGCGCGCGCGCTATGCCGATGCGCTGGCGCTGCCCGCCGCTGAATTCGTGCGGGTAGCGGTCCGCCATATACGGATTGAGTCCCACCGTCTGCAACAGTTCAGTAACGCGGTTGCGGTACTCCTGCTTGGACGAAGTAAGCTTATGCACGATGAGCGGTTCGCCCACGATGTCGCCGCAGGTCATGCGCGGATTCAGTGAACCATATGGGTCCTGGAAGATGACCTGCACCTTGCGCCGCATCTCGCGCATCGCCCTGCCTTCCAGCGCGTTCAGGTCCTCGCCCTCGAAGATGATGTCGCCCTCGGTCGGCTTGTAAAGCTGCAAGATGCAGCGTCCGGTGGTAGTCTTCCCGCATCCACTCTCGCCCACCAGCCCTAGCGTCTCGCCCCTGCGTATGAAGAAGCTAACATCGTCAACAGCCTTGATATCCGCAACCTTGCGCTGGAAGAAGACACCCGACGTCACCGGGAAGTACATCTTCAGATTCCGCACTTCCAGCAGGACTTCATTGTCGTTTGTATTCCTGGTCTGTGTTGTCATCGAAACTCTCCCAATTCTAGGCGCGAATCATCTGTTGCAGTTCGGGCGCTCTCCAGCAGGCTGCGTTATGTCCCTCAATGACATCAACGAGCACCGGCTCCTCTTCAAGACACCTCTCGTAAGCGAAGCTGCAGCGTGGCGCGAAGGAGCAGCCCGCCGGCATGTTCACGAGGCTTGGCGGCAATCCCTCAATCGCCTCCAGTCGGGTACGCTCAGTTTCGTCCAGTCGCGGCACTGAAGCGAGCAATCCCATCGTGTACGGATGGCTGGGATTGCCGTAAATCTCTCTCGCGTTGCCTGTTTCGATTATCTTACCCGCGTACATCACGATGACGCGGTGCGCGTAACGCGCGACCACGCCGAGGTTGTGCGTGATGATAATCATCGCCGTGCCGAACTGCTCCGCAAGGTCCTGCATCAGCTCCAGTATCTGCGCCTGAATCGTAACATCCAGCGCGGTCGTTGGCTCGTCCGCGATAATGAGGCGTGGATTGCAGCTCAACGCCATTGCGATCATCACCCGCTGGCGCATGCCGCCGCTGAACTGGTGGGGATAATCCTTCAGCCGGTTCTCTGCGTCCGGAATGCCCACAAGTTGCAGCAATTCCGCTGCCCGATCATGCGATTGATTTTTGCTCATGTTCAAATGCAACTCAAGGGTCTCGGTGAGCTGGCGGCCTATCGTCAGCACAGGGTTGAGCGAGGTCATCGGTTCCTGGAAGACCATCGCTATCTTGTTGCCCCGGATGCTTCGCATCTCCGAGTCGTCCATCTGAAGCAGGTCTTCGCCCTCGAATATGACCTCCCCTGCGACGGTTCTGCCCGGCGGGTTCGCCACGAGGCGCATAATCGAAAGCGCGCTGACGCTCTTGCCGCAGCCGCTCTCGCCCACGACTCCGAGCACTTCGCCTTCCGCAAGTTCGTAGCTGATGCCGTCCACCGCCTTCACTACGCCTTCCTGCGTGAAGAAGTAGGTAGCGAGGTCATTTACCTCTAATAGTGCCATAGACTCGCCTCCCTGATGGGCGCTCCAACGCTGCCCGTTTAATTGACGCTTGTCGCTAGGTTTAGGGTACTCTCGTCATGGAACCCACTCTTGCGCAAGCGAGGGCTAATCGCCCACTAAGTTGGCAATTCACTCTAACGGCATTGCCAACAAATACCGGAAAGGCGAAGCGCCCTTCAAGTATGTGCGCTATTCTAGCCAAAGGACGCCATAAGCGCAACCGCATCCTTGCGAATCTTCTTATCGTAGGAAACAGGGCTTGCAGCGCTATTTCAAGTCCCCACTGCGCAGGGCATCTGCGGCGTCCAGAATCATCTTGATGCCATACTCCTGCCCAATCAGGCTGGTGTTAATCACGAAATGGAAGAACTCCGGCGCGTCCGGGTCTTCTATGTCGAAGAAGCGGTTGAAGAAGTACAACCGCGCCTGATCTCGCGCCGCCACCGTACTGGCTGCTTCATCGAGGCTGAGACGCTCACGCTCGGCGATCGTCGCGATACGGTCGTCTATGTGAGCCTCTATGCCCACCCGCAGCACATTCGGCGCGTCTTTCAGAATATAGTAGCAGCCGCGCCCGACCATAACGATATTCTCATCGGTCGCCATATCATTGATTGCGAGCTGTACTCCTTCGATGTACTTCTCGTCCTCAAGCTCGTGCCCGCGTGTAACCGTCGGCTCAGGCAGGTCTTCGTACTCTTCCGTCAGGAACGCCGCCACGCCGGGCCCGAAGTACGGGTCGCCGCCAGCTCCGGTAACGGCGGAGCGCTCCAGCACCCTCTGCAAAAAGCGAGTGAAGCGTTCGCCGCGTGTAGGGGGGCGCTCTTCGCGCTGGTGGAGAGCTTCTACTGTCGCGCCCACATGCCGTGCCACGTTGGTCAGTATGAGCCGGTCAACATAGTCGGCTCCCATTTTCCCTGCGAGTGCGGGGCCCATCGTCCTGGCGCCTGCGCCTGTTAGTCCGCCTAACGCTACAACCGTCATGATGCACCTCCTGTCAGGTTCCTCCCATTCATCTTCAATCCCTTTTTACCCTTATTTTCGCCAGCATCCGTCATTGATTTAGTCTGATTAAATTCATCTCCGCGTGTCATTCGGGGACTGCCGGCTGCCCTATCAATCTTTATCTCTGTCTAATCTATACCTCAGCGCCGCGCCAAACAGGGTTCAGCCGTGTCGGATGTCCCACATTGTCCGATAGCATTGCAAGTGTGTAACGATAGCGGTTCATAATGATACCGCAGCTTGCCCTGTAAATATGCATCCCGATTTCAGGCTCAAGCTCGCACAACTCCATCAGTCTGACCCGCGGTAATACATACGCAGTGACCTCTGTAACCGCCTGCGTAGTCGTAACCAGCAGAGGCGGCTCCATCAGCACCGCAATCGGAAATGTTTCCTTCTCTCGCACCGTCCGCACTACCACACCCGTATCCTGTGAACCAACGCTTACCCTTATCTCCCCGTCCCGTATGACATACAGGTTGGTTCCGTGCTCATCCTGCATGCCCAGATGTTCTTCGGGCGCGAAAGTGTACTCTTCGCACAACGATGCGATGCGGTCCAGATTTCGCTCAGACAGACCACTGAACATATCCACCTCGCGCAGGAAGTGGCTTATGTAACTGACATTGGTGCGATAAACCATATTTCCTCCCTACGCATCCTCGGAGCGCAACTACAAATGTAGCCGGCATTTCTGGTTCAGTGCGGAATCAAGGGATGATCGGCGGTTCGGTAGCCAAGCCACCGCGTCCCCAAGCCTACCCAGTGAACCGCATACCCCTATGAAACGCATGATGACAAACAGCCACGCCCTTTGTCAATTCTGCCATCAGAAACGGCGAAAAAGACAAAAGGATGATACTCATACCGCGCAACGCATACACAACCACATGCACACTGCCACATGCACAATTGATTACATGCTGCGGCGCAGTAATCCAATTCCTGGACGAAGTTGCAAGCTATCGCTGAAGGGAAGCAGGTTCTGCTCCGCACATCAACGCCAACAGCAATGAGGATGCTGCTCGTACTCTAAGCAGACGCGGCTTCAGCCATCTCTTCCAGGTGCGCGTTCCAGTGGCCGACAATAGTCTCCAGCCGCTCCACTCCGGTCGATCCGCTGCCATCACCACGCATTACAACTACGGCGTTGGGATCGGGCATCGCGCGTGCCGCCGCAACCAGCCGCGACTGAAGCTCTTCCATCTCCTCGGAGAGCCGTTCCACACTCCAGCCGGACTTGCGTCCCACACTCCTTGCGTTCATCTCGTCGGCATCGGCATAGATGCGATGCGGCCCCTCGCCCGAAGCAGCACCTTCCATGCCCTCGGTGGTGGCGGCATGCCAGTATATCCAGTGGCACAGCACCTCGCGAGGAGTCCAGATGCCTATCTTTACTTCGGACTCGGCATTTGCCCTGACATAGGCTAGACCTTTGCCTACAACCTCATCCACTTCCGCTATAAGACCATCGATGTTCACGTCCGTTGTCATTGGAACACTCCCTTTCGTTCCCGCACACTGCATTGGCGGCGGCGGGCAAATCACTCTCTAGTTCTTCAGTCAAAGGCTCTCCGCACCGGAGTTCAGTCGTATGTAATCAACGACACCACCTCTTCTCCGCACAAACTCTGCCTGCCGTTCAGCTCGGCTAGCTCAATAAGGAAGGCGTAACCGGCGACTTTCGCCCCACACTCGCGTACCAATTCCGCTGTCGCCGACACTGTGCCTCCCGTCGCAAGCAAGTCGTCCACAATCAGCGCCCGCTGACCCGCGCCTATGCCGTCGCGGTGTATCTCCAGCGTATCCGTGCCATATTCGAGCTGATAACTGACTCTGTGTGTCTTATACGGCAACTTACCCTGCTTACGCACGGGAACCAGCGGCTTACCCATGCGATACGCCAGCGGCGCCGCCAGCAGGAAACCCCTAGCCTCCACACTCACAATCACATCGAAGCTCAGTGGCTCACACAACTCTAACATGCGATCAACCGCATATTTCAGCGCGGAAGCGTCCGAAAGCAGCGGCGTAATATCGCGGAACAGAATGCCCGGCGTCGGAAAGTCCGCAATGTCTCGTATGTAAGACCTGAGATTCATCCCAAGAACACCCACCATTTTCACGCGTCGCACAGTCAAGACTGTCGTGTACGACTACCAGTGTCAGGCTGCCACTGCCGATTGCTGTGCCAATTGCTATGCAGATTGCCTGTGCATAATAATTCGCCTTCATTGCGCGGTCAAGGGTGTGGCAAGATGCCAGAAATATGCAAAAATCCCTTTACCCTTGACAAACCAAACATCCGTCCCTATAATCAGAACATATGATTGAAGCCATACACCAGCAACGGGATGCAGATACGCAGCACATCCCCATAGATACACTTCAGCGCATCCAGCGCATCGTCCTCGAAGAGACGCAAGGCGGCAGAACCATCATCCGCAACCTCGTCTCCATCATGAACGGCGACGACCCAGACGGGAAACCCTCTCACCGCCTTCAGTCGGCGCGCATCCTGCTCAGACTCGGCTTCGAGGAAGCCAGGGAAGCCCTGGGCAGTTCAGGACATCAGCGCAATGCCCCTTCGCAGTTTGACGATGAAGCGCAGGACGGATCACATCCCGCACAGCAGCCACACAGCCCTGAACACGAGAAGGTGAACAAGAAACTCGTCGCGCGCATCCGCGTTGACTCAGAGGGCGGAGCGAGCATGGTAAGAGTCCTGCTGGAGATTCTGGAAGGAAACGACCCTGACGCAAGGACTCGTGACAGGATAGAAGCGGCTAAGGTCCTGCTTCACTGGGGATTCGGCAACCCCGCGCAGCCCGACCCTGAATTCATGATGTTCTACGCTCCCTGCCACCCCGACTGCCTCTGCGTCTGCAAGGACCTAGACGAAGACCACCTGGACGTCATTCAGAGCCACACGCCGCCCACGGAGGAGCAGCGCGAGGCGTGGGCGATGGAGCAGGAGATACTGGAGCGAGCGGCGGAGACTGCGGAGCGCAAGGCAAGAGCCGACCGAGCGTGGAGGCTGGAGCAGACCTATTCACCCGACGCGCAGGACAGCAGGCGACTCGAAAGAGAAGAGCGCCGCCTCAAGCGCGAACGCAACCGCAACCGCAGCCCCTAACTCCCAATCTCTCCGAAAGAAAAACCCGCTCATCATGAGCCTGTCGAACCACCCTTCAGCCTCAGCCCTTCAGTCTCAGCCCTTCAGTCTCAGCCCTTCAGCCTCAGCCCGTCAACCTCAGAATGAGCGAGGCTAACAGGTTGTACACGATGATGATAGGATAAGCGACCAAGAACTCATGCCGTCTATGCGGCCATTCAATGTCGCATCGCTTTGGAGGGAAGGAACACATGAGGCTGAGGCTGCCCCGGTTCCCCAAGTCAAGACTGCTTTCCGACATCGATGTGTTGCGCACCATCTCTTTGGAGTTCGGCGCGGAGCAGCTCGACCGCAAGCGCGCTGCGCTCTGGATGGCATGCTGCGATGGGGCCGCAGACACCGTGGCGCAACTCTTCGTGCAGAACGACGACAGAACGCTGGAGTGGGGGCTGAAGAGACATCGCAAGCGCCTCAACGCGCAGCACCTCGCCGCCATATACTGGTGGATGCTCCTGTACGAGTTAGTGATGTTCCGCAACAGGGGCATTGACGGCTATGACAGTGTAGAGGACTTTGAAGCGTTGAGTTCGACAGCCGAAGACCTCATGGCGGAGCTTGTGAGTCTGCCCCACATCAGCGCGGTGAACCCTGGCCCCTGGCAGGAGCACTGGAAGCGGCAGGTCTCTCTGGAGGCTGCACTCGATATATACAACAGTGTCATGGATGCTCTGGCGCTCCGCGTCAACACTGAAACGCGCATCATGCGAGTCTCTCTGTTCACCTCGACCACCGAGCGCAGGTTCGATACCGTTACCAGGTCCACCGTGACAGAAATCATGGACGATTAGGATACAGGGGAGTCTCGATTGAATAAAGCAGGCACAACTGAAAGGCAGCCGTCAGAAATTCTCTGACGGCTGCCTTTCCTATGCCACTAAACGGTCGGATTAACGCTTCTTGAACTCAGGTATGACATACTTGCCGAAGAGTTCGATCGACTCCATCACCTTCTCGTGAGGAACGGTCTCCGTCTGCATCATAATCATCATCTGGTCGATGCCGATTGCCTCGTGCTTCTTCAGCGCCTCGATGCAGCTATCTGGGTTGCCCGCAATCACCACCGCGCGGTCGCACAGGGTGTCTGCGTCAAGATCGCTCCAAATCTGGTGCGCGATGGCGCTCCCGCCCGAGTAATCAAGGATGTCTTCCTTGGCCTCGTCCGGCTTTTCGACATCTTCGACATAACGCGAGAAGTTTGCCTTCAGGTGATCCGGCACGCCGCCCCACTTGTCCAGAAGCTGGGCATACACATCCTTCTGTCCCTGCACATATGGCCTGTCCGGACCGAAGAAGTTCTTCAGCGACTGCGCGCCCATCTCCTTCGCCTCGCGGTCGTTCTCCAGACACACGCCCAGCGTGGAGCTTGCCCACTGGTCGTTGACGAATCCGCCCACAGGCTTCGCCTTCTTCACATTCTCGCGGTACGCCTTGACATGCGGTTCGAGAGACGACGGCGCGCTTGATCCGAACGACAGCACGCCGATGCCCTTCGCTGCCGCAATCTCGTAGGTCGAAGGCTGGAGCGCGGCGACCCAGATAGGCGGGTGCGGGTTCTGGTAGGGCTTCGGTAGTATCTGGCGCTCCGGCACCTGCCAATACTTGCCCTCGTGTGAGTACAAGTCGGTCTGCCAGATATCCGGCACCATCGACAGTGACTCTTCCCACATCTCGCGGCTGTCGCGCGGGTCTATGCCCATGCCCGTCAGTTCGTATGGCGCTGAGCGTCCGGTGCCGAAGTCCACGCGCCCCTTCGAAAGATGGTCGAGCATCGCCACGCGCTCCGCAACGCGATTGGGATGATGATAGGGCAGGATGACCACGCCAAGCCCCAGTCGAATCTGCTTCGTGCGCTGACTAAGCGCGGCGTACACGAGGTCGGGGCAGGGAGACGCCGAGAAGCCCGTCAGGAAGTGGTGTTCCACGAACCATAGGTAGTCGAAGCCCACCTCGTCAGCGAGGATGCACTGCTCCATCGTCTCCTGAAGCACCAGATGGTCGTCCAGCGAGGGCCTCTGCATCTCGTATTGCAGCGCAAGTTTCATGTCTTTTTCCTTTCCTTTACTAACTGGATAGACCAGATTCTTTCATTTGTGTCCCGTCCATCCTGTTAGTCACAAGACGGCAGCAGCAACACGCCCCAATTCCTCTTCCATCGCTTCCTCAGACTCGCAGAGTTCGAGGCGCACGATGACACGGTTCGCGCCCGCTTCCAGGTAAGACTCTACGAGGTCGCGTTCAGGCGGCTGACCATGTATGTTGATGGTCAGCAAACTGGGATCACGATCGTACTCGGCAGCGAGCGTGTCCAATATGACACGACTCTCGCGCACCTGTTCCGGAGTTACGCGGTTCGGCAGCCAGCCGTCGCCCCAGCGCGCCACACGCCGAAGCACATTCTTTGCCATTCCGCCCAGCAGAACGGGCGGGTGCGGGTCCTGTGCGGGTTTCGGGAAGCATTGTACAGGCGGGAAGTCATAGTATTTTCCGTGAAACTCCGCCTCGTCCTCAGTCCACAGCGCCTTGAGCGCAAGCGTAGCCTCGCGCGCCTGCGTCCATCGGTGGTCGAAGTCGCCGCCCATCAACTCAGTTTCCTCGCGGTGCCAACCGGTGCCAATGCCGAACAGGAAGCGACCGCCGCTGTAAAAGTCCAGCGCCGCGATGACCTTGGCGAGCACAAGCGGATTGCGCTCCGTGATGAGCGTGATGCCCGTGCCCAGCTTGAGGTCCGTCGTAACTGCGGACGCGCGCGCTAGTGCGATAAACGGCTCGGTGAAGTGCGCGTATGTCCACGGTATAATGCCATCGGCAGACCCCGGAAACGGGCTGTCTGACTCGACGGGCAGAATGGGATGCTCGGCGAACCAGATAGACTCAAAGCCCAGTTCCTCCGCCCGCCGTGCCACAAACGCCGGGTCAACCTTATATGCGGGCAGCGCCATTGCAATGCCAACTTGAGATGCCATAAGAATGCCTCCTTGCTAACTTCCGCACATATTAACACACTCCCCCGCAGGTTTTAGGCTGTGAAGGCATTCGGCGAAGTTGCCATTCAGGTTGTAAATCAGTAAGGCTATCTGAATGGTAGCTTTATCTTTTCCTCCTCACGCACTTCACGCCTCCAAGCACACCCAGCGGCAGCACCATCAGCAGCAAATTTGCGGCAGCCGTTCCTAGCGGCATATCTGCGGCGAATCCACATCCACCACCCGATTCAGTAAGCGGAGCAATCGTCGCAGCAGGCGAAGGTGTACTTGTCGGCGGAATTGCCGTAACCACCACGACAAACGGCGTCTGCGTAGGCGGCGGCGGACCCGGAGTCGCCGTCACCACAATTACCACAGGCGTGGCTGTGGAAGTAGGCGTAGGAACTGGAGTATCGGTCGGCGTGGGCGTATGAGTCGCGGTGGGCGTGGGCGTAACTGTTGGCGTAGGTGTAGCCGTGTTCGTAGGCGTAGGAGTGGCGGTAGCAGTATGTGTCGGAGTTGGTGTAACTGTTGGCGTAGCCGTGTTGGTAGGCGTCGGCGTAACGGTTGCTGTATGTGTCGGCGTTGGAGTGGATGTAGAGGTAGCCGTTGGCGTTGGCGAAGGAGCCGCCCTCCTACCGTGCTGCCTGCCGAACTCCCACCAGTTGGCGACGCCGTCGCCGTCAAAGTCCCCTTTCAGGTGCGGATAATCCCTCGAAGTGCCGAAATCCCAGTAGTCTTCTTTGCCTGTGTCTTGGTCATGGTCGCCATCGGCGTTGTCGGAATCCAGGTACCAGTCGAGATAGATCCCTGTATAGTCCGTAGGCGACTGCAGTGCTCTTGGTCTACGTCCTGTTGCGCCGCGAGTCCTGGTCTCGTCGTCGCTCTCGCTGATGTTGCCATCCGCGTTGCGGTCGTCAGTCCCAACGCCCACAAATGTACGAGATTTATCTGTATCCCAATAGCTATCAATTATTGGCCCGTCATTGCTGCCTATCAGACCGCCGACCGCTCGTTCTCCCGTCACTCTGCCCGTGGAATAACTGCCGAATGTAGTCCCGCCGTTCGCCCCGACCAGTCCACCTGAAAGAAATACTCCCCTAATTCTCCCTGTGGCGTAGCTCGAAATAAGTGTACCTTCGTTTGCGCCAATCAGTCCGCCGGTGACGTGCCTACCGGACACACTTCCAGTAGCGTATGTGGCGGCGATGGTGCCCCAATTGCGACCGACCAGTCCACCGATGTTCTCCTTCCCTGTCACTCTTCCTGTGGCGTAGCATTGGACTATGGGACCGGCGTAGTTCACTCCCACCAGCCCGCCGGTCAAATCATTACCTCTTACATTGGCATTGGAAAAGCTGAGGATAACGGGCGCATCCCCGCTGATAGTGCCAATCAGGCCGCCAACATTCACTTGGCCTGTTACCTCGCCGGCAGAATGGCTATTGCTGATTTTCCCGTAATGATGTCCGACCAGGCCGCCAACATCCCTTTCCCCCTGCACTTTTCCGCTTACATAGCTCTCGGTGATCGTTCCTTCGTTCTGACCGGCCAATCCGCCGACATTGTTGCTTCCCCGGATGTCCACCGAGACCAGACCCACCTTGCGGATGTGCGCTTCACTCCAGGCAAAGCCGAACAAACCTGCGTTCCCTGCATCGGTGCCACCTCTCCGCTTGATATACAGGTTTGCAATCGTGTAGCCATTCCCCTCGAACACGGTGGAGAAGCCATCGATAGGCGTCCAGCCGGCGCCGCTCGTCCACTCTTTGTTGACAGCGTCCGATGCGTAGCTCTCGGGGCTATTGAAATCCAGACTTCCTGTTAGCTCGTACCCCGAACAGTGATCATCACAGCCCATGTCATCCTCGGCATTGGGGAATGCCGCAGCATAGGCTTCCTCAGCGTAGCCATCATCCACATAGCCTTCGCCTTGCGGATCCCAGCGCATTGCATCCAGCTGTTCCAAGTACGTGATTTCGATGAGACCATCATCATCGCTATCGTAATCAACCGGCGTCTGCGCGCTGACGCTTTCGCCGCTGATCAATCCTGCGGGTAGGAGCGCCGCCACCAGAACGATAAGCGCCGAGCCAAAAGCCGCTCCCATCCACAATCTCATCAATGAATCCCATCCCCTTTATCCTGTTCATCGATGTCACGCACACCTAGCTCCACCCTACATCGGCGGTCGCTGCCACCCGCCAAGCGCTCCCTCAAGGTACTGCGCCACCGCAAGCGACACATCCTCCCGCCACGGTCTCGCCACTACCTGCACGCCGATGGGCAGGCCATCCGGTGATGTGCCGCCACGCACTACGGTCGAGGGCCAGCCCGTGATGTTGTAAGTAGCGGTATAGTTTATGCCCGCTCGATTCTCGTCAGTCATCGATTCACCATGGGGCAGCGCAGCAAAAGCCGACACCGGGCAGACGATGACATCGTAGTTCTGCATGAAGCCCAGCATGGCGCTGCGGTAAGAATCAATCTTCTCCAGCACTGCTGTGTACTCGCCCACTGAGACCATGTTCTCGCTCGCCTTCTGCAGCAATTGAGTCATCCATTCATGCGTCTCGGTCGTGCCGTACTTCGCCAGCAGCCGGCGTGCTCCGGCCTGGCCGTCGCCTCGGCTCAACTGGTTATTTATTTCAGGATTGTCCGGAATGGCACGCGGCAGGTCTTCTTCGACCGAGCAGCCCGCATCCGCAAGTGCATCGGCTGCTGCACGCACCGCTGCGACAATCTCATCGGTGGGAATACGTAAGCCATTGTCCGTGTAGAAGGCTACTCGCAGCCCGCTGATGTCCACGTCCGCTAGATTGCCAAGCGGCATCGGAACAATGTGTGGATCGTCCCAGTCCGGCCCGGATATGATAGACAGGATGAGCGCAAGGTCCTCCACATACCGCGCCATTGGCCCGTTCTGCGTCAATGAATCGACCGCGCCGAAGCTATGCGGCACGATATGCCCGGTGCGCGGCACTCGCCCAGAGTTCGGTTTTATTCCTGTTATTCCGCAGTAGTGCGCCGGGCCGCGCACGCTGCCGCCCGTGTCACTGCCGATGTCGAACGCCGCCCCACCGCAGCACACGATAGCCCCCGCGCCGCCGCTGCTGCCGCCGGGGGCACGGCTCAAGTCGAACGGGTTATTCGTCCGCCCGTAAATGAGGTTGTCCGTCTCGCCCGCGTATGTAAGCTCCGGAGTGTTCGTCTTCCCTAGCAGGATGCCCCCAGCAGCCCGCAGCCGTGCCGTCACCGTCGCATCCGCATCCGGCACAAAGTCCTTACGACCCAGCGTGCCGCCAGTCGTTATGATGCCTTCGGTGTCTATAGAGTCCTTCAGCGTAAACGGCACGCCATGCAGCGCGCCCTTGCTTTCGCCGCGAGCAAGCGCAGCATCCGCTTCAACCGCCTCCGCCCGCGCCCGCTCTGCCGCTAGCTGCACAACCGCGTTCAGAGCCGGATTCACCTCCTCGATGCGTGCCAAATGCGCCTCCACCAACTCCACCGCCGACACTTCCTTGCCCTGAATCGCCTGCGCCATAGATTTCGCCGATGCGTAGATGATGTTGTCCATTATCGCCCTCCCCGAACTATTCCGAATTACCGTGCGTGGTGAGCTTGTCGAACCATCCTGTCAATCCCGTTCAAGGATGTTCGTTTCTAAATCGGCGGCTTCTGCCACCCGCCCAGCACACCTTCTAGATACTGCGCCACCGCCAGCGACACATCCTCGCGCCACGGCCGCGCCACGGCCTGCACGCCAATCGGCAGGCCTTCCGGCGATGTGCCGCCCCGTATGACCGTGGAGGGCCAGCCCGTGATGTTGTATGTCGCCGCGTAGCTCATGCCCGGCTGGTTCTCGTCCTTCAGTGACTCCCCATGCGGGAGCGCTGCGAACGCCGCAACCGGACAGATGATGACATCGTAGTCCTGCATGAAGCCCAGCATTGCGCTGCGGAAACCGTCAACATGCTCCAGCCTCGCGGTAAAGTCGCCCACAGACACCATATCGTCCTGCGATCTCGCTATCCGCCGCGTCAGATAGGGGAAAGTCTCCGTCGTGCCCCACTTCTCAAGCAGCCGATTCGTCCACGCCCTGCCGTCGCCTCCCGACAGCTCGTTTGATATGTTCGGGTTCTCAGCAATGATGGATGGCACATTCTCTTCCACCGAACATCCTGCGTCGGCAAGCGCATCAGCCGCAATCCGCACAGCCGCTACCGTCTCCGCAGTTGGCGTGCGTATCCCGTTGTCCGTGTAGAAGCATACGCGCAGACCACCTAAATCGACATCGGCCGGATCTCCCAGCGGCATCGGCACAATGAAAGGATCGCTCCAGTCCGGCCCCGATATAATAGGCAGGAGAAGCGCCAGGTCCTCCACATACCGCGCCATCGGCCCGTTCTGCGTCAGCGAATCGACCGCGCCCATGCTATGGGACACAATATGCCCGGTGCGCGGCACACGCCCGGAGTTCGGCTTCAGCCCCGCGATGCCGCAGAAGTGCGCCGGATAGCGCACACTCCCGCCCGTATCGCTACCGATGTCGAACGCCGCGCCCCCGCAGCACACGATAGCCCCCGCGCCTCCGCTGCTTCCCCCGGTGGTGCGATCCACATTGAACGGGTTGTTCGTCCGCCCGTACACTAGGTTGTCCGTCTCGGCGGCAAGCGTAAGCTCCGGCGTATTCGACTTGCCCAGCAGAATGCCGCCCGCAGCTCGCAACCGCGCCGCAACCGTGGCATCCGCATCAGGCACGAACTCAGACCGTCCCAGCGTCCCGCCCGTCGTAATGATGCCCTCAGTGTCAATCGAATCCTTCAGCGTGAAAGGCACGCCATGCAGCGCACCCTTGCTCTCGCCTCTGGCAAGCGCAGCGTCCGCTTCAGTTGCCTCTGCGCGTGCCCGTTCCGCCGCAAGCTGCACCACCGCGTTGATCGTAGGGTTCACTTCCTCGATCCGCGCCAGGTGCGCCTCCACCACTTCCACCGCAGACACTTCCTTGTCCTGAATCGCCCGCGCCATCGTTTTCGCCGATGCGTAAATAATCTCGTTCTTGTCGGTCATAGTGCCGAGCCTCCCATCTGCTTTCGCGAGTCTATATCCTATTTATGGTGTTTGCCCCGTCCCGAATCCTGACGGCTGATGCCTGACACCTAAAACACATCCGCCATCATCATGTCCGCGTAAGTCTCCCGCCTCCGAATCAGCCTAGCATCCCTGTCTTTCGCCATCACGATCGCGGGCCTGCCGTTCAGGTTGTAGTTGCTCGCCATCGAAGGCGCATAAGCCCCCGACGACGGAATAGCGATGATGTCTCCCGGCTCCACCACAGGCATTTTGATGTCCTTGACCAGCACGTCGCCCGATTCGCAGTATTTCCCCGCCAGTGTAACCACCTCGACAGGCGGAGCGGACATCCTGCTCGCCAGCACCGCCTCATACTCCGAGCCATATATCGCGGGTCGAATGTTGTCGCCCATCCCTCCGTCAAGCGACACATACTTGCGCACCGTAGGGATGTCCTTGATGCCCCCTACCGTGTACAGTGCAACCCCCGCGCGTCCCACGATTGATCGACCCGGCTCCACTACCAGCAGCGGCGTCCCAAAGCCCAGCTCCTCGCACAGCCGCGAGGTGTAATTCGTGATTGACTCGGCGTACTCAGCAATCTGAGGCGGCGGCTCGCTTCGCACATACCCGATAGCGAACCCACCTCCGGGGCTGAACACATCAAGCTTCAGACCTTCTTCCTTGAACTGCGCCAAGAAATTCAGCACCACCTCGACACCAAGCTCATACGGCTCAAGCTCGAATATCGGCGACCCTAGATGAAAATGTATG
The DNA here is from genome assembly GCA_965225795.1 of Dehalococcoidia bacterium. Lineage (GTDB taxonomy): Bacteria > Chloroflexota > Dehalococcoidia > Lucifugimonadales > JADFKI01 > Bin90. The sequence continues at coordinate 3,100,104 of OZ245324.1, read as the reverse complement.
CCCACAAGGTCCAGGTTAGCCGCCGACATCGCCTGCCGTATCGCCTTGGCTGCGTCTCCCGTCTCTATCGAAAACCCGAACTTGCTGTCCAGGATTCCCGTCGTAGTCTTCTCGTGCGTATGGGGATCAACACCTGGCGACAGACGCAGCATAATGTCCTGTCTTACGCCCCGCTCACCCGCGATGGCATCCAGCACTTCCAGTTCATGAAAGCTGTCCACTACAATCTGCCCGATGCCATAGTCCAGAGCGAACTCCAGCTCCTCCGGCGTCTTATTATTTCCATGAAAATATATGGTGTCCGGCGGAACATCAGCAGCCCGCGCCACCGCAAGCTCGCCCCCCGACACCACATCCAGACCCAAACCCTCTTCGGCAACGATTCGCGCGATCGCCGGATTCACGAACGCCTTCGACGCGTATGCGACTCGGCTATTCGGATAGCGCGTCCCGAACTCCGTCCTGAACTCGCGGCACATCCCCCGCAGCGTATCCTCGTCGAACACATACAGCGGAGTCCCGAACTCCGCCGCCAGATCCACCACATCGCACCCGCCAATCACAAGGTGGTCGTCCTCATTCACCTCCGCCGTAAACGGAAAGAGGCTCACATTCTCAAAGCTCATTTACCTACTCCATGTCGATGTTCTGTTTCTTACTCGCCCATGTTATATCAATCGGAAACAATAGCAAATCGCGCCAGAAACTAACTCCCACTCTATGCTTCCCAAGTGAGTTCAGCAAAAGAAAAGACCCTGACATGCAGGGTCTTTTCGTTCAACTTCAATTGTGGCCGGCAATGTTCATTACAAGGCTGTTTTAGGCATTTCCTTCGTCGGGTCGAAGAATGGAACGCGGACCACCTCGGCGTCCACAATGCCGTCCGCAGGCAACTCCACCTTGACGCCGGTGCCCTGCCTCCAGTGCGAGCGCGGCATCACCGCAAACGCAATGTTCGACCCCATACTCGGCGACCAGAACGCGCTGGTGACATAGCCCACATCATCCCCGGAGTCGCTGTCCTTGACGAGATAGAAGCTCTCGTTGTACCAGCTAATCGGCTCGCCGCCCATCTTGAGGCCCACAAGTCGCTGCTGCACCCTCTCTTCCTTGATTTTCGCCAGCGCCTTCTTGCCCACGAAGTCGTCCTTGCTCAGATCGACCTGCCAGCCCAGTCGCACCTCATACGGGTTGTTCTCGATGTCCATGTCCTGCCCGTAAGACAGTATGCCCGCCTCCAGCCGCCTGATGTGGCTCGGTGCTATGACACGCAGGTTGAACTCCTCGCCCTGCTCCAAGATGTGCGGCCACACATCATCCGCGTACAGCATCGCGTCGTGCAGGTATATCTCGAACCCCACCTCAGCGGAGAACCCCGTGCGGGAGATCGTTACCTCGCGCCCGTTCAGTGTCGCCCTCAGCAGCCCGTAGTACGGGATAGCTCTGATCTGCTCACCGAACATCTTCTCCATCAAGTCCACCGACTTCGGCCCCTGTATCTGCACAGGCGACACATCGATCTCGTTGATGCTCACATTGAACCTGCCCGCATGATTCACTCCTTGCGCCCACAGCAGCAGGTCCGAGTCGGAGATGCTGAACCAGAACTCGTCCTCCGCCACTCGCAGCAGCACAGGGTCGTTGATGACGCCACCGTACTGGTTGCACAGAATTACATAGCGCGCCCGCATCGTAGGCAGCATTGTATGCACATCCCGCGTAATGATGTAGTTCACGAACTCTGCGGCGTCAGGACCCTTAACCTGAATCTGCCGCTCAACCGCCACGTCCCACATGCTGACATGCTCGGTCAGATACTTGTACTCCTTTAGGAGCCCCCCGTCCTCGGGTTTGATATATGCGCGCGGGTGGTACATGTGGTTGTAAGTCGTATATGCCCAGCAGCCGGCAGCCTTTGAAAGATGCCACCACGGGGACTTCCTGATGCGAGTGGAAATCAGCATCTGGGCGTCGCTGTTTCCGCTCTGTCGGAGGTTGATCGGCAATTTACGCCGCTTAAGACCGTCGATAACCAGAGTTTGCGCCACTTTAGAACCTCCGTTATATGGCTCTATCACCAATTCAAAATGACACACCAACGCGGATAAATAACGCTTCCTAAACTCTACGCGCCTCCTTCTCTCTCGCTGCAATAGCCCTGTCCATCCAGACTTACCCCGGTATTAGGCTACATCGAAGGTCGTCTCTCCTTTCTCCAGGACCTCCATGACATCGTTCGCAAAGTCCACAAGCTCGGATTCGCTGGGCACGCCGGTCGCGTTCAGCCGCTCCTTGAACTTCTCGAACAGCCAGTCTTCCTCGCGGCCCTGTGGGATCTCGAAGAAGTCCCGACTGAACTGCGGCAGCTCGCCGGGACCGAAGTGCCCCTTGCCTTTGAGCGAGTATCCCTCCAGGTTCTCGCTGCTCTTTCCGAGAACCTCCCCCGTCTCCACATAGTGCTCCATGACCGGCTTCATCCCATACCTCTGGATCGGACAGACGATCATGCAGACCGCGCAGCCGTGGTAGGTAACCATCACAGGGCGGCAGCGCTCGTAGATGAGTTTGTTCCTCTCAACCCCCCTCCACAAGACCTTGTCACGTGGAATCGCGCGCCCGGGACAGCGGTTCACGCAGACCTGGCACTGCTGGCAGAACTTATGGATGCCGTAGTCAACAGGCTCATCATAGGTCAGCGGCGCGTCGGTCGTTACAAGCATCAGCCGTGACCGCGAGCCGAAGTGAGGCGACAGGAGTTGCCCGTTAGCGCCGAGCTGCCCCAGTCCGGCCGCAACGAACAGGGGTATGTACGGCCCACTGCAATCGCTGCCATCGTGAACCTGGGCGTGGTAGCCTCTCGACCTCAGGTAGTCGCACAGCTTCAGGCAGAGCTCCTGCTCGACCTCGTAGGTCTCAAAGCGCGCAATATCGGACTCTGGGCTTGGACCGGTCTGCGTCCCAACGTAGTCCTGCTCCAGCGCCAGGCAAATGGCATGTTCGTACTTCGCCCAGCGCTTCTTGCCGGCGAAGGTGTATCGCCGATCGTACCGGGTGAATCCCACCTCGCCGAAGCCCATCTCGCGCGCCAGCCGTCGGATGTCGTCTGTGAGGTCCTCGCCGGGCACGGGCGTCCCCGTAGGCTCGACCTCGCCGGAAACCAGCGCAGCCTCGAACATCGGCTTCATTCGTTCGTCATGCCCTTCTCTGAATTCGTCGAAGTCCTTCGACTGCGTCGCCAATGCCCACTGCCGATCTGCGGACTTCTCGATGGTCTGTGTCTCCAGCGGATACTCCCTGCTATAGAAAGCCACATCCACCGGGTTCTGCGGAACACCGGGTACTGATGCCAAATCTTCGGCAACTGGAATCTCTACATCAGGGTCTCCGAGGAGCCTGCCTGGTCTCTTTACCGTATGACTCAATTGCTTGACCATCTGACTCCTCCGTTTGTGGCAAGAACCGCACACTCTTGGGTAAGTAAGACAACGCTTTAACAGGTTGGAATCCGCGATTTCCGGAACGTGGCGGCTGGGTCGTCAGCGGACTCCCTATGCCAACGTCGGTTTGCGTTTCGCTTGGAGTTCACGCCTTCATCTTGCTGCCGTCCGGGTCGTACAAAGGCTCCTGCGCAACCGTCGCCGCCAGCCGCTCCCCGAAGTACACCACATCCACCTTCGTCCCCACATCCGCGTACTCCGTCGGCAGGTAGCCGTACACGATGCCTCTGCCAATCGAATGCCCGTAGTTCGCGCTCGTCACATAGCCCAGCACGCTATCCCTATCGACAATCGGCTCTTTCCCCATCACCACCGCATCCGCGTCATCCAGCGTCATGCAGCACAGCCTGCGACTCAAGCCCTCTGCGCGCGCCTGCCTGAGCGCGTCCCTTCCGATGAAATCGCCCTTCCGCATCCTCACCGCGAAGCCGATGCCTGCCTCATAGGGATTGTACTCCGTATGTATGTCGTTGCCCCACAGCCGGTAGCCCTTCTCCAGTCGCAGAGAGTCGAACGCTCCCCCGCCCGCCGCGATCACGCCCAGCGGCTGCCCCACTTCCCAGAGAATATCCCACAGCCGTAAGCCCTGCTCCGATGGCGCGTATATCTCCCAGCCCAATTCCCCCACATACGAGATGCGCAGCGCAAGCGCGGGCACTTCGCCTATCGCTATCCGCTTTGCCCTCATGTACGGGAAACCCTCGTTGCTCAGGTCGTCGTCACAAACCCGGCTCAACAGGTCTCGCGCCCTGGGTCCCCACAAGCCGATACAGCACAGCGCCGCCGACACATCATCCACTCTCGCCGAGCCGTCCTCAGGCAGATGTGCCTCTATCCACGCCAGGTCGTGCAGACCCATCGCACCGCCCGTTACTACCATGAAGCGGTCTTCGTCCAGCCGCGTAACCGTCAGGTCGCACTTGATGCCGCCGCTCGGCGTAACCATCGAAGTGTAAGTGATGCTCCCGACAGGCTTGTTCATCTGATTCGTGGCAAGACGCTGGAGCGTGCCAAGCGCACCCGGCCCCGTCACCTCAAACTTGGCGAACGGCGTCATGTCGAACATCGCAACCCGCTCCCGTGTGGCGACATGCTCAGCAGCCACCGCAGGCGACCACTCCCTTGCCTCCCAGCCTGTGCGCGTCTCGCCCGTAACCGTCAGCGAATCTAGCAGCCCTTCGTTCGAGTCGTACCACTGCGGACGCTCCCAGCCCGCGTTCTCGAAGAATACGCCGCCCAGTTCCTGCTGCCGGGCGAAGAACGGCGTCAGTCGCAGGTTTCGCGGATTCTCCATCTGTTGGAGCGGGTGGATGATGTCATAGACTTCGCGGTACTGTTGCGCCGCGCGCGCCTTCACATAAGGGCGCGTGTATGCGTGAGGATGGAACCGCCGAATGTCGCACTCCCGCAGATCGGTCGTTGGCTCACCGTTCACGATCCACTCGGCGACCGCTTTGCCCACACCTCCGGCCTGCGTAATCCATACAGCCTGCGCCGACCAGAAGCCGCGAACCTGCGGCGATTCGCCCAGCACCGGAAAGCCGTCGGTGGTGAACGAGAACATGCCGTTGAACTTGCGCGTCAGCCCCACGCCCTTCAGGCCGGGCAGCAATTCACCAGCCGCCGCCGCCGCCCTCTCGAAATGCTTCGGCGTGAACTCCGTCTCAGCAGGCGCAATCGGCGCGTCCTCGTGGTCGAGAATGTCCTCAGCATCCACAAGCAGCGGTTCGTGGTTGTACGAGCCAATGCCGTAAGACTCCCCGACTTGGCGGAAGTACATCGCCGCATCCTGATGGCGCAGAAGCGGCTGCGTTATCTCTTCCGTCGCGCCCGATAGTTCCTCAAGCCGCGTGGTGACAGCATAGAGATGCTCCATCGGAGAAAGCGGTATGGGCACGCCCGCGAACCCGCCGACCCTTGGCGCCCAGATTCCGGCGCATGCAATGACGAGGTCGGTCTTGATGTCGCCGTGAGAAGTATGCGCCGCGGTTATCCTCCCAGTGCCGGCCTGTCCGTCCGCAATCCCGAAGCCCGTAACCTTCACGCCGCCGTAGAACGCAGCGCCGTTCTGTTCGGCTTCGCGCGCCATCGCTTCGGCAGGTCGAGTTGCCTTCGTTTGTATGTCGGACGGAACATATAGCGCGCCCAAGATGCGCTCCGACAGCATCGGAATGAACTCGCGTGCCTCGCTGGGGCTGATTACATGGCCTTCCACGCCCCAGCTCTTGCCGTATCCCGCCTTGCGCTTCAGATCGGCGAGGCGTTCTGGCGTCCACGCTACTTCGAGGCTGCCAACATTCTTGGCGCACGGCTCGCCGTCGAGTTGCAACCCGCTCCACAGGTCAACCGTATAGCGCGCGAAGTCAGCCATGGTTTTCGATGGGTTAATCTGGAAAACGAGGCCCGGCGCGTGTGAGGTGGAGCCACCAGTCTCGAACAGCGGCCCCTGTTCGACAACTACAATATCTCGCCAGCCGAGCTTCGTAAGGTGGTACGCAACACTGCAACCTACGATGCCCGCGCCGACGATAACCGCTCTGGCGTGCTTCGGAAGGGTGATGTCAGACATGTCCCTATGTCTCCCAACCAACCGTAGGTATGAAATTTAGCCTAGTCAGCCGATGCTAACACGGAAGTTTCAGACATGTAAGGGCAATTCTACTGTTGACGTTGGCTGATTTCCGCCGCCACTTCGCAGGCGCGAGTCCTTCTTTATGGACAGCCTGTGTTGATTCCCATTGCAGTCGGCAGTTCCGCTGCACTACCCAACACCATAACCGGCTGGTATTCGGCAAACGCCTCGCATTCCGTAACCCCCGACAGCACGGCAGCAAAGGGTAAATCAGCCCGCCGCGCAGTCTCCGCGTCCGTAACACTGTCCCCCACATACAGGCAGCGCCCTTTGGACGTATCCAGCGCATCAACCGCGCGCGGCAGACCCGTCGGGTCCGGCTTCAGTTCCTCCACATCTTCCCCACCTACGATCACGCTGAAGCGCCCGTCAAGACCTTCCCGATTCAATATCCCCTGAATGCGCCAACGTCCCTTCGACGATACGATGCCCAGCGCGATGCCGTGACACAGCAGCGTATCCACCAGCGACTGAACAAACTCGTACACCACCGTGGAGTCGTGCATCACCTCATCTGCCCGCTCTATGAACAGGCGCATGAACTCGTCCGCGTGCTCCGCATGATCCTTACCCGCCAGCGCCGGAAGCGTGCTTGTCAGCGACATCCCGATTGTACGGCGAATGGCGTCGTCTGTAGCAGTGGGCAGACCGAGCCTTATCAGTGCATAGTTCGCGCACTCAATTACGCCCTCAGACGAGTCTGCGAGTGTGTGTCGAAATCGAAGATGACGCTCTGAATTCCCGGATTGATCATCATTCTACCCATCCTGTTCACGCCACCTGCTCGTCCTGACCTTGTCAACGGACACGCCACACCTTTCCTTGATAAATGTAACTTCCACCGCCAGGTTCTCTCGACATTCCAGCATCGTTCCACCACCACTTTGATCTTTAATTCCGGGCAGAACGATGGACGTGAAATCTTCACGCAGGCGGGACATGAAAATTTCAGATTCTTAATGCAGAGGATCGGAGTGAAGAATGACAGAATAAGCGGGCTGTACAGTCAGTGGATGCCTGGCTAGGCAAGTATCTCCGCACCCTAGTCGTTGTTGCCCTCAAAGAAGTCCAGGTCAATGGCGAAGGCAGAGGCGAGCATCAGCAGGCGAAACTCCTGGTCTGTGCTGCCGTCTGTGAACTGCACAACGAAGGTGTCGGCGTCTGTGAACATCTCGTGTCCGAACCCGCTCCAACGCTTGGTGACGCGCGCAATCTCGCCGCCCTGCGCGTTCTTGGCTATGAATGTGTGCGGGCGGAATATGTTGCTTGTTATCTGTGTAAGCTCGATCTCGTTAGCGCCCATTAGCGAGAATTTACGCCCAAATCCAAACTGGCGGTTGAGCGTACCGATATGCCCCCCATCTACATGCACTCGCAGGTGCGACCTCACCCAGTAGAAGTCGCGGCTTGCCTGCAGGACAGGTTTACTGTCTCCGTCCACGACATGTATGGACAGTGCGCGGTGCGATCCCGTGAACTGTCGGCTCATGCTACCCGACTCCTCGTAAGCGTACATCAACTGCGCGCCGTCGGATGTGAGGACGCTATAACGATTAGCCGTCTCGAACGGCGTGAATATCTCGAACTGCTCAACCTGCTGCCGGATGACAAGTTCCGAATGCCGCGTTAGGTCGGTCATGGCAATCTCCCTAATGTTATGGCGGCGTAATCATCTAACGCCTTACCTACTATCTTATCAGGAAACAGAACTTGTTCTACGACAAACTAAGCAGCGATACGCTGATTTCTGCTACAAGGTGGTGGCTCGCACCCCATGTCAGGCGTCAAGGCGGATACGAAGACGCTTGTTGATGCGCCCCTTGCTCTCGTGCCCGACAACGCTGATTGCACCCACTTCACTGGTGTTGGCGACATGCGTTCCGCCATCCGCCTGCAGGTCAAGACCCGTGATGTTGACAGTGCGAATCTCGGTGATTGCGGGCGGCAGCAAGTTTATCTTAGTGCGTATCAGGTCGGGGATGCTGAAGGCTTCTTCCCGGGGCAGAGTCTTGATTTCTATACCACGCGCCGCCTGCACCTCTTCATTCACCAGCGTCTCCATGCGCTCGGCGAAATCTGCTGACATGTTCTCAAGCTCGAAGTCCATGCGCGCGCTGCCGGGCTGCATGTTTCCCCCGGTAACCTGCGCGCTATAGTCGCGCCATACCACGCCACAGAGAATATGCAACGCCGTGTGCGTGCGCATCAGCAGGTATCGGCGATCCCAATCTAGCGCGCCATGCACGCTTGCGCCGACAGGCGGCAGGTCGCCGTCAATTTCATGCACCAATTTGCCGTCCTGCCTCGAAAGGCGCTTGACCGTGTATGATACCTCGCCTGCGGTGAGCGTACCGCTGTCCGCAGGCTGACCGCCGCCTCCCGGGTAGAACGCCGTGCGGTCGAGCACAACGCCCTTAGGCGCGGTGTCGATAACAGTGGAGTCGAACTCGCGCAGGTAGCTGTCGTCATAGCAGAGGGTTTCTGTCATTTTCTGCCTCTCGTAGAAATATCCCGCAAGTGAACGCATGTAAATCAGATGGCTGTAAGCAAGTAGTACTCTCTACACTGCAACGGCAGGCCTCTGCTTCCAAAAGCCTGTCGCCTGCTGGAAGGCATAAGCCAATTGCAGCACGCTGAACTCGCTCTGATGCCGACCCACTATCTGCACGCCCACGGGTAAGCCATCATCGGTGAAGCCGCACGGCACCGAGATAGCGGGATGCCCGGTCGCGGTTATGTAGTAGCAGGAGCGCATCCAGTCGATGTATGTCTCCATCTGCACACCATTGACCTCTGTGAGGTACGGCTGAGTTACATCGAAAGGCGGATGCTGGCTGACCGGGAAGACCATGAACTCATAGGTCTCCATAAACTTGCGAACACGCTCGTAGAGAGCTGCGCGCTTGACCTCCGCGATACCCACATCGGCAGCGCTGAGCTTCAGGCCCTCTTCAATGTTCCATATCACCGTGTCCTTAATCTGATCACGGTGCGTATTCAGCATATCCGCGCGAGTAGCGGCCATGCCAGCGGCTCGCGACACCATAAAGACCTCGTTGGCATCGCTGAAGTCTGGACAGGCTTCGTCTATGTCGCAGCCCAGTTCCCCGAATGTGCCGCGCTGACTCTCGATGACCGACACGATGCGCCGGTCAACGGGCAGACCTCCCATGTCGCTGCTCCACGCTATACGAACGCCATTGAAATCGCGCTCCAGCGAGTGCATTAGCGGATTGAAGGACTCGCCTGCGTCCGTCAGTGCGACAGGGCAGCGCGCATCAGGTCCTGCGATGGCGCTGAGCATCAGAGCAGTGTCCTGCACTGTCCGAGCCATAGGCCCCTGCACGGCAAGCATCGACCAAGGCATCGGCGATGGCCAGACGGGCACGCGCCCGACAGCAGTGCGGAAACCCACGATGTTGCAGAAGTTAGACGGGTTTCGCAGCGAGCCGCCGAGGTCGCTGCCGTCAGCGATGGGCACCATGCCGCACGCGAGCGCGACCGCCGCGCCGCCGCTGCTGCCACCGCAGGTCTTTGTCAGGTCGTATGGGTTCAGCGTCGCGCCGAAGACCTCATTGAAAGTCTGCGAGCCTGCGCCAAACTCCGGCGTGTTCGTCTTGCCCACGGAGATTGCGCCTGCTTGCTTCAGCCGCTCGACCATAAGCGCGTCTTGTTGCGGGATGTGCTCGGCGTATATGGGCGAGCCATAAGTGGTTCGCACTCCTGCGGTGTCTACGAGGTCCTTGTGCGCGACGGGCAAGCCGTGCAGTGGACCGACGTCATCGCCTTGCGCCAGCGTGGCGTCGGCAGCCTTAGCGCCTTCCAGCGCCTGCTCCGGATGATAGGTTACGATGGCGTTGACCTTCGGATTCACGCGGTCAATCTGCGCAATGTGCGCCTCCATCACCTCCACGCAGGACAGTTCCCCTCTGCGTATGTTCTGCGCCAGCTCGACGGCGGTCATAAAGTGTATGTCGGTGGTGGTCATTGTCATGTACTCCGTGTAAATAGGGTTGATGTTGGTTCATTGGGCGACGATCTGCGCGCAGTCCAGCACTACTTCGACTCACTCAGTCGAGTGTGCTGAGACGAGAATCCTATTCTATCGCACATCCCATTTTCGCCTGTAAAATCTATGTGATCTGCTCCCAGTCACGCAGCAGGGTGTGCGCCGCGTTGTGCCCCGGCGCGCCAGTAACCTCGCCGCCCGGATGCGCGCCCGCGCCACACATGTACAACCCCTCGATGGGCGTGCGATAGCCAGCAAGACTGCGACTAGGGCGTCCCGTGAACATCTGTTCCGAGGTAATGTCAAGGTGGCGTATGTTGCCGTCTGTCAGCCCTACACGCTCCTCAAGTTCAACGGGCGTGAAAAGCTCCCAGTCGAGCATCACATCACGGAAGTTCGGCGCGTACTGCGCTATCGTGTCGATCAGGTGCTCACCTACAGCCTGCTTCGCGTCCTGCCATGTACCTTCGCGCAGTTGCACGGGCGCATACATTGACCAGACGGACATCACATGCTTGCCGGGCGGCGTCAGCGTGTCGTCATACACGGTCGGTATCTGAATGAACATTATTGGGCTGCTCGACGGCCTACCGCGCTTGACATCATCCCAGCTCTGCTCGAAGTATTCGACCGATGGGCAGATCCGGGTGTACGCCAGCGCCTTCGGATCGTAGTCCTGCCCCAAGTACGCCGAGAAGTCTGGCAGTTCGCTCAGGGCGCAGTGGAACTTCAGGTACGATGCGTTCGTCTTGGCGCGGCGGATGTCCGTCAGCAGCGCCGGAGGCACATCGTCGGCTTCCATCAGCGACAGGAAGGTGCGCTTCGGGTCGGCGTTCGATAACACAGCATCCGCGTGGATGCGCTCCCCGTTCGCCAGCAGAACACCGTTCGCCCTGCCATTGTTCGTAAGTATCTGCTGCACCTCGGCATTGAGGCGAATCTCCACGCCCTGCGCCTCCGCAGAGCGCGCCATCGCCTGCGTGATTGCCCCCATGCCGCCTTTCGGAATGCCGAAATTCTCGTCGGGCGTGAGTATGTCGCTGCGGATGTAACCGACAGCCATGATGCTCCCCGGCGCTCGCACGTCGCCCGCGTCCTGCGCGTCAATGAAGCAGGCTCGCACCAGAGGCGACTCGAAGTACTCCTCGACAAGGTCTTTCATGCTGCCGGTGAGCATGCGCTCGAATATGGCTTCTTCAGGCGTGCCGCGCACATCGGCGGCGACCTCGGCGAGCGTAGGAGGGTCTGTCAGGAAGTAACGCTGTATGATGCCACCTGCCTGCTCCCAGAATGCCACCCAGTCGTGGTAGCGCGCGCCGTCCGCAGGCGATATGCGCGCGATGCTCTCCGCTGTGCGCTCGTCATCGTGCCAGCGCAGCAGATGCTCGCCTCCAGGCAGCGGGCTAAAGCTCACGGGATCCATCTCGTATATCTCAAGCCCGTGCTTGCGAAGTTCAAGGTCGTTGATGACCTTCTCCTGCAGCATATGACAGATATAAGAACAGCTTGAGACTCGGAAGCCGGGAAACAGCTCCTCCGTGATGCATGCACCGCCGACGAAGTCGCGTCGCTCCAGCACGAGCACGCTATTGCCCTTGCGTGCGAGATAGTTCGCCGCTACCAGCCCGTTATGCCCGCCGCCCACGATGATTGCCGAGTATTGCGCTGCCATGTCAAATGTCCTTTACCGTCTGTATCGTTCTCTACGCTGAAAGCCTAACACGGCGAGTATAGTTTGCAAATCCGAGTTTACAACCCCCCCTGAACTTCGATGGGAGAAGGCTAAAATGGGCGAGAATGTCTGCACACAGAATACTCTCACCACTATGTTACAATCCCGTATCATAGCCCATACCCATACCCTAAAAACGGCGCCGACGGAGAGATTATGAACTTTCAAGGATATGACATTGCAATAATCGGAGCGGGCATTATCGGGCTTGCAACCGCCATGCGACTCGCGCAGGAGTACCCGCGCTACAAGATAATCGTGCTGGAAAAAGATGGAGAGGTCGCGCAGCACCAGACCGGGCACAACAGCGGCGTCATCCATGCCGGCATATACTACGCACCCGGTTCGCAGAAGGCGAACTTCTGCTCAACCGGCGGCAAGTTGCTGCGCCAGTTCTGCGACGAACGCGGCATCGAATACGAGATGTGCGGCAAGGTCATCGTCGCCATAACTGACGAGGAAGTGCCGCGCTTACAAGACCTGTTCGAGCGCGGCACCGCCAATGGCGCTGAAGGCTTGGAGATGGTCGGCAAAGAGCGGCTCGCCGAGCTTGAGCCTTATGCAGCCGGAGTTCAGGCGATCTTCTCGCCCAACACGGGCATAATCGACTTCAAGGAGGTGTCGCAGGCGTATGCCACCGAGTTCGGCGAGAACGGCGGCGACCTGTTCCTCAACACTGCTGTTCACGGCATTACGCGGCGCGACGGGCAGATGTACATGGAGACCTCGCGCGGCGAGATTGCCGCGAGGCACGTCATCAACTGTGCCGGACTGCAAGCCGATCAGGTGGCGCGAATGATGGGCGGGGAGCCGGGTCTGCGCATCATCCCGTTCCGCGGCGAATACTTCTCGATAAAACCCGAGCGCCAGTACCTGGTTCGCAGCCTGATATACCCTGTGCCAGACCCGAGCCTGCCCTTCCTCGGCGTACACTTCACCAAGCGTATCACTGGCAGCGTGGAGGCAGGACCCAACGCCGTGCTCGCCTTCGCACGCGAGGGCTACACAAAGACCAGCTTCAGCCTCGGCGACACGCTCGGCACATTCACATACCCCGGCTTCTGGAAGATGTCTATGTCCCACTGGAAGAGCGGATTAAACGAGCAGCACCGCTCGCTGCGAAAGTCGCTATTTCTGAAGTCGCTGCAGACGCTCGTGCCCTCAATCGAGATGGACGACCTCGGCGAGCCGGGCGCAGGCGTCCGAGCGCAGGCGGTTGACTACGACGGCAACCTGCTCCAGGACTTCGCCATCTCCGAGACCGAGAACGCCATCCATGTCCTCAGCGCGCCGTCACCCGGAGCAACCTCATCCCTCACCATCAGCCGCTACATCGTGGACATGGCAGTGGGCGCGTTCGGCCTGGAAGAGTAGGCGCGCGGCCAAGACCGATATTGATCCATAAGCAGGCAGGTATTCACCACACAGGAGGCTTCCTCAACATGAAAATCGCATACGCATTCCGACGCAGCACATACTACCCATTCGAGGCAGGCGCAGCATGGTCGCTGCCCGATGAACGCGCCCTGCCCAATTATCTCGGCAAGGTGCGCGACATCGGCTTTGACGGCATCGAGCTTGGCCTGGAGAGCTTCGGTGGCATCGACGCCAAGAAGAGCGACGTGAAGGAACTGAAGCAGCGGCTCGATGACGAGGGCACGCCCTGTGTTGCCATACGCGCGGGCGGCGCACTCTGCTACCCACAGACCGCCGCGCAAAACCGCAAGCGCCTCGAAAAGTCCGTAGATATTGCATCATGGCTCGGCGCCGACATCGTGAACAGCGCGCTCAGCGGCCCGCCGCCAAATCGCGAACTGGACACCGGACCGTCCGGCGCGCCTCAGTCGCACGGCTCCAGCCAGATGGCGAGCGAAGAAGACTTCATCCGCACGGCTCGCACCCTGCACGAGGTTGGGGCGATGGCCGGCGACAACGGCATCGACATCACCGTCGAAGTGCATCAGCACTCCATCGCCGACAACAGCTGGTCAACGCTGCACCTGCTGGAACTCGCCGACAGCCCCTTCGTGCATGCCAACCCCGACCTCGGCAATGTGCTGTGGAACTACGATGTGCCCGAAGAGACGATGGAGCAGTGCATATCCGCGCTGGCGGCGCACTCCAAATACTGGCACTGCAAAGCCCTTAACCGCGTGCATGTGCCGGAGATTGACCACTCGTACTATATCCGCGTACCGCTGCCCGACGGCGATATAGACTATCGCTTCGCAATATCCGCAATGGTGGAGGCGGGCTACGACGGCTACCTCGCCATAGAGGGGGCGAACACGGGCGACCAGCTTTATAAGGACAGGCGCAGCGTGAACTACGTGCGGGGCATACTGGCTGAATTAGAGGCGTAAGCAACGGGTCCGAGAGCACAACCTGAATCCGCTCAGGGCGTAAAAGAGGGCATTAAGGCGGATTTTCTGTAAATTCCTGAAATCTACGCCAAAATCCCTTGACTGAGGGCAATTGCTGGTGTAATCTAATCTTTACGCAATTGGAATGGCACCTTAACAACTGGATAGTGGAAGAGAACACACATAACGTTTAGAGTTTGATCCTGGCTCAGGACGAACGCTGGCGGTGCGCTTAATGCATGCAAGTCGAACGGGCAAAGGGGCTTCGGCTCCGGAGCTAGTGGCAGACGGCTGAGTAACACGTAAGTGATCTGCCCCGGAGCGGGGGATAATCCGGAGAAATCCGGTCTAATACCCCGTACGTTCATATGGTCAAGGCTATATGAAGAAAGGTTTCGACCGCTCTGGGAGGAGCTTGCGGCCTATCAGGTAGTTGGCGGGGTAATGGCCCACCAAGCCGAAGACGGGTAACCGATGTGAGAGCATGATCGGTCAGAGGGGGACTGAGACACGGCCCCCACTCCTACGGGAGGCAGCAGCAGGGAATCTTGCGCAATGGGCGAAAGCCTGACGCAGCGACACCGCGTGGGGGAAGAAGGCCTTAGGGTTGTAAACCCCTTTTCTGTGGGAAGAGATAGGACGGTACCGCAGGAATAAGCATCGGCTAACTACGTGCCAGCAGCCGCGGTAATACGTAGGATGCAAGCGTTGTCCGGATTTACTGGGCGTAAAGGGTGTGTAGGCGGCATGTTAAGTCTCATGTGAAATCTCCCGGCTCAACTGGGAGCGGTCATGGGAAACTGGCAAGCTTGAGGGCAGCAGAGGAAAGCGGAATTCCGGGAGTAGTGGTGGAATGCGTAGATACCCGGAGGAACACCAGAGGCGAAGGCGGCTTTCTGGGCTGTGCCTGACGCTGAGACACGAAAGCGTGGGGAGCAAACCGGATTAGATACCCGGGTAGTCCACGCCCTAAACGATGGATACTAGATATGGGGGGTATCGACCCCTCCCGTGTCGGAGTTAACGCGATAAGTATCCCGCCTGGGGAGTACGGCCGCAAGGCTAAAACTCAAAGGAATTGACGGGTCCCCGCACAAGCGGCGGAGCGTGTGGTTTAATTCGATGATAAGCGAAGAACCTTACCTGGGCTTGACATGCACTTGACAGCCCGTGAAAGCGGGTCTTCTTTCGAGACAAGTGCACAGATGTTGCATGGCTGTCGTCAGCTCGTGCCGTGAGGTGTTGGGTTAAGTCCCGCAACGAGCGCAACCCTCGTCGTTAGTTACTATGTCTAGCGAGACTGCTCCTAAAAGGGGAGAGGAAGGTGGGGACGAGGTCAAGTCGGCACGGCTCTTACGCCCAGGGCTACACACACGCTACAATGGTCGGAACAGAGGGTCGCGATGACGCGAGTCGGAGCTAATCCCACAAATCTGGCCCCAGTTGGAATTGCAGGCTGAAACTCGCCTGCATGAACGCGGAGTCGCTAGTAATCGCAGGTCAGCACACTGCGGTGAATACGTTCCCGGGGATTGTACACACCGCCCGTCACGTCATGGAAGTCGGTAACACTTGAAGTCGCTGGGCTAACCGCAAGGAGGCAGGCGCCGAGGGTGGGACTGGTAACTGGGACGAAGTCGTAACAAGGTAGCTGTACCGGAAGGTGCGGCTGGATCACCTCCTTTCTAGGGAGACTTCCTTCCCTGTCGGTTCAGGCCAATGGGAACGGAACATCCTAGGTCGGTCAGTAGACGGGGTGAAATGGACGGAGAGTAGAGTCGGATCTCAGGCAACTGAGAGGAACTCCTCGAAAACCCGGATCACCTCCCTAAGACAACCTACTGCACATTTAGATGCAAACACAAACTTTTGCTAAACATTTTGTTCCCTTCCACTATCCAGCGGTTAAGGTGTTCTTGTAAGAGCGCAAAACGGGGCCGGTTTCAACAGCAACCAGCCCTATTATTTTGTCCGCGCCGTTTGCCAACCTGACGGCCGACGACACCCGCCCGGTTCCTCGTGGGGCTGTAGCTCATCTGGGAGAGCGCCTGCTTTGCAAGCAGGAGGTAAGGGGTTCGAGTCCCCTCAGCTCCACCAACCTTGTGTTGATACCCTCACACCCAGATGTGCATCGGCAACGGAAGTTTCCTCGCATGGTCTTCGTCCTGTCCAATTTACAGAAAAGAGTTCCTCCTCTGACCGTGCTGACTGGCTTGTTAGCATTGCTTACCGTTGTGACATCTGTGACGTGGTCAGCATGTGCGGATGAGCCACAGATTGAGAAGCCGGTCCAGAATGCTCAATCTCCCACCACAATGCCCGCTGGCATGCCTACTTCAGTTCCACTGGAAGGAATACCTACGCAGGGCACCGACCGATTCGTCGCCATTAGTGTAGGCCACGAACATAACTGCGCCCTTCAAGCAGATGGGGGCGTCGTGTGCTGGGGAAACGATCACCTTCCGCTCCCATCTTCTAGACCGGATGAGAAGTTCATTGCCATCAGCGCAGGAAACAATTTCACATGCGCGCTGAAAGAGGACGGAGCGCCGGTCTGCTGGGGGTTAAACTGGATAGACAAGGAGGAGTTATCTCCGCCGCCAGGTGAGAAGTTTGTTGCCATCAGCGCGGGAAACAGTCATGCCTGCGCGCTCCGGGAGGACGGAACGTCGATTTGCTGGGGCGCTAACTAGGGTGGGCAGACAGAGGCTCCATCTGACAAGAAATTCATCTCCATCACTAGCAGTTTTGACTATTCTTGCGGAATTGACACGGATACCGTCGCAATGTGCTGGGGAAATGTGGCGGAACATTATCAATCTTTGGGCCGGGGATTTGCCTCGATTAGTGGCGGTTACGCCGCTACCTGTGGGTTGAAAGACAATGAGAATGTAGTCTATTGGCGCAGGTCCGGCGGGCACATCGACGTGCCTCCTCAGGACCTGCGCTATTTCGGCAGTCATATCAGCTCAGCAGCGCAGTTGCGAACCGTCGATGCGGTATACAGTACGACGGTTCTACTTTCTGTTGGTCCTATAGTGTTGGATTCGACTTCACCATTGAGTCGCCACCTTCAGATGAGAAATTCCTGGAAATCGGCACGGGCAAAAGGCACATTTGCGGGCTGCTCGTCGACGGGTCGATAAAGTGCTGGGGGGATAACTACAGCGGGCAAATAACGCCTCCGCCGACAATCGCCGCCTCACCGCTAGTGCCGTCCTTCTCCGAAATCTGCGCGCCAGGCAACACGTTACCGAAAAGGGCTGGTTGTAGAGTACCTAAAGGCTCTCACATGGAAGACGATTACACATTCGTGGTTACCGATTCAGGACAGGGCATCCTGTACGAAGGCGACCGATTGCTGGAAACTCGCTATGGCTAAATCGACAGGACTTGGCTGGTCATCAACGGCTACGAGAAATTTACGTCCTTATCTGCACATGCCAACACGGATGGGAGTTGGACAATTGACACAGTGCTGGAATGGGAGTGAGTTGCATAAAGCCCTTGAGCCACAACCAGACACTAATGGGGACGACATGGAGACGGCAAACTCATCCTTCTCTCTCACAAGGTGGCGCAACTGATATCGGCGAGGAATTAACGCAGCATGACACGATTTTTGCAGCGGGGGGACCAGGTCGTGCTGCGCGAAATCTGGCGGGGGCGGATCTGGTCCGGCAGGCCGTACACGATAGTCAAGGACACGCATGGTCAACTGATAATGTACATGGGCGCAGGTGTCCGCTGGGTACGACCCGTTCGCGCCGATGACAGCGCCATACACGGGCGTGAGTTGAACTGGGCGCTCGGAGAGTCCGTCTGGCCAATCGAGGCCCTTCGTATCGTCACTCCGGGTCGCCACCACAGCGTACTGCCCCTGTGGACGAAAGGCTTCGGAGAGTTCCTCAAGTGGTACGTCAATCTCCGAGGGCCCGCTGACCCGCAGTGCGACAGGCTTCGATTACCTTGACCAGCTACTGGACATCGAGATTGCACCTGATCTGTCGGCGTGGAACTGGAAAGATGAGGACGAACTCGAAGATGCTGTCGCCAACGGCCTAACGACACCCCGGAAGGCGGACCTCATAAGGGCAGAGGGGACTCGGGTGATCGAAGCCTTGGATGAGAGGGCGCCGCCGTTCGACGAGCAATGGCACCTATGGCGACCCGACCCCCAATGGGAGTCTCCCGGTCTCCCTGCTAGCTGGGACGACCTTAACGAGAACCCTGCCCGCGGTGGCCATGTCAGCCCCTAGTCCTCCACATCTCACCGGAGTGCCCAAACCGGCCGGAAAATGTCGGTGTCTGAATCCACTACAATTCCCATGTTATGATGCTCTCTGGACGGACTGATCGCCACCAGCAGCCTCAACCTTAAATAGCGGCGCACATTCCAAAACTTCCACGAAAGGATTTCCACATGAATACCACACGAAAGCAAGTCGCCGTCGTCATTGGCGCGACATCCAAATGGCAGTCGGACGGACGAAACACCCGCTTAATCCACGGCACAGACCTCGACGACAGTGATCTGCCCGTCGGAGTACGCTGGGGCGTGGGCGGAGCCATCGCCCAGAAATTCGCACAGGAAGGCTTCCTCACCGTGCTGACTACCCGCAATGCCGCCAACGCCAGTGCGTTGCAGGCAGCGATCGGGGAACAGGGTGGCGAAAGCATGATCGTTGAGCTGGACCTTTCGTCCCGCGACTCCATATCCGCCGCCTTCGCCCAGATCCGCGAGCAGGCCGGTGACCCTGATGTCCTCGTTTACAACGCGGGCTACCTGGAGGGACGCGACCTTCCGCCGGAGAAGGAATTGCTGGAACACATCCCCTTCGAAATGTTCGAGACCGCGCAGCACATCTCCAGCAGCGGCCCCTTCTTGGTCGCCAAGGAGGTACTGCCCGCCATGCGCGAGCGAGGCGAAGGCTCTTTCCTGATCTCCAATAACTCGTCCTCACTGCGAGGGAAGAAGCGCTACACCGGACAGTCACTATACTATCCGAGGGTGCTGATGCGCACGCTCGCGCAAGCATTGACTGAGGAGTATTCCGAGCACGGCGTGCATGTCGCCAATGTCGTCATCGACGGCACCATCGACTCTCCGGGAACGCGGGCAATGCCGCGCTCGCAGCAGAACCCTGAACTGCTGATAAATCCCGTCAAGATCGCCGAGGCCTTCTACTACCTGCACACTCAGGACAAGTCCTGCTGGACACACGAACTCCAGCTGACGCCGTACCCTGTAAAGCCGAGCTTCTAACGCTCCACGCCTTACACATCCGTTCAACTTGATTGAACCGGAAGGAGTATTCAGATGGATGTCGGAATGATGATGATCTTTTCCAGCTACGGCTGGGAAGACGGCTCCGATGGTCAGATGTGGGAAGAAGAGTTGCGGCTTGCTGAAATCGCGGCTGATGCGGGCTTCGACTGCCTCTGGTCCGCGGAGCACCATTTCAACGACTATTCCTTCGTGCCCGACAATCTGCAGCTAATGACGCACCTCGCGGCACGGCATCCCAACATCGACGTGGGGACGGCCGCCGTTATACTCCCTTGGCACAACCCGTTGCGCGTCGCGGAAAATGCTGCCGTTCTTGACCTGCTGAGCAATGGCAGGCTACGGCTGGGCTTCGGGCGAGGCTTGGCGCGGCGCGAATTCGAAACCTTCGGCATCAGCATGGACGAATCGCGGGAGCGCTTCGACGAAGCGGCACCGATGATTGCGAAGGCCCTAAAGACAGGCTTCATCGAGGGCAACGGGACATACTACAAGCAGCCCCGCACAGAGATTCGGCCCCGGCCGCAGCATTCCTTCGACGGGCGCATCTACGCGGTCGCGGCCAGCGACGAATCCGTTCTCTCGGCTGCCAAACTTGGCGCGCACATCATCATGTTCGCCGACCGTCCCTGGGAAATGCGGATGCCCGGCATCGTGCGCGGCAGGGCATTGCACCGCGAGTATCACGGCACGGAGCCACCAAACCTGATGCTCACCGAATTCGCGATATGCGGCACTGACCTGGAACAATGCGAAGAAGAGGCGCGGCAATATCAGGGCAAATTTGTCGAGAGCAATTTTTATCACTACGAGTTCCTTGGCGACCACTTCAAGTCCATTAAGGGCTACAACGCCTATCAGGAAAAGGCTGAAATCGCACGTTCAACCGGACTCGAAGGAGCGGTCGAAGGCTTCATGAAAGCGGCAAGTTGGGGCACGCCCGACAAGATTCTCAGAGGCCTTGAGGAACGCAGGGCAATTGTGGGCGACTTCGAGCTGAACGTCGCCTTCCGCTTCGGGGGCATTCCGCTCCCCATCGCGGAGCGCAGCCTGAAGCTCTTTGCCAAAGAAGTGCTACCGGTCTTGAAGTCCTGGTAGTGTCCGGATACGCTGGTTCAGGTCGGATGGAGTGAGCCGCCTGCCGGCGACGCCAACCTTCACAAGTCTGGCGCCAACTTGACCGAAGTTGACGCGCTTGTATAACATCGGCTCACGACATTTATGGTAGGAAAGTGTAGGCCATGGTCGGCCAGAGATTGCAGATCACATTAGAACCCAGCGTCTTGCAATGGGCGCGAGCGCGTACGGAACTAAGCGCGGAAGACCTTGCGGGCAAGATGCAGGTTAAACTGGAGCGTGTGCTCGAATGGGAAAGTTCCGGCAATATCAGCATGGCGCAGGTGAAACGTCTGGCTGGTGCCACCTACACACCCTATGGCTATCTCTTTCTCTCCGAACCGCCCGATGACACCCTGCCTATAGCCGATTTCCGCACAAGACGCGATGAAGGCCGGCGACGCCCCAGCCCCAATCTGCTTGACACCGTGTACGCCATGCAACGCCGTCAAGAATGGATGCGCGACGAAGTACTTCGCCAATACGAAGAGCCACCACTTCCATTCGTAGGAGCATTCGCACTCACAGATGACCCCGTAGAGGTTGCTGAGGCGATGCGCGATGTACTAGGTGTTGCTGGCGGTTGGGCGTCTGTCGTGCCCAACTGGTCTATAGCGCTTCGACACTTGCGGGACTGGATAGAAGGCGCCGGTGTACTTGTAATTTTTAATGGCGTCGTGGGAAATAATACCCACCGAAAGCTCGACCCAGAAGAATTTCAAGGTTTCGCATTGGTGGACGAATATGCTCCGCTTATCTTTGTGAACAATACTGACTTCAAGGCAGCTCAAATGTTCACCCTCGCTCACGAACTGGCGCATATCTTCGTGGGGGAGACCGGTGTGTCGCATTTTGAAGATATGCAGCCCTCAGATAACGCCACGGAGCGTTTTTGCGACAAGGCGGCAGCGGAATTCTTGGTGCCAGAAGGCGAATTTCGCGCATACTGGAACCAAGTGAACCAGACAAGAGACCTATACTCGTCCGCGGCTCGCCAATTCAAAGTCAGTTCTATAGTTGCGGCGCGGCGCGCCTTAGATTTGGATTTAACGGGTAGAAGCGCATTTTTCGAGTTTTACAACCAGTATAAGGATAAGGAGTGGCGTAGCAGCCAACAATCTGAAAGGGGTGGCAACTTCTGGTTCAATCAGATCTGGCGAGTGGGGCCTCGCTTCGCTTCTACTGTTTTCTGCGCTGCCAAGGAGGGCAGATTGACTTATAAAGAAGCCTATTCGCTCACGGACCTCAAGGGCGACACCTTTGAGAACATACCTGAACAGATGGGCATTAGCCGATGACGAATGGTAGCAGGACATTGCTGCTAGACTCCGATGTCCTAATATCTGCGTACCGCGACCGCTACGCACCAGATTACTGTCCCGGTTTCTGGGATTGCCTCGCGCATTACCTTTCCAATGGTAGGCTATTGATAATCGACCTCGTACGCACAGAGATAGCTCATCCAACTGAGTTGGTACAGTGGATAAACCAACTCCCTCAATATGCGTTTGCCCACATAGATGCCCAAGTTGCCCGGGCCTACACGCGGATGTCCAATTGGGTACAGACAAACTCTCAGTTTAACGCAGCGGCCGTGAACAAGTTTGCAAGCGCCGCGGATGGTTGGTTGGCGGCCTATGGCAGGGAGCATAATGCTATTGTCATTACCAATGAAGAATCCGCTCCTGCCTCCAAATCTAGTATAAAACTTCCTGACCTATGCAGGCGATTTCAGGTTAGATGTGGAAACACTCAATTCTTGCTGCGCGAACTCGACGTCTGTCTTGACTGGAGAGGTCCTTAAGAATATCCATACGCCACCCACCATCCCTTCTATATTTCTAGCCATCCCTTTTTAACACGCACCCCGTTAGACAACCAACGCTCCCAATGTTACTATGCCTCCGTCCCCGCAAATCCAGCGGCAAGTGACGCACCAACAACATTGGAGGATCACCCCATGACCAGCAACGCCTTGGATTACTCGACGCTCTTCAACAAGGACCTGCCCGCTCCTGCGGCTAAGTGGGGAGGGCACCCGAAGTACAACTTCATCGGCGGCCACAGCGACCCCGATTCGGTGCCGATGGAAGGGTTCATCGAGGCGGCTGCTAATGTGTTCAGTGGCGACCCGAAGTACATGTCCATGTACAGCCTCGACGGTCCGCAGGGCATTCTGCCCCTGCGTCAGTTCGTCGTCGACAAGCTCAGGACCTATCGCGGCATCGAGATTACGGTGGACGAAGTTCTGATTACTTCAGGCTCCGGACAGGGCATCCAGATAATCAACGATGTCCTGCTGGAGGAGGGCGATACCGTAATCGTCGAAGAGTTCAGCTTCTCTGGTGCGCTGAACTTCCTGAGACGCCGCAATGTCAACTTCGTCGCCGTGAAGATTGATGATGACGGCATCCGGATGGACCACCTGGAAGAGATACTCGAAGACCTGCGGGGCAAGGGCATCCAGCCCAAGTACATCTACACAATCCCAACCCTGCAAAATCCCAACGGCTCCGTGATGAGCATGGAGCGCCGTCATCGAATGCTCGAACTTAGCGCCGAGTACGGAGTCCCGATCTTCGAGGACGAATGCTACGCCGACCTCGTATTCGAGGACGAGTACGAACCCGCGATCAAGGCGTTGGACGACACGAACCGCGTGCTGCACATAGGCTCATTCTCCAAGAACCTTGGCCCAGCCATGCGCCTCGGATACATGGTCGCCCCGTGGGAGATATTGAGCCGGTTCATTTCAGCCAAAGCCGACGCCGGTAGCGGTGTAATGGACCAGATGATTGTGGGCGACTTCTTCACAAACCACTATGACGAGCACATCCATGACCTGCGCGCGGCATTGGAACGCAAGCGCGACGCCCTCAGCAGCGCGCTCCTCGAGTCATTCGGGCCGAATGTAGAGTTCGAAATACCCAGGGGCGGGATGTACCTCTGGCTCAAGTTCCCCGAAGGAGTCGATACACGCAACCTGGTCGCCCCGGCGCTAGCAGAAGGCATCGCATTCAATCCGGGACCGGACTGGTCCGCCGATCCAGAGGCAGCAGCTAACTATATCCGACTCTGCTTTGCACTCCCTTCCGTAAGTGAAATATGGGAAGGCGTAGAAAAGCTGGCTGACGTGTTCCGGAAAGAGGGCGCGCTGCCATAACCCTCACGCTTGCGCACGCTGGCTGCTCCACCTGGTTAATTAGTCTCTGACAAGCATCGAAGACCGGCCCCGTGTGGATACACGCGAGTGCCTTCAGTCAACGGCGCACTTCCGCGTGATGTCGGTGCTGCCCGAACCGAAAGTCCACTGCGCGGAACCACACAAACAAGGTACTTTCTCCTAGAGTTCCCGGATAGGCGCTGGTTCATCATTCCGACAAACTGGCGCCACCCAATGTCAAAGAAGTCCACGGAGGACGCCTCGAATTGGAACTACACGAATCCCTCTTTGCCATTGGCGCGATGATCGTCGTCGCCAAGCTGCTCGAAGGCATATTCAAGCGGTTCGGCCTGAATTCGATCATCGCCTATGCCACCACCGGGGTCATCCTCGGCCCCGTAATCGGACTGGTCAGGATGGGAACCGAAATCGAGATTGTCCTGAGCATCGGTATTTTCATCTTCTTCTTCCTCATCGGCCTGGAGGAGCTGGACATTCGCGGTTTCGTATCGGCAATCCGCGGCCGCCTCTTCCTTGCCGCCGTGCTGTCCGTGACCATATCGATGCTGGTGTCACTGGCAGTCACAACCGACTTCCTCTTCGATCTGGGACTGAACCTGGAATTCACCCAGGCATTGGGACTGGCAGGTGTGTTGTCTCTGTCCAGCCTCGGCGTGGTAGCCAGGGTGCTAATTGACGAGGGACGACTCAGGGAGCCCTATTGGCGTTCAGATCTTCACGGCTGTAATTATCGCCGAGTTGATTGCCCTGTTCATCGTGGGTTTTGCTATAAGCGAGCACTTCTACGGTGAGGGGCACGGCCACCGGCTCGACCTGCTCAGTGTGTCAATCCTCATCGGGCAGATCCTCGGCTTCACGCTGGTAACGTGGTTCGCTTCCACCAAGTTGCTGCCCAAAGTCATCGTCCTGCTGCATCGCTTTCTACAGGTACCGCAACTCTCATTTGGGCTGCTGCTGGGCGGACTCTTTCTGGTCGTAGTAGGCGCCGAAGAAGTCGGGCTGCACGGCTCACTCGGAGCGTTACTCTTCGGCGCCGCGCTTTCGATGCTCCCCTACCAGGTTCGGCGCGACATTATGCCTGGAATGAAAGGCACGGCAGAAGGATTTTTCGTCCCACTGTTTTTCGCATCAGCGGGCCTGCACCTGAACTTTGAGTTCCTGAATCTGCCGCCTGAAACCATACTAGCGCTCGTCCTTGTGCCTCTGGCCGGCAAATTCATTGCTGCGTTTTTCAGCGCATACATCACTCGGCTCGATGCGCCGTTCGCCATGGCTGCGGGTTTGATGGCAAAGGGTGTAGCGGAAATCGCGCTGCTTCTCTTGCTGCTGCAAAACGGATCAATCGATAGAGGAGTCTTCTCCCTATTGTTGCTGATGATGTTTGGCTACATCCTGATGACGCCAATGGGCATAACTTTCGCGATCAGGAGGCTTAAGCGCTCCGATGCCGTCACCACCAATGAGAGAGTACCGCCGTCGCTTATACGCTTTGCCTTGGATGGGATCATGGTCAGGGATGTTCTTGACCGTTCCAGAAGCTACCCGGAGAAGTCGTTGACGGTCAGGCACTTTGCCGAAAACTGGCTGCTGCCGGAGCAGCACGACTATGTAGTCGTGGACCATGGCGAATTTACTGGAATAGTATCGCTCAGTATGCTCCGTTACCTGCCGCACGCCGAGTGGGAGCACACTGCACTCGGCAGCGTATTGCGCCGCATTGAACCTCCTCATGCCAGTTCAGACGAGTATGTGGAGGATGTGCTGCAGCGAATGACTGAAAATTCGCTGACCGTGCTCCCGGTGAACGACGCTGAGACGAGCGAGTTCATAGGTTCCATTTCCAGCTATGAGGTTCTGGAAATGATCGTCCTGACCGCCCAGGGGCACGAAATCTAACGGCCCGGGTTCTCAGATTGTCCCCGTCAACCTACTCGTCCACCTCTGGCGACCAGCCATAAACCTTTGTCAGCGCCCCGCCCATCAGCATGGCGCGCTCGGAGTCCGAAAGTGTGTCGGTAACGCGGAACGCCTCGACGCCCTGCTCGTAGGTCAACACATTCGATGCCCGCGTCCAGTCTGTGCCCCACAAGCACCGCTCGAAGCCGAATGCCTCGAACATCCTGCCCAGCGGCTCCCAGATATCCGGGTAGGGGAACGGCTCATGCGCCAGCGTGCAGGCGCCGGAAATCTTGATGGCAACGTTGTCGAACTCTGCCATCGCCAGCACACTATCCAGTTCGGCGAACGGCTCCGGCGGCGCGGGTGGATGGCGCGGCTGGGCGAGTCCCACATGGTCTATCACAATCTGCGTACCAGGATTGCGGCGAGCCAGTTCGCGCAATATCGACAGATGACCCGCAGCCATAATGTTAACCGGAACGCCTGCCTGACCCGCAGCCGCAAGAATGGCGTGAAGGCCGGGGTGGTCACCGTCGTACTCTCCGTACGTGAGCATGATGCGCGCTCCGACGACACCGGGCGTGCCGGTCCATTCTGCCATATCATCGGCTATCGTCTCCGATTCCGGGTCGAAGGGCCTGATTATGCCGAACCTGCCCGGATGCTTCGCATTCACTTCAAGCGCGTAGCTGGCGTCGAAGCGATACATGGAGTACGGCGAGACCAGCAGAGCGCCGTCCACACCGACCGCGTCCATTGCCGCCACCATATCGTCGCCGGTAACCTCATCGGGACCGTCAAGGAATCCCTGCCAGGGACGCTCAGAGCTGTTGCGCTCGTAGGAATGCACTTGTGAGTCTATTGTGGGAGTCCGATCAGCCATCGCCATTCTCCTTGTTCGATATATTCTCTGTTGTGCTCAGAATCAGCCGCTCACCATCGGATACACATGGTAGCCGCGCTGCAAGTCCAGCGGAATCTTTTCTCCCGTCCAGCTATCGCCGCCGTCAGCGCTGGCGAAGAAGTGCCCGTAGTTCGTGGTGCAGAACAGATTGTCCGGCGCCCGTGGGTCTATCGCCACCTGGAACATGCGCCCCGGCGGTTCATCGCCGATGTCCAGCCGCTCCCAGTTCTCGCCGGTGTCTCGGCTGCGGAAGAGCGCACCTGCCTCCTGAGTGCCGGATGGCGCGCCGCCACCGCCTGCGCCTGCCGCGAGGTATATCGTCTCAGGATCGTCCGGCGAGACCAGCAGGCCCCGGCAGTACGAGCCGCCAGGGAACATCTCGCCGAAGCGGATATGCTCCCAGTTGCGTCCCTTGTTGCGGCTGCGGAACATGGCCACCTGCGCGATGATGAACACCGTACCGGGCGCGGCCGCGCTCACCTGAACGCCGTGCAGGTCAACCGTGTGGTTGTCGCGGTACAGCCCGTCCGTCAGCGAGTCCCACGACTCGCCGCCGTCCCTGCTCGCGATCAGCCCGCCAACCTCGACCGCGCCATAGATGTCGTCAGGCTCGGAAGGATCAGCGCAGAGGCCGATGACGCGCTTGCCCAGCGGAGGCATGTAAGTCGTAACATCCGGGTATTTTACCCGGCTCGTGTCCATCTGCTGCCATGTCGCGCCGCCGTCCTCAGAGCGCGCAACACCGCAAGGCTCGTACCCCGCGTAAAGCACATCCGGATTGCCCGGACGGAACGCCAGCGACCAGACATCGGCTTTCGGCGCGTCCAATGCCTCCCAGTGCTCCCCTCGGTCGTCGCTGCGGTACGGCCCGTCCTGCGTGCCGGCAAAGATGACTGCAGGGTTGTCGGGATGAATCGCCAGCGCCCGCACCTGCGGATTCTCCGGCAGGCCCTTGGCAATGCTCTGCCATTCCGAATCCCTCGCTGTCCGTCGAATCATACCGCCCTGCCCGATTGCGTCGCCCTCACCCGCGAGGCCAACGTAGATATGTGTCTGATGTCCATTGGTAGTCATCGGTGCGCCTCCATTTTCATTGATTTCGCCATTAAGCCATCTTTTCTGTCCCGTCCAGCGATGTCAGTTACCCCAACTCAAAAGTCTTCACCCACACGCCCGGCGACCCAACCGCGTGCTCCATCGTATTTTGCCAGCGTTCATTGCGCGGGTCTATCGCGCGCTGGCGCAGCCACTCGTCAGTCTTGGAAACGTCTGGGTCCTCCAGCTCATAAACAGTGCTGTATGCGGGCTCGCCTACAACCGCGCGATAGCGCCTGCCGCGTATGCAGCCCGGCACCTTCATGTAGTTCGGCACATAGACGCTGCTGTACCACTCGTTCCACTCCGCATCCAGCTCCGGCGGCACCGTCATGCGTCCGATTTGCAGCACAGGCGCCATCCCGCTCTGCGCCACGTCGTCCGCCACATCGGAGGGGAATATCTGCTCGTAGGTGTTGCGGATGTACGTGGTGCCAATAACCTCAGGCGATGCCCGTTTCGTCCACTCAGTGGCGTTGCCGCGCACGCTCAGGTACGCATCAGAGGTCATCACGCCGATGTTCTCCAGCTCATACATAGCCAGATGCTTGGGCGCGCCCGGCGAATCCGACTCGTACCGCGCCGCGCTCAGCACACCCGGTATGGCAAGCCGCTCCGCCAGGTGCTCCTCGTTGTACCAGCCATTGAAGTCGTCCTCCTTGTCCGCAGGCACCTCCGCCCACACCATCAGCAGGGCGCTCCCCTTCTTGTTCACCATAGTGTCAATCTCCTTGTCTGTTGCCAGTGATCAGTTGCTAGTAATCAGATATTAGCTTTCTTGAGCCAAAGGATCATGAACATCAAGATTCTCTACCCACCGAAAATCTCCGATGTTGCGTGTCAATAGCGGAATGCTATGTACTAAGGCGGTTGCAGCTATGATAGCGTCACCGAGTTCTATTCTGCGCTGTTGACGCAATCCAATAGCCCGGTCCGCGATTTCGGTAGTCAGGTGTATTACTTCGATGGATCGGAAGAACTCTTCAAAAAAGCGCTTTCGATAGTCATCCAGTCTTCGAAAGCCCAAGACTTCAATATAGCTTGCGATTGAGACAGCCGTGTCTTGTTCTTCAACGAGTTGCTGCAAGTCGGCATACTCAGGTTCTGCAGAGTAAATGACGATGTTGCTGTCCAGAAGTATCATAGCTCGCGCCCGGGCAGTGGCCGGTCTTTGCGGATCTCCCGCTGCCAAGCCACGGGGTCTGGTATTTCGGGAACTCCCCCTCTCTTGGCTATCTCTCTCAACGCCGCTGCCGCTTTCGCGCGCCGTTCCTTGTTAGTCTGTGGTTCATCTCCGTCTTCTTCCCACACGCTGATTTCAACCTCAAGCGGCACGTTCGTCTTGGGTTTGCCACTCACCCATTCCACATAGTCGTAATACTCTTCCGGATCGTGGCGAATAACAGCCTTGTAGGTGTGCTTCTTCTTTTCCATATTCCCGCCTTTGACACGCATGAATTGGGCGGCTTCAGTCAGCCGCATGTCCAGTATAGCCGACACGCAGGCTTACCCACTTACAGGATTGCCGCCCTGCTTGCTATCACTAATCATCCCCCGGCACAGGCTCCGCCACCTTCGCCGAGAAAGCCGGCATGACCTCTTCCGCGAACCACTCCAGCTGCTCAGTGATGACCGCTTCCGGCGTGCCAACCGGCTGGCTGACGCTGATTCTGTCCAACCCAGGGTACGCCTCTTCCACGCGCTTGAGATGCTCCGTAACCTCTTCCGGTGTGCCGCACAGGAAACCGCCTGTCTCGACCGCGCCCTCGATGCGCGGCAGGTCGAAGGTAGGCGCGCGCTTCGGGTCGCTCATCGCCTCAATCTGCTCTTCGCTTAGCGCGCGCACCAGCCGCAGCGGGCCGAACATCTTCAGGTTCTCCTCGAAGAAGCCCGCAGCCTCGCGCGTCGCCTTCTCCTTGCTGTCTGACAGGTAGAAGTGGAAGCCGAAGCTCAGGTTCTCGCCGAGTTCCAAGTCCTCGCCCTTGCGCGCGTATGCGTCGCAGAACGCCTCCACAACACGGTGCATCGCGCCGCCCTCTGCTACGCCGCCGCCTATGATGCCCTTCATGCCGTGCTTTGCCATGAAGTCCAGCCCGCGCGGTGTGGCGCTCTGTATCGGCTGCCAGCACTCCACCGGCAGGCGCAACGGACGCGGCACCAGCGAAATTTCCTCCAACTGGTAGCCGCGATATGGCACGCTCGGTGGGATGGTGTAGTTCTTGCCGTGATGCGAGAAAGACGCCTCGTTGAACGCCTTGAAGATGATGTCCACCTGCTCCTCAAACAGGTCTCGGTTGCCCCCCTGGTCGAACAGCGGCGAGCCGAATGTCTCGATTTCGCGGCTATGGTAACCGCGCCCGACGCCGAATATCACGCGCCCGCCCGTCAGGATGTCCGCCGTCGCGTAGTCCTCAGCAAGACGCAGTGGATGCCACATCGGTGCGATATTGAAGCCGCAGCCTATGTTCAGCCGCTCCGTGATGTGCGCCAGATGCAACGCGCTCATCAGCACATTCGGGATGCACTCATACCCCTCCGGCTGGAAATGATGCTCCGCAAGCCAGAAAGTATTGTAGCCGTTTGCGTCCATCGTCTTGGCGATAGCATCCGTCTTGGCATAGACGCTCGCTAGGTGCTCGTTGTCGAACAGCCTGTCGTTCACGGCCGTTCCAGCGTAGCCGATGTTGTCCATATCCACATGCCCGGCGTACAGGCTGTCAAATTTCGTAATCATCAAGTGCCTCCAACTTATGTAAGATAGGCTTATTGTAGTCTGGCACAATCCAGTGTCAACAAGGGGAATCAGCTTCACGGCTGTGATAAGGGGCTAAAATGACTAACTTGCAAGGTAAAGTCGCGCTGGTAACAGGCGCAAGCCGAGGTGTCGGACGCGGCATAGCCCACGAGCTTGGAGTTGCAGGCGCGACCGTTTATGTAACTGGCCGCAGCGCGACCGATGACGCGACTACGGAAGACCTGGGCGGCACTGTGAACGGCACCTCAGCGCTAGTAACGCAGTCCGGCGGCATCGGCATCCCCGTGCTCTGCGACCACACACGCGACGACGCTGTATTAGCGCTTTTCGAGCGCATACGCCGCGAGCAAGGGCAGTTGGACATCCTGGTGAACAATGTCTGGGGCGGATATGAGGACTTCGACGCCGCGAATTTCGTCGCTCCATTCTGGGAGCAACCGATGTGGCGCTGGGAGCTAATGTTCGATGCAGGCGTCCGCGCCCACTACACCGCAAGTCGTCTCGCCGCGTCCCTGATGATCCCGCGTAAACAGGGGCTTATCGTGAACATATCATCGGGTGACGAAGGCAAGTATCGCGGACAGGTGATGTACGACGTCGCCAAGGCGGCAGTCGACCGCATGGCGTTCGCAATGGCGCTGGAGCTTCGGCAGCACAGCATCGCCGCCTTAGCCATCTACCCCGGCTTGACGCGCACCGAGCGCGTTAAGCGCTTCGCGTCCGCCAAAGAGCTTACGAATTCGGAATCGCCGCGTTACGCCGGACGTGCCGTAGTCGCTCTAGCCACAGATTCAGCCTTGATGGAGCGCAACGGCGGTGCATACAAGACCGGCGAACTAGCTCAAGATTACGGCTTCACGGATATCGACGGCACGCAGCCGCCTCCTTTTAGCTTCGGATAGCGAGAGGGTCAGTCCATTCGTCTGCCATCTGAACACGATAAACACTCTCAAAACTCTGTCTGGCAGTACAACGTTAGAATGGTCATAGGGCTTTAATTGTCTGCTCCGACACCTCGGAATTGCTACGAGCGAAACGATGCCGGATCTCAATCGTTCCTTTACATATCATCGAATCTCGTCTAGACTCTGGATATCTGACTGTACAACTTAAACGACAGACAGGCCATCACCAATTAGGGAGGAGGAAGTTATGCCAAAAGGAAGCGTCCCTAAGCGTGAGGCAAAGAAGCCCAAGAAAAAGGCGCAAAAGCGAGAGACCTACATGTCCCCCATAGTCGCTGGAGAGACCGTAGAGGTCGTGGGCAAGCGCCGCAGGCGCAAGGCAGATGACGACTTCTAGCCATTATGTGTACGAATAAGCAGGATGCCACAGGCAACAATCCTGCCCATTTGTCCCCCACGCATATAGTTGACCTTCGGTAGAACGCCTAGGACTGAAAACGCTCCAGCAGCGCCGGAAGCTCTTCTAGTCCTGTGATTCGCGGCTGTGCCGTGTAGCCTTTGTGGTTGCCATCCCTGTCCAGCAGTATGGCGTTGATGCCCGCATTCACGGCGCCCGCAATGTCCGAAGTAATCTGGTCGCCCACATGCACCGCGCGTTCGGGCTGCACCTCAGCGCGCTCCAAAGCGCGTTCGAATATCAGCGGATTGGGCTTTTCCGCGCCCACCTCATGCGATGTAATCGAGAGGTCGATGTAGGGCAGAAGTCCCATGCTATCCGCAAGTTCGTCGCCACTCTGGTTCATGTTGCTGATAAGCCCGACCGTCAACCCCATTTGCCTGCACGCATTCAGCGCCGGTATGGTGTCGTCGAACAGGGCAAGGCCGTAGTCAATCTTGCGGATGCGGCGCCAGATCTGCCATGCCTGTTCTTGCGACACCTCCACGCCCGCGCCGCGCAGCACGCGCCTCTCGTACTCGGCGAAAAACATCCTATTTTCGTCACGACTGAGACTCCGCACCGGCTTCGTGGCGTTTTGCTCGGACATGAAGGCGTCTGCGAGGTAGTAGCCCCGCAGAATTCCCTCCGGCGTTACGCTGATGCCGAAGTCCGCAAGTGCTTCGGACTGTATCTCATAGCGCGAGGGACGAAACCCCGCCAGCGTGTTGTACAGGTCAAAGAAAACGGCGGTGATCATAGCGCTCCAATGATTAAATATTTCAGTTTCTCGGTGTATCGGCATCCTGCTTACCCAGTGTTTTATGTTACCTTATTGCCCAGCCACTGACGAACCGACACACTGAAGAACTATCATGCTTCCTGGCAAGCTTCCCATTGACCTGCTCTCGCGACTGCTGTCCGGCATAGATGTGCGCGACCCCCGCGTCGTGCTGGGCGCGCGTACCGGCGAGGACGCGGCGCTCATCGACATGGGAGACCGCTATCTAGTTGCTAAGACAGACCCTATAACATTCGCTACCGACCTTATCGGATGGTATCTGGTGCAGGTCAATGCCAACGACCTCGCCGTGATGGGCGCGACGCCGCGCTGGTTGATGGCGACTCTGCTGCTGCCAGAAGGTACGACCGAAGCGCAGACCGAGACGATATTCGCGCAGCTACTGGAGGCGTGCGACTCACTTAGCATAACGCTCATCGGCGGGCATACTGAAGTTACCTACGACCTGCCGCGCCCAATCGCCATGGGCGCGATGCTCGGCGAGGTGGCGAAAGACGAAGTAGTGCTGACTTCTGGCGCGCAGGTCGGCGACAGCATCGTGCTCACGCAGGGCATCGCAATCGAAGGCGCATCAATACTCGCGCGGGAGACAGAGGACACGCTCGCGGCAAAGGGCGTGTCTCGGACAGTCATTGAGCGGGCGAGGTCGTTCTTGTTCACGCCGGGCATAAGTGTCGTCAAAGCCGCGCGGATCGCCCACAATACTGCAGCCGTAAATGCAATGCACGACCCAACCGAGGGCGGCGTGGCAGGCGCGCTGCTAGAACTCGCCACCGCGGCGGGCGTGGGACTTGCCGTTGACGCCGACCGCATACCCATCCTGTCGGAGTGCCGCGCCATCTGTGACGCGCTCTCGCTCGACCCGCTCGGCCTCATCGCATCCGGCGCGCTGCTCGCCACGCTGCCACACTCCGAAGCGGAGCGCTTAGTCTCCGTGCTCAGTCAGGAGGGCATCCCTGCCAGCATTATCGGCAGCGTCACGCCGAAATCAGAGGGCTTGCTCCTCATATCAGGCAGATCTGAACGACCCCTGCCCACTTTCGAGCGTGACGAACTCGCTCGCTTCTTCTCCGAATGATGACCCTGAATAACTATCTGGACATGCCCTCAGCCTCTTCAGTTCTGTTCATCCATGTTTGCCCCTGTCCGCTATGCTATCCTGTATTCAGCCATTGAAAACAAAACAAACCGCTGGAGTTAAATCGCAATGCCCTTCCACCTTAGCCGTATAGCATACGGCGCAGTCCTCGCCATCCTATTGGCGGCAACCCTCATAGCCTGTTCACAGCAACCCGAACCACAGCCGACTCCAATTCCCACAGCAATCGCGGCTGTTCCGACTCCACCACCACCCACAGCAACTGTAGAGCCACCGGCAACCGTTGCGCCCGTCCCCACAGCAACAACAGAACCCGCCCCTGCCCCTGAATCCACAGCCGCAGCGCCCGCAGCACCCTCCGAGGCAACTCAGAGTGCGACCACGTTCGTTCTCGGCGAGGGCACCGTTGCCCGCTATAAGGTCGAAGAGGTGCTGGCAAGCCAAGGCTTCAAGGTCGCCACCGGCGAAACGAGCGAGCTTGTCGGGCGCATCGTGTTCGACGCCGACGGTGCCATCGTTGCTGACGAAAGCAGCATTGTCATACAGGCGGGCACACTCAAGACCGACAACGACCGTCGCGACCGCTATGTGCGCGAGCAAACGTTGCAGACCGCAAACTACCCTGAGATAATCTTCCACCCCACAGCCGCAGAGGGTCTCCCGTCTCCTTTGAGCGAAGCCAGCGGAGAGGTCGAGTTTGCTCTCAGTGGCGACCTCACCATACGCGACCAGACTCGCCCCGTAACCTGGGATGTCACAGCAGAATTCGGCGGCAGCATCACCGGTCTTGCGGTAATTGACATCGACTTTGAACAGTTCGGTATGGACAAGCCCAGCGTGGCAGTAGTCGTCAGCGTCGGGGACACGATACGCTTGGAGCTGGACTTCGTTGGCACTGTCGAGCAGACTGCCGCAATGAGCACAGACAGCGATGACAGCGACACCGAACCGGACCCTGCAGATGAAGCCTACGCGCAGTTGCTGGGCGACGCTGACGCTCCGGTCACAGTCGTGGAGTTCTCGGACTTCCAATGACCGCACTGCCGCACATTCGCCCTCGGGCCAGGGCGACAGATAATCGAGGAGTTCGTAGAGTCAGGCAAAGTGCGCTTCGCCTACCGTCATTTCATCGTCATCAGCGAGGAATCGATAATCGCAGCAATGGGAACCGAATGCGCTGCGGAACAGGATAAGTTCTGGGAGTTCCACGACGCCATCTTCGACAATTGGCTGGATGCGAGACAGAACGCCTTTGCATACTCGTGGCTTCAGGGCACCGCACAAAGTCTGAACATGGACTCCACAAAGTTCCAGGAGTGCATGGAAAGTGGTCGCGCCTTCGAGCGAGTCAAGGCAAGCCAGCTTGACGGCATGGAGCGCGGCATTGACAGCACGCCCTCCGTGTTCGTCAATGGCAACCGTGTCAGTGGCGACTACGAGGCGTACCGGAAAGCGATCGAAGACGCTATCGAGGACAGTCAGCAGTAAGCGGTCAGCCTGCGGACGACGCCATCGCACCGCCGACATAGCCGACCGCTGTAACCTAATCCCTAATCGGCATACACCGTCGTCTGGCTCTCGGGATGCGTCAGTGAGATGTGCGAAAAATCCTCGCCGTCCACTGCGCCGTGCCAGTGCTTCTCACCTGCCGGTATCAGCGCTGTATCGCCCTCTTCAACCTCGACCTGCTCCGCCTCTGTCGCCACATAGCCCTTGCCGCTCAACACGAACAGAACCTGGTCGCTCGTGTGGGTATGGAAGTGGTTCTTCGCCCCGTTGAAGAAGCTCACCTTGTTGAAGTTGAAGTCGCCGCTCATGCCGCCGCCGACAATCGCCTCGCCCTCAACCTTGCCGCCGTAGAAGATCGGCGCGTCGCTACGGTCTTCCGGGTCATTCTGTCCCTTCCTTATAACCTGCATCCTGCATCCTCCTTAATTTGTATCTCTTGTTCAATCGACAATTGACGATGCTGACTCTACATTATGAATTAGCCAGCGTACATTATACGATTACGCACGCCTAATGGTATAGACCGCGTCCTCAACAGGGATCACTGCGTCAACCCTATCCTGTCCATCCCGTTCATCGATGTTAGCTCCCGCTAGACTGCTCACTGCGGGCCGGCTTGCCCGCCTGCGTCAACGCCAGCGCGCCGGTGAAGAACAGGGCAGCGACCAGCAGGAAGGCGAAGCGGTAGCTGCCCGTGTTGTCGAACGACCAGCCTGCGAGAATTGGACCAAGGAACGAGGACACCCCCATCGTTATGCTCATAACGCCCATAATACTACCGTAGTGCCTTATGCCAAATGCGTCCTGCACGATGAGTGGGAACAGCGCGCCGAACGCGCCAAGGAAGAATCCGAAACACCCTATGAATATCCAGAACATCGGAAGCGTCGCGCCGGGGAACAGCCATACAAGTGGGATAGATAGTCCAGCGAAGAATGTCAGCAGAGTGAGGAATCCCGACTGTCCCAGCAGGTCTATCATGAGAGCGTAGCGCGCCGTTATGCGATCTGCAAGCAATCCCATCAGGAACTTGCCGGTCATCCCACATCCCGCGAGCAGGCTCAGCGCGATTGCCGCCGACCCGGGTGAAACACCCTCTCCCGTCAGGTGAGCCGCCACCTGCGTCAGTACCGCGGTGTATGTGAAAGAACCAAGCATGACTGCCAGCGTCATGGCATAGAACGCCTTCGTGCGCGCCGCCTCTCGTAGCGACCAGCCGGTCAGCACGATTGGAGCATCGCTCGGGGCGCTGACATCCCCGTCATATTCACGACGTACCTGGGCACGTGTCGGGAACTCGCGCACCACCATCAGCGCGTACACAGTCATCAGCACGCCGATTACGCCGAATAGCAGATAGGTGCCCTCCCACGGGGACAGGTTAACAAACGCCCAGTGCCAGGACATCCCCAGTGCAAGCGTCGTAACCTGCGGAAACACCATGCCGCCGAAGTTATTGCCCATCAGCGTGATGCCCATCACCCTGCCGCGCGACCGAGCGAACCAGATGCCCACGAGCCTGCCCGCGGGTAGAATGGACGCGCCCGCGAACCCTGCGTACTGCACGAGGCTGAGCGCGTACCAGTGCCACAGATCGGTCATCAACGGGCGCAGCAGGTAGCTAACGGCTATGAGCAGCATGGAGGCTACGAGGATATTCTTCGCGCCGTGCTTGTCCATGACATAGCCGAGATACGGCGCGATGATGCTGCCAACAGCCGTGAATGACAGCGAGAAGTTGATCTGAGTGCGCGTCCAGCCGAACTCCTGCTCCAGCGGCTCAATCAGGAGTCCAAAGGCATACTGTCCGGAGCCGACAGTGAGCATCGCGGCGAGGAACGGCGCGGATATGACCCACCAGCCGGCGTATATTGGCAGCGGCTTTGGGCGAAGAGCACGTATTGCTTTGAGCATCGCGGGGAAGTATATCAGGGTTTTGGTCTGTCGGTTAGTCGGTATGTTGTACCATTAGCATTTGGAGGATCTTTTGGCAGGTTAGACGGTGACCCAAAACTTTTAAGGAGAGATAGCCCAAGAAAATGTACGAAGTAGCTTTATCTTTCGCAGGAGAACAGCGGCATTATGTCGATGAAGTCGCACGAGCACTTCAAAGTCGCGGGATCGCTGTGTTCTATGACGAGTTCGAAAAGGTTCTTCTGTGGGGAAAGTACCTTACAGAGGAGTTCCAAAGGATATATGAGAAAGATTCTGGGCGAGTGGTCCTGTTTATATCAAGAGAATATGTCGAAAAGGCTTGGCCACGACATGAACGGCGGTCTGCCTTAAGCCGGGCGGTTCAAGAATCGAGCGAATATGTGCTACCTGTGCGCTTCGATGATACCGAGGTTCCAGGACTACCGAGTGACATCAATTATCTGAATGCGGAGGACTACTCGCCCAGTGAACTCGCCGCGATGATCGCAGAGAAATTGGGAGTCAATCGGTTCGCAGGTAAGGCTTCCGATGTACCGCCTCCGAGAATGACCTCACTCTCAGGTGAGGTCGTGTTCGACTACAGCAGCCACAATGGTCGTTATGTTATTGGTCGAGGCGTGCTGGAGTTCGAAACGAAGTGGGGTAGGTCAAGCGATACGAGCATTCATGCCTACAATCACTCTCCCTCAATTTATGGCGTTGCGCTATGTCCGCGGGAGTGGGTAGATTTTAGGCAAGTAGTCAATGCGCAACGCCTCGACTTCACCTCACCACATCAGACACCTCAGATTGGCCAGATCGTGTTGTTCCACAATAAGAACGACTTCTTCGCCGCAGTTCAAGTATTGGGCATAAAAGACAGCAGTCGGGAAGACGCCAATGACGAGTTGCAGTTCCGTTACGTCATCAATCCTGATGGCTCGGACGATTTTAGCAAGTTGAGCATTATCAATTGAATTGGTTGGCTTTCTCGCTTCGTTGCCGTTCAAGTGCTTTGGTGATATAACTGACTCACTGATAAACTGACTAACCTACCGGAGGCATACCCACATGGCTGAAGACTTTCGTATCGCGCTTATCGGACAGGCGGCATTTGGCGAGAGCGTGCTGAACGCTCTCTCGGAGCACGGTGAGAACATCGTTGGTGTGTTCTGCCCGCCCGACAGGGAAGGCAGGCCTGCAGACCCCATAAAGACCGCTGCCGAAGGACACGACATCCCAGTGCTGCAATTCCGCCGCATGCGCAACCAGGACTGCATAGACGCATTCATGGCGCTGAACGCCGACGTGTGCGTGATGGCGTTCGTAACAGACATCGTGCCGGACGCCATTCTGGAAGCGCCCACGCACGGCACGATACAGTATCACCCTTCGCTGCTCCCGCTGCACCGCGGCCCAAGCTCTATCAACTGGCCCATCATACAGGGCGACGAGAAGACGGGGCTAACGATATTCTGGCCCGACAAGGGACTGGACACGGGCCCCATCCTGCTGCAAAAGGAAACGCCGATCAGCCCTGACGACACGCTCGGCTCGGTCTATTTCGGCAGGCTGTTCTCGATGGGCGTGGACGCGATGGTGGAGGCGGTGGATATGGTGAAGACGGGCAACGCGCCGCGCATCGAGCAGAACCACGACGACGCCACCTACGAAGGCTGGTGCAGAGCCGGTGACGTCATAATCGATTGGGACAAGCCCGTCAGCGAGATCTACAACATGATCCGCGGCAGCGACCCCAGCCCCGGCGCAGGCACGACCTACGGCGAGACAGGGATGCTCTTCTTCCGAGCGAGCAGGACAGATGGCGAAGCAGGCGGCGCGCCCGGCGAAGTCACGGAAATCACTGACGAGGGATTCCGCATCGCAGCCAATGGCGGCTCCATTTTCGTGGGCAGAGTGCAGCAAGGCCGCGACCGCAAAATCAACGCGCCCGAGTGGGTCGAGGCAGTCGGCTTGAAGGTGGGAGACAGGTTCGGGGCTTAATCCCCATTTGGCCCGTACGTCTCCTCCCATTCGGGGCGCAGTATCTCCATCTGGATGAAGTCCAAGCCGCGCTTACGCACTTGCTTGATCTGCCGGAAGCCCGACTTGTTGAAGGACTTCTGCGCGCGCTGGTTCCAGTCTAGCGTATGCAGATATACGCGCTTCATATTCGTCTGCGTGAAGATGTACTTCAGCAGCGTGTCCACGGCGTCGGTGCCGTAGCCCTTGCTCCAATACGCGCGGTCGCCGATCATTATGCCTAGCTCGGTCTCGTGGCGGCGCGTATCTATGTCGTAGTACATGCAGTTGCCTATGTGCTTGCCGGAAAGATCGTCGATGCCGAAGCGCTTGGAGCGCGAGCTAGGGAAATCAATCTCTTCCTGCGAGTAGCGCAGAAAGTCGTTGTACGCCATGTTGAGCGGCCGGGTGGCATCCAGTTTCGCAAGCTCATCGTCAACACGCCAGGTGTAATCGTCGAGAGCGTCTTCGATGCGTTTCTCTCGAAGCACAACCTTTTTGCCCTCAAGCGAGAAGGGCTCACCCGGTTCAGGCTTTTTTCGAGATAAGGTAAAGGGCATTCTTAACAACTTGGACCTCATTTTCGTAAGTCAGAGTACTCATCACTTCTGATGCTGAAAGCCAATGAACATAGTCAAACTCCTGGTCGTGTAGGGACAGGTCGCCGCCGTTCGCGCACATCAGGTAGAAATGCACCACCTTATGGCAGGGAGCGCCATCGCCGTACCGCTCGAAGCAGTAGTCGATGCTTACCACGAACTCATCGATGCTGACCTGCAAACCTGTCTCTTCGTTCACCTCGCGCAATGCAGTCTGTTCGCGCGTCTCACCGTCCTCCGGAGTGCCCTTTGGCAACCCCCAGACGATATGTCCCGGCTGAGCGTTAAATCCGCAAATCACGATCTCCACATCGTCTTCACGCGTCCGCGCCACCACTCCGCCCATAGACTCCATCTCGATCAATCCAGCCAATACACCTCTCCCTGCCACATCATACGGTTCAATGCACATATGGTATTTCGCGCTATTCTAGTGGCTTGCGCGAAAGGGAGTCAAGGCGCGGCGGGGTTCTTACCTTAATGACAAGGATTGTTTGAGCACCCATATCGGAGAATATCCTGTGCAGATGTGCGCTCACGTCGCTTGAAGCGGCTGTCCCAGAACCTGTACAATAGACGGGACAATTAGATAACTACACCCCCTTTAACTCAGTCCGGAGAGGCTGGCAAGGGAATGATAGCTTGACCGCGAACCTGCGCCTGAGTGCGCATCTCGCCCTCGCTCAACCTCTTGCCAGTACGCAAGAGGTTTTTTGTTGGAGGCTTCCTTGGCGGAGAGCGGCAGCGCGATGGAGCGCAGCATTATGGGCGCGGACGAAATCCGACGCGCGCTGGTGCGTGTCTCGCACGAGATACTTGAGCGCAATGGCGGCGTTGACGGCCTCGTGCTGGTCGGCATACAGACGAGAGGCGTCTGGCTGGCGAAGCGCATCGCGGCGTTCATACGGCAATTCGAGGGCGCGGATGTGCCGGTGGGCGAGCTGGACGTCGGCCTGTACCGCGACGACATCGCCGAGCGCGGACGCCCGCTCATGCACACCAGCATCCCGTCGGGCGTGCATGGCCGCTGCGTCATTCTGGTGGACGATGTGCTTTACACAGGTCGCACCATACGCGCCGCAATGGATGCCCTCAACGACTTCGGACGCCCGCGCGAGATTCAGCTCGCAAGCCTGGTGGACAGAGGACACCGCGAGTTGCCCATTCGCCCTGACTATGTTGGCAAAAATGTGCCGACCTCACACGACGAGTCTGTGCAGGTCTATATGAGCGAGATTGACGGCGTCGACAAGATCGCGCTGCTGAGGGAGGGGGAATGATGACTACGACTAGCCAACGCAGACCACAGAGGCAAGCGCCGCCATTCCCCGCAAACGGCGCACGGCCCGCCGCCCCCCGGCACATCCTCGACCTCGACGACTTCACGCGCGAGGAAATCGAGCTGGTCCTGCAAAACACCGATGTAATGCGCGAGGTGCTGCAGCGAGACATCAAGAAGGTGCCCACGCTGCGCGGCAAGACGGTCATCACGCTCTTCTACGAGGCTAGCACCCGCACACGCGTATCATTCGAGCAGGCGGGCAAGATTCTCAGCGCCGATGTCATCAATGTCTCCGGTGGAGGCAGCAGCGTGGAGAAGGGCGAGTCGCTGTACAACACCGCACTGACATTACAAGCGATGAACGCCGACATCATAGTCATCCGCCATCCTCATTCCGGCGCGCCGCACTTCCTCTCGCGCTTCCTGAATTCCGCCGTCATCAACGCCGGCGACGGCACTCACGCGCACCCCACGCAGGCGCTGCTCGACCTCTTCACCATCAAGTCGCACCTCGGTAAGGTCGAGGGCTTGAAGGTTGTCATAGTGGGCGACCTGCTGTACAGCCGCGTGGCGCGCTCCAACCTATGGGGACTGACACGCATGGGCGCAGATATAACCCTATGCGCCCCGCCCACGCTGATACCAACTGACTTCCTCGGCGGCATCGGGACCAACGGCAGCGCATCAGAGCACCCCTTCAGCGGCGTACAAATCGAGACGAATGTTGAGCGCGCGCTTGAAGACGCCGATGTGGTGATGGCGCTGCGCCTTCAGACCGAGCGCCAGCGCGCCGGACACCTGCCCACACTGCGTGAATACTCGCGGATGTACGGCATCACGCCGCGTCGCATGGAACTCGCCAAGCCGAATGCGCTCGTCATGCACCCCGGTCCCATGAACGAGGGCATCGAAATCGACCCCGAAGTGGCGCACGGCGCGCAGGCGGTCATCGAAGAGCAGGTCACAAATGGCGTCGCCGTGCGAATGGCTCTCCTTTACGCCGCCATCACACCACGAACAGGATAATCGAAAAAGCGCAACACACAACTGCCAGAAAAGCGCTTGGACAAGAAAGGAAGAAGTAAGTGACCGAAACGCCACGCCAGAGAGCAACCGCCATCGTTGAACGCGATGGCCGCGTGCTGCTGGTGCGCGACAAGTGGAGACCTGCGTTCATGCTACCCGGTGGCGGCATTGACGAAGGTGAATCGCCTGAGGTTGCCATTGAGCGCGAACTCCGGGAGGAGACAACTCTGACCGCAACTGCCGTGCAGTACCTGTTCACACACGACGGCAAGTACAACCATCACCATGTGTTCAGCGTACAGGCTGACGGCGATGTGGACATAGCCCACGACCCGATGGTGGTCGAGTTCGCCTGGTGGGATGGCGGCCCCGATGTGCCCGTGCATCCGCACGTGAACGCGATAATGCGCAAAGTGCGGAGTATGACGGTGGACGAGCAGAAT
Source organism: Dehalococcoidia bacterium (assembly GCA_965225795.1). Classification (GTDB taxonomy): domain Bacteria; phylum Chloroflexota; class Dehalococcoidia; order Lucifugimonadales; family JADFKI01; genus Bin90. Next base: position 3,057,594 of record OZ245324.1, on the reverse strand, counting down.
GGAGGTGATGAGTGATGTTGCTAATCAAGGGCGGCAGGGTAATAGACCCTTCCCAGGGCATTGACGGCATCAACGATCTGCTGATCGAGGGTGGCGCGGTCAGCGGCATTGCTCCGCACATCGATCCGCCCGAACACGCCGAAGTTATTGACGCGACAGGCATGGCCATTTGCCCCGGCTTCATCGATGTCCACTGCCACCTCCGCGAGCCGGGCTTCGAGGACAAGGAGACCATCGCAACGGGCACGCTGGCGGCGGCGCGCGGCGGCTTCACCACAGTCTGCGCCATGCCGAATACGAACCCCACGATGGACACAGCGTCAACGCTGGAATATGTGCTGCGCAAGGCACGAGACGAGGCTGCGGTGCGTGTGCTGCCCATCGGCTGCGTCACCAAGCAGAGCAAGGGCGCCGAGCTTGCAGAGATGGGCGAGCTTGCCGAAGCTGGCGCAATTGGCTTCAGTGACGACGGCAACCCGGTCGTAAACTCCAACATCATGCGACAAGCTCTCAGCTACAGTTCCGCGTTGGGGCTGCCCATCATCAACCACTGCGAAGAACCTGCGCTATTCCACGGCGGTTCGATGAACGAAGGCTGGATATCCAACCGGCTCGGCATCAAGGGCATCCCCAACTCCGCCGAGGACATCATGGTAGCGCGCGACATCAATCTCGCCGAACTCACGGGCGGTCGCTACCACGTGGCGCACCTGAGTACTGCTGGCGCGCTTGAACTCGTGCGCCGCGCCAAAGAGCAAGGCATGACGAATGTAACCGCCGAGGTCACGCCACACCACCTGACGCTGACCGACGAAGCGATTCTCGGCAGGACTGCCGAAAGCAATGGGAGCACAGGAGCGTATGCGCCTCTCACGCCAGCCGCTTACGACACTTCCGCCAAGGTCAACCCGCCGCTGCGGGAGCAAACCGACGTGAACGCGCTGATACAGGGCTTGCGCGATGGCGTCATAGACCTCATCGCCACCGACCACGCCCCGCACAACCGCACCGACAAGGAATGCACCTTCCACGAAGCCGCATTCGGCATCAGCACGCTGGAGACCGCGCTCGGACAGCTCATGTCCCTCGTCCATACCGGCGCAATCGACTTGCCCCTGCTCATTGAGAAGCTAACCCTCGCGCCAGCCCGATTCCTGCGCAGAATCGACATCGGCACCCTAAAGCAGGGATCGCCCGCCGACATCACTATCATCGATCCCAAATCCGAATGGGTCGTGGACACCGCGCAATTCGCCTCCAAAGGCAAGAACACCCCACTCCAAGGCGCAACCCTGCGCGGCAAAGTGCATGCAACGCTGGTCGCCGGAGAATTAGTGTATCAATGTTAACTTCTCAGGTTCGTGACTTGTACTCGAAAAACAATCCAAGAAACTCTGGAGCATCATCTCAGTAATGCCACAACTCAACTCCGCTCACCTAGTCCTCGAAGACGGCTCCACATACCGCGGCTACGCGTTCGGCGCGCAGACTTCCGCGCACGGCGAGGTCGTCTTCGCCACATCGATGACCGGCTATCAGGAGATGCTCACTGACCCGTCCTTCGCCGGGCAGATTGTCGTGCCCACATACCCGCTCATGGGCAACTACGGCATCAACTCGCGCGACATCGAATCTCGCCGCGTGCAGGTCTCCGGATTCGTCGTGCGCGAGCACAGCCTGCGCCCCAGCCACTCCATGAGCGATATGACGCTCGATGCCTACCTGCAGTCCGAGGGCATCGCAGGTATCAGCGGCGTCGATACGCGCGCCATCACGCGCAGGCTGCGGACTCAGGGCGTCATGATGGGCGCGATCGGCGTTGACGAATCACCCGAGGCCACGCTCGCCCGCCTTGAGGAAATCCCCGCCTACGGCGATCTCGACTTCGTGCGGCAGGTCACGACCAAAAGCGCATACGACTGGGACAACCCGCTATGGCAGAAGCCCGCACCCGAGACCACGCGGCGCGTCCTCGTCAGCGACTTTGGATTGAAGTACAACATCCTGCGCATGCTGCGTTCTCGCGGCTGCGAGGTCATCGCTATGCCCGCCACCGCGTCCGCGCAGGACATTATCGACCGCAATCCGGACGGCGTGATGCTCTCCCCCGGACCCGGCGACCCCGAGCTTCTCGACTACGCCGTGGAGACGACGAAAGGGCTGCTCGGCAGGCTACCAGTCTTCGGCATCTGCCTCGGCAATCAGGTCGTCGGGCGCGCAGTAGGCGGCGGCACGTTCAAGCTCAAATTCGGTCATCGCGGCGCTAACCACCCCGTCAAGGACTTGCAGACAGGCCTCGTGCATATCACCGCTCAGAACCACGGCTATGCGGTCGATGCCGACACTCTGCCTCAGGAAGTAGAGGTCAGTCACATCAACCTCAACGACAACACCGTCGAGGGCTTGCGCCACAAGTCTCTGCCCGTAATAACGATTCAGTACCACTCCGAAGCGTCCCCCGGCCCCCTCGACAACGAGTACATGTTCGACCGCTTCATGGAGATGATAGACGACTCGGAGGGACAATAGACAATGCCGAAGTTTATGAACATAGCACATCGTGGCGCCTCATCATACGCACCGGAGAACACCTTCGCCGCTTATGACAAAGCGCTGGCTATGGGCGTCAATCACATCGAGCTTGATGTCCACTTGACCAGTGACGACCATATCGTTGTCATTCACGATGACACCGTGGACAGGACAACCAACGCCATCGGTCCCGTGTCAGACTTCACCCTGAATGAGCTTCGGACGATGGACGCCGGAAGCTGGTTCGGCCCCGAATACAAACGAGAGCCGATACGCTCACTGGGCGAGACATTGGAACACTACAAGGGCAGGCTGTATTTCCACATCGAGATAAAGGCGCGGGAGATTACCGGCGGACTGGCGCGGCGTACTATCGACATGGTGCGCGGCTACGGCTTAACCGACAGCGTCGCCATAACTTCGTTCCGCAAGGAATGGTTGGAAGAGGCATCTGCCTACGACTCAACCCTACCCAAAGGATGGCTCGTGCCGATGGGTAGTGGCGGATGGGACGACTCATTCATCGAACAATCGAAGGAACTCGGACTCGCGCAGATTTGCCCGCGCGCCGATCTGACGACTCCTGAGCTGGTGGACAGACTCCATGCCGAGGGGTTCGTCGTACGCTGCCATGGCCTGTTCAACGAAGACCTGATGCGACACGCCGTCGATGTAGGCGCAGACGGTGCGACCGTGAACTTCCCGGACAAGATGGCTGACTATCTGACTACAAAGGGCATGATTGAGGCTGCAAATCACTGACTCGATTGTCAGAGCCTGCTATAATGATGCACCTTTAATACATCATATTATGGTGCGTAAAGAAAGTGCAGGTTTATGATGCGTACAACACTCGACATTGACGGCGATCTCTTGAATAAGGTGGTCGATGCCACAGGCGAAAAGACCAAAGGTGGAGCGGTGAACGCTGCCCTGAAGGAATACATTCGTCGCAAGCACATTCAGGAGTTTATTGATTCATGGGGCAAGATAGTCGTTGACGATTACAGCGAAGAGACGAATAAGGCTAATGAAGAGCGGCGAGCGTTCCTGGACTCGATTGGAAGGGACTCCAACTAATGATTTTGGTGGAATCTTCCGTCTTCATACAGGTGCAGAGGCTGCCCAATTCCAAGGAAGCCATTGAGCTTGGCACTCTGCTGACTTCAGGAGAGGCAGCAGTGACCGGAGCCGTGATGATGGAGTGCATCCGAGGCGCTAGGTCTGCCGAAGAACTAGATTTCCTCATCAGGAGCTTCTTGTCAATCGACTACCTTGAGATGGATCAGCAGACTTGGGTAATTGCCGCAAGGCTGAACAATCGACTCTTACGCGACGGTAATACGCTGTCTGACTTTGATATTACTATCGCTGCTACTGCAATCCGTCACAACGTACCGTTGTACACCTTAGACACAGGCTTCGATCGAATACCCGAACTTGCACTTTACGAACCAACCCAAAGCTGAGAGCATACTTAGCTCTCGATGAGGAACATGCAGACATCAACTGATAAACCATCCAAAGTCCTCGTCATCGGCTCTGGCCCCATCATCATCGGGCAGGCGGCTGAGTTCGACTACGCCGGCACGCAGGCATGCAAGGCGCTGCGCGAAGAGGGCGTCATCACCGTGCTGGTGAACTCCAACCCCGCCACGATTATGACCGATGAGGACATCGCCGATGTCGTCTATATAGAGCCGCTCACCGTCGAGGTGCTCACACGCATCATCGCTGCCGAGCGTCCCGACGGCATCCTGCCCACACTCGGCGGACAGACAGGGCTGAACCTCGCAGTGGAACTCGCCGATGCAGGAGTGCTCGGCGAGTACGATGTGCGTCTTCTCGGCACGCCCTTGCAGACCATCCGCAACGCCGAGGACCGCGAGCTGTTCCGCCAGCTTCTGTCCGACATCGGCGAGCCTGTACTGCCGAGCGAAATCGTCGAGTCCATGGAAGAGGCTCACGAGGCGCTGAAGACGCTAAACCTGCCCTTGGTCATACGCCCGGCATACACGCTTGGCGGCACGGGTGGCGGCATCGCTACCACGCTCGACGAGTTCAATACCTTCGTCGCAAGCGGACTCGCCGCGAGCCCCATCAATCAGATTCTCCTCGAACGCTCCCTGATCGGCTGGAAGGAGATCGAGTACGAGGTGATGCGAGACGCCGCCGACAACTGCATCACCATCTGCAACATGGAGAATATCGACCCGATGGGCGTACACACCGGCGACAGCATCGTGGTCGCCCCCAGCCAGACGCTTTCCGACAAAGAGTACCAGCTCCTGCGCTCCGTCAGTCTGAAAATCATCCGCGCTCTCGGCATCGAGGGCGGCTGCAACATTCAGATGGCGCTCGCGGCGGGCGATGTCGTTGGCAAGACCCTACCCGATGGCGGCGGCAAGGACAACGAATACTACATCATCGAGGTCAACCCACGCGTCAGCCGCAGCTCCGCACTCGCGAGCAAGGCGACCGGCTACCCCATCGCCCGCGTCGCAGCCAAGATTGCAGTCGGCAAGCGCCTCGACGAGATCCCCAACGCCGTCACGCAGCAGACCCTCGCCGCGTTCGAGCCTGCGCTCGACTACTGCGTGGTCAAGATTCCGCGCTGGCCCTTCGACAAGTTCCCGGCAGGCGACCGCTCCATCAACACGCAGATGAAAGCCACAGGCGAGGTCATGGCGATCGACCGCTCATTCGAGGCGGCGTTCCAGAAAGCCGTCCGCTCACTCGAAATCACCAACCGCGACATCCTCTGGGAAGATTCCGGTTGGGGCTTGGCAGATTCGTCCGATACGGACAGCGCAGACGTTCCTACACTATCATTGGAAGGCTTGGACAAAGCGCGCCTGCCCTTGCACCCCAACGACGAACGGCTCTGGGCGCTGCTCTACACCCTGCGGCGCGGCGTCAGCCCTGAAGCGCTCTCCCGCAAAACCGGCATCGACCCCTGGTTCACCCGCGCCTTCCAGAACATCGCTCTGATGGAAGAAGAACTGCTATCCTCGCACCTCGACACCGATATGCTCTGGCGCGCCAAGCGTCTCGGCTTCTCCGATGAGAAAATCGGCGAGTTGACAGATCGCACCACGTGGCAAGTACGCGACCTGCGCCACCAGTGGAATCTTCGCCCCGTATATAAGATGGTGGACACCTGCGCCGCCGAGTTCGAGGCGCACACGCCATACTTTTACAGCACCTACGAGCAGGAGAACGAAGCCACGCCCATAACATCGGCCAAGGCGATCGTCATCGGCAGCGGCCCCATCCGCATCGGGCAGGGCATCGAGTTCGACTACTGCTCCGTGCATGCGGCATGGGCGCTCGGCGAAGAGGGCGTCTCCAGCATCATGGTGAACTCCAACCCGGAGACGGTATCCACCGACTTCGACACAAGTGAGCGCCTCTACTTCGAGCCGCTCGACGAGGAGAGCGTGCTGGACATCCTTGAGAACGAAGCGCTCACCGGAGACGGTGCCGAGTTGGAGTTCCCGCCCTCCATCGTGCAGTTCGGCGGCCAGACGGCTATCAACCTATCGCAGACTCTCGACAGCGTGGATATGCCCATACTCGGCTCTTCTGCGCGCTCCATCGACATCGCATCCGACCGCCACCTGTTCGAGGAGTTCCTTGCGAGAACGGGCATTCCCAACCCACCCGGCGCAGCCGTCAGCAACCTCGAACAGGCGCTCAATGTCGCGCAGCGCGTAGGCTACCCCGTGCTCGTGCGTCCCAGCTACGTGCTTGGCGGCAGGGCGATGGAGATTGTGCAGAACGCCACCGAGCTCGTGCGCTACATGACCCACGCATTCGAAGTGGGTATGGGCAGGCGCGTGCTCATCGACAAGTATTTCGAGGGCCGCGAGGTGGAGGTGGACGCCGTGTGTGACGGCGAGAATGTGCTCATCCCCGGCATCATGGAGCATGTGGAGCGCGCCGGCGTTCACAGCGGCGACTCCATGGCGATATACCCCGGCCTGACCCTCACCGAAGCCGAAGTTGACACCATCGTGGACTACACCACGCGCATCGGACTCGAGCTTCAAGTCAAGGGCTTGATGAACATCCAGTATGTGGTCATTGGCGGCGCGGCATATCGCAGCCCAGCGACAAACCAAGACGGCGGCAATCAGAACACGCAGGTCTTCGTCATCGAGGTCAACCCGCGCGCAAGCCGCACCATACCCTTCATCTCGAAGGTAACAGGCGTGCCGATGATTCGCCTTGCGATAAAGGCGATGCTCGGCAAGAGCATAACCGAATCAGGCTACGAGGGCGGCTTATGGAAGCGTCAGAAGCTCGTGGCTGTGAAAGCGCCCGTCTTCTCCATGTCCAAGCTCTCCGGCGTGGACACATACCTCGGTCCTGAGATGAAATCGACAGGCGAAGTCATGGGCATCGACACCAACTTCTCATCGGCGGTCGCCAAGGCGCTGATAGCGTCTGGCATGATGCTCCCTGAGAAAGGTTCCATCCTGCTCACCATCGCTGACCGCGACAAGGCTGACGCCGTGCCGATGATTCGCCAGCTCGCCGAAGCGGGCTACGGGCTGTTCGCCACGGCGGGCACGGCAGGCATGATTCGCGGACTTGGCATAGACGCCTTCGCCATCCCCAAAGCGCACACCGGCGAGCGTCCCAACACCGTGGACATCATCGCTGACGGCACCGTATCTGCAGTAGTGAACACCATCGAAGGCGACCGCGAATCCCTTGAAGACGGCTTCGAGATACGCCGCGCAGCCGTTGACCAGCGCATCCCCTGCTTCACATCACTGGACACCGCCCGCGTCGCCGTCGAAAGCCTCATAGGAGGCGCCGCCAACTACAACATCAAGCCCCTGCCGGAGTATCGAAAGCAATCTTAAGTGAAATTGATGCCAATATGAGCAGATTAGAAGTCCTTATTCACGATCTGTGATGCTCTCCAACTCTGCTACCAATGGTGGTAAGTCAATCTTGACGGTATCCCATACCACATGTGAATCAACATTGCCGTATTGATGTATCAGAAAGTTGCGCATGTCTGCCATGTCAACCCAAGGCAAGTTGGGAAATAATGCTCTGGCCTGTTCTGAAATGTGCCTAGCCGATTTCTATGCGTCGAATCACGGCATCCTGAAGTCGTGTATTAGCGAGAAAATCATCTATTGAACTCTCTTGAACATAGGATACGGCAAGCCGCGCAGATTCAAGAACATCGTACAGAAGCGCGTCATCCTTCTGCATATATGACCCTCGCCGAACTCAATATAGCCTCGCGCCGTATCTTGTTCTTACTGACTTCTACTGCTCTCCTGCTCACTAAGTCCACCTTGCGCCGCAGAATATTCTCAAGTCCGCCTCGCATTCGCACCATATCAAAGAGTCCATGCCTTGCGCCGTCTGCGAAAGTGATCAGCACATCAACATCGCTGGCAGACGCAAAGTCGCCCCGAAGCACCGAACCGAATAAGGACATCTCAACGATGCCCCATTTCCTGCAGAACGCTTCAATATCGTCGACGGGAATTTCTATAGCTATTTCGGAAAGTACCAAGTCGTCTCACCTCTAGCGCGGTCTGGTATAGACAGGATACCACTCCGTAGTTGAGTCGTGCAGACCTCCATGTTCTTGACCAATCATGCCCAACATTGATGTGCTATCCTCCTACCATCACCAGTCGAAAATAAAAGCAATGAGGCACACCCTTGATTCCCCTCAGACTCAGCGTCAAGAACTTCATGTGCTACCGCGACGATGTGCCGCCGCTGCACTTCGAGAGCATCCACGTTGCCTGCCTCTGCGGTGACAACGGGCACGGCAAGACCGCCCTCCTCGACGCGATGACATGGGCGCTTTGGGGCATAGCCCGCGCCACCCCGACAGGCACGGGCACAGTCAACGCGCTCCGAATCGCCGACCTAGTGCATATGGGGCAGACAGACATGAGCGTGGAGTTAGACTTCAAGGCTGGAGAACAGCAATACCGCGTCATCCGCAGGCACACCGTCAGCACTCGCGGACGCACCAGCAGAACCACACTTGAGTTGCAGATTGCGACCGACGATGAAGGCGAAACATTTCGCTCCATCAGCCGCAACACCGTCCGGGAGACCAGCGCCCGCATCAGCGAAATCCTCAATATGGACTTCAAGACCTTCGTCAACACCGCATATCTGGCGCAAGGTCAGGCAGACCTGTTCACGACCAGCACGCCCACAGAGCGCAAAAAGTGCCTCGCCGAGGTCCTAGATTTGTCCTACTACCAGCGCCTTTCCGAGGACGCCAACGCGCGCAGCCGCCGCATCCAAGCCGAGATACAGCAGGCGCTCACCGCGATCAGCCTGCATTCTGAAGAGACGGCACGCAAGCCCAAATATCAGAAGCGCCTCGCAGAGGTGAGCGCCCGCATCGCGGAGGCTGCGCCCCAGGTCGTGGCGCGGCGCAAGCATGTCGAAAAACTTCGCGGCGAAGCGCAACTACTACGGACGCTTCAGTCCGAGTTCGCCGAGCTGCGGCAGCGCGCGCAATCCGCACAGGCAGACACCGTCCGTCTTCAACGGCAGATCAGCGCCGACGAGAAGCGCGTCGCCTCCTATGAAGCCACCATCAATGACGCGCCCCAGATACTAAGTGGCTACGATGCTCTGCAATCCGCGCAGGCAGAACTGGGCAGGCTGGATATCGCCTTGTCGGAGAAAAGTCGCCTGGACGCCCGCCATGCGACGCTCATGCAGTCAATCGCGCGTCAGGAAGAACGCCTCGCCTCCACGCGACAGACATTGCAGCACCGCATATCCACCGAACTGGAACCCCGCGCAAAACGCCTGCCCGCAATCCATAAGCAGCAGGCATCAATGCACAATCGGCATGCCGCTCTCGCCAAGCAGGCCAGCATGATCGAGCAACAGCGCAAGAACACCGACGAAATCACCGCCCGCATCCAAACTCTCGCGCAGGACAACGAGCGCCTGCGTGATCAGATGCAGGACACCCGCCAAAAGTTCGATATGCTTGAGCAAGGCGACACAACCTGCCCGCTCTGCAGCCAGCAGCTCGGCGCTGACGGTCAGCAACATCTGCGTGCCGAATACCAGCGCATCGGCGTAGCGAGCAGGAGATCGTTCAACGACAACCGCGCCAGGATAGACACGCTCACGAGCGAGCACAAGGCAGCAACCAAAACTCTGGCGTCTATGGAGGCGCAGCACAGGGCAAATGGTCGCGCACTCGCCACCGACGAGGCGAACCTAAAGCGCGACGAGCAAGATTCACTTCAAGCGCAGCACGACTTGCGGCAGGCATCCGAAGCACTCGCAGAAGCGGAACGCACTTTGCGAGACAAGGCATTCGCGCAGGACGAGCGCAATGCCCTCTCCGAACTGATTACTGAGGTAAACGCCTTGGACTACGACGCCGAAACGCACCAGCAAGTTCGCCAGCAAGTCGCCTCTCTACGCAGGTTCGACGCCGCCCACCACGCGCTCAATGAGGCTCAAGCCAACCTACCCGGCATCAGCGAGTCACTGCAAACAGGCCGCCAGATGCTCGCCGAGCGGCAGGCCGACATAGACGCCGCAGCAGAGCGCATGAACACGCTGAAACAGGACATAGAATCACTGCCGTCACTCACAGCGGAACTTGAAGAAGCCATGCATGGCAGCGACCAGTTGGAGAGCGAACTGCGTCAGGCGGAGATCGACCGCGGCGTTCTGGAGAACAACATCAGCCGCTGCGAGGAGCTAGAAGCACAGATACACGCTCTGGAACAGAATCACAGAGGCTTAGCCCGCGATAAGGGCATCTACGACGAGCTGACCCTCGCATTCGGCAAGAACGGCATACAGGCGCTCGTCATCGAGAGCGCCATACCTCAGTTGCAAGACGATGCCAACGAAATTCTGGGACGCATCACGGAGAACCGAATGCACCTGAAGCTGGAGCTTGACGAGAGCACATCGGAGCAACTTGAAATAAGGATCGCCGACGAGCTAGGCACCCGCGATTACCTAACGTTCAGCGGCGGCGAAGCATTTCGCATCAACTTCTCCCTCCGCATCGCGCTCTCCCGGCTGCTTGCCCGTCGCTCAGGCGCGCCGCTGCCCGTGCTATTCATAGACGAGGGCTTCGGCTCGCAGGACCGCAGCGGCCAGGAACGCCTGACCGAAGCCATTCAATCGATTCAGGACGAGTTCGAGAAAATTATCGTCATCACCCACATCGAACAGATGAAAGATGCCTTCCCCGTCCGCATCGAGGTCAGCAAGGGCGACAGAGGTTCGACCTTCAGCATCGTGTAACTTTGCCTGCATATATTGGCAGCAACACTTCAAAACACGCATAACACGTGTAGCTTTACAGTTCAATCTCCTGCAACTCCGGCGATACTATAAGCGTCGCGTCCGTCTCAGCCTGCACCTCTTCCGCCGTCCAACCCGGCGCGACCTCGCGCAGCACCAACCCTTCCTCGGCCACCTCCATCACGGCGATGTCCGTAACTATCAGGTCAACGCATCCCTTGCCAGTCAGCGGGTAGCTGCACTCCTGCACTACCTTCGACTGACCGCCGCGGTCCGTGTGCTCCATTGCGACTATGACGCGCCTTGCGCCCACTGCCAGATCCATCGCGCCGCCCACATTGCCCACGCCGCGCTCCGGCAGCATCCAGTTAGCAAGGTCGCCCGACGCCGATACTTGCAGCGCGCCCAGCACCGTTACATCTATGTGCCCGCCGCGAATCATGGCGAATGCGTCCGCCGAGTGGAAGAACGACATCCCCGGATACCATGCCAAGAAGTGCCCGCTCGCATTCGTCAGGTCAACATCCTCATCGCCCTCCTCAGCCATCGGGCCGAAGTTCAACACGCCGCTCTCACTGTGGTACAGCACATCGCGCCCCTCCGGCACGAACTGCGAGCACAGCGAAGGTATGCCGATGCCCAGATTCACCACATCGCCGTCCTGCAACTCCTTCGCCACTCGCATGGCGATGATTTCCCTGTCAAGCCTGTATTTTTCTGCCGTTCCTACCATCGTCCATAGCTCCTGAAGTCTGTCAGTCTCTTGGTTAGTCAGTGTACCAGACATTGATAATCTTGCAGCCAATGCTTGTTAACATCACGGCAAGCAGACGGACGCACTGGTCACAAATGAGGAACATGAATGTCACCCGAAATCATCACAATGATTGCAATAGGCGTAGCCGTAATCGGTGTGCAAATGACTACTTTTCTGTACTTGTTGAACCGCCTGGATTCAATGCAGAGAGAAATCAGCGAAGTGAAAAGTGAGATGAGAGAACGCTTTGCGCGCCTAGAAGGTATCCTCTTTGGAAGGCAAGAAGTCGGCAACGGCGCACTGGCGCAGTCGGGCGACGTCTAGCCCCCACGCGAAGCAGGATACATCAGCCCTGCGACAACCCCAACACTTGAAAACACCGCCATCACCATAAGCCCCGTCAGTAGCGAACCGCTCAACTCCGCCACCACTCCCACAATCATCGGCCCTGCCGCAAACCCCAGTCCCGCAAACATGGACACCAGCGCACTCACAGCCGTCACCTCTCGCGGGAGTATACCCTCGAACTCGAACGGCAGCATCTCCATCGCCGGCACCGCCACCCACACCAACCCAAGCAATGTTATTGCAAGCGCCAGCAGCAGCGTGTCGGTCGTCAGCACAATCGCAAGTGCAAGCAACACATTCAGCACCGCAGGCACAGCCAGCAGTATCCGCCTATTGTGAAGCCTGCGATTGACCCATCCACCTGCAAGCGCGCCCGGTATCAGGGCATAGTATAGGAAGCCGAGCAGAGGCCCGCCCAGCGTTATATCAATCCCCCTGTTTTCCAGCAGCAACGTGGGCAGGAAGGTCACGATACCCGTCCAGACCGACGCCAGCGAGAACATCACTATCGCTATCGACCAGCCCTGCCTGTATTTTCGCAGGGCCACAAGCGGGCTTGTCGGCTGATTCCGCAGCGCATCGCTCATGTCCCGCACAGGCGCCTTGCTCTCCCGCGCCGCGAGCAAGAAGACGACAGCCTGCAGCGCCACGAACCCCGCTTGCAAGTAGTACGCGCTGCGCCAGCTTCCAAGCGCGCCAATCAGCAGCGCGCCCGTACTCACCGCAATGGCAAGCAGCAGACTGTGCTGCGACAGCCCCACGGCATTGATCAGCGCGTACTGACGCCTCGCAGCCCACTGCTGAAAAAGCAAAGGACGCACCGCAATCGTAAGCGAGTGAAATAGAACCGCCAAGAACCGCACCAGGAACAGCATCAAAAAGCCGTTCGCAAGCCCCTGCAACAAGAGCAGCGGCGCAACCAGCCACATGGACACCTGAGTTACAGCGACCGGACAATAGCGCGAAAACCACACGCCGAAAGGCAGTACCGCAACAGCCGCCGTCACCCACCACACGCCTTGCAGCACCCCCGCTTGCAACGGGGTCAGCGCGAGGTCCTGCGCTATGAACGGAAGGAACACGCCCAACACGAACGATGACAGGCGCAGGCTGCTCAACTGCAAGTGCGACAGCAGCAACACCGCCCATCCCCGCGGCGGTGTACGCTCTACGCCGTCATGTGATGAAGTTGAGATTGACATATTGACGCCGGAGGGTAACGACTAGGTTAGCAAAAATGGGTGACTTCCGGGGGCATGCACAGCGTAATAACGCCAGATTTGGTGAAATATATCATAGTGTGCTATGGTTTCACTGATGCGGGTAATCTACGCCCGTTTCGCTAAGAGCGTTCCGAATAGGGGCGCATTTTTCGTTTACAGGACATGAGCGAAAAGGAGGTTGAGCGTGACCTAGCAAATGTCAGATGACATAAGGCGGGCGACTTGCGCCCATTTTGTAGAAAGCGTTCCAACTTGGAGCGTTTTTGGGTTTATGAGACTTCGATTGCTGGAGGCAAAAATTGAAAAGCACGCGTTTAGACAAGCAAATTGGTACAGCGTTCGATATTTTTATCGAAAGTGCATTGACCTCAGATGACACGGAAAATCTGTGTGATGTTGCCGTAAATGGAGGTGAACATGAGGCGGTTATTGAACGGATTTTTCGCCGAACCTTGAGTTCTCAATTCGGAGCGGATGCGGTGCCTCCGAAGTACAGGGAGAACTATGGCAAAGAACATGACGTAGTAGTGATGCGCAAAACCCAAAAATCTGTTGTAGTCGAAATCAAGTCCATTTTCACAGATCCAGGCGGTATCTCCGGCAAGACAGGCAAGGGCAAAGGGTTGGAAAAGGACATGCAATCATTAAAACTCGCGCTAGACAGCGGAGTTCTTATAACTTACGAGCTCGTGGTCCTGTTTGAGTGTTTCGCAGTGAACGAAGAAGGTGAATCCACCAATAATCCTGAATCAGGAATAAAATGGCCAAGGAAACAGAGATATGCTCCCGGTGAAGGTGAGCAGAAAGTGAACGACGCATTAAAGAGACTAACACGGGAACAGAGTCTTAAATCGAAGCGCATCAAAGGCTGGACTAGGGTTCAATTACCCAACCCAAAGCCCAACGTGCGTGCGTTCCTCGACTGCGCTGTTTACAAGGTGCGACTAAAGTAGTGTAAGGAAAAACGCAGAGGCGGCAGGTGCAAAATGCCTGCCGCCGATGAGCATGTTCCTGAGCAGCGCACTAACGCATGTTGCGCTCAATCATGCCCTTAACATTCAGGTGTAACTTGCGGAAGCCCGGATCATACTCCCCATAAGGGTATTCCTGTGGATGCTCCTCTACCCAGGCAAGCGCAATGTCACGGCTTAGAGATTCATTCACAAACCTATTCTCAGCCTTAGCTGAGACGAATGCCCTCAACTCTCTACGACGCTTTATGACCTTGAGCAGATAGAATGGCAACCAGAAAGGAAGTGTGATCACGCGGAGGAGTAGCCTGAACAGGGACATCTGGTCGCCAAAAACTTCATGGGCGGCCCTGGCCTCATGCCGGCCTAGCTCCGTACGCCAATCACGTTGTGGCTGTCTGGACATAGCCTCACCCCCATCCTAACCTTCCCCATCAAGGGAGAAGGGACTTGGGTCCCTCATTCGTGGACGCTTTGGGCATTTTACCTACCCTTGTTGGCCCATCAAGGGGAAAGAGACTAAGTGATCCACATTAACGCCTGCTAACAACATCGACGATAGCAATCGCTCCGTCTAGCCTGGATGGACAGGTTTGAAGGGTGATAACATCCTCTCTATCCTGTCCATCCTTGAATTAGCCCCTACGCATACTTACCCGTCAACTGCGGCGTCGTGCCCTCGTTCCCCTCAGATTCCCACTCGTGGCGCGTCTCGCGGCCCCAGGTGCGCTTCAGGTCATCCTGCACATTCAGATGCAGCCTGCCAAGCCCTTCGACTTCCATGTCGATAGTGTCGCCGTCCTGAATCGCGCTCAGCCCGAAGTGATTCGTGCCCGTCGCCACCACATCGCCCGGCTCCAACGAATGCACCGATGTTATCCATTCGATGACTCGCGGAATCTTGTGCGCCATGTCGTCCGTGTTGAACTCCTGGCAAAGTCGGTCGTTCACCCACAGCTTCACCGGCAGGCTCTGCGGGTCGGCAATCTCATCGGCGGTAACCAGGAATGGCCCCATCGGCGCAAACGTCTCGCGCGACTTCATCTGGTAGAACGCAGGCACGCCTCGCGCCGACACATCGATGAAGTTCAGATAGCCGAAGATGTAGTCGTAGGCGTCCTCCGCCTTGACCTGCCACGCATGCTTGCTGATGACCAGCCCAAGCTCTGCCTCGTGCTCAAATATTGACGAAGGCACATCCGGAATCAGAATGGTGTCGCCGTCGCCGATAACGCCGTTAGGCGACTTGTTGAACGCATTTATGGGCGCAGGCTCGGAGCGTGTGCCGTTCTCCATGTAGTTCACCGCCATGCAAGCGATGTTGATAGGTCGCGGCGCAGGTGAGCGCAGCCGCACACCTGACAACGCCACGCCGTCGCTCGCGGCAACCGCCGCATCCAGTTTGCCCTTATAGTCGTCGAAGGCGCTTATCAGCCCCGAAAGCGTGTCCTGCGGCGATACGCTTGGAATGTCAGATACCACATCCGACACATCCACAACGGAATCGCCCTTCACCACGCCCAGCTTGAAGTCGTCAAAAAATACCAGTTTCATGGTTAACTCCCTTCAGTCGTTAGTCTTTCAGTGAGTTAGTATATCAGTCAGCATTTCATCCTGTCAGTAGCGCGGTTGTTGGGAAGTCAGATGCCAATTGCCGCATCGACCTTCGTAATATGCTCGCAAATATGTGCCTCTACTCACCGCGTTCTCTGCTGCGCTATGAGCGCTCTCACCATCGCCGTACACTATCTTCTTGCATCTACCACAACGATTCCTGCCTTTGGTATCCGTGTAGTCGGAAGAGGTGGTGAATCTCTTTATTACCCACCATATAGCCACTACTATCAGTATGGTGAGTACCCATTCCATGCTGGAAGCCCTTCCTAAATCTTGACGATGCGGTTCACGTAGATAGCGGGCGTATGAACGCCATGCCCGTCGATTTCGCCGACTTCAACCACCTCATCTACTTCCATGATGGTCGTGCGTGCCGCCGTCGCCATAACGCCGTTGAAGTTGCGCGATGTGCCACGATACACGATATTACCCAGCGGATCGCCCTTGTGTGCCCGCAACAGCGCAAAGTCGGCCTTCAGCGCATACTCCAGCACATGCGGTTTGCCGTCGAAGATACGCGTCTCCTTGCCTTCTGCCAGCAGCGTGCCAGCGCCCGTCGGCGTGTAGAAGGCCGGTATGCCCGCGCCTCCGATGCGAATGCGCTCCGCAAGCGTCCCCTGCGGTACAAGCTCAAGCTCCACCTTGCCCTCGCGGTACGCGCGCTCGTAAGAAGTCGGACGCGACGGCGACGGTGACACCGGGAACGAAGCCACCACCTTCTTGATCTGCTCGTTGTCCACCAGGATGCCGATGTCGATTGGACGGTCACCCGGAATGGTGCCGAAGCCAATGACGCTCGCAAGCCCCGCCGTATTGCTGATAATCGTCAGGTCTTTGGCCCCGTGGTCGCGCAGTGCCCGAATCAGATTCTGCGGCGTGCCGCCCGGCCCCGCAAAGCCGTCGATCATCAGCGTCGCGCCATCGGGAATATCCGCCACCGCCTCGTCAAACGACGCAAATACCTTGTTTATCGCCATACGCTCAAGCACCTCGCTAAGAAAAGCAATTGCAAGCCGCATTTTAACATGGTTGAGAACGATAGACAGGTTCTGCGAAACACCTTGAATCTTATGCTTTTCACCCTGCACATCCTGTTAGCTCCCGGCGCGCGACCGTCTCGGCGGCGCGAACACCACCAGCAGCGTCAGAGTATCAGTAATCGAGTGAAACCGATGCGGCGCGTCCGTCTCCACGAATATGACCGTCCCAGCCTTCACTTCCCTGTCCTCGTCGCCGTCCTGCAATCGCGCCGACCCGCTCACCACATAATAGATTTCATCTTCCGTATGTGGCTGCTGCGGATCCGTATCTCCAGCAGACAATACATACAATCCTAGGCTCAATGTCCCAGTATCCGCCGTGAAAAACTCCAGGTAGCGCTCTCCAAGCTCCTTACGCGCCGCTATCAGGTCCGCCATCTCGAATGTGTCCATAATCCCGTATCCCCCTTTCAAGCCCTTCAAAGCCTTTCCAATACAACGCGCTTATCTTAAACTGAATGCCATTATGAACATAAGCATACGCGACGCAATCCGAGCAGACATTGACCGCATCGTCGAGTTCCAGCAGGCGATGGCGATCGAGACCGAGGGCAGAGCACTCGACCCGTCCACCATTCTGCAGGGCATAACCGCCGTATTCGACGATCCGCAAAAGGGCTTCTACGTCGTCGCAGTGGCAAGCACAAATGACGATGATGCGCCACAACAAGTCGTCGGCAGCCTGCTCATGACTTACGAGTGGAGCGACTGGAGCAACGCCGCACACTGGTGGATTCAGAGCGTCTATGTAGATGCAGCATGGCGGCGCAGGGGCGTCTATCGCACAATGTACGACCACATACTCGGCATGACCGAAGGCCGCAGCGACATCTGCAGCATACGCCTCTACGTCGAGCGCACCAACACCATCGCCCAGCAGACCTACAAGAGCCTCGGCATGCACCATTCGCACTACGACCTCTACGAGATAGACCTCACGACATAGTTGATTCTCGGGTTGCGGGCCGACGAGAAACCGCGACTCACGATTGCACGCCACCTCTAGACACGGAGGAAAGAAAATGCTCCCAGACAACATCAAAGACTTCATGGCCAGCAACGACAAGGCAGTCCTCAGCACATCCCGGCGCAGCGGCGCGGCGCAGCTCAGCATCGTCAGTGTGGGACCTTACGGCGAGGGCGCAGCGTTCACCACCACCGAGGACCGCGCAAAGCTCGTCAACCTGCGGCGCGACCCTCGCTGCTCACTGCTCGTCTCGCACGATAGCTGGTGGGGCTTCGTAGTGCTGGAGGGCAACGCGCGCGTCATGTCCGCCGACAACACCGACCCCGAAGAGCTCAGGCAGGCATTCCGCGACGTCTATCGCTCCATCTCCGGCGAGCACCCCGACTGGGACGACTACGACCGTGCAATGGTGGAAGACAGGCGCGCCGTTGTCGTTGTGGTGCCGGAGCGCATCTACGGCACAGCGTTGTAGAAGACGATGGACACCATCACTCAGAAAGAGTTCACCGAGCGTCAGGTCGACCTATGTGTCAGGAGCGGCCTGCGAGGCGCGCCGCGCAAGACAAGGGATCGGCACATCCTGTTGAAAGGCATCGCCCTTTCTCTCGACTTGAAGGCGGAGTACACCGAATCAGAGATTAACGACAGACTGAAATCGTGGCTGGAAGAGGTCGGCGGCACCATCCGACGACTTGGACATGTGCGCCTGCGCCGCCTGCTCATAGACGAGGAATATCTCGGACGAAGCAAAGACGGTTCGCGCTACTGGGTGGCACTCGGATCAAGAAATCACCCCGCCTTCGAGCTAGGAGTGATGAACGTCAATGTGCATGAAGTGATTCAGCATGGCAAGGAAGAGAAGGAGCGCCGTAAGCGCATGTACATGGAAAGGCGCACAAGCTCATAGTTTTCGGATAAGCCGGATCAGCCCCTTCGCCACCGGTCTGAGGCGCTGGAATACACTTGTCAATGTTCCCGAACTTGCCGCCAGATTATTCTCTGGGATTGAAAATCTCGTAACCCTCGCGCGGGTTCGGCCCCTGCAGTGAGACATCGTCACCGCACAGCCAGAACGAAAGGCTGGGCGCGACCGGCGGAGGCATGTCCCTCGGGGGTATCACGATCAGGTCGCCAATGAAATATGCCCTGAAACACCCATCTCGCTGCGACTCCTCCCTAGGGAAAGCGATGCCGCCGTCGAATGTCCAAGTCTCCTCGCCAGTCTCCACCGTCCTGGTCCCCGATACGAAGACCGACCCGCTGACGCCGTCGAACTTGCCCGTACCTTCCACAATCCTAAGCACTCGCTTCCAAACCCAGGAGTCGCCGGCCACCGAAGGGCACACGAACCCCAGCGTCTGAGTCATCACCAGTCCGTCGCCCTCCGGGGTCTGCCAGGTGAAACTGGTCTGACCCTCAGACGGGGCGCTGCACGACCCATGCTGCCCCGTCACCCCCGACCAGTCGTCGTGGGAAATGAATTTCACCGTGCCGGAGCCCATCTCGCCCGCGTCGAATTCGCCCTCCAGTTCCACGCGGCACCTGCCAGTCGATTCGCACTCCTCAGGGTTGACTATCTGGGAAGTGCCGGAGCCGATCCCCGCGAAATCCTTAGTCCTGACATTCGCCTCCACACCATCGCTGGTCTGCGATAACAGCGCCAATACTGCCACCAGCGCGAAGCTGACCGCCCAAGCCCTCAGCCTTACAAAACTCATGCGCCGCTGCTTTCCGCTTCTTCGTCTCGGTCTATTTGCACGACCACGCCGTATATCAGTCCGACTAGGGGAACAAGCGCATACAGCAGTGCAAGCATCGACTGCCCTCCGAAGCTATCGCCGCCTACCTCCAGGAACACATGCACATCGCCGGCTATGCTCGCCGCCAACAGCAGGCCAATCACGTTTCGGGTCATTCCCCGATCCAGCGTGCTCGGCTTCAGAAGCATTACAACTAAGGCAATCGCGGCAATAGGATGCAAGACTAGATGCAGGAAGATCTCCCAAGCGCTCGCGCTTAGACTTTGCGTTACACCGGTTGTCACAGCGTAAGCGAGGTGGACAACGGCAAGCACAAGAATAACGTATCCCGCAATCTTCATCGTCGCGCCCTCCTGTACTGAATCCAGACGCTATTGACGCTCCACCTCATACCCCGCGAACTCCGACGGCGATATGATGTCCACGTCCCTGAATCGGTCCAGCACAAGCAATTCGCTGTCACCCGTCACGATGCAGTCAGCATTCCCTGCCACCGCCGTGCCAAGAATCGCATCGTCATCCGGGTCTCGACAAATCTGCTCTTCAAAAGTCACAGGCTCGACGATTTCCACAACCTTCACCAGTTCGACAATCACATTGGAAACCAACGCACTATCATAACTGAACTTTGTAAGAAGTGTCTCTGCTACCTCGCCCAAGATAACGTCGGACAAAATTACATCGTGGTCGGCAATCAGTCTGTTGAGTAATCGTCTCGAAGCACCTTGGGTAGATATTTGCGCCGAAATTAACACATTAGTATCGACTACTACCCTCATGAAACTCGGTCAAAGACATCCTGATCAGTGTTGATGCCCATTTCTTGGGCAGGCGTGATCATCTTGGCTCTCAGTCTACTGAGTCGAAAAATTGCAATTCGCCTTTGAAGTGCATCGAAGGCTATCTCTTCTTCAGAGCAGTCCTTTTCGTAGGCCAGTTTCTTCAAGTCAGGAGCAATATCTTTAGGTATAGAAACAGTGATTTTCTTTGGCACAAGTCACCTCTGCTTCGAAGGCCTGCCATCTAGGAGGTCCACTTCAAGTGAATACCGACTTCTTCGGCTTCCGAAGATTTCAGATCCTCCAAATTGTGAATCTTGCTGCCGGCAATTCGCCTCTTTATCGCATTGAGGAGTACCTCTTCTTCAGAGCACTCCTCTTGACGCGCCACTTTCTCTAAGTCTGCGGCAATATCATCCGGCACGGTGATGGTGATTTTCTTCTGCATTAGACAGCCTCCAGTAACATGCCGACAATCTGCACACAGTCTAACACGGACTGCTCCACCTCCGATGCCAAAGTTACCCTACCCACCCATCCGCACCACCAACTCCCCCGCAATCCCCGTATAGCCCGCAGGCGTCAGCGCCATCAGCCGCTCTCTGTCCTCCGACGGCAGCTCCAGATCCGCGACAAATGCGCGCAGGTCGTCCTGCGTAATGCTGCGACCCCGCGTGAACCCCTTCAGCATCTCGTATGCGTCGCCCGCGCCCTGCTTACGCATCACCGTTTGCACCGCCTCCGCAAGCACCTCCCATGCGTCGTCAAGCTCAGCGGCGAGAAGGTCCTCATCCACCGCAACCTGCCGCAAGCCGCGCATCGCAGCCTTCAGCCCCACTAGGCTGTGCCCGATAGCAGGCCCCAGGTTTCGCAGCGCCGATGAGTCCGTCAGGTCGCGCTGCAAACGCGACACCGGCAGTTTTGTCGCCAGGTGCTCCAGCAGCGCGCTGCTAATCCCCACATTCGCCTCCGAGTTCTCGAAGTTGATGGGATTCACCTTGTGCGGCATCGTCGAAGAGCCGACCTCGCCCTCCACCGCCTTCTGCCTGAACACGCCCAGCGATATGTACGACCACATATCGCGGTCGAAGTCCAGCATCACCGTGTTGAACCGTATCAGCGCGTGGAATATTTCCGCCAGATAGTCGTGTGGCTCAATCTGCGTCGTCAGCGGATTGTGCGTCAGCCCCAGCCGCTCCACGAAGCCGCGCGCAATCTCATGCCAGTCCGCATCCGGATACGCGATAGCATGCGCGTTGTAGCTTCCCACAGCTCCGTTGAATTTCCCCAGATACTCGGCGCACTCAATCTGCCGCATCTGCCGCCGCCAGCGATACACGAACACCGCCAGTTCCTTGCCCAGCGTCGTCGGCGATGCCGCCTGCCCGTGCGTGCGCGCCAGCAGCGCCGTATCCGCATTCGCGCCTGCCAATGCCGCAACACTGTCCACCAGCGCCCTCGCCTGCGGCAGCCACTCTTCTTCCAGCGCACCCTTTACCATCAGCGCATGCGACAGGTTGTTGATGTCCTCCGATGTACAGCAGAAGTGCACCCACTCGCTCACATCCTCCAGCGAAGTGCCCACCAGCCGCTCGCGGACATAGTATTCCACCGCCTTCACATCGTGGTTCGTCGTGCGCTCGATCCGCTTCACCTGCATCGCGGCGTCATCGTCGAAATCATCGACCAGGCCGTGCAGCAACGCCTGCTCCGAAGCCGTCAGCGCGCGCATATCCACAATGTCCGCGCAGCCCGCCATCTCCAGCAGCCACTCCACCTCCACCTGAACGCGCCGCTTGATAAGCGCCCACTCCGACAGGTGCTCGGCAAGCCCGCTCACCTGAGTCGCATAGCGTCCGTCCAACGGCGTTATAGCCCTAATCGTATTCATGCAGAGTTCCTCAGTAAGTCAGTCGCTCAATGATTCATTTCGTCATCAGCCAATTATAAATCATCTGGGAATCAAGCCATTTCCCTGACGGGGAGTTAAGGTCCCTTCCTCATCGATGGGGGAAGTCTAGGATGGGGGTGAAATCGTTGCTAGCAAGCGATACCTGACAGACCCTCTAGCCGACATACCTGTCATATACCACTTTCGCCGCCGCGACATCCCACATCGCCATTCCCAGCGACTTGAACAGCGTAATATCGCCATCGCCACGCCTACCCGCCTTCTCGCCGCCCACCACCTGCCACAACTCGCTCAGTTGCTCCCATAGAATCAGCCCTCTCGACGCCGGCATCAGCAATTCACCGCACTCTATCCTTGCCTGTGCGATGCTGTCCACGGCAATGATGTCCGCTCGCTGAATCGTAGTATCGTCCAATTCCGTAACATACTCATTCGCGCCGCCCACAGCGCAGATGTGCGTCCCTGCGCGCAGCCATTCACCCTCGAACACAGGCGTGCGCGAGTTCGTAATCGTAACCAAAATGTCCGCAGACTCCACCACCTCACGCGGCGAATCCACCGCTGCGACATCTATGCCAAGCGAGTCTGACATGCGCCGCGCAAAACTACTACGACGCTCTGCATTGGGACTATACACGCGCGCTTTAGTAATGGGACGCACGCTGCATATTGCCTCAAGCTGCGCGCTCGCCTGAAATCCGCTGCCCAGTATGCCCACCTCGGCGGAGTCCTCACGCGCCATGTACTTCACGCTCACTCCCGACGCAGCCCCCGTTCGCCTCCGGCCAAGCGCATTCGCCTCTATCACAGCCAAAAGGTCGCCTGTTTCCACGCTGTACAGCAACACGAAAAAGCGATACGCGCCCGCGACGATGGAATACACCTTGAAGCCGAACACGCCCTGTTCGTGGAGCGCAGCCGTCATGTGCGCCAGCATCACGCCCGGTCCGGCAATCGTGTGTCCGCGTGGCAGATTCGTAGCAGTCCCACCCGCCTGCTGCTTCAGCACCGCCTCCACCACCGGCACAGCTTCTTCAACGCTCAGCAGCCGCTCAGCATCGCCGTCCGTAAGCCACAAAGGAGTCATAGGAGAAAATCAGCTCCTTCTATGTTGCTTGGGGGAAGACAAAGCCTGTCCTGAGCACAAGCCGAAGTAAGGGAAATGACGAAATGTGTCTGAACTTGTGCCGAACCTGCCAGAGCTTTGGCCAAGAGACTCCTTCGCCCTTGATGGAGGAAGGCTGGGCTGGGCGTGAAGGGTCCTATCTATCGATGTCAGACCCTATTTGCGCACCGCAATAATCCCCAACCAGCTTCGCGGCACATGCGTAATCTCCATCTCATCGAAAGTCTGCCGCACACCTATTTGCAGCGCCTCGCTCGCTTCCTTCAGAGGCACGCCTGGCAGCGTCCCTTCTATGAAGTCCTGGAAGCCACTTATGTCTAGCCAGCCCTCGATAGGCACCTGCACGGTCTCTATGTTCTGCCGCACGATGGTCATCCCGTGTGCTTCCAGAAGCTCGCGGTACTGGTCCACCGTAAGTTGCTTGCGCGACTCCACCTTCTCCGCCCTGCCTGGCCTCAGACCATACTCGCGCCGCAGCGTGCGGATCGACTTGAACATCCACTTGCGATAGTATGCCTCGCTCTCAGGCGGATGGCTCCCCTCGTAGAACGACGTGTTGAAGGCAAACTTGCCGCCGGGGTTCAGCGACCTTGCGATGTCATCGAGCAGCGCGTCCTTGTCAGGGATGTAATGGATAGCGTTGCAGAACACTACGGTATCCACTGATTCCTTGAGCGATTCGGACAGCCCCTCGACCTGGCTGTGGACGAACTGAATGGCGGCATCCTTCCTGTCATTCAGGTTTTCCATCGCCTGCTTCAGGGCGCCTGCAGAGTGATCAACTGCAATGACCACAGATTCGCGGGCATTGTTCAGGCGCTCCACAATCAGGCTGGTAACGCCACCGGTGCCGCACGCAAGATCCACAATGCGCCTGTCCATGCTGAGGTCAGCCATATCCACGAGCTGAGCATTCAGCCCTTCATAGAAGGTGTTCTGAGAAAACTTCGAGAACGAATAATCATCGGTTGTCATGGCACGCCTCCCGTTGCTGGCGCTCTGCTACGCAGCGCAATTATAACGGATAAATTGAATAAAAGGAATTAACCCACACCTCAAAGTCCGACATTTCTTCATTGTCGGAACTGGCGCCTTATTTCCATGGCATTTCTTCCTTGAAAGTAGAGGGTTGCGGGATGGAAATACCATCGAAGATAGGTGCAAATAAGTCATTTCTATCCACATCAGCCCTAGGTTCTGTTGACATTTGATACACAGAGCGTTTCAGCCCTGAAAAGTAGGTTTATTCTGTCATTCTGAACGGAGCAGAGCGGAGTGAAGAATCTGAAATCGTTGCACATACGCCGTTCACAGACTCCAGATTCCTCCCTTCCCTCGGAATGACAGCGGGCAAATGGGAAATGTCCACACCACCTAGCCTGGGCAACATGCCAACACCTAAAATTCTTACAAACACCCAAGGTTTGTGATATATTACACACATGAAACTCGTTGACACATTCGCTGCGAAATGCTAGTTCGCAACGGACTGCTGATAACCAGCGCCGCGCTCATGCTGGTGACGCTCTACATGGTCTTCCTCTGGGTGCCCACCGAGCTTAACCTCGGCGTATCCCAGCGCATCTTCTATTTCCACGTGCCTCTTGGCTGGCTCGGCATGCTCTCCATTATCGTAGTGGCAGTCGCCAGCATCGTTCACCTTGTAACCGGCAGCCAGTGGTGGGACGATCTAGCCTACTCTACCGCCGAGATAGGCGTCGTGTTCGCGAGCCTCATCCTCGTAACCGGCGTCATATGGGCGAAAGGCGACCTCAACTGGTGGTGGACATGGGACCCCAAGCTCACGACCACTCTTGTCCTCTGGTTCATATTCGTTGGCTACCTGATGGTGCGCGCATACGCCCCCAAAGGCTCGCAGAGCGCTCGCTTCGCGTCAGTCATCGCCCTCTTCGGCGCGATAGACACTCCCATCATTTACATGGCGACTGTCTGGTGGAGTACCGCCCACCCCGAACTCAACGTCGGCCCTGTCGCAGACGACCGCGACGAAATCGGCTCAAACAAGATCTACACCACCTTGCTCGTAGCCGTAATAGCCTTCACCATATTCTACATCCATCTGCTGGTCGAACGCTTCCACCTGCGTCGCACCGAATCCGCCCTCGACAGCCTGCACCAGGCCTTCGCCACTCGCCTCTAACACTCTATATCCTGTCCACCCTGTTTATCATGTTAGCCCTGCTCGGAGACAAACCTTGAAACGCATCGCAATCGCAGCAGCAGCCATCATCATTTTCGCAGCCGTGCTTCTCCCCGGCGCATCAGCGGTTGCCCACGCTTATGACGAGCCATCCGCGCCCATCGCCGCCGAAGTTCCTGCGCAGCAGCGGAGCGGCGAAGCCGAACTACCCTGGCTATTCGCCGTCTATGCCATCACATGGGCAGCATTCTTCGCCTATGTATTCTTCATGTCCCGCAGACAGCGCGAAATGCAGCGCGAAATCGACACCCTCAAGCGCGCACTTGATGCTAGAATGGACAGCGACGACTGACGGCTTTAATCGCTGTTGAATAAAATGACCGAAGACTATACACAACCCCAACTCACAGAAGAACCCAGCGGCATATTTGCCTCGAAGGGCAAGCTAATCGCCGCCGCTATCGTGCTGCTCGGCGCGCTCGGCTACCTTGGCTTCACTGCCTTCCAGAGCGCAACCGTGTACTCATATACCGTCAGCGAACTAACCTCGCTCGGTCCCACGCCGGAAGGCAAGCTGGTCCGCGTCAACGGCACCCTTGTCGAGGACTCATTCGTGCGTCCCGATGGCTCCACAATGGCGCACTTTACCCTAACGGACAAAGACGATCAGACGCATGTCATCGCTTCAACCTACGATGGCGTCCTCCCCGACCTATTCTTCAACCCCCACTCCGAGATTATCCTCGAAGGCGCCTACAGCGCCGACGGAGTGTTCGACAGCCAGAACGTCCTGGTGAAGTGCCCTTCCAAGTACATCGAAGCCGAAGAGGAAGGCGCCTACGACCAGTCCGCCTACTCTGAACAGAAGGACGGCTGACGCTGCCAATCAATACCTTCATTGATTGGCTCAAAGTCCCTTACTCCTTGACGGGGGAAGGTTAGGATAGGGTGATGGCACGTTGCCCTGATCCTTTCGTTGTACATGTCAAAGAGCAGATCTAAGTCGAAATCGCCCCGTCCACATAGAGCAACTCCAGCGCCTCCGCCGCAGCCCGCTCCGCCTGCATCGCCATGCTCGGCTCCATACCCTTGCACAACGATGCTATCGCGTCCGAAGCCGTTCCCTCACCATCCAGTCGGCTCAGCAACTGCGATACCAGCGCGCTGCAGGGGATGCCCTCCGGATGCGCGTCCGTAACCAGTCCCACACCCCACACAAAACGCTCTTCGGCAAGGACAGGTTGCCGCTGCAGGCGCACTCCTTCAGCCAATCGCAAAGGGATATCAGGCGGCAAGCCCTGTTCCCGGCGGCGTTGTCGCTCCGTCTCAACTGCGGCAACGCTGTAGCCGAACGCAGACGGTGGAAGCCCCTTCGATAGCGCGACACGCTCATAGCCTCGCGCAGGTTGCCCTGCTACCAGTTGGATGAACGACTGCCTGGGAGTGAGCGAAGGGTCGTCGTCCAGCAGACGGCGCGCCTCCCAGAAGTACGAATCGGCGGTTCGGTTACTGGAATAGAACAGGCGCGCCAGCTCGCGGAAATGCCCGTACTCCTTGTAATACATCTGCTCGTACATCTTGCCTGCGGGAACGGCGATTGTAGGGTCTTCCAATGCGGAGACGACAACCACGGACGCAAGGGCGGCATAGGTCAAGGCGAGGTGGACGCCGGACGAAAACAGAGGATCGATGAAGCAGCCGGCATCCCCGACCAGAATATAGCCGGGACCGCTCAGCGATTGGCAGCGATATGACCAGTCCCGCACCACCTCCGGACCGGATACCAAAGTAGCAGACTCCAGAAACCCGGCAAGGTAAGGGGCGGCGGCGATCTGGGATTCCAGGAAGCGGCGGGCGCCGAGCTCGCGGACGCCCCGTTGACCCGCTTCTGCATCCACCACCGCGCCGACACTCGCCCACCCTTCGCGCAAGGGGATGTGCCACAGCCAGCCATCAGGCTGAGATTCGATGAGGATGTTTCCCTCGTCGGGCGTCGGCAGACCCTTGCCGCCTTTGTAGTAGCCGTACACTGCTAGGTTGCGAAAGAAATCGTCCCACTCCCGCAGACCCAACTGCCGAGACAGGACGCCACTCTGACCGCTTGCGTCCACAACATAACTTGCGGGCAGCTCGACCTCGCCGGACGAACCATCTGCGGGACGGCATTGAACGGCAGCGGCAGCGCCGTTATCATCAAACACGACGTGTGAGGCTTGCCAGCCTTCGCGTACGTCCACTCCGGTACGACGGGCGTTGTTTAGCAGGATAGAGTCGAAGTCGGGACGCCAGACTTGGTAGGAGTGCGGATTGGTGGCGTGTGTTTCCCTAAAATACCAGCTCCAGGGTTCGCGTTCAACGCCCCAGATCATTGTTGCGCCGGGCTTGACCACGAAGCCGGCGCGACGCACCTCGTCCATCACACCGAGGTTGTCCAAAATGGGGATGCTGCCCGGAAGCAGCGACTCGCCGACATGCGCGCGCGGGAAGCTCTCTCGCTCCAGCAGAATGACTTCGTGCCCCATGCGAACGAGCAACGTGCTGACGCACGAACCCGCAGGGCCGCCGCCAATAACTATGATGGGCCTGTCAAGAGACATAAGAATTTAAAGCGTATCAAGCAAATGGAGAGGATTCAATCCTCTCCATTCTACACATTGATGTCAGCCCTTGAACCTACGCCTCAAATCCGGCTGTGCGATGCGTCCCATCGCAGAAGGGCTTGTTGTCCGACTCCCCGCAGCGGCACAGGAACACCATCTCGCCGTCCCCGTCAATCGAAATCTCGTTGCCGTCCGCGTCCACCAGCTTTATTCCGCCCTGCACCAGGTAGGGCCCATTCTTCCTTGTCGTAACCGTCGTATCTGCCATAATCTTCTCCCTTTCTCGCTATCAAACCTACTCTGTTCCTTCCTCCTCGATGGGGGAAGGTTAGGATGGGGGTGATGTAACGCCCCATCAATCCTATCTATCGCTACGCCCCTCCAGCGCCCTGATAAGCTCCGGCACAACCTCTGTGTAATCTCCCACTATGCCGAAGTCCGCCGCCTTGAATATCGGAGCGCGCGCGCTGCTGTTTATGGCGACCACCGTTCCCGCCTTGCCTATGCCCACCGTATGGTTGAACACGCCGCTCAACGCTACGGCGACATACAGGTTCGGCGACACCGACTTGCCGGACAGCCCAATCTGGTATTGGCGCGGTAGCCAGCCCAGTTCAGTGATGTCCCTCGTCGCCCCTAGCGGCGCATCCAGCGCATCCGCAAGCTCCCGAAGCAGCGGCAGGTTCTCCGGCCCACCGATGCCCTTGCCCACGCCCACTATTGTATCCGCGCTGTCAAGTTCCGCGCCCTCAGCCGATTCATCCACAACGCGCTCAATGGTCTGTACCCGCGCCTCCCCCAAGGAATCCAGTGGTATATGCCGCACAGCAGGGTCGATGCTTTCGTCAGGCGTCACCGGCGTGAGCAGCCCCGGTCTCACCGTCGCCATGTACGGCTTCGTGTTCGAAAGTATCGGCGCGACTATGTTGCCCCCAAACGCGGGCTTCAGTTGAACCAGCCGTCCCTCATCGTCCACCTCAAGCCCGATACAGTCCCCCGTCAGCCCCAGGGACAGCCTGCCCGCCAGTCGCGCCGCAAGTTCCCTGCCGATCACTGTCGATCCGAGCAGCACCGCATACGGCCGATGCTCACGAATCGCGTCCGCCAGCGCATCCGTGTACAGCGACACCTCATAGTTCGCCAGCCGCTCATCCTGCGCCAGCAGCACCGTATCCGCGCCGTATGCCGTCAGAGCGCCAGCGTGATGTCCTGCGTCTTCACCCAGCAGCACAGCCTCGACGCTGGTATCCAGCATGTCCGCGATCTCGCACGAGCGACCCAGCAGTTCCAGCGTAATTGGACGCAACTCGCCGCCAAGCGTCTCAGCCACCACCCAGATTGCTCCCAATTGCCCGCGCTCGCGCCGCGCGCCGCGCCCTATCGCCGCATCAGCCGAGTCGCTGCCGCTGCCGTCAAACGCGCCTCGCTCATTGAGATACTCCATCAGCTCCGCAACCGCCTCCTCCACCGGCTTGTCCCGCGCCACTATGCCGTCACGCTCAGGCTCTATGGAGTATATCTCGCTCACCCATGTCGGCGATCCATCCGTGCCGAACACCGACAAATCATCGCTCAGTTCTGCGGCGGTCAACGTGGTGACGGGCTTCTCCAGTGCTGCCTGCCGTTCCGCCCGACGAGGATATATCTCAGGCGCGACATCCTCCGTAACCGTGATGAGCGCAGGCAGCGCGCATCGCACAACATCGTGGCCCTCGTCGGTGATTCGCTCTGCCATAAGAGACGCACTGCCGTCGGTGGAGACATCCAGCTCAAGATGGCGCACCCCGCTCACCTGTGGCAGATCGAGCATCTCCGCTATCTCCGCGCCCACCTGCCCAGTCTCCGCATCAACGCTGTTGCGCCCGCAGATAATCAGGTCGAACTCGTCTCGCGCCAGCGCCAGGGCAAGCGCGCGCGCCGTTGCCAGCGTATCGCTGCCCGCAAACGCGCGGTCGTTAAGATGCACCGCGCTGTCCGCTCCCATCGCAAGGCACTGCACCAGCGCGTCCCGTGCTTGCGGCGGCCCCATCGTATAGACGACCACCTCTGCGTCATGCTCCTGTTTCAGATTGACCGCAAGCGACATCCCCAGCACATCGAAGGGGTTGACTTCGCTCGGCACGCCATCACGCACGACCCGCCGCGTCTCGTTGTCGAACTTCAGCAGCGAGACCACCGGCACCTGCTTAATGCAAACAGCTATCTTCATGACACAGATTGGTCCATTTTCTCTTAAAAGGGAAGGTTAGAGCTTGTCTTGGGATCGCTGAAGGAATGAGAGCGCACGGGTCAGGCACGGTGAATATTATTCCTTATGCGCTCGGCAAAGCCCGCGGGCACAGCCTGCGTTGGCATGCCTCGCAGTACGGCTATCGTCTCGCGCAGCGTGCGGAAGAACGCCTCGCACAGCGGGCAGTCGCCAAGGTGCGCACGAATCCTTTGCTCCAGCGCGGAGTCAATCTCCCCATCGATATAGTCCGACGAGTGATTGCGCGCCTCTTCGCAGGGCTGCGGCAGCGCACTGCGCCCAAGTAATCTTAATATGCGAGCCTTCAGGGACATCATCATTTTCTACGCCTAGCGCTCTACCTCTAGCCAGGTGCAAGTATATCAGCAAACCTACATGGCGCAAGCCGACAGAC
Organism: Dehalococcoidia bacterium; assembly: GCA_965225795.1. GTDB lineage: Bacteria > Chloroflexota > Dehalococcoidia > Lucifugimonadales > JADFKI01 > Bin90. Next base: position 3,026,870 of record OZ245324.1, on the reverse strand, counting down.
TTTTACTTATTGGATGCTCTCACTTACAATTGGATGCAAGAGATATAAACTATGACTAACCAAGACGAGACAGCACAGAGCGACCCGACGCCGATGGAGTTCGACGACATCGTTGAGATGTACTCGAGTTTCGTGTACAACGTCGCCTACAAGATGATGGGCAACCCGCACGACGCCGAAGAGGTCGCGCAGGACGCCTTCCTGTCGGCATACCGCGCATTCGCTCGATTTCGCGGCGAATCCCGCGTTACAACATGGCTCTACCGCATCACCGTAAACGCCGCGCTTATGCGCATCAGACGCGAGAAGCGCGCACGCGAGTTGCGTTGGGTCGGTATCGAGAACCTGGAAGTACCAAGCTGGGAAGACTCCCCGGAGCCGTCCACGATTAACTCCGAGCTAGGTGCGAAGATACAGGAGGGCATAGCACGTCTCCAGCCCGAACTGCGCGCCGCGGTCGTGCTCCGAGATGTCGCAGGCCTCTCCAGCGCGGAAGCAGCCGAAGCCCTCGACATCACCGTATCCTCGCTCAAGTCCCGCCTCCACCGCGCCCGCGTCCTGCTCCGCCAGCACCTCGCCGAATACGCTCCTCAACGCGGCTCATCTAGCTGATGCCAGCAAACTTTGCCCGCTTCTATGAAGTCGTCAATCTCGCTATGCTTCCTGATACCCACAACTGCACCATAAGCAGGTGCTCCGGTAAAACGCTCAAGGAAACCTACGTTGCGCAGCACTCTGGTGACATCTCTTGAGTCGCAAGTGTATGACGCTTCGACAGCGACGTAACCGATCTCTCCACTGTCAGCATTTTGCGTTCGGAACACAAGGTCTGCAAGGCAAAAACTCTCCAAGTCCCCGTCGCCTATATCCATGCGGTACGGCGTGGCCATGTCCATCAGTTCGCTAGGATCTACGTCATTTTGGTAACGCAGCCGCAAGCCTTTAGCATTCCCTATGCGATTGGCAAGCACAATGGCCCGCTTTGAGAGCGTTGCTTCAGCATACCAACCCCTGAGAACACCTATGTCAGTGCCCAGTCTGTCGAAGCGGCGATCGGAAGTCTCAATGAACGCAGAGAGATTTACGGCGATTTCCTCTACACTCTCGGTCAGCTTGGCAAGATTCTCAGGCATCTCAAGCAATTCGCGCGTAAGTATCCGAGCGCGAAGTTCCTCTAGCAACGAAGGGTCTTCGTCGAGCGCCTGCATTATCTCACGAATATCCATAGCCATTCGCCTTCACCACTTTTGCAGCATTATACCGCACATCCACCTCGCATACAGATTGACCAACTACGGCGTCATAGGTGTCAACCGCACCCCCATCACACCCTCGCACCATGCCGCCACCGCAAGCAGTCCAGCCTCATCGAAATGCCCCGCGACTAGCTGCACACCAAGCGGCATGCCGCCCTCACTCAACCCTGACGGCAGCGTAATCTCAGGGAATCCGCCTAATGTCCACGGCGATTGAAACTTCGGATCGCCCGTCGTCTCGCGGCTTGGCGGCGCCGGCGCGGGCGTAGTAGGCATAATCAGCGCGTCATAGCCCCGAATCGCCGCCTGTACACCACGCCTGAACTCCCGCTGAAAGTGCTTCGCCTTCAGGTATGTCAGTCCGGGTGTCGCCAACCCCTGCTCGATTAAGCCATGCACATTCGCCGAGAAGTCGCCCGCTCGCGCGGCAAAGTTGCTCTCATGCACCTGCGCCCCCTCAACCGACATCAGCGCACGCTGCCCCAACAGCGCCGCGTCGAAGTCCACAGGCAGCGACACCTCTTCCACGATAGCGCCCGCATCGCGCAGCTCCTCGACCACCGAGTTGGTATTATCGCGAGTCTCATCATCGCACCGCTCCATGAAGAACTGCGGCACCAGACCAATGCGCGGCGGCCTTCTCTGTGATTGAGACGCCTGCAGATAGTCCTCCGTGGCGCGCTCCGACGAGTCAGGATCGTTGATGTCATGCCCCGCCAGCGCATTCAGCATCAGCGCCGCATCCGCTACGCTGCGCGTCATCGGCCCCATCGTATCCAGCGACTCCGACACCGGATAAACACCATATCGGCTCACGCGCCCGAATGTCGGCTTGAGCCCCACAATCCCGTTGTACGAAGACGGACGCACGATTGAACCGCCTGTCTGCGACCCAAGTGCTGCCGGAAACATCCCCACCGCCGCGCCCACAGCAGAACCGCTGCTCGATCCGCCCGGCGTATGCGCCGCGTTCCAAGGACTAACGGTCGGCGACGGATCCCCGCACGCGAACTCTGTAGTAACCGTCTTGCCCATAATAATCGCGCCCGCCCGCTTCAGCAGCGCCACGGTAGTCGCGTCAAAGTCCGGCACGAACTCCGCGTATATCGTCGAGCCGCTCGTCGTCAGCACCCCCCGCGTGAAGTAGATATCCTTGATACCCACCGGCACGCCGTGCAAAGGTCCACGCGGTCCCTCACTCGCAAGCTCCCGATCCCGCTCTCGCGCAGCAGCAAGCGCAGCATCTCCGTCCAGCGTAACCCACACCTTCAGCGCACTATCCAGTGCGTCGCACCGCGCGAGCAACGCCTCCATAAGTTCCACCGCAGACACTGCTCCGCCTCGTATGGCCTCAGCAGCCTCGACCACGCCAAGTTCATGCATCTCACTCATAGCATCTCCATTCCGCAGAGTTCGTAAGCGTAAAGTTCCTTCCCCTTCAATAGGGGAAGATTAGGATGGTGGTGATTTCTCTTTCCCTCAGATTGACGGAAATGCCACCCTTACCAACCAACTGATATACTGACCATCAAGCAACCGGAATCCCTATTTCACGGAGTATCTTATGCCCCGACTGACCAATCAGCAACTCAACGACTTTCTCACATCCGGAGCGCACCTGATGAAGCTTGCGACCCTGACATCAGAGGGCTATCCATACGTCGCTCCCATCTGGTACGACTACGATGGCGAGGCGTTCTATGTCGCCGGCAGGCGCACGGCAAACTGGGTGTCGCACATCCGCTACGACGGGCGCGTATCGTTCTGCATCGACACCTGCGAGGCGCCTTACACCCGCGTTATCGTCGAAGGCAATGCCAAGATTGTTGACGGCGCTTGGATGGGCAACTGGAAGCACTGGGCAGTGCGCTATCGCGGCGAAGAAGAGGGCACGCAATACTACGAAGAGACCAAGCACATGCCCCGCGCCTACATCCGCATCACGCCGCGCAAGATAACCACCTGGGCAGGCCCCGGTTGGCATCCTCGCTACCAGGAATAGCGCCCGCAAGCAACAATTTTTGATATAATGCACTCCGGACATTTAGTATGATATATGTCTCAACTGCCATAAACGCAATCGAGCAGACTGATGAAAAGGAGGCGGTCGATGGATGCTTTAAGGCGAGCGGTAGGAGCACTGCTCCTGCTCACAGCAGCGATTGTCGGAATCTACTTCGTGGTGGACCAGCTTGAGGTGCTGCCCTTCATCTGGCCGCAACTCGACTATCTCATGGCGCTGTCCGCCGTGCTTAGCGTCATATTCGCCTACCTGCGGAAGCGAGCTCTCGAATCTGCCGGCCTGGACCGCATCGTCACGCGCCGCTATCTCGAAGCCAACATTCTCTTCTACGGCTTCCTGCTCATCGCGATGCTCTTCTTCTGGAACTGGTTCGACCTGCTTGTCGATGCCGACCCACAGGACACCGACCGCCACATAGTATGGATTATCGTAAACACCGTAGGCCCCCTGCTCTGGGGCGCTCTCGGCATCTTCCTCCTGCGCGGCGGCACCGACGACTAGCGAGTTTTGCGGACAATCGAAATGGCTCGATGAAAGGAGCGGCAACACATGGATATCATCAAGCGAATCGTAGGCATAATCCTAGTTATAGTTGCGGTAGTAGTCGCACTCCACACCATAGTCGAGCCGCTCTACCACGCCACAAGCGATGCGCAGCCTTACGCCCCGCTCTGGAACATCCTCGACCCGATAATGGCGGTCGCCATCGTCCTGACCGTGATATTCGCCTACATCCGCAAGCGCGATGTTGACGGCAGCGGTGGCGCAACCATCACCCGAGAGTTTCTGGGGGCAAACATAGTCTTCTACGGCATCATCTTCGTGGGCATCATGTTCTTCTGGAACTGGTTCAACCAACTCAGCCCCGCATACGCCACCGTAGGAACGGATGTGGTCTCGATGACATGGATTATCATCGACGCCGCATTGCCTCTGCTATTGGGCGCGATGGGCATATCCATGCTGAAGTCTGATGCTTAATCGCCATCACACGACGATTGGCGGTAGCGTTTCCAACACGGTGGGTTGGAAATAGCAAGCTCGTTCGCCCTGAGCCTGTCAAAGGGCGTAGAACTCCAACGGCTCATCTAACCGGAGAAACCTGACGGCTGACCGCTGATACCTGACCCCTAAAAAGTCATCGACACCTTCAGCGCGCCGTCCTCACGCGACTCCGCAAGATCGAACGCCTCCTGCACCCGCTCCACCGGGAACTGGTGCGTCACAAACGGCGCCATGTCAATCTCGCCCTTCGTGATGAAGTCAGTCGCAAGTTGGAACGCCGGCAGTCCCGGCTCATCCTGCGCCCCAAAAGTCGTATAGATGTCGAGGCGCTTGCGGAAGAAGGTATCCCAGTCGAACGGTATACGCTCCATCGTCGGCGGGAGCCCGAACACCGCAATCGTGCCCAGCGGCTTCACCATCTTCAACGTCTGGTTCAGAGTCTCCACGCTGCCGCAAGCCTCGATGACCACATCCGCGCCCTCGCCGTTCGTCAGGTCCAGCACCGCATCTGTCGCCCGGTTGCCTGTAACATCAATCGTGTGGTCAACTCCCATGCGCGCGCCATGCTCTCGCCGTGCCTCCACCGGCTCGACCGCGATGATGCGGTGCGCCCCAAGCCTTCGCAGCATGAAGTCATGGAACAGCCCAACCGAACCCTGACCAAGCACGGCGACCGTCTTGCCCAGCAGCGGCGGAAGCTTGCGAGCCCCGAACACCACCGTGCCCAGTTGCTGCGCCATCAGCAGGTGCGACGGCGGCACATCCTTAGGCAGCTTCAGCAGGAACTGCTCTTCGATCATCTGGTAGCCCGCGAACACCTTCGACTTCCAGATATTCGGCGCGGTCAGCACAAGGTCCCCCTCTTCAAACGAAGTGTCGCCCGGATCAACCAACTCGCCCACGCCCTCATGCCCCGGATACCCGTGCGGCAGCGGAAACTCATGCGCGTTCCAGCCCATATAGACGATATGCAGGTCGCTCCCGCATATCGAGCCTAGCATCGTCTTCACCAAGGCATGCCCCGGCTCCAACGCAGGAATAGGCACTTCATCGCAGCGCAGTTCCCGCAGTCCAGTAGCCACCGCCGCCGGCATCATAGTCATGTCATTGTTCCTTTCCGAATCGCCATTTCGCGCGTCTGATACAATCGCTGACAAGGCTAACACAACGCACTAACCTACCAGAAATTGTGAACCGATGGCGTAGTCGTGTCAAGATTAGGTGCGCCGTGCGCTGAGGCGAGAAAAATCACATCATAGTTGAGAGACTTGCCCAATTATTCTAAAATGAGATAGTCGAATAAGGCTGTTTACCTGAAATGCGGAGGGAATTTATGCGCAAGAAAGTTGATTTGACAGCCGTTTGGGATGAGGATTTGCGTGCGCTGCTCGACAATTTGGGCATCTTGGATGATTTGACCGCAGGAAATACAAACTGCATGGTCTGCACACGCATAGTGGATTTTGACAACTTGGGCGCTATCATACCTTCAGCAGACTCCGTGCAAGTCACCTGCTACAACAGCGGGTGTGTCAGGGCTGTGACCTCGCAGGAGGCGTTAGCATAGCGTGGTTGATAATTTCATTAGTCTGGCAATTGGAGTAATTAGTTCTCTAACGGTATTCATCATCGGTATTCATCATCTATGTGATGATTTTCCCAGAAAAGACCGAGAAGATCACTGGATGGCTTCTCGGTCTTTTCAATTTTGGGTTCAAAAAGATCCGTCAGCGAAGTATCAAATCATCGCTTCAAGGCCGAATAAGCACATTCGCTCGTTCAATGAACGAACAGGTAAATGGCATTATGCCATACAACGTCAGATTGAGTTTCGTAAAGGAGATTGATCGCACGGAACTTGATCCAGAAAATCAGGTGGTCATAGTTCGGATACGCGATAACCTTGAGGATGACCGAAACTTAGTCAACTCGATGATGGCTTTCTGCTCGATAGGCGTCGTCCCCCAGGCTCGACAGTATTTGTCTAAAACAATGAATGCCGCGATAGACGTTACTGTAACAAGAAAGTTATTGAACGATCTAAAGCATTACGGTGCCTTGCAATACTTGTATAATGAAGTATTGACTGAAGATGGTAGCGATGAAGGCAAAGCCCGAGAAGAGTTTTGCAGAATGTTTGATGCTTTGGATGAGAGTGGACTGTTCACTCGCGTCTTCCTAGAAGAGATGCGCGACTTCGGCGCTCGCATTGCATCTCGATATCCAACCCCTTTTCACAATGCAGAGGCAGTACAGTTTGCTGAGTATGTCTATGAATTCGCAATGAGGCCTTCGGGACACGATATGGAGGACATAGGATACGATGGGAATTATATATCTACTGCTTTCGTGCCCGTAGGAACTGTTGAGACTATCGTGTTTGCAGGAGAACTTGTCGAGGGATGTCTTGTTCTACGGATGACCTGTGGCCTGATGAATTGCTGGCACTTGGCGTTTAGCACATGACCTAGCGGTGTAGAGCTTTAGGCTGTTGCCCTATGGGAGCGTATTTGCTGGCAGTTCGTTAGCCTCAACAGCTCATTCCTACCTGTTATTCTACCTGTTGTTGTTCGATGCTCTGTGGTCTTCGCCCTTTGTCGCAATTCGAATGGTCATCGCGGTGCCGGGGTGGAGAATGAATTGTGGTCTAGGACAAAAGATTAGCACAAAGTGGGCGAAAAAGGTGAGAGGGCTGGGGGAAAGTGTGACAAAGTGGGCGACGGACTTGGGGCAGGGGTATTCGGCCGGCATTTAGATCTCTGACTGATTGCTGTCTTTTCTTGGACTGCTGGGCCGGCGTTAGCGGGTGCGGTGGTTGAAGCCTGATAACTTGTCAGTAAGTGATATGTCCTGATATGTTCTGCGATTTTCCATGAATGGAACGGGTGTGCTAAGGTGTAGGGGCAGGCGATTTAACCTCCCTGCCAAGTCCCCAAATCCGACGACCGGAGGTGCAGCACAATGGCCTATGCCCGAGCCAATCCTTACCTGCATGCGACCTGGATTCCCAGATACCTGACAGGCGACAAGTCCTGCCTGTGGGCGTGCTGGTTCAAGGCGAACTATCAGGCTTTTGACAGGATGCCGTCAGACTTCGATGTGGCACGCTGGACGATGGAGCATACGGACGCGCTGAACAGATTGATCGCGGACCTCGAAGAGCAGGGCTGCGAGCTGTTCATCGAGCACCAGAACGGCTTTCGAGTGCAGAGCCCACGCACAGGTGCCGTGATCGGCGGCAGGGCAGACCTGATAGCGCGCTTCCCTGATGGCAGGACGGTCGTGTACGACGTCAAGACCGGCAAGGAATCGGCGTCTCACATCGTCCAGGTGCAGCTCTATATGTACCTGTTGCCGAAATCGAAGCTGTCCCAGTGGAAGGGCATGGGCGGCAAGCTGGAGGGCGCGGTGGTGTATGCCGGCGGCCATCAGGTGAACATACCCGCGGAGAGCGTTGATGACGCCTTCGCGGCGCGTCTGACCGAGTTCATGCAGAAGATGACCGCTCCGGTGCCGCCGCGGCGAGTGCCGAGCGGTCCTGAGTGCGGCTTCTGCGAGCTGACGGACGCGGACTGTCCGGAGAAGATCGAGCCGAAAGCCGCGTGAACCACTGAGCAGCGGAAATGTTAATCTCTGTGCAAACGGCCATTATTGTACAAAGCTAGTGAGGGAATAAGGGAATATGAAACTGAAGTCGGATGCACACCCGCCCTACAAGTACGCCTGGAAACTCAAAGATGAGTGCGCCTACAAGTGGCTGGCGGAACGTCTGGAAGAAGGTTACGTGCTTCATTCCGCAAGCGGGGCAATCATCAATCGTGTCTTCGATGTGGATGCTTCGATACTCCTCGTAGTTCGTTACGACCCGGAGGCGGCGCTTTCACTCGTGAACGTCTGCAACGAGTAAATTGATTGATGGGGATATTAGGTCTAATCGAGGCTTGTGGCTCGATTTTGACAGGGTAGTCGGCGCTCCGCTTCGGGCTGTGCAGACTCATGGGCGCTGGAAGTCGCCGTCGATGCCGGCGAGATACACGAGGGGCGAGAGGGCGCTCGAGGCGCTGGAATGGCTTCAGTGAACGGTCGGGTGCGCGGTATCTCTCTGTTGAGTTTCGACCAGTGTTACTAGCAAGGCGAATTGAGTGTATCACACAGGGCCCCAGTGTCTCTGAGGAGATGTCTCGGGCGCTGTGTCGCGGTGTGTCAACATTTGGCCGGGATGTTGACGAGACCTTCCCTGGGCTCGATCTGAATAGTGGATTGGCGGCCCTTCTTGCGTGATTCTAAGTGCGGGATAATTATAGTTATCATTCACTTAGAAGAGGCGCGCCATGACCCTCCAGACACAGCACACCGTGAACGCTCCGGCCACTCTGACCGACGAGCAACGCCGGCGCGTCTCGGACGCCCTGGAGAACGCCCAGTCCGTAAACACTCGCCGGAACTATGCCGGTCAGTTCCGCAAGTTCCGCGCCTGGTGTGAACGTGAGGGGCAGTCGCCGCTGCCGGCGTCACCCGAGGTCGTGGCTGCCTATGCCGCGGAGCTGGTCGCAGAAGGTAAGAGCATGTCAACGGTCCGGCTCGCGGTCTCGGCTATCGTTGACGCTCACAGGAGCGTGGACCTGGAGTCTCCTGTGAACACAGGTGTCAGCGTGACCCTACGGGGCCTGGCGAGACGGTTCGGCGCAAGCCAGAAGCAGGCGAAGCCTCTTGATGCGGACGCGCTGGCGGCGATCAGGGCGACTGCGTTCACACCGCGCAGGTCGCGTGGCGGCTCGCTTGAATCAAAGGCCTTCGCCCTGAAGCGTGGTCGGCTGGACATAGCCCTGGCGTCCGTGCTCTCTGATGCCGGCCTGCGTGTATCGGAGGCGATGCAGCTCAGGTGGCGCGACGTCCTGGATACGGAGACGGGAGCAGGGCTTGTGTACATCGAGCGCTCGAAGACCGACCAGGCGGGTGAGGGAGCCTATGTGGCGATCACTCCGGAGACACTAACGGCGCTCAAGCAGCTGCGGCAGGACTCAGGCGTAATGACGGATGCCGATGCGCCGGTGTTCGGGCTGGCGATTTCGCAGATAAGCCGCCGTGTCGACAGCATGGCGCATGCGGCCGGTCTTGGGGAGGGATATTCGAGCCACTCGGGACGTGTGGGCCTCGCTATCCGGATGACTCGCAAGGGCGCTCCGCTGCAGGCGGTGCAGACGCACGGACGCTGGAAGTCGCCGTCAATGCCTGCGAGGTACACCAGGGGTGAGAAGGCGCTTGAAGCGCTTGAGTGGCTCTGATATGTAAATGGCGCTATGCACAGTTGTGTTCACGCTCTGTGCCGGAACACGTTCACGGCGTTCACCATCCGACGAAGGTCTTGCCGCAGTCTTCACAGGTAGCCAGCGGCCCTTCGACGGCGCTGCCTCCGTGCAGACATTCCTTTCAGACCAGGCAGCATCGACCGGATGCGTCACTGAGGTTGTGCTCGTAGGCAATTGTCCTGATGTATTCGTCTGCGTGACAGCGTGGTTAGCCGCACCCCTCCGAAAAGTCCGGTAACCTGCACATCATCGTACCCGCGTCACTCGAATCGCGAAGTTGCTTACATCGGGTTCTATGAGTTGAGCTGCATCAACCACGCTGGCGAGTACCCACCCCGCCGCGCTCGGCGTCCACTCTGGCATCGTGACCAACACGCCTATGTCCGGCTGTGGAGCAACGGGGTGATATGGCGTCTCGGCTGGCACCTTGACCCTGTATTTCTCAGGTCGAGCAGCAGATGTCCTGAACTCAAAAGGGCCGGTGTTCCTGTGTTGTTGTAATGTGGCGACCAACTCGGAAACTGCATGGCTTCCGAGCAGGTCTTGGTCGAATGCGACTATCGCGTCGGCTCCCGCCTTCAAGTCCGTATTGAACCAGTTGAGCACAGCCACGAGGTAGCTAAGGCAGGACTGCGCATTGTCCTCAATGTAACTCGCTGTCACCTGGAAGCCGGACAACTCGACATCGCCAAACCGGCGGAGTGAGTCACTGAGACACTGAACCAATGCCGGCAACGCCATGGCCGGCTTGGTACTTCTCCTGCGCATCGGCAACGCTGCCCAGCCTGGGACCGGGTTCGTCGGTGTACTGAGTGCCTCGAAGGGTCTGATATCCAATCCGACCTGTACCCATCCAATACGGTCTGGTTCTGTATCGGCGGTAATCTCTGCCTCTTCCATCGACCATAGCAGGGGGCGGTCATTGGAAGTGGTAGCCCAACTCATCAGTTCAGCCCGCTCTCTGAAAACGCTGTGGAGGTCTTCTTCCTGGGAATCAATGGTTGCCAAGCCGGATAGCTGCCCGAAAGCCTCAAGGAAAATTGTCGACATATCTGCTAATCTCCGTAACCGGGTCCGGGTGGGCGGCATTGTACTTGTCTGACCTTGTACACCTTGTCGGATGGGTCAATTTAACCCGGGATGTCAATATCGACCACGTTTTGTTAAAAGGTCCAGTCATTAGAATAGCACTCACTCCGAACAGTCACGCTGTTGCCTCTGCCTCCCTGGGCCTGATCTTGTCCCGGCCCGTGACTGCGCCGGCAAAGCCGGGCGCAGCATCGCAGTTGGGCCCAGCGCACGCGCCACCTCGATGCCAGCCTGTGATCCATCTCGTCGGGCGGGTTACCGCATATCTCACAGAGCGTGTGCTGTATCTCATCCGGATGCTGCCCTGACGCCACTCGATAAGCGTTGAGGCAGTAGCGGTGCCAGCGTGTCTTGATGCTCGCCGTTGGTTCGTAACACCAGCGGCAGATACCGTTCACCGGAGGCTCCCCCCAGTTAGCCGTGCGATTCACCAGGCGTCTGGGATGCTCTGCCGGATGCCGCCTGTGGTGCAGCACAAGTCCCCTGAGCTGCCGGCGTCTGATGGGAGTGTGCATGGGATTGCCGAAACCGCGAAAGCGCCTGTGATTGCTCGATGGAATGACCTGTACCAGGAGGGCCTGCCACTGGTACATTATACCACCGAACGCCTGTAATACCGCGCAAAACGGGTATGCTGTGGTATTGTCGCTATTGAAATGATCGCTCTCCGGCGATTCTCGCGGAGCGCATTAGCTCTGGAAGCGTGGCTGGCACCGAAATCACCGGGTTTTCACACGGAAACCTGCGCTGGGTCCAGCAGCTCGCGGAATAGACGCTGGAATTGACATGCGCCCTTCCGTATTTGGTTCGGACGGAATAAGCTCATCAGTAGGAGAGTTCCTTGTCGCTGAGGTGATGGAATGGCAAGATCGGTTGAAACCCAGATGACTAACTCCTGCCTGCAGTGCGGCTGGTCGGTAGAGGCGACGAACACATCGGTGCAGGCGTTAGCTGCTTTCCTCGAAGCGGCGCACGCCCACATGGATCAGCACGAGCAGCACGCTCTTGAGATCGTCCAGCAATAGAGATATCGGACGCCAGCATCGCATATAGACCATTTGAAGCGAGAGGAAGATACATGTCTGTACGAAGGACGATTTCGCCAACCAGACTTGAAAGCGCATTTCGTCTGGCTGAGGACATTCTCAGGCGTAGCGGTGAAGAAAGTCGAAGAGTTGCGAGAGAGATTACGGATGAGAGAAAAGGACGAATCGAGTGGGAAGGGCAACTGAATCAAGTGTTCAAGTCAGCGTTTGAAGCTGAATTTTCAACTCCGCCATATGATATGAAGTCGGCGGCTTTTGAGAGAATCGATATATGCCTGACGCGTAACCGGCAAATCATTACAGCGATTGAAAGCAAAGGTATGGTTTCAGATGACCATACTAAGCGTCCCCCTGCATTCGCAACAAGTGTCGGAGGAATCAAAAGAAAACTCAATAAGATGGTTCAGGCAGACATTGATGGGATTGACGAAAAACTGAAGCGCACGGGTGCAGTAGGTTCGCACTACCAGATTTTCATACCTATCATCTATGAACTCTACCGACAAGGCGGTGAGCATGAGTGGCATGTACAGAAAAGGCCTTGGACGACGCAATCCAGCTACAAGGATGTCAGAAAAGGCTTAGAGGGTGAGTTAAAACGATGGTTCAAACTACGCGATAATCGGTTTGAGTTGATCCATGGCACCTCTGATCCCATAGAACTCCGGGATGCTAATCAACTTTGGTTAGAGCAGTCAAGCGCCAAATATCCGGAGTACACATCGTTAGAGGCATTTGTGAGTTTCTTTGCTTTTGGGCGATATGTGGAGAAGTAAATTTGTGGCAGGTGTGGCATTGCCGGCCCGTCTATCTTCGCTTCTCTTGTATTTCGCCTACCCCTCATAGCCACCTGTCAGCGTCCCCACTCCCGCCGCCGCGCCCGAATCGCTGTGTCTGGCGTTCAAATCGAATGACTTCGCAGTAGTCAGCAATTGTATAGTGTTCAGCGTCATAGATTCGGATGCACGACCGGTAATCAAGAATGTATCCTTGGCAAGGTTCATCGACACTCAGGAGTAGCAGCTATGAACAACTTCGAAGACCTATACGAAATTCTGCAAGTTCACCACGCCGCCGAGTCTCAAGTGATAGAAGCGGCGTATAAACGCTTGCTTCGCATGTATCACCCGGACGTCAACAACACTCCCGAAGCGCATGTTGTCACCGTGCGTATGAACAGGGCGTATGAAATACTGCGTGATCCAGTCAGACGTGCCGACTACGATCACCAGCGCAATCATGAAAATCCGAGCTAATATCAGAAGTTGTGGAAATTGAAAAAGCGCCAGTAGAGAAGGAGGCGTATCCTCCAGGTATCACAAACCGTCGATGAGACGAAAAACTGGAGGAGTACGCCGTGAGGGAAGTATATCAGAACGAAGAAGAGGCGAACGTAGTTGACGACACGCTGGAAGCGATGGTCAGGGAAGGGGCGAGAAGGATGCTCGCGGCAGCACTCGAAGAGGAGGTGAGCGCGTTCTTGGGCAGGGACCGCTATGAGCGGGTCGAGGAGTTCCGCGGATACAGAAACGGCTATCACCCAAGCCGCGAGCTGACGGTGGGAGTCTCAGCGGTGGAGGTGAAGGCGCCTAGGGTATCAGACGTACCTGCTGAGGTGGCTGGTGGTGGCTTCGAGTCGAAGATAGTCAGGCGATATGAGCGCACGAGTCGTCAGACGCAGGATCTGTTTCGAAAGTTGTACTTGGAGGGACTGTCCACCGGAGACTTCGAGCCGGTGTTTCGTGAGTTGGTGGGAGAGACTGCGGGGTTGAGTCCGAACGCGATCGTGAGGTTGAAGGACAAGTGGGAGTCGGAGTATCGGTCGTGGTGTAGCAGGAAGTTGGACGAGTGCAGGTACGCCTACATCTGGGCGGACGGAGTGTACCTGGGGGCCGGAGTGGACAGGGAGAAGACTGCGCTGCTATGCGTGGTGGGGGCAAGGGAGGACGGAGTGAAGGAACTGCTCGGTATGGAGCTTGGCTATCGGGAGAGCACGGAGAGTTGGTCCGGTGTGCTGAGGAGCTTGAGGGATCGGGGTCTGAGTGCGCCGCTATTGGCGGTGGGAGACGGTGCGCTGGGTCTGTGGGCTGCGCTGGATGCGGTGTTCCCGACGACCGGTCATCAGAGGTGCTGGAACCACCGTGCGCTGAACGTGCAGGCGAAGTTGCCGAAGGCGCTGAACTCTGAGGTCCGCAAGCGGCTTAGGGAGATGTCGTATGCGCCGACGCGAGTGGAGTGCGAGCGCTTGAGGGACGAGTACGTCTCCGATCTGAGAGCGGATGGTCGTGGTGATGCCGCCGACACGGTGCTTCGGGACTGGGAGTCGTTCGTGAGCTTCTATGACTTCCCGGTCGAGCACTGGGTGCATCTGCGGACGACGAATCCTCTGGAGTCGGTGTTCAGCGCAGTGAGGTTGAGGACGGACGTCACTCGACGGATGAAGCGTCGAGACAGCGCATTGTACCTTGTGTTCAAGGTGTCGCTGAGGCTGAGTGAGCGCTGGCGTCCGCTGAACGGAGGCAGAAACCTGATGGGCTTGCTGATAGATGGAGCGCGGTTCGAGGACGGTATCTTGGCCGAGTTGCCGGTGAGCGTCGAGGAGGCCGTCGCCGCTTGATGAGCTAAACCACCTGGAGGCAATTTCCACAACATTTGACACAAGCTCTGAAAATCCCTCTGGACGGTCCCGGCGGCAAGAGCATGAACGGTCTCGACAAGAGCAGCAGGGTTATGCTGATCACCGCAGACGGGAACGGGAAGCAGACGCTGAGAGGGATCGCCAGGGCCACGCCGACTGGCTGCGGAGAGAGGAAGAAACGCAGGCAGAAAAGGAACGTCAGGAATATCTGAGATGGGAGCGGAGAGCGCAAGCCCAAACACAAGCGGAGCAGGAACGCAAACGTCTGCAACAGTGGCTCTTCGAAGCTGCTAGCAAAGGCCAAGGCTGGCAGGTGAAGAAGCTGATCTCCGAAGGCGCGAACGTCAATGGCAAAGACGATAGCGATAATACTCCACTTCATGTTGCTGCTGTTAATGGTCGCCGCAATGTGGTGTCTGCTCTCTGTTCCGCCGGCGCCGAAGTCAACGTAAAGAATGATACCGGAGACACACCCCTGCACTACTCGGCTTATCGTGGCCACTGGGAGGTCGTCAAGACCCTCTTATCCGCCAAAGCGGACATTGACGCTACCAACATCGCTGGAGTGACGCCTCTACATATGGCGGCTCTCCTGGGACATACGAATATAGTGTTGGACCTAATTGACTCTGGAGCAGACATCAATCCAAAGGACAGCACTGGCACGACTCCGTTGGACGCAGCTAGGAGCGGTGGCTACGAAGAGACTGCCGGGGCCATTTTTATCTGAATCTCATTCAGGAAGAGCAGGACGCGCAAGCTCAGACTCAGAAACGGGTCCAAAGACGTTCTCTCTTCCTCCAGGCGGTGAAGGATGGTGATGTTGAGAAGGTGAAGGAGCTTATCGCGGCAGGTGCGGATGTTATGCCTGATGACTCTACATTCACGCCTCTGCATTGGGCGGCTTGGAATGGTCATACTGAAATAGCGCTGGCGCTGATTTCTGCTGGTGCAGATGTGAACGCCAAAGGTTCTGGCAAGACACCAACGGACCTGGCGCTGCAAAAAGGGCATACGGAAACTGCCGAGGCTACTGCCAATTTTTCTAAAAGACATCAAGCGGAACGAAAGCACGCTATCGAGGAGGAGCTTTCAAGAGGCCGAACAACGAATGAAGAGAATGATAACCGCGAAAACGAAGAGCAATCGAATCGTCTCTTACAGGCAGTCAAGGACGGTGATGTTGAACTGGTGCGCGCCCTCATTTCTGCAGAAGCGGACGTTAACGTAAGGGACGAATATGGTGTTCCGTTATTACACATCGCCGTTGTACAGAGTGCGCCGAGTCAAATTGGAGTAATGTTTGAACTCATTGCTTCCGGCGCGGATGTAAATGCCAAAAACGAGAGTGGCAGAACTCTGTTGCACTATGCCGGTTGGGTTGAGGAAGTGGATTTAGCATCCGTGCTGATAGAGAATGGTGCGGATGTCAATGCCAAAGACGAAAGGGGCAGAACTCCGTTGCACGAGGCCATTTGGATTGAGAAAGTGGAGTTAGTGTCCCTGCTGATAGAGAATGGTGCGGATGTCAATGCCAAAGACGAAAAGGGCAGAACTCCTCTGCACAGAGCCGCTTCGTCTAAGAAACTGGAGTTAACTACCCTATTGATAGATGGCGGCGCGGATGTCAATGCCAAAGACGAAAGGGGTAGCCCTCTGTTGGAAGAAGCCATTGAGTTTGAGAACGTGGATTTGGTATCCCTGCTGATAGAGGGTGGCGCGGATGTCAATGCCAAAGGCGAATGGCAAGACGAATGGGGTATCACTCTGTTGCAAGAAGCCATTTGGAAAAAGAACGTGGATTTGGTATCCCTGCTGATAGAGGGTGGCGCGGATGTCAATGCCAAAGGCGAATGGGATAGCCCTCTGTTGGAAGAAGCCGTTTGGAAAGAGAACGTGGATTTGGTATCCCTGCTGATAGAGGGTGGCGCGGATGTCAATACCAAAGACGAAAGGGGCAGAACTCCTCTGCACAGAGCCGCTGAGTCTGAGAAACTGGAGTTAACTACCCTATTGATAGATGGCGGCGCGGACGTGAATGCCGTAGACAATTTAAGAGAAACTCCTCTACACAGAGCCGCTCGGACGGGTAAAACTGAAAATGCGGTGGCGCTCATCGACTCCGGTGCCG
Source organism: Dehalococcoidia bacterium (assembly GCA_965225795.1). Lineage (GTDB taxonomy): Bacteria > Chloroflexota > Dehalococcoidia > Lucifugimonadales > JADFKI01 > Bin90. The sequence continues at coordinate 3,010,373 of OZ245324.1, read as the reverse complement.
ATGCCAACGCGAGAATAGCGGACGGGCGCACGCCATTTTTTCTTGCGTATGAAGAGGCTCGGATGGAAACCGCCGCTGCAATTGAGAGTAAGGGCGGTAGGCGCTAATCGGTGAACTGGGCAATATGACAGTGGGGTTTACAGCAGTGACGGCGACTCTGATCTGTCGTTATCATCGATAGAGACCCCTTGCTTCTTCCGAAGTTCTGAGAAGACCCTTGGAAACGTTCTTACTATGGCTTTGTGACTGGTAAACCTCTGCTCCTGCCCCAGATGGCCCGTCACCTAGATTGGCAGCTCACACCAAGCTGTCAGCACGCGGGTTTGTAGAAGCCAATGCAAGAAAATACCATGTTTCCTTGCATCGCTGGGCCCAGCTCGTAGTTGGCGCACTGGCTTAACTCGGTCAACCTCTGGCGGTTTTGCAAGCATCTATCGAGGGAAGGCTTGCAACATGTCTGGATGATGACGGGGGCTACTCCGGGTCGCTTAGAGCATGGTGGCCGCGTAGGCCCAGCCGCGAGCTGGGTCCGTAATCGCCAAAGTCTATGCAAGCCGTCCCTGGCGGGCTTGGCTCCGACGCCGCGGCGCTCGCTGGAATGTCGCCTCGGGCGCGTAGCGAGGGTATTCGGGACGTGCGCCGGCAAGCAGCTCCTCGATGGTGAGGATCTGCACCTTCGGGTAGTTGTGATCGGGGAATGCTTCGGGGACGTAGAACCCTGCGCCTATGGCCTCATCATTCATTGGTCTGGTAGGCTCTTTGAGGGTGATGAACAGGGCCAGGTCAGCCTTCTCGCGCTCCATGTCGCTCTTGAGAGTCGCTATTTGGTTGCGCTGTACATTTCCGCTCTTGACTTGCACGACGATGCGCTTTGGCTTGCCACTGTTGTCGTCGAAGAAGTTGATGAAGCCATCGATGCCGCCATCGGCCCCCTTCTTCCGGTCTTGAGCTGGGCGTGCGTCCACGAGTCCGAGCGCCCACCACTCGAACTGGTAGCGGTCGTGGAGTGCGAGTGACTCGGCGCTTTGCAGGTCTTTCGGTTCGCCAATGACTTCGTAGTCTCGAAGGCCCTCGCCAAAAGAGTCGTGAAGCCGGTGACGTATGAGAGTGATGGCGAGATGGGTGACGTCGATGCCGATCCAGCGCCGGTTGAGACGCTCTGCGGCGGCTACCGCGGTGCCGCAGCCACAGAAGGGATCGAGGACGACATCGCCTTCGTTGCTAGACGTGTTGATGATGCGTTCCAGCAGGGCCTCGGGCTTCTGTGTGGGGTATCCAAGGCGTTCATCGTGCCATGAACGGAGTGACTGCACGTCCGTCCACACATTCTGCACCGGATTGCCTCTAGCCTCGTCGAGATAACGCTTCATTCTTGGAATGCCATTGCGAGTGTAGTAAATGCGGCCCTCGGCATCAAGTCGTTCCATAGTTCCAGTAGGTACACGCCAAATCCGAGTGACTCCTTTCCATTCATATTCGTAGCCACCACCTTGAAGTCCGGCTGCACCTAAATCGCCCGACATAAACCGCGTCGCCCATCATCGTCGGTATAACGGTAATACTGAGCAACGTAGTCAGGGTCGTATGGTTGGAATAATTGGTTCCAGATGAATGCGTCAGACTTGACGTAGAAAAGCATTGTGTCGTGAACTGAGCCATAGTTTCGGGCATCACTGTGAGCGCTCTGCCGCTTCCAGATGATTTCTGTGCGAAAGTTGTCTGCGCCGAACACGGCGTCCATCAACAGCTTGAGGTAATGGCTTGCGGTCGGGTCGCAGTGCAAGTAGATGCTGCCCGTCGGTTTGAGGACGCGGTGCAGCTCGACCATGCGCTGTGCCATCATCGTCAAGTAAGCCATCATATCGTTCTGCCCGAGGAAGGCACGCAGTGCGGCCAGAAGCTCACCGACCTTACCAGCCTGGTTTTCTATGACGTCCCTGTAAGCGAGTTCGGATTCGTAGCCCCAGCGCCAGGTGTCATCGAAGGCGGTGATCTGCGCGGCGGACTCTTCGCCGCTGCGTTCCCGGAACAAGACGTTGTAGGTGGCGTTGGAGTTGAAGGGCGGGTCCAGGTAGATGAGATCAACGCTCTCGTCGGCGATGTACTGGCTCAAAATCTCGAGATTGTCGCCGAAGTAGAGCTGGTTGGGAGAGGCGTCGGTAGTAGTCATCTCAAGCGTCATCCTTGCATTGGCATGTCCAGAGTTAACGTGCTTGATTATTGCTAACTGGGGAGAGGCATGCAAGGAGACGTCGCGACCTCTGGGCCGTGGAGCTTCCCGCCGATCGGCGCGAAAATCGCCGTTTTCATCTCCCTACCGAAAAGTCCGTCGCCGTCAAATCGCCGTAGAGGGCCTGAATTTTCGTCAAAGGTACTCAGTACCTCTCGTCGCCGTAGTAGACGCGCTGCGTGGGTCTGCGCCTGTCAGGGCAAGGTTCCGACCCTTCCGCCAGCTCACTCAACACGCTCGGTGCATCGAACTCTCTCGCTGGGCCAGGCGGAGTCGTTTCTTGTAGAGCACGAGGTGCAGATCCGGCGCGTGGGCCTACGCTCATCCACTATGTCCTCAAGCGTGATCGCCGGCATTTCTCAGGGGGTTAATTCGCGCTCTGCCGCGGGGATGCCCCAATTGGACAAAGCTCGCGGTCTCTTAGGGCAATTCAGCCCTGTTTTAGGCCGTCTTATTGGCTCTCAGGGCTTGCTGAAATAGGACGCGTGTTCTATAATCAGAGGGCGATTTCGACCGTGAGCAGACTGGCTCTGATACTGGGCCGGAGAGGAGTTTTGCTGCAGGAGTTACGCGTCGTCTGAGGCGTAGCTGGCGTGAGGGCTTAGGCCGGAGATAAGGGCAAAGAGAAACCGCCCGGCGTAGTTTGCGCTCGACCGGGCGGCTATTCAAGACACTGGGAAGGGAGTTCCTCGCGTCTCTGCTTATATTAGCAAAGATGTTCCCTTCCGACAAGTTCTACTGAGCGCGTGTAGTTTTCTGAAGGAGTATCGGAAGAATGGAGCATTTAGAGAGAATGGTAAGGCAGCCCGAGGTTCTGGAGGTCACGGGCGTATCTGCCGCTACGATCTGGCGCTGGGTGAACTCCGGAGACTTCCCCGCTCCTGTGAAGCTCGGTGGGCCTGGGGGCAGGTCGATCGGCTGGCGCGAGAGCGAGATGATGGCGTGGTTAGAATCGCGACAGCGTTTCGACGAGGCGGAATAGATTATGAAGCTGCCTTGGTAGTTAGCTGGCTCGAGATTTAGGTCGACGTGTCAGCCTTAATCTTTCGAGGAAGCTTCTTCGTCCAGTCTGGTTTGCGATTGCTCGTTCAGAGTCGTATGCCTCTGGGAGAGGTCTTTGGTCTGGGACCGTGTCCTGCTGTTCGTCAGACGGTGCGGCCGGTAGGGCGCGAGTGACGCGGTCCACGGTGCCTAGACTGATCTTGAGGCTGCTGTTCAGGTCTATGTTCTGTGCGTCCGCTAGGCCCAGGCGTTCATTTAGCAGGTGGGTGTGCCTTCGTAGGCCGTCGTTCTCTGCTTGCAGCGCGGCGACCTGTACCGCAAGGGGCAGCTCTTCGATCTGCTGTTGGTCTATCTCGGTTCCTTCGAACTCGGCGAGCTCGAGGTTGCGCAGAGCGTCTTCGAGCCAGTGGCGTAGGAAGTCGGGCTGGTCCCAGGGGCTTGCTTCAACTGCGCGGTCAAGGCGCTCCTGTACAGAGGGACGTGTGTAGAACGTAATGCGGGCTGTCATCTTCTCGGCTTCGGGTGCTGGATGAACCATGTTTAGTTCTCCTATGCTTCTTCAAAGATGGGTGAGTTTCGCCCAAGTGATTTAGGGAATTATGCTAAGTCAGGCGAAGTTCTTTAGCAAGTGGGAAGAGTGTGGTTGCTACGATTTTGCCTTGTTTAAGTCCTGTTTCGTTGTGGAGCGCGAAATGCGTCGCCGTCAAATCGCCGTAGAGGCTCTGTTTTTGAGCGAGTGGTGTCCGTGATACCTGTGTGAGCTGATAGCAGTGTCCTGTGAGTGTCAGTGGACGTGCAAGGCAGGCCAGAGGTGTATAATCGGCGTCAATCTCGAGCCGTCAGCTCTGGTGTAGAGATCGAAGGAGATGGTATGCCAGAAAATCCAACAGCAGAACTTACGCCTGAAGAGAATCTCGCCTTGTTGACTGATGCTGTCTGGAAGCAGATGGGCGGTCATACGGAAGAATGCCCGCCGGAGAAGATGACGACGTTCCGGCAGCTCGACGACCTGATCTCGACGACTGCGTGGGGCGCTGAGGCCCGCGACGAGTTCTTCCGTCGCTGGGTAAGGGTGGAGAATGCATGTGACAAGAGCTTTGAAGTCAACAGCTTCGCGCAGCTCGCACACCTGACGTGGGCCGAGGTCTGCAAGACTGATACCGAAGTTAAGCATCCTCTTGCTCCGTTGATTCATGCGTGGCATTCGGGACCGGCTGAGGTTGAGGTTGTCAGAGATGGATATGGCGCCCTGCGTGGCGACACGATCATGCCGCGGTTGTCGATGCGCGAGGGCGGGGGTCAGACTGACAGGCTCTATCTGCCGCCTGCGCGTATATCGGTCGGCGGGGATGGAGTCCAGGGCGTGCTTCTGGGCTTTGAGGATGCGAAAGGTTCTGGGAGAATCCCCGTGCTGCCCATCAACTTGTACGATCTTGGAGTGTCGGCGGGCGAAGCTCGCGGAGGCTCAGGGGCTGCGCCGATTCCTGCCCGTATGCTTGTGAAACTAGCTGCAGCGCCATCGACGATGGTGAGGCATCATTCTGATCGCTTTGTGACGTATCAAATAACCCTGCGGGACCTGCGGGACGCGCTTTATCCGCGTGAGCGTCTGGATGGTAGTCGCCGGCGTCCGCCGACGGTCTCAGAGATGTGGCCGCGTATCAGGGCAGCTATTCAGGTGATAAATATTGAGGGCCGAATACCTGTCTTGGATCCTAAGACGGGTTACGGATATTTCCATCATCTGTTGAGAATCAATGAGAACTTTGGGCGGATTGATTTGAAGATGCCGATAGGGGTGGTGCTCGACATTCCGCCGCAGGTCACTGGTGGTGTGTCTCTGCCGTTGCGACTTGATCAGTGGGGAGCCGAGAGTGCACCTGCTTATCGAGCTCTTCTTGGCTTGTCGTTCCTCTGGCATGAACCTGGGCGTACCCATGCGCCTGCTGGTAGAGGGAGGTGGATTCGCAAGAAGGGTCCGGAGCCTTATGAGCCTATCAGCGACGCGGACGCGATTGATCTTGCGTATCCGAGTAGCAGACACGCGAATAGTCGGCTGCTGGCTCTGCGAGCGTGGGCGGCATTGGAGAAGTTGGAGGAGCATGGTGAGCTGCGTATCGACAATCGCCGGATCCTGCCGCCTGAACAGTGGCCGCCGAAGAACGCAGAAATACAATCTGATGAAACAAAAAATACAATCTGATGAAACAGATTGGGCCGATTTCGTATTTGTATTGGGTTTCCCTACATGTCCTATCCCTACCCTCTACATGGGAGGGGGAGGGGCAGGCAGAGAGCCGGGCTTCCTTGAGGTCGCCCGCTCCTGCCTCTAGTCTGCGCGGAGGTCGGCGATCTGTGCTGAGAGTTCTGTGATTTGGTTTTGCAGGCGTTCGTTTTGTTCTTGAGTTCGAGCTGCATGGTCTTCAGCTTGAGCTGCGCGTTTCTCGGCCGCGGCAATCTGGCGTCGGGATTCGGCGCGCAGTTGCTCGAGTGCTGCATATAGGGCAATCATCTTCGGGTCGCTCTCGACCAATGTCCAGTCGATAGGGAGCCGGCCTTCGGCGTATTTGCCGTAGTATTCCATCAGGCGGGCACGCTGGGCTAGCAGGTCGCTGCGGAGATATGCGCGAACAACCGGTGGGAGCGTATGAGCGAGCGTGAGCTCCGCGAGGTCAAAGGGTACTTCGTGGTCTGCGAGCCAGTTCCGCATAGTGGAGCGAAAGCCGTGTGGTACGGCGTGGCGGTTGATATTGTCGGATGGTAGTTTGTGCTGTGTCATTAAGTTGACGATTGATGCTTCAGCAACATGATTTGTAGTTGATGTGCCTGGAAAGATGAATCGTGGATTGCCTTTGACCTTGCCGATATACTGTCGCATTTCGAGGAAGAGCTTGAGCAGCGCAGTGGAGACAGGAACGCGGTGGGCTTTTTTGGCAATTTTCCTGCCTTTCATGCGCGATGCCGGGATCGTCCAAACCATAGTCTTTGTACTTCCTGCAGCGGCCTCGTCCCAGTCTACGGGTTCCCAGCCTACTTCGGGCGCCCAGTCGAAATCGTTGTCGATTTGCTTCCAGGTGATTTCGTCCCATTCGCCGCCTGCTGCTGAAGCTGGACGTAAGGCTGTCAGAATTATTGCTTTGATGAGACCGCGTGTTGTGGGCCTGCCTTTGGAGTCCATCTTCTTGAACGCCGACGGGAGGAGGTGATATAACAAAGATGGGAAGGGCTCTTCCGGAGTTGTTCGCGGGGGCAGTTGGGCTAATAGCTCCGGGGTGATCGGGTTGGAGAACTTGGTGTTGAGTGCAGCGTGGTGTTGAAATATGCGGCTCACCATTTTTGCTACTTCCATTGTGTTGGAGGGTGCGGTTTCGTCGATGGCGCTGATTGCGTTGTAGAGTTCGAGCGGAGTGATGTTGGAGAGTCGCTTGTTGCCGAGGGTGGGGTAGATGAAGCGGTCAAGTTGGGACTGCTTAATACTTGTTGTTCTTGTATGCGTTGATTTTGCCTCTTTTGCAAGGAGGGCTTCTCCGGCATCTCTGAGTATGGGCAGGGGTTTCTGCTTTGTTGGAGCGTCTTTTGGATCGACGCCTTTGCGGGCTAACTTTGCCCATTTTCGAGCTATCTTGCGCGCTCTTTTTAGTGAGAATTCGGGATGTGGGCCAATGGCGCGGGTGGTGTTGAGGTCCGTGTCGGCTTTGCCATGTCCGATGATGGTGAGCGATTGGATGAATCGTTTTGAGACGCCCCTGTTCTTGCGGGGCTCGATTATTAATTTTAGGCCACGGCCGCCTCTGCTGTCGCCGTAGATTCCTGGAGTGTTGGTGCGGCCGATGAATGGCTTGGTTAGGGGTTTGTCCCGAAGTTGCCTGACCATTTTTCTACCTCTTATCCTACCTGTTTTGAATGTGTTTAAGTGGTATATTATGAGACGGGGTAAGACAGATGTTCGGCTGGGTTTTGTTGATCTTATATCGCAGGAGGCAGTCTATCAAGCGGCTCCGAGACGTTATGCTACGATTTGAAATGTGATTGTGTTAAAAGTTATGAAAGAATATGGAGGAAATTATGAAATTATGGTTTCTGGAGGCGAAGAACCTTACTTGAGGCATATCCGGCGTTTGAGAGAGGCAGAGTATCAAAAGGCATACATTATTGCCCGGGGAGCATCACATTCAGGAAATTCATCAGGATCTGCCAGCATCAACATGGCATTGCAAGTGGCTAAGTCTGTTAGGCAGCAAAGACTTGGAATTGTCGGACGCGCCGTTGAGTTTTATGCGCCTGATAACATTGGCAACAACCGTAAGAATGTCCTGATCAAAATAGATCTGACCTGACGACCCGCGTACTGACATAGCGGTATTGAGTGTCCGCAAAGAGCCCGTGCTAGGCTCTAGCGGACCAGTTCCTACACGAGAGGAACACAATATGTCAGTCCCTCTGCTCTTGACAGAGGGGCACAATTCATTGGTGGAGATACAACTCTCACAAGGAAACTGCAACCTGCCACTAGACGGCGGTCCCAATAAATTGGACTTGTCAGCGTTTGGACTGATAGCCCCACTCGCATGGCTCGCATGGCGCAGACGCTCGCGGCGCTAGTTTTAACTCGCACTTGTGTAAACTGGTACTTGACGGACAATACACCATCTACATAGATTACTTGTATGATCGTGTCATTCAGGAATCGCAGGCTTGAATCGCTGTACAATGGTGATGAGCGCCGAGTGGCTCCGGAACATTTGCGAAAGTTGAAACGTATTCTCGGCATGCTTGACAGAAGCCACACGCCTAGGGACATGGACATACCCGGGTTCCGTCTTCACTCCCTGACAGGAGGGCTCAGAGGGCACTATGCCGTTTCGGTATCAGGGAATTGGCGGGTAACTTTCAGATTCAACGAACACGGAGACGCCGTCGATGTCGATTACACCGACTACCACTGAGGAGACATCGCAATGCCAATGAGCAATCCGCCCCATCCGGGTGAAATCGTGAAGTTTGAATGCCTCGAACCTTTGGACTTGACTGTAACGAGGGCAGCCGAAGGATTGGGAGTAACTCACCAAACCTTCTCTGATCTCATCAATGAAAAGACTGGCGTAACCGTGGATATGGCGCTGCGTCTTTCTCAGGCGTTTGGTTCGTCACCGGAAACTTGGCTCGGAATGCAAATGGCTTACGACCTCTGGCATGCGCGCAAAAAAGCCGCGCAAATCAAGGTCGAGAACTTCGCCGCATCAAGGCCATGACGCGACCCGTAATCGCCATCGCCGCCATCCTCGGCCTAATCTCAGTCATCGCGGGCGCAGCCGGCACGCACGCCCTACGCGACACGCTCGACGCTGGCGCGCTCCGCACCTTCGAGACCGCCGCCCGCTTCCAGATGTACCACGCCCTCGCGCTCCTTGCCACCGGCCTGCTCTCCATGCGCTGGCAGACTCGCGCCCTCACCATCGCCGCCGCGCTCTTCACGCTTGGCATAGTGCTCTTCAGCGGCAGCCTCTACATCCTCGCGCTCACCGGCATCGGCATCTTCGGCGCAATCGCACCCATCGGCGGCATCTGCCTCATGGCAGGCTGGGCATCCCTCGCCTTCGCCGCCTTCCGCGCCAAATAATCCTCTCCATTCCTGTGTTGAGCTTGTCGAAGCGCTATCAACCGATATCAGTTCTCTGCCTGATATGATATGCCCCCTTCGTAGACGAATGACGACCAGTGGCAGATAAAGGGCAATGCAATGCAATTTCTGGTAACTCTCTATCAGGATGAGGACGATGTCTGGATCGTAGAATGCCCGGCGATTCCGGGATGCGTCAGCCAGGGCCAAACTAGGCCAGAGGCACTCGACAACATTCGCGAGGCAATTGCACTTTGCTTTGAGGTGCGAGCCGAGGAAGGCTACCCGCTAACCGTAGAGACTGAGCAAATTGAAGTGACACTGTAAAGCCTGCGCTGCATAATCCCCTCCATCCACATCAGTTCCCCGTCTGATATGATATGCCAAATCAAAATCGCAGTACGGAGGACAGGACATGCCCAACAGCGAAGACATGAAGCAACGAATACGCGACGGTGAGATACTCATCGGTGTGGCCGCGCCACTTAACGCCTCAAAGAGCCTGATGGAGGACATCCTCGGCAAGGACGACTACGCCTTCATCCACACCGACAGCCAGCACGGCCCATTCAACGAGGAAACTCTCGTGCAGTTCTGCGCCAACGCCGCCGAGCTCGACATCCCCGTGCAGTTCCGCATCAAGCACACACGCCACGCATACCTCATCGGCAACCTGCTAGACCTGGGACCGGCGGGCATCGAAGTGCCGCAGGTCGAGGAACTAAGCGTCGCGCAGGAAGCCGTGGACTACTTCTACTACCCGCAGTTCGGCAAGAGGAGCTGGGGCGGCGCAGCCCGCTGGAAGGTGCAGGGACGCGGGGACAGGCTTGAGTACGCCGAGTGGTGGAACAGCCACGGCTGGCTCTGTCTGCAGATGGAGTCTATACTCGCGACCAGCAACGCCCGCCTGCTCGCCATGGAAGGCGTGGACTGCCTCACATGGGGACCAAACGACCTCCTCGGCGACATCGAGAAGCACCCCAAGCACCCGTTCCAGAGCGTGGACGACTGCGTGAAGCATGTGCTCACTCAGCTTGAGGGCAGCACCACCCGCGTCTCCTTCCGCAGCTACGATCCCGCCCTGCGCAGCAAGTACATCGACATGGGCGTAACCATCCTGATGGAAAACGCCAAGCCTTAGCACGAACTGACTTCGATAGACAGGGTGAAGCCGGATATTTCTCCCAATCTCATCCTGTCTATTCTGTCCATCAATGTAACATTTATGGAGTGATTTCATGGCTGACCGTATCAGAGTGGGCAACGCCGAGATAGTATTCGCGCTGGACATGATTCCACCTTCGCGACCGCCGGATGCCTTCTTCGAGGGTGTAACCGCAGCAGACTGGGAGCCGTACAAAGACATCCTCGAAGACGGGCAGATACAGCTATACTACGGCCACTTCTTCGTGCGCTCGATGGGCAAGACAGTAATGGTGGACACCGGCATGGGCCCCGGTCCCCATGCAGACCGTGGCAACGTCAGGGGCGACCTCCTGAACGCCATCCGCGCGCAGGGCGCAAGCCCCGAGGACATCGACATCGTGGCCCACACCCACCTGCACGGCGACCATGTGGGCTGGAACATAGACCACAGCGGCGACTCGCCCAAGCCGTACTTCCCCAACGCGCGCTACCTTGTTCCGCGCCTCGACTGGGAGCACTTCACGCAGCCGCAGCACCTCGCCTACTCGCCCCAGGTGCGCGACAGCGTAATACCTCTGGAGCAGCTAGGCCTCATGGACCTCGTGGACGAAGGCCACCAGATCACCGAAGAGATGACCACACTGGACACGCCCGGCCACACCCCGGGCCATCAGGTCATCCTCATCAGCTCTCAGGGAGAGCGAGCGATGATAGTCGGCGACGCCATACACAGCAATGTGCAGATTCAGGAACCCGACTGGTGCGCCGGCGTTGACACCAGCAAACCGGACAGCCGCCGCAGCCGTCACTCCCTACTGCAGCGCGCCGAAGACGAAGACTATGTGATCGCGGCCGGCCACTTCCACCCCGAGCAGCACATCGGCAAAGTCATCCGCTCCAACGGTCGCCGCTACTGGCAGGCGCTGTAAGTAAATTCAGATCTAGGTGAGAACATGTCAATAATGGTCACCGGCGGCACTGGCTTCATCGGCAGACGCATCGTCCGCGAGCTTACGGACCGCGGCGAGGACGTCGTCTGCTTCGACCTCGCGCCGCCGCCAGCTCAGCAGGATGGCGTGACATACTATCGTGGTGATGTCACCCAGCTCCCGCATATTCTCGAAGCCTGCAATACGCACGGCGTAAGCCGCGTCATCCACATGGCCGCCCTGCTGCCTCCCGACACCGAAGACCGCCCCCACTTCAGCATGCAGGTCAACATCGGCGGCACGAACAACGTCTTCGAGGCGGCGCGCTGGTGCGGCATCGAGCGCGTCGTCTATGCAAGCTCCATCGCCGTCTATGGCGTGCAGGAGACCTTCGGCGATAGGCCCGTCAACGAAGACGACCTACCCGCGCCCGCAAACGTCTATGGCATGACCAAGGCAGCAAACGACTTCGCCGCCGCCCGCTACCGCGACCTCTACGGCCTAGACCTGCGCGGCATCCGCATCTGCACCGTCTTCGGTCATGGGCGCGTCACAGGCATGACGGGCATGATCGGCGGCCTCATGGTCTCCCTGCCCGCAGTCGGCAAACCAATCGACCTGCCCTTCGACCCGGACGAACTCTCGCCCATGATTCACGCCGAAGACGCAGCGCAGATATTCGTGCGCGCCGCCCTCGCCGAGAATCTGAACCATCCCGTCTATATCAGCGGTGGCCACCTGTGCAGCATCGGCGACATGGCGGACATCGTGCGCAGCATCATTCCCGACGCCCATATCACAACCGGCGAGCGCAAAGTGCCGCACATATACCTCGTTAACAACAGTCGAATGCTCGCCGACATCGGCTACGAGATCGCCCCGCTGGAAATGCGCATCCGAGACCACATCAACGACGCCCGCCGAGAAGCGGGGCTTGAACCCGTCTCATAGCCTTGAACAGCGCCGAGGCTTTGCTGCCATCCCTGCTGATCTCCATCCCAGAAGGCGTCATCGACCTCGGCTGGGGGCACCCATCGCCACGCCTTCACCCTACCGACATGCTGCGCCGTGCGACAGACATCGTCCTCGCAGACGGCGCGCCCATCCCGCTCCAGTACGGAGCGACCCAGGGCTACGGCCCCCTGCTCCACTCACTCGCAGAGTTCCTGTCCGCGCAGGACTCCTATACCTCACCAGTCTCGCCCCAAGAACTATTCCTAACGGCAGGCGCGTCGCAAGCCATTGACCACACCACCACCCTGTTCACTCAGACGGGCGACACCGTATTCGTCGAAGAGCCGACCTACTACCTGATACAAAGCATCTTCGAGGATCACGGACTGAAAGTCGTAGGCGTGCCCACCGACAGCCTCGGACTGCGCATGGACGCGCTCGAAGCGATGCTCGCGGACCAGTCCGTGCCAACGCCTAAGATGCTCTATATCATTCCCACATACCAGAACCCCAGCGGCAGCGTACTCCCAGCCGACCGCCGCAGCAAGCTCGTCGAACTAGCGCAGCAGCACGGCTTTCTCGTGCTCGCCGACGAGGTCTATAACCTGCTGCACTACGGCAAGCCGCCGCCCCCACCAATCGCTTCCTTCGACACCTCCGACGATGGCTGCGTCATTTCGCTCGGCTCATTCTCGAAGATACTAGGCCCCGGCCTACGAACAGGATGGCTTCAGGCGCGCCCTCCGCTGATACAACGCTTCGCCACCGCAGGCCTCACCATCAGCGGCGGCGGCCTGAACCACTTCACATCCACGCTAGTTCACGCCGTCTTAGAGCAGGGCATGCTCCAGAACAACATCGCAATCCTCCGCAGCACCTACGGCGAGCGCGTATCTGCAATGACCGCAGCCCTGCGAAATCACCTCGGCAATGTGGTTGACTTCACCGCGCCCGGCGGCGGCTACTTCTTCTGGCTAACCTTCAACGACGGCACCAACACCGACGCGCTCCTTCCCATAGCGCAGGAACACGGCGTCAACTATCGCCCCGGCACCGCCTTCTCCGCCCAAGGTGCGTTCACGAACGCCATCCGCCTCGCCTTCGCCCTCTACGAACCCGACATGCTGGCAGAAGGCGTCCAGCGCATCGCAGAAGCGCATAAGACCTCGCAGTGATGCTAATGGATCTGAGGGGAAAACAACGACTAGCATCTTCTAAATAATTCACACAAATCACATGTTATCATTAGGCGTATGAACGGCAGGGAGTTTGTCAGGCTCGCTCGGCGGTATGCCCGCAGGAACGGGCTGGGTTTCGACTTCGACCCGACTCGCGGCAAGGGCAGCCATGGAGAAGTTTACATCGGCGAGTTTCGTACTACCGTTCAGTACGGCGAGATTCCCCGAGGTACTCTTGCTTCCATGCTGAGGGACCTAGACATTGACAGAAGGGATTTCTAAATTATGCGCTACGCTTTCCCGTGCAACATAATCCGCGACGAAGAAGAGGCAGAGGCAACTGGAAGAGAAGCCTATGTGGTTACCTTCCCCGATGTGTACGGAGCCAATACAGGCGGATGGTCGTGGAAAGAGGCTTTGGAGATGGCAGAGGATTGCCTGGCCGTTGCCCTGGGCGGATATGTCAAGGCGCGTGAAGACATCCCAACACCCAGCCCTCTTGCCGACGGACAGGTGACTATCGCAGTGCCGCTCATCGTAGCAGCGAAGCTCACCCTCTACACAGCCATGCGTGAGCAGGGCATAACCGACGCAGACCTAGCGGCCAAGTTGGGGATGCCCGAAAACGCCGTCCACAATCTTCTCAACCCCAATCGTTTCTCCCACATCAGCCAAGTCGAGCGCGCGCTCAAGGCGCTTGGTCGCTCTCTGATAGTCGAAGATGTGGTCGCCGTCTGACCAAGTTGCCCTTGTCATACTGAACAACGCCATCCGCCTCGCCTTCGCCCTCTACGAACCCGACATGCTGGCAGAAGGCGTCCAGCGCATCGCAGCCGCCCACCACGAAGCCGGCAGACACAGAGCATAGCCAAGAAAATTCCTGTCTATCCTACCCATCCATGCTAAAATTGTTCATTATCTTCGATCGGGGTACATCCATGCCAGATTTCATGAGCGGCGACGAAATACGAGAAAAGTTCCTCAGCTACTTCGAGGCGCAGGGGCACAGCAGGTTTGCGAGTTCATCGTTGATACCAGTCGGCGACCCCACGTTGCTGCTGACAACCGCAGGCATGGTGCAGTTCAAGCCCTACTTCACGGGTGAAGCGGAGCCTCCCAACAAGCGCGCCACCACATCGCAGAAGTGCTTCCGCACCCCAGACATCGAAGAGGTCGGCGACGCAACGCACAACACCCTCTTCGAGATGCTGGGTAACTTCAGCTTCGGTGACTACTTCAAGAGCAACGCCGTCGATTTCGCCGTTGAATTGATGACTGAAGGCTACGGCATCCCGCTCGACAAGTTTTCCGCCGCAATCCACCACACCGACGAAGAGACTCGTGGGCTGTGGGAGGCAAAGGGCATCCCTGCTGACAAGGTATATAGCTTCGGCGACGACGAAAACTGGTGGGGACCCGCAGGCGACGAGGGTCCCTGTGGCCCCTGCAGCGAGCTCCATTACGACTACGGCGCAGAGTACGGCTGCCTGCAGGATAACTGCGCCCCGAACTGCTCCAACGTCATGGCGAATGGCGTCGTCTGCGACCGCTATGTCGAGCTCTGGAACCTCGTGTTCATGCAGTATTACCACCACGTCGACGGCACACGCACCAACCTGCCCGCTCCCAGCGTGGACACCGGCATGGGCTTCGAGCGCCTCGTGCGAATCCTGCAAGGCGTCGACACCGCGTATGAAACCGACCTGTTCACGCCCATCATCGCCGCAGTCGAGCGCGTAAGTGGCAAGAGCTACAACAACCCCGACGACACTTACGCAATCCGCGTAGTTGCCGAGCACGGACGCAGCGTGACATTCCTCATCGCGGACGGCGTCGTTCCCGGCAACGAGGGGCGCGGCTATGTGCTGCGCCGCGTCATCCGCCGAGCCATCCGCTACGCCCGGCGCATCGGCATCGAGGGCACCTTCCTCGGCGAAATCGCGGACGCCACCGTCGATAAGATGGGCAAGGTCTATCCCGAACTGGTCAACAACCGCGACTTCATCCTGACAGTGCTCAGGCTTGAGGAAGAGCGCTTCCAGCAAGCCTATCAGAACGGCTACAACATGCTCTCCGAAGCTCTTGAAGGTGTGGACACACTCGACGGAGGCACTGCCTTCCGCCTCTGGGACACATACGGCTTCCCACTGGAGATGACGCAGGAAATCGCCTCCGAGCAGGGCGTCACAGTGGACACCGAGGGCTTCGGGCGTGAAATGAGAGCGCAGCGACAGCGTGGCAGAGCATCCGCGCAGTTCGGCGAGGAACGCGCCAAGATTCGCCAGTACGAGAGCCTCGGCGTGGGAGCAACCCAGTTCCTCGGCTACGAGCAAATCAGCGCATCATCCCCCGCAGTAGGACTCATAGCCGACGACGAGGTATCCAGCGAGGCAACCGCAGGTCAGAGCGTAGAAGTCGTGCTTGTGCAGACACCCTTCTACGCCGAGGGCGGTGGGCAGATCGGCGATGCCGGCACGCTTACGGGTCCCGATGGCGTCATCGAAGTACACGACACACAGGCAGTCATGCCCGATGTCATCATGCACTTCGGCAAGGTCAGTGAAGGCACGGTACGCCTGGGCGACACCGTTGAAGCTAATGTCAACCCGATGCGCCGCGAGGACACCGCCCGCAACCACACCGCCACGCACATGCTTCACGCCGCCCTGCGCGAGGTGCTTGGCCCACATGTGCGGCAGGCAGGCTCGCTCGTCGCCCCCGACAGGCTGCGCTTCGACTTCTCCCACGTGCAGCCCGTAACCGACGATGAGCTATGGCAGGTGCAGCACCTCGTCAACGAGAAAATACGACAGAACTCCGGCGTCCACCGCGACGAAGACACCTATTCGTCCGCTATACAGCGCGGCGCGCTCGCGTTCTTCGGCGACCGCTACGGCGAGCGCGTGCGCCTCATCGAGATCGCCAACGGCGACACCTTCAGCTTCGAGGTCTGCGGCGGCACGCACGTCCATCACACCGGCGAAGTTGGCAGCGTCTATATCCTCGGCGAGTCCAGCATCGGCGCGGGAATGCGGCGCCTCGAAGCCGTCAGCGGCAGAGCAGCAGAGCGCCTCGTCTGGGAGCGCTTCAATCGTGAAGATGGTTTGGCAAGCATGCTGAACACCACACCGTCCGAACTGGGAAACGCGGTTCAGCGAATCCAGGAGGAAACCGACGACCTACGGAGGCAGTTAGCGACTCTTGAACGGCAGAACTCTCTGCAAGCCGCCGAGATTCTCCTCGATTCAAAGCAGGACATCAACGGCGTCTCCGTCCTTTCGGCACGCACCGAGGCATCCAACGCCGACTCGATGCGTGAGATAAGCGACTGGCTCCGCGATAAGATGGGCAGCGGCATAGTGGTCCTGGGCGCGGTCATCAACGACAGGCCCACAATCAGCGTGGGTATCACGCGCGATCTCGTTGACGGCGGCGCGGACGCCCGCGACTACGCCCGCGATCTTGGCAGAATTATCGGCGGCGGTGGTGGCGGACGCCCAGACATGGCACAGGCAGGCGGGCGCAACGCCGACAAGCTCGACGACGCCATCGCAGGCGCAGCCGACATCATTCGCCAGAAGACCACTTCGTGAGGATACTCGCGCTGGACTTAGGCGACAGGCGCATCGGTGTAGCCCTGAGCGATCCGCTGGGCATTCTCGCATCGCCCCTCACGACCATTGACCGCAGCACCCCTGACACCGAAGCCGCAATAGACGCCGTGCTCGCCCTAACCGAACAGCACGAAGCCGCCGAGATTCTCGTCGGCATACCCTATCTCATGTCTGGCCGCATCGGAACGCAGGCGCGCATCACCCTCGACTTCGCCCAAGCCCTGTCAGAGCGCACCGCCATCCCCATCACTCACACCGACGAGCGCCTCTCATCCGTCCAGGCCGACCGCATGCTCGCGCAGTCCGGCACATCGAACACCCGCGACAAAGGCCGCACCGACTCAGCCGCCGCCGCCGTCATCCTCCAAGCCTACCTCGACGCCAGAAGCTGACAGGGTTCCCCCTGAATCGTCCGCTCCATTCGGGTGGTGCTACTCAGAGCAGTTCCAGAAAAGCCTGTAAGTCTATCTCCGCATTCTTCAGAATACGGCTTAGCGTCGGGCGCTTCACAGGCGTGTGTGCCGGAACGGTGACCTTGAGTGTACGATCACGTGTATGCTCTTGCAGGCGTATATGATATCTGCATAGCCTTACAACGACCCACCCATCACGCTACATCGCGTGACTACTTGTCAACTACGTCCAAACTGGTCGGCACTATAATATGGTCCACGCCGTCCACGCTTATCAAGACATCTGTGTACCTCTTGACCACACCTACCCTGCCATGCAAGTGCTTCTTTCTAGCCTTATCGTTCACTCTTATCTTATCTCCAGGTTGCAAGCGTTGACGAATTAAGTCCTGCATTGTTGTTCTCCTTTCACTGAAATGCACGCTCTTACTTGTATTGTACCCAGTATGGTCAGGATCAGATGGACTCAGTTTCCTTTTCGGGGCGGGTTCTTGACGTTGACACTTCGGCACATCGTTCGTATTGCGTAACGAGAGGTGCTAATGAATAATCCCTTTGAAACTGACCCAGAAATCATCGCAGAAGAGCAAAAGGCAGTTCAGCAGCACCGAGTACAACAGATTGTCAAGTACGCTGCGTTCAATGAAGTGGGATGCTTGTGGACTAATGCGCCGCACATTTGAATATAGGCGATACGAAAGCATTCGTTTATTCGGACGAAAATGACTTTCTACTAGGCTTCTTCGGCTCGGAACATGAGCTTCGCAATGTATCGGCTGACCATACTGTCGTGTATGTTAATGCTGTGAAGCAGTCGACAGAAGGGAACGGGGTTTAGGCTCGGTGGTTACTTTCTTTAACAATCCCCATTTTTCGCCACTTTGCAAATGTCAGACTGCACATAGTGCCGTTTCCATTCAGTTGGCAATTCATTGCCTTGATTCCTGCTTTCGCAGGAATCAAGTGTGGTAAATTCTACGAAACCACTTGAAGGCAAATGCTACTACCCTGCGATATGGACCGCGCCCTTATGGACAGGATGCGCCGACAAAGTCCTGCGCATCTCGTCCATCCTATAAATTCTTGCAAATTTCTAAAGCCGCACCACCATCTGCACCTGACCAGACGGCTTCATCA
This sequence comes from Dehalococcoidia bacterium, assembly GCA_965225795.1. Lineage (GTDB taxonomy): Bacteria > Chloroflexota > Dehalococcoidia > Lucifugimonadales > JADFKI01 > Bin90. The sequence continues at coordinate 2,992,150 of OZ245324.1, read as the reverse complement.
GCGATTCGAACGCCCCCTGAATATCGTCCAGCGGCAGGAAGTTCGTTTCGCCAAGCATAGGCTCCACATTGACAAGCCCCGCGCGCATCAGCTCAAGCGCAACGCGCCAGTCCTCCGGCTGTGTGCCGAACGATGCTTGCAATTTCACCTCGCGCGCCATCCAGTCCGGCGTAACCAGCGGCGTAGGCTCCCACGCGATGGCAACCAGCACGACCTGTCCGCCACGCGCCACGATGTTGAGTGCGCTGTCGAGCGTCGACGGATTTGGCACGGCAGCGCACTCGAACACGATATCCGGACCTTTGCCGCCTGTCAGTTCCACGAGGCGCTCTTCCACATTCTCGGTAAAGGGGTTGATGACCGCATCAGCTCCCAGACTGCGCGCCGCCTCTGCCCTCGCAGGCGCAGGCTCCGACACGAACACTGAAGTCGCCCCCGCCGCCCGCGCAGTCTGCATGCAGAACAGCCCAATGGGACCCGCACCCATCACGAGCACGCGATCGCCGAGTTTTATCTGCGACAGCCGCACGGCATGCACTGTCACCGCGCACGGCTCAGCAAGCGCAGCCTCCTCGTCGGATACGCCGTCCGGTATCGGCATCGGCTCCCAGTCCTCTAGCAGCACATACTCGGCGTATGCCTTCGTCTTCGACCCCTCCGGAAAGCCCATCGTGCGGTAGTTGTAGCGTGGGTCGTTGCGTGGTCCCGACGGAACATAGCCCGGCGGGGGATTGCCGCCTCCGCCAACCACGCGATCACCGACCTGCCAGCGCGTCACGCCCTCGCCGACTTCAGTAACGGTGCCGCAGTATTCGTGCCCCATCACCGTGCCCGGCGGCGCAACATCGTACATAAAGGCATGCACGTCCGTGCCGCAGACAGCGCAGTACCGCACCCGAACCACCACTTCGCCCGTACCCGCCGTAGGCGTCGGAATCTCCTCGACCTCGAGGACACGCTCTCCCTTGTAAACGGCTGCTCTCATCGTTACCCTCCTTGAATTAAACACGAATAGACAGGATATATTGGGATTGCTTTCACAGCATATCCCTTACATCCTGTCCATACAAGTCGGCTCAATTCGCCGGTTTTATTCGCCGATTCTTTTAGTTGTCACGCGGCAAGCTTACTCGTCCGCAACGCCATTCGCTCGCAGGTAATCGATCGCCAGCTGCACCGTCGTGATGCCCTCAGCATCCTCGTCAGAGATCTCGATGGTCGTACTACCATCGCTGAACTCTTCCTCGAACGCCATGATAAGCTCCACAAGGTCGAGCGAGTCAGCGTTCAGGTCCTCCATGAAAGACGCTCCCGCCACCACTTCGGACTCATCCACGCTGAGCTTGTCAGCGACAATTTCCTGCACGCGCTCCATTAGGGTTGCCACTTCTGTTACCTCCAGGATTGTCAGTTCGTAAGTGTTTCGAGTTGTTCAGTGTGAATCCGACTCGCCGCCGCCATCACGCTCCCCAGAACGCCGTTGATGAACCGCGGCGCGCTGTCCCCGCCAAAAGCCTTCGCCAGCTCCACCGCCTCGTTCACCGCCACTCTCGGCGGCGTATCCTCCGAGACCATTATCTCATATATTGCCATTCGCAGGATATTCCTGTCCACCACTGCCATCTGGCCAATAGGCCATCCGGGGGCAAACTCGGCAATTATCTTATCTATTTCCTCGGCATTTGCAAAGATACCGTCCAGCATTGAACGCGCAAATGCCTCATCCCACTTGGATATCGCCGTCTCAGACAGTCGTACATCCAACACATCTGTGGCGATATGCTCGACGGCATCGGCTTCGTAGAGGGTCTGCAATACAATGGCACGTGTGCGACGGCGCCCAACGACCGCGCTGGCATCCGCCTTGGCGTAAGGGCCCGATTGAAGCGTCGCGGCGTCCGGCACAGACCTAATTCCTGCCGAGACTGAGTATGGATTCGAGGTCACCAACGCTCGTAATCTGCGAGCGCCGCGAAATGCGCTTGACCATGCCGGAAAGCGCCCTGCCCGGTCCGATCTCTATGAAATCGTTCACGCCGGAATCTATCATGTAGTCCACAGTCCGCTTCCACTGCACGCAGCCGCATATTTGCGAAATGAGCTCTCGCTGCACCTCTTCAGCCGTTGTAAGAGGCTGAGCGCTGCAGTTGCCAACAATGGGAATCTGAGGATCGTGGAACTTCATGCTGTTGATGGCTTCAATCAGTCCGGCGCGTGCCGGTTCCATCAGGCCGGAGTGGAACGCGCCGCCAACGCGCAGGGGAACGGCTTTCTTCGCGCCACGAGCGGTAGCGAGATCGCAGGCTCGCGCAACGCCCATGATGTCACCACTTATGACTATCTGCTCTGCAGTATTGATGTTGGAGACATAGGTGCCCGTCTCGACGGCAATCTCTTCCATGGTCATTTCGTCCAGCCCGATGATAGCGGCCATCGTGCCGGGGTTCTCGTCGCAGGCGACCTGCATCAGTTCGCCGCGACGCTGCACCAGCTTCGCCGTATCACCGATGTCCAGCACGCCCGATACCGCCAGCGCCGTATATTCGCCGAGACTGTGCCCCGCGGTTACGACCGGCTGCGGCATATCGTCGCCGAGACGCTCTTCCATCGTCTTGATGCATGCAAGACTCACAGCCATAATACCGGGCTGTGCGTTTATAGTCTGCCGCAGGTCGTCTTCCGGCCCGTCGAACAAGATAGTTGAGAGAGGGCGCTCAAGAGCCATGTCAACCTGATGAAACACCTCGCGCGCAGCGGGCGACTCATCATAAAGTTGCTTCCCCATCCCAACAGCCTGTGCGCCCTGACCGGGGAACAGGTAGCCTACCTTCGCGCCTTGCGTCTGCGGCATGAAGCTGAGAGTCATAGGTCTATCTCCTGTGTGCAATGTTTCAGTATTCGAGCCGTCCGGCCCTTCGGCGGCAACGGACTCAGTACAACGGAATGAACAGCATTAAGGAATGTTTCACTTACATCCCTCCATCGCTGTTGGCCGTTGCAGGCATAATCAGTCGGCGTTGGAGCCGGTTGCGACGTTGCGACCGTTGTAGTAACCGCAGGATGGGCAAGCCCTGTGAGGCATCCGCGCCGCGCGGCACTGCGGGCATTCCGCCAGTGTCATCGGCGTCATCCCGAAGTGCGCCGAGCGTCCCCCTTGGCGTCCCTTTGAGTGCTTTTTCTTTGGCAGTGGTGGCATCTTCCGTCCTTAGTTTCCAATCACATCCCACCGGCGTGTGGGAAGAGCCTTGTAATTTAAGCCTTGTAATTTGGCAAATGTATCAGCAGATGTATCAACACACGTATTAATTGTAGTGTGGCTCATTAGGCGATGCAAATGCCAATAGCGGACCCCATCTCGGGTCCCTGATGACATTATCGCAGGAACAGTTAGTATCGTTGAGGTCAACGCCGCAAGTCAAGCACAATCCCTTGCATTCATCGCTGCACACAGGCTTAAAGGGCATGCTGAAACCGAAGTACTGCCTTATCGCCTCGCTCATGTCGAGCATGTGCGTATCATCTATATAGAAGTTCTCGGCCATCGCGTCGGGGAAGTTAAGCCTCGCGCCCGTATTGACATCGACTTCCGGCAGATACTCCTCTTCTATGTCCATACGCACGAACTGTTCCATATCGGCGACACAGCGACTGCATTCACAGTCGACGTATGTCGTCAGTTGCGCGCTAACCCAGATACCTGCATCCGTCCTCATCATCTTCACCACTCCCGAGATGGGCGTCATAGGCCCGCCATCTACAAGACTGGTGAAATCGTTCGCATCATAGGTGCGGAAAGCGCCGCCCATTTCCTTCAGCAGCTGCGAAACATTGAAATACATCCTTTTCACCTCCGCAGCGGCATACTTGCCCTCACACTAAAGTAGAATTGTAGCGAGAAATGCGAATTAGTGTCAAGTTTCACGAAGTCAGCGGCTAGGTTCTGCTGACATATGGTACACAAAGCGTTTTGAACCTGTAAAGTAAGTTTATTATGTCATTCTGAACGGAGCGGAGCGGAGTGAAGAATCTAAAATCGTTGCACATACGCCATTCATAGACTTCAGATTCCTCGCTTCACTCGGAATGACGGGGGACAGTCCACACAACCTAATCCTCGGAAACCGGCGAACCCTTGAAAACATCCGGCATTGACAAAGGTTACAGATGAGAGTGCCTTCCCTATCGGTGCCACCCTTCTTTACAACGCCCTGCTACTCCTAAGGATAGCAAATGCCATGACCCGCAGGGCTGCAAAGCGCATTCCCAACCCCCGTAGTTGAGACGCAGCCGAACATCCGAAACAATTGACTGAAAGGGAGCACAATGCTATCTTCTGCTGGGATAACATGTGGTGGCATTGCGCTCTGCATAAGTGCCGCCATAACTAAGGATCGGACTTGGCACAGAGCACATTGAGGGCGCCCGCAACTGCCGCACCCACACCGCCGGTACCGTTTACGGCAAAATTAAAGCAGTCGCCAATCGTCGAAATCTTGCTGCTAGCCGACTTTCGATGGATTTGGCTCGGCTCGTTCGCATCGTTCACCGCAATGAACATGCAGATGATCACTCGCGGCTGGCTTGTGCTTCGCCTTGAGAACGACTCGCCGTCCGCGCTCACCTGGGCAATGGTATCGTTCGCAGCGCCAATGGCAATCGTCTCGCTCCTCGGCGGCGCTCTCTCCGACAGAATACCCAAGAAATACCTTATCATCGGCAGCCAGTTAGGTAACGCCGCCCTCACGCTCATCGTGGGCTTGATGGACGCCAGCGGCACTATATGGCTCGGCGCTCTAATGGTGCTAGGCGTGCTGAACGGCTCCATGTTCGCGCTCAACATGCCCAGTCGTCAGGCTATCATCTCCGAGATTGTGCCGCGCGACCGCGTTATGAACGCCGTTGCGCTCAACAACACTTCGATGAACCTGACACGCGCATTCGGCCCCGCGCTCGCCGGCATTCTCATCGCCTTCTTCAGCACGGCGCTGGTCTTCTACATCGTCTCCATCGTGTATGTATTATCTGCGCTTTCGGTCGTGCGCCTCAAGAACACCGTCGTCATGCCGGCCTCAGGGCGCAAGAGCGTCATGGCCGACATAAAGGACGGCTTGAGCTACGCCCTCGGTGATCCGACACTGCGCGGGTTGATAATCATGGCGTTCCTCCCCGCCCTATTCGGCTTCACCCTCTTTGCGCTGATGCCCGCATGGGCGCGCGAAGCACTGAATGTATCCTCATTCGACCTCGGCTACCTCATGGCGGTGATGGGTATCGGTGCTCTCTTCGGCACGCTGGGGCTGGCGTCGATGCGAAACCTCAACGGGCGCGGGATGATTCTGCTGGTCATCAGCACATTCTGGGGGCTTTCCATCATTGGCGTGGCGTTCGCCGCCGAATTCGTCTCAGCGATATTTTTCCTGATTGTGTACGGGCTGCTTAGCTCACTGTACATGTCACTGAACATGACTCTGTCCCAAATATACGCCGACCCCGAGAAGCGCGGACGCGTGATGAGCCTGTTCATGATGACCTTCGGGCTGATGCCCATCGGCGCAATTCCATTCGGCGAATTCGCGGAGGTAGTCGGCACTCCGCAGTCGCTTAGCATAAGCGGGTTCGTGCTGACTGCCCTCACACTCACGTTCGCCTTCGCATACCCACACTTCCGCAAAATTCAATAACATCTCGCCTGTTTCCGGCAGTCAGTGCTGTTGCTTTGGGACTGAGTGGCACTCAAACCCGTTCGTGGCGAGCCTGCCGAGCTACCATACGATCAACTCCATCCTGTCCATCTTGTCCACTCTATCCATAGATATTGGTCCCCCTGTCCAATGATTATCCCAATGATTATCGACTTCCACACCCACATCTTCCCACCGGAGATGCGTGAGCGCCGCGAACACTACGCACAACGCGACAGGACATTCGGCGCGCTCTACGCCGACCCCAGGGCGCGCATCGCGTCCGCCGAAGACCTGATTGCCGCGATGGACGAAGACGGAGTTGATCTATCCGTTGCGATGGGCATAGGCTGGGCCGACTACGGCGCAGCGCGTGAGGCTAACGACTACATCATCGAGGCGACAAGTCGCTGGCAGGGACGCATAGTGGGCTTTGCGGGTATCAATCCCGCGTGGGGCGACAGGGCAGCGCGGGAGGCCGAGCGCTGCGCCGATGCAGGACTACGCGGCATCGGCGAACTGCACCCGGACACGCAGGGCTTCGATCTCGCGGACGAGAGCGCGATGGCTGGACTGATGGCGGTCGCCCAGGAACGCCACCTCATCGTAACCACTCACTCTTCCGAACCTGTGGGGCACCAGTACGCCGGCAAGGGCACCGTAAACCCGCAGGTCCTGATGCGCTTCATCAGCAGCTACCCGGATGCGACAATCGTATGCGCCCACTGGGGCGGAGGTCTGCCCTTCTACGCCCTCATGCCCGAGGTCGCCGACGCGCTGCGCAACGTCTATTTCGACACCGCCGCATCGCCCTTCCTCTACAACCCACAGGTCTATGCGGCAGCATCATCGCTCGTCGGCGCAGACAAGGTACTCTTCGGCAGCGACTACGCCCTGCTGCGCCCCCGCCGCCTGCTCAACGAAATCGCCGCATCATCGCTCACCCCACACGAACGCGAAGCCGTACAAGGTGGAAACGCCGCGCGGCTGCTTGGAATCTAATTGGCCTTCGGCCGAAAAATCCCAAACGAGCTCGTGTACCCGTGCAGGAATGTCGCATCGCCCACCTGCCCAATCTCGCCGTTGCAGAAGAAGCCCGTCAGCGGCACCGCGCCTACGACATCCGTGAACACGCTCGTATCGTGGTCCGGTCTGCCATACAGGTACGAGCCGCGCCCAAGACACTGGAACAACAGCGCGCCCGCCTCTGATTGCCGGCCGTCAGGAAGCCCCGATACATACTGCCCCAGCATCGCGCTCAGGTCCTGTGATGAAGTTTCCGCGTCGCGCAGGTGGAACTGCACCGTCTGTCCCTCTTTCAGCATCTCCCCCACCGCAAGCGCCCCCCGCTGTGCGTCCACTCCCACTATGTTGCGTATCAGGAAATCCCCCAACTGCGGAGCGTCGTTCAACTCATCCATCACCACACCGAGGAACAGCGAATGTTGCGCCAGTTCGCGGTCGCGCTCATCGAGAGTCAGGAATATCTCTTTCAGAATCTCGAACGGCGTACGCCCGTCCACCTCCAGCAAAATGTTGCGCCGAGACGACGTGATGTGCATCAGGTCGCCGATAGGACGACAGCCCTGTGCGACCACGGTATCTATCTGAACATCCCCCTCGAAGGCTACACCCACAACTCCGCTGGTATGCGTCTCACTCCCAAGATACAGCGCGTTGCCACCCTCATGGTGCGCGCCGCTCGCCAGACCGCCAATCTTCGCTCTGCTCGGAAAGGCGTAATCCAGTCCCATCAGCAGCTGCTCGCCCTGCATACTGAACGGGTCTGCAAGGATGAGAAAGTCCACCTCCGAACCCACGGGCGTATCCACGAGCGATCCCCACTCATCCGGCGGCGCATCCCCGTCCGGCAGTGCGCCGTACTGAATGTGAAACGGCGTCAGGCGTACACCGGGTAGGTGTGCCGCCGTAAGAGCCAGACCGGGCCTGTTCTCCACCTCGGTCGCCGCGCCAATCACTCCGCCCCCGCTGCACCCCACAAGCAGCGCATCGCCGAAACGCTCCGCTGCAAGCCCAGTCAGCGTCTCATAGTCAGGAGCGTAGTGGGGCGACACGAAGGCAACGACCATATGCGGCGCCAGATCGCCAAGTTCGTTCTCCAGTCTCGACGCGCACTCTTCGAACGCTTCGGCAAGCGTCGTCCCCTCGGATATAGCCGAACTCCACTTCATAGCGTTCCCTCTTCCTTCTGACGCGCCGCGCCGCCTGACAATCTTGGCACTCCGTATCGAGATTAAGGCTATTCTAGCAGACAACCGCTCCGCAAAGAGCGCATCTCTTTCAGTCCACCGCTCAAAGCATTACAATCCCAGTAGAATCAGATTACCAATCCGGCTAGCCCCATATCGGAGGTTCATGGATGGAAAAATTCGCAGGCAAAGTGGCGATTGTAACGGGCGGCGCTGCCGGAATCGGCGGCGCATCGGCGCGTCTTCTCGCCGAGCATGGCGCCAGCGTGCTCATCGCAGACATCAACATTGCGGAAGCGCAAGCCAACGCCGAGACCATACGCGGCGCAGGCGGCACTGCCGAAGTAACCTCCACTAACGTGGGACGGCACGAGGACATTGCCGCCATGGTACAGACGGCCATCGACCACTGGGGAAGGCTCGACATCCTCGTGAACAACGCCTTCAGCCCCACGGACGAATCGGACGGGGATGCTATTGCAGTGAGTGAGGATGCGTGGGATGCGGGTATGGCGACGCTGGTAAAAGCGCACTTCCTCGCCGCCAAATATGCCGTGCCGCACATGCGAGCAGGCGGTGGCGGCAGCATCGTCAACATTTCCTCAGTACACGGCCTGCTCATGGCGCCCCAAAAGCTCATCTACGAAGCGGGCAAGTCCGCCGTCATCGGCGTCACAAAGCAAATGGCGATAGACTTTGGACCGGACGGCATCCGCGTCAACGCTATCTGCCCCGGTCACATCGTTACCAAGCGACAGAAGGAACGCTGGGACGCAAACCCCTCCGGACTACGATACTTCGAGGACCAGTACCCCGTGAGGCGCACGGGCGTGCCGCTCGACATCGCCAATGCCGTCTCGTTCCTCTGCTCCGATGAGGCATCCTTCATCACGGGCCATGCGCTTGTCGTCGACGGCGGCCTCACCATCCAGCTTCAGGAGGACTTCAGCGTGCGCCAGATGCGCTACTTTCAGGAGCATCCCGATACCCAACTGCCCTACTGACGCTCGATCCTGCAAAATGACAGCCCATCGTCAAATGAAACCGCAGACAGAAACTCTGAACACCCTGCCCGACTACCTGAAGTCGGACCTGGAAATCGTGCTGGTCGGTTTGAACCCAAGCCTGTATTCGGTCGAAGTCGGCCACTACTTCGCCACGCCGCGCAACCGCTTTTGGCGAGCCATAAACCGCTCCGGCCTGCTCACCGAGCCTCTTGACGCCAACACAGACTACAAGATACTGGAACAAGGCATCGGCATGACCGACATCGTGAAGCGCCCGACAAGAGGCGCGTCCGACTTGCGCGCCGCCGACTATCGCGAGTGGGCGCCTGTGCTGAAGGCGAAGCTGGAACACTTCGAGCCGCTGATCGTGTGCTACCATGGCGCAGTAGCGTATCGTAGTTACCTGAGATACGCTGAAGGCATTAGCGCATCATCCTTAGAACTGGGCTTGCAGCCACACACCATCGGACACTCCCGCGTATTCCTGGTGCCAAATCCCAGCCCAGCAAACGCCGCCTACTCCCTGGATACGCTCGTAGGCTGGTACGAAGCACTGCGCGACCTGCGCCGCCAACTCAAAGGGGATGACACTTGAGAGATAGTGGAAACGACACCATCCGCACATTCGTCGCCATCGAACTCGACGACGAAGTAAAGCGGCACATCACGGCTGCCATTGACGAACTTCGCCACCGGCAAATCGACAGTCTGCGACTTGTGCGTCCCGAAGGCGTGCATCTGACGCTCAAGTTCCTTGGCGACATCGATGCTGCCCGGGTCCCGCAGGTTGCGGAAGCAATGACTACCGTCGCAGCATGGCATGCGCCTTTCAGCCTCACGCTCGGCACGCCGGGCGCATTCCCCAGCGCCACCCGCGCGCGCGTGCTCTGGCTTGGCGTTGAAGGTCGCCTTCAACGGCTCAGGCTGCTGCAAGCCGATATGGACGAGGCGCTGACAGAAATCGGATTACCCGCCGAAAGACATTCCTTCAACCCACACCTGACCATCGGAAGGATACACCACAGAGCGCCAGGAACCGACAGACATCGCGCAGCGGACGCCCTCACCGCACTGCCGACGCCAGCAGACCAGGCAATCGCGGTAAACGGCATCAGCCTGATGAAAAGCACATTGCGACCGGACGGCACGGTCCATGAACGCATCGCCTACAAACCGCTTAGTGACCCTCATTCTAACTAATGATCAGGTCCATGCTCAGGGTCCATTAATGATACAACTGTGTCATATAGCAAATACCAATCACAAGCACTTGTTTAACTATTCAATATAGTGATATACTGTCGCGGTTATAAATCGGTCATATAAGCCGTGTAGGTAGAATGAGGAGGGCGCCGTGCAACAGGCTTGGCCGGAATGCAGAGTATGTCCCGAGGGCAGCTTGCTCCCCCTGTCCGATTTCGGAAGCCAGGGGGCACCAATCCATTTCAAGGCTTGGGTATGCAGCAACCCCGATTGTGGATTCAACCTCAAGATTCGTAACGGCGACGTGTACTTGAACGAACCCATAGCCAACGGCTCAGCGCACATCCCGCGCGCAAGATAGGCTTTCTTCTGCTTCCTTAGCTGTAATTTTAAGACTTGCCAAACGATTGGTGGTTTCCTTGCGCCTGTTAGCAGGCGCATTTTTCGTTTACCCCCCCCGTACCCCTGTAATGCACGCCTGCGCTATAATCCTAATATGCAATATGCTCCACCCTTAAGGTAGCGGTACTGCGCGCATGAACGGCGACTCTCATTTGTACAATTCCCCACCCCGGCAGAGGCGAAGCAAGTTCAGGCCGGGCAAAACTCTTGGCATAGCAATGGTGTTGGCAGGGGCGCTCTTGCTTACTCTCATCAGTGGCTACTACGCCTACTCTGTTAGCGCGCGCGCACAACTCGATGACCTCAACTACGTCGTCGCGCAGCCCACACAGCCACCACGCACTATTTCAACGCCACTCGCTACTTCAACAGATATGTCTCCACCGACAGTTCAGTTAACCGGCGGCTCCGCCAAAACGCAGAGCAAGGCGCTGCCCGCTTTCACAAAAATTGCCGCCCCTAAACCTCAAGCGGCGGATCCCCCACCCCCATCACAGCCCGCGCATCAGGCAACTCCCGCTAGTCAGAAGCGCCCAATTCTGCCAGCCTCGAGCTACACCTCGCTCTATCCGGCTACTCACATACACCCGAAGTTCTGGGCCCAGCCCCTATGGTCCGGAGGCGAGCCGTACACATACAGCCCGGCAAACCCGGGCATAGACTTGCCTGACGGCTTTCGTGCCGTATCAGCTTCGGATGACGCTCTGCGGAGAGGTCAGGGCGCGCCCACCAGCCGAATCGCCATCCCGCTCATTGATGTCGATTCGGAGACAAAGGAGCTCGCGATACTGAACCTCGGCGACAGCAGAGCCTATGAGACGCCCAAGCACGTGGTTGGACACATACCGCAGTCCCCCAACCCCGGCGAAATCGGCAACGCATGGTACTTCGGACATCTGGAAAGCCCCATCAGGGGCGAGGGCAATGTTTTCCAGCGGCTGCCGGAAATCCCCGACCTGCTGCGCGATGGCGACGACGTATTCGTCGAGCTGGAGAGCGGAGACGGGCGCGCATTTCTATACAAAACAATACGCACCGAAGTAGTGCATCAGGACGAACTGGAATTGTACCCTTCGCAACTGGCGCAAATAACGCTTGTCGCCTGCGTGCCCCGTCTCGTCTATGACCATCGCATCGTGGTTACTGCCGAGCTCGTCGGCATAAAAGACTCGCCCGACACCGTAAACTGAAGCCCTGTCCCCTTGTTCGCGCTGGTCTCGACCCGTTCGCGGTGAGCTCGCCGAACCATCGAACCACCTTCTGCATCACCGCCGCGAACCCGCAGGCGCCAGCACATCCTGCATCACCGAGATAAAGTTACCTGTCGGCGTGGAAACGGTCTTACCTTTCAGCGTAACAATGCCCGCCTGATCGACAGGCAGGAAGTTCGCCAGACTGATGACGCCTACGCGCTGAGAGTCCTCCGGCTCAATGGTCAGGCGCGGCCCCACCGAAACGCCCATGCCAAGCTCCACATAGCGCTTTATCATGTCCATGCTGTCCAACTCGACCATGACGTCGTAGTCAACACCCCGCCGCCGAAACTCATCCTCTAGGATCTGGCGCGTGTATGTGCCTCGCCCCATCAGGATAAGAGGCCACTCCGCAATTTGGTCAAGCGAATGCAGCGGCTCTTTAAGCAAGGGGTGGTCGAGCGGCGTTATCAGCACCCGCTCGTACAGGAACAGCCCCTGAAATTCAAGCGACTCCCGCTTCTCCGAGTGCTGCACAATCCCAAGATCAACATCGCCGTCCTCCACCATCTGAAGCACTTCGGCTCGCGTGCCCGAGCGTATCCGCAGATGTACGCGCGGGTAGCGGTTGAGGAACACGCGCACCACGCGAATGAGCGTATGCGGAATAATGTCGGGCGTGGACGCAATATGCACCGGTCCCCGCTCTTCCGCCAGCGCCGTCATAGAAGGCAACGAGTCTATGCCCTCCACGAGCGGCATGACCAGGTCCGAAAGCCTCTTCCCCGCAAGCGTGAGCTGTATCGGACGCTTCACCCGATCGAACAACACCATTCCCAGTTCTTCTTCTAGCTTCTTTATATGCGTAGTAACCGTAGGCTGTCCCAAGCCAAGTTCCCGTGCCGCCTTCGATATGCTGCGCATGCGCGCCGCCGTGCTGAAACTCCTCAGTTCCCGAATCTCCATTGCTCGAAAGTCCTCCAGCAGTGTCTTTAGGCTAGAAATACATTGTTTAGATAGATATATTATATCAGGCAATATGTCTTTATGTAATGGAATTGCCCTACTAACATGAATATGTACCGCAGAAACCTGCTAACAATGGCAGGACAGAACGGACAAAATGCAGACCTTGAATGCAAGGAGGTTGCACATGTTTGACAAATTCGTAGGCTCCATTAGGGGAATCCGCAGCCATCGCACCGGGTTCGACTCCTATCTCCTGAATGTCCAGAAGGGCAGAGGCGGGAATGGCCCCAATTTCGACGAGGCTCGCAGGGACTACCGCAACATTATGCGCAGCGAGTACCCCGGTATGATCGGATAGCTTCGGCATCATCGGATAGGTAAAGTAAGTGGGAGCAGCCGAACGGCTGCTCCCATCTTCATTACGCCATCTCCTCATTTCCAATTCCCCCACGTCCCTTGTCTCCTTCCCTCCTTCTGTCCCTGCTGCGCTGTTCAACTTGTTAGGCTCTTCCCTTGGTGATAATCTTTAGTTGAAGGGTATATGTATTGCTGGCTAAAGCACTTCCAACCGATACCCTGCTAGAAGTGACAAACAAGGAGGCATAGACCCATGAGCAAACTAAGCGCAGACGCCCTCAGGCTGTTGAGCGAGGGCAAGAACTTGGCAATCATCGCCACCATAATGCCCGACGGCTCTCCGCAGGCTACCGCCGTGTGGGTTGATACCGACGGCGAGCATGTCCGCTTCAATACCTCAGAGGGGCGCGTCAAGACGAACAACCTCCGCCGCGACCCGCGCGTAGCAGTCGCCATACTCAACGCCGAAAACCCATACGAGCAGGTTACGATCCGCGGCCGAGTCGTCGAGTTTGCGCACGAAGGCGCGATCGAGCACATCAACTCCCTCGCAAAGAAATACGTCGGCTCAGACGAATTCGAAGGCCTCGATCCCAACGATCAGCGCGTAATCGTCAAAATCGCCCCATCCTAACGTCCCTTCCCCGTTGAATCCCCCTCTCCCTTAGGGAGAGGGCTAGTGTGAGGGGAATGAATATCCCATTCATCCTGTGCATCCATGTAAGTGATTAAATGCTGAAATTCTTCCGCCGCTCAACCCAGGAAAACAAGGCAAAGACCGAGCAAGCCGTCAGGCGCTCCCGGCAGACCTTCTTCGGACAGATGACGGGCCTATTCCGCCGCCAGCAGATAGACGACGCCCTCTGGGACGAACTCGAAGAGCTGCTCATCTCCGCAGACGTCGGCGTGGCAACCACCTTCAAGCTGATTGAGCGTCTGCGCGACCAAATCCGCGACCGCCGCGTCTCAGACCCACAGGACGCCCTCGCCCTCCTCAAAGAAGAAATGCTCTACCTCGTTGACTTCGAGTACACCAGCCAGGCGCTCGAAGTCGATGAGAAGCCACTCGTGATCCTCATGGTCGGCATCAACGGCGTCGGCAAGACCACCAGCATCGCCAAGCTGACCAAGCTCTATCAGGACGAGGGCAAGAGCGTGCTCATTGGCGCAGCCGACACATTCCGCGCCGCCGCCATCGAACAGATTCAGGTCTGGGCCGAGCGATTAGATGTTGATGTCATAGCCCATCAGCCAGGCGCAGACCCCAGCGCAGTCGCATTCGACACGCTGCAAGCCGCCCGCGCCCGCAATATCGATGTCGTCATCATCGACACAGCAGGCCGCCTGCACACCAAGTTCAACCTCATGGAAGAGCTGAAGAAAATGCAGCGCGTCCTCTCGCGTCAAGGCGCAGACTCTCAGCGCGTCCTGCTAACCATAGACGCTACCACTGGACAGAACGGCCTGTTTCAGGCGCGCGCCTTCACCGAGGCAGTCGATTGCGAAGGCGTCTTGCTCGCCAAGGTGGACAGCTCCTCCAAGGGCGGCGTAGTCTTCGCCATCGCCGACGAACTCGACATCCCCGTCCTCTTCATCGGCACCGGCGAACAGCCCGAAGACCTAGCCCCCTTCGACCCCGAATCCTTCGTCGAAAGCCTCTTCACCGACCCCGATCAATAAGGAGAGTGCAGTGGTGACACAACACAATGACATTGACGTCAGTTTGGGCTTTCTTGAAAGCTTCGACTTTGACATTTTTATCATATAATAGTATCTATTATCCATTGCAGTGAATAGGTTCAGAAACAGAGACACCGAGAGACTCTTTTACGATGGAAGAAGCCGTCGCATACCGCCCGATATCCAGCGCAGAGCGCGTCTTAGATTGCAGCGAGTAGTCTCAGCGACGAGCTTGGAATACCTTCGTGAGCCTCCCTCGCTTAGACTTGAGGCCCTCAGAGGAAATCGCAGAGGTCAATACAGCATTCGCATCAATAATCAGTGGCGTGTGTGCTTTCAGTGGACACAATCCGGCGCAACAGACATTGAGGTTGTGGACTATCACTAGGGAGAAATACAGATGACCGATGCAACCTTTATCCACGCTGGCGAACACCTAGAGGAATTCTTAGACGAATATGGCATAAGCCAGTCCCAGTTCGCCAAAATCATCGGCGTAAGCCCGTCCCGCATCAACCGCATCATCAACAGGCAGAGCCCCATCACGGCAGAAATGGCGCTGCGAATCGGTCGAGCCTTCAGAATGAGCGCCGAGACGTGGATGAACCTCCAGCAAATGTACGACTTGGAGGTTGCGCGTGCCGCAATTGATGTCAGCGGCATAGAGCCGCTCGTAGATGAACTCCCCGACGACTGGACACCCCCGCTCGAAGCGGAACGCCCGGAGCACGGGGAACGCTCCCAAGACCTGGCAAGCAGCGCGGCGGCAACATAACATACGCCGCCCCTCGACAAGACTTTCGATACTGATAACTGACGACTGTCAACTGAAAACTAAATCAAGGAGGCACACCATGACAGCCACAGCCACAATCCGAGACCGCTACGGACTCGCCATAAGCACCACATCCACGGCAGCAGCCGAGCACTATGTCGAAGGCGTTGACCTGCTGCTCGAACAGGGCTACGGCACCGAGCAGTGTTTTCAGCAGGCGATAGACGCAGACGAAGGCTTCGCGCTCGCCTACGCCGGATTGTCCATGATGCAGATGCTCCGCGGTGCCGCAGCGGACGCCAAGGCAAGCGTAGCCAAAGCCCAGCAGCTCGCCAAAGGCGCAACCCGCCGCGAGCAGCAGCACGTCGAAGGCGTCGCGCTCTTCACCAACGGCCAGGGGCCCAAATCCCTCGCCGTCACCCTTGAGCACCTCGATGAGTTCCCGCGCGACGCCGTAATGATGCGCGTCGCCAACCGCCTCTACCTGCTCGGATGCAGCGGCGCGGGAGTCCAGAACTTCCCCCACGAACTCTACGGGATGCTGCAGAAGCTGGAGCCGAGCTACGGCGACGACTGGGCGTTCCTCGGCCAGTACGCCTTCGCTCACCACGAGACAGGACGCCTCGACGAAGCCCTATCCCTCGCCGAGCGCTCCCTTGCTGCACGCCCGACCAGCGGTCACGCATCCCACTCCGTAGCCCATGTATATTTCGAAAAGGGCAACGCAGTTGACGGCGGCGACTTCCTCGGCAACTGGCTCAAGGGCTACGACAGCCGCGCCCCCTTCAAAATCCACCTCTCCTGGCATCAGGCGCTCTTCGAACTGGCCCAGGGGAAATACTCCGACGCCGTCAAGCTCTACGAAGACGTCATCCGCCCGACCGTAGTGGAGAAGAGCGCGAACTCGCTTATGGACAGCACATCGCTCATGTGGCGGCTGCGAATGTACGGCAACTGCAACCCGCCCTACCCCATCGAAGAAATCAGCGAGCAGGCATCCCCCGCCGCAACCACACCCGGTCCCGCATTCCGAGACGCCCACGCCGCCCTCGCATTCGCCGCCAGCGGTGACGAAGAGCGCCTGAACAGCGTCAAGACCCGTCTGCGCGACCTCGCCGGACAGGGAGACGCACTCGCTAAGGAAGTCACCCTGCCCCTCGTCAAGGGCATCGGCGCATTTGCCGACGACCGCTACGAAGACGCGGCGCGATACTTGGAACCCGTATTCCCGCAGCTCGCCCGCATCGGCGGCAGCCACGCCCAGCGCGAAGTCTTCGAGGACACCCTCCTGGAGTCATACATCCGCGCCGAGCAGTACGACAAAGCCGAAGACCTGCTCCGTGAGCGCCTCAACCGCCGCTCCTCCGTGCGCGACAGCTACTGGCTCGCCCGCACCAAGACCAACACCGGCGACACCGAGACCGCCCAGAACACCCTCAAAATGGTCGCCCAAAACTGGCAGCAAGCCGACCCCACCTCCCCCGAAATCGCCACCCTCAAAACCCTAGTCACCGCCGGCTAGGAAATCCTCAAAACTAAACCAACGGCTCGGCATTCAACAAGAATGCCGAGCCGTTATACTTCTGAAGATCATCCAAGACTTTGATACAATTGATGACCGACTAAGCCGCGCACACTAATCCAACAGGACGGCACACCATGCTCACAGGCCTCGGACTCCGAAACTTCAAAGCATTCGGCGACGAAATGCAAGAAGCCCCCCTGTCCAAAATCACCCTCATCTACGGCCCCAACTCCGGCGGCAAAAGCTCCATCATCCAGTCGCTACTGCTGCTGAAGCAATCGCTAAAGAGCAACTACGGTATGTACGACCACAGAAACCTTGTCCCTGGGGACGAGAATTCATTAGTGGACTTGGGAAGTATACAGTCCATGATCCACAGACACGAAACTGCGCGCGAACTTGGAATAGATTTAAGCTATCAGAATGTAGAATTATCTCGCGATTCTGCCGAGCACAGTATTAGTATGAGGTTTAGGAATGAGCGGAGTCGCACAAGCCTTGCAGGAGTAGGCTATCGCATAAAATCAAGTGAGAATGAAGCGATATTGCTAGACGCAGACGCGGATATTGAAACAGATGGCATGTACTCAAGCATTACTAAATCGACTAAACTTACAATTCTGGGTTTCGAAAGTGAGATTCGTTCGGTTCAAGATACTGATTCATTTCTGCCAAGTCCCCTACTGCCGGGAGTGGCTAGATCCAGGAAATCAGTTGAACAGAGGCTACTTGCAATAGTTGATATGGATTCGCCGCTCAAACCTGAGTACAGATTGCTCTCACAACTCTTTCGGACAACTGAACGTACGCAGAAACTTGAAAGTTTAATGCAGTGGGCTTACGGACAGGGTCCAGACGAACTAGCTCCTGAACTAGCGCGGGCACTGGAAGCCACTAAACTGACGACTGGTCAAGTGTTTACCATTTCACCAGAAATAATGCCACTTGACTATGAAGCCCAGTTGAACCTAATTAATTACCTTGGTCCCTTGCGAAGTGCCCCCGAAAGGATTTATAGAGTATCACCCGAATTCAGCTTATCGACAGGCGTTACGGGCATCCAAGGCGAATTCTCAGCGAATGCACTGTACCACGAAGAACGCTTCTGCGAAGCCGTAAATTACTGGTTCAACGACGACAATAATGAATACAAGTTTGATATCCCCTATAAGCTCTATGTGAAACCGCTAGGTGATCCTGAATTATCGGGTCAACACATTACTATTGCTCTCTACCTTCTTGATAATTATGGCAACGAAATTAAGGATAATGAGGACAAAGCCGTAAGCGTAACCCTCGCAGATGTTGGATATGGCATCAATCAACTTCTGCCTGTAGTAATCGAAGGCATCGCCTCTCAAGAAGGCTCGATAATCTGTGTCGAGCAACCCGAAATACACCTCCACCCCCGCCTTCAGGCAAACATCGCCGACCTGATGATCGACACCATCGTCGACGAACCCGGCAAGCGCAAGCAGTGGATTGTCGAAACCCACAGCGAACTGCTCATACTGCGCCTCCAGCGCCGTATCCGCGAAGGCAAAATCAAACCCGAAGACATCTCTGTGCTCTACGTTGACCCCAACGACGAAAGCACAGAAGGCAGCGCCATCAAAGTGCTGCGCCTCGGCGAAGACAGCTACTTCAAAGACCCCTGGCCCGACGGCTTCTTCGCTGATTCGCTAAATGAGCAGTTGCTTCCTGACGAGGGAGACAGCGACGTGGATGAAGACTCAGAAATTCTCGACAAACTATTTTCATCCGAATAGTGCAAGTATTTTCCCTATATGCTGCTAAACTTTTTCATTGACCCTGAATCAATTGACGACGACATAAATCGCTCACATATCAATGCGCTGCGAAACAAGTGGCAACAATTCGGTGTATTGGCGCATCCTTCGCATAACGATGGGGCATTTAGAGACTTGCGCCGCAAATTTCCGCATTTGACCCAGGAAAATCGGAGGCTATGGAATGCTGCGTGGCAAGAGATTGAAAATGACCCCGTCCGTTTCCTGAGATGTAGAGACTTGTTTCAGGTTGCCCTCATATCAGAACGACTCGCTGCAAATGAACAAATACTCGATGGCGACAGCAAATATGTCCGTGGCGTAGAAGCAATCAGACTAACGCAAGTCAACGATTCAAAAGAATTCATGCGAGCGGAAGACCTCAGCAAGAAACACATCGCCATCGGCGAAAGAATCGTCGACCTTTGGCAAGAACGGTTTCAAAGTCTCGCTAAACATTCTCAGGATGTCGCAATTGTGGATCAATGGGCAGTACGAAACAATAATATTCAGGGTTTATTGCGTCTCCTAAGGTTCCTCAATCAGGATTCAAATGGTTGCAGGATAACAATATACTCATCTCCTCAATCAGGATCTACATCTGCGATAGAGAACATCCGGAGGAGACTTTGGTATGAGGCTGCGAGATTCGACATTAGAAAGGTCATCAGGATTGAGGTACGACTCTTTGATAATAGTGAATTCGGACTATACGCACACGATAGGCATATCCGCTTTGACCACAGAGTAATTGGCGTAGGAAGGGGTTTGGACATTTTCAATTCCCAAAGGGTGCAGAGGGCAACAGACACCACGCATACGACATTGCCAACTGGTGCCCACGAATACAAGGAAGAGAGCCTGGACAAAAATGCCACGAGAATTGACACACTCAATATTCCCGTCGGCACCGCAATACTCTAACCCCTACAACCCCCACCCCCTCTCATAGTATAATCCCCCCATGCTCGACGCCCTCCGATGGCTCATCACCGTAGAATTCATCGGGCTGGCGGCATTCCCGCTTGCCTTCTACCTCCTCCCACGACTTGCTGACAGGGGCTTCACCCTCAGCAAACCCCTCGGCATTCTCCTCGTCTCATACCTCTTCTGGGTGCTCGGACTCGCCCACATCCCCACCGTGCAGCCCATCGCAATCGCCCTCGTGCTGCTCATGGCTGCGCTGTCCGCTTACATCGCCTACCGCAACTTCGACGACCTCCGCGACTTCGTCAAGCGCGAGTGGCGCACCATCGTCATCGCCGAGGCAATCTTCCTAGTCTTCTTCATCGGCTGGACGCTCTTCCGCTCCTACGACCCTTTCATCAACCACACCGAGCAGCCGATGGACCTCGCCCTCCTCAGCGCCTCGATCAACTCGCAGGTCGGACACCCCGAAGACCCCTGGCTGCGCGGCGAGCCGGTAAGCTACTACTACTTCGGCTACTGGATGATGGGCGCCCTCAGCCAGATTTCCGCCATCCAGTCCCACATCTCCTACAACCTCGCCCTAGCGCTCATCCCCGCGATGTCTGCGATGGGCATCTTCGGCATCGTCTTCAACATGGTTCGCATGGACAAGGCGTGCAGCGGTGTCGCTGGCACAGACAGTATGAGTACGGTTAGGGCATCCGTAAGTGCCGCCCTTGCCGATAGCACACACAGAAAACTTGCCATCATCGCCGGCATCGCCGCGGCCCTGTTCCTCGTCATCGTCTCTAACCTCGAAGGCGTGCTGGAATTCATGCGTCTCAACGGCATGGGTTCGCAGGGCTTCTACGACTGGATTCGCATCAACGACCTGCCCGGCCCCATCGACATGCCTCCGCAGAGTTGGACGCCGCCCGATTTCTGGTGGTGGTTCCACGCCAGCCGTGTCATCAACACCTTCGACGGCGTCCACTTCATCGACAATACAATCCAGGAGTTCCCCTTCTTCAGCTTCTTGCTAGGCGACATGCACCCGCACGTCATGTCCATACCCTTCATCGCGCTATTCATCGGCATCGCGCTGAACATCTACCGCCTCCCCTCGGACTTCTGGCGCAACTATCGCAGCGTCTATCCCTACGCCATCGTGCTCACGGCGGCGCTGGTTCTCGGCGGCATTGGCTTCAACAACCTCTGGGACATGCCCACATTCGCCGCGCTGCTCATAGGCATACTCGCGCTCAAGGCGTACCGCGAAGGCAGCGACATTCCGCAGTCCATCGCGCTCGCGTTCTTCCCCGTCGGACTGGCAATTCTCGCACTCGCCGTCCTGATGTACTCCCCGTACCTGCTGGACATCAACGCCGGCGTGAACGGTATCGGAGTCGTCATCACGCACACGCGCGCCGTCCACATGTTCATCGTCTGGGGGCTGTTCCTGACGGCGATAACGCCCTTCCTGCTGGCGACATTCTGGCAGACCACCATCCAACGCGACTGGGCAGCACAGACACTCACGGCAGGCGCGCTCGCATTCGCCCCTTGGCTGCTATGGACGCTCGCCTACCTGCCCAGCGACGGCAGCATCGAAGAGGTAATAGGCCGCTTCATAGGCATCCTGCCCCTCACCGCTCTGGTGGCAATCGGCGTCTATAACACGCTCTATCTCGCAAGGCAGGAAAACGAAGGCGGCAGGCTGTTCGCAACGATTCTCGCAGTGCTCGGCTTGGGACTCATCATCGGCTCGGAGTTCCTGTTCATCCGCGACTTCTTCAACAATCGCGGCAACACCGTCTTCAAGCTCTACTATCAGGCTTGGATACTGCTCGCCGCCGCATCGGCCTTCGCCGTCTACTACTGGTTGAGCACAATCCGCGGCAGGACCAGCTGGCGCGCAACATTCTCGTATGCGTGGGCAGCGGCGTTTGTCCTGCTTCTGATAGGCTCGCTTTACTACCCCCTCGCCGCCGCCAAGACCAAGCCCGACACACCCTACGCAGGCCGTACCCTCGACGGTTTGTCATTCGTGCAGCAGAACAGACCCGCCGAGTACGACGCCATAGCGTGGCTGAAACAGAACGCGCCGCCCGATGCCGCAATAGTCGAGGCAGTCGGCGAGTGGAGCGATTGGGGACTCGTCTCGCGCAGCACAGGCTTGCCCACAATCGTCAACTGGCTAGGTCATCAGAAGCAGTGGCGCGGCGGCTGGGAGATATTCGACGCCGACAAGCCCGATGTTTCGCGCGCCCTGCGAGACAAGTATTTCGACGACAGAACAGCCGAAGTCGAGCGCATCTACACCACTCTCGACCCCGCCGAAGCGCAAGTCATCCTCTACAAGTACGACATAGACTACGTGTACATCGGACAGCGAGAGCGCGACAAGTACGGCATGGAAGGCATCCCCAAGTTCGACGCCATCGCCGACGCAGTATTCGCCGACCCCAACGGCGAAGCCATCATATACCGCGTCCGCTGATAGCTAACAGCAACTTGCTTAGACGGTAATTGTTCGCTAAAGGCGAAAGTTCTGCATATAGACAGTAAAACTCTTAGTCTGCTAGCATGCCGGAACATAGTTTGCAAGTGAACAGAACGGGTGAGATGGCTCCTGTAAGGACCGCCTACGAATAACGACTGTTCCAATTCCATGAGAAGTAATGAGAGGAGGATGCCATGTCCAGTCCCGCCAAGATAAATCCTCCGGATGCAGAAGTCCATAACGCGCCCGATATGGATCCTGATGCTACTGCCGCCGCCCTGGAACCAACGCGCCATCCATTCGTCGCATGGGCGATTGCCTCTCTGCGGATAATGTGGTCTTCCCTGCGTCATCCGGGTCATCCGGTGTGGATTGACTATCGCACAGGAAAAGTATGGCTGAAGCGTGACTGAGCCACGCTCAGGGGCGTGGCTCTTCATGGTGGTCGTAGGATTTGCCATAGTCGTGGCAATTCTGTCCTTGGTGGGAGCCGTTGCACTCTCCGTATATGTGGACGCCAAACCCGCAAGCCAGACTGCGATGACAGTCAATTCCGTAGGACGCCTTTGGACTGTCGGTTCCTCCGCACTATCCTTCGTGTTCGGACTCATTAGCGGCAAAAGACTGTAGGTTCTGTTGACATTCGATACACAAAGCGTTTTGGACCTTAAAAGTAGATCTATTCTGTCATTGTGAACGCAGCGTCCCTTCCCTGTCATTCTGAACGCAGCGCAGCGGAGTGAAGAATCTAAAATCGTTGCACATACGCCATTCACAGACTTTAGATTCCCCGCTTCGGCAAATGAACTCTTGACACCGAAACAAAAGAGATGGGCAGGACTTGGTATTATCCAATCCTGCCCATCCTGTCTATCGATGTCAGTTCAGTCTATGCCACCCGCGCGAACTTCTGTACCCTCGCGCCGTCCAGCGTCTCACCCACATACAGGTCGCCTTTCGAGTCCATCGCCACCGCATGCCCCGCGATGATGTCGCCCGGCGTGTCCGAGCTCATGCCCCAGCCGCCTAGCCACTGGCCCGTCGGCGTCAGAATCTTCACCCCCGCCGGATGCGACAGCGCATGCGCCGCAGGCTGGTCAGGCCCCAGCCCCTGGTGGAAGCCCAGGTCCGTAACGAACATGTTGCCGTCCGGCCCCTGCACGATGTGGTCCGGCCTGTGAACGCCGCCCCACTCGCTCAGGTACTGTCCGCCCGGCGTGAATACCTGTATGCGACTGTTCTCCCTGTCCACCACATAGATGAGGCCCTCGGCGCTGACACAAACGCTGTGCGGAATGCGGAACTGCCCCGGACCCTCGCCCGGCTCGCCCCACGACTTTATCAGCTCGCCCGTCGCCGTGAAGTGGTGGATGCGCGCATTGCCGTAGCCGTCCGATATATATAGCGAGCCGTCCGCCGCTATAGCAATGTCCGTCGGCCTGTTGAACGGTTCTCCGCTGAACATCTCTGGCGGGTCGTTCGGCGTGCCCAGCGTCATCAGCAGCTCGCCCTCCGCCGTCCACTTTCGCACCGTGTGGTCGCCAATGTCCGTCGTATAGACGCTGCCGTCCGGCCCCGCCTCGATATGGTGCGCCGAGCCGAACTGCCCTTCGCCCCAGTGATTGATCACATTGCCGTCCGTGTCCAGCACGATTATCGGATGCGCGCTGCGGTTATACACGAAAATTCGGTCCTGCCCGTCGACCGCAACACCAACGGCATGGTTCCACTCCCAGCCGTCCGGCAGACTGCCCCATCCGGGCACATGCTCATAAACATACTTCCCGTAGCTGACCCTAAGCCCTTTGTCTCCCATTGGAGTAGCCCTCCTTATTTGTGGCATTATTACCACTACTAGCCTTGTTGTTTCACAAAAGCGGTTCATTTTATTGGGTGGTATAGAAATCCCTTCCCCCATCAAGGGGGAAGGTTAGGATGGGGGTGAAATCCTATGCATTCACCTGAATAGAATCCATGCTACCCTTCACCAACGGGCAGAATTATAACACGCTTTCGTGTTAGGATAAGTCCCAACGAATTTTGCTATTATTACAAGCCTAATATCCTATTTATCTTGTCCGTTGATGTCAGTTTCATGTGAGGTCAAAAATGCTCGAACGATTCAAAGTACCCAAGAAAGACGAAGTGCGCGTTCCCATCGAGTCCCTGCAAGAGGTCATACGGGCGGTATTTGAGAAGATGGGCAACTCGGAGTCTGACGCAATCGAGGCGTCCGAAGTGCTCGCCATGACCGACCTGCGCGGCGTCGAGACTCACGGTGTCTCCAACATGCTCCGCGCCTACGTCTCCCAGTACACCAGCGGGCAGGTCAACCCAACACCCAACTGGCGCATCGAACGCGAGACCCCAGGTACAGCCGTCATCAACGCCGACAAAGGGCTTGGCGTCGTTCTCGGCAGGCGCGCTATGGACATCGCAATCGAGAAGGCGCGCAACGTCGGCATGGGCATCGTAACCATGAACAACGGCGCGCACCTCGGCGCGGTCGGTCACTTCTCCATGTACGCCGCCCAGCACGACATGGTCGGCATGTGTGCCACCTCAGCTGGCAGAGGTGTCCTCCCCACATTCGGCGCAGAAGGGCGATTCGGCACGAACCCCATTTCCATCGCCGCGCCCGCCAACAAGGAAGCCCCCCTGCTCTTCGACGCCGCCACATCACAGATTGCGGGCAACAAGTTCTCCCTCGCCCGCAGAGTCGGCTCAGACCTGCTCCCCGGCTGGATTTCCGACGAAGAAGGCACCCCAATAATGGAAGAGACGCCCGTCCCCGGTGGCGAAGGCGTCAACTACGGCAGCCTGCTTCCCATGGGCGGCACGCGAGAGAACGGCTCACACAAGGGCTACGGCTTCCTCATGATTGTGGACATCCTCTGCGCCTTCATGTCCGGCTCAGTCCCCGCAGTCTTCGACGAGGAATACTTCGAAAGCGGCTACAAGCACTACTTCGCCGCATACAACATCGCCTCGTTCACTGACGTTGACTCCTTCAAGAACAACATGGATCAGATGCTCCGCACCCTGCGCGAGACCCCACCCGAACCCGGCAGCGAGCGCGTCCTCTACCCAGGCCTAGCCGAGCACGAAGAAGAGCAGGACAGGCGCGCCAACGGCACCCCCCTGCACACCGAAGTCATCGGCTGGTTCGAAGAAATCTGCAACGAACTCGACATCCCCCACCTGCAGACATATTAGGGCGGGTGGATATTTAGACGGTCTTCCCAGTTCACAGCCTCGTGTCAGGTTTCTGCCGAAGAGGGGAAAATATGACTGTTGATTATTTTCCGGATGAGGTCGCGGAGGAACTGAAATGGTACGTTTACCGCTTGGTCGATCCTCGCAACGGTGAGACATTCTATGTCGGTAAGGGAAAAGGCAACCGTATCTTTGCCCATGTTAAGGGCATGAAAGGCGACTACGACGATTATGTCGAAGATCAGAAGCAACAGCGCATCAATGATATCCAGTCCGCAGGCCTTAATGTGGGACACATAATACATCGGCATGGCATGGCGAGCGAATCGACTGCTTACGAAGTCGAAGCTGCGTTGATCGATGCCTATCCCGGCCTCGTCAACAAGGTAGCTGGACATGGGTCGAGGGACTATGGCACCAGACATATATTGGAAATCATCACTGAGTATAGCGCGGAGCCTTTCAAGGTTGAGGAGAAGTTGATTCTAATCTCCATCGGGAAACTCTGGAGAGAACGTGGCGTTTACGGAGCTGTACAGGGTTGCTGGCGGATAGATAAGAAGAAAGCCAAAAGCTACAAACTGGTCTTGGCGCACGTCAGAGGGCTGGTTAGAGGTGCATACATACCGAGAGAGTGGCTTCCCGGAATCAGGGAACACTTCCCTTTTGAGGTCAAAGATTGGCCCAATAGAATTGGATTCGTCGGTGACCGGGCTAAACCCGAAGTGTGGAACAAGTACGTTGGGAAACGTGTGCCGGATGAATACCAGAAAAAAGGCGCTGCCAATCCAATCCGATACTGCGACCTGTGACTCAGTGCCCTTTTCTGCGCCTAGCGGGCAGTTTCATCTGCGAACTGAGGTAGAAGCAATTATGTATTCGTGTGCCGTCTGTCTCGCAGACGAAAGCAGCGAAGAACTCGTCGACGAAGTCTTCCGAAGGGATGACAAATACTCGCTTGTGAAAAACATACCTGCCCAGGTTTGCGCTCGTTGCGGAGAAGAGTCGTTCAGTGCCAGGACTGCGGAGAGCATCCGCCTGGTGGTCAATGGGGAGGCAACCCCGGAGGCATCCATTTCGCTGGATGTATTTACCTTCGTGCTACAAATATGACAATGGGGAGAAACGGCAGATGACAAGTGTCCCAGAAATACAAGGGGCGATAATGACGCTTGACGAAAGTGACTACCGTGAGTTGATGCAGTGGATGAACAAATTGGACTGGGAAAGGTGGAACGCACAGATAGAGGCAGACTCAAAAAGTGGCAAGTTGGATTTCCTGGAAGCGGAAGCCCTCGAAGCCAAGAGAGATGGCACGCTCAGGGAACTATAAGTGCATCGTACTGCGCCTCGCTTTTGAAGGTATTTTGACCAGTTGCCTGAGTCCACTCAGCGAGTAGCTAGACGAAACTTTGAATTGCTGAAGTCAAATCCACGACATCCTTCTCTCAATTTCAAGAAAGTTGGCAAATACTGGTCGGCTCGTGTAGGACTTGGATACAGGGCACTCGCGCTTGAAGAGAAATCTGGCTTTATCTGGGTATGGATTGGACTCCATGACGAATACGACCGACTAACTAACTGACCGACCAAAACACCGACTAACCATTGTGAGGTGAACCATGGGTAAGCTCGACGGCAAGGTAGCCCTAATCAGCGGCAGCGCGCGCGGACAGGGCGCAGCCGAAGCCCGCCTCTTCGCACAGGAAGGCGCAAAAGTCGTGCTCTGCGACATCCTTGACGATCAGGGACAGCAGGTCGAAGCCGAAATCAACGAACTCGGCGGCGACGCCCTCTACATCCACCTCGATGTTACCAATGAATCCGAATGGGAAAGCGCCGTCGCAGCCACCATCAGCAAGTACGGCAAACTCGACATCCTCGTCAACAACGCCGCCATCGTCATCCAGAAGTCAGCTATTGAAGACCGCACCGCCGACGAGTGGGACCGCATCTTCGAGGTCAACGCAAAGGGCGTCTTCCTCGGCACCAAGCACGCCATCCCCGAAATGCGAAAGGCAGGCGGCGGCTCCATCGTCAACATCTCATCCGTCGCCGGCATCGGCCAGAGTCACCACCAGGAGCCGGCCTACGCAGCCAGCAAGGGCGCAGTCCGCATCTTCAGCAAGGTAACCGCATCCCAGCACGCCGTTGACGGCATACGATGCAACTCCGTTCACCCCGGCCCCATCGACACCGACATGATTCAATCGGCTATGAGCGACCCCGCCCGTCTTGAAGCGCGCCTCGAACGCGTTCCGATGCGTCGCCTTGGCACCGTTGACGAAATCGCCAAAGGCGTCCTCTACCTCGCATCCGACGACTCCTCATATGTAACCGGCTCCGAGCTAGTCATAGACGGCGGCGCCATCTCGATGTAGACGGCATGTCCATAATGCCGCGTGAATATCTGACCCATGCACATTATCAGCAAGAGAGCATTGCGTGAGTTCTGGGAGTAGTACCCCGACAGTGAACCACCGCTCAGGCGGTGGTTCAGAATCATAGATAAGAACGACTTCCTTAATTTTGCGGAGTTGCGCGCAACATTCGGAAGCGCCGACGTAGTGGACGACTTTGTTGTGTTCAACATCGGTGGTAACAAGTATCGATTGATTGTTGTGATTCATTTCAATCGTGGGAAAGTCTTTATTCGGCAGGTATTGACTCATGCTGAATACGACGAAGGAGAGTGGAAGAGATGAATCTACTTGCGGAAGATATTCAGGCTCACTGGCTTGCCGTACAACCTATCCTGTCAATTCGCAACGAAGAAGAATACGACATTGCGATAGAGCGCCTGCATGCTCTGATTGACGAAGTAGGCACTGATGAGCGGCACCCGCTCTATGACCTACTCGATACGTTAGGCACCGTTATATACGCCTATGAAGAGAAGCATTATCCGGTTCCTGAATGCGATGGCATCGAGGCGCTTCAGTTTTTGATGGAAGAACATGAACTTAGCCGGGATGACTTACCGGAACTGGGAACTCAGGATACCCTGTCGAGGATTCTCGATGGCAGGCAAGAACTTACGGTCGGACAAATTCGGTCGCTTGCCGAAAGATTCCATGTGTCGCCGGCTACTTTTGTATAGAAGGATGGTTCCAACCTCCAGAGTTTCACACCCGTGTCACAGTAAAGACTCCAAAGGACCCTCCCCACCATGCCCACCAACCCCCACTTCACCATCCTCATCGCCGACAGGCTGATCGACTCTAAGGGCGGCCCACCCATCGACAACGGCGCAGTCCTGCTCGAAGGCTCCACCATCGCCGCCATAGGCCGCGCCCCCGACATCCGCGCCCCCGAAGGCGCAGCCGTGCAGACCGTCCACTACCCCGGCTGCACCATCATGCCCGGCCTGGTCGACTGCCACACGCACCACAACGGCTTCGGCGACGGACGCCTCGGCGACGATCTCGCCCAACTCCCCGACGAGGTACTCACCCTTCAGTCCGCCAGAAACGCCCGCGCAAGCCTATTCTCCGGCGTAACCACCATCCGTGAGAACGGTCCCAAGAACGTCACCATGTTCAGACTGCGCGACTCCATCAACGCGGGACTTACGATTGGCCCCCGAATGGTGCTCTGCGGTCGCCCCGTCGCCATCATCGGCGGGCACATGGGCTACTTCGGCGGCGAGGTCACAGGCGCGAACGATGCCCGCGCACTCACCCGTCAGCTCATCAAGGAAGGCGCAGACTACATCAAGATAGTCGCCACTGGCGGAACTACGCGCACATCGTTCCCAACTCTGCCATCCTTCAATGTGGACGAGCTCAGGGCAATCACCGACGAGGCGCGCAAGTTCGGCAAGCTCACCGCGACACACTCATCTTCCACGGCAGGAATAGCCAACTCCCTCAACGCCGGCGTGGACATGATCATCCACTGCTACTATCGTGACGCCGACGGCTCCGACATATTCCGCGAGGATGTCGCGGAGCGCATCGGACAACAGGGCGCGTTCGTCAATCCCACGCTGCAAGTCAGCCGTGCCACCGCATGGGAACTCACCCACAAGCGAGAGGAGCAAGGCTTGACCGCGAGCGAGCAGTCCGAGCTTGAAGGCGCCCGCTCCAACCTCGATGTCCGCCTCGACCACACCCGCCGCATGATAGACATGGGCGTGAAAGTCATCACCGGCTCCGACTCATCCTGGAGTAGCTACCAGCTCGGCAACACCGTCTATGAGACCGAGCTGCTCGTGCATGCCGGATACACCCCGATGCAGGGAGTCCTCTCTGTAACAAGCTGGGCAGCGGACGCGCTCGGAGTATCTGACACAGTCGGCACCCTCGAACCCGACAAAGCGGCGGACATCCTCGTCGTGCAGGGCAACCCCGCAGACGACATCAACGCTCTCTGGAATGTCGAAGATGTGCTCCTGGCAGGCCGCAAGATAGAGCGCGGCTCAGAAGACTCCATCGCCGCAGTCCGCCAGCCGCCCGCGCAAATATAGACAAGGGCATGTTGGAATCTGATACACAGAGTGCCTAATGTCTCGAAATCCCCCTGTACCGTCATTCTAAAAGCAGACACCATCTACCTGTCATTCTGAACGAAGCGCAGCGGAGTGAAGAATCTAAAATCTCTGAACACACACTTTGCTCAATTTACGCTACCCTCTCTGCTACGAGTGAGTAAATGGCGGAATGACTTGAAAATACCAACACAATACTAAAGACCTGCAATCATCCAAGCCGGAGACCAAAACATGCCACAAACCGCCCCCCAGTTCACCATCCTGAAAGCCGCCCGCCTCATTGACACAGCCGCAGAAGCCGTCCAAGAGCAAGCAGCAATCCTTCTCGAAGGCAACACCGTCCGGCAACTCGGCACGGCTGAGACTGTCCACGCCCCCGAAGGCGCGTCAGTGCAGGAAATCGACTACGGCGACGCCACTATTCTGCCCGGCCTAGTGGACTCCCATGTCCACCTGAACGGCATCGGCGACGGACGAGCGGGCGACGAGCTTGTAACCCTGCCCGACGAGGTGCTCACCGTGCAGTCCGCGCAGAACGCCCGCCGCCACCTCTACTCCGGCGTAACCACGCTGCGAGACTGCGGCGCGAAGAACAGCACCACTTTCATGCTCCGACAGGCAGTCGATTTGGGTATTACCCCCTCACCCCGCCTCATACTCGCCGGCAGGCCCGTCGCCATCATCGGCGGCCACCTCAGCTACTTCGGCACTACCGCGACAGGCGTGGACGAATGCCGCGCAGCCGTCCGCCAGCTCATCAAGGAAGGCGCGGACTTCATCAAGATTACCGCCACCGGCGGCAGCACCCGCACCAGCCACTCGCTCAGGCCGTCCTTCAACGTTGAAGAACTTCGCGCAATCTGCGACGAAGCCCACCGCTTCGGCAAGCACGCCGCCGCGCACTGCGCCTCTTCGCAAGGCATGGTAAACTCCCTCGACGCCGGAATCGACACCATCATCCACGGCGTACACAAAGACCCGGATGGCGCGGACACCTATCGCCCCGACATCACCGAGCGCATCGCCGAGCAAGGCGTCTTCGTCAACCCCACACTCGGTCAGGGCGTGGCGCGGATCCGCCTGCTCGAAGACATGGAAGACCTCACCGCCGAGCAGCAAGCCGAGCTTAACGCCGCACGCCAGACCTCCGATGCGCGAATGGACCATTTCGCGCGCATGCGAGATGCCGGAGTGGTAATGGCAGCAGGCTCTGACTCCGCGTGGTCCTACTACCCGATGGGCGACTACCAGACCGACATTGAGGCGCACGCCATGGCGGGCATGTCCAACATGGAAGCCATCGTATCCGCCACCCGAGACGCCGCCAGATCCTGCTGCATAGACTCCCTCGTCGGAACCCTCGACCCCGGTATGCAGGCAGACGTCCTCGTAGTCAACGGCAACCCCCTCGACGACCTAGCCGACCTCCGACAGGTAGCCGACGTATTCCTAGCCGGCGCCCGCATCGACCGCCAGAACCTCATCTAGCGCGGCACAGCTGCTGGCCTCATTGGCGCATGCTGACTTCAGCCATGTTGTCCCTTCCCCCTCAGGGGCTGAGAGGCGCATGTAAAGTTTGAACAAAGAAGGCTTGCCTATTCTGTCATCCCGAACGCAGCATCCCTTCACTATCATTCTGAACGCAGCGCAGCGAAGTGAAGAATCTAAATTCGTTGCACATAAACCATTCACAGACTTCAGATCCCCCGCTACACCCTGAATGACAGGGGATAAATGGGAAATGTCCACACAATCTGGCCTCATTGGTGCGTGCTGACTTCCGTGTTGTCCCTCCCCCATCAGGGGCTGAGAGGGGTACGAAAAGTTTAAGAATTGTGAACGAAAATGACCAAGCTGACCATGAATCCTAGTTCTTTATACACCAGCCTACCACCGCATAGAAGGCCGTTTAGAGGTTGGGTCAGACACACAAAGCAAGTAAAAACCCCGCATCCTCATAGGATCGGGGGTTTCTAGTTAAAGATATGGGGCAGGCCAAGTCTTTAAGGCGCAACCAACTCACGGTCTAGCTCGAATTTAACACCAGGAGTGTCATGGTAAATCATAACTCCGGTGGTTCTGCCATTCACGCGCCGCTGGAATCGCTGACCCACAGATAGACCTTCCTGCGCGTTCTTCAGGTTCAGGGAATGCCAATCCGTCCATTCGCCATTAGGCAGGCATTCTCTCTGCTCGTGATGTAGCGTTATGGTCAATTCAATGGGAGGCCCATACAACATCATAATCTCCTGCATTCTCACGCTAATCTCTGCGAGGTGACAACCTTACTACCCTATTGCTACCCTGGGATGGTACTCTCCGTAATTCTCCAGCAACGCATTCCCAATAGCTGTTCTTGCGGCATGAATAACATGGGCGTCAATATGTTCGTCAACAAATTCCAGTTGTATGGTTACAAGGATTTCTTCGACATCTTCCATCAGTTGGCGACGTTGTTCTTCTGTAAGACCGGAAGGCGACCTACCGAAGTTCACCCGAATACTATAGTCACCTAGATTCGCTGACCACGCTAAGTCAAATATCAACCTGTTCTCAACCGCCGCACTTCACTTGTCTGTGTACAAATTGATCGCAGGCTCATAATACCACAGAGCGTTAAGGGCTTTTAGGCAAGCAATCCTCCACTGTGGTTACTTTCGGTCATAATTCCCTGAAGTTTGAACAAAGAAGGTTTGCCTATTCTGTCATTCTGAACGCACCGCCCCTTCCCCGTCATCCCGAACGCAGCATCCCTTCACTGTCACCCTGAACACACCGTCCCTCCCTCTGTCATTCTGAACGCAGCGCAGCGAAGTGAAGAATCTAAATTCGTTGCACATACGCCATTCACAGACTTCAGAATCCTCCCTACGCTCGGAATACCAGAGGTAAGCGCGCTTCTGCAGAACAATAGCGAAATGACACCGCCTCCCACCAAAACCTTTTGACTTTATTTTGGACATTGGTTAGCATTCTCAAAGCATATACCGCACCGGTGCATGCCCTGTCCAAAATCAGAGTACACCTCCGCGCTTCCCTCACCCTTTCCAGCAATAAACTTCACCATATTTCCATACAGGCGTCCCTTGTCCCGGTCGCGCCGGAACGCTCATATCTGCGCCAATCTGAAGTGCAAACAGGAGACACTACCGCAATTTCATGAATGAGGCAATCGTTTTCGGCGTACTGCTCGTCGCGCTCGTGCTGTTCATTACGGGCAGGATACGCTACGACATCGTTGCCATCGGCGCGCTTCTGGTCCTCACGGCCTTGCGTATCATTCCGGCGTCCGTTGCCTATCATGGATTCGGTCACCCCGCGGTCGTAACCGTCGGAGCCGTCCTTATTCTCAGCAAGGTGCTCGAAAACTCCGGCGTCATCGATGTCATGGAAGGCTGGTATTCCCGCGTAGGCAAGCGTCTTACCGTACAGGTATTTTCGTTGTCAGGGCTGGTAGCGGTCCTGTCCGCATTCATGAACAATGTGGGGTCGCTCAGCCTGATGATGCCGCTTGCCATCAGGGTCGCCAACAGCGCAAAGCGTCCCTATTCGCCTTACCTCATGCCCCTGTCCTTCGCTTCTCTGCTGGGCGGGCTGACCACTCTGATAGGGACCCCGCCCAACATCATAATCTCCGCTTTTCGGCAGGAAGTGGTGGGCGAATCTTTTCATATGTTCGACTTTACGCCGGTCGGAGCGTTGGTCGCTATCTCCGGACTGCTGTTCATCTGCTTTGTCGGCTGGCGTCTCATCCCTTCCAGGCGACCGCGAGCCAGCCTGTCAGATGCTATCGATATCGCGGATTACATGGTGGAAGTGCGGGCAACTGAGAACTCCCCGTTCGTGGGCAAGCTCGTCCGAGACCTGGAGGAGTCCGCCGGGGAAGACGTGGCGATCGTGGGGCTTATTCACAGGGAAAGGGGCTACGGCGCCCCGTCCAGCTACCAGATTATCGATGTGGGCGATGTGTTCATCGTCGAGGTAGCGCCGGAAGACCTCAGAGCATTCCTGACCCAGACGGGGTTCGCGCTGGAAATCTTCAGAGACATACGCTCCGATGTAGTGCAGACAGTCGCGTCCGAGGATGTGACGCTGCTTGAGGCGGTAGTGATGCGCAACGGCGTTGCCGATGGCAACACGGTGCGAAACATTCACATGCACCCCGCGTTTGGGGTCAATCTACTGGGCATATCCAGAAGAGGCACCCGGCTGGTGACAAGGCTCAGCCAGTTGGTGCTGCAAGTGGGCGATGTGCTGCTCCTTCAGGGCAGGACCGAGGTGGTGCAGGCAGCCCTGCCGCAGCTCGGTCTGCTTCCCCTTGCTCAGCGCGAGTTGGGTGTCGGGCAGCGCCGCCCCCTGCTGGTTCCCGTAGCCACATTCGCCGCCGCGCTCCTGCTAACCATATTCGGCGTCGTCCCGATCCACATATCCCTGCCGGGCGCGGTCGTCGTGCTGCTCGTCAGCCGCTTCCTCTCACTTCAGGCTGCGTATCAGGCGGTCAACTGGCCCATCATCATCCTGTTGGGCGCAATGATCCCAGTGGGCGAAGCCCTGGAAACAACCGGTGGAGCGCTCCGCATCGCCTCAATCGTGACCGACCTCGGCGAGTCCCTGCCACCGTGGAGTATGGTCGCGGTAGTTCTTGTCATCACGATGCTGCTATCGGACTGGATAAACAACGCCACCGCCGTAATCCTCATGGCGCCCGTCGGTCTCGGAGTCGCAGCAGCGATCGGAGCGTCAGTTGACCCGTTCCTTATGGCGGTCGCCATCGGAGGCTCCTCCGCCTTCCTGTCCCCGATAGGACACCAGTCCAACACCATTGTGATGGGCCCCGGCGGATACCACTTCGGTGACTACTGGAGGATGGGCCTCCCCCTCGACATCATCATCGTCGCCGTAGCCACTCCACTCATAGTATGGTTCTGGCCCCTCGGCGTCTGACCCGCAGGCCATCGCTTCCCCTATCTCACAGGCAGAAGGCTAGGTTCTGTTGAAATCTGATACACAAAGCGTTCTGTACCTGAAAAGTAGGTTTATTCTGTCATCCCGAACGCGGCGCATATTTATTCCGTCGTTCCGAACGCAGCGCATGTTTATTCCGTCATTCTGATCGCACCGTCCCTTCCCTGCCATTCTCAACGCACCGTCCCTTCCCCCTGTCATTCTGAACGCAGCGCAGCGAAGTGAAGAATCTAAAACCGTTACCCACACACCATTCACAGACCTCAGATTCCTCCCTTCCCTCGGAACAACAGGCGACAAATGGGAAATCCCCACACGACCTGGCGTCAGGAAAGTAGGTTTATTCTGTCATTCCGAACGCACTATCCCTCCTCCTGCCATTCACAACGCACCATCCTTTCCCCCTGTCATTCTGAACGTAGCGCAGCGAAGTGAAGAATCTAAAAGCGTTGCCCACACACCATTCACAGACCTCAGATCCCTCGCTTCCCTCGAATGACAGGGGACACAAACGGGAATGTCCACACAACCTGGCGTGAGGAAAGTAGCTTTATTCCGTCATTCCGAACCCAGCGCCGTCCCTCCCCCCTGTCATTCTGAACGAAGCGCAGCGGAGTGAAGAATCTAAAATCGTTGCACACACGCCATTCACAGACTTCAGATCCCTTGCTTCCCTCGGAATGACAGGGGACAAACGGGAAATGTCCACGCACCCTAGCGTGAGGAAAGTAGCTTTATTCCGTCATCCCGAACCCAGCGCCTTCACCCCCTGTCATTCTGAACGAAACGCAGCGAAGTGAAGAATCTAAAATCGTTGCACATACGCCATTCACAGACTTCAGATTCCTCGCTTCCCTCGGAATGACAGGGGACAAATGGGAAATGTCCACACAACTTGGCGTGATGGTAGAAACTACCCATCCTGTTAGCCCCCGTCCGCGCCCTAGTCCGCAAATGATAAGATACCCCCATCATCTGACACTGGAGGAAAGAATGCCCGACAAGAAGAAAGTCCTGGTAACCGGATTCGGCGGCAGAATAGGCAAAGTCCTGCGCGACCACCTCGGCGACAAGTACGAGTTCAGCGGCATCGACCGCATTCCCCTCGAAGGCTTGGACTCCCTCACCGCCGACCTCACCGACCTCGAAGCCATCGCCACCGCATTCGAGGGCAAAGACGTCGTAGTGCATCTCGCTGCCGAGCCGCGCCACACCCCCGACATCGGCTGGGACCTGCTCATGCCCGACAACGTAATCGCCACCGCCAACGTCTTCGAGGCGGCAAAACAGGCAGGCGTCAGCCGCATCATCTTCTTCAGCTCCATGCACGTCGTCGGCATGTACGAGCGCGACCAGCCATACACCGCCATCGCCGAAGGCGACTACGGCGACCTAGACCCCAACGACGTCCCTCTCATCACCCACGACATGCCCGACAGACCCGACGGCCCCTACGCCGTCAGCAAGATATTCGGCGAAGCCCTCGGTCGCTACTTCGACGAAGACCACGGCATCAGCGTCATCTGCATCCGTTTCGGCACTACGAGTCCCGACGACCGTCCCGGATCAGATCCCCGCAGCTTCGTAAGCTGGTTCAGCCACCGCGACATAGCCCGCATGGTTGAAGCCTGTATCGAAGCCGAAAACATCGGCTTCGACATCTTCTACGGCGCATCCAACAACACCTGGAAAATCTACGACACCCCCCGCGCCTGGCAAGTCCTCAACTTCCACCCCCAGGACAACGCCGAAAGTTTCAGGTAGTGTCCGGCGCTTGATTAAACCACACTTTCACATTAGCATTATACTCATCGTCCAGCGAAGATGCCTGAATCCCTCACATTGTTTGTCAACCCTCAAGAAATTTGCTAACAGGACTTTGATCCAATGAATGCAGAACCGATACAGAATGCGCCGCAAACAAGCGCCTCAAAGCATACCCCGTACTTTGAGGCTCACTATACACTTATATACAACGAGGATATATTAGACATTTCGTCAATTCCCGATTCCTCCATTGATCTTATAGTTACTTCACCGCCCTATAACGTTGACATCCAGTACAACTCGCATCAAGATGGCTTGTCTTATCAGGACTACCTAAAGTTCACAGAACTTTGGTTGCAAAAGTGCTATCGCCTAGCTAAAGACGATGGTCGTTTCTGTTTGAACATTCCACTGGATAAGAACAAGGGCGGGCAGCAAGCAGTTTGCGCCGACATTACTAGCATAGCCAAAAAGGTCGGCTGGCAATATCAGTCCACTATTGTATGGAACGAAGGGAATATATCACGGCGTACCGCTTGGGGCTCGTGGATGTCTGCATCTGCGCCTTATGTTATTGCGCCCGTGGAAGTTATTGTCGTTCTGTATAAAGCAAGGTGGAAGAAAACAAGCGGTAGTAGAAACAACGATATCACCAAGCAAGAATTCTTGGAATGGACGAACGGTGTCTGGACTTTTTCGGGGCAAAGCAAAAAGGGAGCAGGCGGACATCCAGCCGCATTCCCGGTGGAACTTCCGAGAAGGTGCATCAAGTTGTTCAGCTTTGTTGGAGACATTGTCCTTGACCCATTCGTTGGAAGCGGCTCAACTTTGATTGCCGCATCCGAAAATAATCGGAGGGGCGTAGGGATAGACATCGACAAGCAATACTGTGACATCGCTATCAATCGACTAAAAAATGAAGCGAATCTATTCCAAGAGAGATTTTCGGTGACAGCATGACCCAGAAGCGCATAACCATCGCCGACTTGATTAAAGAGTATTTTATGGGCCACCCTAACGAGGATTTATCTCATGGACCTGTGGTCGATTATGTTGAAGAGAATTATGTTGCGTTGTATGGTCCTGAGCACAAACCGCGAGATCCTTGGCGCAGCATCAGAAGCCTCCACCAGAAAGGGTTTCTCATCAAAGTTCGGAAAGGCATCTATCGTTATGACCCTGATGCTGTGACTGACAGGACTCTTGAGGATTTCACACCTGCGCAAAAGAACGCAATCCTAGAGCGCGGCCAATTTAGGTGCGCTAGGTGCGGTAAAGGAGAAAAGGAGGGAGTAGAACTGCATGTTGACCATATCAAACCACGCGATCTTGGCGGCGAAGCGACCCTTGAAAACGGCCAAGTGCTGTGTGCCCAACATAATTTCCTCAAGAAAACTTTAAACCAGACGGAAACAGGCAAGCGGATGTTCATTCAAATGTACGAACTTGCACAGTCTGAAAACCAGGCTGACTTGGCGAGCTTCTGTATTGATGTTCTCAGCATCTATGAGAAGCATGGTATGAACAGCCACATCGTCTGGAACAGATAAACGACCTAACTCCCTCCACAAAAACACCGCCCCCGCCTCGCATTACACGAAGCAGGGGCGGCTGGCCGGCCAATGCGCTTCTCGCCTCAATCCGCCACTTCCACCACTCCACCGATCTCCACCGCCTCCGCGCCCGTCACCACCTCACATCCACCACCCACACACTTGCCGGCATGCATCTACTCTTACTCGTCGCGGCACGGATTGTACGGCTTGGGTCGCATCAGCTTCACCGTCATCGTATCCCCTTCGCTCCAGCCCAGTCCTGAGTCGAGCCACCACACCTGAATGTCCTTGTGCAGTCCCAGCGCGTCCGCATCGGATATTGCGTACCGCTCGCCATCTACCTCGAATATCAGGTCGTCCGGCAGGCCGGTGCTCGTCTCCAGGACCAGTTGATTGATACTACCCACTTCCTTGTGGATAAGACTATCAATCGCATATTCCACGCCCCTATCGCTGAATTCCGTATCATCCAGGTCACCTATGTCTACATTTCTGCCGGGGGTGTAGCCCAATATGGTGGTTTCGTCTTGTGACGCCTCGCCAACCGTCAGAGTCGCCGGCCACACCACCTTCATCCTGCCCCGAACCTCCGCGACAATTGGTCTGCCGTTCGGTACCGAATCAGCGCCTCCATCTGCGCCTCCCAGCGACATATCAGTGCCAATCGCAGATTCCTCTGCCGCGTAAGCCGTCCCCTGCTGCAACCCGCTCATCGCAATCGCAGCAAGCATCAGCGCCAGCACAGGCAGCGCCAACCATATCTTCGTGCGACTTCGCCCAATATTCATAGATCCCGATCCGCCGAATCGCATCATAGTAACTCCCATCATCCATCCTTTCCACCACAGACACTATTGGCCTCAGGCACTCACGCCGCAGCATAATGTATAATTTATGTCCTGCCCTCATAGTATAAAGCACAGACGGCGCAGATGCAATAGCGAATATAGCCGACTTTATGGCATCAGGCAGAATCCAGACCGGAATCGCGCACAAAAATCGCCCCCGCCTCGCATTCCACGAAGCAGGGGCGACCAATATCGACTGATTAACCGAGAATTAACTACTGTGACCTCACCACCGACAACTCGCCCACATACTCCGCCAGCGCGTTCACCATGTGCCCCATCTTCGGATACTCCGGCTGCGTATCCGTCGCAACCCCCACATTCGCAAGCGCGGCAGCGCACGTAGGCCCCACCGCACACACGATAGTCCGCGTATTCAGCGCATCCGACAATTCCCGATCCGACACATCATTCGCCGCCGCCACCTTGTACAGATGCCGAATCTGCACCTGGCTCGTAAACGCGATCACATCCACCCTGCCATCCATCAGCTCATCTATGAGCGAAACCATCGGCGCGGTGTCCTCCGGTAGCTGCCACTCGTACAGGCACAACTCGTCCACCGTCTCGCACTGCTCACCCAGCGCAGCCATCAGCGCCGCGTTGCGCTCACCGTACTGCAGCGCCATCAGCCTCTTGCCCCGCACCGGCAGCGCCGTCAGAGCCTCCAGCAGCTCCTTCGTCGTATATGGCGCGGCAATACCTGCGGATATCTGCACATCCACCTGCTTCAGCGCAGCAGTCGGCTTCGGACCTCGGCACACCGTCGTAACGCCACGCAGCGCCGACAGCAGAAACGGCAAGCCCCCCTGCCTGTCCGCCTCCTTGAACAGCGCCCTCGCGCCCACCCCCGTCTGGAACACCATCACATCCAGTTCTTCACTCTCCAGCTTGTCCAGCAGGTAGCGCACATCCTCCGCGCAGTCCAGCGGAGCCTCGCGCAAGGCAGGCGCGCACAGCGGCTCACCCCCTCGCTTGCTGATAAGACTCGCAAGCGCGCCCGTCATCCGCGCCTCAAGCGTCGCAATCCGCATTCCATCAAGTTCTGCTGCCATCAGCCAATCCTAACCCAATCCATCCTGTAATTTCGCGAAGTCATTCACATCATAAATAGGTTCTGTTGCCATTTGATACATTAAGCGTTTTGAACCTGAAAAGTAGATCAATCTTGCCATCCTGAACGCAGCATTCCTTCCCCCTGTCATCCTGAACGCAGCGCCCCTTCCCTGTAATTCCTAACGGCCCTCTTTATCTATTATTCCGAACGACTCTCTTCTTCTGTCATTCCGAACGACCCTCTTCCTCTGTCATTCCGAACGACCCTCTTCCTCTGTCATTCCGAACGACCCCCTTCTTCTGTCATTCCGAACACAGTGAGGAATCTAAAACCGCTGCACCTAAGCCATTCACAGACCTCAGACACCTCGCCTTACTCGGAATGACAAGGGACAAATGGCAAATGTCCACACAACCCACATTCCTTCAGCAGCCGCGAAGCATTGAAACACACCCCATTCACCACCGCAGCCACAAACTTCCCTCCATATTAAAAACAGATTCTAGTGAGAATTGCAAATCAGTGTCAACTTCCACAAACGAAACTTCACACTTCCAATGCTACATCCCGCCCAAAAGTGCCCGCTAGCCGGGATTTTCTCGCTCGTGAAGAATGCACCTACCGGCGGGCTCCAACCACATTTCAGCCAACGCCCGCATCCCAATTAGCAACGAATGCGCCTCTGTTCCACCTACTGCATAAGCGACGAGGAGGAACTTTTCCAAGGATATTTTCTTCGTAATTATAATTCCACGAGTCCTGTTCCTATCCGTGCAGATGGGCCTCATATCGATTGAAACCATTCCAAATGCCCAAGGAGACTTCCTTCCTCCAAGCATAATGTATAGAATTGCTCGCAAACTGCCCGACTAATTGCCTGACCGCACTTCGCCTAGACCTTCTGACGACAGGCCATTGAAGGAATTCGCCTAGGAGAACAACAACGGAATGCCAATACCAAAAGACATTCAGTGGAAGCCAACTGGCACAACTCTTGGTGGTGGAGGGCAAGGTGATGTGCATTTAGTGACTCGGAAAAGCGATCCGGAGGGTCCTAAGTACGCCCTAAAAGTGCTTCGCAATGCTGGTTCACCTCAGGCGCTAGAGCGCTTCCAACGTGAGATCGAAGTTGTTAAGCAATTGGATCATCCGGCAGTTGTTTCTATATTTGACCACTCAAAACCTACTGAAGAGTTTCAGTTTTACGTAATGGAATATTACGAAGGGGCGACCACGCTTGAGAGAACTATCTTTTCGAAAGATAACCATTTTAAAGGCGAAGTCACTGATTGTCTCGATCTGTTCGAACAGATCATTTTAGCGTTACAAGCGTATGAGAACCATAATCCGACCATTGTGCATAGGGATATCAATCCGAAAAACATCCTTCTGCTCCCAGATGGCTCAATCCGAATAATAGATTTCGGAATCTGCCAGATTGACGATGGCCGCGCGTTGACACTGGTAGATGAGAATGTCGGCCCAAGTAACTATATATCGCCCGAGTGCGAAGCTGGAAATGATGGACTTGTAGGTATTCAATCCGACATATACTCGGCTGCAAAAGTCCTTTGGTCTGCAATTACATCCGAGTTCGCCTTTGCTCGTGAAAGGCCAGCGTTTGACAACAGGTCAATGCCGAGGATGTTTCCAGGAAAACCAGAAACCTGGCATCTAATGGCCATCTTCGAAAAAACTATTCGTGAAAATCCAGCGGATCGCTTTCAGCGGTCGGACGACATTTTAGCTCTGATCCAAGAGTTGCGCTTTGTCATCAAGGGGGGATTCCCACCACTGGAGGATATACCAGGTCGCTGTCCATCTTGCGGGTGGAAACGTGTCTATATATGGAGAAGCGGCTACAACGTATTTGGCCAGGCAAGACCCGACATCAACAAGCTGATTTGCGACTACTGCGGTTTCGCTTTCGTCCGTGATGCCGCGGTCTGGAAGAAAAATCTAGACCTACGAAATGAATTGAGATAAAAGAAGCTAAACCCTTGTTGGTACTAGCACATATCCGGATGGAATCTTGCAAGATCAACAAACACTAAAGACTCTAATGCGGGTGAAAGTCTAAGGGAATCGTGACCTTGTATATGCGAATGGCGGGACCTTTGCTCGCATTGAAAAAGGGCGACGAATCATCGGATAAGGACATTCCCAATCTGGTTCGTTCCACAATCATATGACATTCGTCGCTCTCTTAAATGAGAAGAACCCTTCCATCACTGCTAGGATTCAATTGAGCGCCAGCACCAAGACCGTGTCTCGAATCTGACACCTGTCCATTGTCCCAGACCAGCCAAAACCCTCGGCACCATTTTCATCCCATCCACCCATGTCAGCTCCCGTTCGCTGGCACCTGACCTTCTAAATGTCTCTTGACAAACCAAACATTTGTCCCCATAATAGAACATAAGATTTATTAGATGAGTGTTGAGCCTGTCGAAGGGCAAGCCACCTGAAACCTGACCGCTGATACCTGATGGCTGATATGTGCATCACAACCCCTCTACAACAGAAAATCATCGACCGCACCGAGGAAGGCGACACCATCGCCGCATTCCTCGTAGACACCATGCGCGGCAAAACCCCCGGCGTCAAAGTCTGCCACCGAATGGACGCAGCAAAACAACTCATCAAGTACGGCTTCCCCGACACCGACTGCGAAACCACCTCTGACCGTCTTTCCAGCGC
The DNA here is from genome assembly GCA_965225795.1 of Dehalococcoidia bacterium. GTDB lineage: Bacteria > Chloroflexota > Dehalococcoidia > Lucifugimonadales > JADFKI01 > Bin90. The sequence goes on along the minus strand of OZ245324.1, from coordinate 2,949,345 downwards.
AGGCGGGAATCCAGAGGGGCAGGGCGGCGACGAAACCCCCGCTCAAAGTCCCCTCTCCCCAGGGGAGAGGGCTAGGGTGAGGGGAAAAGAGATTGCAGCCCCCGTAACCCACCTCGACATCCTAAACTACCAGATAGCCCATCTCATCCGCCACGAGACAGCAGAAGGTCACACCCTCGTAGAGTTTCTCATTCACATCATGACCGGCAGAGACAGACCATTCACACCCAAGAAGTTCCGTATCAAACCCGCAGACCGCATGGCAGCCGCAAGAGAACTCCTGCGACGAGGCTTCGGCGACCTCGGTCCACGCCGCAGACTCTCAGACAACAACAACGAAGCAAACGCCTACGACACCCTGCACACCGACCTCGCAAAGCGAATGCGCGAGTACAGCGATCGCGGCACCGACACCATCCGCTTCCTGCTCGAATTGATGTCTGACCCCGACCCTGACAAAGAGTTCACAGTGCATCACCGTATGTATGCAGCGCAGGAGCTTCTGCGCCGTGGCTGGGACACCAACTACGACGCAATCAAGCCTGAGCACCTCACGGACTACTGGCAGGACAAGGAATCCCCACGTCTCTCCATAGGCCAGAAAAAGACCCAGGCCGGCCTCTCAACCACCATCTACGACTACGACAACTACGACGACACAGACTACGAAGCCATAGCCAAAGAGATCAGAGAAGAAGAAGACCGAGACGATAACTCAAAGCCGCTTCGTTTCCAAGCGACCGTCCCATCTTCTCGCCATTCCTCCGAAAACAGGAATCTAGAAGACCGCCAAGCCGCCAGTCCTTCCACAAAGCTCCCTCTCCCTCAGGGAGAGGGTTGGGGTGAGGGTACTGCGGGCATTCTCAATAACCCCCTTCCCCCTCGACGGGGGAAGAGCCTGCCCCCAGCGAAGGCGGGGGTTAGGATGGGGGTGATGGAGCCGGTATCCAAAACCCTGCCCCAGAGCGAATCAGAGGACGCGACCATCAGCAACTCCTCCAACATCGAAGACAAAAACATCTACGACTACGGTCAGAACGACCCCGACCCGTCAGTGGACTACTACTTCGAACCCCTGAACCCCGAAGAACAGGCACTCTTCGACTACGAAGCGCGTCTCGAATCCGGCGACTTCCAAAAAGGCAAAGCTCCGAAAGAGCCGCCACCGCCACCACCTTCCGTTTACGCAGAATACTCAGACACACTCAGGCGGATAAAGGACGCCGCCGCCCGCGAAGGCGTACCCGTCCTACCCAACCCGCTCGCCGGCACATTCCAAGCAGTCAATATCCGCAGCCCATAAGTCCCCTCTCCCTCTGGGAGAGGGTTAGGGTGAGGGCCAAAAATCCCCTCCTCACTTGATCGCGGAAGAACCTGACCCTGCGCAGGCAATAATCCAGCGCATTCTCCAACACGACCGCCTGACAGAACCCAACCCTGTGTGTTATACTTCGTCAAAAGGCGCATACTGCAATGCCGCCCATCCTGTCGTTGCACCAACTCACGGAGGAAACACACTTGGCTTATGTAACCCTACGCGAAGGCGAAGACCCCGAAGGCCTGCTAAGGCGCTTCCAGACAACTATGCAGCGCTCCGGCATACTGCGCGAACTGCGCAATCGGCGCTTCTTCCGCACCAAGGGCGAGCAGACCCGCCTCGACAAGCAGCGCAGCCTGCGCCGCATCCGCCGCCGCCGCAACCGCTAACCACGCCCCTTCGATCTTCAATTGAATGTCTCATCAGCGCCGCCTTGTGCCATCTTCCACAAGGCGGTTTGCATTACCCACTTGTCCCTTCCCCCTCGACGGGGGAAGGTTAGGATGGGGGGGTGATGAATACCATTCACTCAGCACATCATATTAGCCCCAGGAGAACACAATGACTGCCGTACCCACCGACCACTACATCGACATCAACGGACTCACCATCCACTACATCGACTGGGGCGGCGACTCCACCCGCAACCTCCTGCTCGCGCATGGTCAGGGCGGCAACGCCCACAACTGGGACCACATCGCCCGCGAACTGCGCGACGAGTTCCGCGTCATCGCCATCGACCAGCGCGGACACGGCGACTCATCCCACACCCGAGATGGCTACGCCGTAACCGCATTCGCTGAAGACCTCGCAGCGTTCGCCGAAGCAATCGGCATCGTCCCCTGCGACTACATCGGCGCATCACTCGGCGCGCGCAACGCCATCCCATACGCAGGCGACAACCCCACTCACCTCAAGCACCTGATCTGCCTCGACTACGGCCCCGAAATGAGCGTAGCATCCGCGCAAAAGCAGATTGGCGGCATGAACCGCCGACCCCTCGGCTGGCGCAGCATCGACGAGTATGTCGAGCAGGGCATGCAGGCGAACCCACGCCCGTCGGCCGAATACTACCGCAACACCGCCGAGCACAGCCTCCGCCTCAACTACGCAGGCAAGTACGTCGCCAAGCACGACCCTGATATGTTCTGGATTAACGGCAGCTTCGGCAAAAACGAAGTCCCCTTACTCTGGGAGAAGTGGGCGCAAATCCGCTGCCCCATCCTCGAACTCAAGGGCGCGGAGAGCGACTTCCTATCGCCGGAGATCGTGGCGCGCATGCGCGAGTTGCAGCCTTCGATGCAGTTCCTCGAAGTCCCCGACTCCGGACACCCCGTCGCCTCCGACAACCCCGACTTCCTGCTAACCGAACTCCGCCGCTTCCTCGTGGACTAGCCAATAAGTCCCCTCTCCCTATGGGAGGGGGTTAGGGTGAGTGTATCCAGGACAAATGACCCTTCCCTCTCGATGGGGGAAGGCTAGGATGGGAGGTGATTTATCCTAGCAACCGCAAGCGTCGCCGCAGCCGACCGCACCTTCGGCACAATGATATCGCCTCCCGACGCCAGCAGCGCCGCCGGCTCCGCCACCCCCACAATCCCCAGCAGCCGCTGCGATGCGGACGCCCCCGAAGGCCCAGGCATCCCGTTCAACTCATCCGCCCCGAAGTACCGCACAGGCACTCCCAGCCGCTCCGCAAGCAGCCCAATCGCCGCCTCATCCCGCTTCAGCTCCGCCGTTGCGATGCACCGAACGCTCCCCACCGCAAGCCGTTCCGCCGCGAATGTCCCCCGCAGCAGCCCCTCCACCTCAGCCACCTCCACGCCCCGCCTACTGCCGATGCCCACCACCAGACTGCGCGGCCTGTAAGTGACCAGCGTCTTGGGCGTCTTGGGATTTAACGCCGCAACTCTATTGGACACATCCACGCGGTCGCTTATCAGCAGAACATTCGGAAACTGCGCCAGTCCCTCTACTGACTCACAAACGGTCACATTAGACGGCAGCGGCTTGCCCGCATCCCACCACCCGCGCTCACCCGCATCCTGGTACACGCCCACCTGCTCGCCGTTCACCACAGCCGCGCTCGCCCGCGTAACCATCGCTGAACTCGCCTCGACGCGCCAACCGAACTCGCTGCCCAGCAGATCAACGGCAAGCGTCCCCAACACATGCGACGCCGATGTAATCACCGCAGTCGCGCCAATCGCAGTGGCAACTTGCTCGGCAAGCGCATCCCCACCACCCACATGCCCCGAAAGCAGGCTCACCGCAAACCGCCCCGCATCGTCAACGCATACCACCGCCGCGTCCGTATGCTTGTGCCTAATATGCGCCGCCAGCAATCGCACCGCCGCTCCCACGGGCATCATCAGCACAAGTCGCTCGTACTCATTGAACAGCCGCCCTACCAGCGGGCGCACCGGCAGGTCGAACGCCGTAGCCCCTTCCACCGCATCCGCAAACCGCCGCTCCACATACAGCGCACAACCACCGAGCGCATCACGCACACGCGCCCCAATCGCCGCTCCCCGCCGCGAGATGGCGACTATCGCCGTAGCATCAGCCATCACCGCTGCCCTGATGCACGGCCTCACTCTTGGCCTGATGCACTGCATCGCTCTTAGAGAATTCAACCGCACGCCTGTAAAGGTGCGTATAGTCTGACGAGTACAGGTGCGAAGACGCGGCTTCACCCGCCGCTTCTATGTGCCGTATGTCTGTGTCGAATGCCGCGCCCACCAGCACCAGCGCCTGAAGCGTGATCCCCGCGCGCTTCACCTTCGGCGCGATGTCGCCCAGCGTTCCAGTGATGACCAGTTGGTCCGGCCATCCCACGCGATATACTACTGCAACGGGCGTATCATTGGTGTAGGCGCCCGCCTTGAGTTCCCTTACGACCTTGTTGATGCGTGTAATGCTCAGGAACAGCACCAGCGTACAGCCGTGTACCGCAAGGTCACGAAGCTTCTCGCCTGAGGGCATCGCCACGCGCCCCTCCAGTCGTGTGAATATCACCGTCTGCGACACCTCCGGCACAGTGAACTCCGTCTTCAGCACTGCGGCAGCCGCAAACGCTGCGCTCACGCCCGGCACGATCTCATACTCCACCCCCGCTGCTTCCAACAACCGCATCTGCTCCAGCACCGCGCCGTATATCGACGGATCGCCGCTCTGCACCCGCGCGACCAGCTTGCCATCGGTTGCCGCACCCACCATCAGTTCAGTGATTTCATCCAAGTTAAGCGTCTTGCTGCCGATAACCTGAGCGCCCGCCTTAGCACCTTCGCACACCGATGGATGCACCAGAGAGTCGGCGTATATAATCACATCCGCCGAGTCTATGATGCGCTTCGCCTTCAGCGTCAGCAGCTCCGGATCACCCGGCCCGCCCCCGATGAAATACACCTTTCCCTCTGGTACATTCTGCAATGTCAAACTTGTCCCTTCTTGCCACTCAATATCAGCATGGAGAAGTAATCGGTATCCTCAGGCGCAATCTCTCGCAAGCTGAACGCAATCTGCTCGCGTGGAGTGGTAGCCCGCCGCACGAACACGCAGCGACTCAGTTCGCCGGCCTCCTCCAGTTGCGACACCGCAGCCACCGCCCTGCGATTCACCTTCATCAGCACCACCGTGTCGTTGCACGCCAGCACATCCCGCAGGTCGTCGATGCCGTACATCGCAGGCAGCACTGCCAGCCGCTCGCCGTGCGATACAAGGGGCACCTTTGCCCGCGATGCCGACGCCGTAATTGAGGTTACGCCCGGTACCACCTCTATCGGGATCGTGGGATGCGCCGCCTGCACCTTCACCATCACATACATGAACGAGCCATACAGCAGCGGATCGCCCTGTGTCAGAAACGCGACATCCTCGCCACCCAAAAGATAGCCTGCAATGCGCTCCGCGGCCTCGCTCCACACACCGTCGGACGTCCCACCCATCACGAACGAGGCGTATATCAGACGCTGCCTTGATTCATCAACATAGTTGCGCGCCACGGTGAGCGCAAGGCTGTCCTTGCTGCCTGTCGCCTGCGGTGTAAATACGATTGGCGCCGCCTTCAGCACGCGCACCGCCTTCAGCGTAAGCAGTTCCGGGTCGCCCGGCCCCACACCCACACCATAGAGGCAACCGACGCCTGCGCTACTCATCCAGTCCACTCTTGCCTGTGATTATAAACACCGGGTTCTGCGCCTCAAGCCGCATCGTGCCATCGGGCAGTGCCTTGCCACGCGATGCGTTTATCATCGTCAACTCCGCGTCAAATCCAAGCGATTCAAGACACGCCTGTGTCTGTACAACTCGCTCAATGGATGCAAGATTCACCACGATGCGCCCATCCGCTGTCAGCCGCGATACAGCGTACTCCAGGATGTCCGTAAGCCTGCCCCCGCTGCCGCCCACGAACACGCAGTCCGGCGCGGGCAGCGCATCAAGTGCATCCGGCGCTTCACCCGATACGACGACGACATTATCAGGGCCCAACTGCTCAACGTTCAAGCGCAGCATATCGAGACACTCTGCATCGCGCTCCACCGCGTATACCATTCCCTCCGATGCGATGAGCGCCGCCTCAAGCCCAACCGAGCCACTCCCCGCACCCACATCCCATACGATGCTGTTGCGCCGCAGTCCCAGCTTATACAGGCTCACCGCGCGCACTTCCGCCTTGGTGATAAGCCCTCGGTGCGGCCGCTTCTGTGCAAATGCGTCATCCGGCAGACCAAGCGGACGATCTACGCTTCTCGCATTGACAGAGACAGAGGCGTTAGTCATCGGAAGCCACCGCTTCCACAAGCGGTATTGGAGATGTCGAGGTGGTCGCCTTGCCCAGTATGCCACCCTCGAAGTCGAAGCAGATGGAGTCCACAATCAGGTCTTCAGCCCTGTCGCCTAGGTACTGCTGTGCAGCATCACAGACCCGTTCGCACACAAGATCGAACACTTGCATCACGCCGCGCTCCAGCGCAATCTCCTGGAAGTGTCGCCCGCTCGCCGCATCGCGCATCTCCGCCTGCACGTCGTCGGACGCGCCGCACTCGGCCGCAAGAGACGCCAGAAACACCGGGTCCACTTTGTTACCCGCGACATGCGTGACGAACTTGCCCATCGCGATCTTGGAGAACTTGCCTATCATCCCGACCAGCGTCGCGCGCGGAATCCCACGCTGCGCGCACCGCTTCAGTGCCGCACCCGTGAAAATGCCCACATTCACATACGCCATATCCTCCAGCCCCAGCCAGCGCTTTGCGAACAACTCCGACTGCGTGCCGGTAGTGATGACCATGTGCGTGAGGTTGTTGGCGGCAGCGACATCTATGGACACATTCACGCTCGCTCGCCATGCAGCGGTCGAAAACGGCTGCACCACACCCGTCGTGCCAAGAATGGATATTCCGTCCACAATGCCAAGGCGCGGATTATCCGTCTTCTTAGCAATTTCCTCGCCACCCGGGACCGAGATTTCCACGTTAAACGACAAACCGCCTGCTGCCTCCTGAACAGACCTCGTAATCAGGCGGCGCGGCACGCGAGTTATCGAGGGATCGCCCACAGGAATGCCCGTGCCCGGCTTCGTTACCGTGCCAACGCCATCACCGCCATGTAACATCACACCATTCTCAGTATTGACGTCGCGCCATACCCTCGCGCATATCTCCGCGCCAGATGTAACATCCGGATCGTCGCCGCCGTCCTTGATGATCGAGCAAAGTGCGCTGGCAGGCGTATTATCGCCGTCGTCAATCTCGCAGCGATGAATCTGGAATGTAACGTCCTCACCTATTGGCAGGCGAATCGCAACCTCGCGCACGGGTTCACCGCTAAGCAGTGCAATCGTCGCGGCTTTAGCCGCCGCCGCCGCGCATGCGCCCGTCGTGTAGCCCGTTCGCATGCCGCGCCGCCTCACGGTCGGACGGCTGTAATCGCTCTCACGCCTCGTCATTGTGAACCACGCTAATCGTGTGATGCGTCAAGGATACGCCGCGCCGTCAATTCCACGAGGCCGTCTTCCACGCCCAGAGTAGGCGTAACCTCAAACCCCACATCCGGATACTTCTGCCCAAGCGACTCCAACCCGCCCATTATGTTGCGCGTCAAAATAAGCCCGGGGAAGAAGATATACGGCACACAGGTAACCGCAGACACGCCCTGCTTTTCTACCAGTTCGGCAGCAGCCTCTTCCATGGTCGGAGAGCCGAAGTGCGACTGCGCCACCGCCACCGCGTAGCCTGCGCCAAGCCGCTCCTCCAGCATGCGCCCCATCTGGTACAGCCACAGATGGTCCTCCGCAGCCGAGCGCGTCCCTGCCTTGACCAGCATTACGCCCTTTGGAGCATTCCCTGACTTGCCGTTCAGCGATGCGCCATGCTCTTGTACCCGCTCCACCACAATCTCCACCAGCGCCGGGTCCGAGCCGAATACGTCAGATGCCTTGATCCGCGCCTGTGGATACGCCTCTAGCGAGCGAGCAATCTCCTCATCTAGGTCATCGTTGGTATGTGTTCCCTGCCCCAGCAGGAAGGGCATCACAGTTATGGAAGTGCGGCCCTCGGATACCAGCGACCCAACCGCTTGTGGCAGGTCCGGCTGTATGAACTCAAGGCAGGCCATCTTGACCTTCGCATTGCGCTCACCGAGACGCTCTTGCAGCCGTTGCACCATCTCGCGCAGGCCGTCTATCGTATGGCTGCCGCGCTGACTGCCATGAGCCAGCAGCACCACGCCCCAATCTGAATTGGACGAACTGCCCGCGTTGCCATAGTCGCTATATCCGTTTGCTATAGTCATAGAATATCTTCCATAGCCAGTGCCAGAAGCGCGTTCAGCGTTGCCGCCGCTGCACTGCTGCCTCCGCGATTGCCCAGAATCGTAATGTGCGCCGCAGTACGCTTGGCAAGTTCATCCTTGGCTTCCGCGCACGCTACGAAGCCGACCGGCATGCCAATAATCAACGCAGGCAGTGCCTTGCCCTCATCCACGCTATCCAGCAATGCCAGTAATGCCGTCGGAGCATTACCCACCGCGACAACCGCGCCGTCAATCTGCGGCGTCAGTTCGCGTATCGCAGCCGCCGAGCGAGTGATTCCCTCCCGCTTCGCCCTCTCCGCAACACTCGGCGCGTCGATCATAGTCGTGATCGGATTGCCCGCTCGCCTCAGCAACGCCTTCGATGTGCCCACTTCCACCATGCGTACATCGGTAACAATCGTCGCGCCATCTCGCAGAGCCGCAATGCCCAACTCAACCGCAGATTCGCTGAAGCGCACAGAGTCCACAATCTGCGGCTCGCCCTCCGCGCGCACGATGCGTCCAAGCACATACCGCTCATGCGCCGTCAGATGCGGCGTAGGCGGCATAGCAGCCTCTACCATCTCAAGACTACGACGCTCAATCTCTTCCGGCGTCAATCCATATCTTTGCAGCAGCGTCAAATCCGACTCGCTCCGCCATCATCGTGGAACTGCCGTACATAATATCACGCTTTGCCGCGTATGACACAGCAGCATGGGCGGGGCGGTCATTATGCCCTTATCGGCTAGCTAATGCGGGTACGCCCCGCCATCCGCAAATGTTGTAAAATGTCCGATATGCGCAATCTATTACAATCCATACGCGACATACGCGGCAGCCGCGACAGCCACCGCGCCGAACCACCTTCCCTCATCATTATCGGCTTAGGCAATCCCGGTCCCGAATACGCCGGCACCCGCCACAACGCCGGCTTCTGGTGCATCGACGCGCTGGCTAAGAAGCACGACATCACTCTTGAACGGCGGCACAGGTCTGCCATCATCGGCGAAGGCGACATCGATTCTAGCCGCGTCGTGCTGGTCAAGCCGCGCACATTCGTGAACCGCAGCGGCACGGCAGTCAGCTACCTGAGAGCGCGCTACGCAGTCCCCTCCGAAAGTCTGCTCATCGTTTGCGATGACATCAACCTACAACCGGGCAAACTACGGCTGCGGCGTATGGGCAGCGCGGGTGGACACAATGGCATCAAGTCCGTCATCGAAGCGGCAGGCTCGCAGGACTTCCCTCGGCTCAGGATAGGCGTCGGCAGACCGCCCGAAGGCACAGGACAGATTGAGCATGTCATAGGACCCATGGATCCCGAGGACCGCAAAGTAGTGGACGAAGCGGTAGAACGCGCTACAGATGCCGTGGCTTGCCTGCTATCCGAGGGCATGGACGAGACCATGAGCCGCTTCAACTAGCCCCTGGCTACCCACTAATGCCTGCCGCATATACAACGTTAACCACATCGGACATCACACCGCAGCAAAGGACAAAGAATTGAAATTCGGATTGTTTCTGGAATGGCCCAACCCCACGATGCGAAACTGGAAGACGCTCTTCGAAGAGGGCGTCCAGCAGGTGCAATACTCAGAGGAACTCGGCTTCGACTACTGCCTCATCGCCGAGCACCACTTCACGAACTACGGCAACTCGCCTGCCCCGCTTATGCAAGCGCTCTACATCGGCCAGCGCACCCGGCACATCAAGATAGGTACGGCATCCGTCATACTACCCGTCTGGCAGCCGTTGCGCCTCGCAGAAGAACTTGCGGTGCTCGATAATCTCATAGACGGCAGGCTGATGTGCGGCGTCGGCAGAGGCTACCAGGGCTACGAAATGGCGGGCTTCGGCAGCGACCTCGGCGAATCGCGCGGCAAGTTCGAGGAGACGCTGGAAGTCCTGCTAAAGGCATGGACGTCCGATGAATCGTTCACCTACGAGGGTGAGCAGATCCGCATAGAGCACCCCGTAACCGTATTCCCCAAGCCCAAGCAGAAGCCCCATCCGCCGCTCTGGATTTCAGGCACAAGCGTCGAGTCCATGGAGTTGGCGGCACGGCTAGACATGCTCCCCTTGTCGTCAAGCGCGCTCGGAATGGACGGCGTCCGCAAGCAGCTGGCGACGTATGTGCAGGCGCGGGAGTCGCTCGGCAAGCCAAAGCAACGTCCATCGCTCGCATTGCAATGCATGACGCACGTCGCGCCCACAGACGAAGAGGCGCTCGAAGCGCTGCCCTATGTGCGTTGGCAGACTCGCGCCCAGCGCGGCTTGAGCCGCCACGACGTAACTAACGGCAATGTTGACGCAAGCCCTTTCGACGGTGAACTGGACGACGATGCCTTCCTCGATCGGCTCTACTTCGGCAGCCCCGAGACTGTCATCGAGAAGTTCCGGCGCGCAGCCAGCGCGGGCGCAACGCACATCAGCAACTGGATGATGTTCGGCGGCATCGAGCACGAAAAGCTGATGCGCTCCATTCGGCTGATGGGCGAGCAAGTCATACCCGCCCTGCGCGACCTGGAGCCGCCCGAATCGCTGTACGATGAGCTGCTCTTACAGCCGTCGGTTACGACCGAAGAACTGCAACGAGCGCGACTTGCGCCCACGCGGAGATGACGGCAATTGGCGCATTAAATGGGATAGCCTATGCATATGTCATGCAAAGTGGGGCATGACCTTCGTAGCGAAGTTCTCCAGGTTCCGCAGCGATTTACCCACTGGCAAACCCGTGTGCGAAAAGGAGACGAGAAGGTATTCCAAGCTGCATACCTCTTGCAGTTCCTCAATCTTCTCTATCACATTCTCAGGAGAACCGACCAACAGAGTGCGGGGCTCCAGGAAATCCCAGTCCAGCTTCACGTCAGGGTCCAGCACCTCGTCCGGGTTCGTGAACACCTGCCTGCCTCGAAACGGGTCGTTGAATACGAAAGACGACATAACGGCTTCTTCAGCCTCGCGCCGCGCTTCCTCCATAGATGAGGCGATATAGGTGGTTCGCATAACCGCCTGACCTTCCCCCAATCTGAACTGTCTGCCCTCCAGCCTGGACCTGATCTCCGCGTAAAGTTCCATTCGCTGCCTGATCCTGAGCGCCGGCGGCTGCCAATAGCAAGCGTTCAGCCCGAGTTCAGCTGCCGTTGTAACCGAGTTGTCGGTGGATACTGTCATCCAAATTGGGGGATGCGGTTTTTGATATGGCCTCGGCGTCACACGCAGCTTCGTCACCTTCTCGCCATCTAGCCACTTCGGATTCGGCGAATACAGAGGATGCGAGAAAACCGTGTCTTCGGCAGGGAAAGAGTAGTTAGTGCCGTTATACGAGAAATACTCGTTCCTCCAGATTTCCCGCACGATCTCCACCGTCTCTCGGAACAACTCCCTGTTTTCCTTGTCTTTGCGCGGGTCCGCGTTAGGATGGAACTGAGGCCCCTCATACGGCCAGATCCCCCTGCCAAAACCGACATCGACCCGCCCGTCGCTCATATTGTCCAGAATGGCTAAATCCTCTGCCAGCCGTATCGGATGCCACCACGGCGCTATGTTCGCCATCTGACCAATGCGAATTCGTGACGTCCTGGCTGCCAGATCGGCGCCAAGCAGGATTGGGTTAGGTATGTCGCCGGCTCCGTAAGGCCCGAAGTGATGCTCCCCAAGCCACATAGCCTCGAAGCCCAGCTCCTCCGCGAGGATGGTCTGCTTTCGAAGATTGTCCAACAGTCCCGCAGCATCGGTAGCTTCTCCCGCCGACTCCGCCACAGTGGTAAACGCCGCAAATCTCATGGCCGCGCCCTCCCTTCCTGGCTCAATGGATTTTCTACAATGAGCGCTACACAAGACCGTGAAACAGCCTTTAGCCGATTATACACCCACGCAACAGAGCAGAAGCTTGCACGATTCCTTGCGGACACCATAGCCGTCTGCTATATTTATCCGTACCTCTGTTGGGGCCACCTACTGGCCCCATAGCGCAGGTGGGGCTGTAGCTCATCTGGGAGAGCGCTTCAATGGCATTGAAGAGGCAAGGGGTTCGAGTCCCCTCAGCTCCACCACATCGGACTCAACATCAGGCTGGGCGGCAGTGAGGGAAGCGGCAATTTGGTAAGAGAGCTAAAAGTCGCAGTAGATTACATCTATCTGAGGTCCATCCTGCTCTGCCTGACCATTGCGAGGGATCTGCTGAGCGGAATTATAGCTATCGGCTACTTCCGGACGGTAATGATCCTTCTGATGTCGATAACAATACTTGTCTGGTATTTCACCCTATTAGCCGCCAAGTAAGACCAGATCACACCAGCGCGTTGTGCCCCGTGAGGTCCCGCCCCAGTATCAGCGTGTGAACGTCGTGTGTGCCTTCGTAGGTGTCCACCGTCTCCAGGTTGAGCATGTGCCGTATGGTAGGATGCTCGAGCGTGATCCCGCTGCCCCCCAGAATCTCTCGCGCGCTTCGAGCGGCATTTAACGCAACACGCACATTCTTGCGCTTCGCCATCGACACCTGCGTATGATGCATCGTGCCAGCATCCTTCAGTACGCCAAGCCTCCATGCCAGAAGCAACCCATTGGTATGGTCCGTTACCATATCAACCAACTTCGTCTGCACCAGTTGCCTTGACGCAATGGGCTTGTCGAAGGTGCTGCGGTGTTGCGAGAACGATAGCGCGTCCTCATATACGGCTTCCAGAGCACCCAGCGCACCCCAGGCGATGCCATAGCGAGCCTGAGTCAGGCACGATAGCGGCGCGGACAGCCCACGAGTCTCCGGCAGCATCTGAGATGCCGGTATTCGCACTTCGTCCAACACTAGCTCGCTTGTTACCGATGCGCGCATGCTCATCTTGTGCTTGATATGGTTCGCCTGAAAGCCGGGTGTATCCGTTGGCACGACAAATCCGCGAACCACATCATCGTCGTCTTTCGCCCAGATGATGGCTATGTCCGCAATGTTGCCGTTGGTGATCCACATCTTCACGCCGTTGAGGACGTACGACTCGCCATCTCTGCGCGCCCGCGTCTTCATCGCGCCAGGGTCGGAACCGCCGTCGTGCTCGGTCAGCCCGAAGCAGCCTATCATCTGCCCGGCGGCGAGCTGCGGCAGGTAAGTGCGCTTCTGCTCCTCAGAGCCATAGCGGTATATCGGATACATCACAAGCGCGCCCTGCACGCTGGCAAAGCTGCGGAAGCCCGAATCTATGCGCTCCAGCTCGTACATGATCAGCCCGTAGGCGACATTGCTGACGCCGCTCGCGCCGTACTCAGTCGGCAGATTCGCCCCAAGAAAGCCCATCTCGCCCATTTTCGGCACAAGCTGCCTGGGGAACTCACCACTTTCCCACCAGTCGAGGATATCGTCAGCCGCCTCAGCCTCCAGGAAGTCGCGCGCCACAGTCTGTGTCTGCCTGTCTTCAGGTGAAAGCACTTCACCTATCTGAAAATAGTCGAGCATTGTTGCAGCCCCTTTCTCGTCATTGTGTTGACAGGACATCTGCCAATAGTGGTAATGTTTAACAGTCGAAAATGGTATCACACGGCAACCCGGAAGCGTGAGTAAAGGAGAGTCAAATGGCAGGTTATGTGATAGCGGACGTGGAAGTAACGGATGCGGAATTGTTCGAGAAGTATCGCAAGCTGGTTCCGGCCACCATCGAGGCTTATGGCGGCAGGTACATCGTGCGCGGCGGTGCATCCGAGGTCGTCGAAGGCGAAGGGACACCTCATCGCACAGTCATCATAGAGTTCGAGAACTTCGAGAAGGCAAAGGCGTGGCACTCATCGGAAGAATACGCCGGCCCCAAGCAGATGCGAATCGACTCCACGAACAGCAGCGTCATCATAGTTGATGGCGTCTAGCCATCATTAGGAATTCACTCGCTTAGAGAATTCGCGACCTCACGCGCTTGCGCCGCACCCCGTTCTGCGAACAGACTGCACGCGCCAGTATATGCGGTGGGATCGAGCAATGCCTGAATCTGCTCAGCGGTTAGACGGTCGCTGACTTCGGTCTCTTCGGCGAGTGTTTCGGCGAAGGGCCTGCCTTCAATGAAAGATGCCTGCGCCGCTTCGTACACGGCGTCGTGCGCCTGCTGTCGCCCTATCTGCCTGCCTAGTTCAAGCATTATCGCTTCAGACATTATGAGGCCGCCGCTGAGGTCCAGATTCTGACGCATCCTCTCCGGAAAGACGCTGATGCCCGCGAATAGGTTGACCATGCGCTGGAGAATGTCGCCTGTGAGAATACAGGCTTCGTTGAGCGCCTTGTCCATCATGACGCTGGTTGTACGGTCGGCTTCGTGCTCGGTCTGCATCGCTTCTAGCGCGAGGGGGACGAGCGCGCGCACCTGGGCGGCTCCGGCAACGATGTCCTGGGCAAGTTTGGGGTTGCGCTTCTGCGGCATGGTACTGCTGCCGACTGTGCCTTCTGGTATCGGTTCCTCGACTTCGCCGAACTCCTGCTTCATTTGCGTATAGACTTCCCTGCCGATTTTGCTGCAAGTGGCAGCGAGGAGGGCGAGGATCGTTATGTATTCGGCAAGGTGGTCGCTGATGGTGCGGCTGGGATTGGACATCGACCCCATGCCGAGCCGCTCCGCGATGCCGTCCTGGATTGTCAAGCCAATCTCGCCGAGCGATCCGAGCGTGCCCGCGCCGCCGCCAAGCATTGCGACGAAGACGCGGCTCTCGCACCCGCGCAGTCGCTCGATATGACGGCAGAGTTCGTCTATCCACACGGAGACCTTGTAACCGTAAGTGGCGGGAACGGCATGCTGCCCATGCGTGCGCCCGGGGAGAGCGGCATCCTTGGTGGATTCGGCTAGGTCGGCAAGCTCGATGAGCAATTCTGCGAGTTGACGCAGAAAGACGCTGTGCGCGCGGCGCAAGTTGAGCAGCTTGCCCGTCTGCGTGATGTTCTGTGTGGTAGCACCCCAGTGGATGTAGCCGCCCGCGTCTCCTTCGCAGATGCGGTCGAGTTCCCAGACCATAGGAACCAGAGGATGGCCCGTTCGCGCCAAACCCTCGCGGATGTTGTCCATGTCGAGGTTTTCGTAGCGCGCCTTGCGTTCGATTTCCTCTGCGGCGTACTCAGGGATGATTCCGAGTTCCGCCTGCGCCTGCGCGAGCGCGACTTCGACATCGAGCCATGCCTGTATACGGGAGGCTTCGCCGAAGATGTCGCGGATGCCGGGGTCGCCAACTCGAAAGGCGGTGGGTTCGTTTTGCATTGATGTCCTCCGTAATGGTTGTCAGTTATCGGTGTTTGGCAGGTTGGCAAGAAATCGCTGACATGCTACCACAATGCGGCTGCCGCCAACGCTCCCGTGAATAGCGGAGCGTCTGTCGGCGTAATCTTCCTGACAGAGACGGGCGAAGCGGATGATCTACGAGATATTCTGCAGGAGAATGGCGCATCGCCGGGTCCTGAGTTCGATGGTTATATAGGCGCGGATGTGCCTGCAAGCCTTCTTGGGAGCGCATCGCAGCAAGAGGGCGTAACTTGGATGCAGGCAAAAAGTTAACCATAAATCTGTCCTCTGAGAAGGACACATACCTGTACCTGATGGAAGGTGAGGGCAAGGACGGAGCGATAGAAGCGTTAAACGACGACATCACGCCGTATGTCAACTACAACTCGCGCACAGTGGTCGATAATCTGGAAGCAGGTGAATACACCATAGAGGCGACGACATCCGATATTGAGAAAGGCGGCGACTTCACGCTGACAATGGAAGTTACCGAGGCGGGCGAGGAGGCGAAACCTGCGCCCGAACCCACTCCCTCGGCGAGCGGTCCCTTCACTGATTTCAGCCGCGGGACTGACCATGGCTGCGCGCTTCGCAATGACGACGCGCTGATATGCTGGGGCAGTGTGGAGGTCAGTCCCTGATAGCTGCCCACGATTGCAAGAATTATCCCAGCGTGAGACGGCGATGATCCGAAACATATGAAAGAAAAGCGGGAGCAGGATGCTAATATCCTGCTCCCGCTTCTGTGCGGTAGATGAGAATAGATTCAGCGGCGGAACTCAATGCGCCTGAAAGCCTCGGCGTGCTGAATGCCCCTACCCTTTGCGCGCTCGCGCTTCCACTGTCCCATCCTCTCACGCGCCCACGCTTCGTCGCGCCCGTCCATCTGCGACTTGTGCTCCATAAGCGCCGCGACCGAAGTGTCCATGTGCTTTGTGACATCAACGTAGTGGTCGGGCTCCGGATGGCCCATAATCCAGACTTCGGCGACCTTGTGTGGCTCGAAGCCGGCCTCAAGAAGGTCAGGGAATGTCATGTGGTCGCGCGCTGTCGGGAATACGGCCTGCAGCGCCGCCTCGCCCGCCGCCATGTGGTCGGGATGCCCGACGCCCCAGCCTCCATTAAGGCTGCGCATCGGGTACATCGTAATCAGCACATCCGGCTTGTAGCGGCGAATTTCGCGCGCTATGTCTTTGCGCAGTTCCAGCGTGGGCTGGAGCAGGCTGTCCTCGTAGTCGAGAAAGACGACATCTTTGAGTCCGAGCACCCTGCCGGCGTTTATCTGCTCTTCGCGGCGGATGGCAGAGAGTTCAGCCTGCGTGATTTCGCGATCGCTGCTGCCCTTACTGCCGTCCGTGCACATCACATATACCATCTCCCAACCCTCGGCGCACAGCTTCGCCACCGTGCCTGAACATCCAAATTCGGCGTCGTCCGCGTGCGCGACCACCACCATTCCACGTGAAAATTCTTCGTCTTGCTTATCCATCATGCTCATTTTGCTTTGTCTGCCCCACAATCTCTATTTTATTGTTTCGCAAGTCCGCCCTAGAGTGTATCCAACACGACGCGCATTCGTCTAGCGAAAACCTTAGAGGGCATCCTAGGATTGCGTTGGCCAGTAAGAATCGTCACTCCTAGGAGAATTGGAATCCACGCGATCGATGAACGCACTAGACGCAATATTCTCACACGTTGGGCATACCTACGATTCGCCACTCTTGACACTTGGAGCGCGGTTGCGTCATATTTGTGCTGCTTGAATTGTGGATGGGGCGGGAATGAAGCTGAACTTCACCTATATTGTGCTGGGCGCGCTGGTTGTGCTTGCGATTGCTGGCGGGGTAGTAATGACGGTGTGGCCGAGCGCATCGGCGAGTGAGATCCAGGTTGTGGAGATTGCTCCAACTGCTGCTCCCGCACCAACGAGCACTCCGATGCCATCTGAGACCCGAGTGGGTGTGTACATTAGCGGAGCAGTGGTCAATCCGGGCGTGTATATCGTCAACGGTGGCAGCAGATTGGCGAATGTGCTGCTGACTGCCGGGGGTGCGACCGCGGAGGCTGATCTGACAGCCGTGAATCTGGCGGCGGTCGTCCAAGACGAAGACCATTGGCACATTCCTCAAAAGGGAGAGGTTGCTTTACCCTCCGGTGGGTTGGCTGGGTCGAGCCAAAATACCAATTCGACGCCGGCTCAGAACGGACAGGGTGCCGAGGGTAAGGTTGACCTGAACAGCGCGGATGTGGAAATGCTGAAGACCTTGCCTGGAATCGGCGATGTGAGGGCGCAGGCAATCGTGAGCTACAGGGAAGCCAACGGCGACTTTGTGAGCGTGGACGGATTGCTGGATGTGAACGGCATCGGAATAGGGATCGTTGACAATATACGAGACTTGGTGACTTTAGAATGACTGACATCGATAAGCAGGATGGAAAGGATATAGATGCTGCCACCGTTTATTAGCCAGTGGGAGTGGGCGGGACCGTTGAGCGCGGCACTGATTTTTGCGGCGTTCCTGATTGCATCCGGAGTTGCGAATGTGGTGATGCGGGTGTTCCTGACGCGTCTGACGCGTCTGACGCCCGGCACGCTGGACGAAGAGTTGCTGAAAGTGGTGCGTGGGCCGGTGGTACTCTTCATCGTGCTATCGGGTCTGTTCCTTGCATTGCTGATTCTCACTAACCTTGAAAGCCCTCGCTACGCTCTATTAGCAGGCTATGACGATCAAATACGGCGCGCCTGGCTGGTAGTCGTCATTGCGGAGGTGGCGTATCTCCTTTACCACCTGCTGGACGCAACTATGACCTGGTATATCCAAAGCGTGGCGCAGACGACGGAGACGCAGTTGGACGACAGGCTGCTGCCGCCGCTGAAGCGCATCATGCCGCTGCTGGTCTATTCGCTGGGCTTTCTGATGGCACTGTCGGTGCTGAACATCCCGATAAGCCCGATACTCGCAGGGCTTGGTATCGGCGGCCTGGCGGTCGCGCTGGCCGTGCAGCCGACACTGGCAAACTTTTTCGCCGGCACCTACGTCGTGACGGAAGGGGAGCTGAATGTCGGTGACTACATCGAGCTACAAGGTGGCCCCTCAGGGTATGTTGTGGAGGTGGGATGGCGCAGCACGAAGATTCGCTCGATGTACAACAATCTGGTCATTATTCCTAACTCACAGATGGCTAACAGCATCGTTACGAACTACTACAGCCCTGAGCCTTCGATGAATGTGCTTGTCTATTGCGGAGTGAGCTACGATTCTGACCTGAATGTGGTCGAAAATGTGGTGCGCGAGGCATCGCAGACGCTAGTTAACGAATCCGAGTACGCAGTAGATGGTGAGCCGTGGTTCGGCTTCGATGAGTTCGGTGATTCCAATATCAGCTTCTGGGTGTTCGTGCAGGCGAAGGACAGGCTGGGGAGCTTTTACCTGACGAGCGACCTGGTGAAGGTGATCCACTCGCGGCTAACGGCTGAGGGGATCGAGATCAACTACCCGGTGCGGAAGCTGGTATTCCCGACGGAGAATGGGAGCGCGCCGGCAGCGCCGCCGATTCCGCCTGTGCAGCCATCTCCTCCCGCGGGATAAAGGTAGCGTCGAGCGTTAGTCTTCTCTGAAGGTGGGAGGCGGTTCGTTGAACTCTTCGCCGCGTTCGCGTGCTTCCTGCATGCGCTTGTAGTAGGCAGCCATCTGCCTTCTAGCGTCGGCATATGCTTCAGCGCGTCCCTCTGCGCGTCCTTCCCTGCGACTCTTCTGAACCAAGTAGGATGCAATAACCACGATGTAAGCACCTCCTTCAATCACACCTGCAAAGGCGGCGGATACTACGGAGACCGCTTCGCCTTTGACAACGATTGCGATGAGTGTCGCCAATGCCGTATCGTTGGGTACTTCCCAGATTTCATACCACGATACCAGTCCCATGCCCAGAACGAATGAGGCGGCGAACACGGCGACCGATATTATACGTACCCAATTCGGCATCGAGGCGAATTCCTCTCCTGTATTTCATTATTGGCAAGGGTTGGCGGCGTGTCAACTACTGCGAGCACTGCCCGCCAGGCATTTAGCAGCCGTTATCGGGTTTGCTTTCAGGGCTACTCGTGCGACAAGACCCGCAGTCCGTCGCCATCAGGGATAAGCAGGATGTAGCGTCCAGGCGCGTCCGCGATGGACTGGGCGACTTGTGCGCATGCCTCGTCGGTGAGCGCAGGGATGGCGGCGTCTGCGTCTGCCCAGCGCAGCGTGTCTATATCGTAGCCTAGGGCGTCCTGAATTTGTCCTGCCAGTGCATTGGCGGCGGCAGCCGCGAGCAGCGTTACGGGCTTGCGGGGAGTTTGCCCTTCTACAGGCTCAGAAATCACGGGAGAATCTTCGGGCACAATTTCCGGGGCGGCGTCCTGGTCCTGACGATAGACTGACCAGTAGTATGGTAGGAAGGCTGCGGCGGCGGCGATGATGGCGATTGGCTCGGCCATGTCGTTCAGGGTATCGAGGGAAAGCGAGACTTCCAGCAGGTCGCGCAGGAACATGAACAGCAGGGCACTGACGCTGCCCAGTAGCGCGAGTACACCCACCCCCAGTGCGGCGAATATGAAGATGCGGCGTGAGGTGGCGAGTATCTCGTCGTCGCTATCGGTCTGCATCCGAAGCTGTATATTCCGCCAGTAGTATCCCCATAGAGGTCCGCCGAGAACTGCCAGCGTAATGATGCTTGCGAGGGCGCGCTTCCACTGGTCTTCGCCAACGACAACATCAGCGAAGCTCGCCAGAATGAGCCGGAGCGCCGCGCCTACGAGCATGAATATGGCTAAGGCGAGGGTTCCCGTGCCTATTGCCGTGAGAATGTAGGTGTATGCGCGGCGGGCCGACAGAGTTGCGCTTGGGGACATATCCGCCTCAAGACGGACCCTGTACCAGTGGTATGCCCACAACGCAGCGCCAACGCTCAGGGTAGCGACCGAGCCGGGCAGGAACTCGAAATGCTGGGCGGTTGAGTCTGCGCTGACGCTTCCGAGTGCCCATACCAATATCTCGTGGATGATGATGCCAAGCGCGGACAGGGTGGTCATGACACCCCCGAGAATCGCGAAGATGTACAGATATACCTGCCGTATCGCGCTGTCGTAGTCGCGTCGCGCTATGTAGAGCCAGTGGAGCGCCCAAACTCCACCGCCGATGATTGCGAGCGATAGCATCTCGCGCAGGGTGGGACGCCACAGGCCTGATTCATCGCCAAGAAGTGGTGTGGCGGCCAGGGCGTTGTAGCCTTCAAGAAGGATGAAGTAGAGCACGCGCCCAACGCCTAGGGAGAGCATTATCAGCCCGACCAGAGACGCGATATAGATGTACAGACGTCGGATTACGATAGTCTCAGGTGTGGGTTGCCCCTCACGCTCTTCGATAAGCCAGTGGAAAGCCCAGACCCCGCTCCAAATGATGACCGCTGCGATGCTGTATCCACTGAAGTCTTCTGTTCCGAATATCCAGTTCAGCAGGTCATAAGCCGTATATATGGCTATGCTGCCTGCGACGGCAAGCGTGATGTAGATGTAGAGCTTTCGGAGGATGGAGCGCGTCTCCATGGGCTGTTCCGCAACGGCGCGCTGAATGTATCGCCAGTGGAAGTACCATAGGGGCGCGCCCACTATCAGCAAAGAAACTCCGGCGGCAATCCTTACGGTGGAGTCTGAAATCACAACGCTGCCCACGATGCTGTCCAAGATGAACTGGATGAGCATCACGACGCCGGTTACGGTCATCATCAGCGACACGAAGGCAACGACGTAGAAGTACAGGCGTCGCACGGTGCCGATGCCGGGGTCCTCGTCGGCGTCCGGCGCGTGCTCGGAGGCGCGGCGTCTCCAGACGATGATGCCGTAGATTATCAAACCTATGATGACAATAGGAAAGAATAAACCGAGGATACCGAAGACGAAGAACAGTGCGTCAGGCATGGTAAATCCCTTTTATAGCGAACGCCGAGTTAGAGGAACTGCAGAGATGGTTTATCCATTTATGGCCGCCAATCGAAGCAGTCAGCCGGAATTAATTGCTGTCGGATTCGCGGCAGTAGTCGTAAGGCCAGGGGTATTCGGTGAACTTCCATTCACCTTCTTCCTGCTGCAAGGCGAATCGCCTGTCATAGGATGACTCGCCGCTGTCGAAGGGACCGTTGCCGTAGAATTGCGTTACCCGCACATTTATGAAGGTGATGTCGCCGACGACCTTGGTGTCGCGCAGCGTGGCGCGGATGTCACGGTCGTCGCTGGAGCGGTATCTACCGCCGTCCGCGAAGTTCTTAAGCTCGCATTTCTGCTGAAGTTCCTGCGAAAGCATGGAATACGCCGTCTCGATATCGTCGTCTTCGGCAGCGCGCAACAGGGTCTGGACCGCGTGCTCGGGTGTGCCGGGAGCGAACTCGGCCTCTTTCGATGTCAACGCAAGCACGATACTTGCGATCAGGAGCACGGCTAGGAATACTGCTGCGCCGATTAGCCACCACTTGGTCATGACTGCCTCCCAGTCGGTATTTGGTCGATACACCAGTTTAGCAGTTGGGCGGCAGTTCGTTTAGGGGGCTATGTTGAAGAAAATCCCCTCACTCTAGCCCTCTCCCAAAGGGAGAAGGGACTGATGGTTTGCGCTCCGAAAACGAACTGACTCTCTGAAATACTGACTGACTAACCAACTCGCTTGCGCTGGCTGCGGAGGTAGTCCACCATCACGTAGCGCCCGAGCTGGCTTGGGTCGGTGTAGAAGGCGCGGCCCTTGTTGATGCGCGTCATCTTGTCGATGAAGTCCATCAGGTAGTAGTTGGCTTCAAGCATGAAGGTGTTGATGGTGATGTTTTCCTGCGTGCAGCGTTTGACCTCTTTGAGCGTCTCTTCGATCGTGCGCCAACTTGGTGGGTAGCTGAAGTAGGCGCGACCGTGCTCAAGGTGCGCGGTGGGTTCGCCGTCCGTAATCATCACTATCTGCTTGGTAGCGGTCTTCTGCTTCGACAGAGCGTGGCGCGCCAGCATGAGCGCGTGCTGCATGTTCGTGCCTGAGACCCATGCGTTCCATGTGAGGTCTGCGAGGTCGTCGGTGGCGATGTTCATGCCGTAGTCTGAGAAGCCGATGATGTACAGGTAGTCTCGTGGGTACTGGCTATGGATAAGCCAGTAAAGGGCTAGAGCGACCTTCTTCGCCGCTGCGAAACTGCCGAACATACCCATGGAACGGCTCTGGTCGATGAGCAGGGCGGTCGCCGTCTGCGTCATGTGCTCGGTGTGATGAACCTCGAAGTCCTCCGGGCTGATGCGGAGCGGCGTGCCGGGGCCGTTGCGCAGCGTGGAGTTGAAGAGCGTGCGGTGCAGATCGATGTCGAATGGGTCGCCGAACTCGTATGGCTTTGTCTCGCCGGTGCGCTCGCCGCCGTCACCGCGCGAGTAGATTTCGTGGCGTCCCATGCGGTCCTTCTTCAGTTCTGAGAAGACTTCGCGAAGTGCCTGCTGCGCGAGCTTGCGGATGCCGCGCGGTGTGAGTTCGAGCCTGTCACCCTTGCGCTTGAGGTAGCCTGCCTCTTCGAGCTGCTGGATGAGCTTCTGGAGCTGCTCGAGCTGGCGGCGGGCGTCCTCGCCCATGACCTGCTCCACATTGTCGAGGTCAAGACCCTCTATGTCGCCGCTGCGCATGACCTGCTGAATCTGCTGCTCTAGCTGGTCCATATCGCGCAGTTCGCCCATGAGCTCCATTGCGGAGTCGAGCGTCATGGACTCGTCGCCCATGAACGGGTACTCGCCCGCCATGTCGTCGAAGGGGAACATGTCGTACATCATGCCCGCCAGTTCGGCTAGTTCGTCCATGAACTGTGGGTCGATCGCTGCGCCCATCATGGATTCAAGCTCGCTGCGCATCTGGGGGGACATGCTTTCCATGAGCGATTGCATCGCAGCCATCTGCTGCTGGAGCTGCTCGATAAGTTCGTCTAGGCTTGCGGGGCGGTTCGGGTCGAAGTATTCGCCGTACTGCTCCATAAAGCCCTCGAAGTCGGGGTCTTCGCCCATGGCGCGGTCGCGCAGCATCTGGTTGAGGGCTTGGATCATGTTCTTGATGCCCTCCATGTCCTGCGGCGACATGTCCTGGAGCTGCTGCTTCATGTCCTGGAAGAAGTTCTGCATCATCTGCTGCTTGAGGGATTCGAGCAGTTCGTTGAACTTCTCACGCGCCTCGGAGTCCATAAAGTCATAGTCCTGAAGCTGCTGAATCTGGCCGCCGGGACTTTCAGGCAGGGAGTCTAGGGCGTCGGTGTTGCGCTGGGCGCGGTCTTGCAGCATTTCCATGGGGGCTTGCAGGTGATCGGCGGCATCGCCCGCTTCCTGAAGCTGCTGTTCGGCGTCCTGGAGGCGGTTCTCGATGCCCTTGCGCTCGGTGTCGATGACATCCTGCAACTTCTCCTTGATGTCGTCCATCACCGAGTCGAGGTTGTAGCGTTCAAGCTGCTGCTGGCGCTGCTGGCGAAGGCGTTCGAGCAGGTCGCGCAGGCCGGGTGCGTGCTGTCCCTGGTTGTCGTCGATGCCGCGCTGGAACAGGCTGCGGAGCGCGCGCTCCGGGTCGCCGTGCTCAAGAATGTCGTCCGCGATGGAGTTCATGAGGTCGTCGGCGTCCATGTTGAACACCTGCTGGCTGCCGTCCCAACGGTAGTATCTGTAAGTAGTCATTGCGACATCTCCAGTTATCCGGTTCGGATATACAGCATAGACGGGATATTAGACATTGGCTACTGGCTATGATACATCAGGTTGAGCAGTAAGGTATTGGTAAGGTGACAACAGCGGCAGATAGATCCAGCATATTGACACTTATATGTGCAAAGTATAGTTTGCTTGCTATACATCTGGGTTTCTTTTGGGAAAGGGGCCAGTGATGGCATATCGTCCTAACGACTCAGGTGGGATGCCTGCTGAGGAGCCTACGACCGAGCTGGCGAGTCCCTGGGAGCGCTTGGCTGCGGTAATTATTGACGGTCTCATCGTGCTAGGACTATTCATTATCGTATTCTTGGCTGGGGTGGTTTCGTTCGGATTGGAGGGTGGATTGCTCGGATTGCTCGCCTTGATTCCCGTATATCTGGCTGTTCTAATCGTGCAGATGATTCTATTGGCGATGCGAGGCCAGACTATAGGCAAGATTATCCTGAGGATACGCATAGTTGACAGCGTTACAGGCGCGCATCCCGGCTGGGCGCGGCTTATCTTGCTCAGAACCCTGGTGCATAGCATCATAGGCAGCATTCCGTTCATTGGCTTCATCTATGCTCTGGTTGATGCTTTGTTCATATTCAGGGCGGACCACAGGACGATTCACGACTTGATTGCCGGTACGCGCGTGGACAAGGTCTCCAACTAAGCGCATTAGCACGCCATATTGATGCATGATTCAAAATAGGATACACGGATGTAACATGTTTTATGTATCATGTATGTTGATGTTTGGCGTTCCACACAATGCGCCTAGCACATCACATTCTGTTAATATGGCAATGCTTTCGTTGGGCTATACGACCTACGAGAGCGCTTGATGCGACTGGAGGAAGCCATCATGGCGCACTTACCTGGACATAGTGAGGCTGCGGTGAGCGAGTACCGCACCGACACGGGCGAACTGCGCCCCCTTTACGCCGACGTTATGGCGGCGCTCGACGGTATGGGCGACGAAGGCATGCGGCAGCGCTGGCGGCAGGCTAAGCGCGAGGTGGCGCTGGATGCTTTCTCATTTGCACTCGATCCCAAAGAGTTTCGCCCGGTCCCGGCAGACTGGATTCCACGCCTCATAGATATTGACGAGTGGCAGGTCATCAAGGCGGGCGTAGAGCAAAGAATGAAGGCGCTCAACCTGTTCCTGCTCGACCTGTACACGGGGAAGCAGGAGGTCGTGCCGGATGATGTGGTCTATTCCTGCCAATTCTTCTACCCGGAGTACCAGGGCTTTCGGCCGGCGAAGGATGTGTTCGTGCATATCTACGGCATCGACCTCGTACAGCAGAGCGACGGGCGATATGTCATTCTCGAAGACAACCTGCGGATACCGTCAGGCATCACATATCAGTTGAAGGCGCTGGAAATTGCCAACTCCATAATGCCTGAATTGCGCGAGGGCTACGACATCGTGCCCTACGACATCAAGGATACCTATCTCGACCTGTTCGCCTCTCTGTGCGACAACTCTGAGCCGACTTGCGCGCTGCTGACCGACAGCAAGTTCGGCTCGGCGTTCTTCGAGCATCGCTACCTGTCGGAGCTGCTGGACATCCCGCTGGTGGAGGGCAGCGATCTGTACATCGGCTATGAAGGCGATGTACGGATGAAGACGTTGGACGGCGACGTGCATGTTGATCTCATCTACCGCCGCGTGGAGGACCTGGAGATATTCGTGCCGGGCCTCACGGACGTATATCTGAACGGCAAGGTAGTGCTGGTGAACGGCATGGGCACGAGCGTCGCGGACGACAAGCTGGTGTTCCTGTGGGTGCCGGACATGATTCGCCACTACCTGGGCGAAGAGCCGATTCTGGATCAGGCAGTGAGCTACGACCTGGACGACCCGGCAAGCCGCGCCTATGTGCTGGAAAACCTTGACAACATGGTGCTGAAGACACGACAAGGCTACGGCGGTCTGGGTGTATTCATCATGCCGGACCTTGGAGGAAGCTACCGCGCGCAGCTGGCGCGGCAGATAATCGAGAACCCGCGCGCCATGATAGCGCAGGATACCATCGACTTCTCGCAGCATGTCATCTACGACGAAGAGACAGGCGAGTTCGATGAGCGCTACATAGACCTGCGCGTGTATGCGGTGCAGAATGGTCACGGCGAAGCCACTGCGTTCCCCGGCGGGCTGACGAGGGTATCGCGGGCAGGCAATCGCGTGACGAATAACTCATCGGGTGGTCTATGCAAGCCAACCTGGGTAGTTCGATAAACTATGCGGGCCTGCAGGTCAGCTACACCTACGGCGCCCGCTATCTCTATACCGAAATTGTCATCCTCAACGACAATTTCCTGCGCCTCTCGGCATGCGTGGACGCATTCCAGACGCCCATGTCTTCGTCTGTCATAACGGTGCCTGCCGCGCGGCCGGTGCAGTACATGGATCGCCAGGGCAATCCCACGCACCGCGTCCGTCTCACAGCGCCGCACACTGAACTGACCATCCTCGCTGTTGGCAATGTTCGTCTCATCAGCCCGCCGTGGGCAATCGAAGAGATGGCGATGAGCGTTCTTTCATACGATGCCGGCGCGGATGAGTTCCTTTCGCCGACGCCGATGGTGGACCCGGAGAAGGTGGCAGATGCCGCGCGGCAGATCGCCGACGGCAGTCAGGGGTTGCTTGAGGTCGTGGACAGCGTGGTCGGCTGGGTGTATTCGAATATCACCTACATTCGCGGCAGCACGACAGTCGCCACGACAGCGGAACAGGTGATGCAGACGCGGCAGGGCGTGTGCCAGGACATGACGCATCTGGCGATGGGGATGCTGCGGGCGCTAGGCATACCTACGCGCTATGTCAGCGGCCTGATGAGCGGACAGGTGGGCGAGACGCATGCGTGGATGGAGTTTCTGCATCCGACGCTTGGCTGGCTGCCGTCCGACCCGACGCGCGGACAGCCCATAGCCAGAGGCATGGACCTCGTCAAGTTCGCTGCCGGGCGTGACTACACGCAGGCGTCGCCCGTCGAGGGGTCGTTCGTCTCGAAGGGTGCTGGCTGGCTGGATGTGGTGGTTGCACAGGTCACGCCGTCGTTGGAGACCTTGTCTTTCGACGACGCCATGAGTCTCATCGAGAATGCGAAATCTGCGTGACCATGGCTGTCATCAATAAACGGAATAAAGAATGCGCGGAAAAGTTAACGAAATGATAACACTTTGCCGCATCCATAAGCGTACAATGAAGATAGTGTGAAAATTTCTTACCTCAAATCCTTTCCGAAAAAAGAGTGCAATAACCTGCTCTGCTTTAGGGGGAATGATTAATTCGGAGGCTGAAAGGTGATTCAAGTCATGGCAGAGCCGCGATCGCTGAGCGTTGCGAAGGACAACTGGCTGACGGACGCGAGGGCGCATAACCTCATCTGGCTTGGACGCTGGCTGGAGCGGGCGGAGAGCGTAGCACGTGGAATGGATACTGCTGCCAAGCAGGCGCTACGTGAGGGTGGCGGCTGCGATACGCTGGTGGACTGCCTGTGCGACCTTGCAAGTTCGCTGGGAGTAACGGTCGTGCGGAGAGAAGAAGCCGCTGCGGAGTTACTGTTGCGAAACTCCGGGTCGTCAGTGCTGCAGAGCCTGCTGAAGGCGCGGCTATCGGCGACGCAGGTCGCGCCGGTGGAACTGATGCGCGCTCTGACTGAGGCTGTCTTAGAGGTACAGGATCTGCCCGTAGAGGATATAGAAACTCCGCAGCAGATTATCGACATCGCTACACAGGTGATAGGCAAGATTTTGGAAGCGGGTCAGGTAATCGAGGACGAGTGGTTCAGACAGGAAGTGCTGAGCGACGAGGAGATATACCGGCGGTTCGCGCAGCAACAGTAGGCGTGGCTGATGTGGATAGGATGATGGGCGCAGTACGTAGTGCACACGGTGTCATGTGTAGCCGCATACATGCTAGTATGCGTTGAGGAGGCGGTTATGTTAAAGAGTGTTGAAGGCACCTACAGCAATGGCAAGATAGAATTGTCAGAGAACCCACACGGCCTGCCGGACGATACAAAAGTCATCGTAACCTTCTTGGAACAAGGCGACATAGACTTAAGACAGCGCGGTATAAGCGAAGAGCAGGCGGCATCGTTGCGTCAAAGGCTGTCAACATTCTTAGAAGACTGGGAATCACCAGAGATGGCAGTTTATGACGACTACGACGAGTCAAAGATACAGAAGAGGTGAGGTTGTCTTATTGATGTTTCCGCACTCCGACTTGCGTACTTCAAGTCGGAGGCCTGCGTTGATAATTCAAGCTGACAATATTCAGACCGGACTATTTCAGATTATTGTGGCGATGATTACCAGCCGAATGTTTCGCGCCAATCACGCAAGCCGTGTGCCGGTAATCCTTTCGACTCCGGCATAGCATAAATCCGGTTTGGCGACCGATTCAGTGGTGATGACCGACAACTTAGCTACCGTGATGTTGTCGGAGATTGAAGGTGTGATAGGCAACTTGCCGATGGCAGAAATTGATGCTGCGTTGCGACACACCTTGGGTGTCTAGGGAACTTCAGGCGAGGTCAATGATATGATATGTAAGGTCGAATCTGCATCGGTCTGACTGCCATAGGGAAATCTAGTAGCATAGAAAGTCGCCCCCGTCGAGCAATTTCGACGGGGGCGATTCTTGCTTCAAGTGTAGATGTGAATTATGCGCGCTATTCGCTGTCGGCTACTGCCTTTGTGACAGTCTGCGGGTTCATGGGCAGGTCGTACATACGGACGCCGACCGCACTGTGGATGGCGTTGGCGAGCGCGGCGAGCGGCGGTACTATGTTTGCCTCTCCGACGCCCTTGACACCGAAGGGGTGCGCCGGGTTGGGCACTTCGAGCACAACCGCGTCAATCATGGGCAGGTCGAGCGCGGTGGGCATGCGATAGTCGAGCAGGCTGCTGTTGAGCATCGCGCCGTCGTCGCTCATGTAATACTCTTCGTTGAGCGCCCAGCCGATGCCCTGCACGGTGCCGCCCTGAATCTGTCCCTCGACGTAGCTGGGATGCACTGCGACGCCCACATCCTGGAACGCGGTGTAGCGCAGAATCTCAACCTTGCCGGTCTCAGGATCCACCTCGATGTCCACGATGTTGGCTGAGTAAGAGCCTGCGGAGCCACCGGGGTTCAGGTTCGCCCTGCCGACGATGGGGCCGCCGGTCTCGGGCATGCGAGATGCAAGCTCCTTGAACGACATGGTAAGTTCGGTGTCGGACTTGTGGCGCAGGCCACCATCGACATATTCGACCTGGTCCTCGTCAGTCTCCCAGAGCATCGCGGCGCGTTGGATGAACTGCCGCTTTACATCGTTCGCTACTTCATAGGCTGCGAAGCCGGACTTGTAGGCGACGCCGCTGCCGCCGGATGTGGATGTGTAGCCGATCGAGTCGGTGTCGCCGACGGTGGGGATGACATCCTCGATTGGCAGTCCGAGCGTCTCTGCGAACATCTGAGCAATCGCTGTGCGCGAGCCGCCGATGTCCATGCTGCCCTCTATGAGGCTGACGCTGCCGTTGGATAGCACATTTGCGATCGCAGATGCCATGCCGGAGTTGTTGCGGCAGAAGCCCATTGCGACGCCGCGCCCGCGATTCGGACCCTCAAGCGGGGCGTTGTAGTGTGGGTGCGCCTTGATGGCATCCATCGTCTCTTTCGCGCCGATGGGTCCGTTCACCACGCCGTCCGCCCTGCGCGTGCCGGGAGTGGCGACGTTGAGCAGGCGGAAGTCCACCGGGTCCATATCGAGCGCCTGCGCGATCTCGTCTATGAGACTTTCGGAGGCGAAGCAGACTATCGGAGCGCCGGGCGCGCGGTAGGCAGCAGTCTTGGGCTTATTCGTCATGATGTCGTAGCCGTCGATTTGCACATTCTCGATGAAGTAGGGCGCGAAGACGGCAGCGCACGAGCCGGGCAGCGGCGCGCCGGGGTATGCGCCTCCCTCGAATGCGAAGTGAATCTGTGCGGCGGTGATGCGCCCTTCGTTGGTTACGCCAATCTTGCACTTCAGTTGGCCGCCGGCGGTGGGGCCGGACGCTTCAAGCACCTCTATGCGCGTCATTGTTGACTTGACGGGCTTGCCAGTCTTCTTCGACAGCGCTGCGGAAACCGCTTCGAGGTATGCGAGCGTCTTGCCGCCGAAGCCGCCGCCGATTTCCATCGGCACGACTTTAATCTGGGAGTTGGGAATGCCCAGCACCTGGGCGGTGCTGTCGCGCATGCCGAAATGCCCCTGGCTGCTGCTCCAGATGGTGAGGCGGTCGTTGGGCGCGCCGTTCGCCGCCCAGAAAGCGGTGGCGGTGTGCGGCTCAATGTAGCCCTGATGCACAGTCTTGGTGGTGTACTCGCGCTCGAATATCTGGTCGGCGGCAGCGAAGCCTGCCTCGATATCGCCGAGGGAGTGCTGCTCGTGGTCTGCGATGTTTTTGCTGGCAGCTATGTAGTCATCGCCTCCGCGCTCGATCCAGTGCTCGTGCAGCGCGGGCGCGTCGGGCTTGAGCGCTTCCATCACTGTGGAGACGCTGGCCAGCACCTCGTACTCGACATCTATGAGCGCGAGCGCCTCTTCCGCAACATGCGCGTTGACGGCTGCGACTGCGGCGATGGGATGGCCCTTGTAGAGTACCTTGTCCCTGGCGAGGATGTTCTCGCCGATGGGGACGCCCTGCCGCGCGACCTGCGGAATCGGGGACATCGGGGCGAGGTCTGCGGCTGTAACGACAGCCTTGACATCGGGGTGCGCCTCCGCCCTGCTGGTGTCGATGGACTTGATGCGAGCGTGCGCGTGGGGGCTGCGCAGCACCTTGCCATGAAGCAGGCCGGCGAGGATCATGTCGGCGCCATAGAGGGCGCGTCCCGTTACCTTGTCAACGCCGTCGTGCCGCACGGGGCGAGTGCCGACGACCTTGTAATCTTCCTTTGGCAGCATTGTCACCATGGGTATCACCTCATATTGGGATAAATTGGGTTTGGGATAGATTGAATTTCGCAACGCTAATATTACCACAGGGAACGCCGATGTGGATGAACAGGGTGTAAAGGATGGGGATAGGTGCTATTCCGTGTATCCCGCCTGCCCGTCATGTTAGTATCAGACTTGCCAAAATTCTTACTAGGAGAAGTTGATATGGCAGAGAGTGTTATCACCCCGGAGATCATCGAACGTTACAAGAATGTCGCGGGGGCGACGGTGTACAGCGCGGTGCGGCACTTCGGCTACGAGCCATGCTTCATGCGCGATGTGCATGCGTTCACGCCGGGCGGCATGCTCGTCGGGCGGGCAAAGACGCTGCGCTTCGTTCCGCCGCGCAAGGACATTATGGAGGAAACGCATCGCGGCGCGGACTCGCCGGAGTATCAGGCAATGGGTTCGTGCGAGCCGGGCGATGTGCTAGTCATAGACGGCATGGGCAAGAAGTACGCTGCTATCGGCGGCGATGTGAAACTGCTGCAACTGAAGCTGCAGGGTGCGGCAGGCTTGGTTACGGACGCATCCATACGCGACTTGGCTATCGTTGCGGACTACGGGCTGAAGGTGTTCGCGGGCGGCAGGACGCCGATGGGCGGCGCGGACGAGATAGACCCGTTCGAAGCGAATGTTACCATCGGCTGCGGCGGCGTGGCTGTGCGGCCGGGCGACCTGATCGTGGCGGACGCCGATGGCGTAGTTGTGGTGCCGGAGTGCATCGTTGAGCAGGTCATAGATTGGGTGGAAGAGCACGAGTGGGCGGAGGAGCACATCAAGGGTCTGATAGAGGCGGAAGGCGTTGCGCCGGGCAAGTATTACCCGCCACAAGCGGACATACTGAAGCTATATCCGGGATCAGCCGGAAACTAACGTCGATTAACAGGATGGGCGGGATAACCTTTGGGGAAGGGCTGTCTTGCCCGTCTTACCGGCCCAAGTCCGTTGATGCCTAAGCAGTTTCCCCCGACATTAAATTACCGTTTTCAGTTATAGGCCTCCTTTATTGCCTTGGAAGATTCATCAAGACCCGGAGAGAGTGTTTCAGCTGTAACGTTCAGCAATCGCAGTTCATGCAATATGCTTTTCTTTGTGCAGCATTTCGGTATCTCCAGTTCATAATGTGCGTAAATCGGGATGTTGGCATTGCGAGCCAGTATTTCCTCTGGCTCGAACCTGTCATGGAATGCAGACGCCAGAAATGCGCCTGACTGAGCGCGTATGCGTTCTGAGGATTGTTGCGGTTCAATTACGAATACTTTGTATAGATGTCTGATGTTTAGCCGCTCCTCAAAATATGGTTTTTCTTGCTTTACGCCTTGGTAGAGACGCAACATTGCCGAGTGATGGAGGGCGTATTTGTTATCAGCCATTTCTTTTCCAAGTATTACATCCTGTTCATCCTTTGTCAGTTTTGCAAAATTGGCAATGATGCTGACGGTATCACTGTTGAAAGGCTTAATCAGAGTTTCCGGCACTGCGAAGATATGTAGACGTCCAAGTCGATCCAGGTCGTCTCTGCACGCGTTGAACATAGCGACGAGCGGATTGCGGGAAATGTCCAGAAAACGAGTGGGGAGTCCGTAATGTTGGGCAAGAACACATTGCGACAATGCATATGTCATGTTTATGAATTCATACGGACGACGTGAAATCAGTTCGCGCAGCATCTTTCCTTCATTTGCACGCAGAGTGTCGCGACGCATTACCAAAGGCTTCAATACCCAAGGACAAGATTCAGTCCCTAACTGCGATTCCCCACGAAAATAGAGAACTACTGATTCACCATAAATTTCCTCGTAGGTTTCTCTGTGATGTGTAGCTATGCGTTCGATGACATCCAACAAACACCCAATACTATTGATTTCTGGTAATTCTCCAGGGTATTGGTCAGGACTCACCTTCTGAAGAAATAGGTTCGTCTTCCAAGGTTTCGTGTTGGCAAAATTTGCATTTGTAATTACCGTATTAGTTAGGTCGACTCCAGTGATGTCGGCGCGTTCAAGATTTGCGTTAGTGAGATTCGTAATGAGCAGCTTTGCGCCATTGAGTTTCGCATTTGTGAGAATTGCGTTGGCGAGATTTGCCCAAGATAACTTGGCATCGTTAAGAATAGAGCGTGCGAAGTGAGCGTGCCTGAGATCAGAGTTAGTAAAGTCGGCTTCAGTAAGATCGATGAGGTTAAACTTGGTTCGAACGAGGTTGGAGTCGCTTAAGTTGATTCTTCTTAATGAAATTTCATCGAATTCTCCGTACGCTCCAGATTGCTGAAATATTCTCCGAAGGTCAGCGTCTTCAAAATCTGGTCTGAAGTGGTTTGTGCTTCGCCGTGAATTCCAACTCTCAGTTCCTTCGAGTAGCCATGCGATGTGCTCATTGTTTGCCATTGAATATCTGCTTTCCTTTAGGTTCTGCCCAGATAGTTCCATTCGCCTTAACTTCAAAGCGCCCCTCCACCACAACGGCAGAGGGGCGCTTCCCTATCCTCTAAATCCTGTTGGATTGACGAGGCAGGCGCTTACAGCGTCATCACCGACTTGATGACCTCATCCTCGCGGGCTTCGTACATGTCGTAGGCGCGCTGCACTTCGTCGAAGGGCATGAGGTGCGTTGCCATCTCACCCGGGTCCCACCAGCCGCGCTCTTTCAGCTCAATCATCTTCTCGATGTGCGTGATGGCGTCGCCGCTGGTCGCGCCCTGCGTGGGTATGATCGTCGGAGCTTTTCGCAGGAAGAGCGATGTGTCCAGCCGCGCCCTCTCCCCGGAGGCGTTCTCCTGTATGCCGAAGATGATGGTTTTGCCGAGGTTCTTCACCAGCCGCAGCGCCGCCTCTAGCGTCTCGGCATAGCCCCCAGCCTCGACGGTGATGTCTGCGCCTTCGCCGCCGGTTAGCTCCAGCACCGCCTCGTCCAGATTTTCCTTTGAGGGGTTGATGGTATGGGTCGCGCCGAATCGCTTAGAGAACTCCAGCCGATAGTCGAACAGGTCGGCGGCGATGACCTTGCTCGCGCCTGCGCGGGCGCATATCGCGGTGAAGGACAGGCCGATGGAGCCTTGCCCCATGACCAGCACATTCTTGCCCAGTATTGTGCCCATCTGCTGGCAGGAGTAGAGGACGGTGCCGGACGGCTGGCACATTACCCAGCTAGTCAAGTCACCGTGGTCGGGAAGGGCTGCCATGCGCCCTTCGTCGCCGTTGATGTACTCCACGAGTCCGCCGCCAGTTCTAGGGCCAGGCAGCACGATGACGCGCTGTCCGACGGAGAACTTGTCGGAACGGCTTTCGACGACTGTGCCTGCCGCCTCGTGGCAGGGACCGCCGACGCGCATTGGGTACTCTTCTTCAGGATGGACGGGGCCGTATGCGTGACGTATGTCGCTGCCGCAAACCGACCATGTTTCCAGCTTGATGAGACATTCGCCATCTATGATGTTAGGAATGTCCACATCCTCAATCTCGAATCTCTTGGGTCCCGCAATTCGCGCTGCTCTCATCGTGATAACCTCCGTCCTTACTGTGGTACTTCTTATCATGTCCGCTATTGTAGGCTGTTACAGAAAGCCGCACTATACACTACGGCACAAGCGCGTCTATGACAAGTAATTGCCCACGTATGAGAGAAGTGCAGTCTCAAATTGCGCTTAAAGTGTTCGAACAGACTGATACGCCATAAACTATTGAGAGATTCATCCAGAAACTTCATGTGCAGGGCAATTACGTCTTCCAACAAGATTGACGCTGCCTAGCGCGAGAAGATAAAATTAGGGCAATTTAAGATGAACTGCGTTGCAGAGAAAGCGGCGGCTCAACAGCCGTCAGCATAGGAGGGACTCTATGGACTCGAGCCTCGTAAGGAAAATGGAAAAGGCCAAGGATTACGCCGCCCAGGAAGGGCGGGTTACGCTTATGAACTGTCAGGCGACATTCCGAGGCGACAATTCCGACCACGAAATTTCCTACGAATCGGGCAAATGGAGTTGCACCTGCTACTATTTCACTAGCCGCAGAGAGTGCAGCCACACCATGGCAATGCAACTTATGCTTAACGACATGGTGAAGGAAGCCGTCAGCAACTAGTAGCTGCTCTTCCTTGAGTGGGCTTTAGCTATCGGCGCGGATTTGCAGTATAGATTCCGCAGATATGCTAATTATGTGATCTGCGAGTTGGGCGAGTTCCTGAGCAATACTTGCACAGTTCGGGCTCGCAATTAACACACGTATGCCGAAGTCCTGAACTGTTCGTACAACTTCAGCTAAGTCCCTATCGCCTGCAATCAGAACCATGGTCTCGCAGACTGAGCGGCTGGCAAGGCGCACCATATCCAAGGCTATGAGTGTGTCAACACCTTTCTGTTGACGCTCCGGGTAGAACGTCCAGTTTCGATCAAACTCTTCAAGTAACTGATCAGGTTCCACACCCAGAGCGGTGGCTGAATTTCTGAGCGCACTGCGTATAGGGTTTCTCAGCCGATGTTGGCGTTCAGCAATGTGACCTAGACGCAACTGAATTCCGGGCGTCTGTGCAATCGCGTTAAAGAACCGTCTCTGCCCAGCGTACTCTGGATGCGAAGGGTCGAACGCGCCATCATACCAATAGGCCCTCAAGGAACTGAGCATCGACTGCCTTCTGTCCGCGGAGATTTCTGGCCCATTCCGCAACCTTCTCTGCATCGGGACGAACATTTCTCGCCCTTGCACCAAGCACTTTGGCTCCTTCGGCTCGCAGATAGCCCACATCAATGAAACAAATGTAAGTTTCAGCCATAAGAGTCCCCTGAAAAGAAAAAGGCCCCTAACGGGGCCGTAGTCAAAGCACTCCTAACGGAGCGACTTCAATATACCACCTTAGCAACAATAGTACAATTGCTCCAGGTAGCATTCCCCCTGATATTGTGCAAACTCCCTTCCCACTTTTCTCAGGACAGGTCATAGCCTATCCTGAATTTGCCGAAGGATGGAGGTGAAATCTACACCCCATCACCTGAATGGAAACGCTACCCATCGAAATCGGGGGTTGCTTTACTTTCTGTGTATTACTGTCCGTTAGTTTTCCTCGAATGCCCTGAATACCACGCAGGCGTTTTGCCCGCCGAAGCCGAAGCTGTTCGACAGTACGGTGTTGACTTGCGCTTTTCGCGCCTTGTTGGGCACATAGTCAAGGTCGCAGTCGGGATCGGCGGTTTCGTAATTTATCGTTGGATGGATGATTCCGTCCCGTATCGTCTTGATGCAGGCGACCGCCTCCAGCGCGCCCGCGCCGCCCAGCGCATGCCCTATCATTGACTTCGTGGAGCTAATTGGCACTTCGTACGCGCCTTCGCCGAATACATTCTTGATTGCCAGTGTCTCCACCATGTCGTTCTTGGGCGTGGATGTGCCATGCGCGTTGATGTAGTCGATGTCGGACGGCTGCATTCCCGCGTCCTCTATAGCCCAGCGCATCGCGCGCGCTGCTCCGGCCCCATCCTCGTCCGGCTGCACCGCGTGGAATGCGTCCGAGGACACACCATAGCCTGAGACCTCCGCAAGGATTTCCGCGCCGCGTCCCAGGGCATGTTCCATGCTTTCAAGTATTAGAATCGCCGCGCCTTCTGCCGGCACGAAGCCGTCACGATTGGCGTCGAACGGGCGGCTCGCCTTTTCAGGCGCCACTTCGCTTCGACTGAGCGCCTTGATGACGTTAAAGCCGCCAAGCCCAAGCTGGCAGATGCCAGCCTCGCAGCCACCGCCAAGCACTACATCTGCCACACCTCTGCGAATCGCCACCGCCGCCTCGCCTATGCCTTGTGTGCCTGCCGCGCATGCCGTTATAACGGTGGAAGTGTATCCCTTAAGCCTGAACAGACGACTTACATTCGCCGCCGCCATGTTCGGCAGTATCATCGGAATGAAGTAAGGGCTGACTTTCATGCCGCCGCGCTTGAACAGAGTGCGCGCGTTTTCCTCCGTGGTTGGGAAGCCGCCGTTGCCATTTCCCATCACCACGCCCATGCGCTCCTGGTCTTCGGAGGATAGGTTGATACCCGAATCCTCCAATGCGAGCGCCGCGGCGGCCACCGCCGTCTGCGAGAAGCGAGCCATTCGTCGCGCTTCACGTGGATTGATGTACTTGCCGGGGTCGAAGTCTGGTATCTCGCCGGCGACCTTGCAAGGGTAATCCGTCGGGTCCGCGAGAGTCATGGGTCCAATGCCGGACTTGCCCTTCACAAGGCTCTTCCAGTAATCATCCACCGAATCGCCCAGCGGCGTAACCGCGCCCATGCCTGTAACGACGACTCGTCTTCTTCCGTTATACATTGTCATTCTCCTAGGGATATATGACTTGCGGGAGAGGAAATATACAGAACTTCGTCCTGTATATTCGAAGTGCATTGTTACATTGTACACTTGTCAGCGCAGTGTGTGGCGGGCGCCTCGGTTAATCGACTGACTGAAACCACTCAGTTCAGCTATCGTCGAGGCATGCTCATGTAGGGATACAGTTCTGGCGGTATGCCTTGCACTTCCTCCGTGATTTCGGCGGCTATGGACAGCGATCCCGTGCCAAGCACCAAGTCTTTCTCACTTGCCATTTCAAGCGCCCTTCGCGCCGCCTCGCCCACATTCTCGGATGTGAAAGCAATTTTCAGTCCGAGTTCGGTTGCCACTTTCGCTATGGTCGCACCCGAAGCTGATCGTGGATGCCGTGAATGCGTGGCAAGCACTTCCGGCGAAAGCGGCAGCAGCGCGCTCAGCATGCCTGTCGCGCTGTGACCGCTGAGCGCGCCGAATATCAGAATGAGCCGCTCATACGAGAAATGCTCCCGCAGCGCCTCAACAAGCCGTTCCATCGAGTAGGGATTGTGCGCGCCATCCACAACAAGGAGCTTGCCACCCTTGTCGGGCGTTGCGAGCACCTGCAAGCGCGCTGGCCAATGCACATCGCGGACGCCTCGCCTGATGCTGTCATCGTCCAGCTCAACGCCTTTTTCCCTGAGTGTCTCAGCGACGGCGACAGCGGTTGCGGCGTTCTCCATCTGGTAGTCACCAAGCAGCGGCGTCTCCAGTTCGTATGCGTTTTCTGCGCTCATGAGTGTGAAGACTTGCCCGCACAGGTCGGAGCGCCGCTTCTGCCACGAAGAGCGCTCTGCCACGGATAGCAGGGGCGCACCGCGCTGCCGAGCGACATCAGCTATTACCGTCATCGCTTCGTCCGTCTGTGGCGCGACGATTACCGGCACACCTTCCTTGATGATGCCGGCCTTCTCGAACGCAATCTTGGCAACTGTGTCGCCTAGGGTCGCTGTGTGGTCGAGACTGATGGAGGTAATGGCGCACACACGCGGCTTCACGATGTTCGTGGAGTCGAGTCGCCCACCTAGCCCGACCTCCATGACCTGGAAGTCGGCGCCAATATCGCGGAAGTGGACGAACGCCATTGCGGTCATAGCCTCGAAGGTGGTTACGCCGCCGTAGCCTCCCGAACTGCCTATCCGCTCTACGGTTGGCCAGATGCGCTCCACGATGGCGGCAAACTGCTGCTGGCTGATTGGCTGTCCGTTGACGCGGATGCGCTCTGTTGCGCTGTGCAAGTGCGGTGAGGTGTACAAACCAACCTTGTACCCTTGCGCCGTCAGAATAGAGGCAATCATCGCGGAGGTACTGCCCTTGCCCTTTGTGCCAGCCACATGCACGGTTGGCACGGCGAGGTGGGCACAATCAAGTTGCTCCATAAGCAGTGTCATGCGTTCCAGGTGAAACGCAGAATGGCCCGGGCTGTGCGTGGAGCGCTCGAAATCAGCAAGCCCCATTACGCGCCGCAGCGCGCCGTCATAACTCAATTGTAAGCCGGACTGCATCACTCGGCACTCTTGCTTTTGGCTCGTCGGCCGGATTAGCGCAATAACGCAGGATGGACAGGATACGAGTGGACATCTCGTATATCCTGTCCATCCATGTTAAACCTTCGCGGTCAGGCTGTCAGCCCCAGATTATCTCCTAGAGCGTGCCTCCTATAGTGTGAAAGAAGGCGCCTTGGGGCGCCTGCTGCCAATCGCAGCGGAGCCGCTGGTCTTGCCGTTGCTGCCATTGGCGCGCCTCGCGCTGCCATTGCTGCCGTTCGCGCTGCCATTCACCGGGCGATGCGACGCGATGCCGTTGTTGAATCCGTCGTGCGGAAGCAGACTATTCACACGCTGGAACATGGACCCGGCGCTTTCGATTGCCTCGTCGCTGATTTCCTGCCGCAGCCGTGCGTGGTTTTCCAGCAGCCACGCCGCGGGTCGGTACGAATCGAAGTGTCCGCCCGCTATATTATCCGTCTCGAAATGTCCCTCAAGTCGCTGTACGATGCGCGGGTCCTTCGCCGAGATAGCCTTCATCGACACGGGCTCTCGCAGTTCCATCCCATACGACTCGTTAACCAGCTTCAGGTAGAAAGACGGATCGAGGATATCCTCGATGTCTGCGGTGCGGATTTTCTGCACCTCCACCCACTTCACCGGAGTATTGCGCTGGATGACGCTGTTCTGGTTGATCAACTCCATCTTCGCCTTGTTCTTCGGGGTGACATCCATCATCACGGCGACGCTGACATAACTCTCGCCGAGCAGCGATACGAACATTGGCAGATTGTCGGCGTTGCCCACCGGAATGACGACCCAGCGCGGGTCGAGACGCTGGAAGCCCTTGCTGGCGCAAATTTCACCCAGTATCTGCAGGTATATCAGGTCCGACGCCGAGTTCACCATGAGGCAATGCGGCGCGAGGAAAAGCATGTGCGCCAGGTCATGCCCAAGCGCTACCTGCAGCGGGAAGATCGTATCTTGGTCATTGCTCAGTGTGTCGGAGCTGATTACCGTGCCCCTATCGTCCACGTCCTGCACCGTGCGTATGCGATCGAGATGGTTCAGGTTAATCATGAACGGCGAGTGCGTGGTGTAGAT
The DNA here is from genome assembly GCA_965225795.1 of Dehalococcoidia bacterium. Lineage (GTDB taxonomy): Bacteria > Chloroflexota > Dehalococcoidia > Lucifugimonadales > JADFKI01 > Bin90. The sequence goes on along the minus strand of OZ245324.1, from coordinate 2,909,357 downwards.
GACCTGATGCTTGGGCGCAAGCCGCTCATCGATGAATCGCAGGAAGTCGTGCTGTGCCAGAGCATGCAGGTTCAAGCCCGGCTCGTCCAGCAGCAACACAAGGTCGCAATCCTCCTGCTCTTCGATGCTGGAGAAGTATGTCAGGAACGAGAAGAACCAGACGAAGCCCTTCGATCGGTCGTCGAAAGGCACCGAAACACGGTGTCGGTTGTTCCAGATGCGGACATGCAGGATGGTACCTTCGTTAAGCGGGGGCACATCGTTCGGGTCGGCGGGCGACAGGTCGAACTCAACGCGGAGCTGCGTGTTCTGCGCCCAGTACTCGAACATCTCGTCGGAGATGCTAATGGACGCTGATTCAAGCTCAGCCTTCATGTATTCATAGTTCGTCTGACGCTGCAGGTCCTCAAGGTCGGCGCCCACCAGCGATATCAACGACATGAAAGTGCGGTCCGACTCATCGAACTCATCACCCGCCTGCACACGCCTGCTCATGTCCTGTATGGAGATTCTGCCGCGCATGGTGCTGTACTCGTCAAAGTAAACGAACTTCGGCATCATCACGAACAGAGCTTCTTCGACTATTTCCCTGGCGGACTTCTCGCCGAATCGCTCGTACATCTGCGTAATGAGCCTGCCAACCGCAACCGGCTTTACATCCAGCGCCTCCAACATGCTCAGCATTTCCTTCACGCTGCCGGCGCTGCCTGCATGGCTGGTGATTTCGGGCGGCAACTCAGCGCTGCTCAGCAAGTGCTGGACGATGGCGCTCTCATCCATCTCGAAATCCCACATAAGTTCGTTCTTGTAGTTCTTAGAGACCGTAATCTCCTCCGAAAGCAAGACCCCGTCCCCAATGTGCTCCGCCAGCAGTTCAACCTCATCCTCTGACAGCGTCATTATCGCTGTGACGGCGGTGGCGGGATCGGATGGATGGCGCCTCCGATACCTGACATAGCCCTTGCGAGGGTAGTCCTTGATTTCGAACTCCTGGACGCCGTCAACGGGGTTCAGCCGCTTCAGAGCGCCAAGAAATGCCGTCTTGCCCGACTCGTTCTTGCCGACCATAGAGGTGACGGCATCTATGTCGACCCAGCCGGAATCGTCAATGGATTTGAAGTCGGTTACCCGAGCGCGAACAAGTTTCATGTCTCCTCCTGATTACCTCTGATTGGCGTGTCTGAACGCCTTTCTAACCTATTGCTGTGGCTAATGTGCCGTATGGCGCTTTTGCAGCTGACACATAGACCAGGCAGGCGTATTTCGTGTATCGTGAACAGAGGTTATCCAAGTAAAAAGGCAATACGCAAGGCGTTTATGGTGTTTCAGTTAGCCAGTTTAATAACCAGACTTATATCTAAAATACAGAACACCCTTGTTTTATTGATCAGCGGGCGTAAGGGGTAATTCATGAAAGTAGGCATAGCAGGATTGCGTGCTCCTGGGGGGTCTTGGCAGGACACGCTGCGGTTAGCGAAGTTGGCCGATGAGCTTGGCTACAGCTGTATCACGATGGGCGAGGCGTGGGGCGAGGACGCCTTCACATCGCTGGCGCAGGTGGCGGCAGTCACCGAGCGAATACGCATCGGCACCGGCATCGTGCCCGTATTCGCGCGCTCGCCGTCCAACATAGCAATGACCGCTCTCAATATGGACCTGATGTCCGAGGGGCGCTTCTTCCTGGGGCTTGGCGCAAGCGGCAGGCTGGTCATCGAGGACTTTCACGGCGAGGAGTTCCGCAAGCCGTTGGCTCGCATGCGCGAGTATATAAGCATCATCCGCAAGGCGGCGGCAGGCGAGCGTCTGGATTACAGCGGCGAGTTTTTCAAGTTACAGAGATTTCATATACGGTTTCAGCCTTACCGCTCAGAGTTGCCCATTTACATCGCGTCGCTAACTCAGCCGAGCCTACGTCTCACAGGCGAAGTCGCAGACGGATGGCTGCCCATATTCCTCGCTCCATCTCGTATGGAGCCCCTCATAGCGGACATCGAAGAGGGCGCGCAAGCCGCGGGACGGTCGCTAGACGACATCGCCATCTGCCCGCAGGTGTCCATCTATGTTACTGACGACGTGGACGAAGCCCGGCGTCGCGAGCGCCCCCATATTTCCTTCTACATTGGCGGGATGGGCGAGTTCTACCATCGGTACATGCACCGAATCGGGTTCGGAGCGCAATCCGACGAGGTCCGACAGGCGTACCTGAACCGCGAGCGGGATGTGGCAGCATCACTGGTGACGAACGAGATGGTTGACTCTACGACCATCATAGGGACACCGGAGGAGTGCCGCGAGCAGATGCAGGCATTCTTCGACGCGGGCGTGGACGAGATACGCCTCGTATTCAACGAACCGGATGTGGAGTCGTACATAGCGACGATGAAAGCGGTGGCGCCGGGGCAGTAGTCGCGTCTGTCGGCCCTTCTGTGTGCCAGAATATCAGTGGGGCAGGAGCAGACAGGATGGATAAGACATCACTTTCACAATCAGCCAATCTCACATCAGCCCTAGGGCGTGTTGACATTTGATACACAAAGCGTTTTAGATTTGAAATGTTTGCTTGTTCTGTCATTCTGAACGCAGCGCAGCGGAGTGAAGAATCTCAAATCGTTGTACACTCGCCAGTCTACGATTTTAGATTTCTCGCTTCGCTCGAAATGACGGGAGAAGGCGCGGAGAAATGACACAGAAAAAAGCGAATCGATAGAAATAGCGATAGACGACAACGAAATGTCAACACTACCTAATTACTCTCCGCGATAGTTCGGCTGACGCCGCTCAAGGAACGACGCGATGCCATCGGCGCGGTCGGCAGTGGATTGCAGAATGACGGTGAGGTCGGCTTCGAGGCCGAGTCCCTGTGCCAACGTCATGTCCGAACCTTTAAGCAGCGTCTCTTTGAGATAGCGTGCGGCTATGGGTGCGTGCGAGGCGATGGTGGTTGCGAGAGACATGGCGTATTCGGCTGCTTCTTCGCGCTCGGCGACATGGTTCACCAGTCCAATATCCATCGCTTCCTGTGCGTCCACCAACCGCGATGTGAGTATCATAGCGGTGGCGCGACTCTGCCCGATGACGCGGGGCAAGCGTTGCGTGCCACCGTCCCAAGGAATGATGCCGGAAGCCAAGTGCGTCAGTCCAAGCCGCGCGTCCGACGCAGCCACGCGCAGGTCGCATGCCAACGCAAGCTCAAGTCCCTGGTCGATGGCGTCGCCACTTATGAGCGCAATGGTTGGCTTCTCGATGGCGGCTACGGCTTCGCTCACACGCAGGCGCGCGAACTCGTCCGGCATAGGGGTTTCGCCCGCGAACTCCGTGCCAACGCAGAAATCGCCGTCACTCGTGCCGTCTCCAGTAATGACGCACACACGCACATCGTCGTCTTGCCGAACGCGCTCGCATGCGTCCCGAAGCCGCTGTGCCGTCTGCTCGTCGATAGCGTTGCCCGCATCGGGACGGGCAAGCGTGATGGTTGCGATATGGTCTTCGATCGACAGGTGCATGATTGCGAATGGTAACACGGATGCGCGGGTCACACAGGATCATAGACAGCAATACAACCACTCCCCTAACTGCCTTGCCCGAGCAGGGGAGTGGTTGCTGGGTAAGCTGCCCGTTTTGTCAGGATTCCGCGACGACGATTCCGAATCTCTCGAACAGAAGCGTACTCGCCTGCTGCACGGACATTATTGCGCCCTTCAGACTTGCGACCTCCAGGCCGGATCCGGAGATGTACGCACCGCGCAGGTCGGCTCGATCAAAGCGCGTCTGACCCGTGACAACCGCGCCTGTCAGGTGGCAGCCCTCAAACACCGTACCGCTGAAGTCGGTGCCCGACAGGTCGGTTTCAGTGAAATTCACACCCTTGAGTCTGCTATCCACGAAGCGCTTGAAGCGCAAAGTTGCCATGCTAAAGTCGGCGTTGTCTATCGTCACGGCGTCCATGCGGGCCTGGCTGAAGTCGACCGTGCGGAAGCGCGAGCCCGTCAGGTCGGCGGCGAACAAGTTGGCGCCGTCGAGGTTGCAGAGGCTCATGTCGCAGTTCTCGATGCGGCTGAGGTTCAGCCTAGCCTCTCGGAAGGTCGCCGATGTGAATTCGCAGCCTCGCAGGGTCGCCTCGCGTATGTCCGCTTTGTCGAAGCGGGCGCCCTGCAGGCGCGAGTTCTCGATGGTGAGGTCGTCGCAGGCGAGATTGAAGAAGTTAACGCGGCGCAGGGAGCAGTCCTCGAAGTGCAGACGCTCGGCGTCGAATTCTGGCAACTCCGCGTCGTCGAACATGCAGCGAATAAAAGTCGCCGAGTTGCGTAGCAGGTCGTGGAACTGAGCCGCGTCGGTGATGGTGAGGTTTTCGTGTGGTGTCGTCACTAAGTTCGTGCTCGCATATCGGCGGCCGTGTTCCTGCGGCGCCGACCCTTCTGCAAATGTCTGATTTCCTGCGCCTAGTTCATGTGCAGGCCGCCGCTGACGTTTATCGCCTGGCCTGTGATGTTCATGGCGTACTCGGAAGCTAGGAAGGCGGCGAGGTTGCCGATGTCATCGGGCGTCTGCTCCCTGCCGAGGGGAATTGTCCTCTGAACATTTTCATCGAAGAGTTCGCGCTGCGTCTTTTCTCCGGGATTCGGTGTCATGGCGGCGCGGGCGGTGATGCGCTCCCACATAGGCGTCCACAGCAGGCCCGGGCATATCGCGTTCACGTTGATGTTGTGCGGTGCGAGCCCCTGTGCCTGCCCTTGGGTCAGGCTTATCACGCCTGCCTTCGAGACATTGTAGGGCGGATTGCGCGAACTGCCCTGACGCCCGGCAATAGAAGCGATGTTGATGATCTTGCCATACCTGCGCTCCTTCATATGCGGGGAGATGGCGTCGGTAACTCGCGCGATACCCTTCACATTTATCTCGAAGATGAAGTCCCAGTCCTCTTCATTCGGCGTCTCACGGCTCTCCCAGCCCTGCGCGCCGATGACGCCCGCATTGTTCACGAGTATGTCGATTACTCCGAACTCGGCCAGCGCCTGCGCCGTCATCCCCTCGACGGATTCCTGGTCTGAAACATCGAGGCTCACGGCGAGAGAGCGCCGTCCAAGCGACCTAACTTCGTCCGCCACTCCCTCCGCGTTCTTCACGATGATGTCGGCGATCACTACGTCTGCGCCGTTTCGAGCCAGAGCAAGCGAAATGCCTCGCCCGATGCCTCGCCCGCCGCCGGTTACGATTGCTATCTTTCCACTAACGTCCATCGCTGTACCTCCTAATAATCCAGAGTTGCCCATATCGTACCCATCCTGCCCGTCACTGTAAAACGCCTTTGCTTCTCTTATCAGATCAACGCAGCCGTTCATCCAGAGTGAGCGGCTGGCGACCTAGCGACGGAGGGCTGAAAATTGATAAATTTAGACTTTATGACTCGATTGTACTTGAACAAATCCACATGTTCTGTCAGGATGTACTAATGAGAATTGGAGAATTCGAAATACGAGAGCCGGTCCCGGAGCTGCGCAATGTGCGCGCAATCGCAATGCTGCGACCGTGGGTTGATGTGGGGCGCGTGGGCACGCTGGTTCTCAACCGACTGGAACGACACCTAGGCGCGCAGGAGTTGGGACGGCTGGCAAAACCCGGCAAGTTCTTCGACTATACGCGCTATCGCCCGCGAATGCGCACTGTGCAGGGTCGGCGCGTTTTCACGACTCCCAACACGATCGTACACTACGCGCACGGCGACGAGCACGACTACCTCTTCCTGCACATCCGCGAGCCGCATGCCTTCGGCGAGGACTATTGCGATGCGATCGTTAGCCTCTTGCAGCACTTCGGCGTGTCCGAATACTGCCGCATCGGTGGTATGTACGACTCGGTGCCGCACACGCGGCCTGTGTTGATAACGGGCAGCCTCACGCGGGAGCAGGAGCGACGGGCGACAGGACTTATCTCGTCCCGCGGGAGCACGTACCAGGGACCCACGAGCATCGTCAACCTGGTGCATGAGTCGCTGATACAACAGGAGACGCCGTCCGTAAGCCTGATGGCGCACCTGCCGCAGTATGTGCAGCTCGACGAGGATCACATGGGCGCGGCTAGGCTTATGAACGTGCTGTGCTCGATGTACGATCTGCCAGATTCCCTTGCCGACGAGTCGCGGGGCGAGCAGCAGTACTCCGAGATAAACCGCGCGGTGCAGAACAACTCGGAGGTGCGTGCGCTCATCCAGCAACTGGAGACCTATTACGACCGCACTTACTCAGCGCCGCCGGAATCGGAAGAGGAGGAAGAGGCAATCTCCCTCGCGCCGGGTGTGGAGCAGTTCCTGTATGAGGTCGGTGGACGCCTCGAGGAGCCGTCCGAAGAAGAAGGGGACCTCGACGACGACGAGGACATCGACGAGGGGCACGACAACGACTAGGTCCTGTTGACATTTGATACACAAAGCGTTTTAGAACTGAAATGTAGGCTTATTCTGTCATTCTGAACGCAGCGCCTTCACCTTTGTCATTCTGAGCGCAGCGCAGCGGAGTGAAGAATCTTAAATCGTTGTACATGCGGCAATATCCGATTCTAGATTTCTCGCTTCACTCGAAATGGCAGAATTAATGAGAGATAACTTCGAAATGTCAACACAACCTAGACATCCAACAGCCTGCGCCATCTAGCAGGCTGTTCCGTCAAGGTGAGATTGGGGAAAGTGTTGTTCAAAGAGGGGTTGATATAGATATGTCGAAGCTTCAGCAGGGAGACAGGCTCCCAAAGCTCACTTTCAACCTCATTAGCGGCGAAACGCTAAGCTTACCCGAGGAGATGCCATCCCGCTACGTTGCTGTGCTGTTCTATCGCGGCCACTGGTGACCCTACTGCGTTCGGCAGTTGGCCGAGTGGCAGGAGAACAGCGAGAAACTTGAAGCGCTGGGTTGCAGCGTGGTCGCGGCAAGCGTTGACACGCTTGAACACGCTCAAAAGATGCAAAAGGATTCCGGAGCGCAGTTCCCGATAGCCTACGGGGTCACGCAGGCGGATACCGATCCGCTGGGCGCGTGGTGGTCGGATGAACGCGGCGGATTCGTGCAGCCCACAGAGTTGCTGCTGGGACGAGGCGGCACCGTGCTTGGGTCGCTCTACGCATCAGGGCCCGTAGGCCGCATGAGCGCCGACGAGGCGCTGTACGCAATACGCAACCGTGAGCGACGACGGCGTGGTTAATCTGTCCTTTGGACTTTCGCTTACATGGGCTAACAAGGTTCTAGACCAATGACTATATCAACATCGCAAATCTCACTCTTTGGGCATTTGGATAAATCGGATGCCGTATTGCTCGGTCTGCTAGCAATGCTCGAGTCGGGTAAAGAGATATGCACCGCCAGAATGGTCAATCTAATTTACCTATTGGACGAGTTCAGCTATCAGCACGACGGAGTTACGCTTACTGGGTTCGACTATATCCGGAGCGACGACGGACCGAATGTAGCCAACGATGAGGTGGAGAAAGGGCTTGCCTCGCTGGTTCGGAAGGGACTCGTTCACTGCGCGCAGAAGTCAGCCTCGCCCGGCAGCTACAAGATTGATGGACAGGTCAACCTTGCCGAGATTCCGTTGAGTGCGGATGACTGGGCACTTATCCATTCCGTAATCCGCGAATACGGGGGCCTGAGCCACGCGGATATGGTTAAGGCGGCACGGCGAACCATGCCAATGAAGAACAGCGTGCGCTATGGCAAACTCCGGTTTCAGCCCAACCCTAAAATCGAGACTTTCAAGCAATCTGCTCGAAAAGATGACGACTTCATGGAAGAATGCATGACTGCGCTTGCCGACAGCTTGGAAGGAGTTGCCATCGAAGAATTGAGAGGCGCAGTCGTTGCCGAACAGACTGACCCTTAGCGAAGGCGCTCGCCACTTCTATCAGACGCTCGATGCACACAGATTACCTTCGTTAGACGAAGCCCTCGATTATATTAGAGACGCTCCGTTCTCCCACGGCGGATTGATTCGGCGCGAGTCTCGCCCGCCGGTGATGATGTACTTCTATGACGACGGAGTTTGGCGAATAGGCTATGTTCTTTCGTTCTACGCGGACTCCGCCATATTCCATATCCATGTCTTGGCAATATCCATGTCTTGGCAATCTCCCCTATCTGATAGGAACGGCGTCAGCGCGGCGTGTAGGCGTCGGGCGGCGTGATGCCGTGGGAGATTGAGTACTCGGAGATTACCGCGCGTGCCATCGACGTCTTCCCTGACAGACCACATCGGCGCGGCAATCCTAGGAACATGGGCTGTGAGTTCCTGTTCATTCCTGCTTGCGTTATAGGTATCTCTCCAAGACATCCGAAGAATTCTTCGTCGTTGCAGGCTTTTAGTCGAATTGACCTCGTGGATGTTTCAGTCATGGCGAACCTGCGTGGCTGCGAAGAGATTGCCATTCCTGTTACGGCTTCTGGGACTTCATCTAGCACCTTACTGAAGACTGCATTTTGCTTCTAGCAATTCGATCTACGACGGCACCCCACTTTAGACTGTTCCTGTAATTTGCCTTCAATGTACTTCCTTCTTATTCCGGGAGTGCTACGATTGAGGAAGTCATCAAGGGGAGGCCATTGTATGAGCGATCTCACGGGCGCAGATAAGATATATATTGAGAAAATACTCGACATGGGCAGCGGATATGTTCTTGATTTCAGTGATCTGAGATTCGGACAATTCTTCAGGCGGTTTGGTGTAGATATACACAGTGCCCAGTACCAGATATACGGTACTTCTAAAGCTAACAAGATGCGCGCATTCGGTCAAGTCCCCGGACGTGGTGTAAGAGTGCGTCATCCTGATTGTACTGCTCAGGCTGCGGCTGATTGTGTCAGCGGGGCCTCCTGCAGCGCCTCTTGCTTCGTGGTCACACCGGGTGTCAGGTAGCGCCGGCCTACTGCCCACTCGTCGTGCTGTTCAGCGAGTACGGCACCGATGAGCCGGCGCACCGCCGGCCGGTTCGGGAAGATGCCCACGACGTCAGTCCGCCGCCTGATCTCCTTGTTCAGACGCTCCTGGGGGTTATTTGACCACACCTGCTTCCAGTGAGCGCCGGGGAAGCCCGTGAACGCCAGTACGTCGGCTCCGTCTTCCGCCAGCATCGAGGAGGCCTGGGGGAAGCGCTCGGCTAGCTGCTCGACCACCTTCTCGAACTGGGAGTGTACCTCCTGTGGCGACGGCTGCTGGTAGATGGTGCGTACCATGGTAGCCACCCAGGGCTGGGCGCTTCTGGGCACCCGAGTGAGCAGGTTCGTCATGAAGTGCGTGCGACATCTCTGCCAGCTCGCACCGGCGAACACAGTCGCTATGGCGTCCCTAAGTCCACGGTGTGCATCCGAGATCACCAGATCCACACCGCTCAGGCCCCGCGCGGACAGCGAACGCAGGAACGCAAGCCAGAACGCGCCGTCCTCGCTCGTGCCCACGTCCATACCAATGATCTCCCTTCTGCCCTCAGCGTTCACCGCGGTCGCCACAGCCACGCTCACGTTGACTATCCTTCCTTCTTCCCTGACCTTCTGGCTCAGCGCGTCCAGCCATAGGTAGCAGTACGGTCCTCCGTCCAGCGGTCGGTCAAGGAAGCTGTCCACCACACGGTCGAGCTCCCCGCAGATACGCGACACCTGGCTCTTGGAGATGCCTTCGCATCCCAGCGCCTTCACCAGATCGTCAACCCTCCTGGTGGACACGCCCTCCACGTACGCCTGCTGTATCACCGCCAGCAGCGCCTTCTCGCTTCGACGCCGCGGCTCAAGCAGACTCGGAAAGTAGCTCCCCTCCCTGAGCTTCGGTATGCGAAGCTCCATCGTTCCGACCCTGGTATCCCACGCGCGGGAGCGGTACCCGTTGCGGTGAGTAAGCCGATCGGGACTGCGTTCGCCGTGCTCAGCGCCGATCCTCGCCGACACCTCGGCGTCCATTATCGCATCCATCAGCACCCGCAGTGCCTCACGAAGGAAGTCCACGTCTCCGTCCACTCCACTCTTGCGCAATAGCTCCAAAAGATCCATGCTTTCCTTGACCATCGTCGTTCTCCTTACTTCGGAATTGTCACTCATCGATGATAAGGATGACGCGATGGTCTGTCTCTATACAGTCCTCTCTTACACCACCTTACGGGACACTACTGCGCATTCTGGGAGAGAGAGTCTGATGCTGTTGTAGGTGAAGTGTTATTGGATATGCTTAACACCTATGAAGCTCTCTGCCACTCAGGTCACCAAGAGAGGGACGATCTATCGCTCCAGAAGAGCCGCGAGGTTGTAGCCCGCCTTCGTGGCGATCTGCCTAATAAGACATTCATATCCGACGAAGAGTTTCTTAGGCAGCAGTTCGACATACCAGACGTTCAGAAATTGCCGGTGGACTTCGCTGTGTCCGAAATCATTTCATTCAGACTGGAAGAGGCACAGTTATGCTTGCATCATGGCGCCTATCTGTCCGTAATTTTCTTGTGCGGGAGCGTTCTTGAGGCTGTTCTCCTTGGCGTAGCTCAGAAAAAGCCTGAAGCATTTAATCGGTCCCCTGCCAGCCCCAAAAGAGACGGCAAACCAAAACCCCTACATGAGTGGTCTCTATCGGAGCTCATCAATGTGGCGCACGAAATCGGACTACTGAAACCAGACGTAAAGAAATTTGGCCATGGCCTAAGGGATTTCAGAAATTACATCCACCCCTATCAACAGATGTTGGCGGACTTCAACCCTGACAGACATACTGCCGAGATTTGCATGCAGGTGCTCAAGGCCGCTCTCGCAAGTGTGGCAGGTGAAAGATAGCACCTGGCAGCACACAGCTGATGACCTCTAGTGGTAGGCACGCCTCCGTGTTTCTCGTAAGTCGATGATGTCCGGCATCAAGCGAATTCTACGACCGCACCACCCTCAGCACCATCCTCACCAGCATGAAGACAATCAGGGCTAGGCCGCCCCACGGCAGCAGTTCCGCCCACCATAGATTAAGGTTAAGCTGGGTGATTGCCAATGCCCAGCTCAGAACAAATCCTATCCAGACCACGAAATCGAGAGCGAAGGACACTTTCTTGCCTATGAGAAGCGCCACGTTCCGAAGCACGGGAATTACGCTCGTCACCGCAAGGAACGGCTTCAACGCGGCGTGTAGGCGTCGGGCGGCGTGATGCCGCCATGTCCCAGGCAGGAGAATCGGCTGCCCGCCGCCCCCTGAAACCACACTCCCCAGTTCGACGTCCCCCCAATTCCCCTTGACAAGCCAAACACCCGTGCGTATCATATATTCAGTAACCAGAACATACAATCCTATCCATACTGCACATCCTGTTAAGTCTATGAAACACTGACCGACTGACCACTGAAAACTGTGGACTGTGAACTGAAAACCCATGTGCATTCAAGACAACATACAATCCAAAATCGCACAACTCACACAAGATGGCGATACCATAGCCGTCTTCCTTGCAGACACCCTGCAAGGCTCATCCGACCATGCCATAAAAATCTGCCACCGAATGGACGCAGCCAAATTGCTCACCAAATACGGCTTCCCTCAACAAGCCCACAACAATGTCATACCCTTCACTCCAAAAGAGGATGATGAATCAGAGAACGAATCATCCATGTCAGCCCCCGCTCCCACCCTCAGAGACATCGTCGCCTACCCCGTCGCCCGCTACATCCGCAACCGCACGGACGACGGCGAAAACCTAGTCCACGCCCTCTGCCAAATCATGAACGGCGGCGAATTCCGTCAAGACCCATTCACCGGCGAACCGCGGCAGACGGTCAAGCCGCGCGAGCGCCTCGCAGCCGCGAAAGAACTCTTGCGCCGCGCTTTCGGCGAACCCGCCCCATCGCGCCGCAACTCCACAGCCTACAACCCTGCCACAGACATCGACGAGCGCGACCCACTAAACACGCTCATCGCCAAACTCGTCCGCGACAAGACCAACGACGGCATCAACGCCGCCGAACTCCTGATACGCATCGCCGAAAATGACGACGCAGAAGGCGACTGGCTGCCCGCCCACCGCCTTTCGGCAGCGAAAGAACTCCTGCACCGCGCCTACGACCTCAACTACGACGCGATAACTTGGGAACACATAGACGCCTACAACAACAACGCCTATCCGCTCGACCTGAACGAAGAAGCCGAGCGAACGCGCCATAAAGAGCGGATGTCCGCCCTCATCAAAGAGTACGATGAAGCCCGCGCAGCCGACGACGAAGACGCGATGGCAGCCGCTGAAAAGGAGTACGCCAACTACATAAAGTACGGCGACGAATCCGCCCCCGCCGAGCTGTCAGAACACTTGGAGTACGGCCCAAACGACCCTGATCCGACCGTCGACTACTACTACCCGCCCCTGAGCAAAGAGGAGCAGGCGAAGTTCGACGAGGATATGCGCCGCAACTCCGCCGCCAACATCCACACCCCCAAACTCACCATCCCACTAAAAATCCGCAGCCCCTAAATGACACAGAAACATAGAACGCCAATACGCCCTACGATCGCACGAGCCTCAGCACCATCCTCACCAGCATGAAGACGATCAGGGCAAGGCCGCCCCACAGCAGCATCTCCGCCCACCACTGATCGAGGGATAGCTGGGTGATTGCCGATGCCCAGCTCAGGATGAATCCTAACCAGACGACGAAGTCGAGGGCGAACGACACCTTCTTGCCTATGAGAAGCGCCACGTTCCGAAGTACTGGAATCACGCTCGCCACAGCCAGGAATAACGACAGCGCGAAGAATCCGGCGATTACCAGGAAGATTGCATATCCCACAGCTTCGGGCAGTTCAAGGATAAAGAAGAATGTGACAGCCCCTCCCGAAACCTGCCATTGCTGGGTCAGCATCAGCGCGCCCACGAAGGCGACTAAGGCGTTGCTGAACAGCCACTCTTCCTTGTATTCCGCGCTCGTCATCGTCATCGCTCACCTGCCCCTCGCCTATGACCTGTCCATCCACGACGGACCACGCTACACGAGCAAGCCCACCAGTTCATCGGGGTGGCTGAGCATTGGGTAGTGGCCGGCTTCCATCTCGTGCCAGTCGGCGTTGAGTGTCTCGGCGGTGCGGCGCTGGTGTGCTTCCGGCGGGTTCTGGCTGAGGGTGCAGCGAATGACGCGCGTATTCGGCCACTCCTGCGCCCAGAACGCATCAAGCTCGCCCGGCGCGTCGGATGCCTCGACAGGATGCGGAGTGGCGCGGTCAACCGCCCACGCGCGCAGCTCAGGCTCGAGGTCGGCGAACATGCGGTTCTCCATCTCTTCGCGCGTGGGCCCTCTAGTCAGTCCGGTCGTGGGAATCGGAGGGGCATTCGGGCCGCGCTGCACGATATTGCTGACGCGCTCGCCGGGCTGTGGCGCAAGGGCATCCACGAACGCAATCCTGCTTATGCGCTCACGAGCAAGCTCCGCAATCTTGCATATCACCAGACCGCCGGTGCTTGTGCCGACCAGCACGATGTCGTTCAGGTCCTCGTAGAACAGAAAGTCCGCGACCTCTTGCCCCTGCGCCGCGATGGTGATGCCCGGTCGTATGAGCTTGCTGCGCTCGCCGCAGCCGTCCAGCGAGGGCGCGTACACCGTATGCCCCTGACTCCGCAGGACCTCAGCCGTGGGCTTCCAAATCCAACCGCCTTGGAAAGAACCATGAACCAGTACGAAAGTTGCCATTGTGTGTCCCCTTTCGAGAGTGTTTTGGTAAGTCGAAGTGTCAGTTTATCAGTATGTCGGTATATCGGCAGGCCGGTGATATTCGCGGCACCCATCAACTGACTGAATCATCGAAATACTGACGCGTTGATCAACTGACACGCTATCTATTTCAGGTATTCCAGCATCGAGAGCGGGGTGGTGGCGAGGACGCCGCCGTCCACGGGAAGGGTTACGCCTGTAATCCAGCGAGATTCGTCGCTGGCGAGGAATAGCGCGGCCCAGGCGATGTCCCATGCGCTGCCCTCGGTGCCGAGCGGAGTGCTTCTGCGGCGCAGGTCGCGCCCTTCCTCCGACAGCCTGCCCGCGACCATCGGGGTGTATAGCGGACCCGGAGCAATGCAGTTGACGCGCACGCCGTCGCGCCCGTGATGCACGGACATCTGCGTGGTGAGCGCGATGACGCCGCCCTTGGATATGGCGTATGGGATGCTCGCGCCGCTGCTGCCGGCTCGTATGCCCGCTATCGAGGACATGTTGATTATGGAGCCGCCGCCGGACTCCACCATAAGCGGAATCGCATACTTGCTGGTGAAGACCATGCTGCGAATATTGGTGGCCATTACGCGATCGAAGTCTTCCTGCTCCACATCCACCACGGTGCCGGGGCTACCTATGCCCACATTGTTGAACAGGATATCCAGCCTGCCGTAGCGGGCAACGGCCTCCTCGGCTATGCGCGCGCAGTCGGCTTCGTATGTAACGTCGGCTTGCAGCACGGATGCCACGCCGCCTTCCTGTTCGATGGATGCCTGTGTATCCTCAGCGCGCTCCGGCATGGCGTCAACCAGCAGCACACTTGCTCCCTCTCTCGCGAAGAGTGTGGATGCCGCCTTGCCTGTGCCCACACCGGGACCGCGCGAGCCGGCGCCCGTCACAATCGCCACCTTGCCGGCCAGCCTGCCGCTTTCGTTAGGCATATCCCTACCTCCTTTAGTTCAAAGTGCTATGCTATTCGTCTTGTTCCTCAGATGTGTTAAGAGTATGTTAATGGCTGGGATTCTATTGCAGGGCATTGTATGGCAATATCGGCAGAAATTCAGGCCGACCTTTTGGCGACGGGTGCGAGGACGCTCGGCATACGCCTGTCAGAAATACAGATGAGCCGCTTCGTGCGATACTACGATGAGCTCGCGCGCTGGAATGAACGAGTTAACCTGACCGCGATTACGGAGTGGGAAGCGGTACAGTCACGGCACTTCCTTGATTCGCTGTCGGCGGCGCAGGCGTTGTCGCCCCTAATGCTTCAATCCGGTTCATTCATAGACGTGGGAAGCGGTGGAGGCTTTCCCGGACTGCCTTTGAAATTGGCGTTCCCAGGCATGCGAGGCACGCTACTTGAAGCGACCGCGAAGAAGACGGCATTCCTCGCGCATCTGTCCGAGACCCTAGGACTGGAAGACATTTCGGTTCGCACGGGCAGAGCGGAGACGCTGGCACATGAAGCAGAGATGCGCGAGGCGTTCGATATGGCTCTTGCCAGAGCAGTTGGGGAGGTGGCGACACTCGCAGAACTGACGTTGCCGTACGTGCGAGTGGGCGGTATCGTGGTGATGCACAAAAAGGCGGACATCGCCGACGAACTGGAGCGGGCACAGGGGGCGATAGAGACGCTAGGCGGAAGGTTGAGGGAGGTGCTGCCGGTGACGCTACCAGGACTGGATGAGCGGGCTCTCGTTGTGCTTGAGAAGCAGCACCCAACGCCTGAACAATACCCTCGACGCCCTGGAATGCCCGCGAAACGCCCCTTGACCTGACCCAAACGCGCCTCGTTTAGGAATTAGGTCGCCATGCTATTCTTGCCAATGTTCCGCCTGCGAATGCCAGGGAACAAAGCCTACAGAGCCCACAGCGCATAATATGAGTCAAACACCGGATTCACAAGATCGCCACGAGACGTCTGCACAAAGGCGAGGCACCACGCTCATCAAGCGGCGCATCTTTTCACTGCCTTCACTGGTGATGTTCTTGCTATTCGCCGCATTCGTCTATTTCCTGATAACGCGATTCCATCCGGACTGGCGCTCAATTTTCGGCACGATAGCCCACATGAACATCTGGCTCTACGCGCTGGCGTTCGCCCTGTACTATGCGACATTCATTCTGCGCGGTCAGCGCTGGCGGATGCTGGCTCGGAACACGGGCGAGCTCGATACGCTGCCACGCGGTCAGGTTCCGACGGTGCGGGCGTCTTCAACATATATCCTCATCGGGTGGTTCGTGAACTCCATCACCTGGCTGCGGATGGGTGACGGGTATCGCGCGTGGCTGTTCGCGCGCGGCAGCGGGGGTGGCTTCTCCTGGAGTTTAGGCACTGTGCTTGCGGAGCGCGTTCTGGATGTGGCTTCCATGCTGCTTATCCTGGTGGCGAGCGCCCTACTGCTCTCGACCACATCGGTGTCGAACATTGCGCAGACTGTGATATGGCTGACACTTGCAGTCGTCATAGTGGCGCTGTTCATGCTGCTGGCGATGAAGATGTGGGGAAGGCGTTTCGCGCGCTTCCTGCCCTCGCGGATGGAGGCGGAGTTTCATCGCTTTCAGAGTGGGACGCTAGGCAGCATGAAGCAGATGCCGACGGTCATTGCGCTGGGCGGCGTAGCGTGGATGCTGGAGGTCGCGCGGCTGTTTTTCGTGGTGCAGGCGTTGGGGCTGGATGTGCCTCTGGCGCTGGTAGCCATCGCGGCGCTCAGCGCGGCAATCCTGAGCACCATACCGATACCAGGCGGCGTCGGCTTCGTGGAGTCGGGCATTATTGGCGTGCTGCTGTTGAGCCTGGGACGCCCCGAAGCAGTGTCGATTGCGGTTGTTGACCGCTCGATAACATTTGTCAGCGTGATCGCAATAGGCGGCGTTGTTTTCCTGGTAAGCCAGGTCTGGAAGCCTCGCCAGAACCCTCCGGAATACACCTAATGCGGCATTATCCTCTTCAGCTCTTTGAAGAGGTAGTGAGGATTATGTCAAGGTCAGGGTTAGAAAAGGTATTGCGGAAATTTGTGGTATTGATTACATTAAAAAATGTTGAGTATTCAATCTTGACATAAGTCTGAAACAGGCGTAAACTCGCCTGAGCATCAAAAATTCTGCGGGAGGTAGTCGATAAAGATGCTTAAAGAAATTTCTAAAAAGACCGTAAGCCATGTCGTAACGAGGCCGGGGAGACTCCATGGAGACCCCGATGTAGAGATTCCTGTCGCAATTGATCTGGCGACCGTACCTGGCATCCCGAAGAGGGATGAGGATGTCTCTTTCTATAGCCGGGTCTATCCGGTAGAGTCGCAGAACATTGAGAAGGCAGCGGACCGTGATTGGGTCTGGACGGTCTACACTGCGGAAGTTCTGAAGTATCGCGAGCGCCACGACGAGATTAACCAGCCCCTCGTGGACGCATCCCTGCTCACCGGGGACATTCAGCCGACCGGGACGCCTGAAGCCGGCAAGGACATGACTGGTGTCATCCGGCTCAAGGCACGAGAGCTTGGGTTCGGCGAGGTTGGCTTCACGAAGTTTGACCACAAGTACGCCTACACGAGCAAGAAGCGCTGGGTCAAGTACGAGCACACCATCTGCCTCGCGCTTGAGCAGGACTACTACCAGACGCAGACCATCCCCAGTATTGAGGCTGAGTTTGCCCACTTCGGCACATACGAGATTGAGGGCGCGCTTGCGCTCGACCTAGCGGACTACATTCGCAGCCTTGGCTACCATGCCCAGGTTCACAGCCCGAACGACAACAGCGGCGTCTATATTCCGATGTTCGTCGCGGCGGGTCTGGGCCAACTTGGCGCAAACGGTCAGTTGCTGTCTCCGCACTTCGGTTCGAGGGCGCGCCTGGCGATGATCACGACCGACGCACCGATAACCTACGATGAGCCGGTTGACTACGGCCTGCACAATTTCTGCCAGATCTGCCAGGTGTGCGTGAACCGCTGCCCGGGTCGTGCGCTGGTTAAGGAAAAGGTATGGTGGCGCGGCGCTGAGAAGAACAAGCTCATCTACGAGCGCTGCCGACCGGTTATGGCTCGCTACGATGGCTGTGGCATCTGCATGAAGGTCTGCCCGATCCAGAAATACGGCGCACCTTCAGTCATGCAGTACTATGTTGACACCGGCGAGGTGCTCGGCAAAGGCACTGACAACCTCGAAGGCTACGAAATCCCTGAAAAGGGCTACTTCGGGCCCGGCAGCCTGCCGCAGTTCAACCGCCAGTTCTTCGAGATTCCGCACGGCCGCAGAGAAGAGTGGCTGTTCGAGGAGTTCAAGGAGAAGCTCGAGAGCGACATGCTTCCGACTGAGGAGATCATGGACTTCGCGGTCGAGCTGAAGAAGATCCTCGACGAAGGCGGCACCACCCGCGGCGACGAGTAACGGATAGATTGGTCATTTACTAGTGTAAGGGCAGCCATTGTGGTTGCCCTTACTTACTGCACAAGGGGTGAAAATGTTCAAGAGGCCACAGATTGAGGCATTGTTCGCCGAGCTAAAGAGCGAATGGCAAGGCAAGCCCGACTTCGAGAGGATCCACCGCGACGTTGACCTCGGCATTGCATATTACGATGCAGGGAAGTCTATCGCCGACCTCGACGAAAGAGCGGTGGCGCTCATCGAAAAGCACAAGCCTGAATAGCTAACACACGCTCACATATCTGGGTGAAATAGGGGTACGTCAATGCGTACCCCTATTTTCTTTGTAGCTCGTATCGTGGTATCGTCCATTCACTGAGTATCTGAACAACGGATCTGTCAGCATGAAACGAGCATCCCAAATCGGCATACTGCGTCCATTTGCAGCCGTTCTTGCGGTGATCGGGCTAATAAGCCTGTTCATTCTGGGCTATCGGTCTCTTGCGGCAAGAGATAAGGACGCTGAAGTCGCCCCGGAGCCGCAGCAGCCACCGCCGCAGCCTGCCAGAACGCCCGGCGGAAGACGACTGCTGCGATTCGGCGTCAGGCATCCGCTCGCCATCGCCCTGATTGTAGTGATACTCGTGATAGTCGCAACGATGGCATATCTTCCGTTCGCGAATACAACATCGACCATCGGAGGCATAGAGCATCAGCCATCCGACTACGACAAGTTCTTCACCTACTCGCAGATGGAATCGATGACGCACTTCGCAATGTGCGACGCGATGCTGTTTTCCACCAGACCTGAGGAGGAGTTGGAAAATGTGAAGGAGCGCATTGCGATAGAGGTCGAATTCGATAGCTCGGCAGGCGCGGGCGCGGCGAGTCAGGCAGGCAGGTACACTAGGCGTGTGCGCAGCCCCGAGGAGATAGCCGAAGCAATCAGGTTGGCGAGCGAGTTCTACGAGCGCGTCAACTGCATATAATCTGGATAAGGTAGACTTCAGGGTTAACGTGTTACTATCCTGTGTATCCTGTTAGATTATTGACACAACAACGAGAAGGAGAAGAGATCTAGTTATGGCAACTCAAACAATATCGATGCTGCGGCACAAGAGCCATGTCGTAGTGGACGGGCCAGACAGAGCGCCCGCCCGCTCGATGCTCCGCGCCGTGGGGCTGCAGGACGACGACTTCAAGAAGCCTTTCGTGGCAGTCGCAAATCTTGCAAGCGATGTTACACCCTGCAATGTGCATCTTGATCGCATCGCGCAGAAGGTGAAGCAGGGACTGCGGGACGCTAACAGCGTGCCCTTCATGTTCGGCACCATCACCATCAGCGACGGCATATCGATGGGCACCGAGGGCATGAAAGCTTCGCTCGTCAGCCGCGAGGTCATCGCCGATTCCATCGAGACCGTTACCTTCGGCGAGGGCATGGACGGCCTCATCGTAGTTGCCGCCTGCGACAAGAATATGCCCGGCGCTATGATGGCGATGGCGCGGCTGGATGTGCCGTCGCTGTTCGTTTACGGCGGCGCAATCCTGCCCGGCAACTATATGGGGCAGGACATCAACATACAGGATATGTACGAGGCATGCGGCGCGTTCTCCACGGGCGCGATGTCGCTCGATGAACTCATCGCTATGGAGCGCGTAGCCTGCCCCGGTGAGGGGGCGTGCGCCGGCATGTTCACTGCGAACACGATGTCCTCCGCTATCGAGGCGATGGGCATGTCTATACCCGGAGCGGCTTCCATACCTGCCATTGACCTGCGGAACGAGGATGTGGCGCATTCGTCCGGCGCGCTGTTGTACAGCATGCTCGAAAGGGGCATAACGCCGCGCCAGATAATGACACGCGAGGCGTTCGAGAATGCCATAACCGTGGTGATGGCGATGGGCGGTTCTACCAACGCCGTGCTGCACCTGCTCGCCATCGCTCACGAGGCGCAGGTGGAGTTGAACATAGACGACTTCGATGAGATAAGCAGGCGTACTCCGTACATAACTGACCTGCGTCCGAGTGGTCGCTTCGTCATGTCCGACATGGACAAGTCGGGCGGCGTGCCGGTCGTGATGAAGCAGCTGCTAGGCGCGGGCCTGCTGCATGGCGACGCCCTGACCGTCACAGGCAAGACCATCGCCGAGAACCTCGACGATCTCGACATCCCAGAGCCGGACAGCCGCGTCATACATCCCATATCGTCGCCGCGCAGTCCGACCGGAGGACTCGCCATCCTGAAGGGCAACCTTGCCCCAGAAGGCGCGGTCATCAAAGTATCGGGCACAAAACACACGGCGCACGAGGGCCCCGCGCGCGTCTTCAACGGTGAACGTCCCGCTTTCGACGCCATTGTCAACGGAGAAATCAAGGACGGCGATGTGGTCGTGGTGCGCTACGAGGGACCCAAGGGCGGACCCGGCATGCAGGAGATGCTCGCGGTGACTGGCGCGATAATAGGCGCGGGTCTTGGCGACTCGACGATGCTCCTAACGGACGGGCGCTTCTCCGGTGCATCGCGCGGCCCGTGCATCGGACATGTGGCTCCGGAGGCGGCTGTTGGCGGACCCATCGCCCTGCTTCAAGACGGCGACATCGTATCCTTCAATGCAGAAACCCGTGACCTCAGCGTGCAGCTCTCAGACGACGAACTTGCGCAGCGCAGCGCACAGTGGACGCCACTGCCGCCAAACTACGACCGGGGCGTTCTCGCCAAGTACGCGAAGTTGGTGTCGTCGGCTTCGCTGGGCGCGGTAACGACTTAGAAATCTTTATCTCCCTCCCCCTCTGGGGGAGGGTTGGGGTGAGGGGAAATATCCCCTCCATACATACCTCATCTATGCATAATCCTGAGAAATCTCCGTTTGATGAGCATGCCAAAGATGCGCTGCTTGGCGCAGTCATAGGTGTTTTGTTCGGCTCTGCCGTCTGCACTTTCGTAGCCGCAATTGTGGGCGGAATCGCTTATTCGATTGCAGGCGCCGATAAGCCCTTGGGCATATTCTTCGTACTCTCGACAAGCGCCCTCACCTGCGTAATCGTAGGCGCTGTTTTGGGAGCGCGAGCAGGGCACTACGAAGGTTTGGGCTTGTCACTCACCGTAATCAAGGGCGTAATCGTGGGCGGCTCTATCGGAGTGATTGCCACGCTCTTCTCAGGCATAGTCATAAGCACTATAATCGGCTCGGCAACAGGCATCCTCTCCGGCTTCTGGTTCGACCGCTGACCAACCGAACAATCCCTTATCCTCCGTATCTTGTATATCCTGTTAGCCTCGGGAGAACGCCGTGCTCAAAAGCGTAATCACAGCCGCCTGCGTCGGCATTCTTGGCGGCTTATGGGTTGCGCTGGTGAACGGCAGCATCGAAGTTTTCGAGAACTATATCGATGGCGTCTGGCGCTATCAGGTCGAGTTCAACTCTGCTGCGGAGATTCTGGTCGGCGCAGTCATTGGCGTGCTCGCAGGGGCGAACATTCGACTTGCGCTCGATCCGGAGCGTGCTGATGGGTTTGTGTTTGGCGCGCTTGTTGGATTGGCTGTCGGGGTCTTGCTTGCGCTGGCGCAGATTGCATTTGTAGTCCTTTCAGCACTGCTTCAGATATATGATGTCGAATACGGCTTTTTGCTCACGAGATTCAGCGGAATTCTTGCAGCCGCCGCACTCATAGGAGCGCTCGCGGGTCTGCTGAAAAGCAGCTTTTCGCTCGCAGCGCCTCTTCCAAGCGGGGTTGTCGGTGCGCTCGTGGCCATCGCATTCGTAATGCCCATCGTCATGGGCGCTGCATTGACGATCCCTATTGCAGACTGGGGGGCGCCCGTGGGTGGGGCGTTCTCCTCGACTTACTTAACGCCACATCTGCCGGTCTTGCTTGCTTGCGCGGGCACCGGCGCGATTGTCGCTGCGGTCGCTAGGTCTCGTTTGCGGGACCACTCCAGCGATATGCTCACTACTGCAGGCGTTGTACTTGGGGCGGTGGTCTCGGCAACCGCATCGAGCCTATCGTTCCACTATGTCATCCTGGGATTAGCATCTCCCGAAGATTCATTCTCAATCGCCATGTTTGCTTTCCGCACCTTGGTAGGCTTGCTTGGTGGGGTCGCAGTGGGCATGGCAGTCATTATTGTCGGACGGCGGATAGTCCCCACGCATCGCACCAATGCTGGTATGATAAGCCCCGATTAAAGATGGAACGCCGCGCACGAAAAGAATGAGAGCTTTATCGCTGCGACAGCCGTGGGCAAGTCTGATTGCCGATGGGCGAAAGACGATCGAGACGCGCACTTGGTGGACGCGCTATCAAGGGCCGCTCGCAATACACGCAAGCATGCGGCCATACGCCGACCTGCCGACAGGCGGCATCGTGGCGGTGGCATGGCTGTACGGGTGCCGCCCGATGGAAGAAGCCGACGAAGACGCAGCGTGCATCGCGCGTTATGAAGGCGCGTATGCGTGGCTGCTGACGAATGTCAAGCCGGTGGCGCTGATACCGTGCAAGGGCAGACTGGGCTTGTGGACGCCCTCGGACGACATCTTGCGGACACTTCCTGAAGTGCCGACTCCGGATCTGCATGACAAACGGTGCCTGCCAAGAGTCTGACTGACCTAAAATGCGATATGACGACAAACTAATCACTGAGGTGCCTTAATGACACGACCGAACATCATCCTTATCCTTGCGGACGACATGGGCTACTCGGACCTTGGATGCTACGGCTCCGAGATTCGCACGCCTAATCTCGACAGGCTTGCGGCGTCCGGGCTGCGCTTTTCGCAGATGTACAACTCGGCGCGCTGCTGCCCGTCACGGGCGTCACTGCTTACGGGGCTGAATCCGCATCAGACGGGTGTGGGGCACATGATGGACGCGCTCGGGCCGGACTCCTATCAGGGTTACTTGAATCAGAACTGTGCCACTATCGCGGATACGCTGCGCGCCGGCGGGTATGCGACCTATATGAGCGGCAAGTGGCATGTGGGCGGACGCTACAACCTTCTCGACGACAGCCGATGGGAGGAACTAAAAGGCGGCGCTGAGTACCCGATACCCACGCAGAGGGGCTTCGACCGCTTCTACGGCATCGTGGCGGGCAGCGCCAACTACTTCTTCCCGCGCCTTCTGATGGAGGACGACCGCTTCATTGAGCTTGACCCGACCGGCTACTACTTCACGGACGCCATCACGGACAACGCTGTCAAGATGCTTGACGAGAACGCCGCAGCGAACAGCGCCGCGAGCGCGAACGGCGGGGATGAAAAGCCGTTCTTCCTGCATGTTACCTACACTGCCCCGCACTGGCCGTTACACGCGCACGAAGAGGACATCGCCCGTTACGAGGGGAAGTACCGCGACGGATGGGATACGCTCCGCACCAACCGCCACGAAGAGTTGAAGGCGAGCGGCATTCTCAGCGACAAGTGGGAGATTTCGCCGCGCAACGCCTCGGCGGGTGCCTGGCAGGATGAGAGCAACAAGGACTGGGAAGACCTGAAGATGGCGACGTACGCCGCGATGATAGATCGGATGGACCAGGGCATCGGCCGCATACTCGACAAGGTGCGAGAGATGGGTGCGGAGGAGAACACGCTGGTGATGTTCCTGTCGGACAACGGCGGCTGCGCCGAGTTCCTCGCCGAAGACACGCAGCGGCCTGAGCCGTCCCAGTACGCCAGCCCCAATCCAGATGGCACGCCAATCAAGATGGGCAACATCGTGGGGCGGCGACCCGGTCCCGGCGACACATTCATGAGCTACGACCTGCCGTGGGCGAATGCGAGCAACAGCCCATTCCGCCTGTTCAAGCGCTGGACGCACGAAGGTGGCATATCCACGCCCTTCATCGTGAATTGGCCGGAGCGCATCAAGGAGCCGGGCATTGTCCACGAACCTGCGCATATTTCCGATATCACCGCCACCTGCATCGAAGCGGCAGGCGCGCAGTATCCGACAGAACTGAACGGCAATGCCATCACGCCTATCGAGGGCATCAGCTTTCTGGACGCCATCAACACGGGCGCGTGGAAGCGCAATCTGCCTATCTACTGGGAGCATGAGGGCAGCCGAGCCGTCCGCATCGACAACTGGAAGTTGGTCGCGGAAATCGGCGGGGAGTGGGAACTGTACGACATGGACGAGGACAGGACTGAACTGAGCAACCTCGTCGAAGCCAACGCGCCCAAGGCCGACGAGATGATTGCACTATACGACGTATGGGCGGAGCGGTGCGGGGTACATCCGTGGCCCCTGTCACCAACCGCGCGCATGATGAGTTTGCGAAACGCGCATAATCACAATGTTTAGTCGATGCGAATGTGCAGAGACTGCTCGCGACGGAGCACATCAATCGCCAGGTTGGCTGAGGCAAACATCAGCGGGATCAATCACCAACGCTTATGCTAAGAGAAATAATACTTAATGATACTTGTCTGATACCACAGCACATTTCGTCTGTTGTATAGTTGTTTTGCTATTCTTTTACATTGATCGGAGGACAAACAGGTGAAGTTTTTCGCGCTCTCGATGGTCGCAGCATTCTCGTTGCTGGTATTCGCCTGTGGCAGCAGTGAAGAGCCGCCTGGTCCGCCGCCTCTGCCCGCACCGACTCAACCATCTCCGCCAACTCCGGATGTGCGAGCGGCTGTCGCGGCGGGCGTTCAGGCGACTGTCGTGGCAGCGAGCTTGCAAGCGACTGCTGAGGCACAGGCTGCTCCGACGAATACGCCGATGCCGGAGCCTACCAATACTCCCGTACCCGTGCCGCCTACAAGCACACCCGTGCCGCCTACGAGCACACCCGAACCGGAGCCGACGCCTGAACCACCCACCAGTACTCCAGAACCAGAGCCTACGTCAACACCCGAGCCCGAGCCAACGCCTGAACCTACTGCCGTGCCCTCGACAAGCACTCCCGTACCAACGGCGACACAGACGCCCAGACCGACACCTACGTACACTCCAACCCCACTCCCGGTTGGCATTTCATGGGACTGGCCAGTGCCCATTGGAGAGGCGCAGCCCTTGCAGAACACTGATGGTCTTCTTTTGCGCGTCAAGCTAGACAGGGTGTACTGGGCTAAAGATTCATGGGAAATAATTAATGAGGAGGATTCTCTCAACAACCCCCCTGAGCGCGACTACGAGTACCTGTTGGTACTGATCGAGTTGAGAGGTACCGATACTGACGGCAATGAATATGACGCTGCCGCAAGATTAACGGCCGAAGGCGAACCGCCTAACGGAAATGTGTACAAGTGGTTCGGCGCGAACCATTGCGGCGGGAGACCTAAAACCGTTATTAAGTCAGATTTCGCATTACAACGTCCCAACGCAGCCAAGCAGCGCATCGGTAATGTCTGCTTTATGGTTACGCATGATGACTCCGGCAAGCTGATGCTTGTTGACAACGGCGGACCGGGCGCGCCGCCGGAAAACCGACGATACTTCTCGCTCAGGTGATTTCGCAAAAGCGACCATAGCTGACTGCTATAAATCGCGCTTAAGAAAAGTTCAGGGCGAACGATGTAATCATACAATTCGTTCGCCCTGATGCTTTGTGCCGCCTTTCAAGCGCAATTATCGGAATGGTGTAAAATACCACGAAGGTGTTTCCACCAGCAAATAAACCGACTGAAACAATGACCCACTCCTTGGAGGCAAGATGCAACCCCTCAAAGATATCCGAGTAGTCGCCGTTACGGGCTTTCTCGCCGGACCTTACGCAAGCATGAACTTCGCCCGGCTGGGCGCTGAAGTCATCAAGGTGGAGCTGCCGGGCAAGGGTGACCCCGTGCGCGGCAACGGGCCTTTCATCGGACCGGAAGGCAAGCACCCGCAGCAGCAGACGCCCGACGACATATCCACGCGCTTCCTGAAGCGCAACCAAGGTGTGAAGAGCGTTACGCTCAACCTCAAGCATCCGCAGGGCCGCAAGATGTTCCTCGACCTTGCGAAGTCGTCCGATGTGATGCTGGAGAACCTCGCGCCCGGCTCGCTGACGCGCATGGGACTGGGCTATAAGGATGTCTACGCCGTAAATCCGTCTATCATCTACTGCTCCATATCAGGCTACGGGCAGACCGGCGAGTACGCCGACAGGCCGGCGCACGACCCGCAGATTCAGGGCATGAGCGGCTTGATGGAGATAAACGGACATCCGGATGGCCCGCCGACTCGTGTTGGGTTCTATATCGGCGACCTAGTGACTCCGCTGTTCGCCTGCTACGCGATTACGGCCGCGCTGCGCGAGAAGGAGCGCACGGGCGAGGGGCAGTATCTAGATGTTTCGATGATGGATACGCTGACCTCCATCATGATGATGGATACGCTAGAGGACGATGTGGAGATGGGCTTGCCGCTGCGAATGGGCAACACGACGCGCGGCGGTCCCACGGGGCTGTACCGCACCAGCGACGGCGAGCTGACCATCACGGCGGCGAGCGACGACCAGTGGAGGCGTCTCGCCAACGCACTCGACTCTCCCGAACTCGCCGAAGACCCGCGCTTCGCGGAGTTCCACAGCCGCACGGCGAATGTTGTGGAGGCGCGTGAGGAGATACAGAAGCGCGTGGAGAAGCTCACACGCACTGAGGCGTTGGAACGCTTCGAGGCTGCGGATGTGCCGTGCGGCGCGGTTCGCACCGTTGACGAGGCCATCAACGACAAGCACTTCTGGGACCGCCGCAGCCTGCTACCAATGCGGCATGGCAAGATGGAAGACCCCGTGCCCGGCATCGTTGCGGGCTTCCCCGTCATCTTCTCCGGCGGTGAACTCCCCGAACCCTACGGCGCGCCCACGCTCGGCATGCACAACGAGGAGATATACGGCGGCGTGCTGAATCTGTCGGATGATGAGATCGCGGGGCTAAAGGAAGAGGGTGTGATATAGCAATCCCGTAAATCTTACCAGCCGAAAAACTGATGACCACAACTGGAGCAAAACCATGAAATTTGAAGCAAAACCCCTGCGCTCAGTCCTGTTTGTGCCCGGCAACAAGGAAGACTGGATACGCAAGGCGCCCAAGTATGGCGCTGATGCGCTGATTCTCGATCTTGAAGACTCCGTGCCGCTGCAGGAGAAGGACGCGGCGCGCGAAATCGTCAGCAAGATGATCGAGGAGATTGGCGCAACACAGACGCTGTTCGTGCGCGTCAATCCGCTGGAGACGGGGCTGACGGGCTTCGATCTCGAAGCCATCACGAGCAAGAACCTGTATGGCATCACGCTG
This sequence comes from Dehalococcoidia bacterium, assembly GCA_965225795.1. GTDB lineage: Bacteria > Chloroflexota > Dehalococcoidia > Lucifugimonadales > JADFKI01 > Bin90. Next base: position 2,882,073 of record OZ245324.1, on the reverse strand, counting down.
CCAAAGGTGCAATGCCCCGCCGATGTGGTGGAGGTCGATGTTCTGCTGCGCTTCTTCGAGCGCAAGGCGGGCGCGGAGGTCGGCAAGATATTCATAGACCCCGGACTTGAGACGGCAGCGGGCATCCGCAGCGCCTACGACATCGCAATGGCGTCCGACCGCATCGCGCACATGGGCGGCAGCGGCGGCAAGGGCGGCGACACGGCGCGTTCCATCGGCTACCAGTGGACGCCGGAGGGCATGGAGACTCTGTTCGTCCGCTCCAAGGTGCTCGTCGATTCGCGGGCCGCTGGTGTGCAGTTCCCAGTATCGGGCGGCTGGTTCGACATCCGCGATCTTGACGGATTGCGAACTTATGCCGGCGAACTGAAACGCCTCGGCTACAACGGCATGAGCCTCATACACCCCTACCATGTGCCGGTCGTCAACGAAGTGTTCACCCCATCAGTGGAGGAAATCGCCGAGTGGCGCGGCCTAGTGGACGCCATGGAGCAGATGCGCCAGACCGGCGGCGCGGCAGTAACCTTCGGCGGCGACATGGTGGACATTGCGCACGAGCAGACCGCCCGCGCAATGCTGCGAATGGCAGAGCAGCTCGGCGTCGCTTAATACCAGGCATAGAGTCCCTTCCCCCTCGATGGGGGAAGGTTAGGATGGGGGTGATAAAATCCCTTCATTCCGTACACCAATGTTAAGAACAAGGAGCAGCAAATGACGAATGGCGTAACACCTGAAGCAGTCGGCTTCTCATCCCAGAGACTCAGCCGCATCAACAAGATGATGCAAAGCTATATTGACGACGGCAAACTTGCCAGCGGGTTGACTATACTTGCGCGGCGCGGCGAAGTGTTTCACTTCGAGCCTTACGGCGTGCTTGACATCGAAAGCGGCGCGCCCGTCGAGCGCGACAGTCTGTTCCGCATTTACTCGATGTCGAAGCCCATCACCAGCGCAGCCGTCATGATGCTTTACGAAGAAGGTCACTTCTCGCTGGACGATCCGGTCGGCAAGCTCATCCCTGAACTCGCGCGGCTGAAAGTGTACGACGGGATGAGCGAGACGGGCATTCGCCTGGTCGAGCAGCAGCAGCCTATTAGCATCCGCCACCTGCTCACTCACACATCCGGGCTGAGCTACGGCTTTCACCAGGATTCACCAGTCGAGGAGATGTACAGGAAAGCTAACATCACCGACCCGGACAGCACATTACAGGAGATGGCTGAGAAGCTCGGCAAGCTGCCCCTCGTGACCCAGCCCGGCACGAAATGGCGGTACAGCAACGCGACCGATGTGCTCGGATATCTTGTCGAAGTCGTCTCAGGTCAGCCATTCGACCAGTTCTTGCAGGAAAGGATTCTCTCGCCGCTCGGCATGACCGACACATCTTTCTATGTGTCCGAAGAGAATCTCGACAGGCTTGCCACGGTGTACGGCGCTTCCATGAACGGCGGCGGCATTGCACCTCTCAACAACCCCATGGTCAACAGGCAGACCAGGCCGCATACGCTCTTCTCGGGCGGCGGCGGTCTCGTATCTACGGGATCGGACTATATGAGCTTCTGCCAGATGCTGCTCAACGGCGGGATACTCGGCGAAGAGCGCCTGCTCGCACCGAAGACGGTCGAGATGATGCGCTCGAACCATCTGACGGACGACCTGAAGCCGTTCGCTGTCGGGCAGAGCATGTCGTCCGACACGAAGGGGTGCGGGTTCGGACTGGGCTTCCGCGTGGTGATGGACATCGCTCAGCACGGAATAATCGGCTCGAATGCCATCTATTCGTGGGGCGGCGCGGCGAGCACCGTCTTCTGGATAGACCCGGTCGAGGACCTGGTCGCCATCCTGCTCACGCAGTTCATGCCAAGTTCATACTACCCGCTGCGCCGCGAGTTCCAGATAGCCACCTATCAGGCGCTGATGGACTAGATGCGGCATTTGCTATAATCTCTGCATACTCGCTCCTGTGAGGTGTCGCAATGAACCACACGCACGAACAAGACGAAGACTCCGTCGAACAGATAGAAGACGCCCTGGTTATGGGTCGTCTGATGGCGGTGGACTGGACGAAGAAGACGGCACGCCTTGAACGATTCCAGCGGAAGCCCATCAAACTACTGTTCGGCAAGGAACTCGACGAGGAAATGCGCCGCTTCGCAACCCAGTTCGTCCAGATAGAGGGCAGCGGTTACCTTAAAGCAGCGGACACCGACAAGGAAGAGTGGGTACACATCAATGTGGACGCCGTGTCGCTGCCATACGACGGAAGCAAGGCGAAGGTTTTCAGAAAGGTTGATTGGGCAGCCGATGCCAAAGCAATCGATGAAACTTTCGATGTGGACGAATTTAATCGAATCGTCCGTGAAGGACGACATGTATGACGACAAGCAACGAGGGGTGGGTTGTACTGGATACCAGTGTCGTTTCTATCCTCTTTAATCCCACTGATTACAGATACTCTTACTACGGTGAAAAGCTGGAGGGGTCTCGACTATCAATGTCGTTCCAAACGGTCGAAGAACGCTGGTTAGGCGCATTTTATGGGAATTGGGGTCAGAGGCGAACCGAAGCAATGGACAGGCATCTGGGCAAATTTCAGGTAATTTGGCCTACTCGTACACTGATAGAAACATGCGCCCGTCTTCGTAGTGAAACCAGAAAGGCAGGTCGCGAGCTATCCCTAGCCGATGCATGGATTGCCGCCACAGCCGTAACGCTTGGTTGTTCTCTGGCGTCGGATGACGGAGATTTTGACGAAATACCAGAATTAACCCTGCTGCAGCGCCCAAGGTAACCCAATGCAACACCAGCCATCCCCTTGCTGTGCGGCAGCCCGTATGCCCACATCAGCCCCGACACTCTCTGCTACGAGCGCACCGCAGGCAGCGCGCGCAGTCAATGGCAGCGTCGAGGGCATGGCGCTCGTGCCGGGCGGCGAGTTCCTCATGGGGACCGAAGATCCGGGCGGCTTTCCGGCGGACGGCGAGGGGCCTGTGCGAAGTGTGCGCGTCAATTCTTTTTACATCGATGCGTGCGCCGTGACGAACACTGAGTTTGAGCAGTTCGCGCGCGAAACCAACTACAGAACGGACGCGGAGCGCTTCGGCTGGTCGTTCGTCTTCCACATGTTCGTGGGCGCGAAGGCACGCCGCACCACTGAGCAAGCCGCAGCCGAAGCTCCCTGGTGGTGGGTCATCAACGGCGCGTACTGGCGCAGGCCCGAAGGTCCCGGCTCCAACCTCAAGCAGCGCTGGAACCATCCCGCAACCCACATTTCATGGAACGACGCCACCGCATACTGCGAATGGGCAGGCAAGCGCCTTCCCACTGAAGCCGAGTGGGAATATGCTGCGCGCGGGGGCCTCGCACAGAAGCGGTACGCGTGGGGCGACGACCTAACCCCCGATGGCGAGCACTGCTGCAACATCTGGCAGGACGTGTTCCCTGACGAAAACAGCGCAGATGACGGCTACAAGGGCACCGCTCCCGTTGACGCATACGAGCCGAACGGCTACGGCCTTTACAATGTTGCGGGCAATGTGTGGGAGTGGACGAACGACTGGTTCAGTCCCACATTCCATATCGAGATGGGCCACATAAACGGACCGCGCGATGATCCGCAGGGTCCTCCGTCCGGCGCGTCCAAGACGATACGCGGGGGCTCGTATCTGTGCCACGACTCGTACTGCAACCGCTACCGCGTCGCAGCCCGCACGTCCAACACTCCCGACAGCTCCACAGGCAACCTCGGCTTTCGCTGCGTTAGAGACGCCTGATACCGCTTGCCACTGCGGTTCATCCCCTCTATTATCCTGTGCATCAATGTTATGCAGCGCATACGGGCGGATAATGCACCGCATGCGGAGGGACATAAGATGAACTACGACCATATCGTGGTGGGCGCCGGATCTGCGGGTGCAATTATCGCCGCCCGCCTCACGGAAGACCCTGACCGCAGTGTTCTGCTGCTGGAAGCGGGCCCCGACTATCCGGACCTGGACGAGATGCCCGACGATGTGAAGTACGGATACGGGCACGGCAAGTCTGCAATTGATGTGCTTGGCACGGAGCATCGCTGGCACTTCGTTGCAAAGTCAACCGATCAGGCTCCGCCGATGCTCGTTCCGCGCGGCAAGACCACGGGCGGATCTTCCGCCGTGAATGCCCAGATATTCCTGCGCGGCGTGCCGGAGGACTACGACGACTGGGCATCGTGGGGCAACGACGAGTGGAGTTTCCAGAAGCTCATCCCTTTCTTCCGCCGCATGGAGACTGACACCGACTTCTCGGACGACTTCCACGGCGTTGACGGCCCCACAATCATCAGGCGGTACAAGCCCGACGAGTGGCTTCCAGACCAGCAGGCATGGTACCGGGCGAGCCGCGAATACGGCTTCCCTGACTGCCCCGACCATAACGATCCCGATTCGACAGGTGTGGGCCCCTGCCCGTTCAACAACCCCAACCGCATCCGATGGAGCACTAATATCGGCTACCTGAGCGAGGCGCGGGATCGTCCGAACCTCACAATCGTGTCGCGCGCGCTAGCGCACCGGATTATCTTCGATGGCGTCAGAGCGACCGGCGTGGAATATGAAGCAGACGGCGAGATGCAGTCTGCACATGGCGATGAGATTATCTTGTCGGCCGGAGCGATCGGTTCGCCCCACCTTCTGATGCTTTCGGGAGTGGGGCCCGCTGAACACCTTCAGAACATGGGTGTTGCGGTCATCCACGATTCGCCCGGCGTGGGCAAGAACTTGCGCGACCATCCTCAGGTCCAGCTCACATGGAGGACCAAGCCCGGATTCGAGCAGGACAGCCTCGCGCCACGCATACAATTCGTGCTGCGATACACGGCGGGAGGCTCGACGCTACGCAACGACATGCTCATTCATCCATTTTCATACGCAACTCGAAGCCTCTACTACACGGACCCGAATGTTGAGCCGATCGGAATCGGAATGATCGCTGCCATCTACCTGGCCGATTCGGCAGGCGAGATACTTCTCAGGACTACGAGTCCTCGCATCCAGCCGTTCCTGGACTACAACCTGCTGGCGACTGAGTTCGACGTCAGGCGAATGCGCGAATCAGTCCAGATCTGTCTCGACCTTGCGCAGAAAGACTCGCTGGCGGACCTGATAGAGGGGCTGAACTCCCCCACAGACGCCGACCTTGCATCCGATCAGACACTCGATGACTGGATGATGCGCAATGCCAGGACAAGCCATCACATATCCGGCACCTGCAAGATGGGACCCGCAGATGACTCTATGGCGGTCGTCGACCAGTACGGAAGGATGCACGGACTCGAAGGGTTGCGCGTGGCAGACGCGTCCGTCATGCCCGACTGCATCCGCGCCAACACGAACGCCACATCCATGGTCATCGGCGAGCGCGTCGCGGACTTCATCAGGGAGGGAAAGTAGCCCTTGTACACTGGGAAGGTTTGCAAGGCATCACAGGAACAGACCTGATAACATGCCGGTAGTTTCATCTTCGATAAATAGATGGCGCATGGAGGGCTGAGCATGGCAACCAAGCCAAGGGATGACGAACAGATGAATACCGCGGCAGACTTCGATCCAGTATGGGAAATGTTCAAGAATGCCCCATTAGACGATGAGCCGCTGACTGATGCTGACAAGCAAGCTATCAAAGAGGCAAACGAAGATTTTGCCGCAGGCAGGGGCAGGTCGTGGAAGGACATCAAGGAAGAATTGGGCCTGTGAACTGGGGATTACTTTTACTACTAGGGCTGAAAGGCAATTTGATCGCCTGGACAGAGTTACTCAGGCTAGGTTAGGAAGAAGATTCGACACACTTGAAACTGGCGGACAAGTAGATATCAAGCACCTTGCCGGTTCCAGAAATCGTCGGCGTATGCGCGTGGGTGATTGGCGAGTAATTCTTGAATTTGACAGGCGCTCCCGCCAAATCCTCGTGGTAAGCATCACCCGACGAGACGATGCATACCAGCGATAGATAGACAGTTTGGCCTCAGAAATGCCAGACATAATCCGGTTGATAACGCTAGGAGACACTATGAAGTACGACTACATTGTCATCGGCGCGGGCTCGGCGGGCGCGATCCTCGCAACCCGTCTCACGGAAGACCCGAATACATCAGTGCTGCTGCTGGAAGCTGGGCCGGACTACGCCGAACTGGACGACCTGCCTGAAGAGGTCAAGTACGGATATGCTTCCGCGACCGACATCATGACGAGCGACCACAACTGGCAGTTCACGGCGCGCGCCACCGAGCAGGCGCAGCCGATGCTGGTGCCGCGCGGCAAGGTAACGGGCGGATCCAGCGCCATCAATGGGCAGATTTTCCTGCGCGGCGTGCCAGACGACTACGACCGCTGGGCGTCGTGGGGCAACGATGAGTGGACATTCGAGAACTCGCTGCCGTACTTCCGCAAGCTGGAGACGGACACCACTTACAGCGACGACTACCACGGCACGGACGGGCCCATCATCTGCCATCGCTTCCCGGAAGAGCAGTGGCGTGGCGCGTCCAAGGCGTTCTACGAGTCCTGCCTCGATTACGGCTTTCCGGACTGCCCTGACCATAATGCGCCTGACACGACCGGCGTGGGGCCCTTGCCGCTGAACAACCCGGAGGGCATACGCTGGAGCACAAACCTCGGCTACCTCAGCCTGTCGCGGCACCGCCTCAACCTCACCATCCGCCCCAACTGCCTGGTTCATCGCATCGTCTTCGAGGGCAACCGAGCGACCGGCGTGGATGTGGAGAGCGGCGGCGAGCGCTTCGTGGTCGAGGGCGGCGAGATTATCCTCAGCGCGGGCGCAGTGGGCTCGCCGCAGATTCTGATGCTGTCGGGTATCGGGCCTGCCGACCATCTCAGCGAGGTGGGCATTCCGGTGCTCAAGGATGCGCCCGGTGTGGGACAGAACCTGCGCGACCATCCGCTCGTCTATGTTACATGGACGACGAAACCAGAGTACGAACTTGAGACATTCGGGCCGCGCATACAGTTCGGTCTGCGCTACACCGCAAGCAACTCGGACTTCGAAAACGACATGATTGTCTATATGAACATCTTCGCGACAGGCCGCATAGACCGTGGCGGAGATCGCATGGCTCCCATCGGCATTCGCACGATTATCGGACTCGATCTTGCCGTAGGCGCGGGCGAACTGAAATTGCAGTCCAGCGATCCGAGTGTGCAGCCGATACTCGACTATAACTACTTCCAGGAGGAGTTCGACCGAGAGCGCGTACGCGAAGCCATTCGCATCTGCACGAAACTAGGCGAGCACGAGGCATGGAAAGACATCATCAACAAGCGCATCGAGCCGCCCGACGACGCGCTGGAATCCGACGACGCGCTGGACGCATGGATGATGAGCGAGGTGAGCACGGGACATCACATATCCTGCACCAACAAGATGGGACCCGCAGACGATCCGATGGCGGTCGTTGACCAGTATGGCAGGGTTCACGGGGTCGAAGGTTTGCGAGTTGTAGACGCTTCCATCATGCCCGACTGCGTGAGAGCGAACATCAATGTGACCACCATGATGATAGGCGAGCGCATCGCCGACTTCGTGAAAGAGAGCGCCTGATAATTGGACAGAGCCTTCCGCTTCATCCAAGATAGGGACTTCGCTATTCGCCTCATGAGAGACGATAAGCGAGACTACCGACTGATGTCTGAGTGGCTCACTGATGAGAGGGTGCTCGAGTTCTACGAGGGCAGGGACAACCCACACGACTCAGCGAAAGCGCGAGAAAAGTTCCGCCCCTTGGTAACGGGCGAAGACAGCGCAACTCCGTGCATCCTTGAACACGGGGACGCGTCCATCGGATATATACAATACTATCCGGTGGAGGATGTCGCGGAGTACGGTTTGGAAAGCGGTGACGACACCTACGGCTTAGACCTGTTCATCGGCGAGCCGGAATACTGGAACAGGGGCATAGGAAGCCGTGCCATGAGGGCGCTCATCACGTACCTGTTTGAATCGACTGACGCACGGCGTATTGTCATCGACCCACAGGTGTCGAATTGCCGCGCGATTCGCTCTTATGAGAAGGTCGGATTCAGAAAGTTCAAGGTGCTGCCCAAGCGCGAGTGGCACGAAGGGGAGTACAGGGACTGTTGGATCATGGTCATCGATCGCGAGTGACTTGCGTTCCAGTTTATGCCGACCGCCGAAGTCTTACGATCATTCAAGAACTGCTTATGACGACGCGAACATCAATGTGACCACGATGATGATAGGCGAGCGCATCGCCGACTTCGTGAAAGAAAGCGCCTGATAATTGGACAGAACCTTCCGCTTTCACACTGAGCCTGTCTTGAGCCTGCCGAAAGGCGCGTGGCATGCCAACATATACAAGCAAGGAGAGCCAACAGATGGCTGACACACCACTGCACTTCAAGACCATCACTGAATTGGCGGCGCTCATCAAGGCGCGGCAAATCTCGCCGGTGGAGGTTACGGCATCGATGCTCCGACGCATTGAGGACCTCGACGGCAAGTACAAAAGCTACGCCACCGTGATGGCTGACCATGCCGAGGCCGCCGCCAAAGCCGCCGAAGCCGAGATTGCGGCCGGGCAATACCGCGGTCCCCTTCACGGCGTACCATTCGCCGTCAAGGACCTCTGCTTCACCAAGGGCGTTCGCACTATGGGCGGCAGCAAGGTGTACATCGACCACATACCGTCATTCGATGCGACGGTGGTCTCCAGGCTCAATGCGGCTGGGTCAGTGCCGCTGGGCAAGCTGAACCTCACCGAAGGCGCGATGGGCGGCTACAACCCGGCGCTGAACCTGCCCCTGAATCCGTGGAACACCGCACATTGGGCTGGGTCATCGTCCAGCGGTTCGGGCGTGGCAACGGCGGCAGGGCTGTGCTTTGGCTCGCTTGGCAGCGACACGGGCGGCTCCATACGCTTCCCCGCCGCAGCCTGCGGCACTGTCGGACTGAAGCCCACCTGGGGGCGTGTGAGTCGATACGGAGTGCTCGCCCTTGCCGAATCCCTCGACCATGTTGGCCCACTCACCCGCAGCTCCGCCGACGCCGCCATAGCGCTTCAGGCTATCGCCGGACACGACCCCAATGACCCCACATCGCTGCCCGCGCCCGTGCCTGACATGCTCGATGGCATTGACGGCGGCGTCAAAGGCATTCGTATAGGGCTGGACGAGAAGTACGCAACCGACGGCGTTGACCCCGAGCTTGCTGCTGCGGTGCTCGCCGGCGTCAAGGTTATGGAAGAGTTGGGCGCGGAAATCGTGCCGGTGCAGATGCCCGATGTGGACAGCTACCTGTCCGCCTGGCCCGTGCTCTGCTCTGCAGAAGCCGTCGCCGCGCACAAGGAGAACTACCCCTCGCGCCGCGAAGACTATGGCCTCTGGTTCCGAGGCTGGCTAGATATGGGCGCGGGCGTAACCGGCGCCGACTATGCTGCCGCCAACAACCGCCGCGCCGAACTCAACGGGCTTATCCGTGATGCTTTCCATGACATAGACGCGCTCGCATGCCCCTCCATGATGGGGCCGGCGCGCGCCATTACTCCCGAAGAGATGTACGGCCCTATGAGTGGAGACAGGGGAACGTCCTTCCAACGCTACACCGTGCCCTACGATTACAACGGTGCGCCCACGATATCGCTGCCTTGCGGACTCAACGGTGACGGGCTGCCCCTGAGCCTGCAATTCGTAGGCAAGTCCCTGTCCGAACCGATGTTGTGTCGCATCGGACACGCCTTTGAGCAGGCGACCGACTGGCACAACCTGCATCCGCCTATTGACGCCTCCTGAAGTCAGGCGCACCATTCCGACTCCCTTGTTCTCAGGCTATGGCTACATCGACAAGCACAGGCATACTGTACGAACCCAAACGAGCGCTGTCCGCTCCTGGTGGCGATAGGCGTCGGATTTCAAGGCGTACTGCTGGTCATCGCGCCGACGGTGCTGTATATCGCAGTCGCGGCACAGGCTGCGAATCAGCCCGAAGCGTACCTGACATGGGCCGTCTTCGCGTCGCTCGTGATCAACGGGGCGATAACGGCGCTGCACGCCAGCCGGGTCGGGCGCATAGGCGCGGGGCATGTCCTCATAAGCGGCACTTCAGGTAATTTCATAGCCGTTGGGATTACCGCGCTGTCCGAGGGCGGTCCCGGGCACCTTGCGAGCCTCACCCTCGTGTCCTCGCTATTTCAGTTCGTGGTGGCTGCGTGACTGCCGCTGCTGCGCCGCATCATTACGCCCGTCGTCTCCGGTACGGTCTTCATGCTGATAGCGGCGGTGATTATACCCGTCGCTATTGACAGCCTCGACGAGGGACACCAGCATGATTCGACGTTCGCCTATCCGATTGTCGCACTGGCGACGCTTACAGTCGCCCTAATGCTCGGCTTGCGCGCGACGGGAAGGCTGCGCCTGCTGTCGCCGCTGATCGGGATCGGTACCGGATGCGCCATTGCCGCCGCCTTCGGGCTCCTCGACTTCCAGAGGATAATCGACGCTCCCTGGGTCGGCTTCCCGGACAGCCCGTTTCATGGCTTGAAGTTCTCGTTCGGCGCCCACTTCTGGGGACTGCTGCCGATGTTTCTCGTGGTGACGCTGGTGGGCACAATCAAGACCATCGGCGGCGGCGCGGTCGTGCAGCAGTCGGCGCTCCGCAGGCCTGCGGCGACTGACTTCCGCCTTGTTCAGGGCGCGGTCAACGCCAACGCCATTGGCAAGCTGCTGACGGGTCTCGCGGGGACATTGCCCCCGATAACCTACGAGGCGTTCAGCGTATCGCTGACGAACTTCACGGGTGTGGCTTCCAGAAGAGTGGGATATGCCATAGGCATTATGCTGGTGGCGATGGCGCTGCTGCCCAAGCTGACCGCCGTGTTGCTCACTATACCGGGTCCCGTGGTGGGCTCGTACATCCTGATGACGATGGGCATCCTTTTCGTGGAGGGGATGCGGACCGTAATACAAGACGGCCTGGACTACCGCAAGACGCTGGTGGTGGGGGTCGCGTTCGCCATCGGGCTGGGCTTCGAGAGCCAGGATGTGTTCGCGGGGCTTCTGACGGGGGCGTGGGGAGAAATCCTCGCCAACGGCCTGACGGCGGGGGCTCTCGCCGCGGTCGCCATGAACACATTCCTGGAGACACCGGAGGGCGCACCAGGCGACTGCGAGTCGAGCTTGATTTCGCATCTCTGCCCAGGATCGACGACTTTCTTCGTGATGTCGCGTCAAGGCAGGGATGGGACAGCGAATCGCAGCAGCGCCTGAGTTTCGTCGGCGAAGAGACCCTGGCGATCCTGCTCCAGGAGGTTGACGAGAATCAGGAGGGCAATACGCGGCGCCTGCAAATATCCGCGAGGCCCGACTCCCGTATGCTGGAGCTGGAGTTCCTGACCGCAGTTGACGAGGACGAGAACATCGAAGACCACTTGACGTACCTGGATGAGCATGTAGAGTCGCCACTCGAGAGCGAAATTTCGTTCCGCATCCTGCGGCATTACGCCTCGTCTGTGCGCCACCGCAAGTATCACGGCATAGACATCGTTACCGTGCAGGTAGAAGGCAGTTCGTAGTCCAGGTGCAACCCACCACGATTACCTGCCGCTAGAACGCCACATACCCTCCGTCCACCGGAATAGAAATGCCCGTAACGTAGTCAGAGGCGGAGGCGGCGAGGAAGACGGCGGTGCCTGCCATGTCGTCGGGCGTTCCCCAGCGCCCATGCGGTATGCGCGCCGAAATAAGCTCGTACCGTTCGCGGAAGCTCTCCTCAGTGCGTAGCGGCTCGGTCAGGTCGGTCTCTATCCAGCCCGGCAGTATAGAGTTCACCTGTATGTTGTCCTTCGCCCACGCGGTCGCAAGGCTCTTGGTCAGCTGCACCACGCCGCCCTTGCTGGCAGAGTATGGCATCACAAGGTCGTGCCCGAATATGGAGGTCATCGAGCCGATGTTGATAATCTTTCCGCCGCCCGCCCGTGCCATGTGAGGATACGCCTCGCGGCACAGTAGGAATGTGCCTGTCAGGTTGATGTCCATGATCAGGTTCCAGTCTTCGAGTGTGTAGTCCTGCGGCGCTTTGCGGATGCCGATGCCCGCATTGTTCACCAGAATGTCCAGACTGCCGAACTCATCGAGCGCCAGCTTCACCATGTCGGCGACCTCATCTTCGTGCTGCACATTCGTGGTTGTGCCGACGGCGCGCACGCCGAGGGCCTGAAGCTGTTTCACCGCCGCATCGGTCTTCGCCTTATTGCGCGCCGCGACAAGAATGTCAGCACCCGCCTCCGCCAGTCCCACCGCTATGCCGAGCCCAATACCGCCATTCCCACCCGTGATGACCGCCGACTTGCCGCTCAGGTCAAAAGCCGAATTACTCATAGTTCTGCCTCCTAAATTCTCTTAAGTGTGTATCGTATCCACCAACGCCTTCAATGTAAATTGCGGCATTCCCAAATTAGCCGTGCATGGCGAAAACATCCACCACATGGTCAATTGACAAAAGGCTAGGCTTGATGCTAATCTCACACTGATTATTTATATCTAGCATGGCAATGGGGCGCCTTGCCCTTCAGCCGAATTTAACTGGGAGGGTAGATATGGCAAGATCCGAAGTTTTCTATATGGATGCCCATTCGGAATCCACGGAGACTAGCCTCGTCGCGAAGATGACGACGGTGTTTGATGCCGCCGGGCTTGATGAAATGATTAAGCCGAACGATATTGTGGCTATCAAGATTCACTGCGGCGAGTGGAACAACACGGCGTATCTGCGCCCCGTGTACGCGCGGGCGCTTGCAGACCGAATCAAGGAGCTGGGCGGACGACCGTTCGTCTGCGACACGACGACCTCCACCTACTCGCCATGGGGTTCGCGCTCCAGCGAGTTGGACATTCTGCTGACGGCAGAGCGCAACGGCTACAACTCGGCGACGCTGGGCTGCCCGTTCATCTGCGCGGACGGCTTCATCGGCACGAGCGACTTCCGCGTTGACATTCCTGAAGGCTACCTGCTGAAGGAAGCATATGTCGCGCAGGCGATCGCAGCGGCGGACGTACTCATCGCGCTGACCCACTTCAAGGGTCACGGCATGGGCGTCATCGGCGGCGCGCTGAAGAACCTCGGCATCGGCGCACAGTCGAAGCGCGGCAAGCTGAACGTCCACATGGGCGGACATCCGAACTACGGCTATGGCGCGGCGGCGATATTCCATCCTGAACGCTTCCAGGGCAAGGAGAACACGCCCGACTGGGAGATTCTAGAGGACTGCTGCCCGTTCGACCTGTATCACATCAACGAGAAGGACGAGCTTGAGTGGGACCGCGAACGCTGCACGACCTGCCTGGGCTGCTTCGGCGTTATGGGCCCGCGCGGTCTCGCCGAAATCCCACCCGTCAACTTCGACGCCGTTGACGTCGCCATCGCGGACGCCTGCCTGGGCGTTGAGAAGGCGGTCGGACGCGACAAGGTCGGCTACATCAACTTGGCTATCGACGTCTCACCGAAGTGCGACTGCGGCAACCATTCCGATGTGCCGATAGTACCGCATCTGGGCGTGTTCGCCAGCACGGACGCCGTCGCAATCGACATGGCGTGCGTTGACAAGGCGAAGGAGTCGCCGGGCATGCCGGGTTCGGCGGTCGAGATGATGGAAGCGCACCATCCGGGCGACAACAAGTTCGAGGCCGCCGCCGCGACCTTCCACGGTCAGAGCGAGGTTGCGAGCATCAACACCGGGCACGAGATCGGTCTTGGCAGCCGCGACTACACGCTGATCGAGGTCGAGCCGCAGTCCGCGGAGAGGCACAAGTTCCCGTATGACCGCAGGCCCAGCCGCCAGCGGTTCAAGGAGCGCTTCGAGAAGTTCCAGCCGTTCCCGTATGACAGGCACGACGGCAAGGGCTTCGCGCGCAACGACGTTGTTGACTTCGACCGCGTGAAGAGGCACTATGACCACTCCACGAACGGTCACCACCAGGAAGTGGAGATCAGGGAACTTCAGCCGGCTGACGACGACGAATAGGCATCACGGCGCATAGCCACAGGCATTAGAACGGGGGGACGCTGTTTCTAGCGGGGCAGCGTCCCCTTTGAGTTGAGCGGCAAGTTTCAAGCGCGCTTCTTAATGGCGTGGCTTTTGTGCGGCAGGGTTGACGCACGCGCGAATGGACGGCACAATATGAAGCGTTAATTGTATCCATTCCTGCGATGGCTGGAATGGCGATTTAAGCACAAAGTTCATTGCCGTAGCCATACGGCATGAAGCGCATAAAGCAAAAACAACACTCGGAGGTTTAGTAATATGCCAGTGTCCGGACAGGAACTCCTTGAGGAGTCGATAACTAACTGTCAGCAGATAGCAGATGGCCTCGGTACGGTGAACGCTGCCTGGGAGACCTCGATAGTAGAAATACTGGAGAAGTTCGACGAGATTAACGATACATTCTTCTTTAAGACGATGCCGAGCGTACCGGCAGCCCGCACTGTCGTGCGCGAGTCGGAATCAGCCCTTGCACTGCGTCAGTCCGAGGACTGGGACAGCTTCGGCACGGCGATAGAAACGCTCATCACGTCGTCGCAGAACCTGATCGAGAAGGCAGGCATGAAGGGAGTAACGCTCACATGAGCGGTGCGGTTCTTGTTACGGGAGGCGCGGGCAGCGTGGGCCGCATGCTCGTGGAAAAGCTGGTGGCAGACGGGCAAGCCGTGCGCATATTCGACCTGCCATTCATGGACTTTGAAGGCTTGGAAGACAGGGACGGCATAGATATAGTCAAGGGCGACATCACGGACGCGGCGCAGGTTGCAGATGCTATCAAAGGCGTGAGTTCGGCGGTGCATCTTGCGGCGCTGCTGCCACCGAACAGCGAGCGGGACCGCGATCGCACATTCGGGGTGAACGTGGGCGGCACGGAGAACATCATCAAGGCGATGGAAGCGGGCGCGCAGGACGCGACACTGATTTTCACATCGTCCATCAGCACCTACGGCAACACGATGGACGAAAAGCCACCGGTGCGCGTTGACCACCCGCAGTCGGCGATCGACATCTACGCAGACAGCAAGATTGTGGGCGAGCGCATGGTGCGCGAGTCGTCGCTGAACTGGATTGCGATGCGAATCGCGGGCATCATGGTGCCGGCGTTTATGGAGCCGCCAAGCCCGTGGCCGTTCGTTGCCGAGCAGCGCGTGGAGATGGTGCATCGGGACGATGTGGTGGACGCGCTGTTCGCCTCAGTAGGCGCACCCGAAGCCGCAAATAAGGTGCTCAATATCGCGGGCGGACCCACGTGGCAGATGCACGGTGAGGATTATGCGCGCGACTTCTACGGCTTCATGGGGGCGCCGTTCGAGGATGTGGACTACCGTGAATCGCCTGGCTGGGTGGACTGGTACGACACCGAGGGATCGCAGCGTCTGTTGCGATATCAGAACCGGTCTTATCAGCACTACTCGGATGAGATGCACGCTATAGTAGAGGCGTTGATGGCGGAGTAAGACGCAAACTGACATCGATGGACAGGATGGGGGGAGGAGTTTCTCCGCCCATTATCCCTTCGGCAGGCTCAGGAGAGGTTTTAACCTTCCCCCAACTTATGGGAAGGGACTGGGAGATAGATATGGCGATGCAGGCTGAAGCTACAAGAACAATTGAAGAGAAGATGGAGACGCTGAAGTCAATCCTTGCCGATATGGGATCGGTGATCGTTGCGTATTCGGGCGGGACGGACAGTGCGTTTCTTGCGTTCACAGCGCACGACGTGCTGGGTGACAAGGCGCTCGCCGTTACCGCAAAGTCGCCGAGTCTTGCGCCGTCCGAACTCAGGGAAGCCATTGAGCTTGCGGAGCGGCTGGGCTTCCACCACCGCATCGTCGAGACGCACGAGGTTGAGCGCGAGGACTACGCCGCGAACAATCCCAACCGCTGCTTCTTCTGCAAGGACGAGTTGTACACCTACTTGTGCAGCTACGCCGAGGAGGAAGGGTACGGCAGCATCGTCAACGGCACGAACACCGACGACCTCGGCGATTTCCGGCCCGGACTGAACGCGGCGAAGCAGTACGGCGTGCGCAGCCCGATGGTGGAAGCGGACCTGTCCAAGCCTGAAATCCGCGAACTGTCGAAGGATATGGACCTGCCTACTTGGGACAAGCCAGCGCAGGCATGCCTGTCCTCGCGCATCCCATACGGCTCAATGGTCACGGTGGAGGCGCTTACGCGCATCGCGCAGGCCGAAGAGTACCTGCACGATATCGGCATACGCCAGTTGCGAGTGCGCCATCACGACACGGTCGCCCGCATTGAGGTGGAGCCGCAGGACTTCATCACACTGACGGATGAGGCGGTACGCGAACAGGTTGTGCGCAAGTTCCGAGAGATTGGCTACTCGTATGTAACGCTCGACCTGCAGGGCTTCCGCTCCGGGAGCATGAACGAGGTGCTCGCCGCGCTGCGAAAGAAGTCGGGCTAGGCGTTGCCTGAAGCGATGCCGAGAAACGACGAGAACGGGAGCAAGGGAAAGCCGGACTTTCGACCGGCGGCAAGGGTGCTGCTTATTGACGACAGCGATCGCGTGCTGTTAATGCGCGTCACCACGCCGGACCGGCCTGACATACGCCTGTGGATTACGCCGGGCGGCGGGCTTGACCCCGGCGAAGCGCGTGAGGATGCCGCGCTCCGCGAGCTGTACGAGGAAACGGGATTGCGCGATGTCAATCTAGGCCCCTGCATCTGGAAGCGGCGGCACACATGGCAGTGGGAAGATAGATGGATAGAGTCCGATGAGTGGTTTTACCTGCTGAGAGCGCCGTCATTCGAGGCCGTGCAGACTGCACCTGACTAGTGGGAAATGCAGTATGTCCACGAACAACGCTGGTGGAGTCTCCCCGAGCTTATCGCAAACAGGAAGACCGAGACATTCGTGCCGCACAGCCTGCCTGAGCTACTTGTACAGATACTGTCAGGGGATGTCCCGAAGCAACCAATCAAAGTCGGCGTATGAGCATGCACATCGGTCCGACCGGATACCACCTTAAAAGGATCATATAGTTTCTTTGACGATCGGTTGCGCATCCGCGCGCAAAAGTGTAGCCTAGCAGCGTATTATTAGGTTATAATATCGGCGGTCAAAGTGACGCAGATATACCAAAATATATCAGTGTGGTATGATGAGTGCCGAGCAGCAGACTGGATTTCGTCTGCGCTTTACAATGTATTGTACAAATCTGATAAAAGAACAAAAATTATACTCACAAAGTCTATTATGTTCCACTAGGTTGTGGTAATGTTTGTAATTGGTCAAGGTTTTTCGAATCACATCAAACAAGGAGGAAAGACACTTAGCATGTCTATGTCTAAGCTTCTGATAACACTAGGTCTCATACTATTGATGACGCTGCCATTTGCGGTTGCGCAGGCGGAGGACTCTTACAGCGGTTCCGGTACCGCCGTCATCTCTGACGCTGGCGCAATGAGCGACAGGGTTACCTTCTCCATGTCAGGCGTTTCCATGCTGGAATCTGGTTCGGCATACGAGGGTTGGCTTGTCAACAGCGCCACTGATGACAAGATCAGCACGGGTATCGTGACGGTTGTACCCGGCGGCGGCATCAGCCATTCATGGACTTCACCGGACGGCTCCAACCTACTGGGGATGTACGACACCGCCGTAATCACCGTAGAGCCTGTGCCTGACGACGACGCGGCTCCTTCCGGCGTGATCGCATTCTCCGACACCGTTGCGGGTGGAGCGATAACGCACATCCGCCACCTCGTGGTCGCGGCGCCGAATAGCGACACTGGCTTCCTGACGCAGTTGCAAGCGCAGGTTGATATGGCAATGATGAAGGTCAGCGAGGCGCAGGCCGCTGACAGCATCGCAGCCCTCAAAGCCGCCACGGAAGAGGTGGTAGCCATTATAGATGCCGATGGCGGCATTACAGCGTTGGCAGCAGCTACCGAGCACGCCGGTTTTGCCGCTACGGCAGCGCCGGGCGCAGAGATGGTCGGCCAGTACTCCGAGATGGTTCTGGCATCCGGCGGAAACGTGTCGGCTTGGGCTGCGGCTGCGAAGGATGATGCGGCTGCGGTAATGGTCGAGGACAACCTCGACACCGCCAAGACGCTGCTGAACATCGTCAACGGCAAGCTGATGGCAGCAGCCGACGGCATTGAAGCCTCCGGCATGGGCGGCGCAAGCGACGCCTACATGCAGGCGCAGAAGATGGCTACGTTCACATTGCCGGCACCGGCGCCGACAGCAGCAGTAACTCCTGCTACAGGCGACACTTACGTGCCCGCAGCGATGCAGATCATGCTCTTCGTGGCTCTGATGCTACTCATAGGTGGTGGCGCGATGCTCTACAGGGAGCGCAGGCTCGGAGCAAAGGCGTAACGCTCACATAGCACACTTTGGCTCTTAAATTGCAAAGACTCCATCCGCGTCAAGTGGGTGGAGTCTTTGCGCTTTGCGCGACGTGTGCACTTAATCTATTGCGAACAAGCTCCTCGGCAGGATCAGGGCGAACGGAATTAGGATAGGATGGGACGCCGATGGCAAAGATAGGCGACATTGCGCCCGACTTTACGTTGCCGAGTACAGCAGGCGACATTACGCTCAGCACGGTCGCCTCTGACAAGCGAATTGTGCTCGCATTCTACACGGAAGACAAGACTCCGGGCTGCACGCAGATGTTGAGCGCGCTGCAAGGCGAGTACGAGACCATCCAAGAGCTTGATGCCCAGGTCATAGCGATAAACGCGGACTCGATCGAATCGCACGGCGCGTTCAGCGAGTCCCTCGGCCGATGTCCGTTCCCGCTTGCGAGCGACGCCGACCTGAAGGTCGCCACCGCTTACGGGACGCTTACCGATGACGGCAAAGGCATGGTTCGCGCAGTTTTCGTGCTGGACAAGGGCGGGCGAATCATACACAGCATCCCCTGGTATCAGCCGGGCAATACAGCGCAGTTCTTCGAGATATTTCAGGCACTCGGACTGGAGTGAGTATGCCCACGCCTGCGCTAATTCGACGGCTGACGCTGTCGTTGATGTTGATGTTGATGTTAGTTTTGTTCACGCAGGCTTGCAGCGATCCCTCTCCGGCAGCGACACCAGTACCGACAGCAACGCCTACGCCTATCAACCCACAGGCGATCTTAGACGACTGCGGGCAGGCAATGTCTGCGCTGAAGTCCTTCCGATTTCGCATTGAGCATAGCGATGAGGGCGGCACCCCACTCGCTCAAGGCATGACGCTCACGGAGGCAAGTGGCAGCGTCGCGAATCCTGACAGGCTCGCGCTGGATTTCGTAGGCGTAGCGGGCAGTTTCGCGGTAAAGGGCAGCCTTATCGCTATTGGCGATGAGGTCTATATGACCAATCCACTGTCAGGCGAATGGCATGCGGCGTCCGCTATCAACCCGCTAGAGTTCTTCAACCCCTCGCAGGGCATCGCCGAGATTCTGTCGCAAGTGCAAGATGCCACACTCATATCGCAGGACGCCGACGAATATCGCATAGGAGGTACATTTACCGCAGATGCGCTGTCGCCCCTGTTCGGAGACACTGAGGCACAGAGCAAGGTGGATGTTACCCTGTCAATCGACAAGCCGCGCCTGTACCTGACGAAGGCGACGATGGAGGGGCGCATCACGCCCATGGAAGCGGACGGGATTGTGCGCACGATAACGCTGTCGGAGTTTGACGAGCCGGTAGAAATTGCTGTGCCGGGGAAGTAGCATCGATTTACGGGATGGCGGGAATGTAGTTCGACATGCTCACCATGTACGGGGTTTGCGATGAGCAATTCACGGGCTAGGTCTTATGCAGCGCTGACGGCGGTATTCGCCGGGGTGTTCGTGGCTGCAGACGACCAGACGGTCGTGGTTACGGTGCTGCCCGAAATAATGCTCGACCTCAAGCTTACGGTCACCGAGCTTGACCACACGTCCTGGATTATCACGGGCTATCTGCTTGGCTACGTCGCCGCAATGCCCTTCATCGGCAGGCTCTCTGATATCTGGGGGCATCGCAACGCCTTCATCGGGTCGCTGTTGCTGTTCATGCTCGGCTCGGTAGGCGTCGCGCTGGCCACCGACATCAACTGGTTGATAGGGCTGCGGGTGTTTCAGGCTTTGGGAGCAGGCGCGCTCGTGCCCATCGCCATCGCAATCTCGGGCGACCTGTTTCCGCCTGAACGCCGTGGCACGCCGCTGGGTCTTGTGGGCGCTTCAGCCGAGGCGGGTGGCGTCATAGGACCGCTGTGGGGCGGGGTCATTACGAAATATCTCGCGTGGCAGTGGGTGTTCTGGCTGAACATCCCTCTATGTGCCGTCATCATCGCTCTGACGCTTGTGCTGCTTCCCAAAAGCCCGCGCTACGCCGCAAGGATGGACTACATCGGCGGTGCGCTCGTAACCGTGAGCTTAGCCGCGCTGACTCTTGGATTAGCGCGAATAGACGACCTCGACGCGCTGATGGCGCTGTGGTTCGCGCTTGCGGCAGTATCGCTTGCGCTGTTCATTGCACGCCAACGCACCGCTGCAGAGCCTCTGCTTCCTCGCGCGATGTTCCGAGTAAAGGCCTTCGTCATGGCAAATGCCTCGCACCTGCTCATCGGTGGAGCGCTGATAATCGGCATGGTAACCATACCCTTGATGGCGAACACTCTGCTGGGAGAATCGCCACTCGGCGGCGGTCTGATGCTTCTGCGAATGACCGCAGCGATACCCATAGGCGCGGTGCTGGGCGGAATAGCATGCCAGCGCATAGATTATCGTGCGCCCGCGATGCTGGGGTTGCTATTCGCCGCCCTCGGCTTCTGGCTGATGAGCGGGTGGGATCTAAATATCGCGGATCCGTGGCTTACAGTACATCTCGCTACTGTGGGCTTCGGCTTCGGGCTGCTAATTGCCCCAATCGCGCTGGCAGCCATGAACTCTGTCGGCGATGACGCTCGCGGCGCGGCGGCGGCGTTGATAACCACAATGCGCGTTATCGGAATGACGCTTGGAATCGCGGCGTTAACGGCTTGGGGAACCGGCAGGTTCGATGCGCTGATAGCAGGCATTGGCGCTCCGTTCGCGCTGCCGGGCGAGACGGCTCAGCAGGCGCAGATCCGCATCATGGAGGTGCAGCAGCAACTCACCGAGGCAGGGCTAACGCTGTTCAGCGACTTCTTCATAGTGGCGGCGGTTCTGTGTATGGCGGCGTTGCTGCCAACGGCGTTCATGGCTTGGCGGAGAAGGGTTGATGGGGACCAATAAAGAGGAACGAGACGACAGGATAGATTGAGTTGGCTATCCGCCCTCCGTGCTATAATCCGCAACAATTCAACCTGATTCTACCTGCGGAGGGCGACAAATGGGCTGGTCAATTCATCATCCGATTGGGCTGATTCACCACACACCTGCGGCGACCTATCGAGGCTACACGCTGTTCTCCACCACGCGCGGCGGCAAGGACGCCTACCTGATTGATATGAACGGTGATGTCCTCCACAAGTGGCATTCGGACGAGGGTATTCACTACGCCTACCTGCTGGACAACGGCAACCTGCTATGTCGCACCATGCCCCCGGAGGACGCGGGCGGCGTGGAGACTCTGGGTGGCTCGTCCGCCAGCGTGCTGGAACTGGACTGGGACAGCAATGTGGTGTGGGCTTACCGCGACCAGATGCTGCACCACGACTATGAGCGGCTGCCCAACGGTAATACGTTGCTGCTGCTATGGGAGCCGCTGTCAGCCGATCTCGTAGCGCAGGTGCAGGGCGGCTTCGATGTCGATTTTGCGCCAGGCATGCTTGGGGACCTTGTGCGCGAGGTTGCGCCCGACGGCGAGACGATATCAGAATGGAGGTCCTGGGAGTACCTGGATGTCAGCGAGGACATCATTTGCCCGCTGGATGCGCGCCGAGAATGGTCGCACGGCAACACACTGAATGTCACTCCGGAGGGCGACCTGCTGGTCAGCTATCGCCTTACCAGCACCGTCGGAATCGTCGATCGCAAGAGCGGGGAGTTCAAGTGAAAGTGGGGTCCGGGTGAAGTTTACCATCAGCATAACCCCACATGGCTTGCGAATGGGCGCGTGCTGATTTTCGACAACGGTGGACACCGGCACGGCATCAGCTACTCGCGTATCGTGGAGATTGACCCCACGACCAATAAGATCCACTGGGAGTACGAGGGTACGCCAAACATCTCGTTTTACAGCTACAACATCAGCGGTGCCCAACGCCTGCCGAACGGCAATACGCTCATCTGCGAGGGCGCGCCGGGACGCCTTTTCGAGGTTACGCCGCGAGGCGAGGTCGTCTGGGAGTACATTAACCCGTTCTTCACGTACGGCGAATCGTCGTCCAGCGGCAAAATGGAGTACTCGAACGCCACCTTCCGCTGCCACCGCTACGACCCGGGTCATCCCGCGCTCGTAGGGCGGGACCTGAATCCGGACCGTTATGCCAGCATGAATCGGCTGATGCGGTAAATTTCTGCTGCCGAGCGTCTTCAAATATCCCTTCATTTTGCTAGCAGAAAGGGCACTGATAGGCACGCTTGCTCAAATTTACTGGCCAATACTCATTGGACTAAGGATTAGGCATGGTGATAAACTCAAGCCAGTTTCTGCATAAGCAGGGCATAATTGAAAGCCGCAAATTTCAATCCAAACATTCAAGACGATGCAACCATTTCATAAGTATTAGGAGGTTCTTCTATGGCTGAATATGCACATCCTGAATCACTAGTAAGCACCGAATGGGTGGCAGAGCACGGCAGCGATGACGGCGTGCGCCTCGTCGAGGTCGATGTGGACACGAGCGCATACGATCAAGGACACATCGAGGGCGCAGTAGGCTGGGACTGGACCGAACAACTCCAGGACACTCTCGCGCGTGACATCATCTCCAAGTCGGACATGGAGGAGCTATTGGGCGGCTCCGGCATAAGCAACGACACAACCGTGATTCTTTACGGCGATAACAACAATTGGTTCGCGGCGTGGGCGTTCTGGCAGATGCGGATGTACGGTCACGGGAGCGTGAAGCTGATGGACGGCGGCCGCGCCAAGTGGGAGGCCGAGGGACGCCCTCTGACGACCGATGCGGTGTCGCACGATTCCGTCCGATACATCGCAACAGAGCCGGACAACAGCATCCGAGCGTTCCGCGAGCACGTAATCAGCGCTGCTTCAAGCGGGAGCTCGTTCTTTGTAGATGTGCGCGCGCCCGAAGAGTTTCGCGGTGAACTACTCGCACCTGCCGCACTGCCGCAAGAGGGCGCACAGCGTGGCGGCCATATCCCCGGCGCGGCGAATGTGCCATGGGCGACGGCGGTCGCTCCGGACGGCGCATTCAAGTCCGCGGACGAGCTTATCGACATCTACGGAAGCAAGGTTGACAACTCCAAGCCAACCATCGCGTATTGCCGCATCGGTGAGCGCTCGTCGCACACTTGGTTCGTGCTGACGCAGCTTCTGGGTCTGGACAACGTCTCCAACTACGACGGCTCGTGGACCGAGTACGGCAGCATAGTGCGCGCGCCAATCGAGCGATAGCAGACTACAACTAACGAAGAACACATTGGGCGGCATTGCTTCAAGCGAGCCGCCCTCTGCATATATGGATATTCACAGGTGAGACATGACACAGGAAGACCTTAGATCGCTGTTTCGCACAGTGGGCGACGGCAGTGGGTTGAGCCAGACGAACACTTACTACGAAGAGGAGCTTGCGCTTGCGTTTCGCAATCGAGGCATGCCTCTCGAAGGGCTACGCTACGACATCACACCGACGGGCATGCACTACCTGCTGATACACTTCGACATCCCCGAGGCTGACGCAGACACTTGGCAACTGGACATCGGAGGGCTGGTATCGAGTCCGTTAAGCCTCAGCATGGCGGATATCAGGGCGCGTCCGGTCGTTTCTATGCCGGTTACGATGGAGTGCGCGGGCAACGGCAGGGCGCGGCTGAATCCACGTCCGGTGAGCCAGCCCTGGCTGCTGGAAGCCATCGGCACGGCAGAATGGACTGGAACGCCGCTGCGTGGCATCCTCGAAGATGCGGGCGTCGATTCGAGCGCGGTTGAGCTTGTGTTCACCGGACGCGACGAGGGCGTGCAGGGCGGTGAGGCGCAACTATACCAGCGCAGCCTGACCATCGACGACGCTATGCGCGATGAGGTGATGCTCGCCTATGAGATGAACGGCGCGCCACTGGAGCCGCAGCACGGCTACCCGATTCGCCTTGTTGTGCCCGGATGGTACGGCATGACGAGCGTGAAGTGGCTTGAGAGCATCGAGGCGGTCGCGGAGCCGTTCACCGGCTACCAGATGGAGCAGACCTACCGCTACAAGAACTCGCCGGACGACCCAGGGGAGCCAGTAAGCACGATGCGGGTGCGCGCGCTGATGATACCGCCGGGCATACCGGACTTCATGACGCGCACGCGCCTTATGGACGCAGGCGAAGTTGCGCTCTCTGGCAAGGCTTGGGCAGGCAGGCTCGACGTGACCAAAGTCGAAGTGAGCACAGACGACGGAATGAGTTGGCAGAAAGCCGAGATTGGCAAGCAGGTGGGACGTTTCGCATGGCGCAACTGGTCGTATCGCTGGGACGCCAAGCCGGGCAGGCACTTCCTTTCGGTGCGTGCTACCGACGAAGAGGGCAACATACAGCCCACCGCACAGCCGTGGACGATGCAGGGCATGGGAAACAACCTAGTGCAGCGTGTCGAAGTCATCGTGCGATGAGGGAATCAGGTTGTTGAAGATACTAAGCTCGTACACGCCAGCTAATGACTTATGGACATTCTCACGGATTACAGCGGAATTAGCATCAGGCTTACGGATGAAAGGCTCCAGAACATCACGGACTCACATCCATCAGTATTGGAATTACCTGATGCTGTCGCCGAAACTTTGATAAATCCCGATGTTGTGAGGTTTTCTTCGCGAAGTACGGACACGAGACTCTATTATCGCTGGTACACTGAGACAAAATACAATGACAAGTATGTATGCGTCGTAGTCGTCGTTTCGGAAGACGATGCCTGGATTATCACTGCTTATCTGACCGACGCGGTAAAGCAGGGGGAGTTGATATGGGAAAGAGAGACGTAAAGGTTTGGTGGGACGCGCAATCCGATTTCCTGTCCGTTACTTTCGACGGCAAAGACGGTTTCATGGTGGAAACCACAGACGACAGGGTAATGGCAAAGGTGGATGAGGACGGCAATATAACTGGCCTGCACATCCTTGGATTGAGCACCATTGAGGATACGAGCGGGTCAGCGAGCCTACAACTCCATGGTACAAGAGACAATAGATGATGTCCTTGACCGACAGAATTGACCGGATGGAGGAGACGACATGACGGACTTGCTATTGAAGGGCGGCGAGGTCATCGACCCGTCGCAGGACATCAGGGCGAAGCTGGATGTCGCGGTCACGGACGGCGTCATATCTGCGGTCGCGCCGGACTTAGACCCATCGGATGCAGCGCGGGTCATCAACGTGGACGGCAACATCGTTGTGCCGGGAATGATCGACCTGCACACGCATGTGTACGAGGGCATAAACCAGAACGGCATCAATCCCGATCTCGCGGGCGTGCTCTCCGGCGTAACGACGGTACTGGACGCTGGCAGCGCAGGCTGCTACACATTCGGCGGCTTTCCGCGCTATGTCGTGCCTCGCGCGAAGACACGCATCTTCTGCATGCTGCACATCTCTCGCGTGGGATTGAGCTATCAGCCGGACACATCGCGTCGTGAGGACATCGACGTCGAGGAGACGGTGAGCGTCATCAAGGCGAACAGGCCTCTGATACAGGGCGTGAAGATTCGCGCGGTTGGCCCCGGAGTACCTCGCATGGGCGTAGAAATGGTACGACTGGCGAAGCAGGCGGCAACCGAGGGCGGCGTGCGCCTGATGGTGCATATCGGCGACCGCAGCATCGCGGGCGGTGACGGCACCGAGCCGACCATCACGCGCCAACTGCTTCCACTGCTGGAGAATGGAGACATCATCACTCACCTGTTCAGTGGCAATCCGGGGCGCATCATTGGCGATGACGGCAAAGTCATCCCTGAGATAATGGAAGCACAGGAACGCGGCGTGTTCCTCGACACGGCGCATGGGCGGCAGAACTTCAGCTTCGATGTGGCGAAGGCTGCGCTCGATCAGGGAGTCAACCCACGCAGCATCAGCACCGACATGACGCCGCCGGGACGCATGAACACCGTGCATAGCATGACGGAGATGCTGGCGCGATTCATGGCGCTGGGCTTCTCACTGGAAGACGTGATACGCATGACGACCGCGAACCCGGCGCAGGCGCTCGGCATGGAGGATACGCTCGGCTCGCTGGCGGTGGGCAGACCCGCGGACATCAGCGTGCTGAAGGAAGAGACGGGCGACTGGCTGTTCCACGACACTGAAGGCAACACGCTACGCGGCGACAAGGCGCTCGTGCCTGTCGTTACCATCAAGGACGGTGAGGCGTATTCGCCGGACTGGGGTCCGCGCCCGTGGGGATGGCTGCCGGATTCGGCGTCCTAGGTCAGATCTACACCAATTTTACGCAACTCTTCTATCAGCCAGTCCTCGTTCACCTCATCGACCCCAAGGCGCTGCGCGTCCGCGAGCTTGGAGCCACCGCCCTCGCCCGCGACAAGGTAGTCCGTGTTCTTGCTGACACTACCACTGACCGCGCCGCCGTACTGCTTTATCAGGTCTTGTATCTGGGGGCGGCTGAAACGCTCAAGCCTGCCTGTTACCACAAAGCGCATACCGACGAAGGGCTGCTCGGTCGGAACGGCGCGCGGCTCGTCTTCGAGGCGTACACCGGCGGCGCGCAGTTTATCGACGACCTGACGATTCGCTTCGTTGCGGAAGTACGACACCACGCTTTCGGCGATGCGGGGCCCTATCGTCGGAATGGCGGTCAGCGTCTCCTCATCGGCGCTCATCAGATTGTCTATGGTCGTGAACGAGCGGGCGAGAAGTTCTGCGACCTCGCCGCCAACATGCCGTATGCCGAGCGCAACCAGAACGCGCGACAGTGGGCGCTGCTTGCTGGCTTCAATGGCGGACAGCAGGTTGAAGACGCTCTTCTGGCGCAATGTCTCAGGTTCCAGCAGGTGTTTTCTGTTCACATAGAACAAGTCGGACTGCACTTCAATCAGGCCATTTCTCAAGAAATACGAGCCTAGCTCTGTGAAATCGCGTCGCGAGCGCAGCCCTGAGAAATGCGTGAACATTGCGTTCGCTGTGCGCGGGCTGACCTCACTTAGTTTTCCTTCCTTCAATTCGTCTGCACAGGACAAAGTACCCATATTATTGAACTGCTCGGCGATGATACCAGCGGACTTCTTGCCCACGGTCGGGACGCCGCTGGCAGCTAGGGCGTCCGCGAATGAGCGGGCCTTTGCGGACTCTATAACATCCAGCAGATTCAGCCGCGCCAAGTGTTCCGGCTCAAGGTAGTAGAGATCGGCGACATCCTTAATCAGCCCCTGCTTTATCAGTAAATCGCCCCACTTGATGCCCATGCCTTCGATATCCATCGCGCCACGACTGACGAAGTGCTCCAGCAGGCGCACAAGCTGAGTGGGGCACGATGCGTTGACGCAGTAGGACATCACCTCGTCCTCTGGGCTGACGACCGGCTCCGCGCAGCTTGGGCAGTACGAAGGCATACGGAAATTACGCCTGCCCTTATAGCGAAGTCTAAATGGCGGTCTGACACGTCGCTTTCGCCGGAGTCTTCCAATCCGATCATAGGAATAGACGGGCTTGCGTATGAGCTTTCCGAAAAGAATAACGGAGGGCTTGCGACGTTCCGTGATAACGCTGACGACCTGCGGGATGACCTCACCTGCCCTCTCGACGACCACCCAGTCGCCGATGAGTAGGTCTTTGGCGCGAATGTAATCCTCGTTGTGCAGAGTAGCCTGCCTGACGGTCGCGCCGGCGATGTTCACAGGTTCCAGCACGGCGTAGGGATTGATGCTGCCAGTCCTTCCCACGTTGACGCGAATGTCCAGGAGCCGGGTTATCTCCTGCACCGCCGGAAACTTATAGGCAACCGCCCAGCGCGGCTCCCTGCCCACCACTCCCAGATGCCTCTGGTAGTCGAGGTTGTCCACCTTCACGACCACGCCGTCGGCAGCAGCGTCCAAGTCTTCCTCTGCGTTCTTTACCCAGTGCTTGTAGAAGGCTATCGCCTCTTCGGGAGTCTGTACGCGTCGGCTGTCGGCGCTGACCTTGAAGCCAAGCCGCTTTAGGTATTGAAGCATCTCCCAGTGATAGGCGGGCATGTCGCCGCCCTCAGCGTACCCCAGCGAATAGATGAAAATGTCTAGCGGTCGCTCTGCGGTGCTGCGCGGGTCGAGCTGGCGCAATGAGCCTGCCGCCGTGTTGCGCGGGTTGGCGTAAGTCTGCTCGCCACGAGCGGCGCGCTCTTCGTTGAACTTGGCGAACAGCGACTTTGGGAAATAAACCTCGCCGCGCACCTCTAGTATCTGAGGAGCATCTTCACTCAGCAGGCGCAACGGAATGCTTTTGATAGTACGCAGGTTGAGCGTTACATCCTCGCCGACCGTGCCGTTGCCGCGAGTCGCGCCGCGCACGAACACACCGTCCTCGTAGGTGAGTGCCACGGCGAGTCCGTCGTACTTCAGCTCGCAGACCATATCGAACGCTTCGCCCTCCAGCAAGTCAGAGACGCGCTTGTGCCATGCCATGAACTCATCGTCGTCAAATGCGTTACTAAGGCTGAACATCGGGCGGGGATGCGCCACCTGCGTGAAGCCATCGGCAGGCTGCGCTCCAACACGCTGCGTGGGCGAGTCAGGTGTTACAAGCTCAGGATGCTCGGTTTCGATGGCGCGAAGTTCGCGCATCAGCTCGTCGTACTGCGCGTCACTAATCTCCGGCCTGTCCAGCACATAGTAGCGGTAGTTGTGGTGGTTAAGGGCGTCGCGGAGTTCTGCAACCTGCTGAAAAACGCTGTCAGGAATGTTGGTGGTTGCCATGAGTTCACCAAGAGGACGTAATAGTTGTACAAGTATAATTCGATGCTAACCAATGCTGTCACAGCATTCAAGGCGGTTTTGGATTGAAGTGCCGTTGTTCATTGGTCGTCGGCCGAAGCCTAAAAGTGGACGCACCATAACAGGCTAGATATACTCTTAGAACAATCTAAAGTGAGGGATGACATTTTGCCCGAGTCAAAAGAGTTTATGGAATTCATCGCCAAGTATCCTCCGCTGCTGGCGATTGGAAACACACCTATGGTCAAGATTGACGCCGATCTGGACATCGGCGATGCGGAGATACACGTGAAGTACGAGCACCTGAACCCGGGCGGCTCCATCAAGGACAGGCCCGTGCTTCGGATGTTGGGCGAGGCTATCCTTTCAGGCGAGTTGACGAAGGACAAGTCCATCATTGACGCGACTTCGGGCAATGCGGGCATCGCCTACGCGATGATTGGCGCGGTGCTGGGCTACAAGGTTACGCTGGTAATGCCGGAGAACGCCAGTGAAGAGCGCAAGAAGCGCCTCATTGCGCACGGCGCAGAGATTATATTTACCGACCCGATGCTAGGCTACGACGAGGCGCTGTACGAGGTGAAGCGGCGCTACGAGAAGTCGCCGGACAAGTATTACTACAGCGACCAGTACAGCAATCCGAACAACCCGCAGGCGCACTACGACACGACCGCCGAGGAGATTCTGCGGCAGGCGCCGGACATAACCCACTTCGTCGGCGGCGTCGGCACGGGCGGCACCATATCGGGCGTCGGACGGCGACTGAAGGAGCACAACCCGGACATCAAAATCATCAGCATCGACCCGCCTGAGTGGCCGGGCGTGGAAGGGCTGAAGCCGCTGAGCGCGGGGCACATCATCCCCGACACCTTCGACTCTTCGGTAGTGGACGAGATGCTTGAAATCGATGTAGATGCCTCTTACGAGATGTCGCACAAGTTGTCGGCCATCGGCCTGTTCGCAGGGCAGTCGTCGGGCGCTTATGTGCAGGGCGCATACGAGATTGCGCGACGCGACCGCAGCGGACAAATCGTAACCATCTTCAACGACATCGGCGAGCGCTACTTCAGCACCGGCATGTGGGGATAGGACGGGATAGACTCGGTTACACTGGACCACGGGAGGCGCATCATCGTAGAACCGTAAGGGAAACCGAGAATGGCGCAAGACAATCAAAATAGACAAATCGCGGCGAGCCAAGGGCTTGGTCGCCGCATTGTGAGCGCGTTCGCGCCGTACTGGTTCAAGGTATCGGTCGTGGGAGCGTTCATTTTGGTTACCGCAGGACTGGGCGTCGTGAACCCGTTGCTCATTCGAGTGGTGTTCGATTCCGCGCTGTTTCCGTCGTCCGGCGCGCCCGATCTCGACCTGCTGTGGCTCATCGTGGGCGTGATGGCGGCAATCACGGTGGCAACGGGCGGGCTTGGCATCGTACAGACTTTCATCACAAATCAGGTAGGCCAGCGTGTGATGCGCGACCTGCGCGACCGCCTGTACGAGCACCTGCAAACGCTGTCCATCAGCTTCTTCACGGACACGCGCACGGGCGAGATACAGTCCCGAGTGGCGAACGATGTGGGCGGCGTTCAGAATGTCGTCTCCGGCACAGTGTCCAATGTGCTCTCCAACAGCGTGATATTCATCAGCACGCTCATTGCGATGTTCATCCTGTCGTGGGAGTTGACGCTGGTATCCATGTGTACTGTGCCGATATTCGCGCTCATCTCGAAGTTCGTCGGAGCACGGCGCCGCGCGGCATCAGCCCGCACACAGAGGGCCGCTGCGGAGGTCAGCGCAATAACGCAGGAAACGCTCTCCATATCGGGCATGATGCTATCCAAGCTCTTCGGACAGCAGCAGCGGGAGATACAGCGCTTCCACGAAGAGAACGAACAACTCGCGGACCTGACGCTGCAACAGCAGATGACGGGGCGCGCGTTCTTCACCTCCGTCCAGATATTCTTCTCTCTGACGCCGATTCTGATATACCTCATCGCGGGCCACCTGCTATCAGGCAACGCGGCGTCTGGGCTTTCCACAGGCACGATAATCGCATTCACCACCCTGCAAGCGCGGCTGTACTTCCCAATCGGCAGCCTGCTTCAAGTGTCGGTGGAGCTGCAAGGGTCGATGGCGCTGTTCGAGCGCATATTCGGCTACTTAGATATCAAGCCTGAGATTATGGACGCTGACGACCCGGTCACGCTCTCGCCCGATGAGGTGGCGGGCAAGATTACGCTTCAGAATGTGCGCCTGCAATACGGCCTGTCTGCCGAAGAGTACCTGAACGGTGTGTCTACGAACGGCACCGGGCGGCTTGCGCTGGACGGTGTGAGCCTGGAGATTGCACCGGGGCAGCTTGCGGCGTTCGTTGGGCCCAGTGGGGCAGGCAAGACGACAATATCCTATCTGATACCGCGCCTGTACGATGTCACGGAGGGTGCGGTGAAGATCGACGGTGTGGATGTACGGGACATCCGCTTGGCGTCGCTGGCGCGGCTAATCGGCTATGTTTCGCAGGAGAGCTACCTGTTCCACGCTACGCTGCGCAAGAACTTGTTATACGGCGATCCAGACGCCACGGAGGAGCAGATGCAAGCCGCCGCCAAAGCCGCATTCATCCACGACCGCATCATGGAGTTCCCCGACGGCTACGACACCATCGTTGGCGAGCGGGGCTACCGGCTATCCGGCGGCGAGAGGCAGCGGCTGTCCATAGCGCGCGTGATACTGCATGACCCGCGTATCCTGATACTGGATGAGGCGACATCTGCGCTGGATTCAGCGAGTGAGCGGTATGTGCAGGCTGCGCTGGAGCCGCTGATGAAGGAGCGCACGACCATTGCCATAGCGCACAGGCTATCCACGATTCTGTCCGCCGATGTGATATTCGCGGTGGACGGCGGGCGCATCGTGGAGCACGGAACGCACGCGGAACTACTCGTGAACGGCGGGCTGTACGCGAACCTGTACCATGAGCAATTCGACAGCGGGCGCGTGGAGTGCCACTGCCAGGACGGCATCGTGCTGGTGAACGGCAGAGTCGTGTCGCAGATAGAAGGCGTGGCTGCGCGGGCTTAGGAAGCCGTAGCCTCAAAAGGACAAAATTCTATGCTGGTGGCGTGCTGACAATCTGTCTATCGAGCGTGTACGTCCTCAATTGGAACAGCGACTGGGGGATTTGAAAATAACTGGCATAAGGGTTTATCCATAAAGACAATTCGCAAGAGTCTGGATATGAAACATAACCTTTACACGCCAAGACAGCCAGCAAACCTTTCCTACGATTTGTGAAGACTCCCTCTGAGTAAGACCGCAACTCTTGTCCGGCTCGCAACTGCCATTGGCGCAAGTCATGAAACAATGGACCTGAAGTTAAGTCGTATGAAGTCGAAGTCCCATAGAGCACTTTCTTTATGTCCTCTTTATCAGGCGTGAACGAGTTAGAACTGAATACTATTATTATGTAGGACAACGAGCCGTCATTTGAAAGGGAGCGTACAAGGTCTTCCAGATATGATATCTTTTTCTTCAAAGCACCTTCAAGTTTGTCATCCGTATCGTCCACAGACCCAGAGCCGACGCCTATATCACCGCTATATTTATACTGCCGAAGCTTTCTCTCTTCGTCTGATTCTTCAGACTTCAGGCAAAGTTCCACAGAAAACTTCAAATCAATCCCCAAGTCCGTAAAGCCAAAGAATTCACTCAGATGCCTTGTTCCATACCACGAGCGTTCCCACAAGAGCATCTCTGGATTTTTGTGATAATTCTGCTCCTGCTTTCGAACCCATTCGTGAACAGGACGCACTAACTTCTTGAACGATACTTGTTTTCCACCACGTCCATAGGACGATCTGCTACCCTCCGCAAAGGGGACTTCCACGGCAAAGATGGATGAGTCAATATCCATCAATTTCTGCGTCAACAGCCGATAGTCGTCTTGCTGCTCCACCGACTCAGACATGGCGCCACCATGTAGCACTGTAACATCAGCTACGATCCTGCCGAATGGATTGTGCAACAGAAAGTCAGGAGTTTTACCTTGCAGTTCAGGGTGAAACTCAAACCTCAGATCGCCTAAACTCTCAAACAGGGAGCGAGTGTACAGTTCGGCAGCCGCGTCGTACTCTCGTTCCCATCCCTTAGAAGAAAAGCGGCCTTCGAAGTCTCTATCAAGAGATGATGGCACTTCTTGGGAGGCGTGCCACTTACGGTAATCGTCTGCCCAATACTTGCCTTCCAAGTCCGAATCCGTAAGAAACATAGAGTGTCCTTTAAATATCCAGATTCCGCACTTCAAGCGCATGCGCCTGAGTAAAGTTGCGGCGTGGCGCGGCTATGTTGCCCATAAGAACGGAGAACATGTCGGCGGCGCAAGTGGCGTCAGCGATGGAGACCTGCAACGCCGTTGTGCCGCTTTCGTTTATTCTCTTGTAGGTGTCCCTACGGTATCAACGAGTTTCAGTATGGGGTTGTTTCCGTGAAACAGTAGATATACTTCACCTGCGCTATCGATTGCAAATGATGTCAATAGCCGTGCTCCTGTATGAATTTCATGCGTCTGCCAACCAGACTCGGCGCTGCCCTCCAACGCCCAGATTTTGTTGGCGCAGAGGTCGCCGAATAGATATGTGCCGTCAAGCCAGGGTATCGCAGAGCCACGATAAACAACTCCACCAATAACCGCACATCCGCCGGACTCGCCTCCGTGTTCGTATGCGAACACAGGCGCAGTTAAGGATTCAGCATGCTCGGCGCAGTACTCATCAGTGTAATGATGGCACAGTTCGCCCTCGAAAATGCCCCAGCCGTAGTTAGCGCCCGGCCGGACGATATTCACTTCCTCTTGCCTTTCTCCTCCGACATCGCCGACCCAGAGTGTCCCGGTGTCTGGGTCAAAACTCATGCGCCATGGGTTGCGAAAGCCCCAGGCGAAAATCTCCGGCATAGCGCCGGGTACGCCTATCAAGGGATTATCCGGCGGCACTCTGTAGGGTATTTCTTCTGATATCTTCTGCACATCAATACGGATTATTGAGCCTAAGAGTGTGTCCAGATTTTGCGCCAGTTCAAAGCCGTCGTATCCGCCCCCGTCGCCTAGACTGAGATAAAGCATGCCGTCGGGGCCAAAGAGAACGCTGCCGCCGTTGTGGGAGCTCATAGTCGGCTGCGGTATATCCAGTATGACAAGTTCCTCTTCCCGAACCACTATATCGTTGTGCACTGGAAAGCGCGACAACCGTGTCTTGCCCTCGTCTAGCACAGAGTAATAGACATAGAGAAAGGGAAGTTCATCAAAATTGGGCGAAAGCGCCATACCCAGAAGACCATCCTCAGCCCCTTTCTGCTGAGTGGCATCAACTAGATTAAGTAGGATGTTCTGTCTTCCCGCAACGATTAGGGTGATCAAGCCCGGACGACTCAGAACTGCCATGCCTCCGCCAGGCCAAGGCAGCATGTCTAATGGGCGTCCACTGTCCCCACGAAATCTGACACCATTGAACGCCTGAATAAATCTCAAATCCTCCCAGCGCGGCGCTGTTGGGAAGGGAGTTGGTGCGTGTGAGACCTGTACGGGCGTGGGAGTAGGTTCAGGAATTGGTGTGGCAAGAACGGGCTTGAGCGGAACAGGTGTGTAAGTTGGCTTGGGCGTAGCGGTGGGCGATGCCTTTCCAGGAGATGTTTTACTGCTTTCTTGGGACACGGCCTCGGGCGTGCGAGTCGGCACACTCGTGGAGGGAACGGCTGTATGAGTGCTCGTCAGAACTAATTTCGAGAAGGTTGGTGATGCGGAAATGACGGATGTAGGCGAATGCGTCGGGGTTGGCACCTGCAACGAATCCTGATTTCCAAGTGCGCAACCCGTGGCAATCAGAATGTGCGACACGACGGCAAAAACAGCGACCCTATAGAAGAAAGTCATGCTTTCGTTCGCAGTAGAACGATCAGGAAACATTGACAGGTCTATTTGGTTTCTGATGCGTGACGAGTCGGTCGAAGTTCTACACGCCTTAGTGTTTCGAGAAACATGTGATTTCAGGACATATCAGGATGTGTGCACTGCGCCCGCCTAGACGGGATTGCAGGTTACACATCAAGGTTCTTCACCTCAAGCGCATGCGCCTGAATGAAGTTGCGGCGCGGCTCCACTACATTGCCCATAAGAACGGAGAACATGTCGTCGGCGCCAGCGGCGTCAGCGATGTCGACCTGCAAGAGGGTACGCTTCTCCGGGTCCATCGTGGTCTCCCAGAGCTGCTCGGCGTTCATCTCGCCAAGGCCCTTGTAGCGCTGTAAGTAGATATTGCGCCTCCCGTTGAACTGCGTCATTATTCCCTCGCGCTCGCCCTCGCTGTAAGCGTAGTGCGACTGCCTGCCCGAGCTTATCTTGTAGAGCGGTGGCTGCGCGATGTAGAGATGCCCGTGCTCGATGAGCGGCTTCATGTGGCGGAAGAAGAAGGTGAGAATCAGCGTGCGAATATGCGAGCCGTCCACGTCGGCGTCGGTCATGATGATGACGCGGTGATAACGTAGCTTGCTCAGGTCGATGGCGTCGTCCAAGCCTGCGCCGATGGCGGTTATCATGGAGCGTATCGCGTCGTGGGCGAGAATCTTATCGGCACGCGCCTTCTCCACATTCAGAATCTTGCCCCATAGCGGCAGAATCGCCTGTGTCCTGCGGTCGCGCCCCATCTTCGCCGTGCCACCCGCCGAATCGCCCTCCACAAGGTAGATTTCGCAGAACTCCGGGTTCTTTTCAGAGCAGTCGGCGAGTTTGCCGGGCAAGCCGCCCCCGTCCATCGCGTTCTTGCGGATGATGAGGTCTCGTGCCTTGCGCGCTGCGTCCCGCGCGCGCTGCGCCGTCAGGCACTTGTCGATGATCCGCTTGGCGTCCTGCGGGTTGTCTTCGAGGTAATACTGGAGCGCCTCGGCGACCACGCTCTCGACTTGCGTCCTGACCTCCGGGTTGCCGAGTCGTGTCTTGGTCTGTCCTTCGAACTGCGGCTCTGTGAGCTTCACGCTGATGACCGCCGCCAAGCCCTCGCGCGCATCCTCGCCGGCGAGGTTTGGTTCGTTGTCCTTAATGAGGTTCTGCTTGCGACCATAGTCGTTGACGATGCGCGTCAGAGCGCTGCGGAAGCCGGTGATGTGCGAGCCTCCGTCGATGGTGTTGATGCAGTTGGCGAAAGAGTGGACGAACTCTGTGAAGCTGTCGTTGTACTGCATCGCCACCTCGACGATGGTATTGTCGATCTTCTTCTCCACATAAATGGGGTCAGGGTGGACGACGGCGCGCTTCTGGTTCAGGCTGCGCACGAAACTGGATATGCCGCCCTCGAAGTAGTAAGTTACTTCGTTGTTGGGCCATAGATTATCGTGGGCGGGCCAGTCGCTGCGGAATGTAATTTCCAGTCCCTTGTTCAGATATGCCATCTCCTTGAAGCGCTGGCGCAGCACATCATAGTCGTAGGCGACGTCCTCGAAAATCTCGGCGTCGGGAGTGAAGGTAACTGCCGTGCCTGTCCTGCGGCGATCACCTCGTGGCAGCGGCTCGGATATTAGCTCAGACTGACCGTGTCCGCGCGAGAAGGATTGCCTGTAAATCTGACCGTCTCGGCTCACCTCGACTTCAAGGCTCTCCGAGAGCGCGTTGACCACGGATGCGCCGACGCCGTGCAATCCGCCGGAGACGGCATACGCCTTGCCGCCGAACTTGCCGCCAGCATGGAGGGTGGTCATGACCGTTTCCACAGCCGTCATTCCGGTTGCGGGGTGAACATCCACCGGGATGCCACGCCCATCGTCCTCAATCCGCACTGTGCCGTCAGGCTGGATGTGTATGGAGACACGGGTTGAGAAGCCTGCCATGAACTCGTCCACGCCGTTATCCACAATCTCGTAGATGAGGTGGTGGAGTCCGCGCTGGTCGGTGCTTCCGATGTACATGCCGGGACGCTTGCGCACAGCTTCCATGCCCTCAAGCACCTGAATATCATCGGCGGTGTACATGTCAACTTCTTTAGCCGTAGCCATATTTTTGCTCCTGAAGATTAGGCTCATGTTGAGCCGAAGACTAGACAATTATGCAAATTGGTAGGTGCATCCGCAAGCAAGGCGCAAGCGTACAAGACAATGAGTTCGCACGCATAAAACTAATCGAGTGAGGTGCGCCAAAAACGCGATAGTGATGGGATAAACACCCAATTCCAGTGGACAACAAAGGACAGAATTTATCAAGGTTTTCTATGTCTTAATTTTACCATTTTTCAATACTGAAATCAAGTGTTAAACATACACATGTTCTCATATTGAAACAGACCATTTGACCCTGATAAGCGAAGCAAAACCGAAGGCTTTATGACGGCTTTATAAGGTGCTCACGAGCGCGTGCGACGATTGGCTAACGCACTGATGATTTCAAGTCCAACGCGGTTGGCGACCTCCGCTGTGATGGCTGCGGGACCCTCGTAGTGAGGCGCGACCTCCACGATGTCGGCGCCAACAAGCTCGACTGACGACACGATAGTTCGCACCGCCTTCAGCAACTGCGCCGACGTCATACCTCCGGGTTCGGGCGTACCGGTTGCGGGAGCGAACGCCGGGTCAAGAACATCTATATCCACTGACAGATAGATGACCTCGGGGCCGTCAAGCGCCTCGGCGATGGCATCCTCCAGCACAGCTTCGAAGCCGCGCTCCACTATCTCTGCCATCAGGTGCCAGCGCATGCCCTGCTCCCGCATCCATTCGAATAGAGGGCGATCGGGCCAGTAGCCGCGCAACCCTATCTGAATGAAGTTAGGGCCGGGAATAGCGCCACTCTCCAGCAGACGGCGCATCGGGCTGCCATGCGCGATGAGCACGCCGCCATAGCCCGACTCGCCCGTGTCGGCGTGGGCGTCGAAGTGTATCATGCCGACCCTGCCATAGCCGTGATGTTGTGCGACTGCGGTTGCTGCGGGCAAGGTTATGGAGTGGTCGCCGCCCAGCACAAGCGGAATCGCGCCCGTCTGCAGCGCCTGCATCGTCTTCAGGCGTACCGCCTCATGACTAAGCTCAAGCGAGCTTGGCGGACATACGGCGTCGCCGAAGTCAACGACCTTAATCTCCTGAGTGGGGTAAAGCTCGTACTCCATGTGGTAGAAAGTGTCATTGGGACTGCCTGCATAGCCTGCCTGCCTGATGGCGCGCGGACCGAAGCGCGCTCCCGGACGGTTCACCACGCCCATATCGACGGGCGCTCCAATGACAGCGACATCGGCCTGCATCTCTGCAAGCTCCTCCTGCGAGAGCGCGAGCGGCGAGTGGATGTATGTCGGAATGCCAAGAAAAGCGGGCTGACGGTCCGGTCCTCGTAGGTCAGGCATTGGTTACCTCAGTCGTTTTACAGATGTGACGGGATAAAGAATTGTCTGTACCTTCATTTTAACTGACTGAGGGGATGGACGGATATGCAGTGGCGGTGCATAACTGCGAGCTATTCGCATAGGAGAGCGGCAGGTCTTTCATTCTTGCGCCTGCCAATTTATAATCGGCCTACTAGAAGCATTCAGAAGCAAGTGAGGTGAGGCATGGACAGCCTAGAAGCATTTCTCAACGCATGGGGCAGTTATCCGACAGGCGTGTCTGTTGTCACATCGATAGAGCCGGACGGTAGCGTGCATGGCATGGCGGCGAATGGAATCAACTCGGTGTCGCTCGATCCGTTGCTGGTGCTAGTCTGCGTAGGGCACAACCGCAACTCATACCCGCTCATCAAGGAGGCGGGGCGCTTTGCAATCAACATTCTCAGCCAAGAGCAGAAGGCGATCGCCAGCTACTACGCCGGTCCCGCCGAGGCACGCAACGCCGACTTCGATGTCGCGTTTACCTACACGGATAGCGGCGCGGCATTTATAGACGGCAGCATTGCCTCCATGGACTGTCGTACGGTACACGAGCATGTAGAGGGCGATCATACGGTATTCATCGGCGCAGTGGAGCGGATCGATGTGAACGAGGGCGAAGCTCTCGCCTACTACCAGGGCAAGTTCGGCAGAATCGTCATGGACGAATAGCAATGCCACATACACTTTCCGACCTGGACGCAATGAGCATCGAAGAGGCGAACGCATTGCCCTTCGATGAGCGCGACGCCCTGCTCGACCTGATTATCGCGGATGGGCGCAAGCAGACCACATCCCTTCATTCGCACCGCATCGGTCTGTACGGCGA
Organism: Dehalococcoidia bacterium; assembly: GCA_965225795.1. Lineage (GTDB taxonomy): Bacteria > Chloroflexota > Dehalococcoidia > Lucifugimonadales > JADFKI01 > Bin90. The sequence continues at coordinate 2,842,793 of OZ245324.1, read as the reverse complement.
CTACTTCGAGGAGGACCTGCTGCGGATGCTGAAGGTGCGTGCCATTAAGGTATTCGTCAGGGGAACTACGGAATCCGATTTCGCCGGCGAGGTTATCGGGGACACCGACGAAGATCAGTACCGCGCCGCATTCCGCCACGTGCAGGCGTCTCTCGACGCAGCGGGCACCGGCTTCGGCCGCGTGGTCACGCTCGTCATATTCCTGACAGATATGGATAATTGGCCGCTGCTCAACGAGGTCTACCGCGAGTTCATACCCAACCCGCCATGCAGGGCTGTCATCGGCACCACAGGTCTCGCACAGCCGCCGTTGCGAATCGAGATAGTGAACTGCATCGCCTACCGAGTCGCGGCGTAGGATGAGTGTCGCGGTCAGCAATCCGAACTGTTGACATCTGTACCTTTGCGCTTGTTGGCGTGCCTCAGATATCGGCGCGGCTTAAACGTATCCCCGGTTGTCGAAAATCATTTCGGCGCATCCGTCCCAGGAGAGTAGATATGCCCGAAGCAAAGATGGAGTTCGGTTATCATCCCCCATCGGGGGATAGGGGTTTCGAGGTTATAAGACCCCGCGAGTTTCTGTCCGATCTCCACAACGCGCTGGACATCGCGTCGCAGAACTTCGGCTCCTTGTGGATTTCCGACCATTTCTCCTACGCCGACGAGTTTCGTATGGAGTGCTGGACGCACTTAACATGGGTCGCGGCAAGATACCCGGGACCCAAGCTGGGAACTATCGTGATGTGTAATTCCTTTAGGCAACCGTCGCTGATGGCGAAGATGGCGGCGAGCCTTCAATGGATGAGCTCGGGACGGCTTATCCTGGGTTATGGCGCCGGCTGGTATGAGCAGGAGTACAGAACATACGGGTTCGACTACCCGTCTCCGAGAGAGCGTGTGGAGATGCTGGAAGAGGGCGTTCAGATAATGAAAGCGATGTGGCGAGACGCTCCCGCTAACTTCAAGGGCAAGCATTACCGTATTGAGGACGCCTATTGTGAGCCGCGCCCCCAGCCACCGCCGATCCTGATGATAGGCGGTGCGGGCGAAAAGCGCACGCTGAGGGTCGTGGCTCGTCATGCCGACTGGTGGAACGACCTTGTACGGCCCCCAGATCAGCTTCGCCACAAGATGAATGTTCTACAACAACACTGTGAACAGGAGGGGCGCAACTTCTCCGATATAAGAAAGACTCTGAGCGTGCGTCTCTTCATTGATAGGTCGCACCGGAAGGCGTTGGAGATGGCAGGAGAGCGGCTACACGGCGATCAGCCGGCAGTTGCGGGCGATCCTGCGGCAGTACGCGAGCAGCTTACCCAGTTTGCCGAGTTAGGGTTTGATTTTTCGATCCTGACTTTTCCGCGCTTCCAAGACCTCGAAGATATGAAGCTATTCGTGGATGAGGTTATGCCCGCTTTTAGTTAGCATGAAACTCCTGTCAGAGTGCGGTTTGCTCATCAACAAAATCGTTCGAGCCTGCCGGTCTCGCTATGCGCTGAGATATGCGAAACTTGCTGACAGGTTATCGAAGACCTGCTCGTGCGGCGGGATCTCCATTATCGCCGCGCCCGCGTATTCCTTGTCCTGAAGCGACTTCATCAAGCGCGAGCAGTCCACATCGCCGCTGTCCACCGTAGGAATTGCCGCGCCGCCGCGTGTCTGCTTGAAGTGAGCGATTTTAATCATGTCCACCGGCAGTGCCTCAACCTCTCCTACGGGGTCGCTGTCGGCGTCAATGCGTAGCTGGTTAGTCGGGTCAGGGCAAAGTCCCAGCAACCCACCCTGTTCGGTAGGCAAGGTGTCTCTGACCGCCTGCACCAGCATCGCAAGGCTGCGTATCGGCTGACCGGAGTTCTCCATAGAGAGCGTAACGCCTCGCGCGGCGGCCTCCTGCACTAAGGCTGCGATGCTCATAGCGGTGTCTGGAATGTCCGCAGGCGTATCCCATAGCGAATCGAAGCGCGCGGGATCCACCATTCGCAGGTGTGGCGCACCGGGCGATACGGCAACGGCAGCATTCAGCATCGACTGGAACAGCGCGGACTTGGGCTGCGCGTCCTGCGACAGGCACGGGTACGCCACCGCAAGATTGAACGACAATGCTGGATACTGCGCGACCAGCGCCTGCAGGTTGTCGATTTGCGGCTGCCATTCATCGCCCGCGCCCGTCTCGCAGTCGCCGAGACAAGTCTGCCGCAATTCGATGTGCATCGCGCCGCGCGCCGCCGCTTGTCCTACAAGCGATTCGATGCTCTCGCTCTCAAGGTGTTCGCGCCAAGAGTTGGTAATCGCTCCGAGTTTCATTTCATCGTCCTTCCTTGTGCTAGGCGTTTAGCATCTCGTAGTCATGCGGCTATTTTACAAGACCGCTGACCAACTGCATATTGTGGCCTGGGAACAGTCTTCTCTTGGACTAACGAGCACCGTCCGGCGTGCTGACAGTCGTTTGCTCGCCCAATGGAGCATAGTCGGGGAGAATGTCTTCCATAAGGCGTAGGCTGCGTGTCAACGCGGATGCTATGACCAAGGCGATGGGCACTAACCCAATTGGGCCGAAGAAAACAGCCATGCGTCAGCCTGTAAGAAGGGCTATCGGCCGAAGGAGTGGGTCAGGCTCAGGACTCGTACTTCCTCCCGAGTTCCTCTTCCCAGCGGAGGTAGTTCATCATGTCCGCGTATCCGCGATCGGTGCCCGCAGGCACGACATCGGCTGGCGTCGACATCACACCCGTAAGCCCCTGTTCTATCCCATGCCCCGCCTGCCGCCATGCGCGCATGCCGCCTTCCAGCACCGAGACATCGGCGTAGCCTTCATCAGCGAGAGTCGCTCCAGCGAATGTTGAGGCAATGCCGTCAACGCATGTGACGACGACGGGCGCTGCTTTATCGGGCGCAAAGTCGGCAATCTGCGTCTCAAGCCATCCGCGCGGCACCCAGTGAGAGCCGGGGACATGCGCCTCAGCGAACTGCTGGCTTGTACCCACGAAGATGATGGCGGCTTCGGACGCAGACGGCATCTCGGGTGCGGAGAGCACTTGAACCTTGCTCTTTGCTTCGTCTATACCGAGAGGCCGCGCTTGCGAATGACCTAGCTCCAGCGAGTGACCGGCGCGCTGCCATTCTCCCGTACCGCCATGCACGGCGTACACATCCTTGTGTCCGATCTGCCGATACCACGATGCGGTGATGGTTGCGCGGGCGCGTCCGTCGCAGCAGAATATGATGGGGCAGTTCTTCACGACCGCTACCTCATCGGAGCGCTGCACCGCCTGACCACCCGCAAACCAGCGGAAGCCGGGGATGTGCCCGGCCGCATACTCTTCGGAAGTCCGCACATCCACGAGATAGACCGTCTCGTCGGAGCGGCGCGCCATAAGTTCCTGCAAGCCATCGGCGTCCAGGTAGCGAACGCCATCCTCTTCTGCGAGGCGGTCCGCGTAGGCCTCTGCGGCCGCGATGCCATCCTCTGATACGGAGGGCAGTTCAAGTCGGTCTGCGCCTGCTTCCAGCGCGTAGCCTGCCAGCGACCAGCCGGCCGTGCCGTTCTTCAGCCCCACGACATTGGGCAAGCCCATGCGCTGCAAGACCCGCGTTCCGATGATGCTCCGTGTACGTCCGGCACAGTTGATGACGACCGTAGCATCGTCGCTCAGGTCCTTCGTGATGTCGGTGATTCGCAGCGCAAGCTCGGCGCCGGGCACGCTGCGTCCGCCCGGAATGCAAAGGCGCTGGTACTCTTCAGGAGTGCGCGTATCCAGAATGACAAGCTCATCGCCGCGATCAATGCGCTCGCGCAGCTCCACGGCATCAATCTCAGGAACATGATGCACTACTTCTACGCGCTCGCCGAAGTCCTTGCTCGGCACATTCACTCCCCATTCGGTCGGGTACTCCTGCGTCACCCAGCGGTTGATGCCACCGTCCAACATGGACACATCGAAATAGCCGAGCCGCTCCAGAGTGGCTGCGGCGAAAGTCGCTCTGCGGGCATCATCATCGCACAGCACCACCGGAGTCGCGCTATGCGGCACGGCGGCGGCAACCTGAGCCTCAAGGTCGCGACGCGAGATCAGGCTCGCGCCGGGAATGTGTGCGTTGTTGTACTCGCCGGCCTCGCGCACATCTATCAGCGCGAACGGAGTATCGCCTTCGAGCAGGGCGTCAAGGGATTGGGAAGAGATTATCGTAGGCACAGGTCTATACACCTCACTCAGGCAAAGCAGTCAATTGAGAGTTGCGAGCGATACTAGCAGTTGCTGAAACTCGTCGTCGCGAAGTGCTTGACTTCGCCGGTTTCGAGATTGTAGCTGCTGCGCTCCAAGCCGCGCAGGTCGTTGCCATATACATGAATCTCGACTGTCGAACGGTCGGTGTGATTGTCCATCTGGTGAATCTCGTCCACGTCAGGAATGAGCAGGGAGACATCTCCCGGCTTAACCACGTTGACCCGGTCACGCTCCAACACCGCGTAGTCATCGCGCTCGCCATCGTCCATGCGCCGGAAGCGCGTCTCGGTGATGCCGTTGCCAACGACACCGATCATGCCCCACGTGCAGTGGTCGTGCGGGCCGATGTGGTCGCCAGGACCCCAGACGACCGATGTAACCAGCAAACCATTGTCGCCGTAGTGCAACAGGTATGTGCCGTGGTTCTTGCCCGGCATCGGTATGCTGTACTCCTCCGGGATCGCATCGCGGTTGTTTATCAGGCGCTCCAGGTAAGACGAGCCGCGGTCGAAGAGCGTTCCCTGGTCAGGCCGCTCATCAACCAGTCTGGACATGTCGTACACAAACTCATCAAGTGCGTATTTAACGGTGGTCATGGTGGTCAATCACCTCCTCTGGAATACGACTAGGATAGCGAAGGCGAGCCGATTAGACAAGCATGGACCAAGGTTCTGTATGCTATAGTGAGCACATGTATCACTGAGTCGAGGGCGAGCGATGGCGACCTCAATCAATTTATCGTGCGAGGACGAAAAGCGTCTTGATTTTCTGGCTTCTCAGACAGGGCGCACGAAGGAGTTCTACCTGCAAGAGATTATCGAGCGTGGTCTTGAAGATCTTGAGGACTATTACTTGGCTGCAGGTGTCCGTGAGCGTGTTCGCCAAGGTCAGGAACAGGTGTACTCTGCTTCCGATGTGAGAAAGGACCTTGGGCTGGACGATTGAGTACACGAACACGGCCCGAAGGCAGTTGAGAAGACTCGATAAAAGTATGGCTCAGCGCATCGTGAATTACATGGAACGCAGGGTCGCGACATCAAACCAGCCACGCGCTATCGGCAGAGCATTGAGGGGCCCATTAGGGACGCTGTGGCGGTATCGAGTGGGAGATTGTCGAGTCGTGTGCGATGTCCATGACGACGTATTGACGGTACTTGTACTGAGAGTGGGAAGGCGCGACAGCGTATATCGATAAAGAGCACAGGCAATGACACTGCCAATGCTGCCTAACCTTCACCCCTGACCCAATATATTGCGGTATCCCCATTATCGAACACCTTCTCCAGCGCGCCGCCCAATCCGTCCTTGAATTTGTCCATTCCGCCCGGGAAGTAAATGCGCTCCAGATGCCCAAGATACACATACTCGACACCGTACTTACGCATTAACTCCAGCGCTACTTCGCTGTCATGAGTCGAGTAAATCCTCTCCACGTCACTGATTCGGCGTCCGACTTCGTAGGCATATCCCCATCGCTGCTGCTCCTGATGCCACTGCCATCCGATGACGCTCGGCAGTCCCGTGTACATCGCTACGCGCCCGCCCCAGCGATACGACGGCGTTACCGCCTCCAGCACGATGGGCGAGCCCTCGACATTCATCTGCATCCAGCGAATACCCTCGTAGTCTGTAGCAAGGTCTATCACATCCCCGGAATGCTCCCTGTATGCCGTACCTTCCATGAATGCCACCCCGTTCAGCGTCAGGGGCGTAACATATCCCGCGAATCGGTCGCGCAGCCTGTCGCGCGTGCCCAGCACAGGATATATCGCCGCACTCAGCACCAGCACAACTAGCACTACGAGCCACACCTGTCTGACTGACGCAATGTGGCGAAGGAAGCTCCGCTGTGTCCGAAACAGCCGCCACAGCAAGTATGCCGAGGCAATACCGAGCATCACCCACACCTGCAAGTAGAACTTGAATATGCTGTTCAGCCTGTCTATATCGCCCTCCACGCGAAGGAAGTCCAGCCCGACGACTAGCGACATCGACACCAGCGCCAGCATCAGCACGAAACCGAGTTGCGCGGCGTCGGTTCTGCCTTTCAGAAGCACGCCCACACCAACGACCGCCAGCATCATGACCAGCGCGAAGACAAGAGGCACCGTGCTGCCCACAACTCCCGTGAACGCCGCAGTCAATGCAAGTCCCAGCAGCAATGCACCGACAATCAATACGATAAGCCATGGGACGCTGACAGGCTCGCTTCCGTCGCCGTCGAGCACGGCTTGCAGGCGTCCGAACCTGCGCCACAAAGCGCCGCCCTGCCTGCGAGCGCCATCAGCAAGCTCATCTACGGCGAAAGTGCCGATGATGAAGACAAACAAGCCTGAGATGGCAAGGAACTGCCACAGTGTCGTCGTGTTAGTAGTGGACTCCACGCTGTTATAGAAGGTCTCGCCCGCCAGGTGGTACGGCAGGAACGCCGCAAATCCCACTGCCGCCATGAACGCCATCTTGACGCCCGCCCTGAGCAGCACTATCAATCCAAGGCCGCCATGCGTAATGAACTCGGCAAACAGTATCGCTGCCGCCGCGACTATGAGGTATGTCGGCAAGTCCCAAGTGTTCAGCGGAGCGAGAGAGCCGACTGCGATGCCAAGAATAGCGAGACGCAGCAGACCTGCATCCATCAGTTTGCCGCGCAGTATGCCACGAACGTAGGCTGCTTTCCCCGCCAATCGAGAAGTGGACTTTTTTCGATTGGCGGCGGCTAGCACAACCGCGAGCGACAGCCCCACGACAAGCACCGTGAACGGTATCGCCATCATGTGCGCGTGCAGGTCCGCGAACAGGAATGTGAAGAACGGGAACTCGGTAATCTCATGCCCCGGAGGGTCCGGCGGCATCATTCGGCTGCTTCGCCAGAAGTCGAACTCGCCGAAAGGCTGACCAGATATCACATTCTTGACGCCATACCCGACCTGTATCGCGCCGTCAAGATTGCCTAGAATCGTCACGAACGCAACGCCGACCAAGCCCACAAGCACGGGCGACCAGCGCGGCGCGGTACCAAGAATGCCGATGCTATCGTCCAGATTTCGTCCGGCAGACCTCACGAGGTTATAGACGATGCTGTACACACCGCCTGCCGTAAGAGCGAAGAATGTCGGCACGGCGAGGTTGAATGCTGTCGTCGGCACAATGCCGGTCATCCTGATGAGCATCGCCGTGAGGAACTGCCCCCAATAGTAGTAGTTGAGGTAGCCGCCGCCGAACCACGGGTCATACGGTGGCATAATTGTCGACCGCAGCACGGCGTTGAGATACGCGAAGTCCATCGGCTTCTCGCCGCCGCGATAGGGATGCCACAGGTCAGGATTCGCCATCCGCACCAGCACGAACGCAAGAAACGCCGCAAGAAATATCAGCTCCGCGACCACCAGCGTTGCCCAGCGCCGTCGCACAAAGTCGATAATTTCCTTCCATCTGAATACCAAGATGCCGAGCGATACGAGAGCCATCAGCGCAATGGCAAGCGCGATTGATGCTCGCGAAAACGCCATCCATTGCAGGCTTGCAAGCAGCCAGACCACCAGCCCGACAAGCAGTATTCCCAGCGCCTTGCCAAGTAGATACCCTCTATCCGCAAGCGGGCGGAAAACGACGAAAGTCAGGGGCAGAGTAACCAGCGCTATGAGTTCCAGTGCGCCGAGCCAAGCCAGCACAGGCATACGGTTCGTCCAGCTATTAGGCCGTATGATGTCCGTCCACGTGCCGCCGCCCTGCTGTATAGCTGCATCCTCCGACGAGTACACCAGGCCCAGTTCAGGCCCGTCTCCAGATGAGCGATCAGCTTTCGTGGACGCACCCCCCTCCATCAGACGCTGTATTTCCCCTGCTTCCAGCCGCCCCGTATTCTGGAATATCAGCACCTTAGGATGGTCGTACACCGAAAAGCTCTCATCGGCATAGCCCAGATTCAATGCAAGCGAAGCGGGCTCGCGCCCGAGAGACGAGGGTAGATCGGACAGACCGGGACGCCCATGCGTGTCATCCACAAAGCCCACACCAAAGAGAGCAGGATAAGAGGTCTGCACATTCGCCAGCGTATAGCCAAGCCGCTCAGAAAAAAGCAGGTGATAGTATTCGGTCGTGATGGGATAACGCTCAGGCAGACGCGGGATCGTGCCGTATAACCGATTGCTGAAGAACACTAGGTAGTCCGCATCGGCGAGCATGTCGGCGATTAACGCGGTCTTACCCGCTCGGTCGTCCTCATACATGGGCAGGTCGAAGAACTCAAAGTCGGAGCGCAGGTTCGGCAGCGACTCCTCCCAGTGTTCCTTTAGCACAAACGCGCCATACGGCGCAACGCGGTTCAGCCATTCGCTCGCTCGAACCCCGGTGTGGACGCTCCCATACACGCCGTTGACGTAGGCGAGGGCGTAGTACGCCGTCCCCGCCAGCATCAGCGCAATTAGGACACCCGCCAACGGACGCAGCGTCTTCCTGTACGAAGCCGCGCCGTCCCACAGTGCCCACAGCAGACGCGCTCCGAAGAGCGTCAGCAGCGGCGCAATGGGCAGCATGTAGCGCATAAATTTCACATGGAACGCGCCCGTAACCAGAAAGTACGGCACGACCCAGCAGAGCAGCAGCACTTCCAATTGCGTGTGTCTGGAGCGCACCGGAAGCGTTGCAAGCAGCGCAAACAGCGAAATGCCCGCCGCCGCCACTATGGCGATGGTGCTATACGAGACCAGCAGTATCGCCGCGGGCAGCGCCCAGCCAATCACCAGATACGCTATGCTCAGCTTCCAGGGCATGCCGCGCAGCGATATGTACAGCAGCCCCGCCCACGCCGCGATGCCCAGCGGCAAGCCATACCCCCAGACCGCAAGCTGACGTATGTGATACCAGTACGGCGTCGTATCCGCATACTGTCGCGTGTACGGGTAGTCGCGGATACCGCGAATCATCTCCGACTGCTCGCTCACATGGCTAAAGAATGTGCTCCAGTCCAGCACCGTGTATGGCTGCGCCAGCATCAGCGCGATGACCGCAACCGCGCCTCCGCCAACAAGTCCCCAGATGGCGGTCTCCAAACGATGGGTGAAAGTCCCTTCCGTTGGCTTGCCGTTGAAGCCGAAGGCAAACATCAGGTGCGCGATGGCGAACGGCGCGACAATGGGAAGTTGGCTCGCCTTAGTTGCAAGCCCAAGCCCTACGAGCGTGCCCGCAAGCAGCGAGTCCCGCATCCTGCCCTCACGCGCCACCCTGATCATGAAGTACAGAGCGGCGATAGCGAACATCGCCTGGAGCGTATCCACCGCGAAGAAGTGGCTGAGCTGAATGTGTATGACAGCAAGCGCAGTCAGGAGCGCAGCAAGCAAGCCCGTCCTGCGGTCGAACGCCAGCGAAGCGATCCCATACACTGCGAGGATGGTTGCGATATCCGCCAAGCCTGACACGGCGCGCCCCACCACACGAATGTCGTTGGCATCGTCGCCAAGTAAGGGGCTGCCAACAATTTGGACGACCTTCAGCACATAGAGCGGAAAGCTGCCGTAGTTGAACCAGCGCGGATTCCACGTGCTCTGCTCGGCGTCGAAAAGCAGCCCAATCTCGCCGAGGCCGGGCGGTGATATGCCGACCACCCGGTCAAGTATTGCGCGCTCGTCAGGGTGCGGCGTGTACGAAAAGCCGTCATCCCACGCCAGCCCATAGAAGCGCAGTCCGACTGCAAGCGCGAGCACGGCAATCAGCAAGACGCGCCAAATTGCGATGCGGCGTGCGGAGGAGATAAGAGAGTTCGATGGCTGCTTGGTGTCTATGTGGAGGTTATTGTCGGGAGCGTCCATAGGCATAGTTTGGATGCGCTCTACTAGCGATTGCGGACAACCAGAGTGCCCAGCAGTTTATCATGAAGCGTCTGCATCTTCTCAGCCCTGTCCCACAGCGGCCAGAGGCTATCCACCATCCAGGCGACGCCGAGAGTCTGAACAGAAGCAATGCCCACCAGCAGCCCTTTGATGACGAACTCACGCAGGAATGTATAGGCCCAGCCCGACGGCTCGCCATTATCCTTGATAACGCGGATACCCATTATCTGCTTGCCGGGAGTCTGCCCCTTGCCAAGCGCGACTAGCCACCAGACGATGTAACATATTACTAGCGCCAGAAACAGCGCCAGCGCTGTCCAAAAAATTAACGGCATATCGACAGAAAAGTCGGTCCAGTCGCCGCCACGCGAGACATAAAACCCCACGATCAGCGCCGTTCCGAACGACACCCAAGCCACAAACATCAGTGACATCAGAAGTGGCATCAAAAATAGGCTATCTATCAGCCAAGCGCCCACCCTCTGCCCATAGGTTGCCAACACCCAATCGGATCCTTACTGCTGTTCATCGCTTAGGGGGGTCAAGCCCTGCTGCATTTGCGCACCCCCTTATTCGTAAATTGGATACGCTCTATTAGCGATTGCGGACAACCAGAGTGCCCAGCAGTTTATCATGAAGCGTCTGCATCTTCTCAGCCTTGTCCCACAGCGGCCAAAGGTAGTCAACCAGCCTTGCGATGCCGAAAGTGGCATCAGACAGGAACCCCACCAACAGCGCCTTGATGACGAACTCGCGCAGGAATGTATAGCCCCAGCCGGAAGGTTCACCGTTGTCCTTGATTACGCGGATGCCGACAATCTGTTTACCCGGCGTCTGCCCGCGCCCCAGCACGATCAGCCACCACACTATGTAGCCTATGAGGACTATCGCCAGAGCGCCCGCCACCACCGCAACTACCCCCATGATAGCAACGATCCACTTGGATCCCTCCAAGATAGACTCTTCAATAACTAGGGTGTCCGACGAAGTCTCGATGGACTCCTGAACGGATTCCGAAGATAGGATAAGTCCCAACACCAAAACCACAGCCGCAATAATCAGTAGGAGCAAAGGCAGTGTGAATCCCACGAAGTCCAGCGCCCAAGCTCCTACCCTCTGCCCGTAGCTCGCCAACACCCAGTCAGGCTCTTGCTGCTGTGCGCCGTCTTCGGGAGTCAGGCTTTGCTGTTGCATCTATCCACCCCCTGACAAGCGAACACGGGGCAGTCCGAGAACCGCCCCGTGCCGCCACACGCCATTAAGCCCTAATTGTCCTCTAGTCGACAGCCATCCGCCTAGAGTACGTGATAGAGGAGCAGGTGCTCGCGCAGCACGTCGTTGGCGAAGTCGTTCTCCTCGTCGCGCAGGACGGAGTGGATGTGGTTCGCGTCGTTCTGGCGATTGTCGTACTCGACGACGAAGTTGCCGCTGTGAATGCGATAGTAGTGCTTGGTGAAGTGCTCCATGCCTCCGCCCCATGCGAAGTAGAAGTCGTCCAATCCCTGCTCGCGTATCGCGGACATCTTGTCCTGCGCCACATCGTCGCGAATTGTCGAGACATACTCGCTGATGATCGACATCATCATCTCGCGCTGTGAGCCGTTCATCTGAGAACCTGGCAGTCCCTCTTCCTGTGGGAAGACCGCGCGGGACGAGTTGTAGGTCAGGATGTCGTACGGCGCTTCGGGATAGATGACCGCGCGGCGCTGCTGCTCGGAACTCAGCCCGTTAACCAGCTCCAGCGCAATGTCCTCCCTGTCGCCGAGGATGCGCTTGCCCTTGTCCGGCCCGTTCAGAACTTCCGCCGGGTTCGAGCCAAAGAAGAACGGCGTGGTCGAGATGACCTTGTCGTCCCAGATGCTGTAATGCAGGGAAACGTGATGGCCCTCTACGCGCCATGCCCAGGGAGTCTCGGAGTCGCGCGGGTCGCCGAACACCGTGAAGTAGTAGAGTTCCGGGTCGCGCCGGAAGCTGATAATGCCGGCATCCTTCTCAATCTTGCCGAGCGTGGTCTCCAGATCGATAATCTGCGCCGCCTGCTTGTACGCGCGCTCAGTCAGACCGCTCTCCATGATGGCGTATGCCAGCTTGCGCTGGTTGTCGTCCATGTCGCGCAGTGCGAGGCCGTGCCTGTTCAGAGGCGGGTAGTACCAGAAGACGCGCTCGCCATCCATGTACTCATAGGTGGCTTTGTCCCGCTGCTCCGCCGAAAGGCTGTCGAGCCAGCTTGCCGCCGCCTCAGCCATCGCCGCCGTCGCATGCGAGTGCCCATGTCCGTTTGAATGTCCATTCGAATGAGTGTGCTCCGCTGCCATGTGTGCTCCTTTCAATCCAATCACTCTATCGCCATTATGCGCCTTAGTTCTTCGCCTAGTTTATCATCATATTGACAATCGTTTCATCAAGGCCCAACTCTCGCCTTTTCGATGGTCTCAATCAGTCTATATCCGTACATCGAAGCATCTGCGGGCGGCTCATCCCTGCCAGGATAGGCGTCGTATCGTTCTATCCTCAGCTTGTATTCGTAGCCTGGTTCGAACTCAAAGCCGTCAATTGAATCGTAGAAGAACTCCCCGTTGACAATCATGCACTTCCTGGGACCTACACCTACGCAGTCCTTCAGCTCAGGCCCGACGATGACTTCCATGATTTCGGTGTCGTTGCCGCATGCCGTTGCGATTGATCCGATAACAGCAACTATCGCGATAAAGATGCCAACGCGATGCAGGAGCAAATCATGCACGCGTTACGCCTTAGTCAGCCTCTGCAGTGTTCTGAGATCATCGGGCGGCGTCTCGCCTGAGTTGCTGATGTTCGTGTGCGACACCTCGCCCACATAGATGTTCTTCGCCGAGTCAACGGCGATGCCGTGCGGCGATATGAACTGCCCCACGTCGGTGCCATAGCCGTTGCCCAGACGCGCAAGCGTATTGCCCCGCCTGTCCAACACGGAGACACGCGGTCCGATGTTGGGCACGTTGCGCTGCACGCCCATGCCCCATCCCAGTTCGCCAACATAAATGTGCTGCTCCGGCGAGATATACAGGCCGCACGGGCGATGCACATTCGGCCACTGCTCCTCGAATTTCCCGTTGGCGTCGAAAATCTGGATGCGGTGGTTCTCCCTGTCAGCAACATACACATATCCATCAGCGTCTGTGACGATGTTATGCGCGATGCTGAACTCGCCGGGATCGGTGCCGGGCGCGCCCCACGAAAACAGCAGCTTGCCATCCGGCGAATACTTATGCACTCGCGAGTTGCCGTAACCGTCCGACACATAGATGTCGCCCGTCTTCGGGTCGAGCGCCGTGTGCGTGCAGCGGTTGAACGGGTCGCCGCTGAATAGTGGAGCGGGGTTTCCGGGGATGCCAATCGTCATTAGCACGTCGCCGTCCAGCGTGCATTGGCGCACCGTGTGGTCGCCGTCGTCGCTGCAATAAAGCGTGTCATCGGGACCCAGGCTAACGCCGTGTGCCCGCGTGAATACGCCCTCGCCCCACGACTTCACGAAGTTGCCGTCCTTGTCGAACACCATCATTGGGTGCTCGCCACGATTGAACACATACACATTGTCGTTGCCATCCACCGCGACCGCGGCTACCTCGCGCCACTCATAACCCGGCGGCATCGTCTGCCAGTTCGGTTCAACGCAATAAGTGAAGTCTCCGCTTCCCAGCGTGCAATTGTCTGCCATCTTTCTTTCCTCCTACGATTATTCGGGCTGATTCTGTTCCTCGTCCACAAGCGCCAGCATTCGTGCGACAAAGCGCTTCGCCAGGGGACGATTCATATCCAGCTCGCTGTCTTCCATGAATTCGTGGTAGAAATTCGCGTGGAACTTTTCTGCAACTCCGAGTCCCAAGCTGATGCGTTCATCTTCCAACTCATCTGCAAGTCGAAGAGCCGTCTCTCTTAAAGTGTAGTGGTTTCCATACTTCCAACCGCGCTGCTGCGCAACCGCCATCACAGCATGCGCCGCTGCGCCCCAAAGCTTCTCCGAGCCTTGCAGCACATCGCCCCCAGCAAAATATCCGTCGGACTTGACCAAAAATTCCTGTGTTGTTTGCACGTGTTCATCTTTTATCAATGTAAAGTCGCCCTTGTAGTTTTACTACTCAGCGCAACGGTGAATACGCCGCTACTCTATTTCTTAGTCCATGCGCCGATTATACACGGATACAAAGATTCCTGAAACGCCAAGATCAAGCCTCTCAAAGCCATGGATGTGCATTTGCGAATACAGGATAGTGCAGCGATCATTATAGAGCTATCAGAGTGAAAGAAGGACCTTGCAGCAAGGTGCTGGCCGAGTGCCGCCGTACCCTTTCTTGACCGCATTCTGAGCCAATACCTATAATTGACACCAGCAACCGCATTTCGGTGGCAACCATCCATTGATTCACACATATTTCCCGTCAGCGCCCGAAAGGTAAACAGATGCCCGAAACCGCCAGCGTAAGCCACGTCGAATCAGTCAGAGACACCGCCCTAGCCGAACTCGCCGCCGCCGGCACAGCCGAGCAGATCGAGGCGTGGCGCATAGCGTGGCTGGGACGTCGCGGGCAGCTGACACAGTTCCTGCGTGGTATACGAGACCTATCTCCGGACGAGCGCCGCAGCGTTGGCGCAGCAGCCAACCGCACCAAGTCACTGCTTGAGCAGAGCCTGGCCGAACATCAGGACGCCATAGCCGGCGCACAATCCGAGGCCGAAGACCTCGCCGACGCCATCGACGTAACCCTGCCCGGCTGGCCCGCACCCATCGGCGGCTTGCATCCCACCACACAGATGATACGCGAGATATGCGACGCATTCGGCTCTATGGGCTTCGATGTCGTAGAAGGCCCCGAAGTCGAGTGGGACCTCTACAACTTCGAGATGCTGAACATCCCCAAGGGACACGCCGCCCGCGATATGTGGGCGACCCTCTGGGTGGACCAGCCCGGCGACGATGGCGAATATCCCATGCTCATGCGTACCCAGACCTCGCCGATGCAGATTCGCACGATGCAGGATCGCAAGCCGCCCATCCGCGTCATCGTTCCCGGCAAGTGCTACCGCTACGAAGCCACCGACGCAACCCATGAGTGGCACTTCTATCAGGTCGAAGGCTTGGCGGTGGACAGGGGCATCACATTCGCCGATCTGAAGGGCACGCTCTACGAGTTTGCGCGCCGCATCTTCGGCGAGGAGCGGCAGGTGCGCTTCCGCTGCGACTACTTCCCATTCGTCGAGCCGGGTGTGGACATGTCCATCTCCAACTTCAAGGACCCCAAGACCGGCGAGCGCCCAATCAACCGCGACGAAGACTGGATAGAAATCCTTGGCGCGGGCATGGTGCATCCCAAAGTGCTCGAAGGCGTAGGCCTCGACCCGCAAATCTACACCGGCTTCGCCTTCGGCATGGGCCCCGAGCGCATCGCAATGCTCAAGTACGGCATCGAAGACATCCGCCTCTTCTACTCCAACGACCTGCGCTTCCTAAGCCAGTTCTAGCAGTAGGGGTGTTGCGTGGATAACTCGTCGCCAGGGCTGTTCGAACCCAATTCCGGATGGCCTAACACATACTTGCTAATACGCGGGCTATTCGCCGTTGCCAACGCCGCCATATTCACGTTGGATGCGGCTCTCTGGCGGGGCAATAGATATGATAGTCTATTACCACAACTTGGTGAATTACTTCGGAGGAGCCGCCGCATTTTCAATCGTAAAGGCGGCTCTAGCAACCGAAGCATGGAGGCTGACAATGCTCTGGTCGGAAAGATCAGGTACAAGCTCAGGGAACAAGGTCGCCAGGTAGGACGCCAGGTAGGGCGTGAAGAGCAGGCTAGGTTAGGGAGGACAGCGCCTGGTATGAGCGCATGCAGGCCGCGCTTAAGAGCGGCGAAGATTTCGACGAGCCGCCTCCTTGGCAGAAGTGGTAACCATATCTATTTCTTTTTGAGGCATTTAAGTCAAGAGACACCGAAATAGGGAGCAGACGCTGTGCGCCGTTTGATTCTCACTATTCCTATTCTTGCCGCTATCTCGCTGATAGGCGCGCTGCTTTCCGCGCCGGCGACCGCGCAAGGCGATCCTGTCCCGAACTACGAATCCACTGTAGTGGCGACTGATGACATCGGGAGCAGGAGTGTGCTGTCTTCCGAAGCGCAGAGTGGTGCCTCTCCCCAAGTTCATTCAAGTGTCGCAAAGGCGCAAGGCTCGGAGGACAAGCCTATCTATGCGGAACTGATAGAGCGGGTGGCAGCTTTTGCCAAACAGCTTCTCGACAAGGTGCCAACGGGCATCACTTCGGCATTCACGGGTCCGGATTGGATGCGGAATGTCGCCCTGGTTTTGATAAGCTTCGCCGTACTGTCGGCAATATATCTGAAACTCAAGGAACGAGCTTGGCCCAAAATCGATTATCCAACATTGAACGCGCCCGTAACCCAACCTCCAAGCGACCTGCCGGCAGCGGCGGTATCCGTGCTGGAAAGCCGCAAAGTCAGCCTCGAGACGTTCATGGCGGCGCTGCTCGAGATATGTCAGAAAGACATACTGCAAGTCGTCGGTATCAGGGTAACGCCGGGAAGGACCACGGAAGGGGGGAGCCTTCTCGGCGACCACAAGTACATTTACCGAGGGAAGTACATCTACTGGATAGTCTCGAAGGGCGCTCCGCAATTTGAGTGGGAACGCATAGTGCTCGACTCGATACCCAAACAGCCAATGATGATCGACGATCTGATAAACGACAGTCGTTATATCCTCACGGAGCATCATGTGGCGCAAAACCACAGGCAGTTGGGGGAACATCTGCGATACCGAGGGCTTTTCAACGATAACCCTGTGCAGGCGATGTCAGACGCGTATAGAGGGTCGCTTGCTCATGTTCTGGGAGCTATTTCGGTCTGCATCGGGTTTGGTCTGCTGTCTTATTGGCTGTTGTCCTCTTGGGTGTCTTGGCCCCAGTGGGCGAATCTTGCCAGCAGCGTTATCGGCGGAATCGTCTTCGGTGTCATCTATGCGGTGGTGGTTGAGCCATCGCGGATAGGACATATCACCCCTACCCGCGCGGGGATCCAGGAGATAAGCCGTTGGCTTGCGGTAAAAGACTCTCTGCCGCAATTCGATCCGTTATCGGACGCCGACGGCTCCGACTCGCTGCTGCCATACGCCATTGCATTCGACGAAGCAGAAAGGTGGTTGCAGGACAATAACCCCGCTCCATCCTGGTTTGACGCTATGAACCTCCGAACCTATGCCTCCGGTGTGAACTACGACAAGATGCCTCCCAAGCCACTCGTGCCATTCGCTTTTCAGCGATCAAACGATGCTCAGAATCTGATTCCTGACAATGACGAGGCTTATCACGCTTTTATGTCCGCGAAGGGCTGGGTACTTTTCGGACGGTCTAGCCAGGCGGCGGAAGCGGCGGTGCGCGAGCAGAGCAATCCTGACTACAGCCCGCCCAGCGGTGGCAGTGGAGGTGGCGATGGTGGCGATGGCGATGGCGGCGGCGATGGCGGTGGCGGCGATGGTGGCGGCGGCTAGCAAACAGACGCGACGTGACCAAGCCCTAAAACCGGACGCACAAAACAAACATCAAAGGACCGACCAATCGTAACCAATTAACAACCAAATGACTAACCAAGGAACTCCCCCCATGCGCGTACCCCTTTCCTGGCTCAGAAACTACGTCCCCTTCGACCTACCCGCGAACGAACTGGCGCACCAGCTCACCATGGCCGGCAACGAAGTCGGCGATGTCGAGATTGTCGGCGCAGACCTGGACCCTGAGCGTCTGGTCGTCGGCCAGGTGCTCAGCGTTGACCCGCACCCCAACGCCGACCGCCTGCGCCTGCCCACCGTTGACATCGGCAACGGCGAGACTGCGACCGTAGTCTGCGGCGCGCCCAATGTCGCCGCGGGACAGAAAATCGCCTTCGCCAAGGAAGGCGCTATGCTAATAAACTCTCGCTCCGGCAAGCCTGCCCCGCTCAAGCCCGCCAACATTCGCGGCGTGCGCTCCTCGGGAATGGTCTGCTCCGTGCTTGAACTTGGACTGGGCGAAGACCACGAGGGAATACTCGTGCTCGACGATGACGCGCCCGTCGGCGTCCCGCTCATAGAGTACCTCGGAGACGCCGTGCTCGATGTCGAAGTCACGCCGAACCGCCCCGACTGCCTCTCAATCCTCGGCATCGCCCACGAGGTCGCCGCCCTCACCGGCGCAGCAGTAACCGAACCCGACCTGTCCTACCCGGAAGACGACACACCCATTGAGTCGCAGGCGAAAGTCGAGATCGCCGACCCCGACCTCTGCTTCCGC
The DNA here is from genome assembly GCA_965225795.1 of Dehalococcoidia bacterium. Classification (GTDB taxonomy): domain Bacteria; phylum Chloroflexota; class Dehalococcoidia; order Lucifugimonadales; family JADFKI01; genus Bin90. The sequence goes on along the minus strand of OZ245324.1, from coordinate 2,824,422 downwards.
TACACCGCAACCCTCATACACGACATCCGGATCGCCGAGTCCCCAAGCTGGATGCAGGACGCGCTCAAAAAGGCAGGCTTGCGCCCCATCAACAACATCGTGGACATCACCAACTATGTCATGCTGGAGTACGGCCAGCCGCTCCACGCTTTCGATTTCGGCAAGGTGCGCGACAACACCATCATCGTGCGCTCCGCCCGTCCCGATGAGACGCTGGAAACGCTCGACGGCGCAAAACGCCCCCTTCAACCTCCCATGCTCGTCATCGCCGACACACAAGACGCCATCGGACTCGCGGGCGTCATGGGCGGCGCGAACACCGAAATTGACGACACAACGACCACGGTGCTCCTCGAATCCGCCAACTTCCATGCAATCAACACCCGCCGCACCCGCCTTGCACTGCGCATGGACAGCGAGGCATCCTATCGCTTCGAGCGCGGCATCCGCCCTGAGCTTGCGCCGCTCGCACTGCGCCGGGCAACCCAGCTCATGATTCAGCTCGCAGGCGGAACCGCATCCAAGGGCATTCTGGACATCTACCCTGACCCCACGCCCATGCCCTCCGTGCAGATAAGCCGCCAGCGCATCCGCCAGATACTCGGCGTGGACTACACAATGCAGCGTGTTCAGCAGACGCTCGAATCGCTCGGCTTCGAGCGCGACCGCGCGCCCGAAAGCATGATGGCTACGATGGACGCCTTCTCCGTCGGCGGCGCTCCCGAAAGCGACAGTGTGATATGGATGAAGCCACCTTACTGGCGCTCCGACATCACCATCGAAGACGACATCGTGGAGGAACTCGCGCGCATCATCGGCTACGACAGCATACCCACGACTATGATTTCCACGCCCATACCGCACGGACAGCCGCAGGCGCAGCGCGTCCTCCGAGAGCGCGTCAAAGACCTGCTCACATCCACCGGCATGCGCGAGACCATCTCATACTCCCTCGTCAGCGCAGACATGCTTGAGCGTGTCGGCGTTGACACCGATGATGCCAGCGTCCTCCGCATCGCCAACCCGATGAGCAGCGAGTTCACCCACTTGCGAACAAGCCTCCGCGCCAGCGTCCTGAGCACACTCTCCGCCAACCGCCGCGTCTCGCAGACCGAAGGCATCCGCATATACGAAATCGGCAGCGTATATCTGCCCAAGGACGAAGCGCGCGACCGCGACCTGCCCGATGAGCGCGAGATGCTCGTCGGCGTCCTCTGCGGACACCGCTTCCCCATATCCTGGAACACCCCACAGGGCGACATGGGCTTCTACGACGGCAAGGGCGTATTGGAATCCCTCTTCGCAGAACTGCGCGTCGAAGCCCGCTACGAAGTTTATGGCAGCGACCCCATCTTACGGCGTGGCAGAACGGCACGCATCCTCTGCGGCGACGCTCCCATCGGCGTGATCGGAGAGGTCAGCAATCCCACGCTCCAACGCTTCGACATAGACGGCGCAGCCGCCATGTTCGAGATTGATCTTGAGGCGCTCAGAGCCGCGCTCCCCGAAGAAACACGCCAGCACACGCCCGCAAACCCCTATCCCGAGGCCTACCGCGACCTTGCCCTAATCGTTGACGCCGAAATAACATCCGCGCGCATACAGGCAATCATCGAGCGTCACCGGATGGTCGCCCGCAGCATCCCCTTCGACATCTACGCAGGCGAAGGCGTCCCCGAAGGCAAGCGCTCGCTGGCATATCGCATCGTGTTCCAGTCCCCGCGCGGCACCCTGACATCCGAGCAAGTGGACGGCTACCAGTCCAACATCCTCCAGCAGCTCAGCCGCGAACTAGGCGTAGAACTGCGCGAAGGGAGCTGATACCCACCACCCATGCCCTACCAAACTCTGACGAACATCCGCGTCATAGACGCCTCCACCGGCATCGCAGGTCCGTACTGCGGCAAGATGCTCGCGGACTATGGCGCCGACGTCATAAAGCTCGAACTGCCCGCCTTGCCCGACCGCTCGCGCGAAGTCGGCGCGTTCCCTGACGGCATCCCACACCCAGAGAAGAGCGCTCTCTTCCTGCACCTCAACGCAGGCAAGAAGGGCATCACCCTAGACCCCTCAACAGACGAGGGCAGGCGCATCTTCACCGACCTCGCTGCACAGTGCGATGTCGTCCTTGAGAGCTTCCGCCCCGGACAGATGGCGGATTGGGGCATCGGCTACCACTCCCTGCGCGAAAATCGCAGTGATATCATGATGACTTCCGTAACCCCCTACGGCCAGTCCGGCCCGCACAAGGACTACGAGTACACCGAGCTGACGATATTCTCGGCTGGCGGGGCGATGCAACGCGAGGGCTTGCCCGACCGCGAGCCGCTGCGCTACGGCGCGGAGATCGCCCAGTATTTCAGCGGTACGACCGCAGCCGCAGCCACCATGATCGCCCTGTTCGGCGTAGCCATGCACGGTGAAGGCGAGTGGATCGACATCTCAATTCAGGAATGCATGGCAGGCCACCCACACCAGATCGGACGCCGCGCCCCCTGGATATACGGAAACGAGCCTGACCCCCGCAAGCCCCCGAGACTCGCCGCAGCGGGCATGCGCGAACCCTACGCGGTCGGCACATTCCACTGCAAGGACGGCTTCGTTAGCTTCCTGCCTCTCGGGTCGCGCATGTGGCCCCAGCTCGCACGCATGATTGACCGCGCCGACCTCATAGACAACCCGCGCTACCGCTCCCCCGACGACCGTACCGAACGTCGCGAAGAGCTTGAAGCCATATTTCAGGCATGGTTCAACGACCACACCCGCCTGCAGATATTCGCCGCCGGACAGCGCGAAGGCTTGCCCTGCGCCCCCATCATGGAATCTCAAGAAGCTCTCGAAAACCCTCACTTCCGCGAGCGCAACTACTTCGTTGACCTCATGCACCCCGACGCCGGCAGCCTCACCTACACCGGCCTTCCCTTCCGTCTGTCCGACACACCCGTCGCGCCAAACACACCTGCCCCGCGCCTCGGACAGCACAACGACCAAATCTACGCCGACCTCCTGAACATCACCGCCCCCGAACTTGCCCAACTGCGCTCAAAAGGTGTAATTTAGTCCCCGAGATGTTCCTTCTCCCAGTGGGAGAGGGCTAGGGTGAGGGCAAAGATTTCCCCATCCAGTCCATCCATGTCAGCCTCCGGAGATTCCGATATGAAAACCCCACCCCTGCGCGGCATCCGCGCCCTCGAACTCGCAGAGATCTGGGCAGGCCCCTTCTGCGGCGCCCTGCTCGGCGACATGGGCGCGGAGGTCATTAAGGTCGAAGCCCTTCAGCGCATCGCCAGAGGTCCCATCAGTCCCGCGCCCAACACAGCCGGCTACCCCGACTACGACCCCGGCGAGCGCCCTTGGAATCGGCAGGGCAACTTCAATGCCACCAATCGCAACAAGCTCGGCCTGACTCTAGACCTCACTACCGAGCAGGGCGTCAGCGCCTTCAAGGAACTCGTTGCCATCAGCGACATCGTGTTCACCAACTACGCCTTCGGTGTAATGGACAGGCTCGGATTGGGGCAGGAAGTCCTTCGCAGGATCAAGCCCGATCTCATCGTGCTCTTCACCCCCGGCTACGGCAATACCGGCCCATACAGGCAGCACCGCAGCATGGGCATGGCGATAGACGCGATGACCGGCCACTCTGCCCTGCGCGGCTACCCGGACCTCGATCTCTCGCACAACTCGCTCGTGCATCACCCCGACGCCGTAGCCGCCGTAACCGCGACATTCGCAATCTGCGCCGCCTTGCACCACCGCGCCCGCACCGGACAGGGACAGTTCATAGACATGTCGCAGGCGGAAGCCTTCATGCCGCACCTAGGCGAAGTATTTCTCGAGAACCAGATGAGCGGCACTCGGCGCGCGAGGCGCGGCAACAGCCACCCGCACATGTCCCCACACGGCTGCTACCCCTGCCTCGGCGACGACGCATGGGTAACTATCGCAGTCCGCACAGATGAGGAATGGCAGAGCTTTTGCGAAGTCATAGGGCAGTCCGACCTCGCCGCAGACCCGCGCTTCGCATCCCTTGACGACCGTATCGCCAACCGCGATGCCCTCAATGCCATCATCAGCGAATGGACGGCGCAGCGCGACCGCAACGACATCGCCACACAGTTGCAGGCACAAGGCATACCGTCCGCGCCCGTTCTCGGCTGTGGCCCGGACACCTACGACGACCAGCACCTGCAAGCCCGCAATTATTTCCAGCTCGTAACCCACCCTGACGCGGGCACATACCCCATGAGCGGCCCCGTGTGGAGCACCCTCTCCCACACCGCTCCAGATAGCTCGCTCGAAGACGCCCCCCGCCTGCCTGACCGCCACGATCCCGCCCCCGGACTCGGCGAGCACAATCACTACCTGCTCGGCGACCTGCTATGCTACGGTGCCGACACCTTGCAAGACCTCGAAAGCGCCAGCATCATCGGCACGGTGCCCATCGAAGGCGCGGATATGGGCGGAGTCCGCCGCTTCGCCCGCGAGCGCCAAAGCGGCGCAGCGGCGTCATAGAATGAACTGGATAGTCCTCTCACTCGCCAGCGCATTATTCTTCGCGGTCATATCCGCGCTGGACAAGATCCTCATCCAACGCTACATGCCCTCGTTCAGGGTGTTCATCGTTCTGGTCGGGCTATGCCAGTTCGGTCTGGCTATCGTCGCCATGCCGCTCGCGTCCTTCAGTGGCTACGGCCTTGATTCGATGCTCATATCCTTCGCGTCCGGTGTGCTGTCAGGAATCTATCTGGCGATGATGTTCTGGGTAATGCGGACGCAGGACGTCTCCCGGGTCGTCCCCGTAACATCCACGCACACCATATTCGTTGCCATCCTTGCGATGGTGTTCCTGCAGGAAGTCATCCCCGCTCTCGCCTGGGTAGGAATAATCATAACCATGATCGGCGCTGCGCTGATGTCATTAGGTCCCACGATGCGCGAGTCCGAGCGTAACCAGAATCAGTTAATCCCTTTCGCGTTGCTTCTCGCAGCCAGCTTCGCTTTTGGCCTCAGCCAGTTTCTCAGCAAAGTCGTCGCGGACGACATAGACATCTGGTCGCTATTCATGTGGCGCGCCGTCGGCATGGGAATCACTTTAGGCGGCTGCCTATTCAGGCCGCGGATAATGCCCGACCTGATAAGAACTATCCGCTCCCCACTCCCAATCGGCCTGACCGTACTGACCGAGGGTGTGCTGGTGCTGGGCGCGGTATTCCTGACGCTGTGGGCGATCTACTCGGGCCCCGTCTCCCTCGTCGTGACCGTCATGGCGGTTCGCCCCCTCTTCGTCTTCATCCTCGGTATAGCGCTCAGTCTGGGCGTCTCCCGCGTACTCGACGAGCCGCTCGAAGGCAAGATCCTAGCCGCCAAGCTCGCCGCCATCGTGCTGACCATCGGCGGAGTAATCGCCGTCTCCATCAGTTGAGCTTGCTCCGAACACGCCTTGAGGAATAAACGAATATAGTCTAATATAGACTACATTAGTCATCATAGGAGTGCCTGCTGTGCGCAGATCAAAGCCCCCGCGCGTTTGGACCGTCGCCGAGGCGAAGGCACGCCTGTCCGAAATCCTACGCCTGTCCGAAACCGAAGGCCCCCAGCGTATCGGTGCGAGAAAGTCCTTTGTCGTCGTGCCAGCCCATGTTTGGGCAGAAAAGGAACCCCAGCGCCAGCCTCTCGGCAAGTGGTTACTCGAAAACATGCCGCGCGGAACGAACCTGGAAGTTCCCGCTGACAGAAGCTCCCGCCGCGAGATTCCATTCATCGACGATCCATACGAATGAGCCGCTTTCTTCTGGACACGAACGTCGTATCAGAAGTCACGAAAGCGCGCCCTTCCCCGCAAGTCATAGCGTTTCTTGAAGAGCAGGAAGACCTGTGGCTCCCGACCATCGTGCAGCACGAATTGGAGTTCGGACTGCTTCTGCTCCCTGCAGGGCAAAGACAAGACAGGCTGCGTACCGCAATATCCGCATTCATCGCCGCCTACGACGACCGCATCCTGCCTCTCGATAGCGCAGCCGCGGAATGGGCTGCACGGTTTCGCGCCCACGCACGGCACTCCGGGGAAACACTCGACCTAGGAGACGCCCTCATCGCAGGAACAGCGAAGGCGAACGATCTGGCAATCGCCACACGCAACACAAAAGATTTCGACTACCTGGACATCGAAGTCGCCAACCCATGGGAGCACGACTGACACCCGCCCATCACCTCCCAGGCTGCTCCACCCGCACAGTGATGATGTCCGCGTCGTGAAACTGCTGGTGCCGCACCGACGACGCATAGGCTCTCAGCAGTTGCAAAGATAGCTCAATCTCCACTACATCATTCGAATCGTGCTGCTGCAACTGCCGCACCCGATCCTCGATATTCGTCTCGTCGTCCCCACCGCCAATAAACTCTAGCTCTGCCACCTCACCGTCGCTCGACGCCACCACCACCAGTCGCCGCTCCTCGCCCACCTCTCCGTTCCCCTCAAGGTCCAGCGGAGCAAGCGTCAACAGCGTCTCCTCCCCGACCGCGCTCAGCCTGTTCTTCATAGCCTCGTCCCAGCCCCTGCGCTCCGCAAATCTCGCCATGAACTCGTTCAGCTCCGGCAGCACCTCTATGTCCAGCTTCGACTCAAAGCGCATCCGCCGAGGATTCGTGAGCTCCAGGTACAGTATCATAGCTATCGCGCCGAACCCGCCCGTCGTTATTCCGCTCTTCATCAGCGCGTTCACCACCGGCCCCAAGTCCGGTAGGTTGAACAGCCTGAACTGGAATGCCGCTCCTATCCAGAAGCATACCCCCGCGACCGCCACTTTATCCGCATTCCTCTCGTTCTGGATCACCGTCCGCGCTCCGTCAACGAACAAGCTGCCCGTAACCATCACCAGGTACCCCGTCATCACCGGACCCGGTATCGTGCTGAGCAGTCCCGACACCTTCGGCACGAACGCCATCGCTATGAATATTAGCCCGATGCAGTACCCCACGCTCCGCGACGCAACCCCCGTCGTCTGCGTGAACGACGCTATCCCCGGATTGATGATGTTTGGCACCGCCCCGAACACGCTCGCAATCAGGTTAGTCACTCCGCCGCCCGCCAGCGTCGCCTGCACCTCCCGGAAGTCAACCGCCCTGTCGCCACGGTGCGCCGCATGCTGCATCGCGATAGACGCGCCGTTCGCCTGTATGGCAATTATCACGCCTAGGAACACGAATGACGGCACAAGCGTCCAGAACGAGATGCCGAAATCGAAGCCAAGTCGGGGCAACTCGCGCGGAATGCCCACCCACTGCGCTTCCACAACCCTGTCGAAGTCGTATATCCCAAGCGCTGCCGCAACCACGCACCCGATTATTATGCCGGCCAGAGGACCCCACAGCCGCAGCACTGCCGAGCCTCGCAGGGTCAGCGCCGCGATTACCACTAGGGTGACAAACGCCGTCAGCGTCGCCGACTTCGGTTCGACTATCGATGCCCTGTCCAGTAGATCGAACACCACCGACGCCAGCGTGATGGAAAGTATCATCATCACCGTGCCGCCCACAATCGGCGTAACCACCCGTCTCAGGATGAACAGCCATCTTGATATGGCAAGCTGCGTAAGCGCCGAGATAAGCACCAGCGCCGCCAGCGTGCCCGGACCGCCTTCCGCCACCGCCGCGATGCAGAAAGGAATGGAGAACGCCGCCGTGAACATCGGCAGCACCGCGCCCCCGCCGATTGGCCCGATACGCCGCACCTGTATCAACGTCGATACGCCCACCACCACCAGCGACGCGAACACCATCCAGGTCAGAAAGGCGTCGTCCATTCCCGCCGCGTCCGACACCACAACCGGCGTAACCAGCAGCGTCGCCGAGGCAATCAAACTGAACTGAGCGCCAAGCCCCAGCGACGAAAGCAGCGGAGGTCTTTCGTGCGCCTCATAACGCGGACTGCCGGAAGAAACTGCCGTAGCCAGAATTGCCTCCCGATACCTGATTCAATAGGTTCGCAATTCCAGAACACAATACCATAGAGTTTGTCTAATTGTTAATGTTTTCCCAAGACAAATGTTGTGCCTCCAACGCCAAACCGCCTGCCCGCCCCCCTTACAAGTTCGATTCACACTTGCGTTAACCCATCGAACCACTACCTTAATGCCGACACCAGACCGCTATCCCCGCGGCGAATCCGCAATCATTCTGTTCAGCACATTCGCCGTAATCGCCTGCGTCATCGGGTTCACGCCGAACGTCCCAGGGCTGCACCCCACCGTGACCGAGTTCGTAGCCAGTCGCGCCGGTATATGCCCTGGCGGACACGACAGCCCCTCCGGCCACCAAATCGTACCCGCGTTGAACACCCAGTTCCCCCGCTCGCACGGATACACCACCGCCGAGTGAGCAGGCTCCTTCGGCTCCTTGAAACCCTGAAACAGATCGCTGCTCGCCACCACCTCAATCCCCGGAATGTCCGCCGGCGTCCCATGATACTCCCACCCCACGATGGCAGGAATGCTGTCCCCCTGACTCAGACCCATCCCCTCGAATACCCAATGCTGCGGGTTCGTAACCGTCCAGTCGCCATAGCCCGGCCCATAGCTTTTCACGCCCATCAGGTCTGCTTCTTCGCCATCGAACAGCCGCTTGCGCGAGAACACCCTGCACGGCGCGGCTCCAACCTCGCTCTCGTGAAACTCGATCTCCCAGTACACCGAGTTCCCAGAAAAGAAGCCGATGCTCATACCCGCGTCCCGCGCCGCCACCACATTGTCGAACATCTCCCTCGACCAGTATTCGTCATGCCCCACTGACAGAAACACCTTGCACCTATCCAGCACCTCAGCGTCCAGATGCAAGTCCATATTCGAGCAGTAGGCAACATCGTATCCCTGCTCCTCCAGCCAGAACGCCATCGGATGCTCCCACAGCAGAAATTCACCTGACCCCAGTGAAAGCGGCGCATCCAGCACCTGGCAGTACTTCGCGTAAGGCCGGTCGAAGCTCGCCCTCACCTCAGTCCCCTGGTACCACACATTCGGCGTACCATCCGTGTATATCGAATCATTCCCAGGCCACTTGTTGTAAGCCTGCCATGTGATATCGCTCACCTGGAAAAGCAAGTCCGCCTTGCGCCGCGACTTCACCACGAAAATCACATAGCTCTGCACACCGTAATGTTCCGCGCGAGATAGCTTCGCCAGATATACCCCAGTCTCCCAGTCGTCCGGTATCGTCAGGCTCGCGCTCACCTCCCATGTACACTCCCGCAGCCTCTGCACCGACATCGTCGGCACAGGCTGCGTCCTGCCTTGAAGCGGTCCTATCTGCCCCATGTGCCTGCCACCCTGACCGCCATACCATCCGAGCCGATAGAAATCGATGGTGAACTCCCCCTCCGGCTCCATGCTCGCCATAATGTCGATAGACTCGCCCGGATACACGCTCGTCTTCGACGCATACCCCTGTATCGCCGACGAAGTCAGATGCCTCACCAGCGGAAACGACGCCAGCGTAACAGGATCGTCGAACCGCACATTCCGCAGCTGCCACTCCAGCGTTCCAGCCCTGCGGTTCTCCTCCACCGTCGCATTGTCCTTCGTATTGCCGCCTGCTCTCATATTGACCCCATTTCGTACTGATGTGGGATGATGCAACAGCCCAGCATGAAGTTATCACAAGCCTTACCGACATGAAACGCACTTCGCTGTGGCTTGATTCAATTCAGTTGGTGACCCCGCGCCGCAAGCGGGACATCAGGCATTGAATAGCGCGGCTCTACAGCGTATGTTATGGACACAAGCTGCCCACCGTAAAGGACGATGCAGGCGGCCAACGGACGCGAGAGCCATAGGAGGGAACCACATGGCAGCGAATCAGGAAGGACGCATACTATCACTGCATGTCTGTGTCGGACACCTTGAGCCGATGAATGACGCCGACATCGTAGAAGTGATTACAGGTTTCGGCATCGAGGGCGACCGACATGCCTCGGAGCACCCGTCGCGCAGAAGACGGCAGGTGCTGCTGATGGACAAGGAGACGCTGGACTCCTTCGGGCTGGAGCAGGGGCAGATACGCGAAAATATCACCACAGCAGGCATAGACCTCGCATCGCTGCCGTCGGGTCAGCACCTCTCGCTAGGCAATGATGTCGTACTGGAGATTACGGGCGACTGCGAGCCCTGTGCTTTCATCGAGGGCATACGCGATGGGCTACGCGCGGAGATGGATGGCAAGCGCGGCATGCTCACCTATGTCATCAGCGGCGGCTCGGTGAAGGTCGGCGACGCCGTGAGGCCGGTATAGCCAACAGCGCGGACTCGGACGGACGCATCAGCAAAGGACAAGAAAATGCTTCTCAGAATGCACCATACCGGCTTTGTCGTGAGCGACCTTGATGTCGCCGTGCACTTCTACGAGGATGTCGTGGGACTGACACTGATAGGCAGGCGCGAGCGCGACGGCGGACCAATATCGCAGATTCTCGGCTACGAGAACACGCACATCAAGATTGCGGAGTTCTTCTACGGAGACGGCGAACAGGGCACAGGACACCAGATCGAACTAATCGAGTACGTCCATCCGCCCGGCAGCGACGCTCACATCAAGGAGCGCAACTCGTTCGGCGCTTCCCACATCGCCTTCGAGGTGGAAGACATCTTCGAGGCTTACGAGCGCCTCATCGCTAACGGCGCGCAGAAGCTGAACCCGCCCATCGAGATTGTTGAGGGTAAGAAGGGCTGCTACCTACAAGACCCCGACGGCAACTGGGTTGAACTCCTGCAGCTGGCTTAATCAGTTATCCAGTATGTCGGTTCACAAGTGGGGCGCGAAAGTGTAGGCAATCGTATCTCGCATCCGCAGGAAGGCGACTTTCTCGTAGCCGCTATGGATTTGTAGATTCTCTCTTCCGCACGAATGACGGTTCGATTGGCGACCGCAGTGAATACCTAAACTCTTAACCCCTTGCGGCACGGCAGTCTAGCGAATAAGATTAATATCACTATGGCAGACCCAAAGTTGGAATTCACCAATCTTAATAGGCTGACTCCCGACGCAGTCGGAGAGCCCGGCCAGCGCACCTTTCGCATCCTGGCGGACAGTGACAGTAGCAGTGCTGTGCTGTGGCTTGAGAAAGAGCATCTCTTCGAGCTTGCCTTGGGTATTCAGCAGCTCATATCCAACCTGCCCGAAAACGCCGGAAAGGACGGGTTCGTCCCAGATGAACGCGAGGCGCCGGGCCTCACGCGGCTGGAATTCAGAATTGGAAAGCTCGCCCTCGGGCACGACGGCAACAACGGCATGTTCCTCATTGACGCATACGACTCTGAGGACGCCAACGAAGAGGCGGCAACCGTCCGAATCTGGATGGACCGCGAGCAGTTGGAGAATTTCTCTGAGGAAGCTCTCCATGTATGCGCGGCGGGCAGGCCGATATGCCCACTCTGCGACAGGCCGATAGACCCCTCCGGTCATGCCTGCCCCCGCGTCAACGGCCACGCCAAGATAAGCGGGCTTGACTAGACGCCTTCCCCCTCTGAACTAGGCATTTCCCCTGCCCTGTTCACTGAGGAGGCAATTTGCCCTGCTCATCAGAGCAGGAATGTGATTGACACTACGCCTTGCCTTCCAGACGACAAAGACGCAGATACCAAAGTCAACCCCAGAACTCGGATGCCGTCCCTATTCAGATGTCAGAGGCGGACGCCATCCCTCTGCTGGAATCTGCCGAGGTCATCGGCGGTTACCGCATGCCCTATGGCTCCAATTACACCTTCATGGTCCATCTGGACGCCGGTGAGGACAAGTGTATCCGAGCCATTTACAAGCCGCGTGACGGCGAGCGTCCACTCTACGACTACCCCATCGGCACGCTCTACAAGAGAGAACACGCCACATTTGTCCTCAGCCGCGCGCTCGGCTGGCCCAAAGTGCCGTACACACTGGTTCGAGAGGGGCCTTATGGGATCGGTTCGATGCAGATGTACATCGACTGCGACCCGGACATCACATACTTCAGTCTTATCGAGGAGAACGCCGAAGAATTAGCAAAGTTCGCAGTGTTCGACCTAGTGGTGAACAACGGCGACCGGAAGGCGGGGCACTGCCTACAGGACGACGCGGGCGACATCTGGAGCATCGACCACGGGCTGACCTTCCATCCGCAATTCAAACTGCGTACCGTGATGGTGGAGTTCTGGGGCAAGCCGATCCCCGAAGGGATCACCGGCGATCTGGAAGATCTGCTTGCCGCGCTGTATTCCCCTACCGAGAGCCTGCCCTACATCTTAGGCGAGCTGATTGACACCAGAGAGATGCACGCGCTCATGCAGCGCCTGGAAATCATCCTCAAACAGGGCAATCTACCCGTGCTTGACCCTTATCGCAACGTTCCGTGGCCTTGGGTATAAAGGTACAGAGGAACCACGGATTGGTTGGATAGGCAGGATGGTTAGGTGTGGCGCAGATATCGCTCCATCTCGCAGGAGAACCAGAGCGCCATCGCGCCGCCGCGTTCGTCCCAGCCGAATATCCCGGGCCTGTCAAGATAATCGCGCGTGCTCGTCTGCACACCCGTGCCTGTGCAGACATCGACCAGCCCGCCCTCATCGTCGATGCGCTCAGACACGCCTTGCCACGCAAGCATCAGTGAGTCCGCATAAGAGTCGTCAAGCCAGCCGAGCCGCATTCCGCGTGCCATCGCATAGCCAATCATGCAGGTGACGGTCATCTCTTGATACGAGCCGGGGAAGTCTATGATCTCCCTCCACATGCCCGACGGCTGCTGGTAGTCGAGCAGCGCAGTCAGATGCCGAGTATGCTGAGCGATAAGCGCATCGCGGTCGGCATGCTCCTCAGGCAAGTAGGTCAGCGTCTCCGCATAGCCGAGCGCAGCGAAGCCGTTGCCCCTGCCCCAGAACCACGCAGCGTCGTTACAGTGCCAGAACAACCCGTTGTCCTGCTGAACCTCCGCATCCAGCAAAAAGCGCGTCTGTATGTCCAGGTAGCTCGTATCGCCCGTCACCGCTTGCGCCCTGCCAAGTACCGCCCCACCGAAGAACATATCCTCCACGCGGTAGTCGCCGTCTGAAGCAGGCGGAATGCCACCCGCCCTCGCTGGCCGAAAGCGCTCGTCCGCAGCCCGAATCAGCAGGTCGCTATAGCTGGCGTTCCCCGTAGCCTCAGCAAGCTCATCGGCATATACGAGGCCCGCGAGATTTGCGCCGCCGCTGTCCTCGCCAAACACTTCCATTATCGAGCTGACGGCATAGCCCTTGACCAGGCGTTCGATGTCCGCGACCGGGCTTTCGCTCTCCGGATCAAGCTCATGGAGCCGAAGCCTGCCGCTGAGAGCTACGCCTTGCGTGTATATCACGGGGTTGAGCTTGTGACCGTAAGCCGCTGCCAGAATGCGCGCCGCCTCAATCGGGGTGCGGTTACGCCGCCTGTCCAATACCCGGCGCGCAGGCGAAGACGACAGCACCGATTCCTGCGCCAGAATACGCCACAATTTGCTTACTTCGCTCTCAACCGCATTTGTAGGGCAGGTCAGTATGAGAGCAGGTATGGGAGCGAGGTTATTGGGGCTCCCGTTCGATAGCGCACTTACCAATGAACTGTCGGCAGTCATGGGATAAGCGTTGAGAGCATTAGCGACACGCTCAATTGGCCCCGTATATTCCCATCGTACGCCGTATGCCTCGCGGACTTCCAGCACCACGTCAGGCGCCTGGAAGCAAATCCATCGCCACAGGTAGCGAGCCTCAGGATTGTTCGGGTCATCATAGTAGTTGTCTTCAGGCGGATACCCTTCTGAAGAATTTCCGCCCGCGCCGTTGCTCGGAAGCGTACCTTGCGCCAGACCGTCAGGGTTCGCGCAGGGTATTCCACTAAGTGCTACATCACGCTCAAGAGACTGTCCAGTGCTCGCGTAAGATTCCAGCACGCGGAAGCCGTTTTCAACGCCCTCGTCCCCACCGGTCAACCCACTCACGAGCAGCACGCGAGTGCGGCTGGTATCTGGAACATAAGCGTCAGAGTGGATCAGCGCCGGTATTTGCGATTCGGAGCGTGTAACACCGCAGGCGTCCAGCGTCCAAAAATCGGCGTGTTCGTCTACGAGGGCTTGAATTCTTTCAGCAAGGTTCATCTAACTACTCCTTAAACACGGACAAGAGCGTCTCATCAGCGCGCGGCGAGCCTGACTAGTGTCGCAGCAACGCATGTATGCACTTTAAGCATCAGTCCGAACAAAACACCGAAACCCCATCAAATAGCCGCCGTTAATCCTGGGAATGGGCACGCAAGGCTAAGCGGCAATCACCAAAGAACCTACCTGATCAACCTGGGTATGTCCTGCCCAAGCCGCATCTCTTAGTATTCCTCTCTATCCCATCAATCCGTGTGGCTGTCTTCGGCTGCAGGCAACCGGTTGATAAGCGCTGCGAGGAAACCTGCGCCGAAGCCGTTGTCTATATTCACAACGCCGATGCCTGTGGCGCAGCTGTTGAGCATCGCAAGAAGCGCAGCAAGTCCGTCGAAACTCGCACCGTATCCCACGCTTGTCGGCACGGCGATGACCGGCACCTGCACCAACCCCCCCACCACGGACGGCAGCGCGCCTTCCATGCCTGCCACGGCCACGACCACGCGCGCGCGCTGCAACGAGGGCATCTGAGCCAGCAAGCGGTGTAAACCCGCTACACCCACATCGAAGACACGCTCCACTTCGCAGCCCATGATATCTGCGGTTACTATAGCCTCGCTAGCCACCGGGAGATCCGCCGTGCCTGCGCATACGACAAGAACACCGGGCATTTGCTTGCGCTCGGATTGAGGGCGGCGGTCAACGACGATACAGCGCGCCATCTCTTCATAGCGGGCTTGCGGCACTTTCTCTGCCACAGCATCATACGCCCGCTGAGACGCTCGCGTTACAAGCAGGCGATCTGAGTGCTGCAACAACGCTTCGGATATGGATACGATATGCTCAGGCGTCTTGCCTTGACCGAATATGACTTCCGGGAAGCCCTTCCGCAAGGCGCGATGGTGGTCAACCTTGGCGAAGTCCAGATCTTCAAAGGGCAGGTCTTTAAGGCGCGAGATGACATCATCCTCATTGATGCCGTCAGACTTGAAATCCCGCAACATGGCGCGCAGGCGCGTCTCGTCTATGGTCGTCCTCCACTTGAAGTTCGCCCTTTGGAAAGTTCATGCACGAACGGATAACTCTCGGCAATATGCCCCACGTATTATAAGGCGCGCGCCGACTTTGCGTAAAGATTAGGCGTTCTTCCCTCGCCACCCGTGAAGTCGCGCTCGACCTCAACCCACAGTTCTTCCACGCCTCTGAGCACTACCTGTTCGCGGTACTCCGGCTCGGATACTAATCTGATAGACGAGAAGCGGTCGAGAAGCGCGGAAAATGCAATGCGTGCTTCCATTATTGCGAGCGGCGCACCCAGGCAGTGGTGAATGCCGCGTCCGAAGGCTATGTGGCTCTTCTCGCTTCGTCCGATGTCGAGCGTGGTGGGGTTTGTGAACATCGACGGATCGCGATTCGCAGCTCCGATAGCGCAGATGATTCGCTGCCCCGCGCGGATGCGGTGTCCTGCCACCTCCACATCATTATGCACGGTGCGGCTGTCTAACTGAACGGGGCTATCGTATCTCAGAAGCTCATCAATTGCCGAATCGAGCATGTCAGGGTTCTCTCGGAGCCTCTGAAGCTGCTCCGGGTTCTTCAGCAGGGCACGCATTCCGTTGCCGAGGAGATTGCGCGTAGTCTCGTTGCCGGCAACGAGCAGCAGCAGGAGTGTACTCAGCAGTTCCTTGTGCGTAAGTCTGTCGCCCTCGTCTTCCGCATTCAATAGGGCGGTGATCATATCGTCTTGCGGTTTAAGCCGCCGTTGTTCGATTATGTCCTCAAAATACTCATAGATTTCTTCCGAGGCGCGCTCTACTCTTCGAATCTGCTCATCGCGCAGCGAGGGCTCGATCGTGAGCGCGATGTCGTTCGACCAGTGATTGAACCTGTCCATGTCTTCCGCCGGGACGCCGAGCATCTCGGCAATCACGGTTACCGGCATCGGAAAAGCAAATCCAGCGATAAGGTCGAACCTGTCTTTGCCATCGAGGTCATCCAAGAGATCATCGACAATGCGTTGGACCCTAGGATGAAGTTCGGCTACAGACCGCGGTGTGAAGGCCTTAGAAACGAGGGATCTCAGACGCGTGTGATCGGGCGGATCGTGGTGGAGCATGCTCCTGTACTCGTCCTCTCGCCCATCATTCTTAAAAAAACGCTTATGGTCACGCAGGACCGTGTCTACATCTTCGTATCGCGTCAACACCCATGCGTTAATCAGTCGCATCCTGTGGACGGGGTCTTTGGCGCGCAGAAGATCGTAAGTGTCGTAAGGGTTGTTCTTGATGCTGGCGGAAGTCGGATTGTAGTAGACGCCCGACTCCATCCGCTCCCATGCAAGCAGCACAGGAACCAGTGCAGGCCTCAACGCCCTCTTTACAGCCCTGGGAACAATTGCCACGACGAAAATCTCCAAGCCCAAATGTCAGCCTCAGTATAGCACGGGCAGATAGGTGAATTCCCTGGAAACCACAGGCACGCCGACAAGGGGTATGTCATCCAAGTCAAACACCGAGGTTAGCCAAAGGCGAAATGCTGAAGCGTTACCCCACCACGAAACCAAATTGACACTTCGCTGGAGCCGATGCTACGATAAAGGCATCTCCTAGCTCAGCCTTGGGAGGGCGATTTGCCTGAACAATACGCGGTGAACTGGACTGCGGTGCTTATGGTGGCGGGTGTCGGCGCGGCTGCGGTCATATGCATGTTCGTCGCATCATACATCATCGCCCCCAAACGCCCGTCAGCAATGAAGGACATCCCTTACGAGTGCGGCATCGAGCCTGCGCCCTTCCGCTGGTCGCAAATTCAGATTCGATACTATGTGTTCGCCATCCTGTTTCTGATCTTCGATGTTGAGGCGGTATTCCTTTTCCCCTGGGCAATCGTCTTTCTTGATACCATCCCAGCGGTCTTCTACGAGATGCTCATATTCATCGCAATCCTGTTCTTCGGGGTCGTCTATGGCTGGCGCAAGGGGGTGCTTCAATGGAGATAAAGCCACAGGGGGAGATGAAGCCGCTCGGCATCGGCTACGAACCCGGCAAGGGCAACTCGCCGGCTGACAGCGTACTGCATCGTGCGCTGCCCAACGCCGTCGTCGCCAAGTCCGACGAGCTATTCGCACTCGCGCGTAAGTCCTCGCTGTGGACGCTCTCATTCGGTCTCGCTTGCTGCGCCATCGAGATGATAAGCGCTCACATGTCGCACCACGACCTGGACCGCTTCGGCATCGTAACATGGCCGTCGCCGCGACAGGCGGATGTGATGATTGTCGCCGGCACCGTTGTCAAGAAGATGGCAGACCCCATCAAGCTGCTGTACGAGCAGATGCCGGATCCCAAGTGGGTGATCGCCATGGGAAGCTGCGCCACCAATGGCGGCCCCTACTACCGCTCATATTCAGTCGTGATGGGTGTTGACCACCTTATTCCGGTCGATGTATATGTGCCCGGCTGCCCGCCGCGACCGGAGGCGCTGATGTACGGACTAATGCAGCTCCAGGAGAAAATCCAGCAGGACGCCAAGCAGGGCAGAGCCGAATAGCATCCCCTTGATCCTGTCCATCCTTGTTAGCCCATGAGCCAGCACTGGCAGGTGACCCTAGATGACTACCCCAACCGATAGTCCCCGCCGCCAGCGCCGCGAGCCTGTTATACCCACCGCTCCGGTCGCGCTCGATGCGCGAGGCGAGGCGCTGTCCGAGCTGCTCACGCAGGTGTTCGCCGACTTCGATGTGCAGATAGCCGCCGCCGTTGACGAAGTAACCCTCACAGCGCAGCCGCAGGATGTTCCCACTATTTGCCGCATCGCCCGCGAGCACCCTAACATAGACTGCGGCTACCTGCGCTGCCTGTCGGTCGTGGACTATGTCGAGCGGCTTGAGGTCAACTACCACCTGTTCTCGCTGGACAAGCGGCACAAGTTCGTCGTGAAGACGAGCGTCTCCCCGGACGAGCCAACCGTGCCCTCCATCGTGTCCGTATGGCGCGGCGCAAACTGGTTCGAGCGCGAGGCGCACGACCTATTCGGCGTAGTCTTCGACGGCCACCCCGACCTATCCCCGCTGCTCCTCTACGACGGCTTCGAGGGCTTCCCCGGCCGCAAGAGCTTCCCCTTCCATGACTATGACGAGTGGTAGAATGAACATGAATGTACAAGGGATAATTCCAAAAGCAGGTGAGCTATGGTCGAGCAGAAGCAGAAGAGCTACACGATAACGACGCCTATGGGGCATGAAATCAGTATCATCCCCATATCCAAGGATGACGTTGAGCGGGAAATTGCAGAGTTCGAGGCGAAGTACGGCATGACTTCGGCGGAGTTTCTCGCCAAGGGGAGGCGGGGCGAACTCGACTGCTTAGATGATTTCTTCACTTGGGAAGGACATTGCGCATACATGTTTGAAGTATGCGGTATTAAGGAGCTGGAGGTTACCTACCACAATGTCCAAGAGCTGATAATTGAGTAGAGGGCAGCCAACAGACCCACTATTACTGAACTACTTGGACAGGGTGATTGATGTCTTAGCGACATCGGGGAGCACGGCGATAGAAGAAAGGGCGATTATACCGCTGTCTGAGTCACTTGCAGACTTACGCGCTGCGATAAGATTTTACGACCATAGCTATATGAGCGTGTGGATTAGAGCGAGCGTTTCACGGAGCATCCTGTTATTACAAAGGTACTCGTTCCACTATATGACCCCAGATGGCAGTACCCTATTTAGATACGACAACAGCGACTATCATCCTGACCTTCCCAATCCTCCGCATCACAAGCACGAAGGCGCAAACGAAACAGTCATAGATTGTCCACAACCCAGCGTCAGGCAGATACGGGATGAGATAGTGGCGCATCTGGAAGAACAGAGAAGGCATTGAACCGCTGAACGGCCACCATGCAAGTCCAACAATACCCAACTCAGCAAGCAGACTCTCTCGACCTCATGGTCAACATGGGGCCGCAGCATCCGAGCACGCACGGCGTCTTCCGTGTCGTAATCTGGATTGACGGCGAGCGCATCGTCCGCGCCGAGCCACACATCGGCTACCTCCATCGCGGCTCTGAAAAGCTGTGCGAGGGCGAGCTTTACAGCCAGGTCATCACGCTCTTCGACCGCCTCGACTATGTGGGTAACCTCAACTGCGAACTCGCTTTCGTCCTCGCCGTCGAGAAGCTGATGAGCATTGAGGTCCCCGAGCGCGCCGAGTACATCCGCGTCATACTCTGCGAGCTGAACCGTATCGCAAGCCACATGCTGTTCTACGGCGTCTATGGCCTCGATGTGGGCGCGATGACTCCCGTGCTCTACGGCTTCCGCGAGCGCGAGCGCATCCAGGAGCTGTTCGAGAGCGTTACCGGCGCGCGCATGATGCACAACTACTTCCGCATCGGCGGCGTCAAGGACGACCTGCCCGCCGACTTCCCCACGCGCATGCATCGCCTGATGGAGCAGCTCAATCAGGGCATCGCCGAGTGCGACGAGCTTCTGTCGCAGAACGAAATGTTCCTTGCCCGTACCAAGGGCATCGGCACAGTCAGCGCGGAGGACGCCCTCGACTTTGGAATCACGGGCCCTGCGCTGCGCGCAAGCGGCGTGCCTGAAGATGTACGCATATCCGAGCCGTACAGCATCTACGACCGCTTCGACTTCGGCATCCCCGTGGGCACTTACGGCGACTGTTGGGACAGGTACTATGTGCGCATGGAAGAGATGCGTCAGTCAATGCGAATCATCGAGCAGGCGATGGCGCAGATGGACGACGGCCCCATAACGGCGAACGTGCGCCGCATCGCCCGCCCTCCCATAGGCGAAGTCTATGTGCGCACCGAGTCCCCTCGCGGCGACTTCGCCGTCTTCCTGGTCAGCGACGGCACCGACAAGCCCTACCGCGTCAAAGTTCGCGCGCCGTCCTTCGCCAACCTTCAGGCGTTCAAGCACATGCTCCGCGACGCCTATGTCGCCGACGCCGTGGTCATCCTCGGCTCCATAGACATCATCCTCGGCGAAGTGGACAGGTAGCAAAAGTTCGCCGGCCTGCCATTAGGTCGGCATGCCAGCGGCTTTGAGAACATATCGGCAGACAATTTACATTGATGTAACTGTTATGCGATATAAATAGGATAAGATTGAGATTGGCAACTAATTGACTGAAAACGCCGACTAACTGACAAACTCCCATGACCCTCACGCAAGGTATCTACATAGTAATCGGCGCGGCCGCCCTGCTCGCGTTCCTGTCCGTCATGGTGCTTCTGCTCACATGGCTGGAGCGCAAGGCGCTCGCGCGCATACAGATGCGCATGGGCCCCATGCGCGTCGGCTTCCACGGCGCGTTGCAGCCCATCGCAGACGCCATCAAGCTCGTCTCGAAAGAGGACATCCTTCCGTCTTGGGCAGACCGCCGCGTCTATTGGTTTGCGCCGATTGCCGTGTTCATACCCGCGTTCCTGCTATGGGTCACCATACCCGTAGCGCAGGACATCGCGCTCGCCAACCTCGACTTAGGGCTGTTCTACATCGTCGCCATATCGGTGCTATCGGTGATGGGCCTTGTGATGGCGGGCTGGAGTTCGGCGAACAAGTACGCCATGCTAGGCGGACTGCGCGCCGCCGGACAGCTCGTCAGCTACGAGATTCCCTTCATCATGGCGATACTCGCCGTTGCCATGCTCGCGCAGTCCCTCAACCTGAGCCACATCGTCGAGGCGCAGTCCACTTTCGCCTATGTGCTGGTTGCGCCGTTGAGCGTGTTCCTGTTCCTGACCGCCGGCCTCGCCGAGCTTGGACGCACGCCCTTCGACATTCACCAAGCCGAATCTGAAGTAATAGGCGGCCCCTTCGTGGAGTACAGCGGCGCGCACTGGGCCGTATTCTTCCTCGCCGAGTACATCAACACTTTCACCATAGCCGCGCTCACGGCTCTGCTCTTCCTCGGTGGCTGGGGCTGGCCCACAATGCCCTTCGAAGGCTTACTGCACTCTGCGCTCTCCATACTCTGGTTCATGCTCAAGACGTACGCCGTCATCCTCGTCATATTCTGGATACGCGGCACATACCCGCGCCTGCGAATCGACCAGCTCATGGCATTCGGCTGGAAGTTGCTCGTACCGCTCTCGTTCATCAACATAGTCCTCGTGGGCGTGGTGCTCTTCTACGGCTGGCCCCTTTGGGTGCTATCGCTGCTCTCTGTGATAACATTAGTAGGCACCTTCTACATAATCGTCAGAAACGCCGGCACCCGCATGGAGCGCAACACCGTCACCGTCCATACCGCCGCCAGTCTGCGAAGGTAGGACAGGTCCATCAGTAACCAGCCATTAGCGAGCGCAGCATGATAAGCTTCCTCGAAGGACTCAAAATCACGCTCAAGACGGCAGGTCGTAAGCCTGTAACCGCCCAGTACCCCGAGCCTGATAAGCGCCTCGAAGTTCAGGACCGCTTCATGGGCTTCCCCGCGCTGACATGGGACGGCGAAGTCAGCGAGCCGTACTGCACCGGTTGCATGGTCTGCATCCGCAACTGCCCTACGCAGTGCATGAGCGCGCAGATGAAGGACAACCCCCTGAACGCAGAGGGTAAGAGCAGCCGCCGCAAAATCATCGACGAGTTCGAGATTAACCTCGGACGCTGCATCCTCTGCGGCATCTGCGTCGATGTCTGCAACTTCGACGCCATCGAGATGAGCCACGAGCACGAGCTGAGCAAGTACGAGCGCGACGGCAACCGAGTCGATCTGCCAGTCCTGCTCGAAATGGGCAAGACCTACCAGGCATCGACCGATTGGAAGCCCAGGCAGCCCGAAAAGAACAGCGGAGTCCCGCGCCCGCCGGCGAAGCCGAAGAGCAAGGCCGATCCAATCGAGCTCGCGCAGGTTTCCAGAGCAGCCGTGGAGCATCGCAAGGCAAGGATGCTCGCAAGAGCGGAAGCCCGGAGCGAATCTCCCGATCTAGAGCAGGCAGGCCGCTCCACACAACCAGGACAGACGCAAACTTGATAACCCCGTCACTGGTGCTGTTCTATGTAACCGGAGCGCTCACACTCGGAGGCGCTCTCGTCGTCGTTATGAGCCGCAACATCGTCTATGCGGCATTCGGCTTGCTCGCCTCCATGGTCGGAGTAGCCGGCCTCTTCCTGCTGGCATTCGCTGAGTTCCTCGCTCTGGCGCAGCTCCTGATATACGGCGGCGCAATCGTCATCGTCATCCTCTTCGCCCTCATGCTCACGCGTATCGAAGACTTCGAGAGCCTCTCCGACCACCCGCAGTGGCCCATAGCCGCGATAGTCGCCATAGCCGTATTCGGCGTCATCGCCGCGACCATCGTGGGTACAGCAGTTCCCGCCTCCGAGCGCGCATCCATAAGTTTCACCGCACTTGGCACCAGCCTGTTCACCGAATGGGCAGTCGCCTTTGAGGTGGCGTCCCTGGTGCTGCTAGTCGCCCTCATCGGCGCAGTCGTAATGGTCCGCAGCACAGAAGGCCGCGATTGATTTCTTTGTGTGAATGGAGACTCAGCTTCGCACAGCGCAGGAGGAGCTGACTTGATAGAGCTCGCCCATTTTCAGGTCATTAGCGCCGCGCTCTTCGCCATCGGCATCTACGGCGTCCTCGCGCGTCGCAGCGCCGTGCTCATCCTCATGTCCATCGAACTGATGCTCAACGCCGTGAATGTGAACCTAATCGGCTTCGCGACATTCGGCGACTTTACCGAAGGTCAGCGCGCATTGGGGCAGGTGCTCATCATCTTCGTCATCACCATAGCCGCCGCCGAACTCGCCCTCGCCATAGCCATTATCCTCCGCCTCTACCGCAACCGCTCCACCGTAAACGTGGACGAGATAAGCCTGATGAAGTGGTAGGAGCGAACTAATTGCATCTCGCATGGCTAATCCCCGCCCTTAACGCTGCCGCCTTCGTCATCGTCGCGTTCGGCGGTCGCTGGTTGCCCACGCGCGGCGCTTTCGTCTCCGTTCTCGCGATGGCGGCAGGCTTCGCGCTCTTTTGGTACGTCCTCGCCGACCTGCTCGGCAGCGGCGCAGCGCACAGCGCATACTCCGTCACATGGCTCACCGCGGGCAGCACGACCATCAGCTGGGGCGTGTTCATCGACCGCCTCGCCGTCGTGATGCTTGGGCTGGTCACGTTCGTCGCCCTGCTTGTGCAGGTCTATTCGCTGGAATACATGCGCGGCGACTCGCGCTTCGGCTGGTACTTCGCAGTGCATTCCCTCTTCGGCGCAGCAATGCTCGCCCTCGTCCTCGCCGACAACCTGCTCTTCCTGTACATCGCCTGGGAGCTTGTCGGACTCGGCTCATATCTGCTCATCGGCTTCTGGTGGGAGCGGCGCTCGGCGGCAGAGGCAGCGAAGAAGGCGTTCATCACCACGCGCATCGGCGATGTGGGCTTGCTCATCGGCATCATCCTGCTATTCCGAGCCACCGGCACATTCGACATCAGCGAAATCATTGAGATGGCGCAGGCAGGCGCAATCGGTCAGGGCACGCTCACCGCATCCGCGCTGCTGCTGTTCATGGGCGCGATGGGCAAGTCCGCGCAGTTCCCCTTCCATGTATGGCTCCCCGACGCAATGGAGGGCCCCACGCCCGTAAGTGCGTTGATACACGCCGCGACTATGGTCGCCGCCGGCGTCTATCTCGTGGCGCGCATGCTCCCTATGTTCGAGCTAGTGCCCGTCGTGATGCTCGTAGTCGCCGTCATCGGCCTGATAACCTTCCTGTACGCAGGCACGCTCGCACTCGTGATGACCGACATCAAGCGCGCCCTCGCATACTCCACGATAAGCCACCTCGGGCTGATGATGCTCTCGCTCGGCGCATTCGGACTCGCCGCCGCCATCTTCCATCTCGTCGCGCACGGCGTATCGAAGGCGATGCTCTTCCTCGGCGCGGGCAGCGTGATGCACGGCATGCACGAGGAGACCGACATGCGCAAGATGGGCGGCTTGCGGCGCACGATGCCCCTGACCGCCATCACCTTCGTTATCGGCGCGGCGTCCCTCGCGGGCATCGCGCCCCTCAGTGGCTTCTTCAGCAAGGACGAGATACTGGTAGCCGTGATGGACCATCGCAATGCAGCGTTCCTCGCCCTCACGCTTGCGGGCGTCGTGCTCAGCGCGCTCTACATGGCGCGCATGTTTTGGCTCACATTCCTAGGCAGTCCCCGCAGCCACGACTCAGAGCACGCCCACGAATCCCCCACGCTCATGACCGCGCCCTTGCTGCTGCTAGCCATCTTCTCGCTCACACTGGGCGCAGTAGCTATCGACTGGGGCAGCGCCTACCACGGCTTCGCCTACTGGCTCACAGAGCATGAAAAGTTCCACATCGTCCCCTGGCTGACAATCGCCTCGCTCGTCCTCGCTTTCGGCAGCGTAGCAGTCGGCTGGCACATCTACGGCAGACGAGAATACGCCGAGCAGCCTCACCACGCCATAGCGCAACGCTTCCCCGCAATACACCGCATCCTGCTCAACAAATACTACATGGACGACCTGTACCAGTGGATAATAGACCGCATCGCACTCGCCTTCAGCCGCTTCATCGCACTCTTCGACCGCGCCGTGATCAACGACCGCGCAGTTGACGGCTCCGCCCTCGCCGTGCGCCTCACCGGCTGGTGGCTGCGCCTCACGCAGACCGGCCGCCTGCAAAACTACGGCGCGGCAATGGCGGCGGGAACCGTGGTACTGGTGCTCGTGTGGTGGCTCGCCCTGGCATAATGCCCGTATGTTATGATTCAGTGGTCATAGCTATGTGTACAGGACAGATGGAGCGCCGCCATGTCGCAGGATTACACCGACATAATAACGATTGAGCCGGGCAAGCGCGGTGGCAAGCCTTGTATTCGAGGCATGCGGATTACCGTTGACGATGTTCTGGAATATCTGGAGTCCGGCATGACTGAGGAAGAAGTACTGTCCCACTTTCCTTATCTCACCCAGGAGGACATACGGGCATGCCGCGCATTCGACGCTGACCGCAAGATTCGAGTAATCTCGCTGTCCAAGCCGTAATGCGGCTACTGCTTGACCAGAATCTCTCCCCGAACCTTATGTCGTCGCTGCAAGACCTTCATCCTCGGTCGCTCCATGTGCAAGACATTGGAATGTCAAATGTCGATGACTTTGATGTTTGGGAGTACGCAAGAGAAAGCGAGCTTGCGATTGTGTCGAAAGACTCCGACTTTCTGCATCTCAGCGCCCGATATGGGCACCCTCCGAAAGTAATCCGACTTGCATGCGGCAACTGCCCGACCGAAGAGATAGAGGCTCTGCTTCGCAACTATCACGAAGAGATACTCACATTCGACCAAAACGAGCATGAGGCTTTTCTTGAATTGCCTTAAAGATCACCAATAAGGAGACAGAACAATGGCAGACTACATCCTCGTCGTGCAATTGGACATACCCAACGAATTGGAGGACGACTTCAACCGCGCCTATGACGAAGAGCACGTGCCGAACCTGCTCAATGTCTCCGGTGTGCATGGATGCGACAGGTACAAAGTGGAGACATCGACGGATGACAACATCGCACGATACGCCGCCGTGTACCACATAGATTCGCCCAACATCCCGGACAGCGCCGAGTGGCGGGAGTGGGCGGACAAGGAAGGCGAGTGGGTCTCGAAGATTCGCCCGAACTACTCCAACCGCACGCGCACGATCTACAAGAAGATTAACTGAGCCACGCGCCTCATAGGCGGAAGCAGTAACGCCAAAGACGAACAGAGAACCACAGTGGCAGACTACATCCTGCTCATACAGATGGACGTCCCCACCGAACTAGAAGATGACTTCAACCACTTCTACAACACCCAGCATGTCCCGAATCTGCTGCAAGTCGATGGTGTGCATAAGTGCACGCGGTTCCGGCTCGAAACATCGTCGAACGAGGGCATGGCGCGTTATGCCGCCATCTACGAAGTTGACTCCCCGAACATCCATGAAAGCAAAGAGTGGCAGCAGCAGGCCGACATCGAATGCGACTGGATGACCAGGATTCGCCCCAACACCTACAACCGCACCTTCACCTCATTCAAGAAGATCAACTGACGCTTCATATCTTGCCTCTCACCAAAAGGAGACGCCGCAAATGTGCAGAAGCATCAAAACCCTCAGGCGCCCCGACACGCTCGCCACCGACGAAGAACTTCACGCCGCCGCCCTCCAGTTCGTGCGCAAAATCAGCGGCTACCGCAAGCCCTCCCGCACCAACGAGCAAGCCTTCAGCCAAGCCGTGGACGAGATTGCCCTCACGTCGCGCGCGCTGCTGGACACACTGGTAACTCGATAATCAGGCTGACCGACTGAGTGACTGGCGAACCGCTCCCACTAAAACAGCGCATCGCTCGCATACTGCACCGCCTCCATCAGCGGCGCCGGATACACCCCTAATCCGACCATGCCCGCGAACAGCGCCCCCAGCACGCCCAGCGTCAGGCGCGGCACGGGTATCGGCGCCGCGTCCTCAGCAGGCTCGATGTAAAGCTGCCGCACCACCTGAAGGTAGTAATACAGCGAAATCAGGCTGGAGAATATGGCAATCCCAGCGACCCACAGCAGTCCCTGCGCGGCAGCGGCATTGAACAGGTAGAACTTGCTCGTGAACCCCACGAACATCGGCAGCCCCGCCAGCGAGAACAGCGACACCGCAAACACCAGACCCACCAGTGGCGCGCGCCGGGCCACACCTGCCATGCCGGCAATGTCGTCCCGCCCCGTGATGTTGTAGATAGCCGCGAGACACAGGAACGCCGCCATATTCGTGACCGCGTATGCCACAAGGTGCAGCATAACCCCATTCGATGCTAGGTGCGACAATTCCAGCGACACGCCGCCTGAGCCAGTCGCGGCGAGCGCAGCGACGCCCGTCAGCAGGTAGCCCACCTGCCCCACGCTGGAGTACGCCAGCAGCCGCTTCAGATTGCGCTGCGCCAGTGCGACAAGGTTGCCCAGCAGCATCGTTATCACGGCGAGACCTATCAGCAGTATTTGCCACTGCTCCACGATGGGCATGAACGCCTCCGCGAACAGCCGCAGCACCAGCGCGAACGCCGCAGCCTTCGACCCCACTGCAAGGTGTGCCGTTATCGGTATCGGCGCTCCCTCATAAGCGTCCGGCGCCCACATGTGAAACGGCACCGCGGCGACTTTGAATCCCAGCCCCGCGACTATCAGCGCAATCCCCAGTATCAGCCCCGGACTCAGCGCATCCACAGACGAAAGCGCCCTGCTAATCTCGTCGAATCGAGTCGTGCCCAGCAGCCCATACATCTGGCTGATGCCGAAAAGCAGCAGCGCCGACGAGAACGCACCGAGCAGGATGTACTTGGTCGCGCCTTCGTTCGACTTGGGATTGTAGCGGTCGTAAGCCACCAGCACATACAGCCCGAAGCTCAGCAACTCCAGCGATATGTACGCCGTCAGTAGCTCCCCCGACGCCGCAAGCAGCATCATGGCGACCACGGTGAAAAGCAGGATGCCATAGTATTCGCCCGGATACTCCAGGTTGCGCCGCACGAAATCCACCGACACCAGCACCACCACGCCGCCCAGCGCAATGAAGAACGCCTTGAAGAACAGCGCATACCCGTCCACACGAATCACGCCGTCATACAGCGAATCGCTCACCCCCCACAGATACCACAGCGATACGACGAGCGCCACCACAAGCCCCACAACTGCCACAATCGGCAGCACCCACTTCCGCCGCTCAGACAAAAACAAATCCAGCCCCAGCACGACAAAAGCCAGGCCGGTGACGATGAACTCCGGAAGGAGGAGAAGGAAGTTGTTGTTCATCTTTTCAAGCGCATAATGTACCAAACAAGTCGCGCAGAATTGCGCTAGGCAATCAATGATTGACGCGGGTGTTATTATACCAGCGATGGCGTTGACTAATGATGCCTGTTTCTACAGCGTGAAGCGATGACTCCGACGAACGCGCTGCCGCACAATGGACGCCAGCTAAGCACCCTTTCCCGATACCGCCGAATGGAGGACGCTACATGGCTTACAGACCCGGCTTGCCGCGCGGACGCAGCGCCTCCCGAGATGATGACCCACGATATTTCAGGCCCAATTTGCCAGCCATGGGGCGGGATCCGAATGAGACTTTCGAACCCCGTAATGATGAGGGCGATGGAGAGGAGTCGGGTTGCGGCTGCGGTTGCGCGATTATCTTCATCGTATTGATTGTGGTCGTCGTCGTGTTGGTGATGTTCTTCGACTGGGCGCCGTGGGAATATTTCGGCTGGGACGCACCTTGGGAGTATTTCAGGGAGTTCTTAGATTAGTCTGGAGAATTGAAAATCACCCAAACCGCGCCAGCACCTCCGCCACTCCCCCGTTGATAACCCGCAGGAACGGAAACGGAAACAGCCCCACCAGCAGCACGA
This sequence comes from Dehalococcoidia bacterium, assembly GCA_965225795.1. GTDB lineage: Bacteria > Chloroflexota > Dehalococcoidia > Lucifugimonadales > JADFKI01 > Bin90. The sequence goes on along the minus strand of OZ245324.1, from coordinate 2,795,874 downwards.
AAGCCGTCAGCACAGTCGCCGCCAATACCTCTGTGCGTGTGGCGTCCATAGATTTCGGTGCTGCTTCGCTTAGTGCGACTGCCTGCGCTAACTCACCTTCACTGCCCTCGGATGGCGGCCCGCCGACCGCTTCCTCACCGTGCTCCGCAGACTCCGCCTCATACGGCAGCGGACCCATCGGCCCAAAGAACACCTTCGCCAGCAGCCGCAGGATATACACCGCCGTTATCGCCGCGCCTATGACGCCCAGCACGCCGAGTATCGGGTACGTCTTGAACAGCCCGAGGAACACCAGCAGCTCTGCGACGAATCCGCTCAGCCCCGGCAGTCCCAGCGAGGTCAGCCCCGCGATGGTGAAGAACACCGCCGTCACGCCCATGCGCTTCGCCAGTCCGTCCAGCACCAGCATATCGCGCGTGTGCGTGCGGTCATACACCACACCCACGACCGCGAAGAACAGCGCAGTCATTATGCCGTGAGAGAACATCTGCAACACCGCGCCGCTCACCCCCAGTGGATGCAGCGTTGCGATACCCATCACCACATACCCCATGTGGCTCACGCTCGAGTACCCGATAACATACTTCAGGTCCGACTGCCCCATCGCCGAGATTGCGCCGTAAATGACATTCACCGTGCCAAGCCCGACCAGCGCGGGCATCCAGAACTCCGCGCCCTCTGGCAGTATCACCATCCCCACGCGGATGATTCCGAACGCGCCCAGCTTCATCAGCACGCCCGCATGCACCATGCTCACCGCAGTCGGCGCAGCCACATGTCCGTCCGGCGACCATGTGTGAAACGGCCACAGGCCCGCCAGTATGCCAAACCCGATTGCAAGGAACGGGAAGAATATCTTCTGAAATGTCGGCGAGTACTCCACCACCGCAAGGCGCCTGATGTCAAAAGTGCCTAAGTCCGCCTCCACGAAGATAGCCATCAGCGCAATCCATATCAGCACGCTGCCCGCCACCAGGTACAACGTCAGCTTCATCGCGCTGTACTCCTTTGTGCGGCTGAACTTCGGGAATTGGCTGCTGCTCCCCCAAACGCCGATGAGCAGGTACATCGGCAGCACCGAAAGCTCGTAGAAGAAGAAAAAGAAGAACAGGTCGTATGAAGCGAACACCCCGAACACGCCCGCCAGCAGCAGGAAATACAGGATGAAAAAGTCCTTGTTCCACGACTTGATGGACCACGACACCAGCACACCCGTGAACATCACGATGCCGGTCAGCAGCACCATCGGCGCGGCAACGCCATCCACTCCCAGCGTCAGCGATATACCGATGTCCCCGAACTTCCACGGACCCGGTATGCTCAGCCACCGCCATGTGCTGTCGAAGCGCGCGCCGTCCCCATCGAAGTAGTACCTCGTGAACACATAGAACGACAGCAGCAGCACTACCAAGCCGAAAGCAGTCGCCGTCCCGCGTATCGCCCCGTCTCGCGCGCTTGGCGTAGCCATAATCACCACCGCCCCAACCATCGGCAGCGCGATTATCGCAAGCAAAATATGCTGGTCAAAAAATGGCATGCGCTTATTTTACATGCTAGGAAGGTATTAAGGGGATAGTTTTGAACTAAGTCAGGCAGCCTGCCGAACCTCTAGCGGCAGTTGACGCTCATCACTCCTTCATCGGCACACTATCCCACATCCCACTCCACCTCCATCCTTGCTTTCACCCACAACGCAGGTATAATCACCATTATTTACTCTAGGAGGTGAACCGCATGGTTGCCACGGAGCGGAGTGTTCCGACTAAAGACGAAGTGCTAGGATACCTGAGCGAGAGACGCAACTGGGGGCGCTGGGGCGACAAGGGCTCGGCTGGCGCTATGAACCTCATCGACGAGCAGAAGCGCCTGCAAGCTGTCGGGCTGGTCGAAAAGGGGCGCACCGTGTCCCTCAGCAGGCCCTTCCCCGTCACGCCCAATGCGGAGAACCCGCGACCAGCGCAGCACTACATGCAGGTCTGGGAAAGGCCCGGCAATTCCGGCGCGGCGGTGGACTACTATGGCATCGTATATCACGGCACATCGACCACACACATCGACGCCCTCTGCCATGTCTGGGACGAAAATGGCATGTGGGACGGCAGGAAGCCTGAAGACACGCTCACCTTCGAGGGCGCGAACTACGGCACTGTGGACGCATGGAGCGACGGCATCCTTACGCGCGGCGTGCTCCTCGACGTTCCCAAGCATCGCGGTAAGCCCTACGTTACCGTCGAAGAGCCCGTACATGGCTGGGAGCTTGAGGACATCGCCAAGGAACAGGGCGTAGAACTCCAGCCCGGCGACGCCGTCATGGTGTACAGCGGACGCGAGGCGTTCTCCGCTGAGCACGACGGCATCTGGGCAAACTCCGTCTCCGGCGAGCCGCGACCCGGCCTGCACGCCTCCTGCCTGCCATTCGTACGCGAAAGCGACATGTCCCTCCTCGGCTGGGACATGATGGACGCATCGCCCAACGAGTACGACATCGGCTGGAGCGTTCACGGCGTCATCTTCGCTTACGGCGTGGCGCTGCTCGACAATGCCCTGCTAGAGCCGCTAGCAAACGCCTGCGCAGAAGAGGGCCGATACGAGTTCATGATTAGCATCAACCCACTCAACGTCATCGGCGGCACAGGCTCGCCCGTCAATCCTATCGCCGTCTTATGATCGCCGCTACACGCTACAATTGATGGGTAGGATACCAAGCGGATGCCTTTATATCGTGTATCCGCCCCATCCTGCCCATCGCCGTAGCGGTTAGTCAAGGAGGCTGCCATGACCGAAGAGCGCGCCTATCCACTGCAACTCCGCGGCGACTTGTCGCCCGATCTCAGCCGCTGGCTCTGGCTGGTCAAGTGGCTGCTCGCTATTCCGCACTGGATTATCCTGTTCTTTCTGGGGATAGCCTCTTCCGTTGTATGGTTCATCGCTTGGTGGGCAATACTATTCACGGCCAGATATCCCAGGGGCATGTTCAACTTCACGGTGGGGGTATCGCGCTGGTCGTGGCGGGTGAAGTTCTACGCCTGCATGCTGGGTACTGACCGCTACCCACCATTCACTCTTGCAGCAGACGTAGATTATCCCGCTAACCTGTCCGTCGAGTATCCGGAGCGGCTCTCGCGCATCAAGGTCATATTCAAATGGTGGCTGCTCGCAATACCCCACTACATCATCTTGTACTTCTTCGGCGGGCTGAGCGCCGCGCTGTCAATCATCGCCGGCATCATCCTGCTGTTCACCGGAAACTATCGCGGCGATGTGTATGGGGCGCTGATGGCAGTCAATCGCTGGCAATGGCGCGTGACGGGTTACGCATCGCTCCTGTACGACGATTACCCGCCTTTCGAGTTCGACACCTCATCGGGCTAGCTACGGGGCTAACAGGCTATTCATATCCTGCTCCCGCGAAAGGATAGGTGGAACTGACTGACTAGGCTCTGTTGACACTTGATACGCAAAGCATTTTAGACTTGAGAAGTATGTTTATTCTGTGATTCTGAACCGCTCTCCTATTCTGTCATTCTGAACGCAGCGCAGCGGAGTGAAGAATCTAAACTCATTGCACATACGCCATTCACAGACTTCAGGTTCCTCCCTGCGCTCGGAATGACAGGGGACAAATGAGAAATGTCCACACAACCTAGCTGACCGACTGACATACCGAAAATCCTTTCCATCCATGCACATCGGTGCAAATGAGGGAGGCTGCCAATGGCCGAGAATAACGACACCCAAGCATACCCGTTGCAAATCCGCGGCGACTTGTAGCCTGATCTCAGCCGCTGGCTCTGGCTGGTCAAGTGGCTGCTTGCCATACCGCACTTCATTGTGCTGATATTCCTCTCGCTCGCCGCCTTCGTCGTCTGGATAATCGCGTGGTGGGCAATCCTCTTCACCGAGCGTTACCCACGCGGCTTGTTCAACTACATCGTCGGCGTCTTGCGCTGGTGGTGGCGCGTCACTTTCTACGCCTTCTATCCGTTAGCCACAGACCGCTACCCGCCGTTCAGCCTGAAGTCCAACGACGATTACCCCGCAGACCTATATGTGGAATACCCGGAGCGACTCTCGCGAGTCAAAGTCATCTTCAAGTGGTGGCTACTCGCAATCCCGCACTATTTGGTCGTAATGCTCTTCGCAGGCATGCAGGCGCTCCTGCAAAACGCCATTAACACGATCGCTCTGGGATTCGGCGTCTTGCAGTTCGGTGACTCCGGGGACAAAGAAGTATTCGAGCACGGCTTGACGCTGATAATCATGGGGGCGAGCAGCCTGCCCTTCGCCGCCATTGCAGCCGTCGGGCTGATGGGAGTGCTCGTACTCATCGCCGCAGTAACGCTGCTGTTCCGCGGACGCTACCCCACTGACATATTCGAGCTTGTCATGGGCATGCAGCGCTGGAGCTACCGCGTATCCGGCTACTCAGGCCTACTCTACGACGACTATCCACCCTTCCGCTTGAAGCCATAACCGGCTGACACGGACACGCAGGATAGACAGCCTTCACCCGCAAGGGCTATCCTGTACACCCATGTTATTTGAAATAACCCCCACCGCGCCCTATGACTTCGACTTCACCGTCGGCAGCATGACCTACTTCCAGACCCGTCACGCCGCCGACATGTTCGAGGACGGCATCCTGCGCCGCGTCCTGCCGTTAAACGACAAGCCTGCGCTCATATCCGTGCGCTCCGTCGGCAGCGTTGACGCGCCACGTCTGTCCGTCGAAGTAAGCGGCGAAGACCTGACATCAGCCGACACCGACGAGGCGCAACGCATCGTGCGCCAAATGCTCGCTACCGACGCCGACATAACCGCCTTCTACGCCATGGCGCTCGACGACCCGCATCTCGTCCCGCTCGTGCGCAACATGCACGGACTGCGACCGACCTGCGCACCCACCGCGTATGAGGCGCTGGTGCTGGCAATCCTCGGGCAGCAGATCAGCACGCACGTAGCCCGCATGCTCCGCAACTTGCTCATCGAGACATACGGCGACCGCATCACCATAGACGGCCAGACCCTTCACGCATTCCCCCAACCGCAGACCATCGCCGACACCGGTGTTGAAGGCTTGCGCGCCATAAAGTTCAGCGGGCGCAAGGCAGAATACCTCACCGGCATATCAGCGCAGATAGCCACCGGCGAACTATCGCTGGAGGCTATGCGCGACATGCCCGCCGACGAAATTGTCAGCAACCTCCTGGCGCTGCGTGGCGTCGGCGCGTGGACCGCGCACTGGATGCTCATGCGCGCATTCGGACGACCCGACGGCTTCCCTCAGGGCGACCTCGCGCTCCAGCGCATGATGGGCATCCTCGTAGGCGACGGCGCGCCCATGCCGCCCGACGAAGCCCTCGCCTACTCCGAACGCTGGTCACCATGGCGCAGTTGGGTAACCACCTACATGTTCGGCGCAGGACGCACAGGCCGCTTTGCCGAGATTGTCGCAGGCAAGTAAAATAGTCCCAAAGGCATGCATAAACAGGGAGCCGTCCCATGGCGCTTGCAATCGACAGCAAAGCCGACCCGAAAGCAGTAGCGGTAGCCCGCGCCGTATATGACGCTGTGCCTCTCGACTCCGTCATCCTCTTCGGCTCACGCGCCCGCGGCGACCACCGCGAAGACTCAGACATCGACCTGATGCTGATATGCGACGGGCACATGTCCAAAGAGAATTACCGCAAGGCGACCATAGCCGCGCACGACGCCATCAAAGAGGCTTTCGGCATCCGCTGGATAATAGGCGTTGACCTTGTGCTCATAGATAAGAGCGAATACCTGCGCTGCCGCGGCGGCATCAACCATATAACCGCCCAAGCCGCAAGAGACGGAGTTGATATGAACGGCGACAAACAGGAATATCAGCGCGACCCTGAACCCTTCGACTGGGGCGACATCAACCAGCGAATCATCAATACCAACAGGGAACTTATCACACTGGATTGGTTAATCGAAGGGCGCATGCCCCAAGAATCAATCGGCTTTCACGCGCAGCAGCCGCTTGAGAACATCCTGAAGGCGTGGATTTCCGCAATTGGCTCCGAGTACAAGAACACTCACGACATCAACGAGCTTCTTGCCGTCATCAGGCGCAGCCCGGATGAGCAGCACATCGCCGGCAGCGATGATATGCACTGGCTTAAAGTGTACGCCGTCAAGTACCGATATACGGGCGCAGTGGTCGGAATGAGCGATCCTATCGAACTTTACGACCGTATAGACCGCGTCGTATCGGACATAGAGCAGCGCATCAAGTCTCTAACCGGCGTTGACGACCTGCCGCGCTACACTCCCCCGGGACAGAGCCGGGCCGATGATTGAATAAGAAAGTGAGAGACCACATGACCGACATTCAACAGGCGGCAGAGTATCAGGCGGCGCGGCACCGCGAGAGCAAGCCGCTCGACCTTATGCTGCAACACTTCGCTCCACAGACGATGGCCGAAGCGTACGCGGTGCAAGAGGGCATGGTGAGCAAGCTCGCAGAAGCACGGGGACCTGCGGCAGGCTACAAGATCGCATACACCAGCGCAGTCATGCGCGAGCGAACAGGCGTGGGCCAGCCCTGCTACGGGCGCATTCCTGCAAGCATGGTGTACGACTCCCCGGCGACCGTGGACAGCAGCGGCTATGGCGGCATCGGCATCGAATGCGAGGTCGCCGTCAAGCTTGGCGCGGACCTGCCCGCATCCGGCGCGCCCTACACCCGCGACAGCATCGCCGAATACATCGAGTGGCTCGCGGCGGCATTCGAGCTTGTGGACAGGCGGGAAGCACCATCGCTCGATGGGCAGATGCCGGAGATTTGCAGCATCGTCACCAACATCAGCAACGGCGGCGCGCTCCTCGGCGAGCCGGTAGTGGACTGGCAGAGCATCGACCTCACCGCATCGCGCGGCACGATGAGCATCAACGGCGAGACCGTCGGCGAGGGAGTGGGTTCGGATGTGATGGGCCATCCGCTGGAGCCGCTCGTATGGCTCGCCAACACCCTTGCCGCAGACGGCATATCCATGGAAAAGGGCGCGCTCATACTCACTGGCAGTTTCGCGCCACCGGTCATGATGAAGCCCGGCGACGAAGCCGCAGTCCACATCGAAGGTCTCGGCGAGGCGCTGCTCAGTGTGCAATAATGGATGGAGGTGAAAATCCTCACCATCCTGTACATCGATGTCAATAACTAGGAGAAATTAGGCTTGGATAACCGAAACAGACTTTGGATTATGCTCGGCGCGGGCGCTGCGGCGGTGGTGATTGCGATCGTCGTCATCGTTGTGTTTGCGCTGAACCTGACGGGCGGCTCGGGCACGACCGCTGCTGTCGCTGAGGAGTTTCCCGCATACGCCCACATTATCGGGGAGGCGGATGCGCCGGTGACGGTGGTGGAGTTCGGCGACTTCCAGTGAGTGCATTGCCGCGATTTCGCCCTCGGGCCAGGGCGACAGATAAAGAACGACTACGTGGATGACGGCAGGGTGCGGTTCGTGTACCGGCACTTGGCGTTTTTGGGGCAGGAGTCAGTGTGGGCGGCGGAGGCGGCGGAGTGCGCGGGCGACCAAGGCAAGTTCTGGGAGTACCACGACTTGCTGTACGAGAGATGGGCCGGCACGAATGTGGGCGGGTATAGCTACAACAACCTGCTTGGGTTCGCGCAGATACTTGAGCTGGATTCGGATGGGTTCGCGGCCTGCCTGAACGATCGCAAGTATGTTGACCGAGTGCGGGGCGAAAGCGAGTTCGCCGACGACAACGGCATTACATCCACGCCGTGGGTGCTCGTGAACGGGGAGCGGGTGCGGGGCGTGGAGTACGGCATATTCCGGGACGCGATTGAGGCGGCGCTTGCCGCGACGCAATGACGCTGAATGCCCGTGTAATTTGCTGGTCCGCCAGTGCCTTGCTGAGCCTGGCGGGGTTGGGGCTGGCGACTTACCTGAGCGTGGTGTACCTGAGCGGGGCGGACCTGTCGTGCGGGGTGAGCGGGGGTTGCGGCGCGGTTACGACTAGCGAATACTCGCGGTTCCTGGGCATGCCGGTGGCGCTGCTGGGCGTTGGCGGGTATGCGGTGTTGCTGCTGGGTTGCCTTGCTGCGCTTGGCGTTCCGGAGCCGCCGGCGATGCTGCGCTGGGGGCTGGCGGGCATTGCTTTTGCGGGCTTTGCGTTTTCCGCGTATCTGACGGGGACGCAGGCGTTTCTGATTGGCTCGTACTGCGTGTATTGCCTGACGTCGGCGTCGCTGATGACGGCGATTATGGCGCTGACGCTGGTTGGTGCGCTTATCAGAACGGGCGATAGATAGGCAGGATGGAAGGGATTTATCACCCCCATCCTAACCTTCCCCCCCATCAAGGGGGAAGGGACTTTTTTTCTTGCACTGACGCCAGCACTCTCTCTGAGGGAGAGCTGACAAGGGTATGTATTTGCCATTTCGATTATCAAGGGAGCATTGAAACACTGCTTTGTAACCAATTTTTTGTCATTCCGAGCGGTTTTTCCTTGTCATTCCGAGTGTAGCGAGGAATCTGAAAATTTTGCTGCCCAGCAGTGCACATATTTTAGATTCTTCACTCCGCTGCGCTCCGCTCAGAATGACAGGGAAAGGGGCGCTGCGTTCAGAATGACAGGGGAAGAGACGCTGCGTTCACAATGACAGATTGAGCAAGCCTTCAATGACTGAATAAGCAGGCCTTCTTTGTTCGGCCTTTACATACCCTCTCAGCCCGTTAAGGGGGAATGGGGTTTTGGCTAGGGGCTGCGGATGGTGGGGTTTTTGCGCTTGCGGGCAAGCGGGTTGCGGAGGATGGGTTTGTTGTGGGCTTCGGCGGCTTCGGCAAGCTGCACTAGCGGGTCCGACATGCCCCGCGGCGCGGGCATGCTTGAATAGTCCGCGATCTCTTCTTCGGTCAGGCCGTGTTCGCGCCGGTCTTCTTCGTCGAACTTTGCCTGCTCTTCGGGGTTTAGGGGTTCGAAGTAGTAGTCGATTGTCGGGTCGGGGTCGTTGGGGCCGTAGTCGTAGATGTTCTTTTCTGGTTTTACGTCTATGCGGCGGTATTTTGCCTCTGCGCGGAGGGCTGCTCGCTCATCGCCTCTGTCCATGGCTTCCTTGAACTCTTTGATGATTGACTTGCGGTCGGCGGCGGGTTCGTCTTCTGATTTACTCTGGGGTAGGCTTTTAGGCAGGGTCGGGACGGACGGGGCATTTGTTTCTTTGCCCTCACCCCAACCCTCTCCCTGAGGGAGAGGGAGCTTTGTGGCAGGACTGGCGGCTTGGCGGTCTTCTAGATTCCTGCTTTCGGAGGAATGGCGAGAAGATGGGACGGTCGCTTGGAAACGAAGCGGCTTTGAGTTATCGTCTCGGTCTTCTTCTTCTCTGATCTCTTTGGCTATGGCTTCGTAGTCTGTGTCGTCGTAGTTGTCGTAGTCGTCGATGGTGGTTGAGAGGCCGGCTTGGGTCTTCTTCTGGCCTATGGATAGACGCGAGGATTCCTTGTCGCGCCAGTAGTCTTGGAGGTGCTTAGGCTTGATGTTGTCGTAGTTGGTGTCCCAGCCACGGCGGAGTAGTTCCTGTGCTGCATACATGCGGTGATGCACGGTGAACTCTTTATCAGGGTCGGGATTTGCCATCAATTCGAGCAGGAAGCGGACGGTGTCGGTGCCGCGTTCGCTGTACTCGCGCATACGCCTGGCTAGGTCTGTGTGCAGGGTGTCGTAAGCGTTTTCTTCGTCGGTGCTGTCTGACTTCCTGCGGCGTGAGCCGAGGTCGCCGAAGCCTCGGCGCAGGAGTTCTCTTGCGGCTGCCATGCGGTCTGCGGGCTTGATACGGAACTTCTTGGGGGTGAATGGCCTGTCCCTGCCGGTCATGATGTCCACGAGGAAGTTGACGACGGTGTGTCCATCGGCGGTCTCGTGGCGTATGAGGTGGGCGATTTCGTAGTTGACGATGTCGAGGTGGGTGATTGGCTCTGCAATCTCATTACCCCTCACCCTAACCCTCTCCCCAAGGGAGAGGGGACTCTGAGCGGGGGTTTCGTCGCCGCCCTGCTCCTCCCTGACTGGATTCCCGCCTGCGCGGGAAAGACGGTCAGAGGTGGCTTCGCATTCCGCATCGGGGAAGCCGTACTTGATCAGGTGCTTTGTTGCTTCCATTCGGTGGCAGACTTTGACGCCGGGTGTTTCGCCTTGCATTGTGTTGACAAGGAATTGTGCGATGGCGTGTCCATCCTTGGTGAGGCTGACGATGTTCTGTTGTAGTTTGGTCGGGATGCACATATTAGCCATCAGGTATCAGCGGTAAGGTTTCAGGTGGCTCGCCGTTCGACAGGTTCGCCATTTATCTATTAAATCTTATGTTCTATTATGGGGACGGATGTTTGAGTTGTCAAGGGGGGGGATCTGACATCGATGTGCAGGGTGGATAGGATTAGAGGATGGTCGTGGAGGGTGCAGAGGGGTGGGTGGGGGCGGCGTTAAAGTGTGTCAGGTTCGGAATCCCTTATCAGACTTGCACACGGCTAGAAATCTAGTGACGAAACAGGTTCCTTTTTGGCAACCCGTTGCGACGCTTACCCTGATTTCTGATTTCTCTTAAACTTGTCCCTAATACACCTTTATCTTCAACTCGATATTGTGTCTAATATAAATGAGGCCCCCGACCGAATGTGTACTTCGATCGGGGGCAATGCGGGGGAGTGACTGAGCGGCTTAAGGTGTCTGACTCAAAATCAGTTGGGCGTTGGAAGCGCCCCATGGGTTCGAATCCCATCTCCCCCGCCATATATCAGCATCCTAGCAGGGACATTGAAAAACGTCTAGCGATTTGTGGGTTCGTTTTATTGAGGGGAAGGAAAGTAATTTTGGAGAATTTTGCGTCATCGATTTCGATATTGACCGGGGTTGTTTCTATTGCTATTGCAGTTATTGCAATGTGGATCAGCTTGCGTGCTGAGCGAGAGAGCAGAGCCAACTACGATAGAACGAAGGACGTCTTGGCACAGATTGATACCAAGGCGGCAGTTGTCGAGACAGTCGTGAAGGAAAATCAGCAACAATTGCTTGATACCATTACAAGTCTTCTGGTTCCGAATAGGGACACTATGGATGAAAAGATGGGAATGGCAATACTCGATGCCATGGTGAAAAACCCCCAAGGCATGGGGCCCATGTTGCAGCAAATACAGCAGCTGCAGGCTTTAGGGAACCAAGACGAGAGGAGTTAGTCGGAGTCCAATGAATCAGAATAAATTGGAAGATATCGATACTTTTGATCACCATTATGTCGCATTCAATCTGCTGATGGCAAACAACTTGCGCAAAATTAGAAAAGATATGTTCCGCGAGTTTATCGATGCCGGTTGGATTGATTCTAAGGGGGTAATATCTCGCCCTATCGGCCCAGGTCAAGTCACTGTTAAGCGCATGAGTGTGGAGTATGTACTGAGTTTCAATGTAGACGAATATGCCATAGACGGTTCGGGCGAGGTTAAGTTCGACGATAGCGGATTATTCGCCGCAATACCATTTGCATCAGCGAAGGACGCCATAGATTATGTCGCACAGGTGGAGAGAAGTCTGAATGAACTGATTCAATCCCGGTCGTAGTTATTTCGTCTTCGGTCGACTTAATCATTGGCATTCTGCTTACGGAGTAGGGATACTCAAAGGAGATCCTTTTTCACCGCTCTCGCGGTCGGTGAAGTTGAGGCGCATTCGTTACGAATGGACTAGGGCGTGTTGACATTTTGAAGTTATCTCTCATTATTTCTGTCATTCTGAACGAAGCGAGAAATCTAAAATCGGAGAATGGCGTTTGTACAACGAATTTAGATTCTTCACTCCGCTGCGCTGCGTTCAGAATGACAGAATAAAAGCATACCTTTCAGTTTTGAAACACTTTGTGCATCAAATGCCAGCAGAACCTAGTGACTGGGATGGAACTCAGGGGAATGAAATGAGTCATCGTTTTCGCGGGCAAAAAGAACTCCCCGTCCTTTTCAGGAGCGGGGAGAACGCTTTGCTATGGCTTTCGGGTTGTTGGCGCTAGATGGGAATGCACAGGCCAAAGAGGCCGTGGTCGCAACTTGCGCCGGTGTCGCCTCGTTGATGGGGTTTGCGCCGGGAATCCCGGCAATTTATTGACACATTTGTGCTATCGAGAGTAGAATGCTCTCCAATGAAAGCTAACTTGATTACGAATTGCGCCCAACGAGGCGGGTGAGGGGAGGCGGCTATGGTTATTCTCAGGGGATGCGCGCGGTGCGGCGGGGATATTCTGACGGGGGACGCGAGGAATGTGCGGTGCTTGCAGTGCGGGCACAGGCCGGATTTGCCGATTGCGGAGCTTAGACGGCGGGGGAGGCGGTCGAGGAGCGGCGGGATTTCGCGGCCTGTCGATCTGGGCGCGATATTGGCGGCGCTGGATGTGCCGGCGGATGCGCCGGAGGGTTTTGTGAGCGCGGTGGAGGATGCAGTGGATGGGGATAATGCAGCTGCGGGGGCGGCGTGTCCTCGCTGCGATGTTAGGGATTCGATTGCGCTGGAGAAGCTGCGGGCGCACTTCAACACCTGCTTTCGGTGCAGGCTGTGCGGGCATATATTTAGTCCTGGGGGCAGTCCGGCGGGTTTCCGGGAGGCGAGTTAGGTTCTGCTGACATTTTGAAATTGTCTCTCATAATTTCTGTCATTTCGAGGGAGGCGAGAAATCCAAAATCGGAGAATGGCGCGCGTGCAACGATTTTAGATTCTTCACTCCGCTGCGCTGCGTTCAGAATGACAGAATAAGAGAGGTTTGGTTTCGACGCTCAGAATTGCAGTAGCGGGCGGCGTTGACCTTTCAGGGTAGGCGGCGGCGAGGCCAGTCCTGCTCATCTTCTTGTTCGCGCCTGCGCTTCATGGTGATGTAGGTGCGGTAGGCGGCGAAGATTGCGTAGCCGATTACCAGCACGATGAGTAGGACTAGGAGCGGGTTCATTGGCGTGTTCCTCGCTATTCGCCGGTGAGGTCTGCGAGCTGGGGCATGACCTCGGTTGCCATGAGGGTCATGGCTTTTTCGTAGGACTCGCGGTTTTCGGAGTGGTCGAATGTGAGCCATAGGAGCGTGCCGAAGCCGCCGACCATCTCGTACATGTCCCTGAGCTTGCGGGCGACGGTGTCGGGCGAGCCGACTATCCAGAGGTTGTCCACGAGGTATTCGATGTCGACATCCTCGTTGGGGATGTCTTCGGAGTGCTTCATGTAGTTGATGAAGGGGTATGCGCCGAAGGAGAAGAGGGGGTGGAGGTAGTCGCGCCATGCCCTGCCGAGCATGCCGTTGAGTGCGCCTTCGCGTGCTTCCTCGTCGGTGTCGGCGACCCAGACGTCGCGGACGATGCGCCATTCGCTGCGGCTTGGGGGCTTCTTGCCGGCTCTTGCCGCGCCCTCTTCGACGGCGTCCCAGTGGCTGGCGACATAGATGGCGTTGAGGCCGAGGCTCATGGGGATGTATCCGCGCTCGCCGACTATCTTGAGGGTTTCGGAGTTGGGGCTTGCGCCTGCTACGCCGATGGGCGGGTGCGGCTTTTGGAAGGGTCGCAGGAAGGTTCTGAGGTTGGCGTACTCGTACTCGGCGGGATCGGGGATGTGGACATTCCAGAACTTGCCCTCGTAGTCGAAGCTGCCGTCGATGTTGCCCCAGATGCCGAGGATGATTTCGAGCGCCTCGCGGGTGCGGGCGTGGTGCTCGCCTTCCTCGAAGTTGACGTCGAAGAGCTCGTGGTCGGAGAGGAGGCCGCCTGAGCCGATACCGAACATATAGCGGCCTTGCGCGAGGTGGTCGAGGTATGCGACGCGGTGGGCGAGCTCGACGGGGTTGTGGAAGGGGAGGAGGTGCGCGCCGGTGCCGAGCTTGATGTTCGTGGTGCGCATGAGGGCCTGCGCGATGAGCAGGTCGGGCGCGGGAACGGGCTCCCAGGGGGCGGTGAAGTGCTCGCCTATCCATGCCTCGCTGAAGCCGAGGTTGTCGGCAAGTTCCAGGCAGTCGAGGTCCCACTGGTGGGCGTCCCAGGTGGAGCGCTCGGGCGGGTGTGAGGGCATCAGGAAGAGACCGGCTTTCATGGGGGATCTCCTTTCGCTTCGGGCCTCTGCAGGCGTATCTGCTGCTGGCGCGATTATATCGGCTTGGTGTGGGCATGTCCAAGTGGGGTGAGACGGCGGGTCGGGGGATTTCCGTTGTGCGGATGCGGCGGGCGGGCGTACAATTAAATTTACGTTCTATGATACTTTCCCCGCCTGCTCTCGCCCGCAACATATCCCGGAGCCGTCATTACAGGTGGTGGGTGTTCCTTGCGCTCGCCATAGGCACGTTCACATCGGTTGCTGATTTCGGCAGCCTGAATGTGACGATGCCGACCATCGCGGAGCACTTCGGGACGGACCTTCCTACGGCGCAGTGGGTGCTGATAGGGTACGCGCTCGTCATCAGCGCGCTGCTGCTGCCGATGGGCAGACTTTCCGACATCATTGGGCGCAAGCGAGTCTATGTCACCGGCTTCGTCATCTTCGCCGTGGGCGGGCTGTTCGCCAGCACATCGGACAGCATTCTGACGCTCATCGCGTTCAAGGTATTGCAGGGCTTGGGCGCGAGCATGACGCAGGGCACAGGGATGGCGATGGTGCTGGCGTCGTTTCCGAGAGAGGAGCGCGGCAAGGCGATAGGGTCGTTCATCACGGTGGTGGGGTCGGGGAATGTGGCGGGGCCTGCGCTCGGCGGATTCATCGCGGGGACGCTGGGCTGGCAGTGGGTCTTCTACTTCGGAGTGATACTGTCGCTGTTCGCGATTGCGGCGGTGCTGGTGGTGCTGGACGGGCGGATATACTCGCGGCGTGGGAGCGGCAGCGCGTCGTTCGACTGGCTGGGCGCTGCGCTGTCAACGGCTTCGCTGGTTACCTTCCTGCTGGTGATGACGAGCGGGCCCCGTCTGGGCTGGCTGTACCCGCCGGTGATTGGCGGGGGCTTCGCTCTGGTGGCGTTCGTGGCATCGTTCATCTGGTGGGAGCTGCGATGCGAGACGCCGATGATAGATGTGCGACTGTTCAAGATGCGCCTGGTGTCGCTGGGTGTGGCGGCGCAGTTCATATCGTTCATCGGCAACTCGTCGATGCGCTTCCTGCTGCCGTTCTACATGCAGGCGGCTTTGGGGTTTTCGCCGCAGCAGATCGGGCTTATCTTCGTGCCAAGCTCGATTGCGATGATAGTGACGGGGCCACTCAGCGGGAGGCTGTCGGACCGCTTCGGCTATCGGTGGTTCACTGTGGGCGGACTGATGCTGTCGGTGTGTGGGCTGCTGCTGCTGTCCACGCTGACCACGGAGTCGTCGGTGTGGATTGTCGCGATTGGGATGCTGTTGCAGACGAGCGGAACGGGGACTTTCTACCCGCCGAACAACTCTTCGATCATGCAGCAGGTGCCTGAGAGCCGATACGGGGTGATGTCGGGGTTCATCAATCTGGTGCGGAACTCGGCGAACATCACGGGTACGGCGGTGGCGACTGCTATCGTGGCGGCTGTGATGGTGTCGATGGGCTACCTGCCGAACCTGTCGTCGATTGCGGAGACGGGGGATACCGGGCTGCTGACGGCGTTCGTGGCGGGGCTGCGAACTTCGTACATCATCATCGCGGGGCTGGTGGTCGTGGGGGTGGTGTTCTCGTTCATAAGGCCGGCGTCCAGCCAAGTGGAAGCCGAAGACGCGGTGAAGCAGACAGTAGCGCGATAATGGCAGCGGCATAGCGTTCATCCTGTGCTATTATTTATCTGTGTTCAGCCAACAACGGACGCCGGAGGCTCATGATGGCAACGACCGGGGCGACCACCAGGACGATAACCAACGCTTGGGTAGATAGAACGCTGCCCGACATCTTCTACGAAGAGCCAGAGCCGCCGGAGGACGCATTGGTACAAGAACGCGCGGTACATAGAATTATCCACCTGCTCTGGGAGCTTTACGAAGACCGCGCCGATGTGTTCATCTCGGGCGCGTTTTATGTCGCTTATGACGCTACGGATGGCAACCGCCGCGTGCAGCCCGACTGCTTCATCGCTTTCGATATTGACGCGGAGGCTATTCGACAGAACCTACCGAACTACTGGGTTTGGGAGGTGGGTAAAGCGCCAGACCTCGTAATTGAAGTGGCATCGCCAAGCACGGCGGCGAACGACCTGGGGCACAAACGAGACCTGTACGCTCAGCTCGGTATCGCCGAATACTGGCGGTTCGACTCAACAGGCGGTGAGTTGTACGGTCAGCCGCTTGCAGGGGAGCGGCTGGTTGAAGGCGAGTATCAATCGTATGATCTTCAGATTGGAGACGACAACTCCGTGAAGGCATACAGCGAGTTGCTGGATGTGGACTTCTATTGGGACGGGCAGGAGTTCGATGTTCTCGACCCTGTGACTGGCAAGACGATAAATAAGCGCGAAGTGGCCGAAGCACGCGCTGACGTAGAACTCGAAGCTCGGCTGGTAGAGCGTGAAGCTCGGCTGGCGGCTGAAGCGCGTGAGCGTGCGCTGCTGGAAGAGATTGAGCGCCTGCGCGCGCAGCAATCAGGACGGTAGATCGTCCTGCGCTATGATTTATCTGCGCTCAAGCCACGAAGGGACGCCGGAGGCTGATTATGGTAGTGACCGCGCAGGAAGTGAAACTACTGACTGCTGATGACTTGCTGCATCTGTACAGCAAAGGGGTTCGCGGCGAACTTATCCGGGGGGTGCTTTGCAAGACGATGGCTGCTGGCGGAGAACACGGAGAGACAGTAGTAAATTTGGTTATTGCGCTGGGGAACTTCGTCAAGCCGCGACGACTAGGGAGATTGGCGGCTTCGGATTCCGGGGTGTTGCTGGAGCGGTCGCCTGATACGGTTCGAGAGCCGGACATAGCGTTCTTTTCGACAGAGAAGATACCACTAGGCGTGAGAGTCACGGGATATTACGAAGAGATTCCGGACCTTGTGGTGGAGGTGGCATCGCCTAGCGACAGCGTGCGAGAAGTGAACGACAAGGCTCGGATGTGGTTGAGTTACGGCACGCGATTGGTGTGGGTGCTCCATCCGAACACGCGCAGCGTGGATGTGCATACGCCGGGCGGCACAGTGGCTACGCTGGCCGGCGATGACACTCTGAACGGCCGTGATGTGTTGCCGGGTTTCGAATGCAGCCTCTCGGATATTTATGATGTAGGGTAGGTTTGCTCTTACATCCGGCGCATCCTGCCGTAGAAGGCGAAGATGGCGGCTCCGACGAGCGCGAGCGCGATGCCATTGACGCTCAGTGCTATCCCCACCCCTGCAGCCTTCAAAATTGCACCCACCTGCAAGTTGCCGATCGGCGCGGTGCCGATGCCCACTATCCACGCGCCCATCGCGCGCCCGCGCTGCTCGTTGGGCACGATGTTCTGCATCATGCTTTGCGAGAAGATATCGGACATCGCCATCGCCCCACCTACGATTCCCGTCGCCAGGAGCGCGATCACAAACGCGGGGGACTGCCCGAAAATCAAGCCGGCGGACCCACCTGACGCACCCCCTCCGGGCAAGAAAGTCGCGACTACCGAAGACTGCCCCAGCAGCACAAGCGCCGCGCCAAAGACCAGCAGATTGAGCAGCAGCAGCGCGCCCCTGCGTCCCACTTCGCCGAATAGCGAGAGCAGCAATATTGCCACAACCGCGCCGCCGCTGCGAAAACCGTTCAGCCAGCCAAGACCCTCCGCGCCCACATTCAGCACATCACGAGCGAGGCTTGGTAACGTGGCGCCGCTCGAAAAGCCGAGCGTCTCGGTCGCCGCGACAATGACCACCAGTGTCAGCAGTGGGTTGTTGCGCCGAAGCTCGCCGACGAACTCCCGCAGGTTCTCCATTATCGGCTGGCGGGAGCGAGCCGCAGCCTGACCTGGAGAGCGTATGAATCTCAGCAGGAGCGTGGAGACGATGTAGCCACTGGCGAGCATCCAGTACGCCATGTGCGCGCCTGGGCCGTCTATGAGATAACCTGCCGCAACCGCTCCGACGAGCCCGCCGAGTCTCATGCCCAGCCCGACGTAAGCCAGACCGGTTAGAAGATTTTCTCGCCCCGCGACATCGAAGGCAAAGCTCTGGCGCGCCGCCTGGTGTATGGCGCTCAGGCAGCCACCTACAACCGCAAATGCCAGCAGGTGCCAAACCTGGAGCATCTCAAGGTAAAGGAGCGCGCCGATACCCACCATCAGGAGGCCCATGACTATGTTCAGAGAGCGTATGAGCAGGCGGCGGTCAACCATGTCGGCGATTGTGCCCGCCGGAATGCCGACGAAGAAGAGCGGCGCCATTCTCAGCGCAAGCGCCACGCCGACCATGAAGGGGTTGTCGGTGAGGTCAAGTATCAGCCAGCTGAGGGCAACCTGCTCGCCCATGTGTCCGATGGCGTCGAAGAAGGACGCGGACATCAGCACACGCAGGTCGCGGTTGCGCAGGGCTGGCGGGGTACGAAACCTGTTCCTCAGAAATCTCGCGGGGTTGGAGCCAGAATGGGGAAGCCTCGGTGATTGCACAGTGGCGCTATTATGCACTCAATCTGGAGGATGCACAATGCAGGGGTGGTTCGGCGCCAGAATAGTTGTGGTATGATTTGGCATGAGGAAGTGTTTTGCGGAGCGTAAGTATTCTTGGCATTGAATGAACGAGGCGACCGTAGTGCCATGCAGGAGGCCGTGGCGCTATTCCCGGAAGGATGACGGACTGCTTATCTTGTGATTTTGGGGATGCTGTTGGGAGTGGGGCTTGGTATCGCGGCGTTAGAGGAATTCCTGTGGCATGGTAAAATTGAAATTGTAGTGAGGATTCTGGCGGTGGCAGGGCATGGCGGCGGGGTTGCGCCCGTCTCGGTTCTGCTGGCGGTCTTTCTTACGGAGGCTTGGCGAATTATGGCGCTTTTGTCTGAAAAACTAAGGGATAGGATTCGCAACCAAGGGCGTGCCGAGGCATCTTCCGATTGGCGGAAGTGGTTCGACCGATACGAAGAGGCGCGTAAGAAGGGCGTGCCTTTCAACGAGCCGCCACCGGACAATGGGTAAGCCGGATATCAGGGCACGGCGGAGGGATTGCGCCTGTCCCGGTTCTGCTGGCAGTCTTTCTTACGGAGGTGTGGCGAATTATGGCACTCTTATCCGAGAAACTCAGGGACAGGATTCGCAACCAGGGACGCGCTGAAGGGCGTGCTGAAGGACAGGCTTTGGCGTCCTCTAGATGGCGGGATTGGTTTAATCGCTACGAAGAGACGCGTAAGAAGGGTGAGCCTTTTGACGAGCCGCCGCCGGACGGGGGATAAGCAGGCTTCAGGATTGCCGACGACCTTACCAAGAAGCTTTTCTAGCCAAACGGATTGGGAGTCAGTCTATCTTCTCCAACGGCGCCATCCCCAGCAGCAGGCGCTTGACTCCTGCGCCGTCTTTGAATGCCACAGTAACCTCGAAGTCGTTGCCGGTGGGCTTGGATTCCGTGACGATGCCTTCGCCAAAGACCTTGTGCATTACCTTGTCTCCTGTTGCCAGATGCGGGGAGGCTGCCATCTGACCACTTCCGCCTGCGGATGCCGCTCCTTCACGCACGGGGCGCTGGCCGGGGACATTCGGGGCGCGGCCGCTTCTACGCGTTGGGATTCCGCCGGGTGAACGCAGCCCTGAAGGAGAAGACGTTACGGACTGGGTGCGACCTGCGCGATCGCTGCGCCGGGTGTCTGGCGTTGGCGGCGTATCTGCGCTTGAATCGCCGCGTCTGACTGCCGAACGCTGACTGCTTGTACTTGGGCGCTTGGGCTGCGCGGGCGCGGTGAGCAGTTCCTGTGGGATGTCGAGGAGAAAGCGCGATGGTGTGCCCGGCTCGGAGCCGCCACGGAAGCCACGCCTGAACGCTCGCAGCAGGTACAGACGCTCCTTGGCGCGGGTAATGCCAACATAGCAGAGGCGGCGCTCTTCTTCCAATTGCGTGGGGTCGTCCACGGAGCGCGAGTGCGGGAGCAGCCCTTCTTCCATTCCGACCATGAAGACGACGGGGAACTCCAAGCCCTTCGCCTGATGCAGCGTGATGAGCGTAATGGCGTCCACCCTGTCCTCCATGCTGTCCACATCGGCGACTAGGCTGACGCTCTCAAGGAACGCGGTGAGCGCCTCCGCTCTGCCGAAGTGCAGGTAGTCGCGGGCGGATGCGCGGAACTCCTGGATATTCTCAAGCCGTTCTTCGCTACGCTCGGGCTGATCCGATAGCCAGCGCTGGTAGCCGCTGCGTTCAAGGACAGCGTCGATGATGTCGAGCAGGTCAAGGTCGTCGCGCTCGTCCGCGATGCCCTTGATGAGATTGCCGAAGCCTATGAGCGAAGTACGAGCGCGCGCCGTGAACGGGCTGACGACTGCGCCCTGTGCCGCTGAATTCCCATCCGACAGCGCCTCGCCCGACAGTGCCTGAATAGCAGCGAACTGCGATGTGCCGGCGTCCCTTGCGGTGCGGGCCAGATGGTCGAGGGTGCGCTGGCCGATGCCTCGCGTGGGCAGGTTGATGACGCGATTCAGGCTAACATCGTCGTCAGGGTTGGCGATGAGGCGCAGGTAGGCGATGATGTCCTTCACTTCCTGACGCTGGTAGAACTTCATGCCGCCGACTACCTGATATGGCACGCCGTAGCGAAGGCAGGCTTCCTCCAGAGCGCGGGACTGTGCGTTGACTCGGTACATCACGGCGATGTCGCCAAGCGTGGTGCCTTCCTTCTTGCGACCTACGACCGCTTCCTGATTGCGCGTGAGGCTCTGTATCTCCCTGACGACGAACTGCGCCTCTTCTTCCTCGTTGTATCCCTCCGCGATGACGATGGGGACGCCGGAGCCGTTGCGCGTCCAGAGGTCCTTCTCCACGCGCTGCGTGTTGGAGGCGATGAGGCTGCGCGCGGCGTCGAGTATCGTCTGCGTGGAGCGGTAGTTTTCTTCGAGCGCGATGAGCTTCGCCTTCGGGTAGTCGTCCTGGAAGCTGAGGATGTTGCGGATGTCGGCGTTGCGCCAGGTGTAGATGGACTGGTCGGGATCGCCCACGACGCAGATGTTGAGGTGGTGGCGCGCCAACTGCCTGGAGATGGCGTACTGCGCCACATTAGTGTCCTGGAACTCGTCAACCATGAAGTGGACATAGCGTTCCTGATACTTCTGCGCCACGTCGGGCACGCGCTCGAAGAGCTGGTAGGTCTTGAGGAGCAGGTTGTCGAAGTCCAAGGCGGAGCACTGGCGCAGCAGGTCTTCGTAGCGTTCGTAGGTACGCACGACGATCTCATCCCAGTAGCTGGCGGAGCGGTGCGCCAAGCCTTCAACGCCCAGAAGCTCGCTCTTCGCGCTGGATATGCCGGAGAGGATGGAGCGCGGGGGGAAGCGCTTGGGGTCAAGCTCAAGCTCGATGAGGGCGCGCTTGACCAGTGCCATCTGATCGGCGTCGTCATAGATGACGAAGTCGCGGTCGAGGCCGATGTGCTCACCCTCTCGCCGCAGCACATTGGCGCAGAAGGCGTGGAAGGTAGTAGTAGTGAGCTGCTCCGCCGCCTGCCCGAGCAATGGGACGAGGCGCTGACGCATCTCGCGGGCTGCCTTGTTCGTGAATGTTACGGCGGCGATCTGATGCGGTCTGATGCCCACCACGCGCACGAGATATGCGATGCGGTGCGTTATGACGCGGGTTTTGCCGCTGCCGGGGCCTGCGATGATGAGCAGCGGGCCGTCAATCGCGGTGACGGCGGCGCGCTGGTCGTCGTTCAGCCCTTCGAGTATCTGATCTGCGGGGCTTCTGGGGCGTCCGCCTTGTCTGCGTGAAACCATAGTCTTCAGTCACACTCCCGTCCTGATTATAGCATCGGGACGCACATAAGAGCGCGGGCGAATAGTGGGAGTCGCGGCTGCATTCCAGATTTCGCATAAGTGACTCTGCGCTCGGCCGTGTCACAGATAGATGGTGTGGCAGAATGTTCACTATACTAACTATCGGAGACGCGGGCCACAAGAGGCGGTGCATCTAAAGACGGGGGCAAGGACGAGGGCAAGGACGGGGGCCAAGACGAGCAGGTTTGCAATGTTTTTGCGTGTGGTCGGTGCCTTTCTGGTGATAAATGCAATAGCCTATGCGATTCAGTTCGTGTTCAACGACCTATATCAGGATGGACAGGGCTAGAGCCTAAGCACATCTGGCAAGTCATAGACTACGTGGTGGCGGTAGTTATCCTTGCGACGCTGGCCGTGAACTTCATGAGGCTTCGCTCGCTGCCACCCAGCGGCGGCGAGGCAATCAGCGCCGAACGGCTGGGTGCGTACATATTGTTCTATGCAACGGCGGCGCTGACATTGTGGTTCTTCCACAACTGGATAGACCTGCTGACACTGCCTGAAGGCAAATCCGTCAACGTGTACAACAATGTCATTTGGAAGTTCATCGGCGTAGTGTTTCCGCTGACCATCGGAACCACGGGCTGCATCCTATGGCGGGAAGCATCGGATGGGTAGATGCACAAGTATAGACAGGACAAAGGGAGTTCAATACCCTTTGTACGAGAGTTAAGTTTCCGATCGGTGGGCAAGATGAATGAGTAAATACACTGAACATGACCAGCGCGCACTCGACATACTTGCGGGACTGGTGAGGAATCCTGCCGTGCCGTTCCACGAATGGGGGGTTGCAAAACATATCCTTGGCGTGCTTGCGACTCTGGACGGCGTGGAGTACGGGCGGGATGACTTCGGCGTAGCGGATTATGACAGAGGGCAAGCGTACACCAATGGTATGGAATCATCCTGGTCAAAGTTGAAGCGCGGACACACTGGTACTTGTCATTGGATGTCGCCTAAGTACCTGCATCGCTATGTAAATTGGTTCTAGGGAAGGCACAACAATCACCCATTGGACACTGCTACTCAGATGTCGACAATGGCTCAGAGTATGCATGGCAAGCTACTACAGTACAAAACGCTAATAGGCAAGGGAGCAACATGAACGTGACACCCCGTAACCTATCGGTACCATTTGATTTCCAACAGCCACCACTTCTCATAGAACATTCATTGGATGGGACAGTCGTCCCCCAACGCCCAAGAGATGGCTACATCAATGCAACGCTCCTATGCCAGCAGGCGGGCAAGTATTTTGGGAACTATCGTCAATCGGCTCAAACCCAAGCCTTCTTGGAGGAGCTTTCCTTAGATATAGGAATTCCTATATCTAACTTAGTGGAGATCATAAGGGGACGAGGCGACAAGATAAGCCAAGGCACTTGGGTACATCCCCAAGTGGCAATCCATTTGGGGCAATGGCTCTCACCTACTTTTGCCGTGCAAGTCAGCAGGTGGGTGTTCGATTGGATGCTGGGTAAGACTAATCCCTATATGCCAGTGCACGTCCAGCGATTCCTGAAGAACAGATCAAAAATTCCGCACGACCATTTCTCTATGTTGAACGAAATTTACCTGAACTTGCTTGCTCCGTTGGAAGACTACGGGGTCATTCCTCCCGACAAAATGATGCCAGATATCTCAACCGGCCGCATGTTTTCCGGCTTCCTCCGACGAAAGGGCATTGATCCCAACCAGTTTCCCACATACGAACATGAATTTGTGGACTTATCGAGGCCAACAGTCAACGCCCGACTCTATCCGATTGAGCATCTCCCTGACTTCCGAAGGTACTTCAATGAGGTTTGGCTCCCAGAGAGAGCCGAAAACTACTTTGCTGATAGATTTCCCAAAGCCTTACCATTCCTGCCACGAATTAAACAACTACCATCCCCATGATTCTTCCCAAATCGGTGCGAGTGAAGGAGACCACAAATGTTAACGCCTAAGCGGGAACGAGGGCGTCCATCTAAGCCTATACCGCCTAGAATAGACGCATCGTCGGAAGAAATTGCCCGGCTGTCATGTCCGTGCCGGACAAGAAGGAATGGCGATACCTAAAGGAACGCAAGAAGCAAATCCGCGATAAAGCCCAAATGCAAGACCCCGCCTGATAATGGCGGGGTCTTGCATTTGGGTAAGCACACATATAATCCCCTTTGCTTAAGCCCATGTTAGACTAACACCATGAATCAGACAGAACAACGAGCACTCGAAATACTTGCGGGACTGGCGAGGAATCCTGCCGTGCCGTTCCATGAATGGGGGGTTGCAGAACACATCCTCGGCGTGCTCGCTACGCTTAGTGGCGTGGAGTACGGGCGGGATGATTTCGGCAATATCATAGCGCACTACATCGTGCCTTCTATCGCCGCGCTTCCCGAATCGGAACGAGAGCCGCCCATCGCGTTCGTGGCGCACATGGACCATCCAGGTTACGAGATTTTTTCGTCCGACACTGCATCTGACAGTAGCCGAAACTACATCGCAAGGGCGCTGGGTGGCGTGCCTGCGGCGTCGATGCGGAAGCCGACGCCTGCGTTCGTGCTGATGCCGGATGGCGAGCGTGTGCCTGCGGAGATACGGCCCTTGGATGCTGAATCTTCCAACGAAGGCGACAGGCTTGTTGGTGTGCGGCTGAAGGCGGACGCGGAGTTTGCGATGCCCGCTGCGGTGGTGTTTGACCTGCCGGATTTTGGCATCGAGGACGGCATCGATGGTGGCACGATTCGCATGCGCGCGGCTGACGATCTGGCGGGATGCGGCGCAATACTTTCTGCGCTGGAGCGGCTGGTGACGAGCGGGGCGGAGGCGGACTTCTATGCGGTGTTCACGCGGGCGGAGGAGGGCGGACTGTTCGGGGCGCGGTTGATGGCTGAGGCGGGGACGCTGCCCAAGAACACGCTTGTTGTGTCGGTGGAGTCCAGCCCGCTTATACCGGGCGTGGCACAGGGAGAGGGGCCTGTCATTCGCACGGGCGACAGAGTCTATACTTTCGACGCAGACGCGGAGCAGGTGTTCATTGCGGCGCAGCAGAGCATTCGCGAGAGGGATAAAGACTTCAAAACACAGCGGCAGCTTATGAGCGGCGGTGGGTGCGAGGCTACGGCATTCGCGGTGTTCGGCTACAAGGTGACGGGGCTGGCGTTCCCGCTGGGCAACTGGCACAACGCGACTACAACCATCCCTGACCCTGACGGTGGCGTGGACTCGGAGTACATCAGCGTCTCCGACTATCTCGGCGGCGTGGCGCTGATGGCGGAGGCCGGTGTCAGCGTCGGCAAGCGGCATGACTCGCCCACGCGCCAGTACATCCGCGAGATTCCGGATGATGTGAGGCTCAGGATGCGGGAGACGGCGGGGGATTAGGGGAGCAGGGCCTGCTAGAATGGGCATGAGTTCAGGCGATTGCTACTCAGATACGGAGTGAGCCATGCGAATCAACGAAGAGGGGCAAATCAGGATCCCAGTGCCGCTAAGAAATCACTTCGGCATCGATGAGAATGCGGAAGTTGACATCATCCCGACTGATGAAGGGATTCTCATCAAGAAGCGTGAGCAAGAGTACGACGAAGACAAGCGATTCGTCGTACCCAAGGCGCTGCGCGAGCACTTCGGCATAGCTCCGAATTTGGCGGTTGACATCATCATAGCCGACGAAGGGCTTTTGATTAAGAAGCGCGAGATACAGGTCAGCGAAGAGGGGCAAATCACCATACCCGGGAGCCTGCGCGAGGACTATGGCATAACGCCGGATGTGGAGATCGATTGCTGGCAGTCCGACGAAGGAATCCTAATCAAGGAGCGCAAACCCGGTGAGAGTCCGTTGGACAAGATTCGCGGCATCGGGAAATTGGGCATGCCTGTCGATGAGTACATGGACATCGTGCGGGGAAGAGTATGACGATTGCCGTGGACACGAATGTCTTACTCGATGTAATTGAGAGCAATCCGCAATTTGCCGCCCAATCGCAAGAATGGATCGATATTGCCCTCAGCAGAGGCGATGTAATTATTTGCGCCGTAGTTTATGGAGAACTGGTTCCTTCCTTCGATAGCAAGGTTGATATGGACGCAAGGCTGAGGTCAATAGGTGTAGCCTTATCGCCCATCAATGACGTAATCGCCTACGAAGCAGGCCTACGATGGCAGCGATACCGCCAGGCCGGTGGAATGCGGACGCGCCTTCTGCCCGATTTTTTAATCGGCGCTCACGCCCTTGGCACAGCCGACACTTTTCTCACAAGAGACGAGGGCTTCTATCGGAGCTACTTTCCTGAGTTGCAGGGACTCTAGGCGGATTCACCAAATCGTCCCCGCGTTCTCCCTTAACTACGGCTCGCTTCTGTCCCAGCCGTCGAGCATCCAGTAGCCGACGCGCGGCACTTCCACTACGGTCGGGATGCCTTGCGCTCGCTTGAGGCGCTTGATGTTGTAGAGGTGGGTGGTCTCTTCGAAGTACATGTGGCGGAAGGTCGCTTCGAGCGTGGTTGTCTCGGTGCCTGCTTCGGCGTCCATTGTGATGCCGTGCGGGTGTGCGCTGTTGATGAACTTGCGGTTTGAGTCGTATGGGGTTACCAGCGTGTTGCTGCGGAGGAAGCCCGCCGTGCGCTGAGCAAGCACCGACTGGGCGAGTTCGATGCCCTCGCGCAGTTTGCCGAGTATCACATCCATGTCGTGGTAGCGAACGTCGAGCGCCCTGTCGTTGGCGGAGACGGCTACGCCCTCGACATCCTCGATGCCGTGGTCGCCGTTGGGATAGACGATATCCGCCCAGCGCACGACAAGCCAGCGATATAGGAGCGACGCCATGTGGCTCGTCTGCCGGCGTATGCTCCAGTGCGCCCACTCCCACTTGTCGGATGTCCAGTCGAGCTGCTCGTCCGTCAGCCCCTCGACTTCGGGCGCTATCAGGTCGTACAGGGTCTCGAATTCCGGGAACAGTGCGTTTGCTGGCGCGTCGTCAGGTATCCGTTCTACGCTCATTCGATTTGCCTCCGTGGTCATCTACATTGAAATACGGGTCGGAGGGGATTTTATCATCACTCGCGCGCGATCGTTTAGCCTGCAAGACAGGGTTTGAAAGTTGTATAATAATTATTCATAATCAGGAACTTTCATTGTGAGGGAGGACGGGTGATTGAATGAGCGGCTGAGGGCTTTAGGCACGCACCTGCTGTTGGAGATGAACGAGTGCAACGCCACGCTGCTTGACGACGTGGAGCTGGTAAAGCGGGCGCTGCTAGATGCCGCCGCCGAGGCGGGCGCAACCGTCGTCGGCGAGGTGTTCCACAAGTTTTCGCCGGTCGGCGTTACCGGCATCGTCTGCATTGCCGAATCGCATATCAGCATTCACACTTGGCCAGAGCACGCCTACGCCGCCGTGGACATCTTCACCTGTGGCGAGAACCTCAAGCCCATGGAGGCGGCGCATCTCATTGCCAATAGCCTGCAGTCCCAGCATTGCAATGTCATGGAGATCAAGCGCGGCGTGGTCAGCGCGCACATGCCCACAGCCATCGGAGACTGACGACCGGCTCGGACGCAAGACTTCGCATTTTCTTCACTTCCTGTTCACCCTGTATATCCACGCAAGACTTCCATGAGAACTCCCCCCGAAGGCAACTGGCACTACGAGCTAATCACCGAAGGCCTGATGCAGCTTGAGCGCGTGCGCGAGGTGCTGTTCGAGGGCGATTCGCCGTACCAGCATGTGCTCATACAGGATGCCGAGTGCTTTGGCAGGAGCCTTGTGCTGGACGACAAGACGCAGTCCACGGAACTTGACGAGTTCGTGTATCACGAAGCGCTGGTGCAGCCGTCGATGATGGCGCATCCGAACCCTCGCACCGTGTTCATCGCGGGCGGAGGCGAGGGCGCAACGGCGCGAGAAGTGTTGCGACACAAGTCGGTGGAGCGCGTGGTGATGGTGGACCTCGACGAGCTTGTGGTGAACATGTGCAAGAAGTACCTGCCGAACCACCACCAGGGGGCATTCGACGACCCGCGCATGACACTGCTGCACGAAGACGCGCTGCGATACATCGAGACGACCGACGAGCGCTTCGACATCGCCATTATAGATGTGCCGGATCCGCTTGAGGCGGGGCCTGCATATCTGCTGTTCACGCAGGAGTTCTACCGCTCAATGCGGTCGCGCCTGAACCCGGGTGGCATCATGGTGGCACAGTCCGGGCCCACGGGCGCGACGTTCTACGAGCAGTGCTTCTCTGCCGTGGCGAACACGGTCGGCTCGGTCTTTCCATCGGCGCACCTGAGCGAAGCGTTCATCCCGTCGTTCGGCACGACATGGGGCTTCGTGATGGGGACGCCTGACGACGCTGTTCTCTCACTCACCACCTCAGAAATAGACCGCCGCATCGCCGAGCGCATCACGGGCGAGCTTCGCAGCTACGACGGCATCGCGCACCAGGGGATGTTCGCCGTCCCCAAGTTCCTGCGCGATGCCGTGGAGGCGGAGACGCGGGTGATCACGCGGGCTGAGCCGCTATTTGTGGTGTAGGTGGGTGCTATACTGCGTCTGAAACCAAGAGGAGTAAGTGCGACATGATGCGAGAATTCTCGGCAAGCGTCTGGCAGGAAGGCGAATGGTATGTTGCGCAGGCTTTGGAGGTGGATGTCGCCAGTCAAGGAGAATCAGAGGAAGAAGCCTTAACAAACCTGCGTGAGGCGCTCGCGCTCCACTTTGAAGCGCCCACCGCCACCTTGCTTCCGACAGTTCACACTATCGAGGTTGAAGTCGGTGCCGCTTAGACCTCTGCCATATCGTGAGGTCGCGCGCAAACTCGGGGCTGCAGGCTTCATCGAGGTCAGCCAGCGCGGGAGCCATGTCAAGTTCGCTAGAACGACCGATGCTGGCACTCGCACCGCAATTGTGCCACGACACCGCGAGATTGCTGTCGGCACACTCAGCAGCATATTGCATCAGGCGGGATTGAGCGTGGACGAGTTCGATAGGCTCTAAGTCTATGGAAACGGGACCATCGCGCACCAGGGGATGTTCGCCGTGCCGAAGTTCCTGCGCGAGGCTGTGGCGGCGGAGACACGGGTGATCACGCGGGCGGAGCCGCTGTTTGTGGTGTAGGCGGGGGATTAAGGGCAGCTATGTGATGTTGGAATGAGCATGCAAATTGATGATAGCGGGCAAAGCGATGACTTGGACGCAGTTCTGAAGATCATCTCAGGGCTCGCCAGAAAATCTGCCACCGGAAACTATATATATCGAGGCGAACCTAAGTGTTTCCCTAGAGTATCTTCGAGTCTCTATCGCCAGTATGATGAAATACAGAGTGAAACATTCGACATAGAAGCTGTTCAGAAAGAAATCTTACGAGAAGCTGCGAAGTTCATTCCCGAATCCATTTCTTCAGAGGAATCGAATTCGCTTGAGGTTCTTACACAACTTCAGCATTATGGTGGAAAAACCAACCTGATAGACTTCACCAACGATTGTCTCATCGCCTTGTTCTTCGCTTGTGACGGTTTCCCAGATAAAGAGGGCAGAGTCGTTCTAGTGAATAAGACAGGTCCGATGCGCCTGTATATTAAGGACGCACCTAGTGTTAGCAATCGCGTGGTTTCCCAGAAGAGCATATTCGTTCAGCCACCTCAAGGATTTGTCCAACAATACGAAAAAATCATCATTCCAAGTCGCCTGAAAAAGCCTTTATTGGAATATCTGCGCAATGCTCACAACATCTCTATTGAGTCCATATACAACGACATCTTTGGCTTCATCAAGTATCGGAATGTACATCGAAGTGCGTACACAGAGTTTTACAGAGGGCTAACTCGCCAGAACAGGAACGAGGATAAGAAGGCTATTGCCCATTACTCTGAGTCAATTGGGCTTAATTCTCAAAGCGACACTACTTACAACAATCGAGGTGTGGCATACAAAGAGACAGGACGTGTCGAACTAGCTATACGCGACTTCAATAGAGCAATTGAGCTTAATCCAAGGAATGCGGGGGCCCTTTACAATCGTGGCGAATTGTGGCTTTCGCTGGCCAAATGGGAACGTGCTGAATCTGACCTGACTGCTGCACGAGATAATGGAATGGACATCGTATCTCAGTTTCGCAGTGATAATGAGAGCATTTCGCATTTCGAGCAGAAATATGGTGTCGAAATACCAGAAGACATCGCTGAAATGTTCGGTGGTTGAATCAATGATCTCAAATGGACATCCGGCTAAGTCTTCCCAATCCAGCCACCTCTCGTATGATATGCTGGATTGAGCGCAGGCTGCATTTCCACGAAAGGCTTGAACATGGCTAAGAAGCTACGAGCAAAGTTCTCAAATGGTGTACTTACTCCGCTGGACAAGCTCGACCTCGAGGAAGGCACGGAAGTTATGCTGTACATCGACTCGGAGACCAACGACGAATCAGCATTTCGGGTCGTTCCCAACCGCAGTGGGTTTGTTGACGGCATCGACGAAAGCCGTCTGAACACGCAAGAACTCCTTCATGGCGGACAGGAACAAGACGCCGCTCGCCTTTCGGCCCGCGAGTGGCTTGAAGAGGTACGCAAGCACAAAGAGGCGTCACTAACGCGGGTTACATCATCTCAGATTCTGGAAGCGCGCGACGCAGACCGCAGATGACTACCGTAGCCGATTCTTCCGCGCTAGTCGCAGTCCTGCTGGGTTCTGACAGGGAAAGCAGATGGACGGAATCCGCTCTGGCCGATGACAACTTGGTATGTCCGGAACTGGCGCTTGCGGAAAGCAGCAACGTCTTGCGTCGCATGGAGCTCGCCGGGCAGATATCGCACACACGAGCGGCAACAGCCTTTGCCGACCTGCTTCGCCTCGACATCATTTTGTTTCCCTTCGCGCCGTTTGCTGAACGGGCATGGGCGTTACGGAACAATTTGACGAGCTACGACGCTTGGTATGCGGCGCTGGCAGAGGCTTTGGATTGTCCCCTCGCAACACTTGACCGCAAACTGAGGTGGACCCAATAAATCGGACAGGTGGTTAAGAGAGAGCCCCGCTCCTAAAACAATGGGAATAGAGGAGCAGGAAAATGAAGCAGAGCAGAAAGAAGCACAGCCCGGCGTTCAAGGCCAAGGTAGCCTTGGCCGCGCTCCAGGGGGAAGAGACCATTGCTCAGTTGGCCAGCCGGTTTGAAGTTCATCCCACGCAGATTCATGCCTGGAAGAAAGCCCTGATTCAGGGAGCGCCCGAGGTCTTCGGCAACGATACCGCAAAGGCGGAGAGGGACCAGGAAGCGCTGACTGCGCATCTTTACCAGCAGATTGGGCAACTCAAGGTGGAGCGGGATTTTTTGTCGCGCAAGTCCGGGCTATGAGCCGGCGCCGGCGTCTGGCTATGGTAGACCGAGGACACCCCGGGCTTTCGGTAGTGAAGCAGTGTCGTCTGTTGCAGCTCAGCCGTTCCGCGGTGTACTACCGGCCGACACCGACTAACCCGGCGGATCTGGACCTGATGGCCGGGATGGACCGACAGTATCTGAAGACGCCCTATTATGGTTCTCGCAGGATGACGGCCTGGCTCCGGACTCAGGGGCATCAGGTCAACCGCAAGCGGGTACGGCGACTGATGCGGGCAATGGGGCTGGAAGCCATCTACCGCAAGCCCAATACCAGCAAGCCTGCGCCGGAACACAGGATATACCCTTACCTGCTCAAAGGAGTGGCAGTCGACAGGGTCAATCAGGTTTGGGCAGCCGACATCACCTACCTGCCCATGTCCCGGGGATTCCTTTATCTCGTGGCCATTATGGACTGGCACAGCCGGTACGTGCTGGCCTGGAGGCTCTCCAATACTCTGGAGGTGGGTTTCTGTATCGCGGCCCTGAAAGAAGCCTTGAGCAAAGGACAGCCGGAGATCTTCAACACCGACCAGGGTAGCCAGTTCACCAGTGAAGCCTTCTGCGGCTTGCTGCTGGAGCGGGGGATCAAGGTCAGCATGGATGGCAAGGGCAGATACCTGGACAATATCTTTGTAGAGCGTTTGTGGCGGAGCGTCAAATACGAGGAGGTATATCTGAAAGCTTATCGCAATGGCAGTGAAGCCAGGAGAGGAATTGACGCTTACCTGGACTTGTACAACCGAGAGCGGCCACACCAGTCTCTGGGCTATCGGACTCCGGCTCAGGTGTTTGCAGAAGGAAGGCCACTCAGGTGTTTACCAGAGCAGGCATCGACGTTATCATCTCGTGAGCCAACGTCAGACTTTCCAGCGGGAGTCTCTCTTAACCTGGCCTCTTCGTTGTCCTAACTGTGGGGTCCACCCCAAACGTCCACCCCAAACTCAGCCGCGCCGCAGGACCCACCTGCGAGATTGTAACGCCATCATAATTCCCTCGCTGGAATTAGATTGATGCGAGGGGCGAATAAGTTACAATATACTTATCGTTTCTCTATTTTCTGTTCAATTCACGCCTAGGAGACGCCCCAAATGTTCAACCCTGTCGATACTAAGACTGACTTTACCGCTATGGAGCGCGATATCCTGGAGTGGTGGGAGCGCAATGATATTCCCGCCAAGTACAGGAAGCGTAATGCGGGCGCGGATAAGACTCACTCGTTTATCGACGGGCCGATTACGGCGAATAACCCGATGGGCGTGCATCACGCATGGGGTCGGTCGTATAAGGACATCTTCCTGCGATTCCGCGCGATGCAGGGGTATGACCAGCGATACCAGAATGGCTTCGACGGGCAGGGTCTGTGGATCGAGGTGGAGGTGGAGAAGGAGCTTGGCTTCAAGTCGAAGCGCGACATCGAGGCGTTCGGCGTGGGCAAGTTCGTTGACCTGTGCAAGCAGCGGGTTGACCACTTCGCGGACATCATCTCGCGGCAGAGCATACGGCTCGGCTACTGGATGGACTGGGACGATTCGTATCACACGAAGTCGGACGAGAACAACTACACCATCTGGCACTTCCTGAAGACCTGCCATCAGAAGGGCTGGCTGTACGAGGGGCGAGATGTGATGCCGTGGTGCCCGCGCTGCGGAACGGGGCTGTCGGAGCACGAGATCGTGACCGAGGGGTACAAGGAGATTGTGCATCCGGGCCTGTTCGTGAAGTTCCCGATATTGAGGGATGAAGTACCGCCTCACCCCCATCCTAACCTTCCCCCATCAAGGGGGAAGGGACAAGAGGAAGAGTCGCTGCTCGTGTGGACGACGACGCCGTGGACGCTCACAGCTAACGCCGCCGCCGCCGTGCATCCTGAAAAGACTTACATCAAGGTGCGGCAGGACGGCGAGACGCTGTATCTCATCAAGGAACGCGAGTCGGTGCTGAAGGGCGAGTACGAGGTGCTGGGCGAAGTGCCGTCGAGCGATCTGGTTGGTGCGCGCTATCGGGCGCCGTTCGCCGAGCTGACGGCGCAGGAGGGCGTGGAGCATCGCGTGGTCGCATGGGACGAGGTCAGCGAGACGGAGGGCACGGGCATAGTGCATATCGCGCCCGGCGCAGGTAAAGAAGACTTCGCGCTCGGCAGGGAGAACGGAATCCCCGCAATCGCGCCGCTGGATGAGTACGGCGACTTCGTGGAGGGCTTCGACTGGCTTACCGGGCAGAATGTCTATGATGTGAACGACGCCATCTACGACAGCCTGAAGTCGAAGAACGCATTTTACAATCTGGAACGCTACTCGCACCGCTATCCGGTGTGCTGGCGCTGCGACTCTGAGCTGGTCTTCAGACTGGTGGACGAGTGGTTCATCAGCATGGGCGAGAAGTACGATAAGCCGCGCGAGGAGCTGACCGCCGAGGAGAAGGCGAACAGCCTGCGCTACCAGATTATGGATGTGGTGGACGACATCCGCTGGGTGCCGGAGTTCGGCTATGCGCGCGAACTCGACTGGCTGCGGAACATGGACGACTGGATGATCTCCAAGAAGCGCTACTACGGGCTGGCGCTGCCCATCTATAAGTGCGGCTGCGGCTGGTTCGATGTCATCGGCAGCGAGACGGAGCTTCAAGAGCGGTCTGTCGAGGGCTGGGACGAGTTCGAGGGCAACTCGCCGCATCGTCCATGGGTTGACGCGGTGAAGATTCGCTGCGACGAGTGCGATTCGGTTGTGGAGCGCATCGGGGATGTGGGCAACGCCTGGCTGGACGCGGGCATCGTGTCGTTCTCCACGATTGGCTACCGCCACGACAAGGACTACTGGCGCAAGTGGTTCCCCGCCGACTGGATTTCCGAGAGCTTCCCGGGGCAGTTCCGCAACTGGTTCTACTCGCTGCTGACGATGAGCACGGTTCTGGAGAACACCGCGCCGTTCAGGTCGGTCTTCAGCTACGCGCTGATGCGTGACGACAAGGGCGAGGAGATGCACAAGAGCAAGGGCAACGCGATCTGGTTCGAGGATGCCGCCGAGCGCATGGGCGTGGACGCGATGCGCTGGGTGTTCCTGCGGCAGAATCCCGCGCTGAACATCAACTTCGGGTTCCGCTCGGCGGACGAGGTGCGCCGCCGCTTCATCATACCGCTGTGGAATGTGTACTCGTTCTTCGTGACATACGCCAACATTGACCGCTATGACGCGACGGCAGAGGCGCCGCCGGTGTCGGAGCGCGCCGAACTCGACCGCTGGATACTGTCCGAATTGAATCAGGTCGTGGCAGAGGTGACGGACGCCTTCGAGAACTTCGACCCGGACAGGGCAGCGCGTCATGTCGAGGGCTTCGTCGAGTACCTGTCGAACTGGTATGTGCGCCGCAGCAGGCGTCGCTTCTGGAAGGCAGGCATCCTCACGGAGAATGCGGACGCCGACAAGCACGGCGCTTATGCCACGCTGTACGACTGCCTGCTGACGCTGATAAAGCTCATCGCGCCGGTGATGCCCTTCATGACAGAGCAGATGTACCAGAATCTTGTGCGGCAGTCAGCCATCAGCGGTCAGCAGTCAGCGGTCAATGGTTCGACAAGCTCACCACGAACGGGAGACGAAGGTAAGGAAAGCATCCATCTCGACG
The DNA here is from genome assembly GCA_965225795.1 of Dehalococcoidia bacterium. Lineage (GTDB taxonomy): Bacteria > Chloroflexota > Dehalococcoidia > Lucifugimonadales > JADFKI01 > Bin90. Next base: position 2,760,974 of record OZ245324.1, on the reverse strand, counting down.
ACTTCCCTGTGGCGGACGAGTCGATGATTGACGAGAGTTTGTCTAGCGCGACCCGCATGATAATGCAGCTTTCCAGCATGGGACGCGCGGCGCGGCAGAAGGCGGGCATCAAGGTACGCCAGCCTGTGCAGACTATGAAGGTTCTGGCGTCCAGTGAATCCGACAAGGCGACGGTGGAGGCACTGTCCGACCAGCTCAGGGAAGAGCTTAATGTCAAGGATGTGGAAGTAATCTCCGCGCAGGGCGGCGGCGGCATAGACTTCTGGGACTGGAAAGTATCCCCCAATATGCCGATACTGGGACCCAAGTACGGCCCGCGTCTGCGAGAAATTACCCAGGCATTGGCAGATATGGACGCGCGGGAGGTCGTAACTAAGCTAAGGCGGGGCGAGAAAATCGTGATTCCATCTAAAGACGAGTCCCTGCCCCTGATAGAATTAGGCGCTACCAGGGACGAAATCATGCGAATGGATGTCGATGCGTCGCCGTCTTCTGCGTATCTCATCGCAGACGCAGCGGACGCTCAATGGCCAGGGCTCTTCGACATTCTGGAAGAGAGAATTGCCCCCGAAGGTTTTGCGACAGAAGAAGACAGGGCCTACTCAGTTGCATTGTCAACGGAGATTACGCCCGCCCTGCGCCTCGAAGGGGACGCACGCGAGCTTGTACACGGCATCCAGAACATGCGCCGCTCGGCGGACTTCGACATTGCCGACCACATCGTCACATACTACGAGAGCAGCCCCGAACTCGACGCCGTAATCGCGGCGCACAGCGGCTACATCCGGCAGGAGACACTGACGCAGGAGCTTCTAAGCCAGTCGCCGGCCGACGACGCCTACACAGAGGCGCTGAAGGTGAACGACATTCAGGCGACAATTGGTGTGCGGCGGGCCACGGTGCAAGCTAGTCTGACTGTTAAACCACCGGAATAGGGCGGGGAGCATTGCCTTTCCAGTATGATTGAGATTGGAGAATATACGGATGCCAGAGGCCGCAACCCATTCAGACGTTGGTCGGACAGGCTGGATACTCTCGCATCATACAGAGTCGCGACAGCTCTTGCTCGAATGGAGTCAGGTAACCTTTCCAATGTCAGAAGTGTTGGGGGAGGCGTATTAGAGTATCGCATTCATTTTGGTCCCGGTTACAGAATCTATTTTGGCAGAGATGGCGACACACTTATCGTTCTGCTTGGCGGAGGCACCAAGAATCGTCAGCATAGAGATATTGAGAATGCAAAGATGCTTTGGCAAGAGTACAGACGCCGCAAGCGACAGGAGCCATAGACATGCCGCTTACCAGACCTTACGATGACACGCTGAGAGAGCGGGCGCAGTGGGATCCCGAATTTCGCTCAATGTTGCTGCCCGGCGCAATCGAATTCCTTCTTTCCGGTGAGGTTCAAGTCGGGAAAATCATGTTGCGCCACTCTGTCAACGCTACCGTTGGGTTCGAGAAACTAGGCGAGCTTACCGGCAAGTCATCCGATAGCCTAAGGCGCATGCTAACAACCGAAGGCGACCCTACTACAAGCGAGCTCTTCGAGATAATCGGGCATATCCGCAAGCACGAGGGGATCCGTCTTGAGGTGAAGGTCCATTCCGAAGAACCCGCCGTCACGCAATCTGCATAGAGCAGGGTTAAGGCATTGCCGCAATGAACCTCTACATACTCAGGCACGGCATCGCTGCCGACCGAAGCAGTGAGTACCCCGACGACAACCTGCGGCCACTCACTCGTAAGGGCATCGACAGGATGCGCCGCGAAGTGGAGGGCATGGGCGCAATCGGCATCGCTCCGGATGTGATAATCAGCAGCCCGCTGGTTCGGGCGGTGCAGACGGCGGAGATAGTGCAGCAGGGCTTGAGCGCGTCGTCCCGTATGGCGACTTCGGAAGCGCTTGTGCCTTGGGCGCACCCGTCGCAGATTTTACGAGAACTCGCCGCAAGTCATGCGACCACGAGCAGTGTTATGGTCGTAGGCCATGAGCCGCACCTGAGTAGCCTGGTCTCCTACATCCTGACAGGCGAAGTCTCGTGGCTCATCAGTCTGAAGAAGGGCGCTCTCTGCAGCATCGACCTGTCGTCTTCGGGACGCGGGCAGCTCCTGTGGGCACTGGCGCCCAAGCAGCTCAGGGCGATGTCATAGCTCAGTCTTAAGACAGCCCCTTGACATAGTTTGGTGGAATAGACAGGATAGGAGTCGACTACTATCTCCTATTACCATAAAGGAGGCTGACATGGCAGCATCACTAGCCTACACTGTGCGCAGCTACAGCACGGGCACGCTCGGTCGCTCGATATGCAACTCGCGCAACCATCACTGGGTCGCGGATGACTCCGGCGGAGAGGAACTTGGCGCGGGTGAGTTCTTCCTGTCCGGCCTTTCGGCGTGCGCGGTGAACATGATCGAGCGCGTCGCCAGGGTGGAGGAGAGACCTCTCGACTGGATGGATGTGAGCGTCGAAGCCTATCGGGACACGGACGCGCCGGTTGGCGAGCGCTCCCTGTACGAGGACATCCGCGTCCATCTGCAGATGTGGGGAGTCAGCGACGAAGATGGTGAGGCCCTCGTGGACACATGGAAACGCCGTTGACCGATCTACGGCACGGTTGCGGTCGCAACCCCAAACACATCGGTCACCGCGGAGTTTTCGGCGGAGGCGCATCCCCGGTAGTTGACAATGATTATGAGCAGCGCCCTGGTTCGGCTGGTGCTGAATTTGATGGCGGCTGTCTTGCCTATACACAAGGGACTTGAATGAATGGCGCTCGAAATCGAGCGCCATTCAGCTTTTGCAGGCACTCGCGCTTCCTTAGAAACGCTGGCACAAAGGCATTTGTTGGTGGAAGAACGCACACTCAGTCCAATTGTATGGGTACAATAGCTCTGGTAGCATTCGAAGGATCAATTACTTATGCAAGGAGGTGGCTATGCCCTTCGAGAGAGGCCCTTATCTTTCGGTGGCCGCATTCTGCGAACAGGTTATAGAGGACAAGTCAGGCCGCCACTCTTGGGGCGTGCAGCGGATAGATTATACGTCCTCGGAAGAAGAGGCGGGCGATACCGCAACTACTTGAGACTTGGGGACAGAATATCTGGAGCCCGTTACTTTAGCAACGAAGTCCGCTGCCTCACTGTAGAACTCGCTTTCATCGCGGATGCCTTCGAACGCTTCAATGGCAAGCAACTCAAATGAGCCTAGGGCTTTCTGCAAGTCGGAATCCAAACCAGGATCATTCCAATCCACGCCTGCCAGCCATTCGTAGCAGTCGTCCATTGTTTTTGCCCCCAAAAGGTACGCTCTGAGAATCTCTGCAAGTTCCTTATTCATTTTGAATCCTTCCATTCCTCTGAGGGGCAGCAATGCCAAGAATCCCTACGCGTGAAGTGTCCAGAGAATACCTGGATGCCTTGTATGAAGAGTATCATATCTGGTCTAGAATCTCAGAAGGCATTCTAACAATTGAGCCAATCGATGAGAAATCGGCTCCCGCCAGATCTTATCCAAACTCCACATCTCAAATCGTGAAACACCGTACTCCAGATGGTGAGCATATTGCTACTACCCATAGAATAATCGACAATGCGGATGGAAGCGTACATCATTGGGATAGCAAAGATATAGTCGTAGGCGAAGAACGCCTGTACAGAAAATAGTCTCTTTGCCCCAATTGCCGCAGTGCCGAGGCATATATTATAGCAAATCCTCACCCCTACCCACTCTTCACGAACCAGAAGTGGAAATCCGCCCCTACGCAGCTCACGCCGCCCACCTTTCGCCTGCCGATGTTGTTCACGCTGATGAGGCGTGCGTCGTCCACCTTGCCACCCAGGGTCGGATCTGTGTTGGCTGTTGCTTCTATGCTTTGTGCGCCCGTCGGCTCCAGGAACGCATCAAGCGTCTCAGTTGCCTGTCGAGCGTCAGCGGTGGAGACGAGCACTTCTACGCGCAGGCTGCCTCTGATGGTGCCACCGCCCAAGGTCCCCACCGAGTCGCGCGACTCCAGATGCACGATTGCTGCCGGGAACTCGTGCAGGCTGTCGGGTGTGTAGTCGAACACCCGCAGCCCGTCGATGCCGGAGAGCGCGGCCGCCAGGCCTTTCTTTGCTTCGCTGATTTCATTTGCCATTGGGTGTTCCTCGCGCGGTTGTTGGTTCATTGCCTGTTAATTCAAGGTTGGCAGGGACTCAGAAGACGCCGAGCGCCGGCTTGCGGTACGGGCTTAGCAGCAGACCTATGTCGGGGTCCATGCCTATTTCGCCTGCCTGCCAGTCGTCCACGCCGCCGAGAGCGCCCCGCCACATGCGAGCGGCAAGCAGCAGAGCCGCCTCCGAGACGGGCGGCGGATATTCGTAGATGGCTATGGAGCCGTCCTTGTTGACTGCGCCCGCCGTAGTGCCGTTGACGCCGCGCTCCACCGTCAGCGGGACGCTGTCGGCCACCCGCACATAGACCTGCTCGTCGCCGATTAGCAGCGTGTGCCCGGCGGCAATCTCGGTCCGACCCTGCTGTGATGCGGACACTGTGAGCGTCGTGGCGTCCGCATCGGCTGCCACGTTGACGACCTGCGATGCGCGCCGAAGGTGCTGCCACCAACCCCATACGCCGCTCACCTCCACATTGCCGCGACCGAGCGGAAAGCATGCCTTGCCGCTTGCAGTTGCGGTGGCGAGAAGGCGCGTGTACGGGCGCGAGTTCGGATTGCCCGCCGAAGCGGAATCGGCGTTGAAGGGCAGCAAATTGTAGTCGTCTGCGTCCCAAACCGTGGCGGGCGCACCGTAGCCGCTGTCGCCGTAGCCGCTGCCATAGGTACGAACGCCATCGCTGTCCACGCTCACAAGGTCCGGCACGCCGAGAGTCGCCTCGCCGCTACCGTCGAAGCGCAGCGTTGCCTTTCGAGCGAAGAAGTGTCGATTGCACCAGCGGTCAATGACGCTGCTCGCAGCCTCTGCTAGTCTGAGCAGCCTGTCGTCGTTAGCCGTCCCTGTGATGTTCAGCGCCGATGCGCCCTTCAGCGTGTCCAGTGTTATGTATGAGTGTGTCATTATCGGGTCTTTCAGTCTCTCAGTGTGTCAGTCCATCAGTGGTTTGGTTGGTCAGCCGGTCAGATTAGGTTGGTGGACATTTCCCATTTGTCCCCTGTCATTCCGAGCGAAGCGAGGAATCTGAAGTCTGTGAATGACGTATATGCAACGCCTTTAGATTCTTCACTCCGCTCCGCTCCGTTCAGAATGACAGAATAAATCTACTTTTCAGGTCCAAAATGCTTTGTGTATCAAATATCAACAGAACCTAGTCTTCACAATCTGAATGACTTACTGACCGACTGAAAGACTAATAAACTTCTATGCCATCGTGATGTTGTATTGCAGGGCGGTGTGGGTGGCGGAGCTGCGGGTGCCGCTGCGCTCGGCGAGGGCGTGGCGGAAGCTGACGGTTACGACTGTCTGACGCTTCTGCGTGTCGCGGTCAACGTCGATCATCAGCTCGCGGCGGAAGCCCTGCGCCCACTGCGTGCGGTTCACCAGCAGCAAGCGCCCCTTCGTGTTCGAGGATGCGCCGTCCGTGATCTTTCCGTCCGCGTCCGCCAGGGGCATCTGCTCGGAGACTATGACGGGTATGCCCTCGACTGCGCCGAGCATTCCGGTGAGAAGCGTTGCGTTGGGTCCGAGCTTGTCCATCGTCCTGAACTGCGATATGGACTGCGCGCGGATGAAGGTGTTCACATCCATAATCCACGCAAGCTGCGACGGCCTCGCGCCATACTTCCCAAGCTTCACTCGCAGTTCGTTAAACATATCGTCCGATACGGCGGCATTGTGATTGTTCGCCTGCGAGGTGTTGTCCACGAGCGGAAGGTGCAGCATGCCGTCATATCCCAGGAGCCAGTGCGCCTTGCCCGACGTGCTCGCCGTGATGCTCGCACCATCCGCGTTGATGTTGTTCGTGGTGGTCTTGTCGGCGTTCAGGATGATGTCGTCCAGCACTTCGGCAACATTGCGGACCAGTCCCGCGCGGATCTCCGGCAGCATGGCGATGACGCCATCCTCTTCCAGCGTGAAGCTATATGGCACCTGCCCGACCAGTTCGTATGCCGTCAGCGTGATTCTGCCTGTGGCAAGCGCGGTGTCCGAGGTGGCGGTGTTTTCGGTGCCGGGGAAGAAGCTCACATCTCCAAGCTGGCGCGGCACCTCGAACGGGTTCGATGGCATCGGGAAGGTCGGGACGATTGGCGCGATCAGGGTTTGCAGGTTCACATCCTGCCAGAGTTCGCGCGCCTCCAGTGTCGCCACCAATTCGTCGCCGGCGCCCGCCGTAGTGCTGTCCATCGCTGCGCGCGTCATCGCGCCCAGCAGTTGGCGGCTGAAGCCTTGGAACTGCCCCGTGTCCTTGGAGTCCACGCGAAACCAGCGTTCCAGCCGCCGCTCCGCCGCCGAGTGCGATGCCTGTATGTCGGCGGGGCTGATGCTCGCGGTGAGCAGGCGCTTCGCTTCCTCGGCGCGGTCGATCCATGCGGGACCAAAGCCCTCGCGCCGCTGCGAGTGCGCAAAGCGGCGCACCAATGCTAGGTCGAGGATGTCCATGCCGGCGTATGCGCCCGACGGCACTGTGGGCAGCGCGGCTTCCTGCGCGTAGCTGCTGAGGGCATTGCGCCGCACGCTGCGCTCGCGTTCTGCGGCGGAGTTCACACCCTGCTTGATGCGCTCTGTCTCCTCACGCAGCAGACCGACTTCGCGGCTGACAGGCTCGAATCGCTCGCGCACGAACGAATTGATGTCGGTGAGGTCTTTCTTGATTGCATCCATGTCGGTAGTTGTCATTGAGGTAGTCCTTTCTTGGATTGTCTGATTTTCGTGGATGGAGAGGATGCAAAGGGTCAGGGTGGAGGAATAGCATTGAGCGACTGCCTGACCTGAGCGGTCAGAGCGCGGACTTCGGCGAGGGCTGTGGTGTCCGGCTGCTCGTCGAGCATCGAATCCAGCATGCGGCGGTGCGACTCGCGCAGGGCGTCGGGGTCGGCGGGCACTGAGACGATAGACCATTCCAGCAGTTCGGCGCGGATGTCGCGTATTCCGCCGCCCTGCGCGGGACGAGTCTCTATTGGCAGCCAGCTAATGGACGCGGCTTGCAGGAATCCCTTGTCCCAGGCATTGCGGATGCGCTGCGCGAAGGGGTCGTCTTCGAGAAACTCGAACTCGGCGACGATTCCGCCGTCCGGCGTGCGATTGATGCTCAATGTTCTGCCGATGGGCAGCCCGCCCGACGGTGAGCGTCCTGTCGAGTCGTGCGCCCACATCACGACAGGGTTGCGGCGGTAGTTGTCGAACCGCAAGCCGGCGAGGTCAATCTCAGGGGAAGTGCGCGCCCTGTCGTTCGCGGCGATGGTAACGCTGCGCCGCTTCGTGCCCACCGCGCCGCGCCGCACGATGTCCATGCTCATCGACCGAACGCGGGCCTCGACATTCCTGGATGGGAAGGAATCTCCGCCCTCAGGCGTACTCAGATGCTCCATAACGGCAAAAGCCCCCGATGCGCGGGACCGTCTTCGGCCACGAAATCGGGGGCTTCTTCGCCCTCAGCGGGAGGCTCCTTCACGGAGCGGTGTATTGATTACGCAGATAAATTAGCACTATTGTTTCGCTATGTCAAGGGAAAACCGGCGCCGATTTCAAGAGTGGAGGGGTCAACCAACTAGGCCTGAGTTTCGTCCGCGCACAATCGCTTGATTTCAATTTTGCCGTCCGGCAGCGGATGTATCGCTATGCGCTCGTCCCAGGGAAAGCCTCGTCCACCTCTAACCATGCGCGTCGTACAGACTTCTATGTCGGCTATATTGTCCCGTGTAATCCTCCTGAATCTGAGACCGTTGCCCAACAAGGACAAGTCGATTTCCCAACCCGATGCGGAGTCGGGGAAATAGTACAAGTCCATGTTCCCATCTTCAGCCTTCACAGCCACCATATACTTGTCAATAAACCTGAACACCTGCGGAACGCCCACCGTCATGAACTTCGGGTCAATGATTACGGATTCGCCTTTGTGTGTTACGGCGTTCTCGTCCTGAGCTACAAATTCAAGCTCAAGCACATCGCGCTCTTCGCCATTTCCTAGTCGTATCTTAGTTGCCCACACCGCGATACGCTCCCTGATTGCGACTTCCTTCATCAGTGCCCTGTTAGCTCCGTTCAAAATGCGGAAATTAGGGTAACAGGCGCTGCCCGCCATAACTCCGCAGGCTTGAAATGGCACACCCCCGATGTTACACTCTCGCCCAATCTGCTGATCTCCTCCAAAGCGCGTTTTGACTCTTTGAACCCGCTGTCACCACTTTCTTTCTGGCGCTCAATTAATAACTGAAAAACCACAAGGCCCTACTATTGAAGCCTAACTGGCATGGCCTAATTGGCATGGCCTAATTGGCATGGCCTAATTGGCATGGCCTCACTGGCATGATTTATATCGGCATCGCGGCGCAGAAACTGCGGTTGTCCGCGACTGGAGGATGATAGTATGAAACTCACGAAGCTATCGTTTGGACTTATGGGAGTTGCGCTCGTTGCGCTGTTCATAGCGGCGTGCGGAGGTGCGGCGGCTCCACAAACTCCGAGCGCGCCACAGCAGGTAGCGCCCGCTCAGCCGGCGGCTCCCGCTCCCGCATCGCCAGCCCAACTGGCGGCTGCGCCGGCGATGGCGCCCGCCGCGCGGTCCCGTCCGTGGCAATCGCGGCAGTAGCCCAGCAGCGCCGACCTGACCCCACGCCCACTGGACAGCAGGCGATACCCGGCGGCATCCTCATCCCTCTGGCGGGCTTCGACCTGGGGCACACCGACCCGCACCGCAACACCTCGGTCGCGGAACTTTCGTATATGGTTCACATATACCCGGCATCCTGCAGTATGACACCACCACTTGGGTTGACATCGCTCCCGACCTCGCCACCTCGTGGGAGGTGGATTCCACAGGCAAGGTGTACACCTTCAAGGTGCGAGAGGGCGTGACATACAGCGACGGTTCTCCCGTCTCCGCTGAGGACATGTCCTATGCGCTCAACCGCATGATAGAGCATCCCAACGACATCGCTATGCCGCGTTCCGGCTGCATACGAGGCTTCATGGAGAACGCGCAGGCGATTGATCCGACCACCCTGCAAGTCAACCTGAAAGACCCGTCGGTCGGCTTCCTCGGATGCGTAGCTTCCCCGTGGATTTCCATTCCGCCGAAGTTCATCCTGGAAGAAATTGACAGCGGCGCGGACCCCGGACGCGAACTTGAACTCGATGAGATCATAGGCGCGGGGCCGTTCATCCTGAAGGACTACCAGCGCGGCATTTCCTTCGAGGTGGAGCGCAACGAGCGCTACTATGACCAGCCGCGCCCGTATCTCGATGGCGTGCGCCACGTCGTCGTAACCGACCCTAGCTCGCGCGTTGCGGCGTTCCGCACAGGGCACACGTGCACAAGGAAAGCCGTCTTCCCTGCTTTCGGCGCGGACGACGACATTGCCATCCGCCAGCAGATGGGAGACCAGTTGTTTGTCAGCGAGTCGGTGGGCTTCGGTGTCGGCGGCATTCATATCAACCTGCGCAACGCGCCCTTCGACGATGTGCGAGTGCGTAAGGCGATGCAGCTTGCCGTTGACCGCGAGGCTATGATTGAGCTGATCCACCCGGCAGGCGGGCAGGTCCAATGCTACTACCCCTGCATCTTCGACTGGATATACTCAGTCGAGGAATACATGCAGTTCCCGGGCTTCCGCTTCGACCAGCATGCTGAGGATGTCGAAGAAGCCAAGCGCCTGCTCGCCGAAGCAGGATTTCCTGACGGCTTTGAGACGACCATCACCTTCCGCAAGGTCGGCTCATATCCCGACTTCTCCGCAATAATAGCGCAGCACTGGAAGGAAATCGGCATAGATACCACGCTGCGGTCGATGGAGAGCGCGGCCGGCTTCGCCGCATATCAGCAGGGCGACTTCGAGATTAACTGGCAGGGCACAGGACTGAACTTCCTAGACCCAGACGCCGCGAACGACCTGCTTTGGCTACCTACGGCGGGGCGCAACTACCAGGGCTGGGAGAACGCCAAGTTCCTCGAACTCTTCGACCAGGAAAAGCAGGAAGTCAACCAGGATAAGCGGGGCGATCTTCTGCGCCAGATGACCGATATTCTTCTCGACGAAGTGCCGTACATACCGGGCACGCAGGGCATCGGCTACCACCTGCAATATGACTGCGTGAAGGACTACACCCATCCGCGCGCTCTTGACCAGAACAACTACCGCTTCGACCGCGTATGGCTCGACCAGGAAGCTCCCTGCCGCTAGCCCCCGTTTCGATTTAGAGGCCATCCAATCCTTCCCCCTCGATGAGGGAAGGATTGGGGTAGGTATTCGGCATTTCACGCGGAAAGAGACTGGTAAAACACTGGATTATGAGCATGTTCTTGTCATTCCGAGCAAATTTCACTTTGTCATGCCGAGCAATTTACTTTGTCATTCCGAGCGCAGCGAGGAATCTGAAATCGTTGCAGCCCGACCGTGCCGATATTTCAGATTCTTCACTCCGCTCCGCTCCGTTCAGAATGACAGGAAAGGGGCGCCACGACGTGAAGAATGACAGAAGAGGCAAGCATTCCTTATTTCAAACTTTACCTACCCCTATCAGCCCTTGATGGGAATGGGAGTAAACTTCTTGTCTCCCAGCCGAAATGAAACACTGCTCTGACAAGGGGAGTCTGATAGTTGCGTACCTATGTAATCCGTAGAATGCTCCTCTTCCTCCCAACTCTGCTTGGGGTGTCCCTCATCGTGTTCATAATCCTGCGCATCGTGCCGGGCGACCCGGCGTACATTATGCTGGCGGGATACGAAGGCGATGGAGCCTTCACTCAGGAGGAGTTGGAGAGAGTACGCAGACGGCTGGGCTTGAACGACCCAATCCACATCCAGTACGTCAAGTGGATCGTCAGCGCGGTGCAGCTCGACTTCGGCGACTCGTTCTTCACCAATCGCCCGATATGGGAGGAGGTGAGGCCGCGCCTGCCTCTGACCTTCCAGTTCGCGTTAATGGCGATATTTCTGGCGATAGCCTTCGCCGTGCCTATGGGGGTCTTATCCGCGACGCGGCAGGATACCTGGATGGACTACTCGCTGCGAATCTTCGCGATTATTGGCCTGGCCATGCCGACTTTCTGGGTGGGCGCGCTGCTGTTGCTGGCGCTGTCGCTCTGGTTCAACTGGTTTCCGCCGCTCGGCTACACCGCCCCGTGGGTGGACCTGAAGACGAACTTCATCCAGCTCATATTTCCGGCAGTCGCGCTCGCCTATTCGACGAACGCCGTCGCCGCCAGAATGACCCGCTCGCAGATGCTTGAGGTGCTGCGCGAGGACTATGTACGCACGGCGATGGCGAAGGGCCTCAGGGAGCGAGTGGTCGTAACCCGTCACGCGCTGAAGAACGCCGCGCTCCCCGTGCTCACGCTCTTCGGGGTGCAGTTCGGCTTTTTGCTGGGCGGCTCGGTCGTCATCGAGAGCGTATTCAGCCTGCCGGGAATAGGCCGCCTGCTCATATTCGCCATCAACACGCGGGACTTCCCCATGGTGCAGTTCCTCGTGATGTTCATCGCAACCATATTTCTATCGGTGAACCTTGTAGTGGACTTGCTGTACGGATGGCTCGACCCACGAATCCGCTACGAATGATGTAGCCGGAAAGCGACAACAATATGACTTATAGGGCTTCATAATGACCGACAAGTCAGTGGAAAGCATCCTCGCCGTGGAGTTCGGCATGAGCGCGAGGCAAAGCCTGCTCATCCGCTCCTGGTGGCTGGTGAAATCAAAGCCGCTCGGCGCAGTGGGCGCGCTGATACTTTTCGCCGCCGTTCTGGTGGCTATATCCGCACCGTTAATCAGCCCATACGACCCTGAGATATCGGACAGAACGTCGCGGCTGACGCCCCCGGATTTGCGCCACTTCTTCGGCACAGACCACATCGCACGCGACGTGTTCAGCAGGGTCATCTACGGCTCGCGGGTCTCGCTGCTTGTCGGCTTCGTTGCAGTCGTAACCAGCACCGTATTCGGCACCGCGCTCGGCGTGGCGAGCGCATACTTCGGCAAGACGCTCGACCTGCTGCTCCAGCGCCTCGTGGACTCGCTTCAGGCGCTGCCCGGTCTTGTGCTTGCGCTCACACTCATGGCGGCTATGGGGCCATCGCTGACCGCCGTGATAATCGCCATCACGACGGTGCGCATCCCAGGCACGGTCAGGACGGTGCGCTCCGTGGCGCTCAGCGTCAAGTCTAGCCAGTACTCGGAGGCCGCGCGCGCCATCGGTGCCAGCGACTGGCGCATCATGTTCTACCACATAACGCCCAACTGCATGGCGCCTGTCATCGTGGTGGGGTCGGCTGTGCTGGGCGGTGCGATTGTTACAGAAGCAAGCCTGAGCTTCCTAGGACTTGGGGTGCCGCCCAATATCCCCACTTGGGGCAACATGCTGGGACAGTCGCAGGAGCGCTACATCGCTGCGGGTCCGTGGACGAGTGTCTTCCCCGGCCTGGCACTTACCATCACCGCGTTCGGCATCAACCTGCTAGGCGACGCCCTCCGCGACATCCTCGACCCAAAGCTCAGGGGCAGCAGGTAGCGACCGAATAACCCAGTCCTATCTATCGTGTACATCCTGTCAGCCCCGTCCGGATAGGCTATAATCGTCAGAAGAAGGGGAAGACTTGGCAACTATCGACACCACTGACGACCTGCTGCGACTCGTGCGGGAAGATTCTGACTTTCGCGCGACTATGCGGCGCGAACTGCTGACGGCGGAACTGCTGGAAGTTCCGCAGCGTCTCACCGCGCTGGAGCAAAGCACTGCCGCGCTTATTGAATACACCAACGCAACGAATAGGCGGCTGGATAATATAGAAGCGGACATCACGGTGATAAAAGACGACATAAGCGTGACGAAAAACGACGTCAGTGTGATAAAGGACGACATCAACGGACTGGGCGAAGCCTTCAGGCGGGAAGTGCAGGCTCAATCAAGCTATCGCGGCAACTTTGCCCAGAGCGCAGCTACCGGAAGCAACCAGGACATAGCCCGCCCATTCGCCGAACTCCGCGGCATGAAACGAATCAAGACGAGGCAGGTCTCAAGAGCTAGGGTAGAGAGCTGGCTAACGAACAATGTCTCCTTAGTTGAAGCCCTAGACCTTCGCCCAAGAGCGTGGGACACGTTCCTTACACCTGATGGCATTGCAGGCGTCAGAGATTTGCAGGCTGAAAATGACGCAGAGCCGGCGTTCTACATCGTGGTGGAAGCCTCTTACACAGGAGAAGCAGAGGACATTGACAAAGCCATCGACCATGCCAAGATTGTCCATGCGGTCACCGGCTTGGACGCCTATCCGATAGTAGCGGCGGTGCGGCTGGACGATAAGATGGAGCCGGAAATGCGGAGCAGGCTCTACGACGATGTTCAAAAATTCGTCGCAGCCAATGACGCGGATGCAGCGTTCTGGTTTCGGCTAGGCTCGGCTGATCTGAGGCCCGCCGAGCTACGCTAGTCTGAGCATCTTCCCCAGCGACACCCTCCATCCCATCCTGTCAGCCCCGTCCGTTCGCATCAGATATTGAACTGCGGGTCATCGTAGTTGTCGAGCTTGTTGTATATCTGAATGCGCCACCGCTGCGGGTCCACCACCAGCAGTCTAGACTTCACGGGGTCAAAGTCCACCGCCATCGGCAGCGCGAACCGCCACTCCGGTTCAAGGCTATACACCCGCCGCCGCGCCTTATAGACATCAGGGTTGCTCAGCACATACTCGTGCTGCCACTTGGACAGCTCCTGCGCGTCGCCCGTGAATGTCGTGATGTAGTTCGTGTCCGCATCGTACACCTGCACCCTATTGTTCACCCAGTCGCACACATAGATGTCGCCGTCGGGGTCAACCGCTACATCGGTGGGATGGTCGAACTGCGCCTCGCCGTTGCCATATTCGCCAAGGCTGAAGACAAACTCGCCGTCCGCATCAAATTTCTGGATGCGATTGTTCTTGTGGTCGGCGACATAGACGCAGCCATCAGAGTCAGTGGTTATGCCCCAGGGCGAGTTGAACTCCCCATCGCCATCGCCGGCCCGCCCGAATACGTTGGACGGCTTGCCGTACTTGTCGAGCTTCTGGATGCGGTGGTTGAGCGTGTCCGACACGTACACATCGTCGTTGTCGTCGATCACGATTCCCGAAGGTCTGTTGAACTGCCCGAGTCCGGATCCGGACTCGCCAAACATGCGAATGAACTCGCCATCGCGGTCGAAGACGGATACGCGGTTCAGCCACTCGTCGGCTACATACACATTCTCGTCACTGTCAACTGCCACGCCCGCAGGCCACATGAACTCACCGCTGCCATCGCCTCGCTCGCCGAAGCGCGTAATTAGCTCCTCGTCGCCAGGAATCGTGCCGATGGTGAGCCTTACGATCTCACCGCCGTTCTGACGCCTCACGACCGTGAAGACATTGTCATCCTGGCCGACCGTGAGCGACAGAAGCCCGGTTATCTGCCGGCCTCCCACCACATGGCTGTAGTCGTACACTCTGTCGGCAACTATTCTGGTCAGCATTGTTGTTCCCCTCCGGCTAAAGCGCGGTCGATAGTGTTCTGTTTTGCTGTGGAACTACGCGAACATGTACTCGCGCGTCGAGACGATAAGCTGAAGTATCTCCGCTATTTCCTGAGCGGACTCGGCATCGCTCTTGCCGTTGCCGCCGCAGACGCCTTTCTGCTCGGCATGCGCGACAAGCTCCGCCCTCGTGCCCTCGTTGAATTGCAGGGGGCCCAGCAGGTCGAGGCAGGCGTCCACGAGCGACTCCGGCGATGCTGCCTGTTCCTGCACCCTCTCGACTATTTTGCGTATGCCGGGACGATGCGTCTCATTGACCGTGTCGGCGACGAAGTTCGTCCGCTTCATCAGCGCACCGCTGTTTATCCACTCCACGCCGGAGTGCCAACCCTCGACGCTGGGCGGATTGAGAAGCTCCTGCCCCATGTAGGTGATGTTGTTCGCCCAGTCGAATATCTCGGGCGTGGGCAGACCGGCATGGCCTGCCATCCGCAGCGTGCTGATGACCACCTCGGTTGGGTTCTTCACCTTGCGGAACTGCGCTTCCTTGAAGAAGTCCGAGTTTAACAGCATCCGCAGCACGGCGCGTATGTCGTAGTCCGTTTCCATCAGGGCGTTAGAGAGGAAGTCGATTGCTTCCGGATCACGCGGAGGCGTTACGGGCCAGGCAGGCACCTGCACCTCGTCCGCGACAAAGAAGCTGTACATGTGGCGGGCGACAAAGCGAGCCGTCGCCGGCTGCTTCAGGATGATGTCGATGATGTCCTCTCCATTGAAGTTGCCCGTCTCGCCAAGGAAGGTCTTGTCGCCGTTGTCGTGGTCATCTTCCTTGTACTCGAAGTACCAGTCCCACCTGCCCATGTGGAAGCGCGGCAGCTTGGGTGACATCGTCCAGCCGGTGAATGCGCGGGAGCACTCCCTCACATCATCCTCCGTGTAGTTGCTCACACCCATGCTGAACAGCTCAAGCAGCTCCCTGCCCCAGTTCTCGTTGACTGCGGTGGCATGGTTCTCATTGTTGTCCAGCCAGAAGAGCATCGCCGGGCTCTTCGCCACCTCCAGGAGCAGGTCACGGTAATTGCCCATGCCCTTCTCGCGGAACATGTCGATCATGTCCGTTATCTCGTCGTAGTGGTCAACCTTCGAGACGCCTGTGGCGAAAATCTGGTGCCAGAAGAGGCACACCTTCTCCTGCAGCGGAGCCTTCGTGTTGACCATGCGCCAGACCCAACTGGACTGGCCGATGCCGCCGAGCGTGCCCGGCTTCCACTGAA
Source organism: Dehalococcoidia bacterium (assembly GCA_965225795.1). GTDB lineage: Bacteria > Chloroflexota > Dehalococcoidia > Lucifugimonadales > JADFKI01 > Bin90. The sequence goes on along the minus strand of OZ245324.1, from coordinate 2,745,066 downwards.
GGTGGTAGTAGCGCAGGAACTCGTAGATATCGACAGGCTCCTGCCACTCCGGGTGCAGAAGCTCCTCCACCGTCTCCTCGTATCCGACGGCAAGACGCTCCTCCAGCTCTTCGCGCGTTGCGCCAAAGCCGGCGCGCCGCATCAGGTGGGCTATCATCGCAAGGTCGTTGCTACTCATCGTTGATCTCCTTGTGGTGGCTCTAATAGTGGCTCTGGTAGTGGTTCTAATACAGGCTGGGGACGACGGTCGTGGACGCTAGGTTGTGTGGACATTCCCCATGTGTCCTTTGCTATTCCGAGTTTGCCCCCTGTCATTCCGAGCGAAGCGAGGAATCTGAAGTCTGTGAATGGCGCATGTGCAACGACTTTAGATTCTTCCCTTCGCTCCGCTACGTTCAGAATGACAGAGCCGTTCAAGACAGAACAAACCTACTTTTCAAGTCCAAAACGCTTTGTGTATCAAATGTCAACAGAACCTAGTACGGAGACAATCGGGAAGCGCGAATACGACCAGCCGCATCGCCGCTATTATATGGCATGAAAGTTGCGCATCGCAATGCGTGCCTCTTTTGCAGCAAGGAGTTTCGGTTTCTTCGTGTGATACAGATTTGTAGGATACTTCCCATGCTTTTCAAATGCGGCTTTGCGGACTCATCACGAGCGGGAGCTTTGTTTTCGAGTGTGAGAACCTTTCATGTCGGTGTTGATAATCGGCTATAATCAGGAGCAGGGAGATAAGGGCATGACGACAATCAACACGACGGACGACTTCATACGGCTCCTGCGCGAGAATCCGGAATTCCTTGCCGCAGCGAGGCGCGAGCTGCTGACCAGAGCTACTGGAATTGCCGCAGCGCTTCAGCCAGTACGCGCAAACGACCGACAAGCGGCTCGACAGCGTTGACCGCAGACTCGGTTCGCTGGAGCAGGGTCAGCAGCGCCTTGAACAGAAGGTTAATGGACTGGAACGCGGGCAACGCCGCTTGGAGAACAATGTGAACACACTAAGGGGCGACGCCCTTGAGACAAAAATGCCCACCAGACTCTGCGATATGATGAGCGAAACTCTCGACATCAGAAGAACGCAGGTATTCTGGATGGCGCGGCATCTCATGCCTCCGATGAGTCGGAGTGAATACTTCGTTCAGACGCTTGAGGACGCCACCGATAGTGGCATCATTACGGAGGACGAAGAAGCCAGGCTCACGCGCACCGATATGGTAATACGGTCGCTCAGAAAGTCCGACGGAAGCCGCCTCTGGATTGCAGCAGAAGCATCCGGCGTGATCGATCAGGATGACATCGAGCGAGCGCGTCAATCCGCTTCCGCTCTGAAGAAATTGTACGGCGAAGATGCCGTTCCCGTAGTGTACGGCTACAGCATCTCCGAGCGGCAGAGAGAGCAGACTGCAGCAACGCCTGAACTTCAGCAAGTTCATGTATTCCTGGAGCCTGACCAGTCCGGAACCGACTGAAGAACAACGCTTCGCGCACGCACTCAGCGATCACGAATGGCTCAGCCCACCGTCCAGATACAGCGTCTCGCCCGTCATGTACGCCGACGCGTCCGACGCAAGATACACCGCCAGCAGCCCGACCTCGCGCAACTCACCCACACGTCCCAGCGGTACGTTCGTCTTGGCGTTATCCCTCGAAGCCGCTATTCGTTCAGGCTCCCCCGTCTCAGGGTCCGGGAAGATGCCCGGCGCGATGCAGTTCACGGTGATGCCGTACGGCGCCCATTCGAGCGCGAGCGTCTGTGTGAACCGCGCCAGCCCCGCCTTCGCCGTGGAATACACGAGCGCTTCCGGAGACCCCTTGCGCGCCGCGAACCCGCTGATGTTTATGACGCGTCCGCCGCCTCGCGCTATCATGTGCGGCCCCACCGCGCGGCAACCCTTGAACGCCTCCGTCAGGTTGATGTCCATCACGAACTGCCACTCATCATCGGTTATCGGCGTGCCGTCCGAGCCGGGCGGCGGCACCAGCGGCTTGCGTATCGCATCGCCCAGGTTGTTGATGAGCACATCGATGCGTCCCCACGCGCTGAGCGCCGCATCAACCGTGCGCTGCCAGTCGTCAGAATCCGTTGCGTCCGCCTTGAGCGGGAAGATGGGATGCCCCGCCGATTCCATCTCCTCCGCAAGCGGCACAAGATAGCGGTCTGTCAGAGACGTAACCATCACCTGCGCCCCCGACTCCGCGAACACCCTCGCTATGCCCTTGCCAATCCCCCGCGCCGCGCCCGTAACTATCACCGTCTTGCCTACTATATCGAGCTCTTGAGGAAGCCTTGTATATCTCGTATTGGGAAGCATCGTATATCTCACCTTGCTTTCTCCGCTTGCGCGGTAAGTGCCATGCCCAATTCTACGCCACAATCCCCTCATTTCAACTCCCCTTCATCCTGTCCAACCTGTCAGTCCCATCAAGTCCCGTTGTGCAATCGCGCGATGCGTTGTAACCTAACGGCGAACCAAGACTGCCCGAAAGACGGGGACAAAGGGGCCAAAAGATGTCAACAGTCAGCATAGACCACATCGCAATGCCGACAGCTAATGCGGAGAACCTTATCGCGTTCTACAAGAAGCTCGGCTTTCACATCAACGACGAAGCCGAATGGCGCGCAGGCACGGCGCACATCTTCTCCATACAGGTCGGCGACTCCAAGATAAACGTGCATCCCGAGGGCTACACCGCCTCCCTGCGCGGTCCGACGGCAGTACCCGGCAGCGCCGACATCTGCTTCGTCTGGAACGGCGCAGCAGCCGAGTGCGAGCAGATGCTACATGACGCAGGCGTGGCAATCATAGCCGGCCCCGGCCCACGACGCGGCGCGCTGCGAGACAAGACAGCCGTAAGCCTCTACGCCCGCGACCCCGACGAAAATCTGCTCGAATGGATGATTTACGAGTAACCCACCCCGTCATTCCCGCGCAGGCGGGAATCTAGAAGGGTATAAAAGTCCCTTCCCCCTTGATGGCGGAAGGCTAGGATGGGGGTGATGTACCCTCCTCGTCCTGTACATCCTGTTAAGCACAACTCTCACGGAGGTTCACCATGGGACGACTCGACGGCAAGGTTGCACTCATCAGCGGCGGCGCGCGCGGACAGGGCGCTGCCGAAGCACTGCTGTTCGCCAGGGAGGGCGCGAAGGTCGTCATCGGCGACCTGCTCGACGACGAGGGCAGGCAGATTGAGGCTCAGATAGCCGAACTCGGCGGCGACGCGACTTATTTGCATCTCGATGTCACCAGCGCAGCCCAATGGGATGCCGCAGTGCAGACCGCGCTCGACCAGTACGGCAGGCTCGACATCCTCGTCAACAACGCCGGCATCGGCGGCGGCGGAGTCGGGCTTGAGGACACTACTGTGGAGTTCTGGGACAGGACGCTCGACATCAACGCCAAGGGCGTCTTCCTCGGCACAAAGGCAGCGATACCCTCCCTACGCGACGCCGGCGGCGGCTCCATCGTCAACATATCCTCCATCGCCGGAATCATCGGCAGCCGGCTCGGCATACCCGCGTATCAGGCGAGCAAAGGCGCAGTCCGACTCCTCACCAAGTCCACCGCCCTCCAGCACGCCGCCGACAACATCCGCTGCAACTCCGTCCACCCCGGCATGATCGTCACCGCGATGACCGACGAAATTCTCGCCGACCCCGAGCAGCGGCAGGGCTATCTCGACAGCATCCCGCTCGGCAGGCTCGGCACTGTGGACGACATCGCCAACGGTGTACTATTCCTAGCCTCCGACGACTCATCCTTCGTAACCGGCAGCGAAGTAGTCATAGACGGCGGCCTCATCGCTCAGTAGCCGAAAATGTCCTTCCCCCTTGATGGGGGAAGGCTAGGATGGGGGTGATGTACCCTATACATCCTGCTAAACACAACTCTCACGGAGGTTCACCATGGGACGACTCGACGGCAAGGTAGCACTCATCAGCGGCGGCGCGCGCGGACAGGGCGCTGCCGAAGCCCTACTCTTCGCGAAGGAAGGCGGGAAGGTCGTCATCGGCGACCTGCTCGACGACGAAGGCAGGCAGGTTGAAGCACAGATAGCCGAACTCGGCGGCGACGCCACATACATCCACCTCGATGTCACCAGCGCCGACGACTGGGACGCCGCCGTACAGACTGCACTCGACCGCTACGGCAGGCTCGACATCCTGGTCAACAACGCTGGTATCGGTGGCACGGGAGGCGGGATTGAGAACGCTACCTTGGAGAGTTGGGACAGGACGCTCGACATCAACGCCAAGGGCGTCTTTCTCGGCACAAAGGCAGCGATACCCGCCCTCCGCGACACTGGCGGCGGCTCCATCGTCAACATCTCGTCCATCGCGGGCATCATCGGCCTCAGCAGCGGCAACCCCGCCTACGCCGCGAGCAAGGGCGCCGTCCGCCTCCTCACCAAGTCCACCGCCATCCAGCACGCCGCCGAGAACATCCGCTGCAACTCCGTCCACCCCGGCATGATCGTCACCGCCATGACCGAGGCGACACTTGCCGACCCCGAACGCCGGAAGTACTGGGACGACAACATCCCGCTCGGCAGGCTCGGCACCGTGGACGACATCGCCAACGGCGTCCTCTTCCTAGCCTCCGACGACTCATCCTTCGTAACCGGCAGCGAGCTAGTCATAGACGGCGGCATAGTCGCCCAGTAGCCGAACAGTCCCCACTCCCTCTGGCAGAGGGTTAGAGCCTGTCCTGAGCTTGCCGAAGGAGTGAGAGCATCACAGTCCCTTCCCCCCTGATGGAATGAGAGGGGTATGTAAAGTTTGAACAAAGAAGGCTTGCTTATTCTGTCATTCTGAACGCAGCGTCCCTTCCCTGTCATTCTGAACGCAGCATCCCTTCCCTGTCATTCTGAACATAGCGCCCCCTTCCCTGTCATTCTGAACGCAGCGCAGTGGAGTGAAGAATCTAAATTCGTTGCACATACGCCATTCACAGAATTCAGATTCCTCGCTGCTCTCGGAATGACAAAGTGAAATTGCTCAGAATGACAAGGGACAAATGGGAAAATGTCCAAACAACCTGGAATAATCCGCTCGTCCTGAGCTTGCCAAAGGACGCTGACAGACTGACCAACTGAAAGACCAACAGACTAAACATGCCACGACACACCGAACCTAGCGCAAACACCGCCCTCGCCCTAATTCTCAGACGCATGATGCACGGCTGCGAGATTCGCTCCGAAAGCACACGCACCATCGCAGATCGCAGTGGCCTGCATCCGGACATCCTGATAACTGCGGATGACCGCGCTCCCGTAGTCATCGAAGCAGAGTTCATGCCCGCGCCCGAAGTGGAGCGCGATGCTGAGGAAAGGCTGCGGCTTGAGGTCACGGGAGGCAGGCGCGAGATAGAGGCGGCGATAGCGCTGCGTTACCCCGCCGGACTCGAAGACGCCTACGACCTGGATGCCGAACTCGCGCACGCTCAACTCTCTTACTGCGTGCTGACGACGCCGGAAGAGGACGGAGCACCTTTCGAGCGCTTCCCCGATTCCGGCTGGCTGCAAGGCTCTGCGACAGATGTCGCCGAACTCGCGCGCCTTGTGTCAGTCCCCCAGAGCACGGTGAACGCGGCAGCGAGCGTACTGGAGACGGGTATAGAAAGCGCGGTTGGCGTCCTGAACGACATGGAGCGGCTTGCGCCCGTTGCGGCGCGCGAAATTGCCGACCTGCTTGGCATGTCCGATGTGCCGCAGACGCGCCGCATGGCTTGCGCGATTATGGCGAACGCGATGGTCTTTCACGACCGGATTGCAGATTTGCACTCGGGAATCTTGCCGCTCAACAGGCTGTGGGAAGAGGATGCGGATAATCCCCAGGGCAAGGTCACAGAGGCGTGGGACAGGATTCTTGAAATCAACTACTGGCCGATATTCGCGGTCGCGCGGGACATCGTGAACCTGCTGCCCTCTCACGCGGCGGCGCGAATTCTGGAGCATCTGCGTACGACTGCAAAGCGCATCACCTCGACGGGCGCGAATGTTGCGCACGACCTCACAGGGCGCGTGTTCCAGCGACTCATCGTGGACAGAAAATATCTGGCGACCTTCTACACGCTGCCATCGTCCGCTGCCCTGCTGGCGCGCCTCGCCGTCGCAAAGCTGGAGGGCGTGGACTGGTCCGACGCCGAGGCAATTGGCAAGTTGAAGGTGGGAGACTTCGCCTGCGGAACGGGCGCGCTCCTGTCCGCCGTGTACGAGCAATTTGCCACGCGGCATGAGCAGGCGGGCGGCGCCCCGGCGTCCCTCCACAAGGCAATGATGGAGGATGTCCTCTACGGCTGCGATGTGATGCCCTCCGCCATACACATCACCAGTTCTACCCTCTCCGGCAGGGAGCCGAATGTCGGCTTTGGCGGCTCTCGCCTCTACAACATGCCCTACGGCAGGCAGTCGGACGGAACGGTCGCCATAGGCTCTTTGGAACTGCTGCAATCGTCCGCGGTGATGACCCTCTTCAACACCAATGACCCCGCCATGCGAACCGGCAGCACGGGCGAGGAAACAGCCGCGCGTGTAGTAGTGGATGTACAGGACGAGGGCTTCGACATCGTAATAATGAACCCGCCGTTCACCAGCAACACGGCTAAGGAGGCTGGCCGTATCGGCAAATTTGCTCCTGCTTTTGCTGCATTCAATAGCACTGACGAAGACCAGCGAGATATGGCTAAGCGTCTTAATAGGCTTAAGTCAGGAACTTGCTATCACGGACATGCAGGAATGGCGTCTGCGTTTGTTGCATTGGCTCATCGCAAACTGAAGCCCGGTGGCATTGCAGGTTTTGTATTACCACTCACGGCGGTTGCAGCTTCGTCTTGGCAGAAAGTCCGTTACTTGATAGCCGAGAACTACACTGACTTGGCAGTTATAAGCATCGCAGCCAACGGTAAGGATACATCCTTTTCATCTGATACTGGCATAGCTGAATGCTTGATTATCGCTCGTAAATTGAGAGGGCATGAGAAGCCTGAACATCAAGCGAGGTTCATATCATTGACCCAGCGCCCACAAGGATTTGCGCCAGCCAGCGCCATAGCGAAAAATGTTGCTCAATGTGAGAGCGTGAGATTGTTAGACGATGGACCGTACGGGGGAACGACACTATCGATTGGCGACGATAGTTCTGGCGAAATGCTTTCGTGCTCTTACTCCAAATCTGGAGGTGTTTGGGGCGGTGTCCGTATTCTGGATTATTCGCTTGCTCAAACGGCTCACGCGCTGTCGCAATCAAGATTGTGGCTCCCAGGGAACAGTGACTTCTTTGAATTGGAATTGGCTACTTTGAAGGATATCGCGTCACTTGGCCTTTACGACTTGGATATTACGGGACGTCCGCCACAAGGTCCATTTTCGCGTCAGGCGTCGAGTGCAACTGCTACCTATCCTGCCCTATGGAATCACAATGCGAAGAACGAAACTAGATTGGTCTGTGTACCTGATTCGCAACTGCAAGTACGTCCGGGGATGGAATCGAAGGCGGCTTCCGTTTGGATGACCGCTAGTCGCTCTCACTACAGCCGTGATTTTCGTTTCAACTCGCAACCTTTAATGGCCGCATTTACCGAGCGAGTGAGTATCGGTGGTCGGGCTTGGCCGAATGTAATTTTTGATGATGTAAGATTTGACTACGCTTTCATGCTCTGGAGTAACAGCACCTTGGGACTCTTGTCTTACTGGTGGCATTCCAGCCGGCAGCAAGATGGGCGTGGGCAGATAAGCATAAGAGCAGCAGACTCTTTGCCCGTCCTCGACTTCCGGACGCTCAGCGACGAGCAGTTGGCGACCGCGAAGGTGATATTCGACGAGTTCCGCGAGCTCGACTTCAAGCCCGCCTACCTCGCCGACGCCGACGAAAACCGCGCCCTCCTCGACCGCCGCGTAGTCTGCGACCTGCTAGGCTTCGACAACGATGTGTATCAGGCAGTGCGCTTCCTCGCCGCCAAGTGGTGCGCCGAACCCTCAGTCCACGGCAGCAAGAAAAGACCGCGCGGCGCAAAACTTGTAGTATGACCAAAGCAAGCCCCTCTCCCCCTGGGAGACGGCAAGAAGACAAGGTCCCTTCCCCTCGACGGGGGAAGGCTAGAGCCTGCCCTGAGCTCGCCGAAGGGATGGGGGTGATGTGCGCTGACAATCGCGGATATTCAACCCGTCACTCTGAACGCAGCGCCCCTTCCCTGTCATTCTGAACGCAGCGTCCCTTCTCTGTCATTCTGACCACAGCCCCCTTCCCTGTCATTCTGAACATAGCGCCCCTTCCCTGTCATTCTGAACATAGCGCCCCCTTCCCTGTCATTCTGAACGCAGCGTCCCTTCTCTGTCATTCTGAACGCAGCGCCCCCTTCCCTGTCATTCTGAACGCAGCGCCCCTTCCCTGTCATTCTGAACGCAGCGCCCCTTCCCTGTCATTCTGAACATAGCGCCCCCTTCCCTGTCATTCTGAACATAGCGCCCCCTTCCCTGTCATTCTGAACGCAGTGCCCCTTCCCTGTCATTCTGAACATAGCGCCCCCCTTCTCTGTCATTCTGAACGCAGCGCCCCTTCCCTGTCATTCTGAACGTAGCGCAGCGAAGTGAAGAATCTAAATTCGTTGCACATACTCCATTCACAGACTTCAGATTCCTCGCTGCTCTCGGAATGACAAAGTGAAATTGCTCGGAATGACAGGGGACAAATGGGGAATGTCCACACAACCTGGATACTGATAGACTGAGCTACCGACATACCGACAGACTGGAACACTGACCCGGAGGTTCATCATGGGACGACTAGACGGCAAGGTTGCGCTCATAAGCGGCGGCGCGCGCGGACAGGGCGCTGCCGAGGCATTGCTCTTCGCCAGGGAAGGCGCGAAGGTAGTCATCGGCGACCTGCTCGACGACGAGGGCAGTCAGATTGAAGCGCAGATAGCCGAACTCGGCGGCGACGCCTCATACATCCACCTCGACGTAACCAGCGCCGCCCAGTGGGACGCCGCAGTGCAGACCGCCCTCGACCGCTACGGCAGGCTCGACATCCTCGTCAACAACGCCGGCATCCTCGGCGGGCGAACCGGCCTCGAGGACACCACCTCGGAGCAGTGGGACGCCGTCCTCAATGTCAACGCCAAGGGCGTATTTCTTGGCACCAAGGCGGCGATCCCCGCCCTGCGCGACGTCGGCGGCGGCTCCATCGTCAACATATCGTCTCTCGCCGGGCTTGTCGGCAGCAGGAACGGCATCCCCGCCTACCAGGCGAGCAAGGGCGCCGTCCGCCTGCTCACCAAGTCCACCGCCATCCAGCACGCCGCCGACAACATCCGCTGCAACTCCGTCCACCCCGGCATGATTATCACCGCCATGACCGACGAGATTCTCGCCGTCCCGGAGATGCAGCAGTACTACGACGACAACATCCCGCTCGGCAGACTCGGCACCGTGGACGACATCGCCAACGGCGTCCTCTTCCTCGCCTCCGACGACTCATCCTTCGTCACCGGCAGCGAGCTAGTCATAGACGGCGGCCTATACGCCCAGTAGAAGCAGACAGTAATCCTTAGAATCCCTTCCCCCGGAGGGCTGACAAGGGCAGGTAAAATTGGAAACGGAACCTAGGTTTGTCTCGGCGCGATAGTGAGCTGAATTCCAAGTGCGGCAAGCACTTTCATCACGGTGCCGATTCTTGGGTCACGCTCGCCGGATAGTGCTTTGTACAAACTCGGACGCCCCAGATGTGTCTCTTGGGCGATAGTGGACATACCCTTGGAGCGTGCCACATTGCCGATAGCCTTCATGAAGAACGCAGGATCGTTCTCTTCCAGCGCAGCTTTCAGATACTCGATGATCACTTCGTCATCGGTGAGAAACTCGGCGCTGTCCCAAGGGGTGTAGTTTTCTTTGTTCATGTCATCACCTCAGATTTCACTCGTCATCTGCTGGGCGCGTCTTATGTCTCGCGGCTGGCTCGCCTTGTCACCGCCGCAGAGCAGGATAACCACTCTCCGTTGTCGGATGGTGTAGTAGATGCGATAGCCCTGACCGACATTAACGCGGAGTTCACTGACACCGCCGCCGACAGATCCGTGGTCGCCGAAATTGCCTTCTTCAACGCGGTCGATACGAACTAAGATTTGCGCCTGTGCCCGTTTGTCGCGCAGTCGAGTCAGCCAGCGCAGGAATCTATCGCTTTTAACTACTTCGTATCTCATACAAGTATTGTATCCTTTTGGATACAATACATCAAATAGTTTTCGAAACTTTTAATGGTGGCATAATTGCCGTTCATCTTGACCGAGGGGGAAGAGCCTGCCCCTAGCGAAGGATGGGGATGGGATCGGGGTGAAAAATCCTCCCCATCATACATCTAGGAACCGTCATTCTTGTGCAGTCAGCAATGCAGTAGAGACAAAAGACTACGGCGCCAGATGCTCCCCCTCCAGCCCCTCCGCCAGCCGCAGCGTCTCGCCTGAAATCGCCCCCTCGTACAGCGCATACCGCGCCCCGAACTCGTCGAGTATCGCCTGCGCCACCGCACCGTACTCAGCGTCCTCCACTTCGTCCTCCACGCTGCCCACCGTCTCCGGCCGCCACTCCACGCCCAGCGCGTCATACACCGGCACCAGCACATCGCGTATGCGCCCGCCGTCCCCCACCACGACCACGCCGCCCACATGCGCCGCGCCCCTGATCAACCGCTGCCCCACGCCCATAATCTTGCGCTCGCCCCGCGCATTCACGCTATGCTGCCCCGGACAGTACTCGCCCGCCACCTCGCCCACCCGCGCATCAATACCCAGCCGCCGCAGCGCGCGCATCATGATGTCCGCCGCCTCATCGAACCGCGCCATCACATCATCCCGCGGCGTCCCGTCCGGCATCGTCCACGAGAACGCAATTGTCCCGCCGTGAAACACCGCAGCCCGCCCGCCCGCAAGCCGCTCGATCGCCTCGAATCCCTGTGCCCGCGCAGCAGCAGTCGCAGCAGCATACCCCTCCGCGCGCGTATCCTGCGGCCCGAACGCCACCACATCCGCCGGCGTGTACACCCTCAGCGTCTCAGGCTCCGTGCCCGACGCAACCTGCCGCAGCAACGCCCGCGACACCGCCGTATCCAGCGCCGCACGCTCCCGAAACGCCTCCCGTGTAACCCGTATCCTTCGCTCACTCATATCCGCAAAAGCATAGCACACAAAGTCCCTTCCCCCTTGACGGGGGAAGGCTAGGATGGGGGTGAAGAATCCTACCCATCCTGTCCATCGCCGTGCATCGATGATACTTCCTGTGTGATATGCTTTCTGCGCTTTCAGAACTGGCTAGGAGAGAAGAACATGAAGATAAAGTCCGTCAGAGCAGTCTCCGTCAACATCCCGCGCACGCCCCCGAAGACGCCCGCCCGTCGCCCCGGCTGGAACTCCCACGCACGCCGCGCCCTGCCCATCAACAAGTACCCGGAGTTCCCCCGCATGCACGGCACCATGCCCGGCGCCGACACGCAAGCAGACCTGTGGGTGCAGGTCGTCGCCGAGGACGGCACATACGGGCTCGGCCAGTGCAGCTTCGGCGAGCTCACCGCCACCCTCGTTGACTACCACTTCGGCCCCCTGCTCGTCGGCCGCGACTGCTTCGCCACCGAGTTCCTCAACGACCTCATGTGGCGCTCCACGCAGCGATTCGGCGCGGGCGGCATCGCAACCGTCGCCCAGTCCGGCATCGACCTCGCGCTCTGGGACCTCAAGGGCAAGCTCCTCGAACAGCCCGTCTATCGGCTGCTCGGCGGACCCTGCCGCGACAAGATCGACATCTACGTCACATCCGACGACCTCGACTGGTCCATGGAGCTCGGCTTCCACGCCTTCAAGGTCAGCAACCCCGTCCACTACGAGGAGGGCATCGACGGCCTCAACATCCTCGACGAGCACATCGGCAAGGCGCGCGACATGGTCGGCTACGACGTCGAGCTGATGTACAACCCCGTAATGTCCTTCAACGTCGAGTTCGCCATCCGAGTCGCCGAGCGCCTGCGAAAGTACGGCCTGCGCTGGCTGGAAGAGCCGCTAATCCCCTCCGACCTCGAAGGACACATCGAGCTGAAAAAGGCGATAAACTGGGTGCCCCTCGCCACCGGCGAAGACCATCACGGACGCCACGCCTTCCGCCAGCTCATCGAGCATCGCGCCATAGACATCGCCCAGCCCGACATCAAGTGGTGCGGCGGACTCACCGAAGCCGTCAAGATATACACCATCGCCGAGGCAGCCGGCATCGCCACCATCCCCCACGCAGGCGCCGGCACACCCTACGGCCAGCACTTCTCCTTCGCAATGCCCGAGTCCCCAATGGCAGAGTTCTGGATGGGCTCCGACCCCGGCGTCCCCCTGGAGGAAGTCTGCCCCATACCCGGCATGCCCATGCCCAAAGACGGCTGCGTCATCCCATCCGACGCCCCCGGCTTCGGCATGGAAATCAAGGACGAGTGGGTAGTGCCGTGGGACCATACCGTGGCGATGAAGGGGTTAGGGTGAAGAGAGTATGCGGAGGCGTTTCGAAAGAGACTTGTCGTCGGCAAAGTCAAATCATGGAAGAACCGAGGAGAGCATCGTTAGGTCATTGCCAAGTGTTCTGAAGTATTGCAAAATAGACTTCAGGTGACACTTCTGAATTGAATTGATATGTAGAGTAGCCTGCCTTTGTTGTAGAACGCTGGGTGCTTGTTCGAGGAAGGTCTATAGATATGAGCTTCGAAGTCCAGGATGTGCTGAAGATCAACCTTGTGTTGGTTGGAATTCAGTTACTCGGCAAACCCGAAGAGAGGTCAGTTTTCGGTGACAGCGTGGGCACCGAAATATCGGAGGTCGTCGGAAGCGGAGTTACAATCAGCGCCGGTCCTTCGGGATATTCTGCTCCGGTACCGGCTCTTGAGCAACCCCGGGCATTGATCTTGGACAAGGAAAGAATCAAACTGGAGCTGTTTCCCGATAGATCAACAATCAGTAGAGACTATCCGCAGCGTAGCGATATAGACAGGCTGGCGGAAGTTACAGGGCTTGCGATTGGATCAAGCGAACTTGGAGATCAGCAACTGCGCGCTTTTGGCTTCAATATTGAAGTAGCCTGGGAATCAACATCAGGGGAATCAGCGCTTGAGTTTATTTCGACCCGTGTTTTTGCCCCAGACCTCTTCCGAGATTCTGAATATAGACTCATTGGAGGATCCCCTAGGCTACAATTGCTTTTAGACGACATGCTTTGGAATGTCGCAATCGAGCCTCGATTCGGTGATCCAGAAAGCAACAGGATTTTCGTAAGCATGAATTTGCATAGAGAAGAAAGCGAGATCCCAACTGAGCCTGACATTAGGGATTCTCTAGCACAAGTGTGGAATCATGCCCACGCTTTCTTAGTGAGCGTAAGCAGGAGTATCTAGTGGTAACGCAGGCGACAGTCACAAAGAGACGCACTGACAGACTTTCTAGAGCAGCAGCCAATACGTGGGTGCCAGATGAGTCTGCGAACGAAGTTGATGACGTGCCTTCGCCCGAATTGACTCGAACCAAAACGTATGAAAATCTCCGCAACATGATTCTCGCCTTCCATTTGATTTCAGATGACAGCTTGAGCAGTCATTCGGAAAAAAGAGCAAAGAGTCCCACAGAAATAGATACTGCACCTTATCGTGCAGATTCGCTTGGCCTAGGGGATATTTCCGACGACATTTTCGGTTCTGGCACCCCTAGCAATGTTGCGCAGATGCATGGAGACCAAAGAGGTTGGCCGTCAACTATCGCATATGATTCAGTTGCCGGGTCTATATCAGATGCGACGATAGTTTTAGGTGCAAGCGATCTCCGAATTCAAACTAATATCCCTGCTGACAGATCGCGCGTGCCTCATCGAGAGGCTTACGAAGTTCGCATACAGACCCTCCGGGGCTATGCTACGGAGGACGATGATGTTGAAGCGGTCAACGAGGACTCGATTAACGACTTCTGGTCCTTCATGCAGACTAGAGAGTTTACTCGTCGATCCGGCTTGGTAATGCTGGATAACGGAGACCTACGTGCCGTTTGGCGTGAGATGGAAGGGCATGAAGTAGGGATTCACTTCCCCGGCAACAAAACAGTGATCTATGCAATATTTAAGCGTAATCCCGATGGAAGTGACGCTGAGCCTGCCATCGGCACAAGTTCATTCAAAGACGTAGTGGCTCAGCTTGAAGAGCTTGAATTGCTCACCTTCGTGAACGAATGACTAGAGAAAACCTCAGGGGAGAGCACAATGTTGTACAGTACATAAGGCCCGGGTTAATTCTAGACTTTCCAGATGAAGGAACAGTGGATAGCGCTGCTTTTCTCTGGGATCGCAGAGGTTGTGGGCTGTCCGTGAACTGGCTTGAATATTCAACATGCCCCACTAAAGATCAACAGTTAGAAGCGATAAGGAATCTGATACATAGGGATATGAGCCGAAACGGACTGCTCGCGGAGTTGAATGTAGGAACAGTGATAAGTCGTCTCTCCGATAAATTGGATGACTGTCAGTTTGTTCGTACCCAGTCACCTCCTACAGAAAGGTATCCATGGGAAGACCCGTCGCACTGCGAGCTTGTTGGCGTCCCACCAGAAGATGCGCCCGATGCCCTTTCAGTTAGCCGCACGATAGCGCAGTGTATAACTAATACACATACGGCTCGCAATAGTCCGACTCAGTAAGTTAGCGTTATAGATATCTACCGGCTGAGTTTGGACTCGACCAAAAGTGAGCCATTTCGGGAACTCCGATTCGGAGAGCCCCCTATGCGAAATTCGCACCCAAAATTTTTCGTCCTCCCACTGCCCAGCCACAACCGAGCCACTCCATGCTGAATATTTGTGTCAGTTTCCACCCCTTGATAACCCAAACATCTGTGCTATCATGACCTCACTATGGTCACTCAACTGCACCAGACAACACCAGAACAGGACGCCCACCAGAGGCTGCGGGAATCCGTGCAGCGCATCGTCCTTGAGGAAACTCAGGGCGGCAGGCGCATCGTCCGCAGCGTCGTTTCCATCATGGAGGGCGACGCGCCCGGCAGCACCCCTTGGCACCAGCTCGAAGCCGCAAAGCTCCTGCTAAAGCTCGGTTTCGAGGACGCGCGCGCAACTCTCGGCAGCATCCACAAGCAGGGCAGAAAGGCAGCACCCTCCAACGCCCCTTCCCCCTTGATGGGGGAAGGCTGGGATGGGGGTGATGCCGCAAGTGACCAGCAATCCCACATGAACCCCGAGCAGGTAAAGCTCAACAAGAAGCTCGTCCGGCACATCCGCGTGGACACCGGCGACGGCACATCAATGGTCAAGTTCCTCATAGACGTCGTCGAAGGCAACGAGCCTGACGCAAGAGTCCGAGACAGGATCGAGGCAGCCAAGGTGCTATTGCATCTCTGCTTCGACAACCCCGCTCAGCCCGACCCTGAGTTCATGATGTACTACGCTCCCTGCCACCCCGACTGCCTCTGCGTATGCAAGGACCTCCCCGAAGATCACCCGGAAGTCGAGCGAGCGCACACCCCTCCCACCGACGAGCAGCGCGAGCAGTGGGAAAGGGAGGCGGAGATGATGGAGCGGGCAGCGGAATCGGCGGCGCTGAAAGCAGCCCAGAAAGCCAGGGCAGACAAGGATTGGAAGCTCCAGCAGTACCACTCCCCGGATACAGTTGAGGAAAGGCGCCTCGAAAGAGAAGAACTCCGCAAGAAGCGTCAGATCAGGCGCGAAGAGGAGCAGGAGCGCGACCAAGAGCGCAGGCAAGAGATGGAACTAGAGCACAAGCAAGAGATGCAACTGGCGCGCGAGCAGGAGCTGGAAACGGTGCGCCGGCGCGAGCGCCTAACCGATGAAGAAGCCAGAAGTGAACGCGACCTCGAGCACCAGCAAGAGCTCGAACGAGACCACGAGCGACTGCAGGCAATAACACACGCCCGCAGCCCCTAGCCTTCCTCCGATCCTCGCCTCCCCACAAAATGCACCAGCAGGTTGGAAACCACGATCAGCGCCGCGCCCGCAGCCAGGTATAGCGGTCGCTCCACGTCTATCTCGCCCAGCAGCGCGAGCCACAGCAGCGATACCGGCAGCGTCCCGTAAGTCATGCCGATGATGCCGAGGTTCCGCGTCATCAGGTTCGCGCGCCTGAACAGCGCCGTGCAGAAGCCCAGCGAAAACAACCCGACCCCGAACGCCAGCGCATAGTCCGCCCCCGCGATGCCCCCGACCGACTCGCCGCGCGCCAGCCCAAGAGCCAGATTGACCGGAATGGCCACGACCGCCGCCACGACTATCCCGGTCAGCACTCCTGCGACTTCGAGCTCGCTTTGCTCGTATGGATGGTCGGCAACGGCATCGACCCGCCGCGCCGTCTCCACGCCCCACTTTAGCACGAACGAGCCGAGCGTCGCCATGCTCATCGAGATAACCGCAAGCAGCACGCCGATGCCCACTTCAATCAGAGACGCTGCGCCCTGTCCGAAGTCAAAGATATCCGCCCTCTGGCTCAGGATGGCGAGCGCAAATCCCGCGAAGCCAATGAGCATGAAGCCGACCAGCGCCCCCGACGTGCGCTCGTACCGCCGCTCGGATCTGAATGTCCAGCCCACGAACAGCACGGTGGTGAACGTCCAGCCGCCGAAGATTACCGTCGTCACCGCCGGGTCGATGTACTCCGTGGACCACGAGTAGAAGGCGTAGTTCAGGTAGCCCGTCAGTGTCAGCAGCATCGTGGGCCTGACCACCTGCCGCGCTATCACGCCGAGCGGACGCCGCCGGAAGAACAGCGCCCGATATGTCAGCAGCGTGTACGCGCCGAGCCCCACGAACTGCCCCGCGTACAGGAACGCGGTGAACACGAACGGCGCACGGTGCGTGTCCGCCACCGCAATGTAAACCGGAATCGCCGAGAAGCCGATGACCGCCACAAGCATGAAGCGCGTCGCTCGGGACTGCCGCGCAGGATCGTGAGCCGCCTGCTCCGTCACTGCCGCGTCTCAACCCGCAGCGTGTACGCCGCCGGCTGATAGGTCGTATGCGTCATCGGCGCAACCATCAGCACCGCGTAGTCCAGCCGCTCCCCGAATCCCGCGATGCTGAACGAAGCGCCCGGCGGCTCGCTCACCGACACGCCGCCATCGCGTCCGAATTCGATCAGCCGCAGCACGAACGCCTGCGGCAGCACATTGTCGATGCGCCGGAAGCCGTTCGCCGTCCACTCGCCGTCCGTCTCTGCGTCATCCGCAAAGCCCAGCTCCGGCACGGCGATGTCGTCTATCACGATGCCATCGAGGTTCACGCCCTCGTCCGTGATGTACTCGAAGCGGACCAGCACGCTCTCGCCGCCCGCTCCCGCGTACTCCGACAGGTCCATCCGCTCCCGCACCCACTCGCTGCTCTTGCCGCCGCCCCGGTTGCTGCCACTAATCCCGGTAATCCCCGCACCGTAGTTCGCGCCCAGCGGATCCTCGCGCGTCGTATGCTCTCCGTCCAGCGTCGTCCAGCTCTCGCCGTCGTCCGTGGACACGCTCACGAACGCGTAGTCCCAGTCCTCCTCGATCTCATACCACATCCAGAACTCCAGCGTCGCCGACTCCACGCCCGACAGGTCGAACTCCCGCTCCAGCGTCGTATCCACCGAGTCGCCGTTCCCGCTCCACCAGCAGAAGCGACCACTATGGCACTCCGTCCCCACCTGCGCCACCGTCGGCTCGCCCTCGAACTCCACCGCCGCGTCCCCTTCCGGCAGCCGTACCTCATAGTACCGCGCCGAAAGCTGCGGCTGCGTGGCAATCTCCTCGAAAGCGCCTTCCGTATGCCTCACCCTGTGCAGCTCAACGCTGCGCCCCGAGTATCGGTACGCGTCCAATTGGTCATCAAGACTTGTATCAGCAAGCCAGTCCAGCTTGCCATCCAGAAAATTCGCCACGACCCAGTCCGCGAACACATCCACGAACCGCACGCCGTACTGCGACAGGTAGCGCTGCACGCCATTCACGCCGTCCAGCGGTTCGCGCGCAAGCTCCGACAGCACATCATCACCGCCATAATGCTCAGCCAGATACTCCACGAACAGCGTCGCCCCCCCGTAGTGCGAAAGCGTGTCGCGTGGCTCGTCCGGCCAGAAGTTCAACTGCGACTCCGGCCTCTGCAGGAATATGTCAATGAAGCTCGCCTCGTAGCCGGCGATTTCCGTAGCCACCTCCGACATCCCCTCGTTCACCCACACATCCTCGCCCTGATCGAGGTTCCAGTGGACCGCATGCTGAAACTCGTGCGCCAGCACGCTGAAGTACTCCGTGCTGCCCGGTCGCAGCCAGTCGCCGTCCATCACGATCATCTCGCGCTCGTTGCTGTGCGGATGAGTCGCACGCGGGTACGAGTCGCTCGACGAGAAGTAGCCTGCCGCAGCCACAAGCGGCGTATGCAGCACCGTCAGGCGCGGGTCGCCGTCAACGCCCGGCTTCCATATATCGCCGATGGATGTCACAATCGGCGGGCGAATTTCACGCTCGAACACATCTGCCGCCCGCTCAAGCTCCTGCGCGGTCAGTTCCGTCTCCTCGTCGGCGTACCAGTATGCGTTCTCGCTCACGGCAAGCAGCTCCGCATCCACCTCGTACACCCGCCGCTCGATGAGGTCGGTCACGAAGAATCTCTTGCGATGCCCCACGTCGCAGCAGTCCGGATCCGGCGGCAGCGTGCGCGTCAGCGGCGCACCTCCAGCCTCAGCCCTACCGAATCGCTGTGCAAGCGCAAACAGGTCGCGCACCGGCGGCTCATCTTGCATTGGAACGGTAATCGGAGGCAGTTCAGGCGTTGGCGTAGCGGTAGGCGCAGGCGTTGGCGTCAACACAGGCATGGCAGTCGCGGTCGGTTCGCCTGCACTGACGGCGGTGGGCGTAGGCGTGGGCATGACGGCAACCGATTCAGACTGCCGCTCCTCGCCAACAACGGGCTGCTCCCGCTCACACGCAACGCACAGCAGCGCAGCGACCATAATCACCAAAAGGCACGGCAACCGCATGTGGAACGCTCCAACCCTGACCCATCTCACAATATCCATCTGTGCCGCACCTTCATCGCCTCACGACTTTGATTGCCATACTTTCATTATATCCGCTTCATTCGCGGCCATAGCGAATACTATGCCCGCCTGTTGTATGATGTATCAGGCTTACTCTCATCAGATGTTGGCTGCCGAGTCGTTATTCCTACTTTCGCAGGATTCCACTCCGGTTATCAGGAGGCGTGCAGGAGGAAAATGTTCAGGCGCTTTGGCGTTAGCGTAGGCATATTGATCTTCCTGCTGTTCGCGGGCACGATCGGCTACATGGTGCTCGAAGGCTGGACGGCAATTGACGCGCTCTACATGACCGTCATCACGTTCACGACCGTTGGCTACGAGGAGGTGCAGCCGCTATCCACTGCCGGGCGCATCTTCAACATCTTCCTGATTGTCGGCGGCGTGGGGGCGATGCTCTACTTCCTCACCGCGCTGATGAGTCATATAGTAGAGGAAGAAGTATTCCATGCATTCGTGCGGAGGCGCAGGATGAGAAGCACACTGGCAGGCATGAGGCGTCACTACATTCTCTGCGGCTTCGGGCGCGTCGGCAGGGAAGTGGGACGCGCCTTCGCAGCCGAGGGCGTGGCATTCATCGTCATCGACGCCAACGAAAACTGCATCGCGGAGGCGCAGGAACTCGGCTATGCCTTTATACAGGGCAACGCCACAGAGGACGACATACTGCGCGCCGCGGGCATCGAGCGCGCGCAGGGCTTGGTTGCGGCGACCGGCAACGACAGCGACAACGTGTATATCACGCTATCCGCACGCGGTTTGAACGAGTCCCTGCAGGTCGTTGCCAGAACCAGCGATATCGCCAACGCCGACAAGCTCAAACGGGCTGGCGCGGACAAGGTCATCTCGCCCCTAGAAATCGGCGGCCGACGTATCGCCTTGTCCGCAGTGCGTCCTCTCGCAGTTGACTTCGTCGACTCGATGCTTGAAGGGGCGCACGACGACCACCTCCAATTCGCCGAGATTTCGATTGCCGACGACTCCTCGCTGTCCGGGTCCACCATCGACAGGATCGTGAATCATCCGCATGTGGAGGCGCTGGGACTGCGCCGCGCAGACGGCGAGATGATCGCCGCACCTGACAGGCACATCGTGCTCCGGCCCGGCGACAGCCTGTTCGTGATAGGGGTGGGTGAAGCGGTTGCCGGGCTGAGCGGCGCAAAATAGACTCTGACGATTAACCACTGAAAACTATACTGGAGGCAAGAACATGAAAATCACCGACGCATCTATGGAGATATACCGCTGGGATCGCCCCGTTCCCATTCGCAACGGGATGTACACCTATCCCACGGTCGCGCTGAACCTCATCAAGCTGGAGACCGACGAGGGCATCACGGGTTACGGCTACATGGGCGGCGAGCATGTCACGGACGAGATGACGATGGGCGTATTCAACAACATGAAGCAGTACGTCATCGGGCAGGACCCGTTCGACAACGAACGCCTGTGGGCCGAGATGTGGCAGCCCAAGCTCGTAGGCAGGCGCGGCGTATCCACCCGCGCCATCAGCGGCATAGACATCGCCCTCTGGGACATCAAGGGCAAGGCGACCGACACATCCGTTCACAAGCTGCTCGGCGCATTCACAGACCGCATCCCCGTCTATATCGCGGGCGGCTACTACGAAGAGGGCAAGGGGTTGAACGAGCTTGCCGCCGAGATGGAGACGGCTGTCGAGATGGGTTCCAACGCCGTGAAGATGAAGATTGGCGGCGCGCCCATCAACGAGGATGTGGAACGTATTCGCACCGTGCGCGAGGCGATCGGCCCAGACATCAAGCTGCTAATGGACGCGAACTGCGCCTACCGCTTCTATGAAGCGATTGAGCTGGCGCGCAAGGCCGAGAAGTACGATGTCTTCTGGTTCGAGGAACCGGTGAACCCGGACGACTACGAGGGGCACCGCCTCATCAGCCGCTCAACGTCAATCCCGATAGCGACGGGCGAGAACGAGTACACACGCTACGGCTTCCGCGACCTGATTAACAATCGCTGCGCCGCGATCATCCAGCCGGACGCGCTGATTATGGGCGGCGTAACCGAGTTCATGAAAGTGGCGGCGATGGCGTCGGCACACGATCTGCCCATCGCTCCGCACGGCAAGCAGGAGGTCCACATCCACCTGGTGGCGGCGATTCCAAACGGCCTGATACTCGAATACTATGCGGGCGCGGTCGACCCGATGCACGGCAAGGTCTTCGAAGAGCAGCTGGAAGTCGCGGACGGCCATGTGCTCGCCCCCGATAGGCCCGGCTTCGGCTTCACCCCAAACTTCGAGGCGCTCGCGCCCCACAGGATGATGTAGGGAGCTGCCAATAGGTCATATTCCAAGAATTTGACTAGCCCGCTATGCTACAATTGCATGTCGTTAATCGACCTGACTTACTGACATACCGGCACAACACAACACACAGGAGCATCGCATCAGATGGAAGAGCAAACCCTAAGCCTGTCGCAGCGGACTGTGACGGGCAAGAAAGTCAAGCAGCTTCGCAGGCAGGGTATCTTGCCTGTCCATATATACGGCAAGGGCATAGACTCGCTGTCGCTGCAAGGAGTAACCGGCGAGCTGCGCCGCCTACTGCTGCAAATCGGCACTAACATCCCCGTGTCAATCCAGGTTGAAGGCAGTGAGGGTGAGAATATCTGCTTCGTCCGCGATGTGCAGCGCCACCCCGTAACCGAGGATCTGCTGCACATTGACTTCATTCGCGTGGATGTGACGCAGACCATCAGCGCCGAAGTTCCCATCACGCTCATGGGCACCGCCCCCGCCACGCAGCGGGGCGGCACGCTGCTTCAGCCGCTCACAAGCCTACTCGTGGAAGCGCTGCCGAGGGACATCCCCGTCTCTGTCGAAGCCGACGTGAGCGGACTAGACGACTTCGAGAAGTCCATCGTCGTAAGAGACATCCCCATTGCCGACAATGTCACGGTTCTGACCGACCAGGACGAGTTCGTAGCTCGCGTCATCCCGCCGCGCGTGGAGACTGATGTCTTCGACGTCTCCGACGAAGAATTGGACGAAGAAGCTACTGAAGAAGAAGAAGGCGCCGAAGAATAGCTTGAAATTAACAGGGCGGACGGGACACGAAGGATTTTCGGCATCCTTCGTGTCCCTGTCCATCCGGTCCGGTTAACTGAATGATAGCAACCAGGCGACCAGCCGTTGCGCCGAGAACCCAGGCGTTTACGGCAGGTTTCCGGCGCACCTTCGAGTCTCTCGGCAACTTTAACTTCGCGCTGCTCTGGGTAGGCATGCTCTTTCTGATGGCGGGCACGCAGATGCAGATGCTCGCGCAAGGCTACCTCGCTTACGAGATTACCGGAAGCGGCACCATTCTCGGCGTCATTAGTCTGGGTATCGCCGTGCCGCTGCTCACCATGCCCCTGTTCGGGGGTGCGCTCGCCGACAAGATTGATCGCAAGCTGCTGATTCAGGGCGCGCAGCTGGCGGCGGCGCTCCTCGCGCTCGTGCTCGGCGTTATGATAAACGCTGGGGTAATCGCGTGGCAGCATCTCTTGATTTCCTCGATGGTGCAGGGCGCGCTCTTCTCGTTCATGATGCCCGCGCGCCAGGCAATCATCCCGCAGCTGGTGGGGCAGAACAGGCTCTCGAACGCTATGGCGCTGAACGCCGCAGGCATGAGCGCGATGACAATGGGAGCGCCGGCCATCGCCGGGTTTCTGTACGACTGGGCGGGCGCGTGGAACCTGTACTATGTCATCGCCGCGCTCAGCTTCATCTCTGTCGTACTGACCGGCTTCATCAAGCCCACCGGCGACCCGACTCCGAAGAAACAGACGGCGATGATGCGCGACATCTGGGACGGCATCACATATATCTCCCGGCAGCGCATTCTGGTCGTGCTGCTGGTCGTGGGCCTGCTGACCACCATACTGGCGATGCCCTTTCGCTTCATCCTGCCCGTCTTCGTGGTTGACATCTACCAGCAGCAGGCGGACTCGATGGGACTGTTGACGGCGATCATGGGCTTTGGCGCAATGGCCGGGGCGATGTATGTCGCGGCGGTGGGCAGGAAGAATCGCGGCATGCTGCTGATTCTGTCCAGCATGCTGTCGGGCGTCGGGTTGCTGCTGGTGGCGCTCATTCCCATATACTCAGCGGCAGCGGTCATAATGATAATACTGGGCATGGGCGATGCGGGGCGCATGTCGCTGAATCAGGCACTGCTGATCGAGCTATCCGACAACGAGTATCGCGGGCGCGTGATGAGCATCTTTATGCTCAACTTCGGCTTCATGCCGCTTGGCACATTCCCCGCTGGGCTGCTGATAGACTACATCGGCGGTCAGGCGGTCATCGGCATAATGGGCTTAGGGCTGGTGATCGTGACTGTGCTCATATTCGTCACGCAGAGGCAGCTGCGTAGGATTGCATGATCACTCCATAGCCAATCTTGGATATACAGGACAACGTACAATGCCGACTCTGAACGACATCCATTCACAGTTGAACGAGACTGCAATGCGCCACGTGGTTACGCCGCGAACGGCTACGGAAGTTCAGCAAGCGGTTGCCGCGATTCGTGAACATGGCGGCAGACTCAGCATCGCAGGTGGCCGCCACGCGATGGGCGGGCAGCAGTTCCTCGACGGCGGCGTTCTGCTTGATGCGAGCGGGCTGAACCGCATCCTGGAGCTCGACGCGGAGCGCGGGCTGGTGCGCGTTGAGGCGGGCATCCTCTGGTCGGACCTCGTGCGCGGGCTGCGCGACATGCAGCAGGGGCAGGCGCGTCGCTGGAGCGTGGTGCAGAAGCAGACGGGCGCGGATAGGCTCAGCATCGGCGGGGCGCTCGCCGCCAACGGGCATGGGCGTGGGCTGACTTACAAGCCCGTCGTGCAGGATGTAGAGTCGTTCGAGCTTGTGGACGCAAGCGGCGCCATCCGTCATTGCAGCCGCACCGAGAACCCCGAGCTATTCAGCCTCGCCATCGGAGGTTACGGTCTGTTCGGCGTGATATACGCGGTGACGCTGCGTCTCATGCCCGCTCACAGGGTGCGCCGTGTCGTGGAGATCACCACCATTGAGCGACTGGAGACGCTCTTCGCACAGCGCAGCGCGGACGGCTTCACCTACGGCGACTTCCAGTACAAGACCGACGAGACTTCGCTCGGCTTTCTGCGCGACGGGGTGATGTCGTGCTATGTTCCCATGTCCGGCGGGCCCGTATCCGACGACGAGCTGCACGCCGCCGAACCGCCACTCAACCTACTGAGCGAACAGGACTGGCGCGGGCTGCTCTACCTGTCGCACGCGGACAAGGCGCGCGCCTTCGACGAGTACGCCGGCTTCTACCTGAGTACGCACGGTCAGACCTACGACAGCGACACCTTTCAGTTGAGCCAATATATCGACGACTATCATCAGGAACTCGACCGCAGCCTGAATGCTGCCGTGAAATGCACCGAGACCATCACCGAGCTTTATGTGCCGCTGCCGTCTCTCGCTGACTTCATGGACGCCGCAGCGCGTGAACTGCGACAGCGCAGCGCGAATGTCATCTACGGCACGATTCGCCTCATTGAGCAGGATGACGAGACCTTCCTGAACTGGGCGCGGCAGCCGTACGCCTGCATCGTCTTCAACCTGCATGTGGAGCATACGGAGGCGGGCATAGCTCACGCCGCCGACGCATTACGCATGCTCATAGATATTGCAATAGAACGCGACGGCAGCTACTTCCTGACATACGGCAAGTTCGCCACGCCTCAACAGCTTGCAAAATGCTACCCGCAGTTCGACGAGTTCCTAGCGCTGAAGGATCGCTACGACCCGGACGGGGTGTTTTCGAGTGATTGGCTGAGGGCGTACACGGAATTAGCGTGAGTTGGCGACCGGACAGTGTCGGCCGCCTGCTGACGGGCGCGGTTACATATTTCTATGTCAGTCGTTGCGGTAGTCGCCGCTCTGCCCGCCGCTCTTGCGCGTAAGGCGCACGCCCTCGATACACATGCCGCGGTCAACAGCCTTGCACATGTCGTAGATAGTCAGTGCAGCTATACTGACGGCGGTGAGCGCTTCCATCTCCACGCCGGTCTTACCCGTCGTCTTTGCCTCGGCGGTGATGCGCACGGTGTCGGCGTCCGCATCAAGTTCGAAATCGACAGCGATGCGGCTGAGCGGCAGCGGATGGCAAAGTGGTATGAGCGTTGAGGTCTGCTTCGCGCCCATGATGCCGGCGATGCGCGCCACTGCGAGGACATCACCCTTGTCGAACGCATTATCTGCGATGAGTTGCAGCGTCTCAGGCTGCATTGAAACGCTGCCGATAGCCACGGCGATGCGCTCGGTCTCGGGCTTGGCGCTCACATCTACCATGCTCGCCTTACCGCTGTCGTCTAAGTGGGTCAGGCGTGGTTTGATCATAGTTTCACTCTTGGCATTTCGTCTAAAAGGGGGAACAGATTAAAATCATTGGCTATCCGCTGAGTAACAGGATGAGTATGCTGATGAGTGCGCCGTATATGGGGATGAAAAGGGCGACTGCTATTCCGACCATCCACTTGAAAAGGCTGGATATCGACCTTTCAATGTCAGCCTTCGTGGCGAGATGTGCGTAAGCGCCCTCTAAGTGCGCCAATCGTTCGCCCATTCGTTCAGTATCAGTTGTAGTTGTCATTTAGGGAGGTTCTCTTTCCAATATTTCACCCTAGGCGATACATCAGAAAGCCTTAACTAAATCAGCTATTCACCCAATCTTGTATCCACGGACATCCGTTAACTTCGACTCTGGGCTTCGTATTCCTCATCCACAGCAAGACTGTCGCCCTGCGACGCTGCTACGGCTAGAGCATCGGCGCGCTCGTTGCCGGGGTTGCCAGCGTGTCCTTTCACCCAGCGTACGCTGACGGTGTGCGTGCCGAGCAACTTCAGGAGGCGCGCCCACATGTCGGGGTTGAGCGCCTTGTCCTTGCGGTTGCGCCGCCAGCCGTTTGCCTGCCAGCGTTCTGCCCAGCCCTTGTTCACGGCATCCACGATGTACTTGGAGTCGCTGAAGACGGTAACCTCGCAGGGCTTCTTCAACGACTGCAAGCCTTCGATGACGGCAAGCAATTCCATGCGGTTATTCGTAGTCCTACGGAAGCCGCCGCTAAGCTCCTTGCGGTGCTCGCCGTACTGCAAGACAGTGCCGTATCCACCCGGACCGGGATTGCCTGAACATGCGCCGTCAGTGTAGATGGTGATTTTGTCTGGCATGGACGAACCGTAGAAACAGGATGCGGCCGCTACCCCCCGATATGGTACATCTCGACCTTTTTACGGCGGGCGCGGAGTTCGTCGGTCATGGAGGATCGCTCTTCGGAGTAGCGGTCGGTGCGCACGCTCCATGTGCCGCGAATGACCTCGGTAAGCTCGGAGTCGCTTGCGCCATCACGCATGGGAGTTCGCAGGTCTTTGCCATTCACACCGAACAAGCAGGTGAAGAGCATCCCTTCAGGGGACAATCGCAGCCGTGTGCAGTCGCCGCAGAAAGGCTGCGTCACCGATGCAATGACTCCGATCTCGCCGCTGCCGTCCTTGTAGCGGTAACGATTGGCGACCTCGCCGCGATAGTTGGACTCCGCAGGTTCGAGTGGCATCTCGGCGTCGATGCGAGCGACAATCTCATCGGCGGGCACAACATCCTCCAGCCGCCAGCCATTAAGATTGCCCACATCCATATACTCGATGAAGCGCATAATGTGGCCGCGCTCCCGGAAGTAGCGCGCAAGCTCCACTATCGTATGGTCGTTGACGCCGCGCTGCACAACGGCGTTGACCTTGATTGGGTGAAAGCCTACTTCCTCTGCGGCGCGGATGCCTTCAAGCACACGCCCGACGCCGAACCCGCGCCCGTTCATCTCGCGGAATATCGCATCGTCCAGCGTGTCCAGGCTCACGGTTAGCCTAGGCAGCCCGGCGTTACGCAGGGTACCAGCCTTCTGCGGCAGAAGGTAGGCATTCGTCGTCATCGTAAGGTCGCCGATTCCTTCAACGTCCGCGAGCATCACGATGAGCTTTTCGATTTCGCTGCGTACCAGCGGTTCGCCGCCCGTCAACCGCACCTTAACTACGCCAAGCCCAACGAATATGCGAGTCAGCCGCGCTATCTCTTCGAAGCTCAGCAGGTCCGCTCTCTGTAGAAATTCGTACCGCTCGCCGAATATCTCGGCGGGCATGCAGTAGGTGCATCTGAAGTTGCAGCGGTCTGTGACCGAGATGCGCAGGTCGCGCAGTGGGCGCCTGAACTTGTCGAGTACGGCAATTGCCTGAGTGTCTGTGGTGGTCATACTGACATTATAACCTACGAATGCAACTAAGAACCGTTATCTATGTATGGGATATGTAAATACGAATGCATTCTATCCATCCAGTTCATCCATATCAGCCCCTGCGATAAGCGCATGCGCCGCCTTGCGCGCCGCAGCGCCGCGATGACTGACGTCGTTCTTCTCCGCGTCGGACAGCTCCGCCATCGTCTTACCACGCTCCAGCAGAAGGAACACGGGATCGTAGCCGAAACCGTTGTCACCACGCGGCTTCGAGATTATGACGCCCTCGCAGGCGCCGCTGTGTAGCTCGATGTCTCCGTCGGGCGTGGCGATGGCGATGACGCAGCGGAAGCGCGCCGTCCACGGCTGGGTACACACCGCGAGGTTGTCGAGCAGCTTTGCGATACGATCGGCGTCCGTCGCATTGGGGCCAGCATAGCGTGCGGAATGCACGCCGGGTGCGCCGCCCAGCGCGTCCACTTCAAGCCCGGAGTCGTCGGCAAGCGTGGGCAGGCCCGCGAGACGCGCGTATGTCGTGGCTTTGAGCGCAGCATTTTCTTCCAGAGTCTCGCCCGTCTCATCCACATCGACCTCGATGCCGACATCGGAGAGCGACACGAGCGAATACGGAACATCACGCAGCAGGTCGCGCAGTTCGGCGAGCTTGCCCGCATTGTGCGTTGCGACCAGTAAACGCTTGCGATCCCTTCCATCGCTTCCATCCATGTCATTTCCCCCGTCGCGGATTCTTCAACCCTGTGGTGAGCTTGCTGCGGACTTCGCGCTTGACGCGGGCTGCGAGATGTTCATCGTGGACATCAAGGAAAGAGCGGACAGCATCGGAGTCGTGCCAGACAAGTTCGCGCAATGCCCAGGACAGCGCCTTCTGCACCATGTCCTCGCGGTCTGCGGCGAGCATCTCGCATACCTCCAGCGTGCGCGGAGTGTCACCGTTGCCGCCATGCGAGCGCATATTGAGCGCGACGCTGCTGACCAGCGCGGCGCGCCACCACCACAAGTCATCGTATGTCGCCCATCCATGTATGAGCGCGTCCGATGCCAAGCGGTGCAGCCAGGCGGGACCGGAGAGGGTGCGACCGAAGGCGTCCACGCTGTCCCAGCTATTCATGCCTCGGCCAAGATCATCTAGCAGCGCGTCGTCCAGGCTCTCGAATGCTGGCTTGTGGTTGCTAATAAGCTCGTACGCGACCCAACGAAGCCTGTGGTACCTGACAAGTTCACGAGCTATTTCGAGTATGAGTGCGGCGTCCTCAGATTTGAGCGTCCATGAATAGCTGCGCCGCACCTTTCGCACAGTGGCCGTGGTCTTCTGGGGCAGCGCCTCGATGTCGGCGGCAACCTGCGTTGCCGTTTCGGAGGCGGCGCTCATCACCTATGCGCTCATGTCAGGTGTGTACTTGCCCTGCCGAGCGGCGCTTGTGAGCATTGCGCGGCGGTAATATTCCTGCTGAGCCGCCTCGGTGTTCGCCGCACTGCCGCCCCAAGCCTGAAGTGGAGCCGCCTGCAAGCCGCGTCCATAGGAGAAGCTGAGCTCCCAAGGCGTGTTCATTCCTTCCGCGGCGCGACTGATTGCGTCCAGATTTTCCGTAGCCTCGTCGTCGCTCTGACCACCGCTGAGGAAGACGATACCCGGCACAGCGGCGGGCACTTCGCGCATAAGGGCGTCAAGCGTGCGCTCGGCGACCTCATTGGCGTCTGCGCGCTCGGCGGCATCCTTGCCGGATATGACCATGTTGGGCTTGAGCAGCGTGCCGCGCAGGTCCACACGCTGGCGGGCTAGCTGGTCATAGGTGCTGTGAAGCGCGTTCAGCGTTACTTCGTGGCAATGCTCGATGGAGTGGTCGCCGTCCATAAGCGTCTCCGGTTCAACGATGGGGACGAGTCCGGCTTCCTGACTGAGGGCGGCGAAGCGAGCCAGCATGTGCGCGTTGGCGTCTATGCAATACTGGCTGGGGATGCCGTCGCCGATGGTAATGACAGCGCGCCACTTGGTGAAGCGCGCTCCGATTTCGTAATACTCCGCAAGCCTGTCGCGCAAGCCGTCCAGTCCGTCCGTGATGAGTTCGCCGTCGGTGTTTGCGAGCGGGTTAGTGCTCCTGTCAACCTTGATGCCGGGGATGACACCTTGCTCCTGGAGGATGCTGACGATCGGCGTGCCGTCCGCGCCGTTCTGTCGCAGCGTCTCATCATACAGTATGACCCCGCTGATGAACTCATTGGCGCCCGGTGTGCGAAAGAGCATCTCGCGGTAGTCGCGGCGGCTCTGCTCGGTGGATTCGGTATTGATGGAATCGAAACGGCGCTTGATGGTGTTGGTGCTCTCGTCTGCGGCTAAGATGCCCTTGGCTGGGGCAACGAGCGCCTGCGCGATATCGCTCAATTCGCCAATGTTCATCACAAGACTCCTAGAAGATATGTAGTAGATATTATGGTACTTAGGTTAGAAGATAGGAGCGACTTTTCGATAGACATTCTATCAGAAAGAGGATAGGTAATTAACATGGCGGAATGTCATGATCGGGTAACTGACTCAAGTCCAATACTCTCAGTATGGCAGGTCGTCTCATTAACCCGGTCGGCGTCCGCATGCGCGATATTACACCACCGGCACAGGGCTCTCGGTACAAAGATCTGGAATTGAGAACTGCAATCTCTTTGACATATATCAATACGCGAATCTTGTACAGTCATTTCAAGGATTGCCGTTCCTGGAT
This sequence comes from Dehalococcoidia bacterium, assembly GCA_965225795.1. GTDB lineage: Bacteria > Chloroflexota > Dehalococcoidia > Lucifugimonadales > JADFKI01 > Bin90. Next base: position 2,714,950 of record OZ245324.1, on the reverse strand, counting down.
TGCCATAAAACTCCATTGAAGTTACTATATCGATAGCGTCTCGCCTCATGATGAAAGAGCGCTAGGAACGCTAAAACAACTGACAGATTGCGAAATAACATTTGCTTAGTACAAGGAGGACCTATGGTGAACTTCACCGACTCAGAAGTGAAAGAACTCGTTCGCGAACGCTACGGTAACTTCGCGCAGGCCGCAACCACTTGCTGCGACGATGGCGAAGCTACCACGAAGAGTCAGCTTTATGAGATCGAGCAGCTACAGGGACTACCGGACGAGGCGCTGCTTGCGTCCGCGGGCTGCGGCAATCCCACCGCGATCGGCGACCTCAATCTCGGCGAGACGGTAGTGGACTTCGGCAGCGGCGGCGGCATAGACTGCTTCATCGCCGCGAAGGCGGTCGGCGAGCAGGGCAGGGTCATCGGCATCGATATGACGCCCGACATGATAGACCTCGCGCGTCAGAATGCCATCAACCTCGGCTTGCCCAATGTGGAGTTCCATCTTGCCGAGATGGAGGACACTCCCCTCGAAAGCGACTCGGTTGATGTCATCATATCCAACTGCGTCATCAACCTGGCGCCCGACAAGGACGCAGTGTTCCGCGAGGCGCACCGCATACTGAAGCCCGGCGGCAGAATGTTCATATCGGATATGGTGCTAACCGCGCCACTGCCCGCGCATGCCACCGAGGATGCGGAGAACTGGGTATCCTGCCTGTCCGGCGCGGAGCCGCAAGATGTCTATATGGGCAGGATGTCTGACGCGGGGCTTGGTGACATCGAGATTATGAATTCCAAGCCGTGGCAGGGCAAAGAGGAGTGGGCGTCGCGCGTGCATAGCGCGAACATAAAAGCCTACAAGCCCTAACCATAAGCAAACAAAAACGGGCGGGATAGAAGGGTTTGTCTCCCTAATATCCCGCCCGTTGCGTTAGTGTTTGGTTTGGTTATACAGCGGCAGCTACGCCATTCCCAGATGCGACTCCGTTGACAGGCCCGCTGTTGTGCTGTTGCTTGCGCTTACTCGCTTCGACCTCGAGGTTCAGCGCGTCAATGCCGCGGCGCACCTGCCCAAGTATGTCTGCAAGCTGCTCTTCAAGGTTGAACAGGACCTCGCGGGAGTAGCTGTCCGCGCCGTCTCGCCGCGCGAGCGCGACATTCTCGGCCTCGCTGACGACGCGATACGCCTTGCGCTGCGCGTCCTGCAGGATCTGCTGCGACTCATAGCCCGCCTGTTCCTGCATCTCCTGCGAGATCTCCTCGGCGCGCTTCAGCACCGACGACTCCCCCACCTTGGTGCGGTACTCCGTCTCCGCCTGCGAGGTGAGCTTGCCAACCTCTTCCTCTGCAGTCGTGCGGATGCGCTTCGCTTCCAGATATGCCTGATTTAGGATGCTTTCCTTCATCCGGATGACCTCGGAGGCCTCCCGGACATCATCGCTCATATCGACACTGCCGAGCTGGTCGCTTATTCTTACCAGGCTGTCAATATCAACCATCACTTTGCCTCGGAATCCCGGCACGCGGGTCCCGGAAGCCGCCATAGCCCTTAGCTGGTCTGCAATCTGTGGTGTCTGCATTTGTCCTCCCTCGATAAGTATATTTTTAGGTGTGTCAGATAATGGTTTTTAGTTGTCAGCAAGCAAAATATGCACTACATTCACAGGCACGAACCTATCTTTACTCAACAGTTTAGCTTGAATTAAGCTTTTCGTTCAGCGCGTCCAGCACCGGCGCGGGAATCAGGTTCTCAATCCTGCCGCCAAGTTGCGCCACTTCCTTGATGCGACTGGAATGTACGAACTGATTCTCCAAGGCGGTCATCAGACAGACGACATCAATGCCCGGATCAATGTTGCGCCACATCAGCGCCATCTCGAACTCCGTCTCGAAGTCGAAACCCGCGCGCAATCCCCTGATGATGAACTCCGCATCCACGCTGCGGGCAACGGCAGGCGCAAGTCCTACGAATGGTATTACTCGCACATTCGTCAGATGCGGTATGCAGCGCTTGAACAGGTCCACTCGCTCTTCGGTTGTGAACATCAGCCTTTTCGACGGCGGTGTGTCGTACACACCAATCACAAGCTCATCGAACAGGTTCGACGCTCTTGTCGCTATGTCCACGTGCCCGTTGTGAACCGGGTCAAAACTGCCAGGGTATAGAGCCCTAACCATCTATCTCTCCAAATCCGTATATTGATATTGCCGTATCTCCATAGCGCCGCCGTGTCCGCAGTGACAGCCCGCCATACTCATCCGCCATCACAGTGCTATGCCTGTGCTCCGCCACCACCATGCCACCCTCTTGCAGCATCCCTTGTCGGTTCAGCGCCTCCATCACCACTTGCCAGTCGTCCAGCGCATAAGGCGGGTCTGCGAACACCAGGCTGTATCCGCCTTCAAGCGTTCCCAGCAAGCGCTCCACCCTGCCATTGTGAACTTTGCCTCTCTCACTCAGCACCAGCGTTGCGAGCGCATCGCTAATCAGGCGGCAGCGGCGCGCATTCGCCTCCACAAAGTCAACCCTCGCAGCCCCCCTGCTCAAAGTTTCCAGCCCGAGCGCTCCACTGCCGGCGTACAGGTCAAGCGCCCGGGCACCTTGCACCGCATCCACTCCCAAAATCGAACCCAAGATTGAGAAAATAGCGCCCCTAACTCTGTCCGAAGTCGGCCTGAGATCCGAGCCTCTCGGCAAGCTGAACCTGCGCCCGCGGTGTTCGCCGCCCGTAATCCGCAGGGTCAACTTCTTACCCCTATCTTGTCCATCCCTCGCCGCTTCTCAATTCCTGCGTCAACCCTAGCACGCACCATTTAACTCGATAAAGGACTTTTTCAGTCTTTTTTTGAGAAAGTGTTTAAGCAAATTGCCTCTATCACCAAAAGGTAGATATATAATGCCCAATAATGTCGCGTGTCCATGTTCGCCCCTACCCGTTCAACCTGCTAGAATGGGACAGGCATTTCTGGAAGAAAGCGCAGGCGGGAAAGCTGCAATGACCCAGTCCGAAAACGAACTGTTTCAGGTGCGTCTGGAGAAGCTGGAGCGCATAAGGCAGCGCGGCATCGAGCCTTATCCGCACAACTACGAACGCACGCATACGAGCGCGCAAGCCGAAGAGTTGTTCGCGCAAGCTGAGGCAGAGCAACCTGAGAACGCGCGCACCGAACCCGTATCCGTCGCGGGGCGCATCGTCGCCTTTCGCGGCATGGGCAGGGCATCATTCGCGGACCTGCTTGATGGCGACGGGCGCGTTCAGGTCATGTTCCGCCGCAACTCCCTCCCAGACACCTACGAAATGCTGGACGACCTCGACATCGGCGACTGGCTCGGCGTGAAGGGACCTCTTTTCCGTACGCGCACAGGGCAGTTGACAGTGGAGGCGCAGGAGTTCACCCTGCTGTGCAAGTCGCTGCGATCGCTGCCGGAGAAGTGGCACGGCTTGCAGGATGTGGAGATTCGCTTCCGACAACGATACCTCGACCTCATCGCCAACCCGGAGGCACGGCGCGTCGCCGTTATGCGAAGCCGCATCGTCAGCGCCATCCGTCGCTTTATGGATGGGCGCGGCTTCATCGAAGTGGAGACTCCTACCCTCGTGCCCATCGCCGCAGGCGGCATGGCGCACCCCTTCATCACGCACCACAATATGCTCGGACGCGACCTCTACCTTCGCATCGCCACCGAACTGCACCTCAAGCGCCTAATCGTGGGCGGCCTGGAGCGCGTGTATGAAATCGGCAAAATATTCCGCAACGAGGGGCTGGACCTGACGCACAATCCGGAGTTCACCTCGATGGAGAGCTACGAAGCCTTCGCCGACTACAACGACGTAATGGAGATGGTCGAGCAGATGGTGTACACCACAGCGCAGGAAGTATTGGGCACGGCGATAGTCGAATTCGACGGCGAGCGCATAGACTTCACGCCGCCCTGGCCCCGCCTCAGCCTGCGGGAGCAAATAGAGCACCACAGCGGCATTGACTTCCTGGAGCACCCAGACATAGAGTCGATGAAGTCGGTTATGGCGAAGATCGGAATAGACGTAAGCCACCAAATGAGCTGGCCTGGCCTGATGGACAAGCTTATATCTTCGCGCGTGGAGGATACGCTGCGCCAGCCCTGCTTCCTTGTAGACTATCCGGTGGGGATGTCACCCCTTGCAAAGAAGAAGGCGGACAGCCCACTACTGGTGGAGCGCTTCGAGGGCTTTGTCGCGGGCATGGAGATTTGCAACGCGTTCACCGAGCTGAACGATCCTGTTGACCAGCGCCAGCGGTTCGAAGAGCAGGAGGCGTTGCGTACGCAGTTCGCGGGCGAGGAGACCGACAGGCTTGACGAAGACTTTCTGGTCGCCATCGAGCACGGAATGCCCCCCACGGGCGGACTCGGCATCGGTATAGACCGCCTAGCCATGCTCTTCTCCGGTCACAAGGCGATCCGAGAGGTAGTGCTGTTTCCGCAGATGCGATGACCAGAACCGACAAGGGCTAAGTATGAAGACAGGGGCACGTCGCTGTCCCCGGTTACGAGAGGCAATGCAATATGATGTTGGATATGGGCTTCCAGATAATATCCTGTCCGATAGGCGGCGAGCCTACGGCGATAACGCTGCCCTACGATGAAGCCGCGTTCGTAGTGACGGAGATGCCCTATCTGGAGGTTGACCCCGACGCCTGGGAGCATGACATCGAGGAGCGAATCACCTGCCCCGTCGGGCATACCTTTTATGTGTATGCTTATTGATGATCGTCGAGTATGCTGCGGATGCTCCTCTTTGGCTCAAGAATACGGCTTACGGCCACAGCCCATACGATTTCCATATCGACGACTTCCATGAAATCGTGAATCAGCACATCGCGCATCCCTGCCATGCGCCGCCAAGGAACTTGCGGATTTGCGGAGCGCAATTCATGAGAGAGATTTTTAGTAGCCTCTCCAATGACCTCAAGTTGTCGCTTCGACCCCTCCTCCACATCATTCCTGCTGTCTGCTTATGCGCGCTGCCAGCACGCCCGCTACCAGCCCGAACAGGTGCCCCTCCCACGAGATGAAGCCAGATTGCGGCAGTACGCCGAAGATGATCCCGCCGTACAGCAGCAGCACACCCACGGCGACTACAATCGACACGATGCTCCGCTCGTACCAGCCCTGCGCGACAAGAAAGCCGAAGTAGCCGAAGACCAGTCCGCTTGCGCCTATGTGGACTGCCGGACGCCCCACGATCCAGACAAGCAACCCACCCAGCACGATCACTAACAGCGATACGCCTATGATCGTCTTTGCGCCTCGTATTGCGACGAAGCCGCCCAGCAGGAGAAGCGGGAAAGTGTTCGACATGAGATGCGAGAAGCTGCCGTGCAGAAGTGGGCTGAGCAGAATGCCCCTGAGACTGCCCGCCAGATAGGGGAGGCTCGGCTCGAATTCAGACAGCCAGCGATAGGGCAGCGCCATTGGCGACAGTCCATATCTGTTGAGGCTGCCATCGAATAACAAGCTGTTCACCAGATAGACGACCCATATAACCGCCACGAATATGAGCAGCAGTATTATCGAAACCAGCCTGTCTTTCATCAGCCGTCTCCCTAGTCCAGGTTGTCGATCTGCACGGGTTCGATGTCATCGGCAAGCGCGAAGCCGAATACCCGCGAGTAGAAGTACAGTTCAGCCTCCAGAGCGCGGCGGATGTTCGCCGCCTGCCGGAAGCCGTGCTGCTCGCCCTCGAATGTGAGGTATGCGACGGGCAATCCTTTCTCACGGAGCGCGTTCACCATCAGCTCCGCCTGATTGGGCGGCACTATCTCGTCATCCAGACCTTGCAGCACAATCATCGGAGCGGAGAGGCTGTCGATATGGTTGATGGGCGAGCGCTCGCGGTAACGCTCTTCATGTTCGGGGAAGCGCCCCACCATCGTATCCAGATAGCGCGACTCGAACTTGTGGGTGTCGTGCATCAGTCCATCTAGCGAGCTGATGCCGTAGTAACTCGCGCCCGCGCTGAATGCGTCGCGCGTGGTGAGCGCGAGCAGCGTGGTGAATCCGCCCGCGCTGCTGCCTCGAATGATGAGCCTGTCGGCGTCCGCAAGCCCCTGCCCCGCCAGATAGTTCGCGCCGTTGATGCAATCGTCCACATCGACCACGCCCCAGTTGTCGTTGAGCCGCCGCCTGTACGCCGTGCCAAACCCGCTGCTGCCACCATAGTTCACATCCAGCACGGCGAATCCCCTGCTCGTCCAGAACTGCTTGCGAAGGTCGAGCGACGCATCCGCCGCGCTCGTGGGGCCACCGTGGCTGATGACAACCAGCGGCGGCTTTTCCTCCTCAGGCGCAGCGAAGCCCGCATTTGTCGGTTGGTAGTAGAAGGCATGCGCCGTCAAGCCATTCTCAGTCGGGAACTCGATTGACTGAGGGCGTGAGACATAGCCATCTTCCAGTACGGCTTCACTGCTGCTGCGTAAGCGCGTGGTGCTGCTGTCTGTAAGGTCATGCTGCATCAGCGACATGGGCATTGTGGGCGAGCCTGCCGTGAACGCAACATTCTGAGGAGCTACATGCAGTGTGCCGATGTCCGTGAACGGCGTGGGCACAGTGGTTAGCGTCCCGGTCGTCGTGTCGATGTCGCCGATGTGCCATTCACCGGACTGCGTGAAGGTGCAGATAATGCGCTCGTCCGACGCGAAGCCATAGGTGCTCAGCCCGAATACCCACGCGGGCCTGCCGAACTCGGCGTCCATAGCACAGACAGGCTCCACGCTGCCGAAGTCCGCGCTGCTGCGGTAGATGTTCCACCAGCCCGTGCGATCGGAGACGAAGTGCAGCACGCCTGAAGGAGACCAAGACGGCTGAAATATGGACTCATCCGCGCTGCCTGCCACAAGATGCCGCTCGCCAAGAGTGCCATCATCACGCAGTTCCGCAACCCACAGCTCGCAGCCGTCCCAGGGCATGTTTGGGTGGTTCCACGACAGCCATGCCAGAGCGGAGCCGTCCGGACTGATGCGCGGGCTTGAGTAGAAGGATGCATCCGATACCAGAACGCGACTGCCCCCACGCTCCAGGTCTATGGCGACGATGGTGTTGACCGCCTCTCGCCACGATGAAGAGTGGTCTTCGCGCACGCAGACCATCATTCGGCGGCGATCGCAAACCTCGCCGTCAGCGTAGCGCATATCGATCTCAGGCGTGAGCGGCTGCGGCGCGCCCACCTTACCCGATGCGGAAACCACTTGCCGATAAATCCGTTGATCTGTGAAGTTGCTGAAGTAGAGCGTGCTGCCTGCCCCGCCCGATCCAGTGACACAGAACGCGCCGCCACCGTATTCGTGAACGCGTGTGCGTACGTTGAACTCCGGTGGCGTTATGTCGCGGGTCGCGCCATCCGGAGCGCGGCGCACAATTACATTGCGCGCATTGTCCGCCGGGCGCATCTCAGTCCAGTAGATGTCATCGCCGTGCAATACGACATCGCCGATGCCGATGCTGTCCGCGACAATCAGCTCGGAAGTTACGGGGGATGCCCAGGATCCGTAGGGAGCTGTGGTTTTGTCGTTCATCGTCGTCTCCGCATGGTTCATACTGTCCGTGAGATGTTTGTGGAGTTGCTACACCATTCTAGCCCACCTTGGGCCGATGCAGCAGCGCATAGGATAAAACATGCCGAATGCGGGCATGTGCTACCATGTCAGCGATATGCAAATAATACGACAGCACAACCGCAACAAGCAGCAGGCAAAGGTTTGGGTGGAAGACAAGCTCGGTGAGATGCTTCAGCAGTTCGGCGATTCGGTATCTGACGCATCGCACCGATGGAACGGCGACACGATGGAGTTCGCGTTTAGTGCGGCGGGGCTGATGAGCTTCAGCGGCACACTTGCCGTTACCGACACTGACTTTCGTCTCGACATGCCGTTCCCGTTCCTCGCCAAAGGCTTCGAGGGGCGGGCGACAGCAGAGGTAAATAAGTGGCTTGATGACAATCTGACAGACTGAAACGGATGGGTGTATTATATAGCCATGATCATCAGAGTCGAGCCAAAAGACTGGAACATGCACACGGTGCTAATGTTCTTCAAGCAGGAAGAACCGCACCCCGAGGACGCGGGCATACGCCGCTATCTCGAAGAGCGCCACTTGGAGCCGCGCCGAAAGCACGACACCGAGCTTGAGGGCGAGAAGTTCGAGGTGCTCACATACGGCGGATGCTACCTCGGACGGCACATGAATGCTCTCGCGGACATACAGCGCGCCGTCGTCGAGCGTGAGCTGCTCGCGGAGGCGATACCGTCTCTGCTGGTGAGCGGTCCCGACACGGACGCAGCCGCACTAGCGACATCCAAGTCCGAAGCCGAGATGACAGCCATGGTGGAAGCGCTTACTGAAGCCCTGCACACGCCGGACAATTTCGGCATCGACGCCAACGGCGAATTGCAAACTACCATCAGCGCCGAGGATGTGCAGGCGCACTTCATCACACTGACAGCCGATATCTAAGAACTAACAAACACTCTATAGGAGACACGAATGTATCTAGTCAGAAGAACTTATAAGACCAAGCCCGGAGAGGCGCGCCGCGTGGCGACCCTCGTGCACGAGCAAGTGCAGATATACCACGACGCAGGCCACCGAGAGGAATTCAGGGTCGCGTACAACGGCGGCACATGCCCAGGCGAGGGGAACATCGTCGTCTTGGAGTGGACCACTGAAGCCTTCCAGTCCCCATCGCGCGAGGGCAACAACATCCCGCCCGCCGCGATGGAAGCGGGCGCTGCCTACCGCCCATACATCGAGAGCAGCTACATCGAGTTCTGGGAACTGCTAACCCCCAACAAGATGTAGGCCTAACCTGACAGTAAAAGGGATGGAAGGAGATTGTTCTACCATCCCTTTTCGTCATCTAATCCCTTCACCTAAGTCGGCGGCGAGAGTGCTTCAATAGTTACTTCGCCGCCTTCTTGCGCGTCCATAGTAAGGCGGCTACCCCAGAGCATCGCCATGCCTAGCAATGGGTCTGCGTCTGACTCAAAGATGATTGTCAGGCGCTCCTGTCCATTCCAGGAAACCATTCTCGCATATACAGAAAATTGCCCAACCGTTCCGTTAGCTAAAACAGCCGGCTGCGTGCCTCTCGATGATATTCGCAGCGGTTATCGAAACACGCGGCGCTCCGGTGATTGGAGAGTCTTCCCAAGAGTGTACAGTGCCTTTAATCAACTTTGTAATTCGTGCTCGAATGGGTGAATCCGAACCCCAGTCGATGCACCGCCGGGTATCCCACTCGCTCCGACCACGTAAAGGCGTCAGGCTGGCGACCTAGCAGACGGAACAGAGCGGATGCGTCATCGTAGTCGATTTCGTACTCACCGCTGTTCACATCGATTACGACAACTTTGCCCTTATCATTCTCTTCCATGAGAGGGAGGATTTTCTCCTTATAAATGGCACGACCCTCGGCGGACGCATCCCCTCTATTGAATGCCATAAAACTGACCTCCATTCAATCACGAGCGTACCAATTGGAATATCACAATCGTCCCTTTTGCCGCAGTTCCGCCAGCAGCCCGTCGTACTCGGCGCGGTCAACGGGCAGGCTCACCTGCTCGCCACGGCATCCGGAGAGCGTTATCGCCGCCACAAGCTCCTGCGAGCCGAGCGCGTCCTCGCCCGTGATCGCGGGTTCGCGGTCTTCGATGATGGCACGCGCGAAGTCGTCTATGGCGGGCCTGTGCGTACTGCCCACAGCCTCAAACTCGAAGGTCGCCTCCGTGTCCGACGGGCTGACGAACGCGATTGTCTTGTCGTTGTCTATGAACTGCTGCACCGGCGTTTCCAGCGTGCACAGCGTGATGCGCCAGTCCTCCATGATGAGCGCGCCGCGATCGCCCCACAGTGCCAGTCGCTGCTGATTTGGCGCCTGCGCAGTGCTGCAATGTATAACCCCGTGCCCACCGCCCGCGTAGCCCAGCAGCCCCGTCGCGTAGTCTTCAACTTCGACGTCGTGTTTCAGCGTGGACACCATGCCGAACACAGTCTCCGGCAGGCCAGCAAGCCACTGGTACATGTCGATGCCGTGTATGCCCTGGTTCAGCAACGCACCGCCGCCTTCCGCATCCCATCTGCCGCGCCAGTCCAGCCGGTCGTAGTAGTCCTGGCTGCGTAGCATCGCCGAAGACATCTCGGAGCGGTATATCTCGCCGATTGCGCCATCGTCCAGAAGTTGTCGCATCTTCGCCGCCTCCGGCCTGAAGCGATTGTTGAACAGCACGCCTAACTTCACGCCCGCATCTCGGCACGCTGTGATCTGCGCTTCCGCCTCCGAGGGTGTAACGCCAAGCGGCTTCTCCGCAAGCACATGCTTGCCCGCAGCGGCAGCGCGCGTGGTTATCTCCAGATGCGACGGGTGCGGCGTGGCGATGACGATGGCATCCACCTCATCATCGGCCAGCACATCGTCGAGCGTGGGAAACAGGCGTGTGCCAAGCTCATCCGCCTGCTGACGCAGAGGCTCCTGACGCCGCGCGTTGATGCCCACCAGTCGGCAGCTTTCCAGCCCGCGCATCGCATTGATGTGCACCCTGCCGATGATGCCGGTTGATCCAATTATGGCTAGGCCTATTTGGTTCACGTTCTCTCTTCCATTCTGCACAATCGGAAAGGCAATTATTTAGGCTGGCGGCGGACCGGAGAAAGTTTCCAAGGGATTTCGATGACGCAGTCCGGGAAAGCGGGTAAAGTCAGAATCGTTGGAGAAAACTTCCGCATTATACTCTATCGCAAGCGCAGCGATATGAGCATCCGAGACGAGATTCGTTCCAGTGCCTACAACGTCAAGGTTTCGTTGCAAGATATTCAGGTGGTCGGTGCCGGGATTCAGTGGAGTGATGTGGGTGTATTCGAACCACTCTTGTACATACGCAGTGGCTTGGGACAAAGACAATGGCAAGGTCAGAACACGGCTGCTCGTTACAAGCCTTATAAACCCTATTGACACTATCCAAGGAATGCCGATGCTCTCGCCCCCGTTGACCGCTCCTTCCCACCACTGTCGAGCGGTATTGTGTTGGGGCGCACCTTCATTGTAAGCGTACACCAGCAGATTGATATCTGGCACAATCATTGCGAGTTCTCTGTCAGAAAGACCTCAATTTCTAGCTCATCATTGAGTCGATTCAGGTGGGTAGTGTCTATACCGTCAACAAATCCACTGCTGTTGGGAGCAATACGAAATGGAGCGTCAGGGACGTGCTTTGACACTCTCTCCATGCCGAGGCGGAGCGTCTCGTTTACCACCTCTTTTAACGGCCTATTGGAAATGCGGCTCTGTTCCCTCAGAAAAGCGACAACATCATCATCGAGTGTCAAAGTAGTCCTCAATTGCTACATCCCTTTAATTGATGTAAGTATGGCGACTTCATCTAGGATAGCATACTTAGGAAAATCCTAGCCGCGCCAATTGACAATTGGCAAAGTCGCCATCATCCATCCCGTTTTGACCGGCCGCAGCGCCTCCTCAACAAGAGCCGGCTTCGCTCCTTTACTCAGTCATCCTTCTTGAAAACCGCTTCCAGCAACAGCAAAGTCTCTATGCTCGGAAGGCGAAGGCCGAGTTCCCAGCGACGGACCGAAACCTCATCCATGTTGATTCGCTCGGCAAGGTCAGCTTGGGTCAGACCTGCCTTCAATCGCTGTTCCCGCAAGGCCAGACCCAGTTCGCGAGCGAGTTCATCGCGCGATGCGTAGTCTTTGCCAATCAACTGTTGCCAGAGCATCTCATCCCCAGAAGTCGGTCGCTGCCCATAAGTCAGATATAGATCTATTGCTATATTAAACGCTGCCCAATAAAGGATCGTATATTCATTGTGGTTGATTTCTGAGGGGAGCGTCGTACTTGCGGCATGGACTGACGCTTGTCCCAACAAGCTACGGGCTTTGGTCTCCTGGTCTCCCCTAACAACTCCGCTCGGAGGCATATCAACCTTCCCTTGAAGTCAGACCGATACAAGGTTTAACCAGCCACAGATTGCCTAATGAATCGCAGGCAGGTATGAGCGATGAATCTTAAGCTCAAGCCAAGGAAGGACGCAGACCGGCAGCTTCATTAGCGGTTCAGCGATGGAACAGATGCAGGAGCATGAAACGGTTCTGCTGATTACAGGGGCAGCGATGCGCTCAAGGCTTTATGAACTGTAAGTGCCCAACGGACAAGCATCCGCAATTGCCCAAGCCATGAACCAACGCAAGGCTTGCGCCGATGTGCAAATCATTCCTTGCGGCCGTAAGTCAGATCGTGGTTGGTATTTCCTCGTTTTCTGTAATTGCCGAAGCAGCCTTCCCCATTCAGTCACCCCTCCTCTACATACCAAGAACACGGTTTTGCTTCTCGTGTACAGAAGTATCAGTGCATGGCACTTTACACACTTACCTATTTTTCAGAATAGCACTGTCTATTTCGATTTAAGAGTGCCATATCGGTTCTTTTCAATACCTTCCTTTTGTTGTATACTTTGTTATATACAGAGTGTTAACAGTACTTGAATGTTCCCCTATGCAGCATCTGTATCACACCAAATAATTATCATGAGGTACACGTGTGTTTGAAACTACCCGAACTAGACTACTGCTGTTGGTTGCAGCCATACCGGCGACGTTAGTAGTTCTAACGTTATTCGCGTACTCGGCGTTTGCACAGGGCGCAAGCACCGGTGATCAGCCAAGAAACCTGAGAATCCAAAGTGCCGAGGATGGAATGCTCCTCACCTGGGATGCGCCCGCCGAGGACGCCGAGTCCGTAACCGGCTACCGCATAAAACGGAGGGCACCAGGCAAAGGGCAACAGTATCTCAGGGTTCTGGTTGCAGATACGGGCAGCACGGAGACCATATACCTTGATACCACCACTAAGAACGGCGTGCGCTATGTCTATCGCGTACTTGCGCTGCGAGGCGAGGTGGTTTCCGCCGTGTCAAACTTTGCCGAAAGAAAGTACAGAAGTCCCGCTACCACTACGCCCACGCTTACAGGGATACTGGTTGATAACAGCGGCGCCGTCAACTCATTTGAAACTCACCAGATGGGTGAAGTCAGCGCACAAGGGTTTACGACGGGTTCAACACCCTACAGTCTGACCGGCGTTGAGATGACAATCTACTTCTTTGAAGAAATAACGCAAGACTTGAGCTTCAGCATCAGCGAAGCAACAAGCGCGGGACAGCCCGGTGAATCGATCTATGATCTTCAATTTGACATACCGGATAGACAAACTCTGGTAACGCTCTTTCTTGCAGCACCTGACGAGGCCACCCTTAAGCCGAATACCGAGTACTTCGTTCATATCGATGGCGGCGTCGTGGTGCTCTATAAGACAACCAGTAAGACCGAAGACGATACAGGACTAGCCGACTGGAGTATTGCCGACAACCACTGGTCCTACGACGGCACCTCCTGGACAAGCTCCAATTCGCATGTTTACGAGATCACCGCCAGAGGAGAAGAGATCGCCGACGCGGAAGGAGATGGCCCGCACACAGCGGTAAGACTGCCATACACCAGGTCTGCCGGGGAGTCGCCCTTTGTTCGCGCATTTCTGAATCACTCGACCGATGTTGACTGGTTCAACACAAGATCCGATTATGACTCCAGAGCTAGGTACCGAATTGACATCGACCCGGTGGCGTTGACGAACGACTACGACATCCGCCTGAGTGCGCTTTACCCTGAAGACGGCTACTACCGACCCACCGAGGAAATCCTCGAACTGGAGGAGTTGACCGACCCGCCGGAGGGCTTGATTTCATATTGGGTAACGGTCCCTCGCGATGCCGGCCCATATATCAAAGTACGGGCGGACAACGGTGCCATTGGCGAGTATCGAATACGCATAGTCTATGATCCGGTTCGGACATGGAACGGCAAGGAGTTTTTTGGTGACCTGCCCCACGACGACACGACCTGGGCAACGGCGACGTTAGGCGTGTCCCAGACGGGAGTGTACGACTACTATGACGATCATGACTGGTTTGCGGTCGAGTTGGAAGAGGACGAAACTTACGTGGTTCTTACGGTCCCCCCACCCAACTCTCGGGTCACGACACCGGACATAGGCACGGTAGTGAGGCTCTACGACTCGGCGGGCGACCAGCTGGAGATCGACTACGCCAACTCGCGTCTTAGTAATGCCCTCATTTCCTACACCGTTCCAACAGGAGAAGGGGGAACCTTCTATGTCGACGTCTCATACGCCAACTTCCTGGACGACCCAGATGCACTTGCTGCGCTCGGCCTGACTGAAGGCATTGAAACCGGCTCGTCGCCCTTCATCAAGTCCAGATACCTCTTCACAGTATCGCAGCAGTAAGAGCAGACCGTCCGGCACATCTAGTAAGACTTAACGGATTGCGTCGACATATACACAAGCAGGGTACTAGCCGACGAATCGCGGCATCACCTCGTCGGCGAACAGCTGCATGGAGCGCATCACTTTGTCGTGCGGTATGCCGCCCATGGCGAAGTTGCAGCCGAAGTATTCGACGCCCTGCGCACGCAGCTCCGCTATCTTCGCGGAGCACTGATCGGGCGTGCCGATGAAGGCGCGGTTGTCGCTGATGTAGTCGAAGCTCAGGGGAAGCTCAGTTCGCGCCCTGCGCCATTCGTCGATGCTGTACGGCACCTCGCTGCTTTCGCTGAAGTTGCGCCGCCACTGCATGATGTCGAGGATCCAGTTGATGTGCGCCGCAGAGTCTTCACGCGCCTGCGCCTCTGTCTCGGCGACATAGAAGTAGCGGAAGAACGGCACATCCGCCAGCGTCGGGACATTGCCCGCTTCCTCTGACAGCGCAAGGTAGCGTTGGCAAAGCTCCAGCGACCGCTGCGTGTCCTGCACGACGGCGATGCAGAGCTTGTAATCATTCCTTACCAGGAACTCCAGCGTCTGCTGCGTGTAAGAAGCGGCGATGTATATCGGCGGGTGCGGCGATTGCAGAGGCGGCGGCACGAGGTTGAGCTTGTTCAGTGTGTAGAAGTCGCCGTCATGCGAGAATTCCGGCGTCGTCCACAGCCCCTGCACGATGCGCACGCTCTCGCGGAAGCGCGCATGCGCCTCCTCCTCGTCCACGCCGAAGCCGCCGTACTCGTAGCCGAATGTGCCGCGCCCGAAGCCCACATCAAGCCGTCCGCCGCTCACGCAATCCAGCGTCGCCGTATCCTCGGCAAGCCGTATCGGATTGTGCAGCGTGGGGATGAGCACCCCCGTCCCCAGCCGAATGCTCTCGGTGCGCGATGCGATGGCGGCCGCCAGCACCAGCGACGAAGAGCCCAGGCTGTACCGCGAGAAGTGATGCTCGGCAATCCAGACGCTATGAAAGCCAAGCTGCTCGCCGAAGACCGCCTGCTCCACGCACTCCGCGAACAGACGCGCCGGCTCTTCGCCCTCCGGCCAGGGCACATGGGTGAAAAGACCGAATTTCATGCTTACAATCCTATCATCTTTCTCCCGTCTATCCATGTTACCCTTTACCCAGAATTCCTCGGAGGCAAGTGTAATGTCCATTCAGGCGGTCATAGAGCAGGCGCAAGAGTACCTGCGCGCTCAGGGTATCGGCGGCTGGCTGCTCTACGACTATCGCAATATGAACCCCATCTTCTGGGACACGGTGGGCAATATCCCCAATGTAACCCGCCCGTGCTGGCTCTGGATTGCCGCAGATGCCCCGCCGCGCTTGCTGGTTAGCTATGTTGATCAGGGGCGCTTCACACATCTGGGCATCGAGACCACGCTCTTCGTCAGCCGACAGGACATGACCGCCAAGCTCGGCGACATGCTGGAGTCCGCTGACCGCATAGCAATGGAATACTCGCCGCAGGGCGCATTGCCGAGAGTATCGCGCATAGACGCGGGAACGCTGGAACTGGTGCGCTCGTTCGGCGTAGAGGTCGTATCATCCGCCGACCTGTTGCAGCACGCCACGCAGCGTTGGGACGACGAGCAGCTCAGGTCGCACCTCGCAGCCGCGGACGCATTGGGGACGATCGTGCAGCAGGCGTTCCGGCGCATCGGCGACACGATAGACGACGGCCCAACCGAGTTCGACATCGCGGAGTTCATCAGGCAGCGGTTCGTCGAAGAGGGCATGGTCGTTACGGACGGGCCGGTCGTCGCGGCGAACGCGCACGCCGCCGATCCGCACTTCGAGCCGACAGAGGAGAACTCATCGGTGATACGGCGCGGCGACTGGGTCCTCATAGACCTGTGGACGCGCCAGCCCCACGAGGACGCGATGTTCGCGGACATCACATGGACGGCGTATGTGGGCGACAGCGTGACCCCGCGACATCGGCAGGTATTCGACGCAGTACTCGGCGGGCGTGACGCCGCAGTGGACATGCTGGAGCAGGCGCACCGCGAGGGCAGGACACTTGAGGGCTGGCAGCTTGACGCCGCGGCGCGCGAATACATCACGCAGGCGGGATTCGGCGACTACTTCAACCACCGCCTTGGACACAGCCTCGGGCGCGAGGTCCACAGCAACGCCGTCAACCTAGACGGCTGGGAGACGCACGACACGCGCAGGCTAATCCCCGGCATCGCCGTAACTGTGGAGCCTGGCATCTACCTTCCCGGCGAGTTCGGCGTGCGCTCGGAGATTGACCTGTTCATGGGCAACAACGGCCCGCAAATAACCACGCAGGTGCAGCGCGATGTCGTGCTAATTGATGCCTGACTAGCATCACTTCAGCAGGCCGAGCACAGGTATGAGACGCTGCCCATAGGGATCTACGCCGAGCAGCAAGCCTTCTAAGGCGCGCGCGCCCAATATGGGAGATGTCCCCTCTTCACCGAAGATAACCCAGGTGGGCGTTTCCTCTCCATCAATCCTGACCATCACAGGAGCCATATCCAGTTCAGTCTGAATACCGTTGGCATACTCGAAAATCTGGCGCTTTGTGGGCGTGATGCCAAGCTCTTCAAGCACGGAAGCGGCAACCATCGTCGCTGTCGCTCCAGTGTCAACCAGAGCCTCCATCTCCTGAAACCGCTGCCCATGCAGGTCGCCAACCTCAATCGTTACACTGAATGTTCCCATATTGTACGCCTTCACAAAACAATTCTAATTGCTTGTATAGTGTACACTATATCTTTCATGCAAGTAACGGACAATCTATTGGTTTTCTACTGTCCATCCTGTCATCCCCGCTCAGCACTCGTCAGGCGCGTGAACCCTAGCATCACCGCCGCTATGAGCACCGCCGCGCCACTGTACACGAACGCGTCCGACGTGCTTCCGGCGTCCACGATGACGCCCGCCAGAAACGGCGCGAACGCCCCAAGGAACGATGCGCCGTATATCAGAGACACCACTGTCGACTGAGCCTCACCCTGCGCCACATCCATCGCCGCCGCGATGTATATCGCATGCAGCGCGTACAGGAACGCACCCATTGCCAGCGCGATTATGCCGAACTGCATGCCGGGCAACGCCATCGCCAAGGGACCTATGGAGAATATGACGGGATTGTCAGTGGGCGCGAACTTCAGCGCAATCATCAGCAAGCCCAGCGCAGCAGTCGTAGGCACCAGCACTCTTTTGTGCCCGAACCTGTCTGCCATAAAGCCCATCGCAGGCTGCGCGAGTATCCCGACAACCTGGATACTTGCCATAAACAGCCCGATGACTATCGCGGATATCGACTGGTCCTCCAGCAGATATACCGGCAGGAACGCCATCATCGCGCCCTGACCCATGCTGCGCAGCGCCGTAGTCAGCACCAGCGCCTGCATCCCTCTGCGCCGCAGCAGCTTGAACAACGAGGTGAAGTAGTCGCGCAGCGATTCTGTCTCGGCGCTCGCGGTTGGGATGCCGCGCATCATCAGGTAGATGAGCACGGCGGACACGAGTGCGGGCCCGACGCTCAGTTTCAGCACATCGCTCCAGTGGAAGGCGACAAGATATGTCCCCGTTATCAGCCCGCCGGTCAGAATCGGACCCACAACCTCGCCCACGCTGCCGCCCGTGCCATGCCATGAAATGGCGAAACTGCGCTTGTCAGGGAACTTGCGCGAAAGCGTAGCTATCGCTGGCGAGTGATACAGGGAAGGCCCTATGCCCACAAACAGCATCGCCGCGAACATCAGCCAGTAGTTCGGCGCGCTACCCAGCAGGTAGTACGAGATGCCCATCATGCCCAGCGAGATCATCAGCATCACGCCTGAGCGGTTGGCGAACCTGTCGCCGAGATAACCCGCGACCATCGTGGTCGCGCCGCTGGTAATCTCACCTGATGTGGACAGCAGCCCAAACTGCGCGCCGCTCAATCCCAGGTCGTTCTTCAGTACAGCCAGAAGGACGGAGTGCAAGCCCGAATTGTAGATGTGCTTGACGGCATGCCCCAGCACCACCGTCGCCGCAAGCCTGTTTCTGCCCCGCCTGATCTCCTCGGACAGCGGTTCATTGCCCGCTTGCGCTCCGATTTGCGGCAATATAATTCTCCCATCGAGTCAAAGTCGCAGCCAATCATAGCAAACGGACACAAACATAATTGCCCGGTGCAAAGTCCCTTCTTCCCTCGATCAGGAAGGTCAGGATGGGGTAACTGACATCAGTGGACAGGCTGTCAGGCGCTATTCACCAGGATATACGTTTCGAGCACACCATGCGTGGGAACGAGACACTGATGCTCTTCGTCAACGCGCGCGAACAGCCCACACAGAGAATATTTGCCAAGCCGAGCATCGCAGTACCCATCGGCGAACATAACCCAAGCGCGTGCTTCCTCGGCCTGAACTCCTGACTATTACCTCCGCGCCATTCACAACTACGCATGCTAACTCCTGTCAGCCGGCGTCAGTCGAATCAAAGCCAATACCACCCCCGCCAGGAATACCATCGCCCCGCCGTACACGAAGGCGTCCGATGTGGTTCCGAAGTCCACGATGACGCCCGCGAGGAATGGCGAGAACGCGCCAAGGAAGGATGCGCCGTATATCAGCGACACAACCGTCGACTGAGCCTCGCCCTGCGACACATCCATCGCCGCCGCAATGTATATGGCATGTAGCGCGTACAGGAAAGCTCCCATAGCCAATGCGATTATGCCGAACTGGAGGCCGGGCAATGTGATGTTCAGCAGCACAATGTCAATCATAAGCGGATCATCGGTCGGTGCGAACTTCAGCGCAATCATCAGCAAGCCAAGCGCAACCGTCCCGGGCACCAGCACCTTCTTATGTCCGAACTTGTCTGCAAGCCAGCCCATTGCGGGCTGAGCCAGTATCCCGACGAACTGGATACTGGACAGGAACAACCCTATGACTATCGCGGATATGCCCTGGTCCTCCAGCAGATACACTGGCAGGAACGCCATCATCGCGCCCTGTCCCATGCTGCGCAGAGCGGTCGTCAGCACCAGCGCCTGCATCCCCCTGCGACGAAGCAGCTTGAACAGCGAGGTGAAGTAGTCACGCAGCGATTCAGTCTCTGTGCTCGCGGTGGGGATGCCGCGCATCATCAGGTAGATGAGCAGTCCGAAGATGAGAGCAGGTCCTACGCTTATCTGCAAGACCTCGTTCCACTTGAACGCAACGAAGTACACGCCGTGAATCAACCCGCCGGTCAAAATTGGGCCAATCACCTCACCTATGCTGCCGCCCGTGCCGTGCCATGAAATGGCAAAGCTGCGCTTGTCAGGGAACTTGCGCGATAGCGCGGCTATCGCCGGCGAGTGGTACAGCGACGGCCCTATGCCCACCAGCAGCATCGCTGCGAGCATCAGCCAGTAGCTCGGCGCGCTCCCCAGCAGAAAGTACGAGATGCCCATCATGCTCAGCGAGATCATCAGCATCACACCGGAGCGATTGGCGAACCTGTCGCCCAGATAGCCCGCGACCATCGTAGTCGCACCGCTCGTAACGCGCCCGGATGTGGAGAGGAGCCCGAACTGTGTGGCGGTCAGCCCCAGGTCGTCCTTCATCACCGCCAGAATGACGGACTGCAATCCGGAGTTGTACATGTGCTTGATGGCGTGTCCAAGCACTACCGTAATCGCAAGCCTGTTTCTGCCCCGCCTAATTTCCTCAGATACCGTTACAACGCCTGTCTGCGCCACTGTGTTCCCTCCATCGAGTCAAAATACGCAGGCAATCATAGCACACAGGCGCAAGCGTAATTTTCCTGCTAGGCCGCCACGTCACCCGCCAGCATCAACATCGAACAGGGCTGCAAGTTCGTCCAAGTCCGCAACCGTGACGTCCGGCGTCTCCCCATCCTCACGCGGCTGCTGTAAGCGTCCTGGCCCTTGAAGGATTCGCACCGTGCGGAAGCCGAGCGCCTTCGCAGGGCGTATGTCGTTGTCCAACCTGTCGCCGATCATCACGGCATCGCCAGGCGCGCACTCCGCATGCTCAAGCGCCAGATGAAATATCGCGGCGTCGGGCTTGCTCTTTCCTATATCGCCGGACGAGACGCACACCTCGAAGTATCCTGACAGCCCGCATGCTTGCAGGCGCTCAGCCGTGCCGGGCGGCTGATTAGCAATGATGCCAAGTTTGTATCGTCCTTCAAGCCGCGCCAGCAGTCGCTGAGTCTGCGGATACGGCGCTTCCAGTTCCTTCGGATACCTGCCGGATGAGCGCACGAAGGCTATGACATCTTCGTCGTCAGTGAAGGCTTGCAGCACATTGCCGAAGGGATTCGGGTCGAAGCGAGCAGATGCTGCCTCAAGCGCCACGCGAAGCTCATCGGTTGAGGCAGCTATGCCTCGCTGCTTCAGAGCATCCGACGCTTGGCTCAGCCTGTCTATCGCCGCCGCGTCCTCGTTGATGAGCGTGTAGCCGAGGTCGAAGAACAGCCAGCGAACGCCTTCCAACTCCAATGCCATGCTTCTATCCTCTGGCATTGGGACGGATATTGCCCTCCGCGTCCGCCTCCAAGAGTGCATAAAAGTCGTAGCCGCGTCGCCGCAGCTCGTCGCTGCCGCCCTGATGCCTGTCAATGATTGCCAGTACTTTGACCACCTCGCAGCCCGCATCCTCAACCGCATCAATTGCGTGAAACAGGCTTCCACCCGTGCTGCAAGCATCATCCACAACTGCGACGCGAGACCCAGGCACCAGCGGTCCCTCGATAGCGCGCTTGCCGCCGTGTTCCTTCGCCTCCTTGCGCACGATGAGGCCCGGAATTTCTGAGCCGCCATCCTGGTAGCTCATCACCGACACTGCGGCAACGATCGGGTCGGCACCGAGCGTTGGCCCAGCTATTGCCGCCGCGCCGCACCCCCGGATTACTGGCAGGAACGCGCGCGCCACATGGTATGCCCCCTTCGGGTCGAGCGTAACGATGCGCCCGTCGAAGTAGTACGAACTCGTGCCGCCCGCCGAAAGACGGAACTCGCCGAATGTCAGCGCGCCCTTATCCTTGGCAAGCTCAAGTATGATCTCAGCGTCATTGTTGCCCATGAAGACCTCTTGCAGATAGAAAAGTAGTCAACGAAACTAACATCTATGATACTTCCTGAGATTCCACTGGATTGCCAAGCCTAGAAAATCTTGTCAATCTCCAGTGTGAACCCCTGAAGCAGCGGCGAAACCAGCGTCTGCCCCTCTCCATATATGCCCGCCACCTTGTATTCGCCGTTGTCCAGCGTTAGAACCATCGCAATCTTGGCATCCGTGTCAGCCTGCCAGTATTCGGGCACGCCGTGCAGCGCGTACAACGTGCGCTTCAGCGTCCTGTCGCGCTGCGCCGTGGACGGCGACAAAATCTCTATCACCAGGTCCGGAGTGCCTCGGATGTTGTCCTCATTTATAATGTACGACCGCTCCTTGCTGACGAATAGCAGATCAGGCTGTACCACATCCGTATTGGACAGCACCACATCGTATGGCGCAATGAACACTTCACCTAAGTTGTTTTCAGTAACGAATGTATCAAGTGAATTGCCAATCTTTCTTGAAGTCCTCTGATGCGCTGTACGGGGCGCAGGAGCCATAATCAATTCACCGTCCAGTAGCTCATATCGCTTATCGTCAGGCGTGTGCCTGTAATCTTCGTATGTGAACTTTATCCGGCTTCTCTGAGTCGCCATGTTTATGCAGACCCCCTTCTAAGAGACTTCCCGCGTAAGGAAGATCGGACACATGAAATTGTACACTACCTTAGTAATAGAAGTTCGCACGAAAGTTGCGTGGCAGGGATTAGATCGGAGGAGGAACCTGACATCAAGCAGCGGCAGCGTACAGCCCGTTGTCACAAATATACCTCTCGACCGCGACAGGCACACGGTAGCGGATCGACTGTCCCGCAGAAGCGCGCCTGCGTATGTCGGTGCCGCTGATGTCAATCAGCGCGCTATCCAGCAGGCGCATACGGCTCGACGCGCCCGGAATGGCGGCGTTCAGCACACTCGGGTCTAGCGTTGCGCCGGGACGCGCCATACCTGCAACGCTTGCCATCTGAAAGACACGGCTCGGCTGGTGCCACCGGTCTATCTCCCGCAGCGCGTCCAAGCCGAGAATCACAATAAGTTCGGCGTCCGAGTACAGTTCATGCAACTCTTCTAGAGTATCCACCGTGTAGCTCGGACCGCTGCGCTCGACTTCTATGTCCGACACATCGAAGAGTGGATTCTCCATGACGGCAAGCTGCACCATCGCCAGCCTGTGGTGCGCCTCCGTGATCTGCCTGTATGACTTAAACCAAGGCTGTCCGGCGGGTATGAACAGCACCTTGTCAAGCTCTAGGGCGGCGCGCGCATCCTCGGCGACAATGAGATGGCCCATGTGAATGGGGTCGAATGTGCCGCCGAACACGCCGATTCGCACGCCTACTCCCACTCCCACTCGACTTCGCCGAAGCGCACGGTATCGCCGGGCCCCACGCCTGCCTCCTCAAGCGCCCGTACCACGCCTGCTCGCTGCAAGTAGCCGAGGAACTGCATCCGGGCGTTCCAGTCGTTCTCATCCAGCAGGGCGGCTATTCGCACAGCCCTCCGGGCTCGAACATCAAACACATCGCCGCGCTTGCTCACAAGCACAGTCTCTCTGCGAGGCTTCGGACGCAGCACGGGTAACTCTTCGTATTCGCTTCTTTCTAAATCTATTTCAGGCAGGATCGGGGGCAATGTGTCGACAGTTTCAACGGACTCCAGCGCAGCCAGCACGTTGTCGAGCAGACCGTCAAGTCCGCTTCGCGTTGCCGCGGATATGAAATGCAGAGTCCTTTCATCTTCAGGAACATCAGCGCCGCGTCCGCGCAGCCGTCCTCTGGCTGCAGTATTCCGGTCGGAGAAGGGGAGCAGTCCGAACTCATCGGCGAACATTTCCGAAAGCAGAGGAGCAATATCCTCAACCTCGGTTATATCCATCTTGTTGATGGCGACGACCTGAGGCTTGGCTGCGAGTGTCTCATTGAACATCCGAAGCTCGCTGTTGATCTGGCGGAAGTCGCGCAGCGGGTCGTCAGCAGAGCCGTCTATCACATGAACAAGCACGCGCGTCCGCTCCACATGCCGCAGGAAGTCGTGCCCCAAACCGACGCCCTCATGCGCGCCCTCGATGATGCCTGGGATATCCACCATCACGAAGGTCTCCCTGCGATGCTCCACGACGCCCAGCACTGGCTCAAGCGTCGTGAACGGATAGTTAGCCACTTTGGGCCGCGCCGCGCTCACAACCGACAGCAGACTAGACTTGCCCGCATTCGGCAACCCGATGATACCCACGTCGGCAAGCAGCTTCAGTTCAAGCCGCAGGTGAAGTGTTTCTCCTAGTTCGCCCTGCTCAGCGAGAAGCGGATACTGATTCGTCGGCGATGCGAAGAAGGCGTTGCCGCGTCCGCCGCCGCCGCCGAGAGCAAGCTCAACCCTCTGGCCATGCTCAGTCAGGTCTGCGAGCAGGCGAGGATTCCTGGAGTCGGCATCCCAAACCTGAGTTCCGACAGGCATCCGTACTGCAATATCTTCCCCGCCTGCGCCGTGCTTGAGAGCAGGCATGCCGTTGCCACCGTCGCCGGCAGAGAATCGGCGTTCGTACCGGAACGCAAGCAGCGTGTTCATGTTTGACTCACACTCTGCGAAGACACTGCCACCCCCTCCACCATCGCCTCCATCGGGGCCTCCGCGAGGCACGAACTTCTCGCGCCGCCCGTTAACCGCGCCGTCGCCGCCCTTACCGCTACTTATGTGGATAAATACATTGTCAATCATGTCAGATTCATTCTCTTAATAACGATAGTAATGCCGTTTATTGAGGGGATAACATGAGCTCGCGGCGGGCAAGCATGCCCGTGTCTGCGCCCATGATGGGTCGCAGGCGTATCTTTGCTGAAGATACCGCTTGGTTATTCTAGCACAGGAGCATGTGGATGCTGCGCGGATACGTGTGGATAAGATGAAAAGCTTTGTGGATAGTACTTTTCCTGAACTTGTTCAACCATGCATCAGACACACTTGTACACATTACAGGCAAGTTATCCACGCATATTGGCGAGTTATCCACGAAGACGGGCGAAACATGTTCATTCTGCGTTTATGTAAAAGTTAAGAAACGACTGGAATATATGGTCAAAAACCATCTTCCTTCGTTACCCCACCGCAGCCAGCGCCTCTCGCACTCTCAGTATGTCACGGCGCAGCTTGGGATCGGCGTTCTGATGGTTCTCTATCGTCCTGCAGCCGTGCAGCACGGTTGAGTGGTCCTTGCGACCAAGCGCGCGCGCTATCGCGGTTGCGCCCATAGCCGAATCCTCTCTCAGGATGTACATCGCAACCTGTCGCGCCAGCGCCGTCTTCTTGTCGCGCTTGGGCCCGCACAGCGCCACCTTGTCAACGCCGAAGTGAACTGACACGGCGTCTATTACCTCACGCTCCGACGGTTGCCGCCGCTCTCCGGCTTCCTGCGTATCCGCTATGACTTGTCGGACAAGTTCCGTGTTCATGGGACGCTGCATCAGGTCAGCGTACGCCACCACGCGGTTGAGGCTGCCTTCAAGCTCACGTATGTTGCGGTATATGCGCGCTCCAAGCAATTCGAGGACTTGGTCGTCCACTCTTGTGCCGATCTGCTCCGCCTTGGCGCGCAGAATGGCGAGACGAGTTTCCAGGTCGGGGGGTTGGATGTCCACCACCAAGCCCCCGCTCAGACGCGAGCTTATGCGCTCCTCCAGTATCTTGAGCGAGGCTACTGGTCGGTCGCTGGTGATCACGATCTGTCGGTTGGACATGTGCAGCGCGTTGAAGGTATGGAAGAACCCTTCCTGTGTCTGCTCCTTGCCTATGAGGAACTGGATGTCGTCGAGCAGGAGCATGTCGGCGCTGCGGTATCTATGCCGGAACTCTTCGGTCTTGCCCTCACGAATGGCGCGGATGTAGTCGTTCGTGAACTCTTCCGTCGTCGCGTAAATCAGGCTCATGCCCGTAGAAAGCGCCTGCTGCCCGATGGCATGGAGCAGGTGAGTCTTCCCGAGTCCGACCTCCGAGTAGAGCACCAGCGGATTATACACATTGCCGGGATTACCAGCGACCGCTTGCGCCGCGGCGTGCGCCAGTTCGTTGGACTTGCCTACGATGAAGCGGTCGAAGGTATATCGTCCGTTCAGCGAAGGGGGACGAGCAGTTACCGCCAGTTCGGATGCCGCCGCTGATGGCGCTTGCCGCTCACTGCCCTCTGCTGCCAGCGGCGGAACTTCTGCTGGAGCATTGACGGTCGCGCTTGATGCCGCCGCCACCTGAAAGCGCACCGAAGTGGGCTCGCCGATGACATGCTCGATTGCGCGCTCGATGAGCGGATACATGCGGTGCTCGAGCATTTCTGAGACGAATGCGTTAGCAGTGCCTACTATGAATTCGCCCGGCTGCTCAGGACTTGAAGGAGGAATGTGCGCCACACCGTCGGTGTCCCTGAGCCAAGTCTCGAATGCGGGGCGCGCAACTTGCAGTTGCAACTCTCCTAACGCTGCGTCCCATATCTGACCTGGCTGCTGGGTGCGGGTGGTCAATCGGAAGTCCTCTCTCATCAAGTCAATTTGCGAACCTGAAATAAACGCAAAACCGCTCGAAAATCAATCGCAAATGGCCGATGTGTTTGACGGTGTCGGACTATACTATTCCTGCTAAAACCCTGTCGCAAGGCGTCAAATGTTTCGTAAAGTTGCCAAAAAGTCCATGCCCTGCGTCAATAAGCAATAGAGCGATTTCTGAGCAATTTCCGATGACTTGTCAATATAATATTAATGTATTATACGGCTGATTAGACCCGTCTGAAAGCGCAAAAAGGCAGGATTTGGGACGAATTCCGCCCCTTGATCCTGCGCGTTCTCTTTGCCAATCTCAGCCCTAGAACATCCTGAACGCCATGTCCTTCTCGGCGTCGTCGGTCACGATCTCAAGCAGCGCCGCCTGCCCGGACTGCACGATGCCCGCGCAGCGCTGCACCGCTCCGACCACGTCATCCGGCTGCGTGACGCGCTCGCTGTGCGCTCCAAGCGCATCCGCCATCTTCACGAAGTCGCCACCCGTCGTCTTGGTGCCGTACAGCTCGTGCGCGGTGGCGAAGTGCTCAGGCCTGTATATGCCCATGGACGAGTTGTTGAGCACGATGGTCAAGATTGGGATGTTCTCGCGCACCGCCGTTTCGAGGTCGGTGCCGACCATGCCGAAGCCGTAGTCGCCGATGACATTGACGCAGAGCTTGTCCGGCGCCGCCAACTTGCTGCCCATCGCCGCGCCCAGACTGTACCCAAGCTGCGTGGACTTGCCCCAGGCGATGAAGCCGCGCGGCGTAACGGTCTGGTAGAAGGGAATCATCTGGTCGCGCGGGCTTCCCGAGTCGTGGTTCATTATCGTGTTCTTGCGGTCTATCGCCTTCGTCAGGTCGTTGAGGGCGCGGTACGGGTTGATGGGCAGGGCGTCTGAGTGCATCTTCGGTAGCCAGTGCTGCATCCACTCGTCGCGCACCGCCTTGATTTCGCCCGCCACATCGCCGCGCTCGACTCGCTCGCTGCCATTCTCAGCAAGCATCGCCTTAACCTCATCGATGATCTGCCGCATTACCAGCTTGGCATCGCCGATGACCGCCACATCGGGAGAGTAGTCCTTGTTCACATCGTTCTCGTCGTTGGTCACATGCACCATCACCTTGCTGTCAAACTGGTCTGCGCCATAGTGCATGCGCGTGAAGCTGCACCCGATACCGAACACCACATCAGCGCGGTCGAGGAAATGCACGACCATGCCCGTAGTCGTGCTTGAGCGCGTGCCCAACGATAGCGGATGATCCTCGCGGAAGGCGCTCTTGCCCGCCATCGAGGCCATCACCGGCGTCTGCGTCAGCTCCGCAAGCTCTTGCAGTTCGTCCCATGCCTCAGCGTACAGCACACCCTGCCCGGCGTGTATGACAGGGTTCTTTGCACCGAGCAGCAGCTTCGCCGCATCGCGCACATCCTGCGGATCGCCCGCCGAACGTCGCCGCTGTACGGGCATGTACGGTGCGTCTCCGTTGGCAATCTCGCCGCGCAGTATGTCGCTTGGCAGTTCCAGCAGCACTGGGCTGGGGCGGCCCAATCGCAACTGACTGAAGGCGCGCCTCAGCGCATTCGGAATCTCCTCCGGGAGCTCAATCCTGCCCGACCACTTCACCACCGACTCGTAGGTGCGGCTGGGGCTGAATGTCGGATGCACACCGGTGCGGTTGCGCGGCGCGGACGCCGGCAGCAGCAATATCGGCACCGAGTCGGCGTAAGCTTGCGCCACGCCTGCGAAGGCGTTCTCCGCGCCCGGCCCAGCCTGCATCGAGAAGACGCCGGTGCCCCGACCGTTGGTGACGCGCGTGTATGCGTCCGCCATGTTCACGCCCACGCGCTCCTGACGGAATATCAGTGGCCGTATGCCCGCCTTCGCCGCCGCCTCTTCCAGCGAGTTGAAGGGGATGACTCCCATGAAGTCCACGCCCTCTTGCTTCAGTATTCGTGCTATCAGGTCTGCGCCTGTCATGCCGTTCTCCCTTTATCTTGCCTAGACTTGTCCACTCGTTCATGTATTCAGATTGCGAAAATATCGTCAACATCCAGTATGAAACCGGGTAGCAGCGGTGAAACGAGAGTCTCGCCCAAGCCGTACGCGCCCGCCGTCTCGTAGTCGTCGGCTGCCAGCGTCAGAACCAGCACACTATATTCGTCGATGTCCACCTGCCAGTACTCCGGCACACGGAAGCGCGCGTACAACTCCCGCTTCCGTACTCTGTCAATCTGCGCTGTTGACGGCGAAAGTATCTCGATGACCAGATCCGGCGCGCCTCTGATGCCTTCGTCCGCCAGAATGTGCGACCTCTCGCTGCTCACGAAGAGTATGTCCGGTTGCACGACATTCGTGTTCGACAGGATCACATCCGTCGGCGCATAGTACATTTCGCCCAACCGATTCCCCTTCACATAAGTGTCGAGAGGCGTACCTATATTCCTGGAAGTTCCTTGATGCACCCTGCGCGGCGCAGCAACCATAATCAGTTCCCCGTCTATCAGCTCATAGCGTTCATCCTCCGGCATGTTGCAGTAGTCTTCATAAGTGAACAGAGTTCCACTGCGTTGCGTTGCCATCTCGCGCCTCCCGTTGCGTGTTCGTGATCATCTTGCCGGACTACAGCCACAGGGTGATTCTAACATGTGTGAGGGGATGAACAGGAATTGCGCCATCCGGAGCGCATATCGAAGGAAGTTAATTCCCTCGCAGCGAATTGCACGCAACCCCGTCCCGGTCCCCGTCGAGACGATGTCTGTCAGTTTCCGGTCCGCCCGCCGCGATGTAGAAAGCCTGCGCCTCATCCCATGTATCGAAGTCACCGCAGTCACGGTCGGGTCCGTTCGGATCGTAGCGCAGCGAACCATCGGGTGACGAAATCGGCGTCGCCGTCGCCATCGGCGGAGCAGGCATAAGCGCCGGGGCACCATCCGCAGAACTGCCGACGAGGGTTATCGGCTCATCGCAGGTCGCAAGCATCTCCCGCAAGGCGTCCGCTTCACGCTGAGTCGCAGTCAATCCCCAGTCCTGCTTGATGGTCGCCCAGTCGGTTGCGTACTGGCACCAGTATTCGCGGCACGATGGGCGCCACTCCTCCGGCCCCTTGCTGCCCTTCTGCCGGTTCGCAGATGCCTGAACCGCGATGAGGTGGTTCGCGTATGACAGGTCGTTGGCGTAATCCGCCTTGCGCTCCTTCGCCCAGGCCCAGCCGCCCGACCTGTGCGCGTTCGCAAGCGGCACCATGTGGTCAACATCGAGGTCGCCAGGATCAGTGAACGACTCGCCCGTGTACACGCCAAACCAGTCTCCGCTCTCTACCCGGCATTTGTCCCCCGCCTCATACGCGACTCCACTTAGTGACTCGGCGATGAGAACCTCCTGCCGCGCTTCCTGGCAGTCCCTGTCCGCGTCGATCCAGTGCCGCCAGTCGCCGCGGTCGTACTCGGGCCTGTCCGGGGAAGTCGGAGCTACGATTATGGTCAGCGTAACGCCCTCGGCTGTCGAGGTCGGCGAAGTCGGTACGGGTGTGCTTGCAGGTGCAGTCGTAGTCGTAGCCGGAGTCGCGCTCGGAGCAGCCCTCACCAGAGATGGGATGGGCAGAGGCACGGACGGCAGCGGCGGCTCTGAAGCGCCGCAACCCATGACAATCACCAAGGCAAGCATGGCAATGCCAAGCAGTCCTATCCTCCCCATCCAGTCCACCTCTCTTATCCCCACTAGAACATGCTCAACTGCTGTTCGGAGGGTTCATCATCTTCGCTTCCAGCGTCATCCGGCGGCCTTGCCATAACCTCTTGAACAAGCGGTAGTAGATTGCGGAAGTCGTTCTCCAGCGCCGGGCGCAAGCGCGGGTTGTGCAGCGTAGCGGCGGGATGATACATCGGATAGATCATACGCCCGCGCCATAAGCGAGGCTTGCCCCGCTCGCGGCTGATGCTGCTCCCCGGAAAGAACTTGCCGAACGAGTAACGTCCCAGCGTTACGATTACTTTCGGGTCGATAAGCTCTATCTGTGCGTCCAGGTAAGTGGAGCACGCCTCGATCTCGCCGCTCAGCGGATCTCGGTTGTTGTTTGGGCGGCACTTCACCATGTTCGTGATATAGACATCCGACCGCCGCAGACCGATCCCCGCCAGCAGGTTTGTCAGCACGTTGCCCGCCGCGCCCACGAACGGCAGCCCTTGCTGGTCCTCGTTGTACCCCGGAGCCTCGCCGATGAACATAATGTCCGCAGTCGTGGAGCCGTCGCCCGGCACCGTGCGGGTGCGCCTCTCCGACAGCGCGCAAAGGGTGCATACGGCAATCCGCTGTACGATCTCCTCGTATTCCGTCATAGCCAACTCCAACTTCTGGCATCGTCCACCGCAAATCTCAGCGTAATCGTAAGCAGACCGCACAGGTTGGGTCAATGCTGATGAAGGCGTGATAGTGAACATTGTGCTCTCCGCCAGACCTCACTCAGCGCCATTATGACCGCTTCCTAGGCATACTGATATACTGACAACCAAATAACAGATCGTTCACGACTCATAACCTGGAACATCCGGAGGCACGCCATGACACAACTAGCAGGCATATTTGGTTACCCACTATCGCACTCGTTGTCGCCGGCGTTCCAGCAGGCGGCATTCAACCATCATGGACTGGACGTGCGCTACCTCGCGTGGGAGACGCCGCCGGAGGGACTTGCGGGCGAGGTGGCGAAGCTCCGCAGCGGCGACTTCATCGGCGCGAATGTGACCATCCCGCACAAGGAGAGCGTCATCGCCTTGCTTGACGAGGTTGACTCCCTCGCGCGGTCCATCGGCGCGGTGAACACTATTGTCAAGAGCGCCGGACGCCTCGTCGGACACAACACCGACGCCCACGGATTCATGCGCGAGCTGAAAGAGGACGGTGGCTTCGAACCTACGGGCAAACGTGTGTTGCTGCTCGGAGCGGGTGGCGCCGCGCGCGCTGCTGCGTTCGCCCTCTGCCGCGAAGGTGTAGCGTCCATCACAATAGCCAACCGAAATGTTTCCCGCGCCGAGGCACTCGCCAATGCGCTGCACAACGATGCTGTGAGCGTATTCGCCGCCGTCCTGAACAATACGACCTTGGAGACTGTCGCGCTCGAATCCGACCTCATCGTCAACTGTACTTCCATGGGAACGCGACACGGAGACACCGAAGGGCAGACACCGCTCTCCGGCGGGATAATACCCCACGAGGCCGTGGTCATGGACATGGTCTATAACCCGCAGAACACCCCGTTCCTCTTCGGAGCTCGCAGCGCAGGCGCGACCGCGCTCGGCGGCTTGCCCATGCTAATCTACCAGGGCGCCGCCGCCTTCGAAATGTGGACCGGAAGAGAAGCCCCCATAGAAGCCATGTTCGCCGCCGCCAACGTCGCCCTCCTGAAAATGGACTAGACATAAGTCAATGACCCCCAACATCTTCCTCACAGGCTTCTCCGGCACCGGCAAAACCACTATTGGGCGCGAGGCGGCGCGCATACTCGGCTGGCGCTTCGTTGACCTCGACGAGAGCATTGAGGCGGACGCCGGCAAGTCAATCGACGCGATCTTCGCTGAGCATGGGGAACCGCACTTCCGCGCGCTCGAAGCGCAGACGCTGCTCGCCGCCTGCGAGTCTGAGCGGCAGGTCGTGTCCACGGGCGGCGGTATCGCGGAGAGCGCCGACAATCGCGCCGCCATGATGCAGCACGGCGCCGTCGTATGTCTCGAAGCCTCGCCGGAGACCATATACGAGCGCGTACTCGCGCAGAGCACCGGCGACGATGCTATCGTGCGCCCTATGCTCGCCGCAGACGACCCCCTGGATCGCATCCGTTTCTTGAAGTCCCAGCGCCAACTGAACTATACTCTTGCTCACTGGACAGTTCATACCGACATACTGTCGCCCGAGCAAGCGGCGCACGAAGTCGTCCGAGC
This sequence comes from Dehalococcoidia bacterium, assembly GCA_965225795.1. Classification (GTDB taxonomy): domain Bacteria; phylum Chloroflexota; class Dehalococcoidia; order Lucifugimonadales; family JADFKI01; genus Bin90. The sequence continues at coordinate 2,683,022 of OZ245324.1, read as the reverse complement.
GTTCGACATCCTCAACGACGACGCGGAAGGGATATGCTGGAAAGCCTATCCTGATTGGATGCGCGACAGAGCAAGTCAACTAGAGGATGAGGACAAACAGCCAACCGGCTAACAGAGCGTCGTTCCTGCAGCAGCAAGAATCCATATCCTTTCCATAGTGTCCATCTATGTCAACCGCGCCCCTGAAACCCTGATCAACTGAAAGACTGATATGCCTTCCTACTCCGACCTCGCCGCTATCGTCAACACATCCCAGGGCGACTACCCGATATGGGTGGGCTGGAACATAATCGACGAGCTTGGCGAGCGCGTCAATTCCGTTCTCGACATCTCCACTGCGTACATCATCACCGACGAAGGTGTGCATAGGCAGGCACGCCGCGCGCAGTTCTCGCTTGAAGCCGCCGGTATCGCCGCGCACATGTTCATCATGCCCGCCGGCGAGACGCACAAGACCCTGGAGACGGTGCAGTTCATATATCGCTGGCTCGCGGAGCGCAAGGCGGAGCGCGGACATCTGGTCGTAGCAGTCGGCGGCGGCGTAGTAGGTGATCTTGCGGGCTTCGTGGCTGCGACCTACCTGCGCGGCCTGCCCTTCGCGCAAGTGCCCACAAGCCTGCTTGCCATGATGGACGCTGCCATCGGCGGCAAGTGCGCCGTTGACCTGCCGCAGGGCAAGAACCTCGTGGGCGCGTTTTATCAGCCGAAGTTCGTACTCTCCGATGTCAGCACACTTCAGACACTGCCCCCGCGCGAGCTTGCGTCCGGCTGGGCAGAGGCTATCAAGCACGGCTTGATTCTCGACCCCGACCTGCTGGAGGCATTCGAGACGCACAGGCCGTCACTCCTCGCCCTGGAACAGGACATCGCTACGGACATCATACGCCGCAGCGTGGCTATTAAAGCGAACATCGTCTCGCAGGACGAGCGCGAGACGCTCGGCATACGCATCCTGCTGAACTACGGTCATACCATCGGGCATGCGATCGAGACTGCCACTGGCTACGGCAGCTTCCTGCACGGCGAGGCTGTCAGCGTGGGCATGATGGGCGCGGCGCGCATCGGCGAGGCGATGGGTCTGATGTCCTCGGACGAGGTGGAGCGGCAGCGCGCCCTTCTGGAAAGCTACGGCTTGCCGCTAACCTGTGGCGAGATGGACATCGACGCCGTAAGCAACGCAATGCTGTCTGACAAGAAGGTGGCGGGCCGCGCCATTCGCTGGGTGCTCCTCGATGGCATCGGCAACGCAACTACGCGCAACGATGTGCCTCCGGCGCTGGTGCGGCAAACCCTTGAGGCGCTGGCGGTGGACTAGATGCCCGGGCTGGATTTGCTGACTGGCTCTGGAATTGAGTGGCTGCTCGCGCTCGGCTGGCAGCAGGTACTCCAGTGGGTCATCCTCGCTCTTGTCGGGTTCGTAACAGGCGTCTTTGGTGTCCTCGTTGGAGCGGGCGGCGGCTTCATTCTCGTCCCCATCCTGCGTATCTTCTTCGATAAGGACCCCACCATAGTCGCAGGAACGGTACTTGCGCTCGTCGCTGCTAACAGCATATCCGGCGCCTTCGCCTACCGCTATATGCGCGTAGTGGACAAGCGAAGCGCTTACCTCTTTGCCGCCGCCGCAATTCCCGGCTCCGTAATCGCCCCGTTCGTGCTCAAAAAAGCTCTCGAAGGGCTGCCCGGCGTCTTCGATGCAATGTTCGGACTGCTGCTTGTCATTCTGGCGGTGCGTATTGCAACCCAGCAGTTCGACTCAAGGCGTCAGTCGCAGATTGGTCGCGCCAGGGCGCGGCGCCGTAGCTTCATCAATCCTCAGACTCTCCACCGCCGCCGCATCACCGCAGAGTCGGGCGAGACATACCGATATCGCCTGCACGAAATCTGGGCCGTACTCATCAACTTCGTACTCGGCTTCATATCCAGCTTCTTCGGCGTTGGCGGCGGCTTCCTCCGCACGCCTATACTCGTCTATGCCTTCGGATTCCCCGTGCAGGTGGCAGTCGCTACATCCATATTCGCGCTCTCCTTCTACACTACTGCGGGCGCAGCCACTCACGCCTTCATTGGCAACATCGAGTGGTTCCCGACATTCATATTCGCGGGGATAGGCCTCGTAACCGGCGGTCAGATCGGCGCCCGACTCTCCGGCAAGGTGCAAGGTCCCTGGATTATGCGCCTCCTCATGCTCGTCATCCTCGCCATGGGCCTGCAGCTTATGATACAGGGCTTCCTCGGCTAACAATTACTTTGCCCTATCCAGTCCGTAAGAATTGTGTATCATTCTGCCAGAGACATGAGCAGACAGGAACGTAGCAATTATGACGACGCTTAGGAAACAGATCCCAAAATTTGAATCCGAAGACGAAGAGCGCGAGTTCTGGGCAACCCATGACTCCACCGACTATATTGACTGGAGCGAGGCGAAGCGAGTGGAAATGCCCAATCTCAAGCCGTCCAGTTCCATCCCTCCCGATAAGACTGTATCCATCACTTTGCCGCAGTCGGTGATAGATGACTTGAAAGTGCTGGCGCACAAACGAGATATTCCCTATGAGTCGCTGCTCAAAATCTATCTGGCAGAGCGAGTCGAACAGGAGATGCGCTCGTAGAGGCATACCTGTAAAATACTCGTATGCCCTTCTTCACACTCACTGCCACCGACGGCGACGCCCGCATAGGTACCCTGCATACACCGCACGGCGATGTGCCCACGCCCTCATTCATGCCTGTCGCGACGCAAGGCTCGGTCAAGGCGCTCGACTCCTCAGACCTGCAGAACATCGGCGCGAACATCGTTCTTGCCAACACGTACCACCTCTACCTGCGTCCCGGGGTGGACATCGTGGAAGACCTCGGCGGGCTGCACGGCTTCATGCAGTGGCACGGCGCGACCCTCACCGACAGCGGTGGCTTTCAGGGCTTCAGCCTTGAGCACCTGCGTAAGATCACGGAAGACGCCATCATCTTCAGGTCGCACATTGACGGCAGCGAGCACATCTTCAGCCCGGAAGCGGCGATTCAGCATCAGGAGAAGATCGGCGCGGACATCATCATGCCCCTCGATATATGCGCGCCTGCCGACAGCGACTTTGAGGCGGTGGATGAGGCGGTGGACAAGACAAATCGCTGGCTGCTGCGCTGTGTCGAGGCGCACACGCGTACAGACCAGCGGCTCTTTGGCATCGTGCAGGGTGGGCTGTTTCCCGAACTGCGGCGCAAGTCCGCGGAGTTCATCACTGGCCTAGGATTCCCCGGCTATTCCATTGGCGGGCTGAGTGTCGGCGAGCCCAAGCAAGCAATGTACGACACCGTGGAACTCACAACGCCGATGCTGCCTGCTGACGCACCGCGCTACCTCATGGGCGTAGGCTCGCCGGAAGACCTGGTGGAATGCGTGGCGCGTGGCATGGACATGTTCGACTGCGTGCTGCCCACTCGCATAGCGCGCAACGGCTCGCTGTTCGTGAAGACAGGACGGCTGAACATCACCGCGGCGTTCAATAAGAGGAAATACGCGCCCATCGAAGAAGACTGCGACTGCTACACCTGCCGCACATTCTCGGCGGCGTATGTGCATCACCTCTTCCGTGCGAAGGAACTGCTTGCATATCGGCTGGCGACGATACACAACCTGCGCTTCATCCTGCGTCTCATGGAAGAGATGCGCGCCGCGATAGCCGCCGGCGAGTTCGCCGAATACCGTCGCGAGTTCCACAGCCGCTTCACTCCGCCCGACGAGCAAACCCGCCGAGACCAGAAGCAAAAATGGCTCGCCTCATTCGGGCGAGCGTAAAGTATCCTCACCTATGGAGAAAAGGTGAAGATGGATATAAGCCGTCCCTTCCTCTACTAAAGAGGAAAGGGGCGGCCCGTCCCGAAGAACTTGCCGAAGGATGGGGATAGAAAAATATCCCTCCATCCTGTATATCGATGCTAGTTCCCGCCTGCGACCGCCGGCACGATGCTAACCTCATCGCCGGTCTTTGTGGCGGTGCCGAGACCGTCGAGGAAGCGCACATCCTCGCCGTTCACATACACATTCACGAAGTTGCGAAGCGCACCCTCTTCGTCGCAAAGCCGCGCCTTGATTCCGGGATACTGGCTTTCCAGCGAGCCGATAATCTCTGCAAGGGTCGCGCCTTCAGTATCTACCTTGTCCGCTCCGTTCGTTACGCGCCGCAGCGGTGTAGGTATCCTCACCGATATGCTCATGTCGAGTTTTCCTCCGAAGTATTGTTTCGATTCAGGTTGGTTGCATGCCTATGGCAGGGAAAGATAACGAATGGATGGAAGAGACAAGAAACCTGGCTTTCGGGGTCTGCCTCGCTACCCCTCGATCAGGTCGCCCGTAATCGGATCGACCCGAACGCCCGCCTCGGTCATCCATTCCAGGCCGCGATCTATCTCATCCTCGTCGCCTTCGAGTTCCAGCACCACCCAGCCCACACGCTCCTGCACATTGGCGCGGCGGATGTTCGTGACGATCTCGAACTTACGACCAAGGTTGTATATCAGTGGCTCGGTTATCAGCTGCTCGGGGAAGGTGAACCTGATACGTCTCTTAGCCATTACTCTTACCATTTCTTTCTTCCCGCGCTGCCATGTTGCTCATGAAGTCATCGTATGAGGGCGTAGTGAACACCGGATTGATGAGAGGCTCGACCACCTCTTGCGTCTTCAGACCGTTGCCGGTGATGTACGCCACCGTCAGGTCGTCCGGCTGAATCTTGCCGCTCTGCACCAGCTTGCGCAGCCCTGAAATCACAACTCCACCTGCCGTCTCCGTGAAGATGCCTTCAGTCTCGGCAAGAATCTGAATGCCTTCGACAATCTCGTCCTCCGGCGCCGAGACTGCACTGCCACCGCTGTTCTCGATCGTCTTGAGAGAGTAGAAGCCGTCCGCGGGGTTGCCAATGGCGAGCGACTTTGCGACGGTATCCGGCGTGACCGGGCGCACATGCGGCGTATCCTCGTCGTATGCAGTCACAATCGGCGAACAACCCTCAGCCTGCGCGATGTGCATCTTCGTATGCACCGGATCTATCAGCGACAGGTCCGCAAGCTCGTTCAACCCCTTCCAAATCTTCGTGAACAGCGAACCCGAAGCCCCCGGCACAACGCATGCATCCGGCGCGCGCCATCCCAGTTGCTCCGCGACCTCGTATGCCAGCGTCTTGCTCCCCTCAGAGTAGAACGGGCGCATGTTGATGTTCACGAACGCCCAGCGATGGTTGTCCGCAAGCTCGCTGCAAAGACGGTTCACCTGGTCGTATGTGCCGTCCACGGCCACTAGGGTAGCGCCGTATATGCCCGCGCCCAGAATCTTGCCCCGCTCCAGGTCCGAAGGGAAGAACACCATCGTTTTAACGCCGGCCTTCGCGCCGTGCGCCGACACCGAGCCGGCGAGATTGCCCGTCGAGGCGCACGCCAGCGTGTCGAACTCGAACTCAAGCGCCTTAGCTGAAGCGACCGACACCACCCGATCCTTGAACGAAAAGGTCGGGTTCACGCTGTCGTTCTTGATGTACAGGTTGTTCAGTCCCAGCATCCTGCCCAGGTTCTTGGCACGGATGAGCGGCGTGAAGCCGGTGTGCATGTCCAGAGCCATCTCCGCGTCAACCGGCAGCAGATCGTGGTAGCGCCACATGGTCAAAGGTCCCTTGGCGATGCGCTCGCGGCTGATGACACGCGCGATCGCGTCATAGTCGTAGCTCACCTCAAGCGGCCCAAAGCAGAAGTCGCAGACATACTGCGGCTCGATGGGGTAATCGCTGCCGCACTCGCGACAGCGCAGGCTCTTTACATAAGACAAGGCAGGTATTCTCCGTCTCGTAGTAGCGCTCATGCGCACGCCAACCATCATGGTAGCAACGCACAAGTCAGCATGTCAAACAGCGCTCGCGCCCTGTCTGGCAGGACGCCCATCGCCTCTGCTCGCCCTTGTCCCTCGTCCCGGTTCCGTTTATACTCTACGCCATGCCACCAGAACTGCCAGAACGACGCACACTGCCCCTGTTTCCCCTGAACACGGTGCTGTTTCCGGGCGCTTCTTTGCCTCTCCAGATATTCGAAGAGCGCTACAAGCGCCTGCTGCAAGACTGCCTCGACTCCGACTCGCGCTTCGGCATCGTGCTCATCAAGTCCGGCGATGAAGTCGGGCAGCCAGCTATTCCGCATCCCGTCGGCACCGTCGCGCATATCACGCAGGTCAACGAGATTCGGGGCGACCGTTTCTTCGTCGCCATTACGGGAGAGCGCCGCTTCAAAATCAACACCATCACGCAGCACCGTCCCTATATCACGGCTGACGTATCTGTGCTGCCTGATGACGATGCGGAGGAAGCTCGACCTCAGTCCGAAGACATCCGACAACTGCTGAACGAATATCTCAGACTGATTACTGGGCTCCAGGGCGGCTGGACAAACGAAGTCCGCACCTCGCGCGACCCTGCGGCGCTGTCCTACTACATTGCCGAGACGCTGCTCATCGACCTGTCCGAGAAGCAGGCGCTTTTGGAGCAGCCCAGCGTCGCCTCTCGACTCGAATCGGAGGCGGAAGTGCTGCGCCGCGACATTGACCAGCTTCGCCAGCGCGTTGCCGTTGAGATGCGCGACAGATTCAGCCGCCAATAATTCTTACCTGCACCCATCAATCTCGCCGCATCGGTCTGCGCATATTTTCGAGTTTGCGCGAATGGGCGTGTTCATTTATCCTTCCATCCGTATCGTACACTGCGGACGCGTATCCACAACTTCGGGACTCGGATAATGGCTCATAGACACGAGGGACATGCACACGACGACCATGACCTGCGGGGGACAAGCAGGCGCAGCCTGATCGTCGTTCTGGTTTTGACAGTCACCTACATGATCGTAGAAGTGGTGGCTTTCTTCGAATCAAACAGCCTCGCGCTCCTGGCACACGCCAGCCACATGCTCAGGGATGTAGCAGTCATCGTGATGTCCCTCTTCGCTATATGGCTGAGCGGGAGGGGTTCGTCCACCGCCCATACCTATGGGCAGCGGCGATTAACGCTCTGAGCCTATGGCTTATCGCAGGCCTCATTTTCTACAATGCCTTCGGTCGGATAGACGCGATAGGCGAGCCACATGAGCACGAAGAAGTCGAAGGCGTCCTAGTGTTGATCGTCGGCGCTATCGGCCTCGCTGTCAACATAATCTCCGCTTGGGTACTCCATCGTACCTCGCAGCACAACGAGAACGTGCAGGGAGTTTTTCAGCATGTTATTGCCGATATGCTGACCTCCGTAGGCGTGATTATCTCCGGCATTCTGGTTACTACTCTGGACTGGGCCGCCGCCGACCACTATATAAGCGTGATAATCGGAATTCTCATCCTTGTCAGTTCGTGGCGTCTCGTAACCAGGGTATTCCGGGTGCTCATGGAAAGTACGCCCGCGCACATAGACGTGTACAAACTCTGCAGCGATATTGAGGACATTGAAGGCGTGACGCTGGTTCACGATATTCATGTCTGGACGATAGCCTCAGGCTATGAAACATTCACCGCTCATGTGCTCGTTGACCCGGACATTGACGAAGCCGAGATGTGGGTCCTGCGTGACCGAATTCACGACATTGTCAGGGATGAATTCGACATTGAGCACATCACGATACAGATAGACAAGCCCCCGCTGAGATGCGCCGAAGAAGACCATCTCGACCACCTGCACGGCCGCTCCCGGGAAGAAGCCCAAGGCACTGCCTAAGGCACTATATACAGCCGGCGGGGCTTGCGGCATCCCCCTTTCCCCTCAGGGTGGGACACGTTCCACAGATACACTAGGCTGGATCAGGCGTTATTCATCCCAGCTTGTGTATTCTGAATTGGTCTCGGTGAACATGTCTGGATGAAATATCTGCGCCAACTGCTCCAGCCCGTCCACTAGGCGCGGCCCACTTCTACTGAAGTACGCTCCCGAATCCACGAAGTAAGCCTGCCCATTGGCGACCGCCGGTAGGCTGCGCCACTCTTCCAGATTCTCCAGCGCCTCGAACTCCTCGCGCGCTCTGTTCGCATCCATCCCGCAAGGCATCAGCACCAAAACATCCGGCTCGGACTCCGCTAGCTCATCCATCGTGATGCGGCGTGATGGCGCCCCCGGCTTGGCAAGCGCGTCAACGCCCCCGGCAAGCTCCACCATCTGCGGAATCCAGTGTCCCGCCACTATGGGCGGCTCCAGCCACTCGATGCACGCCACCCTCGGCGCTGAGCCGGCAGCGGACGCCTTGGAGCGCACCGCATCCATCCGTACACTAAGTTCAGCGACGAACGCCGATGCCGCATCGGGCACACCACACAAGTCGCCCACCATCTGTATGTCGTCAAGCATGTTTCCAATTGACGCCGGATCCAGCGAAACGATATTCGGCGGGTATGCCAGCCTAGAAGCCGCGTGCCGCACGTCCTCGTACGACACCGCGCACACATCGCAAAGTTCCTGCGTCATGACTAGGTCCGGCGCCGCATCTCGCAGCACATCCTCGTCCACCTCGTAGATGCGCTCACCCTGCTGGTACATCTCCGTGACTATGCGATCGATCTCCTGGCTGCTCAGCTTATTCGCGTCGAACCTGCTGCGCACGATCTTGGGTTTGTCCAACGCCGCCGCCGGATAGTCGCACTCGTGGCTCACCGCGTACAGCGAGTCGCCCAGCCCAAGCGCGAACACAATCTCCGTACCGCTTGGCAGAAAAGAACAGATACGCATGCCTAAACCCCCATAAATGCAAAAGATGGGCAGAACTCTCGTATCCTGCCCACCCAATAAGCCTCTACTGCATATACCCTTGCTATTGATTGGGGGAAACCGGGAATGAAAAGGAAGAAAAAATCCTGCCCATCTTGATATACCGATGTCACCCGCGCTGATTAGCTCTTCAGAACGCCCTCGCGCTCGAACGCTTCCGCCAGACTTGCGATGCCCTCATGAATCTCGTCAGGCGTGTTGTACCCGAAGCACAGCCGCGCGTAGTTCCTGCCCGAAACACCGTCCGGCGCGAACAGCGGTCCCGCCTGATACCCCACATCCGCCGTCTCCAGCACCTTGTCGCGGATTGCTGTAACGTCCGACTCTTCCGGCATCTGCAGCCAGATAAACAGCCCGCCCTCCGGCCTGCTCCAGGTCGCCGCGCCGCCGAAGTTCTCGCCCAGCGCCGCCAGCATCGCGTCACGCTTCGTGCGCTGTATGTCGTTAATCTCAACGATATGGTCGTCCAGATGCCCCGTGGCGTAGCGATGCACCGCCCACGATGCGAACTGATTCGCCGCGCCGCCGCTCTTCACCACACGCGCCACATCCAGCACCTCGCGCGGCGCTGTCAGGTAGCCCAGCCGCATGCCCGGCGCGATAATCTTCGAGAACGACCCCGCGTACATCACGCTCCCCGTGTCGTCCAGAGAGTGCAGCGAGATTACATCTTCGCCCTCATAGCGCAGGTCAACATAGCAGTCGTCCTCCAGGATGGGTACGCCGTGCTTCTGCGACAGCCGCACCATCTCCTTGCGCCGCTCCAGCGTCATCGTCCAGCCCTGCGGATTCTGGAATGTCGGAATCGTATAGATGAACTTGGGGCGCTTCCCCTCGCTCGTCGCCCTCATGATCACGCTTTCCAGAGCATCCGGCAGCATGCCTTCGGTGTCGCAGTCGACGCCTCTGATATCAGCATGGAAGCGTCGCAGCTGCCCCAGCGTGCCGGAGTACACGAAGTTCTCAACCAGCACCACATCGCCCGGGTCCAGCAGGGCCTCGCAAATCATGTGGATGGGCTGGCCGGAGCCGTCGCCGATGATGAGGTCGTCAATGCCGATGTTGATGCCTCTGTCGCGCGCCACCTTATCCGCCACGAACTGGCGCAACGGCGCATAACCGCTCTGGTTCGCGTATATCGCAAGGTCATCGCCCTCTTCGGCTAGGCCCTCTCTGAGAGCGTCCACAAGCCCGTCAAGTGGCATCGACTTCGGGTCCGGATACGCCACGGCGAAGTCATACTTGCCGCGCTTCATAACCGGCGCGTCCCTGCCTTCGGGCGCATTCTCCGCGAAGAGTTCCTTATAGCTAAACGGTTTGGCATCTGCCATCGGTAAGTCCTCCTGGAAACGTCCATTCCCATCGATTTGGGAAGAGTAAGATGTCGTGAGACGAGTGAAATTTTGCCTTATTTGGCTAGTTAAGCAAGTGTATTACCTTTCACATCCGTTGACAACCACAACCCACCCACCTATCATTATTGATCCCCCCAGCGAGTAGTTTCGCTGGCCCGACGCCTCCCCTAGGGCCCTTTGGGAGGCGTCTCTTTTTGTCAATCTTCGTTCGTTAATTCCATTCGGGTGGCCGTGTGAATATATTGCCATCAAGCCTAACGACACGCTCCGGCAACTGACTGTCCCTCAGTGCATCACGACCTATCGTGAATGATGCGGCAGCAACGTTACGCAGTAGCTTTGATACACGATTCGGCGGGAAAGCGACCACCACTCGTTTCCCCGGAAATCGGGCGCGGATTGTGGTTATCGGACGCGCCAGGTCGCTGTCTGCGGAAATCACGATTGCCGTGTCGAACGCATCCTCATAAGCGTCGGAAAGCAACTCGACTGCAATGTTCACATCCGTCATCTTCTCTTCGTAGGTTTGCCAGGTTGTGCCGCAAGTAGTGGTCAAGTCCCCGGATGTGGTGTAAGAGTGCGTCATCCTGATTGTACTGCTCAGGCCGCGGTTGATTGTGTCAGCGAGACCTCCTGCAGCGCCTCCTGCTTCGTTGTCACACCGGGTGTCAGGTAGCGACGACCGACTGCCCACTCGTCGTGCTGTTCGGCGAGTACCGCACCGATGAGCCGACGCACCGCCGGACGGTTCGGGAAGATTCCCACCACATCTGTCCGTCGCCTGATCTCTTTGTTCAGACGCTCCTGGGGATTGTTGGACCACACCTGCTTCCAGTGAGCGCCGGGGAAGCCGGTGAACGCCAGCACGTCGGCTCCGGCTTCATCCAGCATCGAGGAGGCCTGGGGGAACCGCTCACTCAACTGATCGACAACCCTCTCGAGTTGGGAGTGCACCTCTTCGGCAGACGGCTGCTGGTAGATGGTGCGCACCATGGTAGCCACCCAGGGCTGGGCGCTTCTGGGCACCCGAGTCAGCAGGTTCGTCATGAAGTGCGTGCGACACATCTCTGCCAGCTCGCACCGGCGAACACAGTCGCTATGGCGTCCCTAAGTCCACGGTGTGCGTCCGAGATCACCAGATCCACACCACTCAGTCCCCGCGCGGACAGCGAACGCAGGAACGCGAGCCAGAACGCGCCGTCCTCGCTCGTGCCCACGTCCATACCAATGATCTCCCTCCTGCCCTCTGTATTCACCGCGGTCGCCACAGCCACGCTCACGTTGACTATCCTTCCTTCCTCCCTGACCTTCTGACTCAGCGCGTCCAGCCATAGGTAGCAGTACGGTCCTCCGTCCAGCGGTCGGTCAAGGAAGCTGTCCACCACTCGGTCGAGCTCCCCGCAGATGCGCGACACCTGGCTCTTGGAGATGCCTTCACAACCCAGCGCCTTCACCAGATCGTCCACGCGCCTCGTCGACACGCCCTCCACGTACGCCTGCTGTATCACCGCCAGCAGAGCACGCTCGCTGCGTCTCCGAGGCTCCAGCAGACTCGGGAAGTAGCTCCCTTCCCTGAGCTTCGGTATGCGAAGCTCCATCGTTCCGACCCTGGTATCCCACGCGCGGGAGCGGTACCCGTTGCGGTGAGTAAGCCGATCGGGACTGCGTTCGCCGTGCTCAGCGCCAATCCTCGCCGACACCTCGGCGTCCATTATCGCATCCATCAGCACCCGCAGTGCCTCACGAAGGAAGTCCACATCTCCGTCCACTCCACTCTTGCGCAATAGCTCCAAAAGATCCATGCTTTCCTTGACCATCGTCGTTCTCCTTACTTCGGATCTGTCTCTTCTCGATGATAAGGATGACGCGATGGTCTGTCTCTATACAGTCCTCTCTTACACCACCTTACGGGACACTACTCAAGTAGTGCACCGCTGCATCTTGGGCAGGTAATACCCGTAATGGATATCCATGTCAGGCAGAGTGCCAAGCGCCTCGAGGTATATATTCTGTCGCCGCGCCTTATCCACGCTGCCCGTATCGGGGATAACCCGCGCCGTGAAGTATTTGACACCAGCTAACGTCTGTCCCGGACGCAGCAGCCTCACGGCGAGCCGATTCAGGTCCAACCAGTAATACCGCCGCCAGCCCCTTGACCTCATGCCGTAGTACAGGTTGAACCCGTCTATGTACACTACGACGCGGGTATTTCGCCTTGTCCCTGAATCCTGGCCGCTAGAAGCCGTCACCTACAAGACCCCCATCCCCCGCATCCGCACCAACTCCGCCTTGCTATACCCCAGCATCCCGCAATACACATCAATGTTATGCTGCCCAAGCATCGGCGCGGCATCCAATTCCCAGCCGCCGTCTTCCACCCTCCACGGCATCATCGGATGCTCCAGACAGCCAGCTTTGGGATGTTCCACGCTGCCAAAGAACCCTCGCTCCCGTAGGTGTTCCCAACCCAGAATATCTTCCGGTGCGGCAACGTACGCGAACGCCAGCCCCCTGTGCTGCGCCCGCTCGAATATCTCGTGCCTATCGTGCCGCATCAGCCACGGCAGCATCAGCGCATCAAGTTCATCGGCGTTCTCGCCCCTGCCGGCGCGATCATCGAATCGCTCCTCCGCAAGCTCAGCGATACCCATCAGCTCCGCCATCTCAGGCCACTTGTGGTCCGGCCCCGCAATCACCCCGACATACCCGTCTTGGCACGGATACGGCCCCCACGCCGCGCGCCCGTACCCACGATTACCCGTGCGCCGGAAGTTGCTCCCCGTATAGCTATACTGGCTCAGCGCATTCTCCAGGATGGTCGCGAGATACTCCGATATAGCAACATCCACATGCTGCCCAATCCCGGTAATATCGCGGTGCAGCAGCGCCCCAAGAGTCCCCGCGAAGGCGTTCTGACCCGCGCCATACTGCGCCAGGCGCGCCGCCATGTGAAGAGGTTCGCGCTCCGGGTCGCCTGTCATGTACATCAGCCCGCCCATTGCGTACAGGTTGATTTCGCGCGCCCCGTAGTCGCGGTAAGGTCCTGTCTGCCCGAAGTTCGAGATAGAGGTCATTACCAGACTCGGATTGACGGTAGAGACGCTCCCGTAATCCAAGCCAAGCCTTGACATCACCCCAGGACAAAAATTTTCCACCAGCACATCCGCCCATTCCAGCAGGCTGCGCAGGATGGGCTTGGACGCGCCATCCTTGAGGTTTAGTGTGACAGACTTCTTCCCCGTGTTCAGGTACAGGAACAATGCGCTCTTCTCAGGGTGCGGCACATCGTCAGGAAACGGTCCTATGCGTCGCGCCCCGTCGCCCGTCGCAGGGCGCTCCACTTTGATGACCTCAGCAGATTGCGCCGCCATCAGGCGTGTCGCGTATGGCCCCGCGACATAGTGCGTAAAGTCCAGCACCTTCAGCCCGTCAAGCATCCATTCCCCCGTTCATGGCGAGCCTCTCGAACCATCCCTCCATCCTGTACATCCATGTTGTTCTCCGGATTACGGCGCAAACGCCTCTTCCAGCGTATCCGCAATGCGCCCGAAATCGTCCGCGGCTCGCTCAAAATCCGAGCGCGCATCATCCAGCGCATCCGTCGCGCGAGTCACATCTTCACCCGCCCGCTCCAGCGCCTCCCTCGCCAACTCCACATCATCACCGGCGCTCTCTATCGTGCCTGTAACTCGCTCCGCGTCTTCGCCAAGCTCGGCGGCGAGGACATCTATCGTATCGGCAGCCGTCTCAAGCGACTCCGCAGCCTCGCCAACCCTGTCCATCGCGTCAAACGCATCCGAAGCGTTGACGATGACCATCACCAGCAGCACATTCGCCAGCAGCAGCAAAAGAGCTACCCCTCCTCTTAGCGTCCACTTCCAGTACAGTTCAGCGTCCAAGTCCACCCCATCCGATCCATCGCAATCATCGATGATGGCTCCCCGCTACTGAATGGGAATCACCGCCCGCTTGTGCGTTGCCATCGCGACGCGCTGCTCGCCCTCGTGTGCCTCGATCTGATATGTCAGGCGGTTGCGGTCAACCTCCGTCAGCTCCACGCTGATGACCACCTTGTTCCCCACAGGCGTGGGTGCGAGATGGCGCAGCCCGTCCACCGCATAGCCGACTGTCGTATGCTCGGCAGGTATGTACGGCTCGGACTGCTGTATGCACGCGCCCTCCATAAGACCAAGCAGCGCCGGCGTCGAGAGCACATCCGCCCCAGGCTTGCCCATGCGATTCGTCGTATGCTCCAGCGTAACCTCAATCTCCTGCTCGAACTTCTGTCCCGCCACAAACTTTTCCATCGTCATATCTTGTACCTCAATTAATCTATTCAGGTTCTATTCTTCTTGGTCAAACCGCCCCGTGTACTTCGCACGCCAGATTGTGCCAACTGCTACCGCCAATCCCATTAGCATCGCTCCGAAAAGCGAAATATACGCGCCAACGGCGCTTCCGCCTCCAAAGATAACCGCAGTAACGAAGAACCAAACTACGCCGACAACAACGCCAGTGGCAATGCTACCACTGACTATCTTTTGGCGTGGTGTCTTGAATACTGCCCTACGACGTGTCCTCGTTGATTCCAGTTGACTGGTGCGGTTTGTGATTTCAGAAAACAAGCGCTGTGGAATTCGTTCTCTCGGAGGTGCTGAAGTAGGACCTACCTGCACTGGTTGGAGTAGATCACGATAGCGCTCTCTGAACTCATTATCCGTTTGGACGCCCTTACGCATATTGCACCCTGCACAGAGAGCTTGCAGATTCTCCGCATCGTTGCTGCCGCCGTGCTCCACTGGATAGATATGGTCTATGTGCATATTTCGTCTGTTTAGAGTAACGCCGCAGTACATGCATAGGCTATCCTGCCTACGACGAATTTGTTGCCGCAATTCGTCGGAAAACCGTATGCGCCTAGTTCGAGGGAGCGCACGCTCATTCGCACGTCTCTGAAGCAGAAAGTTAATGTGACGATCAGTCAGCCAGAGAGTCCACAGAAGGACAAACGAAACAACCGCGCCATAAATATGTAGCATTTTTTGCTGAGTTGTCACTATCAGGTGCCTCCCAGACAGAGGCTAGAACAAGCCAAATAACTGACTACTGAAAACTGACTACTGACTCGGCACGAAAAAATCAAACACCTCGCTCACTTCCACTCGCAGGCCCGGCAGCAACGGCGTCTCCAGCGTCATCCCCTCCGTGAACAATCCCACCCGCTCGAACGCGCCGTCCCGTGCCCTCAGGACCAATAACGTCTTAGCAATCGGGTTCGCCTGCCAATACTCGCTGACCTCGAACATCTCATAGCGTTCGCTCTTCAGCGTGCGATCAATCCGCTCGGTCCCCGGCGACAGCACCTCGATTACCAGGTCCGGCGCCCCATGAATCCCATCCGAGCGTATGATGCCTAGCCGCTCATTGGATATGAAAGCTATGTCCGGCTGGAACACATCCCCATCGGATAAGAACATGTCGATCGGCGAATACACGACTCTCCCCAGCAAGTTGGCAAGTACGAAAGCTCGCAGGATAGAATACAGATTCCCGGAAGATTCTTGATGTTCCCAAGAAGGCGCAGGCGCCATATAAAGCTCCCCGTTGATAAGCTCGTAGCGATTCTCGTCCTCTTCAGGAATGTTCAGGTAATCTTGAACCGTCAGTCGCACATCTGGATTAGTAACCATAGCTCGCCCCCTTTGCGTCCGTTCGTGGTGAGCTTGTCGAACCACCTATCCCTACATCCCGTCCATCCCAAATTGCCGTTAGCGCTTCGACTAAAAAATCTCTATCCGCTTGAACGCCTCCGCGTATGTAACGCCAATCTTCTTCCCGACCTCCGCGTACCGCGTCCGCGCGCGCACCTCTCGCAGTTCCCTGCCCTGCCCAACTTGGCTGCGATGCCGGCTCAGCGCGTCCAGCTTCGTGTCGAAAGTGTCCGTAACATCAAGATAGGTATCCGGGTCCAGCGAACCCCACATATACACCTCGCGCGTCTTATGCGGCTCCAACCCCTCCGCTATGTGCTCCGGGAACGCCAGCCTGTCCCGCGAGTATGGGAACACGCAGTTCAGCGTGACCCGCCCGCACACATAGTGGTCCTCGTGCCGTATATAAGGACGGTTCGGGTCGATAGTCAGCACCGTATGCGGCATGTGAATGCGAATCTGCCGCGAAATCTGCTCCCGCAGCTCATAAGTATCCTGCAGGTGCTGGTCCGTGTGTCGCAGGAACACCACCTCCGACACGCCTAAGACCTCCGCCGCCTCGCGCTGCTCCTCTTCTCGGATAGCGGCTAGCTTCGGCGAGGTCATCTCCGGATCAGAACTTCCCTTGTCCCCGTTCGTGCAGACCACCAGCACGATTTTACGTCCCCGTGCCGCCCACTTCACTATCGTCGCCCCCGCGCCCGATTCCGCATCGTCCGGGTGCGGCGTAACTACCAGCACCGGCGTCGTGCTGCGCGACAGATCTTCCGACTCATCCGGGTTTGGATACGCCTGCGACCCCGGCTGACCAACAGAACTTGCGTTAGAACTCGAACTCGCTTGGGTCATCAATCTCCTCTACTTTATCTCTACCTTCCTCCTCAAAGGGGAAGATCAGGATGGGTGTGAATATCCTGTCCATAGATGTTAGCTCCACTCATTCGCAGTGAGTCTGTCGAACCACCCACTCCACCCATAAATAGTCAGCCTATCGAATCACACATCCTGCCGAAAACCAATTACTGATAAACCGACAAACCGAAATACCGAAGTACTTAACTCCCCCTGAACACCGGCGTGCGCCTCTCCTGGAACGCCTTGATTCCCTCAAGTGCGTCATCAGTCCGCTGCAATCTCCGGTTCACGATGCCCGCAAGCCGCACCCTGTCCTCAAGCCGCATGCTGAGGCCCCTGACAGCGACCTCCTTGATGGCGCGCATTGGCAGCGGCGCGTTCTGCAGCAGCTTCTGCACGAATTCATCCGTCCGCTCCATAAGCTCATCGTGCGGAACGACCATGTTCACCATGCCGAGCTCGTACGCCCGTTCAGCGCTTATCATGTCTCCCGTGAACAGAAACTCCAGCGCGAAGTTAAGAGGCACACGCTGCGCCAGCATGCACGGCCCGCTCACCGAGCCGATGCCGCGCTTCGCCTGCGGCCACCCGAACTGCGCCTGGTCCGAAGCTATTCGTATGTCCGACGCAAGCGCGATTCCGCCACCTTGCGCCAGGCAGAAGCCATTTATCGCGGAGATTATCGGCTTGAATATCTCCGACTGATATACATACAGGTCCTCGGTCGAAATCTCCGGGTCATACAGCGCATCGCTCCGTCCCGACATCGCCACAAGGTCATGCCCGACCGAGAACGCCCGCCCGTTCCCCGTGATGACCGCCATCCATATCTCCGGATTGTCGTTCACCTCGTGCAGGAACTGCCACAGCATATCCCGCATCTCCACATCGATCGCATTCAGCTTATCTGGCCTGTTCAGCGTGATATACGCCACACGCCCCCGCAATTCATACTCCACGACCGCCATTATGCTTCGCTCCTTAAACTATCCTGTCCGATCCTATCCATTCGATGCATATTAACCCGCAGCATCCCACATGTTAGACTCACGCCTACCCATCCGCAAGTTCGCCGCCCGCTTCCCTTGGTATCTATCGCCTATATCTATCGCCCGATCGTCTGAGGATAAACTTGATACATACAGGTGCCTTCGTTAAACTAAAATATGGTTATGCGTTTGGCTAAGTATTCGCTCAAACGCTGAGCGCCAATTTCACTCGGACGCAACGAAACTCAACGCGGAGTCCGCAACCACCGAGGCAAAAACTATTAGTAGCAAGTCCCCCAAATGACCACCACCGCATCACATATGACCCTGGAGCAGCGCAAGCAGGCGGTGAGCCGCCTTCAGGCGCGCCTTATCCAAAGCCTCGTGCTGTACGGGCTGCTGCTTGCCGGCGCTGCCGCGATTGTAGGCTCTATATATTCGCCCGGCGTCGCCGAAGCGCCGAAGCGCCTCGCCGGAAGCCTCGCCGTATTTGCCGTCGTGGGCGCCGGTGTATTCTCGCTCATCTTTCTATTGCCCGTGATCCGCTGGATTGGCAGCCGCGCCGAAGAATCGCGCATCCTTCCCATCTGGCTCTTGATTGGCATTTCATTTGGTTTCTTCACCGTCTTCCTGACGGGCGCATCGCTCCCGGTTGTCTTCGCGATACACTTAAATGTCATAAACTTCACATCGCTGGGCACGCTCGCAAACGACCTGTTGGACTCCGTGTTCCGCGCTCCCCTCAGGTCATTCACATTCGGAGTCTTGTCGCTGTATGTCGGATTCCTCGTAGGCCCAATCTACGGTATAGGCGCATGGCTCATCGACATACTCAACAGGATGAACTATCCGCACGCCTACTCAGACCCCTGGCTCGAATCATTAGGCGACAGGCTGCCTCCCACACGCCGTTGGGCGTCCGCCGCCGCTCCTTGGCTGTCCGCTATCGGCCCTTGGGCTATCGCAATCGGCATCGGCGGAGGCATCCTCCTATTCACCGCCACTGGCTCCATCGAGTTCCTCGCCGCAATAAGGTTGGGTTCGCGCTAAACTTCTGCGCTGCCCGCCTATCTTACCTGCGTTCGTTGCGAGCCTGTCGCACCACCTGCCCACTGACAGATTGATGGCTATATCCTTGCGTCCCGCCCATTGCCGTAAGTTAGAATAGGCGGATGAAAACACTCAGTATCTCCCCGACAATACTTACACGCCCACTTACCCTGCTTCTCGTTGCCATTGTCTCGCTGCTGGCACTCGCATGCAGCGAAGAGCGCGTGCCGCCGCCTCCGCGAACCATCGTGCCTGCTCCCACGCGCGCCCTGTCTGCGCCCGTTCCACCTCCGACTCCGACAGCCACTCCCGCGCCGACCGCGCAGCCCTTAGTCGTCACTGGTGGCGCGGACGTTTCGTCCGCTTCCGGCGATGATGCCATACGCTCTCGCCGATTCCGACAGCCGGGCTTCATTGGTATCGGCACGGACGACGTAGTGCCATTCACGAACATCGCGGAGCAGGCGCTCGGCGATAACGCAGCAGTCGCAAATGACCTCACCGGCGTGGCCATCTTCGACTACGACCGTGACGGCGATCTCGACTTCTACATCACTCAGTCTCGCGACAACCCCAACCTACTCTTCCGCAATGACGGCGGCGGAACATTCACCGAAGTCGGCATAGAAGCAGGAGCATCCGCCAACGCATCCAACAGCACAGGCGTCGTCGCCTGCGACATAGACAACGACGGCTATCAGGATATCTACCTCAGCGCACAGGGCATCATCGGCGACGGCAAGGACTTCGAGGACGCCATCAAGGATGACATGTTGCGCGAGGCAGTCAGCGACCGCCTCATGCGCAACAACGGCGACGGCACATTCACGGACATCACCGCCTCAGCATTCGGCGGCGACGCCAACTTCCGCACCGGCACCAGCCCCGCCTGCGCCGACATAGACCGCGACGGTTGGGTTGACATCTTCGTAGCCAACCGCTCCGACATGGACGCCGTGCATCCTGGCGCGCCCACACGCGGCAACGAAAATGTCCTCTACCACAACAACGGCGACGGCACTTTCACCGAGATAGGCGCAGATGCAGGCGTGCGTGGCGATCAGGTCGTTACATGGGCGACCTTGTTTTTCGATTTCGACGACGACGGCGATCCCGACCTCTGGACCGCGGACGACGGCGGACCCGTCAGTATTTACCGCAACGACACAGACGAAGATGGCGTGAGCTTTCTGGCAGTCGAGCGTCCCATGGGGCTGGACAAGCGCGGCAATTGGATGGGCTTCGCTCTCGGGGACTACGACGGCGATGCTGACCTGGATGTCTTCGTAACCAATATCGGCTACCATCCCAAGACGCGTCCGCTTCCATTCGAAGGCGCAAGCGGCGACTGCTCCAGCGAGCAATTCTACTCCATATCCACCTGCGCCCATTACCTGCTCCGTAACGACGGTACGATGCTCGTTCCGCGCCTTGGAGAGGTCGGCTTCTTCCCCGATGTCGCGCCATCCATTCCCATCGAGCCTAGCCGCATCATGCCCCCCGAATCAATCGACCCCGTGAAGATCTGGCTCGACTGGCGCGTGCCCACCGGCCTGGCCGCCTACGACTTCGGCTTCGGCGCGGCGTTCTTCGACCTCGAAAACGACGGCGACCAGGACCTATACTGGACTGGCTCCGCCCTCGGACGCGGCGAATCCCCCGATGGCAAGTGGTTCCCCTCCGCGGGCCGCATGCTTCGTGGCGACGGCAAGGGCAGCTTCCAGGACATCACCGTAGAGGCGCGTCTGCTCAACATCAAGGATGTGGATTACGGCGTGCTGGACCCCGGCAGTCCCCGCTTCGACCGCGAGAGGCAGCGCCTCGACACCGCCTACCACGAAAACGGCAAGGGCTTGGCTAAAGGCGACCTCAACGGCGACGGCTACATAGACCTCATCGGCACCAACAGCGCGGGTCCTATCTTTACCGGCACCGGCGACGAGCTTGGTTTCGAGAAGGGCCCCACATTCCTCTGGCTCAACGGAGGCGGCGAAAACAACTGGCTCACCCTGCGCCTCAAGGGACGCATGGCCGAGGACGGAACCGGCAGCAATGCAGACGCCATAGGCGCGCGCGTCTTCGTCACCACCACAGATGGCGCAGGCAATCGCCGCACCCAGACCGACGATGTAACCGCAGGCTCCAGCTTCCTGTCCATGTCCAGCCTCGACCTGCACTTCGGCATAGCCGACGCCAACATTGCCGACGAAATCACCATCTTCTGGCCCAGCGGCATCCGCCAGGTCATCCGCAACATCCCCGCCAACCAGCTCCTCGAAATAGCCGAACCCGCCCTTCCCAACTAGCCGGAGAATGCTTTCAGTTGAGGAGAGCATTCAAGTAAGTGAGGCTTGGTCATCTTGTCTCTCGACATCAGCCTATTTGACGCATCAGCGCCGAAGCGGGGCGAATGTCGGCAACCAGACGATCCTTGTCTGCTGCTAGCTTGCGAAAGTCACACTCCGCCTGAATGCCGTGCCAGAACTCGTCGGACTGACCGAAGAACGCGCCGAAGCGAATTGACATCGTGGGCGTGATGGAGCGCCGAGCGTGAACTATCTTGTTGATAGCGCGAGGCGATACCCCAATTGCGCGCGCCATGGCATTCTGCGAAATGCCCATCGGCTTGAGGTATTCCTCAAGAAGAATCTCACCTGGGATAATCGGATTGTCCATCTCAATCAGCCGACCCCGCAGCCGCCTGCGCCTCCTCCGGCACCGCCGCCTCCCAGTCCACGATCAGCCGCTTTGAAGTGTCTTCAAGGCTCATCGTCACCAGCGCACCGCCCACGCTCGCCGCTATCGACAGCGCGAACACCGCATTGTATGAACCCGTCAGATCGACTATCAGACCCGCAATCCAACTCACGAACGCATGCCCCATCAATGCGCCGGACATCTGCCAGCCATACACCGAACCCATGGGCCCGTTGCCGTAATACTGCCGGTTGATCACCAGGTATCCCGTCCACTCGCCGCCGAAGCCTATGCCGAACAGCATCGCGAATGCGTAGAAGTGCCACAGCTCGCTGGAGAAGAACAGGCATATAACCGTAAGCCCCTGAATCATCAGACAGGTCGCCATTATCGTCTTTGTGCCATACTTCTCCGCTATCATCGGCGTCAGCATTCGGCTAGGTATGCTCACAACGGATAAGATACTCAGAATTATCGCCCCCTCCGTGAAGCTCAAGCCCTTCATGACGGCAAAAGGCACGACGAACATCAGCACGATGCCATGGCCCGCGCAGCCTAGCCCGTGAATCGCGGGAAGGTTCCAGAACGCCTTGGTGCGCCGGACATGCTGATTGAATACCTTGGCGCGCGCGCGCTCCAGTGGGCCCGGCATACCGCCGTCGGTTCGCTCGCCCTCTAGCGCTCCATAGGGCGCGATGCCCATGTCGCTCGGTCTGTTGCGGAACACCAGCGACAGCAGCAGAATGAACACGCCCGCGACCAGGCCTATATAGATAAATGTAGTCTGCCAGCTCAGGCTCTCGACGAGTATGCTCAGGACGGGCGACATTACCGCGGGCCCTATCCCTGACGCCGCCCAGAGTATTCCCGTTCCCATGCCGAGCCGTCGCCTGAACCAGCCCGATACCGCCGCCATCAACGGCACCATGAATATCGCCTGAACCGCCCCGCGCAGTAGTCCGAATGACAGCCACAACTGCCACGGCGCACTGACGAACGCCACCAGCACCAGCACTGCGCAGTAGCTGACCGCGCCCAGAATCATCATGTTTCGCGGCCCGTAGCGGTCGCCAAGCCATCCGGCGACGGGCGCAAGCAGCGCCGCGCTCAGGTAGTACACACCGAAGGAAAAGCCGATGTTCGAGAAGCTGAATCCGAAGTCGCCGTCCGGGTCGGTCAGCGGGCCCACCAGCACACCGCCGGCGAAGTTGATGGACAGTGCGACCATCTGCACCAGCGCCAATATCCCCACGATTACCCAGGCGTAATGGAACGGCGCGCGATTCAGCCACTGAGACAGGGCGTTGATATTAGGCATCAGCAGTCAGCATTTCCTTTCAGATGGAACAGGGCCCTTTTCTCTTGATAGAGGAAGGACGGGTCAAGGGTGAGGATACCAGACCACCTGAATGAAAACACTATCAGTCGGAGTATCAGCCTTCAAGCAATCAGCGATTTTACTTTATACAAAAGTGAGTCGGTACGCTGCTCCTGAAGCCTGATTGCTTATGCCCAATTGCTTATGTCTGACAGCTCGATTAGCCCGGAACGCCGGGAAGCTCGATTTCGTCTGCGAAGTGGCAGCTTGCGTACCGCCCAGGCGATACTTCGACGAGCGGTGGCTCCTGTTCGCGGCAAATGTCCTTGGCGAAAGGACAACGTGGATGGAAATAGCAGCCCGACGGCGGGTTCGCGGGGTCGGCGACCTCGCCTTCCAGCACCATGCCGCGCGACTTTATCGCCGGATTCGGCACCGGCACCGATGACAGCAGCGCCTGCGTGTACGGATGCTTTGGCTGCGTGAACAGGTCCTCGGTCGATGCCACCTCCACTATCTTCCCAACATACATCACCGCAACCCGGTGGCAGATATACTGCACCACGCTCAGGTCGTGGCTGATGAACAGGTAAGTCAGCCGAAGCTCTTCCTGAAGGTCCTGCATCAGGTTCAGTATCTGCGCCTGCACCGACACGTCCAGCGCCGACACCGGCTCGTCCGCAATCACAAGTCGCGGGTTCACCACCAGCGCGCGCGCAATCCCGATGCGCTGCCTCTGACCGCCGCTGAATGCGTGTGGATACCGTCGCGCGTAATCCACCGAAAGCCCCACCAGCCGCAGCATCTCCGCAACCCTGTCCTCAAGCTCCGACCCTCTTGCGAGCCTGTTAACCCGCAGCGGATCCGCGACCACATCGAACACCGTCATGCGCGGGTTCAGCGATGCGAACGGGTCCTGGAATATCAGCTGCATCTCCTGCCGCAGCCGCCGCAGCGTCTCGCGGTCTGCGGTCGCGGTGTTGATGCGCTCCCCGCTATTCATCCTGAACAGCACCTCGCCGCCCGTCGGCTCAATGGCGCGCAATATAGCCCTGCCCGTCGTCGTCTTTCCGCAGCCGCTCTCACCCACAAGCCCGAAGGTCTCGCCCTCTTGAAGGCTGAAACTCACGTCGTCCACAGCCTTTACATAGCCGGTGGTGCGCCGCAGCATTCCGGTGATTATCGGGAAATATACCTTCAGCTTGTCAACATCGAGTATCTGGGAGTTGCCGTTCTGTGCCGTTGTCATTTAAGCGTTATTCCCTTCGGCCTGTCCATCAGAACTCCCTGCCACCGTTGCTCCTGTCGCCACCGCCACCGCCTTGTCATCGTACAGCAGGCAACGAACTGTATGATCCTCGCCCATCTGAATCAGCTGTGGTTCGATCACGTCGCATACGCCGGGCATAGCCTGCGGACAGCGCGGGTGGAACGGGCAGCCGGGCGGCCGGATGTACGGAGGCGGTACCGTGCCGCTGATAGCGGTCAGACGCGTCCTCTGTCGCTCCCGTCGCATCTGCGGTATAGACTTCAGAAGCTCCTGCGTATAGGGATGCTTAGGATCTCTGAACAGAGTGGCGGTATCGGCGCGCTCCACAATCTTGCCGAGGTACATCACAATGATCTCTTCCGCCATCTGCGCCACCACACCAAGATTGTGCGTGATGAGCATCATCGCCATGCCCAGTTCGCGCTGCAACGAAGCCATCAACTCCAGTATCTGCGCCTGTGTTGTCACATCCAGCGCAGTCGTAGGCTCGTCCGCGATGAGCAGTGTCGGGTTACATGACAGCGCCATCGCAATCATCGCGCGTTGCCGCATGCCGCCGCTCAGATTGAACGGATAGGCGCCTATGCGCTGGTCGGGGTTGGGGATGCCGACCTTACCCAGCGTTTCGGAGGCGATGGTACGCGCCTCATCCTTGTTGACATCCTGATGCAGCAGTATGCCTTCGACAATCTGGTCGCCAATCGTATGCACCGGGCTGAACGATACCATAGGCTCCTGGAAGACCAATGTGATGTCCGCGCCGCGTATGCGCCTCATCACTTCGCCGTCCTGCGGCAACTGCTGAAGGTCTATTTCCTCGTACTCATCGCCGCCGTTGGGCGAAGGACGATGATAGATTATCTCCCCGTCAACCGTGCGTCCCGGTGGGCGCACAATGCGCATGATGGAGCGCGCCAGCACGCTCTTGCCGCACCCGCTCTCACCCACCACGCCAAGCACCCTGCCGCGGTCGATGCGTACCGTCACATCGTCAACAGCTCTCACTTCCCCCTCTTCGAGGTAGAAGTAAGTCTTCAAGTTCCTTATGTCCAGCAGCGTTGAAGTCATCGTTGTGACCTATTCGAAATCAAAAAGTTCCTTCCCCTTTGATGGTGAAAGGCTAGGATAGGGGTGATAAATCCCCCTCCTACGTCCCGTATATCCCTGTGACCTGCCGTCGCCTAGCTCTCGCGTATCGCGTACGGGTCAGCCGCGTCCCTGAGACCGTCGCCCATGAAGTTGAACGCCATCGTCGCAACAAGCACGAAACCGCCGGGAATCAGCAGCCAAGCCGCCTTTGCGACCGCTTGAAGGTTCTGCGCCTCGAACAGCAGCACGCCCCAGCTTATCGCGGGCGGTCGCAGTCCCAATCCGAGGAAGCTCAGAGAAGTCTCGGCGATGATGATGCCCGGCACCGCAAGCGTCGTAGCGGCGATAATGTGGCTCAGGAACGACGGGAGCATGTGCCTGAACACGATGCGAATCTCGTTCGTGCCGTACAACCGCGCTGCCAGCACAAAGTCCTCTTCGCGCATCGACAGGAAGCGCCCGCGCACCTCGCGAGCAAGCCGCGTCCATTCGATAAGCGCCAGGATGATGGTTATGGCGAAATAGACCCTGATAATAGACCAGTCGCGAGGTACTGCCGCCGACAGCGCCAGCCATAGCGGTATCTGCGGGATGGCGCGCACGAACTCGATTATGCGCTGGATTATGGCGTCTGTCGCGCCGCCGCGCAGACCCGACAGCCCGCCCAGCATCGAGCCGAGGAAGATGTTGAGCGCCACGCCCACGAGACCGATGGACATTGATATGCGCGTGGCGTACATCAGGCGTGAGAACATGTCGCGTCCGAGACGATCCGTCCCCAGCAGGTGGAAGGGCTGGGCATCCTTGCCTTCGCCCACATTCAGCCCCATGAAGTGAGTGTTCATGGGGAATAGACCGAACATCTTGTACTCGTGACCGCTCACGAAGTATCTGATGGTATGCTTGACCGTCTCGTCGGTCTGCCACTCCATCCCCAGCGTTACGGGGTTGCGTGCGCCCTCAAGCCCATAAACATAAGGCATGGTCGGCTTGAACCCGTCAAAGAAGTGTATGCCCTGCGGAGGAATGAACGTGCGAGGAGCGTTTTCCAGACGCGGGTCGTGTATGGCGAAGAACTCCGGGAACAGCGCGATTAAATAAAACGACAGCACTATGATGGTCGATATGACGGCTACGCGGTGCCTGATGAACCGCCACCATATCAGCTTCCACTGCGATGCTATGTATAGCTGCTCTTCTTCGGATGGCCGTTGTATTGGGAGCGATTCGGTTCGTGCAGCCATCTATTAGGCTCCAATTCGGATGCGTGGGTCCATCAATGCCAGAACGATGTCGGATATGAGGACGCCAATTAGTGTCAGAGTTGTTAATATGAGAACGATAGCTCCTGCCATGAACATGTCCTGTGACAGTAGTGCGCGCAGAAGCAGCGGCCCTATCGTCGGCAGGCTCATCACCGTAGCCACGATGAGCTGGCCGGATATGAGGCGTGGCAGTTCAAGCCCTGCGGTGCTCACGAATGGGTTCAGCGCGATCCTCACCGGATACTTTAGAACGACCTTCCACTCCGGCAACCCCTTCGCGCGCGCCGTCTCCACATAGGGCTTATTCATCTCGTCTAGCAAATTAGCCCGCACTATGCGCGTGAAGCGCGCCGTGCCATCCGTGCCGAGTATCAGCATCGGCACCCACATGTGCTTCAGCATGTCAATCACCTTGCCGAAACTCCAGGGCGCGGTTACATACTCCTCTGAGAACAGACCCGTTATCTTAATGCCAAGCACACTGAAGGCAAGCCACATAGCCACCAGCGCAATGAGAAAGTTGGGCGTCCCAACGCCGAAGTACGATATGAATGTGAAGAAATAATCGATGGGCGTGTACTTCTTCACGGCCGACAGAACGCCTATGGGTATCGCCAGCGTCCATGTGAATATGATGGTGCTGACGCCTAGAACTACGGTCATCGCCAGGCGCGCGTTCACCAACTCGGTTACCGGCCTGCGCCACTCCAGTGAAAGCCCCAGGTCCCACTGAAGGATGCCCCAGACCCACTTCGCGTACTGAACATACAAAGGCCGGTTCAACCCGTACTGGTCTCGCAGCGCCTCTATCTGATCGTGATCAACTAGCTCGCCGCTGGCTTGTAGCTGGGCGACATAGTCCGTAAGAAAGTCGCCCGGCGGCGCCTGAATGAGCGCGAACGCCACCACCGACATCAGGAACATCATAGGGATGAATATGAAAATTCGTCTGATTATGAACTGGAGCATGCCGCTCTCTCATTAAGTCTCCTCCCCCTCGATGGGGGAGGATTAAGATGGGGGTGATTGAACTATCTCATCCCCGTCCGTCATTCCTGAATACGCTCTAGCCCCTGTCATTCCGAGCGCAGCGAGGAATCTAAAATCTGTGCAGGCTAGAAATACGACGATTTCAGATTCTTCGCGCCACTGCGCTTCGTTCAGAATGACAATGGCGCGAGGCTTGCTTAGTTTGGAACTTCGATAGATTTAAGGATGGACAGAACGGAGAGAAATTATCCTATCCATCCTGTCCATCGATGTTAGTTACTTTGTCACTTACTGTGAGGAGAAGAACCACTGCTCCGGGAAGCCCGTGTTCGGGGTACGAAGCGGCCAGTCGTTGCCGGCGACTTCGGGCACATTGTTGAGGTCGTTCTTGACCACAAGCACGCCCTGCACCATCGGCGACAACCCTACGATGCCGATGTTGTACTGGTTCTCCACGATTATCCTGTAGATTTCCTTACCAAGTGCGTTGCGCTCTGCCGACGGCAGACCGGGACCAGCCTTGTGCATATCGAGCAGCGCCAGTGTTTCCTCGGTGCAAGGGAAGCCGTCAGCATCCGCCGCTCCCTCTCTGCCACCGGTGTCAAGCCACAGGGCGCAGCCCGGCCCGTGGAAGGTGCTGATGGTAAAGGGCGCCCTCTTGTTGGGGGAGCTGAACGTGAAGCCCGCCGTGTCCTCGTTCCAGACCATCACTCCCCACTCGTTATCGGCCCAGCGCGCGGAGTGCGTCGTCCTAGTTGTGGAGTTGACATTCGTCTTAACGCCCACAGCTTCCCATGCGCGTCCAACCTGATCCGCGGCATCCGGCCAGGTGCCGAATGCGTCCGTTACGGTGATGTCTAGCACGATGCGCTCATCGCCGATCAGTCGGAAGCCCTCGGAGTCCTTATTAGGGAACACCGAGTCAAGCAGCGCGTTTGCCGCATCGGGATCGTACTCAGTACGAAGATTTGCGATGTCATCACCTGGATAGTGCGGGTGCCCGGGCCCCGGCACTCCCTGCCGAATCTGACCAAGCCCAAGGAAGTTGGTTTCTCGGATAGACGCCCTGTCGATAGCCAGGGACAGCGCCTGTCTGAGTTCCTTTGTCCTGATAGCGTCACCGTTCGGACCCGGTAGGCTCATATTGAAGAAGAATGCGATGTCCGAGCCAGCGAAGGTCGGCCAAATTCTCAAGGTATAGTCGCCGGCCGCCTCGCCTTCCTTAAGCACGGTGAACTGGTCGAGCTGGATATGCCGACCCTGCATGTCGATCTCGCCCTGCAATGCTTTCAGCGTTCCAAGGTCGGTGCCGCCCTCTACCAGTGTCATCTGAATGCCGTCAATATATGGCAACTGGTTGCCCGCGGGATCAACAGCCCAGAAGTACGGGTTGCGTTCCGCCATTACCACCTGCTCGGTCAGAGTGTTCGTGAGCCTCCAAGGTGATATCACAGGCTTCTCAGGGTTCAGATTTACCTGTCCCTTTACGTCGTACAGCCCTGTCCAGTCCGGGTAGCCCGCATCATCCGCCAGCGCGTTGGCGTCAGGATTGAAGTCTATGTGGAACTGCTCCATATAGTGAGCAGGCGCATAGGTCACATTCCTCCATGAGTTGTTGCCGTAGCAGGCTTCGTCCGCCTGGGCCACAATCTCAAGGAACAGGAAGTTCGGTATTGGGAAGGTGAACTTGACTGTGGTGTCGTCCACCTTTGAAATAGCGCCGATCTCAGAACCTATTCTCAGGAACAGCGGCGGGGTCGGATTTAGCTCTTCATTGATGCTGACATTTTCGTACTGCCATACAAAGTCGTTGGAAGTGAATGGCGTGCCGTCCGACCACTTCATACCCTCACGCAGGTAGAAAGTCCACTCAGTGCCGTTATCGTTGACCTCCCAGCCTCTTGCGACCGAAGGGATGAACGAGAAGCCATCCTGCGAAAAGCGCGCAAGCGATGCGCGTGACAGGCGGAAGAAGTTGCAGCCGTCCGCAGGCCCAAGATAGAAGCGCCGCAAAGTTCCGCCGTACTCACCGATGCCATCCTGTAGTGTCGGGATAATCATCGGCTGCCCAGGAATGCGATCCCACACAGGGGGCAGAGTGCCGGCCGCTACCTGCGCCGCAAGGTCTGGTGCCTCACCGAGGTTGGACCTGATGACCTCAACCTCTTTCTCAACGATCTTCTGCACCTCGACGATCTTCTCGACAGGTACTTCGATGCGCTCGATCTTTATGATCTCTTTCTCGACCTCGACCTCGATCTCCTTCTCCACCACCTTCTCAACTTCGACCTCGACCTCCTTCACCACCACCTTCTCAACTTCGACTTCGACAATTTTCTCCACTATCTGCGGTTCCGCGGAACCGCAGGCAACTAAAATTGCCCCAAGAGCGAACATTGCCACCAAGAGCAACGCTAACCTTTTCATTTCTGACCCCTCTCGTTCAAATTCGACGGACTAGACCGCCACTAATGTTATTGATACACACAAAGCGCAGATATCCCTTCACGCGATTGTGATAATTTTCCGTAGATACTAAGTAGAGTATCTTAAATTGTCAAGTATTGCACCTATAAATACCTTGCCCTCAGTCCGTGGCAAAAAAGCGCCTTCCCCCTATTTCGGGGGAAGGCTACAACCTGTTCTAATTCTGCGTAAGGCAGAAGGATATCGCTCGCTCACACTACCAGAATGGAAGCGAAATTATCCCTTCCATTCATCCCTGTCAGCTCCGTAAGCGGCCTACTCCTGGGCCTACTCTTGGTTCAGCGTAGGCGAGCGCACCGGCGGCCCATACTGCTCCGGCGTCAGATGGATGACATCCTTCTGATACACCTGGAGCCGGTACGACTGGTTATCCGCAATGAACAGCCGCCCATCTCCTGAGATAGTAACCGACTTCGGTCGCCGCAGAAACTTCTGAAGCTCGATATTAGACGTATCGCGCAAGCGGTTCGGCATCGCGTTCGTCAGCATGTACTCGCGCGCAATCTTCGACAGCGACGCATCCCCCAGGAACTTCTGCACATACCGCGTCTCCGAGTTGAACATCTGAACCCGGTCATTGCCCCAGTCCGCCACATATATGTCCCCGTCGTCGTCCACCGTGACATCCACAGGTCGGTTGAACTCGCCGTCTCCGCAGCCCGTGCCGCCGAACTTCGTGATGAACTCACCATCCGCCGAGAACTTCTGCACGCGGTCATTCCGCCAGTCCGCCACATACACCGCCCCTTCGTCATCCACGCTGATGCCCCACGGCATATTCAGCTGCCCCTTGTCGTTCCCAAACTCCCCGAACGCTGAGATGAACTCCCCGTCCTTCGTGAACTTCTGCACGCGGTGGTTCATCGTATCCGACACATACACATTCTCCTCAGCGTCGAACGCGATCCCGCTCGCGTGGTCAAGCTGCCCCGGCTCGCTCCCGGACTCCCCCCAGTTGCTCAGGAACTCCCCCTCTCGGTCGAACACCGATATGCGGTTCAGATACTCGTCAGAGACATAGATATTCTCATCCGCGTCCCTGATAATCGAGACAGGCCACATAAACTGCCCGTCACCCTTCCCCACCGACCCGAAAGACCCCAGGTCCTCATCTTCATAGTTATACTTCCGCACCAGTGCCGCATTGTCAGCGCGGCACAGTACATAAATGCGCTCCTCATCCCCCAGCGCCACATCGATAGGATAATTAGTAAGCCGCCGCATCCCCAGCGACTTCGCAAAAGGAAACCCGCACCGCAGCATTCCATAAGGTCGTGCCATAACCAGCACCTCCATCGTATAAAAGGTTGGCACTCATCAGCAGGCAGCCACTAAAGGCACACGCCAACACAGCCATTTAGCCGCTACTTTAGCGTTGCATGGGCAATTTCGTCAACCGATGTTCGATTTATCGGAGAAACGGGCGTTATGATGTGTTGGAGGCTACGCGCCGAGCTACGCTTTATGCACATGAAAGAATGAAATCGATTGACTGCTAATTTTCTGCATATTGACCGATGCAGTGGCAATTATGTACATTTATGCTAATCAGCCTGACTAAGATGTTGTAGGAACAATGCCATGGTAGTCACAAACCGAAACCCCGCTCGTAGTCGCAGGCGCAAGAAAATCGCATTTGGCTGGTACGGTGGAAAATTCAGTCACTTAGACTTCCTTCTGCCAAACTTGCCGAATGATGCTACGCATTTTTGCGACGTATTTGGTGGCTCAGCCGCAGTGCTCATCAACAGAGAACCGGCTCCAGTCGAAACATACAATGACTTGGATTCCGAGCTGGTTAATTTTTTCGCAACTCTCAGACATGCGGAGGATGGAGAGAGATTGATAGAAGGGATTTCGCTCACTCCATTCTCCAGAGAAGAGCTTGCGCTGGCATGCACATTTGAAGATGGATTGGACAAAGTGGAAAGGGCAAGACGGTTCTATGTCCGAGCCCGCCAGACGCGAACCGGCTTGGCACAGACTTCATCACAGGGCCGCTGGGCGCATTGCATACTTACTTCCCGTTCAGGCATGTCCGGTGCAGTGTCTCGTTGGATAGGTGCAATTGAAGGACTTCCTCCTATCATTGACCGCCTGATGCGAGTGCAGATTGACAATGCACCTGCGCTTGAAATAATCCGACGCTATGATACGCCTGAAACTTTGTTCTACCTTGATCCACCTTACGTTCACGATTCACGCGGGGATAAACACGCATATTACGGCGAAATGTCCGATGCCGAACACATCGAATTAGCCGATCTCCTGCATCACATTGAGGGTAGGGCTGCCATATCTGGTTACCGCAGCGATTTGTACGACTTGTTCTACGCCGATTGGCACAGAATTGACGCTCCGGAAAAGATATGCCACTCAGTACGCCAACCTCGCCAAGAATCTCTCTGGGTAAACTATGAACCGCTATGCCTAATACCGTAGATAGCAACATCCCAGCAATACCACCGACTGGCTTGGAGTTGTTGCGAGCACTATGGCTTGAGATTATGGATGAGCCGAATCCAGATATTAACGATGGAATTGACGAGCTTATCAACTGTAATGTGGTGAGCATCCGTTATGCTCTTATAACGCAGTTGTTAGGCAAGTTGGTTGATTCTCGACGCGATGTATTGAGCATCCAGCTCGGCGATGCGAATACAGCAAAGGCAGTTGGACGATGGGATGCTCGTAGTTTCTGCCAAACGGATGTAGTACCGTGGGCGCGCGAGGCGGGTCAGGTTTTGGGCACCAGCCCAGATCCTTATGTCAATAACCCATTGCGCCGGCCCAGGCTAGACGCAGGTGACGAATCCCTACGCAGTCGGCAACTCTGGGATAAGTTGGTGGCAGTATTACGCACCGTGCAGAAAACTGACGAACCAGAATATACGGAAGCTCAATTGCGGCTCTGCTTGGTGTCGTTGGCGAAACTCTATAACCAGTTGTCTGTGCAATTCGATGTACCCCAACGAATATCCCTAGAATCGACAGTCAATGTTATAGGGTGCTATACATCCTCACCTAGCGGTGGTGAACGTCCCCAAATTGTAATCGCTGCGTTGATGCGTACTATTGGCGAAGTTTTCGGTATTTTTGACGAAGTAGTCAGACAAGCCATCAACGAGGCGGACGCGGCTAGTGCTAGTCCCGGTGATGTAATTTGCTATGAGAGTGGAGAGCAGATACTTGCGGTGGAAGTAAAGGATCGCTCTATAACGCTTGACGATGTAGACACTGCGATCCTCAAGGCTAGGCGAAGTAACGTTACCGAGTTCTTGTTCGCTACCGTGCCGTCAGCGACTGATGATGCAGAAATGCTCGAACGAACTGAGCGGGAGTTCGGTTTAGGAATAAACGTCTATCAATCTCGTATCGAGACCCTACTGCGCGTTCTACTTGCTATTACTGGCGAGTCAAGCCGTTCTCGTTTCTTGGCTTTGGTAGGTGAAGAACTAAATGACCGCGTTATCCAGCCCGCGCATAAACTCGCTTGGCAGGAATTGCTCCACAACCTTTAGATATCGAAGCCTTTAAGCAGCGGACAAATAGAAATGCCCCCTCCCTTAGTTGGGAAAGGGGCATTTTCATGTAAGTGCCGCGATTCCCCCTACGCCATCTGATACTCCCGCGTCGAAACAATAAGCTGAAGCATCCGCCCTATATGCGTCGCACTGTCCTCGCGCGCATCCTCCGTGTCGAAGCGTAGGTCGCCCACAGCCTCCGCGTATCGCAGCAGACCCGCGCGCGTATCATTGCTCACCTCGACAGGACCCGCCAGTTCCAGCGTCCGCTCCACAAGCTCCGCAGGCGGGCATGTATCGCTGGCCGCGCCCATGCGCTCCACAAGCTCGCTGATACCCGGCTTGCTCAGGTCGCCCACCTCGTTCACCGCGAAGTTCACTCGCTCGTTCAGCGTGCCCCCGTCGATCCACTCGTGCCCCGTATGCCAGCCCTCGACAGTCGGTGGATCGAATAGCTGCTGGCCCATCAGTTTAGCCGTCCCTGAATAGTCCACTATCCCCGGCGTCGGCTCGCGGTATGTGCCCACCAGCTTGATCACGCCAGTAATCAGCTCCACAGGACTCTTCACCTTCCTGAACCGCGCCGCCTTGAAGAAGTCAGAGTTGAACATCGCGCTCAGCATCGCGCGAATGTCGCCGTCAGATTCCAGGTACGCCGCAACCAGCGTGTCGATAGCATCCTGATCCTGCGGCGGCACAGTGTTCCACGACGGCACCTGCGGCTCGTCCGCCACGAAGAAGTTGTACATGTGCCGCGCGATGAACCGCGCCGTTGCCGGCTGCTCCACGATGATATCTATGATGTCCTCGCCGTTCAGATTACCCGACCTGCCAAGGAAGGTCTTCTCACCGTCGTCGTGGTCTTCCTCGATGAACTTGAATGACGCCGGATAGTAGCCGTGCGGATACAGCGGTATCGGCTGCTCGAATGTCCAGCCTGTGAACGCGCGCGATGCGTCCTTGATGTCCTGTTCGGTGTAGTTGCCCACGCCCATCGAGAACAGCTCCAGAAGCTCCCGCCCCCAGTTCTCGTTCGGCTCACCGTTATGGTTCTCGTTGTTGTCCAGCCAGAAGATCATCGCCGGGTCTTTGGCAAGCTCCAGCAATATCGTGCGCAGGTCAGTCATGCCCACGCTGCGGAACATTTTGACTTGGTTCACCGACGCCATCACATGCTGGTTCTTCGTGATGCCTGTGGCGAATACATGGTGCCAGAACAGCGCCATCTTCTCTTGCAGCGGCCTCTGCGAGTTCAGCATGCGGAAAAACCAGATGCCGGCGAAGATGGGGTAGCCCTCACCGCCGTAGTACCGCTCTAAGATGTCCTCGTCCACATCCGGCAGTCTCTCTGGGTTAACCAGGTCGTCCACCACGGCTTCGTAGCCCTTTGCCACGAGCGCGTCCAATTCGCTGCGACTAGCCCCAAAGCCCGCGCGCCGCATCAGGTGTGCCATCTGTGCAAGTTCGTTGGTAGTTGTGGATGATGTGCCGTTGGCTGCCATGGCCCTGCTCCTTTGTCATTAATGTGTCAGTTGGCAGTATATCATGGGACTGGTCGGCAAAAGGCAAGACCTATAAAAACAGCAAAAACAAGCGGCAGGTATTACTGGAGACTGGTTGTCTGAATAGTCCTATCTACCCGGAAATGAATTCAGACAGCAGTTCAAACACTATGCCACATAGTACCAATAGCGCGATATACAGGAGATTGTTGAGTCCATACGATGCCTTTCCGATAGCTAAGCGCGGCAAACTCTTCCTGTAGATAAGCTTTGCTGCTACCCAAATGCAGATCAGTATCGCCATGAAGCTGAAGTTGTCCAGGACTTTACTGAGTATGGTCGAAACGCTGCCTTCCCCATCGGCGCAGATGGAGCCTAATACATCGCACGCTCTGGAAGCCACGAAATTGACGGCAACGTACATAGCGACAATAACGACTGCGACCAGAGCCCATTGCCACCAACGGGTCAGTCTGCCAACGGGTCAGTCTGATTGTCGACGTTCCAGACTCACCAGGCAGTGTCTGCGGATCTTCGGACGGTTGCTGAGACAACATCCCCTCCTTATCTTTTGCCAAGCGGCTGTCACGTCACGCAGCGTATCGTCGCCGCGTCCATCTTGCCAAAGACCGCTGACTAAACGAAGGGACTGACTTACCGATACACTCGGCAGTCTTACGTTGCCGTCAATCCCCCGTCAACCACAAGCTCCGCCCCCGTGATGTACGACGCCTCATCCGACGCCAGGAACAGCACCGCATTCCCCACCTCTCTCGTCTGTCCACGCCGCCCCATGGGCACGTGATCCATCAGTGGGCTCTGCGTCTCTGGGTTCCGGGCCGCGCTCGACGACCGCATTGGCGGCATCACACCCGGATGCACCGAGTTCACACGTATCCCGTCCTGCGCGTACTGCACAGCAGCCGACTTCGTCACTATGCGCACCGCGCCCTTCGACGCGTTGTACCCCATATGTGTCCCGGTCTGCCCCACCATGCCGCTGATCGACGATATGTTCACGATGGAACCCCCACCCACCGCCTGCATCTGCGGGATCACGCTCTTCATCCCTAGGAATACGCCCTTGGCATTGATGTCCATGAAAGTATCCCACGCCTCGGTGCTCATCGTATCCGGGTGGTGCGTGCCGCTGATTCCCGCATTGTTCACCAGGATGTCCACCTTCCCAAAGCGCTCCACTGTGGCATTCACCGCCGCATCCCAAGCGTCCTCGCTCGTAACATCCAGATGCATGAACACCGCATCGCCGCCCGACTCCGCGATCTCCGCCTCCACCTGCCTGCCCAGGTCTTCCGACACATCCGCGATGACCACTTTCGCGCCCTCACGCGCGAAAATCCGGCACTCCTCCGCGCCCATTCCGCTAGCCCCACCCGTGATAATCGCTACCTTGCCATCAAGCCGCATGATTCACCTCAACCTTATATATGCGATGTATGCACAGTCCACATGAAGAAAGAATGGAACAGACACGATTAGTGCTTGGACAGCAAAATCCTGTCCATCCGCGTCAGTTCTCCCTACGTCGCCGTCCAACCGCCGTCCACCACAAGCTCCGACCCGGTGATGTACGATGCCTCATCCGACGCAAGGAACAGCACCGCATTCCCAACCTCTTCGCGCCGTCCGGGCCTGCCCATCGGCACTCCCGCAAGCATCTCGCTACGGATCTCCGGCGTGTTCGCCGCGGACGTGAGCATCGGCGGCATCAAACCCGGATGCACCGAGTTCACCCGTATGCCATCCTGCGCGTACTGCACCGCCGCCGACTTCGTTACTATCCGCACCGCGCCCTTCGACGCGTTGTATCCCATGTGCGTAGCTCTCTGACCGACCATTCCGGATATTGACGATATGTTCACGATGGAGCCGCCGCCCACCTTCTGCATCTCCGGTATCGCGCTCTTCATGCCTAGGAACACGCCCTTCGCGTTGATGTTCATAAGTTTGTCCCAGTCTTCGACACGAAGGTTGTCCGGCGTATTCCCCATCCCGATGCCCGCGTTGTTCACCAACACATCCAGCTTGCCGTACCGCGCCACAGTCGCCTCAACCGCCGACTGCCAGTTATCCTCGCTCGTAACATCCAGGCGCATGAACACCGCATCTCCGCCCGACTCCGCGATCTCCGCCTCCAACTGCTTCCCTTCCTCTTCTAGTATGTCGGCGATAACCACCTTCGCACCCTCGCGTGCGAAAATCCTGCACTCCTCCGCGCCCATTCCATTCGCGCCGCCCGTAATAATCGCAACCTTGCCCTCAAGCCTCATGCTTCACCTCAAGCTCATTCACATCTTTAGTCATCGATAGAGACTCTTGGAGATGAGTTTTATCATCTTCGCAAGGCCAGGCACTGACACCTGCCTCAGACTGCCGTCAGCCCTCCGTCCACCACAAGCTCCGCGCCCGTGATGTACGATGCCTCATCCGACGCCAGGAACAGCACCGCATTCCCAACCTCTTCGCGCCGTCCCGCCCTACCCATCGGCACACCCGCAAGCATTTCGCTCCGGATCTCCGGGGTACTCGCCGCGGACGTGAGCATCGGCGGCATCGTACCGGGATGCACCGAGTTCACCCGTATCCCGTCCTGCGCGTACTGCACCGCCGCCGACTTCGTAACGATGCGCACCGCGCCCTTCGACGCATTGTATCCCATGTGAACTTGTTTCTGACCGACCATTCCGGATATTGACGATATGTTCACGATGGAGCCGCCGCCCGCCTTCTGCATCTCAGGAATCGCGTATTTCATCCCAAGGAACACACCCTTGGCATTGATGTTCATAAGATCGTCCCAATCTTCCACGCGCAGGTCTTCCGGCGTATGCGGCCTTGCGATGCCGGCGTTGTTCACCAAGGTGTCCAGTTTGCCGTAGCGCGATAGCGTCGCTTCAATCACGGCAGCCCAGTTATCCTCGCTCGTAACATCCAGCCGCACGAACACCGCATCGCCCCCGGCTTCGGCGATCTCCGCCTCCACCTGCTTCCCCTCCTCTTCCAGGATGTCAGCGATCACCACCTTCGCGCCCTCGCGCGCGAAAATCCTGCACTCCTCCGCGCCCATCCCATTCGCGCCACCCGTAATAATCGCAACCTTGCCCTCAAGCCGCATGTCTCACCTCAATTAACAAAAGTCCCTTCCCCCTCGATGGGGGAGGCTAGGATGGGGGTGAATCTTTATCAGATCACATAATTAGAAACGCTACTAACATAGATAAAGAGGATGGACAGAATTATCCAAGAAAAATATCCTGTCAATCCTGTCCATCGATGTCAGCTTCGTTCTAACTCCCACTCCGAACCATGTCCGCGATGTTCTCGCCTATCATCATGGTCGTAACGTTTGTGTTCGCGCGTATGCAGTCCGGCATGATCGAAGCGTCCACCACGCGCAGCCCCTCAACGCCATGCACGCGCCCGTTCTGCGCGACTACCGCCATAGGGTCTGACGCAGGCCCCATCTTGCACGTGCCCGATATGTGCTGACCCGTCGTCGCCTCCTTCATCATCCATGTATCCAGCGCATCATCCGACTCTATGTCCGAATCTTGCGGCTCTATCCGCTCCTGTATTATGCTCTCGAAGTCCGGATGCTCCGCCAGCTTCAGCGCCATCCGTATCCCCTCACGCGACCGCTGCCGGTCGAACTCCTCCGCGAAGTAGTTGTAGAACAGCGACGGCTGCTCATCCGCATCCGCCGAGGTCAGCTTCAGTTCCCCGGAGCTGACCGCAAGATCCAGTATGATGGACATCCGCACTCCCACCGGAACCATCCTGTTGCCACCCCGGTCAACGCGGTCCGTGGCGAAGTTCGACATCGAAATCTTCACGTCGTTCCGCAGGTCGGACCCCGTCGCCGTATATCGCAGCATAAGCTGGCTGCGCGGCTCGAATGCGAGACTGTCCAGGTCGATCTCAGGCTTCGTCCGCCAGGTAACCCACACCACCGGATGGTCGCGCAGGTTCTGCCCCACACCCGGCGCGTCATGCACAACAGGAATGCCCAGCTCTTCGAGGTGCGCCGCAGGCCCGATCCCCGACAGCATCAGTATCTGCGGAGAGGCGATAGCCCCCGTGCTCAGGATAATCTCGTTGCCTTCCGCCACGAAGGTCTCGCCACCGCTCTCAACTTCGACACCCGTAGCGCGCCCATCAGTGATGATGATCCGCCGTGTCATGCAGTTCGGTCGTATCGTCAGGTTCAGCCGGTGCCGCGACATCCCCAGGTAGCCGATGTTCGTGCTCCAGCGTATCCCATTCGGGTTGTTATACGGTGTCGGCCCTATCCCCGTAACATCCGGGTTATTCTGGTCAGGCCCGTCAGGGAAACCTTCCGCCTTTGCGGCGTTGTAAAACGCCGTCTGCATCGGCGGCCAGTCAGCAGAATTCTTGAACCGACGCGCGATGATGGGTCCCTCAGTGCCATGAAAGTCGTCTGAGAAGTCCATATCAGTCTCCAGCTTGCGGAAGTAGGGCAGCACCTTCTCGTAAGACCAATTGTCATTGCCCAGCGAAGCCCATGCGTCATAGTCCTCCGGCATCCCTCGCAGGAACACCTGACCGTTGATCGCGCTCGAACCGCCGGTAACCTTGCCGCGCGGCACCATCATCGGTTCCGCAATCGCCGTCGGCTGACCCCAGAACTGCCAGTTGTGGTCGCTCGTCATCACATCGATGCCCGTAGCGTACCCGTTCCTCACCTCATCCGGCAGGCTGTCGATGTCAGCGTAATCCGGCCCCGCCTCCAACAGCAGTACCGATGTATTCGGATCCTCCGATAGCCTTGTGGCCATAATCGATCCCGCCGACCCTGAACCTATAACGATGTAGTCGTACTGCATTGCGTTCCCTCCTATGCGTAGGGCTGTTTTCTGCGTGTGGGCGGATAATATGTCAGGCGCATAACCCTGTCAACCATGGGACGCAACGCAAATTCCCTACATCAAACAGCGCCACAATCCCAGATTCGCTTTGCCGCTGCTCAGTTAACCTGTTACCGTTCGTGGTAAGCGCAATTTCCCTTCGCGGCGAGCGGAGATTTTCGTTCGTTACGTCCCTGCCGAACCACCCTCACAGCTCGGACTGAATTAACACCCTCTACACCCTCTGCCCCCCGACTTGTGTGAAAAGTAGTTGTCAATTCCAAATACTTTGGACATAATATAGTCCTACGGTCGTATCCGAGCATGATTTATCCCGTTAATGGTGTTGATAAAGAAGCTAGTGGTACTAAGGAGGAAGCACCCATGATGAAACGCACACATTTCTTTCCGCTGCTGATTTTCGTAGGCATCGCTGCGCTGCTCACATTCGCATGCGGCCAGCCGGCTCCCGCGCCCGCAGGTCCCTCCGCTGATGAGATTCGCTCCATTATTAAGCAGGAAGTTGCGAATGTACCCGCGCCCGCTCCGGCCCCTGCGCCAGCACCCGCTCCGGCAGGCCCATCCGCCGAAGAAATTCGCGCTATGGTACAGGAAGCCGTTGAAGCCTCCGCGCCCGAAGGCACCGGCCCCGCCGGCGACCCCATCAAGATTGGCACCGTCCTCGACTTCACCGGAGACCTCGGAGCATACGGCAAGCCGATGCGAAACGGCGCTGACATAGCGGCCGAACTTATCAACGACGCGGGCGGCATACTCGGGAGGCCCGTGAAGCCAGTCCACAAGGATGGCGGCACGAGCGCCCAGATTACCACCGACGCCGGTAACGCCCTCGTCAAGGCTGACGGTGTGCAAGTGATCATCGGCGCGCTCGGCAGCGGCTTCTCCATAGCCCTCGCGCAGTCCGTAACCATTCCCAACGAGGTCGTGCAGATTTCACCGTCATCCACATCACCTGCGCTCTCCGTGCTTGAAGACAACGACTTCCTCTTCCGCACCGCAGTTTCCGATGCAACGCAGGGCGTCATACTAGCCCGCCTCGCTCGCGAGCTTGGCTATGAAACCGCAGCAGCCCTCTATGTCAACAATGCCTATGGTGAAGGACTCGCCCGTATTTTCGAAGAGACCTTCGAGGCGGAGGGCGGAACTGTAACTGCCACCGTCCCCCAGGAGCCTGACCAGCCCAGCTACATCTCCGAACTCGAAAACGCCACCGAAGGCGACCCCGATGTGCTAGTCGCCATGAGCTACCCCGTCAGCGCGGGCGTCTATCTGCGCGAGGCTATCGAAGGCGACTTCATCGACACATTCCTGTTCGTGGACGGCACAAAGAGCCAGGACATGTTCGACTCGCTCGGCGCGGAAAACTTTGAAGGCTTCTACGGCACTGCGCCCGGAACCCCCGAAAGCGACGCCTCAGCCATCTTCCGCATCCTCTACGAAGAGCGCTTCGGCGAATTGCCGACCGACCCCTTCCTCGGCGAAACCTTCGACGCATTCGCCATCGCCGCCCTCGCCATAGAGAAGGCGGGCGAATACAGCGGTCCCGCCATCCGAGACGCGATGCGTGAAGTCGCAAACGCCCCCGGCATCAAAGTCGGACCCGGTGACTTTGCCAAAGCACTCGACCTCATCAGGCGCGGCGAAGACATCGACTACGAAGGCGTCGCAGGCTCGCAGAACTTCGACGAGTTAGGCGACGTCCTAAATACCATCGAAGTCTGGAAGATCGAAAACGGCATGATAGCCTCCACCGGCCGCTACGAGACGCCGTAATTCTTGCCGATAACTTAGTAAGCACGACTTAGCCAAAGAGAATGGGGGCTGTTCCTTCGGGAGCGGCCCCCATTGTGTGCTGAATAAATTGCGTGTTGAATTAACTTCTTTGCATATGCAGGACGCCCTTAGCATGCCTAATCCTGAAATGTTATACTGCCGTCAAGTTGCGGGCACACTTCTTGCTATCCCCGTCGGGCCGAAAGTGAGTCCACCAACTAGACCAAGAATCAGTGCGTCACGGAGCATCCTTGCATCCCCTCCGTCTATCAATGCAAATCCACTTACATAACATATAAGTAGGGAGACACCGCAATGACACTCACCGCCCTGCCCGAATCCCCGTCCGAACTCCGCCTCATGATGCGCCATGGCGACCTCGTGCAGCCCACAAGCGGCTTCGCGCCCGGCCATGTGCAGGCGAACCTCGCCATCCTCCCGCGCGACCTCGCCTTCGACTTCCTGCTCTTCTGCCAGCGCAACCCAAGGCCCTGCCCGCTCCTCGAAGTCGTCGAAGCCGGCGAAGTCGAGCCACGCGAATTTGCGCCCGGCGCAGACCTTCGCCACGACCTGCCGCTCTACCGCGTCTATGAGCACGGCGAACTCACCGCCGAAATCACCGACCTCGCCGACTTCTGGCGCGACGACCTCGTATCCTTCCTGCTAGGCTGCAGCTTCTCCTTCGAAACCGCGCTCATAAAGGCGGGCATGGAAATGCGCCACATGACATGCGGCACCAACGTCCCCATGTTCAAAACATCCATACCGACCACGCCGGCAGGTGCCTTCTCAGGCCCCATGGTCGTCTCCATGCGCCCAATCCCTCAGGAGCAGGTCGTCCGCGCCGTGCAGGTAACATCCCGCTTCCCCGCAGTCCATGGCGCTCCAATCCACGTCGGCGACCCCGCCACCATCGGCATCAGTGACATCTACGCCCCCGACTTCGGCGAACCCGTCGAGTTCAAAGACGGCGAAGTTCCCGTCTTCTGGGCATGCGGCGTAACCCCCCAGGCAGTAGCCATGAGCGCCCGCCCACCCCTCATGATTACCCACGCCCCCGGCCACATGTTCATCACCGACAAAATGGACGAAGACCTCGCCGTAATATAGGGGCGCAGAGTCCCTTCCCCCTTGATGGGGGAAGGTTAGGATGGGGGTGCAATCCGTTAGCCCCCCAAAGTGAACAAGGTGAATATTATGACCATCGAAGACATCATCCTCGACAACGACCGTAGGGGCATCTCACATCTGCGCCCCTACGTCCCGACCGACTTCTGCGACCGAGCAGCCCAACTCATCCTCGACAATCCAGGCACAGCCTTCATCGTAACTGGCTTCTACATCCTAGACGCCGGCCTAATCGAAACAGACGGCCCCCCCGGCGCAATCGCAATCGGCAACGCGCTAGAGCAGCTTGACTACAATGTCGTCTATGTAACCGACTCCTACGGCACAGCCGTCATGGAAGCCACCAAGAGCGAAGCCGCCACCGTCATAGACTTCCCCATAGCCGACGACGCCGAAAGCGAA
This sequence comes from Dehalococcoidia bacterium, assembly GCA_965225795.1. Taxonomy (GTDB): domain Bacteria; phylum Chloroflexota; class Dehalococcoidia; order Lucifugimonadales; family JADFKI01; genus Bin90. The sequence goes on along the minus strand of OZ245324.1, from coordinate 2,639,939 downwards.
GCCTTCGCCCAGCAGCTTCTTGCCGACCATAACCCCTCAGTCATCATCGCCATCGAGCGCTGCGGCTTCACCGACGACCTCAAGTACCGCAACATGCGCGGACGCGACATCACCCAGTACACCGCCCGCACCGACTACCTCTTCAGGCACCACCGGCGCACAGTCGGCATAGGCGACGGCGGCAACGAAATCGGGCTGGGCAACGTCGCCCACGAAGTTACGACAGTCGAATCCCTCGTCAAGGAACCCTGCGTAACCGAAGTCTCCGAACTCATCCTCGCCAGCGTCTCCAACTGGGGAGGCTACGGCTTGGCGGCATCACTATCCAAACTCTCCGGCAAGAACCTGCTCCCCTCCGTCGAAGAAGACATGGCAACCATTCGCAAGACCGTGGACACCGGCGCAGTCGACGGCATGAGCGCCCAACCCGAATACAAAGCCGACGGCTTCACCCTCGAAGAAAACGCCGAAACCCTCCGCGCCCTGCACGCCCTGCTCTAACATCGATAAACAGGGAATTCATTCGAGACAGGCGTTACCTTGCTAACGCCCAGGATATATTGGATAGTGGAAGCAGTGAGAGGACAGTTGTAAAGGAGCCTTTCGATGCTTGAATCCACCGTCACCGCTGAGGGGTAGACTACTCTGCCCACGCCTGTGCGAAATGCGCTCTCGATAAAGCCGGGCGACCGTGTACGTTACATCATTCATGGTGAACAAGTGCGCATCATAAAAACCGTTCCTCTCAACAGGCTGAAAGGGATGCTGCCTTATGATGGCCCACCTGTAAGCTTGGAAGAGATCGAACAGGCAATTGCCGACGGCGCCTGCGGACGATGATTGGGATCGACACGAATGTGCTAGGCTCTGTGGACATTTGAAGTAAGAGGGTTGTTTGTCTTGAAAGACGCTCCAATTCTGTCATTCCGAACGCAGTGAGGAATCTAAAATCGATGTACTTGAGCTGGTTTACGACTTCAGATTTTGAGCGAAGCGAGAAATGACAGTAGGAACGAGAGACAGAAATAAAAGTCAACACACCCTAATGGCGTCTGAGCGGCTTGGATGTGAAAGCCTCCATACGTTTGACCGCAGGTTCGCTCGAATCAACGGCGTCGTTCTGCTTGATAAAGACTTCCTATCTGCCACAGAACCACAGGACTTATAACCTTCGAACAAGATCCCCTCCGTCCTGTCTATCGATGTTAGTTTTATTCCAGCGCGTACAGACTCCCATCCTCAGATGTGAAGTACAGCATCCCATTCGCCGCCACCGGCGTTGAGCCTATCGGCGCGTCCGTCTCGAACCGCCACAACTCTTCACCCGTCTCCGCGCTCACCGCGTACAGCGTCCCGAACCTGTCCCCGATAAACAGGCCTTCACCGACAAGTGTCATCGGCGATAGGAAAAACCCGTCCGCCTCAAAAGTCCACTCAACATCACCCGACTCTCTATCCAGCGCAAACACCTGCCCCTCCGACGACGCCACAAATAGCCTGTCCTCCGTCACGATTGGCGACGCAACAAAGCTCCCCGGGACATACGTCGCCCACACAAGCCCCTTCAGCGGCGGCAACTCCCGCAAAGCCCCCCACGCCCAGAGCTGAGTCTTCAGCCAGCGCACTTTCTTCTCGAACGGCATCTCCCGCTTGTGCCAGTCTATCGCCGTGACAAGCCCAATCTGGTCCGCCGTATAAACCCAGTCCCCGCTCAGCGCAGGCGACCCGCGCGCGAACTTCGTGTGATAGTCCAGCCGCTTCCGTCCAGTATGCTTATCCACGATATGCAGGTAGCTGTCCTGCGACTGCACCGCCACAATGTCATCGTTGATAGCCGGGTCCGCCGCGATATGCCCGCCTGTCTGATACGCCCACCGCACCTGTCCCGTCTGCGCGTCCAGAGTATAGAGCCAGCCGTCCCCGCTCCCAATATAAGCGATGCCCTCCAGCACCACCGGCGCAGTCGCAAATATCCCGCCCGTCTGAAAGTCCCATTGCAGTTCCCCGCTATCCTTATTCAGCGACAGCACCCGCCCATTCCGCAACCCGATGAACACACTCTCACCCGCAACCGCCGGCGACGAGTCTACAGGACCCAGCACCTCATGCTCCCATATAAGCTCGCCCGTATTTGCATCCAGCGCGATTACACGATTGTCCCCTGACCCTAAATACAATCTCCCATCCACCACCGCTGGCGACGAGAAAAGCGGCAAGTCCGTATCGAACCGCCACTTCAGGTTCCCTCGCGGAGTTGCGGACACATCCGAAGCCGCCGCCGAGTGAATCGGGTCGCGCAGGAACATCGCCCAGTCCCCCGGCGACGCCAGCGCGCTAATGTTCGATGTAGGGGGCGGCAGAGGGCGAGCGAAAGCCCCGTAGTGATTCGCAATAGTAGCGCCCACCGCAATCAGCAGCAGCGCAACAACACCCCAGCGCGCGCCCTTGAACAGACGCCGCCTGAGAAGCCAGCGCCTCACCAGCGTCTCCGCCTCATCCCTGCTCATCGCCATGCTGTCCGCAAGCCGACGCCAGCATCCCCCGCAAAACCCGCTGTCAGGTGCGTTCATATGCCTGCATGTCGGACAAAGAATAACCGCCTGCAATGAAAACCCGCCTTAATAAAGTTGCACTAGGTTGCTTTATGAACCTGCCGATAGTGAAACACCGTCAGGTACGACTGCCCTGCTTGAATATCACATCGTCAATTTGTATCCACTTGGGGTCGGGACCTGTGAAGTTGGAGCCGTCTGCATTCACATAGTGATGAGCATAGCATAGAGGCCAATCGTTGACCGTAAGTCTGATTATAATCATACGGCTGCGTACTCCCCGTGGGAAATTGCCCCTTGGCGGACGCGACGATACTCTGTTCACATCGATGTACGCTTGACCCTCTTCAATCTTTCTTCTAACATCAAACTCACGATAAAGTTCATGCCGCTCAGCATTGGTGCTGTTAATCTGGACTGGTTTATCGGAGGGCAAAGTCATGACTGAAGACGAAGTCCTGCAAGCGTTGAATCTCTATATGATAGGCGACATAGACTTGAATGCGCTTGAAGAGCGCATAATCTCGCTTGCATTTATCGCTGAGTCCAAAGAAAGAGAACTCATAGACCGCATAGCTATTGAATTGTCATATATCAAAGATGGAGTATCCGACGAAGCAATTCTCAGAGAGCGGCTCTATCCGTTTTCCGTACCTAAACAGGACACTACTGTACGGCGCACTGCCTAGCACCAGAGCCTCACTAATAACTCCACTTGTCATACTATCTTTCTGCAATGCTCTCCCAACGATTGTATCACCGATGCGCAGTTCGCTCAGTGTAACATCTATATATCCTGAAATAACTTGAACCTGCGTTGCCAACGGCTTACCATCTAAGGCATGCCGAGTACAAAAGCCCCACCCCCCTACCCCCTCACCGCTGCCCGCGCCCTCGCCCTGCACACGCAAGGACTCGATGCGCCTCCAACCGATACCGCGCCCGACGCCGAAACCATCTATGACACCGTTGACCGTGTCGGTTGGGTGCAGATCGACACCCTGCAGATGGTCCGCCGCAGCCAGTACATCGCCCTATGGAGCAGGCTCGGCCCCTACGACACCGCCGCATTCGACAAGCTCATATTCGGGGACGGCAGCATACACGGCGACAACGACCGCCGCCTCTTCGAGTACTGGATGCACGCTGCCTGTATCATCCCGCTCAACCTCTACCGCTTCGCCACCCCCACAATGCGCCGCTACGCCAACCCGCCCGGCAAGCGACGCCGCGAGTGGCTCGAAGACCCCGCGAACATTGAGATTGTGGACGCCGTGCTGGAGTATGTGCGCGAAAACGGCTTGGCGCGCTCAGCCGACTTCGAGCGCGCCGACGGCAGGCGCGGCACATGGTGGGACTGGAAGCCCGCCAAAATCGCCCTTGAGCACCTCTACAACACCGGCACGCTAACCATCGCCAACCGCGTCAACTTCCAGCGCATATACGGCATCACCGAGAACGTCCTTCCGGACTGGGTTGACACCGCACCTCCTACTGAGGAAGAGGCGTACCTGACTCTACTCGACAAGTCCGCCCGCGCTCTCGGTATCTGCTCCCCAATGCAGATTCCCGATTACTTCCACATGAAGCGTACCCCCGCGAAGCCGCTAATCCAGCGCATGCTCGACGAGGGAACATTGCAGATGGTCAACATCAAACTTCACGACGGCACAGTCGCCGAGCAGGTAGTCCACCGCGCCAACCTCCCCCTGCTTCAGCGCGCAGCCGACGGCGATATCGCTCCGAGCCACACAACCTTCCTATCCCCCTTCGACAGCCTCTTCTGGGCAAAGGGACGCGACACCCAGTTCTGGGGCTTTCAGCAGATACTTGAGGCTTACAAGCCAGCGCCTCAGCGTATATGGGGCTACTTCTGCCTCCCCATCCTCCGAAACAACCAGTTAGTCGGACGCTTCGACCCCAAGCTCGAACGCCGCGCTTCCACCCTGCATCTCAAGCGCCTGTACCTCGAACCGGGCATCCAGCCCGAAGACGAACTCGTCGCCGACATCGCCGCCGCAATGCGCAGCTTCATGGCATTCCACGACGCCACCGACCTCGTCATCGAGCACAGCAAACCCCGCGGATTGCGCCGCAAGCTCCTCAAGGCAATGTAGGCGCAATCTGCTGCGAGCAGCATCCGCCCCTATGCTATAATTTACATACCGCAGGCGCCCAGCCACCCATGCCCTCGCATGTTGGGGAAGTGTCGGAATTGGCAGACGAGCATGATTTAGGATCATGTGCCGAAAGGCGTGGGAGTTCGAGTCTCCCCTTCCCCACCAATCACCAAGAAGGCTTCCTTATATCAGGAGCGATCAGATGATTGAGGCATTCGCTGAACTAATCCCTAAATCAGTTCTGAACAAGCCTGGCTACGCATTCTTCTCCGGAAGGCGTGCCTTCAGTGCGCCTTCCGACCTGTACATACTTGGAGCGAATCCCGGCGGTAATCCAGATGATGCGCCGGATGCCACCGTATCCAAGAATGTTAAATACGTTCTCAGCAAAGCGCCTGAAAACTGGTCAGCATACAAAGATGACTGTTGGGGCCCCAGCTTTACCAAGAACAGGTTGCAGCGAGGAGTATTGCATCTGTTCGACAGACTCGAACTTGACGCGGGAGAAGTACCCGCGAGCGAGGTAGTCTTTCTACGGTCTCGAAGCCTAGCTGAGCTTGAAGGAAACTTTGAGCGACTCGCTTCAGAGTGCTGGCCCTTCCATCGGGCGGTCATAGATAGGCTTGGCGTAAAGGTGGTCGTGTGCATAGGCAAGCGCGCGGGCAAATTCGTGCGCCACCAAATCAATGCCAACAAACCGATTGATTGGTTTTCAGAAAGAAATAAACGAGGGTGGGAAAGCCATTCCCATAAAAGTGCCTGCGGGATAATCGTAGTAACGCTTACGCATGCGAGTCAGGTTGATTGGACAAACCGCGCGTCCGACCCAACTTGGCTAGTTATACGCGCCCTCATAAAAAGCGACTTGAAGTATAAATCTCGATACTTGGCTGATATTTTGAACTTCAAGCCCATCCGCATCAAAGGGGAGATGATTTCCGACACTGTCATTAGAGACAGGGCAGACAGGGTTTAACCTCCTCAATGGCAACCTATTACTTTGACACAAGCGCCTTCCTTAAGTTTTACATTGATGAAGATGGTTCGGACACGGTCCGAGCGCTGCGTGAAAACTTGCGCGATCATACTTTCATCACATCGGAACTTACCGCTCTGGAATCAAGGTCGGCTATCCGAAGGCGACAAAGAGAAGGAATTTCTTCATCAGAAGAATCGGAGACGCTTCTAAATCGGATTGATGCAAACCTTTCAAGGCTGTATTTTGTGCAGGACATATCCGAAGCGTCCATAGACGAAGCGGAGCGGCTTATCGACGCCCACCCTCTACGCGCATTGGACGCGCTTCATCTCGCCGGATGTCTTATATTTCGTCGCGAGAAACTTGTTGAACCTACATTCGTTTGCGCTGATATCCGCCTGCTGGAGGCGGCGAATCAGGAAGGACTGGACATTCTCAACCCACTCGGTGTGTAGTGAGCCTCACCCCACCGCATACCCCGCCGCCTGCGCCCCCGCAACCCTCCCGAACACCGCGCCCGCCATCAGCCCTGAGCCGCCCGGATAGTTGTTGTAGAACAACCCGCCCGTCAGTTCGCCCGCCGCGTACAACCCCGGAATCGGCGCGTCCTCCGTATCTATCACCTGCGCCTGCGCGTTAATCTTCAGCCCACCGAAAGTGAAAGTCAGCCCGCAGGTCACCGCGTACCCCATATACGGCGGCTCGTCCAGCGTCAGCGCCCAGTTCGACTTCGGCGGTTCGATCCCTTCCGTGTGCTTGCCGTCCAGCGCAGTCGGATTGTACTCGCCCGGCTGCACCGCAGCATTGTACTCCGCTATCGTCTGCGTCATCGCCGCCACATCGATGCCAAGCCCGTCCGCCAGTGCCTCGATAGTATTCGCCTCCACCACCGACGCCTGCGGTATGAAGTACTCGTCGCGCAGCAGGTGCTTCGTCTTCTGGTCGAAAAGCTGGAACGCCACCCGCTGCGGCTGCGCCAGTATCTCCTTGCCGTACTTCGCGTATGTGTAGTTCCGCAGGTCCGCGCCCTCGTCCACGAAGCGCTTCCCTTCCACATTCACTATCAGGCCGAACGGGTACGAATGCTTCTGGAACAGGTCCGCGATGTTGCGGTCCCCGAACGGTGGCGCATTCAGGTCCCACGCCACCGCATGGCAGCCGCTCCAATGCCCGTATGACTGCGCCCCGATGTTCAGCGCCATCTGTATGCCGTCACCGGTGTTGAACTGCGTACCCCGCACCTTCGCCAGCTCCCAGCCAGGCCCGAGGTAGCGCGTCCGCATCTCCGTGTTCGACTCGAACCCGCCGCACGCCAGCACCACCGCATTAGTGTCTACCTCGCGGAAGCCCTCCGCATCCCGCACCGTCAAGCCTGTGATGTGCCCTCGGTTGTTTGTGATGAGGCTGTGCGCCTTTGTGCCGTACAGCACCGGCACGCCCTTGCGCTCCAGTATCTCGAACTCCTGGTCAGTCAGCCCCTTGCCCGCGCCGACCGCCTCCACGATGAGACCGCCCCAGAAGCGCAGCAAGCCCTCGTGCCTGAACGCCTGCCTGCCGTACGCTAGTATCCAGCGCACTCCCTGCTCTTCCATCCACTTCATCGCCGGATAAGACTGCGACACTAGCACCTGCGCCAGCTCTGGATCGGACAGCCCCTCCGTAACGCGCATCAGGTCGTCATAGAACTGCGCCTGCGTATAGCGTCCTACATCAATCGATTCACGCTCCTCCTCGCCAATCCCCGGGATGATGCCCAGAATGTCCTCGATCCCGTCGTATGCGAAGCGAAACAGCCCACCCGTAAAGAAGGAGTTGCCCCCGCGCAGGTACTCCGGCGCGCGCTCCAGCACCAGCACCGACGCACCCTCATCCGCCGCCGCCATCGCCGCGCACAGCGCAGCATTCCCCGCGCCCGCCACCACTACATCGTATCGTTCATTCGCAGCCATTCGCATACCTCTGAATTATCGTCATCTCATTCATCGAAAGCATTAGGTTCTGTTGACATTTGATGCACAAAGAGTTTTAGAACTGAACTGTATGTTTATTCTGTCATTCTGAACGAAGCGCAGCGGAGTGAAGAATCTAAAATCGTTGTACATGCGGCAATCTCCGATTTTAGATTTCGAGCGAAGCGAGAAATGACAGAAACAATGTGAGATAACTTCGAAATGTCAACACACCCTAGTGTACGCATAAGAGCAGGCATAAAGTTCCGCTCACGCTGCGGCGCATTGTATCACTCACATCACTTCCATTCCACGCCACCGATACCCGATCGGAGCCTTTCGATTATTGCCCGTAACGAAGCTACCGTTCGTGATTAGCCCGTCAAACAACGCTTGGAACCAACCAATCACCCCACCACCCCACTGACCGACTGATGATAGACTGATTAAGCTGACCGACTGACAAACTACCCCACCGGCAGACTCACGCTTTCCTTGACACGACACACAGCCCTATGTATAAACTTTTCTAAGAACATTACAACTCCGACAGAGGTTGAGAACCACATGAGACTAACCCACGCCGCCGCAATCATCCTAGCAATCGCGCTCACGCTAATAGCGTCATTCAGTGTCCAGAAAACAACCGCCGCGCAGACCGACTGTGTGCAGGTGCTCACAGCAGCGACCACCGAAGGCTCATGGGCCTCCGACTGCACATCTAACATATCCGCCCCAGGTGGCAGCGGCGACAGGTACGCCGGCTTCTACACCTTCACGCTCGACGCCGAGTCGAATGTAACAATCGACCTCAGTTCCGACGAAGACACATACCTATACTTGCGCAGCGGCACATCCACTGACGGCTCTCCTATCCACGAAAACGACGACATCGACACGGCAAGCCAGAACTTTAACTCGCGCATAGTCGAGATACTTGCAGCCGGTGACTACACCATAGAAGCCACTACTTACAGCGCCGGCACAATAGGGACGTTTACGCTTGTCTTGAACTCGACGCCCGTGTCGGATACGGATCCACCTGATCCAGACCCCATTCCCACCACCCCAGACTGCGTAGACCCCCTCCCCGACGACATGACCGTCGCCGGCACCTGGAACACCGACTGCACATCCGTCGTCTCCGCCCCCAGCGGCAGCGGCGACAGGTACGCCCGCTTCTACACCTTCACCCTGATCGAGGAATCGGAAGTAACCGTCACCCTTGAATCATCAGCGGATACATACCTGTACTTGCGCGAAGGCTCTGAGAGAGACGGGACGGAATTGTGTGAGAACGATGACTACTCCTCGCCGGTTGAGGGCACATCTTGCACCAACATCAACTTCAACCTCAATGCACAATATGATTCAGGCATGTTGGCAAGCCTAGGCGCAGGCACCTACACCATCGAAGCCACCACATACGCCGCAGGTACAACCGGCAGCTTCACCCTCACCGTCACCGCCGTGCCGGTATCAGACACCATCACGCCTGAGCCACCAGACCCGCCCACGCCCGATCCAACACCTGGCGACCCCACATCTCCGATTCCCGCCGGCTGCACCCTGCAGAACTTCAGCAGCACATCCGTTGATGACTCCTGGTCAAGCGACTGCATTTCGCAGAACAGAACAGCGAATGGCACCCACTACGCAAAGTTCTTCAGCTTCTCCGTCAGCAGAAGCGCAACCTATGACATCACCCTCGAATCTCGCACCGACCCCTACCTCATCCTGCTCGGCGAATCAGGCGACATCATCGACGATGACGACGATGACGATAACGGCGTCTTCGATCTCGGGAGCAGAAACTCCGGCATCAGGATAGCGCTCGACCCCGGAAACTACATCGTCGAAGCGACCACATACGCCGGCTCAGCCACAGGCGACTTCACCCTGACCATCATCCGCCCCGAACTGGCAGCCCTCCACGCGCTCTACAACGCCACCGACGGCGCGAACTGGATAAACAGCGGCAACTGGCTATCCGACGCGCCGCTATCCGACTGGCACGGCATCAAGACCGACGACGATGGCCGCATGACCGAAATCTACCTCATCGGTAACAACCTGAGCGGCGAGATTCCCGCCGCCCTCGGAGAACTCGGCCACCTCGAAGGCCTCTACCTTGCGCGCAATGACCTGTCCGGCTCCATACCTGCCGAGCTTGGCAACCTGTCCAGCCTCCGCACCCTGATGCTCTTCGACAACGAACTGACCGGTGCCATACCCTACCAGCTCGGCAATCTCGGATACCTCGAAGAAATACACCTCGGCCGCAACCAACTAAGCGGGCGCATCCCCTCACAACTCGGCAATCTGGAAAACCTGCGCAGGCTCCACCTCACCGTCAACGAACTGAGCGGCAGCATACCCGCATCGCTGGGCAACCTCACCAACCTCCAGCAACTCTCAATCGCCGCAAACGACCTGACCGGCTCCATACCGGCAGAGATTGCGGACCTCACGGAACTGACGCATATCTACCTCTGGGGCAACGACCTGTTCGCAAGCTCGTTCATCAGCGACCTGGACAATCTCACCAACCTGCAGTGGCTCGACATCGGCGGCAATCAGTTGGACGGCGCAGACGTGCTGCCCAAGATCAGCAGTCTCACCAACCTCACCGGCCTCGGCTTGCACGACAGCGATCTCACCGACGACGACCTGCAGGACTACATGGCCGACCTCGAAGCCCTCGACCTTGAGTTCCTCAACATCAGCGGCAACGACCTGTCCGACCCGCAGACACTGGTTGGCTTGTCCCGCATAACCACAATCCAACGTCTCGCAATCAACGACAACGACTTCAGCGGCGAGTTGCCGAGCACCATGACGAGGCTCACACTCATGCGCCTCTTCTACTTCCACGACAACGACGGCCTCTGCGCACCCGCAGACGACGACTTCCAGGACTGGCTCGTCGGCATCCGCGATGTACGCGGCGACACCTGCACTAGCGGCAGTCCCACCCAGGCGCCCGCTCCATCATCCAGTCAGTCCGACGAGTTCGCGGCGCTGCTATCCACATCCGCAGCCGCCCTCTACGCATCTGACGACGAATCATTCCCGCCGCCGCACAGCCTTAGTCTATTCGCCTCCCGGCCGTCCTCCGGCAACTAACGCTTTTCTAAGTCGACAACACAATCCCCCTCTCCCTCTGGGAGAGGGGGGCGGTGAGGGCATATACTTACATACCGAATAACCGAAATACCGCATAACCAACAGGAAGTCGCATGACCACACACGCCCAGCACACCCACGGACACGCAGAACACGCTCACCACGAATCTGACCACAAGCAACAGGGGCACCACGCAGGCGGGCACAGCCACCGCCACTACGGCGAAGCCATGCTCAACGTCGAAGACGCCCTCGAACGCATCCTGCGCCACTTCAACCCGCTGGAAGCTGAGCAGACTCCCTTGCTGGGCGCAATCGGGCAGGTGCTCGCCCAGGACGCCCTCGCAAACCACGACATCCCGCCCCTCGACAACTCCGCCATGGACGGCTACGCTCTGCAGGCAGCCGACGTGCGCGGCGCATCTGCCGATACCCCCGTAACACTCAGCGTCGCAGGCGTAATCGCAGCAGGCGAGCTGCCATCCGTCGCAGTAACCCCCGGGCACGCAATCCGCATCATGACCGGCGCCCCCGTCCCGCAGGGCGCAGACGCCGTAGTCCCCTTCGAGGACACCGACGAAATGCAGCGCCGCGCAGACGGCACACCCCTCAGCGAAATCGCCATCCGCTATCAGGTGTCTGTCGGCGACGACATCCGCCCCGCCGGTCAGGACGTCCGCAAAGGCGAATGCGTCCTGCAAGCAGGCACCATGCTGCGCCCCTCCGAAATCGGCGTGCTAGCATCCCTCGGTTACGATTCTGTCAGCGTCTTCCGCCGACCCATAGTCGCCATCCTCGCCACCGGCAACGAACTCCTAGAACCCGGCGACCCCTATCAGCCCGGCATGATCTACAACAGCAACACATACAGCATCGCAGCCAGCGTACTGCGCTACGGCGGCGTACCCAAGCTCATTGGCATCGCCCGCGACAACCTCGACTCCATGAACGCCAGCCTGCGCGACGGACTAGGTTCCGACATGCTGGTAACATCCGCGGGCGTCTCCAAAGGCGACTACGACATGGTCAAGGACGTCCTCTCACAGCACGGGGAAATAGACTTCTGGTCCGTGCGAATGCGCCCCGCCAAGCCCCTCGCATTCGGCATCCTCGATGCAGGCGAAGGCAGAAAAGTGCCGCTTCTCGGGCTGCCCGGCAACCCCGTCAGCGCCCTCGTCGCATTCGAGCAGTTTGGCAGGGCGGCAATCCGTCGCATGCTCGGCAAGCCCGACGCCCCCAAGCCCACCATAACCGCCATTCTGGACGAACCAATTTACAACACCGATAGCCGCAGGGTATTCGCCCGCGCTATAATACGCCGCGAAAACGGCATCTATCGAGCATCCCTCACCGGCAGCCAGAGCTCTAACCTACTCACATCCATGGCGCGCGCGAACGGTCTGGCAATCTGCCCCGAAGACCTCCCCGTAAAGCAAGCCGGCGAAACCGTTCAGGTGCAGATGCTCGACTGGACAGAGGAAACCTTCTGACCCGCCGTTCGCACTGGGCAAGTCGAAACGTCCACAGAAACACCCAGTTACGTTTCCTCTTGCGTAGCGCCAAGTCTCTTCCCCGTCGATGGACTGAGAGAGGTATGCAAAGTTTGAACAAAGAAGGCTTACTTATTCCGTCATTCTCAACGCAGAAAGCTTACTTATCCTGTCATTCCGAACGCAGCTTCCCTTCCCTGTCATTCTGAACGCCGCCATCCACAATCTGTCATTCTGAACGGAGCGCAGCGGAGTGAAGAATCTAAAATCGTTGCACATACGCCATTCACTGACTTCAGATTCCTCGCTTCGCTCGAAATGACAGGACGAACGAGAGACAGAAATAAAAAGTCCACACACCCTAATTGAAACACCGCCGAATCCCTCAAATATATTGACGAACACCCGCAAAATAGTCTATATACCCAATGCACATAACTACTCGATTTGACGGAGGAAAACATTGACCAGCGAAGACCACACACAGCAGAACGATGAGACCGAAAGCTACCCGATGTTCGTCATATCAGAAGAGCAGGCAGCGCGCATCGGCGCGGCATTGCCCCTCATGATAGCCGACCGCCTCGGCTACATGGATCGTCAGGCGCTCGAAGAAGAGCCAACCCCAGACTCCGACATCCGGCCCTACATCGACCTCATCGTCGCCAGCAGCAGCCACGACGCAGACTACCTGCTTCCCGACACCCCCCTTAAGGAAGCCCTCTTCCGTCTCATACTCGCCAACGGCAACCAGCCCATGACCGCCGACCAGATAAGCGAGACCCTCACCCAGCGCTGGGCAATGTCCGCATACCCCCGCAACCTATCCCCCCACGTAATCAACCGCATCCTAGAAAACAGCGCCAACTACTGCATCATCCCCCTCGACCCCCCAGACGAGAACGAGGGGTAATCATCACCGACGAGTGGATAGCAGTTGCAGGCATAATAGTAGGCGCAATCGGCCTGATTGTGTCGGTAGCAGCATTCATCATAGCCGTATGGCAAATCAGAAAGACCCAATCCGCCGCCGAAAGCGCAGCCCAAGCAGCAACCGAAGCCCGCGAAGTCGTCCAACAAGTAACATCAGTTTCCGACTTATCCCAAATTATCGGCCAGCTCGAGCAGCTCAAGGAACTCCACCGCAATCAGGAATGGAAACGCGCAATGGACAGGTATTCGTCACTCCTGCGCTTGCTTACAGAAGCCAAAGCCCGTATCCCGTCAGCCGACGAAGGCGAGGAGAATCTCAAGGTTTTTACGCGTGCTATAATGCAACTGCGGGCAATGACTAAGGAGGTCGATGTTGCTTTTGAGCAAGAGATTGAACTTTCTGGTGCGATGTTCAATAACGTCCTTGGAGACTTTGAACAACCGTTGCTAGAAAAGCTAATCGCCCTTGAGCATGCTCTAGCAGTAGCAGGTACGGGGAAAATAGAAAATGACTAGATTTGATGAGAAGCTGGCTAGCCTTGTAGATATACTTCTCGAAAAGACGCAAGAGGGCAAGGTTTCGTGGGAAGCTACTGTGAGAGAGAATACATTCATTGCTGCCTTTGGCCGATATGGTGTCGCGATAAGCAGTGAGAGATTCGGCTTTGTTCTGATGTTCTCTGACGAGAATGGCAACGAAATAGAAACCAAGATTGAGAACGCTGTCAACTTACCTCACAATGGGAATTTAGAAGAACTATTCACACTTGCTCAGAGGTCAGCCTACAACGCGGAAGAAAGCCTGGACAACCTCCTACGAGAACTGCAACGCATCTAGGCAGCAGCGGGCATCTACACTCCCCACCCGCGCCACCATCCACCACGCCCCACATCACCCACCCTCCCCCTCATACCGCTCCAGATTCAGCGCCAGCACCCGCTCCAGCACCTGCTCGTCCGACAAATCCGCATCCCACCCGTAAGCCGCCGCAACCGCGTCTTCCAGCCATGCGACAGCCGTTGCTTCATCCTGCTCAATCGCAATCTCCACCGCTCGCTTGGCGCACTCCAGCAGCGCGCGCGACTGCCGCCTCTTATCAAATGATTCGGTGATTTTCTGCCGAATTTGTTCCTGTATTTGCGGATCTACGAGTGGGACGGGCATTTTCAGAATATCGTCATCAACTATCACAGGGTAAGATGTACCTCTGTTTGGTTTCAGAGAATACTCAAGAAGCGGTTTAGAGTGCAAGAAGACAAGTAATGTTTCCTTGTTGATCCGTCCAGACTCTCGCAATGTGCAAAAAGCGCCACTACCTACATAACCGTCTTCTGTAACAATCGTAATCGCCCCTCGATATGTTCTGACCTTAGAGACGATTAAGTCACTGTTGTTCAAAACTAACTTGGCGTTCGCAGGCAAATCTGCCCCTAGCAACTCACTGGCTGTTATTTCGCCAGTGGCGACATTCACGCTCCCGATTTCAACATAGTGATACAATTTCTCGGCCTCAATCTCAAAGCTGTTCTTGCTTTGAGTGAATTCATCTCCTATAAGTGCATATCCGTTTGGATATTTTTTTATAATACTTTCAATCTCGTCATACTTCGGCTGATAATACTCCGCGTCCATGCGCCCCGCACTCCACACATCAGAGAAGTTGCGCTCAGATTCGGTCTGACGCTTGGGCTGCCAGTCGGCAAGGCCGAGTTCGGACAGCAGCAGGGCTTGGGCTTCCTGATACAGCACCTCCGATGACTGTATCAAGTTGAAAGCACTGTCGAATGAGTGCGTTATCCTTTGCTGCAATTCGCTTGAAAGTAGTGGAATCTCTACGCGCTTAAGTTCTTCTGGATTCACATTAGACTGGTTGATTGAGATTCGCGCCCGCCTTCTTACATCAAGCATGCCGTATTTTGTGTTCAGAAATGCCGTCAGACACTCCGGCGTAACTATATTCCCGTCCGGGGTGAGGCGAACTAGGTAAGACGCAAATACGATATCTTCATCGTGGAACTTCCTGAAAATGCCGGTTCTACCTACAAAGTCCAGTGAGTTTGTGCGATTGAAGAGTACATCTTTGTCATGCAACCTGTATGCGTCTATATCGTCATCGTCGAGTTCAGCGTACTTTGACACGTCCGAATCAGCAATTATGTTGCTGATTTCATTCATCCTATAAATCTTCGTTCCGATCCTATCTTCGTTCATTTCGATTGAAACACCATATTGGGACGATATGAGCGTGTCGCCTATCGGAACATACTGAATGCTAGGATTCTTATATGGCTCAAAGCACAGATATTCACCATCCCACCGATAATCTGGGTGTGAAAACAGGCTGGAGAATTCCGTGACTTTGCACTGCACATTCGACCCAACTGCCGAACTTTGGTCTTCTCATTCTTCATCCTTCCAGAACGACAGCCCTTGACACTTTGCCCAGCCGATGAACGCTTCGGCGATGCCGTCTGGGAGTTCTCCATTGTGGTTGTGCAGGTCGTGGTCAACTACCAGATGTCCGTTGCCGTCCAGCCTGTCTTGCCCATTTTCGTCTTTCGCATACACATAATCGCCGGAGTTGTTCTTGCCCGCCTTTTCCGACGCGGCAAAGAATATCGGGTAGTCGTCCGCGCGAGGGCAGAGTGGGCCTGCGCTTTCGTCGTCGTTCCACTTTTGCAGGAACAGCACGCTGGTTTTCGTGCCTGTGTGCGGCTTGAAGGTGTTGGAGTGCAGCCCGACGACTGCGAGGATGCGCGCACGCTCGGCAATGAAGTCACGGATGTACTTGTCCGTGGTGTTGTTGAACCTGCCCTGCGGCAGCACAATCGCTAGGCGCCCGCCGGGTTTGAGGAAGTCCAAGTTGCGCTCGATGAACAGGATGTCGCGCCCCATCTTGGCTCGCCAACTGCCGTTGTTCGCCGCGAGTTCGTACTGGTGCAGGATGCGGCTTTCCTTGATGTCGCCCGCAAATGGCGGGTTCGCCATCAGGATGTCGAAGTTGAACCGCCGATTTTGACCCGCTTCCGCTCTTAACCCTTCAAGCCGACGAAAGCCTGTGTCGTAAGTGCTTATCCAAGTTCTGTCATCATCGGTTCGGTCGCTCCAGCGTTCATAGTCCAGGGTATTCAGGTGCAATACGTTCGTCTCGCCGTCGCCCGCAATCAAGTTCAGCGTTCTTGCCACTCGTACCGTTTTTTCGTCGAAGTCAATACCGAACACGCACGCGGCATCCTGCTTGTCGGCGTCGCTGATTTCGTCGTTCGTGAACAGATGTCCCGTCAACTTGAAGATGGTATGCACCGGAAAGCCGCAACTTCCCGATGCGGTATCAATCATGTACTCGCCGCGCTGAGGGTTGAGCATCTGCACGCACATATCGATCACATGGCGCGGCGTGAAATACTGCCCCTTTCCCCCTTCGCCGACTTGTTCACCAGATACTCGAATGCCTCGTCCACGACCAGCAAATTGGAATTGAACAGCTTCACATCCTGCAAGCCGGACACGCAGATAGCCAGGTGGCTGTCCGACAACTCGAAAGTGGAGCCTTGAGGGAACACCCCAGGCCACTTCTCGATAGCCCGATTGAACAGGTTCTGAATCTTGTTCTTCAATTCCGTGTCCGTCTGCCCCGTATTCCGAAACTCCATCGGTCTGAAAGTGGCGTCGTCAACGCTTTCGACCGCCTTTCTGAAGTCGTCGTAATTCTTGCCCGCAAAGTAAAGCGCGGAAGGGTCTGCGACGCGCATTGCCGTTACTTGCGGCACAAAGCGGTTGAGAAAGTTCTTATCCGCTTGGCTGAGCGACTCATCATAGAGTTTCGTGAATATGAGCTTGAACACCTCCTCGAACACATCCACGCCCGCGTTGGCGAGCACTTCGTCCTCTAGGTCAAGGATGATGTCCTTCAGCGACTTGCGCTCATTGACCAGCTTGTCCTTCAGTATCAAGTCTTTCAGTGTGAACCGTTCGTTCAGTATGTCCGCAAGACTTTGGTTCGCCTGCGGAATATCGCTGATGTCTTCAAAATAGTTGGGGTCTTTGCGGTTGTAGTGGGAGATTTGCTCGCCATTAGTCCACACGCCGATGGGCGCGCCGGTGGCGTTGCAGTAGGAACGGAGTTGACTCTTGCCGTCTCGCAGGCGCGGCTTCTTAATCTCAACGATAGTGTAGGGTGTATCAGGGCGGTCCTTGTCCGTGATGACAATATCCGCCCTTTTCTTGGCTCTGCCGAAGTTGACGGAATACTCGACGGCGAGCCGTTTCTTGGGATAGCCGTACCTGTTTATCAGCCTTGAGGCGTAGAGTTGGCGCACGACCTCTTCCGGGTTCAGCCGAATATCCCGCCCGCGCACGACGCACTTGACATAGGGGACATCCTTGCCGCGCGCCTTTTTCATGAAAACGGTAGCTCGCAGCCTGTCGATTTCACCCTGGTCGAACAGCGAAAGATGATAGTTGCTGTCTTTGAGTATCGTTTGAAGGATGTCCTGTTCCGTGGTCATCTTCGTACTCTGACTCCTTTGGCTGTGCTCTTTTCCTGTGATGTATCGGAGATTCTAACATTTCTAAGAACTGGAACCAAAATGCCCGTTCATTGAACACAGTTCGATATATCCCCCTACCCCACCCCCGCCATCTGCGCCGCCACCATCCGCCGCGTGAACTCCGCCAGCGCCCTCAGCGCCGTCTCCAGCGCCCCCTCCCAGTCCGACCCCAGCGCATCCATCGGCAGCCGCACCTGCGTATTCCCAATATCCGCCTGCCGCCCCAGCGCACGCTGCATCGCACGCCGCGCCCCCCCAATCTCCCCGCCATACCGCAGCACCACCCGGTTGCGCTCCCGCGTCACAGACTCGATCCCCGCCTCCCTCGCATACAGCCGCAGCCGCGTAACATATAAGAGATTCACCGCCTGCCACGGCAGCGGCCCGAACCTATCCCGCATCTCATCCTCAATCTCGCTCACCCCCGCCTTGATAGCATCCTCGCCTTCCTCGCCTTCCTCGCCCTGTTCCGCCGTCCCATTCAGCGATGCCTCAGCCTGCGCCGTCCCCAGTGTCACAATCCGCTGGTACATCCGCAGTCGCGCCGGCAAATCCTCGATATACTCCTCCGGTATGCTCGCCGGTATCCCGATATCTAGCGTCGGCTCAACCCGCTCCTCCTCCTTTGTCGCGCTCCCATCAACCGCCCTGCCATTAGCGGAAGCAGTCCCATTCGCCATCGCGCCCTGACCGCTGACCGCTGACTGCTGACCGCTGACACCCGCTCCCTCCCCTCGCGCCCGCAGCTCCTCTACCGCATTCGACAGCAGCCGCGTGTACAGGTCGAACCCCACCGCATGGATATTCCCGCTCTGCTCCGCGCCTAGGATATTCCCCGCCCCGCGTATCTCCAGGTCCTTCATCGCAATCCGAAACCCCGCCCCAAGCTCACTCGCATCCAGCATCGCACGCAACCGCTTCTCCGCAGGCTCAGTCAGGCTCCCCGACGGCGGCACCATCAGGTAGCAGTACGCCCGCCGCGCGCTCCGGCCCACGCGCCCACGAAGCTGGTACAACTGCGACAGCCCCAGCGTATCCGCCCGGTTGATGATCAGCGTGTTCACATTCGGAATATCCAGCCCAGACTCGATGATAGTCGTGCACACCAGCACATCCAGCTTCCCCTCCGCGAACTCCAGCATCACATTCTCAAGATCGCCCTCGTTCATCTGCCCGTGCCCCACGCCCACACGCGCCTCAGGCACCAGCCGGCTCAGATGCCGCGCCATGTAGTCGATGTTATACACGCGGTTATGCAGGAAATACACCTGCCCCTGACGGTCGATCTCCCTTAGTATCGCCTCCCGTATCAGCGCGTCGCTCATCTCCGACACATAAGTCTTGATAGGCAGCCGCTCCTCCGGCGGCGTCTCCATCGTGCTCATATCCCGCACGCCCGCCAGCGCCATGTGCAGGCTGCGCGGAATCGGCGTCGCCGTCAGCGTCAGCACATCCACCTCCTCGCGCATCCGCTTCAGCCGCTCCTTGTGCGCCACCCCGAACCGCTGCTCCTCGTCCACGATGACCAGCCCAAGCTCCTTGAACCGCACATCCCTCTGTATCAGTCGGTGCGTCCCGATACAGATGTCCACCTGCCCATCAGCAAGCCGGTCCACCACGCTACGCTGCTCCTGCGGCGTCCGAAATCGGCTCAACACCTCGACCCGCGTGGGAAACGCGCTCAACCGCTGCGAGAATGTCGCATAATGCTGCTGCGCCAGCACCGTCGTCGGCACCAGCACCGCCACCTGCTTTCCGTCCATCACCGCCTTGAACGCCGCCCGCAGCGCAATCTCCGTCTTCCCGTACCCCACATCGCCGCACACCAGACGGTCCATCGGCTTCGGCGACTCCATATCAGCCTTAACTTCCTCGATAGTCCTGCGCTGGTCCGGCGTCTCCTCGAACGGGAACGACTCCTCCAGTTCCGACTGCCACTGCGCGTCCGGCACAAACGAATGACCCTTGGCAAGCTCACGCGCCGCATACAGCGCTAGCAGTTCTGACGCCATCTCCATAGTCGAGCGTTCAGCGCGCGCTTTCGCCCGTCGCCACTCCTGCGTTCCCAGCCGAGTCAGGCTCGGCGGCCTGTCCATCGGCGCGATGTACGGCGCAACCCTGTCAAGATGCTCCAGCGGCACATACAGCTTGTCGTCATTCGCGTACTCGATGGCAAGATACTCGCGGTCGTCATCGCCATTGTCACGGGAGCCGGCGTCAGCCTTCACGCCCCGCACCGTCCCCGCGAACCTGCCGATGCCATGCTCCACATGCACCACATAGTCCCCCGGCGACAATTCCGACAAGAAAGCATCCCGCGCACCCCGCACCGACCGCCTCCGCGTCCGCCGCTGCTTCGCCACCCCGAATATCTCCACATCGCTGAACACCACCAGCCGCCCATCCCGGCCCCCGCTATAAATGGGCAGCGAGAACCCGTCGCTCAGACCTCCCGCCGCAGACTGCATCAGCGTAACGCTCCCCGCAGCCGGAACATCATCCAGCCCGTCAGCCAGCACAACATCAACACCCTCGCCCCTGAAAATCTCCGCCAGTCGCCGCGAGTGGCTGCTCACCGCAACAACCGTCGCCCCGTCCTCTTCCGCCAGCTCCCACACATCCTCCACAAACCGCTCCAGATTGCCGTAATAATTCCCGGTAGCAAGAAACGGCAGCGCCACATCAACCCCCTCACCATGTCCCGTCTCCCCCTGGGAGAGCGTTAGAGCCTGCCCTGAGCTTACCGAAGGGGTGAGGGCGTTCCCATCATCCCACGGCGACACCACCGGCGTATCCACCTGCACATCCACCCTCTGCGAAAATCCCTCGAACTGCGCCTCCACCTCCCTCCATGACAGGTGCGATGAAGGGAAATTGCGCGGCAGCTCCCCACGCCCTTCCTTCGTCTCGCGCAGCTGATGCCCGCGCTCCTGTATCTCCCACGCCGCATCAGCTATCTCGTCCGGCTTGTACGCCACCAGCAGCGCGCCGTCCCCAGGCGAAGCGCTATTCCCAAGCGAAGCGCTATTCCCAAGCGAAGCGCTATTCATAAAATAATCCGCAAGCCCGCCCGAATTGAAGAACCCCGCGTAAAACCCCTGCTCCTCCACATCCTGCCCCTCCATCAGCAACTCTAGTTCTTGCTGTATGCGTGATTGCACCCTCGGCGTGCAGTTGCCCACATCCACAAACGCAGCCAGCCGCTCCAACTCCCCGTAAGGCGTCATCGCCGGCAAAATCTCGTGCGCGGGCGTAACCTGCACCGAATCCACCACATCGCCCGACCGCTGCGTAGCAGGATCGAACAGCCGTATGCTGTCAATCTCATTGCCCCAGAACTCGATGCGCGCAGGCATATCCGCCCCTACCGGAAATATGTCGATAATGCCCCCGCGCCTGCTCACCACACCCGGCCCGTACACCGCCGACTCGAATCGGTACCCAAGCCTACGCCACATATCCAGCATCTCCCCAAGCTCCACCTGCTCCCCCCGCCGCAGCGTATAACTGCCCTCCGCCATCACATCCCGCCCAAGTGTTCGCTGCATCAGCGCCCCCACCGACGCCACCACCATCAACCCATCTCTCTTCCCCCTCGATGGGAGAAGGCTAGAGCCTGCCCTGAGCTTGCCGAAGGGGTGAGGGTAATTGCTCTCCTTATCCTCCCCATCCTGTACATCCCTGTCAGACACGATGCTTGCCACCGCCGCCAGTACTCGCAGCCTCTGATGCACAGTCTCCACATCCGAATCCAGCCGCTCGAAGGGTAGAATCTCCGACTCCGGAAAATGTAGCAGCCCCTCATCGTCCCCACACCACGCCAGAAGCTGCTCATGCAGCCTCCGCGCATCCTCAGGACGCGGCGCAACCACCAGCGTCGGCACATCCACATCCCGCCGCAGAGTAGCAAGCGTGAACGCCGCAGCCTTCGCAGGCACCTCCGCCGTCAGCCGCCGCGCGCCGCCGCGCACCCCGTCCCGAAGCCTGCAATATTCCGGCACCCCGTCCATCACCCCGCGCAATATCCCAAGCGTCATAAAATCCCTTCCCTTTTCATCAATGTTGGCTCCCGTTCAACGCGCGCAAAGGCCTCCCCAACATCCAATAAGTCGGGCAAGCCTCCCCATATTGTATCATCCCCTGGCGCCCAATCTCCTAGCAAAAATTTAATAAATTAGTTAATAAAACGTTAAAACTATATTCAAAAATCACCTAGACACTGATACAATGATGCCTACTCGATTAAGCCATCATCCTGCAATCCTGTCGGCCCGTACTCTAATTTCTGGAGGGAAGTTTGATGGAAGCCTATTGTCTCAAGTGTCGCGCATCCCGCGAAGTCAAGAACCCCGAAGAAGTCACCCTCAAGAACGGTCGCCCCGCAACGCGAGGCAATTGCACCGTCTGCGATGCCTCCGTCTTCCGCATCGGTAAATCCTCCGCATAACCCCCCAATATAGCCTTACATACCTGCAGAGATAACCAGAGTTCGCGCAATCTCGCCGGACTCTGATATCCTCCTCTGTTGCACTCAGAATCACTCAATCCGGTGATTCCACCCCCTGTTGTGTCCATCCCCACCCTCGCTCCTTCATGTTCACCCCCTGCAATTCCTCCCCAATTCTTCCTCATGGTCTTTTCATTATCGCGTTCCTCAGCCATGTCATTCCGAAAGGAGCGCACGCCTATTCTGTCTTGAACGGCTCTCCTGTCCTGTCATTCCGAATGCTCCCGTCCCGTCACTTCGAACGCTCCTATTCCGTCATTCCGAACACAGTGAGGAATCTAAAAGCGCTGACTACAACCGGCCTTGCGTTCCCACAGCGATTCCAGACCCTTCACTTCGTTCAGGGTGACAATCAAAAGACCCTGAATTCTCCCCCTTGACAACACAAACACCCGTGCTTATCATGATGCAATCTATAAGCACAACCGTTCGCTCACACATAAGTCTCCTCCCCCTCAGGCGGAGGGTTAGAGCCTGCCCCTGAGAAAACAGGGGGTGAGGGCATCAAAAGACACTGACCGACTGACGAGGCTCTGATGACATTTGATACACAAAGCGTTTTAGACCTGAAAAGTAGGTTTATTCTGGCATTCTGAACGGAGCGCCTTCATCCCCTGTCATTCTGAAAGCAGCGCAGCGGAGAGAAGAATCTAAAATCGTTGTACATACGTTATTCACAGACTTCAGACTCCTCGCTTCGCTCTGAATGACAAGGGACAAACGGGAAATGACCACACAACCTAACTGAAAGACTGACAGACCCTCATGTGCCTCCCAGACTCAATACAACACAAAATCCACAAGCGCACAGGCAACGGCGACATGATCGCCGCCTTCCTCGTGGACACCATGCAGGGACAGCACACAGACGCCAAGTTCAACCACCGCCTCGAAGCCGCAAAGCACCTGATCAGGTACGGCTTCCCAGACGATGCACGGCATCAGAACCAGTTTGACCTGAACGAGTCTAAGGTCGAGAACACCAGCAAGATAACCCCTTCCCCCTCGACGGAGGAAAGTCAGGATGGGGGTGAAGAAACTACCCGCCCTGTGAGTTACCTCGACATCCTCAACTACCAGATAGCCCACCTCATACGCCACGAGACCGCCGAAGGCCACACCATCGTCAGTTTCCTCGTGGATATCATGACCGGCAGGGACAGACCATTCACTCCCAGGAAGTTCAGGATAAAGCCAGCAGACCGCATGGCAGCCGCAAGAGAACTCCTGCGCCGCGGCTTCGGAGACTTCCGCACACGCCGCAGCAAGCTCTCAGACAGCAACGAAGCAAACGCCTACGACACCCTGCACACCGACCTAGCCAAGCGAATGCGCGAGTACAGCGAACGCGGCGCAGCCCCCATCCGCTTCCTGCTGGAAGTAGTGGCAAACCCCAACCCTGAAGAAGAGTTCACCATCCATTTCAGGATGTCAGCGGCACAGGAACTTCTGCGCCGTGGCTGGGACACCAACTACGACAACATCAAGCCTGAGCAACTTCAAGACTACTGGCGTGACGGGGAAAGCACACGTCTATCCATAGGCCAGAAAAAGACCCAGGCCGGTCTCTCAACCTCCATCGACGACTACGACAAGTACGACGACACAGACTACGAAGCCATAGCCAAAGAGATGAGAGAAGAAGAAGACCGCCAAGCCGCCGCTGCCCAGAAGTCCATTCCCCCCCGACGGGGGAAGGCTAGGATGGGGGTGACGGAGCCTGCGTCCAGCGGCATGCCTCGAAGTGAATCAGGCGGCACAGCCACATCAAAGCTCCCTCTCCCCCAGGGAGAGGGTTGGGGTGAGGGCAACGAAAAATCCCCTACATCCAAGTCAGACAACACCCCGTCCGTCCCGACCCTGCCTAAAAGCCTGCCCCAGAGTAAATCGGGAGACGAACCCGCCGCTGACCGCAAAGCCATCATCAAAGAGTTCAAGGAAGCCATGGACAGGGGCGACGAGCGAGCCGCCCTCCGCGCAGAGGCAAAGTATCGCCGCATAGACATCAAAGCAGAAAAGAACATCTACGACTACGGCCCCAACGACCCCGACCCAACCATAGACTACTACTTCGAACCCCTAAGCCCCGAAGAACAGGCAAAGTTCGACCAAGAAGAAAGACGCGAATACGGCCTAACCGAAGAAGAGATCGCAGATTTCTCAGGCACGCCCACGCAAGAAGCCAAAACAGACCCGCTCGAGCACCTCACCCAAGCCGCCGCCATCCACAACGCGCCCATCCACCCCAACCCGCTCGCCCGCAAGCGCAAAAACCCCACCATCCGCAGCCCATAAAGTCCTCTCTCTGGAAGACTGCTGGCATGAGGGCAAGAATAAAGTCCCTTCCCCCTTGACGGGGGAAGGTTAGGATGGGGGTGAAAAACTCCCCATCATCCTGCGCATCGATGTTAGCCCCGGTCTGACACCTGTCCGCTGCGGCTGATCGGTGACTGCTGACCGCTAAATACTCACACCCAGCGCCGACGCCACCGTGTCCATATCCTTGTCGCCGCGACCGCTCAGCCCCATCAGGATAATCTTGTCCGGCGAAAGCGTAGGCGCGAGCTGCGAAATATAGTACGCCGCATGCGCCGGTTCCAGCGCAGGAATGATGCCCTCCACGCGGCACATCAGCTCGAAGCCCTTCAGCGCCTCAGTGTCCGTTACGCTCACATACTCCGCGCGCCCCGCGTCGTTCAGCCAGCTATGCTCCGGCCCAACGCCGGGATAGTCAAGCCCCGCCGATATGCTGTGCGCCTCCATCACCTGCCCGTTCTCGTCCTGAAGCAGGTAAGACATGCTCCCGTGCAGCACCCCAACCCTGCCCGATGTCAGCGTGGACGAGTGCCTTCCCGTTTCCACGCCGTCGCCACCAGCCTCCACGCCCACCAGCTTCACGCTCTCATCCCCGATGAACTCGTAGAACAGCCCCATCGCGTTGCTGCCGCCTCCCACGCATGCCACCGCATAGTCCGGCAGCCTGCCCACCCTCGATAGCAGTTGCGCCCGCGCCTCAATCCCTATCACCTTCTGAAAGTCCCGCACCATCATCGGGTACGGATGCGGCCCCACCACGCTCCCAATCAGGTAGTGTGTGTCCTCCACATTCGTAACCCAGTCGCGGATGCACTCGTTGATGGCGTCCTTGAGAGTGCGGCTTCCCGACGACACCGGTCGCACCTCCGCTCCCAGCAGTCGCATGCGGAACACATTCAGCGCCTGCCTGCGGATGTCCTCCTCGCCCATATAGACGATGCACTCCTGCTTGAGCATCGCGCACACCGTCGCCGTGGCTACGCCGTGCTGCCCCGCCCCCGTCTCCGCGATGATGCGGTTCTTGCCCATCCGCTTCGCCAGCAGCGCCTGCCCCAGCGCATTGTTTATCTTGTGCGCGCCCGTATGCGCCAGGTCCTCGCGCTTGATGTATATCTGCGCCCCCCCAAGCTCGGCGCTCAGGTTCTCCGCATAGTACAGCGGCGTCGGTCGCCCCACATAATGCTCCAACAGCGAGCGCATCTCCGCCTGAAACGCTTCATCGGTCTGCGAAGCCGCGTACTCGCGTTCAAGCTCCTCGATCGCGTTCATCAGCGTCTCGGGCACAAAGCGCCCGCCGAACTCTCCAAACCTTCCCCTCTCGTCGGGCAATGTCGACCGCGTATTGGCTGTGCTCATGCGAAGTCCTTCACTTGTTTCAATCGTCGTCAATTCCGCCAAATCATTATCGCCGCTCGGTTGACCTGACGCAACGATAACCCTAGAATGAGGCAAAAGTCTTTCATAATATCCAGCGAGGTTTCCCATGCCTATCTACGAATACACCTGCGTTACCTGCTCCAACCGCTTCGACAAGCGTCGCTCCATGAGTCAGATGAACGACCCCGCATCCTGCCCCGACTGCGGCAGCGAGTCGCGCCGCGTCCTATCCCTCTTTGCCGCCTTCTCATCAGACGGCAACGGCCAGACCAGCGCTGTCGCGGGCGCAGGTGGCTGCTGCGGTGGCGGCTCCGGCGGTGCTTGCGCCTGCGCCATGAGTGTGTAATCCACATCCCCAATTCCATACGAGTAAACTCACAAGTCAAGTAGGAGGACCACAATGGTCGTAGAGACAAGACAACGCTATGTGCTGGTTGATCCCACAACGCTGCCGATGGTGCCCGAGTTCCAGGGCGCGCCTCGCCTGGCAGACTTGAACAATAAGCGCGTAGGCGTAATCGACGACAGCAAGGTCAACGCCAAGGAGTACCTTGAGCAGCTCACCGACCTGCTAGACCAGCGGTTCGGTATCGCCAGCCTCAAGTACCACGCAAAGCCCTCGGCATCCAAGCCCGCCGACCCTGCCGTGGTCGCGGAAATTGCGAAGGAGTGCGACTATGTGATTGTCGGCGTAGGTGATTGAGGGTCCTGCAGCGCGTGCAGTGTGCACGACGGAGTTCACGTAGAGAAGGCAGGCATCCCCTCAGTTACAATCTGCACCGACAGCTTCATCGAGACCTCGAACTCGATGGCGGCGATGTGGGGCGCATCCGGCTACCCGGTCATCTTCACACCCCATCCAATCGCGGACCTTAGCGATGAGCAGTTGCGCTCACATGCCGACGAAATCTTCGACACTGTGGTCACCATCTTGACGGGCAGGTAAGGACGCGGGGAGGAACACATAGATGGCACAGGCGAATACACCGCAGCCCCCGTACTAAGCGGCGATATTCTCATCGAAGCACACCGGAGCGCACGAAGACTACGACGACGACACCGAGACCATCCTGGAGCTTGCGAAGCAGCATCCGGGTTTCCTCGGCGTTGAGGCGGCGGGCGATGACGACCTGAGCATCGCCGTGTCGTACTGGGAGAGCGATGAGTCGATACGTGCGTTCAAGGAACTCGCCGAGCACCTCGTAATACAAGAGCGAGGCCGCGAGACCTATTACAGAAGCTACAAGGTGCGAGTGGCGAAGGTGGAACGCGACTACGGCTTCAATGTGTAGCCGCCTGATCTAGCCGAATCTATTGCAAAAGTCCCTTCCCCCTCGATGGGGGAAGGTTAGGATGGGGGTGAAAATACTCTCCCATCGTAGCTAACATTGCACTTATGCAATCGTCTTGCTAGTCGGCGGAGTTTTGCGAGTTGTTAAATCCACGGGCGACTATGCGAACGATGCGCGGCCCCACGGCGAGCACGGCCGCAGCCGCAATCGTGCAGAACGCAATCAGCATCGTAGCCTCGAAGAAGAACCCTTGCGGGAACATCGCTATGAGGTAGTCGCGGCGCGGGTCCAGCATCCAGAGGTCGTTGCTGAAGCTGATTAGGTGGAACAGCCGGAACAGCCTGTTGAAGCCCACCAGTGCCAGCAGCCCCACGATGCCGACCAGCGCGAGTGTCAGTTTGCCGCCGCCGCTAACGTCGCGCCCCAGCGTCTGCCAGAAGTCGCTGCGCCGCAGCCAGAAACCCACGGCAATGTACACAGCGATGTACAGCAAGGCGAGCATCTGCACCAGATATACGCCGCGCACCAGCGCCTTCACATCGCGCATGTGGTGTACCTCGCGCTCGTTGTACAGCGACTCGACCTGCACACCGCCCACGAAGGTGCGGATAATCAGGTCTTCCTCGTCGTTGTTGAAATAGTCGCGTATCTGCGCGCCCGCCGCAAGCAGGTCTCCGCGCTCGATCCGCGTGTACTCGGCAATGCCGTACTTGTCGAAGCCGTAGCTGTATAGCGCCGGCAGGTTGATGACAAACCTCACGCTGCTGGTAATCAGCAGCAAAGGCATGAGCGCCACGAATATCACCGCGGCGATGATTCTTGCAATGCGTCTCATTCCCCAATGCTACCATCCACCCCGCCAATCTGATAGCGTTTCGGTAACGAGAGCGAACAAGCAAGAACAGGATGGATAGAACGAAATGACAGACATCGGATATCCAAGCACATACACGGGCGTCGAGCAGATTCTTGAGCGCCTGCTCGGCCCCGACGGCTGCCCCTGGGACAAGAAGCAGACGCGCGAGACACTAGCCGGCATGTTCCTGGAGGAGTGCTACGAGTTCATAGAGGCAGTCGAGGAAGGCGATACCGACAAGATGGTCGAAGAGCTTGGCGATGTGCTTTTCCATGTCATGTTCCAGCTCAAACTCGGCGAGGACAATAGCGAGTTCACGCGAGAGGATGTGCTAGGCACTCTGGTGGATAAGCTTCTGCGCCGCCATCCTCATGTCTTCGGCGATAAGCAGGTGTCGGGCGCCGACGAGGCTATCGCCAGTTGGGACGCCGTCAAGCGGCAGGAAAAGGCGGCAAGCGGTGGGTCAATCCTGGAAGGTGTCCCAAAAAACATGCCCGCGCTGGCGTATGCCCAAGCAGTGCAGGCGCGCGCCGAACGCGCCGGCTTCGACTGGGACAGCTTCCAAGGCGTCCTCGACAAGGTGACCGAGGAACTTTCGGAGATTCAAGCGGCAAGTACTGATGATGAACGCGAAAGTGAGCTGGGCGACCTGCTGTTCTCTGTGGTCAACGCCGCACGCTGGCTGAACATCGATGCCGAGGCATCCTTGCGCGGCACCAACCGCCGCTTCTACCAGCGCTATGCCATCATGGAGCGGCTTAGCAGAGAGCGGGGCGTTTCATTCGACATGCTGTCCATGGACGAAAAGGAAGCCCTGTGGCAGGAGGCGAAATCTGTCAGCTAGTTAGTCAGTATTCCCTCAGCCCGAATCGTTCGTGGTGAGCTTGTCGAACCACATAAAATTGGGCTCACTATTCACTTAATTACCAACTAACTGACCGACTCTAAAGCCTCCTGATCGACGGGAACAGAGTCATCACCACGGCGGCGGCGACTACGACCAGTCCGCAGGCTACCAGCGTTGCGACAGGTGCGCCCATGTTCTCCGAGATTAGGCCTGCCGTGAGATTGCCCAGCGGCATTGCCCCGAATGTCATGATGTAAATGCCCGACACCCTGCCGCGAATCCCATCGGGCAGGATGCTCTGCATCGTCGCGCCCGTTATCGAGAAGAACCCCATCGTTCCCATGCTGCCGATGGCAACCAGCGGATACGCCATGTTGATTGTCGGGCTGAGCGCCAGGGCCGCCATCGATACGCAGATTAGCGCGATGCACCCCATAATCATCAGGCCCTTGCGCTGTACGTCCCCCAGCGATGCGAGCACCAGTGTTCCCGTGAGGAAGCCCGCGCCCACCGCAGACATCAACAAGCCGAGGGTCACGGGGCCAACCTCGTACACCTCAGCGGCATACACCGGAATCAGCCCGTGCAGGAACGGGGAGACCAGGACACTCGGGATGAATCCGAGCATCATCAGCCCGAGCACGACCGGCGTTTCCCTGATGTAGCGCACGGCCTCCAGGATTTCCGACAGGACAACGCGCGGGTTGAGCTTGGACTGCCCGGCGGTTGCAAAGGTGCCAAGCCCCAGCGCCAGTGCCGAGGCAAGGGCGACAAGGGCTCCCTGCAGCAGCAACGCGACGCCCGCGCCCGCAAACGCAAGCAGTGCGCCGCCAACAGCGGGAATCGCAAGGCGGGTAATGCTGAACGCCAGCGAGTTCAGGGCAAACGCATTCACCAGACTGTGGCGCGGCACTATCGCCGGGATAAGCGACATGCGTGCCGGGTCCGCTATCACCCATCCAATGCCCATCAGGAACACGAAGCCGAACACATGCCACGTGTTCACGGTGCCAAGCAGCACCAGTAAGGCGAACCCCAGAGCGAGCACGGACTGATACGCGAACACGCCCGTCAGCAGCTTGCGCTTGTCCCACCTGTCCACCAGCAGGCCGCCGAGCGGTCCCGCTATCAGGATAGGCAGGGCGTCCAAGCCCATCACAAGGCTTGTCAGCAGCGCGGACTGCGTCAACTCGTAGGTCAGCCAGCCAATGATGACCTGCTGCATCCAGAATGCCCCGCTGAAGAAAAGCGTGGATGCCCAGAGGAAGCGGTAGTTGCGATGCTGGAACGAGTCGAATGTGTGGACCCGCATAGGGCGAACGCGCGGTACGCGCACCGATATGCGAGTGGTGTTCACACGAGGCATTTGGGGCTTACGGATGTGGGGACGCACACTCCGTCTAGGTTTGACGGGCACTGAAACAGCGTCCACCGGCGCGACGATGATATCGCCCACAGGGTGAACTGCCGCAACATTCTGCTGCTCTGCAGTAGGTTGCAGACTCACTTCAGGCGTAGTGATGTCCTCTGGTACAAGTGTCTTGACCGGCTGTGCGGTGTTGTCCGTGGGCTGATTAGAAGTAAGGTCCGTAGATAAAGAGTAGCCTTCAGGTTTGCGAAACGCGCCAGACCTATTCTTATTCACCTATGTTTACTTGATACCTCCAATCTGATGGTTCAGCTACTGCTTGAGCCTGACGCTATGCAAATCAGGTGAATAAGATTTTAGCAAAGGTTTAGAACACTGCACAGGATAAATTTGACCAAAATTCAGACGAAATTTCAGATGGGAAGCAAATAAAGGCCCTATTATCCTTTTCGTCTCGACTTTTGGGTCAATTTACCGAAGCCAGCCTGACCAAAGGCGGCGCTCCACCTCGTTGCTGATGGACTCAGTTAGGGCTTCTGCGGCGGGGTTCATCAGCAGTTGGCGTAAGCTGCGGCGTGGGCGGAAATACACGGGCCTGCGCGGCGCGCCCGAAGTCTCGGCGGCGATGTCGAGCGCCCTGTCGAGGTCGCCCAGCTCATCCACCAGCCCGAGTTCGTGCGCCTTAGTCGCCCAATAGACCTCGCCCGTGGCGATGCGCCGCACATCCTCCTCATCCATCTTGCGCGACTCCGCCACGATTTTGACGAATGTGTTGAACGAGTCGTCTATGAGCGCTTGCATCTTCGTTTCCTCTTCGGGCGTTGCATCGCGCCAGAATGCTCCCATGTCCTTGAGCAGGCCGCTCTTGTTCACATTGACGCCGACACCCAGACGCTGCATAAGCTCCTGTAATGCGGGGCGCACCGATATGACGCCGATAGAGCCGACGATTGAGGCGTGGCTGGCGACTATCCTGTGCGCGGCGCAGCTGATGTAGTACGCGCCGGACGCGCCCAGACCACGAATGCTGGCGATGACCGGCTTCTTCTCAGCGACCTTCAGCACGCTGCGATAGAGGTAGTCTGACGCCGACACGCCGCCGCCCGGCGAGTCTATGTCCAGCACAAGGGCGCGTATGTTGTCGTCCCGCGCGATGGACGCGAATATCGGCTCATAGACCGGGGACTTTATCTGCCCTCCAATAGAACCGAATAGTTCCACGACTGCGATCCTGTTGCGTATAGTCCGAGTGGCTTTTAGTACAAGCAAGTTTTAGCTCCGTATGTTGGAATGGCCTCTGGTGTGGCCTCATTGTAGCAAGTGGGCGGTCAGTGGGCGAGACATAGATGCCAGTCGGCAGCGTCAAGCGATGTATTCTGCTCTAAACTTCCTCTACTGTGGAAGAGGCGGGTCTTCTATAAACTCTCGCAGCGCGGCGAAGTATCGCTCGCCACCTACGAGATGCGTATCGTTGTGGCCCGCGCCCTGAATCGCGTAGAAGCGTTTTGGTTCGTTGGCGGCATCGAACAGTTCCTTCCCCATCTCAATTGGAACTATGTCGTCTCTGTCGCCATGCAACACCATCACAGGGCTTTCGATGCGTCCCATTTTGGAGAGTGAGTCAAACCTGCTCTGCACAAGCAGACGGGGCGGCAGCAATAGTGAAAGCAAAGGGTGTGTGCGGCGCGACATGTCCGCAACCGATGTGAACGGTGACTCAAGTAAAACGGCTTTGGCAGCGTTGCGGGTCGCCAGTTCGACCGCAACAGCGCAGCCCAGTGAACGCCCGAATAGTATCAGTTTCTCCATGTCAACATCGTCGCGCGAGCGCAGATACTCCAGCGCGGCATCCCCGTCCACGTATATGCCTTGCTCGGACGGCTTACCTTCGCTGCGTCCGTATCCCCTATAGTCGAATATGAACACATTCACGCCGAGACGCCTGCTGAGCAGCTGGATGTTGTCCACGCGGCTGCTTATGTTGCCCGCGTTGCCGTGAAACCAGACCAGTGTGTTGTCGCCTTGACCAGGCACTAACCAACCGTGCAGCCGTGTGCCGTCCGACGCGGAGAACGACACATCCTCAAAGTGCAGTCCCACATCTGCCGGAGTCTGGGTTATCTCCCTTGAAGGGAAGAATATAAGCTGCCTGTCCAGCATATTAGACTGCCTTGCTGCGATAGCCGATGCCACAATGAGGATGCATGCAAGGAGGATGCATGCAAGTAGCAGGAACCTCAAAGGCAAGCGGCGAATCGCTTTCATGGCTTTCATGAAGGTGAAGGTGAAGTGCCTCCACTTGCTACTCTGCATATCCATGCGCTGCCAGAAGGCTATGGCGTCTGCGCTCCTCTGGCGTTCAGGACGATGGAGTAGAGAGACTTGTCGGCGCAGATGTAGAGGCGGTTCTTGTCGGGGCCGCCGAAGCAGCAGTTGGCGTTGCGGTCTTCAGGCACGAGTATCTTGCCGAGCAACTCAGCCGCCGGGCTGTACACATGGATGCCGTCAGCCGAGCTTGTGAAGATGTTGCCATCGGTGTCGCAGCGGAAGCCGTCCGACTTTCCGGGGCTGACGACCGCGAACTCGCGCTCATTTGTGAGCTTCCTGCCGTCTTCTACATCGAACACCATAATGTTGCCGGGCTCGCCGGTGTCCGCCACATAAAGTATGCTCTCGTCAGGCGAGAAGGCGATGCCGTTGGGCCTGTCCATCGTATCCACGACCACTTCGATCTCGCCCGTGTCCGGCTCAAGGCGGAACACGAAGCAGCCCGCAAGTTCGCTGTCCGCCTTGTGTCCCTCGCGGTCACTGAGGATGCCGTAGGGCGGGTCGGTGAACCAGATTGTGCCGTCGGACTTGACCACAAGGTCGTTGGGGGAGTTCAGCCTGTTGCCCTCATAGTTGTCGGCGAGAGTAACAATTGTGCCGTCGTGCTCGGTGCGGCTGATGCGGCGATTGCCGTGTTCGCAGCTCACCAATCGTCCCTCGCGGTCGCGGTAGTGGCCGTTGGTGAAGCCCGCGGGCTGGCGGAAGACGGAAACACCATCAGCGTCCGAATAACGGAGCATGCGGTCGTTGGGAATGTCGCTCCATAGCAGGTAGTCGCCTTCCGAGATATAGACCGGACCTTCCGCCCACTCCATGCCCGTGAAGTGTCTGAGCAATTGAGTATCGTCCGGAATCATCGCGGTGAAGCGGTCGTCGTAAATCTCGAAGCCTTCTCGGTTAGTCGTCATTTGGGCAAACTCCCTGTTGGCTATGGATGAAACGAATGGAGTAACGCACAGAATCTGCAATCTTCGACCGCATTGTAATGCTATTATAGGGGAGTTTCAAAGAGTTGCTGATAGAAAGAGAGCGCGAGGTTTAATGCGAAACGTCCTTAAAGGCTTGAAATCGGTCGTAGGCGGCAGGCAGAACGGTGTGGCGCCGGACGACGATGCCACACTGCGTGAGATTGAGGCGCATGCGGTGAAGATTGCGCAAGGCGCAGGCGATATTTTGCGTGGACATTTTGAACACGCGCTGAATGTCGAATACAAGGACGACAAGCAGAGCGATCCGGTTACCAACGCGGACTACGAATGCCAGAGATATTTGCAAAAGGCAATCGCCAAGCGCTTCCCCGAGCACGGCATACTGGGCGAAGAGGACAACGCCGAAGAGCGTGCAAATGCGGATAAGCAGCCTGCGCCCGACTTCGTCTGGGTGTTGGACCCTCTGGATGGCACACGAAACTTTCTTTCGGGGCTGCCGCTGTTTGCCAGCTCCATTGGGGTGCTTTACCAGGGTGCTCCTGTCGTGTCGGCGGTATTCCTGCCTTGGCCCAGCAACAACGGCGGCATCGTGATGCATGCACACAGGGGAGGCGGTACGCAGGTTGATGGCGTTCCTGTCGTTGCGCTGACGGCAGAGGCGCCTGAAGGCAACAGGCTGATTACGCTGCCGGGTGGATTCGGCGCACTGTTCAAGGTACGCAAACCTCTACGCAGTAAGTTTGGAGAACTGCGTATGACGGGCAGTATCGCTTACGAGCTTGCGATGGTGGCGAAGGGTGTTACGCAGTACACGATTACGACCGCGCCGTTCCTATGGGATGCTGCGGGCGGCTCACTGCTTGTGATGGAAGCCGGAGGCATCGTTCTGAAGGGTGGTCGAAAGAAGCTGCTGGGAACATTGCCCACAGGGATAGGATGGCAGCCGCTGGAGTCGTTCGTGCCATCATGGAGCAGCGGCAGCACGACGATGAAGGAGTTGCGCGAGTGGCGGGCGCCGCTGTTGCTGGGCAGCCCGGATGTGGCGCGTTATGTAGCCGGCAACCTGCGACGGCGGTCAACGATCAGGCGGCGGCTCAGGCGGCTTGCAAGACGAAGGCGCTGACAGGGGCTGACATGGATATACAGAATGGAGTCATCGCCCGACTCGAAGGTGTGTCCAAGCAATACGAGGTGGGCGATGCAGTCGTCTATGCTCTCAGAGATGTCAGCCTCGACATTCAGGAAGGTCAGTTCGTGGTGCTACTTGGACCAAGCGGCTCGGGCAAGACAACCCTTCTGAATATGTTAGGCGGGCTGGACGCCCCAACTCACGGACGGATTTGGGTGGGCGGCAGCGAGATTACAGACATGAACGAAGCCTCGCTGACCATGTACAGGCGCAAGCAAGTGGGGTTTATTTTTCAATTCTTCAACCTCGTCCCTTCACTCACCGCCGGAGAGAATGTGGAGATGGTCGCAGAACTGACGGGAAACAAGCGCAACGCCATACCCGCACTCCGCTCTGTCGGTCTTGGCGACCGTATAGGCCACTTTCCGGCGCAGCTCTCGGGAGGCGAGCAGCAGCGCGTAGCCATTGCCAGGGCATTGGCGAAGGGTCCTTCGATCCTGCTGGGGGATGAACCAACGGGCGATCTCGACTATGAGACGGGCAAGATGATTCTGGGCCTGATGAGGCATATCAATCGATCTGAGAACGCCACGATCATCCTGGTGACTCACAACGCGGCGATAAGCCGTATGGCTGACCGCGTTATAAGAATGCGCAGCGGAGAGATAATCGAGGATAGGGCGGTGGAAAATCCGATTCACCCCGAAGACCTTGAGTGGTAGCCGTGAACCCGCTGCTGAAAAAGGCATTCCGCGACCTATGGCGTTCGCGTGCCCTCTTCATTTCCATCATTGCTCTGCTAACCCTGGGCGTGGGCATATTCGTCACGATGTACTCGGCATTCCTGAATGTGAAGAGTTCCGAAGACTTTGCCTATGAGGAGCTGAAGTTCGCCGACGCTTTCTATCATGTTGCGCCGTCCATACCCATCAGGGCTGTAGACGCGATTCGGGACATGGAAGGCGTGGCAGTCGCAGAGGGCAGGTATGTTGCGAATATTGCAATACGACAGCCTGACGATCCTGACAACACATTATCTGCCAGAGTCATCAGCATTCCTGACGATGAGACTCCAGACATCAACCGCGTAATCGTGAGGGAGGGCGAATATTTGGAAGCGGGCGATGGGCGGCACGCTCTCGTGGACAACCTGTTCACATCCTACTACGACTTGATGCCCGGCGATTCCATCTCATTAGTCTATCGAGGCAAGGACAGGGAGTTCAAAATCAGTGGCGCAATCACAAGCCCTGAGTACCTCTGGAAGTCCAAAGGGGGAGCAGAACTTCTAACCTCGCCGGGAGATTTCGCCATCCTCATGGTTCGCAGGAGCGCCGTTGACGACATGCTCGGCGTGGAAGGCGTCATCAACGAGATTACCGTGCGCTTTCAGACCGGCGCGGACACCGAAGCCATTAAATCCGAGATAGACCGATACCTGAACAGGTACGGCTCTCACCAGCTCATCGAAAGAGAGGAGCAGTTGAGCTATGCCACTCTCAAGTCGGACATAGACGGCTTTGAAGAGGTGGCTATTGCCATTCCTGTGTTGTTCCTTTCTATAACCGCGCTAGTTGCATACGCAATGCTTACGCGGATAGTGCAGAGCCAAAGGCAGATCATAGGGCTGATGCGCGCTGAGGGGTTCTCTCGTGGTCATATACTCCGCCACTACCTCACGTTCCCTGTCCTGATAGCGCTCATCGGCAACGGATTAGGTATATTGTGGGGAACTCTGGCGGCCGGCGGATTCACCAGCCTCTACATAGGAACTCTGGACCTGCCCTTTACAGTAGTAGTCAGCCAAGTTTGGGTCTTAGTCGCTGCCTTCGCGATAGGTCTGGTAGCGTGCGTCATCGCAGGCATCCAGCCTGCCATCGCCGCCGCGCGACTTACTCCCTCCGAGGCGATGCGCACGGACATATCGTCCGGTGGGGCGTCAATCATGCTAGAAAAGCTGTTGCCCATGCAGCGTCTGCCCGGCATGTTGAGGCTTGCCCTTCGCAACATGACCCGCGGACGCTGGCGAACCCTATCGTCGATTGTGAGCATTGCCGTTTCTGTCGCCTTGGTCACGGCAGTAATGGGAATGCTGGACACAATGGACAATGCATTCGATGTGCAGTTCAACGAGATACAGCAGCACGACCTCAAGGCGCTGTTCACTCACGATATTAATTATAGAAAGACGGATGTGTTCCAGTCGTGGCCCCAGGTTCGCAAGGCAGAGCCCATCGCCGAAATACCCGTGAAGCTGGTAAATGGTGAATATTCCGAGTACTCGGTCGTTACCGCCGTTCCCGATGACGCGACGCTCCTGAAACCCGAATATGTGGAAGGTGCTCAGCCTCTCAGCACCAACGGCATATTCCTTACAGAGACCCTTGCGAGTGACCTGAACCTGGAGGTGGGAGATACGGTGAAGGTGGAGTCGGAGAGGCGAGATCAGCTGTTTCCCGTTGCCGGCCTCGTGAGATTCCCGATGGGCGATTCCGCCTATATGAGGCTATCGCAAGCCGCAATTCTTATGCGAGGCTTTCATGCCACTGCCGCCCTGATAACCCTTGAACATCCCGACTACGCCGCAGAAGTAACGCAGATGCTGGAGATGAGAGCCTATGTGCTCTCGGTGGAGCGAAGCGCGGATGTGCGAGAGGGTATCGAAGAACTCATGGCTTTGACCAACCAGTTCATCGGCATAATGACCATATTCGGCATGTCTCTTGCCGCTTTCGCTGTCTTCAACACGGTTACTCTCAATGTAACCGAGCGGAGCCGTGAACTTGCCACCATGCGAACCCTCGGATTCAGCAGGCGGCAAGTGAACATGCTCATCACAACCGAGTCCCTGATAACCGGCGTGGGCGGCATCATCCTAGGATTCGTTATAGGCTACGCAATCGAGGCATACCTTATCGGACAGATGTCATCCCTAGACTGGAATATGGACATCATAATCGATGCGTCCACCTACATCATCGTGGGCGCGCTTACATTGGCAGTGCTGCTACTGTCGCAAGTGCCAGGGCTACGCGCACTGCATCGCAGGAACCTCGCGGAGGCTACCAAAGAACTTGCCTCTTAAGCTCATTCGGTATGCTCCGATCAGGCTCCAACCTTTCCCTTTAGCGGGGATAGAGATCTTCCGACGACTAACCTCTGCCGACATTTTGAGGTTGCCTTTCATTACTTCTGTCATTTCGAGTGAAGCGAGAAATCTAAAATCGGAGAATGGCGTATGTACAACGATTTTTAGATTCTTCACTCCGCTGCGCTGCGTTCAGAATGACGAAATAAACATACTTTTCAAGTCTAAAACGCATTGTGTGTCAAATGTCAACACACCTAACCTCTGCCGACATAGGGCATCTTGGTCGCCATGATGGTGATGAACTGCACATTGGTGTCGAGCGGCAGGTTCGCCATAAAGACGACGGCGTCCGAGGCGTGGTTGACATCGTAGGTCGGCTCTATCATCACCTCGCCGCTTGCCTGTGGAACACCACCGCCCATTCGCTCCGTCATCGGTGTAGCGGCGTTGCCGATGTCTATCTGCCCGCAGGCGATGTTGTACTTGCGCCCGTCGAGCGATGTGGACTTGGTCAGGCCTGTGATGGAGTGCTTCGTTGCGGTGTATCCGACCGAGTCGGGACGGGGCGTGTATGCGGAGATTGAGCCGTTGTTGATGATGCGCCCGCCCATCGGGTCCTGGCTCTTCATAATCTTGATGGCTTCCTGGGTACAGACGAAGGTGCCGGTGAGGTTGGTGTTCACGACCGCCTGCCAGGCTTCCAGTGGAATGTCCTCCATTGGCATGCGCGGCGAGCCGATGCCGGCGTTGTTGAATAGCACGTCGAGCCTGCCGAACCTCTCTTTGGTCTGTGCGAACAGGTTGCGGATGGATTCAGCGTCGGTTACATCGGTAGCGACTGCGAGCATGCACTCGCCACCGTCGCCCGCTTCGGCTATGGTTTCTTCGAGCGCAGACATGCGTCTGCCGCCGATGGCGACCGAGTAGCCCTCACGCACTAGTGCGAGCGCGCTATGCCTTCCTATGCCTGAACCTCCGCCGGTGACGATGGCGACTTTGCCATTTGAAGTCATGGTGTATCTCCTTGTCAGTGAATAGTAGCAAGTAGTGAGTCGTCAGTTAGCTAGTGTGTCAGTTATACCACAACTGCATCATCCTGTTAATCCTGCCCGACTGGGTGGGTCTCTAGCTGTTCCTTGACACTTAGACGGGTGCGACTTACACTTTTGCCAAATCACAAACACACTTTCAGGAGTATGTTGCATGACACAGGAGTCGGTCATATCACAGCAGATGCGCGATGCCATCGGCGTGGAGTCTGATCCAATCACGCATGAGGTGGAGAAGGGCGCAATCATTAAGTTCGCACAGGCTATCGGAGACGCGAACCCGCTATTCAACGACGACGAGGTGGCGCGCCAGACGCGGTATGGGGGGATTATCGCACCCCCAACATTCATGCGCTCGCTCATCTCAAATGCCCCGCCCGCTTACAAGAGTCCATACTCCGCCAATCTTGATGGCGGCAGTCAGTGGGATTACTTCCATCCCGTGCGCCCCGGCGACCGCATTACGGTCACGACTATGCTCGCAGAATTGTTCGAGCGTCCGGGCAGACTGGGCAATATGCTGTTCAGCGTGCGAGAAACTAAGTATGCGAACCAGTTCGGGCAAACCGTTGCGCTTCAGCGCACCACTGGCATTAGCTACGACCCGTAGGGATTTGTCGGTGCATTGGTTGGTCAGTAAGTCAGTATCCGGTCATAGAATGAAACTTGTATGCAAGGAGCATAATAATGGGCAATCAGGTATATTTTGAGGATGTTCAGGAAGGGACGGAGGTTCCTACACTGCGAAAGGACCCGACGACGCAGCAACTTGTGAAGTATGCAGGAGCGTCGGGGGACTACTACCAGATACACTACGACCTGAACTACGCAAAGGGCAACGGGCTGCCGGATGTCATACTGCACGGCGCGCTGAAGGGTGCGTGGCTTGGGCAGGTCATGACCGACTGGATTGGGGCAGAGGGCATGCTGAAGTCACTGACGACGCAGTATCGGGGGATGGATGTGCCGGGAACGACGATGCTCGGCAAGGGTGTCGTCACGAAGAAGTACACCGAGAACGGGGAGAATTTAGTCGATTGCGACATCTGGCTTGAAGACCACGAAGGGAAGAAGACTACGCCGGGAGCGGCGACGGTGGCTTTGCCTTCAAGAGGCTAACCGGCTGAATTTCGGCTATTAACTGTACGGGGACGCTCAATTGCGTCCCCGTATGACTATCAGGAATCCGTCTGCTAACTAAGAACCAGAGGTGAGGTTGTCTATGGCGTTGCCTATCCGCATCACAAGGTAAAGTACGCCTACGGATACGAGCAAAGCCCCTACCGAAACTATGAGCCCGGCAATTGCTGTGGTCACTAACGCTATATCTGCCATTAGTGTCTCTCCTCTCTTAGTTTATGGTGTGATATTGTTGCCGTTATACTACCAAGCGATTAATCTTATGTCTACTAGACGCTCACCGGAGCGTCAATTGTGACCGGTCGCCAGGCATGTCAACCAGAGGAAAGGAAGAGAACAATGGAAATCGGCGTTGGTTTGGATGCGACGCTCAACTTGTCGTGGGACGACCAGTCGGTTCTTGCGCGAGAGGCGGCGGAGCAGGACTATACCAGCATCTGGACACCCGAGGGCACCGGCCAAGACTCATATCAGCTTTGCCTGCGTCGCTGGGAGGCTAGCTGCGATGTGGTGGATGGCGGCGTAACGACTGGCATATCGGTCTCGCCGGTGATGTATCGCACGCCGATGGCGTTTGCGATGACGGGCGGCACGGTGAGCGACATAAGTGGCGGCAAGTTCATCATGGGCATCGGCTCCGGCGGCTCGTATCGTCCTCGCGCTCGGCAGGCACTCGGACTACCTAACCTGTCCACGCTGGCGCTGATGCGCGATTACCTCGCCACGATTCGGCCGCTTGTCGCCGGGGAGAGCGTGGATTACCAAGGAGATGTGGTTACGCTGCGCGGCGCGCGCCTCGCAATAGACCCACCGCCCAGGACGCCCGTGTATCTTGGCTCCTTGGGACCGCAGATGCTGCGGCTTGCGGGTGAGCTTGCGGACGGGGCGTGCCTGAACTGGTGCAGTCCCGAGCAAATAGCTTGGAGCCGAGAGCGCGTGAATGAGGGTGCGGAGAAGGCAGGGCGCGATCCTTCTGAAATCAAGCTCGCGGAGTATATCCGGGTGTGCGTTGACGACGATGAAGATGTGGCTCGGCGGGCGTTCGCCAAGGCAACGATGAATTATGCTCTGGGTGCGACGATTCCTACGGAACGGGAGCGCCAACTTGGCTATCGCGCTCACTTCGAGCGTATGGGCTTCACTGAGGAACTTGCAGGGTTGGATGACATGCGGCGGGGCGGCGCAAGCGCAGATGAAGTGGCGGATGCGTTCTCCCCTGAACTGCTGCGCACGGTGGGCTACTACGGTAATGCAGAGGGCGCGGCGGCGGAGTTCAAGCGACTCGCGGAGGGGCTGGACGTAGCCGTTGTGCGCGTGGTGGCTGCGCGTCCTGACATCGATTCTGTGCGGGCAGTGATGGAGGCTTGCAGGCCGGACAAGGGGTAAATTTAATAGGATTTACAGGATAAATGGGACGGGGTGATGTACAGTTGACCCGTACAATAGAAGCGATAATAGATAAGGATGGCCATGTGCGGCTACTAGAAGCAATCAGCCTCTCTTCAACGAGGCGCGCGCCGGTAACCGTTCTGGACGACGAAGAGGATTACGATAGCCATGATGTAACGCTTATGAGCGAAGTCGCGCTTGCAGTGGACTGGAACCGCCCGGAGGAAGATGAAGCATGGTCGCACATTCAGCAAGTGAAGTAGTCCTATGTTATGCCCGTTTTCCGATCTGTCTCAGGCGAAAATAAGGCCTGCTGTCGTTCTGTCAAACACCGACAGAACAAGGGGCGATGCCATCCTATGCCAGATTACCAGCAACCCATACGGTGGCCGTCAAGCCGTTGAGGTTACCGACGACAGTTTCGCGGTAGGTTCATTGCGTAGGTTCATTGGATAGAGTGAGTTATGCCAGACCTAGCAAACTCTTCACCGCAAATCAAAGGCTGGTAGAATCGCCAGTAGGGAATTCGAAGTTGGATTTCTTCGATAGGTTGATAGAAACAGTTATAAGCATACTGCGTTCAGGAATCACTCAATAAGGAGCACCACAGTGGCAAATACAGTTGGAAGCGGCAGGCATACTTACGAGGTGAACGAAGACTGGGCGCAGGTGCCGGAGGGCTGGAATGCGCCGATGGCGGCGGTGACGGTGGACTCGCAGGACAGGGTGTATGCGTTCAACAGGGCCGAGCATGGGGTCATCGTGTTCGACAAGGACGGCAGCTACCTGTATGACTGGGGCGAGACGGGGTTCTCGTTCCCGCATGCGATCTATGCGGACGCGCGGGACAACATCTGGATTGTGGACCGCAACGACCAGCAGGTACTGAAATACACACCGCAGGGCGAACTACTGATGACCATCGGGGAGAAGGGAGTTCGCTCAGATACGGGGGCGGACCCGAACGATTTCGGGTCGAGCGGCCATACGCAGGTTACGCATGGGGGCGAGCCGTTCAATATGCCGGCGGGCATCGCTGTGGCGCCGTCGGGGGACATCTATGTGGCGGACGGTTACGCGAACGCGCGGGTGCATCGGTTCTCGGCGGCGGGGGCCCTGCGAAGGTCGTGGGGCGAACCGGGCAGAGGGCCGGGCGAGTTCATGTTACCGCACGGGGCCTGTATCACGGCGGACGGGCGGCTGCTCATCGCGGACCGCGAGAATGACCGAGTGCAGGTGTTCACTCAGGAGGGAAAGTTCCTGGCGGAGTGGCCGACGAAGCTGATCGGGCCTGCGGTGGTGTGGGAGGATACGGAGGGTGACTGCTATGTAGCCGAGCACAACGGCGGGTACTTCAGTGTGCTGAGCGGAGACGGCGAACTGCTGGCGCGCTGGGGTGACGAGAAGTACCGAAGCTGCCACGGCGCGGCAGGCGACTCTGAGGGGAATATCTACTTCGTGCAGCCGACATCGGGCGAGGGCAGCACGGGGCGGCGCATAGTGAAGTACACGCGGGTCTAACCGATGTACGGGATGAAAATGATAAGGGGCTGATATGTCTGACAGACTTTCTGAAATCGTTGAATCTACGGAGTCGGAGCGGCTGGCTACGGGGTTCGTATTTACGGAGGGGCCGCTGTGGCATCCTGACGGGTACCTGCTGTTCGTGGACATACGGCGGGCGCAGATATTCAAGCTGGTGCCGGGGGAAGAGCCTGAGCTTATTCGAGAGGACAGCGGGGAATCCAACGGCATGACCTTCGATGCGGAGGGGCGTGTGGTTATCTGCGAGATGGTGAACCGTCGGCTGACGCGGATGGAGGAGGACGGGTCGTACACGGTCGTCGCGGACAGCTCCGAGGGGAAGCGGCTGAACCGCCCGAACGATGTGGTGCTCAAGTCGGACGGCAGCCTGTACTTCACGAACCCGGGGCGCGATCGGCTTGATGCTGCCGATGTGGACTTGCAGTTCAACAGCGTGCATCGCATCAGGCCGAGCGGTGAGGTGGAGCTGGTGGTGCCGTTCGAGTACCCGAACGGGATCGCGTTTTCGCCGTATGAGAGCGTGCTTTATGTGGCGAATACGCGACCGGGTCAGTACATCATGGCATACGAGCTGAATGCGGACGGCGATGTGGTGGGCATTCGGCACTTCGCGGATATGCCGTCGGAGCATGCGAACAACGGCGTGCCGGACGGGATGAAGGTGGATGTGGAGGGGCGCGTGTATTGCACGGGGCCTGGCGGGTGCTGGGTGTTCGAATCGAGCGGCGAGTTGATAGGCGTGATAGAGCTGCCGGAGTATCCGGCGAACTGCGGCTGGGGCGGCGAGGAAAACCGCACGATGTACTTCACATCGAACACTTCGATATACAGCCTGCAGATGACGACGCCGGGGACGAGGATACCGGTGGTGGTGTAGATTTTAGCGATCGGGTGGCAGCGGTCAGCCGTCAGCGGACGGGTGTCAGACCGGGGCTAACATTGATGCACAGGATGGAAGGGATTTATTACCCCCATCCCTTCGGCAAGCTCAGGACAGGCTCTAACCTTCCCCCGTCAAGGGGGAAGGGACTTATTATCAAGGGCTGCGGATGGTGGGGGTTTTGCGCTTGGCGGCGAGCGGGTTGGGGAGGATGGGTGTGTTGTGGGTTGCGGCGGCTTGGGTGAGGTGCTTGAGCGGGTCTGATTTGCCCCTTGAGGCGGAGATGCCTGAATATTCGGCGATCTCTTCTTCGGTTAGGCCGTGTTCGCGTCTGTCTTCTTTGTCGAACTTTGCCTGTTGTTCGGGGCTTAGGGGTTCGAAGTAGTAGTCGATTGTCGGGTCGGGGTCGTTGGGGCCGTAGTCGTAGATGTTTCTTTCTGCTTTGATGTCTATGCGGCGGTACTTTGCTTCTGCGCGGAGGGCTGCCCGCTCGTCGCCCCTGTCCATGGCTTCCTTGAACTCTTTGATGATGGCTTTGCCTTGTTCATTGACGGTGGCTGCCTTGTTCGGGAGCGGGTTTTGTGCGGGACTCTTCACCCCCATCCTAGCCTTCCCCCGTCGAGGGGGAAGGGAATTATCAGAGCCCTCACCCCAACCCTCTCCCTGAGGGAGAGGGGGATTCTTGGCTACGGCTTGGTGGTCTTCTGGATTCCTGCTTTCGGAGGAATGGCAAGAAGATGGGACGGTCTCTTGGAAACGAAGAGGCTTTGAGTTGACGTCTCGGCCCTCGTCTTCGCGGAGTTGTAGGGCTATGGCTTCGTAGTCTGTGTTGTCGTAGTTGTCGTAGTCGTCGATGGAGGTTGAGAGACCGGCCTGGGTCTTTTTCTGGCCTATGGATAGACGTGTGCTTTCCCCGTCACGCCAGTAGTCTTGAAGTTGCTCAGGCTTGATGTTGTCGTAGTTGGTGTC
Organism: Dehalococcoidia bacterium; assembly: GCA_965225795.1. Lineage (GTDB taxonomy): Bacteria > Chloroflexota > Dehalococcoidia > Lucifugimonadales > JADFKI01 > Bin90. The sequence goes on along the minus strand of OZ245324.1, from coordinate 2,595,226 downwards.
CCAGCCACGGCGGAGGAGCTCCTGTGCTGCTGACATCCTGAAATGGATGGTGAACTCTTCTTCAGGGTTGGGGTTTGCCACTACTTCCAGCAGGAAGCGGATGGGGGCTGCGCCGCGTTCGCTGTACTCGCGCATTCGCTTGGCTAGGTCAGTGTGCAGGGTGTCGTAGGCGTTTGCTTCGTCGGTGGTGTCTGAGAGCTTGCGCCTTGAGCCGAAGTCTCCGAATCCACGTCGCAGGAGCTCTCTTGCTGCTGCCATACGGTCTGCGGGCTTTATGCGGAACTTCTTGGGAGTGAATGGCCTGTCCCTGCCGCTCATGATGTCGACGAGGAAGTTGACGATGGTGTGGCCCTCGGCGGTCTCGTGGCGTATGAGGTGGGCTATCTGGTAGTTGAGGATGTCGAGGTAGGTTACGGAAACTGACACGGATGGAAGGGATTCGTCACCCCCATCCCAGCCTTCCCCCGTCGAGGGGGAAGGGGTTTTCTTGTCGGTGTTCTCGACCTTCGACTTGTTCATGTCAAACTGGTCCTGTTGCCGTGCTTCGTCGGGGAAGCCGTAGCGGATCAGGTGTTTTGCTGCTTCCATGCGGTGGCAGACTTTGACGCCGGGGGTTTCTCCGCGCAAGGTTTCTGCGAGGAAGCGTGCGATGTCTTCACCGTCTTTGGTGAAGCTGTGAATCTTGTGTTGTATGTCTGCTGGGTTGCACATAAGCGTTAGTTTTCAGCCATCAGTCTTGAGTTGTCAGTTAGTGCCTTGGGCCTGCCGCAAGGCAAATTGCCTAGGTTGTATGTTCTAGGGGTATGCACTATAATACGCACGAACGTTTGTGTTGTCAAGAGGAATTGCTACATCGAAGCGCCGGACGGACGGCATTTCATGATGTGCTACACTGTGCGCAAAATGATGGTCTGTGGGAAGACGGTTAAAGTGTAATTCCACAGCCTAGCAATTTTGGGTGGCGCTCAATTAAATTGAACGCCGACATGGTGCCCCACTCACTCGCAGCGGGGTGCCTCATACGGCTTGAAGTCTAGAGTGTTTGAACCGTTAAAAGGGGGCGATCTTCAATCGCATCACACATTCGACATAACTGTTCTTAGCCGGGGAATGCACGATGATTACTTATGTAGATTTCAGCCTGTTCGATAGTCCTGCCAAGGTGCTGGTGAACACGGTCAATACCGTCGGCGTGATGGGCAAGGGCATTGCCAAGGAGTTCAAGGGCATCTATCCGGATATGTTCGATGAATATCAGCAGTTGTGCGAAGACGGCGCATTGGACATTGGGAAGTTGTGGGTCTATAAGACATCGCACAAGTGGGTACTAAACTTCCCGACCAAGAAACATTGGCGGATCCCTTCAAAGCCGGAATACCTAAAGGCTGGGTTACAAAAGTTCGTTCAGGTCTATAAAGAGGCTAGAATTACATCAATCTCGTTCCCGCAACTTGGATGTGGGAACGGAGAATTGGACTGGGAGACTCAATCGAAGCCGTTGATGGAAGAGTATCTGAGTAAGCTTCCGATAGAGATTTTCATACACGTAGCCTACTCTGGCGCCGGATTCAAGCCTGAACATAAAGTTCCGAAAGCTACGAAAAAGTGGCTCAGAGAACAGCCTGGATCGCTCGCCTTCACTGAGGTATGGGACGATCTAGTTTGCATTGTTAAATCAAAGAAGCAGTTTGAAACACTGGGCGGGAATGAGACATTTGAGGCTGATGTCTTTGATGACGCGGAGGGTGGTGGCATACAAATAAATGGCGTTGGGCATTCTATACGCTTCCACAAGGAACAGTTGCTAGATTTGTGGCAGCAGGTAAGGGAATTGGGGATATGCATACCCCACATAATGCCCGGTGGCCTTGATTTTCATTCTGAGTACATAGTCGGGATGCTTGCGGAACTGGAGTACTTCAAACCAATACGCCAAGCCGAAAGTGACACTCAATTGATGGGAAATGCGGACGGGTTATTGTTGAAGCGGTATCTTCAGCCTTCGGTGATCGCTTCAAATCAATCCGACGCAAGACAGTTACAACTTGTATGACTCTCAGGCAGAAACCTGACGCAAGAAGAATAGCCCAGTTCTTGGCCGAGTTGAAGGACTCGAATTGGCTGGGAACCGCTCGGCGCTGGTGGCCTGACTATCTGTTTCATTTCACTGATATTCAGAATGCGGTGTCGATACTGAAAAGTGATGCGTTGTTCAGCCGGATTGAAGCGCAGAGGCGCGGGCTGATGGGCAATGACAACGCAAGCCAGGAAATTCTCGGCAGTACTGATGTTGGATGGAAGGACCATGTAAGGCTATATTTTCGTCCTCGCACACCGACTCAAGCAAATAACGAAGGCTTCAGACCGCAGGAAAAACGGTGGCAAGGCGCTCATTGCCCTGTGCCAATTTACTTTCTCTTTGACTCAAAATCGGTATTGTCGCGTATTGATAGTCAGTTTGCAGACGGGAACTTAGCCTCCCGTGGTGCTAGTGTATTCTCGTCTTCGTCAGACTTGGCTCGTTTACCTTTTCGACGCATTTACCACGACAAGGCAGAGTGGAACAATCGCCAGATCGTGTTTAATCAGAATGCCGAGGTCATCGTTCCGAAGCAGATGGGGCTTGAGGCACTAAGGTACATTGTTTGCAGAAGCCAAGCCGAATATGAGACATTGCTTCATCTTCTTCCTCAGAGCACTCTTAGGCGGTGGGAGCGCAACATTATAAGGGATAATCAGACTCGCCTATTCTTTAAGCGATGGTCATATGTGGAATCTGTCGAATTAAGCAATTCTCAAATAGTGTTTCACTTCAATGAATCCCCTCAATATGCAGGGCCTTTCCAAATCAACGCTTCCATCACCGACACGGTAAGTGACAAAAGGTTTGTATGGGGAGACAATTCGTTCTCAGCCGATCAGGCGTTGTCTCTAGACTTAACCGAAATCGGTCCGCTCTCAGATTACTCCGTGCGCCTGACTCTTGACAGGCATATCGCATACGCTTACCGCTATCAAGAGTACGATTTGCCTTGGTAGTGCGTGCAGATTTTCCGTGCGTTTGGTCGAGAACGTCGTCAGGCACCTGCCCATGTCTCCTGACTCAGTGCTAAAATGAACGCTGCGGGTATTGACATGCCTGCCCTTTAGCATTTGCCGTTTTATCTTTCAGCAGTGACTCGCCTGACGTCCGCTGGGTTCATCACTATTGGAGATTCAAGAAGAAAAAAGGACGAAATATGCCGTTGGAGAATATCGTTGTTCAGGGGGCGCGGGAGCATAATCTGAAGGATGTGAGCGTTACGATTCCGCGCAATAAGCTGGTGGTGATGACGGGTGTTTCGGGGTCGGGCAAGAGTTCCCTGGCGTTCGATACGATTTATGCGGAGGGGCAGCGGCGGTATGTGGAGTCGCTGTCTTCTTATGCGCGGCAGTTCCTGGGGCGGATGGATAAGCCGGATGTGGATTATATCGAGGGGCTGTCTCCCGCGATTTCCATAGATCAGAAGGGCGTGTCGCATAATCCGCGCTCTACTGTGGGGACGGTTACGGAGATTTACGATTACCTGCGACTGCTGTTCGCGCGGACAGGGCATCCTCACTGCTACAAGTGCGGGCGTCCGGTGGAGCGGCAGACGGTGCAGCAGATTGTGGATGCGGTTCTGGGACTGCCTGAGAGCAGCCGAATACAGATAATGGCGCCGATGGTGCGGCGGCGGAAGGGCGAGCACAAGGAGGTGTTCGAGGATGCGCGCAAGGCGGGGTTCGTGCGTGTGCGGGTGAATGGCGAGGTGCAAGACCTGTCGGAGTCGTTCGACCTGGACAAGCAGAAGTGGCACGACATCGAGGTGGTGGTGGACAGGCTGGTCATCGGGGCGAGCGCGGAACAGTCGCGGGTTGCGGACTCGGTGGAGACTGCGCTGAAGATGGCGAGCGGCACGGTGCTGGTGGATGTGGTCGGCGGCGAGGAGCTGCTGTTCTCGGAGCAGTTCGCATGCGTTCACTGCAATATCAGCATGGGGGAGCTTGAGCCGCGCACTTTCAGCTTCAACAATCCGCATGGGGCATGCTCGACATGCACTGGGCTGGGGTACAAGCTGGAGATTGACGAGGACCTGGTGATTCCGAACAGGAATCTGAGCATATCGGAGGGTGCGGTGCAGCCGTGGGCGCGGTCGGGCGCGATGAGTCCGTGGTATTACAGCCAGCTTGAGTCGCTGGCGCGGGCGTTTGAGTTTTCGCTGGATGTGCCGGTGAAGGATATGGAGAAGCAGGACCTCGACAAGGTGCTGTATGGCACGAAGCGCAAGCGTATCGATGTGCAGCATCACACGCGGCGGGGCAAGACTTATCGCTGGCGGACGGCGTTCGAGGGGGTCATCAACAACTTGGAGCGGCGGTACAAGGATACGGAGTCGGACCATGTGCGCGCGGAGATAGAGCGGTACATGGCGACGAATCCGTGCAGCGCGTGCAAGGGGGAGAAGCTGCGACCTGAGGCGCGGGCGGTTACGGTGTGCGGGCTGAACATCATGGATGTTACGAACAAGTCGATCGGGCAGGCGAGCGCGTGGATTGCGGCGATTGGGGGGGATAGCGGTCAGAGCCTCCACGTCAGTCCTCTACCGGAGGGAGAAGGGATGAATGGAAGCGCTCCCACAGCCGCAGAAGGATTGAATGGGACGGTGAAGGGGGCGAAGGGACGCAAGAAGAAGTCCAAGGCGTCGCGGAATGGGCGGGTGAAGGTTGAGCATCCGAGTGTGCTGAGCGATCGGGAGAAGGCGATTGCGGGGCAGATTCTGAAGGAGATCGAGGCGCGGCTGGACTTCCTGCTGAACGTCGGGCTGGATTACCTGACGCTGTCGCGGACGGCATCGACGCTGAGCGGCGGGGAGGCGCAGCGGATTCGGCTTGCTACGCAGATAGGGTCGGGGCTGATGGGTGTGCTGTATGTGTGCGACGAGCCGTCTATCGGGCTGCATCCGGCGGACGACTACCGGCTGATACAGACGCTGAAGGGGCTGCGGGACCTGGGGAATACGGTGCTTATCGTGGAGCATGACGAGGCGATAATGCGGGCGGCGGACTACATCGTTGACCTTGGGCCGGGCGCGGGTGAGCACGGCGGGCACATCGTGGCTACGGGGCCGGTGGAGGACATCATGGCGGCGCCGGAGTCCATTACGGGGCAGTATCTGAGCGGACGGCGGCAGATTCCGCTGCCGGAGGAGCGGCGTCCGGGGAACGGCGAGCGGCTGGTCATCAGGGGGGCGGCGCAGAACAACCTGAAGGACATCGATGTGGAGATTCCGCTGGGGATGCTGGTGTGCGTGACGGGGGTGTCGGGGTCGGGGAAGAGCACGCTCATCAACGAGATTCTGTACAAGAAGCTGGCGCAGCAGTTCTACCGGGCACGGGACAGGGCGGGGGCGGTGCGCGACATCGAGGGTGTGGAGCATATCGACAAGGTGGTGGACATCGATCAGTCGCCTATCGGTCGGACGCCGAGGAGCAATCCGGCGACATACACGGATACGTTCACGCCGATACGCGAGCTGTTCTCGACGGCGCCGGAGGCTCGGATGCGGGGGTATAAGCCGGGGCGGTTCTCGTTCAATGTTAAGGGCGGGCGCTGCGAGGCTTGCACGGGGGACGGGCATATCAATATCGAAATGCAGTTCCTGCCGGATGTGACGGTGCCGTGCGAGATATGCGAGGGGAAGCGGTATAACCGTGAGGCGCTGGAGATTTACTGGCGGGGCGCGAATATCGCGGATGTGCTGGCGATGACGGTGACGGAGGCGCTGGATGCGTTCGAGAATATCCCGCGCGTGCGGCGGCGATTGCAGACTTTGCAGGATGTGGGGCTGGGATACATACGGCTGGGGCAGCCGGCGACGCAGTTGAGCGGGGGTGAGGCGCAGCGGGTGAAATTGGCGAAGGAGCTGTCGAAGCGGGCGACAGGGAAGACGCTGTACATTCTGGACGAGCCGACGACGGGGCTGTCGTTCGAGGACTGCGCGCATTTGCTGCGGGTGCTGCAGCGGCTGGTGGACGCGGGGAATACGGTGGTGCTTATCGAGCATCACCTGGACATGATAAAGAGCGCGGACTGGCTGATAGACTTGGGTCCGGGCGCGGGTGACAAGGGTGGCGAGTTGATAGCGGAGGGGACGCCGGAGGATGTGGCGCGGATGGAGCACTCGCAGACGGGGCAGTATCTTGTGCGGATGCTGGGCGTGGAGGCGGAGGGTGTGGTGAGCGCGGCGGATTAGGGGATTAGCGGTCAGCCATCAGCCGTCAGGGGACGGAGCAAACAAGATGGAGGGGATAGGAATGGAATCAGAGGTTAGGAAACGGCCGATTCAGATTGTGGTGGAGGATGGTGAACCAGCCGCGGTTATCGTGGGGATTCAGGAGTATGTGGAGATGCTGGAGCGGCTCGAGGATCTGGACGACCTCGAAATGCTGAATGAAATGCGTAGTAGGCCGCTGGAGTTCAGGTCGCTGGAGGACTTCAAGGAATTAGATGCTGATGCCGCGCCATCCTTCGCATCGCGTTGGCGCGGCAAGTTCAAAGCGGCAGAGCGTGACGATGCGCGTTACGACGCTCTGGCAAAGAAGTATCTGACATGATGCTAATCGACAACGATGTGCTTATAGACATCGCGCTAGACAGAAGTCCGCACTCTGAGCCGGCGTCGAAACTGCTGGATATTATTGAGTCCGGAGTTGAGCCTGCTTGTATCGCTTGGCACTCCGTATCTAACCTCTATTACATAGTGGCTCCAACTCGTGGCGGAGTTGGCACGCGAGATTTCATCGTCGAACTGACTCGGTTTGTTGGAGTGGCAATGACCGACACTGAAGGTATTCGCTACGCCGCCGCGCTTCCGATGGCGGACTTTGAGGACGCGATGCAGGTTGCTGCCGCGCGCGCATGCGGCGCGCGGTACATCGTAACGAGGAATATCCGGGACTATCAACACTCGCCAATCCGCGCCGCCAGTCCGCAAGAGGCGCTCGCTGAACTTGTTTGAAGTACATCATCGTACGGTGGCGAGCGCGGCGGATTTGGGGCAGGGCTAACAGGATGGGCAGGATAGGGTTGTGAAGATAACTTACTATATCGAGACGGATACGCTTCGCATAATACTTAGCGAAGTTGCTATTGACGAGAGCGACGAGGATAAGCCGGGTGTCATATTGGATTATGACGCGGGAGGCAATGTGGTGGGGATGGAGATACTGGACGCGTCGAAGCGGATGGAGATTCCGGAGAGTGTGGAGTTTGCGGTGGTTTGACGCTTTGGGTGGGTGCGATTAGCATGGCTTTATCGCGTTCTGGGGGCTGCTGGCGCGTCCCCTTTTGTTTCTGTGAGATTGTGAGATTTGGGTATGGCTGGGTATCCACTGCCGAATCCATTGCTAGTAGGTAGGCGCGACTCCCTAAGAAACGGCTAGAGACGTCTGTTTGACACCACTGGCTCTGAAGCTAGTAGTCTGCGCAATCCCGACAAATCGGGCAAGCCTAAGATCGCAGACATGCCATCGTCCAATTGGCGACGCGCCGGACAATACGCCATGGCAGGCAAAGGCTCAAACTCTTCGCCTGCCAACTCGTCGAACAAGTCTGCCAACCCTTGCAATTGCGATTCGGTTATGGTGCGTACATCCAGCACCGGCATTTCTTTCAAGTCGGCTTTCTTGAATTTCACTTTGGCGCCTTCTGTGGTGTTACGGTTTGCTAATAGGGCAAGTAGTCCGATGCTACTGTTTAGCCAAAGTGCGGTTGCCTTTTCGTGATTTCGATTGTCCATGCTGATAGCCCACCAGGAATTAGACAACACCGGTCGAGAAGTACACATCGACATTATCCTAGTAGTGTTCAGTCTAGGACCTTCTGGCACAAGAAGTTGACCCGACTTTTCCCATAGTTGTACCGACGACTTGAGATTACGACCTGGGCGCGCCTTAGCTAACGGGGATAAGTATTTGTCGTGTTCAACAGAAACCCATCTACGTTGATTGGAATCGTTGTTCTCCACCATCGGGTAAGAAGTCAATACGTCCGTCCGTTCAAAGCCATCCCACAAGTCACGGACGTCGGGGCCTATGTCGCCGATTTTCTCCAATCGACACAAGGGAACCTTAGCGGTAGTTTGAACACTAGGAACACTCACAGTGCCGTCATCAAACAGTCGCATCGCGCTGCGTATCAATTCAACGCGTGAGAACTGAACTCCGATCCATTGCCCACCAAAAATATCGGTTTCGGGGATAGAAACGACCTCGCCCACATGAACGCCGTCCACCTCCAGCAAAGCCGTGCCTGTATCCTCGATATTCACGGACGGCGCATCCGCTATCGCCTGCGCCACGCGGTTTGCATCCAATACCCCGTCCGGGTTCTGCCAGAGGTTGACGAAGTTCACCCTGTACTCGGGTGTTTTGGAAGTCGACTTGTCTTGCGCCGGCCTGCGAGTGGCTACAATTAGCGCCTCTGATAATTTGGTACTATCGGAAAAGTTCCAGCGCGTCGGGTCGTGGGATACTACGACAGTGTCCAGCACGAAATCACGCTCGATGAGCGCACGGGTTTGCCGCCAAGAAGGCCCCGTACATACGGTTATAGGCAATACCAACGCCAGCCGTCCCTCGCTTGGGCGTAGCTTGGGCGCAGCCGCCGCGACAAATGCCGCGCCCAATCCTGCCGTAGCCGACGCCTGCCTTGCCCTCAAACGATTCGACAGTTCCCTTTGCAGCCTGGGCCGTTCCTCCTTTGGCAGACTGCCAAAGAGCAGATTGCCGCCGACCGAACGGGTAAACGGCGGATTCATAATTGCTAGGTCCAATTCAGGCAGTCGTGCGGTTACTCCCTCTCGCACGCCGCTACTGCCGCCGCCCGAAACTCTTTCTGCCCCTCTTGCCGCTACGCCGATTTCGTCCTCGGATAGCGCGTACTGCACCGCGACCTCATCCTCACCCAGAAAATCCAATGAGCCCAGCGATATATTGGAGCCTTCTACTCCAAGTGGCATCACATAAAGGTTCATGCGGTCAAACTGTATGTCCGGGTTGAGCATCGCAAGGCTTGTTGCGGCGAAATGCACCGCGGAAAGCTGCACATCGTAGCCGTGCAATGCCTGCTCGACCATGGCCTTGTGCAGCGCGGCGACATCCTGACCTCCGGCGTTCGTGTGCAAACGCTCTGCTTCGGAAGCTACCGCTATAAGGAGAGTACCGGTGCCGCAGGCTAAGTCAGCAACATTAAGAGAGGCGGGAAATTCATGGTCGCTCCAGTCGACTCCGGCGGGCCAACCATTGAATACCAACCTCGCTAAGAGCGTCGCGGCTGGCACGGAAGTATAGTACGCGCCTGTGAACTTAGCGTCCGTAAGAAGGGTATGAAATAGACGTCCCGATAGGTCATGCCCTTCAAGGCGGCTGGTGTCTTCCATAGCCTTCATCAATGGTGCTATAGCGGGACTATGCAGATCTTCAGGACCATCTGAGATTACATCAAGAATATCAGCGGCCAACTCGAACACTGGAACATAGTCAATCGTGTCGCAGATATATCGCCAGGCGTCATGCAGCCCAGATAGACCATCGCGCCAAGCCTCTCTCACTGATGGAACATCTCCATTCGCGGCTGCGAGACGATTCTGGAAAGCTAATGCGTTGAAGAGAACCAAGCAGCCGATTCGCAGGGCTTTGGCACGATCCTTCTCTTGGTCAGTTTTGGCGATAATGTCGGCGACGCGACGCGAAACTCGCGCGTGCTTGGCAATCTGTTGCGCCGCCTGTTCCACCGCATATTCCACTACGCCCGCTGCCGCAAGTACCCTGTCAACACCTTCAAGTTCCAGAGGCAATGCGCGCAACTGGTCGGCTAGGTCGGCTGCGGAACCGCTGCGTCTTCGCAAGTCCGGCATTCGCTTCCCACGCGAGCCGTGCAGCCACCATTGAATGTCTCCGGCTTCCTCCAGCTCTGATTGTGTGTCCTCCGCATGCTTCAGGCGTTCCGGATACAGCACTCCCAAGACTCCCAGCGAGTCAGGAAACTGCTGAAGTCGCTCATCAAGTTGGTCCATCAACGCGTTGGCGGAGTCATCCCACTTGCATTCCAGCAACACGGAATCGCCCGTCTTTAACGTTGCCTGGATGTCGGGCGCTGTGTTACGCCTGCGACGCTCCGCGCGCGAGGATATGCCGTGTCCCCGCAGCAATTGGTTCAGCAGAACGTTGACGCCTTCTTCACGTATAACTTCGGAACTGTGACTTTGAGGCATCTACTTTCCTCTCGAATAGAGTGGAAGCCATGCTAACACAGAGAGGACAAGATTGAGTGTGTGCGGACGATGGAGATTGTGGATGGGATGGCGGGGGTGAGTGAGGGCGGGAGCTGAGGATTTTTAGGCGCGCAGGGTTCAGGGATTTTAGATTCTTCGCTTCGCTCAGAATGACAGGGGGTCGGCGGCGCTATGGTCAGGATGACAGGATAGGCTAGTCCTTGCTCGATTCAGAGTGAAGGAACTGACGCCCTCACCCTCTCCTAGAGGGAGAGGGTGAGGGGACTGATTGAACAGTCTTAGGCGAAGCGCTCTGGTGCGAAGCCGTTGAGTGGGATGGTGGTCTCTCCGGTTGTGATTATGTCGGAGGTGGCTTTGCCGATGGCGGGGGATAGTAGGATGCCTTTTTTGCCGGCGCCGGTGGCTAGGTAGGCGTTTTGCCAGCCGGGGGCTGCGCCTACGATGGGGAGCCAGTCGGGTGTGAGGGGGCGGAGGCAGGCGGTGTGCTTTGCTATCTCGGCGTCTGCGAGGAAGGGCATGAGGGTGGTTGCACCTTTCATGAGGGTTTTGCGGGCGGAGTCGCTGGGCTGGCGGTCGAAGCCCTTGCGCTCTTCGGTTGCGCCTACCCAGAGGAGTCCGTCGGCGCGGATGTGCAGGTTCGCTCCGCCGCCGCTGAGGTCGAGCGGGGGCATTGGTTCGTTTATGCGAAGGCGGAGTATCTCGCCTTTGTAGGGCTCGACGGGGATTTTTGTGCCGAGCCATTCCTCGGTGTGGTGGGCGCTCCAGGGGCCGGATGCTATTACGACGGCGTCGCAGGCGAGTTCACCGTCTTCGAGGGTTACGCCTGTTACGCGGTCGCCATCTGTCTTCAGAGCGACGGCTTTGCCTTGCCGTATCTGCGAGCCGTTGCGCTCTGCGGCGCGTGCGAGGGCGAGGGTGTATTCGTAGCCGCTGAGGATTGCGTTGCCGTATGCGTAGATGCCGCGCTGCGCTGCGGGGTTGAGGCGCGGTTCCATCTCGCGGAGGTCGGCGGCGTCGAGCCAGTGGGCGTTGAATCCGTCTGCTGTGTCGAAGGTGTCGTGGGTTTCCTGCATGGCGGGGATGTCGGAGTCGTCGAAGGTTACGGTGACGAATGCGATGGTCTTGTGATGGTACTCGACGCCGGACTCGTCTTCGAGGGTTTGGGCGAGGTCGGCGTGCATGCTGAAAGACTTGGCGGCTAGGTCGCTGAGGGGGCCGGGGATGCCTGCGCCTTGCAGTGGGTTGAGTCCGCCAGCGTTGTAGCCGGATGCCTGAGTTGCGATGCCTTCGCTCTCGATGATGGTGGAGGTGATGCCTGCTTTTGCGAGGTAGTATGCGGTGGAGCAGCCCATGGCGCCGCCGCCGATGATTGCTACGTGGGATGTGGGTGTCATTTCTTTCTCCTTGGAACTAACGGGGGCTAGCAGGATGGGTAGGATGCCTAGGCTGGCGGGTTGCCAGAATGCAGGCGAGCGCCAAGATGTAGGATAGCACGCCGAAGAGGTATATGGTGCGGTATCCGCCGGTGATGCGGTAGAGGATCGAGCCGAGTGTGGGGCCGAGGCCGAGTGCGCCGGTCTGGAAGGGTCCCATGAGTCCGGTGATGGAGCCGAATGAGGACCTGCCGAAGTACTGGGCGATCATCATGTGGCCGAGGATGTTGAGACCGCCGGCGAGGGAGCCGTAGAGAATGACGACGACGAGGCTGAGGCGTCCTTCGGGGACGATGACGAAGAGGGAGACGGCGCATCCGGAGATGGCGAGGGTGATGAGGGCGAGACGGCGTGGCGAGAAGATGTCGGAGAGCCATCCCCAGAAGGGGTTGCCGAGCGAGCCGAGCAGGGAGCTGAGGCTGAGCGCGCCCGCGGCGACTGCGGGGGATATGCCGACGTCGCGGAGGTATGGGACTATCTGGAAGTTGATGGTGCCGGACATAAGGATGACGAGGGCTTCGGCGATGATGATGAGCCAGAATGCGGATGTGCGGGCTGCCTGGCCGGCGGTCCAGTCGGCTTCGGTGTCAGTGGCGGATCTGCGTCCGGTGGGCGTGGGGGTGTCGGGCGCGCCGTCGGGATTTTCGTGCGTGGCTGATGATGGGGAGTCGGAGTTGGGCGTGGGCGCGCTGGTTCTGGGCGCTGCGGGCGCTCCGTCGATGTTCAGGCCTATGTCGGCGGGGCTGCGGCGCATTATGAGAAACAGGGGTATGACTATCAGCAGGGATATTATTCCCTGTACTTGGAACGCGGTGCGCCAGCTGGCTGCAATTGCAATGAGCGAGAATATCTGAATGTTGATTGCGCCGCCGAAGGGACGCGCCATTGCGGATATGCCGAGCGCGAGGTTGCGGCGGCGGTTGAAGAAGTTCACGGCTGCGGTGCGGGGCACGACGCCGACGAGCATGGGGCTTGCGATGGTGCGGACGACGATGTATGCGGCGTAGAAGTGCCAGACTGCCTGCATGCCGGCGATTGCGAAGAAGCATAGTCCTGCGATGAAGGCTGCGATGGGCATGAGACCGCGGGGGCCGTAGCGGTCTGCGAGCGTGCCGACGAAGGGGGTGATGAGGCCGGATGCCCATGTACCGGCGGTTACGGCGTAGGCGATGGTGCTGCGTTCCCATTTCATGTCCTCGAAGATGAAGTTCTGCACGCCGCCGAAGACGAGCTGCGTCGAGCCGGTGGCGGCGTAGGTGCCGACTGCGGACATGGCGAGGATGAGCCAGCCGTAGTAGAAGGGTGTGCGCGGTCGCCAGTCGGCGATGGTCTTGAGGAGGGTCAATGTGCGGGAGGGATGGTGGTCATGGGGTGTTGGTGGACGTGATGTGAGATTGGAGGCGGGATGTCAGAGGAAGCATGTCGTGGGTAGCAGTGTGCCATACCTTTGCAGCATCCACCTGGAAGTATTCGTGGGTCAGGATGTTTCGCATGCCCACAATCATACGCCACGGTATGTCAGGTAGTTCCTCTCGCACCTTACTCTCAATACCCGAAGCCGCATCTCCGATAAGTATGATATTTCTTACAACCGCGTCTACGGTCTTGATGTCGCGGTAAAAATCGTTTTCACTGATGTCCGAGGTATATTCGGTTACCCTGTTCGTCGCATCGATGATGTCCAAGAAGCGTTCTTGCCATGTCCTATCTGACATAAACCACTTCCTCAAGAACGGAATCGTCCCTCCAGAAGGCAGGGTCTTTCTGACCATTGACGTCCAACAGTGAAACATCGCAACCGAACAGGTCCTGTATGTGGAGTTGTAGCCCGGCGAACTCAAGAAGGCCGACCTTCGCATCCGGCTTGTATTCGACGGCTACGCCTATCTGGGGGTGGTAGCCGCAGCAGTTTCCGCACTCGCATTTGCAGTTCGCCGAGTTGTTTTCTTCGTAGGGGAAGACGCCGATTTTCTTGACGCCGTACTCTTCGGCGAAGGATGGGAGGTTTTCCTTCAGGATTTGCAGGGCTTTGTCTTGCTGCATGGGTGCGCGCTCCTTGCTGATTGCCTGTCTTATTATAGGCTAATCGTCTGAAGCTCGTCGGTGAAGAGGATGCCGCCGTCGTAGATTTCGCGGACGTCGCCGATGCCCTTTTCCATGGGGCCGTGCTGGGAGAGATGGGGGCCGATGTGCACGAGGGCGAGGCGCTTTACGCCTGCTGCCTGCGCCATTCGCGCGGCGCCGAGGGTGCCGCACTGGCCGGGGGCTTCGCCGTCGGCGTCCATGATCTCCTGGTCGTCCCAGCACATGCAGAGCATGAGGTCGGCGTCTTTCGCAAGTTCGGTTACGGAGTCGCAGGGCTGAGTGTCGCCAGTGAAGACGACGCTGCCCGCGGGGGTGTCGAAGCGGTATGCGAGGGAGTCAAGGAAGGGCTGTACATGCTCGGCGGGGGCTGCCGTAACCTGCCAGTCGCTGCCAGAGAAGACGGGGCCGGCGCCTACATCGGTTGCAAGCACGTGCGGGGGCTTGCGTGGGAGGTCGCCGCCTCGGTTCTGGTGGATGCGCTGGCTGAGGGGGTGGCCGACGCGCGCCTTCCAGTCGTGGGCAAAGACGCCTTCGTTCTCGTCGAGGATGCCGCGCGTGATGCGCTCGGTGAGGGTGGGGCCGAAGACCTGTAGGGTGTTCTCCTTGCCTGTGCTCTGGTCCCAGCGGCAGAGGAGGAAGCAGGGGTAGTCTATGTCATGGTCGAAGTGGTGGTGGGTGAAGAAGAGGTAGTCGATGTCTGTGGGCCAGAGGCCAGCCTTGACGAGCTTGTGCGTGGCGGCGGGGCCGCAGTCCACCATCATCTGCTCGTCGCCGATTTCGAGAGCGAACGCGGAGCCGAAACGGGTTGGTGTGGGTGTGGGCGTGCCTGCGCCGAGGACGTGGATCGTGGTTGGCTTGGTGGTCATGGGTCGTATCCTATTCTTGACTTGAATGCTTTGCCGTATGCGTAGGGATATTTGGGGAGTTTAGCATATTGGGGGTTGTCGGAGTTTACCGTCAGGTATCTGCATTGACGGGTTACAATGTCTTCAAAACGCAAGGAACGAAGGAATCATGAAAAGAAAGTTTACAGCGAGCGTGTGGCAGGAAGGTGAATGGTATGTTGCGCGGGCGCTGGAGGTAGATGTCGCTAGTCGGGGAGAGTTGGAAGAAGAGGCACTGGCGAATCTGCGCGAGGCTGTGGAGCTTCATATCGAGCCACCCGTGCCTACTGTGAAGCGGAGTTGTGAGGAGGTGTTTGAGGCATTTCAGGGCAAGCTAGTCTTTATGGAAGATGTGAACGCTCCGACTATGGACGAATGGCCGCAGGTGTGAGGGCTTAGTATTTCTTTTCAGACAGATGACTGCGCTCACCCCCATGCCTTCGGCTACGCTCAGGGCAGGCTCTAACCTTCCCCCATCGAGGGCTGACAGGGGTATGTTTTTGGCGTTTCAACTGGAAAGAGGCTGGTAAAACACTGGATTATGAGCATTTTCTTGTCATTCTAAGCATTTCCCCTTTGTCATTACGAGCGCAGAGGAGAATCTGAAATCTTTGCAGCCTAGCCGTGCACATTTTTAGATTCTTCACTCCGCTGCGCTGTGTTCAGAATGACAGAGTAAGCAAGCCTTCTTTGTTCAAACTTTACCTACCCCTGTCAGCCCATCGAGGGGGAAGGGACTTTGCACTACTTCAAGGAATGCTTCTAGACAAGGGATTAACTGACTTTGCGGGTGGCGATGTGATAACATTTCTTGGTGCAATTCGCAGTATTACTGCGCTCGAATTTGTGTGGATTTCTGCGGATGCAGGGATGCCGGAATAGGGTTCATAGAAAGTATAGGGGAACAATGAACACCACGGAATTTCTGATGATTTCAACGGCTATCGTACCTGACAGGCTGGCGATGATTTTCGAGGACAGCCGCATCAGCTACGAGGAGCTTCAGGCACGGGTGAACCGGCTGGCGAATGCGCTGGCGGATATGGGCGTTGGCGCGGGTGACCGGGTGGCTATGCTTCAGGTGAACTGCAACCAGTACATCGAGGCGTATTTCGCTACGGCGAAGCTGGATGCGGTGTTCGTGCCTATCAACTTCCGCACTCGCGTGGATGAGTTGACGCACATGCTGAAGGATGCAGGGCCGAAGGCGATTTTCGCGGGCGGACGGTATCTGAGCCTTGTTCAAGAGTGCGCTAAGAGCGTTGATGTGCTTCAGAACTTCATTGCGCTGGAGGATGAGGCCGAGGGCTGGCATTCATACGATGCGCTGCTTGAGAACGCAGATGACTTCGATCGATTCCCAGAGGGCGACGGCGACGATCTTACGATGATCCTGTTCACATCGGGGACGACGAGTTTCCCGAAGGGCGTGATGCTGACGCATGACAGCTTTTCGTCATACATCCTGAGCACGGTTACGCCTGCGGACCCGGACGAAGAGGACACGAACATACTGACCGTGCCGCTTTATCACATCGCGGGCATTCAGTCGGTGATGGCAGCGATATTCGGTGGTCGGACGCTGTTGATACAGAGGCAGTTCGAGGCGAAGCAGTGGATGGAGCTGGTAGAGCAAGAGCAAGCCACTCGCGCGATGATGGTTCCGACGATGCTGAAGATGCTGATGGACCATCCGGAGTTTCATCAGCACAATCTGACCAGTCTGCAAGTCATCACATACGGCGCTGCGCCGATGCCGGTGCCTGTGATACGGCAGGCTATTCAGGAGTTCCCCGGCACTTACTTTATCAACGCATTCGGGCAGACGGAGACGGCTGCGACGATTACAATGCTGCCACCTGAAGACCATGTGCTGGAGGGGGACGAAGAGGAGATCGAGCGCAAGCTGAAGCACCTGGGCTCGATAGGCAAGCCGCTGGACGATGTCGAGGTACGGATATTCAACGAGGACGGCGAGCTTGCGGCGCTGGACGAGACGGGCGAGATTGCGGCGCGCGGCGCGCGGCTGATGAAGGGCTACTGGAACCAGGAAGAGGCGACGACGGAGACGATTCGCGACGGATGGCTGTTCACTGGCGACCTGGGGTATCAGGATGAGGACGGGTATATCTATCTTGCGGGTCGCGCGCGGGACTTCATCAAGCGGGGCGGCGAGATGGTGTCGCCGGAAGAGGTGGAGCAGGTGCTGCAATCGCACGAGGCGATTGAGGAAGCGGCGATTATCGGTGTGCCGGACCTGGACTGGGGTGAGCGTGTGCGCGCGATTGTTGTGCTGAAGGATGGCGGTGAAGCGAACGAAGAGGCCATCTCGGAATACTGCCGGCAGCGACTGGCGAGTTTCAAGAAGCCGGAGTCGGTGGTGTTCTGCAAAGAGTTGCCGCGCAATCCGATGGGGAAGGTGCTGAAGCGGCTGCTGAAGGAAGAGTATAGCTATCCGGTGGTTATGGAGTAGCTTTGACTAGGACTTCTTGGACGTTTTCAGAGTACCAGTAGAGATAGGAGACCTAGACGGCACCCGCTTCGAGAGAATTGAAGCGCTGGTGGAGACGGGCGCGTCTTACTCCATACTACCTGCGTCCATATTACATGGATTGGGAGTTGCTCCTTACAGAACCCTTTCCTTCACGTTGGCTGACGGCAGCGTCAAAGAATATGAGCTGGGACAGGCTATGGTCAGGATAAACGGAGACCCCGCTCCGACCATTGTAGTGTTCGGCGAGGAAGAGATGCTTGTTCCACTTCTAGGCGCATATGCACTCGAAGGGTTGGCTCTCAAGGTCAATCCGCTGGATGGACGACTGGAGACTATCGTCGGATACCTGTAGCCTAGAATCTCCACGGGCTCCACGGGCTTAGCTATAAGCGACTAGGTTGTGTGGGTATTTCCCATTTGTCCCTTGTCATTCCGAGCGAGGCGAGGAATCTGAAGCCTGTGAATGGCGTATGTGCATCGAGTTTAGATTCTTCACTCCGCTGCGCTGCGTTCAGAATGACAGTATAAAAATGCACTGCCGTTCAGAATTACAGAATTGACCTACTTTTCAGGTCCATAACGCTTTGTGTATCAAATGTCAACAGAGCCTAGGCCTATTGCTTTCTGTACCAATACGCCTATGAACCTAAGCCTCAATTACATCGAAGCCGGTGTAGGGGCGGAGGACTTCGGGGACGACTACTGAGCCATCGGCTTGCTGGTAGTTTTCCAGGATTGCGATGATGACGCGTGGGAGGGCTAGGCCAGAGCCGTTGAGGGTATGCACGAAGCGCGGTCTTGCGCCGTGCTCGGGGCGGTAGCGGATGGAGGCGCGGCGTGCCTGAAAGTCTGTGCATGTGGAGCAGGAGCTGACTTCGAGCCACTCGTCGCAGCCGGGTGCCCACATCTCGATGTCGTAGGTCCTGGCGGACTGGAAGCCGATGTCGCCGGCGCAGAGTTCCAGCAGGCGGTAGCGTATGCCGAGCCGAGCGCATATCGTCTCGGCTTCGCTGAGCAGGCTTTGCAGGGCGTCGTCTGATTCGTGCGGCTCGACGAAGCGGTACATCTCGACCTTCTCGAACTGGTGGACGCGCTTAATGCCGCGCGTGTCGCGTCCTGCTGCTGCTTTCTCACGGCGGAAGCAAGGCGTGTGGGCGACATATTTCAGAGGCAGCGTGTCGGGCTGCAAAATCTCATCGCGGTGCATGTTGGTTATCGCCATCTCAGCGGTGGGCAGCAGCCATAGGTCGTCCTCGTCGTCGCGGTACATGGTGTCGGCGAATTTGGGCAGGTTGCTGTTGGCGGTCGCGGACTCGGTGGTTGCGATGTTGGGCAGGTAAAGCTCCTCGTAGCCGTGTTCGCGGGTGTGGGTGTCGAGCATCCAGTCTATGAGAGCGCGCTGAAGGCGAGCGCCCTTGCCCTTGAGCACGAAGAAGCGCGAGCCTGCGATTTTCGCGCCGCGCTGAAAGTCTATGATGCCGAGATTTTCGCCGAGTTCCCAGTGGGGCAGCGGCTCGAAGTCGAAGTGCGGGGCTTCGCCCTTGATGTACTTGACCACGTTGGCGCTTTCGTCTGCGCCGGGTGGCACGTCGTCGAGGGGGATGTTGGGGATGCTGAGGAGCAGGGCGTTGACCTCGGATTCGAGGGCGCGGATGGTTTCTTCGAGGGTCCTGATGCGGGCGCTGACCTGCCGCATTTCATCTATCAGCTCCTGTGGACGCTCGCGCGTCTGCCCAATCTGGCGGCTGACCTCGTTGCGGCGGGCACGCAAATTGTCGGCTTCGACGATTGCCGTGCGGCGGTCTGCGTCTAGCTCGACGATGCGGTCGAGGGGCGCGTCTTCGTTGCGGCGGCGCATTGCATCGCGCACTTCGTCAGGCCTGTTTCGTATGAGCTGAATGTCAATCAATGGACACCTCGGAGATTTTTGTCCAAGTTAGTATAACGAATAAAGGGGTGAACTGACACGGATAAACAGGATGGACAGGATAAGGATGATGATCCGGATTGTGTTGTTTCGCGGTAATTCAGGGCTTATCATGCGGGTCTAGCCGAGAAGGTAGGAGGGTGCCGTGACAGAGAAGCATGTGGAGATTAGCGAGTACGCGGATGAGCTTATCAGCGTACCGCGCGCGCGGGTGATGTTGGAGCTGGCGCAGGTGGAATCAGGGGTTACGCTGACGCATGAGGGGCGGATGCTGGTGAGTTGCCGGCTGACGAGTGAGGGGATGGCGGCGAGCGGGTTCATGGCGAAGGCGTTGGGCGTGAACATTCCGGCGCTTGGGGAGATGGTGGAGGCGCGGGTTACGACGGCGGTGCTGTTTCGGGCGTTGAGTATCGCTGGGTTGGACTATGCGAACGAGGCGTCGTTTGTGCTGCTGGAGCGGATGCTGGAGGAGGCGGAGATGCAGAGGGGTGGGGGTGGAGGGCTAGGCTGATGGGGTGGATAAATGGGATCGTGCACGTAGGTGCGCCAGTGTAATATTAAAACAAGGCAGGTATGGGTTATACCTGCCTTGCGATTATAGACCGCCATTGCAGTATGTGGAGCAGTTCTATATTTCACAATGCACAGGTGCGAGTGAGCCACTGATGGGGAGGGGGGCATGGCAAATTAGGATATACATGCGCATGCTGCAGATAAGAGGTAATTTACGAATTTGCGTACAAGTTAGGTATACCGAGGATGATGCGTGTGGTATAATTAACGAAGAACGGCGCCCACCGACAGATTGACAGCCATTGGGAGCGCCGTAACTGATGAAGGGGCCCCGTAGCTCATTGGCAGAGCTCCCTTTTGTGACATGGGGTATGAACAGGTTCAATTCCTGTCGGGGCCACCATCATTTACTATTGTAAGACTAGTGCCTATCAAGTCAACAGTAATTGAAAAGCCGAGTTAATTATACGGTAGCGGAAGAG
This sequence comes from Dehalococcoidia bacterium, assembly GCA_965225795.1. Taxonomy (GTDB): domain Bacteria; phylum Chloroflexota; class Dehalococcoidia; order Lucifugimonadales; family JADFKI01; genus Bin90. Next base: position 2,575,092 of record OZ245324.1, on the reverse strand, counting down.
AGGTGCATAATGTGGTCGGAAGAGGAACTGCATAAAGAATTGAAGGAACTCATCGAGTATAAGGCTTGGGTTGACAATAGAATTGACGCAGTAAAAACATTGCTAGAGCCGCCGCCGCAGGGAATCAAACTAAGCATTGCAGATAGTACAACGCGAGTGATCAGAGTATCGCGGGGCGGGCGTATGAAGCAAATGGCCGATGCGATTTATCCGTTCCTAATGGAGCATGGCCGGCCGGCACGGCGGGAAGCCATGCTTGAGCATCTTGAGAAGGTGGGCATAAAAGTCACTGGGGAGACTGACAAACAGAGACTTGCGCTAATAAGTTCGGCCCTTAGTAAAGACACACGATTTAAGAGTATGGGAAGAAGTACAGGACAATGGGGTATTGACGTCGAGCATATGAGCCGCGTTTCAATGCTGCAAGACAGGCAAGAGCTCGATCAGGATCCAAGTGTCCATCAACCCAACAACAATGACACTCCGCACTACGAGCAAATACAGCAGTCTGCAGCGACTGAATCTGAACAAGTTTCCGACGCGGACGATCTTCCATGGTAGCTGCGCAAACAAACGTTCAAGACGAATGCCCCGTAAAGAAAGCGCTTTTCAGCGTAAACTCATCACGCGTATGTGGCTACGCAAAGGATCCAATGCAAACGCTGAGCGAATATAGAAAAACATAGATTCTTAGAGGTGCTGTGGGTTGTGCATTGTGCGTGTGTTCGGCTTATAATATGTGCTTGATGAATTACTGTTAAGGAGAGTTCCAAAATGCCTGAAGCCCTTGCCTTCTTCCGCGGACAAGTCGTTCCTCTATCGGAGGCTAAGGTGAGCGTTACGACCCACGCCCTCCATTATGGCACGGCTGTTTTCGAGGGCATACGGGGCAACTGGAACGCGGATCACGAAAAGCTGTATGTGTTCCGAATGCGGGAGCACTATGAGCGGTTCTTACAGGGCTGCCGCATAATGATGCTGGACATCCCTTATGGCGTGGAAGATCTGTGCGAGATAACGCTTAACCTGCTGCAGCGCTGCGGATACAAGGAGGACCTGTACATCCGGCCGCTGGCGTACAAGAGCGAGGAGCGGGTGGCGAATCTGAAGCTGCAAGACCTGAGCAGCGACTTCACGCTGATCGTGGTGCCTTTCGGCGCGTACATCGATGTGGAGGGGGCGATACGCTGCTGCACATCGTCGTGGAGGCGCGTGGATGACACGATCATTCCGCCGCGCGTGAAGATTTCGGGGCATTATGTGAACAGCATCCTCGCGAAGACGGAGGCTACGCTTTCTGGGTTCGACGAGGCGATTATGCTGACGCAGGACGGCGATGTGTCGGAGGGAAGCGGCGAGAACCTTTTCCTTGTTTCCAAAGGTGTTCTCCATACGCCGCTTGTCGCGGACAACAACCTGATGGGAATTACGCGGGACTCTGCGATACGCATCGCGACGGACGAGCTTGGGCTGGAGGTCGTGGAGCGGCGGATACGGCGCAGCGAGCTTTACCTCGCGGACGAGATATTCCTGACGGGCACGGCGGCGCATGTTACGCCGGTGGGCGAGCTGGATGTGCGGCCAATCGGCGACGGCGGCGTGGGGCCGATAACGCAGCAGATTAACGAGATGTATTTGGACATCATCGCGGGCAACAATCCGAAGTACATGGATTGGTGCGCCACGGCGCCGCTGGAGTAGTCCCGACTGCCGTTGATGTTTTCATTCGCAGTCGATTACTTCATCTTGGTGTTCGTCGCGAGCCTGGGCGTGATGCAGGCGGCGGCGTCTATCGGTGGGCTGCGCGGGCTGCTGGTATTCAAGAACCCTCTTGTTGCGCGTCCGCTTGGGATCGCCATCGCCATCGCTGCCATCATCTGGTTCTTCATGGTGGCTGAGCGCAACATCAACGACTACGAGGGCGGGCTTGACTCCAATCAGCAGGGGTTGCTGTTCTTTCTCGCCGTCGCCGCGAGCGGTGTACTTACCTGCGTTCTGACATCGCTGTTGAATTGGCGAATCGTGGATTCCCGCCTACGCGGGAATGACGGGGAGTGTCGGCGAAATGGCGAGGAGCGTGCGCCGGACGCTGGGCTTGGAGCGATGCGGCACAGCAACTGGTTTCAGGCGCTGGCACACAACTATCGTTACTGGTTCAGCGAGGCGAGATGCTGGCGGACGCAGATAAAGCGCTATTTCTCTGGATAAACGCCTTAGTCGGACACGCGCCAGTCGTTGACGTCGCGATGGGTTGGGTCGCCAGCGACTACCTGGTGCCCGTGTGCATGGGGCTGACGCTGGTCTCGCTGTGGTTCATCGGCAGGGACGCGCCGGAGCGGATGCGCTACCAGATCGGGATGTTCGCCGCGCTCACGACGATGGCGCTATCCAGCCTTGTTGTCTTCATTAGCAACGCACTTTACTTCAGGCCGCGCCCGTTCGATGGGCTGGAGGGCGTCAGGCTGCTGTTTTACCAGCCGACGGACTCGTCGTTTCCATCGAACAGCGCGGCAGTGGCGTTTGCTATTGCTGCTGCGGTGTGGTGCGTGAACCGGCGCATTGGCACGGCGCTGTTCGTCGCGGCGGCGGTGTATGGCTTTTCGCGTGTGTATGTGGGCGTGCATTATCCGGCGGACATCCTTGGGAGCGTGGTCATCGCAGTCGTGGTTACGGCGCTGACGCTGCGACTGCGCGACCTGATGATGCCGGTACTGGTGGCGGTCATCAAGGCGGCGAGGCTGTTTGCGGTGGCGTGAAGTATTTCCTTCTCTTTGCTTCCTTCATAATGCGCGCCAGTGAATGGAACAATTTGGCTCTTCCGCTCGTTATTACATGCAGGACGGCTCAATGATATCCGGATGAGAGCTGGTGGAGGGAGAATAAACATGACTACGACACGAGTTACACCAGCCGTATGGATAATCCTGCTGCTTCTTCCTTTGACGACAATCGGCTGCCAGTTGGGGTTTGGAGCGCAGCCTGCTGCACCAAATCCACCAGCCCCACCAGCGCCAGCAGCGAGCGAGCAGAAAGTCATTGATGGATACCTGCATGTGCGGTACTCATCATGCCCGCGCTGGCCTTCTCAAATCGATTCGATAGCGCCGATCACATTGACGGACTTGCGTTCAGGGTCGGTTGTATTCCTGAACGGTAACGGCACTCTCAAGTCGAGACCCAAGCCTAAGTATGAGTCAGAAGAGGGGAAAGCTACAATCGAAGCCGCGCTGAAAGACGATTCCCTAGTGAAGCAGATCATCGCCCGTCCGAATTGCGAGGAAGCGTTTAAGCCGACGGTCAGGCAGCGAGACGGTTGGCCCGACGCAAACGCAGAGGACATTGGCGACCCACCGATTCCCAAGGTGGGGATAGGGGTTACGCCGATGTCCGCCACGTCTCCGCCAGTGAATACCTTTCCCGAGTGGAGAGGCGCGTACTGCTGGCAGGAAGCCGGGGGCAGCCGTGAGTGTGAGGACGCCGCGACCTGGGAGGGATTTGGCGGGGCGGAAGCAATGACTGCCGGCTCCAGGACTCGCGTCTATTTTACAGTCTTGGGTTACGACGGCGAACCGGGCAGGCTCAGGCGGATACAGATGTTCCCGGCACAGGAAAAATGGTCGATTCAGAAGCTAGGGCGGGTGCTGCATCTAGGGGCAGAAGTCCACTCGGACGAGGCAAGGGGAGCGAGGATAATCGAAAGATATGTTGTGCCGAAGATTCCTGAGGGCGTTTACCTGCTCAAAGCCAGTTACGAGTTTGCGGAGGGCGAGGTTGAGTATGGGTTCAAGGTGGCGTTCGGGAAGTGAAGGGTGAGGGGATAGAACATGGTAGGTCTGGAAAAGGGAATAATCGTGACGGTGCCACACTGGAGGAAGAACGGAACGGCGGCAGTTGCCTGGCTGCTCCTGCTGCTTTTCTCCTTGGTGATAGTTGGATGCCAACTAGGATCTGAGGCTCCTCAAATGAGGGTGACTCCAGGCGCTGAGCCACACACGAAGGTCGTTGATGGATACTTGTATGTCGCGCATTCGCCTTGTCCACCGAGCATGGTCGCCCCACCTGCCGCCATTACCGTGACCGAGATGTATTCCCAGTCCATCATATACCTGAACGGAGACGGCTCTGTCAGCGCGACGCAGAAGCCAGACTACAAGACAGAGGAAGGCAGGAGCCGACTCCAGAAGGCGCTCGCAGACCGTTCCACAGTGAGACTTATTCTCACTCTCCCCAAATGTCCTGAACGAAAGTGAGAGTCAGGAGTCCGGAAATTAGACGGATGGCCTGACGGAGCAATCCACCCCTCCCCAACCCTCCCCCATCAAGGGGGAGGGATTTTTGCACCGCAGCGCCTAGCCTTCGATTAGTTGGACTTCTTCGCTGAGGCGGTTGAAGTCGTAGGCGTTTTCGCTGTTGGACACCAGCGAGAAGATGACGCTGATTATGGCGGATACGCCGAGCGCGGCGCCGAAGCTGTATAGGAAACTGCCCGCGCCTGGGATGCCACTCCAGCCGGCGAAGTCGGGACCCGGGAAAAAGAGCGTGCCCACTACAAGCCCGATAATGCCGCTCACAAACGCAGCCGTACCGCTGAATTTACGCGCATACAGCCCGAACAGCATCGGGAACACCACGGCGGCGCACACGAGGTCGGCTATGAGGAACAGGTATAGCACACTGAAGCCTTGCGATGCGATGATAATGGGAATTACGATGAGCGCCGCCGTGACGATGCGCGAGTGCGTGAGCAAGGATGAACGCTTACCATAGCGCGAAATCTCAGTCGTTATCGCGCTCGCTATGCCGTTGAGGAGCGTGTCCATGCTGCTCATGACCAGCACCATAGCGAGGACAAGCACCGCTACGATCGCCCACATCGGCATAACGGATACGATGAAGGAGAACATGGCGACCGATGGGTCTTCTGCCAGTCCCTTGCTGACCGCCATGATGCCGAACAGGCCTGTCAGGAATATGACCGGCAGCACCACAATCCCCGCAATCAGGTAGCCGCGCCGAAGTGTGGGGATGTCGCGCACCGTATAGATACGCTGCCACGAACCCTGATTGAACATCGTGGCGGCGAAGATGGCGATTATCAGCACCACGCCGAACTCGATGCCGGGCATGTGCGTCAGAGACAGTAGTTCAGGGCTGCTTTCCAGCGTCTCGCCCAGCGTGCCGCCGCCGAAGCCGAATATGCCTGCAAGGATGACTACCACCAGCAGCGGGATGATGACGTAGAACTGAATTCTGTCGGTGAACAGCGATGCTCGCATGCCACCGTATGCGGTGTACGCCACGGTGAGCACGCCGACGATGAGCGCCGTAACCACAAGGGGCGTGCCACCGATGAGATTGACCGCCTGTGCGATGCCGGTCAGCTCTGCCGTGAGGTACACCAGCATGTAGAAGATGACCACGGCGAGCGTGAGGTAGTACATCATAGGTCCGAAGCGATGCCAAGTATACTCGGTTATCGAGTGTCCGTGCGGCATAAGGCGTCGCATTCGCGCGCCGAGCAGGACGAACGCGACGAGCGGGAGGGCAGAGCCGATGCCGTATCCAATGAGGCCGGTGATTCCTGCCCAAGTGCCCGTTTCCGCGGGGCTGAACAGAATCCAGGCACCGAGAGCGCCGGCGACGAGTGTCGCAGTGGCAAGCTCGGTGCCTGCCGTGTTGCGCGACACGATGTAGTCTTCTACGCTTATGCGCTGACGTCCGACGTACCAGACTCCAAGCGCGAGGAATATGCCTGCGGTCACAATGGTGATTACAACCGCTAGTAACCCGTTATCCATTTCATCCTCCTCGGTGCATGTGTCATAGGGCGCATGAAGCGGCGCACAAAAAAGGCTACCCCAACATCTGGGGTAGCCTTTGATTTTTGATTCGAGAGCCAACATCCCTACGCTGGAATTACCCAGATCAGGTTATTGGGGTCGCTCCGAAATGGTCGGAGCCTCTCAGCCTGGCAAACCAAGCTCCCCCCGTGCGCATATTCGATTGTTACGGCTACATTAACACAACCCTAAGGTGTCGTCCAGCCCTCTATTTCAGGCTGAATTCTACGAGTCGGGCTCCGCTTGTGGCTGAGCCAGATTTGTGGAAACGGTGGCAGATCCTGTTTGACAGTACACACGCATCCCCGTAACATTCGGGTGGTATTAAAGGTGTGATATTAAAGGCATTGGCGGCAAAAAACAGGCAGGAGGCTTGCGATTCGTTATGGGTAATTCTGACATCTCACAAGTAAAGGCGCTAACGTTCGATGTTTTCGGCACGGTGGTGAACTGGCGCGACAGCATCATACGCGAGGGTGTGAAGTTGGCGAAGGCGAAGGGGCTGGATGTGGACTGGCCGGTGTTTGCGGACAGGTGGCGGGGCGGCTATGGCCCGTCTATGGAGCGTGTGAGGACCGGCGATCTGCCGTGGACGAACATCGACACTCTGCATCGCATGATTCTGGACGAACTGCTGGAAGAGTTCGGGATTACGGGGCTGTCGGAGGAGGAGACGCAGGATTTCAACAAGGCGTGGCATAGGCTCGATCCGTGGCCGGACTCTGCGCCTGGACTGACGCGCCTCAAGAAGGGGTATGTCATCACCACGCTGTCGAACGGCAATGTGGCGCTGCTGACGAATATGGCGAAGTGGGGCGGTCTGCCATGGGACTGCATCCTGTCGGCGGAGCTGTTCAAGCGGTACAAGCGCGACCCGAAGGTGTACCAGGGCGCGGCGAAGCTGCTGGGCTTGCCGAACGACGAGGTGATGATGGTGGCGGCGCACAAGTTCGACCTGAAGTCGGCGCAGGAGGCAGGGCTGAGGACGGCGTTCGTGCCGCGTCCGGGGGAGCATGGGCCGGATGTCGAGATTGATACGACTAACGAGGACTGGCTTGATGTGTACGCGACGGACTTCAATGACCTGGCGGTGAAGCTGGGGGTGTAGGGGGCCGGTATGGACGGAGGTGGGCTCGATGACACAGCAGAAGTCGCCCCAAAAGTACAGCATACAGACAGCGGATCCGGTGTGGTTGCGGGAGGAAGCTGATCGCGTAATTCGGTTCTTCGCTGAACGCCTGCGTAAGGTGGATATAGTGCGAGAGGTGCGTTATACGTACGAGGTGGGTGGGGTAACTGCTTGGGTTATAATCGATGGTCCCAGAATGGATTTCGAATTGGAGAAACCCGTCCACGAGGCAATTGGGGATGCGCTTGTATTTCAAAAGGTAGCGCTGTTCGACTTCCGAATAATCAACATGAATGAACTGCGTGATGGCGCTTTTTTGGAAGATATAGTGCCAGAGGAAGCCGAATTGTTGTGGAAACGTGCCGATGCCTAGCGCTTCTGAGCACCTCAGGCAGGCAGAGCGGAATGAAAGCCTGTATAGGGAACTATGCCAACTTGATACAACTGAACCAGAGTACACCGAATGGGAAATTGTCACCCTATTTTACTCTGTCTTGCATCACATGGAAGCATACATGGATATGCGAGAAGGTCGCCACTCCGATAACCATTCGCAACGCAACAGGTACATTCGTGAAACAGAAGACTTCAGAGAGATTTGGCCTGCATATTCATACATGTACAGGTTGAGCATAAACGCGCGTTATGAGGTAATGACCTTCTCCGCAGAGGAGGTTCGCGGCCTTGAAGCCAATCAGTTCAACTTTATCAAGCAACACGTGCGCTCCCTGATAGGAGCATAAGGCCTGTGACCACAACAATAGAATAGATAGAGTGATACATCTCAGCAGCAGACAGAATGAGCAACTCGGAGGACTTACATGGGCAGACTTGATGACAAGGTAGTTATTGTTACGGGCGCGAGCCGGGGCATTGGCAAGGATATTGCGGCGCTGTTTGCGGCGGAGGGTGGCAAGGTCATCTGCGCGGCGCGGACGGTGGAAGAGGGGACGCATCCGCTGGAGGGGTCGCTGAATACGACTATACAGGAGATACGGGATGCGGGCGGCGAGGCGACGGCAGCGGCGGCGAATATATCGCTGCCGGAAGACTGCGAGGCGCTGGTGCAGGCGGCGCACGACACCTATGGGCCTGTCGATGTGCTGGTGAACAATGCGGCGCTGACATACTTCATCCCGGTGAAGGACTACCCGCTGAACCGCTGGATGCGCTCGTGGGCGGTGAATTTCCATGCGCCGTTTATTCTGAGCCAGCTCGTGCTGGAGGATATGATTCCCAGGGGCAGCGGCAGCATCGTGAACATCTCGTCGGGCGCGGCGATTGGACCGGGGCGCGGGCCGTACCAGGATGTGCCGCCGAACAGTGGCGGGACATGTTACGGCGCGGAGAAGGCTGCGTTGGAGCGTTTCTCGCAGGGACTTGCGCAAGAGGTCTATGAATATGGCATATCGGTAACCGCATTGTCGCCTTCGCAGGTGGTGCCGACGCCGGGCACGATTTTCCACAACCTCGTGAGCGGCGTAGATGACCCGCGCGGAGAACATCCGGAGCTGATGGCTAAGGCTTCGCTGCTGCTAGCGACCGAGCCTTTGGAGGAAGTTTCGGGGCGGGTTACATACAGTCAGCAGATTCTGAAGGAGTACGGCTGGATCGACGAAGCGAAAGGCACGGGTACGCCCGCAGGACGCGAAGGGAGCGGGTATAGCCTGATTTAGTTCATCGGTTGTCGGTCAGTTCGTCGGGACTGGAGGCCAGAGTGAGACGGTCTCGCAGTGTTCTGGTAGCGCTGGTGGTGTGCTCGATGCTTATGGCGGCATGCGATCAGTCTCAGCTGGCAGGACAGACTACGGCTGCTCAGACGCCGGCGATGGCTGATGGCGAAAGAGCTACGCCAATCCGAACGAGGCAGGCGAACCGCAGCGAGGCAATTGCGTCCACTCCGCCACCGCTAATGGGAAGTGGTGATGCAATCGTACCCGCCCCGACACAATCCACGCCGAGACAGGCGGCCAAAGACGAAGATGACATCAGCACCCAGGAGACGGATCCGATAATCGTATCCCTATACCACGGACCCTGGTCTCCGGAGGAAAGAATCATCGAATCAGATACTGTTGCCAGGGCGCGGCTGCGATCTGCATTTGTCGGGGCAGCATATTCGCACGAGCGAGGAGGTGACCGGTACTATCGACCAGTGGTTGAGTTCATTTATGACGTTTCGGAGTATCTGAAGGGGAATGGCGGTGACGAAATAGTTGTAGCGACAAGTTTTTTCGGCAATCCTACCGGCGAAAACGAGGACTCCGTGCTGAAGCTCGCTCTCTCCACTGCTGAAAAAATGGTAAACCATATGAGTAAGGACATTGAAGGCGATCTGGACTGTGATAAGCCTCCCTTCGAGAAACTAAGGACGAACGGGCTGTGCCTTCAGATGTGGGAACTAGGGGACAACTCTCTGTACGGCGAGGAATGGCTTATCTTCCTGTTGCAGGATAAGCGATACCCGTCCGCAGTGCCGGGAACGGGTGAGGCGCAACGCAACGAGTATGCCTTCGTTGGAGAAGGGCGGCACCGATCACCGTACGCGGCCGCATGGATGCCATCGGTCTCATCCGTCAGCGAGGACGACGCTCTTTCAGATGAGAGGCATTTTACAACCGGTCCGTATGCAGAGCGCCCATCTCAATCCGTATTCGCGATATCCGATGTGCGAAAATCGATAGCAGATATTGATGCGCTTCTCAAAAGCGGCGAGGAGATTCCAGATTACAAGTATTGCTTATCGTGGATGTACTATGAGAAGCGAGTTGCAAATTGGGACACAAATCATTATGGACGCACTTATACGGCAGACGAACTTGCGGAGTTGAGGGAGTGGATCAGGGATGAAGGGTGCGCCGAAGCGATGTCCGCAGTAGGATTGTTCCAGAACTTGAGAAAATAACGGACAGACAACTGAACATTAAATCAAAGGAGCGAAACAATGACAGAGATGCCGATGCACAACGATAGCCCGTTCTACGGCTACCATGTGGATGTTATCCAAAACCAGTATGCACAACGGCAGTCGGATAATGTGGTCGGGTTCTTCCTGACGCACCTGAAGCCGGGCATGACCGTGCTCGACTGCGGCTGCGGGCCGGGGACGATAACGCAGGGGATCGCTCAGATCGTGGCGCCGGGCAAAGTTATCGGCTGCGACTTGGAGCCGGGGATGGTCGAGCGCGCCGCCGCGCTCGCGAAGGGCGCGAACCTCGACAACCTGAGTTTTCAGGTCGGCAACATCCTTGACCTGCCTTTCGAGGACAATACCTTCGATGCGGTGTTGTCGTGCGCGGTCACGGAGCATCTGGGTGAGCCGGTGAAGGCGATGAGCGAACTGGGCCGTGTGGTGAAGCAGGGTGGTGTCGTGGGGATAACGCGAACGGACTGGGCAGCGAATATGATTGCTCCGCCGTGCGGTGCGGTCAACCGTTTCTTCGAGTTGTTCGAGAGCGGCTTCAATTTGCAAGGCGGCACGATGAATGGCGGGAGGAATCTCCCTAGCATGCTGGGCGAGGCGGGTCTGAACGTTGTTGATGTGCTAATCGCGTTAAGCGGCGCATATACTCCCGAACCCGGGAATGCCATGGTGAACGGTTGGGTAGAGTGGATAGAGAACCTGCCGCTGTTCGACAGTGTCATTGAAGAGGGGTTGACCACGCGGGACGAACTGGACGCGATGTGTGCGGAGATGCGGGAGTGGGCGGCACAGCCGGGGACGATTGCGGCGACGGGCGGATGCAGAGCGGTGGCGCGGAAGGAATGATGTGTTTGGGCGACTCAGAATGAACTAGGTTGTGTGGACATTTCCTGTCATTCCGAGCGCAGAGAGGAATCTGAAGTCTGTGAATGGTGTACTCGCAATGATTTTAGATTCTCCGCTCCGCTTCGTTCAGAATGACAGAATTAACATACTTCTTAAGTCTAAAATGCTTTGCGTATCAAATGTCAACAGAGCCTAGTTTCGCCCTTTGCGAACCCACGTTTTGTGAGGCTACTATGCGATGTGCAATTCATGTCGGTTTTGGGCAATCGTGATATAATGGTGCTTACGTGATTTTTTGCAGGGATGTACGATTTACAGGAGCATAGAGTGGTAGCTCAGCGACTACGGGACTACGAGATTGTATTCATATTGACGCCTGAGGCGAATGAGGGCGAGGTCGAGGCGGCGATAGAGCGCATCAGCTCATTCGTGACCGAACGCGGCGGTACCTTCGGCGAGCCTGAAGTGTGGGGTTTGCGGCGGCTTGCGTATGCCATCAACAAGTTCATGGAAGGCATCTATGTGCTCGCGCGGTTCAGCCTGGACGCATCCGATGTGCTGGAGCTGGAGCGCAGCCTCACCACATCCGAGGATGTAATCAGGCATCTCGTTACCAAAACCATAGATTAACTCGCATAATTAGACCCAATGAAGCAAGAGGGCTATATCTATGCTTAACAAGATGCTGGTGATAGGCAATGTGGGCAGGGACCCGGAGATGCGCTACACGCCTAACGGCAGTGCGGTAACTTCGTTCAGCCTCGCCGTTAATCGGCGATATACTCCGCCCAACGGCGAACCGCAAGAGGAGACGGAGTGGTTTGATGTTACTGCTTGGAATCGTCTCGCGGAGACCTGCAACAATTATGTTACGAGAGGCATGAAGGTCTATGTCGAAGGCAGGCTCAGAAGCCGTTCGTGGGTAGGTCAGGATGGCCAAACCCGCTTCCGTAACGAGATAGTGGCGAATACAGTTACATTCCTTAACCGCCCGCAGGGTGGCGGTCCGCCGGGTGAGCCGAGTGGCGGCGGCGGATACGGCGCAGATGGCGGATACGGGGGGCCGGAAGAGCCGTCGGATGCGGATGATTTGCCGTGGTAAATTTCACACTGCATAATCAATTGAAGGCATAGCATTGACTACGGAAACCGACAACACCATAAATGAACTCCGCGCAGGGCAGATCGCGATTAGCGCTCGTATAGACAGGCTTGAAGATGCTATGCATGCTCGCATAGATGCTCTTAACGCTCGAATCGATAGGCTGTTTTACGCTATCAGCGGCGGCTCAATTGCGGTCGTAGCAGCGCTGCTAGTGCAAGGGTTCATCGGCGGCTAGGGAAAATCAAGACAGAGCGAATTAAATTGACAATCTTACTACTAACACACATCAACTGACTGAAATATATAAGGCAATCTCACGAGGTAAGGCTCATGACGACAGAACGACCGGCAAGTCCGGGTTCACGCCCGGCGGCAGGCGGAGGAAGACCGCCGTTCAGAGGCGGTGGAGGTGGTGGCGGAGGACAAGGTGGAGGCCAGGGTGGCTTTCAGCGCAGACGCGGCAGGCCTCGCTTTTATGCGCGGCGCAAGATTTGCACCTTCTGCGTGGATAAGGTGAAGCACATCGACTACAAGGATGTGGGCAGGCTGAGGCGCTTCATATCGGACCGCTCCAAGATGGAGGCTCGGCGCAAGACGGGCGTGTGCTCGAAGCACCAGCGCGCGTTGTCGCGGGCGATCAAGCGCGCGCGCATACTTGCGCTTATCCCTTTCAGCCCGGATCACAGAATGCCCGGCGGCGGCTACGCTGCGTAGCGTCTTGACACCATTGGGAAACTGACATGGATTTACAGGGTAAACAGGATATGCTATTTGTGATATATCCTATGCCTTCTTGTACATCCATGTTTTGTTGTTCGTAACTATCGAGAATACGGGGATCTGACAATTGGTAAATGATCCGGCTCAAGAACAGAGCGAAGCAGGTCTGACAGACCGCAGGCGCGAGAGCATCCGCATACAGCAGATACAGCGAAGGCGCCGAGTTGCATTCGGCGTCATAGGGGTATTGGTGCTCATCGTGGTGGGAATTCTTTTCGCGGGGTATGTGTTTATCTTCGTGCGACCGCCGCAGGAGCGTGTGGTGAGCGTGAACGATGTTATCTACACGCGCGGCGATATGGTGAAGATGCTGCGGATACGGCAGCGGCTGCTGGAAGACTCAGGGCAGCGTATAGACACGGGCAGCGACATTTTCCAGGCGTTGCAGCTCATCGTGGAGAACGAGATTATTTCCCAGTCCGCGCCGAGTATCGGCATTACGGTGTCGGACGAAGAGGTTGACCAGCAGATTCAGGGGACTATCATCTTCCAGTCGGGCGGAAGTCTTGCGGGCAAGTCAGATGAGCAGGTCGACCGCGAGTTTAAGGAGCTATACGGGAATTTCCTGAACTCCTCACAGATTAGCGAGGATGAGCACCGCGATATTGTGCGTCGCTCGCTGCTGCGGGAGAAGGTGCGGCAGTATGTGGGCGAGAGCGTGCCGGCTGTCGCCAAGCAGTACCATGTCTATCGGCTCGCCGTGAGTCAAGAGGACGAGATAGACATCATGATTACGAAGTATAACGACTATGTGAAGAACAGCACCGACCCGCGGCTGCTACATGAGGCGTTCAAGGCGATTACGCGCGAGTTCTCACGGGAAGTGCCGGAGCTTGTGCGGCGAGGCGGCGAGGTAGGCTGGCTTCCTCTTGGCGTACTCGAAGACTACGACGATGTGATCGCCCGTGTTGAAGTGGGCAAGCTGAGCGACCCTATCCCGAACCGGGACCAGCGGCAACAGGCGTTTGTGTTCATGGTCTCGGAGATTGACGAACTGCGTGAGCTTGCGCCCGTCAATCACGAGGCGCTGAAGACGCGCGCGCTGGAACACTGGATTAACGAACAGCGCCGCGAGCATGATGTGTACGCGGTGTTCAACTCGGATATCTATGCGTGGATAATCCAGCAGCTTGGCATCTCCACGGCAATAACGCCGTCGCCGCAGCCGGCGAATCCGCTCCAGCAGTTTCTGGGTGTGAATTAAGGCAGCTCGCTTCCGATGCCTTGTTCCAGGGCGAGTTGATATACGCGGATGCCTGTGGTGATGTCTTGCACGGCTAGGCCCTGCGACTCGAAGAGGGTGATGTCGGCGTCCGTGTTGCGCCCCGGTGCAGACCCACCTACGACATCGGCGAGGCTCCTGACCTGTTCCCAACGAATTGAGCCGAGTTCTGCGGGGTAGATGAGGTCGCCGCACTCCATCTTCGCCTGCTCGATGTCGTCGGTGACGATGATGTCTGAGCGGCGTATTGCGTCGCCGTCGAGTTCGCGGCGCATCCAGTGGTTGGCTCCTGCTGCGTTGATGTGCGTTCCCTCGCTGAGCCATTCGCCGTTGAGAACCGGACGATTCGTGCTCGTCATGGTGATGACGACATCTGCATCCGAAACGCATTCTTCGCCGCTGTCCACGGGGGATATCTCTATGCCGAGCCTTTCGCTCATTCTTGTTGCGAATCTCTCCCTGCGCTCCGGATTGCGGCTGAAGACACACGCGCTCTTGATGGGGCGCACCGCGCAGACTGCTTCAAGCTGAGTGCGCGCCTGATAGCCTGAGCCTATGACACCGACGGTAGCGGAGTCCTCGCGCGCCATGTACTTTGTTGCTATGCCGCTGGCGGCGCCGGTGCGAACCTGCCCGAGGTCGCCTGCTTCCAGCAGGGCAAGCAGTTCCCCGGTCTCGGTGCTGAAGAGCTGCACATAGAATTTGACCGGATTGCCGGGCACCACACCATACGCCTTTAGGCCCATGACGCCTGCACCAGGGGCTGCGGCGCACATGAAGTTGAAAAGGCCGCCTGCAGGAAGGCGTATCCGGGAGCGGGGGCCGTTTGTCGCGCCGCCGTCTGAGAGCAGGCTGAATGCCTGTTCAACGGTTTCAAGAGCGAGTTCCATTGTCAGGACTTGGTTGACTTCGGCTTCGGTTAGGTAAAGGGTCAAGGCCAATCGCTCCTCTACATATTTCGGGGCATCAATTCTATCTGTCGCAAGGATACTGCTTTGATGATATTACCAAACAATTGCTCTTGTCATCTTGGTTTGAATTCATAACCATGTGTGTGCGGTACAATTCGAGGATCCATTTCAAGATAATACTCGATGGTTAGGTAATTGCTCCCTAGAAATGGTTCAGTAAGTTTGGCAGTTCCTCTACATTCATAAGTTATAGCCGTTCGGTCCACTTCTTCAACGTCAAAAATTCTAGATATTTTGACGTCCACTTCTTCGTTTTCGTGATTCAAGGCTATAATATCGGAAACTAAGGTATGGCAATCTCTGTAGTCTAGACCATCGGTTCCGCCATAAGAATTCTTCCTCCCCCAAGTATATTCAAGACTGTTACTGGTATTTTCTTGAACTTGGTAAAAGTACTCCTCGTCATATGTACGAGTCACAGTTGATGCTTTGCATCTCAATCGCGTATTAGTTCGAGCTATCTCCACCGGGTCAGATAAACCCGCCATTGGCAGATTAATGCTTCTGCTTTCATCGACGAAAAAATAAGAAATGTCCTCCGCATAAATTTTATCTAGTAGGCTTTCACAGTTAAACTCTTGAACACTACGAGGTCCGCACCCTATCAATAACCAAGAGGTTAGCGAAATCAGAATTATCAACGCCATCCTCTTATCTATCAAACGACTTCCTCCTTCATGTGAAGTGCGATAAACGATAGAACTCTTCAATCACACCAGTGTAGACCAAGCGAGTGAAGGCTTTCGTTTACAATCGCACTTTTCCGATGCCGCGCTCGATGCGGATGTCGGTGCCGAGGGGTTTGGAGAGGCGCTTGATGCGTTCCAGGGCGCGGCGGCTGACCGCAGAGTCTGCGAGCAGGGGTCTGCCGCGCTGGGAGCGTTTTTTGCCGTGTCCCAGGTCGATGGGGTGCAGAGTGATGCCGAGCAGGGATTCGCGCTTAAACTCGCAGCGGGCGACTACGCTCTCCCAGTAGAGGGCGTCGGCGGGGAAGCCGCGCTTGTCGTGGTCGGTGCGGGCGTCGTAGAAGTCTGCGGGCGTCGCGTCAGCGTCCAGCTTCACGGTCTCGTAGTTGTAAGACGGCTGCCAGCGCACGGTGTCGTTCTGGAAGATGAAGTTGCCGAGGCTGTACATGATGGGTCTGTCTTTGTAAATCTCGATGCCGCGCGTTACGTGGGGACCGTGTCCGATGAACACGTCCGCGCCTTCGTCGATGCAGGCGTGCGCGAAGTCCACCAGGAACTGGGGCGGCTCGTCGCGGTGCGCGCCACTCTCATGGCAGTGTACGGAGACCATCACCCAATCCGCCATGCGCCGCGCATCCCGCACCCACTTGATGTTGTCCGTCAGATCGCGCCTATCGAGCTGGGTGCTGACACTGAACTCCTCGCCGAGAGCGAAGACCTTGTCCAAGAAGACGAAGCGTGTGTCGCTGTCGTCTGTGACTGCGCCGGGGTGCCGAAAGTTGCGGAGGGCGTTGCGCTGCGCCTCCAGCCCGAGCTTGCTGTTGACGCTACGGAGGGCGTCGAATGCGGGGCGGTCAACGACGTGCGTGGTGTTGAAGCGGATAGGGTTCAGACCGGGTCGCCCGTTGATGTCGGGACGCTGTTCAAGCGCGCGCCCTGCTTCGGCGAATGTCGAGGAAGCGGATATTAGAGCAACGCGGCCGTTCGGCGTATCGAGATATGCGGGAGCGCGGGCTTCGCTGAGGTTGCGCCCGGTGCCTGCGTGGACAAGGTCGGAGTGGCGCAGGTGCTTGAGGTTCGTGAGGACGCCGCCTTCGCCGTAGTCGTAGCTATGGTTGTTGGCGCAGGAGACTAGGTTGACGCCCATCCACTCCAGTTCCTGGAGGTTCTTGGGGTCGGACGCGGTGAATGTGCCGCCCGCCATTCCGGGCGAGTGCTCGAAGTCGTGCATGAGCATTTCGAGGTTGGTAAAGCCGACATCGGCTTCTTGGAACAGCTTTTGCAGACGCACGAAGCCGTCCTCACGGAAGACCGACAGCTTGCGGGTAATCATGGTGTCGCCGCTGGCAACCAGCGTCAGATTGCCCGACTGCGCTTCGTACAGCACTCACTTCACCTCATGAAAGCAGACACACGATGGACAGGATAGGCAGGGGGTTGGAAGACCCTTTCCATCCTGTCCAACTTATCGAGATTTTTAGACGCGGGGGATTTCCTGAATGGCGGCCTCGTCGAGGGGCACATACTCGTTTGCCAGTAGCCCCATAATGACGGAGTCGAAGCGCGAGCCTTCGTGCGGGCGGCTCTGGCGCAGTGTGCCTTCGTGGCTGAAGCCCAAGTGAGAGAACATGCTGCGGGCTGCGGTGTTGTACTCCGGTATGTCCACCCATACGCGGTAAAGACCGTACTCGTTGAACGCGGTTTCGAGGGTGTGCCGAGCGGCAGCCGAGCCATATCCGTGATGCCAAAGGTCCTTGCGCCCTATCAGGATGGAGAGCTGTCCGTCGCCAAGTGATTCCTCTATTGCCAGGTGAACCTCGCCGATGTGCCCGGCCTCCGGGCTGTATATCGATAGCATGCGGTGCTCGGGGTTGTCAAACACCGCATCCCACTTTTCGTCCGAGACCTCATCCATCTCGTTGGGATGGTAGCCGAGGTGCGCCGGGTCGCCGTAGGCATAGCGCCCGAACCAGGATTCCGAGACCTCTTCGTCTTCGAGCCAGCGCTTTATGCGCACTACATCGTCCCGCGTAACCATCTGCAAGCTAAGCTCTTGAGGCATGCCTTACCTCCTTTTGTAAACTTTTCCTATCCGTTTGTAAATCAAGAGTAATGTATTTTAAATGTACCAGAGGCAAGCCTTTGTAGCAAATTCAGGCCTGGTACTCGGCGTTCTTATCGTGAGCGGACTTGTTTCTGTTATCGTCCTCGTTATGGTATCGACATTGTGCATGCAGCCTCAACCATAAATATAAGACCTGATCCAGCAAATAGAATCCCTAAATAAGGAACGAAAGGCGGAAGGTCGAACTTCGACTTTGACGATATGAGCGCGACGCCAAGAGCAAATAACAAAAGACCTAGGATTGATACATAAGATTGAAGGAAGCTAAAGAGGTTTTCCATACGATACCGCTCCAATGAGAGTTGGCTTATAGTATCAACAGTACGCCATTAGTGCAGGAAACCCCAGAATCATGGTCTTTTCATTGTCACCCTGAACGAAGTGAAGGGTCTAAAATCGCTGTGTGAAAACAGGGCTGGTCGTAGTTAGCGCTTTCAGATTCCTCACTGCGTTCGGAATGACATGGCTACTGCGCTCGGAATGACACGGCTGAGGAATGGGATAGTGAAAAGACCCTGCCCATGAAAGATTTGCCTTGACATATAAGAATATATGTTTTATTCTGGTGGACATCAGGGGACGGACCCGCAGGGGTTCGTCCCTTATCTTTTGCCAAAGTTTTAGTCTCGGTCGGCGTTAGCGGAGCCGGATATCAGCAAGATCGGAGTTAGACCATTGTCGAACAACGGATACATAAGCTATTTTGATTGGCTGGGCGACTGGCAAGACGACCGGTTTGGCGAGCATGAGGAAGACGAGAATAATGCGGAATCTGCCAGCGAATTCTCAGGTATGTCGGCACTGGAGTTCGTGAAAGATACGCTTGGGGAAGAGCCTTACGGTAAGCAGCAGGATATTCTGAGGGCAGTGGACTCGGAGGCGCGGCGCGTATCGGTTGTGGGCTGTAACGGTTCGGGGAAGGATTGGACTGCTGCGCGAGTCGTCTTGTGGTGGGTGCATAGGTACTCTCCCGCAAAGGCGGTCGTTACGGGACCCACGCTGCGGCAGGTTGAGGATATTGTCTGGAACGAGGTGCAGTTCGCATACGGGAAGGCTGCAGACAAGTTTCCGGGCAAGATGCTCAAGAATCGCTACGACATAGATGAGCAGACTTTCGCCGTTGGCTTCACTTCGAACTCGCCGCACAAGATTCTGGGCTATCACTCGCCCAACCTGCTTGCGGTGGTAACCGAGGCGCATGCCGTGCATACCGATTATATCAACGCGGTGAAGCGACTCAACCCTTCGCTGCTGCTTCTGACTGGCAACCCTTTCATCAACAACGGCGTCTTTTACGACTCGCACCACCGGCATCGCCACCTGTGGGAGACGGTGCAGATCGGCGCGGATGACACGCCCAACATCAAGCAGGGGCGGATCGTCATTCCGGGGATGATAACACTGGAGGATATGGAGGACCGAAAGCAGGACTGGGGCGAAGACACTGCGATGTACATCGGCTCGGTGCTGGGGCAGTTTTCGGAGAACCCTGACGAGATGGTGGTGCCGTTGCGCGTCGCAAAGGCCGCCGTTGAGCGGGAGCTTGAACCTGAGGGCGAGGTCATCGTGGCGTGCGATGTGGCGCGCAAGGGGCATGATCATACGGTCGTGATGCGGCGGCAGGGAGGAGTGGCGCGTATCGTGCGGCGAGTTCGCGGCTACGACACGATGGAAGTTTCGGGCATTCTGAAGTCCTACTGCGACGCGAACGGCGTGGATGTGCTAGTGATAGATGATGTGGGCATTGGTGGGGGCGTAACCGACAGGGTGCGCGAGGTCGGGCTTGCCACTGCGCGCATCGAGGACTTCAATGGGGGCAACATCGCCAAGCGCGCCGACCGATTCAGCAACCGGAATGCGGAGGTCTGGTGGGCGATGCGCGAATACTACCTTGATGGGATTCTTGACACGGAGAACGACGACAATCTCATCGGACAGGTGAGCAGCCGTGCATACGGACTGGACAGCAAGGGGCGGATCAAGCTTCAGAGCAAGCAAGAGTTGAAGGATTCGCCCGACGAGGCGGACGCGCTCGCAATGACATTCGCGCCGCTCCACGCAAAGGGACGCGCATTCAAGTTATGGGTGTAGGTCTGTTTGTAAGAGGGCAGTAAGACTAGGTTGTGTGGAAATTTCCCAATTCTCCCTTGTCATTCCGAGTGAAGCGAGGAATCTGAAGACTGTGAATGGCGTATGTGCAACGAATTTAGATTCTTCACTCCGCTCCGTTCAGAATGACAGGGAAGGGACGCTTCGTTCGGAATGACAGAATAAACCTGCTTTTCAGGTCCAAAACGCTTTGTGTATTAAATGTCAACAGAAGCTAGGATGCGCTCGATGAATGGGAGGAATGAATTGAACATAGTACGGGGGATAAGGGCATTTTCGTCCGC
The DNA here is from genome assembly GCA_965225795.1 of Dehalococcoidia bacterium. Lineage (GTDB taxonomy): Bacteria > Chloroflexota > Dehalococcoidia > Lucifugimonadales > JADFKI01 > Bin90. The sequence goes on along the minus strand of OZ245324.1, from coordinate 2,555,072 downwards.
GCTTCGGCAGCGGCAATCCGCGAGACATGGGTTCGGAGGCGCGAACTTCGATGGCGCCTTCTCGCAGGGCCTTGGAGACTTTGCGAGCGGCGGCGCGGCGGGTTGGGGACAGATGGCCTACGGTGCCCAAACGGATTGGGCACAGGCCGCTTTCGGTGAATATTACCCGCGCTCGGCAGTCGTGTACGCGGCAATCAAGGTGAGGCAGGACGCGATTGCGCGGCTGCCTTTGCGTGTGCTGCGGCGCATTCCTGCATCACGGCAGCGCATGGATGGCGTGAACTCCAGGGCCGGCGGCGAGCTAGTCGGCGCCGATCATCCACTCCAAAGGCTGCTGGATTCGCCGAATCCGTTCTGGAGCCGCAGCGACCTGTGGCGGGCTACGGAGACGTACCTGTCGCTGTGGGGCGCGGCGTTCTGGGCGCTGGAGCGGGACGAGAATGGCAACATCGCCGAGATCTGGCCGCTGCGTCCGGACAAGATGCGCCCAATACCGGACGCGCAACGATACATCAAGGGCTTCGTGTATGTGGGCGCGGGCAGCGAGCTTGTGCCGTACCTGCCGGATGATGTGGTGTGGATGCGCTACTTCAACCCGCTGGACGAGTACGCGGGGCTGTCGCCGATTGCGCCACTGCGCCAATCTGCCGACATGGGCATGGATGCGCTGCGGGCGAACCGCAAGCTGCTGCAGAATGACAGCACGCCGGGGCTTATCATCGAGACGGAGGGCTTTCCGACAGATGCCGATGTAAGCGAATTCTACGCGCGCTGGGAGTCTCGCTTTCAGGGTGTAGAGAAGATGCGCAGGCCCGCGCTGCTGAGTCCGGGCATGAAGGCGAGCAATCTGGGGTTCAGCCCGCGCGACATGGAGTACATCGAGAGCCTGCGCTGGAGCCTGGAGGATGTTACGCGGGTGTTCGGAGTGCCGAAGGTGATGATAGGTGACCTGGAGAACACGACCTTCTCGAATTTCAGCACGGCGCGGCGGCTGTTCTGGGAGGACACCATCGCGGCTCAGCTCGCATTCTACCAAGAGTCGCTGCGTCAGCACTTGCTTCCGCACTTCGGCGACGACTCACTGACGGTGGAGTTCGACCTGAGCGGCGTGGAGGCACTGAAGGAGAGCGAGGAGAATAAGGCGAAGCGCCGCCGCATCTATGTGGAGGCGGGCATTATGACGATAGACGAGGTGCGGCGCGAGATGAACCTGCCGCCGATTGCGGGTTAGTCGGTTGGTCGGTGTGTCAGTTAGTCGGGTAGTCGGTTGCCCCGTCCTGACTCACCTCTGCTGGCGAAGGGACTTTCTCCTTTCCATCCTGTGTGCCGTGTCAGATTCAGCATTGATTTAATTGATTTATCAACTAGGAGTGCTCCAATGAAATCAGACAAGACAGAAGCGATACGCTGCGAGCATGACGGCCTCAAGATGGCGGAGGTCAAGGCGGGCTGTCTCATTCTGCGCCAGCGTCACCACGGCGAGACGCATATACAGATAGTGCCGCTGCGGGAATTGCTGCCTGACGGCGAGTTTGGCACCGCTCACGGAAATGGCGATCCACCGAACTGAACCACGGTGTGAATTGTACCCACGCGCCCAATAGTTGGTAGAATGGCTAGGTGCGTTCTCTCGGCAGAACGGGCATATTCAGCATAAGGCAGGACCCATTGCAGGGAAATTACAGAGTCGCGGTTCGGGCGCGAAACCTCATTAAGCGATACGGCGAACTTACGGCCGTCAACAGCATCAATTTCGACATATTAGAGGGTGAATGTTTCGGCTTCCTCGGACCCAATGGAGCGGGCAAGACCTCGACAATGAAGATGATGTCGTGCGTCTCACCCATAAACGGCGGGGAGTTGGTGGTTCACGGGATGGATGTGCGCCGGGACCAGCGCAAAATCAAGTATGAGTTGGGCATCGTGTCGCAGTCGGACAGCCTCGACCCAGACCTGAGCGTGTTGCAGAACCTGCTGACATACAGCCGCTACTTCAACATGCCCCGCAAACTTGCTCAAGAACGCGCATGGGAGTCGCTGAGGCAGTTTCAACTGGAAGAGAAGGCGCACCAGATGATAGACGAGCTATCGGGTGGTATGCGGCGGAGGCTGCTCATCGCGCGGGCGATGCTCCACGACCCCCGGATTCTTGTGCTCGATGAGCCGACCACAGGGCTGGACCCGCAGGCACGGCTGCTTGTGTGGGATAAGCTGGCGATGCTCAAGTCGCGGGGAATCACGATTCTGCTGACTACGCACTACATGGACGAAGCGGCGCACCTGTGCGATCGGCTGGTGGTGATCGACCAGGGGAACGTGCTGGTGGAGGGAGCTCCCCGCGCTCTCGTTCATGAACATGTCGGCGACCAGGTTGTGGAGTTGCGGGTCAACCCGATACACATGGCGGGCGTGGTACAAAGCCTCACGAGCGAGGGCATGGAGTTCGAGTACGGCGGTGATTCGCTGTACTTCTACGGAGACAACGGCGCGGGTCTGCAAGACAATGCCAGCCTGAACGGATACGAGATAATACAACGCCCCGGCAACCTGGAGGATCTGTTCCTGCGCCTGACGGGGCGCGGCCTGCGCGAAGGGTAATCACCAACTGAATGCACAGGGCGGGTACTTCAAGACAGTAACCACCCTCACAAACACTGACAGACTGAAATACTGACAAGCTGACCGACTACTATGACGACACTAGCGACGATGGCGACCATGGTTCAGCGAACCCCCTTATGGGGCGGTTTCCGCGTGTGGCAGCGCAACCTTGACGCCTTCCGCCGCGCGTGGCGCTTCGAGGTGGGCGGGCTGGCGGTGGAGCCGTTCGTGCTGCTCATTGGCGTGGGCTTCGGACTGGGCGCGTACATCTCCAACCTTGGCGAGGGCATCAGCTACCCGCACTTCCTCGCGCCGGGCGTCATCGCCTCCTATGCCATGTTCCACTCGACCTTCGACGCCTCATATGGGGCGTACATGCGGATGGAGACGCACAACATTTACGAGTCGATGCTGTTCACGCCGCTGGGGCCCGAGGACATCGTGATGGGAGAGGTCATGTGGGGCGCGTCGCGGGCGCTGTTGTCTGCAATCGCCGTTATGTTCGTGGCAATTCTGTTCGGGCTGGTGAGCTCGCCGTGGGCGATCCTTGCGCTGCCCGCCGCGTATCTCATCGGCATGACTTTCGCCGCCATCGCAATGGTGATGACTGCGACGGCAAGCACTATCGGCTCGATCAACAACTTTCTCACGCTGTTCATCCTGCCGATGTTCTGGGTGAGCGGCGTGTTCTTCCCTCTGGACAGGCTGCCGGAAGTGGTGCAGACCGCCGCGTGGGCGCTGCCTCTGACGGCGTCGGCGGCACTGGTGCGCGGGCTGTTCGCCGGAGAACTAACGCCGTGGATGCTGCTGTGGACGGCGGAACTGCTGGCGTTCCTGCTCGTGGGGCTGTGGCTGGCATCGCGCCAGATGCGGAAACGGCTGATAAAGTAGGTTGGTGGTATGGCGGAGTGCGCACTATCTGTCGAAATAAGACCGCTAGAGCAAGCCGAGATTCCCATTCTCGTCGCGCATCTTGATGTGGGCCGGCTGGCAGGGCGACACCACGACCGCTTCACTCAGCAGCAGGACGGGTACCTGACTTACCTGATAGCGTGGCTGGATGGGATTCCGATAGGACATATGATGGTGCGCTGGACGGGTACGACGGACGCCTTCGTTGCCGAGCGCATCTCAGAGTGCGCCCATTTGGAAGACCTGTTCGTTATGACGGAGCATCGGTCGCGGGGCATCGGGTCGCGGATACTGACGCATGCGGAACGGCTTGTGGCAGAACGCGCATTCCCGAAGATAGGCTTGGCGGTTGGGACAGACAACCCGCGCGCCCGCATGCTGTACGAGCGGCTGGGCTATGTGAACACGGGCTTCGGGGTGTTCGAGATTGGCGGCAGCTACCTGGACATTCACGGCAATCAGCGTCGATGGCGTGAGGTGTGCGAGTACATGGTGAAACCGCTCAACTGACGGCAGCTTCGCCTTCGCCCTCTGATTCAGGACCTGGGTGCGGCATACCATCATCCTCTTCATGCTTGCCAGCCCTGTGTCGTATGACGGCAAAGGGAATGAGCGCGATCAGGAATACGGCTAGCAGCGCGGGCGCGACATATTCGTAGCGAGCGTTGCTGACGGCGCCCTGCACACGATCTGCAATGGTGGTGCGTGGCAACCCCGACAATTGCACCTCGATGCGCCTGCCGCGCTCGATGTCAGTCGCTTCGATGAGCTGGTATGGGCGCTCGCCGATGCTCACGGCCTCGGGTGTGCCAATGTCTTCGCTTGTCAGGGTCAGGACCTCGTCGGGAGACAGGACGCGCAGGCTGTCCGCGCCGAACGGGAACGACTTCTCGAATGTCACCTCAGCGCCGTCGTAAGGGAAGCTGTAAGTGAACAGGATGTCGTGCTCGCCGGGAGGCACGTTTCCAATCACGGCGAAACCCCGGTCAACCTGCACGATGTCCGCACCGAGCAGGCGGGTGTCCACCTGCAAGCCCTCAGCGCCCGGAGGTAATCCGAAGCGAAGCAGGCTCATGGGGCCGCCGTTGCCCGGCACGAAGGTGAAGTCAGAGTCGTTGATGACCTTTATGATTTCGAGCGCGGCGATGCTTTGCGTCACTCGGTCGGCGTCTGCGAACAGGAGCGACGCCGAGCCGACACGTATTACATCTTGTTCATAGACTACGTCGAACACCTCAATGGTTACCGGAGGCGGCGTTCCGTTCTCAAGGCTGACCTCAGTGCCGTACAGCGCATCCTGGTATCGCACGGATACGCCGTATATGAGGGCGGGGTCGTACACTATGCCGTCAAAGCGGAATTGTCCGTCGTCGTCTGTCGTCGTTTCCATGTTGTCGTAGCTGTCGGCGCCTTGCATGTGCAGGATGACGGCAATACCGACGATGCTGCCTGAGTCGGGTGTGCCATTCACGACCTGCCCTGACACTGAGAGCGGCGACTGCTGCGCCAGCGCGGTCGCATGCGCGCCGACCATTAGCGTGCATACGACCGCGAGCAGCATCAGTGAAATCGAAATTCGGATCTGCATCCCTGCTCTAGTTCTCATTGCACATTCAAAGTTACCAGTTTTGAGTGGCTGACGCTACTGAACACTCCTTCGCGCACTATAATAATGTTGTATTAAGAGATAATAGCGAACTGTGGTAGAATCAGCAGGCAGGCAGGAAAACGAACGATATACTGCGGATGATCTGTGGAAACATCATCGAGAAAATGGCAGCCGATATATTTTTCCATATTCAGTGTTACCATTGTAGTAACGATGGTGGCTACGGTCGTACTGAACGGGTGCTCCGGCTGTTCCAGATGGCTGGAATGGCTGGAACCCATTGAGTCGGCCACTGCTAGAGGTGTGTTATACGCGACCGCCATAGTGAGCACGATTGAGGTGATACGCATGGTTATGCTGCCGGCAGACTACCTTAGGCAAAAGTTCATAGAGCCGTTGAAAGAACGCCAGAAAGAAGAAGGCAGAGAAGAAGGTCGCACAGAGGGACGCGCGGAAATGCGAGCCGAATTCGAGGCTTGGCTTCAGCGCCGGGAGGAGGCTGAACGCGAAGGCAGGGAGTTCAATGAGCCTGTGCCCGGCACGGAAGGGAATAGCAGCGCAGATCGCAACGGCAGCGCTACAAAAGGTTAGGGGATGGCCTACTTTCGCTTGAAATCAGCCCGCAGCCTGCTCGTCTCCCAGCACACGCGCTCTGACGCGCTCGCTTTCAACTTCAATACGCGTCAGTAGCGCTTCTTCTTCTTCGTGCTCAAGCTCCATCGCGCGCATTACGACTGCTGCCTCACGCATGTACTGGCGGCGCAGCCAGCGATAGTCCTCTTCGCTCAAGTTGCCTATGGCGTGCTCCAGTTCCGCGCTTCTGATGCCGTCAAGCGCTGCCTCCCAGCGTCGTTGCAGCGTCGCCATGGGCGAGCTTTCGTCGTCCAGCCACTCGCTGCTCTCGCCGCGCCGCAGGAACGGATACGCGATGATGATGGCGGGTATGAGGGCAAGCACAATCGCTAGAAACACAAGCATCGCGCTACGCCTTTGCCGCCTGCGCGCCGCTGGGTATCCGCACGACCGCGGGCGCGGGCTGTCTTGAGGGCCACAGCCCGACCAGTATGCCCAGGACCAGCACCGGGCCAGACGCCCACATCCACCAGACCATCGGATTTATCAGGACGCGGAAGACCGCCTGGTCGTCGGCACCAAACTCGGAGGGCACTATGTAGAAGTCCTCGATAGGGGTGCTGCGGATCGCGCCCTTGGTGGAGGCGATGCGGAAGATGGGATAGAAGGCTCGGTACGCCTCCATCCTTCCCGTGAGTTGGTCGCCCTTCCACACATCGAAAGCTGCAACGGACTCCGCTCTGTCCGGGTGCGTTGTGTGTATTGCTCCCACATACCTGAAGGTGTAGTCGCCGAATGCCGCGACATCGCCGGGTTGCATAGCGATGTCGCGCTGCACGCTGAAGAAAGATGAGGCGATTGCGCCCACTGCAAGCATGGCTATGCCCAGATGCACGATGTAGCCGCCGTAGCGTGGGCGGTTGCCTGCCAGCAGGTTGAGGAACGCAGCAGGATACGCCTCGCCGCGACGGTGCCGCGAACGTGTGCCGCGCAGCCACTCTCTCAGGATGCCGCCGACTGCCAAGCCCACTGATGCGAACGCCACGAGCGCGACGGGCTGGCGCACGCCCACTATCAGCAACACTACGAGAGTCAGCAGCGCGGCGATTAGCGGCGCGCGGAGGGCGCGTACCAGGCTCTGGGTGGTTGAGCGTCTCCACGGCAATAAAGGTCCTATGCCCATCAGCACCACGATGAGCAGCAGGATTGGCCCGTTCACTCGATCGTAGAATGGACGGCCGACGGTGATGACCGTGCCGTCCGCCGCTTCGCTGAAGACTGGGAATATCGTGCCCCACAGTGTCACGAAGGCGACCGCGAGAAACAGGATGTTCTGACCGAGGAAGGCGCTCTCGCGGGAGACTATCGCCTCAAGTTGCGCACGGCTTTTCAGGGAATCGTAGCGCCACAGAAAAACGGAGATTGATGCGAGCAGCGTACCCGCCATGAAGGCGAGGAACAGCCAGCCCATCGTGCTCTGCGCGAAGGAATGCACCGATGGCACGGGGCCACCGCGGTTGATGAACATGCCCATCTGCGCCATCGTGAATGCGACTATGATGAGAGCCATGTTCCACATACGGAACATCCCGCGCCGCTTCTGCACCATTATGGAGTGTACGAATGCGGTCATAGCGAGCCAGGGCATCAGCGCCGAGTTCTCCACCGGGTCCCATGCCCAGTAGCCGCCCCAGCCGAGTATGGTGTACGCCCACCAGCTGCCGAGCATGAGCCCCATTGTGAGGACGAGCCACGATACCATGCCCCATAGCCTGCCCAAGTCCACCCATTCGTCGCGTCCGCCGCGCCGCGCCGCAAGCGCGCCCATTGCAATGCTGAACGGCACCGCGACCAGCACCAGTCCCGCCATTTGCAGCGGAGGGTGTATGAACATACCGAAGTGTACGAGGAGTGGGTTGATGCCCTGCCCGTCGGGAGGGGCTATTGGCAGCCGTTCCAGCGGATTGGCGAGGAATAGCATGATGCCAAGGAAGAAGGCAAGAATGAGCGCCATTGTGCCCAGCGCGTAGGGCGTCGTGTGTGGCAGGCGCTTGCGTATCGTCAGAACAGCGATCGTGGACACTGTCGCCAGTACCAGCGCCAGGTACAGTAGGGATCCGGCGTTGCCCGCGTAGAATGCGACCCATGTGTAGATATGGGGCATTGCGAGGTTGCTGTTCTCCGCGACATAGCGCACGCTGAAGTCTCGTGTGACGAAGGCGTACACCAGCGCCGCCGTGGCTACGAGCAGCAGCAGCGGCACGGAGTAGAAGCCGTAGCGCGCGCTCGCAGTGAGGTCCGATACGCGCTGCCAGGAGCCCACGAATGAGCCGACCGCTGCATAAGCAGTCACCACCAATGCGATTATTAGCGCGAGCTGTCCCGCGTCAACCATCTCTTACATCCTGCCTATCCACTTTGTCCCCCGAAACGGATGCTTCGATACGCTCATAGTATGGCTGGAGGTCGTCGTCCGACATTTCGTCGTCGTCGCCATCCGCCAGGGTCGGTCTGCGGCGCATGTGTCGGATCGCGATGACGAATACGCCGATCGCGGCGGCAACGCCTATTGGCGGCGCAAGCCACACGACAAGGGATATGCCCCGTGTCGGCGGCTCCAGCAGGACGCTAGGACCGTATCGCTCCACGAAGAACTCACGCACCTGCTCGTCGTCCCAGCCCGCTGCCAGCTTTTCCTTAACGATGCCACGCATCTGCACGGCGAGAGCGACCTGCGACTGGTCGATGGATTCGCCGGGGCAAACCGGGCACATGATAGTCCTGTTCAGCGCTTGCGAACGCTGTTCCATTGCCGGCACATCCGCCTGTGCGTTGGTGCATCCTATCAACACCAGGCTGATAAGAAGCGATGGGACAATGAGCGTGAGAAGAAAGTTGTGTCTATTCACTTGCCAACTGACATATTGAACACTACTCGCCGTGTTGGAGCCGTTGTAACTGCTCTCTCAGGCTGGCTGCCTCGGCTTCGGCATCTTCGGCCCGCGCTTCGGCGATGTTGGCACGTGCTTCGGCGTCGGTCCGCGCTTCGCCCAATTCCTCGGGTGTGGGCAGGAACTCGCTAGTCAACGGGTTGCGGAAGCGCAACTCACCATCATCCCAGCATAAGTCCAGTCCCAAAACCTCGCTATGTCCCCAAAGCAGTCCGTCATGCCCTTCGTGTACATCCAACCGCCTGTACTCGCCATCTATCAGCGCATCGCCCGCCAACGGAGCATCGTGAAAGCGCCCGCCCGTATGGTCGAAGCGCCAATACTCGCGAACTCCATATCCCGCGTATCCTTCGCGCTTCACCGTGTAGTCCCGTCTGCCAGTGCTTCGAGACGCTACTTCCAGCACGAAGTCCGGCGGTTTGCCAACCTCGCTTATTACATAGCCATTGCGCGCGATTATGCCTTCAGGATTGACACCGAAAGTCACTACACAGTCGGGAGCGAGCCTCTCGGCATCGTTTGTAGCTTCATGGCGCAGGTAACCCTCGCCCGAAATCAGCACATCGTCTCTGTGAGCAAAGTGAGGTATCAGCGTGGCTGCAAAGGTTATGATCCCCTTGAACTGTTCCATATCATGTTCCCGCTCCGGATCAGGCAGCGGTTCCAGATGCGCGTAGTCTGCAACTTGCGGTCTGAGGGTACTTCGAGTGGTCATAGCCTGCCTCTCTGCCGGATAATGAAGTCAAACTCCCATGTCTGTGAAAATACAGTATATCCGAAAACGGCGACACTTCATTGACCAACTAACTTTAGCACAAAGTACACCCTGCCCGCGCCTTTTGATATAATTGCGGTGGCATAACCTCCGTCAGTCCACCATCAGTCCAAAGCAACCCGCGGGAGCAGTGAATGAGCATCCTATATGTCGTATCCGACCGGCCGGGCGCAGGCAAGACGGCGCTGTGCATGGCGCTGACCAAGCTGCTGAGGGCGCAGTCCAAGTCGGTCGCGGTAGTTAAGCCTGTTGCCGATGACGAGGATGACATTGATGCCGCGATGTACGCGGAACTTCTAGGCGCGGATACGCAGGGGTGGCCGGTTGAAGTTGCCGAAAACGTACGCGGCGGCAATCTTGATGAAGTCAGCGCACTCATCAGTGGCCTGGCTTCTGAGAACGACATTGTTATCGTAGAAAGCTCAAATGGGTTGGCGGGGACGACAGGGCGGATCATCTGCGACAACGTTGATGCCCGCGTGCTGGTGATCGCAGGCTACGATTCATCGCTGGCCCACGGTTCAGTGCTGACGACGGGCGCGCCTTTCGGTGGAAGGGTCATTGGATATATTATCAATGGCGTGACGCAATATATGGGTACTGATGCGCGCGCCAATCTCGTGCCGCCAATAGCGGCGCAAGCATCAATGAGGGGCGCGCGCGTGCTGGGGCTGATACCTGAGGACAGATGCCTGCTCGGTGTGAGCGTGAGCCAGATTGCGGCGCACCTCAACGGGAAGTTCATCAGCGAAGAAGTGGAAGAGGACAGCTTGGTGGAGTACCTGATGGTTGGCGGGTTGAGCCTCGACCCCGGCGAGTATTATTACGGCATACACGATAAGCGCGCCGCAATCGTGCGCGGTGACAGGCCGGACTTGCAGATGTCCGCTCTGGGAGCGCCCGGGTTCACAGCGTGCCTGGTAGCAACAGGAGGGATCGTGCCTATCGAGTACGTGCGATACGAGGCTGAACAGGAAGAGACGCCGATTATTCTGGTGGAGTCGGATACGCTCGATACGATGGCAAGGCTGGATACTCTGCTAGACATCAGCAGCTTCAACCACCCCGACAAGCTCAAGCGATGTGTGGAGCTTGTGGAGGAGCACGTCGATATAGAGGGACTGCTGCACGGGCTGTAATTCGCTGCAAAGTACCGGTCAAAACGGCGATGGGCAGGATCGAGGCTACTTCTTAGTCTCATTCCTGCCCATTCTATTTATGGCTGTTACTTCGCTTAACGCTTAGCCCGCGTTGGCGATTGCCGCGCGGATGGCGCGTCCGGCGTACACCGAAGTCAGGTGCGCGCGGTACTCTGCCGAGGCATGCACATCCTCGTTGAACTCGATGCCGTTGCCCGCTGCGCTCGCCGCCGCATTGATTGCATCATCGTCGAGGCTGCTTCCGACAAGTGCCGCCTCCGCATCGCCGGCGCGTACTGCAATTGGTCCTGCGCCGGTTACGCCGATGCTGGCGCCAGTGCAGTTGCCGTTGCCATCCGTGGTAATGACCGCAGCCACGCCCACTATGGCGTAGTGCGATGCCTTGTTGCCGAATTTGGCGTAAGCTGAGCCGCTGTTCGCAGCGAGAGCCGGAATGCGAACCTCGTTGAGGATTTCATTCGACTCAAGCGAGGTGGTGAGCAGGTCAACGAAGAAGTCGTCGATGCCGATGGTGCGATGACCGCCGGTGGAACTCGTTACGAGTTCGGCGTTGAGCGCGATTGCGACCGCGGGCAGGTCGCCCGCAGGATCGGCGTGCGCCAGTGAGCCGCCAATCGTTCCCATGTTGCGAACCTGAGCGTCTGCCACCTGCCCGGCTGCGTCGGCGAGAACAGGCGCATTGCTCTGCACCAGTTCAGACCCCTGAAGAGCGGCGTATGTCGTCATCGCGCCTATCGCCAAGCCGCCGCCCTCAGCCTCGCGGATGTAGGACATTCCTTCAATCTTCCCCAAGTCAATGAGCACGCTCGGCTCGGCAAGACGCAGTTTCATCAGCGGGACAAGGCTGTGCCCGCCTGCCAGTATCTTTGCTTCGTCGCCGTGTTCAGCCAACAATCTCGCTGCCTCTGCGACGCTTGTTGGCGCGTGATATGCAAATGCACTAGAAACCATAATTCAGCCTCCTAGTCGGTCAGAGTAAGTCAGTCTGTCGGTGTGTCAGAAAATCGAGAGCTAACAGGATGTGTAAGATTTCCACCCCATCCTAGCCTTCCCCCATCAAGGGAGAAGGGAATGAGCCCTACGAAGACATCTTCTCCGCGGCGTACTGCACCGCGTTCACGATGTTGTGATAGCCCGTGCAGCGGCACAGGTTGCCCGCGAGTCCTTCGCGTATTTCCGCTTCCGACGGGCTGGGGTTCTTCGACAGCAGGTCGTAGGACATCATAATCATGCCCGGCGTGCAGAAGCCGCACTGAAGCCCGTGCTCCTCCCAGAAGCCTTCCTGGACGGCATGCAGTTCGTTGTTGGCTGCAAGTCCCTCTATGGTGGTGACCTTGCCGCCGTTCGCCTGCACGGCGAACACGGTGCAGGACTTGACTGCGTTGCCGTTGAGGATAATTGTGCAAGCGCCGCAGTTACTGGTGTCGCAGCCGACATGCGTGCCCGTCATGTTGAGCGTCTCGCGTAGATATTGCACAAGAAGCAGGCGCGGTTCCACTTCGCTGGTATAGGATGTGCCGTTGATCTCTAGGGTAATTGACTGACCCATACGAATCCTCCCAAAACAATAGAATCAGTGTCATAATCCGATGTGAAAGGGCAGGTATTACGCTGCCCTCGTGTGGTCGGGGTGTATAGGGTTACCCCTGCGGATTTTGGGCGATTATATCAGGATATACTATAATGGGCTACCCGCTGCTATGTGCTAAAATGGTGCAACATCAGCGCATTTCCCCCTTACCGTATTCAATGATGCCATCCCCTAGTTGAGAGGAGTTCCCGCATGAAGGTAGAAGGCAGATTCACGATAGAGGCCGAGCGCGAGCAGGTCTGGGATATGCTTCTGTCCCCTGAGACGCTTGCGGGCTGCATACCCGGTTGCCAGAGCTTCGAGCCGGTGGACGAGGACACCTACAAAGTGACGATGCGGGTAGGTGTCGCAGCAGTACGCGGGAACTACAGCGGCAGCGTGACCATAGCAGACAAGCAGCACCTCGAATCGTACAAGATGGTCGTGCAGGGCAGAGGTTCGGGCGGCAGTGTGCGCGGTGAGGGCGTGCTCAGTTTTGCGGACATCGAGGGAGGCACGCAGGTCAGCGTTGCGGGGGACGCGCAAGTTACGGGCGTAGTGGCTCGTGTGGGGCAAAGGTTGATGGGCAACGCCTCGCGCATGCTGATGAACCAGTTCTTCAACTGCCTCAAGTCCAAGATTGAAGATTAGAGATACCGAAGTACGGACGAAGTGAGAAAATCCAAAGGATAGGGAATGCCATACGAGTTTATAGATACGCAGGAAATCGGCGGCGTGCTCGTCATTACGATGGACGATGCCCGTACTCGCAACGCCATCGGCGACGAAATGGCGGCTGAGATTAATGAGGAGATAGCGAGGTTGGAGGCGTCTTCTACGCTGCGCGCGCTAGTTCTGACCGGACGCGATCCGTCTTTCTGCTCCGGCGCGAATGTGAAGCGCATGAACGAAGCCAATGAGGAACGCTCAGCCGAGCCAATCCCAGAGGACATGACGCCCTGGGGGCATCTCGATGAGCAGTGGGCGGCGGCGGCATCTGGTGAGAGCTACATGGACGGTGTGCGCTTCCTACCTCTCACGCTGCACAACATGCAGAAGCCGACCATCGCCGCTGTGAACGGCTACGCCATGGGGCTGGGCATGGGCATTGCGCTGTCGTGCGATATTCGCATCGCATCGGAGAACGCGCGCTTTTCGGAGACTTTCATCAGGCGCGGCCTCATTCCAGCGGACGGCTCATGCTGGCAGCTGCCTCGCATGATTGGCATCAGCAACACATTCATCTTGCAGTACACCGGCGACGCTGTTGACGCCGACGAGGCGTATCGTCTCGGTATGGTCAGCAAGGTCGCGCCGCACGATAGGCTGATGGATACGACGCTGGAACTGGCGCAGCGTATCGCGGACGGGCCGACATACTCGATGGCGATGATAAAGCGGCTCGTGCAGAAGTCGCTGCACACCGATCTGGAGGAGAGCCTGAAACTCGCAGGACCCGCGCAGAACATCGCTCGGCGCACCGCAGATCACAAGGAGGGTGTGCGTGCCTTCGTGGAGAAGCGGCAGCCGCGGTATGTCGGCAGGTAGGATGGGAGGTAGCACGCGGGCGCGCAGTCATTATCCAACTCCATCATCCGATTAACGACCAAAGGCAGGTGCAGGATGGTTGACCAGAAGCCGAAGACCTACAAGAAAACCACCCCCATGGGGCATGAAGTAACGGTGACGGAGCTAACGAAGGAGGATATAGAGCAGGAACTCGCTGAATTTGAGGCGAAGTATGGCATGTCCTCTGAAGAGTTTGCCCATAAGTGGAACCGTCATGAGTTAGCATGCACCGCTGACTTCTTTGACTGGGCAATAAATTGCGACTACATGGCGGAAGCACATGGAATTAGAGCATTGCAGATTCCCCATCTGGGCGCAGCAACAGAGTGGAAGTTATGATGAGGGCTCAGTGGAACTAAGTGCTGGAACCACTTCTAGAAACCTACTTTGATCGCTCGATATCCTCTTGGCTGCTGGCGCCACCGCAATTAACCGGCTGGTGCGTTTACCTATAGAATATGGACGTGCGGTTCTTCGTGCTGCAATAACATTCCCCGGACCTAGTTACTTGAATGTCCGGTTAGTAGCGATTATCGCCGATGATACCCCTTTGTTGAGGGACTACTCATTCCATTATATGGATGCAACCAATGCGACCATCTTCCGATACGACAATAGCGACCACCATCTGGGTTTGCCGCATTTTCCGCACCATAAGCACGAAGGCGCAGACGAGCGTGTAGTGGGCTGCCCCCAGCCCAGCGTCAGCGCGATACGCGACGAGATTGCAGCCTACTTGAAAGGCTCGAAGTGACGTCGAAGCCAATCCAGCAACATTATTGGAGCTGAGTATGCCCGATAGCGACAAGTCCGTGGAGTTTGCCACTTATCCCAATGAGATGGAGGCGCAGATGATCGCGCAACTGCTGCGGGAAAATGGTGTGGGCGCGTATGTCCAGCCGTTGGGCTTCGGGTACGGCGGAGTGGGCATGATCCAGTTCATTCCCCATCGTGTGCTGGTGTATGAGCACAATTTGGAACGCGCGCAAGAGATACTATTAGGCGGTGATGAACAGGAAGAATGGGAATAGGCAAGTGCCCGGAATTCGCTCCACTTGATTCTATTCAGCCCTGTTATCTCGGACAGCCCTCATAAACCAGCGTACTGTCGCTTCGAATGCGCCGGGGAACTCCTGGTAGAACCAGTGGCCTCCGCCTTCCAGTTCCGCTAGGCGCATTATCGGCACAGTATTCGCGATTGCCTCGCGCATCCGTACAGCGACCTCGTGCGTCAGCAGGTTGCTCTGCCGCCCGCGTACTATCAGCGTGGGCACGATTATACTCCGCCATTCTTCCCACAGGTCGGGGCGCTCATACGCCGCGAGCAGATTGCGGTCGCGCTTCCATACTCGCCTGCCGTCCGCAAGTTCGCGCGTCATCACCTTCGCCTGATGCAGCAACATCTCGTCTGTGGATTGGGGCTGGCGGTCGCGCAGCCTTTCTACCACGGCGTCCAGCGAATCCCACTCGTCGGACTCGGTGTTGTAGCGCACGAACATGCCCTGCGAATCGGGGTTCACGGCGTCAGGGTCGATGTCAACCACCAACAGCGCCCGCAAAAGATCGGGATTTTCGACGGCGAATACGAAGGCGTAGCGCGCGCCTGCTGAATGACCAACCAGAACAAAGTCGCTTAGTTGCAGGTGAGCGACAAGCGCTTCTAAGTCTGCGATGTAGTTGCGGAAGCCGTAAGCGTCCGGTGAGGCATGCGCGCTGTCGCCATGCCCGCGGCCGTCGAGCGCGATTACTCGGTAGTCGGGGCTTATTGCCGCGGAGAAGATGTCCCAGCTTCGGGCGCAGTCCTGCAAACCGTGCAGCAGCACCATGGTTGGCGCATCGGGCGTTGGCTTGCCCCAGTCGAGGTAGTGCAGGCGCAGGCCTTCGACATCAAAGAACTTGTCTGTGGGCTGAAAGTCGGGAGTAGCCATGCTTTAGCTTCGTGGCAGGTAGCGCCTGGGGAACTTGGCGACGACTGAGTAGAGGATGTCCACCATGTTGGCGAGGCGCACGCGGGCGACCTGTGAGCAGAGCTGATACGCTGTCAGGCGCTCGATGCCATAAGCGGATTCGAGCCACATTACAAGCTCGTAGAAGGCGATGCGCGCGGCGTCTTCCATGGGACGGGCGCTGCCGATGGTCATCAGGAACTCGTCTGACTCTACTCGCGGCGTAGCGATCGCCTGCCCTTTGATGAGATCAATGGTGAGCGTTCCGCGAGTGGGAATCTCGGTGGCGACGCCGCAGACCTCGGCATCGCCCTGAGCTGCATGCCCGTCGCCTATGTGCAGCAGCGCGCCGGGGACATTGACGGGCAGATGGATGGTGTTGCCGGGGCACACATCGGCGGCGTCCATGTTACCGCCGTGAAAGCCGGGCGCGAGCGAGGATATTGCCTCAAGTTCAGGTGCAGTGCCGATAGTGCCGTAGAATGGTTCGTAGGGTATCGCTGCGATGTCCAGATCTTCGGAGAAGGTGACCTCGCCGTTGCTGATGGGATGCAGCATAACGCGCGCGGGCAGCGGCGCGTTCAATGTACGCGTGAACACCGTGCCGCAAAGCCCGCCGAACTCCGGAATAAGCGCGCTCACTCCGTAGTCGCGCGTCACCTCGATAGAGTGAATCGTGACGGCAATCGTGTCGCCCTTCTCAGCGCCCTCGACATATATGGGGCCGGTGAGGGGATTGACGTAGGGCAGCGTGATAATCTTCGTGATGTCGTCGTCGGGCGAGGTTATCCTGTTCTCGAAGGCGTCCGCCGTTTCCACCACGAATGTCTCACCCGGCGCGACCGTGGCGACGGGCTGCTTGTATGGCCCAATCACATAAGTGAAGTCGCCGGGTTCGTTAATAATCGTCTGCAAGATATTTCTAGTCCCTAAATCCTATCCATCCCCTGCTTTCCAAGGGGCAGGCTCTGTACATCGATGTTAGCTCCCGTCGTCAACGCCGACCACTTCCGCATCACTTTTAGACTTTGATTGGTTGTGGTTTTGCACTGCTTCGGGCGACACGCCGTACTTCGCCAGAATCGCGTCCACGAATGGCTTGAGCACATATTCGGCGTGGTCAATGCGAATTGCTGTTAGCGAGGCCGGTACAGCAGCGTCGTCATTGTCGTAGTGGACGACGATGTGCTCAGCGAAGTCATCACCCACCGCACTGTCTTGCCCATTCTCAATGAACAGCACTTGCGACTCAGGGATATATTCCACTTGTGCGGGTGCTGCAGGCTTCCAATCAGGCTGACTTATGGGATGCCCCATGGCAGTCCTCCGTACTTTCTTATCAAGCCTTTGTTTCTATATGCGGTAAGAAACATTCCCGTTTCCGGATCGCCAACAAACACTACCGTTATCCAATGATTCGATTCCGGCACTCGTCCGGTGAGAATGGTTCGGCGCTCACCGTCCGTAGTAACAGTCTCATATCGCTCATAGGGTTCGGCGATGACCCTGATAATCCATTCTTTGTGGATGCTCGTATGCCTTCCCAGAACCGTTTCGCCATGTCCTGGGATTTTTGGCAGGCGGTCAAACGCTCGTCGCAGCCTAGCGTTCTCGTCGCTTGTGTCCAAGACGCCGCTTGCCCCTAAATCCTATCGATCCCATCCACCGATGCTAAACCGAGTCGTCAGCGCCAACCACTTCCTCGTTGACGAGCGCCTGCACCTGATCGTCGGAGTAGCCAAGTATGCCTGTGAGCAGTTCGCGAGTGTGCTGCCCCACGGTGGGGGTTGAGCCAACGACCATCGGCGTGCGGCTGAACTTGATTGACTTACCGCTAACCCACATCGTGCCAGCGACGGGGTCGGGCACTTCCATCAAAATCTCGCGCTCGTGGAGCTGCGGCTCGTTGGCAGCCTGCTCGGTCGTGTTCACGGGGGCGCAGGGTATGCTGTGTTCCGAAAGCTCCGACACAGCCTGTTGCGTGGTTCGCTGACCGAGCCATGCGCCAATCTCGCCTTCGAGGACATCCACATTCTCGGTCCGAAGGTCGCGGGTGGCAAAGCGCGGGTCGTCCAGCCATTCGGAATGGCCGAGCGCATCGCATGTGCGCGGCCACATGTTGTCGTTGCCCGCCGCGAGGATGACATAGCCGTCCGAGGTTTCGTACATACCACCGAAAGGCGTTCCGCCGCCGCCCACCGCGGAGTCCGCGCGCGTGGTCTCCACGCCCCCGCTTAGGTATGCCGAGATGGGGATTTCGTTGACCGTGAAGCCCGTGTCGGCGAGGCAGACTTCGAGTGCCTGCCCTTCGCCGGAGATTTCGCGCTCACGCAGGGCGGCGAGTGCGCCGATGCAGGCGTGCAGCGCCGTGATGCGGTCTATCAGCGGGAAGTATGTCTTGATTGGCGGCAGATCGCCGTAGCCGGTAAGGGACATGAGACCGCCCATCGCCTGGCCTATCGGGTCGAAGCCGACCTTTTCGCTGTTCGGACCGTACTGCCCGTAAGCCGAGACGTTTATCATTATTATTTTGGGGTTCAGTTCCTTGAGCTTGTCGTAGCCGAAGCCCATGATGTCTATTGTGCCGGGGCGGAAGTTCTGCAATAGAATGTCGGACACCTTCACGAGGTCGCGCAGCACTTCTTTGCCCTTCTCGGTGCGAAGGTTGATGGCGAGGCTCTTCTTGCCGCTGTTGTACTGCACCCAGTAGGCGGACTGCCCGCGCACGCGTGGCCCGTTGGCTCGGCTTTCGTCGCCGCGCACTGACTCCACCTTGATTACCTCAGCGCCCATACGAGCGAACATCAGCGCGCAGCGCGGTCCCGCCTGATAGCGTCCCAGGTCGAGTACTCGTATGCCCTCAAGCGGCGTCTTCAGTGTGCCATTGTCAGATGTCATTGGAGTATGTCCTCTCGCAGTTTCTATTTTCTTGCAATTTATCGCGTCGTTCGTGTCAGTCTAATTGGAATGGCGACATCATAAGCCCTTCTACGGGAATAAGCCTCTGTGCGACCGGGTCAACGCCTAGTAACAGCGCTTCAAGCGCGAGCACACCGAGCAACGCTGGCGTACCTTCGTCGTTGAAAAGAAAGAGTGTGCCGACCTCGCGTCCATCGATGCGTATCCGGGTCTCTCCCATATTCATGCGCCTGCTTTCGCCCTGTGCAAAGCGGAATTCCTGGCTCATCACCGGCCTCACCCCTAGCTCGCGCAATATCGATCCGGGCACCGAGATTACGGACGCGCCCGTGTCCGCAAGTGCGTCCATCTTAATCCAGTGCTCACCTTGTGGGTCGCCGATGCTTATCGGTACGCTGAATGTCCCCATATCCTATTCGGCCTTCTCAGGCGCTATGCATCCTTGCGACCCTTGCGCTCGAGGAAGTCGGCGAAGCCTTCTTCGACAGGCGTGGGGGCGAGCTTGCCCTTCTGCGCCGCCGTCTCGTTGTCGTGCATCCAGCGCCAACCCTCGCCTACGTCGTCAATCATGAGCTCCTTGATGCCCTGCACCATGCGAGCGTCGTTTGCGGCGATCTGTTTCGCAATCTCCATCGCCTTGGGCATAAGCTCGTCTGCGGATACAAGGTGGTTCAGCAGACCGATGCGATACGCCTCTTCTGCCCCCACCACGCATGTGGTGAATAGTAACTCCTTGGCTTTTGGCCAACCGACCTGCATTGGCAGCGTCCATGTGGAGTTCACGCGACCGTAAGAGGC
This sequence comes from Dehalococcoidia bacterium, assembly GCA_965225795.1. GTDB lineage: Bacteria > Chloroflexota > Dehalococcoidia > Lucifugimonadales > JADFKI01 > Bin90. Next base: position 2,535,689 of record OZ245324.1, on the reverse strand, counting down.
GGCGAGGAAGCGGAAGCGCGAGCGGTCGCAGCCCACGCGGATATCGAAGCTCGACGCCATTACAGCGGCGCCGCCATAGGAGAGGCCGTTTAGCGCGCCGATGGTCGGCTTAGTGCATGTGGCGACATGCCATGAGTATTCGGCTCGGTTCGGGTCAGGCGGTGGCGGATTCTCCGCGTCGCGCACCTGTTCATGGATGTCCGCACCCGCCGAGAATGCGCGCTCGCCAGTGCCAGTGAATATCACCGCCTTGATGTCGGCGTCCGCCTCCATGTCGCTTATGGCGGTGTCAACCTCGCGGTACAGCCTCTTGCTCAGCGCGTTTAGCACCTTCGGCCTGTTAAGGCGGATGATGCCAACACCCTCGTCCTTAGTCACAACAATGTCTTCGTAGCTCACGATTTCGCTCCCATAGTGCTAGATGGCCCGTAGTTTTAATTGGCGTAAGTATATTCCCACATAAGCCAAGCCGTCAAAAAAGGGCGCAAGCGAGAGGGTATAAGCGGTCAGGCACCACATGGTTCAGGCTGATAGACACGCCAGTGTCTAATTCTTAGTCCAGCGTAAGAGCCACAGACACGCGCGTTTCAGTGCCCACTGCCTTCGTCGTGTGCCCCTGCCCGGTCAGGTCTTCCGCAAGCATCATGTCGCCGGGGCTGAGGGTATAGACTGTGCCGTCGCCCAGCCCAATCTCAACATTGCCCGCCAGCGTGATGATGTATTGCTTGCGCGGCGCAGGATGCCAGTCTATGAAGTAGCCGACTTCCTGCTTGCGAACCACGATGCTGGTCGCGTCCTGCACCTCCGGCGGCTCATAACTCTCGTCCATGTGCGACTGCCCGTCTTCGCCTGTGTACAACCTGTAAAACATGTCATTTCCTCCACAGCGTAATGGTGAACAATTTGTGGGAGCAATTATACACGCTGACGGCTATGGAAGCGCGGGCAGGCCTTCTGCAGATACGGCGTGGTCGAGTGCGGCATCGAATGTTGCGAGCGGCATACTACGCCGTAGTGCTAGCTCAAGGTATGTGGCGTCGTAGAATGAGAGGCCGTGCGCTCGCGCCAAATTGAAGGCGTCTTCGAGATTGGAGTCGGTGTCAGAGTTAATTGGCAGTTTTGTCAAATCTTGCAGGCGTTCTTGGAGTCGGTCTTCGATGATACGACTGCGTCCCTCCGCCATCAGCAAGCCGTTCCGCACTTCCAGATTCCATATCGGTGGGACGAAGACTTCGTACTGAGAGATATTTTCCAATACAAACGCTGATTTTGGATTAACGCTCTCGTCAAGGAACCAGTTGAGCGTCATCGACGCATCGAGAACTATTTTGCCTAGAATCGATGCCCCTCGTGGCGTAGGTCCAGAATCTCCTGCGTTGTCATCTTTGTCATCTTCCAAGTAGCTTGCCTTCGCCTGAATTCACCCCAAGCCTCTTCTCGCAATTCCCTCTCGCACTCTTCATCCGGGGGGGTCAAATGTGCAATGGGCTTGCCTTGTCGAGTAATGATAATAGTCTCACCATTCTCAGCGTACTTGAGAAGCTCCAGCAGTTTGTCATCGGCTTCCGCCGCATGAACATAACGCACTAGCCTATCCTTTTTGCCATTCTCATCCATGGTCAGTCTCCATCGGCACCAAGCGCAGCCCGCGCCTTATTCGCGATGGAGGTGTACTCGCCCAGCACTTCGTTGCTGAGAAGGACGGTCGGCTTGGATGTGTCGCGGTAATCGGGGCGCAGTTCCAGGCTGCCGAGGAAGTCCAGCCCCAGTTCGCTCGCAAGCTCCTCGCCTGCCCCGCTGCCGAAGATTTCGCCCGAGAAATTCTCCACGACGCCCAGCACCTTTACCTGCAGCTTGCGTATCATGTTGATGGAGCGCTTGGCGTCTATCTTGGCGAGTTCCTGCGGCGTGGTTACGACGATGAAGCCGTCAAGTTCCAGGTTTTGCATCACGGTCAAGGGAGCGTCCGAAGTGCCCGGAGGCAGGTCAACGACCAGATAGTCGAGGGTTCCCCAGTCTGTATTTTGCAGCAACTGGTTGATGGCGTTATGCACCATCGGACCGCGCCAGATGATCGCCTCTTCCTCGTTCTGCTGGAAGAAGCCCATCGACATGATCTTGACGCCGAAGCGCTCCGAGGGCAGCATTTTGTTCCCCTCGCCAACCTGCGGACGCTCGGCGACCTTCATGGCGCGAACGACGTTCGGGCAGTCGATGTCCACATCGAGAATGCCGACGCTGTACCCTTCATGAGCGAGCGTCGTCGCAAGGTTCACGGCGACAGTCGTCTTGCCTACGCCGCCCTTGCCGCTGTACACGCCGATCTTGTGCCCAATCTGCGCCAGCGCGTCGGTGACCTGTCGCTTCTGCTCGAACTGGCGTCGCATCGCCTCTATGCGCTGGCGGGCGCTCGCCGCCTGCTGCGGATTCATCGTCATGAGACTTCCTCAGTATTCAGGTTATTCGGTATGTCTGTTATCCGGCAATCAGATTGTGGGTAGCCGTCGATGCGCCGTGATACTCAGCAACTGACTAACCGAAATACTGACTTCCTTCCCCTAGTCCAGCCCAAGCAGCTTCTTGCCCTCTTCCGTGATTTCGTCAGGGGTCCAGGGCGGGTCGAAGACGATCTCAACGTTGATGTCGTCAACGCCTTCGATCTCGGCGAGCCGCCACTCCGCCTGCTGCGCGATGTACGGGCCCATGCCACAGCCGGCGAACGTCAGTGTCATCTTCATATCGATGTTGCCCTCGACCAGCGACACGTCGCGCACCAGCCCAAGGTCAACTATGTTCACCGGAATCTCGGGATCGTACACATCCCTCAGCGCCTCGTAAACATCGTCCAGCGTTATAGTTGCGGTATTCGTCATGCTGTTCCTCCATTTTACATAGCATTCTAGAAAGCCATTGTATCATGCCATCCTAATTATGTGTCCTTTGTGTTATCGGTTGCCGGAGTAGTTCGATAGGGGCGGCGCCCGCATGTTTACCTTGGACAGGCGATAACCACCAAGTGGATTACGCCATTCTCTTGAAGACGCCTAATCGCTATGCTATTCTGGAAACTGGCCGGGGAGTAGCGCAGTTTGGTAGCGCACCTGCATGGGGTGCAGGGGGTCGCTGGTTCGAATCCAGTCTCCCCGACCAGTTGAGTGGCTCTGTTTGAAGGCTGGCATCTCTTGTCTTAGTACAGGGATGCCAGCCTTTGCTAATTGCTGTCCATTCACTAAGGAGAAATCCGATGTCGTATGTTGATGTGTCGGACGCCCAAGCCAATCTACCCGGGCTTATGTCAAAGGTTGAGGCAGGTGAAGAGGTAATCATCACGCGGGCAGGGAGTCCCGTTGCGCGACTCGTTTGCTACAACGAGCCGACTCAAGGCGACCGGCGGTTTGGCGCATTCAAGGGACAGATGGTTATAGACGATGACTTGTTCTCTAAGCCATTACCTGAAGACGAACTAGCTTGCTGGGAAGGTTGAACTAGTTGAGGTTATTGCTCGATACGCATGCTTTCTGTGGTGGCTATCCGGGAGCAGCAGCCTGTCTGGCACAGCCCGCGACGCGATTGCGAATAGTGAGAACGAAATTTTCGTCAGCGCTGCATCCGCGTGGGAGATCACTACCAAATACCGACTCGGAAGGCTGCCGCAAGCGGATGGAGTAGCACAGGACGTCTTATGGTACGTCGCTCACCAAGGGTTTCGACAATTGCCAATCAGTGTACGCGATGCGGAATATGCAGGTCGCATGGAATGGCTACACAGGGATCCCTTCGACCGTATGCTTGTGGCGCAGGCAATAATTCACGACCTTGCTTTGGTGTCGAACGAGCGTCCCTTCGATGAGCACGGCGTCAGCCGAATTTGGTGAGTACTTCCTGCATATTTCAGTCGTAATCGGAGTTCCCAATGACTACAACGAATTACCCTCCACTGTCAGGACCAACATACCCGGATACGCTAGACGAGCAGCTTCTTGCGCTTGAAGCGGATGAGGCGCTGCGAGAATTTGCGGATGCGCGCCGTCGCCTTGCGGCTGATCCGTATCGACCGCTGTACCACTTTTCGCCGCCGCAGAATGTGATGAACGACCCGAACGGTCTGTGCTTCTGGCAGGGGCGGTGGCACCTGTTCTACCAGTATCGACCCGGCGGCGCGGAGGACCGCGTTCACTGGGGGCATACGGTCAGCGACGACCTGATTCACTGGCGCGACCTGCCGCTTGCGCTTTACCCGGACACTGAGAAGGACTGCTACAGCGGGCAGACGCTGGTGGAAGACGACCGCGTTATCGCTATCTATCACGGCACGGAGTCGGGCAATGCCATCGCAACGGCGTCCGATCCGCTGCTGCTGAACTGGAAGAAGCATCCGAACAATCCGATCATTCCCATCGTGCCGATAGACGAGAACGGACTGCCATATCGCGTGTTCGACCCGTGCATCTGGAAGCAGGACGACGGCTACTACTACTCGCTGTCGGGCACATATAAGGACGGGGTGCGCGGCGAGGACTGCCAGGGGATTGACCACCTGTTCCGTTCCAAGGATCTAGCGCAGTGGGAGCATATCGGCGCGCTGCTGGAGGACAAGTTCTACGCGGAGCGCGGTGAGGATCAAGCCGTGCCGGTGTTCTGGCCGCTGAGCGACATCGACGGCAAGCCGAGCGGCAAGCACATGCTGCTGCTGTTCAGCCATAAGCGATCGGGACGCTGCTACATCGGCGACTATGATCCGGATACGCAAGAGTTCACGCCGGATTCGCACGACAGGATGAACTATGGGCCGTGGATGGTGGGCAGCCTGCACGCGCCGTCCGCCGCTATTGGCCCCGACGGACGATTTACAGCTATCTTCAATGTAAAGGAAGGCAAGCCTCCTGCAGATTGGGTTGACATCATGTCTTTGCCGCGCTACTACTGGCTGGCGGACGATGGAACGCTGGGGATGTCGGTTGCGGGCGATGTGGAGTCGCTGCGATACGACCACAAGCAGGTTGAGCCGATGGAGATACCGGCGAACGGCGAGGTGGTGCTGGACGGTGTGGGCGGCAGGGCGATGGAGATTGAGGCGGTGATCGAGCCGGGGGACGCCCGCGAGGTGGGCTTGTATGTGCTGCGGTCGCCGGATGGCGCGGAGCGCACGCGCATATCGGTTTACCCGCAGGACCACCGCCGCTTCGATACCAGTTCTCTGCAGATCGACATATCAGAGGGTTCGCAGGGCGCGGATGTGTTCGCGCGGACGCCGGAGATAGGACCGATTAAGATGGCCCAGGGCGAACCGCTGAGGCTTCGCATATTCGTTGACCGCAGCATCGTCGAGGTGTTCGCCAACGACCGACAGTGCCTGACGCTGCGAACCTACCCGGAGCGCGATGACAGCAGCGGCGTGTCGGTGTTCGCGCGCGGCAGTGATGCACGTCTGGCTTCGTTCGATATCTGGCAGATGCGGAGTATCTGGGACCAGGGCTGAGTGGGACTATCAGGATGTGCAGGATAGATAGGACTACTACCCTGTCTATACAGTCAGGTATTGCTTCGCTTCGCGCTCGGCGTTCGCCTTCAGCGACTCTAAGTCTTCCATGCTTTGCTCGCTCTTGGGGCGCAGGAAGAGGAATACCACGTCCTTGACGGGCTTTTGCGTGGCGCGTTCGGTGATGAGCGCGTAGCTGCCCGCCTGCTCGCGGTATCGGTTGTTAGCGATGTATTCGGCGGCGTTGGCGTTTATGTTGTCGGTCTTGTAGTCAACGACGACGAGTTCGCCATCCTCCTCGAAGAGCAGGTCAATGAAGCCTTCGAGCACGCCCTCGCCGATGGGCGCCGCGACAAGCGCCTCACGCCAGTAGCGCCCGGACGCCACCGCGCGCCTCACGATGTCGCTGTTGACTGCCGTCCGCGCGAGGGTGGCAATTTCGGGATGGGATTGCGGTATCCCCTCGGCGGCGGCTTGTGCGCGCGCCGTCGCGTCGATGCCCTCGCCCGTTTCGAGGTCAATGGACTGCAAGACGGCATGCACAGCCCTACCGAGAGCCGCGCCGCCGCGTCCACGCCGAGATGCATGCATGTCCTCTGCGCCGCTGTCGGCGTCCGCTTCGTCCTTGACTACGTCCGCGAGACGGGTCGCTGCGACCGATGCGGGCTTGCCTTGTGTGATGATAACTTCCTGCCGCTTGCTCAGCCATTCGTCGCGCGCTTTCAAGGTGTGCTCTGCGCGGTCGAAGGGCTGCTGAGACCGTGCGGCGTCCCGCGTTCCCTGTGCAAGTGCCTGTGCCTGATGTTCTGGCTGCAACTCGACTTGCTTCCACAAGTCGTCATGGTCTTCGAGCAGCGCCGAGATTTTGGTGGAGTCCAAATTTGCATTGCTCTTTGCTGGGCGATGCATGCTCAACACGAGGTGATCGCGGGCGCGTGTGGTCGCCACATAGAGCAGGCGCACATGCTCGTGATCGTCAAGCACTTTCTCTTGCTCGACCTTCTCTTCGTAGCCTGCCGTCTGGAAGATGCTATTTCCGCTGCCAACGCCCACTTCGACATTGCCGTTGTCGAATATGACCCTATCTACGCGAGCGTTGCGGCCGGTGTTCAGGCCGGTCAGGATGACTACGGGGAACTCCAACCCCTTTGATGCATGCACGGTCATTATGCGGACAGCGTCTTCGTCCGATTCCGGCACGGGGGTCTCGGTAACGCGCGCGCCCTCATCTGCCTGGCGCTGCACCCACTCAAGGAATGAGCGCAGTGAGTTGCCGCCTGCTGCCGCGAATGCGCGCGCCTGCTCCACAAGGAAGCGATAGCGACGCCACTGCTCGCGTGTGCGCGGCTGTCCTATTGCCGATTCCATTAGAAGGCGGTCGCGAAGGAAGCCGTCAATGAGCGCGGCGGTGGCTGTCCACATACGCTTGTCGTGGGCGCGGCGCAGCACTTCGAGGGCATCGGCGACCTTACTCACACTGATTTCGGCTGACTGTCGAGAGCCTTGATGCGACAAATAGTTGAAAGTGCGGCGGGCCTGATGGAATTGCAGAAGGTCTATGTCTGTGCAGGCGAATGCGGGCGAGCGCAGAGCGGCTACAATCGACACCTCGTCCGAAGGATCATCGATTGCGCGTAGGCAGTTGAGCAGGTCGCGCACTTCTTGCGTGTCGAAGAAGAGGGATGCGCCCTCCAGCCGATATGGGGCGTTCGCTTCGTCGAGCGCGAGTTCCAGCGTGCGGAGCGCGGTGCGCGTGGGCATCAGGATGCAGATGTCGGAGTATTTTGCGTCCTTGTATCGCTCGTTGCCGGAGTCGTCAACAGGCTCGTCAGAGTCGAGGACTTGCCATTGCTCGCCGACAATCTGATGCAGCAGGGTCGCGATGTCGGCAGTTTCACGGCGGCGCACTTCGGCTATTCTACCGTCCTCATTGCCATCCGCCTCGTTGCCGAGCGCCCAGACGCGTGGAGCGGCGGGATGCGCGGTATTCGCCGTCCAGCGATGCGCTATGGGTGTGTACTCCGCCTGCTCGCCGCCGTCCTGTGCCATCCACTTGCCGAAGAGCGTGTTCACCCACTCCACGACGGGACGCTGTGAGCGGAAGTTCTGCACGAGTTGCAGGGTTTCGCCGTTCATGCGCTCTTGCAGACGGCGCATCTGGCGTACATCTGCACGGCGGAAGCGGTATATGGACTGCTTGGGATCGCCGACCACGAACAGCTTGCCGCGCTCGGGCGTGATTGTCTGCCAGTCACGAGGTCTCTTCTCGGCGGGGGTGTTGGATGGAACGGCTTCTGCGAGGAACATCGCGATTTCCGCCTGAATCAGGTCGGTGTCCTGTACCTCGTCGATGAGCAGGTGCGAGAAACGGCGGCGGAAGTGGTCGCGGGCGTCGAGGTTGTCGCGCAGCATGTTTCGCGCCCAGACGAGCAGGTCGTGAAAGCCTGCGCGTCCCTGCCGCTTGCGCTCATCGGCGTAGTTGAGCACGAATGCCCTGAGCGCGGTTAGCAATGGCACCAGTGCTGCGGTACGCGCCCGTGCCAATGATTCGCTGACATTGGCGTCCAACTCTAGCAGCAGGGCTTTCAAGGTTTTGCAGGCGTTCTCGCCGGATGGGGCGTCCTTGCCCCAGTCGGATTGACGACCACTGCGTTGCCGCAGGGGCAGAATGCGTGACATAAGGCGATATGTGGCTGGTGAATCCTCGTCGAGGGTTGTCAGCCGCCTTATGGATGTGAGCTTAGCCTGCGTGTGTGCGTACAGTACATCCTCGTCGCCGAGCAGTGAGTATTGGCATAGCGCTTCGAGTTCTGATATGGAGTCTGTCAGCATTCCCGCTGCCGAAGATGCGCCTGTATTGGGAGCGGATTCGGCAGCGAAGACGACATCGGCGAGCAGGTCGTAGTTTTCGTGGAACTTCACGGCAATCTCGCGCAGGCCGTCAATGGTCAGGCCGAGTGAGAAGGTCATGAGGAAGTGTGGTTGCAGCGCAGCGTCATCGAGCGCGGCGTCAATCCACTGCGCCCATGATTCCTCGAAGGCGAGGTCGCTTTCGATGGCGTCCATCGTGTCGAACGACGGAGGCAAACCTGCTTCGAGCGGACGCTCCTGCAAGAGCGAGCCGGCGAAGCTGTGCAGCGTCTGGATGCTGGCGCTGTCGAGCTGCTCAACGCCCTGTCTGCACAGGTTTCGCCTGTCGTCGCTGAGCGAGGCGTTTTCGGCGGCTTTTTCGAGTTCAGTGCGAATGCGCTCACGCAGTTCTGCCGCCGCCGCTTCGGTGAAAGTGATCGCCGCGACTTTGTCGAGCGTGGTTGCGCCGCTGCCCACGAGTTCAAGGATGCGGTTCACTAGGCTTGTGGTCTTGCCCGTGCCAGCGCCCGCTTCCACGAACAGCGTCTCGTTAAGCGCATGCTCGATGGTATTGCGCGCTTCGTTGTCTTGCGGTTTGAAATCACTCACCGTTCACTCCGTCAAGTGGATAATCGATATGGATGGGATCACGGGGCATCACCCCCATCCTAGCCTTCCCCCATCGAGGGGGAAGGGACTTTCTATTCGCCGTCTGTCAGGCGCACATACTCAGACAGCGCCGATGCCTGGCTCTTGCGGCGCCACTGCACATCGCGCCTTGACGGGCAGAGGGTTTTGAAGTCGCAAAAGCGGCAGTTAGCGAAACTGCCCCTGTCAGGATCGCCCGGGTTCGCGGGGAACAGGCCCTGACGGATGCCGCCGACTATGGTCGATATGCCATCCTCAAAGCGGGCAGCCACATCGTCGTTACCGATGCTGACGGGCGACGAGGGCAAAAGGGCGAAGTTGCCCCTGCCAGTTACGAACCAGTACGCGGCGCTTACGGCAGGATATTTGCCAAGTGTGTGGGCGCCGAGCGCCTGCCGCGCCGCCAGTGCGTAGATGGCAAGCTGCAGGTGATGGCCGCGGTCTATGGGGTCGTCCTTCAGTTTGCGGTACGAATAGTCGCTGCCCGTCTTGTAGTCGAGCACCAGAACATTGTTGTGGTTGCTGTCGGCGTCAACGCGGTCAATCTTGCCGCGGAATCGGACTTGCGCACCGTCGGGCAGCGTAAGCTCGGCGGGCTGCCAGCCTTCACTGCTCATGCCGAACTCTGCTTCCACACCTATGGGTGAGACGCCGAATTGCTGGCGCATCCGCAGGTCGGCGTCGAGGAATGCGCTGAGGTCTATAAGAATCTCATCTCGCGCAATTTGCCACATCACAGATTTGCCCGTTACACCGCGCGCTTCCGCTTCCTTGAAGTGTTCATTAGCGATGCGGCGCAATTCACGGTGATGGTCTTCGCTCCATGCTTCGGTCGGCGCCGGGAGGCTGTTCTGCGCGCGCGCTGTATTGACGAACTTTTCTAGAATGTCATGCACGAGCGAGCCGCGCTCCAAGGGTGTGATGGCGTATATGTCTTCGGGCCGGTCTTCAGCGCTGAGGCGCAATATCGTTCCAAGGAAGTAGCTGAAGGGGCATTTCGCCCAGCGTTCGAGGCTCGTGGGCGAAAGCGGACTATTGCCCAGAATGCCAGCGAAATTTGCTCCTGCCGCGCTAAGGTTGCCGTCCCATTCAGTGAAATTTCTGCCTTGTCTGGCAGCGCTTAGACTAAACGCCGAGGCGAGCAAAGTATCCTCGGTGAGGGGATGCAGCTCAGCAGGCAGACCGGCCGTATTCCATGTTTGAAGGCGATCCATGTTGTAGTCGTGCGTGTCGGCGTGCGCTGAGGTGTGCGTTGTTATCAGGGAGTGCCGCATTGAGGTGATGATTGTCATCCATGGTCTTCCACCAAGCTGCGGCAGTGTGGAGGCGAACACGGGGATGCCTTCAAGCTGCGATGCTCGCTCTAGAAGCCAGCGCGAGGGATAGTTGCCGCGCTGCCCTGCTGGATCGGCGACGGGGTAGGACAGGGTATGCTCCGGTGCGGTGGCGAGCGCGGCGAGGTAGTCGTATCGCTCGTCGTCCTTGCGCTGCTGCTGAAGGGGCAGACCTGCCGCTGCGCCGCCTGCGCGCTCGCGATCTCGCTCCGGAATGAGCGGGTCGTCTCGGACGGCGGGCGGGACTGCACCCTCAATCATGCCGACGATATGCACAGCATCGAAGCTCATAGCGGCTGCAAGTTTCAACGGGGCGACGAATACGCCGTGCCCGACTGAACCGAGATGCCCGACGGACGCTTGCAGCGCCTCGTTCAGCGCGCGGCGGAATACCTCGAAAGTTACATCCTGCGAGATTTCGTCTGCCGACTTCAGTTCATTCAGGACGCGTTCAATTCTGTCGTACGTGCGCTGCTCGGTCGGCGGGAGGTTGTCTGCCAGGTAACTGCCAAGCAATTCCTTAGCCCAGTCGGAGTAACCACTCCAAGTGTGATCAACGGGTGGTGATGCATTCTGTATTAGATCAGTTATGAAGTGCAGCAGTTGACGCGCGATCGCGGCGTCTGAGCGCATTCGTTCAGCGCGCGCCTCGGAAAGCTCGCCTTGTCGGTCAGCGGCTTCCCGATCCAGGTTATCGGCGTACTGACTCAGGCGTTGTTCCCATTGCACAGACCCACGAACCACATTGGCGCGCTTCGATACGGTGTCCCACAGAGTCGGGTTGAAGGATGCGGCGTCGATGCCGGGCGGCGGTTTAAGCGGGCAGCCGGTGAGCCATGCCATTACAGCGTCTCGCGCGAAATCGGCGTCGTGCAGACTCAGCAGTCCGAGGAGCGTACTGCCCACGGCGGTATCGGCGAGCGATGCAGGATTCGGACCGGCGACGGGTATGTTCGCAAGGGTCAGTTCCTCTCGTATGAGGGTGCCATACGGCGCTTCCTTGCGGTACAGCACCGCCATGCGATGGAAGGGCGTGCCCGACTCGGCGCGCTGCATGATGCGCCGTATGACCCAGCGTAATTCTTGATGGGCATCGGGGGCAATCAGGATATGCGAACTCTCGGTGGGTGCGTTTGACTGTGCATCTGCGGACGGTTGCGGTTCGCTAAGTACAGTACGCAAGTCGCCGGCTAAGGCGTGTGTGGATTGGTCTGCTTGCTCGTCGCCGGTCTTGCCGAGAAGCATGGCGCACCGTTCATTCTCTGCAAGCGTATGCGCGAGAGTGCGCTGCGCCGGTGTGAGTCCGCGCACACGGAAGAAGACTATGGATCCGAGGTCTTTCAGCCCGGGTGCGTTGTCATTGCGAACAGCGGCAGCGGCGGCTTCGGCAAGGTCTTCGTCATCGTAGTAGTCGCGTATGCGCTCGCGGTATCTGCGGAATAGCGCGATTGTTTCGGCGCGCAGTCCGCCCTGCGCGGCAAGGTTGTCGAGGGCTGCATCGGTTGCGTGGCGGAGCTGCCGGAAGGTCTGGCGCAGGCTCATGTGCGTGGAGGGGTGATCGCGCAACGGTTCAAGGATGCCCTTTGCTTCAGAGGCGACATCCCGCACGACCGCGCTGTCGAATATGGATGTGAGCGGACGCCTGCCCTGCGCTGAGAGCGATGGCGCGCCGAGAAGCTCGGCAAGGCGAGGGAATACCATGAACTGCACATTGGCGAAGCCTGAGCGTCCGAGTCTGTGGCGCAGGGAGAGCAATGCGTAGTTGCTGGGGGCGACTACGGTGACCGGACGCAGGGGGTCATCGCGCTGGAGCTGCCGGATGAGTGTCAGCAGTTCATCGGCGTCTGCGGGCGTGAGGGGGCTGATGCGGAGGGTGGCGTTTCCGGTCAATATTCTGTCCCCGTCATTACCTTCCGAACCACTTGCGGTATCCCCTGCGGAGCCATCTGTTCAACACCGTCAGCAATGCGACTACTCTCGCAATAGCCAGCGCTCCAATGATTAGCGCGAATGCCAGGGTGGGTAATCTCGCTCGAGAGAATTCCTGAAAGGTCCAAATCTCACAATTTCGTCAATTTCAGCTAGTCCCACTCTTCGACGCGGATGAGGCTGCCGATTTCGTTGACAACGTCGAGCTTGCCGATGGCTTGGAGCGCGGACTGCACGGATGCCTCTTTCGCGCGGTGCGTCATGAGAACTATCTCGGCGCGGCGGGCTGCATCGTCGGTCTCTTTCTGGATGGCGGATGCGATGCTGATGTCTAGGTCGCCCAGCACTTTGAGTATCTGCGCGAAGACGCCTGGGCGCTCCGCGACGTTCAGGCGCATGTAGTATTTCGTCTCCAGCTCGCTGATGGGGCTTATGTGCACATCGGCTGTGAGAGATGGCAGAGGCGGGGCTTCGATTCCGCTGACTATGTTGCGTGCTATGTTCATGACATCGGCGAGGACTGCGCTGGTCGTAGGCATGTCGCCTGCGCCGCGCCCGTGGAAAAGCACGCGCCCGGCAAGATCGGTCTGCACTTCGATGGCGTTCAGCACGCCGTCAACCTTCGCTAGCATCACGTCGGAGCGCACCATCGCGGGATGTACGCGCACATGCACCGCGCCATTCGTCTTGCTTGCGATGGCGAGCAGCTTGATGGCGTAACCAAGCTCGCTTGCGTAGCGGAAGTCCTGCGCTGTCAGATGCGTTATGCCTTCGCTGTACACATCGGCGTCGCTTACGCGGGCGCGGAATGCGAGCGTGGAGAGTATTGCGAGCTTGTAGGCAGCGTCTATGCCCTCGACATCGTTGGTGGGGTCAGATTCGGCGTAGCCCAGTTCCTGTGCTGCTGCGAGCGCGACACCGAAGTCCTGTCCTTCCTGAGCCATCTTGGTCAGGATGTAGTTGGTCGTGCCGTTGATGATGCCGTTGATGCTGACGACTTCGTTCGCCACGAGGTCGCGCAGCAGTGGGGCGATTATGGGAGTGCCACCGGCGACGCTCGCCTCGAACAGCACCTGCACGCCGTGCTTCCGTGCGTGCGTGAGGATTTTCGCGCCGTGCTTTGCCATCACTTCTTTGTTGGCGGTTACGACATGCTTGCCGAGCGAGATGCTCTTGAGGATGTAGTCGAGCGCGGGCTGCTCGCCGCCGATGACCTCCACGACTATGTCCACATCGGGATTGTCCAGGATGTCATCGGCGTGAGTTGTGAGCGCGCCATCGGGCAGGCTTGCGGCCCGCTGCCTGCTGAGGTCGCGCACAAGGGCGCCTTGCAGCTTCAGCGGCGCGCCTGCCAATTTCGCCAGCAGCGCGGATTTGTCACCTAGAACGCTTGCCACGCCACCGCCAACCACGCCCATGCCCAGCAGTCCTATACCTACGGATTCTTTCATCAGTTGTTCTTCTTTCTTTGCGGTGAGTTTTAGTGTGTCGATGAGTCGGTCGGTCAAAAATCGACGCCTTCGTTCGTGTTAGTTGGCAAAGATGTCGGTGATGGGCATCTGCCACCCGGGTACGACATCACTGCCATCGAGGATGTCGGCTGTTGTCAGCGTTACGACATCAGTTGGCGAGCGATGCACCTTCACGGACTTGTTGCGGGGATTGACCACAACTACCATCCGCGTGCCTGCCGCGAGCCAGTCTGCGACTTTTTCATCAACCTCGGTGTAGCGATCGTTCGGGGAGATGACCTCAATAGCCAAGTCGGGCGCTTCGGGCCAGTACCCATCGGGACGGCCTATCGCTTCAGTGCGCTCCGTCCGGACGAAGGCTACATCGGGAGCGCGAACATGGTCGGGGTTGGTCTCCAGAAAGAAGCCGGTTTCGGCGGCGTAAGTCCTACCTAATCCATTTGCCTTGACATAGGGATTCAAACTGGCATTTATGTCAGACGCTACCTCTCCGTGTTCGCTGCCCGCAGGAGCCATCTTCCGCAGTTCCCCTCTAACAAGTTCGTACCTATGGCCGTCGCCCGGCATATCCATTAGTTCTTCAGCGGTAGTTATACGCTGCTTTGTAGTTGTAGTCATGTCAGACCTCGCAGAATGGATTGTCAGTCAATGTTCCGTCCACCCACATCATTCATCGCTACCCAGCATATAGAAGTGGTTCAGCGGGCCGTGACCTGCGCCGATGGGGGTTGCGGCGCGCATGGCGTTGGTTACATACGACTTGGCATTGGCAACGGCGGTGGGCAGGTCGGCGCCCTTGGCGAGGTTCGCGGCTATGCTTGATGCCAGAGTGCAGCCTGTACCGTGGTTGCTCGTGGTGTCGATGCGCTCCTCCGTGAACTCGGTGAAGTCGCTGCCGTCGAAGAGCACGTCGGTTGCGGGGCCATCGAGGTGGCCGCCCTTGACTAGCACGGCTTGAGCGCCGGTGGATTCGGCGAGATAGCGTGCGGCTCGGCGCATGTCGTCGACGGTTTCGACGGGCGCGCCGGTGAGTACGGCAGCCTCGCGCATGTTGGGTGTTACGAGCGTGGCGAGCGGCATCAGCCTGCTGCGTATCGCTTCTACGGCGTCGTCTTCGAGCAGCCTGGATCCACTGCTGGTTACCATGACAGGGTCGATAACGACAGGAGAGAGAGTGTGTGCGCGGATGCGGTCTGCCACCGTCTCGATGATTGCGGCGTTGGGCAGCATGCCGGTCTTGACTGCGTCCGCGCCGATGTCGTCGATGATGGCGTCAATCTGGTTCGCCACGAGAGACGGCGGGAGTGCGAGCACATCGGTTACGGCGACGGTGTTTTGCGCCGTGATAGCGGTGATTGCGGATGTGCCATGCACTCCGTTCGCGGCGAACGCCTTCAGGTCGGCTTGTATGCCTGCGCCGCCGCCTGAGTCGCTGCCTGCGATGGTCATTACCGTTTTCATTTGGTCAGGTCCTTCGATAAGCCGGAAGTCTTACATGGATCAACTGGATATAAGGGATGCGTTAGTCCCACTCTTCGCCGTGGTAGCCGGACTGCCAGAAGCGGTACTCGTAGCGCAGGGTTGTGCGGAAGATGCGCTCGATTTCAGGGCGGCGATTGCCGATGTCTGCGTTGTCGATGAAGTCCCGTAGCCATTCCACCAGCTCACCGAGCACTTCAGGGCCGTGTATGTCAATCCACTCAGCGTAGATTTTGGGCGTGTCGGGGCGTCTGCCGGCCTCCAGCAGGCGCGTTGCCCAGTCGAGGTATGTGCCTTCGGTTACATACATGATGGTTATAATGTCGATGAATTGACCCTGCAGCGCCGTGCGCATGATGAAGTCGCCGAATGCCTGAGTTGAGGGAGTCGCGCTAGCAGCTGAATATTCTGCTTCGCTGGCTCCAAGCTCTGCGAAGGCGCGCTGAAACAGGTCGTTCTCGGGGCCAAGCGCCGCAAGGAACTTTACGAGCGGGTATCCGTCCTCGATGCTGGGCGCTTTCGCCGCGCCGAGGGCTATCATCGGCACGAGGTCCTTCACGAACACATAGTCCTGCAGGAAATAGCGGCGAAACTTCTCCGGTGGCAGCGTGCCGTCGCCCATCTCTTCGACGAAGGGGTGAGTGACCATGCGCTCCCAAAGCTCGACGTTGGCTGCGCGAAGCTCCTGGGTAAATGACATTCAAATCTCCTCTTTAACAGGGCTTACCTTTATGTGCAGGATATATAGGACATTTTACCCCAAGTTCACCCTATTTATCCTCTATGTGAATTAGCAATGTTTGATATAGTGTTGCGGACTAAAAACGGCAACCGAATAGAAGAAAAGAGGAGAGTCATGAAATACGATGTCATCGTCATAGGCGCAGGCTCCGGTGGAGGCGTTGTCGCCTCAAGGCTCTCTGAAGACCCGGAGCGATCTGTGCTGCTCCTGGAGGCTGGACCTGACTATCCTGACCTCGATGTGCTGCCGGAGGAATTGAAGTTCGGTTATGCAACCGGCACGGACATCATGGTGAGTGACGACCACAACTGGCAGTTCATAGGCAAGGGCAATGACGTCACCGAGCCGATGCTGGTGCCGCGCGGCAAAGTTACGGGCGGCACCAGCGCAATCAACGGACAGGTCTTCCTGCGCGGCCAGACACACGACTTCGACGACTGGGCTGCTTATGGCAACGATGACTGGAAGTTCGAGAATGTGCTGCCCTTTTTCCGCAAGCTCGAGACGGACACCGACTTCTCCGACGACTTTCACGGCAGTGAGGGGCCTATTATATGCCACCGCTTCAAGCGCGAGACATGGCTGCCGGCGCAGACCGCGTTCTATCAGGCCTGCATAGACGCGGGCTTCCCCATCGTAGAGGACCTGAACGCGCCGGACGCGCATGGCGTGGGGCCGTTCCCGTGCAACAATCCCGATGGCATACGCTGGAGTACGAATGTGGGCTACCTGAGCCAGGCTCGTCACCGCCTGAATCTGACCATCAGGGCGAACTGCATGGCGCACCGCCTGCTATTCGACGGCAAGCGAGTTACCGGCGTCGATGTGGAGAGCGGCGGCGAGCGGTTCATCGCTGAGGCGGATCAGATAGTCCTCAGCAGCGGCACCATCGCTAACCCGCAGCTGCTGATGCTGTCGGGCGTGGGGCCTGCCGACCACCTTCAGGAGATGGGCATCCCGGTGGTGCATGACCTGCCCGGCGTGGGACGCAACTTCAGCGACCATCCGTTGATATTCATCACTGCTAGCGTGCAGGACCATGTGGACCTGGACGGGCTTGCGCCGCGCATTCAGGTTGGACTGCGCTACACGGCGACAGGCTCGGAGCGCCCCAACGACATGATGATGTGGATGCAGTCGTTCGCGTCCGAGCGCATCAACCGGGGCGGCGATCGCATGGAACCCCTTGGTATCCGCATCACAGGCTCGATCTACCTAGCCGCGAGCAAGGGCAGGATTACGCTGACATCGCCAGACCCGCATGTGCAGCCGTTCCTCGATTATCACCTGCTGGAAGACCCGGAGGACAGACGGCGCATGCGCGAGGTGGTGCGGATGGCAGTGGATACTTTCAATTATCCCGAACTCGTGGCGATGGTGAAGGAGCGGACTGAACCGCTCGACTCGGACCTGGAATCGGATGATGCGCTGGACGCGTGGATGCTGCGTGAGGTTACGACCGGGCAGCATCTTACGAGCACCTGCCGCATGGGGCCTGCGAGCGATCCGATGAATGTTGTGGACCAGCGCGGGCGGGTGCATGGTATAGATGGGCTGAGGGTGGCGGACGCTTCCGTAATGCCGGACACCGTGCGCGCGAACACGAATGTAACGACGATGATGATAGGGGAGCGGATAGCGGATTATATTAAGAGGGGGATGTAGACGGTTTCCGCATCCTTGGAAAGTTGCGATTGTTGCGCGAAAATATGAACATAATGTATCATAGAACAAACGTACACTACTTAGGAAGGTCACCGTAATCGATGCCCATCTGTGGATTCGTTAGGAAATTCGAGATAGAACCTCATCCTAAGTATTCAGGCTGCCTCAGAGTGTCCGTACGGTACTCAGGGAATACCCCTGAAATATTTTTGGAACTTGTTAAGGAGGCCTTTCCAAGAGTTGACATCTCGTTGGAACAATCGAAGAAGGAGCGCTTTCTAATCTACGGAGATCGGGAATACCTGATTGTGCACGAGGCCAGTCCTAATTTCATCAAATCTCTCCGGAAACTTCTTGAGACTTTCGAGCGGTGCATGACGATTGAGGATGATCTTGATGAAAGCCATACTCTGTCGCCGCATATGGTTGTAAATGATGATGAAGCTTTGGTTCGTTCTTCAATTGGGAATTCGGTGTACATAGCCAAATATTTATACAACGTTTCCGAATCTGAGGATGCTTTCAAACGGATAGGTTCCAGAGTCATAAAGTTTGTTAAAAGACATCCTAGATACAGACGTGCGACTGCGGTTGCCTTTGCTCCATCTTCGGATCCATCAAAAACACGATCACTGCCCAGAAGTTTAGCCAACATTGTAGCTAAACGTTTTGGGAAGCTCTTGGTTTCTCCTATTCGCCGGACCGCAATACCCCCGCAAAAAAATTACGAAGAAGCCGAATCAGATAAGTCACGCGCCCAGGTTCAACATGGCACCATTCGAATTAACCAAGATGTCAGAGGAGCAAATATCATCGTTGTTGACGATTTATACGAATCTGGAGCGACGATGGAAGAAGTTGCCAGAGTAATGCGAGCTGAAGGCGTAGATGAAGTTTTGGGATTAGCAATTACTAAGAATGCAAAATTCACGCAAGGCATGAATCTGAGGAGTTGGCCATGGGGATAACTGAGAAGCAAGTTTGGCTGGCACTCCATAAGCAATTTTCTTCAAAACCTGAGGTGTTAAAGAAAATTGGAGAGGTCTGTGAAAATGTGGGGCACCTCTCCAATTCGATCCCGGAGTGTGTTAGCAGTATAGATGGAGGGAAGTACGCTGCTGACATTTTGTTCGCGCTTGAACATCTGGACGACGCCAAGGGAGATTTGGATGAACTTGAACAGAAAGAGGTTCATGTTATTCCCTTTACGGATGAGCGTTATCCCAGAAAATTGAAAGATATTGCGTTGTTCCCTCCATTACTCTATGCCATGGGAAATCTCTCATTGCTCAACAAGGCTTCAATTGGTATATGTGGTTCGCGTGGAGCTACCCAACTGGGACTTCGGTTCTCTCAGAAATTTGGACACTTCGCTGCGGAGAAAGACGTCGTTGTCGTCAGTGGCTTTGCCAAAGGTATTGATACCGCTGCCCATTTGGGCGTACTGGAAGCGGCTGGCGAAACGGTGGTTGTGTTAGCCGAAGGAATCAAAAATTTCAGAATTAAGAAAGACTTTAGAACAATAGATGATTTTTTCAGCCGCACGTTGGTCGTCTCTCAGTTCTATCCTAATCATATATGGCGAGTGTCAAGAGCAATGAACCGAAATAAGGTCATCTGTGGGCTTTCGGAAGCCTTAATAGTGGTAGAAGCTGGGGAAAGGGGAGGGACAATCGAGGCCGGTCGCGAGTGTATCAGACAAGGAAAATGCACATTAGTAGTTGAGAATAGAGCAGAACCCCGAAATACTGCTCTTGGCAACCGAATGCTAATTGAGGCGGGTGGACGTCCCCTACGTAGCACAGAAGAATTGAAGGCAACCTTAGATGATATCGCACATGGAATTGGGATAGAACCCACGGCTCATTTAACGCCTCACAAAAGATCAGCGCAGTTAGAATTTGCAAGCCAGCAGTCCTAGTCAAATGAACGCAATCACTATGGAGGGCGAGCTATGAAGTACGACATCATCGTTGTTGGCGCGGGATCGGCGGGGGCTATCGTTGCTGCGCGGATGAGCGAGGATCCGAGCAAGTCGGTGCTGCTGCTGGAGGCGGGACCGGACTACGCGGAGATTGATCAGCTGCCGGACGAGGTGCGCTACGGCTATGCCACCGGCACTGATGTGATGGTCAGCGACCACAACTGGCAGTTCTGGGGGCAGCCGACGCCACGCGCTGAGCAGCCCATGATGGTGCCGCGCGGCAAGGTTACGGGCGGCTCAAGCGCGATCAACGGGCAGATGTTCCTGCGCGGCGTGCCGGAGGACTACGACGGCTGGGCGGCGATGGGCAACGACGACTGGACTTTCGACAAGCTGATGCCGTACTTCCGCAAACTGGAGACCGACACGGACTTCTCGGATGACTTCCACGGCACGGACGGGCCTATCATCGCGCGGCGCTTCAAGCAGGACGAGTGGCTGCCGGCGCAAAAGGCTTTCTACGATGCATGCAAGGCGGCAGGACATCCGGACAGCCCGGACCTGAACAATCCCGATTCGACCGGCATCAGCCCCACGCCGTTCAACAACCCACAGGGCATACGCTGGAGCACGAACATCGGTTACCTTGGGATGTCGCGGCATCGGCTGAACCTGACGATTCGCGCGAACTGCGCCACTCAGCGCATCCTATTCGAGGGTAAACGCGCGGTAGGAGTGCAAGTGGAGTCTGGCGGCGAAACCTTTGAGGTATTCGCGGACGAGATTGTGCTGAGCGCGGGCGCTATAGGTTCACCGCAGATACTGATGCTGTCGGGCGTTGGTTCCGCGGCGCACCTAGCCGAGTTTGGCATTCCACTTGTGCACGACATGCCTGGCGTGGGGCAGAACCTGCGCGACCATCCCATCGTCTGGATTACATGGAAGACGAAGGAGGGCTTCGATCTGGACGGGCTTGCGCCGCGCAACCAGATGGTGCTGCGCTACACGGCGGAGGGGAGCGACCTTCGCAACGACATGATTATGATATTCCAGTCGTTTGCCACTGAGCGCGTTGATCGCGGCGGCGGACGGATGGAACCACTGGGCATACGCGCGGTTGTGTCAATCTACCTTGCGAAGAGTTCGGGCGAGTTGAAGCTCACATCTACCGATCCCAACGTGCAGCCGTTCCTGAACTATAACTACTTCGCGGAGGAGTTCGACCGTGTGAGAATGCGCGAGGGCATTCACCGCGCCATCAGGCTGGGCGAGCATGAGTCGTTTAAGGACATCATCGAGGAGCGAATCGAGCCGACTGACTCGGAGCTTGCGTCGGACGACGCGCTGGATGACTGGATGATGCGCGATGCGACGACGGGGCATCACATCTCATGCACGTGCAAGATGGGACCGGCTTCCGATCCGATGGCTGTGGTTGACCAGCACGGGCGCGTGCATGGCATGGAGGGCTTGCGCGTAGCGGACGCCTCGGTGATGCCGGACTGCATCCGCGCGAACACGAACGTGACCACGATGATGATTGGCGAGCGTATGGCGGACTTCATCGCGGGGAGGGCGTAGCCGGTCTGTCAGTAAATCAGTTGGTCAGTTGCAAGTCCCATCTGTCAAAGCGCAGATGGGACTTATCTCTGGCCCACTGGTCCTACATTTGAAGTGCATTCACTACTAATCCCGTAGGGTCGGTCTTCGGATTTGTCCAAGCTGCTATGCTTGGGTGTGCTAGCACAGCAACTTTCTGTCCTTTTGAGTTCGAATAAGTACGACTTGTCCATCTGCGATTGTTATCTTCAACAAATTCATCGACTTGCTGTTGAGCAAATAGCTGTGAGCGTACCCAGTCACCCGCATCACTTCCCAAGCATACGACTACGCAAATACCTAGGCTATCTATAACTTCTTGGTGGAAATCCCAGCAAGCGGAAGCCATCTGGCTGTAGTCTCCCGCAAGCGTTGCTTTGCGCGCAGAGCGGGCAAAAACTACATTGCTTGATGGCACTGCTCCTGGGTTCAGGTTCAATTTTCTAAAAAAGTGCAATATCCTTGGTTGCATCCCTCGGCTACCGGCTGAGGCTCCCTCAATTCCCCACGACTCATCTCGATAAGCAGACCAGTTTTTCGGGCTTCTCCCCAAAACCCACTTGGTATGCGAGTCAACTGTTTCATCCGGGTATTCCTCGGGTTTTCCGCCTGGATTGACCCCAAGAATGTACAGATCGGTGGGCGAATTAAATGCATCCCTACCTGAATAAAACGCTTTCCCAGATCGGCGCATAATTGATTCAGGTATAAGTCTAGCAAAATCATCTATCAATTCGATTCCTCTTTTTTTCCTAACTCGCTTGTATCATCGTGCTGTCGTCGCAGCTCGTCAAATACCCTGTCAGCAGGTATGAGCTCGCCCGCGTTGGCCTGCTCCGTGCCCATCCGCACCTTTTCATGTGTGTCGGCAAGTTCGCATTCCAGTTCGGCGTCATGTTCTTCCAACGGCTTGAATGCCTCCACAGCTCAGTCGGTGTCCGCTATGACCGCGTTGCGGAGGATGCCGATTCCTTCGACCTCGACCTCCACCACATCGCCGATGTTTATCTCGTCAACACCGGGGCATCCGCTGGGGATGATGTCGCCGGGGTATAGTGTCATCACGTCCGATACCCAGCTGACCAGCTCGGCAACGCCCCAGAGCATGTTCGCGCTATTTCCGTCAACTTGGGTTTCTCCGTTGACGCGGCACTGGATGCGCAGGTTGTCGCCGTCTATGTCCGTGGCTATGACGGGACCGAGCGGGCAGAAGGTGTCGAAGTGCTTCCACCGCAGGCTCATGCCAGCGCCTATGTCGCTGTTGGTGAGTTCGTTTGCGCTCACGTCGTTGACGCAGGTGTAGCCAAGCACGTAATCGAGTGCGTTGCCGACACTGACGTGCCGCGCCTGCTTGCCAATGACTATTCCGACTTCGGCTTCGTGGATGATGCGGCGACCGATTCGCGGGTAGATTATGGAGTCGTCGGGGCCTATGACGGTGCCGGGCTGCTTCATGAAGATGCCGGGTCCGTCGCGTCCCGCTCTTTCGCCGTAGTTCGCCGCGATAGCCACGACCTTGTTGGCGTGGGCATCTATGGGAGCAAGCAGGCGCGCGTCTGATAGGGCGCACAGCCGCTGTCCCGGATGTGGACTGCCGTATAGGTCGCCTTCAATGTCGCGCACTTCGTCGCCCTCGACGATGCCCCAGTGTATCCGGTCGTTCAGCGAGAATCGTGCTATGTGCATTGAGCTGCCTCCACTCTGTCATTGTTTCAACTTCTGCATTTTACATCACCCAAAGCGGATGTATCGCGCGCCGCAGTGCCTACGTTTCAGACAAGCGTTAACTTATCCCTCTATACAGTGTCATTTGCGCCAAATCGGGTTTGGCATTACTATATTGGCGCTTCCAGTCTAATAGTGACTGGACTTTGGCAAGATATACACAACACATACACACATACACACATACACAAGGAGGCGCATTTATGCCGCACAACTATACGACCGATATGTATGAGGGGATGATAGCGGAGACTATCACAATAAAGGGGGCGAATGGGGATGCCATCAACACCTACTTCGCGCGACCGCTGGGCGACGGGCCGTTTCCGGCGGTGGTGCTGATTCACCACCTGCCGGGCTGGGACGAGCTGTACCGTGACTTCACGCGCAAGTTAGCGCATCACGGCTACCTCGCCATTTCGCCGGACTTGTATCACCGATTCGGGCACGGCTCGCCGGACGATGTGGCGGCTATGGCACGGGGCGAGGGCGGCGCGCCTGACGATCAGGTGGTCGCCGACATGTCTGGGGCTGCCGACTACATACGCTCGCTGCCGTACTCCAACGGCAAGGTGGGCGTGTTCGGTTCATGTTCAGGCGGACGGCATGTCTTCCTGTGCGCCTGCCGTTCGACATCGTTCGACGCGGCGGTCGAGTGCTGGGGCGGGCGCGTGGTGCAGGGTCCCGACGACCTGACGCAGCAGCAGCCAGTCGCGCCTATCGACTACACTGCCGACCTGTCATGCCCACTGCTCGGCTTGTTCGGCGCGGACGACATGAGCCCGACGCCGGAGCAGGTGAACCAGCATGAGGAAGCACTGAAGGCGGCTGGAAAGGATTACGAGTTCCACATGTACGAGGGGGCGGGACACGGCTTCTTCTACTATGACCGCGGCGCGTATCGTCAGGAGCAGGCGGTGGACGGCTGGAACAAGATGTTCGACTTCCTCGGCAGGCATCTGGCCTAACCGACAACGTTTAACAAGATTCAATAGAAAGAGCCACTCTCTTGAAAATCGAGAGAGTGGCTCTGTTCTGTTTACTATTTCTTAGTTTCTTAGCGCCAGTAGCGGGAGATGTTCTCCTCTTCCTTGGTCATCATTTCGAGGACGGCGGGCTGGTTGTTCTGCGTGGCTTCGAGGGCGCGCCTGATGGCGGGGCTAACCTCGTCCGGAGAGTCCACGCGCTCTGCGTAAGCGCCCAAGCCCTCTGCGACCTTGGCGTACTCGCCGCCCAGCCTGTTGCTGCCCCAGTGCTCCGTGGCATGCGGGAAGTGGTCGTAGTAGTGCGTCATCACACCGTTGTTCAGGACGATGGTGAGCGTGCCGATGTTGGAGCGCGCGGCGGTCTCTATGTCCATGCCCGCCATGCCGAACGCGGCATCGCCCATGATGTTGATGACTGTCTTGTCGGGCTCTGCCATTTTCGCGCCGAGCGCGAGGCCCAAGCCGTAGCCGAGCTGTGTTGATTTGCCCCAACCGATGTAGCCGCGTGGTGTGGTTACGGGCCAGAACGGGACAATCTGCTCACGCGGGTAGCCGGAGTCGTGGGTTACGATCGTGTTTGCGATGTCAACATTCGCCATCATCTCGTTGAAGACGCGGTAAGGGCTTATGGGCACCTCGTCCGATACGAAGTTGGGTCCCCACTCTGCCATGTACTCTTCGCGAATCTTCTTGATTTCATCGCGGACGCCGTGGACATCGCCGCGTCCCTCAGCATTACCAATCTGACTCTTCGCCTCTTCAATCATCTGCCGCAGCACTACCTTGGCATCGCCGACCGCGCCGTAGTCTGTGCGGTAGTCCTTGTTGATATCCTCAGCGCAGTTTGTGATGTGCGCGAGTGTCACGCCGCCAGGCATGGGAGCGTTGAAGTTGGATATGGTGAAGCTCGTGCCGATGCCGGCAACGAGATCTGCATTTTCTAGGAAGCGAGCGCACATCAGCGTGCCGGACGATGCGCCCGTGCCGAGCGACAGCGCATGTGTCTCCGGGAAGGCGCTCTTGCCTGCGAGCGTGGTCATTACGGGGATGCTGGTGAGTTCGGCGAACTCAATGAGCTCAGGGGTGGCTTCGGCGTAGAGAACGCCCTGCCCGACATTGATGACGGGCCCGCTTGCGCCGAGCAGTGCTGCTACCACATCGCGCACGTCTTCGGGAGACGCGCCGGATTTGTGGACTTCGACTGGCTTGTAGTTCAGCTCGCCGGGGAACTCTGCGGCTGCGACATCACCGGGGAACTCCAGCAGCACGGGGCCTAGCCTGCCGTGCTTCATGTGAGTCATTGCGCGCCCGACCATCTCGGGGATGCGCTCAGGAATGTTGATGAGCGCCGCCCACTTGGTGATACCCTGATAGTTGGGCACGGACTCGAAGTTGGGATGGACGCCCTGACGCGCCGCAGGGTTGCCGCCTGGGATCGCGAGGAACGGCACGGAGTCTGCGTAACCTTGCGCCACGCCGCCGAATGCGTTCTCGGCGCCGGGACCGGTCTGCATGGTGAAGACGCCAATCTTCTTGCCGTTCTTGATGCGGCTGAATCCGTCCGCCATGTTGACGCCGGCGCGCTCCTGCCTGCACAGGATGGGGCGGATGCCCTCACGCGAGCAGGCATCAATGAGGGGCTGCGCCGGGAAGCAGGAAATCCATTCAACGCCCTCTGCCTTCAGTATTTTTGCCATTGCTTCGTAGCCGTTCAATGTATGTCTCCTTCGGATAAGGTTTCGGTATTTCGGTTAGTCAGTATATCAGTTTGGCGGATTAGAAGGCTCGGTCACTGCTGACCGCGCAGGCGGTTCAGTTCTGCCTGAAGTTCTCGATTGCGCACTTCGGCTGCTTGCGCCCGCGCTTCTGCCGCAAGCCGTGCTTCCTCTGCGACCTTGCGTGCTTCGCGCTCCGGTCCCAGAGTATTCAGCCATTCGCCTGTCGCACTATCCCGCAGCATGAAAATGCCGAATGCCTCATCCTCTGCTCGATAGTAGAAGTCCACGCCCAGAACCTCGCTGCGCGACCATATATCGCGGTTGGCTTCGGTGTTCAGCTCAAATCGCTCATACTCGCCGTTCACCAGACGCTCCCCCACAAGCGGTTCGCCGTAGTATTCGCCTGTCCTGTCCAGCCGCCAGTATTCCTGCGCGCCCATCCGCGCGTATATCTCGCGCTTTTCACCCAGATCCCTCGCAGCCGTGCTTTCGGACGCGACCTCAAGCACGAACGCGGGCGGTGGTCCCCACTCGTCAATACGGTAGCTGCGGCGGCCTCGCTCTATTGAATCGGCATCCACGCCAAAGACGACAAAGGCATCCGGGGCAACGACCGAGCCGCGTACCGCCGAATCGTACACGAGATTGCTCTGTTCCGCGACAAGAGTGTCGGGGTCGTTCTCATAGCGCGCCAGAAGTGCGGATATCACAACATGTATGGTTCTGAATTGCTGCATCGCGTCCTCTGGCGGTTCGGGATCGTCGATGAGATCGTACCAGGGCATTTCTTCGACGTCGGCAGAGGGCGCGATGATCGCCTGATCTGTTTTTGCGCCGCTGGTAGTCATTGCCTAGCCTCCAATGGGCGGTGGGCAGTTGGTTTGCGTCTCAGTTAGCCAGTATATCAGTTCCCATATGTTGGATTGTATGCAATGCGTCAGTCGTCGCCGACGCCGTTCGGTTCGGGGAGGGCGCGCAACTGTGGTGATCTGAAGTCCCGCGTCTGCGAGTCTATTTCAATCAATTCGGGTATGTCCTGGGATGTGGCGATGCCTAAGTCCTTGAACCTTCTGGCAGACGTAAGCACCCTGGATTCGAGGGAACCAATACCATTGTTGAAGTTCTCCACGGTGGAGTTGATTGAACTTCTCATCTTTACCATGTGTCCGGCGAAGATCCTGATGCGATCGTGGAGTTCCTGACCAAGAGCGGCAACCTTCGCTGCCTCTTCTTCAATCTGCGCTTCTCTCCAGCCCATTGCAACCGCTTTAAGCAGAGCCATGAGCGTATTTGGCGTCGCGATGACCACATTTCGCTGCATAGCCCAGTCGATCAGATCGTGGTCTTGCTCCAAAGCCTGCTGGAGCAGAAACTCTCCGGGCAGGAACATCACGACAAAGTCGGGTGACCTGTCGAAAAGACGATAGTAGGACTTTTGCGACAGGTCTTGCGCGCGTTCCCTGACCTGTTTGGCGTGCAACCGGATCGCATCTTCGCGTTCGGCATCGGTGTCCGACTCCATAGCGGTGATGTAGGCGTTCATCGGTGTCTTGGCGTCCACGACGATTGTGCGCTCGTTTGGCATTCGAACAATCATGTCGGGGCGCTCGCGGCTGCCATCGTCGGTTGTGACGCTGACCTGCTCCTCGTAGTCGCAGTAGTTCGACATGCCTGCGAGTTCTACAACGCGCCGAAGCTGCATCTCGCCCCATGAGCCGCGGACTTCAGGGCGCTTGAGGGCATTGGTCAGGTTGCGCGTCTCTTGTGTCAGGCTGTTATTGTTTTGGACGAGCGACTCCAGCTGCTGCTTGAGGCTGCCCTGCGATTCGTCGCGGGCTTTCTCGATGCGCTTGAGTTCGTCAGAGAGCGGCTTGACCATCGAGCCGATTTTCTCGTCGGCGGCTTTGACGAAGGCGTCGTTGTTGTTGGAGATCGCCTCATTTGCCATGATCTTGAACTGGTCGCCCAGAACCTTTTCAATGTCGGCGCGTTCTGCTAGCTGCTTGTTTGCGGCATTAAGGTTGGCGAGGAGCTTAACGCTTTCGGCGGCGTTCCCGTCAGCCTGAGACCGCCACTTTTCGACGTCTATCTTCAGCGCCGCGATGTCACTTTCGGCAGCCTCGAAGCTCCTGTTGGAGTTTTCGAACTCGGTCTGGAGCTTGGTGACTCCCAGCTTGCTTCCTTCAGCCTGAGCGCGCCAACTTTCGCTTTCGCCCTTGAGTTCCGCAGCCGTGCGGTTGGCTGCGTCGAGGTTGGCGCGCAGACTAGCGGTTTCGCCGCCGGACTTGAACTTCATCAGCAGCGCGCCGACAATCAAGCCAACGACCAGACCTAAGACAATCCCTACTATCACTTCCAAGCTGTATCCTCTCCTTTGCTAGACAGATCGCAGGGATTGTCCGTTTCCCGACAGTGACGCCGAAGAAGTTAACCCCTACTGGCGGATGAACTTCTGGATGCGCTGGCCCTCCAATACCTCCGCTACATAGATGTCGCCGTGCGAGTCGATTGCCATGCCGTGCGGAGCGTAGAATAGGCCCGGCTCGTGGCTGTGCTCGTCGCCCCAGCGCGCTAGCAGATTACCTTCGCTGTCTATGATGCTGACGCGGTGCTGGAGTTCAGGGACATATATCTCGCCTTCCGGTCCGAACGCGACCGACGTGGGCTGCTGGAAGCCGGTCCACATGAACTGGAACTCGCCGTCCTCATCGAAGACCTGGATGCGATTGTTCTCGCGGTCTGCGACGACGACTCTGTTCTCGGAGTCAACGCCGATACCGTGCGGCAGGTGGAAGTCGCCGGGGTTGTCTTTGCCGGGCAAGCCCCAGGACTTCATGTGCGTTCCGGTGGAGTTGTAGTGGTGTACGCGGCAGTTGCCGTAACCGTCGGAGATGAAAATGTCGCTGTAGCTGCCGATGGCGATTCCGGTGGGCAGGTTGAAGGGACCGCCCGGCTTCTCCACGAGGGAGCGCGTGATCTCGCCCGTGTCCGAGGGCACGTCGCGCGTGCCTAGTGTGAGCAGCAGATTTCCCTCCGGGTCGCGCTTTTCCACGACATGCGAGTTCCTGTCTGCCAGATAGACATTGCCTCTTTCACCCACGCAGACACCGTGCGCCTCCTTGTGCTGCAAGTCCCAAGAATCGAGGTAGTTACCTTCCCGGTCGAAGATAATGAGGTTGTGTGTGCCGCGATTATAGACATACACGTTGTCGTTGCTGTCCACCGCGACATCCGCAACCTGCTTGAGTTCGAAGCCTTCTGGGAGTTGGCCCCAACCCTCCGCTACTTCATACATGTAATCGCCACTTCCGAATGCCATATTACTGACCTCCCCAATCAATGAATTTACGTGGCTGCTAGGGCTTGGCCGTCAAGCGTGCAGCCGTACGTTGAGCGCGTAAGAAGTTGGGGTCAATATAAGGGTTTAGGGCTAGAAGGGTCAAGTGAGGGAAGGGCGAGTTGACCCGTCAATTTCTTCCTGTACGCCTTGGGGCGTCCTCATCCGTTGCGACTTCAGGCGCGGGATTTTTTCACAGAAGTAGTGCGAAACCGCACACTGCTGTCCAAATCAGCGGAGGTTTTGCAAGAGATGGTGCATGCATACCTTCTGGCTGGAAGGCTGGCGACTCTTGATGCTGCGATGACTCTGGTAGCGCGCTGTGGCGCGGAGGTGTGGCCTCTGGAAGCTGAGGATGTCGCATTGGGGCGCCAACTCCATGAACAATACGCAACGCTATCGGCCCGCGATCTTTGCCATCTTGCGAGCTGCCGCAGACGTGGCGAAGGCGAGATAAAGACATTCGATCGAGCGTTCAATTCCGTGTCGGCTGAATGAGATACGGCTTAACGGGCGCGTCAGCCTATGCGATACGCCTTTGTTGCTGTGTCGTGGAATAGGGCGGCTTTTTCACTGTCGGAGAAGTCTGCAACAATGCGCTTGAAGGAGTTCCACATCACATTGTAAGAATAGGACGCCTTATCGACGGGGAAGTTGCTCTCGAACATGCAGCGCTCTACACCGAACTGCTCGATGACGTGCAAGTAGTAGGGCGCGGTGGCTTCGGCGAGTTCAACCGAGCCAATGGGGGTGTCGCCCTCGTGCCAGCCGTTGCCGTAGTTCGGCATGCCGCAGCCGCCGACTTTCACGAAGACATTCTCGTTCTGCGCGACTTCGGCTATGCTGCGCTTCCAGATCTCCATAACCTCGCTGCGCCTGCCTTCGTAGGGGCCGACTCCGAGGGGCGCTCCGATGTGGTCGAGGATGATCGTCACGTCCGGGAACGAACGCGCGAGGTCTGCGAGTTCGGGCAGCTGTGGGTGGAAGAGCCAGGCATCGAAAGTCAGGTCGAGTCTTCGCAATTGCGCGAAGCCCTCGCGGAACTTGGGCGTCATCATGACACCGGAACCTTGGTCGCGGTATGCGGGGATTATGGGACTGGGATCGTGCGAAGTGCCGTGCCTAATGCCGCGGAATCTGCCCTTGCCCAACTCGATGTGCGCCTCAAGTACCTCAGCGACAGATTCGCCGAGCGAGAGGTCTGCGTGGCTGGCTATGGCTGCGTTGATGTTCGTATGCACATCGGAGCGAGCGGCGGCTTCTTCAGCTACGGACGCCACGAACTCGGTCTCGCCGAGAGGCTTCATGTGCTCGGGGCCGTCGGTGCGGTACATGGACGAGCATTCGAGGAAGACGGTGCTGACGATGTTGTGCCCGGATCTGAGGTCGCGCAGCAGGTCGTCTAGCATGTAGTTGTTGCCGGGCCGCTCCCAGAGGTGATGGTGCGGGTCGCAGATCGGCAGGTCGGGGTCGATGGGGTCTTCGGTGGTGAGTTGGAGCCAGTCTTCGCGTGGGGTAACCATGGGGGGTGCCTCCTGTGAGAGATTGTCAGTTAGTTGGTGGTTCGGACGGTCAGTGGGGTTGCGCGGTCATTCCAATGCGAGGCATCTGCCAACTCCTGGGCGTGTCGCTTTTGCTCTTCCCTATCGTGAGCAGTGTCTTGGGGTAGAACAATGTCCGCATGATGCAAGTTAACATTGGGTATAGGAGAGGCAACTACGTTGCGTTCGTTTTCAGACGCTTCTGCAGCTGAGATGACTGCCCATCCATAGAATGTGCGGTCGCGCTCCTTGTCACGTCTTTCAGCAATTGCGACTGCTACATCGTGCTCAACGACACTAAGCCTATCGACTGAAATGTTGGATTCACTTCGTGGCGGCAAGAACACATTGAGCGGAACTTGAAAATTAGGGCGGCTGGCACGCCTAGCGATTCTGCTTGAAGATACGCCCCGCCCCAACTCTTCGCCAGGGTCGATGCTCTCAGGAATCTCCATTGAACTTTAACTGCGCTCGCTTCCCAAGCCCGCGAGGGCTCGGTGCAGAAACTTGTCAGGGAGTGAGTCAGCGGTCGGATAATTCTTGCGACGATGGCCGCTATCCAGGTTTGCTAAGCACAGAGCGGCTCCATCTGAACCGCATAACAGCACAACGGAGCGACCATGACCATTTGGAATATGGATGGCAATCTCGCCGTCGGGAGTAGGATACACTTCAAGATGCAAAGGTGTAATCTTATGTATTTCCCTCAGCAGTCGATCGGCGCTGTCGATTGCGGACCTGGAAGGTGTTGGAAACCCTTCTTCTCGGGCGTACTCGGCTGACTCTTGTAGGTCGGTCAATGCAACGCATAGTTCAGGGTCGTCCGAGCCTTCGGCTGCAGACTGCGACCAATCCGCACGGGATAGTGCCATGGGATGTCTCCTTCTGGCAGGTTCTCGGAGTCTGTGTTTCAGTAGGTCAGTCTTCCATATAGTACCATCTGCTTTGTTGGATAGTAAGTATGGGGACGCAGCCTATGGTGCAGACGCCGACGGATATGATGGCAAGGCGATGCGCGACATCCAATCCTCTGCTACATTAGTTGTAGATTATTAAGTTGACATAAGCCTGCAAGCAAGGAGGGCGCTATGGCTACTATGACTGATGCACAGATTCGGGTTGGGGCGCTGGAGGAGCTTAGGGCGCGGGGGTGCACGGTGGTTACGGGCGGCGGGCATACTATCGCGGTGTTCGCGCATGATGACAAGGTGTTTGCGGTGGATAACCGATGCCCGCACATGGGGTTTCCGCTGGACAGGGGAACTGTGAAGGACGGCATTCTGACTTGCCACTGGCATCACGCGCGATTTGACCTGTCGAGCGGCGGCACCTTCGATCCGTTCGCCGACGATGTGCGCTCGTTCCCGGTATCAGTGGCTGACGGCGAGGTGTGGGTGGACCCGTCGCCGCCGGAGACAGACCAGACGGCGCGCTGGTCGAAGCGGCTTGAGGACGCGCTTGAGGACAACATCCGCCTTGTAATCGCCAAGTCGGTGCTGGGATTGGATGCGGTGGATGCGGACTACCGTATTCCACTGGGGATCGGCGCAGAGTTCGGCACGACTTACTCAGCGGCGGGCTGGGGACAGGCTATGACGATACTCACTTGCAGCGCGAGCATGCTGCCATATCTTGAAGCGGCAGACCGACCGCTTGCGATGTATCAGGGGCTGCTGCATGTGGCGCGGGCGAATGCTGGAATGGCGCCTCGCTTCCTGCTGGACCCGCTGCCGACAGGTGAGTCGCGGGCGGAGGTGTTCAAGCTGTGGCTGCGGAACTTCATAGATGTGCGCGACTCGGACGGTGCGGAACGCTGCCTGCGCACGGCGATAGAGATAGGCGTTTCTGAGCAGACGATAGCGGACATGATTTTCGCGGCTATCACCGACCACATATATGTCGATGGTGGACATACTCTGGACTTCGCCAACAAGGCGTTCGAGCTGCTCGACCATCTTGGCTGGGAGCATGCGGGGCGGGTGCTCACTAGCCTTGTGCGCGGTATGGCTGGGGCGAGACGCAGCGAGGAGCTCAGTTCGTGGCGCAATCCGATTGACATCTCGACGATGGTCTGGAAGGCGAGAGAGACGCTCGCAGTGGCATACGAAGAAGGCGCAAGTCGGCGCGGTGAATGGGACGATGAGGACGCGCTGGTTGAGGTCATGCTGGAGGACGATCCTGCCGCGACGCTGGACGCTATCGTGGATGCTGTGCGCCGTGGCGCGAGCGAGGCGCAGGTCGGTTCGGCGGTGGCGTATGCGGCCTTCATACGGATGGCGCGCTTCCACACATCCAACGAGTTCAACGACTGGGATACGCTGCACAACACGCTGACGGCGGCGAACGCGCTGCATCAGGCATTGAAGCGCGCGCCATCGCTGGAGTTGCTCAGGGGTACGCTGGATACGGCGATGAGCGTGTATCTGGACAGGTTCTTGAACATGCCCGCGCAGAGGACGCCGGAGCCGCTCGCGAATGGCGCGATTGATGGCGATGCCCTGCGCTCGGAGTTGCTCGGCGGGATGGACGTGCAGCAGAATGTGGAGCCGTCGGCGAAAGTAGTATCGGACTACATCAGCGGGGGCGCGACTCCGGAGGGCATCATCGCCACGCTGGGACACTCGATGCTACGGGAAGAGTCGGGCTTCCACATGTTCCAGATTGTTGATGCGGCGATAAAGCAGTACGAGGAGCGGCGCAGCACGGACGAAGGGCGCATCGTGCTGGTTGCGCTATCGCGCTTTCTGGCGGCACATGCGCCCACGTCTCGCGCGGTGCAGCAGACGTTCAACATCGCGCTGCGGTTGCACCGTGGAGAGGCGCTGTACAGCTAGCAGGGATGTGACCGAGCCGACATCGATAGGGCAGGCATCGATAAGATAGGATGGAAGCGATGGAGTTTGGCGCAGTTTGCCTCAGTGTGGTAATCTAGCGCGTGTCGGCGTGGAGTTTCCGCGCCGCAACTGCAGCTACCAACATACAGGGGACACAGGAGTATTGATATGGCAAAGGTTACAGGCAGTTATCTTATCGCCAAGACGCTCGCAGAAGAGGGCGTGGAGAAGCTCTTCTACCTAATGGGAGGGCCTGACTTCGACATCGTGATGGGCTGTCAGGACTTCGGCATCGAGACTATCGACTTCCGACATGAGCAGGCGGCGGCGTTCGCGGCGCATGCATATGCGCGTGTTACGGGCAAGCCCGGCGTTTGCACCGCAGCATCGGGACCTGGAACTCTAAACCTTCTTACGGGCGTGTATGCAGCATCCATAGACTGTTCGCCGATGGTCATCTTGGGCGGCGCGAGCGCGGTGCATGAAATCGGCAGAGAGTCGTTCCAGGAGGTTGACCAGGAGCGCATCATGGAGCCGATCGTCAAGTACTGGCATCGGCCCACGATGGCGGCGCGCTATCCTGAAATCGTGAGCACTGCGTATCGACAGGCTATGTCGGGCAGGCCAGGGCCTGTGTACATCGACTGCGGCGCGGACGTGCTGTACGAAGAGGTTGAAGAGGATCAGGCGGTCAAGCCCACACGCGCAGCGCGTAAGTCGGTGCCCGCCGGCGATGCAGCGGCTATCAGCGAAGCGGTGGATATGCTGGCGGAGTCGGAGCGCCCGGTCATATTCTCGGGCGGCGGCGTATTCTTCTCGGGCGCATCGCCTGAGATGGAGCGACTTGTTGACCTGACTAGCACGCCCTTCTACACGGCGCCGATGTCGCGCGGTGTTGTGCCGGAAGACCATGCCGTATCGTTCCAAGGCGCGCGCAGCACGGCGCTGCGAGAAGCAGACCTTGTGCTGGTAATCGGGACGCGCATGAACTGGATGATCAACTATGGGCAGCGCTTCGGCACCGCGAAGGTGGTGCAGATTGACATCGAGGCGAGCGAGATCGCGCACAACCGCGATGTTGACCTGGGCATCGTGGGCGACGCCAAGTCTATTCTGGGGCAGATGGTCGCGGAAATAGAAGAGCGACCTGAAGACTTCGCAGGCAGGCTGGAATCGCCCTGGATCTCACGTCTGCAAGAGGACAACGACCGCCGCGCCGTTCAGCAGGACGTTCTGCTGAACTCGGACCAGACTCCGATACACCCGCTGCGACTCTGCAAGGAGATACGCGACTTCCTGGATCGGGACGCCATCCTGTGCGTTGACGGCAACGAGATACTGCACTTCGGGCGTCAGTCGCTACCGACATTCGTGCCGGGCCACAGGCTGAACTCCGGCGTAACCGGCACTATGGGCGTGGGCCTGCCCTACGGCATCGGGGCGCAGGTAGCGAAGCCTGACAATCAGGTGCTGGTGCTGCACGGCGACGGCTCGATGGGCATGAACGCGATGGAGATCGACACCTGCGTTCGCTTCAACCTGCCGGTGGTAACGGTCATCAGCAACAACGCGGGCTGGACGGCGCGTGCGCCCGACCGCCGAAAGCCGGGGCGTGAGATGGGCTTCACGAACTACGACGGAATGGCGCGCGAGCTTGGCGCATACGGCGAAAAGGTCACGGATCCGGACGAGATTCGACCGGCGCTTGAGCGCGCGTTCGCTAGCGGGAAGCCCGCTGTGGTGAATGTCATCGTAGAGCCGACGGCAGCAGGCGTCTCGCGTGCGTGGGGCGGCTCGCGGATGGAGTAGGCTTTAGCGATAAGCTTTCGGCATAAAGTCGTCAGCGGTCGGTCTTGGGTGTGCTTACACGCCGGACCGACCGCTGATTGTTTTTGATGCGCGTGGATGCGCTGCCGTGAGACTCTGCAGAAGTCGAGAGCGATAAAGAAGGCTTAGCGCGAGCCTTCGACATGGACGGTGATGACATCCATGTTGTGGAATTTCTGATGGCGAACTGAAGAGGAGTAGTGGCGCAACAGCCGGTACGAAACCTCAAGCTCATCCAGCACCTCGGGCTGCTCACTCATGTACGCCAGCCTGTCTTCGAGGTTTTCCACATCGTATGCCGCCGATAGGAATTCTATTTCCGCTATGTCGTCGTTGACGTGCGCATTGATGATCAAGCGGCGTTCTAAGGTATCTTCGTCTTCGTACAGCACCATGATAGCCAGAGTCTCTTCACCCACCGCGCGCAGCCGCTCAATTGATGCGTCGTTCCAACCCCTGTCAA
The DNA here is from genome assembly GCA_965225795.1 of Dehalococcoidia bacterium. Lineage (GTDB taxonomy): Bacteria > Chloroflexota > Dehalococcoidia > Lucifugimonadales > JADFKI01 > Bin90. The sequence continues at coordinate 2,500,137 of OZ245324.1, read as the reverse complement.
TAGCGAAGCGCTGCAGGAAGCGGTCAACCTCCGGCATGGATGTGAAGTCCAAGTCAACCTCTAGGTGTTTACGCCTAGCGGCCGTCAGCTCAATGAATCCGATCATCAGGGCTGCGGCAAGGCCTCCGGACGTCACGCTGTTGCTTAGCAGCGCGTTCCATGTTCCCGTGAGCAGGTCGGCGAAAATTGCCTGATTCTGGAAGCCCATGCCGACCCAGAACGAGACTGCCACGACTACTGCCTTTCGATGGTCTATGCCGTCCTTGGCAACGGTTTCCACGCCTTCGATGAAAACCAGTCCCATAATTATCATTATGTACGCTGCTGCGACAGGCGCCGGTATCGCCAACAACACTGCGGTCATCTTTGGCAGTAGCGCCAGAAATATGAATATGATGCCGGCCCATATACCCACGGCCCGTGACGCGACCCCTGTGAGGCTGATCATCGCCACGCTGGGGGAGGCAGTCATTGTGGGCATAGTCCCGGCTAGTCCGGACGCCAGGTTGCTCAACCCGTTGATGTTGAGGCCACCCTGGATGAGTCTGAAGTCGCTGGCACGAGACTGGCGCTGGGAGACGCGCTGGACGGCGCTAATATCCGCGACGGCCTTGAAGGACGTGATAATTGTTATGAGCAGGAAGGCGGGGAGAAGAGCCCAGAACTTCAGACTAGGCGAAAAATCCAAGCCCGGCCAGGCGTTTTGGGGGGATACCGACCCAAGGTGCCTCCTGCACCAAATGGGTGTCGTAAAGGCCGAATGGCAGGGCAACAATGCAGCCAACGATAATACCTATTATCGGCGACCAGATCTGCAGTTTACGGGGCGCCCGCAGGAGGAGCAAAGTCACCACTGCCAGAGTAATGGCTGCTGTGAGCGGGGCTGCTATCGGCGATACGATTCTGCCATCAGGTGTGTTAGTCAGTATCCCGAACACCGCTAGAATGACCGTTGCCGCTATCAGCATCAGTACGGTGCCGGATACCACAGGGGTGATTACTCGGCGCAGCAGTGAAAGCCGGGCAGCCACGACAAACTTCAGCAGGGACGAAAGCACCACAAGGCTGGCCAGCATCGTGGGTCCGCCTTGTGAAAGAGCTGTGATGCAGATGGCGATTGCGGGTTCGGCCGTGCCGACCACCAGCACATGACCGGCGCCAAGGCGCCCGGCTCGAAATGCTTGCATGATAGTGGCTGCGCCACAAATGACCAGTGATGCGAATACACTCCAGGTAAGGTAGCTTTCAGGCTGTTCTGCCGTACGGACTACAATGACCACCGGGACTACCACGAGCGCTATCACGACTATGGCTAGTTGAAAGCCGGTGATAATGGCGGTTAAAGGCGGACAACCTTCGTCCGGCTCAAACAGGATGTTTTCATTCGCGATCTCTGAAGCCAAGAGCACTCCTCGTTCCATCGATTTACAATACTGAGTATCAACGATTTTTTAGGAAACACATATATGTGATCCAAGAATGCTGCGCTAATTATTGCGTGTCTTCAGTGCCAGTGAGTAATGAAATGATCAAAAGGCAACTCAGACGATTGGTCCTTTTGTCACGTCGCGCGTAGGTACAAACTATATATTTGAACGAGCGAAAGCGCTATTGTAGATACAAATCTGAGAAATGGCCATTGTGAAAATGTTGCCTATGAAAAGCAAATTTGCAGTGGTCGACGTAACGGCCGTGCTCATATTTTGGTGTGCCGCGAAGTGCAGACCTGACAGCGAGTCTCAATAGAGGATTCACAAAGTATAAAACCTATACTACACAAATGTATTAAACTCAAGTCATTTCCGAGAGGGCTGATGGACGGACAATGGGATCGAAAATGGAGGAAGGAACGCTACGGGCGGAGGGTGCGTGGGCGGAGCGTGGAGATGCGGCGGCGCATCATTGTGGAGTGGGGGAGGGGGTTAAGGAGAGGGAGCAGCGTAAATCGTCATTTCAGACAGAATCACCACGAAACAGTGAGACCAGCCAGCACCGATGGTTATCGCACAACTAGGCGCATGCCCGTACCGAAAATTACCTTAGTTGCGAGTGCCCCGGGCGTTGGAAGTTCTTGCACTCAATTGGGTGCCCAGAGGGCCATCGGTGTTTGACGTTTCACTCTCTTATCAGCACGAAATGACACGACATTAATGAAGACCTTGTCAAAAATGTCAGATTTGATTTGGCGCTCTATATTGCCAGCCGCGTTCTACTGCAATGTCTCTAAGATTTGCGGACTTCCTTTTAATCTGATTCGTCCGGAATCCCCTGTAGTCAATCAAAACGTGCTCGGGAAAAGTGCAAGGGTCTGGGCACACAGGCAACTCTTGCGCAGTGTATTCGGCAACCGTCACGGAAAGCACGCCGGGTGGTGGTGGTTTGTTAGGGTCTCTTGTGTAGTGATGCCAAGCCTTTTCCGCGGTCATCTGGTCTCCGTCATAAACAGACATAAGATTTTCATCCCACGGTTCGGGACGAAATGCCTGAGAGGAAACAACTTCATTTTGAACTAACCAATACGGCTTAATGACACGATGCAGTAGTGTATAGTCGTTCATTGTGTGATGGTCATTTGGCGAATCTGATTAGACACCCATTGCCAATCTTCGCTTGTATCTAAGTTTAACACTCGGGGGGGGTCAGAATCTGAAATTCTGTCAAATTGGAACCAATCGCCTTTGTGCGTGATAAGATTAATGTCGAAAATAACGGTTTGATGTCCTTTCGACCATTCCATCTCCAAACCGCCTTCTGGGGTAGGATAAGTATTGGGAAGAGGGAGGTCATCTGAATAGTGATGCTCGAAAATATCTGAGAGCCAATCCAAACCCTCGTGATTCGGCGCGCTACCTCGGCCATCATATTCTCCATCTTTCATAGAACGTAGCTCGTCCAGTCGGGCTGGTATATCCAGAGGTTCTAATAGACTTACACTATCGACTGATTCCACACCAGACAAACGATTCTGGAGATCGAAATGTCCGATGCCTTGCACAAGGATACGAACATTATTCTCATATCCCGCAAAAGCTTCAACTATGGTGTCTCGGTGTAGATTTGGTAATGGGCAAACCACCTTAATACCATAAACCTGTTGAAGCTCAAAGGTCATCTTGTCTTGGTCTGCCTCAGGCACAGTACCGCGCAGATTCACTTCTTGCATAATCTCTGTTACGGACGCGGCCTGCAGGAGTAAGTTACGGGCCTCTTGTGTCAGGCGCGCTGGAGTGCTGCTATTAGGAACATCAAACTCAAAGTATTCGCGATCACGCAGACCGCGCCCAATTCTATTGAAGTAACTCAGATATTTAGGAGGCAGAGTCATATTATCTGCCGACTGGCCTTTTCCAGACACAGATGCAATTGTATTTGCAATGTCGTCTCTCGCCATCTCAAAGTATTCTTGATAGGGTGGTAGACCGAAGCCATTCAGTGAAGGTTCAGTTGAAACAAGGCTTATAACGGGAACAGCACTCCCTTCCTCAACTCCTGTGAGTTTGAGTTCGATCCGGTTCGTGAACCCGCGCGGAGCGCGTTTGCGGTCGGGATTCGCTTCCAGGAACCTCCACTTAGCAACTTCTAAGACCATTTCACGCAGCGCAGCCAAATCAGCGAGCACTTGCAGTGGTATAGAAGCGTCCTCAAACCGTTCTCCACGCAGACGTGGTCTCAAAAATGCTTCGCCCGGCATGTCTCCTCCTTATCTTAATCTTAGAATATAACACTGGAACGCAAGCCCTGCAAAACCTGAGATGCACAGTCCATTCGTGTAGGCATTTCGGTACCCATTTCGAAGACGGGGCGAATCTCGATTTGGCTGGGGTCGGGCATGGGGTTTGGGCAGCGTTTTATCCAATCGACGGCTTCGTCCATGTCCTTGACTTCCCACATCCAGAAGCCTGCGACAAGCTCGCCTGTGGCGGGCATGACGCCCGCCTCGCTGTCTGCGGTTGCTTTGATTAGAACCAGAACACGCGCGGCGGTATTCCCATTGCTGAGGTGTGGGAGTGGGAATGCCGTGGAGCCAACGGACGGACTCGAACCGTCGACCTGCTGTTTACGAAACAGCTGCTCTACCGACTGAGCTACGTTGGCTCACCATGTCCATATTACTATGATTACTGCGCCGTTTCCAGATATTCGCGGGCTAGGCTTCCGACTGTGTGATGGTGACGCGGAAGCGGCGCATGGCGCAAGTTGGCGCAAGTTCGCGGACTGCGGTAATGGTGGCGCTTGCCCATCCGTCGCCGTCGGGCATCCGTGCGCCGACTTCGGGATCGGGCGCGCCTTCCTCCATGTAAAGCCTACCGAGTGGCCTGCCGTCCTCGGAATATACGAACCAGACGGTTTCTATTGCTTGCGTCTGCGTCATTGCGCCGTCACGCCTCCGTCGATGACGAGTTCGGAGCCGGTTACATAGCTCGACTCGTCGGACGCGAGATAGAGCATGCCCTGCGCGAGTTCTTGCGGCTGTCCAACTCTGCCCATTGGGATGCGCAGCAACAGCGGCTCGTAGTGCGCGGGGTCCTGGTAGCTGGCGTTCGTCATAGGCGTGCGGCAGAAGCCGGGATGGATGGAGTTGACGCGAATGTTTTCGCCCGCGTACTGGATTGCGGCGGACTTGGAGAGTAGTCGCACAGCGCCCTTGGCGGCGTGGTATGCGGTGGAGGTCTGGCTGCCGACAAGCCCGTATATGGACGAAACATTGATGATCGAGCCGCCGCCTACCTTTCGCATCTCCGGTACAGCGAACTTCATGCCGAGGAACGCGCCCTTGGCATGCACGTTCATCTGCCCGTCCCATAGCTCTTCAGAGGTGTCTTCCAGTCGCATGCGTCCGCCGGTGCCGGCGTTGTTCACCAGAATGTCCAGTCTGCCATAGGTGTCTTGTGTAAGCTTGATGGCGGCTTCCCAGTCGGCTTCGCTGGTGACATCAAGCCTTGTGAACACGGCGTCGTGCCCGTGCTCGCGCAGCTGCGCTTCGGTGCGGCGTCCCTGCTCTTCGTTGATGTCGGTTAGCACAAGCTTCGCGCCCTCGCCTGCGAACAGCCACGCGGCAGCGCCGCCGAAGCCCATAATTTCGCCCTGCACGCCCGCAGCCGCTCCGGTTATCAGGGCTATCTTTCCTTCAAGAAGCATTTCCGTCCTCCTTATGATTGTCCCTTCATGATTGTCTCTTCAGTCCGCCCATATCATACAGGAGCAGTCAGGCGCTGTGGTTGCCCCTAGAAGAAATCCCTGTCGTCTCCCAGGAATGTGCGGCTGAAAGTGGTCGCCATCACGCTATGAATCTTGAAAGAGACCCGCCATAGCAGGGCTACAAGCCCAAGCAGGAATATTATGGCTATCGGCGTGGAGAAGCTGCCGAGCACGACCAGCTGAGAGATGAAGGGGAGGCTCCATACTCCAATGGCAACCACCATCGGTATCAGAATGCTGTTTCGCAGTATTACGCGCAGCCCTACCCTGTCCAGCAGGCTGAAACTGTTCGAGTTGAAACGAAGGATAAACACTGAAATGTCGTCAGTCATCCTCTGGAGCGAGCGCCATGTGAATACGGCGGGCGGAATGCACAGCAGCACGACAAGGCAGCTCAGGAGAAGGCCCAACACGCCCTGTTGTAGGTTGACCGAGCGTGCCAAGTCACCGGCAAAGTTGAGCGCAAATGTGCCCACTCCAATTGTGACCACGATGACGCCGCAATTCACGAGGATGACGCGACCGGAGCGCCTTATTTCGTTCGCAAGCTCGCCCTCAAGCTCGAACACGTTGCGCGTCGAAATCAGAAGATATGAGAGATTTCCAAAGTATTGATGCAGAAGACGGGGCGATCGGCGGTCCACAACGTCGCTGACGCCGGACGAGGAGCGCACTATGAGCGGATAGAGCAGTGAGGTCAGCGCGGATGCGGCAGCGACTACGGGATACAGGAACGCGCCGACTACGCCATAATCCGCGCCCACTTTGGCCATTGCCAGGGAGAACTCGCCCATCTGCGGCTTGCCCATGCCGACTCCGAGCGAGGTTCTGCTGTCGTGCCCGGTTACGAATGTGGCGAAGGTTGCCGCGACTATCTTGCCCACCATGAACACGCCGGCGACTATCAGCGCGGGCACTATGAACTGCCCCAGCACCGAGAGTTCGATGAGCATTCCTATGGAGATGAAGAAGAGCGCGGAAAAGATGTCGCGCACCGGCGCGATGGTGGTGTTGAGCACATCGGAGTGTTCGGTGTCACCCAGCACCGTGCCGATGATGAATGCTCCCACTGCCGCGGAGATGTGTAGCTGCTGCCCTACCAGGGCGAGCCCGAAGCACATTGCAAGGCTGACGACTAGCATCACCTCTCTCGACCTGAAGCGCGCCACGAACCTGATGATGCGCGGGGCGATCAGCGCGCCGATGAACAGGGCGCATACGAAGAAGAGACCCAGCCGCACCATGAGGGTCAGGACTTCGCCAAGGTTTGCGGTACCGGAGGTCGCCACACCGGAGAGGACGCTGAGCAGAATGACCGCCGCGAAGTCCTCTACCACGAGGACGCCCACAATCAAGGCACCGTGCCGCTCGTTCAGCAGTCCGGTGTCGCGCAGCACCTTTATGATGATGGCGGAGCTGCTGATCGAGAGCGCCGCGCCGAGGAATATCGCCTCTGTGGTGCTCCAGCCGAGAAGGGTCGCCACCTCGTAGCCGAGCGCAATCATGAAGAAAATCTCGATCGTGCCGATGAGGATTACGCGCAGTCCCATCTCACGGATGCGCCGCCATCCGAACTCCAGCCCGATGGCGAACAGGAGCATTATGAAGCCGAGTTCGGCCATCAGGTGGATGCTCTCAGTGTCGGTGACGGGCGTTGGCAGGTTGAGTAGAGGCAGCGTGTAGGGGCCTACGATGAGCCCAGCTAAAAGATAGCCAAGTACCGGCGGCTGCTTGAGCCACTGAAATATGACAATTGCGATGCCTGCGACTGCCATAATCGTGGCAAAGTCTCGCACAAGAGTAGCATCTTCCAAATGTCAGACCTCGTTGATCCGTGAGTATGCGCGTGTCGGTGTGTTCTTGAGAATTAACTCATCAATCAGCAATTATAAACAATAGGCAGATTACAAGTATTGTCTAAAAGCAGCCGCGTTTCAGTGAACTTCAACAGGAACGTGGCGACAGGGCTGTTGGTATATAGGTATAGATGTAAGAGGGCAATGCTTCCTGCCTAGACACGATGTGCCATTATGCGCGCCAGATCTCTCTGAGTGTTAGCACAATTGTAGCAGTAATGACAATTCCGATGACGCCGTTGCCGATCAGCGCGAAGGTGATGCCCAGCGTGTCGGCAATTGCGCCGGAAGCAAGCAGGCCCAACGGCAGCCCGTACACGGCGAGCGAGCGCAGTCCCAACATGCGCCCACGAATGTGTGCCGGCGTGCTGGTCAGCAGCATGATGGACATCGTAACCATCGTGAAAGACTGTGCCAAGCCCGCAAACGCCAACACGCCCAGGGATACGCCGAACAACTTGGAGCCTGCCAGCACTGCCACACCCGCATGCCACGCGATGGATCCCAGCGCCATCGCCCTGCCAGAGCGCTCCATGTTGCCGATGCCGGCTATGACTATGGAGCCCAGGAACGCTCCTGCGGAGTACGCGCCGAGCAGCCAGCCCAGTCCGGTGGAGTCGGTGAGCAGCACGTCGTAGGCGAAGACAGGCACAAGTCCCTGGTTAAGCGGGAAGCCCGTCAGGTTGCCGATGAAGGCGAGCAGGAGCAGCGCGAGTATTACTTCGTGGCTGCGGGCGAATCGGAAGCTTTCAGCGAGTGTGGTGAATATAGACGCGCCGCGAGCCATTGGTATCCTGGGCGGCGGCTTGACGGGAAGGGTGAGCGCGGTGCCGCCGAAGAGCAGGACGATGATAACTACATAAGCCCAGCCCAGCCCGAAGGAGTCGAGCAGTAAGCCGCCGATGATGGGGCTGACTATTTGTGTCGCGTCCCGTCCGGTTCTCGTTAGGGCGACGGCATTTCCGAGGTTCTGGCGCGGCACTATGTCCGCCATAAGCGTCTGGCGCGTTACATTTTCAAAGGCGCGCACCATGCCCGCCACGCCCGTCAGCACGAAGATCTGCCAGACTTGTATCTCTCCGAGGAACGAGAGCGCCGCGATTATGACAGCGATGACGGTGAAGATTATGCGCGATATCCTCAGCAGTATGAGGCGGTCGTAGCGGTCCACGATTATGCCGTAGAAGGGGGCGAAGAGAGTGCCGGTGAAGCGCAGTGAGCCGTACAGACCCACGAGGAAAGGCGAATTGGTTTCAACTAGCAGGTACCATGCCAGCACCAGGAATTCCATCTGCTCGGCGGAGCTGGTAACTCCGTCAGAGAACCAGAGTAGGCGGTAGTTGCGCTGCTGGAACGAGCGAAAGAAGCGGCTGGTTATGGTATTCGTGTACATCAGGGCGGTCGCACACTCTCCGCTGCGTCATTGTGACGCCAATTGCGCCAGCCGGATCATTGCAGTGTCTATCACGCTACTCTTAGCCGAATAATGTCGCAAGCGTGTCCAAGGGCGAGTTAGTCGTGCTTTAGTTTTGTTTCTCTCTTAGACTATTGAAGAGAAATGTTCGACTAAATTCAGCGCGAGAAGTGGTCCTTGAGGGCCGCGTTGCGGTACTGGAAGATGCGCTTGAGTTCTGAAGTTACGAACAGGCGCTGCACAATTGCGCCGCCCAGCACAGCGTAGCGCACGGTGTCTTTCGCCATAGTGCCGCCGTCCTGCGAGGTAAAGGTGTGCTCGTGAATCCACTGGCGATATGGACCGCGCCGCTGCTCGTCCATAAAACGATGGGGCGGCTCCCATTCCGTAATCTCGCTCTGCCAGCGCATCGGAATGCCGCGCAGTCGGACACGGTAGTCTATCAGCGTGCCCACTTTCATCTCGATTGGCGGCGGCGTGAGTACTTGGAATCCCAGCGAAGGAGACGTGAGGCGTTCAAGGTTGAAGGCGTCCGCGAAGAACGGGAACACATCCTGCGGCTGATGCGGCAGCCAGAGTTCGTTGGTTAGCGTGAAGGTTTTCATTGGCGCACTCCCTTCATCTTCGCCGTCAGTGGATGAACATGGCGTCGCCGAAGCTGTAGAAGCGGTATCGCTGCTCTACTGCCTCGGCATAGGCGCGCATTATAATGTCGCGATCGGCAAGTGCGCTTACGAGCATCAGTAACGTGGAGCGCGGCAGGTGGAAGTTGGTTATGAGCGCGTCGACGACCTTAAAGCGATAGCCTGGGGTGATGAAAATGTCCGCCCATCCGGAGCCGGCGTGAGGCAGACCGTCTGATGACAGTGATGCGGCGTTCTCCAGCAGGCGCACGGCGGTTGTGCCAACGGAAATGACGCGGCGACCTTCTGACTTCGCGCTGCGAATGGCGTCGGCAGCTTCGGATGAAAGCTCCCAGTATTCGGAGTGCATGGTGTGCTCTGTGGGGTCGTCGGTCTTGACGGGGCGGAATGTGCCCCATCCTACGTGCAGCGTTACGAAGATTGTCTGAACGCCCATCGCTCGCACCCGTTCGAGCAGTTCATCGGTGAAGTGCAGACCTGCGGTGGGAGCCGCGGCGCTGCCTTCCTCGCGGGCATAAACGGTCTGATAGCGTTCGGAGTCGGCAAGCGTCTCGGTGATGTATGGTGGCAGTGGGACTTCGCCGACATCGTGCAGGCGTTCCTCCCCGTCGAGGCGAATAATGCGCTCGCCCTCAGGTTCGATCTCGAGCACCTCGCCACGCATCGAACCGCCTTCGCCCGTAACCTCGAATACGGCACCGGGACGCAGAAACCGTCCGGGGCGTCCGATGGCGCGCCAAACGCCGGGCGATATGCGCGATAGCAGCAGTAACTCGATTGCGCCGCCGGTACTGCGCTTACCTCGCAGTCGGGCGGGCATGACGCGGCTGTCGTTGAAGACCATCACGTCGCCGGGGCGAAGTAGCTCCGGCAAGTCGTAGAAGCGGTGATGTCGTATGCTGCCGTCTGCGCGGCACAGGGACATGAGGCGGGAATGGTCGCGGGGTTCTATCGGTGTCTGGGCAATAAGCGGTTCCGGCAATTCGTAGTCGTAGTCGGAAGTTCGCGGGGCGTCGCTGCGCGTTTGAGGCGTCATTGCAGTTCGGGGTGGATCGAGTGGCGCGCGGCATTGAGCGTGTTCTGCAAGAGCATTGCAATGGTCATGGGTCCCACGCCGCCGGGAACGGGTGTGATTGCGGATGCCTTCTCCGACACGGCATCGAAATCTACATCGCCCACGAGACGGTAGCCGCGCCTGCGTTCCGGCGCGTCCACGCGGTTCACGCCGACATCTATGACTACCACGCCCTCGCTCACCATGTCGGCGGTAATCATCTGTGGGCTGCCGACTGCGGCGATGAGTATGTCCGCCTGCCGCGTCATTTCAGCAAGGTCGCGTGTGCGCGTGTGGCATACGGTTACGGTGGCGTTTGCGCCGTCTCTGCGCTGCATGAGCAGGTTCATTATGGGCTTGCCCACGATGTTGCTTCGCCCGCACACGACGACATGCTTGCCTGACGGGTCGTTGCCGGTTCGCAAAAGCATCTGCTGGATGCCCGAAGGAGTCGCAGGTATGAAGCGCGGCCTGCCTGCCATCAGCAGCCCCATGTTGAATGGATGCAGCCCGTCAACGTCCTTGTTCGGATTGATGGACTGGATTACGGTGTCCTCGATGATGTGACCGGGCAATGGCAACTGCACCAGGATGCCGTGATAGCGGGCGTCATTGTTAAGGCGGCGCACTACCGCGAGTGCATCGTCCTGCGATGTGTCGGCGGGCAGCATGATTGTCTCCGAAACCATGCCGGCTTCGACTGCGGCGCGCTCCTTCATGCGGACATAGACGGCAGACGCGGGGTCATCGCCGATGAGCACGACCGCGAGTCCGGGCGCGATGCCGTGCTTGGCGCGCATCTCCGTGACGACTGCGCCGACTTCTGAGCGCACTTCCGCGGCTATGCTCGTGCCGTCAATTAGGGTGGCGGTCATGTCGTGTATGTCCTTTCAGGTTGCCCCATAAATGGCGCTTGCAAACCTGCTTGCGCTTTCAATTGCTTCCTACCCAAATTATAATCAACTTATCGGAGCTATGCGAATGTCAACAATCTGCCCACATTGGACTGTGATGACTGACAACTCCCTTTCTGCCCTGTTTCAATCGGGGAAATTCGTAATCACGACCGAGCTCAACCCGCCGAAGGGAACGGAGCTTGCGCCACTGCTTGCGCGCGCTGAGTCGCTGCGCGACGTGGTGGACGCATTCAACCTGACGGACTCGCATACGGCGCGGATGAGCATGTCGCCGATTGCCGCCGCTCACCTGCTGCAGGACAGGGGCCTTGAGCCGATAATGCAGCTGACTTGCCGCGACCGCAATCGCATCGCGCTGCAGGCGGATGTCTTGGCGGCGGCAGCGCTGGGCATTCGGAACATCGTCACGATGACCGGCGATCATCCCGGAGGCGGCGACCACCCTGAAGCGAAGCCGGTGTTCGACATAGACTCGACTGCGCTGCTGAAATCGCTGACAGGACTGCGGACCGGCAGCGACATGTCGGGGGCTGAACTGCGAGGTTCGCCTGAGCTGTTCGTGGGCGCGGTGGTGAATCCGGGCGCAACGGACCTCGATCGGGAAATTGGGCGCATGGAGGAGAAGATAGGGGCTGGGGCGGCGTTCTTTCAGACACAGGCAGTGTATGACGCGAGCGAGTTCGAGCGGTTCATGCGGCGTGTGGAAGGCTACGGCGTGCCGATACTTGCAGGCTGCATTATGCTGAAGTCTGGCAGGATGGCGCGGAACTTCAATGCCAATGTGCCGGGGATTAGTGTGCCTGATGCTATCATCGATCGCATGGACGCTGCCGCCTCATCCGTGGATACCCGACGCCGTGCGAGCGCGGAGATTACGGCGGAGGTTATCAGCGACATCCGCCCGATGTGCCAGGGGGCGCATGTGATGGCGATAGGCTGGGAGGCGTTGATACCGGAAGTGGTTCAGTCTATCAGCTAGTCCGTCGCTCAGTATCTCATCCATTAAGCCATTAAGTAAGCCACTAAGGCTGTACATTCGGCGAACTGAATACCGATATAGCAATATGCTTGTTACGGGCGTCGACATAATTGAAATTGAGCGCGTGAAGCGTGTGTACGCACATTACGGCGAACGCTTCCTGCGACGGATATACACGGACGCGGAGGCTGCGTACTGTCGGGGACGCGCGCCACAGCTTGCGAGCCGATTTGCGGCTAAGGAAGCTGTGATGAAGCTGCTGGGCACGGGCGTTCGCGGGGTGCGCTGGCGGGATATCGAGGTTGTGCGGGGCAGGGGGCAGGCGCCTTCGATACGGCTGAGCGGCACGGCGACGGCGCGCGCGGAGCGTATCGGACTGACTGATATTGCAGTGTCGCTGTCGCACTCGCGCGAGTTTGCAGTCGCATCCGTGGTCGGCGAGAGCGAGCGTGGCAACCTTGTGCCGCGACGCTAGTCCGTATCAACTATTGAATGATTACTAACCACTAGAGACGATGGGGGCGAGTACATGAAAATTGGGTTATTTGTCGGAGCGTCGGCTACGGACAAGATCAGGCTGGACGAGATTGTGGCGCAGGGCGTTCAGGCGGAGGCTGAAGGATTCGACAGCTACTGGCTCCCGCACATCTCGGCGCGCGGGCCGGACGCGCTGACTGCGCTGGCTCTCGTAGGCGCGCAGACTGAGCGGATTGCGCTCGGCACAGGTGTTGTGCCGACTTATCCGCGCCATCCGACGATGCTGGCGCATCAGGCGATTACGACGCAGATCGCCGCCGGGGGACGCCTGACACTGGGTATAGGGCCATCACACAAACCGGGTATCGAGAATGCATTTGGGCTGTCTTATGACCGACCGGCGAAGCACGTTGAGGAGTATCTGGCTGTGCTGCGTCCGCTCATCGACGAGGGCAAGGTTGACTTTGACGGCGACTTCTACAATGTGCATGCGGAGCTTGATGTTGCGGACGGACTGCCGGTGTCGGTGATGATTTCTGCGCTCGCGCCGCGAATGCTGCGGCTGGGCGGCGCTGTCGCAGACGGCACTATTACATGGATGGCAGGCGTCAGGGCAATCGAATCTCACGTAGTGCCGCGCATTAACGCCGCCGCGTCTGAGGCTGGCAGGCCAAGCCCGCGCGTGAGCGTAGGGCTGCCGGTCGCCATCACCGACGACGAGTCAGCGGGGAGGGCGCAGGCAGCATCGCTGTTCGAGCGGTACGGCACTTTGGTGAATTATCGCCGTATTCTGGACGTGGGGGATGTCGAAGGACCTTCGGAGGTCGCCGTTGTGGGGAATGAAGCGGAGGTTGAGCGGCAGATCCGAGCATTTGCGGACGCGGGCGCGACTGAGTTCATCGCCAATGTATTTCCGGTAGGCGATGATGCCGACGGTTCGGTTGCGCGGACACGGGCGCTGCTGAAATCGCTGGTGGAATAGCGGGGAGCCGCTGCGAATGAAGATTGTAACTGCCGATCAGATGCGGCGAATCGAGGACCGTTCGGAGGCGACAGGCGTGTCCAAGGATGCGCTGATGGAGCGGGCGGGGCTTGAGTCGGCGCGATACATTCGGCGGCATTTCTCCCCGCTATTCGGAGTACCTGTGGTCGTCTTGGTGGGCCCCGGCAATAACGGGGGCGACGGGCTTGTTGTGGCGCGGCATCTACACCGCTGGGGAGCGCGGGTGAGTGTGTACATCTGCCGAGACAGGCGCTCTCCCGATCCCAAGCTGGACATCGTGAACGATCTTGGCGTTTCTGTGATTGCGGCGTCTGAAGATCCGGATTTGGCGCAGTTGAGGGCGTTGCTCGGCGAGGCGCATGTGGTGGTGGATTCAGTGCTTGGCATCGGGCGCATCAGGCCGCTTGAGGGCGTGGTGCGGGACATTCTGCTCATGGTTGCTGATATGAGAGCGTTTCGTTCCGATATGGCGACTGTTGCTATTGATGTGCCGAGCGGAATGGACGCCGACAGCGGAAACGCTGATCCCGCATGCCCGGCTGTGGATGTTACGCTGGCGATGGGTTATCCCAAGGTCGGGCATTACGCTTATGGCGCTGCGCACCTGATTGGCGAGCTGGATGTGGTGGAAATCGGGCTGCCTGATGGTTTGGACGATGATGTGCCGCTGTCGCTGATGACCGATGGCAATATGCGTCCGCTATTGCCGATGCGCCCGTCGGACGCGCACAAGGGCAGCTTTGGCAGGACGATGGTAGTCGCGGGGTCGCTGAACTATATCGGTGCGGCGTATCTGGCGGGCAGCGCGGCTACACGGGTAGGGAGCGGTCTGGTTACGATTGCGCTGCCTGCGTCGATACAGATGGCGGTAGCGGGCAAGGCGACCGAGCCGACATACCTGCCGCTTACGGAGTCTTCGCCGGGCGTGGCGATGCCTACTGCTGCGGGTGATGTGCTGGAGGCGCTGGACGGCTATAACAGCCTGCTGCTGGGGTGTGGGATGGGACAGGCTGTGGATATGCGGAGCTTCATCGAGGGCATGCTGTATTCAGGGGAGTGGCTGCCGTCTGCGGTGGTTGATGCGGACGGACTGAACACGCTTGCGAGGACGCCGCACTGGTGGGAACGATTTGCGGCCCTGTCGATACTGACGCCTCATCCGGGCGAGATGGCGCGGCTTACGGGCAAGAGCACAAGCGAGGTGCAGTCGGACCGCATCAGCATTGCGGTAGAGTCGGCGGCGCGGTGGAACAAGATTGTGGTGCTAAAGGGCGCGCATACGGTCGTAGCATTCCCGGATGGGCGCGCGGAGGTGTGCCCGTTCGCCAACGCAGGACTTGCCACGGCAGGGACGGGTGACGTCCTGGCAGGAACCATCGCGGGGTTGCTGTCGCAGGATGTGCCGCTTGAGGACGCCGCAACGCTCGGAGTGTACTTGCATGGGCTGGCTGGCGAGCGCGTATGCGACAGGCTGGGCGATACGGGCATGGTTGCGAGCGATCTGCTGCCGGAGTTGCCGCTTACAATCAAGGCACTGCGCTTGGGCAGGGCGCTGCGCGAAGGGGATGGCGGCTAGTGGCGAGGCTGCGCGGCGAAGAGCGGGCGCGCTATGTGAGCCGAATGTTCGGGCGCATATCGCGGCGGTACGACCTGTTGAACACGGTGATGACGGGCGGCATGCACTACGCCTGGCGGCGACTCGCCGCGTACACCGCAGTCGGCACAGGTCTGAACGGCGCGGCGCTGGATGTGGCTTGCGGGACGGGAGACTTTGCGTTCGATGTTGCTCGCAAACCGAACATCAAGCATGTGGTGGGACTGGACTTCGTGCCGGAGATGCTCACGCTTGCTAAGGGCAAGGCGGCGCGACAGGGTCTGGCAGCGCATACGACCTTTGCGGTGGGGGATGCGCATGCGCTGCCGTTCGTGGACGATAGCTTCGTGTGCGTCACTGTGGGCTTTGGTGTGCGAAACTTCATTGATGTGCCGCGCGCGCTGAGTGAGATGGCGCGGGTTGTGCAGCCGGGCGGCCGCGTGGTGGTGCTGGAAATCGTGCGCATGGAGGGCAGGGGGCCGCATAATCGCCTGTTGCCGTGGTGCTTTCAGAGGGTCGCGCCGCTGCTTGGCGCGGCGCTGGCAGGGGATAGCGAGGCTTACTCGTATCTGCCGCAGTCGGTTGACGAGTTCCTGAGCGCGAGTCAGTTGGTTGGTGCGATGGAGGATGCAGGGTTGCGCGATGTGCGGCGGCGCAGCCTGGGAATGGGGATGGTTGCGGTGGTTGTGGGAGAGGTCGGGTAGCCTATCGACGCTCACACGCAGGAAGTCTCCGTTCCCGCAGGGACAGGCTCCGCAGGGGTGGCGGGTTTCGAAGACCAACGCAAATGACCAACGTATATGAGAATGTCACTTGAACGGAGGAGCGTCATGCATGACTATCAATTGAGCGATGCCCTAAATTCAATGGGCAAAGCGTGTTTTGTAGAGTATTACTGCGAGTTTGCCGACTTTTCGTTGTCCAACAAAGAGGTCGTTGAGCTGCTTATGCAAAACTATACAAAGGGCGTGAGTACTATCCGCGTAAGCAGAGCTCGCAGCATCATTAGAGCGGGACGGGCAAAGGATGCCTTGACTATCATCAGTCAGGCAGCTCGTGTGTCGCCGCAAACCAGGGCGAGAGCCAAAGAGTTGCTTGACACAAAGTTCTAAACGAAATGCAAGGCTCGACAGCGACGTATTCGCGCTATAGAGAAGGCCTCTCGACAAGGATTACGGTGGTTACTTGCGTTTCGTTCTCGTGGATGTACTCGACCTGAACCTCCTGACCGATCTCGAAAGTCCATAGCAGGGTGAGGAACTTCGCCATGTCAGAGGTGGGGATGTCGTTGAGCTTTGTGATGACATCGCCCACGCGGATGCCGCCCTCGTAGGCGGGACCATTGAGCGTCATGCGGGTAACGATTATGCCCTCGTCAACATTGAGTCCGAGTTGGTTGGCGCGGGCTGGGGTAACATCCGCTCCCGTGAGTCCAATAAGGGGCCTGACGACTCTTCCGTGCTCAATGAGGCTTTGGATTATCGGCTTCGCGGCGGTGGAACTGATGGCGAATCCTATGCCTTGGGCGCGGCGTATAATGGCGGTGTTGATGCCCACGACTTCACCCTGAAGGTTTATGAGGGGACCGCCGCTGTTACCGTCGTTGATGGCGGCATCCGTCTGTATGAGATCGTACAGGTCGCCGCGCTCGGTGCTGAGGGTGCGGCCGCGCGCGCTGACGATGCCCAATGTGACCGTGGGACCGCCCTTTAGCGCCAATGCGTTGCCGAGAGCAACCACCCAGTCGCCGACATGTATGGCATCTGAATCGCCCATTGTGATGGTGGCGAGATTCTCGTCGTCAATCTTGACAACCGCGAGGTCGGTGATGATGTCGTGTCCTACGATCTCTGCGTCGTAAGTCTTGCCGTTGGCGAGCGTTACCTGGATGTCGTTCGCGCCCTGTATTACGTGAAAGTTGGTGACTATGTAGCCGTCGGGCCGGATGACTACGCCGGTGCCTGCGCCCTCGTCGGTGAAGTCGAAGAACATGCCACGACTTATGGACTCCACGGATATTGAAGCGACCGCCGGCTCAATCTCGTGTACGAGGTTTGAAATTGACGGCAAGTACGCCAGGGAACCGACAGGCTGGGAAGGAGACGTATGCAGGGCTGCCGAAGCCTGCGACTGTGCGATGTATGGAGTGTCGGGTATGCCCGCTGGAATTTGGGGCGCGGGGTTTTCAGCCGGCTCGCCCGAGAAGGTGGACAACTGACGCGCAGATTCGGGGGCGTTATCCTGCGCGCATGCCAAAGCGAAGACGGCAAGCGTCAACGTTAAGGTTGTGATGAGTGCGATGCGTAACATCTTCATGTATCCATAATAGCCAAGCCGTAATTGGCGGTCAAACGGAGGCGAGTTTTCAGTTCACAGTTGTCAGTAGAACGGGGGCTAACAGGATGTACAGGATAGATAAGATATTTCTGAGTCCGTCAGTCTGTCAGTGGGGTGGTTCGACATGCTTGCCACGAACTGGCGGGGGTTAACATGGATGTGCAGGATGGAGGGGATTTTTGCCCTCACCCCAGCCCTCTCCCAGGGGGAGAGGGGACTCTCGATTCGAGTGCCGATAAAATGGATTGCATCACGGCCTCTATGTCACCGAACACATCGTTGTTCCAGAATCTAAGCACGCGGTAGCCAGACGTCTCCAGATACTTCGTGCGCTCACCGTCGTAATTTACCTGCTTCTGATGTTGGGAGCCGTCCAATTCTATGACCAGCTTTGCGGCGACGCACTCGAAGTCAACAATGTACGGCCCGATGGGGCTTTGCCTTCGGAATTTGAAGCCTACAAGCTGTCTGTTCCGAAGATGCTTCCACAATAGCCTTTCGACATTTGTGGAGTCTCTTCTGAGTCTTCTTGCCTTGAAATTGGCGCTCATAGTTAGCCACAACCGTTAAGGGAGCGTCTTGGACCTTTTCCCCCTCACCCTAACCCTCTCCCTCAGGGAGAGGGACTTTGTTGCTAGGACTTAGGGGCTGAGGCTGCGTTCGCGTTCGCGCTTTTTGCGGAGTTCTTCTCTTTCGAGGCGCCTTTCGTCGATAGTGTCCGGGGAGTGGTACTGCTGGAGCTTCCAGTCCTTGTCTGCCCTGGCTTTCTGTGCCGCCTTCAGGGCTGCCGATTCCGCTGCCCGCTCCATTATCTCCGCCTCCGTTGCCCACTGCTCGCGCTGCTCGTCGGTGGGAGGGGTGTGCGCCTGCACGACTTCGGGGTGATCTTCGGGGAGGTCCTTGCAGACGCAGAGGCAGTCGGGGTGGCAGGGCGCGTAGTACATCATGAACTCAGGGTCGGGCTGAGCGGGGTTGTCGAAGCAGAGATGCAATAGCACCTTGGCTGCCTCGATCCTGTCTCGGACTCTTGCTTCAGGCTCGTTGCCTTCTACGACATCTATGAGGAACTTGACCATAGTTGTGCCGTCGCCGGTGTCCACGCGGATGTGCCGGACGAGCTTCTTGTTGAGCTTGATTTGCGCGGGGTTGATGTGGGATTGCTGTGAGTCACCCTCACCCCAGCCCTCTCCCAGAGGGAGAGGGGGTTCTTGCGACGCCGGCGCGTCCTTCCTGCCCTGCTTGTGGATGCTGCCGAGAGTTGTGCGCGCGTCCTCGAAGCCGAGCTTCAGCAGGAGCTTTGCGGCTTCAAGCTGGTGCCAAGGGGTGCTGCCGGGCGCGTCGCCCTCCATGATGGAGACGACGCTGCGGACGATGCGCCTGCCGCCCTGAGTTTCCTCAAGAACGACGCGCTGTACGGACTCCCGCAGCCTCTGGTGGGCGTCCTGTTCTGGTGTTGTCTGGTGCAGTTGAGTGACCATAGTGAAGTCATGATAGCACAGATGTTTGGGTTGTCAATGGATGTTTCAGAAGTTTCTTCAGTTCGTCAGTCTGTCAGTGACCTTCGACAGGTTCAGGGCGAGTGGAGAACAGACAAGGATGGACAGGAAGGCGAGGATAGGAGCGTGTGGTCGCGGAGTTCAGGGTTTTCATGGCGGATTGGGAACATCGGTGAGCAGGGTAAGCGGCAACTTGTTGGAAACTGCGATATATTCTAGGTTGTGTTGATATTTCCCATTTGTCCAATGTCATTCCGAGCGAAGCGAGAAATCTGAAGTCTGTGAATGGCGTATGTGCGACGATTTAAGATTCTTCACTCCGCTGCGCTGCGTTCAGAATGACAGGTAAGGGGCGCTGTGTTCAGAATGACAGGGGGTGAAGGCGCTGCGTTCGGAATGACAGGTAAGGGACGCTGCGTTCGGAATGACAGAATTAAGCTACTTTTCGGGTCCAAAACGCTTTGTGTATCAAATGTCAATAGAGCCTAGCCCATGAAACTACTTGTGGCTGCCGTCGCGTTCGTGGGTGGGACACTTCTTGCCCCAGAGCTTGGCGGCAAAGCGCCGTTAGTCGCGCTGTTCCTGTTCGCCCTCGCGGCACTGCTCGGCGCATTGTTGTTCGCAAGCATGCGGCGGTCGCCCTGGCCCGCGCTGATCGCGCTCGCCTTCATATTCGGAGTCATGCGCGTGGCGCTGATCGGCGACGCGCCAATGCCAACGTTTGCAAGTCCGCGTTCGCATCAGGTTGATGGCGTTGTGCTGAGCGATGTGGAGGCTCTGGGCGACTTTGCGCGCTTTCGGCTGGGTGTTGAGCGCATACGCGCGGTCGGCGGCGAGTGGATGCCGGCTGATGGGGTGTTGCTTGTATCGGCGCGCGCCACATCTGAGATAGCGCAGCAGCGGCAAGCGCCGTACTTCCGCTATGGCGATAAGCTGCGAGTTGAAGGGCGCATCAGCGAGCCGCCGGAGTTGGAGGGGTTCGACTACGCGGCATATCTGGCGCGACAGGGAATCGTTGAGGTTCTGGATGCGCGCAGAGTTACGCTGATCCGCGAGGGTGAGGGCAGCGTGTTCTATCGCACGCTGTACGGCATGAGGCGAAAGCTTGCAGCATCCATCGCCACTGTTGTGCCGGAGCCGCAGGCTGCTCTCGGGCAGGCGACGCTGCTTGGACTGCGGCGGAACATCCCGCAAGACCTGAACGAGGCATTCCGGCGCACGGGAACAGCGCATCTGCTGGCGATATCTGGGCTGCATGTGGGCGTACTGCTCGGCATCAGCCTTGCCGGGTCTGCCACGCTTCTTGGCAGGAAGCAGCATCTTCACCTGATTGCGCCTCTTATCATCATCTGGCTGTACGGCTTGCTGGCGGGCATGTCCCCATCGGCGACGAGGGCTTGCATCATGGGCAGCGTCTATCTTGCTTCACTGGTGTTCGGCAGGCAGCGCGGGTCGCTTGCGCCAATCGGGGTCGCCGCCGCGCTAATGGTCGCCGTGTCGCCATCCATCGTGTACAGCATATCGTTTCAGCTCAGTTTCGCGGCGATAGCGGGCATAGCAGCGTTTTCGGATGTATTCGGGGACCGGCTGAGGCCGCCTATCGAGCGGCTAATCGGGCGGCGATCCCTACTACGGGCGCCACTTGCCGGGATCACGGAAATGCTGGGGCTGTCGCTTGCAGCTACTATAACGACAGCGCCGTTAATCGCATTCCACTTTGAACGGGTGTCCACGCTGGGGATACCGGTGTCCGTGCTGACGCTGCCCGTGCTACCGTTTCTCATAGTCGGAAACGCGGGTGCGGCGCTAGTCGGCTTGGCGAGCGCTGCGTTCGCTATGCCGTTCGGCTGGGTGGCATGGGGCGCTGGGGCGTATCTATCAGGAGTGGTTACGCTCTTGGCACGACTGCCCGGCGCTTCGATTGACATCGGCAGTATCGCTGGGGCAGCAGTCGTCGGCTATTACAGCGTACTTCTGCTGGCATACGGCGTCAGGGTAATGTTTCCGGCGTCAGTGCGAGCGATGTTTAGGAACATTGGTGGGATGCGTGGTTCGACAGGCTCGCCGCGAACGAGGGCCAAACCCTCACGAACGAGTGTGTCCCGCTCAGGGCGTATCGCTATGTGGTTGCTTGTGCCCGCCGCATTTGTGGCGTCGCTGGCGTGGTCGCAGGCGCTTACGAACGACGACCACCTGCATGTGATGTTCTTCGATGTCGGTCAAGGCGATGCGATATTCATCGAGACTCCGGATGGCAGGCAGGTGGTCGTTGACGGCGGCTCCGACCCTTTGCTGATGACGCGGCTACTGGGCGAGCGCATGCGGTTCAACGACAGGCACATCGATATCGTGGCCGCAACACACCCGAACAGCGACCACATAGGCGGGTTGGCGCAGGTGCTGGAGAGATATGATGTTGGCGCGGTGCTGGAGCGGCGTATCGAGTATGAAAGCGGCGCATACGAGGCATGGGAGAGATTGGTGGATGCGGAGGAGGCAAAAGGGGCGCGGGTAATTGAGGCGAGGGCGGGACAGGTTATCAATCTAGATGCCGACGTGCGAATTGAGGTGCTGGGACCGCCGCCCATACTGCTTGGCGGCACAGAATCGGACGCGGACAACGCATCTTTAGTGCTGCGTCTAGTGTATGGGGAAGTCAGCATACTTCTGACGGGAGACATCTTCTCCGAGGCGGAACGGGCACTATTGGCGAGCGGTGCGGCACTGGACAGCGATGTGCTAAAGGTGCCGCATCATGGGAGCGATAGCAGTTCGACGCGGGACTTTCTGAGCGCGGTGAGTCCTGCCGCGGCGGTGATTTCAGTGGGTGAAGGCAATTCATACGGTCATCCGCACGCGAATGTGGTGGAGAGGCTGCGGGAGTATGTGGCTGATGGCATGCTGTTTCAGACGGCGGAGCGCGGGACGGTCGAGTTCATCAGTGACGGAGAGACGCTGTGGGTGCGGACGGAGCGGTGAGTTGGATGCTCAAGACCATGAGCAGAGTGAAAGGAATGACAGCACGGATACTATCCATCCGAGCCAACTACTAGGTGGTATAATCGCCACATTCGGATATAAGTGACATCAATCTCTGGAAGCTGAGTTCAATCGGAGGTGCGATATGGCATGGAGCGGCGACCCTGACGGCATTTACAGCGCGCTTGGCGTGAAGCGCATTATCGCGGCGTCCGGCAGCACGACCGCTTACGGCGGCAGCAAGACAAGGCGCGAGATTCTGGAGGCGATGAACAAGGCGTCCGGGATGATGGTGAGTCTGGACGAGCTGAACCGCGCAGCAAGCAGCATAATTGCGGATGCGACGGGCGCGGAGGCGGGCTTCGTATCGAGCGGCGCGGCGGGCGGACTCGTACTGCAAGCGGCCGCGGTCATCGCCGGCTCGGACCCTGCAAAGATGGACAGGCTGCCGGATAGCAGCGGCATGAAGAACGAGATTATCATCCACAAGAGCCATCGTTTCCCTTACGACCAGTGCTACACCTCTGTCGGCGCGAAGTTCGTGGAGATTGGCGACGGCAGGCGCTGCCAGCCGTGGCAGCTTGAGGCGGCGTTCACTGAGAACACGGCAGCAGTCGCGTACCTGTTCTCACCGTTCATCACACGGCGTTCCATTCCGTTCCCGGAGGTTTGCGAGATAGCGCACAGCCACGGCGTTCCGGTCATCGTTGACGCGGCGTCGATGCTGCCGCCACGCTCCAATCTGCGCCGCTTCACCACTGAGGGCGCGGACATGGTGATATACAGCGGGGGCAAGGCGGTTCGTGGACCGCAGGGCACGGGTATCTTGTGCGGTCGCGCCGACCTGATAGACGCTGCATTCGCCAATGCCGCACCCCACCAGTTCATTGGGCGCGGCATGAAGGTCGCCAAAGAAGAGATTATCGGGCTTATGCGCGCCATCCAGATTTTTGTGGACGAGGACGAGGATGCGGAGATGGCGATGTACCGCCGCAAGGCGCAGCAGGTTGTTGACGCGCTCGCGGAGGTTGACGGGCTGCGCGTTTCGCTGGAGCACGACGAGCACAACTACCTCATCCCGCACGCGGTGATGCGTTTCACGAGGGACTGGCGCGGGCCCGGGCGCAACGAGGTGTATCAGTCGATGATCGCGGGGGATCCGCCGATATACCTGCACGACATATTCGATCCGGACGAACTGGCCGTTGACCCGCTCAACCTGGACGACGAAGAGCTGGAGATTGTCATACGGCGGCTGAGCGAGGTGCTGCTGGGTTGATGCCATTACTCAGCCAAGGCTGGTAAGCAACGGGAGTCATAAGAACTGGGTTGTGCGTCTATAGCGCACAACCCAGTTTACGTTGTAGTCTTACGCCTCACAGGAGGACATTCGATCAAATTATTTGCAGTTGACATAGTAAGTATTTGATGATTTAATCGAGCCGCCTTAGCAACATATTCCACAATTAACATCTCGTCAGATTCTTGCTAGCGAGCACTAAGAGGTAAACATGTTTCGCAGACTGTTCAATGTAAAAGCGTTGTTGTTCATATTTGTAATCGCCGCGTTCGCTATGGCGGCAATAGCGTGCGGCAGCCAACCGGTCGCCGCGCCCGCGCCGGCCCCTGCTCAGCCTGCTATTGACGCAGCGGAGCTTAGTAAGCTTGTGCAGGACGCGGTGAAGCAGTCCGTACCGGAGCAGTCCGCGGCACCTGCGCCGGTGTCGGCAGCGGAAATCCAGCGGATGGTGGAAACTGCCGTGAATGCCGCCGCTCCGGAGGGCGCAAGTCCCGAAGAAATGAGCGCGATGGTGCGGCAGGCGGTCGAGGCGTCGTCGCAGCCCGGCGCATCTAAGGAAGACATAGAAGAGCTTGTGACCAACGCAGTCATCGGCGCCGCGCCTGCCCAGAGCGGCGTATCTGCCGACGAAGTGCAGATGATCGTATCAGAAGCGATCAAGTCGATCCCGACTGCTTCGCCGCTGGTCGAAAAGATTGAAGTGGTTGCGACTCCCAAGGCTCAGGGGTTTCTCACTCGCGCGCCAGAGCCTTTCCCCCAGCGCGGCGGCACAATGAGAACTGCCTTTGGCGTGACCATGCAGCACTTCGATGCCCACCAGGGTGCTGGCACCCATGTGCTGGGTCATCTGTATGACGGAATGTTCATGAAGACTATTCCGGACGGTCTCAGGACCGTAACCCCCTTGCTGGCTACGGACTGGGATATTTCCGGCGATGGTCTGACTTACACATTCACGATACGCGAAGGCGTTCAGTTCCACGACGGAACTCCGCTGACGGTGGACGATGTGGTAGTAAGCTTCAGGCGTATGGCCATGCCGCCCGAAGGTGTGGTGAGCACTCTTAGGGATTTCTACAATGTTGTGGACACCATTGACGCCGTAGATGACAACACAGTCCAGTTCACGCTGAGTGAACCGAGGACATGGCTGCTGGAGGTGATGACCAACACCAATCACATTGTCTATTCGGCGAAGACGCTAGAAGAGAACAACAACGACCTGAGACAGTTAGAGGTTGCCCCGGGAACTGGGCCCTTTATGTTTGTGTCCCACACTCCGGCAGAGAAGTGGGTATTCGAAGCCAACCCTAACTATTGGAACCCTGAAGTGCCGTATCTTGACCGGCTGGAAATGCTTCATGTGCCTGCCTGGACAGACAGAGGCACTGCCGTCTTGACTCATCAGGCGGACTTTAGTTGGAATGTCTCTATGGAAACACACCAGGAAGGGTTGAGGCGCTCCGACATCGTGCAGACGAGAAGGATACCGGGATTCGGCGCATACAATGTGAACTTCAACAACCAGCGCAAGCCGCTTGACGACCCGAGGGTCCGCAAAGCCATTCGTCTTGGAGTGAGCAAGCAGGCGCTTATTGTCGCTTTTGGAACTCAGGAGCCTATGACACTTACAGGTTGGATGTCCTACGCCTCTGAGGGCGCTACCTCGCCGGAAGATCTGGCGACTATGCCCGGCTATCGAGAGGACAAGGCTGAAGACATAGCCACTGCCAAGCAGCTTCTGGCTGATGCGGGTTATCCCAACGCTGAAGGCATCCCGAAATTGGACATAGTAGTTGCCTCGGTGGCGCCTCACTCCGAGATACTTGCTCCTGCCTTCCAGGACCAACTCCTGCAATCACTTGGCATTGAGACCAATATACGCGTTACTGAGCGAGCGCTGCTAGCTCAGAATGCGATTTCGGGCGAATACGACATACAGGTGACGACGGCATTCAGCTCTCCTACGCAGGATCCCACGCCCATGTGGATGCAGTATCTCAGTTGCGATGGGTCGCAGAATCAGTCGCATTACTGCAATCCTGAGTTCGACATGATGGTGCAAACGCTCAACCAAGCGCAAGACCCAATTGAGCGGGCGCAGCTTTTCGAGCAGGCCAAGACATTCCTCGACGAGGAAAACCCTCTGTTCGTTATTGGATTCACGAGCCACCTCCCGATGTGGAGAAACAATGTGAAAGGGATGTCGATGGAACAGCGGACTCATACCTGCTGGTGCCGCCTAGATTCCGTCTGGCTAGACCAGGAAGAATAGGCGTTAGCGGAGAACAAGCGATTTAATAGGGGGCAAGGCGTGCGTGAATATCCGCGGCCCTGCCCTCTACTGCTATATGCCCCTGTCTATATGCTTTTGTAAGGATGCACATTGCAGCAATACCTGTATCGCCGCCTCATGTTGGCTGTCCCCACTATCCTTGGCGTAACGATATTAATATTCTTTTTCATGAGGATACTGCCCGGCGACCCACTCAGCCAGATAGTGGGTGAAGACACTGGGATTTATCTTCTCACTGAGGAAGAGCTCGCTGCCGCGCGCGCGAGTCTTGGGCTGGACAAGCCACTCGTTATGCAGTACCTGAGCTGGATGGGTGATGTGGCCAAAGGAGAGTTGGGCAGGTCTTTCTGGCAAGCCAGGCCAATCCGCGACATGGTCCTGAGGCGTGGGCCCATTACCGCTCAGATAGCGATAATGGCGGTGCTTGTGTCATGGGTAGTTGGGCTTCCCGTCGGCATCATCGGGGCGGTGTGGCGAAATACGTGGCTGGACCACTCTACTCGTATTGTGGTTACGCTTTTCCTGGCGGTACCCAGCTTCTGGCTGGGGCTTACGTTCGTTCTCATAACGGTTCTTGTATGGACATGGCGGCCACCTCTTACGATATTCTATCTGTGGGATGATCCCATCAAGAACTTGCAAATAACCCTTGGTCCTGCCTTGGCTATGGGCGTCGGACTCGGAGCGGCGATTGCTCGAATGAGCCGTTCCACGCTCCTGGAGGTGTACCGTGAGGACTTTGTTCGCACCGCCAGGGCTAAGGGAATGGGTGAACAGTACGTAATCTGGCGGCATGTAATGAGGAACGCGCTCTTGCCCGTCATCACAGTGTCGGGCTTGCAGATGGCCTCTCTGCTGGGAGGCTCAGTGGCAGTGGAGCGAGCCTTTGGAGTGCCAGGGCTGGGGCTTTCGCTGGTGCAAGCAATAACCGAGCGCGACTGGATGATCATTCAGAACCTGGTCCTGATATATGGGCTGACGTTCGTGTTCATCAACCTTGCAATCGACTTGGTTTATGGATTGATAGATCCACGAATCCGGTATCAATAATGAGATTGCGTTGGGGGAGAGATAGATGCGGGAAATAGGGGCAGACTCACCTGAACAGGGAGTAGTACAGACTTCTTTCACTATGGGCAAAGCCTCTTTAGGCACGATAAGGAGGTTTTCCAGAACTGCGCCGCTTGCCGTCGCAGGCGCAGCAGTGTTGCTTTTCCTGTTGTTCATAGTCATTTTCGCAGATGTCTTGGCACCCCATGATCCAAATACAACAAACTACAAAATAATACGACAATCCCCGTCCTGGGACCTCCCGTTCGGCGCTGATCATCTTGGCAGAGATGCGCTAAGCCGCATCATCGTGGGCAGCCGCACTTCCCTGTTGATAGCCTTCACTTCCGTATTGATTGCGAAGATCATCGGCTTCTCATGGGGAACGCTGAGCGGCTTCAAGGGAGGACAGTTCGATCTGATAAGCCAGAGGTTCCTGGACGTTCTGATGTCCATACCATCGGTCATCTTAGCTCTGCTGCTTCTGACGGCAGTCGGCAGCGGAGTCTTCACGGTCATCATCGCAATCTCAATTGGCAGTATAGCGGGCACGACCAGGATCATCAGGTCCGTGGTGCTCATGGTCAAGGAGATGGACTTCATCACGGCCGCCCAGGCAATGGGCGCTTCGCCTCTGCGAATTATGCTCAGGCATATAGCGCCTCAGACGGTCGCGCCGCTGTTGGTTATCGCCAGCGCCAGCCTGGGAGGCGCGATCTTCGCCGAGTCCGCGCTGAGTTTCCTGGGATTGGGCATACCACCGCCAAACGCCAGTTGGGGCGCAATGCTGGGTGGAACGCTTGCCGAGCAGTTCAGACCCCCATGGTGGATGGTGGTGTATCCTGGGCTTGCCATCACAATCACAATTCTCGCCTTCAACATATTCGGCGATGGTCTGCGGGACCACCTCGACCCGAAACTGAGGGGGCGTCTCGACTAAGCGTATCCACGCCAACAGAGTTCGCGGTCGGGCTGGGCAAGACCTTTGATACAGTGGTGGCTTGTCGTTTATCCGGGCTTGTTCATTACCATAACTGTGCTGTCTTTTAACATCCTGGGCGATGGACTCAGGGACGCTTTTGACCCGCGTCTCAGGGGCAGCCGTGAGTGAAGGCGACATCGCCTTTAGGCAAATGGTTCTCCGGGAGATTTACCGGAACAAACCGCAGTTCCCGTCAATAGCAAAAAGCCGATCGCTGACTGAGAGCGATGCTGCGTCTTTTGCACCGCATGGGACTTGACCAATTTCTAATAAAAGCGCACAATTACTGCATACAATGTGGAGGTGTGCCTGACTGCCTGATACACTAGGTGTTCAGGCTGTTTGTCGCATCATGAAGATGTGAATTATACAAGGCAGAACAGTACGCACAGGCGTTAGGAGAGGAGCGAGATAATGGGTTCCAACGGCAGCAACGGGCATAGCAGGTCTTTGGTATTTTTGCAGCTCACAGGGGGCAATGATGCGCTGAATACGGTCGTTCCCATTAACGATGAGCACTATTACAATTTCCGCCCGGCGGTGCAGTTTCAGCCCGAAGAGCTGCTGGAACTGGACGGCAACATCGGGTTGAATCCGAATATGACTGCAATCAAGAGGCTGTGGGACGAGGGTAAGGTCGCCGTCATCAACGGCATCGGCTACCCGAACCCGAACCGCTCGCACTTCCGCTCGATGGACATCTGGCACACCGCCGAGCCGACGAAGGTTGCCACTGAGGGCTGGCTAGGCCAGCTTACGCGCGACCTCGATCCGCAGGGCGAGAATGTGCTGACAGCCGTCAACTTCGGTCGCGGCCTGCCTCGCGTTCTTTCGGCGCAGGGCGTTCCAGTGGCGTCAGTCGGCGACCTCGCAACGTACGGGCTGTATCCGGACATCCGCGACGAGGCTATCCGTAATCAGACGCTTGATATGTTCTCGCAGATGTATGGCGGCTCGGGCAAGGATGCTGTCAAAGAGTTCATCCAGCAGACGGGGCGTGGCGTGATGCAGGGCGCGGATACGCTGGGCACCGCTCCGCGCAACTACTCGTCGAGTATCGAGTACGCGGGCACTTCGATAGCGCAGAGCCTTCGGGACGCCGCGCAGGTGATGTTCGGGGACATCGGCACGCGCATCTTCTACACGATTCAGGGCAGCTACGATACGCACGCGGGCGAAGTGCCGATGCATGCCAAGCTCATCGGCGAGATGTCCAACGCGGTCGGCGACTTCTGGGACGACGTGGAAGAGCATGGCTATGAGAACGACACCGCCATTGTCATCTTCTCCGAGTTCGGGCGGCGCATCAAGGACAACGGCTCCGGCACCGACCACGGCTCAGGAGGCCTTGCGTTCGTCATAGGCGGCGGCGTGAAGGGCGGACTGTACGGCGACTTCCCGTCGCTCGCGCCCGAGGATCAGCTCGAAGGCGACATGCACTTCAACAATGACTTCCGCGGCGCGTACACGACGCTGCTGGAGGACTGGATGGGCGTGGACGCCAAGCCGATCGTAAACGGCACGTTTGAGAAGCTAGACTTCATCAAGAAGTAGGGTTGTTCTTCGTCATCCCCCGGCCTATTCGCTAGGCGTCTGTCCGGGGGACTCATACCAGAAACAGCACAGCAACGAGGGTTACCAGAGTGGGAACATTCCGATATCCCGTCGAACTTGGCAATCCTTCGGGAAAGCAGTTTGAGCTTGTGAATCCGATGGTGGACACAGGTGCGACATATAGCTTCATGCCCACATCGCTGCTTGAGCGTCTTGAAGTCGAGCCAATGGAAACGGTGGAGTTCACATTGGCGGGCGGAGGGCACCTAGAGCGCGACATTGGACAGACTTGGATACGAGCGCGTGGGCGACAGGCCATAACAATCGTAGTCTTTGGCGACGAAGATTCGATGCCTTTGTTGGGTGCGTACGCCCTAGAGGGATTGCGACTTGCGGTTGACCCGTACAACGGACGTTTGATACCTAGTGAAGCGTTTCTGCTTTAAATATTCACATCTCGGAACAAAAAAACCACAACTCCCGACTTGGAGGCGAATATGACCACTGCAACGAAATCGGATGTTGGACTTATCAAGCACCTGCTGCGGCGCGCTTCATTCGGCGCTACCCCGGTAGAGCTTGACCATTACGAGGAGCTAGGCTATGAGGCTGCCGTAGAGGAGCTGGTTCATCCCGGCGACGCGCAGAACATGCCGGACGACATCATCAAGCGCTATCACACCGACATGCACGAACTGCGCTACGGCAACGCCGCCTCCGCCTACTGGCTCTACCGCATGGTGACCACAAAGGCGCCGACGGAAGAGAAGGTTGCGCTCTTCTGGCACGGCGTATTCGCCACCGGCTATGCAAAGACGAACCAGGCGCGCTCGCTGCTGAACCAGATCGACATGTTCCGCAGGCTGGGACTCGGCAAGCTCGACGATCTGATGATCGACCTCGCCAAGGACCCGTCGATGATTATCTGGCTGGACAACCAGGAGAATCACGACGGCGCCATCAACGAGAACTGGGGCCGCGAGCTGCTGGAACTCTTCAGCATGGGCATCGGCAACTATACCGAGGACGACGTCAAGGAAGCCTCCCGTGCCTTCACCGGTTGGACGCTGGGCAACGCCGAGTACATGGCGGTGCGCGCATCGAAGGACTCCATCTGGCCTTATGGCAGAATCGCGTGGCACTTCAACTTCCGCGACGGCGACCATGATGACGGCGATAAGCAGTTCCTCGGCGAGACGGGCAACTTCAACGGCGACGACATTGTGCGCATTGTCTGCAAGCAGCCCGCGACGGCTCGCTTCATCGCCCGACATCTGTACGACTTCTTCGTAGCTGACGAAGAGCCGGTGGCGCAGTGGCCGTACACTGCACCGCGCGACCCGGACGCTATCGACGAACTATCACAGGCATACTTCGACGGCGACCACGAGATTCGCCACATGCTGCGCGTCCTCTTCAACTCCGACTTCTTCAAAGAGGCGCAGTACGCACGGGTCAAGTGCCCGGCAGAACTGGTTGCAGGCACGATGCGACTCAGCGGCAGCGTTACACGCCCGGACATGGGCATCCTCCCGACTTCGGACCTTTCCGGCTTCATGGGGCAGACGCTGCTCAACCCTCCGTCGGTCGAGGGCTGGCACGAGGGCACGGAGTGGATTAACAGCGGCGCGCTGGTGGAGCGCGTCAACTTCGCCGCCAAGGAGATTAGCGACATCACCGCTCCGGGCGTGCGGGTGATACTCGACAGGCTGGCAGATGACAACGGCGGCGAGTACACGGCGACCGAGATTGTGGACGCCTGCCTCGACATCATGGGCACTGCCGAGATGGACATTGAGTTGCGCGCGGCGCTCATCGCGCACGTGGGCATTAAGGGCGATGTATCGCTCGCAGGCCACGAGCGGGGCGACGAATCCGAGCAGCGCGTAGGCGAACTCCTTGGCCTCATCGCATCCACCACGGAGTACCAGCTAGTATAGGAAACTCATGCGGATGGACGGGACGCTACCTATATGCGACCTGTCCATCCGTTTCAATTTCGCAGACCACTTACGAGGGCATAACGGATGACCATTTCTGCCGCAAAGACACTGAAGCTCGAATATGTGAAGACGATAGGCATCGTGAACAACGCTCCGGTGGGGCGCGGTTTCGCCAATCCGGTTGACCTCGCGGTACACGCGGACGGGCGCATCTTCGTGCTGAACCGCGGCGCGCCTGTGTTCACGCGTGTCGGAGTGGTCACCATGGACGATGACTACCTCAACGAGTTCTCTTCGCACGGAGACAAGGAGGGCCAGTTGCGGCTCGCGACAGGCATCTCGCTGAGCAACGATGGCGGCGTGGCCTATGTCTCGGACGAGTACAATCACCGCATCAGCACCTTCGACGCGGACAGCGGCGACTTCGTAAAGGCTTGGGGCACTCTGGGCAGCGAGCTGGAGGAACTCAACGGTCCATCAGGCATCGCAGTTGACGCCGAAGACAACCTGTACATCACCGACCAGAACAACCATCGCGTGCAGAAGTTCACGCCCGACGGTCGCCACCTCCTCAGCTTCGGCAGCGAGGGCAGCGGCGATGGCGAGATGAACATGCCCTGGGGCATCTGCGTCGCGCCAGACGGCAGCATCTTCGTGGCGGACTGGCGCAATGACCGCATCCAGCAATTCAGCGCGGACGGCGAGTTCATGGCGAAGTTCGGCGAGTCTGGCGACGGTGACGGGCAGTTCACCCGTCCCGCAGGCGTGGCGGTTGACGCGGACGGCAACATTTATGTTGCGGACTGGGGCAACGAGCGCGTACAGGTGCTAGCCGGGGACGGCAGCCACCTCATGACGCTACGGGGCGAGGCGACGCTGTCCAAATGGGCGTATGACTTCCTGGCGGCGAACCCGGACGAAGTGGAGACGCGCAAGATTTCCAATCTTACGCCGGAACTACCTCCTCACTTCAACACGCCGCACCTCATCTCTTCGCAGATAGAGCCGTACTTCTGGGGGCCCGCATCCGTGAACTTCGACAGCGAAGGGCGAATGTACGTGACGGAGTCTTCGCGGCATCGCGTTCAGGTGTACCAGTTGGGGTAGGCTAGGTTGCCAGAACATAGCGAATAATAAAAGCAGAGAGGCGGGATTCGGTCCCGCCTCTTTTGTTCAAATCGACTGATTTTCTGTTGTGGTCGCAGCAGTGATGTAATTTGAATTTCTAGTGATGATACTGTTTCTAGTTTCGCCAATATCGTCAACTGCAGTAGAAACGGAATCATCGACAGGATGGATCGTAGGTGTGTAAAATGTCCAACTTTCTGCATCTGCATCAGGATCTCGTGATGCAGTTCCTAATGATTGCGCTAAGTCCTCATCCAACTCATTAAGCAACTTAGCTGAAACAAACTCTTCGCCACACCATTTGCAACGCTCACCGTGCATTGGGACAATATAAGAAGAGCGATTACTAACTCGCTGACGGATCATGACGACAGCAGGCTCATACTCGCAGCCGTAAGGGTGGTTTTCGTCTGTAAGAATCATTTCGCACATCACTTCCGGGTCTTGAAGTCTTCTTCCCATTTATTCGAGTCAGGACGATATGCCGTTATCAACCTTGTCTCTTCAGTCCAGTATGCCACGACAGCATGAAGAGGCTGTTCCGGAGTCATCCAGCCCAATATCAAACACGAACTACCTCGTCTGTCTTCAGGGTATTCTTCAATAACTTCCGGTGCATCAAAACCAATTGCATTTCGCAGCATAGCTCTCGTTACGTTATCGGCACTCATTTCATCATTGCCATGTGCAGGAATACTAAAGTCGAATCGCCTGAAATGTTGCGAGATGGATCCGATATCGGGGGACGGCATAGCCAAGCCCTACCAGTCTTCTTCTGCAACACCCAGCCCTGTAAACACATTATGGGGGATCTGAATGGAAGTTCCTGTGCCTCGTTCGTAGTTCTTCAGATTTTGGCGTAGCATCATCGCCACAATCTTGGCGTGTTGCAAGCTCATGCGCACTCGCGCTTTTTCTTCAGGCTGATCACTTCTCGTTCCAGAAACCGGGTGAGGATCGGTCAAGCCAAACGTGATATTTACGCCATAAACTCCACTTGTTAACTGCATATTATCGACGTAGATGTCAGGAATGGTGCTTTCGTCTCCATCCATAGTCAAGCCTCCTTTTGTGAGCAGGCTACAATAATAGTATACAGGCAAAGGTTAGAGCATTATGATTCCAGGCGCTGGCATACACATTAGCTATTCATCCTCATCACCGCTTACACGGTACAGCTCCTTGCTGAGGTCTGTTGCCGTCTTGGGGTCGCGGCGATCGAGCATTCGGAAGGTGGCGCGCGCCATCAGCTGCAGTGTCTTGTCGAGGCGCACCAGCATGCGCTCCAACCGGAACATGAACCACATTAGCAGCACGCCCGCCAATCCTATGTTGATGAACTGAATCAAGTCGCTAACCAACGCTCAGTCTCCTTTCCCCCAACCTAACCTTCCCCTCAGAGAGGGTAGGGGTTCCTAAGTCTGATTGAGAACGCAAATCATGCCTGCTGCAATTGCAGCGTCCGCTTCACTTGCTTCCCAGATTGCCCCACTTCGAGCGTGTAGCCTTCTACGAAGAAGTCGCCGTCCACGCCCATGTCCTCGTAATGCACGGCGAGCCGATCTGACAACCTAGCCTGCAGCATCAGAAGCAGATTGGCATTCGAGCCGTTGGGCAGCGTCACACTGAGCGCGGTGCGCGGCGAAGACTTGCGAGCCAATCGCCGTGTGACTGTTGCCTGCGCCGACTGCGCCTCGCGCGTCCAGCGAGCGTCTATGCTGCGGATGCGCTGCCCATAAATGAGCTGGCTGTTCGCGTTCTCTGCTGTCACCAGCACCGGCGCATTGAAGGTCAAAGCGGTAACGGTGCGCATCCCCAGCCGTGTCAGGTAGCCTGCCGTTGCGCCGAAGCGCACGCGTATCAGGGTGCCCTTGCCGTTGTATAGCCTCGTTGCGGGATATGTAACGGTGAGCTGCGCCGTAATGTCAGCGCCCGTGCCGTCGGGTTGCGTGTTTGCCGCATAGTCGGTGCTCGCCTGCGGACTGAGCTGTCCACCAACGACATCGAAGTCCTTGCTTTCGGCGAGGAACTCGCGCGTCTCGCCAGCATCGAAGTGCGGCGTCTCGCCAAGCGTCCAGGCCGTGCGATGTCCGTGGTTCGTGGCGTCGCGGACTCGCATGAAGACCTTGTTTTCGATGTTGCCCACACCGTCGCTCCACTCCAACGCGGAGAAGTAGGCATCTGCGCCGTCATTGCGCGCCCTCAGCGTCGCTCTTGCCGCCGAGTGTGGTGCCGCTTCACGGTGCCCGCGACTCTCCATACGCCAGAACCCGTGCCCGTCCACATAGATGAAGCCGTCCTCTTCATCCTGCAAGCGCCGAATCTCGTCCGCGGCCTGCACGCCCCAGAGCGGCGGACTCCATAACTGCGGCACAATTTCTGTGCCCACATCCAGCCTGCGATATTCTGCATCCACGCCCGCGTAGTCCAAGATGTCGTTGAGAATATCGTCGGATGTCTGAGGAAATGAGGACGTTGCGTACATGTACAGCGTTACGCTCTCAAGACGGCGCATCTCGTCATAAGCGCGTATGCGGCACTGCCCAGCTCCGGGCTGCGGGTCGATGCTTTCAACATCGCCGTAGAAGAGCGATACCCAGCCGCCGAACTGCTGCCACAGGTGATCGGCTGCGCCATCGCAGTACAAGCCGTGCCGCGTTGCGTTGCGGTTGAACCCTGAGCGTGCCGCTATCACTTGCTTCTCATCAACAAACACGCGGACGAGATCGCCGTGCAACTCTGCCTGAACGAAATGCTTGTCGGCGGCGTTCCATTGCAGAGCCGCGTCAGCCACCGGCACATCGCTTCCCTGCTCTACTTTGCGAAGTTGCACCGCGTTGGGCATAACACGCACATACAGAAAGTTGTCGGCGTCCGCATATCGCAGGGTAAGCCCGCCATGCCGTGTCGCATTGCTTCCGCGCGTGAAATCGCAGCCGAACGACACATCCGCAAGGCCGAAGTCCATCGTTGCGATGCGCCGTCCGGAGCGAGCGCCATCCGCCTGAGCGCCGCCATCGGCAGCAATGCGAAAGTCATGGTTAGGATCAATCCAGCGATACGCCGCGCCATATTCGGGCGCGTGGTCAGCGAGACTTGCGCCCGCTATATCGCCGAATTCGTCGCACGGGAACGCGGCGCGCAGCCACGCCTTGCGTCCCGGCTTGAGCACACCGAACAGAGGCGATGCCGTGTTGGGCGGGCTGTACTTGTGGTCGAAGTTCGCCAGCCGAACGTCCAGCCGCGCCGGATCAATATACTCGCTTCTCAGATCTTGCATGTGCCTCAACGACAGGCCCAGCGCTGCGGGCGTAATATCGTCGTCAGCGCCCGCGAACTCTCCATCGCCCTGCCAGTCCACCATTAGCTTCCACTTCGCATCGCTCATAATTCACATTCCCCATTCACATCCACGTGTATCCTCTACACCCCGTCCGTCCTGTTGATTACACCCTCAACTTGCAGCATCGCCCTCCACGACACGATCTCACCACTGCGACTGAGTAGTTCATAAGACCTCACCCAGCAATCGCCCGTGTAGCGCACGCTGCCGGCCGCCAAGCCTGCCGGCGCATACTCGAAGGCCGTAGCAGCGGTGTGGCATCGCAGCGCCCCCAGCACCGCATCCGCACCCGCGTCCGGCGTGTCGTCGTACAGTCCGCGCAAGGTAAATTGCACCACGTCCGCACCCGGCTTGAAGCGCGCGCCCAAGTCGCCAAGAGCCGTTACTTCGTTCAATGTTCGCTCGCCCGGCAGCCCGCTGACCTCGGTGATGTACGCCGACAGGTCGCGCATCACGCCACCCGTGTCCTCAATGCGAAAGCGTGACCTCTGCCCATCCGTGAACGCCATACCAACCTCCCCACGCATCCGATACGAATCAACAACCGCCAACAAAAAAGGGACAAACCCAAATCAATCGGGTCTGTCCCTTGCTGAAATCAATATAGATTGTATGTTCGTC
Source organism: Dehalococcoidia bacterium (assembly GCA_965225795.1). Lineage (GTDB taxonomy): Bacteria > Chloroflexota > Dehalococcoidia > Lucifugimonadales > JADFKI01 > Bin90. The sequence goes on along the minus strand of OZ245324.1, from coordinate 2,463,971 downwards.
TATGTCAAGGGAAAGGTACGAGTGCAAGGCAATACAATAGTTTCCTGTCCTTTTTCTGACGAGAGTCATGTACCAGAAAATATCACGAGGGTTGAATTAAAGTAGTAGCTCCCTTTCTTCCAGATCTCCAAATCTGAACACGATATGATCAGACATATAAAGGAGGGATGGGTTGTTAAACCCATCCCTCGCAGGTGTACCCACCCTCATCTATTTTATCTTACAATTCAACCCCGTACTGCATAGGGTCATCCGTCAATTTAGACCATAAGTAGAGCCTTGCAATCAGTATATCCTGACCCTCTACAACATAACCCGCATACCAAACATCGTTACCTACTTCCACTACTCCCGATTGATTCGGAAAATAATTGGCCGAAAACTTGGTAACTTCGTCTGGGAAAGGGTCATCTAGCAAAGCAGCAAATAATTCTACTGCGGACTCCACCTCTGACTCGGTCGCACTGTCTAATGCCCTTCGAGCGTTAATTCCCAGACTAATCCTGAACAGATCGATACTCTCCGCGTTCCGCGTCGATTTCGATTTCCACCACCTCGTCTCGCTCGATCTCCTTCAGACCCTCCGCAACATCCTCAGCCAGCCATTCGGGTCGCAACTGGTCTAATTCTTCCTTCGTCTTGAATCTCGGCTTTCTCCTTGCCTTAGTTGTCATGTCTTCTCCCTGCTTTTATGAACGGGCCGTAGCGGTCTGTACTGTCGTCCGCTCCTCCGCTTACTCCAAACAGGGTGGGTAACTTGAGAAACGCAAGAGGTGTGTTCATTTTCGAGGTCTGGGCCTCGCGCACCGGTGTTCACCGCATCCCCTTGCAAATGAATCCAGCTAGACGCAACGTCGTGCGCCTAGCCTGGGTCTCTTGCTACACCTAGTTGCTGAAATTGCCATCCTTCACCTCCTTGCGCTGCTGTGTGTTCGTGCCATCTGTTATGTGTGTTGTATCGCTCCGATTATACATACTAAGCGAAGAACTAAGTCTTTGGTAACATCTTACCAATCGCCTCCGCTAAGGTCAAAGCGGGGGAGTACACTCGAAACTGGTAGTTTCAGGGCTTGCACGGTATCTCGGAGCTGACTCCGGTCTCTGCGACGTAACCCCGTCGCTCTGACTCACGTTCTGCTTCCGTTATGCGGTTGAACCCTCACTTGCGCAGCCTACGCCCCCTTTACATTCACAATCTGACGGAATGTGTGAATCACCTCCACAAGGTCCTTCGACTGCTCCATCACCAGGTCGATGTCCTTGTATGCGCCCGGCAGTTCGTCGAGGAATGCCTCAGATCGGTTGACCTCGATGCCCGTCATCAGGCGGTCGAAGTCGTCCATGGTGAACGAGTCACGCGCCTTGCGGCGGCTCATCCTGCGGCCCGCCCCATGCGGCGCGGTGTTGAACGCCTGCGCGTTGCCCTTCCCGCGCACCACGTAGCTGCGCGTTCCCATCGAGCCGGGTATCAGTCCAAGCTGCCCCTCGCGCGCCTCGATTGCGCCCTTCCGCGACACCAGTATGTCCTCGCCGAAGTGCTTCTCGCGCTGCGTGAAGTTGTGGTGGCACTGGATACGCTCGGCAACCTCGAAGTCGCCGCAGCGATACTGCATCAGCCTGATGACGCGCTCCATCATCTCCTCACGGTTCAGCAGCGCGAACTCCTGCGCCCACTCGAGGTCCGTGATGTAGTCGTCGAATTCAGGCGTGCCTTCTCGTAGGTAGGCGAGGTCGACATCCGGCAGTTCGACGCCATCGCGCTCCATCAGTTTCTTGGCGACCGCGATGTGATGCGTGGCAAGGCGGTTGCCGACGCCGCGCGAGCCGGAGTGCAGGAACGCCCAGACGCAATCCTCTTCGTCGAGCACAATCTCGATGAAGTGGTTGCCCGAGCCGAGCGAACCAAGCTGCTTGCGCCAGTTGCGCCCCGTCTTGTCGTAGAAAGCCAGCCGCCCCAGTTCTTCCGCTCTGCCTTCCAACTGCTCGACGCGCGGCTTTGCGGTCTTCTTGACGCTGGCATTGTAGCGCCCGGCGCTGAGCGGTATCTGGTGCTCGACAGCCTTGCGAATGTCGGACAGGTCATCTGGTAGGTCGGTGCGGCTCATGCTCGTCTTCACCGCAATCATGCCGCAGCCTATGTCCACGCCCACAGCAGCCGGGATGATCGCTCTCAGCGTGGGGATGCACGAACCCACCGTCGCGCCCAACCCAAAGTGGCAGTCGGGCATCACAGCCACATGCTTGAAGATGAACGGCATCTCGGACAGGCTGTGTATCTGCTGCAGCGCCACTTCCTCGATCTGCTCCTGTGGCACCCAGGAAAGCACGTTGGGGCTTAGTGAATGTGGTGGCATAGTGTCCTCCGATTCCAATTCTTGCGGTCCTCGTAATCGCGGCTCATATTCGCGACAGCAATACTCCATCGTAGCATAAATTGGGAGTACGTCTGTATGAATCGTCCGAAATATGCGATCAATACAAACAATTCCTGAAATTGACATTTTGAAAAAATCTTTCTACACTGGTAATCCAACACCGGAAATTAGACACCTGATGCTGCGATTCAGTGAAAATCCAAGGACATGGGAGGCGGCAGTTGACCACTAAAGAGAGAGAAGGGCAGTCACCGGAGCAGTCAAAAAAGGAACTTTCCGAACTACGATCCGATTGGGTTACTGCGGATATTGAGGAGGGCTTCAATGAAATTGAGCGAGGGGAGTATCGAACGATAGAGATAGAAGAGCAGAACAGGACATACCGCACCATCGAATAGGCTGCGCCTATCAGAGTCGGCATTGTTGGAACTTGAAAAAGCGAACGTATATGAAGTAGAAGCCGCCATAGATTTATTTGCTGAAATACTGCGCAACCCTGAACCAGATGAGCAAACTAAGTTTCGCGCAGATTATTTCCCTAACAGGTCGGGAGTCATACTCACCAACAATCGATATTGGCACATGGCTTACATGATCGAAAATGATCAAGTCATATCCGTATCCCGCTTATATCTCAAGTCATATCCGTATCCCGCTTATATCTCAAGTCAAATCTCTATCAACCGTGAGCCAATCATAACCCCCGACTATCGGGGGTTATTTCTTTTGCGAACAAATTTCGTATTGACGCACTACCTAACAAATTCGTCCTATCCGTGCGGTTTCGCCCCCATGATATACTGACCGCATGACAACACTATCACCTATCGACCACGCCACCACTGTTAGACTGCTGGAGCCGCCCGACAGCGGATGCAGCGTCATCATCGACACCGACACTTGGAACGAGGTCGACGACCAGTTCGCCATCATTCACGCGCTGATGTCGCCGGAACTGCGCATCGAGACAATTCAGGCGGCGGGCTTCCACGCTGCTGTGCGAAACACGAACAGCTTCGAGCACGGCATGGAGCTGAGCTACGAGGAGATTCAGCGCGTGCTGGAACTGTCTCCGGTGAGCTACGACGGGCCCGTGCTTTACGGCTCACGGCAGACGATGACCGCCACCGGCGGCGAGCCGGTGCCTAGCGATGCCGCCGACAATATCGTCAGCCGGGCGATGCATGACCGCGATGAAACGCTGTATGTGCTCGCCCTTGGCTCTCTGACGAATGTGGCATCCGCAGTTCTGATGGAACCGCGCATCCGCGAGCGCATCTGCGTGGTTGCGCTGGGCGGCTGGCCGTACCACGTCGCGGGCTTCCACGACTTCAACTTCATCCAGGACATCAAGGCGGCACAGGCGGTCTTCGACAGCGGAGTCGCGATGGTGCATGTAACTGGCTTTGGCGTGTCCGAACTGCTTCGCACGACGCGCTGGGAGATGATGCAGCAGGTCAAAGGGCGCGGCAGGATCGGCGACTACCTGTTCCAACTATACGAGGACTTTGTGCAGGACTTCGCGGGCCGCAGCAAGCCCATCTGGGACCTGGCTCCCGGAGCGTGGCTGCTGAACTCGGACTGGCTGAAGACCCACATCGAGGGAGCTCCGATGCTGAACGACCACTTGGGATACAGCCGGGACGCGAGCCGCCATCCTATGCGAATCGTTGACTGGCTGAACAGGGACGCAATCTTCAGCGACTTCTTCGAGAAGCTGCATCGCCATACATGAAAACAGGGACATACAGGGATAAGATAATGGAGTAATATCCTGTCCGCCCCATGTTTGTCATTTAGCTGGTCGGTGAGGCTACCACGTCGATGCGCTCACCGGTCACCATGTAGATGACATTCTCCGCGATGTTCGTGGTGCGATCTGCGATGCGCTCGATGTTATGCGCCGCCCATAGCAGATAGGTAGCTCGTCGGATTACCGTCGGGTCGCCAAGCATGAATGTCAGCAGTTCACGATAGACTTGTTCGTAGAGCGCGTCTATTACGTCGTCGTCCTGGCGCACCATCATCGAGGAGTCGACATCCCGGTCGACAAAGGCATCAAGGCTGCGCCGCAGCATATCTGAGGCCATGTCTGCCATTCGCGGGATATCTATGAGTGGCTTGAGCGGAGGCTCGTCGCCCATCATCAGCGCTATCTTGGCGATGCCCTCGGCGTAGTCGCCCATGCGCTCAAGCTCTATGCCTAGGTGAATCACTGTTACGAGCACACGCAGGTCAACCGCCATCGGTTGCTGCGTGGCTATCAGGTCGATGCAGCGCTCTTCTATCTCTTCCTGCTTGTCGTCGATGATGTCATCGTCGCGTACAATTTCCTCGGCCATGATGCGATCGCGATTCCTGAGCGCGACAAGTGAGCGCTGAATCGCCTTTTCCACCATGCTGCCCAGCACGAGCAGGTCATCTTGAAGCGCCTGAAGGTCGTGGTGAAATTCTGCTCTCGGCATCGCGTCAATCCTTGTGAGGACGGTTCCCATCCTCTTGGGCGGCTTCCTAGCTGAAGCGTCCGCCTAGCTAAACCGTCCGGTAATATATGCCTCTGTCCGCTCGTCTGTAGGATTGGTAAATATCTGCTGGGTGGGGGCGAACTCTACAAGATATCCGCAGCGATCTTCATCAACCATCAGGAATGCCGTATCGTCGGATACCCGCGCCGCCTGCTGCATATTGTGCGTTACGATAATGATTGTATAGTTGACCTTCAACTCGCGGATGAGCTCCTCAATGGCGAGCGTGGCGATGGGGTCGAGCGCCGATGCGGGCTCATCCATAAGCACCACTTCCGGCTCTACTGCGATGGCACGGGCAATGCAGAGGCGCTGCTGCTGTCCGCCGGAGAGGTCCAGGGCGCTCTTGTTCAGACGGTCTTTGACCTCGTCCCACAGCGCAGCTTGCCGCAGGGACTGTTCGATTGCTTCGTCGTAGTTCCCCTGGTAGCCGTTGATTTTCAGCCCGAACGCAACGTTATCGTAAATTGACTTGGGGAAGGGGTTCGGCCTCTGGAAGACCATGCCGATGCGCGAGCGTATCTCGGTCGGGTCAACATCCGCACCGTACAGGTCGTAGCCTTCGAATAGTATCCGACCGCCGATTTCCGCACCCGGCACGAGATCGTTCATGCGGTTGAAGCAGCGCAACATCGTGCTTTTGCCGCAACCGGACGGACCGATGAGCGCGGTAACTTCACGGCGCTTGATGTCCATATTGATGTCGCGCAGTGCGCGGAAGTCGCCGTAGTTGACGCTCACATCCTCGGAATGCAGGACTATATTGCCGTTGGTGTTATCGGCATTGCTGCCGTTCATGTTATCAACCATCCGATCTCACCTGATGACGGTCTCTCACGATTATTGCCACCGCGTTCATAGAGAGTAGCACAACTAGCAGCACGACGATGGCCGCCGCCGCTATGCCGCGGAACTCGTCCTGCGGTCGCGATGTCCAGTTGAATATCTGTATCGGCAGCACAGTGAACTGTTCCAGGGGGTGTACCGGAACGAATGTCAGATAGACCAGCGCGCTTATGGCGATGACCGGCGCCGCCTCACCGAGCGCGCGGGACATTGCCAGTATCGTGCCGGTGAGAATGCCCGGAAGGGCTTGCGGCAGCACGATACCCTTTACTACCTGCCACTTCTCCGCGCCAAGCGCGTAGCCCGCTTGCCTGTAGGTGTCAGGCACAGCGCGTATCGCTTCGCGCGACGCTAATACCACAATTGGCATCACAAGCAGAGCCATCGTCATCGCGCCCGCCAGCAGCACCCGCTCCCCCTGGAACATCCATTGTACGAAGAGCGTCAGTCCCAGCAGTCCATAGACGATTGACGGCACGCCTGCGAGGTTGGATAGATTGACTTCGATGAAGCCGGTCAGGCGGCTCTGCACCGCGTACTCCTCAAGGTAAATGGCTGCGCCCACTCCGATAGGAATAGCGAACATCCCCGTCAGTCCCATCAGCCATATGCTGCCCCATAGGGCGGACTTCAGGCCTGCCTCTTCGGGGTGGCGCGAAGGGTACGAATTAAGGAAGTTCCAGTTGAGCCAAGGCGCGGCCTCGGCGATTATCTGAGTCAGCAGCACCAACAACCCGACAATACCCACTATTGTGGCGAGCAGGAACAGAACATAGATTACATTACCCATGTTCTTGCGCATAGACAGGCGTGGCCTGAACAAGGCTGTCGGTTGCTGCATTAGTATTTCTCCCGCCATCGCTTGACGATGAAGTGGCCCATCAGATTCATCGCCAGTGTAATCAAGAACAGAAGCAGACCCACTGCGAAGATGGTGTTGTACTCAAGCGAGCCGTGCGGCGTTTCGCCGAGGCTGAGCTGCACGATGAACGCGGTCATCGTCTGTATGCTTTCGAGTGGATTGAGTGTTAGGTTCGGCGTCGCGCCCGCAGCGATGGTAACTAGCATCGTTTCGCCAATGGCGCGAGATATGGCAATAATGAAAGACGCTACAATGCCGGAAAGCGCGGCAGGCACCACCACGCGCAGGCTCACTTCAACGCGAGTCGCGCCGAGCGCGTAAGCGGCGTTGCGCAGTGAGTTGGGCACCGAATTCATAGCGTCCTCACTCAGCGAAGACACCATAGGAATTATCATCACACCCATGACCAGCCCGGCGCTCAGTGCGTTGAAAACCAGCATCTCGGGGAATACGATCTTCAGCAAGGGGGTTACGAAAGTGAGTGCGAAGTAGCCGTACACGACAGTGGGAATGCCCGCCAGGATTTCAAGGACAGGCTTCACGATGCGGCGCACCTTGTTCGGCGCGTACTCTGACAGGAAGATCGCCGCCGCCAGGCCGACGGGCAGCGCGACCATCGCTGCAATTGCCGCAATGAGCAGCGTGCCGCCAACCAGAGGCAGTACCCCGTATGCGCGGGGCTTCAGTATCGGGGTCCAGCGGGTTCCGGTGAGGAAGTCCCATACCGAGACCTCCACGAAGAAGCCGATCGCCTGCGACACCAGTGTAAAGATGATGCCAAGAGTCGTGAGGATAGAAATCAGAGCGCAGCCGAAGAATATCCAGCGTACTATTCTGCCTTCAAGGGAATTGCCTTTCCTACGTCGCATGCGCGGCAACTCCACGCGGCTTGACGAGGTGGCTTCCACACTTTCCTGAGACTGGCCTATTGTTCTTTGCATACCTGAATAACGATACTCCGCAATGTTTAAGCATCAGTGAACGGACTTTTAACATTCCGTTAATGAAGGTGTTTGTCTTGTGGAGCTGAGTTGTGTAACCCTTGAATGGCGAAATGGGCAAAGCATATGCGATTGACAGAACCACCCAACTATGCTGATAATATCGATACATGTAATTGTTTGATAACCTTCAAGGACATGTACGCATGGCTAGGTTGTGTGGACATTTCGCATTTGTCTCCTGTCATTCCGAGCGAAGCGAGGAATCTGAAGTCTGTGAATGGCGTCTGTGCAACGAGTTTAGATTCTTCACTCCGCTGCGCTCCGTTCAGAATGACAGGGGCTGAAGGCGCTCCGTTCAGAATGACAAAATAAACCTACTCTTCATGTCCAAAACGCTCTATGTATCAAATGTCAACAGAACCTAGTGAACAGGAGAGAATCTCAAGCGTCGAAACCGCAATCGAATACCTTACGCAAGGGCAGATCGACATGCGCCAGGATGCGCGCGCCATGAGCGCCAAGATTGACCGTGTACGTGTACTCTACGCAATCTTGGGCGTCGGCGGAGCAATCTTAACAGCCTTGGTGATAGGCATATCGCGTGGGTTGTTCTAGGGCGTGTTGACATTTTATACACACAGAGTTTTAGACTTGAAAAGTAGGCTTATTCTGTCATTCTGAACGCAGCGCAGCGGAGTGAAGAATCTAAATTCGTTGTACATACGCCATTCTCCGATTTTAGATTTCTCGCTTCACTCGAAATGACAGAAGTAATGAAAGACAACCTCAAAATGTCAACACAACCTAGTCATCCCTTGACTCCCGCTTTCGTGGGATTAACGGAACACTTTAAGGCTCTCCGATTTACAGACTGATGGTGGGAGATGGCCCGATAGACGATGCCCCTGAAGATGTTATGCGCAAGCGTCGTATGGAAGCCGTCGAAAGATTGGCTAACCTGAATGCGGAGCGCCCGCCGGATGTCCCCGCACTTTCGAGAATATTGGAGGGAGCGTATGAGCCGGGCGGCGTTAATGCCGCAGCACGCTGAAGCTGAAAGTGCTGCCCCTGCCTTCCTCGGTCTCCACACTGACCTCGCCTCCATGCGCCTGAACTATCTGCTGCACAATCGCAAGCCCCAATCCGCTGCCCCCGTCGCGGCGAGCGCGGTCAACCTTGTAGAAACGCTCGAACACATGCGGCAGGTGCTCGTACGCTATGCCCGCGCCGGTGTCACTCACACGCACAAAGTGCATGCCCTCTCCTGCTTCGATAGACACCTCAACGCTGCCCGCTTCCGTGTTTTTCAGCGCGTTGTCCAGCAGATTCACCAGCACCTGCCGCAGCTTGCCGTAATCCCCCAGCGCGATTGCCGGCGGCTGTGGCAGGAAGGCGTGGAAATCCACGCCGTTCGCCCCGTCTCGATACTCGAATACGACCTCTGACACCAGCGCAGACAGGTTGAGCGGCGTCAGGCTGGGCAGTTGCTGCCCGCTCTCAAGGCGCGATAGTTCCAGAAGGTCCTCGACCATAGCGTTCATTCGGTCAACTTCGCGGTTGATGCGGCTCAGGAAGTCGCGCGCCGCACGTCCGTCTTCCAGTGCGCCGTCATCTAGAGTCTCCACCATAGCCTTCACTGACGCCAGGGGGCTGCGAAGCTCATGGGACACATTGGTAACGAATTCGCGCAAGGTGTTTTCCACTTGCCGGTCGGTAGTCAGATCGTGCAATGTAAGCAGGATACCGCTGGTCCCCCCGCCACCGAGTGGGGTCGCTATGGCATTCAGGAAGCGTCGCTGCGTCAGCAATTCGACCTCAGCCTGGTGCAATCGCCCGGAGCTAAGCGACAGGGCGGCAACTTGTAGAATTTCGTGGTCGCGCAGCGCCTCGACGAGACGCGCGCCGATTGCATCTCCGGCGCCCACTCCCAGCATCCACTCTGCGGCGCTGTTCATCAGCGTAATCCTGCCGTCCGCCTCGATCACCACCACGCCGTCTTCCATCGTGTCCAGCATAGCCGTCAGTTTGCCGCTCTCGGCGGACATATCGCGCAGCATGCGGCGGATTGTGTCTGCCATACTGTTGAACGCCACCGCGAGTTCCTGCGTCTCATCGGAGGACGCAGCAACTACACGATGTCCCAGGTCTCCCTGCGCGAACCGATTCGCCCCCTCTGCTACAGCGCGCACGGAGCGTGATGTGTGGCGAAACAGAAAGTACCCGACTCCCACGGAAAGGAGACCAACCAGCAGTGCAGCTACGGCGATGCTGACGATGATGCGGTTGATGTCAGGCTGCACTTGCGACGACGGAACTGCAACCCGCGCCGCACCGACAACGCTGCCTGCGGCCGTTATCGGCGCTACTGCGTAGAGCATCTCCGAGTCGAAGCTGCCGTCTAGGGGTGAGCCGACGCCGACGCTGCCCACGCTGTTCTGCGAAAGCACGGCACGCACTTCTCCGCGTCCGACCTGCGACGGGAGTTGAGTCGGGGACTGCAAGCTGTCGGCGATGACCCTGCCATCGGTCCCGATTACTGTAACTCGCGCATTGGCAATTTGACCGAGACCCGATATGAGAGTCTGCAACTCGGCATCGCTCTGACCGGGTTCGGCAAGCAAAACGGACGCCCTGTCGCTCACGAAGCGGGCCTGCCTGTCGAGACTGCTTTGCAGGTTGACTATATATGTATCCCGTACAAAACCAACGAGGTACAGGCTGACGATGCCCAAGCTCAAGAAAATAAGCACAGTATATGCAAGGGCGATGCGCCAGTGGAGGGAGCGGGGCAGCCTCATCCGTCGAAGCGGTATCCTACGCCGCGAATCGTTATGATTCTGACGGGCTTGCTCGGTTCAGGCTCGATCTTCTCGCGCAGCCAGCGGATATGCACGTCAACGGTGCGGCTGTCGCCATAGTAGTCGTGCCCCCAGAGGCGTTCGAGAATCTGATCGCGGGTGAAGGCGCGGGCGCGATTCTTGGCGAGCAACGCAAGCAGGTCGAACTCTCGCGGCTTGAGTTCCAGCCGCTTGCCGCCTCGTCGCACGATGTGGCTGGTGCTGTCGATTTCGAGGTCGCCTGTGCGCAGGACGTCCACTTCGCCGGACTCTCCGTCCGAGGGCGCGGAGCGCGCGCTGCGGCGTAGCATGTTGCGCACGCGCGCCATCAGCTCGCGAATGCTGAACGGCTTCGTGACATAGTCGTCTGCACCTAGTTCCAGTCCCACGACGCGGTCAATCTCCTCGCCGCGCGCCGTGAGCATCATGATGGGCACATCGCTCTCACGGCGAAGGATGCGGCATACCTCGAAGCCGTCAAGCTGCGGCAGCATCACGTCGAGAATCACAAGCTCGGGATGTACGGAGCGCGCCGCATTAAGAGCCTGTTCACCGTCAATTGCCGTTTCCACAGCGTAGCCCTCGCGCTCCAAACTATATCTGAGCGCTTCGAGCAGGTTCTCTTCGTCCTCAACGACAAGCACGGTAGTCATAGTGTCAGTATGTCAGCATTTCGGCATGTCAGTCAATAACCCGTCCGAACTTTCCATTCTACTGACGTTTAAGCACCGACGGCATAGACCTGACCCACAAGACGGCGCTCTAGTTCCAGCCCGGCTACAAGCGGCATGTCCATGCCCTCAAGAATGGCACGCTTGGCGAGCGCGAGCGCAGTGGGATTAAGAGCGGCAAGACAATGAGCGACCTCATCCGCCTCATTCATCAGAGCATCGGCTGGAACAACGGTGTGCGCCAGTCCTATGCGCCTCGCCTCCTCTGCTCCGACGCGCCTGTTGGACAGCACCATTTCAAGCGCCCTGCTCGCGCCAACGACGCGGCGCAGAGTCTGTGTTCCGCCCGCGGCGGGTATCATGCCAAGCGCAACCTCCGGCAAGGCGAACTGCGCGTCATCGGCGGCGATCCTGATATCGCAGAGGCAGGCAATCTCCACCCCGGAGCCGATTACATAGCCGCGCATCGCCGCTATCAACGGCTTGCGCAGCGACAGAAACAGGCCCCAGATGTCGCGCTCCCAGCGTACCTGCCGCGCGATGACCTGCGAAGGTGCAGTGCCGAACTCCGTCAGGTCCGCGCCGGCGCAGAATGCCCGCTCGCCCGCCCCGCTAATCACCGCCACACGCACATCCGGGTCGTCGCGCACCGCCTCCAGTGTGAAGAACAGATCATCGCGCATCTGCACATTGTAGGCGTTCATCACTCGCGGGCGGTTCAGCACAATATGCGCCACCGCGCCGCTCTTGCTGTACAACACCACAGGCTCTACCATAGCCCTAATCTAACATATTCTGTGCCTATCGCGGCTATATCTCTGAAGTCGGATCAACAAGGAGAGTGAAATGAACATCGGATTCATCGGACTTGGCAACATGGGCGGCGGCATGGCGGCGAATGTGCTGCGAGCCGGACATGACCTGACAGTGCATGACCTGCGACGTGAGGCGGCGACTTCGCTGCTGGAGAGCGGCGCGGCATGGGCAGACACGCCCGCAGAACTCGCCGCCGCCTGCGACATCGTGCTCACATCGCTGCCGGGCCCGCGCGAGGTCGAAGCAATCACGCTCGGAGAGAGCGGTATTTTAGAAGGCTTGGGGGAGGGCGACACGGAAGGTAAGGTCTATATCGACCTCAGCACAAGCTCGCCCACGCTCATTCGCAGCATCGCTGAGGATTTCGCAGCCAAAGGCATCAGCGTCCTTGACGCGCCCGTGAGCGGCGGGCCGGTCGGCGCCCGCACCGGCAGGCTTGCCGTCATGGTCGGCGGCGATCGCGCCGTGTTCGATCGAGTCAAGCCCGCGCTCGACGCCATTGGTGACAAAGTGAGCTACATCGGGCCCATAGGCTCCGGAAGCATCGCCAAGCTGATGCACAACTGCATCGGCTACGGCTTGCAGACCATCGTAGCCGAATGCCTCACGCTCGGCGTCAAAGCGGGCGTGGACCCGCGGCCGCTCTTCGAGGCAATCTCCAACGGCTCGGTCGGTCGCGGCAGCTCGTTCGCAAACACATACCCGAACACATTCCTAGCGGGCAACTTCGACCCGCCTAGCTTCGCGCTGCGTCTCGCGCACAAGGACGTCAGTCTTGCGCTTGAACTCGCCCGCGAGTACGGAGTGCCCATGAGCGTTGGCAACATCGCGCACCAAGAGCTGACCGCAGCCCTCAACCGCGGCTGGGCAGACCTGGACTCCCGCGTAGCGATGCGCCTGCAAGAAGAGCGCGCAGGCAACATCGAAGTGCGAATAGCCAAGGCGGACGCCGACGCGCTGGAGGCGTAACGTTCATTTTATTGGATTCGACAGGAAACGAAATTGAAATGAACGCGAAATGAAATGGAAATGAAACCCGCAAAAATGTACAATTCAAGTATGAATTTGCGAAATGAGACGGAAATGAAACCGAAATGACTTCGGAAAGTGTCCGACGATATATCAACCCGCAGCATTGGATACGCTATGACGCCGCGGCCGTGTTCAACCTATTAGTAGAGGCGAAGACAGCCGCAAACGTCCTGCGGCGAATGCCTTACCTACATCAATGGATTGAACAAGCTCACGAGGAACAACTGCGACTGGAAGCGTCAGGCACTTCCCGCATAGAAGGCGCGGAATTCACTCCGCGCGAGCAGGAAGAAGCATTAGCATCAGAGTCTCCCCAACACACTGGCCTTACGCACTCCCAGCGACAGTTGAAATGTGCTGATGCCACCTATCGCTGGCTGCAAACGCAACCTGCAAATCGTCCCCTAACTTCCGAGTTCATCAGGGAGATCCATCGACGAATTGTAGCCGGCTGCGACGATGACCACTGTGAACCAGGGGCATTGCGTCCCGACGGATGGAATGTAACATTCGGAACCCCGACTTGTCGGGGTGCTGGGGGTGGCAGCGAGTGCCAGACTGCCTTCTACGACCTTTGTTCGGCTGTCGCAGGCTCATTCGGCCAGCACGACCCGATTATCCAAGCGGTTGCCGTCCATTATCACCTCGGAGCAATGCATCCTTTCGGAGATGGCAACGGTCGCACTGCGCGCGCGCTTGAGGCATTTATGCTACGGCGCGCTGAGGTCAACGATGTGGTTATGGTCAGCCTCTCGAACTACTACTACGAACATAAGGACGAGTATCTGGCATCGCTATATCAGTCGCGGCAGAACGGACATGACATCACGCCGTTTCTGTTGTTTGCGCTCAGAGCAATAATCGACAGATGCAACTCGCTGACTGAGGAAATCGCTGAAAACCATCGCCGCATCTTGTTCCGTGAGTTCGCGCGATCGCTTTTCGGCCAGTTGCGTAGCCCGCGCCGCCGAGTTCTGGCAGAGCGGCAACTGCAAATCTTGGACATTTTGATGGAAGGTGATTCCACCGAAGTAGATGGCCTGTTGGCAAATGTATATCTACACTATAGACATCTCAAGTATCCTGACCGTGCAGTTACCAGAGATATAATAGGGCTGTGGGATTTGGAAGCCATCTCCATTGAAGATAATCAAATTACGCTTAACTTAGACTGGCCACAGCAATTCTCAGAGTCGGAATTGCTTGAACGCTACGAGAAAATGCCGTCTGCGGTATCAACTACTCATCCGGCGATGGCTGAACTGCGCCGACTGCTAGGAAGACGCTGAAGCCCTGGCCCACTCCCGCTTGACACGCCACAAAACCCGCAAGTATCATCCTGCGCATGCCAGACGCAGCCCAACCCACAGACCTCGACATCCCCGCGCTTGAAAGCGCACTCGCGCGCCGCATCATCGGCCGTCGCATCCACCACTACGACCTGATCGGCTCCACGATGGACGAGGCGCGGCGGCTTGCAGCAGAGGGCACGCCGGAAGGCACGGTGGTCATCGCCGAGGAGCAGACGGCAGGCAGAGGACGCTTCAACCGCCCTTGGGTGTCGCCGCGCGGCGAAAACCTGTCCTTCTCGGTCATTCTGACACCTACTGCGAAGCAGTTGCCGTACCTGAACATGGCCGCGACGCTTGCTGTTGCGCGCACGGTTGCCGACACTGCGGATCTGAAGCCCACCATCAAGTGGCCCAACGACGTGCGCGTGGGCGGGCTGAAGATATCAGGCATCCTCATCGAGACTGCCATCGAGGGCGAAAACTCCGTCTGCGCGATCATAGGCATCGGCGTCAATGTCAACTTCGATCCCTCACTCTACGCCGAGATCGCCGACATCTCGACCAGCCTCTACCGTGAAACCAGACAGCATCGCAACCGAACGCCGGTGCTGCGCACGCTGCTGGAACACTTCGACGACGCTTACACAGCAGTTCGCTCAGGTATGTCTCTGACTGCGGATTGGTCAGAAATGCTGGACACGCTGGGCCGCACCATAAGCCTGCGATCGCAGCATGCCACTATCGAAGGCGTCGCAGAGGCCGTCGATGAGCAGGGCAACCTGCTGGTGCGCCTGTCAGACGGCAGCCTGCACACCGCCACAGCAGGCGAGGTTACATCGCAATTGTGAGCGAGTTTCACTGCCAGGTGATATGCTATTTACGGCTGGATTCTATGAGCCTGCCCAGACGAGAGGGTTGGCGACTAGCCTTCTTGAGGAGGCCCTACGATGAAACTTCACATCAAAAACTTCCGCTCAATAAAGCAGTTGGACTTGGACGTTGCGCCCATCACCGTGCTATACGGACATAACGGCACGGGCAAATCCAGTGTGCTTTACGCACCTCTAACCCTGAAAAACATCGTCCTCAACTCCGCACAACATCCTCGTGAGTTCTTCAACTATCACTTTACGAGATTAGGAGAATTTGAAGAGGTCGTCTTTGATCACAACCGCAACTGTGGGATCGAATTAGGAATTTCGCTTCGGTTTCCTCCACTTAGTGGAGGGGTTATGGGAGTGGAATTTAGGGTCACAGAACTCAACGACACTTCCGGTTGTTTTCAACTCAGAGTGTCTGAGCCCGATAAACTTTGGGACGATTTGAAATTGCCTGTATCTTTTCCTTACAGCACGGGAAACTATAGCGACCTTCCAAGCTCTATATCTGGCGAAACCTTGAGATGGAACGGCTTAAATGTCGAAGTAAGATTTAATGAACGAGGTTCGACGGATACTCAAGATGAAGAAGTGAGGTCATTATTAAAGTCAAGAGATCAAGCTCTGAACTTGCCCGTCGAAGAGTTAAAAAGGGTGAACTTTGTTCCACTTGGAAGAGGGTTTTTCCAGCCCTCTTACTCTCTGCAGTCAGTATCACCAATGATAGCTACTGAGCAAGACGTAACCAGTCTTCTTGCCAGTAACGAATACCTTGAGTATAAAGTCGATCGATATATGGAGTCGATTCTTAACAGAGATTTCCGAGTAAGAGGTCGGATAGGCTCCAATGATTTTTCTCTTAATAGTATTGATAGGCAAACTGGTGTAGGCGTGTCACTCGTGAACGAAGGATTTGGCGTTAACCAGTTAGTGCATCTACTTACCAAAGTTCTGTACTCTGAATCTGGCATTGTGTGCATAGAAGAGCCGGAAATTCACCTGCATCCCACAGCCATTCGACGACTGGCACGCGCGCTCACCGAAATGGTTCGGGAAGAACGCTCCAAGCACTTGATAATCTCCACTCACAGCGAACAGTTCATTATGTCGCTTCTAGCACTTGTAGCAGACGGCACATATTCTCCAGAAGACCTTGCGATTTACCTTGTTACTAAGGAAGGAAAAGAATCCAAATTCCAGCGTCAACAGGTGAACGAAAATGGGCAGGTCGAGGGCGGTCTTGCAAGTTTCATGGAGGGCGAACTAGAAGACATGAAGGCGTTTCTTGGGGTGTAGATGTTGGCTGACCCGCCCACCAAATTGCTGGTAATAAACGAATGGATATTTCAAGATATCAAGGGCGAGAATGGTCAACTCGCGCGAGACGAAACCGCGCGTTTTCTAACGCAATTCAAGCAAGGACAGGATAAGTTTGCTGTTCTCAAGGTAAGCCCATGGGCTAAAAAAGCCGATGAGCTAATGAGGCACGGCGACTTTCGGATAAGGACACTGAGCAAGCTCATGCGAAGCATGATTTTTGATCTTAGCAAGTGCCGCATCCTACAACCCGAAGACGTTGAAACCGCCGCACCCCAAGACGTAATCGCCGCTGCTCCAGAAGAGGATGTGTATCTGATTCAAACCTATTACGCAGCCGACGCTGACCTGCTGATTTCCACCGATAGAGACTTGCTTGAAGCCTTTGAATCCTGCCAAGATGTTCATGTCATGCACAGAGATGCCTTCTTAAATGATTATCTGAATTCATAAGGAACTCACCCTTTTCCACACTCAAGGAGAACACAAGATGCTTGAAAAACTCAGTCTGGACGGCAAGACCATCGTTATCACGGGCGGCGGCACGGGCTTGGGACGCGAGATGTCGGTTGCGATGGCGAAGGCGGGCGCGGACATGGTGATTGCCTCGCGACGCATGGGGCCAATCGAGGAGACCGCCGAGGCCGTCCGCGAGGTCGGCAGGCGTGCCATAGCCGTGTCAACGGATGTCACCGACTCGGCGCAGGTCAATCAACTCTTCGAGCGCGCCATCGAAGAGTTCGGCAAGGTTGATGTGCTCTTCAACAACGCCGGCATCGTGCGCGGGCAAGGCTCCATCCCGATATGGGACATTAGTGACGAGGAGTGGCGCATCGGCATCGACACGAACCTCACCGGCGCATTCTACTGCTCGCGCGCCATCGCCAAGCATATGATAGAGCGCGGCGGCGGCAAGATTGTGAATGTGTCGTCAGGCTTCGGATTCCGAGGTGGGCGCGACAACTATATGTACACCTGCGGCAAGGGTGGCATCGTGCAGCTCACCCGCACCATCACCACGAGCATGAGCCGCTTCGGTATCACCTGCACCTGCATCGTGCCGGGCTACATTCCGACCGAGGGCACGGCCGAGTCGAACGACACGTTGCCTCGTGGAGGCTTCATCCCGATGGGACGTGTTGGCAGACCCCACGAGATGGGACCGCTCGCCGTGTATCTCGCTTCCGACTCCTCCGACTACATGAACGGCGAGATGTTCACCATCGATGGCGGCGGACTCGCAGGCGGCTACGCGCCCACAGGCTACGCACCCGAAATACCGCTTGAAGTTTAGAGTTTTCAGTTATCAACGGTCAGTAACTTTGATTGGCGTGAGTACGCTGGAAACTGTATATCCGCAAGGAGAATAATAATGCCCATACCCGAAGAATGGAACCTGAGCGGCAAGTCCGCAATCATCACCGCCGACCGGCGCGGCTGGACGCCCTTCCTCGCGTCTGCGCTCGCCGAAGCAGGCGCCGATGTCGCAAT
This sequence comes from Dehalococcoidia bacterium, assembly GCA_965225795.1. Lineage (GTDB taxonomy): Bacteria > Chloroflexota > Dehalococcoidia > Lucifugimonadales > JADFKI01 > Bin90. The sequence continues at coordinate 2,446,085 of OZ245324.1, read as the reverse complement.
CGCAGGCTCAGTGCGCTCGGATGCGGCGGACGCCGCCAAAGCCGTTGAAGAACAGGGACGCCGCGCACTTAACATCACAACCGACATTACAGACTCTGACGATGTGGAGGCGATGACGCAGCGCGTCGTGGACGAGTTTGGCAAGGTGGACATTCTGATCAACAACGCGAGCACAGAGTTCGGCAAGCCCTTCGAGGATGTGCTCGAATCGGAGTGGCAGACGCTGATGGACTTCAACGTGAAGTCGATGTACCTGTGCAGCCAGGCTGTCGGCAAGAGAATGCTGGCGCAGGAAAGCGGACACATCGTGAACATCGGCTCCGGCCTTGCGGTGCGCGGGCTGTGGAACTCCGTGGCTGCATGCGCCGCCGCAGGCGCAGTTCATCAGATTACAATGGCGCTCGCACTGGAATGGTCGCGGCGCGGCATTCGCGTCAACGGCATCGGCGCTGGCTGGATAACGACCGAAGAGCCCACCGAAGAGTCGCAGCGCGAACTGCTCGTGCGCTACTTACCCGCCCGCCGTAAGGGACACCCGACCGACCTGTGCGGATTGCTCGTCTATCTGGCATCGGACTCCTGCGACTTCGTTACGGGGCAGACGATATTCATAGACGGTGGCGCACTGGCGCACGCATAGCATCCGCATGGAACTCGACATTCGCGTCCAGCCCCGCGCAAGCCGCAATGCCATCGAGATTGACGGTGAGCGCATGACAGTGCGCGTCACTGCTGCGCCGGAATCAGGCAAGGCAAACGATGCGGTGGTGGCGCTGCTGGCGAAGCGGCTTGGCGTTCCCAAGCGCAGCGTGCAAATCGTGCGTGGTTACAAGTCGCGTGATAAGGGCATTCGTATTGAGGGCATTTCGTCAGTGGATGCAATTGAAAGGCTTCAAGCATGAGTACAGCAAAACAGCAGGCTGACACCGCCAGAATATGGCGCGCAATTGGTCGGCTCGAAGGGCTGAACCGGAAGAAAAATGAGCGTCTTGGCCGAACCGGTGATTCACATCGTCATATAGATGACGGATTTGATCGGATTATCCAGAAGTTTGACCGCATCAATAAGAAAATTGATCGCCTATTCTACTTGGTTCTTGTTGGCGGCGGCGTGATGATTGCGTCAATCTGGATAAGCAACCTGTTCGGCGGCTGAGTCCGGGCAGAGTCAAACGCGACTAGACTTTAAGGCAGGGCTATATCAGGCTCAACAATACGCGCTGGAGGATCATCATCACGATAAGCGCCACCATCGGCGACAGGTCAATCATACCCATCGACGGCAGCACACGGCGTATCGGCTTCAGGATAGGCTCCGTTATCCCGTAGATCGTCACAACAATGGGATTGTTCGGCGACAGGTTAAGCCACGAGAGAATAACGCGCCCCAGTATCGCCGCCCAAAGCACATAGAACAGAACGTTTATGAATTTGACCAGATACTCCGTCATTACTTCTTCCCCAGCTCTACCGACTTGTCGAATGCCGCGATGACGCCATCCAAAATGGCGGCACGGAAACCGCCGCTCTCCATCGCTCGAAGCGCCGCTATCGTCGTACCTCCCGGCGAGGTTACCATGTCCTTCAGTTCGGCCGGATGCCGCCCCGTCTGCTCCACAAGCTGAGTGCTGCCCAGGACAGTCTGCAAGACAAGCCTGCGCGCCATGTCGCGCGCCATGCCCAGATACACACCGGCGTCTATGAGCGCTTCGATGAACAGGAACACATACGCAGGTCCGCTCGCGCTTAGCGCAGTTGACATGTCTATCAGCTTTTCGTCTGGCACATAGACCTCATCGCCGAGGGTCTGCAGAATCTGCCCGACGACATGGCGCATTGCGCCCGGCACCGCAGCCGTCGCCGTCCATACGCTCATGCCCGCGCCAATCTGTGCAGGCGTATTTGGCATAATGCGAACAACGGAGTCTTGCTCCAGCCCGTTGACGAGCGTTTCGATAGTAGCCCCCGCTACGATCGACGCGACCGTTTGTTGCGGACTCAGGCTGGTACTCAGGCTTGGCATCACTTCCGGAAGCGATTGAGGCTTGACGGCGAGGATTACGAGGTCTGCACCTCTGATGGCGTACGCGTTGTCTGCAAATGCATTCAGTCCGTGCGTCCGCGTGAGTTGTTCGCGCCGCTCGTTCATAGGCTCGCCTACGCTGACATCCTCCGGCGGTGTCAGATTCGACGCAAGCACGCCACCAATAATCGCTTCCGCCATCACACCGCCGCCGATGAACGCTAGTTTCATATCCAATCCGTCCTGTGTATCAATTCAAGCCTTACGGCAGCTTGCTATCGCTTGCGAGCGACACGGCGACGCGAATGGATTCCAGCATGCTCTCCGCGTCGGCGATGCCTTTGCCCGCGATGTCAAACGCCGTACCGTGATCAACGGATGTCCGTATGAACGGCAGTCCGAGGTTGACGCTGATGCTCTTGGCGAAGTCATGCACCTTTATGGGGATATGCCCTTGGTCGTGATACATTGCCAGCACCGCATCGTACTTGCCATTGATCGCCTGCGGGAACACGCTGTCAGCGGGCACAGGGCCGGTGGCGTCGATGCCCTCGGCGCGCGCCGCCTCCACAGCGGGCGTAATCTGCAAGGCTTCTTCATCTCCCAGCAGTCCGCCGTCGCTTGAGTGCGGGTTCAGCGCGGCAACGCCGATGCGAGGCTCCGGAAAGCCCCATCTTTTGAAGCACTCGTCAGTGAGTCGCAGCTTCGCCAGCACATTTTCCTTGGTTACATAGTCGCAAGCGATTCGCAGCGAGCGGTGGGTCGTCAGGTGCACGACGCGCAGCGTGTTCGCCGTGAGCATTGTCGCCACTTCCTTAGCACCCGTCTGGCTCTGGAAAATCTCCATGTGCCCGATGTCGGTGTAGCCCGCGAGACTGCACGCCTCTTTATTGATGGGCGCAGTGGCGATTGCCTGAACCTCGCCGCTGCTGGCAAGCTCGCCCGCCCTGAGTATCCACTCCACGGACGCCTTGCCCGCAACCGCAGACATCTTGCCGTATTCGATCGTGGCGTAGTCGAGGTTCTCCAAGTCGAGCACATCGATGTTCCCATGCTCGCCGACAACATCGTCAACCGAGTGTGCGATCTTCGCCGTGCCGGAAGCTCCTATCAGCTCAAGCGCAGCGTTCATTGCGGCGGCGCTGCCCACAACGAACGGGCGGGTCTTCTCATACACCCACTTGTCCTGAAGCGCCTTCGCGGTGACTTCCGCGCCGATGCCCGCCGCATCGCCCATCGTAATCGCAAGCAGTGGCCGTTCGCTCATATCAATACCTCAAAGAATAATTTGCATGAATGTACAGGATGTTTCGTCCTGTTCATAGATATTTGGCTAATCATGTCCAAGACCCATTATACCTTATCGGTTGGCAACCATGAGATTGGGTTTATCAGACCTCTATCTATTGCCTGATTTTATGTTACTATTGCCAGGCTGAACTATATAAGATCTCGAAGGATGGTTAATGACTACGGAAGAGCGCACCAGCAGACTAGAAGGCGCGTATGAACAAGTGGCTGATCGGCTCAGCGATATGAGTCTCGACATCCGGGACCTGCGCAGCGAATCCCGCAGGCAGTTCTACTGGACAATAGGGTTAATCATCACTCTTCTGGTCGCGGTCGTAATGGATATTCTGATGCGCGCATAGTCGTAGGATTTGACGCAAGAGCAAGAGGGACAGGCTTTCACACCTGTCCCTCTTTCTCTGTCTTGCAGACTGTATATAAGTCAGCGATCTACTCGCACTTGGTATAGCCGCATTCGAGGCAGCGGATGCAGCCTTCTTGATGCACGACACGCCCCTGGCACTTCGGGCAGCCGCCACTTAGCGGCGCATCGGGGACATACTCTGCACTGGGTTCTGAAAACTTCGGTGTGGTGAATAGTCCCAGCTGCGCCGCGCCATCGCTCTCCATGCTGACCGTGCCGGGGCTATTCAGCCCTTTGAGATGACGCCTGAGCACATGTGCCACGCCATCCTCGGCCGAGCGTATCAGCACTCCGTTGTCCCAGACCGGCTCGGATGTTATGCCGCTCAGATGATAAATTATCGCGTTCGGGTCAACACCGGAGCGCAGGCACAGTGTTACCAAGCGAGATAGTCCCTCTAGGTGCGCGGGTTCGCTGCCGCCGGCTTTGCCGATTGCCGTGAACAGCTCGAAGGGTCTGTTGTCCTCATCGAAATTGACGGTTACATACATCGTACCGTGTCCCGTGCGTACACGCTCGGTTATGCCGAGTACGGCAGCGGGACGCTCCCGTGGAACCATGAAACCGTTCTTGTCCTTGTCCACATCGGTATCTGCTGTGTCCTTGCCGGTCTCCAATACCTGCATAGACTTCGAGCCGTCCCGATACACGGTAACAGCCTTGCAGTCCGTCTTCCATGCCAGATAGTAGGCATCCTCGACATCTTTAATCGTGGCGCTGTTGGACAGGTTGATGGTCTTGGACACGGAGTTGGTGACATACTTCTGCCACGCCGCCTGCATTCGTACATGCGCCTCCGGGCTGATGAGCATGGAGGTGCGGAAGTGCGCCGGGTCTATGCCGTTCTCGGTAAAAATGCGCTCCGCATCATCGGGCGCGTCTGCGAGCTGCTTCAGCACGGCGCGCACCTGCTCTTCGTCCGCGAGACGCTCGCGCAGCGCCTCCCAGACCGACTTGGGCGCGTCCAGCAGCCGCTCGCCTGCCTCACCCGCGCCTTCGCTACCCTTCCACAGCACATTCGACCACCATGCGTTGGCGAAGTGCGGCTCGATGCCCGATGAGCAGTCGGAGAGACGGCTTATCGTGCCGGTGGGCGCGATCGTGATAACGCTGGAGTTGCGAACCGGCGGCATGCCGCGCGTCTTGAGCGCAGAGTTCTCGTATTCCGGGAACGGCCCGCGCTCTGAGGCGAGCCGAGCCGACTCTTCCCATGCAGTGTCGTGTATGAACTTGCCCAACTCTTCGGTAAGCTCCAGCGCGCGCTTCGAGTCGTAAGGCACGCCCATGCGTATCAGCGCGTCCGCCCAGCCCATCACGCCCAGCCCGATTCGCCGCGTGGCGAGATTCACTTCCCGCAGCTTCCGCATCGGGAACTGGTTCACCTCGATTACATCGTCAAGGAAGCGCACAGCCGTCCGCACCGTGTCGCCAAGGCTGTCCCAGTCGAATCCGTCAACGCTCACATGCTTGTCGAGGTTAATAGAGCCTAGACAGCAGTTGCCGTAATTCTCCAGAAACTCTTCGCCACAGTTGGAAATGACCAGTCCGTTGGCTACGAAAGAGTGCGTCATCGGTTCGGTCAAATCATAAACGGGTTCTTCACCCAATGGTTCAAGACGGTCGAAGGTCGCAAGGAAGCGTTCTTTGTAGAAGCCCCGCTTGCTGTAAGACGCTGTCCTGCCCGCAAGTGTGGCGTTCTTGGCTTCACTCAGGAAACCAATCTCATCTCGGAAGCGCAGAACATTATCCTTGCCGATGATGACTTCGTAGTTCGGCAGAGTCCTGTATTCCTTAGACCCTCCCTTGCCATCGGGCATCAACGTCATTCGTTCCCCGCGCCGCAAATGTATGCGGGAGGCGATGCCGAAGTTAAGCAAAAGCCGCTGCACACCTTCAAGCAGCGCGGGATACGAGGAGTTCAGGCGAACGCTTACGCCTTTCTTCGAGTCTTTGCCCGCCACCGTGCCGTCCGCGCCAAATAGGGCTTGCAGGTAACCGCGTTGCATCTCTTCGGTTCCTTGATAGACTACATCGGGCACATGATGCCAGTCGTTTTCTGTGAGGCCGAAGTCTCTGACCACATCCCGCAAGCGCGTTGACTGCACGATGCCGCGCCCTTCTTTCGTAATGTGCATGCCTGTGGGATATACTCTGGTCGGACGCTGCCCCGCGCCCGCTACAACCGACTGCGTAGCCTCTGCGAGTATCGGACCGATCTTGTGGTCTTCTCCGTAGAAACTCAGCACGGCGCGCTTGACATCGATATGGCCGTCGCCCGTGAGCCAGCCAAGCGTCAATCCGAGATTTCTGTCGCCTAGGCTGCCGAAATAGCCCTTGTGGTCCAGCAGCCGTATGCGATCGCCTTGCTTTAGGTCAGCGGCTGCGACCTTGCCGCGCGTGGTGAACACTTCGTGGTCGGCAGTCAGCTTCAGCGTGTAGCCTTCCCGTGTAACCAGACGATACACGGGCTTGAAGCCGCTCTGCCACACCTTGATGGCGAATGACACCTCTGCGCCCGACTTGCTGTCTAGGGAGAGCGTGGGCGTTTGCCCTACCAGTTCGCTGATTGGCGCGAGACCGTCACCCGTATAGACTAGAGTGTCCCCGGTTACACAAGGATTACTCGTCTGTATGTCGCCCAACTGCGGGTTCGGCTGTGTGTCCCACACGCGGTCCATAAATACCACGCCCGGGTCGCCCGTCTTCCACGCCGATTCGCAGATTTCGCGCCAGAGGTCGCGCGCCCGAACCGAGCCGGCAGACTCGTTCACGGGGCCGTCGCCTGTGTCGCGCGGGTTGTAGAACGTCCAATCCTCGTCGTTGTCCACGGCGCGCATGAATTCGTCCGTAATCTGCACCGAGATGTTGAAGTTGGCAAGCGTATCGTCGTTGTCCTTGCAGTGGATGAACTCTTGTATGTCGGGGTGGCTGATGTTGAGCTGCCCCATGTGCGCGCCGAGTCGGAACGCGCCCTGCGTCAGAGTCGCGCCCACGGACGAGTACAGTTTCATGACCGCGATAGGCCCGCATGCCTCGCCGTGAGTGGTTGCGATGCGATCGCTCTTCGGGCGCAGCCGCGAGAAGCCAAAGCCAATGCCGCCGCCCCATTTCTCTATCATTGCTGCGTCGGTCGCCACCTGCATGATGGAGGTCATGTTGTCTTCCGGCGACACCACGAAGCAGGCGGAAAGGCAGCCCCTGCCGCCCGTGCCCGCGTTGACCAGCGTCGGCGAATTCGGCAGGAACTTGAGCGAAGTCATCACGTCGTAGAAGCGCCCCGCCCATATACGGCGCACTTCCGCCTTCTCTCCCTGCGCCACGGCGTCCGCAACACGATGAAACAGACCGTCTGCGTCTTCGACAGGCTCGCCGTCGTCGCCCTTCATCAGGTAGCGCTGCGCCAGTATGATGCGCGCGTTCTCGGACAGCATTGCGCTAGCCGACGATACGCCGTTGCCGTTGACACTTGACGATTCTCCTGCAAAGTGGCTTTGCTCAGTCTCTATGACGCTAGTCCCAAGCCGGGCAATGGATTCATCAATCTGCTCCCTGGGAACTCCGTACGATTCCAGTAGCATTTCCATGGCACTTTGCAGACCTTCGGCATTGCGGGGACTTTGAGAGCCATTAGATTTAGCTTCAGCCGAACCGTTCCCGCTAGAGAGCCCCCCCTGTATATTCTCCCTAGCTGCGCGCTCCACCATTTGTACCTCCTCAGATCTCAGGAATTCTGGGCTCAATTACCTTTCTGGAAAGACCAGTGACAATACATACCGAGACTTTCCATATCCAAAAGCTCTGGACTCCGTGTACCCCTTAAGCCTTAGATTTCCGACATCTATGTATTCATTCTTCGTCTGTATTTGATTTGTCCTGTATGCCATGTCTGCAGTAGCCAAGTTCACAGACTTTCCCTTCGGTAGGAAGTACGCATGTCTCCTACGAAGTCTGCGGACATTTTGAGAATTCCACTGTATTCTCAAATGTAATCCGGTCTTGCCAGTAGCCATTCCTGAAAATATGGCTATGATTGGTTCGTCAATGACATCCATCAGTCGGATGGTTGTCGCCGTTATCGATGTTTGAAATGTTCTAGCCAGCTTCAAGATAGACTGAATTGAACATATTTCTGATTTGGCGTATCTACTGAACGTAGGATCCGGCATTAGTATCTGAGCCGCTAGCATGTCACAGTGCTTCTCCAACGTAGTTGGGGCTTCAGGCACCTCTTTCCGCATCGAAGGCGCGTGTTTCGGGTCTAAAATCAGATGAGCTATTTCGTGAGCGCAAGAAAACCGTTGCCTCACCGAACGTTCATTCTTGTTGACCAATATCCTGAATGAATCTTCAGTAGGCAGTAGCATGCCCGCCACGGAGATATTGGCTCTTTGCACACTCTCTGCCCCAATGGTCTTGGCGATATTCTCAATGTTCACCGGAATGTGAGCGTTTAGCACATCGCGAATACCCATTTTGTCAATGAGTCGACCGGGGTAGTCTGAAGCGCCATTTGCCTCGAAAAGAGCAGACGACTCCTTATGTTGGATTGCACTCTTTGAGCAACTATTATCCACTACTAGCCTCGCAATATTGAAATAGACGGTATCGCCGACTCAAGGCAACTATAGATAATCATCGTTCATACAGCCACAGGTTTGTCCAGAGTTTCGATCTCTTGGACGAGGCTTATGGCAAGTATTACACTCCGCTAGAACTGCTTCCGGATCTCGACTAGATTCACGCGTTATAGTCGGAACATCTGAAATGAGCGATGAGTGAGAAATGATATCTGAGGCTCTTGAATTTTCCTCAAAAAGCCGTCCCTGTTGAGAGTTGAGTTCCTCGATAATCTCTGCAAGGACTTTCTCCCATGCAAAGAAGATGGCGGGCGCTTTCATAGTCGACAGGCCGCGGAAACTTCTGCCTGAGACACTTTCACTAACTGCTTGTATTTCCCCCAAAGGGAGCTTCTTCTGATTCACAAGATCAATGAACCCATTTGTGAGCGAGATGAGAACACTTTCTGGATGAGAATCGCGGAACAGCCCATCCACAGCCTGTACGGCCAATCCTTCGGTATAGATTTCAATTAGGTCGTCCCCCACTTCGGAAAACGGCCGTCCCAAGTGCACCTGCTCCATATATTCAGCGCTGTACTTGCCTGATGACCTCATAGCTACATCCTGATAAGACCATTTCAAAAATTCTCTCGCATCTTCAAGAGTTTGGGAATAGCTCACCGAGATCTCCTTTGCCAAATATAACAGAAAACGAACAAATGTTCAATGCTGGGGGATGAAGGGTAACTCAGTCCATTTAGACTGAGTCGGCCGATGGCTCGGAATGCTCCTGCAGCGGCTCCGTCGGAGAGTCCGGGACAGCGCTCACGTCACCGTCGAGTAATGCCAACTGGTTGATGTCGGCAAGACCGTTACGCGTCTCACCTGTATCCAGCAGCGCATCAATCTCAGTCTTGAAGCTCTCGACATCGCTGAAGTCGAGATAGACGCTGGCGAAGCGAATATATGCCACCTGGTCCAAGTCCGACAGCCTGCTCATGACCATCTCTCCGATTGCCCGAGAGTTGAATTCCGCCTTGCCCTGCTCGGACAGGTTCGTCTCGATGTCGTCAATCATCCTGTCTATTCTGGCAATAGCCAGTGGACGCTTGGCGCATGCCTTCGTCAGACTAGACCAGAGCTTGCCACGGCTGAACTCCTCACGCCTGCCGTCCCGCTTCACCACCATCATCGCCTTCATCTGCACTTGCTCATAGGTCGTGAAGCGCCTGCCGCACAACGCGCACTCGCGCCTCCGACGTATGGTCGCGCCGGATTCGCGGGAATCCACGACCCTTGTGTTTTCGCATTCGCAGTAGGGACAGTGCATTGAACTTTATCTATCTAAAGTATTAGAAACTATACAACATATCGCGCTTTACGATAGTACGACCACTATATCTTGTGAGATATGCTCTGTCAAACGCTAAATTGCGCATAGAAGAGGGCAATCAAGCAAGCATATCTCAGGTGATGAACAGAGGTTTTCCAACTGGTATAATGGGGCACGAACACACTGACTAGCTCTCCTGCGAGGTGTGATATGGCGACAACAAAAACGCAATTAATGACAGCCGAAGAACTGCTGAAAATGCCCAAGGATGGCTATCGCTATGAGTTGGTGAGAGGAGTGCTGAGGAAGATGGCCCCTGTGGGACACACCGACGGATATTACGAACTGAATATCAGCTCGGAGTTGCGAGCGTTTGTAAAGGCTAACGGCCTTGGCAGGGCGTACAGCTCAAACACAGGCTTTCTGCTGGAAAGGGATCCCGACTATGTGCTCGCGCCGGATGCATCGTTCGTGCGTCAGGAGCGCGTGGAAACCGCTACGGAAGAGCGAGGCTATTTCTCTGGCGCCCCGGATTTTGTAGCAGAGGTCATTTCGCCGAGCGACCGATACGCTGATGTGGATGACAAAGTCAAAGAGTGGCTGAATGCGGGCACACGCATGGTTGTCGTGGTGAACCCACGGGACCGTACCGTGAGCGTCCACACACCCGATTCCGTCATAACGCTCACGGAATCAGACACACTCGACGGCGGTGATGTCGTTCCTGGCTGGCGGCTGCCCGTCGCCGACATCTTTGCGTAGAGTTAATTAGCCCCTGCTACATCAGATTCCAGCGCGGATACTCGGCAGCCTCTTCGCGTAGCCTGTCCGCAATCCAGTCCCGAACACTCGCATCAGTGTAGAATGTCGGGCGCATCAGCTCCGACTCAGACTCTATAAGACCTTCGCTCAACGCCGTCTGCGCAACGGCAGTGTTGGGCAGCACGCGCGTCCCCACTCGCAGCACGGCGAACGCGGCATCCACGCGCTTCAGGAAGTCCAGCTTTTGCCCCACTGATGACTCTGTATCGCCCGGCTCTCCGAAGGTCATGTTCATCGTGAAGCGCAAGTTCGCTTCTCGGCACAACTCCGCCATGCGTTCAAGGCCCGCCAGCCTGTCCACAAGACTTTCGCCGCCGCGACCGCCCTCCGCCATCAGCGCCAGCGAGCAGCCCGATGCCTTCATCAGCCCCATAAGCTCGGCGTCAGCGTCTTCGGACGGGCGCACGTAGCTATTCCAGCGAACATGCAGCCCCGCGTCTATGATGGCGCGGCAGGTTGCCTTGGCATGTTCCGCGGGTATGTTAAAGCCGCTGTCGATGAAGAACACCTTGTTGATGCCGAAATTGTCGTCAAGAGCGCGAATCTCATCCACCACCTCGCTCGGCTCGCGAATGCGCCAGTCGCCGCCGTTGAAGTCTGCCCCCGGTGTGGGATAGTACGCCTGCGCCAGCTTCGTAATCACGCCCACGCCAAATCCCGAGCCATTGTAAGCGCCCATATCCAGCAGGTCGAGGCGCGGCGCTCTGTGGAAGCTCGATGTGAACCTGCCCTCGCTCGCCACAATCTCCCCATCATTGGCATCATCACGGTACACGATGCCCGGGATGTCGCGATAGTCTGCGCCCGCCTCCAGTCGCTCGACCAGCGTGGCGAATGCCTCCGCAGCATCGCCCGCAATGCCCAGGTCAGCGCCCACATAGTCGAGGCACTCGGCGGGCATGATGCTGAACGCCGGACCACCAATCAGCGTTGTGGCATCGCTCAGTTGCCGTATGCGCTCGATGATGTCGCGCACCGCAGGCAGATTCCACACCGGATTGAGGCTGCTCTGATTATCCAGATTGCGTATGGACATGCCGATCAGGTCCGGCTCGAACTCGCTTACGGCATCGGCAACCTCCGCCACCGCATCATCCGCAAACATCAGGTCGAGCACCTTGAGCGTGTGCCGCTCCTCGTCCACGCTGGCGGCGAGATACGCCAGTCCTATCGGCACGGGGCGCACCACCATGCTGTCCATAAATCGATCTGCCTGATTAGTGGCTACAAGCAATACTTTCATGGCGGCCCTCCCAAAGTTCACCACACGCAATTGTCTGCGATAAGTCTCTAAGCGAATATGTCAGCTACGGGCATCTCCCAGCCCGGCACCACATCCCCACCGTCCAGCGTGTCTTCTTCTGTCAGCAGGACAGAGTCCGTCGTCGGACGATGAACCCTGACGGTACGGTTACGCGGGTTCACCACAACAACCATGCTCGTGCCCGCCGCAAGCCACTCGGCGACCTTTTCATCGACTTCAGTGTAGCGGTCGCTGGGCGAAATCACCTCGACAGCAAGGTCGGGGGCACCTGGGAAGTAGCCGTCCCCATCGCCGACAGCCTCCACGCGTTCCTTACGAACGAACGCGGCATCTGGCGCTAGCACTGTGTCGGGGTTCGTCTCAAGTCTAAAGCCGCCGGACGCGCTGTATGCCCTGCCAAGCCCATTCGCTTCAACAAACACAAGCAGTCTTGCGCCAATTCTCAATTCGTAAAATGCTGGCATATGCCCCGCAGGTGCCATCTTTATAAGCTCTCCCCTCACCAGCTCATAGCGAAAGCCGTCGTCCGGCATCTCCAGCAACTCTTCAGCCGTCATGAGCTTCGTTGTTGTCGCCATATCAGACCTCACCGCAACTGCCTAGCGTGATACACAGGGGGCTTCCCCATATTCTACACATCCCTATCATCCTGTCCAACCACGCTGGCATTACTTCCGCCGCGTCCTGCCCCGCAGCGCAGTCAGCGCAAGAGCGCCGCTCACCGCCCCTACTAGCGCGATTGCGGCGACGCCCTTAATGAGCGCCTCAAAGTCCCAGCCCACGCTGATTAGTGAGCGCAGCGCATCCAGCAAATATGTTACGGGATTGTATATCGTGATTGTCGCCATCCAGCCTGTCATCGCCTCGCGCGGCACGAACACCGTCGTCAGGAACACGAACGGGAAGAACAGCAGAAAGCTCGAATTGACCGCTGCTGGATTGCCCGTCTTGAACGCAATGGCATAAGGAAAGCCCGTGTACGCCAGCCCCCACAGCCCCGACATAAGTACGAACAACAGCAGCCCGATGATGCCCGACTCGAACCTGACGCCCACGATGAAGCCCAGCACCACGACGGGTATCGTCAGCACCACTACCAGCACGAAGTCGGCAACCGTAAAGCCAAGCAGCAGCGACAGACGATTCACCGGTGTCAGAGACAAACGGTCAAAGTAGCCCGTCTGTATGTCAGTCACCATCGTCACGGCGCGCGAAACTCCCGTTACGGCAAATATGATGCCCACAGGCAGTTGAAACGCCTTGTAGTCTAGGCCGGGGATGCGCTCAGCGACATCCTGCAACGCGCCGATGTTGATTGCGTAGAAGAACACCGGGATGATGAGCGCCGGGTATATCGCCTCCGGGTCGCGCGGTATCCCGCGCAGCGCCCTGATTGCGACCGACAGCACATCATGAAAGAAACCCGCTCGCCTTGCCCGTATCTGCGGTGTTGTAGGTCCGGTAGCTACTGCTTGGCTCAATTCGCTACATCTCCTTAACGGTTACTCATCAAGATGGTGTCGGAATGTCTATAGACAGACCGATGAGTCAGTCTGATGTGAAGTCCTGACCCGATGCTGACTCGCTGCAACGCTGACAGACTCACTCCGCCTCCTGCTCCATACGCGCGCCCACAACACTCAGGAACACATCGTCCAGCGTGGGCGTCCGCAGCGTCAGCTCCCGGACCTGCACCTCCCGTTCGTTCAGCGCCAGCGCGACATCGCTGATATGCGCCGCGCCGTTCACAACCTGAATGATGACCTCGCCACCCGACGAGTCCACATCCACCACGCCCTCCAGTCCGACGACCGCCGCCTTCGCAGCATCCGCCTGCCCATCCACCTGCGCTATGATCACATCGTTGCCCAGAGAGCGCTTCAGGTCGTCTGGCGTACCCTCCGCCATCAGCATGCCTTGGTTGATGATGCCCACGCGATCGGCAAGCGCATCCGCCTCTTCAAGGTACTGAGTCGTCAGGAATATCGTCACGGACAGCTCTTTGTTGATGCGCTGCACCTCTTCCCACACCCGAGCGCGGCTGATAGGGTCAAGCCCCGTAGTAGGCTCGTCCAGGAACAGCACCTCCGGGTTGTGTATGAGCGACGCTGCGAGATCCAGCCGCCGCTTCATGCCGCCTGAGTAGGTGCCGACAAAGCGGTCGAGCGCGTCGCCGATATCCACCAGTCCCGCCAGATCGTCCAGGCGAGTGTCCAGCTCCCGCCGGTTCAGCCCGTACAGCCTGCCCTGCAAGCGCAGTAGCTCGCGCCCCGTCTGCTTCAGGTCGAGCGCCGCTTCCTGCAGTGCCGCGCCGATACGCAGCCTGACCTCGTTCGCCTCGCTGACCACATCAAAGCCCGCTACAGTGGCGCTGCCCGCCGTCGGCATCAGCAGCGTGATGAGCATCCGCACCAGCGTCGTCTTCCCCGCTCCGTTCGGACCCAGAAAGCCGTATATTTCGCCCTTGGATATGTTCAGGTCTATGGCGTCAACCGCCTTCACATCGCCAAAGTTCCGACCTATCCCCCGCGTCTGAACTGCATATTCCATATATCTGTCTTATCCCCTTTTCGTTGCATGCATGCCTGCATTCACTGCCCAAGTAGCAGTACAAGAGTTCTTGACTAATGCTATTCAACATAGCAATGCTTGGTGTCTGGGTCAACCTTTTTCAGAGCCACCTTATTCCGTCTTGCGAGCCAATCCGTGCCAGCCCCACTCAGCCGTGTTACACTGGCACGCAATCAAATGACACACAGAAAGACGCCAAGCGCAGGGAGAAAAGAGATGCGAGTCAACAAAGTGATAACCAAGATGAAGGCAGGAGAAATGGCTTACGGCTGCGGCTTCTCGTTCTCATCGCCAACGCTCATCGAGCTTGCCGGAAGAGCGGGCTTCGACTTCGTCTCCTTCGACAGCGAGCACGGACCCTTCACCATAGACCTGCTCGACGACCTCTGCCGTTTCGCGGACATGGCCGGAATGACGCCGATGGCGCGCGTGCCGGACATCGAGCATCCCACCATCCTGCGCTTCCTCGACAGGGGCATCATGGGCATCACCGGTCCCCACATCGTCAATGGCGACAGGGCGCAACAACTAGCCGACTCCTGCCGCTATGTGCCGCGTGGTCATCGTAGCTTCGGCTCAGGGCGCGGCGCATACTTCAGCGACTTCCCATCCGGCCCCGACTACATGGCGCACACCAACGACAACATCCTGGTCATCGCCCAGCTTGAAGACATCGAGGTGCTGGACAATCTCGACGACATCTTGTCGGTCGAGGGCATAGACCTGTTCGCGTCAGGAGCGCAGGACATCGCGCAGTCCATGGGCTTGCAGGGGCAGCCGAACCATCCGGACGTGCAACAATTCGAAGCGACCGTGCGGGACGCCGTTCACGCGGCAGGCAGGCAGATGGCGGACGACGTTATGACCTCAATGCGCGCCGACCGCTGCTTCCTAGACGGGGCGCGGGCGTTTATATCTGGACAGAGCTAATCTGCGGAGACCCTCGCTCCCGCCTCCGATTTATCGGCGCTGGCAATCTCCGCGTCCGGGCTGATGTCTAGCTCAAGGCGACCATCTTTCTGCATTCTGGCATTAAAGAAGAGAATCTCCAAGCGTTCCACTTCCCCCGTATCGGGGTTGAAGCTCACGACTACATCGTCCTCGCCAAGATAGTCGGATTCCTGTTCAGGATAAGGACGCACGCCGTCTATGGCAACGCTGAGAATGTCGCCTACTTTGTCGTACTCGAAAGTCAGGCTCTTTGCCATTCGACTATCCTGCTAACCTATCCATCTATGTCAGTCCCCAACCCGCCGATACACCTGTATCCTGTGCCGGTTCCCATCGGTGACATAGACCCTGCCCTCATCGTCCAGCTTCACCGACATCGGCGCCCAGAAGAACTTCTCTATGTGCGCCGACTGCGTATGCGGATCGTCCGAGTCGGGCAGGTCCAGCTCCGGCTCAAGGTTAGCCTTCTCCCTCGCCGCGCCCTCTTCCCTGTTGATCGCCAGGAAGTTCGCCGCCCACTTCGACAGCCCCGCCTCTCCTCTTAACTTCTGCACGAATGCGCCATCAGCATCGAACACCTGCAACCGCTCGTTGCCCCAGTCAGAGACATACATGTACCCGCGCTCATCTACTGCCACGCCGGACGGCCTAAGCAACTCGCCGTCACCCTTGCCCGAACTGCCGTATGCAGCGACAAACTCACCACTAGACAAAAAACGCTGTATGCGGTCGTTCCCCCAGTCCGCTATGTATAAGTCGCCACAGGGCGAGACCGCTACGCCCCAGGGCATGTTGAACTCGCCCTCGCCGCTCCCGCTCGAACCGAATGCAAGAATGAACTCGCCTTCAGCCGTGAACTTCTGCACCCGGTCATTGTGCGTATCCACGATGTATATGTTGTTCTCAGCATCCGCGGCAATTCCCGACGGCCCGTTGAACTGCCCCGCGCCGTCACCATGCGAACCCCAGCCACGAACAAAGTTACCATCGTAGTCGAACACACTGACTCTGTGAGTGTAGTCGTCCGTAACATAGAGGTGCCCACGCCGATCTACCGTTATGCACATAGGCGAGATTAGATTGCCGTCGCCCTGCCCATGAAGCCCGAAAGTGCCGTAGTATTCGCTGTCTATGTCCATCATCGTGACGCGCACACCCCGCTCGCCCAAGTCGCGCGCGCGGTTCGCCACATACAGCCGTCCGTTGCCGGCCGCCACCATGTCGGTCGGATACTCGAGCCCGCGCCCCTCCATCGCAATGAATCCCAGCGTCAAGGAGTATTCGAGCACACTATCCTGTACATCCTGCCTATCCATAATTGCCCCCGTGTGCTCTACAACCGCTGAAACTCTTTGGACGCCGCCGTCAGCCGTAGCATTTGTGCCACATTCTTCCGCTCATCGCCGCCCTGCTTCGCAATCCGCAGCAGCGCCTCGCGGGTCTCATCCGCCACCGACAGCGCGCCCATCTGCTCAAGGCATCGGCTCACCATCATCTCCGAGCGAGCGCCGTTCCCGCCGTCCGCAACGATGCTGTCCACCATCGCCATGACGCCCGGCTTGCTTATATCACCCAGCTGCTCAGACGCGAAATTGATACGCTCCATCAGCGTGCCCGTGTCAATCCACTCCACGCCCTGATGCCACCCCTCCACGCTCGGCGGATTGTTAAGTTCCTGCCCCATCCAGTTAATCTGCCTGAACCTATTGATCATTTCGCGGTTCGGCGTGTCGAACTCCTTTGTCATACGCAGGATGCCTACCGCAAACTCCGCGGGTCCCTTCACCTTCTCGTAGCGCGCATCCTCAGACTTGAAGAAGTCCGAGTTGAACAACGACCGCAGCATCTCCGTGATGTCGTAGCCGCTGTCGAAATATACCTGCGCCAGTGCGTCGATCGCCTCGTTGTCCCTCGGAGGCGTGTACGGCCAGGCGGGCACCGGCGGCTCATCCGCCACGAAGAAGTGATACAGGTGCCGCGCTATAAAGCGCGCCGTCGCCTCCTGCTGGCAGATGATGTTTATGATGTCCCCACCGTCGAAGTTCCCCGTCTGCCCGAGGAAGTTCTTCTCACCATCATCATGATCTTCCGCGCGATACTCGAAGTGATAGTCTATCCTGCCGTAGGGCCAGTCCGAATCACGCGCCGAGCGCACCATCATGTACTCGGTGTTGCCGATAGTCCACCCTGTGAACGCCCGCGCACACTCCTTTATGTCGTCCTCGGAGTAGTTGCCCACGCCCATCGAGAACAGTTCGAGCAGCTCGCGCCCCCAGTTCTCATTGATAGCATCTTTGTGATTGTCCTGATTGTCGAGCCAGACTATCATCGCGGGGTTCTTCGCAAGCTCCATCAGCAGGTCGTCGAACTTGCCCATCCCGCAGCGCCTGAACATGCTCACCTGATCGGAAAGCACCCTGCCATTGATGACCTTTGGCATGCCCGTGGCGAAAATCCCGTGCCAGAAGAGCGTCATCTTCTCCTGCAAGGGCGCTTCAGAGGTAACCATGCGATAAATCCAGTTCCGCGCCGCGCCGGGATGATTTATCATCCCCGAAGCCTCATGGTCGAACCGCCTCACCATGAAGTCGCCAACCCAATGGGCATCGCCCGGATTCAGCAGTCGCGCGACCGTCGCCTCATATCCTCTTTGGACGCACGCCTCAATCTCATTCTGAGTCGCGCCAAACCCCGCGCGCCGCATCAGATGCGCCATTAGCTCGATGTCTTGCCTGCCCATTGCATTACCTCCAAGATTGCCTGCGTCCATACTTCAAGCGCATGCTACAAACACGATAATATCCAGTCAATCCCCGCCAGTTCCTACGAGAAAATGTCAGCCACAGGCATACTCCAACCCGGTACCACATCACCGCCATCCAGCGTATCGGCTTCAGTAAGTTCTATCACGCCATCGGATGTATACACCTGCACCGTGCGGTTGCGCGGATTCACCACGATGACCATGCGTGTACCGTGTTCAAGCCAGTCTTGCGTTTTGTCCATCACGCGCGTCAATCTGTCCGTCGGCGATATAACCTCAACCGCCAGGTCCGGTGCTCCATGAAAAGCGCCCGTCATCTCATCTAATGAACCGATGCGGTCTTGCCTTACAAATCCAACATCCGGAATCCGCGCATGGTCGGGGTCGGTCTCAAGCAGGAAAGTTGCTTCGGCGGTTACCACTCTTCCCAGATCATGCCGAACTACATGCGCTCCCAGATTGACTATCATATTGACGGCTTGTGCGCCGTGAGCGAATCCCGCAGACATTGTTTTCGTCAACTCCCCCCGAATCAACTCATAGCGATAGCCGCGATAGTCTTCACGCGGAATAGCAAGCAATTGTTCTGCCGTCATCAGATTCGTCCTGGTCGTAGCCATCTCACACCTCTACCAGCGTCCAAGATGCTGTGCGTTGCGCCCATGATACACTACCGACGCATCAACAACCCCAAGTCCTTGAACCTGTTTCTGAAACCTACCCAAAGGAGGAAAAAAATGGGCAGACTCGACGGCAAAGTGGCATTCATCAGCGGCGGCGCGCGCGGCATGGGCGCGGAAGAAGCGCGATTATTCGCTCAGCAAGGCGCAAAGGTCGCCATCGGCGACATCATCGAAGAGGACGGGCGCAAAGTCGAAGCCGAGATAAACGAGGCGGGAGGCGAGTGCCTGTTCGTTCGCCTGGACGTCACCAGCGAAGCCAACTGGCAGGACGCCATCGCCGCGACCGTCTCACGCTTCGGCGCGCTGCACATCCTCGTCAACAACGCCGGCATCGGAGGCGTCGGCGGCTTGGTCGAAGACACCTCAGTCGAAGACTGGGATCGCGTCATGGACATCAACGGCAAGGGTGTCTTCCTCGGCACGAAGGCAGCCATTCCCGAAATGCAGACAGCAGGCGGCGGCTCCATCATCAACATTTCTTCCCAGCTCGGCATCGTTGCCACCGACAACAGCAGCCCGATGTACCACGCATCCAAGGGCGCCGTCCGCATCCTCACCAAGTCCACAGCAATCCAGTTCGCCCCCGACGGCATCCGAGCCAACTCCGTGCATCCCGGTCCTGTCAATACCGCCATGACGGAGCGCCGCCGCGAAGACCCTGAAGCCTTCGCTCTAATGCGCTCTCGAATTCCCCTCGGCAGATTCGCCGAGCCAATCGAAATCGCCAACGCGGTCCTCTATCTAGCCAGCGACGAGTCTGGCTATGTAACCGGCAGCGAGGTCGTAGTTGACGGCGGCTGGGTGGCGCAGTAGAGAGTAAGCAGACATCGATACACAGGATGAAAAGGATAGGATAAGCAGCCAATGCAGATAACTGACATTAAGACATTCCTGATACACCCCGGCAAAGCCAAGAACCTCTGCTTCGTGAAAATCGAGACTGACGAGGGTATCTACGGCTGGGGAGAGTGCTACACGCAGTCCGACCGCGATGTGCAGATAACCGCGCATGTTGACCAGCTCAGGCGCTACCTCATCGGGCGCGACCCCACGAACATAAAGCACTTCACGCAGATGGCATTCGACGACTTCGCGGGCAGGCGTGGCGCGATGGACTACTACTGCGCCATCAGCGGCCTGGAGCACGCTATGTGGGACATCGCCGGCAAGGCATACGGCGCGCCCGTGCACAAGCTCATCGGCGGCGCATGCCGCGACAAGATTCGCGTCTATGCCAACGGCTGGAGCGGCGGCAACCCCACACCCGACTCACTGGCAGAGCGCGCATCCGAGGTCATCGAGGCAGGCTTCACCGCGCTCAAGTTCGACCCCATCCCTGGACGCTGGCGCACCTATGTCAGCAAGGATGTGGAGCGCGCCGCAGTGGAGAACGTCCGCGCCGTGCGCGAAGCCGTAGGCCCCGACGTGGACATCCTGGTCGAGATGCACCGCAGACTCGCCCCCATGCACGCGGTCCGCATCGCCCACGAAATCGAGCAGTACCACCCCTTCTGGTTTGAAGAACCCATTCTCGCCGAGAACATCCCCGCGCTCGCCTCAGTGCGCCAGAAGATAAACATCCCTGTCGTTACCGGCGAGGAGCTTTACACCAAGTTCGAGTTCCGCGAGGTCTTCGAGAGGCAGGCGGCTGACATCCTCAACCCCGATGTCTGCAACGTCGGCGGCATCCTCGAACTCAAGGAGATAGCGGCGATGGCAGAGCCGTACTTCGTAGTCATCTCGCCGCACAACTTCAACAGCACCACGGTTGGGCTGGCGGCAACCATACAGGTATCCGCCGCAATCCCCAACTTCCTCATAACCGAATACTTCGTCAACCTCGAAGAACTCGGCCGCGACATCGCCAAGAAACCCTTCGAAGTCAAAGACGGCTACATCCAGATACCCGACGCCCCCGGCCTCGGCATAGACCTCGACGAAGAGCGCCTAGCCGCCTACCCCTACAAGCCCTTCCCCCCAAGGTCCCCCGCGCAAATCTGGGACGAGGGGCCGTAGCAAACGTTGAAAGGACGGTCAAGGCGAGCAGGATAAAGTCGAGGGCGACATGGAAGAAACCAAGATTTGGGTAGTTGAAGGCACTTCAGCGACTGAGTTGGAATCACTGCCAATCAGTTGGAAACTGAAGGTCTGCTTGGAGACATACTTGCCGCTAACCCGGATATGCTCGAAGAGGGGTTGCAGTTGGTTGGTGGCAGACTCAACCGCAGGTGGTCATCTTGACTGCTCGGTGTGGAGACGGCAGGGTCGTGTTCGAGCTGAAGCGTGGCACGCTCAACCGCGAGGCTCGCGCAGGTCATAGACTACGCTTCTTCACTCGACTCATGGATGCAAAGGAATATCCACAACATGAACCAACTTACGAATATGAGAGGACTTCGACGAAGAGTTGAGCGCCTGGAATTTCGAGTCGCTTATGCCGCCTCGCATGGTTCTGGTGGGACTTGATAACACGACTGAGCGTATGGTGAGCTACCTGGCGAACAGCGAGATGGATATTTCCTTGACATTCCAGGCTGCAGCTGGCAAGCTGCTTACCGAAAGTGGAAGTTGGCATAACGGAGGATACAGATGGCGCGAATACCGTTGGCGCGGTCTTCACTCGATCATTTAAAGGTAGGGACATGGACTGAGGCAGAATCGGATATAAGACGATGGACGCCGCCTTGGAGGAATTCGAGACTGGGGCCTTGACGAGGCAGTTCTGGAAATGAAATCGATCCTGAACTGGATTCCAATCCTACTCCCTGCTCATGCGGGGGTTTGACGAGCCAGGTTGAATTCAGAAAGGCTTCGTCCGCAGGTCCGAAAATTGTCCTCCTCTCGGCAGTCGTAGTCGGCGAGTTGATGTACGGTTTTCGCTGGGGCGCGCGCTTTGATCGGAACGCTTCTGACCTCCGCTCATTCCTCGACAGCCCTTATGTGTCTTTCGTGCCTGTCGGGCCGATAACTGCGGACCGCTACTCCAGAATAGCGGCATCTCTGAGAGCAAAAGGTCGCCCAATCCCTACGAACGACATCTGGATTGCGGCGCAAGTGATGGAGACCGGTGCCGAACTAGTATCAGCTGATGAACACTTCACGCAAATTGACGGAATCGCCTGGACAAGAGTGACTGCAGGCTGAAAACAATGACAATTACCTCACCAAGGAGGCCCATTCCCATGCCACAACAAATCCCCCTCGACGACTTCCGTGCGCTCACCAAGCGCGCCGGACTCGATCTCACCGATGACGAGCTTGAGAACCTCAAGCCCATGTACGACCACTACATCGAATCCATCGCCAGCATGAACGCTCTCGACCTCGACGCTGAAGACCTGGCGGTCGTGTACTCGCCGGGCTGGGACCCGGAGGTATAACCATGACCACAGAACTTCACTTCCTCACCATCGGCGAGGCAAGCGTATTGCTGGAAAGCGGACAGGTCTCGCCCGTCGAGCTAACTCGCGCCTTCCTTGATCGCATCGACGACCTCGACGACACGCTGAAATGCTACATCACCATTCTGCACGACGGCGCCATGGCGGACGCGCGACAAGCCGAAGCCGAAATCCTGCGCGGCGACTATCGCGGCCCCATGCACGGCATCCCCATCGCGCTCAAAGACCTCTACGACACCGCAGGCATTCGCACCACTGCCGGCTCCAAAGTCATGGCAGACCGTGTACCAACCGAAGACGCCACCACAACGGCGCTCCTGAAAGCTGCGGGCGCGGTGCTGCTCGGCAAGTTGGCGATGCACGAGTTTGCGCTCGGCGGTCCCGACGAGACGAACGGCTTCCCACTCGCGCGCAACCCCTGGAACCTCGACCACATCCCCGGCGGCTCCAGCAGCGGCTCAGGCGCGGGCATCGCGGCCGGACTCTGCATGGGAACGCTCGGCTCCTGCACCGGCGGCTCCATACGCGGCCCCGCCGCCTTCTGCAGCATCGCCGGCATCAAGGCGACCTACGGGCGCGTCAGCCGCTACGGTGTCGTGCCGCTCAGCTGGACCCTCGACCACTGCGGTCCCATGACCTGGACGGTCGAGGACTCCGCCATCATGCTGCAAGTCATCGCAGGCTACGATCCCAAAGACCCGACCACAAGCCAGGCGCCCGTCCCGGACTATACGGCGTCGTTGGTAGAGGACATCGAGGGATTGCGAATCGGTGTCCCTCGTCACTTCTTCTTCGCTGACGACCCTACCATCAATAAGGATGTTCTCGCCGCTGTGGACGACGCACTGAAGGTCATGGAGGACCTCGGCGCGCATGTTGAAGAGGTCAACGTGCCGATGCTGGAGCACGCGGGCGCGGCGCAGCCCGTCATCATGCTCAGCGAGGCTTTCGCGTATCACCAGAACAACCTGCGCGCCAAGCCCGAGCTTTTCGGCGAAATGGTCAGGGCGCGCTTCAGGACGGGCGGGCTGTTCTCGGGCGGTGACTATGTGCAGGCGCAGCGCGTCCGCAATGTGCTCAAGCGCGAGTTCGCCGATGTGCTGAGGAAGGTCGATATAGTGGCATCCCCCACCATGTCCAACCCAGCGCCGCGCTTCGATGCGATGGACGCCATGACCACATCGCGCGTCCCTAGTTTCACCGGCCCCTACAACCTCACCGGCATGCCCGCCATATCGGTGCCCTGCGGCTTCACATCGGAAGGCCTCCCAGTCGGCTTCCAGATAGCAGGTAAGCCCTTCGACGAGCCAACCGTATTCCGCGCCGCTTACGCCTACGAACAAAGCGCCCGCCTCTTCGAGCAAAGGCCGTCAGCCATCTCATCAATTTAAGGACAACGCAAATTGCCCTCTCCCGTAAGTCCATAGGGAGAGGGCAATAGCAAAGTCGTGTTGCGCGAAAATCCCTACGGCTGCTCCAGCAGTTGCAGCAGATTCCCGTCCGGGTCCTCGAATGTAGCGACCCACCCGCCCCAGTGCTCCCGCTCCGGAGGCCTCACAAAGCGCACCCCAACAGCCGTAAGCCGCTCATGCAGCGCATGGATGTCCGATGTTCCCAGGTTCACCATGATGCGCTGCGGCTCTGCGTTCCTGCCACGCACCTCAGAGTGCTCGCCGATGCTGAAGCGCATCTTGCCCCACTCGAACGCAACGAAGTGCGGACGCTCCGAATGCACCGGCAGCCCCAGCGTATCGCGGTAAAACGCCGCCATAGCCGCCATGTTCTCCGTCCAGATTATCACGCCCGCAACGCCGTCAATCATCGACGATCCTCTGCTTCTTATATGTCGATGTAGAAATTGAAAAGTCTCCGAACCGCCTTCAATTTTGCTCGACTATGTGTATAATATGAGGTCAGAGACAGAGTGGTGGTGGCCGAAAGTTTACTGAGGGTCTCTAGGAAGGAGGTTGCTGCATTGGCTAGTAGTATGAGGAGGTGCTCCAGGTAGGTGTTCCCTGGAGCATCTCTACCCCTGTGAGAGGCTTTCCCGCTAGTCGGGAGAGCCTCTCTTTTTTGCGTAAGTCAGTCAAAGACCGTATTTCAGTAAGTCCCACAGGCGCAGACCTCCGATGATTGACGCAACCATCGCTGATGCTTTTGATCCCCGGACTCGTTCGTGGTTAGCCAGTCGAACCGCTCTACGACAACAGCGCCGACAAACTGGCTAACTGAAATAATGACCTACTGCTTCCCCTCGAAGAACCGGCGCGGATTGTCCACCATAATCTTGTTGATGTCATCATCCGACGCTCCCAACTCGCTCAGGCGCGGCAGCACCCGCCGCGTGATGAACAGGTAGCCATCCGGATTATTCCTGTCACGCGCCTCACGCGCCTCCTTCAGCGCAATCAGCAGCGCGACCGACCAGTCGTGACCTAGCATGATGCGATGCGCGTAACCGGCCTCGATAAGCTTGTACGCCGTCTGCGTCCGTGCCTCCCAGTCCAGCACTTCCGGCCTGCCAGGATAGCGGTCAAGCCCGATCCACACGCCCTTCTCCAGCAAGCCGATGAGATAGTCAGTGTCGTCAGTGTCGTTGCTGTGCCCCACATACACCTTGTTCAGGTCAACGCCCTCGTCCTCGAATATGGCAACCTGTTGCTCGCCCACGCGCTCCGGCGCCCATGTGTGCGTGGAGATCGGCACGCCCGTCGCCTTCTGCGCTCTCGCAGCCGCGCGCAGGATAATCTCGCCCTCCGGCGTTACGCCGCCCACGTCGTTGGCGACCTTGATTATCGCCGCCTTGATGTCCGTCCCCTCGATGCCCTCTTCGATCTCGCGGATGTACAGCGGCGCGATGTCATCCGGCGTCGCAGTCCAGAACACGCGCGGAATGTCGCGCCATGTGCCCGTCGCGCAGATGATGTTCACGCCCGACCCGCGCGACACCTCTTCGATGAGCCGAATATCTCGTCCAAGGTCAATCGTCGTCACATCGATGATGCTGCGCAGCCCCTCGTCATAAGCTGCCTTCAGATCGCTTATCCCGCGCTCAATCGTTCCCGCGCGGTCAATGAACTCCGGGTATATCTGCTGTATCCCCGCTGATGTAACCAGCACATGCTCGTGCGACAGCGTAAACCCCAAATCCGCCGTATCCATCGGCCCCAGCACCGAATTAATCGTCGCCATATTCCAAGTCCTCCATCAAGAGAAAATCCCGTTCATCCTGTTAATCGATGTTAGCTTTCGCTCGCAATTGGATTGCTCAGCGTCCCAATCCCGCTAATCTCCACATCGCACACGTCGCCAACCTTCATGTTCTGCGTCGCGCCGTCCGTGCCCATCCATACCATGTCGCCCGGATACAGCGTCAGGTAGCGCGTCATCGCGCTGATGTACGTCTCGACGCCGAACACCATGTTGTTCGTCGCAAAGTCCGAAACCACCTCGCCGTTGATACGCACCGTAGTACGCAGCGCATCCAGCTCAACATCCGTCTCGATCCACGGGCCCATCGGCTTGAAGGTATCGCTGTTCTTCGCTCGCCACAACGTGCGGTCGCCAGCCTGCCATGTGCGCTCGCTCACATCGTTGCCGATGGTATAGCCCAGCACACAAGACAGCGCATCCTCCTCAGACAGGTGCTTCGCCTCCTTGCCGATGACCACGACAAGCTCGCCCTCATACTGAAAGCGCTCCGTGGAGTCGGCAGGCTTCACGATAGCCTCGCCGTGCGCGATGAGCGCGTTGTTCGCCCGATAGCCGATGTCCGGCTTCTGCGGAATGTCCGGCTCGCGTCCCAACAGCACAGCAGCCTCACGCACATGCTCCTCGTAGTTCACGCCCGCCGCATAGAAAGTCTTCGGCTCGAACGGAATCAGCAAGCGCACATCCGCCAGCGCCTGCCGCTTCCCCGTCCGCTCATACTCATCGAACGGGCTGCCGCTCACCTCCGCAACCTCATCGCCCTCCACAATTCCGAACACCGCGCCGCCATCACCTTCATATCTCACCCAGCGCATCACAGACCTCCTTGAGCATTCTGTCCAGTCTCGTCATCGTCGTTTGGCTTCGCGCTGCCCGCACGCAGCCGCTCTATCAGCGGCGTAATCTCCGAGAGAGCAGCGCGTACATTCTCATCGCTCATATCCGGCAAGTCGGGATAGTACGCTTCAAGCGTGTATCTGGGATAGCGCCCGGTGAACTGATACATCGATACGAGTTCACACACGGCGCGATACTGCTCCAGCGTCGCGTCATAGCGTACGGTATCGTCCAACAGTCTGCCCAGGTCGTGCGTCCGCCGCAGCCGCCAGCCTTGCCGTATCAGATACGCCTTGAAGAACTTCTCGGTCGCCTGTTGCAAGAAGTAACCCGCGCCTACGGGGTCGTCGTTATCAAACAGGATTATTACTCTGTCATAGTCCTGTTCTGCTATTCTGATCCAGTATTCGGGAAACTCCGACTCTTGAGGGTTCATGTTATAGCTCTTCCTAGCCAGTTCGACATATTTCTTAAAGCACCCATTCTCGTAGAGTACCCTTCCTTGCAAAATGACATCCTGTACAAAGTGGTTACCCTGCGCCAGCATGCCCTCAATCTGCTCAGGTGTGGTTATATGAGTATCGAGCCGATACCCTTCTCTGAGTTCAGACAGTAGGGCATCAACCTCTCGGGAACGAGCGATAGCCCCGCCTGACACCTCAGACTTGACAATCAGCAGGTCAACATCGCTGTCCGGCCGCTCGCGGCCATCTGCCCGCGAGCCATAGAGTATCACCGCCTCCGCGCCATACTCGTCACGCAGCCGCGCAGCCATCGCCTCAATAGCCGCCATCGCGTCCGTTGTACTTGTGGTTGTGCTCATAACCTAGTCATCCTGCTTATCCATCCCAAACACATCCGCCACCAGTTCATACGACCGCACCCTGTCCGCGAAATCGTAGCATATCGTAACGATGCCAAGGTCGTCAGTCGCATAGACGTTCGCAAGTTCCTCGATCCTCTCGCGCACCTGCTCAATCGTCTCCATTCAATAAGATAGACCGATTCCTGCGCCGTCTTCAGCGGCGAGACTTCCCGTTCTTCTCACGGGGCGGGTAATATCCGCCAACCTCCTCACCTTCAAGAACAGGCCCATGCTCACGAACATGCGAAATTTCCCATCCTTGCTTCAGTCGCACTGAGCTTGAGTGCAGAGTCAGGAGAGCCACAGTATGACCATTTGCCGCCACCACCTCAACTTCGTACGCCTCGTCGTCCTTATAGCAGTGAACAACAGTGCCGACATCTCCACTGATGAGCCCGTGCTCCGGAACATCTTGCGTTATTACCACAACGTCCAGTTCTTTGATAACCCTTGTAGCCTCATCAACCATCTCAAATCCTCCATCTCCTGGACTGACGCGGATACGCGGTGATAAATCGTGGATTTTCCTGCCCTGTATCAATCATCCACACGGTCAACAACTCTATGAATTCACCAATGGGTGTAGCCATTGTTCCATAAATTACGTACTTCGTGCATAAGGTGTAGTTTCAGTCTTAGCTACATCTTCGTTTTGGGCTATCTTCAAAAGTCCTACTTCCAATACATCCACATTGGATTCGTCAAAGCCCATAGTCGCAGATGAGACGCCTTTCCGAGGCCCTCTTCGTGAGTTTCCGATAGCAAGTAGTCCGTCAGCTTGGACGGATGCACCCAAGCGTACGCCGAGTTTGGAAGTCTCACCGTGTCGATGGTGCCTCCATCCCAAACACATCCGCCACCAGTTCATACGACCGCACCCTGTCCGCGAAATCGTAGCATATCGTAACGATGCCAAGGTCGTCAGTCGCATAGACGTCCGCAAGCTCCTCGATCTTCTCGCGCACCTGTTCCGGTGTCCCGTCTATGTAGCTCTGCCTCATCTTCGACAGGTATGCCCATTCCTGCGGACTATACTCATACGCAAGAGCCTCCTCTATCGGCGGCACGCCCTCGCGTATCCCCTGCACCGAGCGCACGCGCGACAGGTTGCGACTTGACCCGATACGCTTCGCATCCTCTTCCGTCTCCGCGCACAGCACTTGAAGCGCAACATTCACCTTCGGCTCCGAGAGGTACTTCGACGGTTTGAAATTCTGCCGGTACATCTCCGCTATGGCAGGTCCATGCTCCGTAGCCAATCCGAAGAAGTGCGCGAAGCTGAACGGCAAGCCCATCTCCGCCGCCATCGACGCGCTATCGGCACGCGAACCCAGCAGCCACACATCCGGCGCGGTCGATTCCCCCGGTCCCGCGTGTAGCGAGGCGAAAGGATGCTCTTCGTCCACAGTGTCGTGCAGAAAGTTAAGCATGTCGCGCACGACTATGGGATAGTGACGCACATCGAGTTGCGGACGCGGATACGACAGCGCAGCCGCGGTAATCTGGTCGCTCCCCGGCGCGCGCCCGATGCCTAGGTCTATCCTGCCCGGAAACAGCGTCTCCAGCATGCGAAACACCTCGGCGACCTTGAACGCGCTGTAATGCGGCAGCATCACCCCGCCGCTGCCAACGCGAATGCTCTGCGTGTTCGCCGCAATCTGCCCGATAAGAATCTCCGGGCTGGTCCCCGCGAAATTCGCAAGGTTGTGATGCTCCGCCACCCAGAAGCGCTGATAGCCTAGCCGCTCCACGGCGCGCGCAAGCTCAATCGTCTCCGTCAGCGCATCCCGCGCCGTTCCGCCCTTACGCACAGGCGACTGGTCAACCACGCTGAGGCTAAGTTCTCTGCTCAAATCCCCTCCAAAGCCTGACCATCTAGCATACCGACTGACTAACCAACCAACCACGCTCCTAAAACGCCTCCAGCGTATGGCTCTTCCACCGATTGATCGCAGACTGACCGCGTGGACTCACCTGCCGCTGCACCTGCACGTTGATGAGCGCAGGCCGTTCCAGCTTCAGGCAGCGTTCCAGCGCAGGCTGCAACTCCTCCGGATTCTCCACAATCTCGCCGTGCCCGCCAAGCCCGCGCACCACCTGGTCGTAGCGCGTAGGCAGCAAGTCCGTCGCAACCGGCTTGCCATACACCCCAATCTGAATCTGTCGATCGATCCCCCACGCCGAATCGTTCCCCATCACGCACACAAACGGCAGATTGTGGCGCACTGCCGTATCGAACTCGATGCCGTTGAACCCGAATGCCCCATCCCCGCTGAACGCGATCACCCGCCGCTCAGGATGCGCCAGCTTCGCCGCCAGCGCGGTCGGGAAGGTATGCCCCAGCATCCCCGACGGCGACACATACAGCCAGCTCTTAGGCATCCGAGCAGGCAGATACGCCCGCCCGAAGTGGCAATAGTCCCCGCCGTCGAACACCAGGTAGTCGTCCGGCTGGAGCATCTGCATCACCGCTTTGTGTACATACATCGCATGCATCGGCGCATCCGGCACCGCAAGCGACTCCAGGTGCTCACGCCACGCCCTGCCCTCTGCGCGCAGCTCGCTAATCCAATCCAGTTCGTTCCATGTATGCTTGGAAGCCTCC
Organism: Dehalococcoidia bacterium; assembly: GCA_965225795.1. Classification (GTDB taxonomy): domain Bacteria; phylum Chloroflexota; class Dehalococcoidia; order Lucifugimonadales; family JADFKI01; genus Bin90. The sequence goes on along the minus strand of OZ245324.1, from coordinate 2,416,483 downwards.
GCCGTCAGTTGCCGCAGCGCAGCCTCGACATCGCCCGCGATACCAACCGCAACGCCCCGATTGCGCCCGATCTCCGCCTCTGACGGATCAATCTGAATAATCGTCGCATCCGCCGCAATCGTCGGCGACATCGCGTAGCCTATGATCAGGTCCTGCTTGCGCCCCAGCATCATCACCACATCCGCCTCACGAATCTTGCGCGCCGTCTGGCTCAACCCCTGATCGAAGAACCCTAAGCAGTACCGATGCTCGTCCGACACCAGACCACGCGCGTCCCCCTCCGTCAGCAGCGGCAGCCGAGTCGTCTCGATGAACTCTTGCAGCGCCTCGCCGGAACGCGCGTATGCAGCCGCGCTACCCGCCACGATGAGCGGCTGCTCCGCCCCGCGCAGAATCGCAATCGCCTGCTCGATGTCGGATTGCGAAGCCTGCGCTGCGCCGATGCCCCGGTACTCACTTGGCGCATAGAACGCCACATCGTCCTCGCTCACCACATTCTGCTGTATATCCACAGGAATCGTCAGATGCACAGGCCCCCGCCGTCCGCTGTACGCCACTCGCAGCGCATGCGCGATCATGTCCGGAATGCGCCGCGTATCCGTAACCATCCACGCGCCCTTGGTAACAGGACGCGCCATCCCCACCTGGTCGATCTCCTGCATCGCGCCGCGCCCAAGCTCGCTGAGTTCCGCCGAGCCGCTGATAGACAGCAGTGGGCTTTCTGAGTGCATCGCGTTCGCCAGACCCGGTATCGCATTGGAAAAGCCCGGCGTCGTGTACATAGACACGCCCGGCTCGCCCGTGATGCGCCCCCATGCGTCCGCCATGTGCGCCGCCGCCTGCTCGTGCCGCGTATCCACGAACCGAAAGCCCATATCCGCCATGCTGTCCAGCGTAGGAAGCACATGGTCGCCGGCAATCGTGAACACATTCTTCACGCCCTCAAGCGCCAAAGCCCTGCCAATCAGCTCACTCCCGCTCACCATGCCCGTACCCGATGTACTCATCTTTTCTATCCTCTTATGAATTACTTGTAGTAGTCCCGTTCGTTCTGAGCCCGTCGAAGGACATGCATCGCAAAGTCAGCGCTTCTGCCCTATGCCCATCAATACCAGCCCGTCCACATGTTAGATTGTTCTGACTTTACGCACAACCACGCCGCGTAACATTGCATTGTCATTCGACTTGCATAATCCTGATTCGCATTGCTATTATTCATATCACAATGCAAGAATCATAAATGCAATGAATGGAGGCGTCCACATGATTGAATCCGCCATCACATCGAAGGGACAGACGACTCTGCCGAAGGCGGTAAGGGAGGCGCTCTCGGTCGAGGCCGGTGACAAGGTGCGCTACATCGTACACGGAGACGAAGTTCGCATCAGAAAGGTAAAGCACATTGGCAGGCTGTTCGGCGCGCTGAAGTACGACGGCCCCCCTGTAAGCCTGCAAGACATGGAGCGCGCCATTATAGAAGGAGCGATTGGAAAGTGATTGCCCTCGACACGAATGTATTGATTCGCTATCTGACACGCGACAACCCTGAACAGGCTGAAGCGGCGCGCGCTCTGCTGCAAGGACTGACGACTAATGGGCCAGGCTTCATCTGCCGCGAAGTTGTGATAGAAGTCGTCTGGGTATTGGAAAGGTCGTATCGCTTCAGACGTGAGCGGATTGCGAACATTGTCGTGGAACTGGTGGCTACGGATACTCTGGTCATCGAAGATGACAACGATGTGGCTCAGGCGGCTGCCGTCTATCGTGAGGGAAGCGCCGATTTCTCGGACCTGATGATTCTCGCTGCCGCAAATCGCGTAGGCGCACAGCCGCTTTACACCTTCGATCGCCGATTCGCGCGATTGGATGGAACGGAGCTAGTCGAAGTATAGCTCCTCAGCTCACCAAGTCTGCCAAGCGCATTCAGCCTTGGAATTCGCAGAAACAACAACTAGAAATTATGTGCGCCTATCGCTAACTTCTGTTAGCATTCTTTGCAGTACAGTTAACGAAATCGACGGTCGCCCCAACGCCCGCTTGTAATCCGTCAGGAAGACCGCCCTTGTTCCCACACCACACCGACCCGTCCGAAGACGTCTGGATCGCCTTCGACCTTGAGACCACAGGTCTGGACGCCCAGAAGGACGCCATCATCGAGATTGGCGCAGTCAAGTTCCAGGGCGGCAGGACGCTCGACACTTTTGAGAGCTACGTGAACCCCCAGCGGCGTATCAGCCCCTTCATCGCCTCTCTCACAGGCATCCGCCAGCGCGACCTCGACCGTGCAGACCCCATCGAGCGCGTAGCCGCGTCCTTCATCACCTTCGTCGGCGTATCCCCGCTCATCGCGCACAACGCCGACTTCGACCTCGGCTTCCTGCGACACAGCGGCATCGAGCTGACCAACCCCGTCGTGGACACCTTCGACCTCGCCTACACCATCCGGCCCGACTCGCCCAGCTACTCGCTGGAGAACATGGCACAGCACCTCGAACTCGCGCACGACAGACCGCACCGCGCCCTCGACGACGCCATCGCAGCAAAGATGCTCTTCCTCAACCTGCTCGAAGACGCCGCCAATCTCAACCCACTGACACTCGCCGCGATACAACGCTTGGCTCAGACTTCCAACTGGTCGCTCTCATACCTGCTCAACGGCATCGCCGCCAACCCGCGTACCCAAAGCGCAGCGCCTGCCCCGGATGCCGATGCAGACTCCAACATCGGCATCAACGGCCTCGACATGCAGCGCATTTCCCGCAGGCTCCACGCCGGCGGCGTCCTCCGCGAGCGCGAAAGCATCACGCCCATAGACGCCGAGATGGTCGCCTCCCTGATGGGCGAAGGCGGCGCGCTCTCGCACACCCTCGCCGGATTCGAGGTACGCGCCGAGCAGGTGCAGATGGCGCAGGCAGTCACCGAAGCAATCAACGATGGCGAGCGAATCATCATCGAGGCTGGCACAGGTGTCGGCAAATCTCTCGCATACCTGCTCCCTGCCGCACTCTACGCCCTCGCCAACGGCAAGCGAGTAGTCATCTCAACCAACACCATTAACCTGCAAGAGCAGCTTCTTAAGAAAGACGTGCCCATCCTAGTCGAAGCATTGAAATCCGTTGAGGGCGAGAGCGATGACCTGCGCTTCACCCCACTCAAGGGACGCGCCAACTACCTCTGCATGCGCCGCTGGAACACGATGTCCACCTCCAACGAGCAGCAGACACCCGACGAGGCGCGGATGCTCGCCAAGACGATGCTCTGGCTGCAATCCACTGCCAGCGGCGACCGCGCCGAGATAAACCTTGGGCATCCAAGAGCAGCCGCACCCTGGGAACGTCTCTCCGCGAACAACGCGCGAGGCTGCCTGCGAAACGAGAGCGTCTGTTTCCTCCGCGCCGCACGCGAGCGCGCCGCCGCATCGCACCTCGTCATCGTCAACCACGCCCTGCTGCTCTCCAACGCCACCGTCGGCGGTACACTCATTCCGGACTACGATGTGCTAATCATCGACGAAGCGCACCATCTTGAAGAGGAGGCAACGAACCACCTTGGCTTCGAGCTGACCCAGGCGAGCTTTAATGAGCACTTTCAGAACCTGAGTGGCGAGGGCGGCTTGCCCAATCAGGCAACCATCGCATTCCGCACTGCAACCTCCGACACCACCGACCGCAGGGAGACCGTCGAGACAGTTACTGCCGAACTTGCCCAACTCCTGCCCCGCATGCGCGACAGCATCGCCCGACTCCTGGCAGGTCTGGAAGCGATGGCACAGCCCTCCGGCAACGGACGGCGTGGCCCGTCACCATACGCGCAGCAGACCCGCGTTACGCGCGCAACCCGCTCCCATCCGAACTGGTCCGAGCTGGAAATCGGCTGGGAAAACGCAGACCTCGCCCTCGCTGAACTCGGCAGACAGCTCGCTAACCTGCAAAGAGCGCTTGCCAACCTCGAAGAAGCCGGCCTGCTCAACTACGAATCTTTGACAGCAGAGTTTGAAACCGCCGCGCAAACGAACGATACGCTGCGCCGCCAGCTCAAGGAGTTCGTGGTCGCCCCCGACGACGAGACAATCTACTGGCTCACGCTATCCGCGCGCCGCGCCGAACTCTCGCTGCACGCCGCGCCCCTGCATGTCGCCGAAAAGCTCGATGAGCTGGTCTTCTCGCAGACCCGCAGCGTCGTCATGACCAGCGCCACCCTCAGCGCCGACAATAGCTTCGCCCACATCATCGAGCGCACAGGCTTCAAAGACGCCCGCGAACTGCTGCTAGGCTCGCCCTTCGACTACCCCAGCGCAGCCGTCCTATGCCTGCCCAAAGACATGCCCGAACCGCGCTCAGGGGCATATCAGGAAGCGCTCGAAGGCGCAATCAAGGACGCCGCCATAGCAGCCGAAGGGCGCACCATGGCGCTCTTCACGTCGTACAGCGCACTCCGAAGCGCCGCGCAAGGCATCCGTGACGACCTCAAGGCTCGCGGCATCGAAGTCCTGCAGCAAGGTTCAGACGGTCCCCCCGCTCAGGTCGTGCGACGCTTCATGCAGAACCCGAAAGCAGTCCTGCTCGGCACTTCGAGCTTCTGGGAGGGCGTTGACCTCCCCGGAGACATCCTGAGCGTCCTCATAGTCGCCCGCCTGCCCTTCAACGTGCCCTCTGAGCCGGTATTTCAGGCGCGCTCCGAACTCTACGACAACTCATTCATGGAGTACGCCGTACCGCAGGCAATCCTCCGACTGCGGCAGGGCTTCGGACGCCTCATACGCACGAAAACAGACCGCGGCGCAGTCATCATCCTCGACAGGCGCGTCACAGCTAGCCGCTACGGTTCGGCATTCCTGCGCTCCCTGCCGCCCGCTCGCCGCATAGACTGTGAACTCTACCAGCTCCCAGACATCATCCGCAGCCACCTGTCCGGTTGAACTCGCTCCGCCGAACCTTGAAAAGAATCTCGGAAAAGCATGGGTGTCATGAATAGTTGTCCCGTGCTACACTATCGCTGAGATGCAGAATGGATATTGGCATGGATATTGGCGCTCAAGCCTGTGACAACCACACTCAGCGAACCCGGAAAGCGAATAGCGATATGGTCGTTATCTCCCCAAACGATGGGAGCATACTTCGCCATATTTCTAGTCCAGTACATACCGGGCATAGCATTCGAGGCTTACACGCGCATACAGCAGGAAGCGGCGATTGACACATTCGCCCATATTGCGCTAGAAATCATCAGGGCGTCGGGCCCCATAGGCATAGGGTCCGCGATGAACGCCATAGCCGTAGCGCTATTCTTGGAGGCAGTCATGGTATTAGCAAGAATGCTTAGCAAGCAGCAGCGCGAACAGGGCCGCGCAGAAGGCATCAAGGAGGGCGCCAAGGAAGAGCGCAAGCGATCAGCCGCGAAACTGCGCGCCTGGGCAAAACAGAAGGGAATCCCGTTTGAAGAATTGCCGATCGAAGACGAGAACGAGTAAATCCTCGCCTTAGGCGCAATTCCGACATCATCCGCGCACACCTATCCTGAATCTCTCACGAGATCCACCCACCGCTTGTGGTGAAACATATACTGGTTCGCGTACCCTGCGTGCTCCCCAAACCGCTCCAGCGCCCACTCCCTCATCTCCCGCTTATGCCGCTCGGTCGGCGTAGTCTTGTTGCCGTTGCTGTTCAACGCGGGCGGCACGGGCGCATCCGGATACCAGTCCCGCATCGCCTTCACTATCCACACATCCACCGGAAACGCCTGCGGCTTGTCCAGCGAGAACAGCATCACGCAGTTCGCCACCTTGTCCGCGATCCCTCGCAGCTTGACCAGTTCCGCCAGCGTTTCGTCATAGTCTGCCTCCCTCAGCGAGTACAGGTCCGGCCCCTCCCCCTCCGCAATCCCCGCCGCCGCCGCTATGACATTCACCGCCCGAAACCCCAGCTTCAAGTCCCGCAGAGCCTGCTCCCCCGCATCCACAAGCTGTTGCGGCGTCGGAAAAGAGCTTCTCCCGCAGTCTTGCATGTCAGGATGCGGCAGCGCCTTGCCGTAGTGGATCGCCATATCCTCCACATTCGCCGTTATGCGCGGGATATTGTTGTTCGCCGAGCAGATGAACCCTATGAGACACTCCCACGGCTCCTGACGCAGCACCCGAAGTCCCCGGTGCTGCTTCACCGCGTCCGCAAGATGCTCATCCTCGCTGAGCGCCTCATACACCTCATCCATGTCGTCATCCACGCGCAGATAGTCCCTCACCAGCGAGACCAGCGAACCCTCATCGTCCGGCGCGCTCACGAACTCTATCCCTTCCTCAACCCGCCGCATCCTCACCACATTGCCGAATATCACCCCGCAAAACCAGCCGTCGCCCTCCTCGCGCCACCGGAACGCCTGCCCGCCGCACAAAGTGCCTCTCAGGTCGTATGGCGCCGCAAACGGAATCAGCATGTCCAACCCTTCCCAATTCTGTATGTCGAGTAGGGGGGATTATACCAGCACTCGCTGAGCCAGGACGGCATTGTGCTAGAATGGCAAATAGCTGTATTGCCGCTGTCCTTGGAACACATCCACTTCGGCGCAGATTTCACTTTGTCTGGAAATAGCCAATGTGAAAATTCCCATAGTCTGCGCCTAAGCATCCTCAGCCACCGTAATCCCTGATGCTCGCTTCCGGCATAATCAACAAGCCAATCTATCGCTGGTGGGTATTCGCAGCCGTCGCGTTGGGAACATTGACCTCCGTCATAAATCACGGTGGCATGTCCGTCGCTCTACCTACCATCGCCCTGTACTTCGACGCCGACCTCGCCACAGTACAGTGGGTCGTAATTGCCGAAGGTCTGACGATAAGCGCGCTCCTGCTGCCAATGGGCAGGCTTTCAGACATCGTTGGCCGAAAGCGGATATTTCTCTCCGGACTCGTCATATTCGTCATTGCCGCCGTTTTCGCTGCAACCTCCGGCAGCATCATAGCTCTGATCGGCGCCAAGGCATTGCAGGGACTCGGTGCCGCCATGACGCAGGGCACCGGAATGGCAATGGTAACCTCGGTCTTCCCAGCCTCAGAGCGCGGCAAGGGCATCGGATCGCACGCAAGCGTCGTGGGCACCGGCGGCGTCATGGGCCCCATCGCCGGCGGATTCCTCATTACCGCGCTCGACTGGCGTTGGCTCTTCTACATCAATATCTTTATGGGACTCGCCACAATCATCGTGGTCCTGTTGATAATAAGGGGTGATGTATTCCGTCAGGACTCTCGTAACCGAAGTTACGACTACGGAGGCGCCGCGCTGTCCACCGCCGTCCTGCTGACCTTCCTGCTTGCCGTATCCAACGGTACGCGCATGGGATGGACTTCCCCGCCGATCATTCTTAGTTTGATCGGCTTCGTCGTCTTTCTCGTGGCATTCGTCAGGTGGGAGCTTCGCTCCTCGTCGCCAATGCTCGACATGACCCTGTTCAGGAGCAAAGTCTTCAGCATTGGCATCGGCACCAACTTCATGTCATTCCTGGGCATAACCTCTTCCCGCTTCCTGCTGCCCTTCTACCTTCAGGCCGCGCTCGGCTACACTCCGGCGCTCGTCGGCTTCGCGCTGCTCCCCAACGCCGCCAGCAGGATAATCATGGGACCGCTCAGTGGACGCCTCTCTGACCGCTACGGCTGGAGGCCCTTCAACATCATTGGCCTTTTTCTCTCCGCAGGCGGGCTGCTAATCCTTGCCACTCTCACCACGACATCCTCGATAGTTGTCGCTCTTGCGGGAATACTGATCCAGAGTATCGGCTCAGGCCTCTTCCAGTCCCCCAACTCCGCATCCATATTCAGCGCCGCCGACCCCGCGAGACATGGCGTTGTGGCGGCTTTCGTGAACCTGTCCCGCAACTCCGGCAATGTAACCGGAACCGCAATCGCCGCGTCCATCGTCACGGCCGTCATGCTCAGCAGCGGCTACGAAGTCAAAATCGACGCCGTCCTAGAAGCCGCCCCCGGCTCAGGCTTGCTCGAATCATTCATGAGCGGGCTCAAGACAGCATTCCTGATAATGGCTGTTCTGCAAGTCATCGGAGGCATCGTCTCCATCTTCAAAACCGACACTCAACCTGAGCAGCCGCCGGAGAATTGGCGAACCCATACCCAGCAGCGAGCGCGCAATCTGAGAATCTCGCCGCGGCTCCGACCGCAATAGCCCCCCTGACAGGTTGAATGCGCTTAACTGACGGCTGACATCTACCCCACAAGCACCTTACGCAGGTCGACAATCTGGTCTCGCAGCAGCGCCGCCTTCTCGAACTCCAGCGCCCGCGAAGCCATCTTCATCTGCGCCTCAAGGTCCTTTATCAGCCGCGTCAGGTCATCCTTCGGTATATCGTCATGCGTTATGTACGGCGTCGCCTGCTCCGCCACCGCCCTCACGCGCTCCGTGATGTCCCGCACACCCTTGCGTATCCCCTGCGGCGTAATCCCGTGCTCCCGGTTGTACGCCTCCTGTATCGTGCGCCGCCGATAAGTCTCATCGATTGCCTGCCTCATAGAGTCCGTAACCCTGTCTGCATACATGATGACACTCCCCTCCACATGCCGCGACGACCTCCCGATAGTCTGTACCAGCGCCGTCAGCGAACGCAGGTAGCCCTCCTTGTCCGCATCCAGTATGGCGACCAAACTCACCTCCGGCAGGTCAATTCCCTCACGCAGCAGGTTGATGCCCACCACCACGTCATAGACCCCCAGCCGAAGGTCGCGCAGAATCTCGCTCCGCTCCAGCGTGTCTATCTCCGAGTGCAGGTAATGGACCTTCACCCCCATCTCCCGTAGGTAGTCCGCCAGCTCCTCCGACATCCGCTTCGTCAGCGTCGTTATAAGGCAGCGCTGACCCTTCGCCACCCGCTCTCGTATCTGGTACAGCAAGTCGTCTATCTGTCCCGTCGTCGGCTTCACCTCCACCTCCGGATCCAGCAAACCCGTCGGTCGTATCACCTGCTCAATGAAGCTCTGGCTGTGCTCATGCTCATACGGCCCCGGCGTCGCCGACACATACACCACCTGGTTCACATGCTCCTGGAACTCCTCGAAGTTCAGCGGCCTGTTGTCCAGTGCGGACGGCAGCCGAAAGCCGAACTCCACCAGCGTCTCCTTGCGCGACTGGTCTCCGCGATACATCCCCCGTATCTGCGGCAGCGTCATATGCGACTCGTCCACGAACAGAAGATAGTCCTCCGGGAAGTAGTCCATCAGCGTGTACGGCGTGCTGCCCGGTGCTCTGCGCGCCAGGTGCCGCGAGTAGTTCTCCACCCCTGCGCAGTACCCCGTCTCCTGCATCATCTCGATGTCGTACCGAGTCCGAGACCCCAGCCGCTCCGCCTCCAGCAGCTTCCCCTCTTCCTTCAGTCGCCGAACGCACTCCTCCATTTCCACCTCGATGTCCTGTATAGCAAGATTCATCTTCTCCTGAGACGTCACGAAGTGCTTCGCAGGGTATATCTCGATATCGTCGCGCTCCCCCAGCAATTCCCCCGTCAGCGGGTCCACCACCACGATGCGCTCCACCTCATCCCCCCAGAACTCGATGCGTATGCCCAACTCCTCATAAGCCGGCAAAATCTCCATCGTATCCCCGCGCACCCGGAAGTTCCCCCGCGCAAAGTCCATGTCGTTGCGCTCATACTGCATATCAACAAGCTGCCGCATCAGCAGACGGCGGTTCCGAATCTCGCCCTTCCGCACATACGCAACGAAGCTCTGGTACTCCTCCGGCGACCCCAGACCGAATATGCACGACACAGACGCCACGATGAGCGTATCCCGCCGCGTCAGCAGCGACCGCGTAGCCGCATGCCGCAGCTTATCCAGCTCCTCGTTGATGTCCGAGTCCTTCTCGATGTAGGTGTCCGTGCGCGGCACATAAGCCTCAGGCTGATAGTAGTTGTAGTAGCTCACGAAGTACTCAACCGCGTTCTTCGGGAAGAACTCCTTGAACTCCGTGGCAAGCTGCGCCGCAAGCGTCTTGTTATGAGCGATAACAAGAGTAGGGCGCTGCACCTTCTCGACGATATTCGCCATCGTGAAAGTCTTGCCGCTCCCCGTAACCCCAAGCAGCGTCTGATGCGTCAGCCCCTCGTCGATCCCCGCCACCGCCTTCGCAATCGCATCCGGCTGGTCCCCCGTCGGGCTGAAGTCCGCCACAATTTCAAACTCAGGCATACGCTCACCAACCTACTGGAACTCTCACTTGAAACACCACATCCGAGTCGGTCGGAATATCACCATCCTCTTCTCGCAGCACTTCCAGATAGAGCTCGATTGCCTCTTTCACGTTCTCCAGTGCCTCATCAACAGATTCGCCTTGCGAATAGCAGCCCGGCAAGGCTGGCACGTCCACCCAGTATCCGCCCTCATCCGCATCGTGAACTATCACCGAGTATTCTCTGCTATCAGTCACAACAGTTCCTCAAATTCCTCGATTGAGATGTTGGCCCTTTTGATTGCGTCAAACAATATGCCTGCTTTGACGGTTCCACCATGAAAGGGCAGTATCAGAATGCCATTTTCCGGATGCCTCATGACATAATGGCTGCCGCGTATCCTTACAATCCGATAGCCTAGTCTCTCGAAAGCTCGGATGGCCCTGCGGATTCTTACATTTCTGAGCCGCCGCCCACCCGAACTCACACCGGTTGCGCCCCGTACTTGTTCTCACCCGCCTCACTTCCAAGTACCATGAAAACCAGCATAATTATTCCACCGACAAAGGGTATAAAGTTAAACAGAATAAACCATGCGCTCTTACCACTGTCATGAAGTCGCCGAATAGTCACTGCCAAAGACGGTATTACCGTAGCAAGTCCGTACACCACTGCAATGACTATAAGCGCATCATGAATAATGAAAGATAAGGCAAACAATATAGTCAAGATGATCGTTTGGACTAGTGCGAACCACCAGTACTCCGGGCGGTTAGCCCGTCCATTGAAAACTGCGTACTTTTGAGTACCCCAATATATGCCGCTATCATCACAAGCCCCTCTCCTTACTTACTTGCCGGGCACAAGCGGTGCATACGCCCGCGTACAGTCAAGATGCCCGATGAATTGGGCCAGCAACCGTACCGTCACCACTGCCATAATGTTGAAGGAACTCATACCAGCGACCGCTTTCATCAACCTGTCGAGACTGCGGCGTAGCTACCTGAAGTCTTCCTTCGTGTCAAGCATATCATTCATTATACCGAAAAATCCCGCCTATCCTGCCCATCGATCCTACGTTTGCATCACCGCAACAACCTAGGCAGCCGCTTCAAACTCTCCACATCCCTCGCCGATGCGTGATGGTCGATATATGGCAGCGCCGCTTGCAGACTGCGCGTCAGCGGCTGATAGTCCTCGCTCCCCAGCAGTGGATTCAGCCACACAACCCGATGCACCCGCCGTCGCATCCGCCGCACCTCATACGACAGCCGCTCCGGCTCCCCCGTATCCCACCCGTCGCTCAACAGGAACACCGTCGTGTAGCGGCTCAGAGCATACTCATGCCTCGTGTTCACATGCGCCAATGCCTCTCCGATGCGCGTGCCACCCGACCAGTGCCGCACGACGCGCCCGATCCGCACAAGCGCCTCACTGAACGACGGCGCGCTCAGCTCCCGCGTAACCCGCGTCGCCGAAGTGCTGAACACGAAGGTTTCGACTCGCTTCGTATGCTGCGACACCGCGAAAATAAGCTGCAACAGCAACTGCACATGCCGCTCCATCGACCCGCTCACATCCAGCATCACCAGCAGGCGAGGCGTTCTTGGCACGCGCCTCTTGCGTGGCAGCAGCAGAGCATCGCCCCCGCTGCTAAGGTTGAGCCGCATCGCCCCTCGCAGGTCCGGGCTGCCCTTACGGCGATGCCGCTTGCGACGCCTGCCCGGCCTGGACGCCATCGCCCTTATCATTCGCGCCGCGATTCTCGACAACTCCGAAAGCTCGTCTGCCCGCAGCACTCTCAGGTCAGGAGGTGTTATGGATGCGCGACTGCTCGCCCCCGTCCGCAGCATCTGAACCAGCGTATTTTCGGAAGACGGGTCATCTTCAGGCATCATCGCCACGCTCGGCGTGCGCCGAAACTCCCTCGCGCCGCCCACGAGGTCGTCATCCGAGTCGATATGCGGGCGTAGCGGCAACTCCTCGAAGTTCCAGAAGCGTTCGAAAAGCGAATCATAGATCGGAATCTCGTCTCGCCGCGACAGCAGCAGCGCGCGCAGCGACCAGTACACCCGCCCCTTGTCCATCATGTCCACTGCGCTCAGTGCGCGCATCACATCTGCCGTATCTTGCGGACTTATTAGCAGCCCGTGCGAGCGCAGCACACGGCAAAAGTGCGTCAGATGCGCCGTGAAGTCATATGAAATCCCGTCAGAGTCTTGATTCATAAGTGAGCTAATGCCGAGTCAATGCGCTGAAATGCAAGTTCCAAGCCGAAGGAAGTCCACCGCGATGTATGATAACACCCATCAACCCTGATGGAGCCGGACCAGGACAGAATCAGCCCTCTCACCTTGCCCCAGCGATCTCCCATCCAGAAACGAAAACAGGATATGCGAACCCGCATACCCCATTCTAAATCCAAGACCTGACACGACCTCCCACATCCGCGTTGCAAGGCAAAGTCCGCTTGCGCGAAGACAAGCTATCGTTCCTGCTCCTCACGGGTTTCGCGTGCGCGCTCCACGCCGGCGCGCTCCAATATGATCCGCTGAAGCGTTTGCACACTGCGCCCACGCACCTTGTGCCCGTATCGCTTCTTATTGCGCTTCTGCTCTCGCCGCTCGCCCTTCGTGTCGCTCAATTCCGACCATCCCTGTCCGAATAATGCCAATATCCTCGCGTTTCCTCTATATTATACAAGAGGTTATCTATGGAGACGGGAGAGAAGTTCTATGCAGTTCTCGCCTCATAAGCGCCAGCTTGCTTTGTGCTTGATGCTGATTCTGTTGCTGGCAGTTTTCGCCTGCGGCAGCGAGGACGCGCAGCAAGCCGCACCCTTCAGGATTGGCGTCATGGAGTCGCTGACCGGCCCCGGCGAGACCTACGGAACTATGGCAAACCAGGTCAAGCAGATGGCTGCCGACGAGATTAACGCCTCAGGCGGTATCAACGGGCGCAGGCTGGAGTTCGTAATCGAAGACTCCCAGTGCAGCGCAAATGGTGCAATCGCCGCCTACAAGAAGCTGACCGACGTTGACGGCATCAAGATAATCCTGGGAACTTCGTGCAGCGGAGCGATGCTCGGCGCCGCTCCACTGGCGGAAGCCGATGGGATAATCCTTTTCTCAGGACTGGCAAGCAACCCGGACATCGCCCACGCCGGCGACTACATCTTCCGCACCCAGATAAGCGATGTGCAGGTCGGCATCGACACCGGCAACACTCTATGGGCTGACGGCATCCGCAGGTTGGCGACCATCACCGAATCCACCGACTATGCTGAGGGCGTCAGGCGCACTTCGGTCACGCATTTCGAGAGGCGCGGCGGCGAACTCGTGGCAGAGGAACGCTACTCTTCCGATGTAACCGACTTCCGCTCGCAGCTAGAGAAGTTGGCTGTATCAAATCCCGACGCTATCCACCTCGCTCCCCAATCCGAATTTGCGGCTGGCGCCATCATCAAGCAGGCGCGGGAGATTGGATACGAAGGCCCGATATACGCGGAAACCGTTTCTGTGGGAGCGACTGCACTGGAAATCGCGGGCGACGCGGCCACAGGCATGAAGGCTATCACCGCCGACCTCGACCCCGACAATGGGAAGGGACAGGAGGTCCTCGCCAACTTCAGGGAGCGCTACGGTTATATCGTGTTTCCGTGGCATATGAGCTCTGCGTACGACGATGTCTATATCACCGCCGAGTGCCTCAAGCAGACTAACGACGACCAGGACGCCGACGGCTTCCGCGACTGCCTCTACGGCATCACCTGGAGCGGAGCGATAGGCGACAACTACAGCTTCGACGAAAACGGCGAGGTCGTCGGCCTCTCCCGCGTGGTCGTCGAGGTGCTTCCCACATCCGAGCGAACAGACGACAGAATATACAAGGTTCTCGGACCCGCTCCGAAAGAGTAGAATGAAGACATTCCGAAAAATCCCTTCCCCCTTGATGGGGGAAGGCTAGGATGGGGGTGAAATCTCTGTCCGCCAACCTTATCTCGTACACGCTCAGAACATCAAGCGAGGCACCATGCGAAACATACTGATAGTTGCATTCGACGGACTACAGCCCGCGCAGGTAACGCCAGCGCTCATGCCCAATCTCGCCGCGTTCGTCGCAGATGGCGTCGCCTTCGACAACCACCACCCCGTCTATCCATCCGTCACACGTATCAACGCCGCTACGATGGTGACCGGGCGCTACCCCGGCGCTCATGGTCTGGCCGCGAACATGCTCGTGATGCGCGACTACGACCCGTACAACGCGTTCTCCGCGCTGGAACCGACGCTTGCGGAGGTAGCCCGCAAGACTTCGGTCCTGCTTGCACCCACGCTCGCCGATATCCTCTCGCAGCACGGTCTGGAGTACGTTGCTGTGGGCAGCGGAACGAGCGGCAACTCCTATGTGCATAACCCCAACGCCGCGAAGGTCGGCGGCGCCACCATTCACCCTGAGTTCTGCCTGCCGTACCCGCTCCACGATGAAATCGTCGCCAGGTTCGGTGAATGGCCCCCCGAAGGCGAGACCAACGGCGACAAGCTGGTGCGGGCGGTGGACATAGCCACCGAGTATGTGCTTGCCGAGCGCAAGCCTGCGGTTACTTTCGTCTGGTTCTCCGAGCCGGACAAGTCGCAGCACGCCCACGGTGTCGGCGCCGAAGTGAGCACTCGCGCCCTGCGTGAGGCCGACGAGCAGTTCGGCAGGCTGCTCAATTGGCTGAGTGATGCGGGAATGGACGCCGGCACTGACATACTCGTAATCTCCGACCACGGCTACTCAACGATAACTGAAACCATAGACATAGAGGCGCTTGTGCATGCCGCCGGCTTCCCTCCGGGAGACCAGCCGGGTGGTATCACGGTCGCCACCAACGGCGGCTCCGTGCTCTTCTACGCCCATGATAGCGATTCCGCAACGGTGGACAAACTCGCGGCGTGGCTCATGCAGCAGCCTTGGTGCGGCGCGCTGGTCGCGTCCGATGCCGCAGGGCGCATCGAAGGGACGCTGCCCGCATCGCTGATTGGAGTTGAGGGACAGCGCGCGCCTGATCTCGCAATGTCCTTCCGCTGGGACTCCCGTCCGAACGCGGCAGGCTTCGAGGGCTATGCGTTCTCAACGGGCGGAGGACCGGAGCTTGGGCAGCACGGCTCGATGAGTCGCCACGAGATGCGGAACGCGCTTTTCGCGCGCGGCGGCAGCTTCAAGAGCGGCGTTCGCATCGAAAGTCCTACGGGGAACATCGATCTCGCGCCGACGGTGCTGCATCTGCTGGGCGTAAGTGGCGGCGAAACCATGCATGGTCGCGTGCTGCAAGAGGCGCTGGCGGACGGCAACCTCGTCGAGTGGCAGACCGACACGCACCACGCCGAGCGCCGCGTCGCTTCTGGCACATACCGCCAGCACATCACTGTATCGCACGTGGACGGCACAACCTACGTGGACGAAGGCAACGCCGCTTTCGACTCCGGCAGCGCTCATATTGACTGACTTCATGCCCATTGATACACTCATTCAGCCCCAAGAACACACGCAGGTCGAGCGGCCCATGGTTGTGAACAAATGGCTCTCAACACGCAATCCGATACTGCCGCCCCCATCCTCGAAGTCCGCGATCTCGTCAAGGACTTCGGCGGCGTCCGCGCAGTTGACCACTGCTCCCTGGACGTCCAGCCCGGCACCATCACAGGCCTCATAGGGCCCAACGGCGCGGGCAAGACCACCCTTTTCAACCTCATCAGCGGCTTCCACAAACCCACCAGTGGCACCATAACCTTCCTCGGTCAGCGCATAGACGGCATGGAGGCGCACCAGACCTTCAGCACCGGGCTTGTTCGCACCTTCCAGATTCCCCGCGAGTTCAAGCAGATGACCGTGCTTGAAAACCTAATGCTCGTGCCCGCGAACCAGGCAGGCGAACGCGTCTGGGCTTCATGGTTCACACCTTGGCGCATCGTCCCGCAGGAACGCGAGATAGAGCGGCAGGCGCTTGAAACTCTGGAGTTCCTGAACCTGCTGCACTTGAGGGACGAGTACGCCGCCAACCTCTCCGGTGGTCAGAAGAAGCTTCTCGAACTCGGCAGAACGCTCATGGCTAAACCAAAGATGATTCTGTTGGACGAGCCAAGCGCAGGCGTCAGCCCCGCGCTCACCGAATTGCTGATGGAAGACATCCGCCGCGCGCAGGAAGAGACGGGCACGACAATTCTGATAATCGAGCACAACATGCATCTGGTTATGAGCCTGTGTAATCCCGTCATAGTCATGAGCGAGGGCAGAAAGCTCGCCGAGGGCACGCCGCAAGAGGTGCAGCGCAACGACGAAGTGCTCAGCGCCTATCTAGGATTCGCGGTCGAGAGTCGCGCATGAGCATCCTCACTGTTGACAACATCGTCGCCGGCTACGGTGAGACGGAAATCCTGCACGGCGTCTCCATGCGCATTGAGCCGGGCGAGGCGGTTACCATATTCGGTCCCAACGGCTGCGGCAAGTCAACGCTCATGAAGACCATTTTCGGCTTGCTCACACCCAAGCAGGGCAGTGTCATGTTCGAGGAAACTGACATCACCGGCATGCCCACCGACAGACTCATCCACATGGGCATGTCCTACGTCCCGCAGACAGGCAACATCTTCCCGTCGCTGACAATCGAAGAAAACCTTGAGATGGGCGCGTTCGTGGACGACAGTGACGTGCAGTCGCGCATATCCGAGATGTACTCGATGTTCCCCGACCTGCAGCGCGGCAGGCGACAGCGCGCAGGCAGCCTCTCCGGTGGGCAGCGGCAGATGCTCGCCTTTGGGCGCGCCCTGATGCTAAGACCAAAGCTGCTGTTGCTCGACGAGCCGTCCGCGGGCCTGGCGCCCATCATGAGCCAGCTTATCTTCGACAGGCTGAGCGACATCCAGCAGACTGGCGTCGCCATACTCATCGTCGAGCACAACATACGAACCGCCTTAGCCATGTCCGACAGAGGATACGTGCTCGCCGACGGCGAGAACCAGTTGGACGGCAGCGCATCCGGCCTGCTCGACAACCCTGATATCGGACGGCTATACCTCGGTGGAGGCAGACCTGATGCGCCTGACGAATAAGGCAAGGAGATAACTTGCGCTGATGTCAATGCAGACGATGGCGATTCGCGCTCGTTCGGCGGCGCACAGCGAACTCGGCTGGAGCGTTGCGATAGTCGCAGTTTGCGTAGTTCTGCTTCTGGCTGCCCCCGGAAAGGTCGTCAACGGGCTGCTGCTTGGCAGCATGATTGCGCTCGGCGCCATCGGCATCACGCTCATTTACAGCATCCTGCGCTTCGCCCACATCGCGCACGGCGACTACATGACGCTCGGCGCGTACATCACGCTCTTCCTCCTGACCGTCGCGCTGCCCGCCCTGGGCATAGACGGCGCGGGCTTCGGCCCCTTCACCTTCGGTTATCCTCTGCTGATTGCCCTGCCCATAACCGTCGTCGTCTGCTGCGCCCTCGCCGT
The DNA here is from genome assembly GCA_965225795.1 of Dehalococcoidia bacterium. GTDB lineage: Bacteria > Chloroflexota > Dehalococcoidia > Lucifugimonadales > JADFKI01 > Bin90. The sequence goes on along the minus strand of OZ245324.1, from coordinate 2,398,832 downwards.
CGCAATAGACTATTCGGTGTACGAGCGTCTGCGCGAGCGCGGCACCGGCCTTGTAACTCTCTCAATGGTGTCGCTCGGCATCGCCATTGCCGTCAGGGGCGCCATACAGATGCTCTGGGGCTCCGAACCGTTGCAACTTCCGCGCGCATCGAGACCCTTCTACCACCTGGAATTTGAGATTGCCCTGCCCACCGGCGGCGCGCTGCCCTTCGACATTCGCATTCCGCCCGACAACATCTTCCTCGGGTTGACCACCGTAGTGCTTGTTGGAGCGCTCTACCTGTTCCTCAACCGCACTAGAATCGGCAAGGCGATGCGTGCCACATCCGACAACATCGACCTCGCCCGCGTCACCGGCATCAACACCACGCGCATTATCCACTGGACTTGGGTAATCGCCGCTGCCTACGCCGCAATAGCCGGAACGCTCATCGCGGTGTCCCAGGCGCAGATGCTGCCTACCTCCGGCTGGAACACGCTCATACCGATGTTCGCGGCGGTAACGCTCGGTGGCATTGGCAAGCCCTGGGGCGCGCTCGTCGGTGGCTTGCTCGTTGGCATATCCATGGAAGCATCCACCGAATGGGTCTCACCCGCGTACAAGCCCGCCGTCGCATTCGCCATAATGCTGATGGTGCTTCTCTTGCGACCTCGCGGCCTGTTCGGAGAGAAGGACGCATAGATGGACTTCATATTCTTTCTGGCAGGCTTCGGCATCCTCGCGGGCATCTACGCCGTATTCACGCTCGGTCTGAATATCCACTGGGGATACACAGGCCTGTTCAATATCGGCATCGCTGGCTTCTTCGCGCTCGGCGCATACACCTCCGCTCTTCTCACGACCGCGCCGCCATCCCCTGAACTGTTTGAGGACTTCATCTTCGGCGGCAACCTTGCGAACGCGCTGAAATTGGGCATCGACCTTTGGTTCATTGTGGCGCTGGCTTGCGCCGCCGCAGTGACCGGCATAGTTGCGCTCATAGTTGGCGCGATAACGCTGCGCTTGCGCGGCGACTACCTCGCCATATCCTCGCTTGGCATCGCCGAGAGCGTCCGTCTAATGTTCCTCAACGAGAAGTGGCTAGCCAACGGATCACGCGGGCTGTACAACATCCCCAAGTTCCTCGGCGATTGGGTCTCGCCCGACCAGTACGACCTGCTGTACTTCATCGTCGTGATGGTCGTGCTCGCCGCGCTCTACTTCGCCGTTCAGCGCGCAATTGACTCGCCCTGGGGTCGCGTGCTGCGAGCCATCCGCGAGGACGAAGAGGCGACCGCTGCGGCGGGTAAGAACGTCTTCCGATTCAAGTTGCAGGCTTTCATTCTCGGCGCGGCGGTTATGGGCATCGGCGGCGCGCTGTTCGCTCACGGCTTCCGATACCTCGACCCCTTCACCTTCGACCCGCTCCTGGCGACCTTCATCATCTGGGTGATGCTCATGATTGGCGGCAGCGGCAACAACCTTGGCGCGATACTCGGCGCGTTCGTCGTCTGGGGCATCTGGAGTGGCACACAGTTCCTTCCGGAGAGCATCAACAACCCCAACCTGCGCTTCTTCCTGATCGGCTTCCTGCTGGTGCTCGTGATCCTCTTGCGCCCCAACGGAATCCTCGGCGAGCGCCGCCGCGTCTCACAGAGTTGAAGACCGTAGTTGAAAGCCCCGTAATCGAAAGCGCCGAATACGCACACGCCGTATTCAAAAGGCAGCCATTCTACTAGAATGGGGATGCTTGACAGACCCCAATCGTCCTGAGTCCGTCGAAGGACAATTCTGATATCGAAGTGCATAGTGAAGTGCATAGAAATGAATGAGCGCTGCTCAATAAGCAAAAGGAGCGAAGCATCCGATGATCTACGATATGCGAATCTACGACCTGCAGCCCGGCTCGGTGCCGCAGTACATGAAAGCCGTCGAAGAGGTTGCCATCAAGATACGCGACGACTACGGCGTCAAGCTCGCCGGCTGGTACTACACCGACATAGGCCCCCTGAACCGCATCGTCCACATCTGGGCGTATGAAGACTACACTCACTTCGAAAAGGCGCGCGAGCAGGTGCGCTCAGACCCGCGCTGGAATAACGAATACATGCCCCGCGTCAGAGGCCTCGCGGTCAAGCAGCAGGACATGATAATGAAAGGCGCCGACTTCTTCCCTGGCCCGCAATAGGCAATCATGTAATGGAAATAAGACAGGTCCTACGCTACAAGAAAAATATGGCGCATGGCTGAAAACTAACTACGGCCTATCGGAGGCTTGCTATGGCAGCGACCAAAGTATCCCTCATCACAACAGCGCTCCCGGACATCTTCTACGAAGACCCGGAGCCGGTAGAGGACGGTATGCAGCAAGCCCCAATTATTGTTGAAGTTGCGTACCTGCTGACGGCTTACTTCAAGAGTGAGCCGGAAGTGTTCGTCTCTGCCGGAGGGTTCATTTTCTACGACCCCTCCAACGGCAACCGGCGCATCGCGCCCGATTGCTACATCGCGTTCGATGCCGATGTGGAGGGCATACGGCAAAACCTGCCCAACTACTGGATTTGGGAAGTCGGAAAGCCTCCCGATTTCGTGTTGGAAGTGGCGTCGCCAAGTACGGCGTCAAATGACTTGGGACACAAGCGCGACCTTTACGCCCGGTTAGGTATAGCCGAATATTGGAGACTCGACCCTACCGGCGGCGAACTATACGGTCAGCCGCTTACTGGAGAGCGTTTAGTAGATGGTGAGTATCAGCCATACGAACTGCATTCTGACGCGGACGGCACCATCTGGGCATACAGCGAAGTTCTCGACTTGAGGTTCCACTCTGGAGAGGAACTCGAAAACGGCTTCGACATCCGCGATACCGAGAGCGGCAGGACGATAAACCAGGCAGAAGTCGAACGCGAAGCGCGACTGGCGGAACGCGAAGCGCGGCTAGCAGCCGAAAGTCGTGAGCAAGCGTTGCGCGCTGAACTAGAGCTTCTACGCCAACAGCAGGCGGAGCAATAAAGTTGTGCCGTCCATCCAGTCCATAGGTCGCATTTGCAGGTTGCTACGGCAAATACTTGCGGTTCACCTTCGCCACGTAGCTGAATGTCGGATTGACGAACTGCGTGCAGCGCGCCTCAAGCACCTGCCCCAGGAACAGGTACGCCTCTCCGCGCGTGAAACCATAGTCGTGCTGCAGCCACAGAATCATCTCTGACAGAGCCAAGCGAAATGCGTCCTCCGCGGGACGCGCCATCGCGGTCGTCATAATGTGCGTCTCGTTCGTGATGCGCGGCCAGGTCATCGCAGCGGGTAGGGGAGCAAGCTCGCAGCGCAGCCGCACCCTGCCGCCCGTCTCGATGCCGCCCGCGCCGCAAATCTCGCCGTCGCCCTGTCGCGCATGCATGTCGCCAATATGCAGCAGCGCGCCCGGCACATTCACCGGCAGCCACACCGACGCGCCCGTCGTTACTTCCTGTATGTCGAAGTTGCCGCCCCATTCGCCCGCCCAGGCGTTGGTCCAGCGCGAATGCCTCGGCGCGACCCCCACCACGCCCAGCATCGGCGCAATCGGAATCTTCAGCGTATCGCTCCACAGGATATTGCCGTCCTTGATCTCCACGACCTTGTGATGCCGACCCACGCCGCTGTCTCCCAGCCACCCAGGCATCGCGCTCGTGCTGCCCCGATAGTTTGTAAAGCCGAAAGGTTCTGTTTCTATTTCGCCGACATGCACTATGAGCGCCATGCCCGGCTCCGCTCCGTTCACATAGATGCAGCCGCTCGACGGATTGCCCGCGCGCAGCACTTCCCGCAGCCGCTCGCCATCCGGATGATCGTCTATCCAGGGCCCGCGGTTCATCTGCGTCACAACCTCGAACTCCTCGCCCGGATCAACCCACATCGTAGGCGCATTGTCAGGCCCCGTCTCGAAATACAGTACATCTTTGCCGGAACGTTGCATCTGAATCACTCCTTTAGACGAGTAAGTAATAATGAGCGAGGTATGACACAGGCTCACACGCTTGCGGTCATCGCAGCCGAGAATTCCTCTTCCACCAATCGTATCGCATCCCGCACTTTGGGCATACGTTGACTTTCCCCAGCCGATTTCCACTCGACGCATACTTTCGATTGTGCCGCCAGTATATCAGCAACAGCGGCGATACGAACGCGCAAAGCCAATATACAAGCCTCTGAATGATTGATTAACCGAAACACCGAAAAACTGGCCCGCAGGCTTGCCTTTTCTATACTTATTGGCTATAGTTTGCATACAATTTTGGGATAATAAAGTACAATTCGGCTAGGTGTCCCTCGTAGGGACCTGCGCAAAGTCGAAAACCTTGATGGAGGATATAGAGCATGGCTACTGGGAACGGCTCAAGAAGCGACGTAGTTCTGGAAGTGAACGACCTCCGAACATACTTCGTAACACGCTGGGGCTTGGTGAAAGCGGTGGATGGCGTTAGCTTCGATCTTAGGCGCGGCGAGACCCTCGGCATCGTGGGCGAGTCCGGCTCCGGCAAGTCGGTAACCGCGCTCTCCATTATGCGACTGGTACCCTCACCTCCTGGACATATTGTCGGAGGCTCGGTGCATCTGAGTGGCGAGGACATTCTCCAACTTGATGAGAAGGAGATGGAAAAGGTTCGTGGTGACCGTGTCGCTATGGTGCTGCAGGACCCGATGACCGCGCTCAACCCTGTGTTCGACATTGACGACCAGGTGGGCGAGGCGCTCAAGATTCACCGGAACATGAAGGGCAATGCCCTGCGCGAACAGGTCATCGACATGCTCCGCAAGGTGCGCATCCCTGCTCCTGAAGTCCGCCTCCGCGACTATCCTCATCAGCTTAGCGGCGGCATGCGCCAGCGCGTCGTCGGCGCCATAGGCATCTCCTGCGACCCCGAGGTCCTCATCGCGGACGAGCCTACCACTTCGCTTGACGTTACCATTCAGGCGCAGTACCTTCGCCTCCTTAAGGACCTTCAGACAGAAACCGGCGTTGGCATTATGTTCATCACGCACGACTTCGGCATCGTCGCCAAGATGTGCGACAGGGTTGCCGTCATGTACGCGGGCCGCATCGTTGAGCACGCCGATGTGCGCACCATCTTCAACAACCCCAAGCACGAGTACACGAAGGCGCTCATCAACTCCGTGCCGAAGCTCGAAGAGAAGACCGGCAGGCTGGCTCAGATCGAAGGACAACCGCCGCTGCTCTACAACCTTCCCACTGGCGACGCCTTCGCCGAGCGCACACCGCTCCCCACTCTTGAGAAGGACTTCGAGATTCGTCCCGAACTGGTCGAGATTGAGCCTGACCATTGGGTGCAACTCTCGCACTCGTCGGTGCAAGAGTTCAACAAGTACAAGCACCTCGTTCCTTACGGCGCGGAATACTAAGCCGTGAATAACAGAATCAATGAAGAAATAAAACATACAATACAAGGCTGGTGTTATAGATATGACGACTAACGGCACTTCTTCTCATGCGGCGGCCAACCGCTTTGGCGTTCCCTCTGCCCCCGGTGTGGACAGCAGCTCCGACGCCATCATATCCGTGCGTCACCTTCGCAAGTGGTTCCCCGTCGGCAACTCATTCTTCAGCCGCAACAAGAGCATCCTGAAGGCAGTGGACGATGTCAGCTTCGACGTCGAGCGCGGCAAGACCATGGGCCTCGTGGGCGAGTCAGGCTGCGGTAAGACCACTACGCTGAAGGTCATGCTCGGCCTTGAAGAGCCTACCGAAGGCCAGATATACTTCGAAGGCGAGGATGTGACGACGCTCAGCCGCGCGGGCAAGCGTGAACTGCGAAGTTCGGTGCAGGCAGTGTTCCAGGACCCTTGGGCGTCCCTTAATCCCCGCATGCGCGTCGGCGGCATCATCGGCGAGCCGCTCGAAGTCAACACCACGATGACTAAAGGACAGATAGCCACTCGCGTTCAGGAACTCCTGCAAGAGGTAGGACTGCCGCCATATCAGGCGTCGCTCTTCCCACATGAGTTCAGCGGCGGACAGCGCCAGAGGATTGGTGTTGCGCGCGCACTTTCGCTGAACCCAAAGGTCATCGCTCTTGACGAGCCGGTGTCCGCGCTCGACGTGTCCATCCGCGCTCAGATAATGAACCTCCTCGTTGACCTCCAGAACGAGCACGGCCTTGCGTACGTCATGGTCGCGCACAACCTCGCTACCGTGCGCTACATGTGCGACCGCATGGCAGTTATGTATCTCGGCGTCGTGCAGGAAATGGGTGACACGGAGAGCATCTTCAACAACCCCGTCCACCTGTACACCAACGCTCTCCTCTCAGCGGCGCTCCCTTCGCACCCGGACATCCAGCGCGAAGAGATTGTCCTGCCCGGTGAGGTTGTATCCCCTGTTGACCCGCCCGAAGGCGACGTGTTCATGACGCGCACCCCACTTGAGGTGGACCCCACCCACGAATACGCCAATTCCCGCCCACCTCTCATTGAGGTAGAGCCGGACCACTGGGTAACCATCACCCCATGGAGCACCATCGGCAACGCAGCCGAGCAGGGTGTTGACCTCACAACTCTGTTGGAATAGCAGCGACAAGGCCTGAATAAACAAACGCAAAGAAGAAGGGGGCGGTCAACTTGACCGCCCCCTTCGCATGTCTCACAAATTAGCTACTCGTGGCACTAGCCGGAATTTTCCTATTAGCCTTCTTCAGTGTAATTGAATCGAGGTGCTTGGAAGCTTGTTCAAGTTCAATGCCGATGAGCTCTCCAAGGGCGCCTAGGTCAACATTTACGCCGTCAGCGACTTCAACCGTTTTAGTCCCCGCGCCTTCGCTGAATTCAATGTATGCGCTGTCCGTTTCTGGGTAGTAATGCAACTTCATCGTCTTCTCCTGAAACTGCTGTCGATGAAAGCGGTTAGAACTGACTCTTCGTCTTCTAACGTTACCACACGCAGGAAATGTGGGTGATCTTGGTCAGGATAGGGGACTTCGCCCCAGAATCGTACCCGCCCATCAGGCTGAATTTCTCGATCGATAGGCTCCCGAAGTGTTTGGGCAATCCATTCCAGATGGATATATGGCCTCGCACTTTCTAGTCGATCTCTAAGGTGTCGGGTTATTTTCATATAGTGACATTGTACGAATAATTACCCGGCTTAATTCACTGTGAACGTGCCTATCTTAGTGCCGTCGCAGAGAATGTCGAACGCCCCTGCGCCCGCAGCGCTGAAGTCGTAGCTTTTGCGCCCGCCCGACTCAATCTCGATATTCACATCAGTGACTCCCAGTCCGAACGCGCCGCCGGAGCTGGCTATCGTCAGCCCTTCAACTTGGTAGGTCGCCTTCTCTCGCTCGCCCTCTAGCGTTGTGGAGCCGGTCGCGGTCGTCTTAAGTTCCAGATCCGATTGCAGCTGTACGGCGAGACGAATGCGCTGACCGTCCGCGATCGTAATATCGGCGGGGTCCACGGCGCAGCCGCCGTCGGTCTTTTCAACATCCACACGGAACTGCTCGAACGCAGTAACTGGAGAGCGGTGAAATTCGCCGGTCCTATCGTCGTCTCTACGGGCCGGAGTGCGATCCCCGGACTCCACGCCGCATGCGAGCAGGAGCATGCTTATCAATCCGAGCAACAAGGCAACATACAGCAGCGGGACCCGCCGCGTGATATTCCGGACACCTGTCTTCTTCGGCACCCTTTTCAGCATATATCTCTTCACCCCTTCCGAGAGTGTCAATCTTTCGCATTGTATTGGTTAGCTAGGCAGTGCAATGCCTGTACGTGAATTTCGAAGGCCTATGCGTCAAGGCATCTATATGTTCATGAATTATAATGGCGCTCCGCTTAAGGTCAAGCCCGAACGGAGCGCCAAACATATTCTTTTCTCAGACCGATACTGTCCCCAGACCTGGCTTGGTCTCAAAGGCTAAAGCTGCCGCAGCCTCGGATCGAAGCGGTCACGCATCCAGTCCCCAAGGAAGTTCAACGACATCACCACCAAGAATATAGCCACTCCTGGGAAGAACGAAATCCACCACGCATATTGCACAAAGGGGCGACCGTCATTCACCATAGCGCCCCAGGCAGGTGTGGGCGGCGGAATGCCGGCGCCGAGGAAGCTCAGAATCGCTTCGGTAAGAATGAGCTGCCCAACCCGCAAGGTAGCAATCACGATAACTGTGTTGATTACACCGGGCAGCAAGTGCCAGACCATTATGCGGAACGTGGACGCGCCCGCGACCTGCGCGAGGCTCACATAGTCGCGCGTCTTGAGCGAAAGCACCTCGCCGCGCACATTACGCACGAACGGCGTCCACGACAGCAACGCCAGCAATCCAATCAGAATGATGAATGTCTGCCCGATCGCTATCACAATTACGATGGCGACCAGAATGAACGGCATGCCGAGCCAGATGTCGGTAATACGCATTATGAGTTCGTCCAGCCAGCCACCGAACCAGCCAGCCACAAGCCCCATCGATACTCCGATGAGCAGGCCGCTGGACAGCGCGATGGCTACGACCACGAGCGACACCCGCGCGCCATGCACAAGACGGCTGAACAGGTCACGCCCAATGTTATCGCCGCCCAGGATGTAGTCGGACTGCGGTACGCGCACCTTCGCGCGGAGGTTAACCTGCTCGAAGAAGGCAGCTACAATAGCAGCCTCGTTCTTCAAATCCTCTTCCGGTATGACTACGCCGAAGCGCGCCGCCGCATCGGAGACATTGGCGTAAACCGGCCTGGGTATGGCGGCGTCCTGCACCTTCACTTCGAGGTTTGCCTGTCCCTTGAACGCGCTCGCAACTACTGTGCCGCCGTATAGCGGGTCAGCGAGTTGCTCAAGCGCAATTTCGACGCCATACTCATCCGCGGCGTCGATTATGTTGAGACCGACGGGCGTCCAGGGCTCGTCCGGGCCACCTGCTATGTCGCGAACCTCGATAATCGTCGCCACTTCCATCACGACCGCGCGCACACCGGCTTGCTGGTTGAACGCCGAGCGCACCTTGGACTTATCGCCTGCTTCCACGTCCGGAATAATAACATTGTACTGCTCGGCTGCTGAGGCTACGCTCTGCACTCCAGTTACACCGTCAATAGCTACGATAATAGGCAAATCTTGCACCGATACAAGCTGAGCATCGTACCAGATAGGCGCGAGAGTGGTGTTGTCCGGGACTGACCTGATTGGGTCGTTCGGACCGATGAAATTAGCGAATGCCGCCGTGATGAGGAGCAGCGCAAGCACTACGATCGACACCAACGGCCATCGCTTGATGGTGTTCCAAAAGCCCTTTATCCCGGAAGTTGACTCTACCAGATCTTCATTCAGGTTGGCTAACAGTTCTGCTTGAGCCATTGCAAATCACCTTTACGAGTAGCGTATGCGCGGGTCTATCAGCGCGTACAACATGTCAGTCAGGAAGTTCATCACCACATAGAAGGTCGTGAACACCATCACCACGGCAACCATTACCGGGAAGTCATTGTCCTGAATGGACCCGAAAGCCAGTCTGCCAAGCCCATTGATGGCGAATATCGATTCCGTCACCACCGCGCCTGTGATGAAGCCGGTCAGCAACAGCGCCGAGAATGTCAGCGGCGCGATGAGCGCATTCCTGAACCCATGCTTCCAAATCACGCTGTTGGTCGATACGCCCTTGGCGCGCGCCAGCTTGATGAACTCAGAGTCGAGAATCTCAAGCATCGCGGAGCGCACTAGCCGTAGATAGCTTGCCGCCGCTATCCAGCCCAGCGTTATCGTGGGCAGGACGTAATATTTCCAAGGGAATATACCTTCGCCCAACGTGCCCGTAGGCAGCCATCTGAGGCGCACTGAGAACAGCAGAATGAGCATGATCGCCAACCAGAAAACGGGCAGCGCCTGCCCGAAGAGCGCAAAGCCGCGCCCTAGCATGTCAAGGAAAGTCCCGCGCTTCACAGCCGAAAGCACACCTAACGGCACGCCGACTATAGTGGCGAACAGGTAAGATGCCAGCGCCAGCTTCAAAGTTACCGGGAGACTGAGCTTAACCTTGTCGAAGACGCTCTTCCTGTCGATGAGGCTGTCCTGCCAGTCGCCCCTCACCATGTTGCCCAGCCAGACCGCGTACTGCCAGATAATCGGCTTGTCCAGCCCAAGCTCCACCCCGAGCGCGTCCCAGCGCTCTTGCGTAATGCCGTAGCCCCCCTCCTGCGCGTACAGGTAGCGCGGGTCGCCAGCAGCCCGGGACAAGCTGAATGTCAAAAGCGTCGCCCCAATAAGAGCAAGCGCGCCGAAGCCGATGCGTCTGATAAGGAAGTTTACCATTTATTCACGCTTCTCCCGGTATTGTTGACTGCTCATCATATGCGCATCAAGGAGGGCAGGAGGCGACTTGCGAGTGACGGATGAGCCGCATTAGCGCGGTTCATTTCACTGTGAATATACTAACTAAAGTCGCTTATGTCCAGCGCAGGCGCCCCCGTCTTGGCGAAGGACGCCTGCGTAATTTCTAACTCAATATCAGTGCCTGCTTCCAGACTTACTGAGCCACTTTGATGGTGCGAACATTGTTGATGCCCGCTAGATTACCATTAGCCATAGGCCTCTGGTCCCAGACGGTAATCTGTTCGATATTATAGGCCGGCCAGATTGGGAACTCGAAGACGCCCACGCACATCGCCCATTCGCGGTTGCTGGTATAGAAAGCCGTGGCAAGCGCTTCGCGCTTCGCCTTGTCAGGCTCACCGGCCATCTTCAGGTAAGATTCAGCAGCCCAGGGGACTTCCATTGCTACGCCGTAACCGCCAGCGCTGATGGAGCTCATGACGAAGCCATGCGCCCAGTCAAACGGGAAGTTCGAGTGGTTCTCGTCGCCGCAGCCCGTGAACGGAGTCTTGTTCGTGCGGGCAACGAGGCCCGGGCGGAAAGTGCCGTACTCGGTCTTGATCAGGTTGACCTTGACGTCGAGGGTCTGCTGCCAGCCAGCGCCGACTGCCTCACCAACATGCGCGTTAAGCTCGCCCGTGCCGATCCACATATCCATCTCGAATCCGTCAGGATGTCCCGCTTCGGCTAGAAGACTCTTGGCCTTGTCGTAGTCGGTGCCCCAACTCCAGTCCTCAGTATAGCTTGGGTTGTTGATGGAGAGATAAGGCTGGTGGTTGACCACACCCAGACCGGAGATGATGTTCTCTACCAGGTCGTCGCGCTCGATGCCCCATGCCAGCGCGTTGCGCACCAGCTTCGAGGACTGCATTGAAGGGGTGTTCTCGTCATAAGCGCCACTCTCGAACGGGTTGCCGATGTACGGGTAGCCGTCGGTCGAGCGGTCGCGTTCGAGCTTCTCACCCGTCAGCGCGCCGAACTCTTCCCAGTAGTTGCCTGATGCCAAGGAGATGTTAAACATCGCGTTGTGCGCGCCGCCGCGCTGTGCGTCGAAGCGGTCTTCCGCGAGTAGATTCGGAAGCGCCGCCAGTTCAACCTGCGCTATCTGCGCCTCGCCAGCCTGCAATGCGGCTACGCGGGACTCACCGGCAGGAATGTCGCGCCATTCAAGCTCCTGTACGAAGGGGCCTATGTTGCCCTCGCCACGCGCGTAGTAGTCGGGGAACGCCGTCATCTTGATGTGCTTCTGCAGCACCCAGCCCTCGGTGTCATGCGGTTTGTTCACTTGAAACGCGCCCACGCCAATGTATGTCCTCTGCATGCCCTCAACGCCCAAGTCGTCGAAGACTGCCTTACTGACGATTCCCGCCGTCTGCCAGAAGCGGCTGAAGCGGTGAAGCATGCCGCGGCTGTCGTAGTTACGGTAGTTGAGACGCACGGTGTAGGGGTCGATAGCCTCCATGTTGGCAATCAGCGGAGCGAAGTCACCCGCCTGCCCGTGCACGCTCTCAGGGTTGGTAACCGAGTTCGCGTCGTTATAAGAGAACGCCACGTCCTCGGCAGTCATTTCTCCGTAGCCGTCATGGAACTGCACACCCTCGCGTAGGGTGAAGTCGCCATACTCCAGCGACGGGTCTAGCGTGAACTCCGTGGCAAGCATCGGCTCGGTTGTAGCTGAGCCCGTTGCGTCCAACGCGGAGTTGAACAGTGTCTCAGTGATGCCCGCCATGTAGATGATCTCCGCGCAGCCGCCCGCGCTTGCGGAACAGAAGCGAGGAAGGCCATTCGGCGCACCGATGCGCGTTACTGCAATGAGCAGCTTACCCGTCGGCTCGGGCATCATCATACCGCCGCTGGGGGCAGGGGCCGCTGGTGCCGCTGCCGCTGCCGGTGCCGCTACCGGTGCCGTCGTCGCCTGTGCTGCCGGTGCCGCCGGAGCAGCCGCTGCCGCTACCGGCGCTTGTGGTGCTGCCGGAGCCTGCGGAGCCGCCGGAGCCGCCGGAGCTGGCGCCTGCTCAGCGCCGCCACATGCCACCGCGCCTATCAGCGCTGCCGCTGCTACCGCCCCGAAAAGGAGCTTCTTTCCTAACCATTTAGCCTTCATATGTGTCCCCTCCTAATCTGTTTTCCAATCTTTTCCAAAAGAATCCGAACTCACAACTTAAATTGTGAGTTGCAGGATATTTATCATACATCAAGAGCGCAAGTCAAGACTTGGAGCTCAAAAAAAGTCAATTCCAAGCCAGAATTAACCTTGAGAAGTGCAATGACGAAAGCTGATTTGCCGGAATTCACGCAGTCGTCGTGAATAGTAGCAACCGCTCGCGGATGTCGGCACTCCATGCCGCGACATGATAAAATCCCACCACACCCGCCAATAAGGGCGGAACACGCACTACCCATACAGGCAAGCAGGAGGAATCAGATGGCAGACTTTGAAGGCATTTTGCCCGCAATCATCACACCTATGGGCGAAGACGGCAGGCTGAACGAAGCCGCATTCCGCGAGGTCATGGAGTACAACATACAGGCTGGAGTGACCGGATTCTGGATCGCGGGCGGCACCGGCGAAAGCGTGCTTCTCGATGACGAAGAGAACATGCGCATATCAGAAATCGCCGCCGACCAGAATCGCGGGCGTGTCAACAACATCATGCATGTGGGCGCGGCAACCACCGAGCGCGCCGCCAAGCTCGCTGAGCATGCCGCCAAGATGGGCAACGAAGCAATCTGCTGCGTTCCCCCCTTCTTCTATCGCCAAAGCGACGACGCCATAGTCGAGCATTACAGGATTGTAGGCGAAGCGGCGGACATCCCGCTCTTCGTGTACAACCTGCCCCAGTCCACCGGCGTCGAAGTCACGCCCGAGCTGATGCAGAAAATCCAGGATCGCGTGCCCCAACTCAAGGGCTTGAAGCACTCCGCCGTCACATTCGCCAACGTGCGCGCATTCGATAAGATGGGACTCGACTGCCTCATCGGCAACAGCATGCTGATGCTCCCCGCGCTCACCATAGGAGCGACAGGCTGCGTGGACGGCCCCCCGAACTACGCTCCCGAACTTTGGGTGGAGATCTGGAACGCATATCAGGACGGCGACTGGGAGCGCGCGGAAGCGGCTCAGGACCGCGCAAGCGACGCGACTCTGCTGGCGCGTGAGCACGGTCTGCACCCGACCGCCAAGTTCATCCTCAGCGAGCGGCTCGGCATCGACTGCGGCGCTCCTCGCCCGCCGGGACAGCCCCTCAATGCGGCGCAGCAGGCGGACGTTCTGGCTCGCATGTCACAGATTGGCATCGGCAAGGTCGCAGTACCGCAGGGCGACGACTAGACGCCACACTGCTGCTGGTCTCCCTCTGCCAGTCCCCTCGCTTCCAGTCGACGAATTGGCTTGGATCTGACAGAGACCGACAAGTTAGGGGCAGGCGTAATGCCTGCCCCTACATATATATAGATACATGAAAGACAATTCTTGAAAAACCCGTCTGTTTCACCCACCTGTTCCTAGCGCATCATCTATAATCAAAAGTACAAACTGCGGCTTTATCCCGCCATTTCGGAGGTTCAGGTGGAAAAGATCTTTGCTATGTTACTAAGAGGCGGCCTGTCCTTCCTTCTGGGACTTGGATTCGGACTGGTCAGCGTCGTGCTCTTTTCCTCGGTAATCCCGCCCAATTGGGGCGAGCGATTGACTATCACAGCGCTATTGGTCGGAATCTGCACGGGCATCGCAGTCTTCTTCTCATGGTTCAAGCCTGAAGCTTCGCGCAATGTCATCATAACTGGCTTTGTCCTGGCATTCGCCATCGCGATCCTCGGCTCATTCGCGGGCTACCTCTACGCCGGTATCTTCGAAATTGAAGTGCGCAACGAAATGCTCATTGCCCGAGGCTCCGCGAAATCACCCGCGATATGGTCATTTGCGGTAGGCTGCTCCACGCTCCTCGCCACCGTGTTCAGCGGCGGATACTACGCCTTCAGGCTCTTCCGCTACCACGAAGTCTAAACGAGAAACTAAGTTCTGTTGACGTTTGATATACAAAGCGTTTTGGACGTGAAGAGTAGGTTTAATCTGTCACACTGACCGGAGTGCCCCCTTCCTGTCATTCTGAACGCAGCGGAGCGGAGTGAAGAATCTAAAATCGTTGCACATACGCCATTCACAGACTTCAGATTCCTCGCTTCGCTCGGAATGACAGGGGACAAAAGGGATATGTCCACACAACCAAAACGATCAAGGAGAATGAATTCCAGATGAGCAACAACGCGCATGAAGGCGTCAACACACTGACATTCGACCTCTTCGGCACCGTCCTTGACCTCGCGGGCAGCCTCATGCCGCACATAGACGACTTCCTTGCGACGCGCGACTCACCGCTGGACGGCGCGGGCTTCTGGGCGCAGTGGCGACTGCGTCAGCGCGTCGAGCAGTATCAGGACACCATCATGATGCTCGGACACAGCGGCTACCTCACCGTCTGCAAGTACGCCTTCCTATACACGCTGCGCTCCAACAACATCCCCTTCACCCGCGAGGAAGCCGACGAATTCATGCAGGTCTGGCAGCAGCTCAAGCCCTTCGACGACGCCGTAAAGGGTTTGCATCGCCTGAAGGAGCGCTACAAGCTTGTCGGCCTGTCCAATGGCGAACCCTGGTATCTCGACCACCTCGTGAAAAACCGAATCAAGTTCGACTTCGACGCCGTTATCTCCGTGGAAGAAGCGGGCGCGTTCAAGCCGCACCCCGGCGTATATCACAAGGCGGCGCAGATACTTGATGTCGAGGCGAGCGAACTGATGATGGTCGCCTCGCACTCCTTCGACATCATGGGCGCGCGTGCCTGCGGCTACCGCGCCGCCTACGTCAACCGCTACGGCTTGCCCATGGAAGAATCTCCCTACCAGCCCGACATCGTGACCGTTGACTTTGAGCAGCTCGCCGACTACCTAATAGACGGCATCGCCCCCACGCTGCCCGACACGCTGCCGTACAGGGAGGAGTAAGCCATGTTGTCCGAAAATACAGACGCAATCGTAATTGGCGGTGGCGTGATAGGCTGCTCCATCGGCTATCACCTCGCCAAGGCAGGCGTTACCACGACCATCCTCGAGCGCGGTGAAATTGGCATGGCCGCGTCCAACGCCGCATCCGGCATCCTATCGTCAATGTTCGGCAACCCTACGGATCCTTACACGCGCCTTGTGAATACCAGCTTGGGAATGTTCCATGACCTCGCGCCCGAACTCTCGGAAGCATCCGGCGTGGACATCGAACTCGTCCAGTGCGGCGAACTTCAACTCGCGCTCAGCGAGGACGAGGCTCAGATGTTGCACGCGGCCACAGTCGAAGGCGAATGGCGCAGCTCCGAGGCACAATGGCTGGATGCGCGGGCAGTGCGCTATCTGGAGCCCGAACTCAGCGACGGCATAGCGGGCGGGATCTTCATGCCCGAGGTCTGCCGAGTCAACAACCAGCGCCTCAGTGCGGCATACGCACGCTCAGCCGAACGGCTCGGAGCGACCGTGCGCGAGCACGCCGAGGTCATCAGCATGGTCCGCAGCGGCCTCCGCATCAGTGGCGTCCGCCTCCACAACGAAGAACTCATGGCAGACCATGTGATAATCGCCGCCGGTCCCTGGACTAGCACCATCGCCGAGACCCTCGGCAGTCATGTGCCTACGCGTCCTGTTCGTGGCGTCAATTTGAACCTGCAGCCCGCCGGTCGCAGCATCAAGACCGTCATTCACGGCGGCTGGGGTTTGCTCGTCCCTCGCAACGACGGCTCAGTCATTGCCGGCGCAACCGTCGAGGAAGCCGACTACGATGACCGTGTAACCGCCGGCGCAGTGCAGGACATCATGAACATGTCCGAACTGCTAGTCCCTTCCCTGCGAGATGCCCGCCTCAACTGGGCGCTCGCAGGACTGCGCCCCGGTTCACCCGACGACGCCCCTATGATGGGCTCGGTTCCCGGCTGGCAGGGCCTCCACGTCGCCACAGGACACTTCCGCAGCGGCATCCTCCTCAGCGCCATAACCGGCAAGCTCATGGCCGAGCACGTCACTGGCGCAAAGCCCGACCTCATCGAGCACTTCAGCCCAAGGCGTTTCAGAGGAGCGTAGTATAATCGCGAACAACGGTGAAGACCAACCGAGCGACGAACAGCCTTACAAAGAGCAGGATGTCCGAATATCCATCCTGACAGTCGCCAAGACTTGGTGGCACTGGTGCGTAGCTCTTATATTTGCTCTTACGATTGGCTGGACGGCGCTGGTAGCATGGAGCGAGATTACAAGCGGATTGCATGAAAGTGCAGTCGATACGATAATCGCGATTATCCGCACTAGCGCATCCGCCGAATCACTTATTATCATGTATTCGCTTATGATAGTGACTGTATTAGACGCAGGGGGAGGTTTCATCATGGTCACAAAGAGGTATCTGGAAGAAAAGTGGCTCAAGCCACAACGGGAGCGACTCCGTCGAGAGGGGCTTGAAGAAGGGCGCCAAGAAGGACGCCAAGAAGGACGCCAAGAAGGACGCAAGCAAGAGCGCCAAGCCTGGATTGACTGGAACAGCAGACGCCTGGAAGCCGAAGCACAAGGGCGCCCCTTCAATGAGCCGCCACCAAATTCCTAACACTGAAGCAGGAAGAGAGTAACACCATGTCCATCAAGATAGGCGTCGGATTCGGCGGTTGGCCCTTTCCGAGCAACGACCCCGAACACCTCTGGAAATACGTGGACACCTGCGAGGAGCTGGACCTCGACTCCATCTGGATGAGCGACCGCATCGTCTCGCCCCTTATGAACATGGAGCCGGTTGTCGCCCTCTCCTTCGCAGCGGCGCGCACAAAGAACCTCAAGTTCGGCACAAGCGTCCTCGCGCTCCCGCTCCGCAATCCCACCATCCTCGCCAAGGAACTCGCCACCCTCGACTTCCTCTCGGGCGGGCGCAGCCTGCCAGCCGTTGGGCTTGGCACTGAGGACGCCAACGAGTACGAGGCCTGCGGCACCACTCGCCGCCGCCGCGTCAGCCGCACCGAAGAGGCAATCGAGGTGATGCGCCTGCTCTGGCGGGAGGACAATGTCACCTTCCACGGACAGCACTTCACCCTCAACAATGTTACCGTGCGGCCCAAGCCCGTCTTCCCGCCCAACGGCATGCCGCCGATCTGGATTGGCGGACGCAGCGAACCCGCGCTCAGGCGCACCGCCCGCCTCGGCGACGGCTGGCTCGTCTCGCAGGCAACGCCCGGGGAAGTCAAAGTCGGCGTGGACAAGATCTCCACCTGGGCGGTCGAATACGACAATGACATCGAAGAGGATCACTACGGCGTCCTCACCAGCTTCTTCATTGACGACAACGCCGATGAAGCCGAGCGCATCGCCACTCCCTATATGCTGCGCCGCCGCGAGGATATTCACTGGCGCGAGTTCTCCTCCTTCGGCAAGCCCGAAGTCATCCGCGAACTCATTGACGAGTACATCGATGCAGGCGCTGAAAAATTCGTCATGCGCCCCGCTTGCCCTCCTGAGATGATGCAGGAGCAGCTAGAAATACTCGCCCGCGAGATTGTCCCCCACTACCACACCGCAATCACGGACGGAGAGGTTAAGGTCTATGCCTGATTACACCACAAGAGTCGGGAATGTCGAGATAGTCGCCCTTTCCGACGGCAGCATACGCTTCGCGCCCTCCGACTTCTTCCCGACAATTCCCGAAGAAGCCTGGGCGCCGTACAGCGACGACCTCACGCCCGAAGGCGACATGATAATGAACCTCGGCAGCTTCCTGTTGCGCTCCGAAGGCAAGACGCTGCTCATCGACACCGGCTTGGGCATCGACACCGGCCACCTGGACACACTGGACATGGGCAGGCTGCTCACCGACATGCAAGCTAAGGGCATCAGCCGCGACGAAGTGGACATCGTAGCCATAACCCACCTGCACATCGACCATGTCGGCTGGAACTTCCTGTACGACGATGACGGCACAGACACGCAGCAGGCAGGCTCATCTCCCGCAAGCGAGGTCGGGCGCAGCGGGAAGCCGCGTCCCACATTCGCCAACGCCCGCTACTGGGTGAGCAACGCCGACTGGCGTGTCTTCACTCGCGGTGCGCTCCGCAAGCGTCCGTACATCCCCGCGCAGGTGCTGCCCCTGCAGGAACAAGGCATCCTTGAACTGTTCGAGGGCGAGCAGGCGCTCACAAGCGAGATTACAACGCTGCCCACCCCCGGCCACACGCCCGGACACACCAGCTTCCTCATATCCTCGCAAGGCGAGCACGCAATCATCACTGGCGACGCCATTCACGCCCGCGCCCAGGCGCAGGAAACGCACTGGAGCCCGCGCGCAGACTCCAAGCCCGATGTCTCCACCGAATCGCGCCACAGCCTGCTCGATCGCATCGAGCGCGACAACGCTATGCTGATCTCCGGACACTTCCCTGCACCCGGCTACGGCACGCTCGTCCGCGTAGAAGGCCGCCGCTACTGGCAGGCGTCGTAGGCGTTAATTCGCAAGCCGGCAGAGTGTCAGGCACCCGCCCGGTCGATCAATTGCATCAGGCCGTCTAACTACTGCTTCAACCGCGAGCGTTCGAGCGCTGTCAGGCGATACCATGTCACCGGACGCCGGCTGCGGAAAGTCTTCTCCACTGAAACAGACGCGGCGTCCTCTTGTATGTTTCGTATTGAAGCGCACAAAGCGCCCGACTATTAAACGATGCAGGGTCTCTCCATTGTCACCCTGAACGGAGTGAAGGGTCTAAAATCTCTGTGGATCGGCTAGGCTGATCGCGGTTGACAACTTCAGATTCCTCGCTCCGTTCGGAATGACAGGGGAAGTTCGCGCTCCATCGAAACGATAATGAAAAGGCCTTACTGAACAATGACATTAACATTGCCAATTCGGAATAGATTATAATGTATGTAAGGTCGGCTTCTGATAAGGGTGGTCAAAATATCAAGCCCTGCGCGTCCTAATCCTGACTAATGACGCGTTGGCTTTTAGCCAACTCGAAGGGAAATTGAACGACCACAAAAGCGAAGTGGAGGCAACAACGATGATGCCAGGCATAAGCGGGCTCGGGCGCGTGGGATCCGGCGTGTTCTTCGGTGGCCTGATAATTGCGCTCGGCGTCCTCTTTCTGGTGAACAGCCTTGGTCTGGTGGACCTCGGCGAAAACATGCGTCAATGGTGGCCGTTGCTTCTCATAGCAATCGGCGCATGGATGCTGATTGCAAGCCGCTTCCGCAAGGTCGTCGCTCCCATCATCCTGATCGGCATAGGTGCATTCATCCTTATTGGCAAACTGGGCTTTTCAATCGACCTCTTCCAATACTGGCCCGTCATTCTCATAATCGTCGGCGTAATCGTTCTCAGCCGCGCCATTCGCTCCTCGCGCTGAAGCCCTTTTCTGTAAGCCTTATCCATTTCTCACGGGTCGGCATCGCAACCGGTAGGAGAAGCCAATGACCGCAAGAAACAGCGCCAGACGCTCTGGACTCGGAGGCAGAGTCTTCTTCGGCGTTCTGGTCATTGTCATAGGCGTCCTCTTCCTGGTGGACAAGGCCGGTATCGCCGAATTAGACAGCCTCCTCGATTGGTGGCCCTCGCTGATCATTCTATACGGCGCTTGGCGTCTCATCGCGAACAGGTTCCGCAGTCTCTTCCTGCCGCTGCTGCTGATATTCGGCGGCGTCGTACTTCAACTTCGGGAGCTAGACACTGCCGATGTATTCAGCACTATATGGCCTGCTTTCCTCATCGCCCTTGGCGTCGCCATTGTTATCGGCGGCATGCGAAGTCGGAACCGAAGACAGCGTGGTGGTGATTCCTCCCACAGCGCCTCGACGATAATTGACGTAGATCTAGGCGCTCCTGCGGACGCAGATGACGGCACGCTGCACGCAGTAGCCGGTTCACAGGATAGAATAGTCTCCGGCGACTTTTACGACGGCAGCATAAATGTCGTCATGGGCAATGGCACCCTCGACATGCGCGACGCCACAATTGTGGACAAGCCCGCAACCCTTGAAGTCTCGGTCGTGATGGGCGAAGTGAAAGTCCGTGTGCCCACTGAGTGGAATGTGCGCATCGTCAACTCATCGCAAATGGGCGATACGAAAGACACGCGCCGCAGCCAAAACAACAGCGACGATCCCGACCTCATAATCAGAGGCAGCGTAACTATGGGCAGCCTCCAAATCACAGACTGAACTGACATTACAAACACTTATCGGAGCATAACATGTACCCAATCGACCTTTCGGACAAGCACGGCATAGTCTTCGGCATTGCCAACCACCGCAGCATCGCCTGGGCAAT
The DNA here is from genome assembly GCA_965225795.1 of Dehalococcoidia bacterium. Lineage (GTDB taxonomy): Bacteria > Chloroflexota > Dehalococcoidia > Lucifugimonadales > JADFKI01 > Bin90. The sequence continues at coordinate 2,378,159 of OZ245324.1, read as the reverse complement.
AGCGCACATCCTTCACGACGCAGGCGCAAATCTAGCCATCGCCTATCAGAACGAGCGCGTCAAAAACGGCGTCGCGCGGCTGGTGGAAGACTGGGAAGGCGACACCCCGCTAATCGAGTGCGACGTCAGCGATGATGCCAATGTGGAGGCAGCGTTCGACACCGTAGGCGACAGGTTCGGCTCGCTCGACATCGTTGTGCACAGCATCGCCTACGCTGATAGAAACGACCTCGGCGGCCCCTTTGTGGACACGGGAAGGGAAGGCTTCCGCCTCGCACTAGACATCAGCGCATACTCCCTCTTGCCTATAGCGCGCTACGGCTCCGCGCTCATGCAGCAGAATGGCGGTAGCATCATCACCCTAACCTTCCAGGCAGCAAACCGCGTATTCCCCGGATACAACGTAATGGGCACAGCGAAAGCCGCGCTCGAAAACGAAGTCAGGCAACTCGCCTCCGATCTCGGTCAGCAAAACATCCGCGTCAACGCCATATCCGCCGGCCCCCTCGACACCCTCTCATCCCGCGTCATCAGCCATTACCGCGACATGAAGCGCATCCACGCCGAGCGCTCCCCAATGCGCCGCAACATCACCACCGACGAAGTCGCCAAGGCGGCGCTATTCCTATGCAGCGACCTCTCCAGCGGCATCACCGGCGAAATCCTCCACGTGGACACCGGCTACAACATCATGGGGATATAGGGTTTAGAACGATGCACATGGAACACGTACGTCATTCTGTCTAAATCATTCTTGGTTGTTCAGCGTACGGTTCGCAGATTGTGAAATCAACAAAGGACTCGAACTTCTCAAGTCCTTTGTCATAGGTATGGAATTCCTCCAGCGCCAATCCAGAATGTGAAAGCCATTGTGCCGTAGCTAGATGGACTGCGTCCAATGGCTTAAGACTCCATCCTCTGGTGATGGCGTCTCGGATTAAGCTCTTCGCGATTTGCCCGATGCCGATGTGATATTCAACAGTGACAACAACTTCCTGATCAGCCCAGAGGTCATTGAGCGCCTGTTCAACTTGCGGATCCAATACCTGTTGCGTCTGCTCGGAAGCCGCAAATGCTACCTCGACTTGAGTTAGTGTTGAGGTATGTATATTGACTGTGCCGCCAACTCTGTTGCTTGTCTCAAACAATACATCCAAAACAGGCATTCGGTCTGACAACTCATTCACATAGGAAAGGAAAACGTTAGAGTCCCAGTAAATTAGTTTAGGTGTTTCAGGCATCTCTTAGTTGTCGAATTATTTCTTCGGGCTTCTTATAGCCAGGTTGCCAGGGCACAACGCCTCTAGCACTGCGATATGCCCCCGGGAGTACATCATCGAGTATTTCCACATCCATAATTTGTCGGATGGCTATTGGTCTTCCTGTGGACGCGTCTCTCGACACTTTTCCACTGACCGTAGCGAGTTTGCCCCAAGCCTCCCGCATGAGTGATTCTTGTCCGGATGACAGATAGCACGCAACAGCCTTGTCGTGGATTGTGTCATATAGATTGAATCTCAATCCACCTCTGTTACTCAGCGTCTGCACGCGGCCCTTAACGGCCCCTATGCTGACGGAAGGAGTGGCTTTGGTAGTTTGCACGCCGTTGCCCAATATCATATAGTCGTCATCCGGGGTTTCAAACCGGACATAGTCCACCGTTCCTGTAAGAGCGACAATTGCGTCAGCGGCCCTTTTCACTTGATTCCCATGCATCTTCAGTTCTTCATGTCGGGACAACGTGTCTCCGACACTTTCATATTCCCTTACGATTCTTTCCACAATGGCCGGGTCGTCAGCTTCTCCACGAAGTGTTGCCACTGTGCTTCCGGGCCGCAAATCTTCAACGACCCAGGCGACGCGCTCATTACTTGGCGTCAAAGCCAATATCAGGCGACGAAATGCTATTATGCCTTTCTCAAGGTCCTGTATCTCGATTCGCCCGCCGAGTTCGAATGTGACTGTATTCTTGGCCATTTCCCGTCCCCCGCAATGCCAGTCTTCGCTTGCGGAAATGCCCATAAGGTCGACTGTGCTTCTGTACGCACAACTCTAGCACAATGGATGTCGGTGTCAACGTCACCTGATCTTCTCGTTCAATAGTCTCGCATCACACACCTTCCAGTTGACTAATCTGCCCATTCAAGGCTAAAGTAGCCGCTAATCCTTTGCACGGAGATGATAGCCACAGCCTGTGATAAAGAGACCGTCCTGATCAGATCAATGAGGCGGCGTCTAACGTATTGATACACTGAGGAACCAACACATGAACTGGGCAGAAACCATCGTACAGGCGCTCAAGGACAGCGAGATCTCCCTCATCGCCTTCGTACCCGACATCAGCATCCATCAGGTAACCAAGCTCCTCGAAGAGGACGACTACTTTCACGTAGTCGCAGCCACCCGCGAAGAGGAAGCCATCGGCATCGCATCCGGAGCTTACGCCACGGGACGCAAGGCAGCAGTCTTTATGCAGTCCAGCGGCTTCGGCAATTGCATCAACGCCATCGCGTCGCTCTGCATTCCCTATCGCATACCACTGCCCATGTTCATCAACCTGCGCGGCGAAGTTGACGAATTCAACCTCGCTCAGGTTACCATGGGACGCACTACGCGCCCCATCCTCGACGTGCTCGGCATCACCCACCATACCTACGAAAGCGAAGACAGGCTGTACCGCCGCGTCAGTGGCGCGCTCACACTCTGCTACGCCTCGCGCCAGCCACTCGCAATGTGCATGAACCCCCTATTGCACGGTGGCAAACTCGCATAGCCGCCGAAAATGGACGGCTTGTGCCGCCTCTTCCATAAGTAGGGGGCAGTAACTCGAAACACCCTGAGTTACAGGAATAACGGAACACACGGAGGCCAAGAAAATTGCACAGACTTTCAGCCACCAGGATGCTGCTCCAGGACGCAGGCGATGCTCCCATCGTCTCCAACCTCGGCCCGACCTCCGATGAGCTCTGGCACATCGCGCCCGAACGCGACCGCAACTTCTACGGCTACGGCTCGATGGGCCTCTGCTCCTCCATCGCGCTGGGGATGGCGCTCTCCACCGACGAGAAGGTAATCTCACTCGACGGCGACGGCAGCCTGCTCATGAACATGGGCACGCTCGCCACCATCGGCAGGGAGCAGCCACGCAATCTCATCGTCATCGTCTGGGACAACGAGATGTGGGGGCAGACCGGCGCGCAGCCCACGCACACCGCATTCGGCACCAGTCTGGAACAAGTGGGTAGAGGCTGCAACATCTCCAAGACCGCCACCGTAGATGACGAAGAAGCACTCGCAACCGTCTTCCGGCAGGCAATGAACGAAGACGGCCCCTGGCTCATCGTCGCCAAAATAGAAGAGGAAGGCTACCTGCCCACAGCCCCCGTCGAGCCGGAGATGACCCTCTACAAATTCCGCAAGACCTTCGAGTAGCCGCCCCCAAACACGGTGTCGCTCATGCCCGAATCCATATACATCGAAGTCGATGACAACGCCAACTGCGAATACATGCCTCTCATGCTCTACGAAGCGCACGCCGGCGCAGTGCCAGTGTCGCAGATCGTCCTCGACGAGCCCGGCAGACCGCCCGGCATCTATCAGGTAACCGGATGGAGCAGCGAAGGCGACGGCGCGCCATGTCCCGCCATGTACGCCCCCGTCTCCGACTCCGGGCAGGCAGTCGTCCACCTCGTCTTCGGCGGCGACTGGGGCATCCGCATGAAACCCGCCGAATCCACCACCGACTGGGACATCAACAACCCCGATCAGTTCGGCGAACCCTACCTCATGCTAATGGATGAAAGCGCAATCATCCTCGACGGTATATCCTAACAGTATAGCGGTGGGTGATTGGAAGAATGAACCCTTCCCTTACCTGCTAGGTCTGTAATTTCCCTATGCTGCGATTTGTACGGAACCTAGCCAAGTCGTGAGAACTCTGCAAGTTTACCCAGAAACTGGGCGTAGTCCCAAAAGTCTCGCTGAGCAGCCACGCGGTCTGTGCGGTTACTCCACGCTTGCCGCGCACAATCTCATTAATCCTTTGCACCGACACGCCGATATGCTCCGCAAGCCGCTTATGCGTTATTCCCATAGGCTTGAGAAACTCTTCAAGAAGCACTTCCCCAGGATGCGTGGAAATACGATTTTCAGGAATCATCCTGCACCTCGATACTCTCGGCACTGGCACAAGTCGCCAGAACAATAAAAGGTCTCAGAGAACATCCTAGCAGATAGCATCCTGCCCATCCTGTTCATCGATGTCAATTCCGCCCCTGCGCACCCGCCGCCGCAGGCTCCGCCTCCGGAGCCGCGCCCTCAGACTCCGAATCCGAAGTCATCCGCCCTCGCAGCGAAGGCATCAGTAAGCCAACCAGACCCACCGCTATAAACCCCAGCACCGCGTTGATAGTCATCGCCATCGGCGCGCCTATGGCGTCCGCCGTCCAGCCGAGCATCAGCCCGCCGATGGGCCCCGCGCCTATGGAAAGCGTGAGTATGCCCAAGCACCTGCCGCGCATGTCGTCGCGCGCCATCAGCAAGATTATAGTCGCCTGCATTGCGCCGAACCCCGCCGTTCCCAGCCCAAGCATCAGCATCAACGCCAGCGACACACCGTACCACTGCGAGAACGAAAACAGCAGCAACATCACCAGCCCTGCCATCGAGCCACCGAGAAACACTCGACCATGGTGCGTAAGGTTAGACGCCGAGGCTATCAGGATTGAACCCATCAACGCCCCCATCCCTTCCAACGCCAGCAGCAACCCCATCAGCGTCGGCCCCACATGCAGCACCTCGGAAGCGACAACCGGAATAAGCTGTTGGTACGGGAAGAGCAGCAGGTTCATGAATACGGTTATCAGCACCACTGCGACCAGCGTGGGCTCGCTGTAAACATAGCGAATCCCCTCAACAAGATTTCTGAGTATGTTCCATGAAGCCTGCGTAGTTGTGGCATCGCGCGGCGGCGTCTTCACATTCAGCATCATCACCGCTGACATGATGAAGAATACCAGAGTCACGGCATAGCCGGCCTCTAGTCCATGGCCGTCGCTAAATGCGAAAAGACTTATGCTTATCAGCCCTCCTCCAATCAGCGGGCCCAGCATGCGGCTTGAGTGCATCCCCACCGAGTCAAGCGCGATGGCGTTGTTCACGCGCGCCCTGCCCAGCACATCCAGCACGATGGTGCGGCGCGAGGGCATATCCAGCCCCCAGCCGATACCGCCGACCAGCATCACTATGTAGGCATGCCAGAACTGGACGTTATTCGCGGAAAAGATAAGGTCGGAGAAGATGAGCGCCGCCATCCCTGTCGCTGCCAATAGATTTGCGAGCAGCGTCGCCAGCAGCAGCTTGCGCTTGTCCAGTCGGTCCGCAAGCACCCCGCCGAACACGCCCAGCACCACAAGCGGCCCCATTCCCGAAAACCCCACCAGCGTAACCAGAAACGCGCTGCCGGTAACCTCGAACACGAACCACCCCAGCATCGTCATCTGCATCCACCGCGAGATGTACGCGAAAAAGTTGCTCACCCAAAGCAAGCGGTAGTTTGGGTTCAGGAAGGCGTCGAATGTATGGGTCGCGTGGGGTATGCGTCTTGCCAATGCTGAAGTTCCATTCTTGAATTAAGTATCAAATTAATACCAGAATATTCTATACCGCGCGGGCATCCCCTGAAAGCGAAAATAGGGCGCAACATCCGACACAAGAGCACATTATTTTTGCTACACTTGTGAGGTGCAATTTTTTCTCTGAGGTTGTTCGGCACTCTCACCCTGTGTGTGTTGGTAGTCCAAGCCGTCATTACTGTGGAAGCGGGCATCCACGCGGTCAATCAGAATTGCTGACCTAGAATGTCAATACTCATTGGCAATATATCTTGGATGGAGTGCGGCACAGGCACGATTCTACGAAAGAACCTGACAGACTGAAACGCCGACATACCGGCTGACTGAACACCTATCTAGGAGCCCCTCCCTTGAGCTTCATAACCCGACTCGCGCTCAGAAGACGCCCTGTAACCGTCCTCATAATGATTATGCTCTTCGGCCTAGGCGTCTATTCCTACATCAACCTCCAGCGCGAACTGTTCCCCGATATATCATTCCCCAACGTCGCAGTCAACGTATTTTCCGCCAACTCCGACCCCGAAACGATGATGCGCGACGTTAGTGAACCCATTGAAGAAGCCATTGCAGGCATCAGCGGCCTCAGAGAAGTTAGCTCCATCTCCACTGAAAGCCGTGTCAATCTGCTGGCAACATTCGAATTCGGCACCGACATGGATGATGCAGAACGCGAGGTTGAGAGCGCTGTAAACGGCACAAATCTGCCGGATGATGTGGTGGTCATCGTCAGCCGCCTCACACCCGACGCGTTCCCGGTCATTCAGTTCACCGTATCCGGAGACGAAGATATTCCCTCGCTGCAGCGTCTTGTGAACGATGTCATCAACCCTCGCCTCAGACGCGTAGATGGCGTCGGAGCGATGTACACGCTCGGCGAAGTCGAGGAGCAGGTCATCGTCTCTGTGGACGCAGACAAGCTCAAAGACCTCCGCCTCTCATCTGTTCAGGTCGCGGACGCCATAACCCAAAACAACATCAGCCTGCCCGCAGGGAGTATCAACACGCGCGGCACCGGCTACCCCGTGCGCACCGCGAACGAATTCGGTTCTCTGGAAGACATCCGTCAACTCACAGTCGGCTTCGAGCAGACGGATACGGCGTTTCCTCAGGGCCCCCAGACAGGCAAGCGCCCCATCAAGGTTTCCGATGTCGCAGACGTTGAACTCACCACCGCAGACCCGCAGCGCATTTCGCGCGCCAACGGCAAGCCGGGCCTCATCCTGGCCATCGTTAAAGATCCGGATTCCAACACAGCCGACGTCACCGACGCCGTCAGTATCGCAATGGATGCGATAATAGAGGAAGGCGCTATCCCGCCACACGTGGAGGTCTTGGAGCTTTCCAACGACGGCCCTCAAGTTCGTGAGTCGCTCGAAAGCCTGCTGCGCGAAGGCACAGTCGGCTTCCTCTTCGCCGTTGCTGTGGTCTTCATATTCCTGCTGAATATCAGGCCCTCCCTCATGCGCGGCATCGCGCTCTCCCTGCGTCCTACCGCCATCATCGCCATCTCCATACCTCTGAGCATCCTCACCGGCGTTCTGCTCTTGTCACTGACCACCGACATCTCTCTTAACTTCATGTCCCTCGCCGGCCTCGCTATCGCCGTCGGGCGTGTCGTGGACGACAGCATCGTCGTGCTGGAAAATGTTTACCGTCATATTCACCTTGGCGAGAGCCGCTACGAGGCTGCCATCAGCGGCACCCAGGAGGTGGGCGCGGCAATCATATCCTCCACACTCACTACTGTGGTCATTTTCGTCCCTCTCGCGTTCATTCCCGGCGTTGTAGGGGAATTCTTCAGCCCGTTCGCCATATCCGTCAGCCTCGCGCTGCTCGCCTCCACCGTCGTGGCGATTACAATCGTGCCTGTTCTGGCAGCAAGCCTTCTGCGGCGCGGCGACTTCGACGACGATCAGGTTTCGGGCACGGGTCCCGCCGATCGCCAGTCCATGATCCAGCGCATCTACTCTCCTATGCTGCTGTGGGCGATTCGCTACAAGTTCCTGACAGTCGCGATCGCCATCATCGTCACCGTTGCCAGCCTTGGCCTGATCACGATCATACCCATTACTTTCTTCCCGGCAACCACCCCTGAATACTTGACCATCAATATTGAGCTTCCGGTCGGCACATCGGTCGAGCGAACTTACGAGGAAGCCCTCGCCATAGAAGAGTCTCTTATCCCATTCGTCGAGAGAGGTTATATGACCCTCTACCAGACCACAGTGGGCAGCAGAGCCGAACAGTTCGAAAGCGGAGCCGCAGGCGGCTTTCACTTAGCGGGCGCCTTCGTCCGATTATCAGAAGATGTTCCCGAAAACATCGAGGAAATAGTTCGTGAGGCGCTTCCCGACCGCGGTGAGGATGTCACACTCACGGTATCAGGCATCAGCGGAGGTCCCGCCCAGGGAGGCTTGGATGTCAGAGTTATCGGGCCCGACTTCAACGAAATCACCGATGTTTCTCGAAGGCTCGAAGAACGGTTCAGTCAGCTCGACGGAATCGTAAATCTCAGCAGCACGGTGTCTGAAGGCAAAGATGAGGTTGTAATCAGCGTTGATCCCACAAAGGCGGGCGAGTATTCCCTCACCACTGCTGCCGTAGGGTTGCAGGTGAATCAGTTCATCGTGGGCAGGCAAATCTCGGAGATAGACATCACAGGCAAAACGGTGGACATCGTCATTCGAGGTGACCGCGCCGATGTTGAAGACATCGATAAACTGAAAGAACTCAGAATTGAAAGCCCCGCCGGACCCGTGAAGCTCGGTCTCATAGCCAACATAGGCATCAGGAAAGCGCCGCTCAGCATCTTCCGCTTCGAAGGCGAACGCTCCGCCAGAATCACCGGCGAAATTGTGGCGGAGGATACCCGCGCCGTCGGTGTCGAGGTGGATCGGATAATCGCCACTCTAGAAGATGTACCTCCCGGCATTTCCATCGATAGTGGCGGCTTCTTCGAGCAAATCAACGAAGGTTTCCAGGATGTCTTCCGGGCTATGGCGGTCGGCGTCGTGCTCGTGTACCTCGTCATGGTCGGAAGCCTCGGAGCGCTGCGCACGCCTTTCATCATCGTGCTGAGCCTGCCCCTTGCAATCGTCGGTGCGCTCCTCGCTCTGCTCATCACTGACCGCACACTCAGCCTCTCCGCAATGATGGGCTTCTTGCTCCTCGTCGGCATAGTCGTAACCAACGCCATCGTTCTGCTCACATTCGTCGAGCAGCTGCGCGAGCGTGGCTACGATGTCTTTGACGCGCTTGTTGAGGGCGGTCGCGTGCGCCTGCGCCCCATCCTGATGACCGCGTTCACAACCACATTCGCCCTCTTACCACTCGCCGCAAGCGAAACTGACAGCGGCATCATCGGCGCCGAACTCGCGACAGTCGTCATAGGCGGGTTGGTCAGCTCCACCTTCCTGACCCTCATCGTAGTGCCCGCCATGTACTGGATATTCAATGTGTCGCTGCCCAGCTTCTATGCCTACATCGGCAGGCTCATAAGCCGCAGCCCAAACCCTGAAGCCGCGTCATCCGAATAACGGCCTATCATTCCCTCCCCCTCGATGGGTATAGGGTAGGGCAAGGGGTGATAATACTCACACCGAGTCTGTATAGGCTCTGGTGACATTTGATACACAAAGCGTTTTGGACCTGAAAAGTAGGTTTATTCTGTCATTCTGAACGGAGCGTTCCTTCCCTGTCATTCTGAACGCAACGCAGCGGAGTGAAGAATCTAGAATCTCTGCACTTATGCCATTCACAGACTTCAGATTCCGGGCGAAGCGAGGAGTGACAGGAGACAAATGGGAAATGTCCCCACAACCTAACCTCTAACTTCCATGCCACACACCGAAAAGGCAAGCATCAAATTCGACGGCAAGCTCATCGAATACACTGTTGTTCGCAGCGCACGCCGCAAGAAGACCGTCGAAATCACGCTCGACCCTCAGCAAGGCGTCATCGTGCGCTCACCTGCGCGCACCCCGCGCAAAGAAATAGCCGCCCTCGTGCACAAGCGCGCCGAATGGATACTACGCAAGGCAACGGACAACATCCTCAATCCCACGCCGCGCCGCTTCTCGGACGGCGAGACGCTATTCTACCTGGGCAGAGAAATCCCCATCCTTACCTGTACGACCGCCGACCGGTCCATCACCGTCAATCTACAGGATGACTCATTCCACATCATCGCGGCGGCGGACATCCCCGAGGAGGAGCGCATAGCCGCATCCCACACCGCTCTCGAACGCTGGTATCGCCGTGAGGCAACCCGTCTGTTGCCGGAAATAGTTGCCCGCTGGCAAAGCAAAGTCAGCCGCAAAAAGCCCACGCAAGTCCTCATACGCAGCCAGCGCAAGCGATGGGGCAGTTGCTCATCCGATGGCAGCATCCGCCTCAACTGGCGCATCATCATGGCAGAGCCCGAACTCATCGACTACGTCGTCGTCCACGAACTCGCCCACCTCGCCGTAATGGACCACTCCCCCCGCTACTGGAAGCAAGTCGAGCGCGCCCTCCCCGACTACCGCACCCGCCGCCACCGCCTCAACGAAATCGGCTTTCACTTCTGGCTCTAGCCTAAATAGTCCTCTAGTGCTAATTCGTGTACACTAATATCCAGCAGTCAGATAGCGAGAGGATGCAATCATGGGTATGAAGAGCGTAAAGTTTCCTGTGGAAGAAGGCTTGTTGGCTGCGGCGTATGAGCGCGCGGCGCACGAAGGAACAACCCTGCCCGAAGCGTTCCATGCATGGCTAAAGGACTACGCTGGGCCCGCAAAGCAGATTGACCCTGAGGAAAGCAAAAGGCGGGCTGAGCGGGCTATGAGAACCATCCGCGAGATTCGGAAGGAAATATCCACCGGCGGGCGCAAGTTCACACGAGACGAAATGAATGAGCGGCGAATTGAGGATTGAGAAGGCGTAATTTCATAGACAGCAACATCCTCGTTTATCTGTTCGACGAAACCGACCTCGACAAATATCACCGTGCCGAGAGTTTAGTGAACCGACTTGTAGTAGAGAAAACTGGCTGTATCAGTTACCAAGTTGTCCAAGAAACGCTGAATGTGATCACGGTAAAACTTGGGATAAGCCATCAGAGGGCGATACAGTTCATGGACGAAATCCTGGCCCCTTTATGGCAGATATACCCATCACCGGAACTTTACCTGAGTGCCCTTGATTTGCGCGAGCGATACGGCTTCAGCTTCTACGACTCCCTGATAGTCGTCGCCGCTCTAGAAGCCGGATGCACTCGCATATACACCGAAGACATGCAGCACGGTCAGCAGATACACCACCTTACAATCTACAACCCCTTCGCAGATGAATCGCAGAGTGTGTTGCCCAGCTAAAACGCCACACACGCCGAATCAACAACCCGTAGCACCGACTCCTGGCTGAACCTCCGCTTGTATTCCTCCGCAATCTCATCCAGCCGCCGCACAGCGTCCGAACTCGGCTCCGCCAGAATCAGCACCATCTTCGACCGCTCCCGCACGATGCTCCCCTGCGAGTCCCGCCACTGCCCAGCCGCATCGAACACCGACAGCCCATCCGGAAAGCGCGGCGTAACCGTATCCTCCAGAAACGCCCGCCAGTCCTCATCGCTCACCCCCTCCGCGTCACCGATATTCCGCCCAAAAAACAGCCGGTACTCGTCATACCGCTCGCTCCCATCAGGGCATGGCATCTCCGCGGCCGATGGCGCGCACGCAGCCAACGCAAACGCAGCAACTATCAGAATAACCGCTATCCACAAGTCCTTCATCGCGCAACCTCACGCATGAATCCTTTTACGAAGACGATGCGCCATCCCTACTCATCCCATACATCGATGCCAGTCCCCGCAACGGCTGTGTTACTTGGTCGCCCTGATCGAGAACAGCTGCGGCAATGAATCGTTGTGCTCCGGGAAGCGCCACAACCCGTCGTCGTCCTTCCTCATCATCGGGTAAGCGCGGTAGCTGCTGAACGGGAACTCGTGCAGATACTCGATCCGCAGACCGGCGCTGATCAACGCAGTAACTATCTCGCCAAGGCTATGATGCCACTCATATGTCGGACTCTCAATGATCTCAGAACCCGCGTAGCTCGGTTCTCCACCCTCCCAGAGGTGCTCTTCGTGGAAGTACCCATACTCCAGACGCAGATCGCCCGTTTCCGATTCCTCAAATACATTTATCATTGGATGCCCGTCGATGATGTAGAACATGCCGCCGGGCTTGAGATGGTGACTCACCACAGCCGCCCACTTGTCGAGGTCCGGCAGCCAGCATAACACTCCGATCGATGTGAACACGATGTCGAACTGCTCATCGAGCACATCCGGCAGATCATAGACGTTGGAGCAGATAAACCGAACATCAAGGTTCAGTTCACGGTTTAGCGACCGCGCAAGGTCAATCGCGGCATCGGAAAAATCCACCCCTGTCGCCTTTGCGCCCAGCCGCGCCCACGACATCGTGTCGAGACCAAAGTGGCATTGAAGATGAAGAAGCGTCTTGCCCGATACATCGCCCATCTCACCGCGCTCTACGTCATGAAGCGTGATGCGGCCTGCCTTGAACCCCTCCACATCGTAAGACTCGGATGCCGCATGAACAGGAGTCCGCTCGTTCCAGTTCGTGCGATTGACTTGAAGTTGTTCATCTAGCACGACTTACATCCTGATAGTGATTTCATTCTTGTCATCTCTGTGGGCAAATCCGGGGACGGCGCAGAAGCCACCGCATCCGTAGCGTCTTTTCTAAGACGCTAGAACGCACAGATAACGCAGTAGAGTAGGGGAGAGGTGGCGACCCCGACCGGATTTGAACCGGCGATCTCTGGCTTGACAGGCCAGTATGTTAAAACCACTACACCACGGGGCCGCACTGAAAACAAGAACCAGACAACAACTCCTAGCATGCCAAAGCACACAACACCATTGCGTGGCTCTATAAAGATGTTAGCCTGAACTCGCCCACAGGTCAACCTTTTTGCGGTTGCCTCCTGCTGGCAATTCAAGCAGTACGCGAGAACGCCGCCCGCCGTCTGATGTGGTGGGCGGCGTCTCTTATGACTTACCTAGCTTATGGCTTCGTCGATGCTCTTCTTCAGGGTCGACTTCGGCACCGCGCCAACGACCTGCTTGGTGACCTGCCCACCATCGAAAATCAACAGCGCCGGGATGCCCCGAATGCCATAGTTTATTGCCGTCTTGGGGTTGGAATCCACATCCAACTTCACGAACTTCACCTTGCCCGCGTACTCTTCCGCAAGCTCGTCCACCACCGGCGCGATCGCTTTGCAAGGCCCGCACCAGTCCGCCCAGAAGTCCACAACAACTGGCACATCCGAGTTCAACACATCCTGTTCAAAACTGCTGTCTGTAACCGCGAATGGCTTTGACATCTAAACCTTTTCCTCCAAAACTATGCTCAAATCTGACTCTTTGTACAATTGATTCGCCGAAAACCTAGCTCGGTCGCTCCCTGCGCTCGATCTCGCGTTCTTCCGCCTTGTGGCGCAGCGGGCGTCCCTTGTCCGGCGTCGGGTCTTTCACCTCGCCGTACATCTCTCGCCCCTCGTGCCCTTCAGGAAGATACTCCGTTATCGGTAGCCCTTCCTCATCCACGAACAGCAGGCAGTGGCAATACTTGTAAATCTGCATGTCGTCGCACGCGCACATCCAGGTGCGATACTTTTTCTCTTCTTCCTTGTCCGGGTAGAAGCGGCAAGGACACAGCGGCCTGCCTATCGTATCAATATTCTCTGCAAGCCCGAGTATCACCGCCTCGGTCACTCCCTCGCCCGGATGCGTGAATGTGCCCGACTTGTTGCAGTACTTCTCGACGAAGTTGCGCATTCGCCCGATAGACTTCTCAGTAGGTTGTTCTCGCATCACGCCTCCTCTTGTATCGCCGTTCATCCAATTGGATGCCAGCGGCTCGCTTGTGGTTCAGGGCTGTAATTCGTGCGGAATGTCGGATGAAAACTCAGGTGGAAATGGTGGGCGGTATAAGACTTGAACTTATGACCTCTACGATGTCAACGTAGCGCTCTAGCCAACTGAGCTAACCGCCCAATCCCATACTTGTGGTAAGTTTCAGTTTATCAAATCCAACATACCCTGTCTATTCTGTCTCCATTCTATAAGCATGTTAGAATGCACTCGCAACACCAGATCCGAGGAGCAATCCCGTGCCGAAAATCGAAGACATGTGGCTAACCCCTTGTGCCCGTCCTAACGGCTTGCAGGCTGCCGCCGACGGCCTCTGGGTCATCTCCGCTGACGACGAGGCACGCCTGCAGAAGCTCGACTACGAGACCGGCGAGGCCATGCTTGACGTCCCCACCGAAACATACAGATCAAGCGGCATCACCTGCGCCGGCGAACAGGTCTGGGTCGCGTCCACCCACAATTCCCGGCTCTACAAGCTCAACCAAGACGGCACGACCATCGAATACCATGAACCGCCAGGCACCGGACTCCATAATGAACGTGACAAAGGCCCCTCATACAACCGGCCGCACGGTATGGAATGGCTCGGCGACAGCATGTGGGTCGCAATAAAGCCCGCCCTGCGCCTATATCTACTGGACGCCGAAACCCTTGAAGTGCAGCGCTCCATCCCTACGCCGGGCGCAACCCCGCACGGCATCGCATGGGACGGCGAAACTATGTGGTGCGCCGATCGCGCCTTGCAGAAAATTCACCGTCTCCATCCCGACACGGGAGAAGTCCTTGACGAAATAGACGTTCCCGCCCCCGAACTGCACGGACTCACAATGCACGAGGGCGCCCTCTGGTTCTGCTGCGACCCCAGCGCCCGCGTCTGCCGTATCGAACTCTGACCCGGGAACTGACGGGATAAATAGGATGGCGATGTGTCACCCGACTACTGCGTACTCCACCGTTTCCGGAATCTTCATACGCTTTGAAGCGTCCAGTATCTCCATACCCACCACATTGCCATGCCTGTCATAGTCGAGCACGACGCCCGGCTTATCCTCATCGCTCTCGTCAATGGCGGAGTCAGTGAGTATAATGCGAAGCGTATCCGTATTGGTATCGTAGGTTACCTTCATGGCGAGTAACTCCAATACTTGCTTATCTTGCTGGTTTTATACACGGTTACGACCTTTGCGGGTTGTTCATTGTCATCTACTATGGCTCTCAGCAAGTAAGTTTTGCCCTCTCCAAAGTATAATCGAGACTGGTACACTTTCCTATTCCCAAAGGTAGGCACAATCTGTTGAGGAGAATAGAGGACTCCATCAAGCAGTTCGTATGGAATCGACCTGCGCGCTAACTCATCTATAGCGTGTTCCGTTATCTCAAAGTCCACATTCTTATGCTAACAGGCCAACAATGATTGCACCAATCCGCTGACTAATTCAGATTGAACTCAGAAGCCGATAGACAGAAAGGCAAGGAACACACTCACATGACAACCCAATCCTGGAACATCGACACAACCCGCATGGCGTACCTCCGCTTCGGCCCCGACGAATCTCTCGTTGCCGGCCTTGAGCAGTTCGCCCTCGCCAATGGCATCCGCGAAGCCGCCATCACGTCCTGCATCGGCAGCCTGCGCCAACTCAACCTAAGGAACCTCTGCAGTTACGAAGACGGCTCCCCAGAGTTCGAGCGAACCACCATAGACGAAAACCTTGAACTCGTCAGCGCAGAGGGATACATACAGCCCCTGCCTGACTCCGAAACCGGCATCCGCGTCCACGTCCACCTCGCCGCCGCGCGTCCCTCCGGCGAAATGGTCGGCGGCCACTGCGAAGAAACCACCACCTTCACCGGCGCATTCATGTACCTGCACATCCTCGACGAAGGCTGATGAAGTGGAAAGTTCCTTCCCCCGTCAAGGGGAAGGTTAGGATGGGGGTGAAAGTCGCTGATCCTAACCCAATATCACGTTCGTGGTGAGCCTTCTGAGCCTGACGAAGGGCGCACCACTTGGCCAGCAAGTCAATCCCCACATGAGGTAGCCATGACCACACTAGAAACACAGCAAGCCAAGACTAAGCGGCAAAGTCGCCATCGTCAGCGGCGCAGGCACATTCGGCGGAAGCGGCGTCGGCAACGGCGCCGCAGCAGCGATACTCTTCGCCCGGAACGGCGCAAAAGTTGTCCTCGTTGACGCCGTCAGCGAGTGGGCAGAAGCCACCGCGCAGCATAATCACCGAAGAAGGCGGCGAAGCCACGGCAGCAACAGCAGATGTAACCAACCCCGACGACTGCCATAAAGTAGTCGCCGCAGCCATCGAACGCTACGGAAGCCTCCACATCCTGCACAACAACGTCGGCGGTGGCGGTGGAGGCGGCAGCGTAGTCGAAGCCACCGACGAAGACTGGTATCGCAGCGCCTCCGTCAACCTCATGAGCATGGTCAACATGTGCCGCTACGCCATTCCCCACATGAAGAACGCGGGCAGCGGCTCCATCATCAACGTCTCCTCAGTAACCGCCCTCCGACCCAAGCCCGGCAGGTCCTCCGCCCAGTACACCGTCAACAAGTCCGCCGTAGTCGGACTCACCCGCGCTCTTGCACTCGACCACGCCGATGACAACATCCGCGCCAACTGCATCATGCCCGGCCTCATGTGGACGCCCCGCCTAGCCAGCGCATCCTCCGACGCCCGCGAGATGCGCCGCACATCCACACCCCTCCCCGTCGAAGGCCAAAGCTGGGACATCGGCAACGCCGCCCTATTCCTCGCCAGCGACGAAGCCCGCTTCATCACCGGCATCACCCTCCCCGTTGACGGCGGCTTCCTCCTCACCAGCGCCCCCAACTAGGTTCTGTGGACAATTTGATACACAAAGCCTTTTAGAACTGAGCGAGTTCTTCATTGAATTGATGCTAATGTAGGGTTTATTCTGTCATTCTGAACGCAGCGCCTTCATCCCCTGTCATTCTGAACGAAGCGCAGCGGAGTGAAGAATCTAAGATCGCTGCACATACGCCATTCACAGACTTCAGATTCCTTGCTTCGCACGGAATGACAGGGGGGACAAATGGGAAATGTCCACACATCCTAGTTGCGGGAATCAGCGCGACAAACATCGATACTATCGCCCACTTAATCACGCGCCTATCCATTTCGGGTAATCGCTGTGTCAAGCGCGCTTCGGAGTCCACAATTTGCTCTGCGAAGAGTTTTCCACGTTCGTAATTGTGGTGTCTCATAACACATCCAGTTATTGGACACGGGTTGATTGTCTATACAGCCAGTTCAATCGTTAAGCAGTACATCACAACCCTTCGATGTGTTGGTACACTTATGGCATTGCAACCCTACCCCCGCCGCGCCGGATCGCTCTCCGGCAGGTACTCCCGCAGCTCCCGCTTCCACTCCGGCGTCGGCACGCTCGCATTCTTGCGCGGCACATACGCCGACCGCTCCACCAACTCATACTTATGCACATACCGCGCGCAATTCGGGTACACCTCCGTCAGCGCCACCCGCACGATGAACTGCGCCCCCGGATACTTCGCCATCAGCGCCTCATCCTCGTCTATCGACACCACGCCTTGCAGCCTCAGCCGCGCCTGCCCCACAAAATCCACGAACAGCAGCCCAACATTCGCGTTCTTCAGCAAGTTGCCCATGCTCTGGTACTTGCCGTTCCCGTCATAGTTCGGAAACGCGATGCACGCGTCATCCACCACAGTCACGAACCCCGGATCGCCACCTTTGTACGAGCATGTCGGCAGCCCCCGATGGTCGCAAGTCGCCATAAAGAACATATCCGCCTGCTCGATAAACTCCCGCTGCTCCTTGCTCAGCCGCTCCGACGCCCGCTGCGCCACCCGCTCCGCCAGCTTCACCGTCCCGAACCGCTCCTGAAAATGCAGGTTCCCATCATGAAAATCGTGTACCTTCGCAGTCATCACCAATCCTCCGTCATATCATTCACATATCGGCTCCGGCGACGGAAAATCCTTTTTCGCACCGATGTCATAGTAGCGTCGAATGTACTTTTTCGCGACAATCTTCCCATCGAAACCGTCCCCAACACGCCTGCCATAGTTGTTTCCTTCTACATACAGGACCATCTCCACCAGTGCGCCATCTTCAACTGTGTAGATGAGCGTTCCGCCTAGTTGCATCTCAAACTCTATCTCTTCTTTGACCGAGCCGTTTTCAACAACGCGCCTCCCACGGAAATACTTTGCCATTTCCATGTTCGGCATCAGTAGATTGTATTGGTCAGAATCCGAGCCGACAATGAAAGTAGGATTGTCCGAATAGCACTGCCTCGACTCAATAAATTCATAGTCGGCGCCATCTTTCGTGAGGAAATTCCGCCTATCAGGCGACGCGAATGGATTGTTGGTTTCCTCATAGCCGAACTGCCCTCTTTCACGATCATAGTACATGCTGAGTGTATCCTTGGTGTACTCTCGCAGAGAGCCATTCATCTCAACCATTTCGACACTGATGTCGTAAGACGAAAACCTATCTGCAAAAGTCGTATCAAGTGCGCTCGAAAGCAAGTCCATAGACTCGTCGTACGTCAGCGATTCGCCCCCGCCACACGCCGCCAGCGCCATCAATGCACCCAGCCAAAGCATCGCCGACATTACACTCCTATTAATATCAGCTGCCTCCCTTACACATATCCGCCGTTGGCTTGTGCCCCCAATCAATATCAGAATAAAACAGGATGGAAGGACATTCTCACAAACATCACAACCATCCTGTCTATACTTGTCGGCTATTCGCTATTTCAGTCTAGTCATCCCCGACCGGCGCCTGCTCCTCCACATCCACCATATCCACATCCTCAGCGCTCAGGCCAAACGGCCTCTGTGCCATCTCCGAATGGAACTCGTCCACCGGCCCCGTCAGCATGCTGATGGGATCGATCTCTTCCACGTCCTCCGGTATGTCCAGGTACGCCCGGCCCTCTTCCGTCAGGTCGAGCCGCGCAGGAATCAGCCTGCCGATAATGACATTTTCTTTCAAGCCGCGCAGGTAATCGACATCGCTGTTCACCGCAGCCTCGGTCAGAACCCGTGTCGTCTCCTGGAACGACGCCGCCGACAGGAAGCTGTCCATCTTTAGCGACGCTCGTGTGATGCCCAGCAGCACAGGGCTTGCAGTCGCAGGCTCGCCGCCCTCGGCAAGCACCGCGGCGTTCTGCTCCTCGAACTGACGGCGGTCTATCTGGTCATCCGGCAGAAGGTTCGTGTCGCCGGAATCCTCCACCTGCACCTTGCGCAGCATCTGCGAGATAATCACCTCGATGTGCTTGTCGTGGATGGTCACGCCCTGCGAGCGGTACACATTCTGCACCTGGTCTGTGAGATACTGCTGCACTGCCTCGCGACCCTGCAAACTCAGGATGCGCTGCGGACTCTTCGGCCCTGAAGTCAGCGGATCGCCCGCCGAAACCTTGGCTCCGGAGCTCACTATCAGCGCGGCCGCCGCCGGTATCTGGTACTCACGGCGATCCTCGTCTGTCCAGCTTATCGAGAGCGTCTCCTCGTCGATGCGCACCATTCCCGATACGCGCGCCAGGATGTCGTTCGGCATCAGCGCCGCGTCTTCCGACTCCTCGTCGATCTCCAGTGCCGCAAGCCTATCGCCAATGTTCACCAGGTCCCCGTCGCCCACCAGCGGGCTGCTACCCTCTGGCAGCATATACTCGTCCGTATAGGTCTCCGCGTTCACCACCTGAACGATCCTGCCCTCGGTCGTCTCGTTGACTGTCGCCGTGCCGTCAATCTCCGACAGCACCGCCTCGCCCTTCGGCACGCGCGCCTCGAATAGCTCATTCACGCGCGGCAGACCACTCGTGATGTCCGATCCCGCGATACCGCCCGTGTGGAACGTACGCATTGTCAGCTGCGTTCCCGGCTCGCCGATGCTCTGCGCCGCGATGATGCCCACCGCTTCGCCGATCATTATCGGCTTCCAGGTAGCCAGCGACATCCCGTAGCACATGCGGCACAGCCCGCGCTCCGCCTCGCACCTGATTGGCGAGCGAACCATCACATTAAAGACGCCTGCCTCGGCTATCTTCGCAATCACCTCAAGGCTGAACAACTCGTTGCGCTCGATGAGGATTTCGCCCGTATTCGGGTCCGCGACCGCTTCGGCGGCGTATCGGCTCTTCGCCCTGTCCTCGAACGAAGGCAGCAGCGATTCAGGCCGCTTCGTCTCTATCAGCAGTCCCTCCAGCGTGCCGCAGTCCTCCTCCAGCACGATAAGTTCCTGCGCTACATCAATAAGGCGGCGCGTCATATAGCCGCTGTCCGCAGTCCTCAACGCAGTGTCCGTCAATCCCTTTCGCGCGCCGTGCGTGGAGATGAAATACTCCAGCACGCTCAGTCCTTCACGGAAGCTAGACTTGATCGGACGCTCGAGGATACGACCATGAGGGTCGGACATCAGGCCGCGCATACCTGCCATCTGCTTGATCTGCGCGATATTACCCTTCGCCCCCGATGTTGCCATCATGTACAGACCGATTCCGGCGTTTTTCATTGACCCTTGTTTGGTGCCGCCGTACCTGCTGAGGTTGCGCTCCACCGCTTTGGTCAGGTTGTCGTTCGCATCCGTCCATATCCCGACAGTCTGGTTGTAGCGGTCGTTCGCAGTTACCAGACCGTCCATATACATCTCGTCCAGTTCGGCGATCTTGCTCTCCGCATCTACAATGATTTCCCGCTTCTGGGTTGGCACTTCCACATCGCTGATTGCGATGGTTATGCCCGACTTCGATGCGTAGTGGAAGCCCATGTCCTTAATGTTGTCCAGGACATCCGCCGTGCCCTCGTTCCCCAGAATCTGGTGCGACCGGGATGTGATCTCGTTCAGCATGCTCCTGTCGATGACAACATTATAGAAGCCGAGTTCAGCGGGCAGTGCATCGTTAAAGATTATCCGCCCCGGTGTCGTCTCCATCCAGCCCTCGTCGTCTTTCCCGCGCACCTTGACAAGCGCGCGCAGGTCGAGCTGACCGAGTTCGTATGCGAGCTGTGCATCCTCTATGTCGGAGAATTCGCGCCCCTCGCCGCGTGCGCCCTCTAGCCACTGCGTCATGTAGAAGCAGCCTAGCACCATATCTAGCGTCGGCGAGACGATCGGTTCGCCCGAGCTTGGCGCAAGCATGTTGTTTGTGCTGAGCATCATCCGCTTCGCTTCCCAGACGGCTTCCTTCGACAGCGGCACATGCACCGCCATCTGGTCACCGTCGAAGTCTGCGTTGAACGCGGTCGTAACCAGCGGATGCAGCCGTATCGCGCTGCCCTCGATGAGCACCGGCTGGAACGCCTGGATGCCTAGCCTGTGCAGGGTAGGGGCGCGGTTGAGCAGAACGGGCCTGTCCTTGACCACACTCTCTAGTATGTCCCAGACTTCCGGACGCTCGCTCTCCGCCAGCCGCTTCGCGCTCTTGATGTTGTGCGCGTACCCGTTGGTCACAAGCTTGTTCATCACGAACGGCTTGAACAGCTCAAGCGCCATCTTGCGCGGCAATCCGCACTCGTCCAACTTCAGCTCCGGCCCCACGATAATCACCGAGCGGCCGCTGTAGTCCACCCGCTTGCCCAGCAGATTCTGCCGGAAGCGTCCCTGCTTGCCTCGCAGCAGGTCCGAAAGTGACTTTAGCTTGTGGTTGTGGCTTCCCGCGACAGCCCTGCCGCGCCTGCCGTTATCGACCAGCGCGTCAACTGCCTCTTGAAGCATGCGCTTCTCGTTGCGCACGATAATCTCTGGTGCCGTCAGGTCAATGAGCCGCTTCAATCTGTTGTTGCGGTTTATGACCCTGCGATAAAGGTCGTTCAGGTCGCTCGTCGCAAACCGCCCGCCGTCAAGCTGCACCATCGGGCGAAGCTCAGGTGGCAGCACCGGCAGCACCGTGAATATCATCCAGTCCGGCTTGTTCTCGCTCTTGCGGAACGCCTCAACAACGCGCAGTCGTTTGACAGCCCTCTTGTGTCGCTGACCCGAAGTCGTGCGAATCTCCTCTTGCAGCGTGTCCCGCATCACGTCCAGGTCGATGGCCCGCAGCAGTTCCAGCACGGCCCCTGCGCCCATGCCTGCTTCGAAGACATCGCCGCAGCTATCCCGAAGGTCGCGGAAGCGGCTCTCCGTGAGCAGATCGCCCACATTCAGCCCTTCCATGTCGTCAATCTGGTCCTGGATCTCGGTCTCCAGATTGTCGCGCTCTTCCTCGAAGTTCGAGCTCAGCTGCCGGATCTCATCCCGCAACTCCTCTTGCCGCTCCATTGAAAGGCCGTTTTCCTCGGCGCCGTCAAGCTGCGCCTGTACCTCTTCGGTCTTCTCGAGCAGCTTCTCCTCCATCCGCAGCAGTTCGGCTTCAAGCCCGTTCTGCAGACGGTCAACCTCTTCGGCGACCATCTCCAAATTCACTTTCGTAACGAGATACTGCGCGAAGTAGAGCACCCTGTCCAGGTTCTTCGGCGAAAGGTCCAGCATCAGCCCCAGACGGCTCGGCGTCCCCTTTGAGAACCAGATATGCGCCACCGGCGCCGCCAGCGATATATGCCCCATGCGCTCACGCCGCACTTTCGCGCGCGCAATCTCCACACCGCAGCGGTCACAGATTATGCCACGGTGCCGTATCTTCTTGTACTTCCCGCAGTAGCACTCCCAGTCCTTTGTCGGCCCGAAAATGCGCTCGCAGAACAGCCCGTCCTTCTCCGGACGAAGCGTGCGGTAGTTGATAGTCTCCGGCTTCAGCACCTCGCCATATGACCACAGCCGTATCTGCTCCGGCGAGGCGAGGGAAATCCTGATTGCGTTGAAGTCGTTGCCGCCTTGACCCATTTAGCACACTCCATTGTCTGTTGTGGTATGTCAGTCGGTCAGTGTGTCGGTTCGTCAGTAGTCCTTGATCATAAGTAGCTCTTGTCGGACGCCTGTTTCAGTTGCCTGTTTCGTGCAATAATCAGAGTCCCTTCCCCCTTAATGGGAGCCCCCCTGTGGGAGCCCCTTAAAGAGGGAAGGTAATGATGGATCGAAAGACGCCTGAGGAAAATCGTTTCCCTCAAGCAAAGCCATTCAGCGCACTTTCGTCTACGCCATCCGCCTAGTCATCCCCCACCTGCGGCGCAGCCTCTGGAGTAGCCATCTCTTGCGGACCAGTCTCCTCTGAACTCATCTCCTCTGAAATCGTCTCTTGTGGAGTCGTCTCGACATCAACGTCCAGGGACGCCGTGGGAACTTCCTCCGTCATCACGTCCGAAACGCCATTCTCCGCATCACCGTTCAGTATAGGCACGTCGCTGAACATCTCGTCCATGCCCAGCGCAGGCGGGAATTCATCCAGCGTACCCATATCGTCATCAAAATCGTCCAGCAGGAACTGGCTCGTCGGCTCTTGCAACAGTTCCACCGACATCCCAAGGCTCTGAAGCTCCTTCATCAGCACATGGAACGACTCCGGCACGCCCGGCTGCGTAACATTCTCGCCCTTCACGATGGCCTCGTAGGTCTTCACCCTACCGATAACATCGTCCGACTTCAGCGTCAGCATCTCCTGAAGGTTGTTCGCCGCGCTGTACGCTTCCAGCGCCCAAACCTCCATCTCGCCGAATCGCTGCCCGCCGAACTGCGCCTTGCCGCCAAGTGGCTGCTGCGTTATCAGCGAGTACGGCCCCGTCGAGCGCGCGTGTATCTTGTCCTCGACCAGGTGGATGAGCTTCATCATGTAGATGTATCCAATAGCAATCGGCTGGTCGAACGGCTCACCCGTGCGCCCGTCGAAGAGTATCGACTTGCCCAGTGTCGGCGCGGCTATCTGCTCCTCGCGGTTCAGTCGCAGCGCCTCTTCCTTCATGTCAGTCAGTGTCATCTCAGAAACATCGGCCCGCATTTCTTCGCTCAACCATGTCTCAAGGCAAATTCTGGTAGCCTCTCCCGGTACTGGCTCCGTGCCTTCTCCACGACCAAAAACTCTCTCAAAGCTGTAATTCCGCCCATCAAGCCACGTGCGAACCTTGCCCAAGTCAATCTTCTTCATCCCGGAGAAGTCATCTGACGCCACATCAACCGCACCCGCCTGCTCGATAATCCACGCCTGTGCCAGCGCATCCTCGATGCTCGTGTCCGGCGCGCCATCAAATACAGGCGTAACCGCCTTGAACCCAAGGTTATGCGCCGCCCAGCCCAGATGCATCTCCAGCACCTGACCCAGGTTCATGCGCGACGGTACCCCGATAGGGTTGAGTATGATGTCAACCGGCGTTCCATCCGGCAGGAATGGCATATCCTCTTCCGGCATTATCTTCGCCACCACGCCCTTGTTCCCGTGGCGACCCGCCATCTTGTCGCCCTCGGTAATCTTCCGCGTCTGCGCGATCCACAGCCGAACCATCTTGTTCACGCCCGGCGATAGCTCGTCCTTATCGACACGGTTCAGCACCTTAACGCCGATGACCTTGCCGCGCTCCCCGTGAGGCACGCGCAGCGAAGTGTCCTTCACATCCCGCGCCTTCTCCCCGAATATCGCCCGAAGCAGCTTCTCCTCCGCGCTCAGCTCCGTCTCGCCCTTGGGCGTTATCTTGCCCACAAGGATATCGCCTGTCTTGATCTCCGCGCCCACCCGGATGATGCCTTCTTCATCCAGGTCCCGCAGGCTGTCCTCGCCCACATTCGGGATGTCCCGCGTAATCTCTTCAGGCCCCAGCTTAGTATCCCGCGCCTCCACCTCGTGCTTCTCGATATGTATCGAAGTGAACTTGTCGTCCTTCACCAGCTTGCGGCTTAGGATGATTGCGTCCTCGAAGTTGTACCCCTCCCAGCTCATAAACGCCACAAGCACATTCTGCCCCAGCGCAAGCTCGCCGCCGCCCGTCGAGGAACTGTCCGCAAGAACCTGCCCCACTCTCACCACATCGCCCTTGTTCACGATCGAACGCTGGTTGATGCATGTCCCCTGGTTGCTCCGCAGGAACTTCAGCAGCCGGTGCGTCTGCAACTCGCCGTTCTCGTCCACCACGCATATGCGCTCGCCCGTAACCTCCGTAACCACACCCTTCACCCTGGACATGATTACCTGACCACTGTCCCGCGCCACGCGGCCCTCCATGCCGGTGCCCACCAGCGGCGCCTCCGGCTTCAGCAGCGGCACGGCCTGCCTCTGCATGTTCGATCCCATCAGCGCGCGGTTCGCGTCGTCGTGCTCCAGGAACGGAATCAGCGCCGTCGATACGCTCACAAGCTGCATCGGCGACACATCCATATAAGCCACATTCTCCGGCGGCTCCATCCCAACACCCTCGCCTCGCCGCGTCTCGATTCGCTCATTGACAAACTGCCCCTTCTCGTCCAGGGCGGCGCTCGCCATTGCGATATCCTTGCCCTCTTCCCCGTCCGCCGACAGATACTCGATGGCGTTCGGCCTCATTGACACATACGGATTGACCTTCACCATCTGCTCCGGCAGCGCCGCGACCCGCCTCATATATCGGCTGTTCACGACCCTACCCACCGTCAGCAGTCGTGTGCCGTCAGGTGCAATTATGTCCTGCGTCAGCGTGCGCCCCTCGATGTCGGGGTCTGTGTTCTTAATCTCCGTCAGGATCTGGCGGTACGGCGTCTCGATGAACCCGTACTCGTTCGTTCGCGCGTAAGTCGCCAGCGACCCCAGCAGCCCGATGTTCGGCCCTTCAGGCGTCTCGATTGGGCAGATGCGCCCATAGTGCGAGTGATGCACATCGCGCACATCGAAGCCCGCGCGCTCACGCGACAGCCCGCCCGGTCCCAGTGCCGACAGCCTGCGCTTATGCGTCAACTCCGCCAGCGGATTCGTCTGGTCCATAAACTGCGAAAGCTGCGACCCGCCAAAGAACTCGCGCACAGCCGCCACCACAGGCCTGATGTTTATCAGCGCCGCGGGCGTAGTCGTCGCAGGATCTATCTGCGTCGTCATGCGCTCCTTGATGACCCGCTCCATCCGCAGCAGTCCCACGCGCACCTGGTTCTGTATCAGCTCGCCCACCGCGCGCACACGCCTGTTGCCGAGATGGTCGATGTCGTCCGGAGACACCTCTCCATTATTGATGCGGACCATCATCTTCAGCAGCGTCGTGATGTCTTCCGGCTCCAACGTGCGGACCTTGTTCGCAGGGTCCCTATGAAGGCTGCGGTTCAGCTTGTACCTGCCCACACGGCCCAGATCGTAGCGCCGGTCGTTGTAGAACAGATTCTCGATGAGGTTCTTCGCGTTGTCCAGACTCGTCGGCTCGCCCGGGCGCAGCCTGCGATAAAACTCCAGCAGCGCCTCCTCCTCAGTCGTAACCGCCCCGTCCCTCTCTATCGTCGTGCGCATATACTCGTGCTCAGGGTTCGTATCCACATCCGAGAACATCTCCAGCAGTTCCTCGTTCGTGGCGTATCCCATCGCCCGCAGCAGTGTGCTCACTGCCGTCTTGCGCTTGCGGTCAACCTTCACCGATATCACATCTCGGCTCGAAGTCTCAAACTCCATCCACGCCCCGCGATACGGTATCAGCTTCGCCGACGCAAGCCCACGCCCCGTATTCATATCCGATGTCGTCGTGAAATAGACCCCCGGCGAGCGCACAAGCTGGCTCACCACCACGCGCTCCGCCCCGTTGATGACGAAGGTTCCGTTGCTCGTCATCATCGGAATGTCGCCGATGAACAGCGTCTGCTCCTTGATTTCGCCGTGCCCCGTGCCCGACGCCTTTATCTCCAGCGTAACCGTCACATACAGCGGCGCCGAATATGTTATCTCCTTCTCCCGGCACTCGTCCTCGGTGTACTTGGGAGGCTCGAAGTAGTGGTCTCCCAGCGAAAGCTCAAAGCGCGCTCCCGGCGAGTCCTCTATGGGCGAAATCTCGTCGAAAAGGTCCTTCAGCGCATCAGACTTGAACCATTCGAACGAATCGAGCTGCACCTGTATCAGGTTCGGCACATCGAGAACTGTGGTCGTCGCCGCGTAAGAACGCTTCCTGTCTTCGGGATGGCCTCCGATACCATAGACATTACCGTCGGCATTACTATGATTAGCGGGCTTCGCAATAGATAAGGTCATACACTCACGCTCCTAAGCAAAGAGGTTGCTATTGCAATTGGTGGCTGGCTCTCCGGCCTGGATATGTTGATAGCTGGTTATCGGCAGTCGCCCGTCTGTGAAAACTAAAGATGCTAAAAGTAACGTTTAGTCGTTAATGACGCGGACGATGGGGGAAATAATGCGGGGACAAAAAAAGCGCAAATCGACTGAGGTGGTATGTCTGCAATCGAGAGTACGCGTTTAGTCAAAAAGCACATAGTTTGAGAATCTAGTAACTCTACCACAACGCTCTCACACCTGTCAACCGAATTCCCACCACAATTTTAGCCATCTTTAAACATGCCCGGCAGCACCAAACTCCACATGCTTCCGAAATTGCAGTGCGCCAACTCATCATCATAACCGCCCTATTATCATAACATATTGGACATATAGAAACCTATATGTTATTCTGCACGGCATAAGGTGCGGCTGCTAATCAGGCTGGATTAAACTCAATGCCCTTCGCCCGCCCACCGACAGGCAATTCGCACGAGCATCTCAAAACAAGGGAGGTCACTGACATGAAGAATACACTCACACGCATCAGCAGAATAAGGTCCCGGTTCATGAGCAGCATAGGCCAGTACAGCCTTCCGATTCCATCGCCGACAGCGCTGCTCCTCGCGCTCATTCTCGGTCCCGCCATGCTCATCGCGCTTCACTCCTTCCAGAATCACGCCGCCCACGCGAGCGCCCTCGCCAGCACCTTCAAAATCGACGAACCGGCCGCGATTCACAAGCTGGAAATCGTCTCCGACCCCTCAAAGTGGTATCTCAGCATCTTTGGAGGTTAAGTTGAATACAACGCCTACGAGCTCGGCGACCTCAACGAAAACACCGGCGACACCGGCCTCTCGCCAGCAGGCCCAGCAAGTCAATCGCCTCATTCACGGCCTCCCCAACCAGAAAGAACACAGAGTACAATTGGCCTGGGATGACATCACCTATTAGCAGAGACTCACAAACCCGCACAGGACACGAACAGGAAAGGTAACGTCCGCATCAACCAACCTCGGCCTACCTATTGCCAAGATTGCGCTCAGGCTCCGCCCTCCATACGAGTGACATGAGAGAACTGCATTTTCAAAACAATAGGCTATGCTTGCGCTTCGCAATTTGGAGGATTCAGGTTTAACTCCACACACAGGCAGTGCAGGCAGACTTGCTGGTTACTCGGGAACGGCCTCAAAAGTGTGCGATATTTTTATCAGTCGTTTCATAGCAGTAGCGACCGCTCGTTCTGCATTAGGATCGATGGGAATATCACATATCGAAGAATGGGAAAAGACTGGTGGGTCGGGACTGTATATAAACCTTATTTCGTAGCCATTGTTTGATGCTTCAGATTTTGCCGCTTCCACATTGAACACCACGAAACGCCCGTTCTTGCTGAGACCATAGTTGATGAGCCTAAATTCCTGCCTAACACATTCAATAGCGCTAGTTAGACTCTGCGTCTGAAAGTGTTGGAGACGATTGATTGAAAGATCAACCTCCGACGGCTTCCTTCTTTGGAATGCCCTTAACCTTGGTTCCCGTCGCCTGAGATCGTAATCGTTGGGCTTGCAATACCTGCTGACGTCGTCGCTATCAAGAAGCGGGTCACCTGGGTTAAGGCTAGAGTTTTGGCACAAGATAACCAAAATCCTTTAGCGCTTGTTCCTCTGTCAAGAACACGCTGCTGTTCAGTGCTTGGCGATTTGGAGTTTCATTTGCTTGGGCTATGCAATGAATCATATCGTGTTCTAAAAATGCCATAACCAGCAAACCTTCTCCATCGATATGCCACTCTACTTGCATGAGTCCGGTCGGATCAGGCCCAATTATGGGATCCTCAAAGTCTCTGTGCAAGACAAGAAAGCGAGCCATCGACTGCAAGGAGAAGAGTTTGATTTCAGGTTCTTCAAGATCGTTCTGGCAGTTGCGGAGAATGTCGATTAATTCCTCAGCAAGAATTTCTCTGCCCCCGTTCCTCAATTTGGCTATTACTTTTTGATACTCTAATTCGATCTCGTCCTGAGATGAATTCTCGGGAGTTTGTTCGTCCACCAGTACTGTTGCGCTCGACCCCATGTTAAAAACAAAGTATCTAAAGTGTTGTAGTTCTCTCTCTTCTTCTTCAAGAAGCGTCGCCGCCCAAGAATGTTCCAACGTGGCTTCTACTTCACTTTGGTATGCCGACGTGTCTGCTGGGGAGTCAAGCACTATCACTTGGTGTGGCAACTCAACACCTGCAGCAAACACTGAACCTCTGTTTGTAGTTTGCCACGTCTCATAAGGAGTCTCAAAAACCTCAGTAAAGGTCGTTTTGCTCGGCGAAAGACGTTCGGTAGTGGTCGTCAAGAAATGTCTCCCTTGGCTGCTAATTCTCCGGACATTGTCACTAGTTCGTCAAACAATCCTGGGATCTTTGTCTTTGAAATCGTACTTGTCTCTGGGGTCGTGTTTATATCAAGTACCAGTCTCCTTACGGCACTGGTTCCTGTATCCCGTAAATCTGGTTGCCCAGCAGGCCCCATTCTCACTGCAACACCACCAACCATCTCCATAGACCACCTTGCGAGGCGGTTGATTTGGGCATGAGGCACAGAATTAGACCGACGTCGTCGATTGACCTGATAGATGAAATCGGCACCATGGGCGGAACCCAAGGATAAGTGAGGAAGGTACGTTGACAGTTGCCTAAATCCGACATTTAGATTGGCAGCATCTTTGATTAGAACGGGAGCGAACGCCAAACGCTGCACAACCGGAATAGTATCTAATGAATAGCGAATCGCATTCCGAAATATTGCCAACGCCTTTTCCACAGTCTCCAATTTAGGCAATGTTGTCGAAGTAGGTGGCTGTAAGCTTGGCACCACTATTGGCTGTAACAGCCAATCAATCCTTTCGTCCTGATTAACAAAGACAAAACTATTCCCGCCTATGTTACCCGTTTCTCTGGAGATACGTTCTCTGGGTCGGGAGTCAATGGAATCCGGTTGTTCGTCTGTGACTCTTTCCCATAGTCCAGCACGGACGTTAGGGTGGGCACCCCTTGGAAAGAAAATCGACATCCTCAGGCTTTCCACATCCCAATCCCCGAAATCAAAACTCACCTCAGGCATAATTCACTCTCGGCATCGTCCTTTCGGATTCTGAATAGGTCGGTATGATATAGCATACCATTTTGCTTGACAATCTACCCACTCACTTTCGCGTCCCGTTTTTCGGTATAGCAATGCAGGACAGCAAGACGCATTGAAAGTTGAGCTACCGAGCGTAGTTGCGGAAGGGCCGTCCCTATGTTGACATTGTTAACGCCCTCTAACATCCATCCGCCACCCAACCAACCCCTCTGCGCCCTCCACGACTGTCCCCTAATCCTACTCATCCCGTCCATCGATGTCAGATTCCCTCTTGACAACCCAAACGTCCGTCCTTATCATACTCATAGCAGAACAAATAGTCTTATCCATCCACCCTGAATCGGTCAAAGAGAGAACAGCCCGAAACCTGATATGTGCAAACAAACCAAGCTGCAACAAAACATACACACTATCACCAAGGACGGCTACGACATCGCCGCCTTCCTCGCCGACACCATGCGCGGCGAAACCCCGGGCGTCAAAGTCTGCCACCGCATGGAAGCAGCCAAGCACCTCATCAGATACGGCTTCGCCGACACCGACTGCGAAACCACCTCTGACCGTCCTTCCCGCGCAGGCGGGAATCCAGAGGGGCAGGGCGAGGGCACAAAGGCTCCTTCCCCCTCGATGGGGGAAGGCTGGGATGGGGGTGAAGACTCCTCTTCATCCATGTCAGTTCCCGTAACCCACCTCGACATCCTCAACTACGAAATAGCCCACCTCATACGTCACGAGACAGCCGAAGGTCACACCGTCGTCAACTTCCTCGTGGACATAATGACTGGCAGGGACAGGCCATTCACACCCAAGAAGTTCCGCATCAAGCCCGCAGACCGTATGGCAGCAGCAAGAGAACTCCTGCGCCGCGGCTTCGGCGACTTCGGCAGAAAGCGCAAGCTCACAGACACCAGCGACGAAGCAAACGCCTACGACACCCTGCATACCGACCTCGCCAAGCGAATGCGCGAGTACAGCGAACGCGGAGCAGACACCATCCGCTTCCTGCTAGAAGTGATGTCTGACTCCAACCCTGAAGAAGAGTTCACCATCCATCACCGGCTGTCCGCAGCACAAGAACTCCTGCGCCGTGGCTGGGACACCAACTACGACGCAGTCAAGCCCAAGCACCTCCAAGCCTACTGGCGCGACAAGGAATCCCCGCGTCTCTCCATAGGCCAGAAGAAGACCCAAGCCGGCCTCTCAACCACCATCGACGACTACGACAACTACGACGACACCGACTACGAAGCCATAGCCAAAGAGATAAGAGAAGAAGAAGACCGAGACGACAACTCAAAGCCTCTTCGTTTCCAAGAGACCGTCCCATCTTCTCACCATTCCTCCGAAAGCAGCAATCCAGAAGACCGCCAAGCCGCCACTCCTTCCACAAAGCTCCCTCTCCCTCAGGGAGAGGGTCGGGGTGAGGGTACTGACAATTCCCTTCCCCCTCGACGGGGGGAGGCCAGGATGGGGGTGAAGAGTCCCGCACAAAGCCCGCTCCCGAACAAGGCAGCCACCGTCAATGAACAGGATAAAGCCATCATCAAAGAGTTCAAGGAAGCCATGGCCAGGGGCGACGAGCGAGCCGCCCTCCGAGCAGAGGCAAAGTACCGCCGCATAGACGTAAAACCAGAAAAGAACATCTACGACTACGGTCCCAACGACCCCGACCCAACCGTGGACTACTACTTCGAACCCCTAAACCCCGAACAACAGGCAAAGTTCGACCAAGAAGACAGACGCGAACACGGCCTGACCGAAGAAGAAATCGCAGAATATTCAGGCACGCCCACGCAAGAAGCCAAAACAGACTCGCTCAAGCAACTCGCCCAATCCGCCGCCGCCCATAACACCCCCATCCTCCCCAACCCGCTCGCCGCCAAGCGCAAAAAACCCACCATCCGCAGCCCCTAGCCAAAAACCCATTCCCCCGTAACGGGCTGAGAGGGTATGTAAAGTCCGAACAAAGAAGGCTTGCTTATTCTGTCATTCTGAATTCAGCGCACGCTTACTCTGTCATTCTGAACGCAGCGCCTCTTTCCCTGTCATTCTGAGCGGAGCCGCCTTCATCCCCTGTCATTCTGAATGCAGCGCAGCGGAGTGAAGAATCTAAAATATATGCACCGCTGGGCTTGCCGTGAAATACCCTACCTGTACTGTTACCTCCGTCCGCCTGACAGACTGGCAGACCGAGCAACTGACCGACTGACAAATCAAGTAATTCCCCACCGCATGCCCGTCGCCTGATACCTGTGGTAATATACCCCCCATGCGATACGACACAATTGTCATCGGTGGAGGTTCCGCAGGAGCGGTCGTCGCCGCGCGCCTGTCTGAAGACCCCGCGCGCTCCGTCCTCCTCCTCGAAGCCGGCAGCGACTACCCCGACTTTGACCTCATGCCCAGCGACATCAGGGACGGACTAGGCACCGGCGCCGACTTCTTCAACATCGAAGACCGCCACAACTGGCTCTTCACCGGCAAGGCAACCGACGCTACCCCGCCGATGGACGTCCCGCGCGGCAAGGTCATGGGCGGCACAAGCGCCATCAACGGGCAGGTCTTCCTCCGCGCCATACCCGAAGACTTCGACCGCTGGGTCTCCATGGGCAACGACCAATGGCGCTTCGAAGACGTCCTCCCATACTACCGCAAGCTCGAAACCGACATGGACTTCCATGACGACTTCCACGGCAGCGACGGCCCATCATCGCCCGCCGCCACAAGCTCGAAGACCTGCTCACCGACCAGATCGCCTTCTACAACGCCTGCCTCGACGCTGGCTTCCCCGCCAACCCGGACCACAACCACCCCGACGCCACCGGCGTCGGCCCCTACGCTCTCAACAACCCCAACGGCATCCGCTGGAGCACCGCGCTCGGCTACATCAACCCCGCCCGCCATCGCCTCAACCTCACCATCCGCCCCAACTGCGCCGTCCAGCGCATCCTCTTCGCAGGCAACGGGCTGAGCGAAAAACGCGCCGTAGGCGTTGAAGTCGAGAGCGGCGGCGAGCGCTTCCAGGTCCAGGCAGATGAGATCGTCCTCAGCGCAGGAGCAGTCGGCTCACCCCACCTGCTCATGCTCTCCGGCATCGGTGATGCCGAGCAACTGCAAGCCGTCGGCATCCCCGTCGTGCATAACCTCCCCGGCGTCGGCAAGAACCTCCGCGACCACCCCGCCGTTCAGGTGCGCTGGCTCTGCAACCCCGACTTCCCCATCCCACCAGAAGGCGTCGGCGCTCAGAAGGTCGCCCTTCGCTACACCGCTGAAGGCTCACACCTCCGCAACGACATGATAAAGATCATGCGCTTCAACTCGGAAGAGCGCCTGCTCCTCATGACCGTCGGCATCTACCTCGCCTTTTCCGCAGGCGAAATGCGTATCGTATCCGCCGACCCCAACACCCAGCCCTTGCTCGACTACAACTACCTCAGCGATCCATTCGACAGGGAACGCCTGCGCAACGGCGTTCGATTGGCACACCGCCTCACGGAGCATCCCGAACTCGCGCAGATTATTGACTCGCCGCAAGAGCCTACAACTGAGCAGCTCGCATCCGACGACGCCCTCGACGACTGGATTCGCCGCACGGTCGCAACCATGCACCACATATCCTGCACCTGCAAGATGGGTCCCGCCACCGATCCGCTCGCCGTAGTTGACCAGCATGGCCGTGTCCATGGCGTAGATGGCATCCGCATCGCCGACGCCTCCGTCATGCCCGACTGCCCCCGCGCCAACACCAACGTAACCACCATTATGATCGGCGAGCGCATCGCGGACTTCATCAAGTCCGGCGAGTAGCAGCCTCGGCATTCATGCTGCAGCACTTCAAGCACCTCTACACTGATGCCATCCGCACCGAGGCAATGCACCGCTTCGGCCTTACGCCCATCTCGCTTGACATCTTGCCCGACGCCAGCCACAGCTACGTGTACGACTGCAAGCGTGAGGACAAGTCCTACATCCTCAAGATTACCCATACCATCCACCGCAGGCCCAACCACATTCTCGGCGAGCTGGAGTTCATCAACTTCCTTGCCGACGGCGGCGTAACTGTCCCCCGCGCCGTGCCATCCCTCGCCGCCAACTTGGTCGAATCCATAGCTGCTGACGAAGGTGAATTCATCGTCGTAGCGTTTGAGAAAGCTGAAGGTTCGCTAGTGGACTGGCGCACCTGGACGCCGCAGATGTTCGAGCGATGGGGCGCGCTCATCGGCAAAATGCACGCACTTACCAAGAACTATCAGCCGTCTACAGCAGACATCCGCCGCCGCTTCTGGCATCAGGATACTGATTGGAACATCGATGCCGAGGTGTACCGCGGGCGCCCCGCGTTCCGCGAGAAGGCGCGCTGTACCCGCGACTGGCTGCTGTCCCTGCCCACCGACAGCGACTGCTTTGGTCTCATCCACTCCGACCTGCACCAGTGGAACTTCTTCTACCACGAAGGGCGCATCCAACCCTTCGACTTTGACAACACCCACTACGACTGGTTCATATCCGACTTCACCACGGTCATCGTCAACGTAGTCAACTGCCAGCAGTTCCACTACGGACGCAGGGAGTACGACCACTGGACTGAGGGGACGCCGATGCTCGCCGCCGAATTCCTCGACTACTTCTTCACACCCTTTATCGAAGGCTACCGCCAGCATAATCGGCTAGACCCTGTCTGGATGCACCACATGCCTGCTTTCCTCAACCGTCACTGGCTCACATTCCTCACCGACGCTCTCCGCGACCCTGAGTTCGGCGATCTCACTTCGGAGCAGCAGGCAGCCACCTTCCCCTGGCGCACGCTCTCACAGTCCTGGGACGAGGTGATGAACGACTACTGGAGCCAATTCACCTTCGATAAGTACGCCTGAATTACTGCGAACTCTTTCAATCTCAAATGACCTCGAAACAGACCTTAAAATGCCTAGACATCCCACAGATCAGGCGTATAATCCGCTTGTACTAACAGCAATTCGCATAAGGGGACTATGGTCGCACCAGCAGAATATCCCGCCATCTCCGACTACGGTCTTATCGGCGATATGCACTCGTGCGCCCTCGTGTCCTCCGCAGGCTCAGTGGACTGGTGCTGCTTCCCACGCTTTGACAGCAACGCTATCTTCGGTAGGATCCTGGACTGGCATAAGGGCGGCTATTTCCAGATTGCGCCCCGCAATGCCCACACAATCAGTCGGCGGTATATTCCCGGCACCAATGTGCTCCAGACCACATTCACCACCGAGAATGGCTCAGCTCGCCTGACCGACTTCATGCCGGTGCATCACGACGAGGACGCGCCCATAGAGCCGTACAAAGTTGGCGAGTCGCACCAGATTATGCGCATAATCGAGTGCACAGAAGGCAGCATCACGCTTAGCTTGGAGTGCCATCCCCGCTTCGAGTATGGCGGCATTATTCCCCATGTCCACTTGGAAAGACCCAATATCGGGTTCGCCCACGGCGGTTCAAGCGCCATCTCTCTATACTGCTCGGTGCCGCTTCGCATGGTGGAGGGTGGCTTTAGGTCCGAAGGCACGCTGCGGCAAGGACAAAAGGCGTTTGCCATAGTAACCTACGAGTCCCGATTCTCCTACGATTCGAGATCTCTCAACAGCGCGGAGATAGAGAGGAGTCTCGCCGAGGCAACGGCGTACTGGCAGAATTGGAGTGACATCTGCACCTACGAGGGGCCCTACAAGGAATATGTGCTGCGGAGCGCCCTGACGCTTAAGGCACTCACCTATGCGCCCTCCGGCGGCATGGTCGCCGCGCCGACCACTTCTCTGCCGGAGTCGATCGGCGGCGAGCGCAACTGGGACTACCGCTACACATGGATTCGGGACGCCTCGTTCGCCATCTACGGGCTGCACATTCTCGGCTATCAAAGGGAAGCGAGGGCATTCCGGAACTGGATCGAATGGGCAACCGTAGGCCGCCCCCGCGATCTAAACATAATGTACGGGTTGGGCGGCGAGCGGCGCCTCTCCGAAGTCGCCCTTCCCCAACTCGCAGGCTACCGCAACTCCGCCCCGGTGCGAATCGGCAACGGCGCATACTCGCAGTTTCAGCTCGACGCCTATGGCGAGTTGATGGACTCCGCTCACCTGTACCGAAGGTTTGTCGGTTCCATCGACGAAGAATACTGGTCATACCTGTCACGCGTGGTCGATTTCGTGCTCGACCACTGGCGCGAACCCGACGAGGGAGTTTGGGAAGCGCGCTCCGGTCGCCAGCATAATGTATTCTCCAAGGCATGGTGCTGGGTCGCGCTCGACCGCGCCATCAAGATGGTAGATGCACAAAAACTGCCCGGCGATGTGGAACTCTGGAAGAGTGTGCGCACGGAGATCCGCGAGCAGATTCTAACGCATGGTTTCAGCGAGGAGCGTGGTGTCTTCGTGCAGTCCTATGGCAGCGACCTTCTCGACGCCGCCAACCTTATGCTTCCGTTGATTGGCTTCATCAAGGCGGACGATCCACGAATGCTGGCTACGATACGCGCCACGCAGAGCGAACTTACCTCAAAGCAGGGCTTCGTCTATCGTTATCGGGGCTTTGATGACGGTTTGCCCGGTGACGAAGGCACTTTCAACATCTGTTCATTCTGGCTCTGTGATAATCTCATCCTGCTTGGCGAACTCGATGAAGCCACCGAACTGTTCGAACGGCTGCTTCAGCACACCAACGACCTCGGTCTCATGAGCGAAGAGATAGACCCGCACAGCGGCGATATGCTGGGCAACTTCCCACAGGCATTTTCGCATATATCAATTATCAATACCGCCGTCCAGCTACAACGGGCCAGACGCCGCCTCTCGCGAAGAGCTAAGACATGACTTCTCTTCCAAGCTAGAAAGTTTCGTCTTCTACAGTATGAGAGTTACACCACCGGAGATTATTAGGCTAATCGCCCACAGCCTATCCAAATTGAACCATGCGCGGCGCAGGATAGCGAGTCCCACCTTCTCGAACACCACGACCGCCGTCACCGCCATAACCGAAAACATCGCCACCGTATGAATTGCCACCGCTGTAATCTGCGACACAAGAGTAGATATGCTCGGCGGCGCGCCAAAGCTCATGTACTCGGTATGCTCCAGTTGCCGCAGGTCGATCACGTCCGCCGACACGCCAATGAGCGGCAGCGTGAAGAGTATGGGCACGAGCATCAGCCCTGCGCCGTGCGCCGACGACATCAGAAACGACCACGCCGTAAGGGAGCGGAAGCCCACACGCATCCTTACCCAGCGCGGATGCGAGAGCGGGCGTGCCAACTTGAACACTCCGAAGCCGATCACCACTGCGGCGCCAATTATTTTGAGCGCGTCCAGAGGCACGATGATGCGGGCAAAGACTACAACCGCTACGACGGCTGCCACCGATGCAGTATGGCCCAGCGCTATGGGAATGAACGCAGCAAATACGGCCGCTCGGTTCTGCTCCTGCAAGCCAAGCGCCACTGCGAACAGCCAGCCCATTGCCGGGTTGATGCCGTGATATGCGCCAAACCCGGCCAGCGCCAGCCAAGGGGCGAACTCCCTCAGATCCAATTCCACGCCTCCGAGGAGCGGCAAAGAGAGTAGGCGACTAGCGGCTCAACAAGAGCGGGAGTTGTTCTAGGACGACTCCCGCTCAGTAATGCTCTTTGCATTTCCGCTGCCTGCTAGTTGGGGTAGCAGAAAGTATCTGAGGACGAATCTCCGCCCTGAAGCCTTATCTGGTGTACGCGCTCGTCGCCGAAGTCCATGAAGAAGTCTTCATCCAGCGACATGCCGCCATCCGGAGATGCGTTCACCTTGACAGCCCAGCCCTTTACGCCTTCGGGATAGAACTGGTTGTCCCAGGCGACATACAGCGAGTTTGTGATGTAGATGCGCTGACCGTCGCGGCTGACCTCGACCATCTGAGGACCGCCGTTGAGCTCGCTCGACTTGGGATGCCCCGCCTTGCGGATAATGCCGCCGATCTGCACCGTGTCAACCAGCACCGGATTGAACGGGTCGGTCACGTCGTACTGCCGGAACTCACCCGTTCCCCAGCAGGATACATAGAGGAACTTGTCGTCGAGCGACAGGTTGATGTCGGTAACGACGGGCGGCACCGCGCCGAAGCCCTGAAGCAGCGGCGGCAGGTCTTCGGCGTCCGCGGGCTCTGCCGGAATCTCTATGACCTTCTGCGCTTTCCAGTCATCGCCGTCCTGGTGCCATAGCCAGACCGAGCCGGAGAGGTTCTCCACGTTGGTTACGACGCCGGCGAAGCCATAGGTCTTGCGCGGGTCACGTGCCTGGCGCAGTTCAAGCACCATCTGGTTGTCGTCACCAAAGTCCAGTGTTTGCTTCAGCTTGCGCGAATCGACATCCCAAACATGGAGCTGGTGTCCGTACTTCCTGCTAAGCAGCAGTTCGGGAACGACGCCCGACTCCACCATGTCCGGTGTG
Source organism: Dehalococcoidia bacterium (assembly GCA_965225795.1). Classification (GTDB taxonomy): domain Bacteria; phylum Chloroflexota; class Dehalococcoidia; order Lucifugimonadales; family JADFKI01; genus Bin90. Next base: position 2,339,893 of record OZ245324.1, on the reverse strand, counting down.
CCCCATTCGCTGGTGATCATCGTGTCATGAAGCAGATGCCAGACGAAGTCATACGACAGGTGCTGTTCACCGCGATCAGCCTCCCATGCGCCCTTCGGATCAAAGGTCTCATGGTCAAGCATGAACACGCCACCCGGTCCGCCGCCGTCCGGCGTACCAAGTGCATTTATGTATATGGCGTCCGGCCCACAATGCACCGTGTGCGGGCGGCTGTAGCCTGTTTTCTCGGCAAGTTCGTCGGCTTCGATTATTCTCTTGACGGTCGGGCTGCGAGGGTCCGGCTTCGTGTCGATGATGTAGATGCGCGAGGAGCGCAGCCCACAAAAGAGCAGGTAGCGTCTTTCCACATGGGGATGCGGCATGTTAGGGCACAGCGATGCACTGCACGCATTCCATCCGAAGTGGTGCAGCTCGTCACCTACATTTGGCAGGTCGAGCCGCCCTACCAGTTCGCCGTAAGTATCGGAGTCAGGATATACGTCCATAACGCCTACGGCATCTGGTTTGCCCGATCCCGGCGGGCTGACTATTGCGACATACGCAAGTTCCTCTTGTGGGGCTTCCATAGCCATCTTTGGTGACGGGTAAAATGTCGGATCCGGTGTCCAAGTTGCCAAGTCTGTTTCCCTCCTATTGTCCAATCAAACTGCTAATTTGCTTTCAGCAATTATTGTCAACAACAAAAGATGTAGAATTAGTGCATACGCAAAAAAGCATTCTACACACATGCGTATGACAGCGCAATACAGAGTATAAACTAATAGGAGTATAAGGCACAGTATTAGTTTTCCGAAAGGTCGGTTGCCGGTTCAGTATCTTGCGGATTCTCGACATGCTGTGCGATCTCCTGATCCTCTGCCACAGGAGCTTCAATTGGATCATCGGAATTCCATACCCCCAGGAAATAGAGAAGAACGCCACGTCCAGCGGCCGCTAGAGGCGGGCCGAGTATAACTCCCCACAACCCGGCGACTTCACTGCCCACAATTAGGGCTGCCAACACAAAAACGGGATGGAGATTGAGCGATTCGCTCTGGATGCGCGGAACGAGAAGAGAGTTTTCCAAAAGCTGCACACCCAGGTAGAGCATAGCAACCCAGATAAACTTTTCAGGAGCGGTGGCAAGGACTACCAGTATTCCTGGTATAGCGCCGAGCCAGGGACCAATAACCGGCACCAGTTCGGTGATTCCCGCGACTAAGCCGAGGACAGGGGAAAACGGTACGCCCAACAGCCATAGGCCAATGAATACAACTGTGCCAACGATCAAGCCAAGTACCAATTGTCCGCGTATGTAGGAGCTGAAGACGCCGTTTAGAATGCTAAGCACACTGCGAGTGTGCTCGCGCGGCTCCGGTGAGAGTGTGTTCAGCATCCCTTCTATAATTTTCCCCTTGTCCTTGAGTATGTAAAAGAGTATCAGCGGCACCATAGCCAATCCGAGCAACAGCGACATGGTCTCGGATATGACGCCGTAGGTGCGTCCGACAAATACTCTGGCCCCTGCCACTATCACCTTCCCCAGGTCCTGCGCGGCATCATGAATCACCACGACAACTTCTTCCGGCATGCGATGCACAATCTCAGCGTCAATACTTTGGATTGTGGCGCGCGCGCGCGCGATGAGATTCGGAAGGATTTCAATGAAGCGTCCGATCTCGTCTATCACAGGCGGTATGATGATGATCAGCGCACTAATGACGATCAGGGCGGCGATGACGAATATGAGCAGAATGAGGATGACACGCTTGAGTTCGGGACGGGAGGACATCCAAGGGATATGCCGTTCGAGCCATGAGATGAACGGGTCGAGGATGTATGCCAAGGCGCCGCCCACGATGAATGGCAGGAGCGCGTTCCTGAGCTGATACAGGAGAAGCGCGATAACCAATACGCCCAGAATCAGCCAGACGAGACGGCTTATTTTGAATGATGCAGGTGGCATCGGAGTCCTTCGAACCGGCAAACGTTAATCCGGCGAGAACTTGCGGGGTCTGGAGGAGTTATTTGGGGTGTATAACTACCTTGCGCCCATCTCCATATCCATCGCTCTCGGTGACAACATCGGCGTGGTCTGCGAGTGCCATGTGGACCTGGCGTCGTTCATTTGGGGGCATTGGCTCTAGGGGGATAGACCTTCCGCTCTGTGCAACGCGCTGCGCCACACGCCGCGCCAGATTCGCAACGGAGTCGTATCGCCTCTGCTGGTATCCTTCTACATCTACCATCATGTTAGTACGCTCGCCCATTTTGCGGCTCACGAGGAAGCTGACAATGAACTGCAAGGCGCGAAGAGTTTCGCCACGAGTGCCGATTAGGAGCCCGGAATCATCCCCTTCAATCTCGAACACGGGACCTTCTTCATCTCCGGTGTACGGATCTCTGAGATACACATCCGCCGTAACACCCATTTTGCCGAGGAGGGTGCTCAGAACATCGTAGCCGACTCTCACGACTTCGGAAGACTCCCCTTCTTCTTCGTAGTCTTCAATATCTTCCGGGTCGTCGTCCAGGTCGTCTGCGAAGGCGGCAAACTCTGCTAAAGCGTCGGGCTGAGCCTCGTCATCGGGCTCATTGTCTTCCGCAGGTTTGTCTTCGGATTCAAGTAGCGTAACGCGGACAATGGCCGGCTCGCTCCCGATGCCAAGCAATCCTCCCTTGCCCTGATTAACGACGTCTATTGCTACCTCTTCGCGACCTGCGCCTAGTTGGTCTAGGGCGGCTTCGATTGCCTCTTCGGGCGTTTTCCCCGTTGTCTCTATCGTCCGCATTGCTCGTCGTCTCCTCCAGCTCGGAAGTCACTGTTGCGCCGGCGGGTGCGGCTGCGCTCGCCCCCGCCGGAACAGGCTCTCCGCGCTTGAATTTCAGCATATCAATTAGAGGGCTCCAACCCGTTACGAACCCCTGTATTATCATCCCGACTAAGTTGGACACGACCCAATACAACGCCAGCCCGCTTGGGAAGGTAGTTGTGAAGAAGCCGAACATTATCGGCATCATCCAGAGCATCATACGGCTGGTCTGCGCCTGGCGCGGGTCTGCCGAGGGCATGGTTGTAGTTTTCTGCATCAAGAACATTGACACCCCAACGAGGACTGGCATCACGGGGAGTGCGTCCGGCTGCGCCAGGTCTAGCCACAGGAACGAGTTGTTGATGGGTATGACGTCGTTGACGCCGGGCAGCCAGGAGTAAATATGTTCTGATAGACCAATGAGACGCTCAGGAGTGGATGGCAGCGTCTGAATTACGGCTTGGAAAAGCCCTATCCAGATGGGAAACTGGATGAAGAGTGGTCCTAAGCAGCCAATCGGGTTGACCCCGTTCTGCTTATAGACATCCATAGTGGCACGGGAGAGCTGCTGCTTATCGTCCTTGTGTTTTTCCTGCAACGCCTTGAGCTGAGGCTGAAGCGATGTCATCTTCATCATCTGGCGGCTCTGGCGCACCGTCAAGGGTATGAGGATAGCGCGTATAATCAGCGTGAAGGCAATGATGGCAATACCGAAGTTCAGGAAGAAGATGCTATACAGAAGCACCAAGCTGTTTATCATCGGCTGGATGATAATTAAGTTCCATATGTCAATTAGAATCTGAAAAATCTGCATTATTTATCGGGCGCGGTAATCAACGTCCCCTCTTTCGTGTGTATCAATGACAGTCTTCGTTAGCAGTCTTGTACCCGCGACCTGTCTATTGGGTCATCTTCGTCGGGTTGGTGTACCCATTCTTCATCGGGGTTGCCGTTAGTCTTTATCCGCAGGGCGCGTATGGACTTATCCTTGGCGCTCAGAAACACGGTGTCATCTTGCACAGCGAGTGATGAACGTATTTCGGTCCGCATGTTGCAGAAGTCAACTGGATTGCCGTCGCTAATCCGTGCGATGTGCAGTCTGCCATCGTCCGAACCTACCGCTATCATATCAAATATAACGGCCGGAGACCCAACAATGGGGCCCTCGGTCGTAAGAGACCATTGCAGATTTCCGGTGCGCTTGTCCAAGGCGTAGAGTTTGCCGTCGAGCGAAGGCGCAAACACGTCAGCGCCATGTACCAAAGGCGTGCCCCAGTACCAACTGTCTGCGCCATCGAATTTCCACTTTAGAGAGCCATCGGAGGCATTCACAGCGTAAAAGACTTTATCGAAAGAGCCGAAGTACACTGTGCCGTCATCGTACACAGGCGTGGACGCTATAGCGCCGTTCGTGGCGAACTGCCAGAGCTTGGTGCCGTCCTCAAGGCTGATGGCGTACAGATTCTTATCCAGCGAAGTCGCATATACGACACCTTCGGCGGCAATTGGCGAAGACCAGACCTTGTTGTCTGTTTGGAAAGTCCACCGCACCGAGGCAGTCCAGCGTTGCTGTTCGTCCGCTTCCTGGTCATACGCGTACACCTTGCCGTCGTCCGCGCCCACCAACACGACATCGCCCGCCAAGGTGGGACCGCCAACGATAGGCGAGCCTATGGGTTCTGCCCATTTTGTGTCTAAACCCGGCGTAGAAAGGGCGTACAGCACACCATGATAGGTGCCGAAATATAGGGTGTCGTCGTGCAGCAGGGGTGTTCCGTAAACGCTGCTGGCCACTTCTGCATCTCTAGTGCCGAAAAGACTGGCCTGCTTTTGAGTAGAAACTAAACTAAAACTCTTCTGAACTTCGCCGCTTTGAATGTCCAGTGCGCGAATATCGCCCTTGCGGGTGCCGATGTACAGCATGTCGCCTTCAGCCACGCCACCCGCCCACCCTTCCGGCGTTGCAACGCGCCCGGCGCAGCCGATGATACCAACCAGCAATATCGGCAGCACAAGAAGTATCCATTTTTTGCTCATATAGTTTTCTCTTGAACTCATACTATGGCACAGGGTCATAGCCGCTGCTCCCGCCCGGCCTGCAGCGAATGAGGCGCTTAATGCCCAGCCAGACTCCTCTGATAGTGCCATACTTATCGATTGACTCGTAGGTGTAGCGTGAACAGGTGGGTTCATGACGACACAGTCCCACAGCGATATAAGGCGACAATGCATGCTGGTAGAACCGAATAGATCCCAGAGCAAAGGCTTGAATCATGAAGTCTCTGTCCCAGTTCTGCGCAGGATGGATGATGAGTGAACTTTATTCGCGCCTGGATCTGCTTCCGTCGGCATTAGGCGATTCGTCCAGTAACTTTCCCCGTCGGAATAGTCGCAGTAGGGAACGGTTTAGGTGGTGATAGTTTGCATCGGCGGCGTCTTTGCGCGCAATCACGACAAAGTCCCAGCCGGATTCTATGCACGGCAGCAGTTTGACGCGGGCAACTTCCTTCAGCCTGCGTTTGATGCGGTTCCGCACAACGGCGTTGCCCACTCTTTTGCTCACAGAGAAACCGAAGCGACAGCGCTCGCTATCCGTGCGTCGTGCAACAAGCACTAGCATTCTGTCTGCCCAACTTTTGCCCTCGTGGCGCACCGCCGCGAAATCTTTCGACTTTCTCAGGCGATGTTGCTTTTGCATATCCGCTCACGGCTCACCGCGCGCAACTATCTCACTATCTTCCACCATGAGGAGGTTTCTAGTCGGTACAACGCTACACGGTGAGTTTATGGCGTCCCCTGTACATGCGGCGCTTCAGCACGTTGCGGCCATTCTTGGTGCTCATACGCGAACGGAAGCCATGCACTCGCATCCGTCGGCGTTTCTTTGGTTGATATGTTCTTTTTGGCATCTCTTGCTGCTTCCAACGACCTGCCGTCAGCCTGTAACCTGCGCGAAACCGCCCATCGATGCAGCCAACGGTCTTGAAACAAATTTACGAAAGTCCAATAACCGATTATACTTATACCTGAAAAGAAGGTCAATTGAAATGCAGGCAGAAACCAACGGGAATGAGGATGCAATGAATAAGGCGGGGCTACTGTTTCTGGTGGCGGCACTGCTTGTCGGATGCACGCCACAGGGACCCGCAGCAACCCGGACTGCTATTCCTGCTACGGCAACCACTGCACCGCTGATAGCTACCTCTTCGCCACCTGCGACGCAAACGACCCTGCCCGTTAAGGCTACAGTTGCGACTGCGACTGCTGTTGCAACTACAATTCCAGAGGCGACTGGCCCAGAGGAGACTGCTATTCCAATCGACCAATCCGACATACGCTGCACAACTGCCGAGGACACTGGTGACATCCCACAGGAAATTGGCGAGGTTATCGACCAACTGGGCTTTGCGCTCCAGCCGTCCGTACTGCTCGATGGCTTCCAACTCGCCGGGGTGTCATCTAATAACAACGAGATCAGACAGATTTACCGGAGCGCAAGCAACAATATCATCATTGCATACCCGCTAGAGTTCTCTCCGGATGCCACATCAGGGCCGCTCGGTTGGGAACGCCCTGAAGGTGCCGTCAACAACCTCAAGATCGGTGATCAGACGGCGTACCTGATGACGGGCGGCTGGTCGGACGCCAGTATCATCGCGGGGCCGGCGCTCAGTCCAGGCAAGGCGGAGTGGGACTACGAGAAGTCGCTGGCGTTATTCTTCACTTGTCGCACAGATAATGGGCGGAATGTTGACATGGCGATCCAGGCGCTGCCAGGGCCGATCGATTGGATTGACGCCGGTCAGATTGTGGAGATAGCACATTCGCTTAAGCGCATATCGCGTTCGCAGTAGATATGGACACGCGGCAGAACGATGAGGCGACCGGTCATTCGACCGAACCAGCGGACACAGACCAAACTACTTCCGAAACACGCCGCCGCACCAGCCCACTGCGCGTATATGTAACCGTGTTTGTAGTCGTGGGTGTGCTTGCCCTAACTGCACTGCTGGCGTTGGGGCTGGCAAACCGTTCACCAGTTACCGGGCGCAGCGGGGTCACGCGTGTCGACAAGCCTGCGCCACCTATCAATATGCCGCTGTACAGCGGTGGCGACATCACGGCGGCGGACTATGCCGGCAAGCCTGCGGTGGTCAACTTCTGGGCGTCGTGGTGCGGACCTTGCCGTCAGGAGGCGCCTATATTCGAGCGGCTGTCGCAGGAGTATGGCGAGCGAGGGGTGTTGTTCATCGGGGTCAACATTCAGGACGCGGAGGCGGATGCGGAGGCATACCTGCGCGGGTATGACATAACCTATCCCAACGGAAGAGATGAGGACGGCAGCATATCGGTGGACTACGGCGTCATCGGTATTCCGGTCACTTTCTTCATCAACAGGGATGGTATAGTGCAGCGGCGCTGGGCGGGGGTGATGCGCGAAACGCAGTTGCGGGAGTGGATCGATGAGCTGGTGGCGGGTGCTGCGCCAATGGGCGACACTCAGGGCGAGAATCCGGAGGGATACGAGCCGCTGAGGTAGCGTCCGACAGGCATGTAACGACCGTCATTTCGACAACTCTTCATGAGCGAGCCGGCGGTAGTGGGCGGCGTCTGGATAGTCCTGTTCGAAGTGGATAATCATGTCGAAGTCCGCAATCGCCCTGCGGAAGCTACTCTTGCGGAAGTGGGAAAGGCCGCGGTGGTAGTAGGTGGCTGGGTATTCGGAAGGCGATGGTTCGACGGCTACTGCTTTGTCAAAGAGGATGATTGCTTGGTTGTACAGGCCGGTATCGTAGTAGGCAACACCGCTTTGGAAATAGACCTCTCGCATTGTGCCGGCGTACATGGAGATGAACTGAGGGTCTATGAGCCTGCGCGCCTTGTCCATGTCGGCGACGGCATTGTCATAGTCGCCTTGTTTGAGGCGGTCGTGGCCGCGGGAGTAGTGGAAGACGCCTTTCGTGTGGTCTGACGGAGGCTGAGTTGTGGCTTCGGATGGATTCTCAGCGGAACTTTCAACCGACACTTCCTCAAAGCCCGCATTGAGCGCATCCCCAAAGTCTTGTATCGCCTGCGACTGATTACCTATTCGCGCGTGGGAAAGTCCTCGCTTGAAGTAAGATAAGGCGTTGTCTGGATCGAGGATGAGCGCCTTGTCGTAGTCTGCCATCGCTCTTTCATCGTCGCTCTTGAGGTGATAAGCGCATCCCCTCCACATGTAAGTGTCAGCCTCGTATGGACTGAGCCTTATAAAGGTATCGTAGTCTGCTATTGCCCTATCATAGTCGCCGTTTCTAAGATAGATTGTCCACATGGTGAATGAGCCTTGCCACTGGCCGTGCTCGGTGGCTGCGTCTTCCGGCGAGAGCAGATCTGTCTTGATGGCTGTCAGGTGGTCTGTTGCGGCTTTGTCATAATCGCCGTTGATTCCATGAACGGCCCCTCGATACAAGTGAGCGCGGGCGCTATCGGGAGCGAGATTGACTACTTTATCGTAATCCGCAATTGCCTTGTCATAATTGACAATCCTGTAGTGAGCGAATCCCCGTTTGCTGTACGCCGTGGAATGCGCGGGGCTAATTTGGATAGCCTTAGAGTATTCTTCGATAGCTTCCTCGTATTGACCAGCGGCTAAGAAGTCGTCGCCTTTCTTGATTGCATCTTCCGGAGACGCGCACGATAACAAGGTTAAGCTGCCGACTATGATAGTTAACAGCAATGTCAAACTTGTCTTTCTCATCCGCCCAAAATGCCTCCAACGCGAACAAAGTGTGAGCGGGCCGGTATCTGCCCCATACTCCTCCATATCGCTTGCCCAACGCCATTGTAGCACAAATGTGTTGCAGGTTGGAGAGTGATTGTGAGAAAGGAAAGACCCGCTTTAATGCGGGTCTTTCCTTTCAAACTATATCGACCGATTGTGCCAGCAGTCGCTGACTCGCCTACTTATCCGCGAACTACTCGGGGCGGGACTTGCGGGGTTCCATGTTGCTGTGGACGTCCAGGAGGACGGTGCGGCCTTCGGCGTTGTGGTTTTGCGCCTGGCGGATGGCGTCGGCGACCTGATTGGGGTCGGTGACGGTGATGCCCACTGCGCCCATGCCTTCGGCTATCTTGGCGTAGTCACCGGTCATTTCGGTGGTGCCGAATAGCTCGCGGGCGGTGGGGTACCCGCCGGGGTAGGTTGCCATGCCACCGTTGTTGAGGACGACGGTGGTGATGGGCGCGCCTGCGCGGGCTGCTGTCTCGATGTCGAGACCGGACATGCCGAATGCGCCGTCTCCCATGAAGTTCAGGCAGAACTTATCGGGCTCGGCGAGCTTTGCGCCAATCATCAGGGGGATGCCGTAGCCGAGGTGGGTGGTCTTGCCCCAGCCGATGTAGCTGTGCGGCGTGGTGGCTGTGTAGAAGGGCATAATGGAGTCGCGGGGCGCGCCGGCGTCGTGTGTCACGATGCTGTTGTCGTGGTCGAGGACGCGCTCAAGCTCGCCGATGACGCGGTATGTGCTGATGGGAGTCTCTTCGGAGTTCAGCAGGTCTGTCCAACCTGCCATCCAACCGTTGCGGATGGAGGCGATCTCGGCGGCGACGCCGTTCTTGCCCTGCCGTCCACTCTCGCCGAGCTGCGACTTGACCTCTTCTATGAGAGCCTGAAGCGTGAGCTTGGCGTCGCCGGGGACGCCGACGTCCACCGTGAAGTCCTTGTTGAGGTCTTCGATGCTCTCGGTGTTGTGAATCATGATTTTGCCGCCGGGGATGGGCTGGCCGTAGCCTGTGATGGATAGGCTGGAGCCGACGGCGAAGAGGACATCGGACTCGTTAAGCCAGGTGCGCGCCTGCAGGGTGGTAGCGCCGCTGCCGGAGCCGAGCGAGAGCGGGTGGCGCTCGTTGAAGCCGGACTTGCCGGGCATGGTGCAATAAACTGGGATCTCGGTGAGTTCGGCGAACTCGCGCAGCTCATCGGTTGCGTTGCCGAGCAGGACGCCCATGCCGGACCAGATCATCGGCTTGCGGGCGGCCAAGAGAGCCTTGACGGCGTCCTTGATGTCGCCAGCGGAGGGCTGCTGCGGGTAGCGCTTGGGGGGCTGGTAGTTGAGAGCGGACTCGGAGACTTCCATGGTGCCGACATCGCCGGGAAGCTCGACTACGACGGGGCCGCCACGACCGTTGCGGAGGTGGTGGAAAGCGCGGCGCATTGTGCTGCTGACCATATTGGGCTGCAGGATGACCTCGCTGTACTTGGATACGGTCTCGTAGGTGCGCGCGGGTGAGAAGTTGGGGCGGACCTGCATCTGTGCGACGGTTGAGCCGCCGGGGAGGTAGAGCATCGGGACGTTGTCGGCGAATGCCTGCGCGAGGCCGCCCATGCTGTTTTCTGTGCCGGGGCCGCCCTGTGTGATTACGACGCCGAACTTGTTGCGGTCGTTCAGGCGGCTGTAACCGTCCGCCGCCATGAGAGCGCCGCGTTCCTGTCGGAACATTATCGTACGTATGCCGACCTTGGCGGCCTCTTCGATGAGGTTATTCGAAGGGAAACAGGCGATCCACTCGACGCCTTCTTCCTTCAGTATTCTTGCAATGGCTTCCATCGTGTTCATAGGGCATTCCTCCGCTTGATTCTGGTTTTACTTGTCAAGCAGCAAGGATACCTTATTGCAGGCGCACGGGCAAGAAAGTGGGTTAGTAGTCAACTGTCAGCGACCGGAATGAAGTCTAACGAAATGGGCAGGATAGCAGGGATTTATCACCCCCATCCTAACCTTCCCCCATCAAGGGGGAAGGGACTTTTTCTTGCACTCACGCCGGCACTCTTCCTGAGGGAAAGGGGATTTTGGCTAAGGGCTGCGGATGGTGGGGTTTTTGTGCTTGGCGGCGAGCGGGTTGGGGAGGATGGGTGTGTTGTGGGCTTCGGCGGCTTCGGCAAGCTGCACTAGCGGGTCTGACATGCCGCGCGGCGCGCGCATGCTTGAGAAGTCCACTATTTCTTCTTCGGTTAGGCCGTATTCGCGTCTTTCTTCTTCGTCGAACTTTGCCTGCTCTTCGGGGTTGAGGGGTTCGAAGTAGTAGTCGATTGTAGGGTCGGGGTCGTTGGGGGGCCGTAGTCGTAGATGTTCCTTTCTGCTTTTATGTCTATGCGGCGATACTTTGCCTCTGCGTGGAGGGCTGCCCGCTCGTCGCCTTTGTCCATGGCTTCGCGGAACTCTTTGATGATGGCTTTGCGGTCGGCGGAGGGTTCGTTCTCTGGTTCACTCCGGGGCATGCCGCTGGACACAGGCTCCGTCACCCCCATCGTAGCCTTCCCCCGTCGAGGGGGAAGGGAATTATCACTGCCCTCACCCCAACCCTCTCCCTGAGGGAGAGGAAGCTTTGTGGCAGGAGTAGCGGCTTCGCGGTCGTCTTCTTCTCTCATCTCTTCGGCTATGGCTTCGTAGTCGGTGTCGTCGAAATTGTCGTAGTCGTCGACGGAGGTTGAGAGGCCGGCTTGGGTCTTCTTCTGGCCTATGGAGAGACGCGGGGATTCCTTGTCGCGCCAGTAGGCTTGGAGGTGCTTGGGCTTGATTGCTTCGTAGTTGGTGTCCCAGCCTCGGCGCAGGAGTTCTTGTGCTGCTGACATACGGTGATGGATGGTGAACTCTTCTTCAGGGTTGGGATCAGACATAACTTCAAGCAGGAAGCGGATGGTGTCTGCGCCGCGTTCGCTGTACTCGCGCATTCGCTTGGCAAGGTCTGTATGCAGGGTGTCGTAGGCGTTTGCTTCGTCGTTGTTGTCTGACAGTTTGCGGCGTGAGCCGAAGTCTCCGAAGCCTCTTCGCAGGAGTTCTCTTGCTGCTGCCATGCGGTCTGCTGGCTTGATGCGGAACTTCTTCGGGGTGAAAGGCCTGTCTCTGCCGGTCATGATGTCCACGAGGAAGTTCACTATGGTGTGACCTTCTGCTGTCTCGTGGCGGATGAGATGGGCTATTTCGTAGTTGAGGATGTCGAGGTGGGAGATTGGCTCTGAAATCTCGATTCCCCTCACCCTAACCCTCTCCCCTGGGGAGAGGGGACTTTGAACGGGGCTTTCGCCCTCTTCCTGAGGGAGAGGGCGAATGTTGTCGCATTCGGCGTCGGTGAAGCCGTACCTGATGAGGTGCTTGGCTGCGTCCATGCGGTGGCAGACTTTGACGCCCGGAGTTTCGCCGCGCATGGTTTCCGTGAGGAAGCGGGCGATGTCTTCACCGTCTCTGGTGAAGCTGATGATGTTCTGTTGTAGCTCGGTTAGTTTGCACATATCAGGTTTCGGGCTGTTCTCTCTTTGACCGAGTCAGGGTAGGTTGATAAGACTATTTGTTCTGCTGTGAATATGATAAGCACGAATGTTTGTCTTGTCAAGTGGTAGGGCTAAAGGTTTTAGGGGCTTGGATGAATGTGTGGTTTCAGGGTGAGCGTGTGTAGAGAGGTTTCACTGTCAATGCAACGCCCCACTCAGACTCACTTACCTGAGTGGGGCGAAGTTTATGTCCTAGACGCTATGTCAGTTTCTGTCTTGGCTGCGGCGTTTGCGCCAACGGGCGCCTCCGGCGAGCGCGATGGGCGACAGGAGCAACGCGAGGTTGGCGAATCCCGTCGGTGGGGAGACGGGTTGCGGGGATCCGCTGCACGCCCCACCGGGAGGTGTGTCGCTAGTGCCGGGCTGAACTGCGGTCGGAGGTGGCGCAGGTGTGTCGCTTTGAGCGGCTTCCGCAACCGATGTGTCTGTGGGTGTGGCGGTAGGCGGCACAGGCGTTGGCGAATGGGTAGCGGTGGGCTCAGGCGTTGCGGTCGGCTCGGCTGTTGGCGTGTGAGTTGGTTCGGGCGTAGCGGTAGGCGGCACAGGCGAAGGCGTGTGCGTTGCCGTGGGCTCGGGCGTAGCGGTTGGTTCCGGTGCCGGAGTCGGCGATTCCGTTGGGACAGGAGTAGGTTCGAGCTGTGGTGTAGCTGTGGGTTCGGGCGTATCAGCAGGCACGGGCGTGTGCGTAGCTGTCGGTTCCGCTGTAGCAGAGGGCGTCGCGGGCATCGTAGGCGTCGCAGTTGGTTCCGGTGTGGAAGTCGGTGTGGAAGTAGGTCTTGGACCGGAGCGAATGTTGGCTGCCATGGTCACGTTCGCCTTGCCACCGTTGGATATGATTACCATATCATCCGAGTAACTCCCCGGTTGAATGTCAGTCTTGATGCGCACAGTTACCTCACCATCTCCCGTTACGGGAGCAAGCGGGCTGACGAGTTCAATCCAATTCGGTACAAACTCAACCTCCCATTCAAGCGAGAGCCTGCCGATATTGGTTACCCTGAAGGTTGCTTCCCGACGTTGAGAATTCTGTTCCAGGACTGAGCTGAACTGAAACTCGGTTCGGTTTACCCTGATTATGGCGCCTTCCAGCACCTTGAAGACCGCTGCATCCGAGTGAGTCGCATCAATTGCGTCGAACGGCGCCGATCCGAAATCGTGAGCGTCGCGGAGTTCTATACCAACTCTATAATTTCCGTCGTTGGCTCCAAAGGGCACCTGCCACAAAAATTCAAGATTCCCAGAAGTGTCGCCGTCGGCCACTTCGATGATCTGGTCCTCGCCGGTGGTGCTGCTGTCGTAAATGATTGCATTGGATGGGCTGACGACTGTGAAGGTCACGCGGTACTGGACATCGGTGCGCCCTTCGTTGTCTATGCGATACCTGATGCTGACCTTATCGCCGGTGTCAACTTGCCTGGGAGGGTTGATGTCGAAGCTGTCAATCGTGCCACTGGCGTGCCTGTTAATCTTGGCGCTCACTTTAACGATATACTCACCAGCATTAGCGCTGATGACCACGTCTTCGTTGGCGAAGTTGCCGAAGAGTGCCGTGTCGCTGACTTGCAGAATTATTGTGTAGTCATTGTTGATGACCTCGACAGAGCGCGTCGGATCTTCGGGGTCAGGCGGTGGCTCTATGAGATTAAGCCATTCACTGGGCCAATCGGTAATTCGCCAGGTCAGGTCGCCCGCCCTTCCATTTATGGGGGCTATGAGTATGGGATCGCTGCGGGGTGTCTCCTCGTCCTTGATGTTGCCGAAGTCAATCCGCTTATTGGAAATCAGGACATAATCGGAACCGGCGCTTATCCTGAATTCGCGCTGCAAGTAGTGCTCGATCTGATCAGGACTGTCTGCTGTGCTGATTTCGGCGCGGAAATTGTATTCGCCGGCGGGGAAGCCGTAGGGTACATTCCAGGTGATGGTGCCTGTGCCTTCCTCACCGGGTTCCAACGTAATGGTGGTCAAGTTGGAAGGGTCGTCGCGACCCTGAAGGACAGTCCCTGCTCTCAGGCTGTTGACAGAGAACGACAACGTGTATTCGGCATCATATTCGGGATCGTCGATATCTATCTTGTCAGGGTCTCTGAGGTCTTTCAGTTCGAGTTCGGCGTTAATGCGCGCGCCGCGGTCGAAGGTGCTTCTGATCGTGTCTTCAAAGTCGCTTATCAGCGTAATGCGTTGTATGCGTACTTCAAGCGAACCTGACTGCGCCTGCGGAGCTGCATGAGTGGTGGTCGCCGTTTGGATGCCCGCGAAAATTGCTGCCATCAGTCCTGCGGCTGCGAGCAGCTTGAGAGCAGAAGCGGACAGGCGCTTAAGGCTTTTGCTAAGGGCTACGGTCATGGCAGTAAGCATGTGATATTTCCTAAGAGTGGCAAGGGATGGTGAGTAGTGCAAACCATGTGGACTATCGGGCAACGGTGTGCGCCGAGAAATAAGTTGTCTAAACGACAAGAGTGCAGATTGTATTTTAGCCTAAACTAATGCCGATGTGTTAAAATTACCTGATGCGCGGTCGCGCATTTTCTGTTTGTAAGCGCCGATGCGCGGGCAGGGAATGTGGGCTCGGACGCCTGAATTGCCAATGAAATCGGGGGTAGCCCCGAGAATAAATAATATAGAAAATAATATAAAAATTGGAGGATACTGAGAAGTGAACCTGCGAACCCCTGGGCCCATACCTGTGCCGGACGACATCCTTGAGTCGATGTCGTGGCAGATGATCAACCACCGAGGTCCCGAGTACAAGGACCTGCTGTATCGAACTACCGAGGGCGTGAAGCAGGTATTCGAGACGAAGAACGATTTGTACATACTGACCTCATCGGGAACGGGCGCGATGGAGGCGGCGATAGTTAATACGTTGTCTCCTGGGGACAAGGTTGTGAATGTGTGCGTGGGAGTGTTCGGCGAGCGGTTCGGAGATATTGCGGAGGTGTTCGGGGCGGAGGTCGTCAGCCTGGACTTTCCATACGGCAGCGCGGCAGACCCGGACAAGATCAGGGAGACGCTGAACGAGAACCCGGATGTGAAGGCTGTGCTGGCTACGCATAACGAGACATCGACGGGGGTCGCGAACGACCTTCAGGCGATTGCCGCGGTGGTGAAGGGGGAGTTCGACAAGCTGCTGCTGGTTGACGGGATCAGCAGCGTGTGCTCGATACCGATCAGCACGGATGCGTGGGGCTGTGATGTGGTTGCTACGGCGTCGCAGAAGGGGTGGATGCTGCCGCCCGGCCTGGCGTTCCTCAGCTTCAGCGAGCGGGCTTGGGAGGCGCATTCCGAGGCTAAGATGCCCCGATACTACTTCGATATGGCGATGTACAAGCGCTACTACGAGATAGGGCAGCCGCCATATACGCCTGCGATATCGGTGATGTTCGCGCTGGATGTGGCGCTGAAGCGCATCCTCGACGAAGGAATGGGTAACATTTACGAGCGGCATGCGACGATTGCGCAGATGACGCGCGACGGGGTGAAGAAGCTAGGGCTGACGCTGTTCCCGGAGGAGAGCGTGGCATCGGACACGGTTACGGCGGTGAATATACCGCAGGGCGTGGACGGCGGGAAGTTTGTGGGGAGGCTCCGCGATGAACACGGTGTTATACTCACGGGCGGCCAAGGTTCGCTGGCGGGGAAGATATTCCGTATAGGGCACTTGGGCTATACGACTGAGCGAGAGATCCACGAGGTTCTGGACGCTATCAAGGTGACGCTGAACTGACGCGGATGTTCATGATGGAAGGGATAATCAGGCTCGGGTTATCCTGAGAAGTGAGCGTGGCCGGTGGAAACACTTGCCCAGTGAGGCTGACAAATGACGATGCCGCAGATGCAACAGGCGATTTCGAACTTACGGTTGCTGCTTGTGTCTGTGCGGGCGAAGGACGATGAGTTGGAGTCGTTGGCGCGGCAGTTCCGACGGCAGCTATCGCGCGCTCCACGCTACGCGATACAGGGTGGGAATCCGCTCGAGACGACCCTGCATGTGATGGGTGAGATCCAGGAGCGGCTGGATGATGTGGAGGTCCAGCGTAAGCATCTTGGCGAAATACGGAGGCAGGTAGAGACGGAACTGGTGGCGCTGAATATCACGGAGAAGATCGCGCAGGCGAAAGAGGAACTGGCGCTGCTACGGGCGAGCCGGGATGTGGGGGAGGAAGTGGACGAAGAGCGCGTTGCTGAGCTTCGGAGGTTCATAGAGGAGGCGAGCCTGCGTGCGGGGGAGGCGATAACGGGTCATTCCGACGTGCCGCGTCTGTAGGATACATCGGCGCAGTTATCTGGGATATATGAAGAGGGCGCTTCAAATAGAACCGCCCTCTTCTCTTTCTTTTGGAGCTGATTTGCAGCCGGATGAGTCGCCGAGTCGCTACGCGGGGGCTGCTTCGGCGACGGGTGGCGGGGCTGGGTCCGCGTCGGTGTCGAGTATCTCATTCAACTCGTCGCCTTCTACCGTTTCGTGTGCGATGAGGTGGCGGGCCAGCTGGGCGAGCTTAGTCCTGTTGTCGGTGATGACATTGGTTGCCGTCTTGTAGGCATACTCGACTAAGTCGAACACCTCTTCGTCGATGTCCTGGGCAACCTTGTCGCTGTAGTCGCGCTGCTCTGAGATTTCCCTGCCGAGGAAGACGAGCTCTTCACGCTTGCCGAATGTGCGGGGACCCAGCTTGCTACTCATGCCGTAGCGCGTGACCATCGTGCGGGCGATGTTAGTTGCCTGCTCAAGGTCGTTGCTGGCGCCGGTGGTAACATCCTCGAAGATAATCTCTTCGGCGACGCGCCCGCCCATAGCGGCTGCCATCATGTCCTGGAACTGCCCCTTCGTCCAAAGGTTGCGATCCTCGTCGGGGAGGTATCTGGTGTGGCCGCCGGACATGCCCCTGGCAACGATAGTGACCTTGTAGGGATTATCAGCCTTAGGGAGCATGTAGCCCACAAGCGCGTGTCCTGCCTCGTGGAATGCCGTAATTTCTTTTTCGCGCTCGTTCACCACACGGCTCTTGCGGGCGGGACCAGCGATGACCCGGTCGATGGACTCGGCGAACTCATCGTGACTGATGGTGACCTTATTGCGCCGCGCCGCGAGTATCGCGGACTCGTTGACGAGGTTCGCAAGGTCCGCACCACTGAAGCCCATAGTCTGCTTGGCGATGCGCTCCATGTCGATGTCTTCTGCGAGTGGCTTGCCCTTGGAGTGGACATTCAGTATCTGCTCTCTGCCGCGCACATCGGGGTTGTCGAGCACGACGCGGCGGTCGAAGCGACCGGGACGCAACAGGGCAGGGTCGAGAATGTCGGGACGGTTTGTGGCAGCTATGAGGATGACGTTGGTGTTGACATCGAAGCCGTCCATCTCGACAAGTATCTGATTCAGGGTCTGCTCGCGCTCGTCGTGGCCGCCGCCAAGTCCGGCGCCGCGATGTCGTCCCACCGCGTCTATCTCATCCACGAAGACGATGCAGGGAGAGTTACGCTTCGCCTGCTCGAAGAGATCGCGCACGCGGCTGGCGCCCACGCCAACGAACATTTCTACGAACTCTGAGCCGCTTATCGAGAGGAAGGGCACGCCTGCTTCGCCTGCGACGGCGCGGGCGAGAAGCGTCTTGCCTGTGCCCGGAGGACCGATCAGGAGCACGCCCTTAGGAATCTTCGCGCCAAGGCTGACGAAGCGTTCCGGGACCTTGAGGAACTCCACGACCTCCTGCAACTCTTCCTTCGCTTCTTCCACGCCTGCAACATCATCGAAGCTGACGGCGGGGCCATTGCCCACGAACATGCGCGCGCGGCTCTTGCCGAAGCTGAAGGTTTGATTGCTGTTGCCCTGCGCCTGACGCATCATGAACAGCAGGATTGCGCCGAAGAAAATGAGCGGAAGGAAGTTAATGAGGATGCCAAAGAGGCTGCCAAGACCGCCCGTGCCCTTCACATCTACCAAAACGCCTGATGCGCCGGTAGCGACGCCTGCCGAGCTCAGCATATCGAGCATGCTCGCGCCCTCTTCCTTGCGGGAGGAGTAGCTCTCGCCGGAAGTGCTGAAGACGGCGAGGCGGTCGCCGCGCACTTCTATGCGCTCAATCTCGCCGCGCAATGAACGCGACAGAACCTCGCTGACGGGGATCTCCTTCGATCCACCGAGCGCGTCTGAAAACAGGGTGAAGAAAATGGCGAGCACAGCTACCGTTATAAGCAGGTATATGAAGCTGTTCCGCATCAACCGAGGACTCATTACTCCTCCGTACCGACCTTCGCGCAGGCGTATGGCGTGCCTGGACCTCATGGATACGCCCACTGAGGGACGTTGTCACTATCTTTATAATACAATAGATTGCTGAGCGGCGTAAAGGCAGATACGCCGATTCAAAGTGTTTCCTCCTGGATGGCGCGGTGGATACAGCCCGTTGGATTCTTCTACCGCTCCCAAAGAGGTGACGAAATTGATTGCCGGCACGATTTCAGAAGACTGGCAAGGCTGGGTTTCTGGATTTTCCCTAGGGTGTGTTGACATTTTTAAGTTATCTCTCATTAATTCTGTCATTTCGAGTGAAGCGAGAAATCTAAAATCGGAGATTGCCGCGTGTACAACGATTTTTAGATTCTTCACTCCGCTGCGCTGCGTTCAGAATGACAAGGGGTGAAGGTGCTGCGTTCTGAATAACAGAATAAACCTACATTTCAGTTCTTAAACGCTTTGTACATCAAGTGTCAACAGAACCCAGTTGTCCTCTTGTTGTCCCAGGTCTTCCCTGTGAATGTTGTCCCTGTATTCGTTGAGTGATTTAGTCCCTTGTCAAAGAGACTTCGACAGTGGGCAGGGATTTGAGATTCCGGATTATATCCGGATTATATGAGGAATAAAATGGGAAGTCCAATGTACTCGGGAAGGCAGCGGAATTACCTGTGTCTGCCTTGGTGACGCTATTGCGATTAGACGGCGCGTCCATATAAGATGTGCACGGCGCAAATTTAACGTTTTGAGGCGGTTCCATGGCAAATGTAGTCCTCGTAACGGATATGGTTGTCGGATTTATGGAGGACGGGCATAACCTGTACTGCGGGGACGAGGCGCGAGAAATCATACCTAATGTTCGGCGGCTCATTGAAGCCGAGCAGGCGGCGGGGGGCAGCGTCATTTTCATCTGCGACACGCACGATCCGGACGACCTGGAGTTCGAGATGTTCCCGGTGCATTGCGTTCGGGGTACGGAAGAGCCTGAGATTATCCCGGAACTGCGGGAGTACGAGGGCATCCACCTGCCAAAGCGTCGATACAGCGCATTCTTCGAGACCAACCTCGCGGACTTGCTGGAAGAGCTTGGGCCTGAGCGAGTAATCGTGTGCGGCGTCTGCACCGACATCTGTGTGATGCATACTGTCGCGGACGCGCGCAACCGCGATTACGCTGTGGATGTTCCTGCGGACTGCGTGGCGTCTTTCGACTCAGAGGCGCATGCCAACGCATTGCGGCACATGGAGCGGATTCTGGGGGCGCGCCTGCTGGCGACCCAGGAGTAGCTACCTATCAGCTCAGCCAACACCTTGGCAATCTTGATTCCCGGACGGTGATTATACATTCTCATGACGACTCCTGAATTCGATGTTCCCCCTTCAGTGCTGATTGGCGATCGCAGCGATGTGCAGTCCCAGCGGACACAGACTATTCTGCGCAGTGAGAATATCAGCCCCTATGTAACCTTAGAATTCAGCCCAGAGCGTGACGGCGTGCTGTGCGGCATCGGCGAGGTGCGCGCGCTGCTGAAAAAGGTCCTCCCTGATACAGGTGTAGAGGTCTGGGTGCTGAACGAGGGACGAGAGATGGAGGCGGGAGAAGTCGCACTTCGCATTAAGGCACCTTACAGTGTCATCGGGCTTTACGAGATGACTATATGCGGCATTCTGGCGTCTTCCAGCGGCTGGGCGACCGCCGCGCGCGAGTGCGTCATTGCGGCAGGAAGCATTCCCGTGGTCTGCACAGTGCCTGCGTACGCGCATCCCAACGTGGTGCCACTTGTTGATTACGCCGCGGTTATAGGCGGCTGCGTCGCGGTCTCTTCGATGCTCGGGTCGCGGCTTGCCGGAGTTACTCCGACGGGATATATGCAGCATGCACTCCCTCTATTACTAGGGGATACCGTGAGGGCGCTTCAATCATTTGATCGGCACCTGCCGCTTGAGGTACCGAGGATTGCCATCATTGACACGTTAAAGGACGAAGCGGAAGAGGCGCTCAATGTGGCGCGCGCATTCCGCGACAGGCTGCGCGGCGTCAATCTGAGCACGCCTGTGGAGCGGGGTGGGGTGACTCCGGGGCTGGTGAAGGAGATACGGGCGAAACTGGATGCGCAGGGCTTCCAGCATGTGGATATTTTCGTCACGCACGGCGTGGACAGCAAAACTATCCGCGAATTCCTGGAGGCCGGGGCGCCAGTTAACGGCTTTAGTGTCGATGAGGCAATCGGCGGCGCACCTCCACTGGGGTTCAGCGGGGAGATACATGAGGTTGATGGCGCGCCCGTCGCCCGTCGTGGCAAGATGCCCGGCGTGACTCCCAATCCGCGCCTCGACCGTATTATGTAGGGGCCGCGTAGGCGTCGGCTAGTCCTGCTCGTCACCGTAAGATAGACTCAGGCGCAATATGCGCTTCGTCGAGTCCGTAACCCGTGCCCAATGCGCGATGCGCCACCCGGGAACGCACAGGATACCCCGCTCAGATACTATCAGAGGCAGACCGTTTCGCCATCGTCTCGGAATGCGGGCGTCCATCATGAAATCTCGCAGAGACTTCGATTGCTCCATCCCAAGCGGCTGAAACCTGTCTCCCTGCTGACGCCCACGCACTCGCAGGGCTTCGCCTACGCAGTCCGCGTCTAACAACTCACTTACGCGGAACCGGCGTTGACGCATAGACCTTTCATCTTGGACTGTTTTTGGAAAGCTCTTACTGTCGCGCTTATAGATGTCAGTTTCGAATGAAACACTTGCATGCCAACCACCGACTTGGGTTTCGCCGGGAACGGCAAGCAAATGCTCACCACGCAGTGTAGGCAGGGGAGACAGCAGGGCAGCAATCGCCGCCGCGCGACCGATGCGCGCCTCGCCGTAGCCGGTGACGAAGGTGAGGCCGTTCGACAGGTTCAGCGTCTTTCCCGGTGCGCCGCCTATGAGTGCCATCATGTCCAAGACATGCTGCTGCGTAAGTTCGCCGCCTGCCACTTCAATCGCACGCCGAAGGGTACGACTTTGCAAGGCGGCCTGGTGATTGCGGAGCGCGCGAGTGTCAAGTCTGATGGCGCCGTCGGAATGCACATGCGCCACCTGATTCCAGACTTCGTCCGCCTTTGCCCTGATGTAGTCGCTGTCCTGAGTGGCGTTCGCCGCTAACCGCAGCAGCGCGGCATGGATGGACGGATTGGTCTGTTCCAGCAGTGGCACAAGCTCCATGCGAATGCGGTTGCGCAGGAATTCGAGCGACTGGTTCGAGGCATCGATGCGTGGCGAAAGTCCCAATGCACGGCAGTACGCCTGCGTCTCTGAGCGGCGGGTGCCTAGCAGCGGGCGGAACAGCGTTGCCGGTCTGCCGGCTATGCGGCGCGTGTCGAGGGTTTGCATGCCGCGCAGGCCGTCGAGTCCGCTGCCGCGAATGATGTGCATCAGCACGGTTTCCGCCTGGTCGTCGGCGGTATGCCCGAGCGCGATGACATCGGCGGCGTGCTCGGTGGCGACTTCGGCGAGGAATGCGTAGCGCACCTGCCGAGCGGCGTCTTCGAGTGACAGCTTGTGCCTAGCGCGATAGGCTGCCACATCGGCGCTTTCTAATGTGAAGGGGATGTCGAGCCGCCTGAATGTGTCCTCCGTGAACTCGGCGTCCGCGTCCGACTCCGCCCCGCGCAGGCCGTGGTTCAGGTGCGCGCCGTACAGCCTTAGCTTGTGTTCATCACGCAGCTGCCATAGCGCGTGGAGCAGAGCGAGTGAATCAGGTCCTCCGGACACGGCGACGAGCAGCCTCTTGCCTTGCAGTTCGTGCTTGCGAAGTACAGAAGCCACGCACAGCCGGAGTGCGTCAATGGCCGCACTACTGGCGGAAGCCATTGCCTGATGTGTAGCCCTGCCAGCCGTATTCGACCGTGCTTGCGCGCGTTACTTTGATGGTCTCTATCTTGAGGGCGCGCATCTCAATGACCTCAATCTTCAGGTCCTCGTACTCCAGAATCTCGCCCTCGTCCGGTATATGGCCAAGCTTGTCGAGCACGAAGCCCGCGAGCGTATCGAAGTCGCCGTCGGGCAAGTTCAACTCCAGCTCTTCGTTGGCTTCGTCGATGCTCATCGCTGCCTCAACCTGGAACGTGTTGTCGCCAAGGCTCTCGTACTCCTCTTCGGGCGCTTCGCCTTCTTCGCCGTGCGCGCCCACGACCTCTTCGGACAGCCGCTTCAGGGTAACCAGCCCCGCCAGTCCTCCGTACTCGTCCACGATGATTGCCATCTGGTGCCCGTCCTTACGCATCTCCTCGAACAACTCGGCGGTGCGTTTTGTCTCAGGCACGAACAGCGGTCTGCGTATTACATCCGTGACAGTGGCGTCGAGCTCCATGCCGCCGTTGCTCGCCATCGCCCTGAGCACATCCTTAGCTGATAGGATGCCGATGATATTTTCGCTGGAGTCGTTGTATACCGGGAAGCGGGTGTGCGAATGCGCCCCGTACACATTTAGGAACTCGCTGAGCGTTGCGCTGTGCTGTACGCTCACCATCTCCGGTCGCGGCGTCATCACCTCACGCACCTGCCTGTCGCCGAAGCGGAACACATTCTGCAGCAGTTCTGCCTCGGACGACTCGAATGTGCCCTCCGCCTCGCCGATGTCAATGAGGGATAGAAGCTCGCCCTCCGTGATGGAGTCGCGCGCTTCCGGATTGACGCCGAGCAGCTTGGTCGTCCAGTTTGTCATGCCTTGCAGCAGGAAGATGATGGGCCAGAAGAGCGTCTCTAGCATCTTCAGAGGGCGCGCATACCAGAAAGAAATGCGTTCGGCCTGATGCACTGCGATGGTCTTGGGAATCGTTTCGCCGAAAATCAGCAGCAGGATGGTGCCCGCCACAGTCGCCAGGATGGTCGCGAGCGCCTCGCGGCCCTCGCCAAGCAGATTAAGAGAGACCACAGTAATCAGCGCGGTGAACGCCACATTCACGAGGTTGTTGCCGAGCAGGATGGTGGAAAGCAGGCGTTCCGGGCGTTCAAGCAGGCCTGCGACTCGCTGAGCGCCGGGCTTGTTCGTGTTCAGAAGGTGCACGAGCCTGATACGTTCAAGCGTGAGAAACGCCGCCTCGGATGACGAGAAGAATGCCGAAAGTATGATGCAAAGTCCGATGAGAATCAGGCTAGATAAATGTGCGTCCGCCATAGAAAATTACTCCGTTAGGCGCCCTGTTCGCGGGCGCGCCAAAGGCTAGAAATGACGCTGCGACTGATAGATGCGCTGAAGCCGCGCCTGCCCATGTAGCCGTAAAGCCTGCGATGGAAAGTTTCGTAGTCCGCGCCGTCCAAGCGGCGAGAGTATGCAGAGGCGACGCGATGCGCGCTTTCGGTGTCGTCGCAGTCGCCGACGGCGTCCTCTGCAAGGTCGCTCCGGACGCCCTTGTTCATCAGCTCGCGCTTGATGAGCCAGGCGCTGCGGGGCTTTGTGCGCAGGCGGCTTTCCGTCCACAGGCGTGCGAATGCGGCGTCATCGATTAGGGAGCGCTCGCGCAGGTCTGCGACGACCTGCTCTGCGATGTCGTGGGAAAACTTGCGGCGCAAATGAGTGAGGACCTCTGCTGCGGTCCTGGGTCTGCGCGCGAGGTGGCGGATGGCTGAGGCGCTTGCGCGCCTCATCTGGTCACTGTCGCTGTCTTCGTCGTTCATTTCAGGTCACGCGGACCTTGCAAACTCCCATTGCGGATGCTGCATAAGGCAGGTAGTGATAGTGTAAATGATTTGCCTAGTGTACCAAAGCCTAAGCGGATGCGTAAAGCGTGCTGGGGGGAACTCTACTTTGAGAACCCGTATGAGTTAGTGGAAGGAGGTAAGTTGCATCCAAGCAAATTAGCTGCGTAGGGACTGAAACTGTACCTCGGTCGCTAGGGTGCGTTGACATTTTGAGGTTATCTCTCATCATTTCTGTCATTTCGAGCGAAGCGAGAAATCTAAAATCGGAGATTGTCGCATGTACAACGATTTCAGATTCTTCACTCCGCTGCGCTTCGTTCAGAATGACATAATAAACATACATTTCAGTTCTAAGACGCTTTGTGCATCTAATGTCAACAGAACCTAGTGTTGCGCCGATAATTGCGGGCGCCGAATCAGCTGTCTATCGCATTGTGACAGGCTTCGTCCCTGCGAGTTCATCTGTTATCTTGACACAGAATAAGCACGCTCCACGTTCGCCTTTGTAGCCAGATGTTAATGCGCGCTAACAAGACGGCTGACTTTGTCTGCAGTATTCGCCGGTTGTAGCTCTGTTGTCGTCGCTAGCCTTTACCTCTTAGTCCTGTCTATGGGCGGCAGTTATCAGTCGCCGATGACGGTTAGGGGGATGTCGTCATTGTCTTCTATTTCATCCATTTCATCGATGTCGGGTATGACGATCTGCGGGGAGAGCTTGTTGCGCACGAGTTCTTCGATTTCGGATGCGATGCCCCGGTTCTCGCTCAGGAACTGCTTGGAGTTCTCGCGTCCCTGCCCAAGCCTTATCTCGCCGAAGGAGTAGAAGGCGCCACTCTTGCGGATGATCTCTTCGTCCGAGCCGATGTCGATCAGTTCGCCATACTTGCTGATGCCTTCGCTGTACATGATGTCGAACTCCGCGACGCGGAAGGGCGGCGCGACCTTGTTCTTGACTACGCGGGCGCGCACTCGGTTGCCCAAGATATCCGTGCCCTGCTTGAGGGATTCCAGCCGACGGAGGTCGATGCGTACGGAGCTATAGAACTTCAGCGCGCGACCGCCGGGTGTAACTTCCGGGTTGCCGAAGAAAACGCCTATCTTCTCACGAAGCTGGTTGATGAAAATCACGCAGGTGTTTGAGCGGCTGATGGCGGAAGTGAGCTTGCGCAGCGCCTGGGACATCAGGCGGGCTTGCAACCCGACATGCGTGTCGCCCATGTCGCCTTCCAACTCGGCGCGCGGCACCAGCGCAGCAACGCTGTCCACCACGACTATGTCAACTGCGCCGCTACGGACGAGGTATTCGCATATCTCCAGACCCTGTTCGGCGGTGTCCGGCTGTGAGACGAGAAGTTCCTCGATGTCCACGCCGCACTTCGCAGCATAACTGGGGTCAAGCGCGTGCTCGGCGTCTATGTACGCCGCCGTGCCGCCCTCTGCCTGCGCGTTCGCCATAACATGGTATGCCAGCGTTGTCTTTCCCGATGATTCCGCGCCGAACACCTCAATCACGCGACCGCGCGGCACTCCGCCGATGCCTAATGCAACATCGAGGGATATGGAGCCAGTGGAGATTGCTCCTGAAAGATTGTCCTGAATTGCGTCTCCGAGGCGCATGACCGCACCCTGCCCGAAGTGCCGGTCAATCTGTCCGAGTGCCAGTTCGAGCGCCTTAGCCTTGTCGCTCTCTGTGCTGACTCCTTTGGTCTTAGTTGCCCCGTTTCGTCTTGGCATGTCTGCCTCCATAGGTCATTAGGTGGTCGTGATATGCAGGGTTGGGTTCTTCTGCGTCCTGTGGCTGAAACATAACAGAGAGTTCGCGCATTGTCAAGACAAGTGTTCTAACAAATTGCGGTTAAATTCAGGGTGTAATCGCTATTCCGGCCTCCATCCCTTCGGCAAGTTCAGGGCAGGTTCTAACCTTGCGCTGTTGATGGGGGAGGGGAGTATGCCATCCAGACTATGCTGTTCAAATTACGCCATCCAAGAGAGGACGCCATCCAACCTGCGTCATACCCATCTTGTCAGCACTTGGTTGTATGGACATTTCCTGTCATGCTGAGTGCAGCGAGGAATCTGAAGTTTGTGAATGTTATATTCGCAATGATTTCAGATTCTTCACTCCGCTGCGCTGCGCTCAGAATGACAGGGGATGAAGGCGCTGCATTCAGAATGACAGAATAAACATGCGCTGTGTTCAGATTGACGGATACGTTCAGAATGACAGCATAGACATACATACTTATCAAGTCTAGAATGCTTTGCGTATCAAATGTCAACAGAGCCTAGATCACAGGCCCATCATATCGGCAAGCGTCTTCAGGTCAGGCACTTCAAGGTCGGCCCCGGAAGCCCCGTCTGAGGAATTGCCTGACGCGCTGCCCTCGCGCTCCGAGTTGGCGTGCCTGTTCACCCACACAGCATCCATTCCGAAGGACTTCGCCGCAACGATGTCGAGCTTGACGCTCTCGGCTACGTGCAGCACGCGCTCTTTAGGGAATCCCATGCGCTCAATCGCCATCTTGAAATTGTTATGCGAAGGCTTGTACGATCCCGCCTGCTCCGCCGTTACGATATAGTCGAAGTCCACTCCCAGCGTCCGCGCCGTCCCCGCGAACAGGTCGTCATCCACATTCGAGACTATGCACAGCCTGTACCTGTTCTTGAAGCATTCCAGTGCATCAACCGTATCTTCGAAAGGCTGCCAACTGCCCAGTGATTCGGCAAGACACTCAATCTCCGACCGGGACGGCACAAATCCCAGCCTCACGCAGATACCCCTCACCGTAGAGCGCAGCACCTCGCGGTATCGCCTGTACTCTCCAGATTTACCTGCCCCCTCGATCTCTGCATACAGCTCCATCAACTCCGCATCGCTCACATCCACCCCATGCGCCCTGACAACCGGCCTCAGCGCACTTGCAATGCCCGATTCCCAATCAATCAGTGTCCCATAGCAGTCAAAAGTCAGCGCCCTATACTTCCTAAAATCAAGCATGTCCATTTCCATCCTGTCCATTCATCTTAGTTCCTGCCACCCCGGACACCCGCCCTTCGGCCTCCAACTTAATAAGGTGCGCCCGAATCTGGCTGCGCGCCGTCTCCATTAGCTGCGGATGTATGTTCCCTGCATAGATAGCCTCCAGCAGCGCGTCCACACTCCGATTCCCAGCCTCCACCAGTCCGACAATCTGCTCCTCGCGCGCAAGCCGATGCGTAATAAGCTCATTCAGCTTATCCTGCGGTGTGTCGATGATAGGCCCATGTCCAGGTGCAATCAGGCGCGCGTCATACTCAAGCAGTTTACGCATCGACTCTATGTAGGCCGACATGTCTCCGTGCTCCGGGCTGATGACCGTCGTGCCAGTCCCTAGAATCATATCACCGCTGAACAGCACGCCTGTCTGCCGATGCAAAATGCACAGGCTTCCCATAGTATGCCCCGGCGCATGTATGAACTCCAGAGTCGCGCCCCCAAGCTCCAGCGTATCCCCGTCGCCCACCGTCGCATCCACGCTGAAACCTTCAACGTCGCCAGGTTCAATAGTAGTATGGCTAACCTGCTGAAAGGGCACATCCTCCATTCGAGAAGAAGCAAGGTCAGACTCGATAGCCTCGCGCTCATCTGTATTGCAGGTAACCGCGCCGCCCGTGGCATCCCGTAGCCGCACCGCGCCGCCGATATGGTCGCCGTGCCTGTGCGTCAGCACAATCGCAGCCACCTCCGGCGCCCCCACAGACCGCCAGTGCTCCAGATACGCCTCCACCTCCGCATCCTCTCCATAAGCTGTATCGATTATCGCCGCTCGGTCGCTCCCCACCACCAGATACACATTCGGCGCATACACGCCTTCGTGCGCACCCTCGCCCACCACCATCTGATGCACGCCGGGGGCGATTTCCGTGATGCTTGTTTTCATTAGTTCTCTTCCTCAACTAACTGAAGTCGGATTGCCCAATAAATGCTTAAGCATTCTTCCAACACTGGAATAGGGCGTTCACAGAACGCGAAAATACTTAACATGTTCAGGATGTAGGATAACAACTTTTGCCCAAAAGTCTCTCTTGTCAATCAACCATCTTTTCAGTTCCTCACAATCGACATCGCTTATTCCGTACTCCACATAATCCACGAGCAGCCACCATTGCGAGTATTCCTCGATTACACGATTATTTCTTATTTTGTTGGATTTGTCTTGAATACAACATAACAATCTTTCTTTAAATTTGTCCTGCATTCCCCAGCCCCAACCCCAACCCCAACCAATTTTCAGCGTGAACTTCGTCTCTGTTCTCGTGCATTTCTGCCAATTTCCACTCTCTAAATTTTCCGGCATTAGAATACAGCGATGCCAACTTCCAATCAATCCGATTCAGGTAAGTCCCCATCCCCTTCCATCCCTGTAAACTCCCGTGAAACAACATCCAAAACCTTTGACATTGCCCCCTGCAAGAGTATAATTCCCATCGGTGTTAAAGAAATCTTAACAATCTTGCGGAACTATGGAGGGAACACCGATGGACCCCATTAACCTATTCGACCTGGAAGCCCTAGCCAAGCAGACGATGCCCCACAACATGTGGACATTCGTGGACGCTGCCTCTAACGACGAGATAACCAAGCGTAGAAATAGGGACTCCTTCGAGCGCATACTCGTAAACGCGAGATTTCTCGCGGATGTCTCTGACCGCGATCTCACCACCACCGTGCTCGGCGAGAAGATCTCCTTCCCAGTCATGGTCGCACCGACAGGCGGACAGCGGCAGGCGCATCCCGAAGGCGAGCGCGCTACCGCCACCGGCGCGGGTCGTGTAGGCACCCTATACACGCTGCCCACTAGCTCAGGCTACAGTATCGAAGAGGTCGCTGAAGTCGCCACAGGACCCCTGTGGTTCCAGCTCTACCACCAGGACGACGAGGTAACCGAGATTCTCGTCAAGCGCGCCAAGGAGGCCGGCTACAAGGCAATCTGCCTCACCGTTGACACCCCGGTCGGCAGCCCAAAGGAGCGCGACGTCCGCAACCTCTATATGGCACAGCCCGGCCTGCACTGGGGCAGCCTCCGCGACAGGCCTGACCTCATCAACCGTAGGAATGTTGGCGTTCCTGACCTCGCGGACTGGGCGCCGCCCGACTACGTTGGGCTCACCTGGGACAGGCTCGACTGGCTGCGCGACCTCACAGGCTTGCCCCTCATCATTAAGGGCATCCGCACTGTCGAGGATGCTATACAGTGCGCCGAGTACGGCGTTGACGGCATCGTCGTCTCGAACCACGGCGGCAGGCAGCTCGACGGCACACCCTCCAGCATCGAGACACTCGCCCCCATCGCCGAAGCGGTCGGCGACCGATTGGAGATATACCTCGACTCCGGCGTGCGGCGGGGACTTGATGTCCTCAAGGCGCTTTGCCTCGGCGCGCGCGCAGTCCTGGTAGGACGCCCCCTCTACTGGGGCTTGGCTTATGGCGGCGCAGACGGTGTCGAGCACATGCTCAAAATCCTGCAAGTTGAGTTCGACCGCGCACTCGCCTATGTCGGCTGCCGCACACCCGACGAACTTCATCCCGGCATCGTGGATGTTCCCGACACCGATTGGTGGCCCCGCAACTAAAGCCATCTGAAAGCAAAAGCGAAAAGCCCTCTTCCGAATCCAGGAAGAGGGCTTTTCAGTTGCTCTGTCATGCGTTGTGCAAAGACTACTCAGTCTGATAATTTGCAATCTTTTCCAGCGTATCCACTCCGTTGGTACTTGGAACATCGTCGGTTTCATCATCCGACAGCCTTCCCAAGACTGATAGGTCTGTCTTCAACACTTCTCCCGCGTGTTCCAGAGTAAACCCGACAACATCTCCGTCGTCATTGAAGTCCGCAACCAGATGCTCGGATACATCTTCACCCTCACTCGCAGGCACTCCGTTCCAAAGTGATAGCGTGTCCGTTTCTGCGTCATAGTAGATGTTAAGTTTCATGGTTTGCCCCACTTCCTCAATTTACCGCGATCAAAGAAGCGATTTAACAACACGTCGTCTTCGACGACTACACGAAGCCATTTGTCCACTTCGTGAATGTACCCATAGTATCTAATGCGACCATCTGCCTGAGTTTCAGTATGATATGGGTCGGCGAGCACCCTATCTACCCACTCATCTTTGATTTCGGGATGTTTAAGCTTAGCTCGTCGATCATAGTACGGGCTTGTTTCCATATCATTAATATATCATAACTGTGAAACACTTCGCCTGTGCTTTAAGACCTGAAGGCTACAGTATCGCCCCTGCCTCCTGGAACTTGGCTATATCATCCCAGTCATACCCAAGTTGCTCGATAAGCACCGCTTCCGTGTCCTGCCCAAGTTCCGGCGCACCCCGCACGATATCCGCCGGCGTCTCGCTGTAAGACACCGGGAAGTTGCAGACCCGAATCGGGCCCATGTCCGGATGGTCGAAGTCCCTGATGTATTGGTTCGCAATCACCTGCGGGTCGTCCTTCAGTTCCGCCACGCTCTGTACCTTCGCGTAAATGAACCCGTACTGCCGGAATATCGCGTCCCACTCCTCATAAGTCTTCTCGGCGAAAGTATCCTCTAATAGCGTCAGCAGCTCCGGCACGACCTCCGCGCCGTCCTCAACGCCCTGGAACTTCGGCTCGTCCAACACATGCGGTAGGCCCAGCGCCTCCACGAACGGACGCCAGTACCGCTTCGGCTGCGGATTGGATATTCGCAGCCAGCTCCCGTCCTTGCACTTGTATATGTTGTACATATAATTCCGCACATCCTCGCGGTTCAGCGTCGGCATGTGGCTGCCGATGAGCAGGTCCATCCCGACCGCAAGCCCCTGAAGCCACATCGTGCTGCTCATGTGCGACACTTCGACCTTCTGCCCCACGCCCTGGCTCTCACGCGCCCACAGCGCGGACAGTATCCCCAGACAAAGAATGATGCCGCCAATCTGGTCCGAAGGCGCGCCTCGCACCGATATGGGATGCTTCGCCCACGGTGGAGTCGCCGACATCATCAGCCCAGCGCGAGCCTGCCCGCATGCGTCCAGCGACGGCATCAGCGCGTCGGGACCCTTGGTTCCGAAACCGGACGCCGAAGCGTACACCAGCCTCGGGTTGATCTGCTTCAGCGTCTCGTAGTCCATGCTCAGTCGCTCCGCCACGCCGTTGCGGAAGTTCTCGATGACAACATCCGCCTCTGCCACCAGCTTATGCACTATCTCCCGGCCCTCCTCGGTCTTCAGATTCACCGCAACGCCACGCTTATTGCGGTTGCAGGTCTCAAAGTAAGCGTTGCGACCGTTCGGCATCCCCGCATTCGCCGACTCAAGCGAAGAGACCGCGCGCCCGACATCGCCGTCCAGCGCCTCCAGCTTGATTACATCCGCCCCCATATCCCCCAGCATCGACGCCGCCACAGGTCCGAACTGCCACATCGTCCAGTCCAGCACCTTCACCCCCGCCAGAGGCCCGTATGCCCGACTCTCCTGCGGTATAGTTGCTCCGTTACTGCTCAGCATATTCCCCTCCGAATGCATGTTTTGTCATCCGTCCGTCATTCTGCGCCCAGTGTAGCACATCACCTCTGCCCGCTCGTAGCGAGCTTTTCAAATTGCTGTGGTGTGTGTCATGGAGTATATTTCCAGCCGCAGAGCCTATATACCGATATGCTGTCGCCTTACGGTTGACGGCCAACAGCCGACAGCCAGCCGGCCAATTGACAAGTTCCATCGCCCATCGCTAGACTTCCGAAGCCAAACCTGCCAGGAGTTCCGCATGCGTATCACCAACATCGAAGGCTTCAATCTGTCATCGCCTCTGGAGCGGCCATTCGGCTGGTCCAATGGGTGGATATCCGCTCGTGTCGTTGGCCTGCTGAAGATCGAGACCGACGAGGGCATCACAGGCTGGGGCGAGGGCTATGTCGGCGCGC
Source organism: Dehalococcoidia bacterium (assembly GCA_965225795.1). GTDB lineage: Bacteria > Chloroflexota > Dehalococcoidia > Lucifugimonadales > JADFKI01 > Bin90. Next base: position 2,307,934 of record OZ245324.1, on the reverse strand, counting down.
GAGGTGACTTCGTCAAGCAACTTTTTGGCGACCTCCTCATAGGCGCCGATCCCCTGAACCGCAACGCACTCTGGCAGCGGATGTTCGCCCGCGTCTATAACGGCAACAACGCAGGCGGCTTCGGAGGCAGCGCGATCAGCGCAGTTGACATCGCCCTCTGGGACATCGCGGGCAAGGCAGCCGGCCAGTCGGTCTCAGACCTGCTTGGTGGCCGCATCCGAGACAAGGTCGCCGTATATGCCACCGGCCTCTACTACACCGAGGGCGAGTTTCCCACTCGCCTACTCGACGAAGCAACGATGTACGTCGAACTCGGCTTCAAGGGCATGAAGACTAAGATCGGCGGTCTTCCCATAGCCGAGGACGTGCGCCGCGTCGCTGCCATTCGTGGCGCCATCGGCGACGATATCCGGCTCATGGTGGACGCCAATCAGGCATACCCCGCTTCTACAGCCATCCGCATCGGCAACGAGCTCGCCGCTTATGACATCACCTGGTTCGAGGAGCCTGTGAACGCCAAGGACGTGGACGCCTATCTGCAAGTACAGGCGGCCGTTCCCATGCCTGTCGCAGGTGGTGAGAACCTCCGCACCCGGTACGAGTTCAATGACTTTTTCGCCCGCCGCGCCTACGACATCGCCCAGCCCGATGTTGTGAACGCCGGCGGCATCACCGAAATGCGCAACATCGCCATGACTGCCAACTCGTACGGCATCCTCGTAAACCCACATGTATGGGGTTCCCCTGTGATGATTGCCGCCAGCCTTCACCTCGCATCTACAATACCGCCATGCCCGCCTGCATACGAACCGCGCCCCTATGAGCAGGAGCCGGTCATGGAGTTCGACCGCACTCCGAGCGGAATCCGCGAAGGCATCACCGCTGAGCCATTCGATCAGCAGGACGGCTTCATCACCGTTCCAACCGCGCCCGGCCTCGGCGTCGAGATCGACGAAGACGCCGTCCGCCGACTCGCATCGGACTAGCGCCTGCCACTGCTATGGATGTAACATGTCCATGGTGAGAGCGCACCCGATCGCATCAATATCAAAGAGTGACCAAAGCGTGGGACACCAAGGCATGAGACCGGCGCATGGGAGATTAAGCATGGCAGCCATACAAGACTTGTTACGTGGCTACGCCTCGCTGCCCACTGCCATGACCGTATCCCACTCCGAATAGCGGGCAAGCATTGGCTTCAGATGGAACAGACCTTGCAATCGATGTGCGCGGCCTGAGCAAGTCCTACGGTCGCACGCAGGCCCTCCGCGACCTGAACCTGCAAGTCCCATGGGGTCAGACCCTCACCGTGCTCGGTCCCAACGGCTCCGGCAAGACTACCCTCATCAAGACACTCGCGACTCTCGCCAAGCCCGATGCCGGCGATGTACGCATAGCCGGGCTGTCGGCTCGGCGCAGCGGCGTGAGAGTGCGCCGCATTATGGGCGTCGTCACGCACGAGCCGTTGCTGTACGATGGCCTCACCGGCGCCGAGAACCTGCGCTTTTTCTCCAGGATGTTCGGCCTCGACCGCATCGAAGAGCGTATCGGCAGCGTGGCGGCGCAGATGGGCGTGACCGATCGCCTCGACGCCAGAGTAGGGACGCTCTCACACGGCATGCGCCGCCGCTTCAGCATTGCCCGCGCGCTGCTCCACTCGCCAAGCATCCTGATCATGGACGAGCCTGAAAGCGGACTCGACCAGCAGGCGCTCAGCCTGCTCGAAGCCCTCATCGCCGACGGCAGCCATCCTGCTCGCACCATCCTCATGACGACGCACAACCTGGAGCGCGGCATTGCTCTCGCCGACCGCGTGGCTATCCTGTCTCGCGGACGCATCGCGCATGACGGCGCGCCGGATTCGGATGTAACCAGAGCCGCCTATCACCGATACACGTCCGACTTCTATGGGGAGGCGCAATCTCTATGAGAGCGTCTATTCTGGCAGTGCTGGCAATTCTCTGGAAAGACGTTGTATTGGAACTGCGAACGAAGGACATCGTTGTCACGGCATTGGTCTTCGCCCTGCTGGTCATCGTGGTCTTCAACTTTGCCATCACGCCTACGCCGCAGACTGTTGCATTCGTCGCACCCGGCATACTCTGGGTTGCGTTCACTTTCGGAGGAGTGCTGGGGCTAAATCGCTCAATGGCGCTGGAGAATGAGAGTGGCGGTCTCCATGCCCTGATGCTCACTCCCGTCAGCCGCGATCTGATTTTCTTCGGAAAGATGCTTGGCAGCTTCCTCTTTATGCTGCTTGTTGAAGTCGCCGTCTTCCCTGTCTTCGCAGTTCTTTACAACTTCTCTTTACTGTTGCCCGGTCTAATCCCGGTCGCCGTGCTAGCGACTCTCGGCATAGCCACCGTTGGTACGCTGTTTTCTGCAATGGCGGTGAACACGCGCTCTCGTGAGGTGATGCTGCCCTTGCTGTTCTTCCCGGTGGCGGTGCCCGCCATTATTGCTGCGGTTGAAGCGTCGACAGCAGTCATTCAGGGAAGCAGCCCGTTCGACCGCTGGCTGCCGTTCCTCATTGCCTTCGATGCGCTGTTCCTAGTGGTGTGCCCCTTCGCATTTCAGCTTATCGTCGAAGAGTAATGGCGTGTCTAACCATCGTATTAGGCGTCGCATAAGGCCGCGTCTGTCCTTGTTGCCAATCTAAGATAAATGCTAGACTAAGGTCAGAGTTGCATGGGAGACGCTACACTTCCCATGTCGCCTTGAAGGTGGTTAGGGTGTGTTGACATTTCCCATTTGCCCCCTGTCATTCCGAGCGAAGCGAGAAATCTGAAGTCTGTGAATGGCGTATGTGCGACGATTTTAGATTCTTCACTCCGCTGCGCTCCGTTCAGAATGACAGAATAAACCTACTTTTCGGGTCCAAAACGCTTTGTGTATCAAATGTCAACAGAACCTAGTAAGCCCATCACAACATTGACACTAAATTGAAAAACCTGATATATTTATTATCTACCGTGTGAAATATAGAGCAAGTTTGACTTAAGCTTGTTTATTGTTTCCCCAATGCTCACATGAGCCAATAATGCGAGCAGAACAGCTACATCAGGCGGCGCAAGCTTCCCATTCGTCACCGCCCCCAAAATCATGCCAGCCAAGGGCTGAAGGATTTGGGGCATTCTGTCTATTTTCAACTATTCCGACGATGGATTGCGCACGCCTCATAACAGGCGAGACCCCAGGAGGCTAGACTTGCAGAAAACTGACTTCATAGTTCGATTTGCGGGTGAGGGCGGACAGGGCATGGTTACCTCTTCCGAAGGGCTTGCGGAGGCTGCAAGCAATGTGGGCTACCATGTGCAGACATTCGTCACATTCCCGTCGCAAATTATGGGCGGTCCTGTGATGTCGCAGGCGCGCATCTCAACAACGCCCGTACTGAGTTCGGGCGACGACATCGATGTGCTTGTGTGCTTCAACGAAGAGGCGTACCAGAATCACAGGGACGCTGTGACAGACAGCGGGGTAGTCATCTACAACTCAGGCGACTTTGAGCCTGACGACCTGGCGAACAGTTTCGGCATGCCTTTCGCCGACCTCGCCAAGTCCACCGGCAACGCGCGCGCCGAAAATATGATTGTGCTGGGCGCGCTCGCACACCTTGTCAGTATGGCACAGAGCATCCTGGAGGATTTCGTTAAGGCACGCTTCACCAGAGGCCGCCCCAACGACGAACAGATAATATCCTCCAACATCGAGGCGCTTACGCTTGGCAGACAGGAGGCCGAGAAGAGCGGGTTCGTCCTCGGAGAACTTGCCCCCTCTATTAGGCCCGAAGGCAACCAGATTCTGATTAACGGCAATGAAGCGATCTCCCTCGGTGCATGCGCCGCAGGCATCAACTTCTACATCGGCTACCCGATTTCGCCCGCAACCTCAATCCTGCTCTGGATGGAGCGCAACCTCACCGGCGAAGGCAAGTTCGTATATCAGGCTAGCTCTGAGATTGAGGCTATCAACGCCCTCGTGGGCGCAGGCTTCGGCGGACAGAAGGCAATGACGGCCACTGCCGGCCCGGGCCTGTCTCTTATGGGCGAAGGGCTTGGGCTGGCATGGATGGCAGAAGTGCCGCTGGTGGTCGTGGATGTGCAGCGCGGCGGACCTTCAACCGGACTCCCCACTAAGACTGAACAGTCCGATCTGCTTATGGCGATGACGCCGGGGCACGGCGATGTCAGCATGCCTATCATCGCGCCGGGCACCGTGGAAGAGTGCTTCTATGCGGGAGCGATGGCATTCAACTGGGCGGAACGCTACCAAGGACCCGTGATAATGCTCAGCGAGCACATGCTCTCCGAGCGGAAGCAGAACATTCCCAGGCCGGACCTTAGCAAACTTGTAGTCGAAAACCGGAAGACTTACACTGGCAGCAACGGCTACAACCGCTATGACGGCTGGGAACTCTCGCCGATGCCGCTGCCCGGCGGTCCCGGCAGCTATGTTGCCAACGGCAGCGAGCATGACGGCATGGGCGACACGACGCATCTGCCGGAGCGCCACATCCAGATGACCGAACGGCGGTTCAGCAAGTTGAAGCTTCTGGAGAACGAAGCATACGAGTGCATCAACGCGGATGCCAGCATTGCGCTTATGCCCTGGGGCGGCTCGAAGGGACCCGCGCAGTCTGCTTATGACGCCGTTGCTGACAGTGGAGTTGATATCGGCTGGTACTACACAATGTACCTCAACCCTCTGCCTGCGGAGCTTCTTGAAGAACTGCGGGAGAAGGATCTGGTACTGGTGCCAGAACTTAACTATCTGGGACAGTTCTCCAGCCTCCTGCGATCACAAGGCGTAAAAGCAGAGTCCATCACGCAGTACACAGGACTGCCCTTCAGAGTTGGCGAGCTCGCAAGTCGTATTACAGAGCGCCTCGAACAAGAGCAGAAAGTGAGCATAACAGTATGAGCGACAAGAATCCGGAATACGATTTCAAGTGGTGCCCAGGCTGCGGTGACTTCGGCGTCCGGCGCGCCCTGGAAGCCGCAATCGAGCAGCGAAGGGTAGAGACTGAGCTGCCAGTAGAGAGCAATGTGATCGTGGCTGGCATTGGCTGCTCAGGCAATATGGTTCATCTGCTTGAAGGACCTCAGCCCTATGGACTTCACGGCATTCATGGCAGGTCACTCCCGATTGCGCTGGGCGTAAAGATGGGACGCCCGGACCTCAATGTGATAGTTGTCGCGGGCGACGGCGACTTCCTGAGCATTGGCAACGAGCACATCGCTCCGCAGGCAGCGCGCAATCTCGATGTCACAGTTGTCATCATGGACAATGCCGTTTATGGACTGACAAAGGGGCAGAGTTCCCCAACCACCAAGTTTGACGGCATCACCAGTTCCACGCCATTCGGTAAGCCTGAAGCCAAGCTTGACCCACTTGCTCTTTATCTGACTCTCGGTGTGTCATACATCGCATCCCATGTGTCCACAAGGGTCAGGGACTTGGGCACTACCATTGCAGAAGCGATGAACCACAAGGGTTTTTCCATCGTGCATGTGCAGTCGCCTTGCACCACCTACAACAACACCTTCATGGAGCTGAAGGGCAACGTGCGGCAGGGCATCCCGCCGCTCGCGTGGGACATTCCTGAGCAGCACGATCCCAGCGACTACGAGGCAGCTCACGAAATAATCAACCAGGGCGGCGTACCTGTAGGCGTCATTTACAAGGACAGCGACAGGCCCTCCCTCCAGGACCGCATTGACGTCATCAACGACAAGTCGTTCTCGCGGCAGGTGGAGAATATGATCGAGTCCTACGCCATTTAGGGCGACAACAGACAGCCACAACTTTCGATACCTAAGAGGCGGCGTGCTTGCCGCCTCTTTTGCTTGTACCATTTGTCTGTACTGTTTGTTTGTACGATAACGCCGCGTTAAAGCCCCGTTAATCTCTGCGTCTTAGAATATTGTATCAGTTGGGACACAGAACTTCGCCACCTAATTCGACACCTACAACACCACACAGCCTTATGACGCAGCGCACCGAAACATACATTGATCACGACTTGGGCCACGACCTGGGCGGCAGCGCATGCAGCTAGGACGGATGCTGGCAGCCGAGGCGATTGGCACCTATTTGCTCGTGCTGTTTGGAGCGGGCGCGGTCGCCACCGATGTCGTCACCGGCGGGCAACTCGGCTTGTGGCCCGTCGGATTCATAGGCGGCTTTGGCGTTACGGTTGGCATCTACGCCACCGTTGCCATATCCGGCGCCCATCTCAATCCCGCCATCAGCCTCGCCTTCGCCATCTTCCGCCGCCGCGAGTTTCCTGTCGGCAGGATGTTCTCCTACTGGGGCGCGCAGCTGGCGGGAGCTTTCGTCGCAGGGCTGACGCTCTTCGTCGTATTTTCACCGTTCGTCGAGCGTCTGGAACGGCTGAACGGCTACATTCGGGGCGCGCCGGGCAGTGAATATTCCGCGATGATATTCAGCAAGCACTTCCCCGACCCGGGTACGTTCGGCATAGATGAAGCCGCCCGCACCCTGCTGTCAGCGCCGGCTGCCGCAGCCATCGAGGGATTCGGCACGGCAATTCTCGCGTTCGTCATTTTCGCTGTGTTCGACAGGCGCAACACGGCGCTGACGAACAGCAACCTAGCACCGCTCCTGGTGGGACTGACGGTCGCCATTCTTATAGGCATGTTCGGGCCGCTGACCCATGCGGGCTGGAATCCGGTGCGCGACTTCGGTCCTCGAATCGTTGCTTTCTTCGCGGGCTGGGGCAGCATCGCAATACCGGGACCGACCGGCGGTTTCTGGGCATACATCGTCGGCCCGCTCGTGGGCGCTCCAATAGGCGCGGCAGTGTATGAGTTCCTGCTTAGGCCGGGACTGCCCTCTGAGCATCAGGACAGCCTTTCCCGCGACGGCTCCGCGGACGCGCTAGGCGAATACGAGCCTGTATCAAATGCACGGGATGGCGGCACACGGGATGGCAGCGCGCACGACGGCATAGAATGAGCGACATTCTGTTCGTTTGTGTCCATAATGCCGGTCGCAGCCAGATGGCGAAGGCGTTCTTCAACAGGGCGGCGCAACAAGCGGGCATCTCGCTGAAAGCCGAATCCGCCGGAACCGAGCCTGCGGAGCGCGTGCATCCCGTCGTTGCGGAAGCAATGCTTGAATCGGGCATTGACATCGGAGAGACCAAGCCGCGCCTGATGACCAACGATGCAGTGGGAAAAGCGCAGCAGGTCATCATGATGGGCTGCGCCGTCGATGCTCAGGCTTGCCCGGCGCTGCTGCTGCGGGATGTGGTGGACTGGGGACTGCCGGACCCGGCAGACAAGGATATGTCTGAAGTGCGGGCAATTCGGGATGAGGTAGAACGCAGGGTGGCCGACCTTGTTAAGAGTTTGCAACCTGCTGACAGACTTCACCCCCATTCCTTCGGCAGGCTCAGGACAGGCTCTAGCTTTCCCCGATCAAGGGGGAAGGGACTTTCCGACAGGGTCTAGTCCGGCGTGCCCTCGCTGAGCGGAGTCGCCTTGCTGAGGTAGTAGTTGGGGTCGGCGCGCGGGTTGCTGGAGTCCGCGGCGTCAAGCATCCTGTCGTACTTTGAATCCAACTCCGACATCTTGGTCCCCATGGTCTTGTGCAGCGCGACGCTGGAAATCACGCGATGAGTTTCGCCACTGCCGCAACTCTTGCACTCGACCGCATCTGGCGGCGAGTAGCTGCGCCACAGCAGGTCTGACTTGTGATTGCACCCGTCGCATCTGTACTCATAGATGGGCATGGTATCTATTATTCGCTTTCGGGGTTAGGCGAAGGTGGTTTCTACTTTTGCGGACGCGTCGAAGAACGCCTGCAACGAAAGATGGTACTGGAAGAATGCCGTGCGGCGCAGTTCGCTGTCCGACTTGATGCAGCCGTTCGGTATTGTCAGGTCGAGCGTGTTCAGCGTGTGCGCCGAGTCGGAGCCGCCGTTGGCAGCGATGTTGTCGAGCAAGGCTTTCCAGTCCGCCGCCGACAGGTCTATGTAGAAGTCGAGGTCGCGCAGTTCGTATTCGGGGATTTCTTCGACATCCGCGCACTCAAAGCCCTCGAATGTGATGGCGAAAGTCGCGTCGTTTGCCCTGACACCCATGCGGCAGTTTATCGTGCCCTGTGACTTGAACTGCGAGTCGTTGTTGGCGCTGTCGCGCACGGCTTCAAACCACTCTACTGACGGGAACTCTGGCATGCTATTCTGCCTCCGGCGAATCTGACAGCGCGAATTCGGTGTCTATGCGGGCGGAGGCGTCGAAGAAGTACTGGAAGGTCTGGTTGTAGCGGTAGAAGAAGTCCTGCCTGTACTGGTCGCCGTTCATTGTAATCGCCAAGCCTTCGGATCTGCCCATGTCCAGCGTGTTGAGTGTGTGATCGAGGTCCGCGCCATCGTTGTCCTTGATGTTACACAGCATCTCTTCCCAATCGTCGGACGCCATGTCGAGGTAGAAATCTGCTTCCGCGAGATCGGTCTCCGGGACCTCTCGCGCTTCTGAGCATTCCGCTCCTTCGAATACGAGGATGAATGAATGGGACGCCACTTTGATGCCCGCGACCCTAATGCCCATAACCGCATCGCACATTCCGCCGCCCGCTTCCTGGTAAGCCTCTTCCCCGTTGAAGATTTCGCGCACCTGCTCGAACCATTCTACTGATGGGAACTGTGGCACAGCCTAAGCCTCCATAAACTTCGCTAGTGCCGGCGGGAAGCCCGCTTCGCGGCGCACGCCGATGTGCTCCATGTTGGCGAGGTACTGTCGTGCAAAGTCGCCCATCATGTGCTCGTACTGGCGCATGCCGCTCTGCGCGCCCTCGATGCCGCCGCCGAAGATTATAGCCAGCGCCTCTCTCAGCACAGGGTCCTTGAGTTCGCGCTCGAACACGCGCTCGGCGATGTTCATCAGCCGTCCGAAAACGATGATCTTGTCTGGGTTATGGGAGGTGGCGTATCGCAAGTGGGCGAGGCCATAAGCGAGGTGCCGCGCCTTGTCCTGCAGGCAGCGCGCGAACAGCACCTTCTCGGCGGGGTTGTGCGCGAAAAGCTCACCGTAGCGGTACAGCATGAATATGAACGTGCCGCGCAGAATGTGCAGCATGACTACCGTCTCGGGCCAGCCGCCGGTGCTCTCCAGCAACATGCGATTGACCTCGCCCTTGTTCTCTAAGCCCAGGCCGCCGCCATTGGAGAGGGCGCGCTTGCGGAACGCCTCGAAGTGACGGGCGTTGTCGAACATCTGTGTGGCAAGGAAGAGCTTGACCTCGTGGAAGCCGTATGAGAGCTTCTGCTGCCAGCCGCCGATGACCTCAATCTCGATGCTGGCGTACTGCGAAAGCTCGGTGCAGAGCTGGCACATAGCAGCTTCAACATCGTCGGGCAAGGTCTGGATGGTGTCCCAGGGCACGTCTGTCGCAGGCGCCCAGCGACGCTGAATCGCCTCTTCATAGAGGTCTGCGGCATTGTCCGCCCAGAGTTCGCGCTTCTCGCGCACCTCGAAGCCGAGCGGAGCGACGCCGGGAATCGGGTATGCGCCACGCGGCTTGCGCGTCTGGTCGTCCCAGAAGTCGGGCACATCGCCATAGACACCGATGTTCAGGGCATCTATGGTCAGCCCATTCTTTGTTGGCTTCGCCCGTGTGCCCCACTGGAGCGTATTCTGCATCCAGGACAGGTCCGGTGGAGCAATTTCCACTTCGCTATCATTGTCGGTGCTCGCTTCGCGCTCAGTCACGCGGGCAGCGGATGCCTGAAGTTTCTCTTCCTTTTCCTGTTCGTCAGCCTGCTTGGTGTCTGCCATGCATGCATTCCTTCAATAGGGAGAGGTCACCCCCATCCTAGCCTTCCCCCATCAAGGGGGAAGGCTAGGATGGGGGTTAGCTCCACATGATTTGCAACAGGCGCGGGTCGGCTCGACCGTTGTCGAAGCGCTCACCGAAGCCTGCGGAGCGGATGCGCTGTACATACTCGCGCACTTGTCGGCGGCGAATCGCCATCAGCTTGCGCGCGCCTTCGTCGTACTGGTTGATGCCGCCGCCGAGCAGGATCGCCATAGCCTCGCTGCTGGGAGTGTCTATGGCTGCGGGGTTCTGGTTGCCTGCGAGCAAGCCGCGCTCACCCTCGTCGAGGTAGCAGTGAATCTCTTCGCGGCGGTCCGGCTCAGTCTCAGACAGGTAGCGCATGTGCATCACACCAAAGGCGACATGCCGCGACTCGTCCTGTGCGGCGAGGCGGTAGATGCGCTTTTCGGCTTCGTTGTATGACATCAGCTCGCCCATGCGGAAAAGCGTCAGCACGGCACCCTCGCCGGAGATATGGAGGCGAGAGGACATTTCGGTGAACTCGCGGGAGAGGTCTATGCTGCCAACTACGCCGCTGGTGGTAATGTCGGGGCGCTGCATCAGTCCGCCGCCATTGGCGAGCGCTCGCTTGCGGAACACATCGAGGTGGCGCGACTCATCCATTATCTGCGACAGCAGGAACATGCGCGGCTCGAAGTAGTCGGGGCTGGTCGTTGCCACCCAGCGCGCGGGGATGTCCGCTGCGACGAACTCCACTTCCGTGAGGAAGGTGTCGAGCTGGCACTGGGCGCGCTCTATGTCGTCCGGCAGCGGCTTGATGGTGTGCCAGGGGATGTCGGTTGCCGAACTCCACTGGCGCTGCAAAGACTCCTCGTACAGCGCTGCTGCGTTGTCCAGCCAAATTTCAGACTTCGTGCGAACTCCGTAGCCGCCGATGCGATATGCGTCAGGGCGCTGAGCCGCGCCGCGAGGCCTGCCGGTCATGTTATCGGTGGTGTCCGGCGCCTCGCCGTACGAACCTATCTCAATGCTGGATAGCGTCATGCCGCGCTTAGGGTCAGGTGCGGCCTTGATGCCCCACTCGCCGCGCGTGTCTAGCCACGACAGGTCAAGATCGTAGTCGTCGGCGTACTCCTTTATGGCTTGCAGCGATTCGTTCTGAGGGGTAGTCATCGTAGCCTCCTGCGTAGTATCCGATTGGCATGGCCCTGTTTTTCTTCGTGGCCCAGATCTATTGAAATTTTGACAAGAGATTGCAAGGAGTTAAGGTTGTTGCGTGTCCGCTCAATATAATATAGGCGTGCGTATTGTGCAAGCAACGGCCGGTCGATCTTCGGCACGGCGCAGATGAGGTGCCGTCCGTATCGCTGTGCGCTAGGCTCGTGCCTGCTCCACGCCAGCCTGATTTTCGCGGAGTGTGTGATAGACTCTTGAGGTTGCGGCGACACACTGTGTCTTTGCCGGAGGAGGGATATTTTGGCTTTTGGCGTGGGAGCATTTAAGCCGTCGCAGGCTCGATCCCGTATGCGCGGCGTGTTCTACGGCTGGTGGCTTGTGCCCATCAGCGGCATTGTGCATATGACGACCAGCGTGCCCCTGTTCCATGCCATGGGCTTGTGGTTCGTCGCCCTAGAGTCTGCTTTCGGCTGGAACAGGACGCAGCTCTCGCTGGCGTTCTCTTTCACGCGCATCGAGGGTGGAATAATGGGACCGGTCGAGGGCTACCTTGTCGATCGGCTGGGCGTGCGGCGAATGGTGCTCATCGGGTTGAGCATACTTGGCGTGGGCTTTCTTCTGATGAGCCAAGTGCGCGACTCCAAGGACATTCCCGTAGTGCGGGATTTACCCTTCGAGCTTTTGCCTGATTTCCTGCGGGTGTTAGAGCCTGCGCTGATGTTCTACCTGGTGTTCCTGATTATGGCCTTGGGGCAAGGCTTTAGCGGCTGGCTCACGATGAACACCATGCTGAACAACTGGTTCACCCGCCACAAGGCGAAGGCAATGGGCTACTCCAGCGCCGTCGGACGACTAGGCGCGCTGGTGCTGATTCCGGCAATAGCGTGGGCTGTGGACCCGGAGCAAGACAACTTCGGATGGTCCATGACCGCGATGCTGCTCGGCATCGTTACGCTGGTGATAGTCATACCCCTATCCAGGCTCATACGCAATCGTCCCGAAGACTATGGGCTGATGCCGGACGGCGACGCGCCCAGGGATGAACCAAGGGATGCGCCAAGTGCAGGCCGCACAGGACGACCCGCAGCCAGACGCGCTCCACCATCGGACGAGGACTTCACCTTAAAGGATGCCCTCTACACGCCTACCTTCTGGCTCATATCCTTCGGACAGGGTTTCACCTCGATGGTGCTGATTGCGATGATGGCGCATCTCGCGCCTATGCTTTGGGATCAGGGCGTGTCGGTGCCGATGGCCGGATGGGTGGTGTCCACATACACGGCGATGTCCATGGTATTCCAGATTGTCGGCGGTTACGTTGGCGATATGATCTCCAAACGGTTCGCATACTTCTGCTTCACTTCTATACAGGCGGGCGCTGTGGTGGTCCTCGTTTTCGTGCCTGAGTTGTCAGCGGCGCTAGGCGTCCCCAGTCTTGCAGTAGTCTTCGGTTTTGCGATTATGTTCGGGATCGGCTTCGGAGGGCGCAACCCAATAAGCACATCCATCCGCGGCGAATACTTCGGGCGAAGCTCGTTCGGCAAGATCATGGGGATGTCGCAGGTGCCTATGAACATAATGCTGCTCGGGGCGCCGATATATCCCGCAATTCTGCACGACATGCAGGGAAGCTACGACTTTGCATTCCTGTCGCTTGCGGCGCTGAACTTCGTCGGAGGCGTGATGTTCCTGTTTGCAAAGAAGCCGGCCAGAAGATCGGCGCGAACAGGCTGACAGGGCGGATAGCAGGATGGACAGCTCAAGCGGCATGGGGTAGGCTTCTGACTCTCAAATCCGATGAATTTCATCGCGATGCAAACAAGGACATAGTTCAAAAAAGGAGAGGTGCTCATGGCAGTACAGCCATTCCAGATAAACATTCCCAATGAGGTTCTCGATGATATGCGTCAGCGCATCGCCAACACGCGCTGGCCCGACGAAATCCCCAACACCGACTGGGACTACGGCTCCAATATGGCTTATGTCCGGGAGCTTGCCGACTACTGGCTCAACGAATTCGACTGGCGCAAGCAGGAGGCGATGCTGAACGGCTTCTCGCAGTTCCGCGCCGATGTGGAGGGCATGGGCATCCACTATATCCACGAGCGCGGCAAGGGGCCGAACCCGATACCTCTGGTGATTACGCACGGCTGGCCGAGCACATTCTTCGAGATGCACAAGATAATCCCGTTGCTTTCGGATCCCGCATCTCACGGCGGCAATGCCGAAGACGCATTCGACGTGATTGCGCCCTCGATGCCGAGCTACGGCTTCTCGGACCGCACGACTGAAAGGGGTTGGAGCGTCTCCCGCGTTGGCGACATGTGGGTAAGTCTCATGGATGCGCTGGGATACGACAAGTTCGGAGCTCACGGCGGAGACTGGGGCGCGGGCGTTACGGCGCGGCTTGGGTACGCCCACCCAGACAGGATGATCGGCGTGCATGTTACGGCGGTGTCCGCCACGCCTCATTTAGATGACGACTCGCCGCCGTTGACTGATGCTGAGAAGGAGTTTCATCGTGCGCGGGCGCAGTGGCGCGAGGACGAGGGGGCATACGGCCATATACAGGGAACAAAGCCGCAAACGCTGTCTTACGGGCTGATGGACTCGCCCGTCGGACTGGCGGCGTGGATAGTCGAGAAGTTCCGTGCGTGGTCGGACTGCAACGGCGATGTGGAGAGCGTCTATACGAAGGACGAGTTGCTGACGAACATCACCATCTACTGGGTGACGCAGACGATAAGCTCGTCGGTGCGAATATATTATGAATCGCAGCGGGCGCCGCTGAACATGAAGAAGGGCGAGAAAATCACCCCGCCATCCGCTGTTGCGCGCTTCCCGAAGGACATCGGATACCCGCCGCGCGAGTGGGCGGAGCGAGTGTTCAACCTCCAGCAGTGGACGGAGATGCCGGACGGTGGGCACTTCGCAGCGATGGAGAAGCCGGAGGCACTGGTGGAGGATCTGAGGTCGTTCTTCCGACCATTGCGGTGATGGTAGTAGGCCCTTCTACGCGTGCTACAATGGCTGCATAGTCGGCCTGCGTAGTCGTTTCAAGATAGACACGCCGAGAATACAGGTGAATTGTGTTATTAGGGCGTTTCGACATTTTGAAGTTATCTGTCATTTCGAGCGAAGCGAGAAATCTAAAATCGGAGATTGCCGCATGTACAACGATTTAAGATTCTTCACTCCGCTGCGCTTCATTCAGAATGCAAGCATACATTTCAATTCTAGGCTTTGTGCACAAATGTTGACAGAATAGGAAGGGCACAGAATGGAAGGGGAAGTCAGATGGGCGTATGGAATGGTAAGCACGTTCCCAAAGAGAGGCTGGACGCCGCGTTCAAGAAGTTCGAGTCCCCAGCCGTGCAGGCTAAGATAAAGGAGGGATTTGATCAGATAGAGCGTGGTGAGTATGTCAGCATATCGATAGACGAAATCAAGCAGCAGACTAAGGGGCCTGGATATTGGATAGCGCCCATGTTGCTGAATTGATATTGTCCGATAATGCCGAAGAGTCGCTAGGTTCTGTTGACATTTGATGCACAAAGAGTTTTAGAACTGAACTGTATGTTTAATCTGTCATTCTGAACGAAGCGCAGCGGAGTGAAGAATCTAAAATCGTTGTACATGCGGCAATCTCCGATTTTAGATTTCTCGCTTCGCTCGAAATGACAGAAATAATGTGAGATAACTTCGAAATGTCAACATACCCTAATCAAGTATGGGATACTGGCATGGATTACTCTATTCTCAATTCTGTTCGACCCTGAAGTGGATGGTGAGCACAAGCGCCGCCAGGCCTCGGACATGGTACTGTTCACGGACGGGGAGTTGTACATCGCATATCGGCTTATGGCGAATGGGGACTTGCAAATCGGTTTCGTCCACGATGACTCGGACGTTGACCTCCTGTAGTCAGTATTACAAGAGACCCCACGGTTTGCGGTGGGGTCTTTCCGTGTCCGTGGGAAGGACTTAATGATGCCGAATACGAATATGTGAGGCTAAGTGAAAGTATGCTATCAAGATTTCGGCAGCCTGCGGCCGACTTCCGGGTCGAACTAAGCGAGACCACACTTCAACCCGGCGACGAATTGAATGTTCGAGTGTCGCTCATCCCGAGGGATGGCTTTCAGGTGCGGCGTGGGAGTCTGGAGATAGTATGCACGGAGAGCTTTGTGGAATATGTAACCACAATGCGCACAGGACGGTACGGCTCACATTACAGCACACAGCGTTTGAAGGCGACGCGTATCCTAAGCCGATACGAGAAAGTCTTCATGGACAACAGCACGATGCGCCGAGGTCTGCCCTATTCTGTCGATGTTGATTGGGCTGTTCCGCCGGACGCGCCGCCTACGGCAAGTGGCGTAAGCATAGGCTCAATTAATGTGGGCATCACTTGGACGGTCAAAACCTTCCTGGATGTGGCCGGCGCGCGCGATTTTCATGACAGCCAGGAGATTACCGTAGTCAGTCCGCCCACGCCTTGCGACGCTCCATCTCCCCAACTTGTCACGGAGGCTGCAGACGACCTGTGCACCCTTACTCTAACTATACCTACGGGAATCGCTCGCTCCTGGGACACACTGGATGGGAGCCTGCGCGCGGAGATTTTGCATGACATAAACGTGTCCGAGGTCAGGGCTGAACTCATCAGGGTCGAAGCATTCGGCCATGCTGGGCAAGACTACTCTGTGGACTACGTAACGCTCGATACGGATCTGACGCTCCGGCGCGGTGAAATAAGGGAGTGGCATTTTCAGATAGGAACGGGGCCTGTCTATGCGCCGAGTCTGAGAACCGACAATTCCTCAGTTACATGGTTGGTCAAGTGTGTTCTGGCGAGAAGGATGCGCTTCGACGTGCAGATTGAGCAGGAAATCAGGGTTGACGTCTGAGTGAAGCGTTGCAGGGGAAAATGGACGGCGAGTGGTGAAGCCTTGCTAACGGCGGCACGCTCAGTTATGACGCTGAGGCGCGGTTTGTTTGACACTCTTTCTTATGCCCTTATAAAATGCAGAGGCATTTCATATTTAACTAGGGCAATAGGCACTGCAAGGTCTTTAGTGTACCCTCAAGTGCCTGTGATTGTGGCAGCCGGTTATCTTTGCTCACTTGGGCTTGATTTTCATGTGTTGCCACACCACCTAATGTAGGAGGAACAACAAGTGTCCACCAAGGCGTATATTCTAATTGAGACGGCGGTAGGCAAATCGCGGGATGTCGCAAACACTCTGCGCTCCCTTGACGGCATTGAATCGGTTGACGCGGTCACCGGACCGTACGACATCATCGCTGTCGTAGTCGCGCCCGACCTGAACTCGATCGGGGATATGGTCACGAGCCGTATCCACATCATCAACGGCATCGTGCGCACCGTAACCTGCCTGTCGGTCGGCAGCGTCTAAGTTCTCCGTTCGCTCCAAGCCCGTCGGATCGCATTTGATTCGACAAGCTGACCACGACGAGCGGGTTGTCACATTAGCTACTGAGTAAAGTGGAGGAAGTCTAATGGAGTTCAAATTCACGGCTGAGGAAGAGAAATTTCGCGCTGAACTGCGCGAATTCCTTACAAAGGAGCTTCCCGATGGCTGGACCGGCGGGGGAGAAGAAGAGGGCGACGACTGGGACTTCGAACTGGAAATGCGCAAGAAGCTGGCTGACAAGGGCTGGCTCACGATGGCATGGCCGGAAGAGTACGGCGGAAGCGGCGCATCTCACATGATGCAGCTCGTATTCGCGGAGGAGATGGCTTACCAGCGCGCTCCGGGACGCGATCAGTTCGGCACGAAGATGCTCGCGCCCACACTGATGATCCACGGCACTGAGGAGCAAAAGCGCGAGTACCTGCCGCCCATCGCACGAGGTGAAGTGCAATGGTGCCAGGGCTACTCGGAGCCTGAATCCGGCTCGGACCTCGCATCGCTTCAGACGCGTGCGGTCGAGGACGGCGATGATTTCGTCGTGAACGGCACGAAGATATGGACTTCCAACGCGCACCACGCCGATCACGTGATGGTGCTGACGCGCACCGACCCGGACGCGCCCAAGCATCGTGGCATCAGCTTCCTGCTTGCGGACATGAGACAGCCGGGCGTGGAAGTCCGGCCCATCATAAACATGGCGAACAACCATAGCTTCAACATGGTCGTCTTTGACGATGTGCGCGTTCCAAAGAGGAACCTCGTCGGCGAACTCAATCGAGGCTGGTATGTGGGCGCGACACTGCTGGACTTCGAGCGCTCCGGCGTTGAATACTCGGCTGGCACCAAGCGAACGCTCGAAGAGCTGATTCAGTTCTGCAAGGACAACTCGCGTAACGGAAGGCGTCTGATAGACGACCCGAAAATCAGCCGCAAGCTCGCCGACCTGACGGTCAAGACCGAGATAAGCCGCCTTATCTCCTACCAGATAGCGTGGATGCAGAGCGAGGGTCTCGTGCCCAACAAGGAATCTTCGATGGGCAAGAGCTTCGGCACGGAGTTGCAGCAAGCAGTGGCGCGCGCAGGCATGGAGATTCTTGGGCTGTACGGGCAGTTGGAGCCGGATTCGAAGCATTCACCGCTTCAGGGCCGCATCGAACAGAGTTACATGATGTCGGTATCCGCCACGATTGCAGCGGGTACATCTGAGATTCAGCGCAATATCATCGCGACGCGCGGACTTGGACTGCCGCGCTAGTAGTTAGTCGGAGTTTCAGACGACCCGTAGAGCGCTGACTGAAATGATTTCGAGGTGAACAGATGGACTTCCGCTTCAGCTCCGACGATGATGCCTTCCGGCAAGAGGTAGGCGACTTCGTCGAAAGCGAACTGCCGTGGGACTGGCGCGAGCGCGCCGTTGATGCCGAAGAGCCGGAGGATTCGGGGCTGGTGCGCGAGTTCAAGAGGAAGCTCGCCGGCAACGGCTGGCTGACTATGGCCTGGCCCGAAGAGTATGGCGGACAGGCCGCGCCTCACATCCGACAGATGATCTTCAACGAAGAGATGGCGTACAGGGGTGTCCCCGCAGGTGACTCCGGTGTGCGCATGGTCGGCCCCATCCTGATGCTCTACGGCACAGAGGAGCAGAAGCAATTCTTCCTGCCTCGCATCGCGCAGGCCGATATCGACTGGTCTCAGGGCTACTCCGAACCCGACTCAGGCTCGGACCTCGCATCGCTTCAGACGCGCGCGGTCGAGGATGGCGACGACTTCGTAATCAACGGCTCTAAGATATGGAACGGCGCTCATTCCGGCTCCGACTGGATGTTCATGCTGGCACGCACCGACCCGGACGCGCCCAAGCATCGCGGCATCAGCTTCTTGCTGACAGAGATGCAGCAGCCGGGCGTTACGGTAGAGAAGATACCGATGATGTGGGACGCTCATCGCGCACTCGTAACATTCGAGGATGTGCGAGTGCCGAAGAAGAACCTCGTCGGCGAACTCAATCGTGGCTGGTATGTCGGAGCTGCATTGCTGGACTTCGAACGCTCCGGCGTTGACCGCCCCGCAAGGGCGAAGCGTCTGCTGGAGGACATCGTCGGCTTCTGCAAAGAGAATGAGCGAAACGGCAAGCCACTGGCAGAGGATGTTTCAGTCCGGCAGAGATTAGCGGAGATGGCAGTGCAAATCGAGTCCTGCCGCCTTATGTGCTACGCCGTCGCATGGATGCAAAGCCAGGATATGATCCCCAACCGCGAGGCGTCCATAACGAAGGCTTACGGCACTGAGATGATGATACGGCTTTACAGCCTTGGCATGCAGGTCATGGGCTTGTACGGTCAGCTTGACCCGGAGTCGAGCTGGGCACCGCTGCGTGGACGCATCGAGAACGGCTGGATGCGCTCGCACGGTGGTACGGTTGCGGCGGGCACATCAGAGATTCAGCGCAATGTCATCGCTACGAGAGGCCTGGAGTTGCCTCGTTAATCCTGATAAATCACTTTCTGACCATTACATTCAACAGAACAATCAGTATACGCAGCAAACATGTGCTGCTTCAGCATACGGAGGAACATGATAAATGGACCTTGGACTGAACGAAACGCAGCAGATGCTCAGGAACAGCGCGCGAGAGTTCCTGCAAGCTGAGTGCCCGGACACCTATGTGCGGGAAATGGAAGAGGACGAGCGCGGCTACACACCCGAGATGTGGCAGAAGGTCGCCGAGCAGGGCTGGCTGGGACTGATTTTCCCCGAAGAGTACGGCGGCGTGGGACTTAGCTACCTTGACCTGTCCGTGCTGCTGGAAGAGACGGGACGAGCGTTGCTGCCGGGTCCATTCTTTTCGACGGTCGTCATGGGCGGCATGACAATTATGGATGCCGGCTCCGAAGAGCAGAAGCAAGAGCTCCTGCCGCAGATCAGCGGAGGGCAGCTTATCGTGACGCTCGCGCTCACCGAGCCTAGCGCCCGCTGGGATGCCGAAGGCGTTCAGATGACTGCCTCACAGAGCGGCGGCGGCTGGGTTCTCGACGGCGTCAAGCTCTTCGTCCCGAACGCGCATGTTTCCGACACCTATGTTGTTGCGGCGCGCACGGGCGACGGCGAAAGGGATATCACGCTATTCCTGGTGCCCCGCGGAACTGACGGCGTGAGCCAAACGCTGCTGAAGACGATCGCTTCCGACAGGCAGTCGGAGCTTGTATTCGAGAATGTCAGCCTGCCCGCGCCCGCCGTTCTTGGCGAAGTCAACAAGGGCTGGGATTCTGTTGAGAAGGTGCTCGCATGGGGCGCCATCGGCAAGTGCGCCGAGATGGTCGGCGGCGCTGAGCAGGTGCTGGACATGACCGTAGAGTACGCCAAGCAGCGCACCCAGTTCGGCAGGCCCATCGGCTCTTTCCAGGCGATTCAACACCACTGCGCCAACATGGCGACCGATGTCGAAGGCTCGCGCTACATCACCTATCAGGCGGCATGGAGGCTGTCCGAGGGCGATGACGCAGTTCAGGAAGTGGCGATGGCTAAGGCATGGGTGAGTGATGCGTATCGCCGAATATGCGCACTTGGACACCAGTGCCACGGCGCAATCGGCTTCACCAAAGAGCACAACATGCAGCTCTACTCGCGCCGAGCCAAAGCAGCGGAACTTGCCTTTGGCGACACCGACTTCCATTTGGAGACGGTGGCGAATGGGATTGGGTTGTAGTGGATTGAAAGGTGCTGCCAGAACTCTCGCTTGAGTTCATTCAACGCTGTGTGAACGAGCGCAAGCTGAGATGGACCTATCACGCAGACATGCAAATGCGGGACAGGACAATAGACAGACAAACTATAATTGATTCCGTAAATGCTTTTGAGGTTATTGAGGAATACCCTGACGATAAGTATCTCCCCAGCTACCTTGTGTACTCACGGTGCGGCAGCTTGGTGATTCATGTGTTGTTCGCCGTAGATGTCTATGGCGACAATGTACGCGTCGTTACAGCCTATTCTCCAAATCTTGTAGAATGGGAAAGCGATATGAGGACAAGGAGGCGAAGGGTATGACGTGTCACGTATGTGGCAGTAAAACGTCTTCCGTTGTTACAGACATGCCATTCAAAGTGTCTAGCACCTCCATTGTCATCATAAGACAGATGCCAGTTGATGAATGTGCCAATTGTGGTCAATACCTGATCGATGACCCGGTCATGGAGCGTGTGGAGAACATTATCAAGGATGTGGATGCCGGAGCGGAACTGGAGATTGTCCGGTATGCCATCTAGCAAATCCACCCTAATCCATGAACAATGAAACCGCAGCGGCACACGCCAGCCGTCACATCGGTCCTAAATCGGGCGCTATACTTACGCCCATTCAGCCTTTGACCATTTACGAGCCGCAAATCCTGAAATGGATCGCGCCGTTCCAGCGAGGAAAGTGATTATGGACTGCACCATCGAAGGATGTCCGGGCACATACGAACAGCAATACATTGTGCATACAACCCGGCACAATGAACGAATAATCGTTTTCGACAATGTGCCTGCCGAAGTGTGCGATATCTGCAATGATACCCTGCTGAGTTCGCTTGCGGCGCAGCGCATCGATGAGTTGCTTAGCAACGACTCTCGCCCAACCGGCGTCGTGCCCTTGTACGATTTCATGGCCCAGTGAAAATCGAGACCGCCGCGGCGCGCGCCAGCCACCACATCGACCCGGAGTCAGGCGCGATACTTGCGCCAATTCAGCCTTCTACTACCTTCGAGCGTTCTGAGGACGGCGAATATCCGGGCGGCTATATTTACTCGCGCTCAGGTAACCCCAACCGCTGCCAATTGGAAGACATCCTCGCAACGTTGGAGGGCGGCGCGGCTTGTGCTGCCTTCTCATCCGGCTCAGCGGCGAGCGCGGCAGTGTTTCAGGCGCTTGAGAGCGGCGACCATGTGGTAGCGCCCAACGACTGCTATCACGGCACGGCGGCGCTTCTGCGGGATGTGTTCGCACGCTGGGGCTTGCAGATTACCTTCACCGACGTTACCGACTCCGAGCAGGTGCAGCAGGCGATGCAGCCTAACACGCGCCTCATCTGGGTTGAGACTCCATCCAATCCGATGCTGAAGGTAACGGACATCAGGCGAACTGCCGCGATTGCGCACGAGGCGGGCGCGCTCTGCGTCTGCGACAATACCTGGGCAACGCCGATGCTCCAGCAGCCTATCGGGCTCGGCGCGGATGCGGTAGTTCACTCGACCACGAAGTATCTGTCAGGACACAGCGATGTAATGGGAGGCGCAGTCATAGCCGCGAGCGATGATGCCTTCTTCGACAATGTGAGGCGGGTGCAGGCGACTTATGGCGCGGTGCCTTCGGCTTTCGACTGCTGGCTGACGTTGCGCGGCATCCGCACGCTGCATCTGCGAATGCGCGCTCACTCGGAAAACGCCCGTGCCGTGACCGCTTTCCTCAGCGAGCATCCCCGTGTGCAAGCCGTTCACTACCCCGGACTGGCAGCGGAAGCGGCAAAAGCGGTCGCATCGGCGCAGATGTCGGACTTCGGCGGCATGCTTTCGTTTCAGGTAGTGGGCGGACGGCATCAGGCTATGGAGGTTGCTGCCAAACTGCGGCTGTTCACGCGTGCCACAAGTCTGGGCGGCACCGAGAGCCTGATAGAGCATCGCGCCTCAGTCGAAGGGCCCGACACACGGACGCCCGACAACCTGCTGCGAGTATCGGTAGGCATCGAGAATGTCGATGATCTGCTGGCAGACCTGTCGCAAGCGCTGGCGTAGCATGCTGCAAAATCCAATAGAAAGACGGCGTTTTTACTGTTGAAAACTTATTGGACGATAATGTGCTACTATGGCGGTGCTGATGTCTGCTTTTGAGAAACACTTACTGCCAAAGTGTCGATTGATGGCATTGTCACCGACGAGATAGGTTCGATAGCAGGAGATTGCCTGCAATCCAAAATTAGCCAAAACCATGTGCGGTCAGCCAGTAATGCGGTAAATGCGTTCATTTTCGACCTTCGGCTTTATCTTCAAGCGCCTCGGTTCCGACTGGAAGCTCCTGCTGAGTATCTTTGCAGGTGTCATCATAGCGTCCACGCTGGTTGCGGGCGCCCCCGTGTACTTGAACTCTCTGGCGCGTCTTACGCTGAACACCTCCATCGACCGATCGTCGATACTCTTTCTGAACATCTTCGCCTTCGCCCCGAATGTGCCTCTTAGCGAAGAAAGTCTAAATGTTACAGACGGCGAGATTGACCGGTTAATCGAAGAGAATATCGCCGACTTCTATGTGAGCCGCGAGCGCTTCTTGAAGGGCAGCACGCTGCTGGTAGGCACTCCCCGGAGGCCGCTTGCCAACGCAGACGCGGACCTAGTTTCTCGAGGTTATTTGCAGTACCTGTCCAATGTCGAACAGAATGTAGAGTTTGTCTCTGGACGGGCATTCACGGACACAGTTACGCAGACCGAAGACAGATTTCATGTAGAGGTCTTGATAGGCACCACGCCCGCAAACGTGTTTAGCCTCAAAGTCGGGGACAAGCTGGAACTGAAGCCGTCACTCGGCACTGATGTGTCCATCATCGCAGAGATAGTAGGCCTCATAGACCCCACTGACCCCAGCGCAGATTACTGGCAGCAGAACGCCAATGTGTTCATGCAGCCTGCTCCGCTAGAGGAGATACCGGATGTGGGCATCGAGGTGGACCCGGAAGAGCCACCTATCGCGCTGTTCGTGACCAGACAGGCGCTGCTGGACAGCCTGGGCAAGGCGTATCCCGGCAGCCTGGTGTCGTCATCCTGGTTCATATTCATTGATAAGGAGCCTCTGAAGAAGATTCGGCCCGAGGAATTGAGGGTGCGTCTCGACAACCTTGAGAACGGCATGGCCGTTCAGATGCAGGGCAGCGCCGTATTCAGCGGCATAACCTCGCTTCTGGATCGGTTCGAGCGGCGCAGCTTCTTCACGAGCATTCCGCTGTTGCTGCTGCTGACCATCATGGTCATCACGGTCTTGTACTACATGGCGATGATGGTGTCGTACCTCGTGCAGAGCCGCGAGGATGATGTCGCCCTACTGCGCAGTCGAGGTGTGAGCATGGCGCAACTGGTGCGCCTGTACGCCATAGAGGGACTTGTCATCACGGCGGTGGCCGTCATAGTCGCGCCGCTGCTTGCAATGGGCGTCATTGCCATATCGGGCAAGCTGCCGTACTTCACAGAGATAACCGGAGGCGCCTTGCTGCCAGTGAACTGGCGCTGGATGCCGTTCCTTGTCTCGGCAGCGGTTGGCGCGCTAGGTCTTGCCATATTCGTTATACCAAGTGTCATAGGCGCGCGCACGGGGCTGATCATTCACAAGCTTCGTTCATCCCGCCCACCCGAAGTTCCGTTTTTCCAGCGCTACTACCTTGATGTTATGGTGCTCGCCATCGGCGGACTTGTCTTCTGGGAGCTGAACGCAAGAGGGAGGCTCGTATCCGGCGGTCTGTTCAGCGGTATAGAGATAAACGAGGCGCTTCTCTTCGCTCCGGTGCTGCTGCTTACGCTTGTTGCACTGGTCTTCATGCGCTTCTTCCCGCTGTTCGTGCGCTTCATTAGTGGGGAATCGCCCACGCTGGTGCATCTGTATGTCTGGGTAATAACGGCGGCGCTGACGGTCACTCTACTGCTCGATGCGATGCGACAGGGCGACTTCGCGGGGGCGATACTTCCTATTGGCCTTGCTCTGGCTGCTGCAGTGGCGTACTGGGCAACACAGCGCTCCGAACGTGGTCGCGCCAAGATATACGGCGTGGCGGCGCAGATTGTGCTCATATCCGGACTGATTTATCTGTATCCTCCGACTGAAGGGGCGCTGGCTTTCCTGCCGTCGATGGGCTTCGTAGCGATTGTGCCGCTTCAGTTGATATTCTGGGGGCTGGTGCTGCTATCGCACCGAGCGCCTGTGTGGGTGTCGCTAAGTCTCTGGCATATGGCGCGTAACCCACTGCAATACAGTTGGTTGGTGTTGCTGTTGGTAATGGTGACTGGGCTTGCGGTGCTTGCGACAACCGTAGGCGGTACGCTAAACAGGAGCTACCAGGAACGCATCTTGTACGATGTGGGCACCGACATGCGGGTATCCAACATTCCGGGGTACATTGCGCGCAGCGTAGGGGGCCTCAAAGAACGTTACCTGACTATCCCGGGCGTAACAACCGTTTCAATGGCGTTCCGAGGCAGAGGTACGCTGGGCGCAAACTACACAGGCAGCACTTTCCGCGTGCTCGCTGTGGAAGCCGATGACTTTCAGTACCATACCTGGTACAGGGATGACTTCTCGCGCAACTCTTTGCCGGAGGTGATGCGTGCCCTGAATCCACTCAGCGTGAACGATCCCTATTTGCTGCCGGACGACGCAGAGGCGATTGGAATATGGGTGAAGCCCGAAGACCAGTATCCGAACATGTACATGTGGCTGGTGGTGCAGGATGCCGACGGGGTACTGGACACGCGATCCCTTGGCAACATGGGACCGCCCGAGTGGCATCTGAGGACTCTGGAGCTACCTCATCGCCTGAAGCGGCCATTGCAGCTGGTATCCATTCAGATTTTTGAACCGGTCTTCGGTCCCGCAGGCACCGCAGGCTCGATACTCCTGGATAACGTGCATGCCATCGGGCGCAATGGAGAGATCCATGCTCTGGAGAACTTCGAGGACAACAAATCCTCATGGCTTCCGCTTGCCACCTCCACGCTTTCATCGGACTCGCTCGCTTTGACGAACGGGGATGTGGCCGAGGGCAGCCAGGCGGGGCTGTTCACCTTCGGCAAGGACACGGACAACGGGCTGCGTGGAATATACAGAAGCCCGAGCGGTGGGCCTGTGCCGGTTGTAGCCAGCAACTCCTTCCTGAGGACCTCGGGCGCACGCGTGGGCGATGCGCTCATAGTCGAGCTAAAGGGGCGCTTCGTGCCCATACATGTGCGCGACTCGGTGGATTTTTTCCCGACGCTGGACCCTAGGGGTGCGGGTTTCCTGCTCGCCGACCTAGAAACGCTCATCCACCACATAAATATCCTGAGTCCTGCGCTCGTAGCGACGCCAAACGAGATGTTCATAAGGAAGGCACCAGGCGCGGGTAACTCGGTGAGCGCGGTGGTTAGCAGGCTGGTCGGGCGTGACCTGGTGCATGACCGTGAAGCGCAACTCGAACAGGTAAGGCTGGATCCCCTGATAACCGCAGGCTGGCAAGCGATGGTGCTGCTCGCGATGGCTATCATTCTGTTCACCGCGGGACTTGGATATGTCACATATCTGCTGGCATTCTCCAACCGCAGCCGGAACGAAATGGGATTCCTACAGTCGATCGGGCTGTCTTCGCGCCAGTTGGCGGGGCTCCTGATACTGGAACACTCCATCATCATCGCTGTGGGCATCGGGCTTGGCAGTGGCGCCGGCTGGTTGATGAGCGACCTTATGGTATCATCAGTTGCGGTTACGGAGAACGGCAGGGAGGTCATACCGCCCTTCATACTTGAGACCGACTTCCGCGTCCTCGTGCCTATGTATTTTGCGCTGATAGCGATATTTGCGCTGGCGGTGTATCGCCTGACCCAGAGCATGCGCCATCTGGACTTCCACGCCATATCGAGAATGGAGTGATTTGCTCTACCACCATCCTAGCCTTCCCCCATCAGTGGGGCAGGGACTGATAGACCTAATATGCGTCAAGTAATTTCGGCAATAATCGCAGCGTGGCCGATGGTGGCAAAGCGCAGCCTGTCGCACTGGCGGCTGCTATCTACAGTGATCATCGGCGTACTACTTTCGTCCACTGTGATGTCGGGCACGGTCATATACTTTGACGCGCTGCGTGAACTTGCGCTCAAGAATTCTCTGGACAGGGTGGAAGACCTTGACCTGGACATACTGATTAAGGCGGAGCGCGGCCCGACTACCGTCGAAGAGTATCAGAAGGTTGCGGACGCCACGCGGTACCAGCACGAAGGACGGCTAGGCTGGCTGTTTAAGGATGTGCAGCGCAGCGCAAAGACCGCAACTTTCTATCTCACCGTGCCGGGCAATGAAGAGAACGCGGGCAAAGATGACGCCCGCGCATTTTTTACCTTCAACCCGCGACTTACGGACAATATCACCTTGCTGCCCGGTGGACGATTGCCCGGTGAGCAAGCTCTGGAATCTCCGAACGCGCCACTTGAATTAGAGGTTATCGTGCCCGTCGAAGCCGCCGAACTCTTTGGCGTAGGTGTGGGCGACAGGGTCTCCGCAGTTCCGTATTGGCGTGACCGCATACCTTACGCCAGCGTAGTCATCAGTGGGGTGTTCGAGCGCAACGATCCTGACGGTGAGTTCTGGCACCAGAATGACACGCTGTTCAAGTCCGTCACCTCCGGCTCGTTCCGTACACTGCCGCTGTTTGTCTCCGAGCAGATGTTTTTCAACATACTAGGCGCGTCATTCACCGATATGGACGCCTCTTATGCGTGGCATCTTGATACCGACCGCGAAAGACTAAATGCGGGCAACTCTACCAT
Organism: Dehalococcoidia bacterium; assembly: GCA_965225795.1. GTDB lineage: Bacteria > Chloroflexota > Dehalococcoidia > Lucifugimonadales > JADFKI01 > Bin90. Next base: position 2,280,981 of record OZ245324.1, on the reverse strand, counting down.
AACGCACCTTCAAGTTCGAACCATGCGATTGAGGCTGTCCTCGGACCTGTTTGGCTTCCGACAGTTGACCGCGCTTGACTCAACGCTTGCCGAGTATGACCGGCGGCTGTTCTTCAGCAAGATACCGATGTTCGTGGTGATGGTGCTGATAGCGGTAGTCATCCTGTACTACGTGGTTACCCTTTCGTCCTTACTGGTTGAGCAGCAACGAGGCGAACTCGCGTTGCTTCGCAGCCGAGGAGCAAGCTCCGGGCAGATACTTGTCGTGTTCATACTTGAGGGCGCGACCATATCCATTATCGCCATTATCGTAGCGCCTCTGCTCGCCGCTACGATAATCAGTCTGATGGGATTCACGCCAGCGTTCTCCGGTCTGAGCGGAGGCGAGCGACTGGGTGTCTTCGTCAACCGTGGCGCGTACCTGATGAGCGCGCTGGGCGGGCTGTTCAGCTTCGGCGCGTTGCTGATACCCGCTGTGCGAGCGTCCCGCATCGGCGTTACACGGCACCGGCAGCAGTCTGCGCGCCCGACGGGGCCACCCTTCTACCAACGCTACTACCTCGATGTGATGCTGCTCATAGTGAGCGTTTTCCTGTTCCGACAGTTGCATGACCAAGGCTCTGTGGTTGCGACGGGATTGTTCGGCGGCGTGGCGGTGAACCAGGCGCTGCTCGCGGTACCCGCGTTGATATTGGTCGCGCTGGCGGTTGCGCTGCTGCGGCTGTTCCCGTTATCGATTCGGTATATCAGCGGCGAATCTCCGAACCTGATGCACCTGATAGTCGGCGTGGTTGTTGTAGTGCAGGCAGGTTCGGTTCTGTTCGGAAGTGAGGAGGGCCTCGATTGGGGAACGCGCGTCATATCGCTTGGGATCATAGGCGCGACGGTGCTATTGTACGCCGCTACTGAGCGCGTGCGTGACGGCAGGTTGCTGATCGCGGGACTAGCTGCGCAAGTCGTTGTAGTGGCAGCGTTGATGCTGAGTCCGCTCAATGTGCCGATACTGGAGTTTCTTGCTTACAGCAATGCCGGCACCGAGGTGACGCCCGGCATTGTTGGCGGTGTTCTGGTCCTGGGCGTAAATGCGGGCGCGAGCATTTTTGTGCCTTTGCCATTGGGGATAATTTTCCTCGCATTCAGCGCGTTTGCGCAAAGAGCACCTGTTGGCTTCTCCATGGGAATGTGGCAGATGGCGCGCAATCCGACGCACTACGCGCGCATGTCTCTGCTCCTGATACTTATGGCAGGACTGGGGATATTCGCCGCGAGCTTCGGGGGAACCCTGGAGCGCAGCTTTGAAGAGCAAGCGCGGTATGCGACCGGCGCTGATATCCGCGTAGAGGGCTTGACGCTCAACAACAGAGGCGGCAGCGTGCCGCTCGTGGAGACTTACGAGACTTTGCCCGTCGTGGATGAGGCGTCGCCGGTCATCAAGTCGTTCGGCTCCGACCTTTCCAAGCTGCTGGGCGAGAGCTACACGATGGTTAGTGTGGACGGCGAGACGCTCAGCCGCGTCGGATGGTTCCGTGGCGATTTCTCGAAGCGCCCGATGTCGGAACTGCTATTGCAGCTTGAACAGGAGGAGCAGCCGCTGGGCATCGGGATTCCGGAAGGCGCGCGTGGCATAGGTATGCGGGTAAAGCCTGACAGGCCACGCGAGAGCCTCGCGGTGTCAATACGTGTTAAGGATACGAATGACAGGTACTTTACCTATGTTATGGGTCGGCTGGGCGGCAACGGCGACTGGCTGACGCTTGAACGCAGCCTCGAACGCGGCACCAACTTCCGGCGATTCACGCCACTTCAGCCTAAGAGCCCGCTTACTATGGTATCGATTGCCATACACGATACGAATTCGCGCGGCAGGCTACGCGCCGGGAACATCGCTATCGACAGGATTTGGGTCAAAGACGGCTCGAACCGGGAGACCGTGTTAGAGGACTTCGATTCCGTGTCGGAGTGGACGGTGCTGCGCGGGGCGCGCGAGTCCATCACGGACAGCTTGCAATCCATAAGCACAGGCGTGGACAGTCCAACAGTGCAAGATGCGGCGCAGTTTATCTGGTCGGAGGGTCCTCCGCTGACTGGGCGTGGAATATACCATGGGCCTCCGCCGAGCCCGTTCCCCGTTCTGGCTAGCAGATCGTTCCTGTCGGGGACGGGGCACAGCGTGGGCGAGGAGTTCACGGTGTCGATATCGGGGCATCGCGTGCCAATTCGCATCATAGACTCGTTCGAATATTTCCCGACGCTGGACACCGTGGGCAGGCGATACCTGATTTCGGACATAGCGTCGGTAATACGGTACACGAACCTCGAACCGACCTCAGCAGAGATTAAGCCCAACGAGATGTGGCTGAGCACGGCATCAAACGGGTCTGAACGACAGTCGCTAGTGGAAGACATGCGAAGCGGCGGGGAGCCGTTCCAGAGCCGGGCGGTGCATGACCAGATGGAAGAGCTGGACCAGGCGGCGGTCGACCCGCTGGTGCAAGCGGGCTGGCGCGCGCTGCTGTTCATGGCATTCGGAGCGGTGCTGATACTGAGCTGCCTTGGGTTCCTGGTGCATTCGTATGTATCGTTCCGGGAGCGGGAGATGCAGTTCGGGTTGATGCGCACGGTGGGATTCTCGATGCGCCAGCTTATTACGCTGGTGTGGCTTGAGCAAGCCATCGTCATCGGGGCGGGAATGGCGCTCGGCGCGGAGATGGGACGACGGCTTGGGGCAATAATCATGCCGTTCCTGAGCCACAACGACCGGGGCACGGAGGTGCTGCCGCCGTTCGTATTGGAGATAGACTGGAGCACACTGGCAATCACGTACGGGTTCATGATTGTCGTGTTCGCGGCGATAATCCTGGGCATGATCTGGTTCATACGCAGGATCTCGCTGCAGAGGATATTGAGGTTGGGAGAACTTTAACCAGCGTTCAGAAGCGCGAGGCGGAGTGTCGGAAGTCGCACGTCAGGCAAATGTTGACAGAGTAAGTTTGTCCCGCGCTCTTTCAGGAAAACGCACTCCAAGGCTGGATACACTTGCTAAGGTGTCCGCTGCCTGTGGCGTTAAACTGCGATTTTCAGCCTAACAATCAAAGCTTGTACTTAGAAGTGGGAGTGAAATGCGAGGGAGGCAGGGAAAATGACATATGTTGACAGGGAGGCGTATATCGTCTGTGAAGACCTGTTCAAGATATACAAGATTGCCGACCTGGAGGTCGTAGCGCTGCGAGGTCTTGATCTGAGTGTGCAGCGCAACGAAGTTGTGGCAATCGTGGGGGCAAGCGGGAGCGGCAAGAGCACGCTGCTGAACATTCTCGCGGGCTATGATTCGCCATCGGCGGGGCGGGTCAGCGTGGGGGACAAGGACTTGCTGCGGATGACGGCCAACGAAGTGGAACTTTACCGGCGTGACGAGGTGGGGTTCATCTGGCAGCAGACGAGCCGCAACATGTTCCCATACCTCACTGCAGTGGAGAACGTAGCGCTACCAATGATGCTGACCTTCACATCGCCGGGCGAGCGCAGAAGGCGCGCCGAAGAACTCCTGGAACTTGTGGGGCTCGGGCATCGCATGGGTCACACGCCCGAAAAGCTCAGCGGCGGCGAGCAACAGCGCGTTGCGATCGCGGTCGCACTTGCCAATCATCCTCCGCTGCTGCTGGCGGACGAGCCAACCGGGGAACTGGACGACAATACCGCCGCCGAGATTCTAGACTTGTTCGGCGAGATAAACAGAGAGCTGAACACCACGATAATCATCGTAACGCACGACCCGGACATCGCGTACAAGGTGGGACGCGTGGTAATGATACGAGACGGCAAGATGGCGACTGAGGTGCGACGCAAGGTCACATTCCAAAGGCTATCCGGCGCCGCAGAGATGGACCAGCCTCTGGAGGAGTTCATCCTGGTGGACGGCAGCGGAAGGGTTCAGATTCCGAGGGACATCATCGACCGCCTGAAGATTGGGGAAAGGGCACGCATAGATACGCTGGATGGAATGGTAACGCTGACGCCTGATGATGTGCAGTAGCTGATGAGCAGCTAGTCATGCGAATTCAGTCGTTTGACATCTGATATAGGCGACAACACAGAGTAGTGCAAGGGGAACGAGCAGTTGAGCAGAATACAGAGGTTACTAGCGGCGGTCGATGTGGAGAGGCGATATGAACTGGACTCGGAAGAGGTGCATGCGCTTCGTGGGGTGAACCTGAATGTCTTTCCAGGGCAGTTCATCGCGGTAGTGGGCAGGTCGGGTTCTGGCAAGACCTCGCTGCTGAACATCATGGCAGGGCTGGACAAGCCGAGCAGTGGCCAAGTCCTATTCGAGGAGCGGGACCTTGCGGATATGAGCGAAGAGGAGTTGACGGACCTGCGCCGCCATCGCATCGGGTTCATATTTCAGTCATTTGGACTGCTGCCGCTGCTTTCGGCATTCGAGAATGTGGAGCTGCCGCTGAGGATAAGCGGCGTGAATGCCAGGGAGCGGGCGGAGCGCACACGCGAGGCGCTGGACATCGTGGGGCTGTGGACACGCTCACGCCACCGACCATACGAGCTGTCGGGGGGTGAGCAGCAGCGTGTCGCCATAGCGCGCGCCATAGTGATCCGCCCATCGCTGATCCTTGCGGACGAACCGACGGGTGAGCTGGACTCCAATAATGCTCACGCCATATTCGGGCTGTTCAAGGAAATGGTGATAAAGCAGGGCATCAGCGTGGTTTCGGCAACACACGACTCGACGCTGCTATCGATGGCGGACGAGGTGAAGGAGATACGCGACGGGCAACTACTGGAGCAGGCTGTGCTTGGTCTGCGGTATCGGAACTAGCCGGGTCTAACTTTGATGGACAAGATGTGAAGGATATAGGGCTGGGATAGTTGAGCCAAGAGATACGCTGGCAATATCGGTTCAGCAATTTCTCCCGCGCGTATTCGCTGTTGCGCGAGGCGTTAGAGGACGGCGTCGAGCCGTTGAACCAGCTTGAGCTTGAGGGTGTTATCCAGCGTTTCGAGTTCACCTTCGAGTTGTCTTGGAACCTGCTGAAAGACCGCCTGGAGTATGACGGGTTGGTTATTGCGACGATAACGCCGCGCAATGTCATACGCGAGGCGTACAGCGCCAAGTTGATTGACGACTGCGAAACATGGATAGACATGCTCACTGACCGCAACCTGATGTCCCACACCTACGACTTCGAAAGATTCAAAGCAGTAGTCGAAAATATCCACTCCCGCTATCTGACGATATTGAACAATCTCTACCAGCGATTGATAGCGGAGGTTCAGGAGATATGACCGTCCCGGATCTACCGACGGCTACTTTGGAAAGATTCAGGCGACTCTTTGCGGCGTACCCTGAACTGAACAAGGTTATCCTGTATGGTTCTCGCGCCACCGGGAAGGCTACGCCGCGCTCGGATATTGACCTCGCCACCGTGGGAATCGTAGATGACCACTGGCTTGGGCGACTCGCTCTGGACATCGAGGATATGCCCATCCCTCAGAAGTGCGACCTGACGGCTTACGAAAGCATCCGCTACACTCGGTTCAAGCGGCATATCGACACTTTCGGGATTACGATTTACGAGAAGAAATCCTAATTTTCGTACTTATGCCATGGGCTTGATGTCGGGCAGGTCCAGCAGGGTTGCGCCGTAGCTTTCGAGCGAGCTGTCGCTGACCATGAAGTGCTGGGCAGCGGCGTTGATGTTGCGGAGACAGCGCTGAAGCATGTTGCTGCGGTGTATGGCTGAGCCCCCGCCGTAGCGGAAGGCGGTGGTGACGACATCGATTGCCACCTCGGTTACATAGGCGGATGCGGCGCGCATTTCGGTCTGGACCACGGCGTCAGGCACCTGCCCGGAGCAAGCGATGGCATAGGCGCGCTCAAAGACATCGTGCGAAAGCATTCGGGCGGCTCGTAGGCGCATGTCGCAGACACCGATGTTTCCTCGGAACGCCTCGCGGTCTGCAAGGGACGTTGTGGGCGGATTTCCGCGCTTCTTCAAGGGGGCGTTGCAGATAATATCGTCCAGGGCGCGGCGGGCGATGCCGAGCGCAATGCCGCAGTGTTCGTTTGCAACGAAGCCGGGCCTACCCATGCGGTAGATAGCGTCACCGCGCTTGGGATGCCACGATGCAGACTCCCAAGCGAAAGCCTCCGGCACGAACAGGTCTTTCACGGAGATGTCGTTGCTGCCGCTGCCTTCAAGCCCTGCGACATGCCAGTTGTCGTGTATGTGGCCTTTTTTGGCGGGATACACGAGCGTTACGCCGGTCTCTTCAGTGTTTTCCCTGGCAGGGATGCTTGCGCCCGCGGTCATCCATTCGGCATGGCGGACGCCACTCGCGAAGGGCCATCTGCCACTGAGGATGTAGCCGCCATCGACCGGGATTGCCTTGCCGGTGAGAGCGGTGGATGTTGCTGCCGTGGGAACGCGCCCACCGTCGAAGATCTCGGCGACGGCCTCATCGCTGACGAATGCGCCGGGCCGTCCGATGGCGGTCGCGCCGATCATTAGACTCCAGCCTGCGGAGGCGTCTATGTAGGCGAGTTCTTCGATGATCTCAATCTGGGTCACTGGGTCGGCTTCCGCGCCGCCAAGTGCCTGCGGGAGCTTTAGGGTGAAGAGGCCGGCATCTCGAATGGCGTCAACTGCGGCCGGTGCGAGCGTGCCGAGGCGTTCGGACTCTTCCCCTGTGGCGGCAACGGTGTCGCGCACGGACTCTACAATGTCCAAAAGCACCCGACGCTTCTGTTCGCGGTCTGTGGGAAATGCGGGGAGTTTCATGCTTTTACTTTATCATAATGAGAACAGGCATTGACGAGTTGGATGAGTGCGTTCTCTGATTCTGGTTAGGGGTGTGTCGGCCAGTTGAGCAGCCTTCTCAGCTTTCTCGCCGAGGATGAAGAGATTCATCGTTGCTCATGGGAGGGACACAAGCAGGGATATTGCCGCCTCGCGGCTCGCGCGGTCGAGTCCGGGCAGGCGCAGTGATGCGCTGAGGTCGGATTTCGCGCGGTCTGTCGAGCCTATGCGAGCCATAATCTTGCCGCGTGTGTAGAAGGCGCGGGCGCTGAGGGAGTCGAGTTCTATCGCCCGCTCGATGTGTTCAAGAGATCGCATGGCGTCGCCCTCTTCAAGAAGCCGCTCGGCGCGTATTACAAATATCTGAGATTGCTGAATATCGGAGACGTCGGTGCCGGCGTACCAGACCACGCCTGCGAGCAGCACGGCTAAGGCTGGGACGGCAAACCAGCGCATCCCGATCCGGACTTGGCCGGTGATGCGGCGCACTGCGCCCAAAGGTGTGTCGATGATTCCGTACAAGTAGCGGGGGGCGAGCGCCAATCCCAGGACGAAGCCGCCGGCAAGTCCACCCAAGTGCGCCCAGTTGTCGATGCCGGGGATGATGAATCCGATGACGAGGTTGATGACGGCGACGGCTAAGAGGCCGGTGAGGTTGCGCCTGCCCATTTCTCCGAGTGCGCCGCGATGCGCCACGAAGTATGCGGCGAATGCGCCCAAGACGCCGAAGATTGCGCCGCTTGCTCCGACGGCAATTGCGTTCGGGTTGAACATGTAGCTGAGAACGCTGCCGGAAAGCCCTGCAAGCAGGTAAATGACGGTGAAGCGGGTGTGGCCATACACGCCTTCGACGAGCTTGCCGAATATAAAGAGTCCAAAGCAGTTGAAGAAGAGGTGTATGAGTCCGGCGTGCAGGAACATGGCAGTGAAGAGACGCCAATATTCGCCGGTGGCAATGAGTGGGCCGAACATCGCGCCGAAGCGCAGCAATATGCTCACGTCCGTGTTGACGGAGCCGGCAGTCAACTGCATGAGCAGCCAGATGATGACGTTGATGGCGAGGAGGAGCCAGGTTATGACGGCGTTGCCATCTGCGCCGGGAAGCATTAAAGCCCTGTTCAGGCTATGTCGATCTTCCTCACGCAGGGGGTCTTCTCGCTCGAACTGATGCATCGTCCTCCCTTCCTCGCCGCGCTGCATCTGCCGACTGATGGCAGCGGGGTATATTCACGATAGCATTAGCGCATCGCTGGTTCAAGGAGGACGTGAGTCCGTGAGTTGGCCAGTCTTTCCGTCTGTCGGCGGGTCAATCCATAGGAATGGCGGCATGCTTGGCGGCGGGAAGCAGCCGCAGCAAGTACATGTGGTTGTTCGATAAGCCTTCCACGATCGATCAGGTAGTGGGCTATATCTGGAAGACCTCGAACGCGACTGCATAGTCGCATCCAAAGCGTTCACCTATGGCGGCTGCGTTGAAAGACAGGAATGTGTCGGGGTCGAAGTCCACGCCGAGGTTATCGATATAGACGCGGTGCTTTTCGAGCGATTCGATGCCCTTGTCTATGAACTCGGTTACATCGACTGCGTGCGTTGCGCCTACCGCCCCTCCCGTCAACACTGAGCGCACTCCGTTCCACGGCTCGTATCCTTCATCAAGCAGTTCGGGGAATATCCAGCGATTGCCTGCGTCTCGCACGGCGTCAAGGGTCGCGAGTCCTACGGCGCGGTGGTCAGCCATATTGAAGCGACCGCCTGCCCAGCGCAGTTCGAAGTTGTTCGTGAGGACGATGTCTGGCTGATGCTTGCGGATGGCGCGGGCAAGGTCTCGGCGCAATGGCAAGCCGTACTCTATCACGCCATCGGTGTAGTTCATGAAATCGACGGTATCCACGCCGACAACGGCCGCACTGTTCAGCTCTTCCTGCTCTCGCAGGGGACCGGCTTTGTCGGGCGTAATTGAGTCTATGCCAGCCTCGCCGCTGGTAACCATCAGGTAGATAACCTGCTTGCCCTGAGAGGTCCAGCGGGCGATGGCGCTCGCCGCGCCGTATTCAAGGTCGTCGGGATGCGCGGCGATGGCGAGCATTCTGTCCCAATCTTCGGGCAGGGTGAGCAGTCTGTCAGGTTGCAATTCAAATCTCCAATTATCGGTTGTCAGTGATCAGTTTTCAGTTAGTGAGCGTCAATAGGCAAAATGGCTGCCGACACCAGTAGCGCGAGGGCCCGTAAATTCGCGATAGCTTCATCCTCTGTCGAGCCGTACGCCCTCACGCTAGGAATCTCCATGATCTCGGCAGTCCAACGACCGTCATCTTCCTGTTCGGCTTCAATGGTGAATGTGAACGCCATATCGGCACATCTTTCCGCTAGCCCAACAGCGGCTTGACGTTGTTGACGAACCTGTCCATTCCGGCGAGTGTGTCGTCAACGGCGTCGCCGGGGAAGTTGAGCATCAGATGATTTATGCCCATGCCTTCGAGGCGGTTGATGTCGTCAGCGACTTGCGCGGAGTCGCCTGTGAGCAGACGGCGCTCGCCGTCCGCATCCAGCGCACTTTCCTCGCTGTACCAGTTGACGCTGTATGCGAAGTCGAGGGTGGCGGGGTCCCTGCCTGCGTTTTCGGCGTTGGATCGCACGCGCCCCTGGTACTCGGCGAACTGGTCGAATGTGCCGACTGGGAAGGTCGGGTTGCTGCCTATCGGATACCATGCGTCGCCGAGTTGGGCTGCGCGGCGCAGTGCCGGCGGGCTTTCGCCGCCAATCCAGAGTGGCGGGTGCGGCTGCTGCACAGGCTTGGGGGCAAAGGTGATGTCCGAGAAGCTGCAATACTTGCCGTCGAATGACGGGTTGTCGCTGGTCCAGAGTTCCTTGAATGCCGCAAGGTACTCGTTGCTGACGGCGCCGCGCTCATCGTAGGGCGGAGCGTCGATTGCCTCGAACTCTTCGCGCATCCAGCCGACGCCGCAGCCGACGATCAGACGGCCGTTCGACAGCACGTCGATGGTCGCCAGTATCTTGGCGGTGAGCACCGGGCTGCGGTGGGGCAGCACCATGACGGATGTGAGCAGCTTGATGGTGGATGTGATGCCGGCGAGGTAGCTGACAGTGGCGAGCTGCTCCATGTATTCGCCTGACGCGGAACTGACGAACTCGCCTGTCTCGTTATATGGGTAGATGGAATCTATGGTAGTGGGCACGACAATATGGTCGCTGACGGTGAGGATGTCGAAGCCCATCTGCTCGCCCTGCTGCGCCAAAGTGATGATGTTTTCCAGCGACGCCAATGGGCCACGACTGGGCACTCCAAATCCGAACTCCATGGGATACCTCCTGCATTAGGGGTGTATTATGCTTCATTGAAAATCTGTGGCGATTATACCCGCACAGGCCCGCCAACACTACCACGCCTAAATGAGTCAGCGCGACTCGTGGCTGAAAATATGCGCTTACGAACTGCGACTGCGCTGGTGCGGACCCACGAAGCCGACGATTACGCGCTCCGAGTCTTCATCCCATGCGAACGCAATGCGAATAACATTCGTGTCCCTTCCGGTGCCCTTGCTGAGGTGCTTACGCAACTCGTAGGTCTTGCCGTCCTTTGTCGTCGTGTACCACTCTCGGTACATGTTGAAAGTGATGTCCGTCTGGTTGGACTTGTATTCCCAGCCGCCGCAGGTATTACGGATTGACTCGTTCAGGTCGATAATCTGAGCCTCGCCCGTCTGTGAATCATGGTAAGTCGTCGCCAGCCATTCCAGGGCATCCCACACTTCCTTAGGCCTGCTGTAGTTGTAATCCTGATCCGACTTCTTGTTGAGCCTGATTACCAGCCTGTCGCTATAACGCGCCCTCGCCAAATCCACCGCGCGCCTAACGTTTTCGACATCCACCGGGATAGGATCGTGCGCGGGCGAGTCCTTGCTGCTCTTCTCGACTTCGTATGCATTGCGCCAGTTTATTTCCTTCGTTTCGCTTATCCGCAACTGGTCTCTTAATTCAGCCACTTCTTCTGTGAGTGTCTGCTTGTCGGCGTTGAGTCCTGCGATTTCGCCTTCGAGGGCGCGGACTTTGTCTTCTATTGAAGCGCTATCCTGCTTGAGGGCGTGGTTGCTGCTAAGGAGAGATTCATACTCCCCTCTGAGGGCATTGAGTTCGTCCTGCAGCTCGGAATACGCTTCGAGTTGCGGCTGTGGCTGTGCCTCGGCGGAATCTGCAGAGGCTTCCGTCTCGCTCAGAATGGGCGCGTCCGTGGATGGGTCGTAGTCGGGCGTGTCGGCGTTCTGGGCAAGGTCGTCAATCTCGGAGAGGATGCGCTCGATGGCGTCTTCGAGATCATGGCGCTGCTCGCGGCGCAGGCGCTCTTCGTCAATTCTGTCTGCCCGTTCTGTGACAGCGCGATAGTTGGCGAGCGCCGTCTCCAGTTCGCTGAACTTCTGCGCCGCTTCAGATATGGAGGCGCTTGTGGCAAGCCTGTCGATGCCAAGCCTGTCGACGCCCCAGTCGGCGGCCTGTCGTCCAAAGAACTCCAACTCTGATGAGAACTGTTTCTGCAATTCTTCAAAGTCTTCCAGCATTCTGCTTAGTCGGTTGCGTTCCTCGTCCTTTGTGGAAATAAGGTCGTTCAAGGCTTCGGCGAAGCGCGGGATGTCTTCGTGCCAAGCCTGCGATTCTGCTGGAAGCATTCGCAGACGGTTCAGGACATCAGACAGCACAGCGGGTGCGGTATCCATCTTGACTTCCACTGCGTCGCCGTCGGTGTCGTCACTGCCTGAATCTCTGGCTGCGTCTGCCTTCATTTTGGCGTGGGCAAAGCAGATTTTCGTCATCAGGAGAATATCGTCTTCTTCGTAGTCGCTGTTCTCGGCTGCGAGCATACTGACTTGAGCGTCCCATAACTCTTCGTCTACCTCGTCGCCCTCTTGAGATTGGGGATCGAAGCTGTCGAGACGCTGGTTGACTGCTTCTTGAAGATGCGGCTCAGCCTCAGCCCACACCTCCACCAGTAGGAGTTCAAACTCCGAATTGCCCTCTATGCGTTCTAAAATGTGCTGCTTCAATAATGGTGGCAGCGCCCTGATAGGGTCTTTATTGAAGCCTCGAATGGGTGTTCCTGCTTGTAAGACTCTTCTGAAGTTGTTGAGCGTATTGGCGGATAATTGATCCCTAGACTTAAGCGCCTTGACGACTCTTTCGACAATCTTTTCGCGCTGTTCGGGCAGCAATAGTTCTTCGTAACGGCTGGTCATCTGGATTCACCTCTTTCCTGAAACTCGTACCTTCTTATGGTCGTATAATAGCAGAATACGAAGGCGCGCTCGCTGCCGGCCTATGTCTTCCGAGTGGGTTGCAGTTCGTGCTATACAATGACACTTCTTGCGAAATCAGAAACTGGAGGATGGAATGAAGGCTGTATATATCACTGAGCATGGGGGCACGGAGGCGCTGACTTACGGCGACCTGCCGGAGCCTGAAATTGGTCCAAACGACGTCAAGGTGCGCGTCCGAGCATGCGCGCTGAACAGGCTGGATCTATATACGCGGCAGGGCGCTCGCGGCATGCGCATACGCTTCAAGGGTCCGCATGTGCTCGGTGGCGATGTGGCGGGCGATGTTGTCGAGGTGGGCAGCGAGGTAAGCCGCGTCAGCGCAGGTGAGCGCGTGGTTGTGAACCCAAGAGTTACTTGCAACCAGTGTCGCTTCTGCCTGTCGGGAGAAGAGGAGCTTTGCGTCAGGGCCGGCATGCTTGGCTCGACGCTCAGCGGGGGCTATGCGGAGTATGTGAGCGTGCCTGCGGTCAACGTGGAGCCTATACCGGATGCGCTGTCGTATGTACAGGCGGCCTCGCTGCCGACGGTGTTCCTGCCGTGCTGGACGATACTCGTTCGCAAGGCGCAGCTCAAGGCGTGGGAGACGATGCTGATCCCGTCGGCGTCGAGCGGCGTGGGGACGGCAGGTATTCAGGTCGCAAAGAATGTACTGGGCGCGAAGGTCATCACGACGACAAGCAGTGAGGAGAAGGCGCAGAAGGCGAGGGAACTCGGCGCGGACGAAGTCATCAACTACACGAGCGAGGACATTGCTGAGCGCGTCAAGGAGATCACTGGTGGGCAGGGCGTGAATGTGGTGCTAGACCATGTGGGAGAGGACTTCTACCCGGCGGCAATCAGATCACTTGCGATGGGTGGGCGATATGGCATCTGCGGTGTTACGAGCGGGTACAAGGCGGACCTGCAGATGGGGCTGATGTTCCTACGCTACCAGACCGTCTTCGGCGTGTTTATGGGCCGGAAAGAGGACCTGCGGCAGATAGTCGCGCATGCGGGCAGGGGCGTCATTCGCGGGGTGATACACGAGACATTCCCGCTTGAGGACGCTGCGAAGGCGCACGAGGCGATGGAGGGGCGTAATTTCTTTGGCAAGCTGGTGCTGACCGTGGAGTAGAAGATATAAATAATGGACAGGATAGGCAACGTTTGAAGTGTCTATCCTGTCCATGTATGCCTATGAACGCTTATGAACGCCCTGACTTGGTTACTGACTGCGGGTTCAGTGACTCTCTTTGTCCGTCCCAGAACTGTCGTTGTCGCGAGAGTCTAACTCGCTCAGCACATCGAGCAGCAACAGGTCGCCTGCCAGGGTGTCCCTACTAGTATCATCCTGACGGGGACGGCTGGTACGACCTCCGGTTCGCAGGCTAACGCAAGCGGCGCAGGTGCAGTACGCAGGGTGATATCCGCTGATGCGCTCCCAGTGCCAGTTGGGGGAAGCGCCGGTTTGCCCCTGCTTCTTCTGGTTCTTGCGCTTCCCCTGTTGAGGCTTCTTCTTTTTCCGCTTCTTAGCCATACGCCTATCGCGTCCTTGCAATGGATTTGAGTAAGCCTGTTGCAGTCTGCCCTGTTGCTGAGGCTGATATCTTCTTAAACGTTGAGCGCAGGCTCGCGTATCGGCAGCGCCGAGCGCACCTCTGGGTTGACTAGGGACATCGGGAAATTGCCCTTCAGCACACGCGCGGTCTCCTGCCCTACGCGGATCGGCGATGCGGTGCGCGAGTTGTTGGAGCTTCCTGCAGAGTGCGGCGTAACGATTACATTGTCCATCTTGAGCAGCGGGTTGTCCGCCGGTGTCGGCTCTTCCTCGAAGACATCCAGGCCTGCGCCCGTGATTTCCCCGTTTCGCAGTGCCTCAATCATCGCGGCCTCGTCCACGGTGGGACCTCGGCATGTGTTGATGAAGTAGGCGGTGGGCTTCATCGCCTTGAAGAAGTCTGCGCCAATCAGCTTGCGCGTCTCGTCGTTGAGCGGGACATGCACCGACACGAAGTCTGAATCGGCTGCAAGTTCCTCCAGCGAGGCTACCGGCCTGACGCGGTACTCCTTCGTAATCCAGGGCGGGCAGTACGGATCGTAGGTGATGATGTCCATGCCGAGCGCGGTCGCCTTGCGTGACACTGCGCGGGCGATGTTGCCGAATGCCACGAGACCGAGCGTCTGCCCGTCGATAGGCGCCATGGGCATAATGGCGTTGCGGGTCTCCGCGCCCCACTTGCCCTCGCGCACGAGGTTGTGCAGGATGGTCAGCTTCTTGGCGCAAGCCATAAGCATGAGAATGGCGTGGTTCGACACTTCCTCAGTGCAGAATCCCGCGCTGTTGATAATCATCAGGCCCTGTTCGGTCGCGGCGTTGTGGTCGATGTGGTTGAAGCCGTGGCTGCCCACGATGATTGCCTGCGCGGTGTCAATCTCCTCGATGACCTCGCGGGGCATCTCGACGCCGCCGTTGAGAATGACATCGGCGCCCTTGCAGGCTTCGATAATCTCGCCCTGCGTTTCGACGATGCTGACGTCGATTTCGTAGTCCAGTCCTTCAAGACCGTTCTCGATGAGAGTGGTGTCGGGAGCTGACCTGCCTATGTATGCTACTTTGAACTCTGCCAATTTCGTTCCTCCTCTATTCTTGTCTGGTCGTTAGACCGTAACTCTTGCGTTCAAACTTATGCACTGCTTACACCGAACCGCTCCCTGATCTCATCCGGGCTGCGGTTGCTGTATTCTGCCATTTTCTCTACGAGCGTATCATCCTCCATGTCCCGTGGTTGGACGCACATCATGTACTCTCGGGCGACTTTGTATCGCTCAGACTCGATATCCACCATGCGCACCCGCGTCCTGCCGGTTTCGGGATCGCGCATTTCATCGAAGGTCAGTGTGTTCAGGTTTTCGCCGTCGAGGTAGATCAGCCCGCCGTTGGCGAACCTTTCGTCTGACGGTTCGTTTAGCAGCATTCGCGCTGCGCCATAGCCGAGGCTGCGGGTGTAGTCGATGTCGAAGGATATGGGCGAGGCGCAGCGCAACTCGTAGCCGATGGTCACATCCACCATGCCGATGTCTTTGCCGGCTTCGGCGAAGCGGTTCTGCACCGCGCGGCGTATCATGGGCGCCAGCGGCAGCTCGCCGAGGCGGATATGACCGTGCGGGTCGCGTGGGACGACGATGCCGGACAGGTTGCCAAGCTCGTCCAATGAAAAGCGTTCGGCGACGCCCTCTGAGATAACGGCGATGCCGTCGTCTCGCCCTTCGGACGCCTTGCGCTTTAGCATTGCTCCCTCTATCAGCTTGACCACATCTTCAATTCCGATAACAGGATTGGGGAATTCTTCAGGTATGACAGTCAGAGCGGTGCCCGCGGAGCTGCCCATGCCAAGCGCGAGGTGGCCTGCCTTTCTGCCCATAACGACGACGACATACCAGCGCCCCGTGGTGCGGCTATCCCGCATCAGGTTCTGCACTAGCTGCGTTCCAAGATGTCGAGCCGTCTCGAATCCAAAGGTAGGAATGTCGCCCGGCAGCGGCAGGTCGTTGTCGATGGTCTTTGGAATGTGCGCCACGCGGAGCTTGCCGCCGGACGCTTTCGCGACTTCTGCCGCCGACAACGCGGTGTCCTCGCCGCCGATGGAGGCGAGGCGTGTTATGCCTAGTCTTTGCAGCGCGTCCACTACGTTCTGAATGTGAGCGGGATTGCGCGTCGGGTTGGCGCGGGATGTGCGGAGGATTGCCCCGCCTTCGGAGTGGATGAACGCCACATCAGAGGTTGTCAAAGGAATGACATGCTCGGTGCTGCCGTCCATGAGATGGCTGAAGCCGTCCAGGATGCCAAACACCTCTGCACCACTGCTGATCGCTTCCCGCGTACAGGCGCTGATAGCGCTGTTGATGCCGGGCGCAGGCCCACCGCCGACAAGGATGCCAAGCCTCACTTTATCAGGGTTCATCGTCACTCCTTTCGCATCTGCGCTCCGCCTCAGGACAGCAGGCCATGAAGTCTCTGCCCTCGGCGCAACTGCGATGGCGAAAGGTTATAATGAAAGCGGTCTGTTTGCAATGATTGGCGGCCAATTTTCAGTCGGCAATTGTCGCGGACTGCCAGCCTGAGGACTTTCAGTTTTTGCACGGGCTGAGGCGCAACTACCGGAAGGCAATAGATTGGATATCGTAAAGTACAACAGCGCGGCTTGGGACAAGAATGTGGAGCGCGGGATCGAGTGGACAGTGCCCGTTGACGAGGGTGCGATAGCCGCTGCCAGAGGAGGAAACCCGGGCGTATGGCTGACCGACAAGACACCCGTGCCGTCCGGCTGGTTCGAGGGCGTTCCGGGCAAGGATGTCCTATGCCTTGCGTCGGGCGGCGGTCAGCAGGCTCCGCTACTTGCCGCGGCTGGCTACAATGTCACCTCTTACGACAATTCGGCGCGGCAGCTTGCGCAGGATCGCTTCGTCGCTGAACGCGAGGAGCTGCCACTACGCACCGTGCAGGGCGACATGGCCGACTTGTCAGTATTCCCAGACGCCAGCTTCGACCTGGTGTTCCACGCCATATCCAACATCTTCGCGGAGAGCGTGCTTCCAGTGTGGCGAGAAGCCTATCGGGTGCTGCGTCCCGGCGGTGTGCTGATGGCAGGCTTCATCAATCCGCTTGAGTTCATCTTCGACCGCGAGCGCATTGAGAAAGGGGAGTTCGTGGTGAGACATGCATTGCCGTACTCCGACACCGAGAGCTTGCCGGAGGAAGAATTGCAGCGCTGGCTGGACGAGGGCGGCGCGCTGGAGTTCGGGCACACGCTCACCGATCAGATAGGCGGGCAGATAGACGCGGGATTCGTCATCACCGGCTTTTACGAGGACAAGCGAATTCAGAACGAACTCAACTGGAACGACTCTGAGTTGTTGCTGTCCAGGTACACACCTGTGTACATCGCAACGCGCGCGCTGAAGCAGGCGTAGGATAGACAAGTGCATCCACTGAATATTGCGGTTCGCGCAGGCGTCTTTAGCGCAAGTCTTATTGCAGCCGGAGGGGTCTTCGCCGGAACGGTGAATATACCGGGCGGTGACGCATTGGCGCGAGGGTTGGCATACATGGCCGGCTTCGCGCTTGGCATGCTGGGCGTTCCTGCGTCGCTGGACGGCGCGGTCATAAATGCGGACGGATTTGTCGCAGTTGTCGCCGCTGAGTGTACTGCCATCGAGCTTATTCTGGTGTTCGGAGCGGCAGTGATCGTCTGGCCCGTATCGCTCAAGGCGCGGATACGCGCCTTGCTGCTGGGTGTTCCGGCGCTATGCGCGCTGAATCTTGTGCGCGTGATAACGCTGCTGCTTATAGGCGTCGACTTTCCAGAGCACTTCGATACGGCGCATTCGGCGGTCTGGCAGACGGCTATGGCGTTGGCAGCGCTTGCGATGTGGCTGCTATGGCTGCTATGGCTGCGATGGGCATCCGACGGCGAGCGCACTAGAGAATTAACGGCTCGTCGGTGACCAGCTTTATGGTCTTGGCATTATGGTCTTGAAGGGAGAAAACTCATGGACAAGGCGTTGGAAGGCGTGAAGATACTGGACCTGACACATGTGCAAGCAGGACCTTCCTGCACACAGATGCTCGGGTTTCTTGGCGCGGATGTCATCAAGCTGGAAGATGTCTGGGGTGGCGACTCCACACGCAATGACCTGCGTCATAGCGAGGACTCCGACAGCTTCTACTTCCTGATATTCAACAACAACAAGCGCGCCGTGAGCATCAATCTCAAGACCGAAAAGGGCAGGGAGCTATTCACAGGGCTGCTGAAGTGGGCGGATGTGCTTGTTGAAAACTACTCTCTCGGTATGCTGGACCGGCTGGGCTTCGGCTGGGATGTGATGCACGAAATCAACCCCGGCCTGGTCTATGCCGCAATCAAGGGATTCGGCAGCTACGGGCCGTATGCGGAGTACAAGGGCTGGGAGATGGTGGCGCAGGCGGTCGGCGGCGCGATGGCTACTACGGGCTACCCCGACAGGCCGCCGGTATATCTGTCGCCGGGCGTGGGCGACTCCGGCAGCGGGCTGCACGCCGCAATCGGTATTCTGGCGGCGCTGAGGAAGCGAGACATCACGGGTGAGGGGCAGCGCGTGGAGGTGGCGATGCAGGACGCTGTGGTGAACCTGATGCGAATGCAGATGACGCCGGTTCTGGGACTGAAGTTGCCGGAGGCGCGGCGAGGCCATCGAGCGGGCAGGGGGATCCCCCTAATTTACCCCTGTGCTCCAGGCGGCGATGATGACTACGTCATGATATTCCCGCGCGGCGAGATGTGGGAATTGCTATTTGTGGCGATGGGCAGGGAGGATCTGATAGGCGACGAACGCTTCGCCGACTACGACTCTGTGGCGCAGCACGCAGACGAGATCGAGGAGATTATCTCGGAGTGGACGCGCAAGCACACGAAGCACGAGGCAATGAAGATTCTTGCCAGTGCCGGAGTGCTCGCGGGCGCGACTATGAACTCCAACGACCTGCTGGAAGACGAGCAACTGATTGCGCGAAATATGGTCGTCAGTGTGGAGGATGATGTGCGCGGTGACTACACGATGCTAGGCTGTCCAATCAAGCTCTCGGACCAGGATGATACGGTTACGCGCGCGCCACGGTATGGCGAGCACAACGACGAGGTGCTGACGACAATACTCGGCTGCACGGCGGAAGAGGTGGAACAGATGAGGGAGCAGGGCGTGATAGGCTGACACGCCTAATCGCGCATAGTTGCCTTGCTGAGAATTCGCCAGTAAATGCGCTCCGGCAGCAGGCGTGCGGCGAGCATGCCTGCACGGGCGTCGATGCCGACCGGATAGCGGAAGTTCGGTGAGGGCGATGTGATGACCTTATGCACCACCTTCGCCACGCGCACCGGATTGCCGCCGAACCAATGGAAGGCATCACGGTTGAGGTTATAGCGGGCGATGTGCGGCGCATAGACAATGCTTTCGTCTTCTGTTGCGCTGCCATTGACCGAATTGTCAGGAAAATTCGTGCGGAACAGGCCCGGCTCCACCATCGCCACACGCACGCCTAGAGGCTGCACTTCGACCTTCAGCGACTCGCTGATGCCTTCGAGCGCGAACTTGCTGGACACATACGCGCCGTTGAACGGCGTGCCCATGCGCCCAAGTACCGAGCTGATGTTGACGATAGTGCCGCTGCGCCGCTCTATCATCGCGGGCAAAACAGCCTGCATCATGCGAACTGCCGCGAAGAAGTTGGTCTCGAACTGGTCCTTTAGCTCGGCATCGGACAGGACTTCCACTGGACCCCACAGCCCGAAGCCCGCATTGTTGACCAGCACATCAATCGCGCCGTGCTGTGCTATCAACTCAGGCACGATGCGCGATACGGCTGCATCAGAGTTGATGTCGAGTTCTATGCCAACAATGGATGCGCCACGCTCTGCCGCTTCCGTGTGGAGCTCTTCAAGGCGAGAAGCATCACGGCTCGTTGCGATAACATTGTAGCCGCGCTCGGCTAGGTAGAGCGCAGTTGCCTTGCCAATGCCGGAAGACGCGCCGGTGATGAGCACATTGCCGCTGACGGCTGAGCGCTGCTTGTCCGTGGAACGCCTGCGAAATAGAATTAGCAAATTTTAATGTATCCCTTCAAAAGCATGGTCGAGAGCGGACGCCGTAAAATGGGCTACCGCGGCGAAGTCTCTCTGGACTCGTTTGCCATATTGATGGTGTTGCGCTCCTGAACGACTGACTGAAGCAGATCTCCGAACAGCGAGGACGATGACGCGAGCGCGAGGAAGTCCTCGCCTGTCATCACAAGCAGCTCGGCGCGGGTACTAGCCCGCACGGATGACGATCGGGGAATGTCTCTCAGCAGGGACATCTCGCCAAAATACTCGCCGACTTTCAAGGTAGCTACCTGTGATTCGCGCCCTTCGCCCTCTCGCAGAACTTCGACCTCACCCGCAAGCACTATATAGAACTCCGTAGCAATGTCTCCACTTTGATAGATGTACTCGCCCGCTTCATAGTGTCGCCGGGATGTCCCGTGGTCGCGGTCGATGTCAACCTTGACTATGTCGGGAGGAAATATCAGGTCGAGCGTCCAGTCGGTTACCACGCGCAGCTTGCGCTCGATGCGCGGCAATTGCAGCAGATAGAAAGTGCGATACAGCCACCATCCAATAAATCCTGAGAGTTCCAGTCCGAATGTCTCGGTTGCTGCCGCGAATCCGCCAAGCGGCACGAACACTCCCCGGCTCTTATACCTGAACGGCTTTGTCGGTCTGCCGCGAATCGTCGCGAGCACATTCTGAGCGGCGGACTTCGCCTGCCGCAGCGCGAACTGAGCCGTAGGCGGACAGAACCCGCCGCGCAGCACATCGGGCACAAGCGCACAATCGCCGACAGCCCAGAGGTCGCCGCCGCCTTTCACCGCGAGCGTCTCGTCAACGACGAGGCGTCCTCGTTCGCGTTCGCAAGGCAGGTCGGCGAGAATCGGGTTGGGGGACGCGCCAATGGTGGCAACAAGCGTCTTTGTGGGGATATAAACTTCGTCGGTCAGCAGCGCGCTCTGCCCTGTTGCGCCCGTTAGTGCGGCGTGCAGGCGAATGTGTATGCCCCGCCTTTCCAGCAGTCTGTGGCTGAGATTAGCAAGCCTCTCGCCAAGTTCGGGAAGTATGCGCCCAGACCTGTGCAGCAGGATTACCTGAAAGTCTTCGGGGTCGATGTTTCGGTAACTCTTGCTCGCCAGGCGCAGGAACTCGTTAATCTCGGAAGTAACCTCGACGCCGGTGTAGCCTCCACCCGCAATGACGAACGTAAGGTATTGGCGCTTGTAGAACGGATCATCCTCCACATCGGCGGCTTCCAGCATGCTGATCAGGTGGTTGCGGAGTCGGAAGGCGTCACCGAGCGTCCTGAAGGACATCGCATGCTCCTCCACGCCGGGGAATTGCGAAAGGTCGGTAGCGCTGCCGACGGCGAATATCAGGTGGTCGTAGGGGATATAAGTGAGGCGAGCATGTCCGGGGTGGCGAATCGCCACAGCGTGATTGTCGGTATCGACCGACTCGACCTCCGCCTGATGCACGTGCGCGTGAGGAACGATGCGGCGAATGGGGCTGACGACATTGAGCGGGCTGATTGAGCCGGTGATGACCTCCGCAAGCATCGGCTGGAAGAGGAAAAAGTTCTCCCTGCTGATAAGCGTAAGCTCGATTTCGCCACGCTTTGCCGCAGGCTGCAACTCAAGGGCAGCGTAAACACCGCCATATCCGCCGCCCAGAATGACGACGGATGGAACGGGTCCGGTGCGCTCAGCGCGTTTCATGCGTCGAAACATAGCGCCTCGTAAGTGAGTTCAGAATAGTCGTGTGTACACTTGCGTGTGTACGCTTGTGAGCAGGCGCATCCCCGCACAAGCGGGAACATCCATTAGACACAACCCTAGTGTTTTTCGCCCATCGCCGCAAGTGCATGTACTATAATCGGGTGCGAGTGCTTGACTTGACACAGAATTGCAGGCGATTGGCAAATGGACAGACAACTCATTATCTCCGTAATTGGCGAGAGCAACGCGCGACCGCACATTGCTGCGCTAGCTGAGCAGGTCGGCATTGAGCTTGCCAATCGCGGCGTCGCCATCGTGTGCGGCGGCCTTGGTGGCGTGATGGAGGCGGCTTGCAGGGGCGCGAAGTCGGCAGGCGGCACGACTATAGGCATCATGCCGGGAGACAATCCGCTGACTGCCAACGACTACATTGATGTCCCCATAATGACCGGCATAGGCTACGCCCGCAATTCCGTCGTGGTCAAGACGGGAATGGCGGCTGTGGCGGTGGGTGGCGCGTATGGCACGCTCTCCGAGATAGGGCATGCGCTTGGAGATGGAATACCCGTTGTTGGACTAGAAACATGGGAAATGACGCGCAGCGGCGAAGATCCGGACACTAGCATAATTCGCGCAGCGGACGCCGCCGATGCCGCCGACAAAGCCATAGCAGCAGCCAGGCAGCGACTGGCGGACATTGCCGCAGGCATATCGACCATTCCTGAGATATACAACAGATGAGGACAGTATGACGACAATTTCGGATGTGAAAGCAAGAGAAGTCCTCGATTCGCGGGGCAACCCGACGGTCGAGGTGGATGTCGCACTGTCGGACGGCACCTTCGGGCGGGCGCTGGTGCCGTCGGGCGCGAGCACGGGCGCGAACGAGGCGCTGGAACTGCGCGACGGCGATGCTTCTCGCTTTAGAGGGCGCGGCGTGCTCCAGCCCATTGAGAATATCGACAAGCACATCAAGCCTGCCATCCTGGGGCTGTCCGCGCTGGACCAGGAAGCGCTGGACAACCTGCTAATCGAGATAGACGGCACGCCGAATAAAAGCAAACTTGGAGCCAACGCGATATTGGGCGTGTCTATGGCAGCGGCACGCGCCGCAGCGCAGAGCGAGGGTAAGCCGCTGTACGAGCGCATCAGCGGTGATGGAGCACTCACGCTGCCCGTGCCTATGCTGAACATCATCAACGGCGGCGCGCACGCGGCGGGCTCCACCGACTTTCAGGAGTTTATGGTGGTTCCGGCGGGCTTCGACACATTCAGGGAAGCGCTCCGAGCGGGCGTGGAGATTTACCATGCGCTTGCGGATGCGCTGCGTGAGCGCGGTCTCAGCACCAGCGTGGGCGACGAGGGCGGCTTTGCGCCGGCGCTACCAGACAATCAAGATGCGGTCGCCCTTGTGATAGAGGCCATTGAGCGCGCCAAATACCGCCCCGGCGAACAGTGCTTCATTGCGCTGGACGTAGCGGCGTCCGAATTGAGCGGAGACGACTACCCCGCCGACAAGCTGATTGGCATCTACAAGGACTGGGTGGACAATTACCCGGTTGTCAGCATCGAAGACGGCATTGCGGAAGACGACTGGGATAATTGGAGAGTCATGGCGGATGCCATAGGCGGCAGGGCGCAGCTCGTAGGCGATGACCTGTACACCACGAATACCGAACTCATCCGCAAGGGCATCGCGATGAATGCCGGCAATGCCGTGCTCATCAAGCTGAACCAGATTGGTACGGTAACCGAGACGCTGAACGCCGTGAAGATGACTCAGAATGCGGGCTGGGGCGTTGTCATCAGCCACCGTTCCGGTGAGACGGAAGACACGACGATAGCAGACCTCGCAGTTGGCACGAACGCCGGGCAGATAAAGTCCGGCGCGCCCGCTCGTGGGGAACGCACCGCAAAGTACAACCGCCTGCTTCGCATCGAGGAGGAGCTAGGCGACAGGGCGCAATTTGCGGGCAGGCAGGTGTATGAGCGCTTTCTGAACAACATCTAGGCGAAAGACGAGTGCTGTCAATCGGCATAACAGGAATGGAGACAGAGAATGGCAAACTACTTCACCCATATCACGGACGAGCAGGCGGAGATGATTCGCAACGCTCCTGTATTCTTCGTGGGCACGGCAGATTTCGGTGAGGGATCGGATAATAGAATTGACGCGGTGAATGTCTCGCCCAAGGGCGGCGTGCCGCTGCATATGATCAGCCCGAATCACGTGGCATACCTCGACTACACCGGCAGCGGCAACGAAACCGCTCGCCATTCGGAAACAGGAAGCCCCGTAACCGTAATGGTGTGCGCCTTCGAGAAAGAGAACGCAGGCATAGTGCGCCTCTACGGACGCGCGCGCTCAACGCCCCTTGACTATTCTCCTCTCGCCGACATGCTTCTGGAGCAGCCCGCCGATGAGATCGCCCTGCCGATGCGACAAGTCATTGACATTGAGATAGAGAAGACGAGCACAAGCTGCGGGTACGGCGTTCCGGTGATGTCCTTCGAGCGCGAGCGCACCGTCGGCGACAGAGGCCGCCTCTACAAGGGGGCGCCGGTGCCGCAGAGGGCGTGAAATGCTGGATTGCTCGCAATCTACGGCTGAATGATGGGAGTCAAAATGAACGCGCCACTATCTCCACAAGAGCGGGAAGAAATTCTCAGGCGCAAAGTAGAATCTGGCTTGTATCGTTCAAAGGACGACGTAATTGATTCTGCGTTGCGTCTTCTGGACGAGCGAGACATGTACCTGGAAGAACTTAAGGAAAAGGTGCAAGTCGGAATCGAACAGATTGCGAATGGGGAATATGTTGAATACACCAGCGAAACGCTTCATGAACTCTTCGACGAAATCGAGGAAGAGGGCTTAAAAGAGGATGGAAGCAAGACGCGACAACGCTGAATCAGAATAAATGGCGCTATTCAGGTTATCGACCCAAGCGCGGCTGGAGCTAGAGCAGATTTGGGATTATACAGTAGATCTTGCAGGCGTTGAATACGCTCGCAGTCTAAATCGGCAGTTCTTCGAGTGGTTTGAATTGCTGTCAACCCAACCACTTATGGGAAGAGCAAGACCTGAATTGGCTCCGAATGTTCGCAGCTTTCCTTCCAACAACTATGTAATTCTGTACATTGCCCTTCAAGGCGGCGTTGAGATAGTTCATGTAGTTCATGGTCGGAGGCTATTGGAGTACTTGTTTGGCCTTTAACCTTAAGTGAGACTCTTGCCAATAATTATCGAAAGGCGACTATACAAAAATGTCCCAAGTCTATGACATTGCAAACGACTATGTTGAGCGCTACGCCGCGCTAAACCCCTTGAGCGCAACATCGATTGGCGTGCCGGGCTACGACGATAAGATGTCGGATTTCTCGCCACAGGGCGCGGAATTCAACGCCGATCTGAAACGGCAGACCATCGCTGCCCTGAACGCCGCGACCGTCGAAGGCGAGCGCGACCGTATCGCACGAGACGCGATGCTGGACGACTTGCAGACCGACCTGGACACACACGACGCAGGCGAACACCTTCGCAGCCTGCGGGTGCTCGGCAGCGCGTTCCAGGGCATTCGCCAGGTGTTCGACCTGATGCCGCGCGATACGGAAGAGGACTGGCGCAACATCGCATCGAGGCTTGCGCTGGTTCAGCAGGGGATGGAAAGCTACCACGCAAGCCTTCAAGAGGGCGTACGGCAGTCCAAGACGAGCAGCCGCCGCCAGGCAGCCGGATGCGCGGCTCAGGCTCAAGTGTGGATGGGCGCGGGCGGTTCGCCATCGTTCTTCCACGGGTTGCTGGATTCCTTCGACGCTTCCGGCGTGGCGTCAGACGCGCTGCGCCGCGACATTACTGCCGGCGCCGATTCCGCCGCAAGCGCATACGCGGATATGGGACGCTTCCTGACTGACGAGTACATGCCCAGCGCCGTGGAGCAGGACGGCGTGGGACAGGAACGCTACGCGCTGTCTTCCCGCGCGTTCAACGGCACGGACATGGACTTCGTGGAGACCTACAATTGGGGCTGGGAGCAGTTGCGGTGGGTTGAAAGCGAGATGGCGAAGACGTCAGAACGTGTATTGAACGGAGCAGGGCCGGGCGCAGGAGCGGGCGTGGAAGCGGCGAAGCAGTTCCTGGAGACCGACCCGGACCGAGCGATCGAAGGCGTTGACGCATTTCAGAACTGGATGCAGGAGTTGCAGGATAGCACCATCGCCGAATTGAACGGCACACACTTCGACATCCCTGAACCTGTGCAGCGCATCGAGGCGATGATTGCGCCACCCGGCGGCGCGCTGGCGATGTACTACACCTCGCCGTCCGAGGACTTCAGCCGTCCGGGACGTACCTGGTATCCTACCGGCGGCAAGACGCGCTTTCCGCTCTGGGGCGAGGCGTCTATCGCCTACCACGAAGGAGTGCCGGGGCATCACTTCGAGCGCGGCATCGCCAAGTACCTGACCAGCGAACTGTCGCGCTTCCAGACGGCAATGGGCGGCACTTCCGGCTACATTGAGGGCTGGGCGCTGTACGCCGAGCGGCTGATGGCTGAGCTTGGCTACCTCGAAAACCCCGACTACTATCTGGGCATGCTGCGCGCGCAGGCACTTCGCAGTGTGCGAGTGATCATAGATATCGGCATGCATCTTGGATTTGCCATACCCACCGATTCAGATTATCACCCAGGCGAAGTATGGACGCCTGAGCTCGGGCTGGAGTTCATACGGCAGCGCAGCCATTTCCCGGAAGATTTCGTGGCGAGCGAGGTTGACCGCTATCTCGGCATGCCGGGGCAGGCAATATCGTACAAGGTCGGCGAGCGCGAGTGGCTGAACGCCCGTGAGGACGCCAAGCGGCGCAAGGGCGCTGAATTCGACCTGAAGGAGTTCCATACCCGTGCGCTCAACATCGGTCCGATGGGGCTGGCGCAGATGCGGCGCGAGATGGCGCGCGTTTAGGCTGACAGGATCGACATTGATGGACAGAATGAAGTGGATGATATGAACACTCGCGCAGAGATTCCAACGCTGGATGCCATACGAGAGGCGCTCACGCCTGCGCTCGCGGCGAGCGATGCTCAGCGCGCAATCGTCTTCGGCTCGTACGCGCGTGGGGACGCCGACGAGTACAGCGACCTCGACCTGATAATCGTGGCGGAGACTGACAAGCGCTTTCTTCAGAGACACAAGGACTACAGACCTGTGTTCAGGTCTTGGGACCCGTGGGGCAAGAGCCTTGACCTTCTGATTTACACACCTGACGAGCTAGAAAACATGCGAGGAAGAAATAATCCGTTCATATGTACGGCTCTGCAAGAAGGCGTGGTAGTGTATGAGGGATAGTGGCGGAGTGGCGGCAATATGGATGCGCCAATCTGAATACGACCTTGAATCCGCTCGACTGATGATGAATGAAGGCTTCTACAGCCAAGCTTGTTTCATGTCCCAGCAGGTTGCAGAGAAAACCTTGAAAGCTCTCGCCTACTATCGCGGTGACAGCGATGTCAGAGGCCATACCCTAAGGGCATTGGTGAGTAGTTTAGAGACTTCATACCCCGAACTTTCAAGGTTTCATGAGATGACGGAGACTCTGGAGTCGTACTACATCCCTACCCGCTATCCCGACGCCCTGCCGAGCGGCGCACCCTTCGAAGTGTATTTATACGAAGACGCCCAAGAAGCTCTGAAAAATGCAGAGCAGATTTTCAACTTCGGGCGAGACATTATCCCGATCTAAACTCACTTGGTTCCATTTGTAGTCGCAGTATTGCACAAGATATAATCAAACGGTCAATTTCAGGCCGGTAAGCAGATAGAAAGTGAGCTTCGCAGCAGTATGGCAACTCGCGTGGGCATCAATGGGTTCGGGCGTATCGGCAGGCAGGTGCTGCGGGCGATCATAGAGCGCCATGTGGGCAAGTTGGAGGTTGTCGCCGTCAACGACAACACCGATGCGAAGACTAACGCGCATCTATTCAAGTATGACTCCACATACGGCAGATATCCGGGCACTGTGGAAGTTACAGGTACGAGCATAGTCATAGACGGGAATGAGATAAGGGCTTTTTCGGAAAGCGATCCCTCCAATCTGAACTGGGGCGACGAGGGCGTTGACATCGTGATCGAATGCACGGGTGTATTCACCAATGCGGGCAGGTCGGCGGCGCACCTCGAATCCGGAGCGAAGAAGGTCATCATCTCTGCTCCTGCCAGCAGCGAGGACATTACGCTCGTTCTGGGAGTGAACGAGCACCGGTACGACCCGGATAAACATAACATAATCTCCAACGCATCCTGCACCACGAACTGCATCGCTCCAATGGCCAAGGTACTCAACGACAGCTTCGGCGTCGAGCAGGGGCTGATGACGACAATTCACGCCTACACGAACGACCAGCGGATGCTGGACGGGGGGCACTCGGACTTGCGGCGCGCGCGGGCAGGTGCGGTGAACATTATTCCCACTTCGACGGGCGCGGCAAGGGCTGTCGGCATTGTTCTGCCTGAGCTGAACGGCAAGCTGAACGGTATGGCTCTGCGCGTTCCGACACCGACCGGCTCGGTAACAGACTTCGTTGCCACGCTGAAGCAGCCCGCGTCCGCCGGCGAGGTGAACGCAGCGTACAAGGAGGCTGCCGCCAATGGGCTGAACGGCATTCTGGAGTACAGCGAGGAACCGCTAGTCAGCAGCGACATTGTGAGAAACTCACATAGCTGTATTCTGGACGCCCTATCGACAATGACCGTTGGCGACAACATGGTCAAGGTCGTGGGCTGGTACGACAACGAGTGGGGATACAGCTGCCGCACCGCTGACCTTGCCGCTTTCATTGTGGACAAGGGCATTTAGAATATTGGAAACCGTGTATTGAAAACCATAGTTGTCAAATTGATTTTAGCGGCTTTCATTATCCTTGTGCTTGCGTGCTCTACATCTGCTGCGCCGAAATCCTGTGTTGAGGTGGCGCGTGAGAAAGGCGTTCCCGAAGCCCTAGTGGAGCTTATGGAGCGACCGCACGATGACCTGAACGCCTTGGAGCGCATTGCAATTCGCACTGCTTTGGACAAGGTTGGTGTTGGCGATATATGCGACAAGTTCAGAGAATAGTAGATGCTGTGAACGCCGATGTCAGAGTCATCGGTGGGACGGATTTGATGAACGCACCCTTTGAACTTCCAGTCATGACACCCTGCGCCTTCTGCGAGATGATAGCTGGGCGGCTCGACAAGGGACTTGTGGAACAGACGGCGCAGACGCTCACGATAGTGAACCACAGGCAATTTGAGATTGGACAGGCGCTCGTCATCCCGCGCAGGCATGCCCCAACCATCCTGGATTTGACCGATGAAGAATCAGCGGCTCTTATGGGCGCTATTCGCAGGGTGTCCGCCGCTATGGTGAAGGCATACTCGCCGGACGGCATCACGCTGTACAATAACAACGGCGTTGCCAGCATGCAGGAAGTGCCACACTTCCACATGCATGTGGTGCCTCGCCGCAAGGGCAGTCTCTGGGGCGACGGCCCTCCGCACATCGCTGCGCTGGAACGGCGCCCACAGGACATACTCGACAAGGTCCAGATCGACATCGGGCGCGAACACGAAATCGCTGAGGAGATAAAGGCGGCACTATGAGCGACTCACAGCAAGTCAGAGAGCGCATTCAGCTCGTGCGCGACCTGTCGAATGAGATGGCTGCGTACCTGCATACGCTGCCAGAGAACATCTG
Source organism: Dehalococcoidia bacterium (assembly GCA_965225795.1). Taxonomy (GTDB): domain Bacteria; phylum Chloroflexota; class Dehalococcoidia; order Lucifugimonadales; family JADFKI01; genus Bin90. The sequence goes on along the minus strand of OZ245324.1, from coordinate 2,251,797 downwards.
GCGCGATCCGGATGTGTACGCCAGCGCATGCGAAGGCTGGAAGATTGCCGATGTGATCACGCACCTGATTCTTGGTGGGAATGTGTTCGGCTTGAGCATCAACAACGCCGTCAAGGGCGTAACGGACCCGCCGATGGGCTGGTCACGTCCAGCCACCCCTGAGCAGGGCATGGAGCGGCTGGTGGATACGCGCAACGCCATCCACGAGGACCTATTCTACGACTTCAACGCAAGTTGCAAGCGCTTCAACACGCTGCTTGTGGAACTGGACGAGGCTTCATATTCGCTTCCCACCTGGCATCCGTACTTCGTAATCAGCGTGGATCGCCTTATAGACATTCGGGCGTCCGAGCTAGCGATTCATTCCTGGGATGTGCGCTATCCCATCGACCGCACCGCGAAACTGAGCAACCGAGCGAAGGCCTTCTTGTTGGATTTTGTGTGGCGGTGGCTGCGCACCGGCTTTCAGAAGAGCGAACCGCTGGACACGCCGATACGCTATCGCTTCGACCTGACTGACGCCGATGGCGGCTACGATGTAACGGTGAACGGTGATAGCTTCATTCACGCCCCCTCCGACGATTCGCCGGCAGATGTTACTTTCGGCTGCGACACCGACACCTACATCCTGTATTGCTACGGCAGGCTGCAACTGCGCCGCTCAGTCCGGCGCGGGCGCATTGCGCTGTCGGGCGACGAGACGCTGGCGGAGCAATTCACGGAGTGGTTCAAGGGCATCTAGGCGCTTCTGTATGTGCGCGTCCCGTTGGGCAGACGCTTCTCAGGCAGCACCCCTCGCACACCGGCGTCTTGCGGCATGCCTCTTTACCGTGCTGCACAATGAGCGCATGATATTCGGCGAACATTGCAGTGTCTGGTTGTAGATTGTCGCTGAATAGTTTCTGGTATGCCGAATACGCTTCAGAGTCGGGCGCGATGCCGAGCCGACTGATGAGCCTGCGCGTGTAGGCGTCGATGACGAACGACGGCTTTCCCAGAGCGTAGAGCAGGATGGCGTCTGCCGTCTCCTCGCCGATGCCCTTTACCCCTAGCAGTTCACGCCGCAACTTCGCGCCGCCTTCCGATCGCATCGCTTCGATGTCGTCATCGTATGTTTCGCCAAGATACGCGACCAGCGCCTTAAGCCTCTGCGCCTTGGCGTTGTAGAAGCCGCTGGAGTATATGAGTGACGCCAATGTCTCGATGTCCATGCCGCGAATGGCTGCGGGCGAGAGCGCATCGGCGTCCTTCAGCCGGACGATTGCAATCTCCACATTCGTCCACGAAGTAGCCTGAGTCAGCACAGCGCCGACCATCATCTCGAACGGCGTGTCTGCGGGCCACCAGTGCTGCTCGCCGTAGCGGGAAAGCATGCGGTCGAATATGTGCTGCAAGCGGCAGTCTATGTCTTCTGCCGCGCGCGCCATCACTTTCATCATTTGTTGCATAGTACGATAGTGTGTTACTGTATTGGCGAAAAAATGGACCATAGTGTTCTTTAAGTTAGTTGTCCTTTGAGGCGACTATTAGAGTTCAAATAGAAGCAAATGGACTCTGGTAGTAGATGGTGGATTTGAAAATGGCTACGGCGACTTCTACTAGCTTTCTGGGTAAGTTAGAGAGTGCTTCCAGGTTGAATGATAGTCGGTTGTGCGTTGGTTTAGACCCCGACTTAACACTGATTTCAGCCGACCAGGTAATCGAACTCAACAAAATCTTGATAGACGCAACTGCGGACTTGACTTGTGCGTACAAACCTAATCTGGCTATTTATGAGTCATTGGGTGGAGACGGATTTGAAGTCTTGGAATCCACCTTAGATTACATTAGAACCACATGCCCTGAAATCCCTACTATCGGAGATGCAAAAAGGGGAGATATTGGACTCTGTGGCGACTCATATGTGAAAACCATGTTTGAAATTCATGGATTTGACGCTGCAACGCTCAACCCGTACATGGGCTTTGATGTTTTGAAGCCTTTTTTGCAATGGGGTGAAGGAGAGCGTGGCGTGTTCATACTATGCCGAACCTCTAATCAAAGTAGCAAGGATCTTCAAGACCGAAAACTAGCGTCAGGAAAGTTTCTATACGAGGAAGTTGCGGAACTTGCAGAATACGAATGGAACGGAAACGGTAATGTCGGTCTGGTAATGGGCGCGACCTACCCGGAGCAGATTCGGCGCGTCAGAGGAATATGCCCTGAAATGACCTTTCTGATACCCGGCATCGGTGCGCAGGGTGGAGATATTGGGCAGACCGTTTCCAGTGCGATTAACGAAGACGGTAACGGGTTTATAATAAACGTATCACGCCAGATAATGTACTCTGCCAAAGATTCTGACGGTAATCTTGCCTTAGATGAATCTGCCAGCCAGAGAATAAGGGAAACTGCGCTGAATCTAAGGGACGAAATCAACAGGCAGGTTGCTCTAGCTTGAGACTCCGTTACAGAAGGTCTTGAACTGTCCACGAATTAAGCTTGAGGCTGAATATAGACCACTCGTTAATTCGCATCTAAAATGAAACTGTCAGATGAACGCTAACCTTAGTGATTCAATCTGGCAGTTTTTCGTTTAAGTTGAAAATTACTGGTGCTGGCGCAAGAGGGCTCGCCGTGGTAACGCAGTATGAAATCGGTGACTTAGTACGGCTGAGGAAGCGGCATCCATGCGGCGAGTTTGACTGGCGCGTGGTGCGTGTGGGCGCGGATATCGGCATAGTCTGCGTGGGCTGTGAGCGTCGCGTGACCATGGCTCGCTCGGCGCTGGAACGGCGCATGAAAGGGCAGCCGTCCAGGGAAATGCCTCACCCATAGGGGGCGCGCTAAGTTCTTGTGCATGCGTTGACACCTTTATGCCGTGTGCTTACAATAAGTTCACATGCGGAGTGGATATTCTTGGAGGGGAGGGTCTAATGCTGGAGTTAGTCATTGACGGCATTCGCGTTAGTCTTATGAACCAGCAACGGGTGGTAATTCTTCGAGTAAAGGACACCGACAAGTACCTGCCGATTTGGATTGGGCCTAGTGAGGCGGACGCCATCGCTCTTAAGCTCCAGAATGTCACCGTACCGAGGCCGCTGACACACGACCTGCTGTCCGATATCATATCCTCGCTTGACGCCACCGTGGACAGGATTGTCGTTCACGACCTTTCCGACGACACCTTCTTCGCGAAGATCGTACTTCAGGTCAACGGCTCTACGATGGAGGTGGACTCACGGCCCAGCGACGCGCTGGCGCTCGCCGTTCGCACGGAATCGCCAATCTACGCAGAGGACTCGGTCGTCGAGAAGGCCGCGATACTGCTGGACAAGGAAACTGGCAAGGCGGTGCAGGACGAGGAAGAAGAAGATGCAGAGCCGGGCCCTGTCAGTGAAGAGGAGCGCGCCGGGCTATCGGCGTTCGAGGACTTTATCGGCTCGCTGGATCTGGATCTCGGGCAGGGGCAGGGAGACGCACCGACTCAGAATCGGTAACGCACCCACGACTCACATAATGTTAACTTCAACGGCTCCGCTGAAACCGGCGGAGCCGTCTGTTATTGCGGCTTGTAAACTTAAAATTTACATTCGGAAATTGATTGTGATATACTACACAAGCCCTCGGAGGGGACGGAATTGAACGCCGAAAGAATGGCGCTGGTGCTCCGTCTTCTGGGCATCGGATGGTATGTGGCGGTCTGCATTGCCGGCGGAACTTACGGTGGCTTTCTGCTTGACCGCAAGTTCGAATTGAGTCCGCTGCTCACGCTACTTGGGCTGGGCTTGGGCATAGCTGTGGCGGTGGTAGGAATGATGCGGATGATTTTGGCAGTCTTTGCTGCCAAACCTGATGAATAGAGCGGTTTTTCCGCTAAATCAGACACTGGCTGAAATTTGTATAACAGGGGACAGTGTACAGCGTGCTTAGCAATCCTAAGACACTGGCAATACTCATAATCGCGCTTATTGCATTTGTAGTCAGTCTATTGGGCGGGGCATTGGGAAATGCGTTCGGACTTGGCTTCCTCAGCGCACCACTGGCACATATTCAGATCCCTGCCGAGCCATTCATCCCCGCTAAGATATTCGGCTTTACGGTAAAGAATACGATGGTAACCGCATGGATTACCATCGTTGTTTTGCTGGTCATATCATTCTTCGCAACACGACGGATGAGCGAAATCCCTACGGGATTGCAGAACCTAGTGGAAGTCTTCATCGAGTTCTTCCTGGACTTGTGCGAGCGCATCGCGGGCGCAGAACGGGCGCGCCGCTTCTTCCCTCTCGTGATGACCATCTTCCTGTTCATCATGGTCTCCAACTGGGTCGGCATCCTTCCGGGCTTCGGCACTGTCGGCTGGATAGAGTCTCCGGAAGAGATAATTCACCATGCCGAGGAAAAGGCTGAAAAGGCGGGCGAGCACGCAGACCTGGATGAGATTCACTTGCAGGTCTTCGAGGGCGGGGGCGGCTTCGGCTACCTGAGCTTCGGTTCGCTGGGCGAGGACATCACCGCCGCTGAGTATGAAGAGCACCACGGCGCGGGCGAGGGCAAGCAGGCAGGCTTGCTGGTGCCGTTCCTGCGAAGCGCAAACACCGATGTGAACACAACGCTTTCCATCGCGCTGATAGCGATGGTTACGATTCACTTCTGGGGCTTCTCGACGCTCGGTTTCCTCGGGCACATAGGCAAGTTCATTAACTTCAAGGAAGGTCCCATCGGGTTCTTCGTCGGTATCCTCGAGGGCATCGGCGAAGTCGCGAAGATTATCAGCTTCACATTCCGTCTGTTCGGCAACATCTTCGCCGGCGAGGTCCTGCTGATAGCGATGGCATTCCTGTTCCCGCTCATCGGCATCATCCCGTTTCTCGGGTTGGAGCTGTTCGTGGGAGCGATTCAGGCGTTCATCTTCGCAATGCTCACGCTGGTCTTCGCCGTAATGGCGACGACCGCGCACGGCGGCGGAGAGCATCACTAAACGGCATCAAATAGCAAGAATGCGTAGGACCTGAAAAGTACAGGGTACGCAGTAATCTATAAGAAGGAGTATGGAAAATGGAAGATATGGCAAGCTTGGGCGCAGGTCTGGCAATTGGTCTCGGCGCGCTCGGTCCTGGTATCGGCATCGGGCTGCTGGCTGCGAAGGCAATGGAGTCTCTGGGACGCAACCCGGACGCTTCCGGCCTGATTCAGCAGAACATGATTCTCGCCATCGCGTTCACTGAGGCTATCGCAATTTACGCGCTGGTCGTGGCAATTATCATTAAGTTCGTCTAACACTGACAGCAACGAGAGCGGGGCATGGAACTCGTAGGGATTAGCCTGCCGCTTATAGCCACGCAGGTAGTATTTCTGTTCATATTGGCTTTCGTGCTCTACGTAATTTACAAGAAAGTGTTCAAAAGATAGGGGAAAGGCATGGAAGCCTTAGGGATTAACCTACCCGGCTTGGTAACGCATCTTCTCAGCTTCATCATACTGATGGTCGTGCTGAAGATATTCCTGTACAAGCCCATCGTGAACATGCTTGACCAGCGCTCGCAGCGCATCAGGGAGAGCCTTGAAGCGGCTGAGCGCGCGAGGGAAGAGTCTGCGGCGTCTCAGGAAGAGGTGCAGGCGCAGCTTGAAGCCGCGCGCGCCGAAGGCCAGCAGCTCATCGCCTCCGCGCGAGAAGTCGCGGGCCGCTTCCGTGAGGAGGAGACCGCCAAGGTCAGGCAGGAGATCGAGGCTGAGCGCTCCCGCGCCACAGCGAATATCCAGCGCGAGCGCGACACCGCTATCGAGCAGCTTCGCAGCGAGTTCGCTGACCTGGCGATAACGGCTGCCGAGCGCGTGGTTGAACGCTCGCTCGACCAGCAGGCGCATCAGGACATCATCGACCACGTTCTGGAAGAGAGCGACTCTCGAATAAGTCGCAACTAGGCTGAGTACAACAGAAATTGTAAATGGATTGCTGTCGGTTGGCGGCGTGAAGTCGGTGGCTGATAGCACAGCATTGAAACGAGAAGGGTGATATGGCAAGGGGAGCTTCAGCGAGGAGATACGCCCAGGCGGTCTTCGCCATAGCGTTGGAACAGGGCGAGCCTGATAGATGGCTTGACGATCTCGCCTTGCTCTCGGACGCGATGGCTAACGACGATTTCGCTAACTTCCTCGACGCGCCGCAACCCACATTGAGCCAGAAAATAAACCTGATCGAAGAGACGCTCGGTGATTCCGTCAGCAGGCTCGCGCTGAACCTAATCTCCCTGCTCGCCTCTCGCAACTCCGCGCGGCTCGCTCGGAGCATAACGGAGTCGTATCAGGAGATGCTGGACGAGCACAACGGCATCGAGCGTGCGGAGATTGTCTCCGCCGTCACTTTGAGCGACGAGCAGCAGCAGCGCATAGAAGCGATGCTCAAGGACATTGTGGGCAAGGAAATTACGGCGACATCGAGGGTGGAGCCGCAGATACTCGGAGGCTTCGTAGCGCGCGTCGGCGACAAGGTGATAGACGGCAGCACGCGAACGAGGCTCGACGACTTGCGACGCCAACTGGCGCACGGCATGTAACCTGTGCCTATAACCTTTGTTAATGGCCTTCGGAGGCGCCGTCTCATACAATCAGCCTCGCGCTCAGGCGAAATAGTCTAAGGCTTAGAGAGCACAAAAACATCTGCGACACACCAACGGTGTGTCGCTTCCAGACGGAGGAGCTGCATGGCAGTCAGAGGACAAGATATTGCTTCAGTAATCAAGCGCCAGATAGAAGAGTTCGGGCGCGACCTGAGCATGGTGGATGTCGGCACAGTTATTGAGGTCGGCGACGGCATCGCACGGGTTCATGGCTTGTCCGGCGCTGCCTACAGCGAACTCCTGGAGTTCGAAGGCGGCGTTATGGGCATGGCGCTCAACCTCGAAGAGGACAGCGTTGGAGCCGTGATTCTCGGTGACCCGCTTGTCGTGAGGGAAGGCTCAGAGGTCCGAAGCACCGGCCGCGTCGTGGTCGTGCCCGTGGGCGACGAGCTTATCGGCCGCGTCGTGGACGGGCTGGGTCTGCCCATCGATGGCAAGGGGCCGCTTGGCACGAGCAAGACGCGCGCTGTCGAGGTAGTCGCCCCGAACGTGGCAATCCGTAGTTCGGTAAACACCCCGGTGCAGACAGGCATCAAGGCTATCGACGCGATGATTCCCGTTGGCCGCGGGCAGCGCGAGCTTATCATCGGCGACCGCTCCACAGGCAAGTCGGCAATCGCACTTGACAGCATCATCAATCAGAAGGGCGGCGACCTCATCTGTATCTATGTCGCCATAGGCCAGAGGGTCGGCAAGGTGGCGCAGACGGTAGCGCTGCTCGAAGAGCATGGCGCTATGGAGCACACTATCGTTGTTGCGGCAAACGCAGCCGACCCTGCGGCGATGCAGTATCTCGCGCCATACGCGGGCTGCGCGATGGCGGAAGAGTTTATGTGGCAGGGCAAGGATGCCCTCATCATATACGACGACCTGTCCAAGCACGCTTGGGCATATCGCCAGATGTCGCTGTTGCTGCGCCGCCCGCCGGGCCGCGAAGCATATCCGGGCGATGTCTTCTACCTGCACAGCCGGCTGCTCGAGCGCGCCGCCAAGCTCGATGACGCGAACGGCGGCGGTTCCATAACCGCTCTACCCATCATCGAGACGCTCGCGGGCGACGTGTCGGCTTATGTGCCCACCAATGTTATCTCGATTACTGACGGGCAGATATACCTTGAGCCTGAGCTGTTCAACTCAGGCATACGCCCGGCAGTGAACGCTGGTCTTTCGGTGTCGCGCGTGGGAAGCGCGGCTCAGACGCGCGCCATTAGGGGCGTGGCTGGCAGCCTCCGCCTCGACCTAGCGCAATACGCCGAACTGCAAACATTCGCGCAGTTCGGCACGGCGGACCTCGACGTCGCCACGCGCCGGCAGCTCGAACGCGGGCAGCGCTCCACCGAAGTCCTGAAGCAGGGCATGAACTCGCCGCTGCCGATGGATCAGCAGGCGGCAATCCTGTACGCGCTGGCAAACGGCTTCCTCGACGATGTGGAGATTGAGCGGGTGCAGGCGTTTGAAGCGGCGTTCTTGAGCTATTTCACATCCAATCAGCGAGAGCTCCTTGCACAGATAACAGAGGCAGGGGACATCTCCGGCGAAACCGCAGAGGCGCTCAAGGCGGCAATTGCAGACTTCAAGACGAATGTACCTTACTAGACGCTACGGCAATCAGGCTTCGACTGCTGAAGGGACTGGCAGATGGCAAGCGTAAGACAGATCAGGCGACGCATTCGCAGCGTCGAAAACACAGCGAAGATTACCAAGGCGATGTCCATGATTGCGGCGTCCAAGATGCGGCGCACGCAGGCGGCGGCGTTGCGCGGCAGGCCGTACTCGGACCTGATGCAGTCGCTTCTGGCGCACCTTGCCGCTCAGACGCGGGACGACGAGGAGCATCATCCCCTGCTTGTGGAGCGACCGCGCCGCAATGTGGGGATGGTCGTCATTACCCCTGACAGGGGACTTACGGGCGGCTTGAACTCGAACATCAACCGCGCCGCAGGACAATTCGTCGTGGAGCAGGACGCAGGCGTCAGGGTCATTGCGATGGGCAAGAAGGGCAGAGATTTCATGGTGAGGACGGGACAGGATGTTCAGGCCGTCTTCACGGATGTTCCGGACCGCCCCGGCCTGGACGAGGTTACGCCCGTGGCGCGCATAGTCATAGAGTCGTTCACCAACGAAGAGGTTGACGCCGTATTTGTCGCTTATGCGCAGTTTGTGAACATCACTCTCCAGCGCCCGGTCGTTGAGCAGCTTTTGCCTGTCGTTCCGGCGGCGCTTGAAGCCTCACAGGCTGTGGGATACATCTACGAGCCTGACGAGCGCCCTGTGCTGGATGCGCTGCTTCCCCGATATGTCGAGATGCAGCTCTACCACTTCCTGCTGGAGGGCATAGCCAGCGAGCAGTCGGCGCGCATGGTAGCGATGCGAAACGCCACCGACAACGCAAATGTGATGGTGGATGACCTTACGCTCGTGATGAACAAGGCGCGACAGGAAACGGTAACGAAGGAACTGCTGGACATCATAGGCGGTGTCGCAGCGGTCGAGTAATAGGCTAGTTTCCAGCGGTCAGTTGCTCGAGCCGTCATTCCTGCGAAAGCAGTAATCCAGTCTTGAATTGGCGACCGTTGACGACCAGAGCCTGAAAACTGAAAACTGATTACTGAAAACTGATCTGGAGGAACCATGGCAACGGGAAAGGTAACCCAAGTCATCGGCACTGTGGTGGACGTCGAGTTCCCCGCAGATGGCATGCCGGGAATCTACAACGCACTGGAGACCAGCATAGCCGGCGAAAGGCTTGTGCTCGAGGTTGAGCAGCACATCGGCAACAACTGGGTTCGCTGCCTCGCGCTCGGCGCGACCGAGGGCCTTGTGCGTGGCGTTGACGTAGTTGACACAGGCAATGCCGTCTCTGTTCCTGTGGGCGACCCCACCCTTGGCAGGCTCTTCAACGCGCTCGGCGAGACGCTCGACGGCCTCGAAGAAGTCGAGTCCGACGACATTTGGCCGATCCACCGCAAGCCTCCTACTTTCGAGGATCAGGCGACTCAGGTCGAGATTCTGGAAACCGGCATCAAGGTGATGGACCTGATCACCCCCTTCACCAAGGGCGGCAAGGTCGGCGCTTACGGCGGCGCGGGTGTTGGCAAGACGGTTATCATTCAGGAGCTTATCCGCAACATCAGCGAGGAGCACGAGGGCGTGTCCGTCTTCGCAGGTGTGGGCGAGCGTTCGCGCGAGGGCAACGACCTCTGGCGCGAAATGCAGGAGTCCGGCGTGCTCGCCAACACAGTGCTAGTATTCGGCCAGATGAACGAGCCGCCCGGAATCCGCGCGCGCGTAGGTCTGACCGGCCTGACCATGGCAGAATACTTCAAAGAAGAGCGCGGCCAGGACGTGCTGCTGTTCGTTGACAACATCTACCGCTACATCCTCGCGGGCATGGAAGTCTCCGCGTTGCTGGGCAGAATGCCCTCCGCAGTGGGATACCAGCCCACGCTCGGAACCGAGATGGGCGACCTCGAAGAGCGCATCACATCATCCCTAAACGGCTCGATTACATCCTTCCAGGCAATCTATGTGCCGGCGGACGACTACACCGACCCTGGTATCGTAACCACCTTCGGACACCTCGACGCGGTCGTAGCGCTTGAGCGTTCGCTGGCGTCACAGGGCCTGTATCCCGCCGTTGATCCGCTGACATCGTTCTCCCGCATCCTTGAGCCTGCCGTTGTCGGTCAGGAGCACTACGATGTGGCGCGCGGCGTGCAGCAGGTACTCCAGCGCTATACGGACTTGCAGGACATCATCGCAATTCTGGGTATCGAAGAGCTTTCGGACGAAGACCGCCAGATTGTGACGAGGGCGCGCAAGATTCAGCGCTTCCTCACGCAGCCCATGTTCGTGGCGGAAGTCTTCACCGGCTCGCCGGGGCGCTATGTGCCCATCCGAGAGACGGTGCGCGGCTTCCGGGAGATTCTCGACGGCCAGCACGACGAACTGCCTGAGCAGGCATTCTACATGGTCGGTACAATCGACGAAGTCGTCGAGCGCGCCGAGCAGATGGCAGCAGTAAATTAACCCTAAGTATTGCTGATAGCATAAAGTCCCTTCCTCCATCAAGGGGGAAGGTTAGGATGGGAGTGAAGTCTCCCATCTCCTGGGAGTGGCTGAAAATGGCTGCAATGCGACTTGAAATAGTAACCGCCGAGCGGATGGTCTATTCCGAAGATGTCGATATGCTCGTCGCGCCCGGAATCGACGGGCAGCTTGGCATCCTGCCGAACCACGCTCCGCTGCTGACCGCGTTGCAGCCGGGCGAGATTCGCGTTGACAGGAATGGCGAAGAAAATTATATGGCAGTCAGCGGTGGCTTCCTTGAAGTCCTTGCGAACAGGGTTACGATACTCGCGGACACCGCAGAGCGCGCCGAAGAGATCGACATAGAGCGCGCCGAGGCGGCAGTGCGCCGCTCTGAAGAGCGCATCGTCAGCCACACCTCCGACATGGACTTGCAGCGCGCCGTGATATCGCTCAGACGTTCGCAGGCGCGATTGCTGGCAGCGAGACGCCGCCGCCCACGTCGCGGCGATAGGGCTGCGCCACCGCAGCAGTCATCATAGGGCCATGCTCGCGTTCGTCCTGAGCTTGTTCGAAGGACTCACCATTTACAGAGCAAAACAGAGGGGCGGCTATTACAGCCGCCCCTCTTGCATTATTTTTTCTTAGCCGTATTTCACGACAAACGGTTCGGCATCACTCCATTTCTCGCAGGTAGAAGGTCATGGATTGCAGCGATAGCACGGGATCGATGTTCCGCACCACGATGTCCATCGGCACCTTAGCCGCAACCGGCGCGTAGTTCAGGATGCCCTTGATGCCGTTCGCTATCAGCACATCTATAACGTTTTGCGCCTGCTGCGCGGGCACTGCCACGATGCCGATCGAAATCTTCTTGTCGATAACTGTGTCGCTTAGCTCGTCCATGGGCTGCACATTGAACTCGCCAATCGTGTTGCCCACCTGCGCGCGGTCGCCGTCGAATGCGGCAACGATGCGGAAGTTCTCGCGGTAGAAGCCGGGGTAGTTGATGATAGCCCTGCCGAGCCGTCCGACTCCAACGAGGCATGCGCGCCATTCGCGGTCTAGTCCGAGGATTTCTTGCAGCTCGTGCAGCAGGAAGCGCACATCGTAGCCTCTGCCCTGCTTGCCGAACCTCCCGAAGTAACTCAGATCCTTGCGAATCTGCGCGGGCGTCATCTGCAGCAGGCTGCCGAGCTGCTGTGAACTTACTACATCGATCGATTCAGACAGGAGTTGCGACAACGCTCTTACATAAAGAGGCAGCCTCAGAACCACTACTTCAGGGACGTCCACAGAGTCCATAGGCATCCGAACCCTCACATTTGCTGCTTGTTGCGTATTGGACTGCTTCATGCTTTGTGGCAAATGGCACAAAGTAACAGAGGCTATTTTATTATCCTAACTTTATTTCGTCAAACAGGGATGGCGGCGCGGGCGTACAACTGAATGGCAAATGTATCATGGCGATGCGTGGCGTTCTGAAAAATACCTAGCATAATGTTGACAAGAAGATGCTCTATTGTTAGAGTTGTCCATTATGTTGCAATGCGCTTTCAACATCACATGCATCTGTATGAGCGACCACTAGGGGTCGCCCAAACAGGCATTGCTGGATGAAAAGCACACCCCGCTCAATCAAGTAATGAGCGGGTTTTTTTATTTGATGTGAATTGTATTTTATGCGAATTGTATTTTATACGAATTGTCGGGCATACACTGAGATATTAATCAATCGCGGAAGGAGACCGTAGAGAATGACCCAGACTGAGTGGAAGCCTCGTACCCAGGGCATCCTGGAGATACTTCCTGAAGAAATTGCGGACTTTGAAAAACAGGTGGCTCGCTTTCGTGCGGGTGAATGGTCTGAGAACGATTTCATGGCGTTCCGACTGCGGCAGGGCGTCTATGGACAGCGCCAGATGGACGCCCAGATGTTTCGCATCAAGTGCCCGTTTGGTGGCTTGAACGCCGACCAGATGGACGCTCTTGGCATACTCGCCGATGAATATGCTCCTCTGAAGAAGGGGCACGTTACCACGCGGGAGAACTTCCAATTCCACCACATCAGGCTTGAAGACGGGCCGGCGATTATGCGGCTCCTAGGCGATGTTGGGCTTAGCACGCGCGAGGCATGCGGCAACACCGTGCGCAATGTTACGGGCTGCGCCATCGCGGGCGTCTGCGCCAACGAGCCGTTCGACGTCACGCCCTACGCGGCAGCCTATGCGCGCTACTTCGTGCGCCATCCGTTCAGCCAGGCCCTGCCGCGCAAGATCAAGAGCGCCTTCTCCGGCTGCGACAACGACTGCGCCATCACGCCCATCCACGATGTCGGCTTCCTTCCGCGCATCCAGGATGGCAAGAAGGGCTTCAAGATGGTCGTCGGCGGCGGCACTTCGATTATGCCGCGCATCGCGCCCACGCTGTACGAATTCATACCTGTCGAAGAGTACCTAAAGGCTACAGAGGCGCTTCTCCGCATCTTCCATCGCACAAACGAACTGCGCCGCAATCGCATGAAGGCGCGCATCAAGTTCTACATCGCCCGCATCGGCATCGACGAGTTCAGGAAGGAGCTCGAAGAGGAAATCCAGCAGCCTTGGGCGCAGCGCTCATTCGACCCCACGGACCTGATGTTCGTCGAGGACGAGTCCGTTGACGCGCCCCCGCTCAACGGCAGTTACGCCGCATTCGGCAGCGATCCCGAGTTCGAGCACTGGATGAAGAGCAATGTGGAGTCGCAGCGGCAAGACGGCTACAAGGCCGTCACGGTTCGGCTGCCTCTCGGCGACATCGACGGCAGGCAATTCCACCAGCTCGCAGATATGTCGCGCAAGTACGCCGGTGGTCGCGCGCGCATCACACACCAGCAGAACCTCACATTCCGCTGGGTGCCTGAGAATGCTCTGTACGAAGTCTGGCAGCGACTGAGCGACATCGGCTTCGGCGGCGCGGGCGCGCACGAAATTACGGACATCGTCTCCTGCCCCGGCACTGACAGCTGCAAGCTCGGCATAACCGCTTCTATGGGTCTTGGCAGGGCGCTGACCGAGGCTGTGGAGCATGTGGACACGTCCGACCCGCTGGTACGCCAGATGCATGTCAAGATGAGCGGCTGCCCCAACGGGTGCGGCCAGCATCACATCGCGGACATCGGCTTCCACGGCGCGGCTGCCAAGGGGCCGGGAGGGCAGGTGCCCGCCTACGAACTGTTCCTCGGCGGAAGCTACTCTCAGGACGATCCGCGCTTCGGACAGCGCATCAAGGCGAAGATTCCCGCCAAGCGCGCGCCGGAGGCACTGCAGAGGATTGTGTCCGACTATCAGGGCGGACATGGCGACGGCGAGTTGTTCAAGGACTACGTGCTGCGCCAGGGCAAAGACTACTTCGAGTCGATGTTGGGCGATTTCAGAGAATTGCCCGAGCTCAACAGGGAGACGCTTGAGCAGTATATAGACTGGGAAAAGACGGTCAAGTATGTGCTGGAGCGCGGCGAAGGCGAGTGCGCAGTCTAACAAACCGACGGCAACACTTCGTTAGCGAATACCTATAGTATGAAAGAGGGGCAGGCGTTAAGCCTGCCCCTTCGTATGTCTGCGTTGATTGCGAACGGCTATCGCTTGAAGCGCCGTTTCAGTCCCTGCCACCACGAATCGTCGCCGTCGCCGTCGCTCGGCTCTTCGTTTAGGTAGTGCCCCCGCCACATTTTTCGCTGGCCCGACTTCGATGGCTTGAGGAAGACCATGCCGTAGGCGACGATGAATATAATCAGGCCCGCCCAGGCGAGCAGTCCGAACAACCCCGGCACCAATGGTCTCAGCAGGAACGCCGCGAGCAGTATTCCCAGCGCCGCCAGCATGATTTTGCCCGGCGAGACGCCCCAGGCGTTGCTGTTCAACGACTGCCGCGCATACTGCCATACCATCGTGCGCAGGCCGCGTCGCGTTTGCGGGGAGGGCAGAGGCGCTTCAGCCTCCGCCTTTCTCAGTATATCCTCGATTTCCTGTTGATAGTCAGGCATCCTCGTTGCCCCTTATATCTGCTCCATAGCCCAGAGCCTAAGTCAAAAAATGCTGCAAGCTCATTTCTTGCATCGTAAACAACCGCATTGCGCATGTCAATATCAATATAAGGCAGAAAAAGTCCGCGAATCAATGACATATTCGTTTGTTTTCTAGCGCACAATGTACGTGCTATAATCATATTAGTTCCGTAGATGCTTTTCAGGAGACTTTCGTGCGAATTACTCAAGGGGAAATTGTTGACCTTCAGACTGTGCTGCACATTGAGATGGAAGATGAGGACATCCGACCGTATCTCGATATTGGCTACCAGAAAGTAAGACCGCACATCACCTACCCGGGTTTTCGCAGAGGTCGCGTGCCTCGTCACATCGTAATGCAATTCGTTGGGCGCGAGGCGCTGCTGAACGAAGTGCTCGACACCATGCTGCCCGAAGTTACGGGCAGGGCAATGGACGAGCAGAATCTGGAACCCGGCGGAATGCCCAACATGGAGGTTCTGGATCTGGACCCTGTAACCTTCAAGGCGACCGTTCCTCTCAAGCCTGAAGTCGAACTCGGCGATTACAGAAGCATCCGCGTCGAGGTGGAAAAGTCAGAAGTTGGCGAAGAAGATGTCCAAGAGAGGCTGGAACGGCTTCGGAACAGCATGGCATCATGGGAGCCTGTTGAGCGTCCGGTAGCGATGGACGACATGGTTACCATGACGGCTACTGGCACTGTGGACGGGGAGAACATTCTCGACGAGACGGACACCGTGTATCTGCTGGTTGAGGATGCAGATCGCCCATTCCCCGGATTCCCCGAGGCGCTTGTGGGCGTTGAGTTGGATACGCTCAAAGAGTTCGAACTGACGGTTGCCGACGATTTTCCTGTCGAGGAAGTGGCGGGCAAATCTGTGCAGGTGTCGGTTACGGTGAGCGATATCAAAGAGCGCGTACTCCCTGAACTGGACGAAGAGTTCGCCCAGGGCATAGGTGAAGGCTACGATTCCCTGGAGGCCATGCGCGAGCAGATCGAGGAGGAACTCAAGACCGAGTTCGAGAATACTGCAGAGCAGCAACTACGGCAAAATGCCATCGACGGCCTGCTTGAGGGCGCGACTGCTGTTATCGCGCCGGTGATTATCGACAATGAAGTCAACTATATGCTGAACGAGCAGGCGCAAACCCTGGCCCGCATCAATATCCGTTTTGACGACTATATGCGCTCTGTAGGCAGTTCTGAGGATGAACTGCGCGAGCAACTGCGCGAGGAAGCGATAACCCGAATCAAGCGCGCCGTCGCTCTGGAGAAACTCGGCGAGGCGGAGGGAATAGAAGTCACGGACGACGATGTGGGCGAGCGCATTCAGTCCATCATCGAGCAGAACAAAGAACAGATGGAGGATGAGTTCCAGACACCTGAAATAACCGAAGACATGCAGACCTCGATAAGGCGCATGATGCACTCGGAGAAGGTGATGGAGCGGCTCATTGCTATCGCAAGTGGTGAAGCGCCCGAGCAGGCCGAAGCCGAAGCCGTCGATGAGCCAGAGCCGGAGTCTGAACCTGAACCTGAAGCTGAGTCCGATTCGGATTCGGACGAAACCGACGAATCCGAAGATACCCAAACCAACTAATAGCGACTACTTGCAGGGGGAAGCCCCTGATATTAAGGAGAATACACTGATGCTGTTTAGGCCCGAAGATTTGAGCGCCAAAGACTTACTGCATAGTGGTGGGCCTGAGAATGTGATACCGATGGTCGTGGAGTCTGGTCCGCGCGGCGAGCGCGCATACGACATCTACTCGATGCTGCTGAAAGAGCGCATCGTCTATCTCGGAACGCCAATCCACGACCAGGTTGCGAACGCCATCATCGCTCAGCTGCTCTTCCTCGACAGGGAGGACCCCGAGCGCGACGTCAGCCTGTATATCAACTCGCCGGGCGGCGTGATTTACGCCGGGCTTGCGATTTACGACACGATGAACCTCATCCGCCCCGATGTGTCCACCATCTGCGTGGGCTTGGCGGCAAGCATGGGCACGGTGCTGCTTTGCGCGGGCACCAAGGGCAAGCGTTTCGCCCTGCCGGATTCCACCATCCACATGCATCAGGCAATGGGTGGAGCGCAAGGACAGGCGAGCGATATTGAGATTGCCGCGCGCGAGATCCTGCGCTTGCAGGACAAGATTCGCACTATCCTGTCCAAAAGCACGGGCCAGTCCTTCGAGAAAATCACCCAGGACACCGACCGCGATCACTACATGAGTGCGGAACAAGCGCTGGAATACGGCCTGATTGATGAAGTCCTAACGTCCTCCGCCGGCACGTAGTCCTTATGAACTGACCGCATTGTTCTGTCAGCAGTTTCGGCGCGCGCCGACGCTGCGAACAATTCCTGCGAACCAATGCTTTTGAACTAATGATAAACAGGGAGCTTCTGTACTATGACAAGCCGCACCGATTACCGATGCTCCTTCTGCGATAAGGCGCAGGCGCAAGTCAAGCGCCTTATCGCGGGGCCGGACAGGGTGTTTATCTGCGACGAGTGCGTTGTACTCTGCGACCAGATTATCGCGGAGGATGGCCCCGCCCAGTCCAATGTCATATCGAATCCGATGGCAAACGGGCTGAATCCTAAGCTCATTTACCAGAATCTCGAAGAGTATGTCGTTGGGCAGGGCCTCGCCAAGAAAATTCTCAGCGTCGCGGTCTATAATCACTACAAGCGCATCACCTCAGCGCAGACCCAGTCGGATGTGGAGATTCAGAAGGCGAATATCTTGATGCTCGGCCCATCCGGCTCAGGCAAGACGCATATAGCTCAGACGCTTGCGCGCATCCTGCAAGTCCCGTTCGCCATCGCTGACGCCACCTCGCTGACCGAGGCGGGTTATGTCGGTGAGGATGTCGAGAACATCCTGCTGCGTCTCATCCAGGCTGCCGACTACGATGTGTCGCGCGCCGAACAGGGCATTATCTACATAGACGAGATAGACAAGATTGCGCGCAAGAGCGTCAATCCTTCGATTACTCGCGATGTGTCGGGCGAAGGCGTGCAGCAGGCGCTGCTCAAGATAATCGAGGGCTGCGAAGCCAATGTCCCGCCGCAGGGCGGGCGCAAGCATCCGCATCAGGACTTCCTGAAGATCAAGACCGACAATGTGCTGTTCATGTGCGGTGGCGCGTTCGAGGGAATGGAAGAAATAATCAACAGGCGCGTTTTCAAGAGCAAGCACTCGATAGGCTTCACCGGCTCGGCAAGCTGGACCGCGAAGACTGAAGAGAATGTCCTGCACCATGTTAACTCTGACGATCTGATGGAGTATGGGTTTATCCCTGAGTTCGCGGGACGCCTCCCTGTTATCGCCACGCTTGATACCCTGGACGAGGCGGCGCTCATCCAAGTGCTCAGCGCGCCGAAGAATGCTCTTGTGCGGCAGTATCAATCGCTCTTCGATATGGATGGCGTGGAGCTGGTCTTCACCGAAGAGGCGCTTGTCGCCGCTGCGCGGGAGGCGCTCAAGGGCAAGACGGGCGCGCGCGGACTTCGCACTATCCTCGAAAATACGCTGCTGGATGTGATGTACGAACTACCCAGCATGCCCGACGTCAGCCGCTGCGTCGTGGACGCCGACGCCATTCTTGGCAGCGCCCCCGCGACACTTAGCCTGGACAACGGCGAAATAGTCCCGATTCCCATGCCCTCCATGTTGCTTGAGAAGAAATCCGCATAGACCTCTGGCCTGCCCGGAAGTTCTTACCACTCAACCCATATCGTGCGCTTCCTCTCGTTCTTGGCGCGCCTGTCTCGGCTAGCGCGCGCATTGAACACCTCCGCGTGAACTAGATTCACGCCTCTATTATTCCACCCCCGGATGGCGTTTCGCGTACATAAGTATTGAACTTATCTAATTTTGTGTTTAATATCTGTGCAGATTAGACCAGTTTACTCCTTGACGAGAGGCAATACTTATATGCGTATGCACAAAAGGACGCCATTGCCCGGAGCGCTCGACAAGCCCGTCGACGACTTTGTAGGAGGGCACATCGCGCCATCTTCCAGTCGCGTGCCTCCCATTCACCGAGAAGTGACCACCTGCTACGCCTATATGTGCTCCTACGCCTACGGCTGCACCGAGAAGACGAGCCGCCCGGCGCAGGTTCTTATGCGCCGCTGCATGCGTTACAAGCCGGAGGAACTGCGAATCCGCGCTGGCGTCTCAGACTACGCTCTTGACCTGCTTGCCAAGCGGCGCAATTCGGGTGAGGGCATTGCCGATGAGACCGCCGCGATACTTGACGAGCTGCGCCCCGACGGTCCGTTGCGCAAGATCGCCTGAAGCGCTTGAAGTGAATCTATGACCGACGAAGAAAGGGTCGTCTGCGAGACGCCGACTCCGGGGAAGAAGCCCACACGCATCCACAAGTGGAAGTACGACCTGCTGCGGTGCATCATACTTGAGATTGTCACGGAGAGCGCGGACGGCGTAGAGTTCCGCAATCTGCCGATCCTAATCGAAAGTCGCCTCAGCGTGGAGCAGCGAGAAAATCTCGGCTCGGTATCTTGGTACACAGTCTCCGTGAAGCTCGACATGGAGGTGAAGGGCGATATAGAGCGAGTGCCGCGCGCCAAGCCGCAGAAACTGCGCCTAGTGAAGTAACTGCACCTTACCACTGTACACGCCAAAACGCGCTGTTCCTGAACGGAGTTGCGGCGCAATGGCTTCTCTGTCCGCCGTGGTGATTAGCGCCTGGTGATACTGCGCGGCATGCCCAAGCACCTGCTCGCGCCGCGCCGCATCCAGTTCCGACAGCACGTCGTCGAGCAGAATGACCGGCTCTTGCCCTCGCCGCCGCTTCATATACTCAGCCTCCGCCAGTTTCAGCGCCAGCACTGCGGTGCGGGTCTGTCCGCGCGATGCGAATGCGGCGGCTTCCATTCCGTCCAGCGTAAGCGCGAGGTCGTCGCGGTGCGGTCCCGTAACCGTAATTCCCCGCGCAAGTTCCTGCCTGCGCTGTTCCTTCAGCTTCGCGCTTATGAGTTCCGCGATGCTCCCTCTCGAAACATCTGCGCCTTCGGGCAGGCCTACATTAGGCTGGTAGGATACGGCGAGGGTTTCGCTTCCGCCGCTCAGACGGGCATACATCGGATTCGCGCCTTCGGACAGCAGTCGCACCGCGGCATGGCGCTGCTCCATTATGCAGATCCCCTCTTTGACAAGCTCTTCGTCCCAGAACGCAAGCTCGTTGACGCGCGCCGACCCGTCTCGTATCTGTCGGAGCAGATGGTTGCGTTGCCGCAGCACGCGCTCATATCGCTGTATCGCGCCCAGATACTCACGGTCCGTCTGCGAAATGAGGATGTTCAGGTAGCGGCGGCGCACGCTCGGCGAGCCATACACGATTTCAAGGTCGTTTGCGCTGAACATCACCGCGTTCAGATGCCCTATGAGCGTGGAAGCCCGGCGGGGCGCACCGTTCACGCGGAAGTATTTCTGCACCGACATCATCCGGGGCGTTGTCGCAGTGTTCGCTCCGGCGGTGGGTGGCGCTGACACGCTGCGGAAGTTAATCTGCAAGTTCACCGAATCATCCTGCCGCTCCACATTGGCGGCTACCTGCGTGTAGAACTCGCCTTCGCCGTTGCTGCGCCGTACAAGTTCACGCTCTGCGGACGCGCGAGGAGAGCGCGCGACCGCAAGCAAGTACATAGCTTCGAGCAGATTGCTCTTGCCTGCGCCGTTTTCACCCTCGAACAGGATCATGCCCGGCTGCAAGTCAAGCTCCAGTCGCGCGTAGTTCCGAAAGTTCGTCAGGCTGATGTGCGAGATGTAGATGTCGTCCCCCGCTGCCGTGTCTTTGTCTCTTAATTCCCGCCATAATATCAGCGAATTGGATTCTATCACAGCGGTACCTACACGCCTCGCATTTTGGCGCATGCTGGAAACTGCTGTATTATTGTTGTTAGAATTGAGGGAAGGTAGAGGTTGGAGGGCATACTATGCAGGTAAATATGAGCGAGGCACAGTCGAATCTGTCGATGCTGGGAGAACTCGCATGGAAGGGCGAGGAAGTAATCATCGCCAAGGCAGGCAAGCCATTCCTGCGCCTGACGCCGTACGACGAACCGAATCGGGTTGAAGATAAGCCTGAAGAGCCAAAGCGCAGACGTCTGTCGGGTGCATTGGAGGGGCAGATTTGGATTGCGCCGGATTTCGATGATACCCCCGAAGAGTTGATAGACTTGTTCTACAACGGCGAAGTTTTTCCGGACGAGAATAATGCCGAATCCTCTAATGAGGATAAAGACTAGTGCCCAGATTGTTGCTTGATACTCATGCACTTCTTTGGTGGCTTACTGCGCCCGGTCGTTTGAATGAGCAAACGCATGAAGCGATTTCAGACCCGCGCAATGAGGTGTTTGTCAGTGCAGTAAGTGGTTGGGAGATTGCCCTGAAGAGTAATCTTGGGAAACTGCAAGTTCCCGAGAATGTGTACACAATAGTTGAAGAGCAAGGGTTCGAGCATCTATCGGTTACATTTTTTCATGGAGTGGAGGCGGGCAGTCTTCCGCTGTTTCACCGTGACCCGTTTGATCGCCTGCTAGTGGCGCAGGCCCGCTCCGAGGACCTTGTGCTGGTTACAAGGGACGCGCGTGTGAGACAGTATAGCGTCAGCATAATGGCAGCGTAGCGCAATGTTGTGTACGACGATGAATCACTCCACAATCTCGGTAGTCCCCACTCGCTTCAACTGCGCAGGTGCCCTATGAAGTGGCTCGCGCTCGCGGGCGGCGTTGGCGGCGCGAAACTCGCGCTCGGCCTGTCGAAAGTTCTCCCGCCCTCTCAGCTCACCATAGTCGTGAACACAGGCGACGACGAGGTGTTCCATGGCCTGCATGTATCGCCCGATGTGGACACAGTGATGTACACGCTCGCCGGTCTTTCCAATCCCGAAACCGGCTGGGGCATCACAGGCGAGACCTTCGAAGCGTTGGAGAGGCTGAAAGAATACGGCGCGGATGCGTGGTTCAACCTCGGCGACAAGGACCTTGCGACACACATCCGCAGGACAGACCTTCTGCGCCAAGGCTGTTCTCTGTCCGAAGTCACTCAGTCACTGCGAAGCGCGCTTGGCGTGGAGCATCCCATAGTCCCGATGAGTGACGACCCCGTTCGCACCATGCTGTCAACTGACATCGGCGAACTGCCGATGCAGACATGGTTCGTGAAGCACCGCTGCGAGCCTGCCGTGAGCGAGATTCGCTTTGCTGGCGCGGAACATGCGCAGCCCGCGCCGGAGTTCGAGCGCGCCCTGAGCCAGAGCGATGCGCTAGTTTTCTGCCCATCGAACCCCTTCGTCAGCGTCGCTCCCATACTGGCGGTTCCCGGTGTGCGTGATGCTATCGAAGGCTTCAACGGCCTGCGTCTCGCGGTCAGCCCCATAGTCGGAGGACAGGCGATCAAGGGCCCCGCCGCCAAGATGATGGCCGAGCTTGGTATTGAATCTTCCTGCGTGGGCGTAGCGATGCAGTACCAGGGGTTGTGCGATGTGTTCGTGCTGGATGATGTGGATGGCGACAGGGCAGGGGACATTGAGGCGCTCGGCATGCGCGCCGCCGTAACGAACACGATGATGATAACCGACGCCGACAAGGTGCGACTTGCCGAGTACATTTGCGAGTTGGCGGCATGAACGCCCACAGCATAGTCGCAGTCGTTCCGATGAAACCGCTGAACCGGTCGAAGACGCGCTTGGCGAGTGTGCTATCGGAGCAGCAACGTGCCGATCTGAGCCTTAGCATGTTCAGCAGGGTAATCTCGGCGGCAAACGCGGCGCTCGGCATGGTATGGGTAGTCGGCGGCGATGACGCGGTGCGACTGGCTGCGGAAGGTCTCGGCGCAGATTGGCACGAAGATCCCGGCAAAGACCTCAACGACTCCCTGAGATTCGCTCTGGGCAAGGCTTGTAAGGCTGAAATGGCCGCAATTTACCTGCCCGCCGACCTGCCTTTCGTAACCGCCGCCGATATAGAAAAAATTGTGCAGGCATCCGGCGGCGGTGATACGCTTACGCTGTCACCCGCGCAACAGGACGGCGGAACCAACGCAATGCTCGTCCCCAGGTGCCTGCCCTTTCCGCCCTTGCTCGGCAAGGACAGCTTCAGCCTTCACAAGCGGCAAGCGACATCGCAGGGCATCCCTTATGCTGTATGCTTGAGCGAAGGATTGGGGCTGGACTTGGACACTCCTGACGATCTCGCCTTGTGCGACAAGATTCAACCGGGGTTCGCATCCAGGATGATGCCCCAGAATGAAGCTCAATGAGGCGGAGGAAACTTCAAGAGGTGATAAGAAAGCCAGATGACTTTGAAACTCGGTGTACTTCTACCAACGCGCGGTCTCGTAATGGGCAGCGACGGGCCGCCCAGCATTGAGCCATTGCTTTCGATGGCGCAGGCGGCAGAGCAGTCAGGACTGGATTCGGTGTGGGTAGGCGACAGTCTCACCGCAAAGCCGCGCCTCGAACCGCTGACAACGCTCACGGCTGTTGCGATGCGCACACAAAGGGTTCGGCTCGGCACGGCGGTCATGCTTGCGGCGCTGCGCCATCCCGTTTCTCTCGCTCAGGCATCCGCAACCGTTGACACCATATCCGGCGGACGGCTGATTCTTGGCGCGGGCGTAGGCGGCGCGTTCAACGACGCTCAGCAGCAGGAATGGCTCAATGTCGGCGTAAAGCCGTCCCAGCGCGCGCGCCGCTTCGAGGAAGTGTTGGAGATAGCGAACCGCCTGACCCGCGGCGAAGCGGTTACATTCGAGGGGCGGCACTTCAATTTCAATGAAGTAAGCGTGCTGCCGCGCGCCGTGCAAGCTAACGGCGTCCCATTCCTCGTAGCCTGCCACTGGCGCGCCGGACGTGAGCGCCAGTTCCAGCGAGCGGCAAGGTTGGGCGCGGGTTTCATGTCCATCTCCGACTACCCCGATGACTACGCCCGCGTGGTGGACAGGGTACGCGGCTACACGGCAGAGTACGGCGGCGATCCCGAAGCACCCGAGGCGACCTTCTACATGACCGTCAACCTCCGCGAGGACGAAACCGCCGCCGCCGATGAAGCCGACAAGTTCCTGCGCCAATACTACGGCTCGAACATTTGGGGCGACCGATGGGGGCCGTTCGGCAACCCAAAGAGAGTAGCCGAGCGCATCTTGAAGTACCACGAAGCTGGAGCGCAGACTGTCATCGTGCGCTTTGCCTCCTTCGAGCAGGAACGCCAGCTCGACACATTCTTGAATGAAATAGTCCCCTCATTGGGTTAAGGCAGTCGGCAAGCACAACCGAACGATACACTGCTATGGCGACAGGAGATGCTGCCATGACACAGACACTGACGAGAACGCCTGACGACAAAATCGAAGCAGGCATTGCTCCTTTCATTATCAGGTTCGATCCCGTTATCGAGATGACCAAAGAACTATTCGAGCAGTTCTGCGCGATGAACGACAACATGCGTATTGAACTCACCGCAGAGGGTATTATAGAGATTATGCCGCCTACCTTCGGCTTTACCGGAAATAGGAACATCAAGGTTGCTGCTCAATTGGAAAATTGGACCACTGCCGATGACAGCGGAATTGCCTTCGATTCGTCAACAGGATTTACGCTGCCCAACGGTGCTGTGCGCTCCCCCGATGCGTCGTGGGTTAGTAATGCACGATACGATTTACTATCACCAGAAGAAAAGGACAGTTTCACTCCTCTGTGCCCTGATTTCGTGGTAGAGTTGCGCTCCCGTTCAGACAGGCTCAGCGTCCTGCAGGCGAAGATGGAAGAGTACATGGCAAACGGTGCGCGACTCGGCTGGCTGCTCGACCCGCTGGAACAACGCGCACATATATATCGCCCCGGCGTACAGCCTGAGATATTGGATAAACCTGATTCTCTGTCTGCCGAACCCGAACTGCCAGGATTCACACTCGACCTGACGCAGATATGGGAGCCGGTGAGATAGCGCATTCTTCGGCGCGAACCAAATCTTAACTTTGAAGTGTGAAAGAATTGACCGACAACCCCAACGAACAAGACGACATACTCGTTGAGCGGGACGGCAGCGTCGCAACCGTGACCTTCAACAGGCCGACCCAGCGCAACGCCATCAGCTACGCCGGCTGGCTTGAACTTCAGCGAATCGCCATCGAGCTTGAGCAAGACGACTCCGTGCGCGTGGTGGTCTTCACCGGCGCGGGCGACAGGGCGTTTTCCGCGGGCGCGGACATCAAGGACTTCGAGCAATACCGCATCAACTCCCGCATCTCAAAGGTCTATGCTGCTGCGTTCGACGGCGCGATGGACACCGTAGAGGCAATGACCAAGCCGACAATTTCCATGATCAGAGGCTTCTGTGTAGGCGGTGGCTGCGAGTTCTCCATGGCGACCGACATACGCATCGCGTCCGACGACAGCCGCTTCGGCATCCCCATAGCGCGACTCGGCATTCTCGTCGGCTACGGCGAGATGCGCCGCCTCGTCAACCTCGTAGGTCCCGGCAACGCATCCTACATCTTGCTGAGCGGCAGACTGATTGACGCGCAAAAGGCGCACCGCATCGGCTTGATAACCACGCTCCTCAGCGGGGACGAACTTCATGAGCACACCTACATCCTCGCGCACGAAATGGCGGAACTCGCGCCCCTGAGCCACAAACGCAACAAGCGCATCCGCGACATCACCCTGCGAAACCCATCAGGCGAAGGACTGTCGCAGGAAGAGCGCGACCTGCCCTTCACCAACTTCGACAGCGCCGACTTCCACGAAGGCCGCGCCGCATTCATTGAGCGTCGCAAGCCCAATTTCATGGGCAAATGACCGTGCCCAATCACTTGTCCCTTCCCCCTCGATGGGGGAAGGCTAGGATGGGGGTGAAATCATAGAAGCTATCCCCAACACCACCCAACAATCTACTGGAGAAAACCGCATGCAAAACTCTAACGGAAAACTCCCCCTTCAAGACATCAAGGTGATCGACTTCAGCCAGATTCTCGCAGGTCCATTCTGCACAATGCTGCTCGCAGACATGGGCGCTGATGTCATCAAAATTGAGAAGCCCAACGGCGGCGATGACACGCGCCGATACGGGCCGCCCTTCATCGAAGGCGAATCGGCGGCGTTCCTGACGCTGAACCGCAACAAGCGCAGCATCGTGCTCGACCTCAAGAGCGAGCAGGGTCTCGCCATAGTGCGCCACATGCTCGAAGACGCCGATGTCATGATTCACAACTTTCGCCCCGGTGTCGTCGATCGCATGGGTCTTGCCTACGATGACATGAGCGCTCTCAATCCTGCCATCGTCTATTGCACCGTATCGGGCTTCGGCACGACAGGCCCGTACAGCAGTCGCGCCGGCTTCGACCTCGTAGCGCAGGGGATGAGCGGCCTGATGAGCATCAACGGCTTCCCCGATTCCCCACCCGCGAAGATTGGCGTACCAATGGCAGACCTCAACACCGGCATGTTCTGCGCCTATGGCATCCTCACCGCGTACATCAACCGCCTCATGACCGGCAAGGGCCAGCATGTTGACGCCTCTCTAATAGAATCAGGCATCGCATACACCCTCTACGAATCCGCAACCTACTTCGCCACCGGCGAGGTGGCGGGCCCGCTCGGTTCGGCGCACCGCATGATTGCGCCCTATCAGGCGTTCGCCACGCAGGACGGCTACATCAACATCGGCGCGGCGAACCAGAACAACTGGGAGCGCATGTGCCGCGCGGTGGGCCGCGAAGACCTGCTTGACGACGAGCGTTTCGCCTCCAACCCTGAGCGCATGGTGAGCATTGACGCCCTCACGCCCATAATGGAAGAGACATTCCGCACGCAGACCACCGGCCACTGGGTGAAGACTCTGGAGAAAGCAGGAGTTCCGTGCGGCCCGATCTACAACATGAAGCAGGTCTATGCCGACCCGCATGTGCAGTCCCGCGAAATGGCCGTGCCACTCGAACATCCTAAGGCCGGCAGCATCCGCAACATCGGCGTCCCCGTGAAGCTCTCCGATACACCCGGCTCCGTGCGAACCCCTGCGCCCCTGCTAGGCCAGCACTCCGACGAAGTGCTCACCGAATTCGGCTACGAAGACACCGACATCGCCGCATTCAAAGTCGCCGGAGTGCTCGGCTGATACGTTTTGCGTTGGCTTTCGATTATTATGCAACAAGTGAACGGTCGAGCGAAATTTATCGATCGCACATATCACGCATCTGGAGGCGGCAGCGATGGCAACTGCGGTAAAGACGTTGGAAGCGACGGGATTCGTAGATGAGAGTGGGCGGCTCCACTTGGACGACCCGCTAGATACGCCGAGCGGCCGTGTACGCGTGTCCGTTCTGATAGAGTATGACGAGCCGGTTGACGACGGGCGCATAACTTCTATCGCACAGGTATGCGACTTTTTCGTAAGCAAGGCCAAACACCTCGATGTGGTTCAAGAGATAGCTCTCGTAGGTGAGGGTGTAAGCACCGAGATATGGACGGTCACATCGACCTCTCGCATGGATTTTGAAGCGCGGTATCCGATATATGACATACAGGCTGAGGTAGCGCGCGCTACCGACAGCGCGATAGTTAACTTTCATGTCGTCAATCTTGAGGACTTTCGCGCTGACTATTCGGCAGGCATTTTGCCCAGCGGCGCAAAGTCGTTGTGGAAGCGTGAATATGCCTCAGCCGACTGAGCATATCGCGCAAGCAGAGAAGAACGAGCGCCTTTATGATAACCTGCTAGGAACGGAGTTCAACGACTGGGCGATTACCGGACTTTTCTACGCCGCGCTGCATTATGTCGATGCCTATATTGTAAGTCGGACGGGGGCGAGTTCGCCTAATCACAGCTCGCGAAACTATCTTGTAGATAGCACTCTGAGCCTAACTGAGATAAGGTCTGCATACGCGGAACTCTATCGATGGAGCAGGGATGTTCGTTACGAAATCCCTTCGGTTTCGATTAATGAAGTGATGCAGGTGAAAGCGCGGCTATTTGATCCCATCCGCGCCCACATCCGTACCCTGCTCGGCATTTCCTGACCAACGCCAAGACTGAATAGGAGTAAAAACATGCCCTTCGTCAATACCGACAACGCCAAAGTCTACTATGAGACCCACGGCGAAGGCCCGCCCGTCGTCCTCGCGCACGGCGCGGGCGGCAACACCCTAGTCTGGTATCAGCAGATAGCCCACTTCGCCCGCCGCCACAAGGTCGTTGCGTTCGACCATCGCGGTTGGGGCAGGTCGCAATGCGCTCCCGAGCACAAGCATGCCCGCTACTTTGCCGACGACATGCGCGCAGTCATGGACGACTCAGGTGTGGAGCGCGCCGCAGTCATCTGCCAGTCGATGGGCGGCTGGACCGGCATGCAATTCACGCTCGCCAACCCGGAGCGCGTGTCCTGCCTCGTGCTGTCGGGCACACCCGGCGGCGTCCAAACCCCGAGCGTCATCAAAGCGCGCGAAGCCCGCGCCCGCAGCCGCACGATAGACCTCGACCGCCCGATACCGTGGAACGAGCCGCACCTCGCGCTCGCTCCCGACGCCTTCGACAAGAACCCGGCTATGGCGTTCCTGTACCGCCAGCTTTCAGGGCTGAACCCACTCATCGGCGACACCGGCACCGGCGAGATTGGCGTCTCACCTGATGCCCTATCCGACTATGCAATCCCCACCCTCATGGTCGCAGGCGCGCAAGACCGTATCTTCCCGCTAACAATCCTGAAAGAGGTCTCGCAAGTCATCCCCGGCGCACAACTCCACATCGTCGCTCAAGCAGGCCATTCCCCCTACTTCGAGACGGCAGAGGAGTTTAACAAGGTCGTAGGCGCGTTCATCGGCAAGCATCAGGTATAAATGGGAAGAGTCTCGATTAAGGATAGGATGCACAAGATAAAGCAAGGATAGCTATCTCTGCTAGATATTGGGCTATTCGGTATGTGGTACAATCCGCCAATCTCGTGGGAGGGGGAAGCGCAATGCCACTAGAAAGCCTGCATACGCTGGTAGAAAAGCTTCGACAGCGCATTGAAAGTCATCGCTCTGTTCTCAGCGGCAGTGAGTGGTTAACACGCTACACGCTGATTGACCCGATGCTGCGCGAACTTGGTTGGGATACCGAAGACCCTGATGTGGTGACACCTGAATACTCTTCGGGCAGAGGCCGCGTAGATTACGCGCTTCTTACGGATGGCGGCCGCCCAGCCCTGATGGTGGAGGCAAAGCCACTACAAAACCCTCTCTTGATGGATGTGGTTATGCAGGTGCTCAACTATTGCTGGGCAGAGGGAACAGAACACTTTGCGGTGACTAATGGACAGCGGTGGGAGATATACGAAACAAACAAGGCCGGTTCGCCAAATGATAAGCGAGTAGCGTCATTTGACTTGATGAGTCCATCGGTATCCAATGTGTGCCTCCAAGCGTTGGCGTTGTGGCGCCGCAATGTCACTTCAGGGCAAGTCAGCACGGCACAGAGTCCAGTGCTTGATCCCATGCCTAGCGAACCTGTCGTTGTCCCGCCATCTGACCTACCTGTTACCCCTGTTACAACAAGTAGCCCCAATCCCAACAGCGAAGGGCAACCGCTGTCTGAGTTCCAACCGGAAGGGGAAAGGGGAAACAAATCAATCAGAATTATGTTTCCTGACGAGTCATCTGTAGAGGTGAGCACCTGGTACGGCATACCAACCGAAGTTGCTCGTTGGCTTGTCAACAAAGGGGTACTGAACACAATGCACTGCCCTATCAAACTTGACAGTTCGAATCTCTACATATTACATTCTCAGCCTTCTCACCCAAATGGTAGTCGCTTCGTTTCGTCAGAGAAAGTAGGTGCGTTCTACTTAAATACTCATTACAGTGCCCGTAATCATGTAAGAAACGCCGTATTCATCGTCGATGGCATGGGGCTAGACCCATCGCAATTCAGGATCAGCGTAGGCTGACAAATTCACCGTCTTCGAACAAAGCATTGTGGGCCCGTATAACGAAATCCTTTGCGTCCAGAATTTCGAGCAGGACAGGCTTGCCCTCCTTTGAGAAGTGAACGATGAAGCGCTCGGCTTCTTCAGCATATCCAATGGGTTCGTCAGACACTTTCACCATTAGGATATCGACATCTTTGCTGTATCTAGTTATCTTCATACCCTTACGCTCCCTTCACAAGAATGCGGCGTCCGAACTTATCAGACGTCGCATTCAATCAAGCTACAAACTGACCACTGTTAACTGAAAACTACCTCACCCGCTGCACTACCCGCCTTACGCCGTCCACCAGCGCGTCCACCTCTTCATCGGTCGTCAGCGTGTTCAGCGCGCCCGCGCCGCCCGTCTGAATCAGGATGCCCTCATTCAGCAGCCCCGTGAACAACGCCTTGGTCATATCGCCGTCGCCGCTCAGAGCCGAGCGATAGTCAACGATCTCCTTGTCCGTGAAATGGATGCCGAACAGCGACGCAACGCCCGTAACCTGCGCCGGCACCTCAAGCTCGTCGAACACCGCTCGCAGCTTGGCGCGCAGCGTCTCGCCCAGCGCGTTCATGCGCTCATACACATCCGGCGTCAGGTGGTTCATCACCACCTCGCCCGCGACCATCGTCATCGGGTTCGCGTTGAAAGTGCCCGCATGCGCAAGAGGCGCGCCTTCACTGGGATCGAAAAGCGCCATGATGTCGCGCCTGCCGCCCCATGCGCCCACTGGCATGCCGCCCCCGATTATCTTGCCGAATGTTGTCATATCCGGTATCACGCCGAACATCTCCTGCGCTCCGCCCGGAGACACGCGGAAGCTCTGCACCTCATCGAAGATCAGCACAATACCCAGATCCTCCGTGACCGCGCGCATGCCCCGCAAGAAGTCTCCGTCCCCCTCCAGATAACCGAAACTTGATGACACCACCTCCATGATGACGCAGGCGAGTTCATCGCCGTGCTCACGGATGATGCGCTCAGAGGTCGCAAGGTCGTTGTATGGCAGCGTGATGACATCCTCGGCGATGCTAGGCGGCTGCCCCGGATGCTCTGGAACGGGAGTCGTGGCATCGGGACCGAGGTCCTCGGCAGCAGGTCTCACGCTCACCGACACATACTCGTGCGAGCCGTGATAGCCGCCCTCGAACTTGGCGATCTTGTGCTTGCCCGTGAAGGCCCGCGCGCCGCGAATCGCCATCATCGTCCCCTCGGTGCCGGAGTTCGTGAAGCGCACCGTCTCCAACGAGGGCACGCGCTCGCACAAATTCTTCGCAAGTCGCACCTGCGCCTCAGTGGGCCCGCTGAACGAGTTGCCCCGCTCCGCCTGCTCCTGAAGAGCCGCAACGATGTCGGGATGCGCGTGCCCCATGATGTGCGTAGTAGCGTTAATCATGAAATCGAGGTAGCGGTTGCCATCGACATCATAGACATAATGCCCCTTCGCGTGGTCAACGAATGTCGGGTAGGGCGCGAAATACGCCGTGCCGCGCGAGCTGCCGCCCGGCAGGTACTGCGCCGCCTCATCCTGCAGCGACTTCGACTTCGGTGTGCTCGCCACAAACTGCTGTATTTCGGCTTCGGCCCTCGATGTTGTCATGTCGCTGCCTCCATATTGTCGTCTCGTGTCGGCACATTATATCCGTGTGTCAGAGCGCGGACAAGTTGAGCGTTATCCTTGACAAACACTTCGCCCTTTATAACTATGGTATGTACTGACAATGATAAGGAGGCAGGCATGGGTGTCATCAGCGCCGCAGAGTTTGAACAGAAGTGCATCAAGATAGTCGATGAAGTCGCCGCAAGCGGCGAAAAAATGCTAATCACGCGAAACGGCGTCGCGGTAGCGGAACTTGTACCAGTACCAGACCAAAAGAAGAAGCAACACAAATCTATTATAGGCGCGATGAAAGACTCGATCGTTATTTATGACGATCTCGTTGAACCTGTAGATGTTGAGTGGGATGCTTTGAAGTAATGTCTGTCCTTCTCGACACGAACGCTCCGATCTGGTTGCTCCTAGATATCCATCGCCTCGGGCCGGAGACTCGCCAATTGGCCGACTCAGCCCTGATTGATAGTGAACTGCTGGTTTCCGCGTTTTCCTTCTGGGAAGTGTCCATGCTCATGCAGAAAAACCGTATGGACATAGAGCAGGATATGAGCGAATGGCGTGATGCCGTGCTGGATATGGGCGTTCGAGAGATAGCCCTCTCAGGCGACATCGGCATTCTTTCCACCGAACTAGATGGACTCCCCGCAGACCCAGCGGACCGCATCATAGTTGCCACAGCGCTGGCACGTGAAGCCACGCTCGTAACCGCTGATGCTAGAATCCTGGACTGGCGAGGAACACTCGACAGGCACGATGCCAGAACCTGAGCGGCGAAACCTGACTAAGTCGCTGTAACTCCACCGTCTATGACCAGTTCGCTGCCCGTCATATACGACGCCGCATCGGACGCCAGGAACAGCACACCGTAAGCCACATCCTCGGGAGCTCCCATGCGAGGAATCGGGATGTTCGCCGCGCGTTCTTCGCGCATCCCATCTTCCGGATACACGAGATCCAGCATGTCCGTCTCGATGGGACCCGGATGCACCGAGTTCACGCGGATGTTTTCGGCTGCGTGCTGCACCGCCGTTGACTTGGTGAGCAGCCGCACCGCGCCCTTAGAGGCGTTGTATGCCGTACCACCCGCGCTGCCGATAATCCCCGCAACAGATGAGATGTTAATGATTGAGCCGCCGCCGCTCTCGCGCATCGCAGGGACGACAGCCTTCGTCCCGAGAAACACGCCCTTGCCGTTGATGTCCAGCATGAGGTCCCAATCGGCGGCGCTGGTCTCTTCCACCGTGGCGCGCGCGAATATGCCAGCGTTATTTACAAGAATGTCCAGCCGTCCGTAGGCAGTCATCACCGCGTCAACCGCGTCCGACCACTGCTGCTCATCCGTAACATCAAGGCTGACGAACATCGCATCGCCGCCCGACTCTCTGATTTCCGCTTCGAGCGCGCGTCCTTCCTCCTCGCGAATGTCCGCGATGCCAACCTTAGCGCCCTCGCTTACGAACAGCCGAGCCTCCACAGCGCCCATACCCCGCGCCCCGCCGCTGATTAGCGCAACCTTGCCTTCAAGTCTCATATTGCATTTCTCCGTGTCTGGTGATCATTAGGGCGAGTTAACATTTTCGTCATTCCCGTGGAAGCAGGAATCCAGAGGGGTTGTGTGTGGCCGATTTAAGCCAGGTGCACTTACTTTGAGTGCTGAATCATTGTCATATCGCATTAAACTTCAGAATGTCAACAGAACTAGTCAGTCTTCACGTTCGGATTGCTCTATGAGGTTTAGGTATGCTTTGCGGGCTTCGGCCAGAATTCGATCTGGGTCGGATTTGTACTCAGCCCAAACTTCTTTGGTTTGTTTAGCGACGTGGCTCAACGCTTCCCCGGAAGATGATTTATCTAAGTTGTCGAAATTTCTGTTGCGCATCAATATGGAATCTACTTTTTTGAGGCTCATGGCTTTGGCGAGTTTCACAACGTCCGGCTGCGCTTTCCTCAGTTGACCATTGTGTTTCACTCGAAGGCAAAGTACTGCCATATCCTCTTCGCGTGTCCAACTGTGTTGTGGCACTATAAGCCTCCACAAGATAGGTTGATTCTCTGGTATATAGTCAGTTTATCCTCAATCTGCTGCATCCAACGCAGCATTCACGCTGTCCTCCGATTCGTCGCCGAAAATGCCGAACGGATTCAACGAGCGTGGCGCATCGTAGATGTCCATGCGCTCTGTGCGCTTCAGCCAGTTGACGACCAGGTAAGTCAGTGGAGTGGCTGCGATCTCATAGACCGTCTTCGCCGTCCACGCGAACAGCATTGCGCCAAAAACGGAAGGCCACGGCCACAACCCCGACACGCCGAACGCGATGCCGAAGAACAGCACAGAGTCGATACCCTGCCCAACTACGGTAGAGGATATGGTGCGTACCCAAAGATGGCGTCCCTGCGTCTTATTCTTAAGCACGACCATTACTGCGGCGTTTGTGAACTCACCTACAATATACGCGATGAAACTGCCCAGCAAAATCCAGCCCGTAGCGCCGAGTATCGTCCGGTATGCGTCCTGCCCCTCCCAGAAGCCTGCGCCCGGTATCAAGCCGCCCAGCAAGAACAGGACCACCATCAGCAGGTTGCAGACGAACCCGAGCCATATCACGCCCCGCGCCACACGAAAGCCGTACACCTCGGTCAGCACATCGCTGACTATGTAGCTCACAGGGAAGCAGATTATTGCTGCGGAAACGACAAACAGGTTATCGCCGAATACTTGGAAAGGAAGTGTGAACAGCGCCACCGGCTTGATGGCAATGATGTTGCTCGCGAGCAGTGTGGTTACGGACAAGGCGATTATGATGACCAGTCTGCCGGAAAATCGCATCGCACAACCTCACATGTCGCTGTGGTGTATCCCATGTGGAGAGCAGGTATTTGTTCCCAGTTTGGTTGGAGCGGGAGACGGGATTCGAACCCGCGACACCCTGCTTGGAAGGCAGGCACTCTACCACTGAGTTACTCCCGCTCGCCGCTATAAGGATAGCACAACAATGCGGCGCAGCGTAACAGGCAGAAGTGTCGATTTCACGGCCTCTGCAAGTGATGTAATATTACGCTTGCTATATTCGGATAAGCATCATTGGAGGTCATGGATGGAGTTAAGCGAACGTCTTCATAGTCAGTGGGTTGAATCGGCTCAGGACTGGATAGACACCGACCAGGCCGTGCGCGCTGGCATGCTCGATAGCTGGATGCTCGACGCGCTCGGCAATGTCGAGGGCAAGTCGGCAATCGATATCGGATGCGGCGAAGGCAGGTTCAGCCGCCTGCTGTCCCAACTCGGCGCAAGTGTCACGGGCGTTGACGTCACCGAAGCCCTGATCGCAAGGGCGCGCGCTATGAGCACAGGCGAAGCGTACATCCTTGGCGACGCCGAAGACCTTAATGAAGTAGAGAGCGACAGCTTCGACCTGGCCGTGTCGTACATCGTTCTTGTTGACCTGCTCGACTACTGCAGCGCCATTGGGGGGGCGTACCGCGTCCTGCGTCCCGGCGGCCGCTTCGTAGTCTGCAACATCCACCCCATGCGGAGTTCACTGCCCGCAGGTTGGATTAAGCAAGCGGACAGGAAGCTCTTCTACCCGGTGGACGACTACACCGACGAGGGACCCCGCGAGTGGACATGGTGGGGCAGACGCTTCGTCAACATGCACCGCACGCTCTCCAGCCACATCGCGGCATTTCTGGACGCAGGCTTCACTCTCCGCGCGCTCCACGAGCCAACGCCGTCCGAAGAGCAGCTCGCCGCCCATCCCAATTTCGACGACGAATTCCGCTGCCCTAACTTCATCATCTATGTGCTGGACAAACCGGCATCCTGATCCCATCCCTGCTCATCCTGTTAGCCCTCGTCTCTGATAACTGTTCACTGACAACTCCATGCTACAATACCGCGCAAACGCCGCCGAGCCACGCGGCGCTATCTTGTCTCAGAGGTGCTATCCCAATGACCTACGAATTCATCGAGTACAACGCATCGGACGGCATCGGGCGCGTAAGGCTGAACAGACCCGAGAAACTCAACGCCCTCAGCCGCGAACTTCAACTTGAGATGGTTGACTGCCTGCAAAGAGCCGATGACGACCCGGATGTGCGCGTGATGACGCTCATGGGCAACGGGCGCGCCTTCTGCGCCGGCTACGACATCACACCGCCCTCCACGCCTGAAGAGGAGGCAGCCTCCCGGGAGCGCCGCGACAATATTCGCGCCGACATCCACCGCATGAAGCAGACGCCCAACACGATGGCGCAGGTGCTCAACCTCAGCAAGCCCGTAATCGCCGGCATTCACGGCTACTGCATCGCGGGCGGCACCGACCTCGCAATGCACTGCGACATATCCATCGCAGCCGACGACGCGCAGATAGGCTTCCCGCCGGTGCGCTCCATGGGCACGCCGCCCACGCATATGTGGACATACATGGTCGGCCCCCAGTGGGCGAAGTGGTTCCTGCTCACCGGCGAGTCCGTATCCGGCGCGCGCGCAGCCGAGATTGGCTTGGTATGGAAGTCCGTGCCGCGCGTTCAGCTTGAAAACGCCGTTGAGGAACTCGCCTGCACTATGGCGCGCATCCCTTGGGAGCTTCTGGCAGCCAACAAGAGCATCGTCAACCGCGCTCTGGAGCTTATGGGACGCAACACGCTCCAGCACATCGCAGCCGAGACCGACGCCATCGCCCACCAGGCACCCATCGTGAAGGAGTTCTCCCGCCGCTCCAGGGAAGACGGCCTCAAGGCAGCCCTTGAATGGCGCGACGGCCCCTTCCGTGATTATCGCGGGAGCCGTTAGCCTGCCAGTATCCAGTGTTCAGTAGTCAGTTAT
This sequence comes from Dehalococcoidia bacterium, assembly GCA_965225795.1. Classification (GTDB taxonomy): domain Bacteria; phylum Chloroflexota; class Dehalococcoidia; order Lucifugimonadales; family JADFKI01; genus Bin90. The sequence continues at coordinate 2,215,701 of OZ245324.1, read as the reverse complement.
CAGGTTGTGTGGACATCTGATACACAAAGCGTTTTGGACCTGAAAAGTAGGTTTATTCTGTCTTGAATAGCTCTCCTATTCAGTCATTCCGAACGGAGCGCCTTCATCCCTAGTCATTCTGAACGGAGCGCCTCCACACCCCTTGTCATTCTGAACGCAGCGCAGCGGAGTGAAGAATCTGAAATCGTTGCACGGACGCCATTCACAGACTTCAGATTTCTCTCTTCTCTTCGCTCAGGATGACAGGAGACAAATAGGAAACCGTCCACAAAACCTAGTTCTTCAAGCCACTGAACAGCGCGCCTACCTAGCCCACCCTGCCCATCCTGACAACTGATTACTGACGATTCAGTGCGGCGCAGTTGAATTCCCGCAGGTAATCGCCCGCAACCAATCGCTTACTGGTGTCTGCGTCCTTCGTAGGGATGCTCGGCGTTCAGCAGATCACCTTCCGCGAATCGGCTCGCGCGGAAGTCGCGTATCGAGTGATCGGCGCTTTCGCCATGCATAACGAACTCCGCCACCATACGACCAACCACCGGTGACAGCTTGAAGCCGTGTCCGCTGAACCCGACTGCCCAGTACAGTCCATCGACAGATGCCGACTTGTCCAGAATTGGGTTGCCGTCCGGGGCCATGTCGTATAGCGAGCCATACCCGCCCCTCTGCGTCGCGGCGCTGAAGTCGGGGAATCGCAGCTTTGCCCGGTCCCAGAACTTGGTGATCGTATTGTGGTCGGCGTTCAGACCGAACGCGTCGGGATTCACCACCTCATTCAGGTCGTCTAAGTTCTCTCCGCCGACGAGAGTGCCATATCCCGCATCAACGCGGAAGTATGCGCCCGTCGTGTAGTCTATGACGTTGGTCGTCAACGCTTCAAGAGATGGCGGACGGCGCAGATGCACCATCTGGACCCTGGTTGGAGTGATGGGTAGGGATTCGCCCAGGGGAGCGGCAAGCTGGTTCACCCAGGGACCGGTCGCCGCGACAACGGCGTCCGCCTCTACTGGCCCTTCCTCGGTATCGACTCCGACGATGCGCCCGCCCTGAACGCGGATGCCGCTGACGGCGCACCCGGTCACGATCTCCGCTCCGTAGTCCCTTGCCCTGTTTGCATAAGCGTAGGTTGTCGCCACCGGGTCGGCGTAACCTGAAGTCGGCTCGTACACCCCCAGCGCGATGCCTTCGAGGTTTGCCTGCGGGACAATCTCAGCGACCTCGGACAGAGCGAGAGTTTGGATATTCACCCCAAACTCCAGGTTCATCTCAACATTCGCCCGTACCGCGGACACGTCGTGCTCTGGGAATAGCAGCAATCTCCCTGTTTCAGTGAACCGCGCGTCTCCGCCCACGATCTCATCGAAGTTGTGGAATATCGTGCTGGCCTCTATCGCCATCTTGACCAGCGTGGGATGAAGGTAGTGCTCGCGCACCATCGCGCCTGATCTGCCACTCGCGCCTCCGGCAAGATGCCCCTTCTCCAGCAGCAGCACCTTACCGGCGCCCATTCGGGCAAGATGCATGGCGATACTCGTCCCATTCACGCCGCCTCCAATGACGACCACGTTGGCGGATCTGTTTGCCATCTGTTCCCTCCGGGCGCCAGTATTGCCTAATCGACAAGTTCTTTCAAAGTAACGGGAACCGTCGAACCTAGGCTCTGTTTACATTTGATGCACAGAGCATTTTAGAACTGAGATGTAGGTTTATTCTGTCATTCTGAACGCAGCGTCCCTTCCGTCATTCTGAACGACTCGCCTTCACACCTCGTCATTCTGAACGAAGCGCCTTCATCCCCTGTCATTCTGAACGCAGCGCAGCGGAGTGAAGAATCTAAAATCATTGTGAATACACCATTCGCAGACTTCAGATTCCCCGCTTCGCTCGAAATGACAGGGGACAAATGGGAAATGTCCACACAACCTACTAATTCCCCTGAAGTCTCGAACATCTCGCTGCGGGCCATTATCCCGGGATAACAAACAGCCCGGAATAACAGCCGCTGAAACCTATTCCACTTTCCCGGTGTACTCCCTCTTCACGAGGTCCCAGTCGATCTGGTAGCCGAGGCCGGGCTCTGTGGGGGCGTGTACTACCCCGCCCGTCATGTCGATGTCCTCGACCAGCCCATACATGTTGGCCCCGGTGCAGGGGAAGAACTCGAAGAACTCGCAGTTTGGCACGGCCATTGTGATGTGCAGGTTCGCCACGTTGTTCAGCGAATTGCCGCCGTGATGGACTTCGCACTTCATATTGAAGCCTTCGGCCAGATGGCACAGCCTCACCATCGGAGTGATGCCGCCGGTGACGGCCACATCGCCGCGCAGTATATCGGTCGCGTACTGCGTAATCCACGAGGTCATGCCGTAGAAGCGGCCCGGGGCGTACTCGGTGGACATAATGGGAATGTCGAGCTTCTGGTGCAGCTTGATGTAGTTGTAGATGTCCTCCTCTACTAGCGGGTCCTCGTACCAGTAGAAGCTCAGGTCCTCGATCGCGCGGCCAACGCGCATCGCATCCTCGTACTGGTACGCCCACATAGAGTCGAGCATCAGCTTCATGTCGTCGCCAACAGCCCCGCGCACCGCCTTGCAGATCTCTATATCGTACTTCGGGTTTCCATGCGGGTGTATCTTGTGCGCGGTCCACCCCATGTCCTGGAAGCGGAGCGCCTCCTCGACATACTCCTCCTTGGTCTCCCAGTACGCTGTGGACGAATAGACCGGGACAGTTTCCTTGCAGGTGCCGAGCAGCCTGTGTATGGGCTGTCCCGCGATCTTCCCGTTTATGTCCCAGAGGCAGATGTCTATCGCGCCGATGGCGTTGGTTGAAACGGAGCGGTTCATCTTCCACATGTCCCACCAGATCGCGCCGATGTCCTGCGGATTGCGACCCATCACCAGCGGCTTCAGAAACTCGATCAGTCCGAGGGAGTAGTGGTCCGCGCCCATCCGTGACGATCCCAGGAAGGCGTTGCCGCTGACGCCCTCGTCGGTCTCAACGGTCACGATGCCGAGCTGTCGCGTCTGACCGAAAGTCGTCCCGACGCCGGTCCTCCACTGCTCCGTCTCCCAGTTGAACATCTCTACCTTGACGTTTGTAATCTTCATTCGTTCGCACCTCAATGCTGCTGCTGCTTTAGTCTATCGTCGAGGCATAGCCCATAGCCCATAGAGCCAGCCTGATTGTCGCGACCAAGATTACCACATCTCGGAGTTATCCAGTAAGGTGCAGGCCCAGGGAAGGCCGGCTGAAAGGACGGCAGTTGGGAATCGAGCTTCAAGCCGCCCTCCAGATGTTCAGTACGCAGCCATCAGTTTCACCTGCCCCGAAGTATCGCAGACCATTCATCTGCACACTGATTACTGATTAGGTTCTGTTGACATTTGATACTCACAGCGTTTTAGCCCTGAAAAGCAGGTCTATTCTGTCATTCTGAACGCAGCCAGACTCCTCCCGTCATTCTGAACGAAGCGCCTTCATCCCCTGTCATTCTGAACGCAGCGCAGCGGAGTGAAGAATCCAAAATCGTTGCACATACGCCATTCACAGACTTCAGATTTCTCGCTTCGCTCGGAATGACAGGAGGAACGAGAGACAGAAAAAAGTCCACACAACCTAGGCTCTGATGACATTTGATACACAAAGCGTTTTAACCCTGAAATGTAGGTCTATTCCGTCATTCTGAACACTGCGCACGTTTACTTTGTCATTCTGAACGAAGCGCCTTTATCCCCCCTGTCATTCTGAACGCAGCGCAGCGGAGTGAAGAATCTAAAAATCGTTGCACATACGCCATTCACAGACTTCAGATTTCTCGCTTCGCTCGGAATGACAGGGGACAAATGGGAAATGCCCACACAACCTACTGCCTACTGCCTATTGAGGATCGCGAAAGCGCGGCATCACCTCGCTGGCGAACAACTCCAGGTCGCCAATGCTCACCGGCTCCGGAAACAGCAAGAAGAACCAGCCGATGCCATAGTCCGCATACCGCCGCAGTTGCTCTACGCACTGCGCTGGCGTGCCCACAATAGCATTGCCCAGTGTCGCCTTGAACCGCTCCACCGACCCTCCATGCCGCGCCGCATGCCCTGTCAGCAGTTCCTCAACCGCCGCTTCATCCCTGCCGATAAACACATGCGTGTTGTGGCTCAGCGCGACCTCGGACGGCTCTCGCCCCACCGCTAGGCAGTGAGCGTCCAATACGCGCCGCTTCGCCTCATGCTCCGCGATGCCCATATCGGCGCTCATATTCGTGATGTCCGCATGCGCCGCCGCCACGCGCAGCAGATGCCGCTCCCCATGCCCACCGATGAGTATCGGCGGCCCCGGCTGCTGCACAGGCGCGGGATCGCACAGCGCATTGTCCAGTCGGTAATGGTTGCCCTCGAAGCTCACGCGTTCCCCCGACCACAGCAGCCGAATCACCTGCACCGCCTCGCCAACCATCGCAACGCGCTCAGGAGTGGACGGGTAGGGCAGCCCATAAGCCTTGTGGTCCCCCTCGCCGCCGCCAGCCCCTATCCCCAGCACAAGCCTGCCACCACTGATGACATCCAGCGTAGCCGCCATTTTAGCGAGCGTCGCCGGATGCCGGTACAGATTCGCCAGCACCATCGGAATCAGCCGTATGCGCTCCGTCTCCGCCGCCAGCGCCGAAAGCGTAGTCCAGCACTCCAGCGTCGGAATCCCCAGCAAGTCATACAGCGAGGCCGCGTCATACCCCAGCCCATCCGCCGCCTGAAATAACTCGCGCAGGTATGCGTACCCAAAGCCGCCCTGATGCACCCGCACCACGAATTTCGGCGAAGTATCTGTCATGGTCATGGCGCCGCCTACTCCATATCCCCCCAATTGTCGCCCACCTTCATCTCCACCTCGAGTGGCACCACGAAGCCCACATCAGGCGGCACCGCAGACGGCATCAGCTCCGTGATAATAGCCTGCATCTGCCCCAGCTCATCGCGCGGCACCTCGAAGATAAGCTCGTCATGCACCTGCAATATCATCTTCGACCGCATCTTATTCGCGTCCATACGCTGCTGAATATTGATCATCGCAATCTTGACGATGTCCGCCGCCGTGCCCTGTATCGGCATATTCACTGCCATGCGCTCGCCCGCCGCCCGCGTGTGAAAATTGCTCGAGTGAACCTCGTTGATACGCCGCCGCCGCCCCATCAGCGTCTCCACATATCCGTCCTGCTTCACCTGTTCTTTAATGCCCGCGATGTACCCCCGTATGCCCGGATAATTGGTGAAGTAGGTATCGATGAACGCCTTGCCCTCCTCCGCGCTGAACCCCGTCTGCTGCCGTATCCCGAATGGACTCAGCCCGTACAGCACGCCGAAGTTCATTATCTTCGCAACTCGCCGCATCTCCGAGTCAACATCGCAGATTGCCACACCATAGACGCTCGCCGCCGTCGCCGCGTGGATATCCTCGCCATTGAGGAACGCCGCCATCAGCCCTTCGTCCCGCGAGTAGTGCGCCAGTATCCGCAGCTCTATCTGCGAATAGTCCGCGCCCAGCAGCGTCCACTCCGGTGCATTCTCCGCTACAAACGCGCTTCGCACCCGTCGCCCCAACTCGGTTCGCACAGGAATGTTCTGCATATTCGGCTCTGTGCTCGACAGCCGCCCCGTGTCCGATCCCGTCTGCTTGAACTCAGTGTGAATCCTGCCCGTATTCGGATTGACCAGCGTCGGCAGCGCATCCACGTATGTTGACTTCAGCTTGGACAGTTGCCGGTACTCAAGCACCATATCCAGCACCTGATACGCCTTCGGATCAACGCCCTCCGCATTGCCGCTGTCCAGAAACTCTTTCAGTCCGTCCAGCGCCGCCGCGTTAGTAGTGAACCCTCCGCTCGGCGTCTTGCGAGTCGACGGCAGGTACAACTCATTGAACAGCACGTCCCCAAGCTGCTTGGGTGAGTTGAGGTTGAACTCGTGCCCCACCGTGTCGTACATGCTCTGGCGGATGGCATCAATCTGCTCGCCCATCTCGATGGACATCGGCGCGAGAGCACCCGTGTCGATGGCAACGCCGTCCCTCTGCATCTTCACCAGCACCGGCACGAGCGGCATCTCCAACGTGTCGAAGGTAATGCGTAAGTTGTTCTCTTCGAGTTCCTTCTCGAACACATCCACAAGGCGGTATGTCATATCCGCGTCCGCGGCGGCATAATTTGCGGCTTTCGCAATCTCCACCTTGTCCATCGTAACCTGATTCCGCCCCCTGCCGATGAGGTCCTCGATAGGCGTCATATCCTCATGCAGCAGGGACAGCGCAAGCGGCTTCAGACCGATGGAAGTCCGAGTTCGACCGCACAGGTGCGCCGCAATCATCGTATCGAATGCAATCCCCTCCACATTGATCCCGTAGTTCGCCAGCACCGTCATGTCGTAGTTCGCATTATGAGCTGCAAGCGCATATTTTTTATCAGACGCTGCAAGCTCGACCTTTCCGGACTCCAGCATCGGACGCAGCCGCTCAAGCACATACTCGCGGCCAAGCTGCTGCCCCTCCTCATGCCCGACCGGCACATACCACCCCTTGCCTTTTTCATTCGAGAACGACAGCCCCACAAGATCCGCAAGCATCGCCGTCTGCGATGTCGTCTCCGTATCGAACGCGACAATCTCCGACGCCTCAAGCGCACTGAGCATCGCCTCCAGCGCCGCCTCCGTATCCACTACGATGTACTCGGCAGGCGTTCGCTCGTCGGCAGGCATATCCAGCATCCCCAACTGCTCGCCCTCAGCGCCACCGATACCATTTGACGGTATGCGGTTCACCATGCTGAAAAACTCCAGCTCCCGCATCAGCGCCAGCACCTCGCTGCGCTCGAATCCGCCGAACCTCGCCGCATCGGTGTTCAACTCCACCGGCACATCGCGCCTGATAGTCGTCAGCATCTTGCAGTGCAGCGCCAACTCTTCGTTCTCGCGCATCGACTTTTGTATGCCCGGAGGCTTCACCTCGTCTATATGCTGGTAAATGCCCTCGATGCTGCCATACTCGGTTAGCAGTTTGATCGCCGTCTTCCTGCCCACGCGCGGCACTCCGGGGATGTTGTCCGACTTGTCCCCCTCCAACGCTTTGATCTCTGCCACATACTCCGGCCCCAGCCCCTCGTAGCGTTCCTGCACTCCGGCAATGTCGTACGCATTCGCGCGCTGCCGCCCCGAGTCGAGCAGCACCCGAACTGACGGAGACACGAGCTGCAAAATATCGCTGTCGCCCGTCAATATAAGCGTATCTAGGTGCTCCCCCTCCGCCTGCGCTCCAAGCGTTCCGAGAATGTCGTCCGCCTCGAACCCCGCCATCTCGAACACCGGCACATTGAACGCCTCCATGAACTGCTTCACGCGCCCGAACTGGTCTCGCAGTTCCGGCGGCGTAGGTGGTCGGTGCGCCTTATACTCCTTGAACGCCTCATGCCTGAAAGTCGGCGCAGACACATCGAAAGTGACTATGCAGTGCGTAGGCTTCCACTCCTCGATAGCCCGCAGGAACATGTTCAAAAAGCCATACACTCCGGACACCACCTCACCTGTACTCTGCACCGTAAGCGGATCGCGCATGGCATGGTGCGCCCGGTGAACAAGCGCGTGCCCGTCAATCAGGATGAGCAGTTGGGTTTGCTGAGGTTCAAGCAGAGGAGTCGCGCCTGCGGCAGTGGTCATGGTTCTTCACCTAGAGCAATCCTGAGTGTACTATGGAATATACGATGATTATACACGCGCATCACAACGAGACCACAAGCCAAGCCAAGGTGCGTGTCTGCCTCAATTGGCTTCTGCTTCAGCAGAACCTTCTCTATCAAAGATGGTACAATACCTCCATTCAGTTCATATGCAATGGAGAATTAAGTGGTACTGAAATTCGGGGAGTCTGGCTATGACTACACGAAGCGCTCTCTATCCCCCCTATACGGACTATTCTCATCTGGAGCCGCTGCCCGACCCGCCGCGCGAGCCTGATATGCAGCAATTCGTCGGGATATTCGCTTTCGCCTCCACTCTCGCTCCCCACTTCGCTAACCGAGACGATGTGCTCATCTGTGGCGAAGGCTATCTGCGTCGTGAGGCGACCAATGAAGCCGAACGCCTGGCTCCTGACTGCGTGGTGACATTCGGTGTCAATCCGAAAGCAATTATCGCGCGCAACGGTTATGTGATAAGCGAGGTCGGTAAACCGCCCGATTTCGTACTGGAGGTGGCGTCTCGCAGCACGGGCAGACGTGACTACACGGTGAAGCGCGAGGGATATGCCGGTTACGGCGTCCGAGAATACTGGCGTTTCGACCACACGGGCGGGGAGTTTCACGATGCTCCTATCGCAGGCGATATTCTGATTGGAGACAAGTACGAACCGATAGAGATCCACGAAGGCTCTGAAGGTCTGCTTCGGGGACACAGCGCCGTGCTGGGACTGGACCTGTGCTGGGACGACGGCAAACTGCGCCTGCGCGACCCATTGACAGGTGATTTCCTGCCCACTCCTGAGGAATTACAGTCCGAATCGGAAGCCGCCCATATTTCAGCGGAAGCCGAGCGTGCAGCCCGCGAAACGGCAGAGGCACGAACTGAATCTGAACGAGCCGCCAGACAATCCGCCGAAGCGCGAGTTGCCGAATTGGAAGCCGAACTCCGCAGACTTCGTGGCGAATAGTGCGCCGCTGTAACTCGGCATCGGCACTGACAGGATCGCGCTGCCACTTGCAGAGCGCGGCGTCGAAGTTCACGGCATAGACGCTTCCGAAGCCATCGTTGCCAAGATGCGCGCCAAGCCCGGCGGCGATGCCATCCCCGTCACCATTAGCGACTTTTCCGAGTTCAGGCTGCGCGACGGTGCCTCAAACAAGAAATTCTCGCTGGTTTTCGTCGTCTTCAACACCCTGTTTCAGGCGACCTCGCAGGAGGCGCAGGTGCGGTGCTTCCGCAGCGCGGCGGCGCACCTCACTGATGATGGCGTGTTCGTCGTCGAAGCCTTCGTCCCAGACCCCACGCGCTTCGTCCGAATGCGAGATGACAACGTAACAGTGACGTTGAATGAAGAGGAAATCGCCTTAATCGATCTCGTGAAGCACGACCGGGTTAATCAGCATGTCAGTTCCCAGGAGATTTTCACCGGCGAGTCAGGTATCAAGCTCTACCCAGTTCAGGTGCGCTACTCCTGGCCCTCCGAGCTAGACCTGATGGCGCGACTTGCAGGCATACGCCTGCGCGAGCGTTGGGGCGATTGGGACGGCTCGCCATTCACGGCGTCAAGCGAAAACCACATCTCGATCTACGAGAGCGCGGCCTAGTTCAGCAGCATCAGCGCCCACACCACTATCACGAGCGCCAGCGACACGAACACGGCTGCCGAACCCAGGTCCTTCGCCTTCCGAGATAGGTCGCTGAACTCCGAGCCGATCCGGTCCACCGCATTTTCGATTGCCGAGTTCAGCAGTTCCATGATTAGCACCAGCATCAGCGTGCCAATCATCAGCGCCCGCTCCACATTGTCCTCGCCAAGCCACACAGCTATTGGAATCAGAATCAACGACAGCAGTATCTCTAGTCGAAATGCGGCCTCGTCAACGAAGGCATCACGCAGGCCGGTGTAGGAATACCTGACAGCGCGAATCAGACGACGAATGTCGAACATCGTCAAACCCGCAGCCGCCGCAGCGTTGGTCTGAATACCCCAAGCCACATCACGAGTCCCAGCATCAACAGCGCGCCACCGCCCAACGACATCGGCCAGCCGTAGTATTCGCCCACCGTGCCCAGCGGCCAAGCGCCTATGTAGTGCACCGCCGCCCCAATAAGCCACAGGCTCATCATGCGCCCTCGAAGTTCAGGCGGCGTGCTGATCTGAAGTATCGCCGTTCCCATCGAGATGAATCCTGTGAATCCCACACCCGTAAAAAACAGCAGAACCAGCGAGACGATGTAAATAGGCGACAGGGCGAAGAAGAACAGGCTGACTCCGAACAGGATTATCATTCCCAGCAGTAGCCAGTTCTTGTTCTTGGTGTTCCCCAGGGAAGCTAGGTATATGTTGCCCGCCAGCGAGCCTATCCCCGCCACGGTCAGCAGGAAGCCCGCGCCGTCCGCGTTCAGCCGCAGCACCTCCTTGCCGAATGCCGGAAGCACCTGCACATACGCCGCCCCGAAGAACCCGAAGGCGAAACTCATCCCCACCATCGTAAAGGCAATCGGCGTACTTGCCACGTATCTGATGCCGGCCCAGAAGTCGCGCAGCATGTTCGCGTCCTTATTCTGGCTGCGCGACTCCACCCCTGACATCATCAGCAGGCACACGCAGCCTAAGGCATAGCATATCGCGTTGAAATACAGCGCATGTCCCATTCCCACGTGCTGGATTATCCAGCCCGCAAGCGACGGCCCCATAATGCGTCCTGTGTTGAACACCGCCATGTTCAGCGAGGTCGCGTTCAGAATGTCGTTCTTGCCCACCAGGTCCGGCACTATCGCCATCCGCGCCGGCATGTTCACTCCCTGTATCGTCCCCAGAATGAACGCTATGCCGTATATGTGCCAGATGGAGATAAGCTGGTACAGCGTCAGCGTCGCTATACCGAAAATCAGCACCGCCACGACGGTCTGGCTGTAAAACAGCATCCAGCGACGGTCAACCCTGTCAGCAAAGATGCCCCCGAACATTAGCAATGCGAGGTTCGGCGCGCCGTATATTGCAATCACCAGCCCAAGCTGCGCCGGCGAGTTCGTAAGCTCCAGTACCAGCCAGCCGAGTATGAGGAACTGCATGCCAAGCGCCGCCGCCTGCCCGATCCCGGCGAACCAGTATAGCCTGAAGTTGCGATACCGCAGCGCCCCAAGCGCCTGTGGCATCGATGATGTCGCCGCCAGTTGCCGTGCCAATAGCCCTTCCCATACCCAGTTGTCGCGCGATTCACATCAACGCAGCCCGATTCTACCTGTTTACGTGCCTCTTGTCATAGTCAAAACGCGTATCCCGCATATTCATCGAATCCCGTCCATCCTGTCCTTTGAGATGAGTCCCTATCCGGTATTTTCGCCTTGCTAAACTGGTGTAGCGGTGTTAATCTCAATCGAGTATATTTCATGGAGACCGCATTGCAGCAAGTTTTCGGCGGGAAGCGCATATTCTACGGCTGGTTCATACTGGCTGCCGGTTTCTTCGCGATGTTCGTCTCTACGGGTGCGCGCAACGGCTTCGGCGTCTTCATCATACCGATGGAAGCGGATCAGATATGGAGCAACCGCGCAGCGATTTCAGCCGTCATCGGCCTTGGCACGCTGGTTAACGCTCTCACGCAGCCATTCCTCGGCAGCCTGTACGACAAGTACGGTGGGCGCGCGGTAATCTCGGCGAGCCTGCTGCTGCTGGGAGCAGGCACGCTCATGCTGACCTTTGTCGGAAGCTACGGGCCTGAGTTCAGTATTAACATACTTGGCTTGTTCGAGCTTACCAACTCTCTGCTCTTCCTCCTCATCATCTATAGCGTGGTGATGTCCACGGCTACCAGTGGCGTCTCGTTCGTAACCGTCCACTCCATGCTCTCGAAATGGTTCTACCGCAAGCGTGGCATGGTGCTCAGCCTCGCGACAGCCGGCGCCTCTGCGGGTGGCCTGATACTAACGCCATTTGCGAGTTTCCTCATCTTGTCCTCCCACTGGCGCGTCGCCTGGATAGCACTGGGCGCTTTCGTGCTGCTGCTTGCTCTCCCGATTGTGCTGATAATCATGCGCGATACCCCAGAACAGGTTGGCGAAGTTCCAGACGGCGGCGAGGGCGACGACACCGCCGGAGCCACTCGAAGGTCAGGCATCCGTCAGGCGGCGCCTGGGCAGCGGACTCCTCTGGAAACCGCCGTCTGGCAGGATTCGCTCAAGTCCCCTCCATTCTGGCAGCTCTCAGGGGCATACTTCGTCTGCGGCGTCACCACCATCATCATATCCGCCCACTATGTTCCATTCGCCATTGATCTCGGCATATCGCCCGGCATCGCCGCCCTCGCCTTCGGCTTCATGCAGGGGCTTAACGTGGTCGGCGTAATCGTCGTAGGTTTCCTCTCCGACAGGTTCAGCCGCAAGAACCTGCTTGGCACCATCTACTTCATCCGCTTCCTCGCCTATGTGATGCTGGTCACACCCGGATTCATGATGATGCTCTGGGGCTTCTCCATACCGCCATCCGTCGCAATATGGTCCTTCGCCGTGCTCGCCGGAATGTCATGGATTGCCACGCCTCCGCTCACGAGCTCTCTCACGGCGGACATCTACGGCGTCAGGAACATCGGCACACTCAACGGCCTGTCAACCATGTCGCACCAGATTGGCGGCTCGCTGAGCGTCTTCATGGCTGGTGTCCTCTATGACATGACCGGCGCCTACGAGTTCCCCTTCGCCATTGCCGGCCTCTTCCTGCTCGGCGCGACAGTCGCCAGCTACGCCGTCAATGAGCGCAAGTTCTCCATCCGCTACCAGCCTGCCCAGCCTGCTGCCGCTAGCGGAGAAGCCGGCTGATGCCGATTCTGCTATCGGTACTGGGACACCACTCCGAGCCGGGAGACCCGGTGCTGCTCGATTGGCTGCTGCATCTGTTCTACAGCGTTGTAGGTCTGGGACCGCTCGCCATCGTCATCGTGCTAGGCGTCATCATCGTGACTATCCCCATTCTTATAATGGCAGTCTTCCTCACCCAGCGCGCCAAATACAACACATAGCCTTAAAGAAAGTAGAGTTTGCCACCAACCGGCTTCGCGGATGCTATTCTATATTCGCAAATGCAAGCCCCGCATAACCCTACGCGCTCTGTAGCACATTCCCCGACAGTTCCGTGATGCTCTCCACCCGCATCAGCGCCGCCACTCCTGTCCGCTCCGGGTCCCTGTCCAGTTCAGCCTTTTGCGTCAATCCCATCGCCCGCTCGCGCTCCGCACCCGACGCATACAGCGTAACCCTGCCGTGAAAGCGCCAGTGTATCCGCTCCCCGCTGTTTCGGTAGAAAATTATCGCCTGCGGGTTCTCGTCGATGTTGTCTATGGATGAGCGCATGCCGCGCTCCCACCAGCACAGCGTCTCACCGTCATAAACGGCGACGCTGCCCCGCATGCTTATCTGCGGCTTGCCGTCCGCCGATGCTGTCCCTACGAAGCACGGATACCCGTCCGCCAGCGCATTGGTTATCCTCTGCCGTATCTCGCCCGTTATCGATATTGCCATCGTTGTCTCCCCAGATTCACGCGGAAAACAGGATGCCCTGTCTATCCCGTTTGTCCTGTATATTTATCTCAGCCTCTTCCCGCCACACGCTCACCTTGCCGAACACCCCGTCATAGCCCGGCTCGATGACGATGTTCCCCGAGCGAACTCGCTCCACTCCCTCAGCGATGTGCTCCCCGCCAACCCGCGATATGTCGGATATGCTCGCGTCCGTCAGTATATGCAGTTCGCTCCCCAGTTCGTCCACCAGATTCATGTACCGCGTTTGCACACCCTTCGTATTCACCCCGCGTCCCATGCTCTCCGCGATAATCTGCTGTAAACCCACCAGTGACCTGAACGGCGGCCTACCGCTATCGCCATAAACCATGCCGTCGGCGCCTTTGCGTACGCGTACATCCCGCCGCGCCAGTCTTTCGGTCCGCTGCAACACGCCCAGCGTCATGCGCCGTCCGCACACATGACATCGCTCCCCGGTCCTCGCCACCTCATCGGGCGATAGATTCACCCCGCACTTCCGATGTCCCGAGTTGTGGTACTTGCCCTCTTCCGGGAAGAACTCCACCGTGTACGCGATGCTCTGCTCTTTCAAGGCGTGCATCAGCCCTTCATAGCTCAGTTCGCCGTCTATAATCGTCAACTCTCGCGCCATCTTCGGCAGCGAGTGCGCGTCCGAAAACGACACGATGCTCACATCGTCAAGTTCGGGCATGCGCCAGTTCATTGCCGGGTCGCTCGACAGTCCCGTTTCGATGGCGAAGATGTGCCCTGTCAGGTCTCCGAAGCACTCCTCCAGCGAATCGAAGCCCGTCCGTGAACCATAAATCCCGAAGTGCGGCGTCCACGCATGCGCCGGAATCAGCATTATGCGCTCGTCAATGTGCAACAGCGTTTCAAGCAACTCGCGCGGCGTCAGGTGCAGGGTAGGGCGTCCGTCCGATGCCAGCAGCCCCTTGTCGCTCAGTGCCGCGTTGATGCGCTCCACGATTTCGATGCTCGGGGCGAACATCAGCATGTGGATGCGCCGGTTCCTGCCGCCCTGGTGACCGTTGCAGTTCACCTCTGTCCCAAGTACGAACCGCGCTCCCTCGTACTCGTACAGCCCGTCGCCTGTCGGTCGCAGCGTCCTCTTTGTCTCAGCTAACCATTCCGGATGCGTGAAGTCAGCGCTAGCGAGCAGGTCAATGCCCTTGATGCGCGCCCACTTCGCCATATTCTGGAAAGTAAGTTGGCTGCTTGTCGCGCGCGCAAACGGCGAATGTAAGTGCAGGTCGGCGGAATACATTAAGCAAGACCCTCAAACAACTGTAAGTAGGATATATGCGGAACGCGCTCGCCCTGAGCGTGTAGAATGACGTTTCCGTCCGCTATACCTTATACCCTGCGTCAATCTTGTTGCAGTCTTCTTAGCTGCTCCCTGAGTCTTGCCGCCTCCGCCAGCGCAGCATCGCGCTCCACCTGCAATTCAGCAGGATTGGGAAGGAATTCGCCCGTTATTGGATTTCTCAGCCTGAACTCACCATCGTCCCAGCACAGATCCAATCCTAGTACCGCACTGTGTCCCCATATCAGGCCATCCGCCCCCTCATGTATCGGAAGAGGCCGATACAGCCCGTCAACCAGCGTGTCACCGGCCAAAGGAGCGTTATGAAATCTGCCGCCCGTGCGGTCGAAGCGCCAGTATTCCTGCACACCATATCCGGCATACCCATCGCGCTTCACAGTGTAATCCCGCCTCCCGGTGCTACGGGAAGCAACCTCAAGCACAAAGTCCGGAGGCTTCCCCACTTCACTTATCACATAACCATTCCGCGCTACAATGGCATCGGGGTTGACCCCAAATGTAACCACGCAGTCGGGAGCGAGACGTTCTGCATCGTTCGTTGCTTCTTGCCGCAGAAAGCCCCCACCCGCTATCAGCACATCGTCTCGGTGCGCGAAATGAGGCTCCAGAACGCGGCGAAAGGCGTTTATCCCTACGTCTTGCTGCATATCACGCTCACGCGGCGGGTCCGGCAACGGCTCCAAATGGGAATAGTCGGCGTATGCCGGCTTGAGCGTGCTTCGTGAAGTCATCGTCGTGTTCTCCGTGGTGCAATTGACGCCGCACTCCCTGTTGGTTCTTGCTCAGGCAGCGGCGCATTCACACGTTGCGTCCAGCTATCCCGCAGTGCATTTACTCTACACATTTGGAATACTGAAGGCTACTGCAACTTTTCCATTCATTGCATCTATATTATTCTACCCAAACAGCCCGCCGCGCTCGAATACATCCGCGAGCGTGGCGACACCCTCCCGGATTTCCTCCGCCGTGTTGTGACTGAATGTCAGGCGCAGGTGGTCGTTGCGGTCTCGTGGCGCCCGATAGATGCCGCCGGGGTTGTACTTGACGCCCGCCTCAACCGCGCTTTCTAGCGCCGCCCAGGTGTCCGCGCCTTCCGGCATCTTTACCCAGCCCATCATTCCACCATGGGGCGTGACTATCTCGCATTCCGAAGGGAAGTTCTCGCGGACTGCGCTGACCAGCGCATCGCGCCGCGACAGAAGCTCACGGCGCACAGTCTCCACATGCTCTGCCTTGCGCGTTCGCAGGTACTCGTACACTAGCATCGTAGCCAACTGGCTCGGCATGCCGCCGGTCAGCACATCCTGCACCTGCTGAGGCGCGACCGCGAAGCCCACACGCAGCCCGCAGCCCATTAGCTTCGTGTAGGACGACACATATATGACCATCCCGTTGTCGTCCATGCCAAGCATTGCGGGCGGCAAAGGATCGCCATCTATTCGGAAGTCGGCGTATGACTCGTTCTCCACAATGAGGATGTCGTACTCCGCCGCAATCTCCAGCATGCGCTCGCGCCGCTCGAGGCTCAGCGTCGAGCCTGTCGGATTCTGGTACACTGATATAGCGTAGATGAACTTCGGCTTCCGTCCACCCGCCGCCAGCCTTTTGATCTCTGCTACAAGCGCATCCGGATTCATCCCCTCCACATCCGACTCCACATGTATCACTTCAGCGCGCTTGCTGAGCAGCATATTCAGCGTGCCCGAGTATGTGAACTCCTCCGCCAGCACTACATCACCGGGATCTATGAATGCGTCAACCAACTTGCGGATAGCGCCGCCCGCGCCGTCGCTCAGGAAGATGTCGTCTATGTCCACATCAGCGCCGCGCTTGTCCTTCAACTCCGCCGCAATTACGCTGCGCAGCCCCTCATGTCCCTTCATGCCCGGATAACCCGCAAGGCTGCGAGCCTCCCGCGCAAGCACGCTGCTCATCGCCTCTGCGTATTTCGCAGGGTCTATTGCCTGCGGTACGGCATTCGTAACCGAGAATATGTGCGGTGTGTCCGCGCGCAACCCTGTCGGCATCTCCACCGTCGCGGGAAGGTTCTTGGAAAAAAACTCTGAATAGTCCATGAAAATCTCCAGTCAGATTAGGTTCTGTTGACATTTGATACAAAAAGCGTTTTAGACTTGAATAGTAGATTTATTCTGTCATTCTGAACGCAGCGCAGCGGAGTGAAGAATCTAAAATCGTTGCACATACACCATTCACAGACTTCAGATTTCTCGCTTCACTCGGAATGACAGGGGACAAATGGGAAATGTCCACACAACCTAGTATTATGCCAGTCAGGTTTATATTATTGCTAATTCTACTACTGTTATTATGAGAGCACGCCGAAATCCTCGACGCTTGACCAGTCAATACTACCATGTCGGCGCAATGCGGCGGGCGCCTCTATTCGAAGCCCGTCGCTGAACGCAAGGAGAAGATGCCATGTCCACATACATACTGCTGATTTCCGCCACAGAAGCAGGACGCGAGAAGATACTGAATGACACTCACGTCATTCGTAGCATCGAAGATGAGATGGGGTTCGCCGGCGCGGAGATACTGGGCCTCTACGCCGTGCTTGGCAACATAGACTTCGTTGCCATACTGGAAGCGGAAGACAACGCCACCGCAGCTCGCTTCACCTTGGAGCTTGGCGTCAGGGCGGGCTTGCATACGACCACCATGCCCGCCATCCCACTCGGCAGGCTCGAAGAAAGGGAAGGCGACCATCCGCAAGAGCAAAGCGCATACAGGGTTATTGGCTCTGGTAACCCCGGCGCGTCCTAGTCGTGCATAGGGATCGAAGAATGAGCCGGCGGCGGCTCGCAGGGAGGTGTGGTTATTCGCCGAGTAGTGCGAATAACCCGGCAATGAGCGCGCCCAATGCCGTCAAAAGTGTCAGAATGTTCAGGTAGTAAAGCTGCCGAATATCGGAGCGGACACTCTCGAAGTTGCTCCGAGTATCAGCAGCTAACCTGTCGTAATTGCTGCGCATATCGGCGGCTAATTGCTCGTGACTGCTACGCATATCGGCCGTCAATTGCTCGTAGTTGCTGCGCGAGTCGGTCGCCAATTGGTCATGGCTTCTACGCATCTCGGCTGCCAGTTGCTCATAATTGCTGCGCGAGTCCGCTGCTACGCGGTCAATGGCCGCCAATATGAACGCAGTACCGTCGCCCGAGTTTGATGGTGAGTTCTGAGGCTGCTGTTCAACCGCCATTTGTTTTCCTTAGCCAGTCCTGAATCTGATAAGCTGCGCAAGGATAACATATTTCTAACTTAAAATATATTAGGACTTCCCTGTACTTTTGTAAAAGCAGGCGAAGTCCTAATATTTGATTGCGTGTGCGTACCTAAAGCGGCAAATGCACCTTCTCGCCAGTCTGCGCGCTGATCGTTACCGCCTCCGTGAACTCCATGTACCGCACGCCATCCGCGAAGTTCGTATGCGTTATATCCTCCACGCCGCGAATCGCGTTGATGAACTCCTCCTCCACCCGCCAATCCCCCTGGTTCTCAGCGGGAATCTCGATCTCCGACAGCTCACCGTCATCCCGCGTCCCGCCGTACAGCGCCATCCCCGGCGACTGCACGTACAGCGTTCCGTCCGTCCCGTGCAGCCACGCCCCGTTCTGCGGCGAATGCCCCGTCACCGCGCTCATCCGTATGTGCAGCAACGGACCCGAGTACATCTCAGCCAGCACCTCGATATGGTCCGGTATCGTAATGACCTGCGAGTTCCCGTCGCCATCCTTGCGGCTCTTCACATGCACCCGCGTCAGCGCCTGCACCGTCTGCGCCGGCCCAACCCAGCGCATCATCGCCTCGTACCAGATGCCCATCTGCATAATGTTGTACCCGCTGAAGTCGCGGTCATGCCGCCAGTGATGCGGCGCGCCCGGTTCCACGAACCCCGCCGGGTGCATCGTCTTGTCGTTCACCACCAGGTTCACAGACAGCACATCGCCCAGGTACCCATCCGCAATCAGCTGCTTCATCGTGTTATCCACACGCAGCGTCATCGGTGACGGCACGATCTGCGCCACCAGGTGCGGAGCCAGCCGCGACGCGTCCAGCATCTCGTGCGCCTGCGCCGCATCCATGCACATCCGCGCCTCGGTCATCACGTGCTTCTCATTCTCCAGCGTCGCCAGCACCATGTCACGGTGCACATACGGCCACGTCCCGATGCAGATAGCATCCGTATCATCCGCCTCGATCAGGTCAACCCAGCTGTCATAGACCTCCGGCAGCCCGTACGCGTCCGCAATCCTCTGCCCCGACGCGCGGCTCCGATTCGCCACGCTCACAATCTCCACGCCGTCCATCTCCCGAAAGCCCGGTATATGGCGCAGCGTCGTATTCCCCCCTGCGCCCACAAGTCCAATCCGAATCGTATCGTCTGCCATCTGAAATCCGCTCCTATGTTGCTGACTAAAGTCTATTCGTGAAGTCCGACGCGGGTTCTGTCACTCACCCCACGCTCGGCTCCCAATGGTCGGCCCTATATGATGGCCCTTAAATTGTGGGCCTTACACGGTGGCCCCTAAATCGTCGGCCTTAAATCGTCGGATAATGCAGCCGTCCCTGCCTGTCCGTATGCGTCATATACACATCACCGCCGCCCGTCGTCACATACAGCATCGTCAGGTCAGCGCCACCGAACGAGCAGTTCGTCGGCCTGTCCGTCGGCGTCCTGTGCGTCTCCAGCACCTCGCCGTCCGGCGCGAACACATACACCATCGGCCCCGGCCCGCTCTCGTCGAAGCCCGCCGTCGCCACGATATTGCCCTCGGTATCCAGCACCATCCCGTCTATCCCGCGATGCGCCCCGAAGTCGTGCAGCACGCTATACTCGCCCAGGCTCCCATCCGCGTTCACCGGATACCCGCGCAGCTCGCGCTTCTCGTCCGCATCCCGCCCCGACTGCGCCACATACAGCACGCTGTAGTCAAGCGAGAACAGCAGTCCGTTCGGTCGCGTCGTATCGAAAGTAACCTGCGTGATCGACCAGCTCCCGTCGTCCTGCTCATCCAGCCGGTACACCGAGTCGTGGTCGAGGTCCTTATTCGCTCGGTCGTTGCTCCACTCGCCGCCCGCGCCATCATAGAACGGGTCCGTGAACCACACGCTGCCGTTCTGGTCGATGGCAAGGTCATTCGGCACATTCAGCCGCTGCCCCTCGAAGCCATCAGCCAGCACCGTCGTCGAGCCATCCGCCTCATAGCGCACCACGCGCCGCGCGCCGCCCTCGCAGGCGTAAAGCCGTCCCTCCGAGTCGAACATCAGCCCATTCGCGTTATTCGAGTCCGAGCGATAGATGCTCGACCCTTTGTCCTGCGGGTCGTATCGTATGATTCGGTTCCCCGGAATGTGCGTGAACAGCAGCCCACTCCCATCCCACGCAGGCCCCTCACACGTCCCGCCATAAGGTCCGTTAACCAGTATAAATTGCCAGGCCATATATCTCTCTCCAGTCGCTATTCTTCAGTTCTGTCTGCAAAAATCCCTTCCCCCTCGATGGGGGAAGGTTAGGATGGGGGTGAGTAGGATAAGAAATCCCCCGTCCTGCTAATCCATGTCAATGTTCTAAATCACTTCCTCCGACTCCCCCACATCCTCTGCCATGCCGCCCCCAAGCTCCGCGCCCGCAGCCTTGATAGCCCCGAACTCGTCGCGGTAAGCGTTGTGCATGCTGCGAGCGTCGCTGCTGTAAAGCACGAACCTCGCCCCCTCTTTCAGCCACTTGGTAGTCAACTCAACCGTCTGGTGGTGAATCAGCGTCGGCACTCCCGCCGCCTGGCACTTGCTGATAATCTCGCGCAGCGCAGCCTCATAGTCCGGATGGTCGTACTGGTCCGGAATCCCCAGCGTAATGCTAAGGTCGTTCGGCCCCACGAATATCGCGTCTATGCCCCCCACCTTCAGGATGTTCTCAAGATTCTCGATAGCCGGCACACTCTCGATGCCCACAATGCACACATTATTGCGATTGCGCGCCTCCAGATACTCCTTCGTCGCCTGGCTCGGAAACTCCCCCGAATCCACCGCCTTCCGCACCAGCTCGCCCTTCAGAGGACGCCACTTCGCGGCCCCCACAACCTCCTTGGCTTCATCCACAGTCTCGCAGTAAGGCGCGAGAATCCCCTGCGCTCCCGCATCCAGCGCCATCGTCACATAGTGCGAGTCCGGTATCGGTATCCGCACGATAGGCACGACCCCGCTGAACGAGAACGCAGCGATGAAATCCGCCACATCCGTCCTGCCCCGTGGCGAGTGCTCCGTGTCGATAATCGCATAGTCGATGCCGAAATTCGAGAACGCCGAACCCCAGCGCGGATTGCGCCCCAAGCTGATCATCGTGCCATACACGATGCCCCCGTTTTGAACCCTATCCTTCAGTTCTGCCCCGTTCATCTATTCCTCCGTCCGCTGATCACTAGGCTCTGTTGATATTTGATATTTGATACGCAAAGCATTTTAGACTTGATAAGTATGTCATTTCCGTCATTCTGAACGCAGCGCCCTCTACACCCTGTCATTCTGAACGCAGCCCACGTTCGTTCTGTCATTCTGAACGCAGCCCACGCTCGTTCTGTCGTTCTGAACGTAGCCCACGTTCATTCTGTCATTCTGAACGTAACTCACGTTCGTTCTGTCCTTCTGGACGCAGCTCACATTCATTCTGTCATTCTGAACGCAGCTCACGCTCGTTCTGTCGTTCTGAACGCAGCTCACATTCATTCTGTCATTCTGAACGCAACTCACATTCATCCTGTCCTTCTGGATGCAACTCACATTCATTCTGTCATTCTGAACGCAGCTCACGTTCATTCTGTCATTGTGGACGCAGCTCACATTCATTCTGTCATTCTGAACGTAACTCACGTTCGTTCTGTCATTCTGAACGCAGCTCACATTCATTCTGTCATTCTGAACGCAGCCCACGCTCGTTCTGTCGTTCTGAACGCAGCCCACGCTCGTTCTGTCGTTCTGAACGTAGCCCACGTTCATTCTGTCATTCTGAACGTAGCGCAGCGGAGTGAAGAATCTAAAATCATTGCCAATACACCATTCACAGACTTCACATACCTCTCTGCACTCAGAATGACAGGAAATGTCCACACAACCTAGTCAATCGAAAGCGTTACATAGCAAGGCAAACCGCTATACCGCCATTTACCCCGATGAATTGTATCTTGCACCGCCCGTCTGTCAAGTACGCCGCCCCGCTAACAACCGTCCAGTCATCCAACGAATGCAGGCTGCAAATACTTTCCAAATCAATGAAAGTCCACATATCTTGAACAGACTCCGTTTGCCGAGTATGATGACTGCACACAGGAACTTTCTCATTATTCACAAAGAATCTTGGAGCCGAAATTTGACCAATCGGGAAAGAATTGTGAGACTTGAAACTCGGGTCGACGCCCTCAGTGACAGCATCATTGAAATGCGCACAAACTTCAGGTTCTGGTCCAACATGGCTATCATTTCTGGATTGGCACTCTTCGGTACTTTGCTTGCGGTTCTGGCTAGGTAATAGGTGTAACAAGCAGCGATGCACAAAATTATCGATACGCTGATTCCCGTACTCGGTGCTCTGACGCTTGCCGTATTCGTCGTTGCCGTACTCGACTTTGAACAGATAATCCACCTGTCAAACCCAATCAGACAAGCCTTGGCTAATTACGGCATGGCGAGTGTTGTTATAGCAGTGGTAGGGGCTATCACCCTGATAATTCAACGCGTCATAGACCTGCGTCGCCTCCGGCAAAAGTCGGAGAAACTATCCCGCTCCCTCGACTCCCCCGACGAAACCCCGGCGCATCAATAGCGCAATATCCTGCACCGCCCGTCTGTCAAGTACGAGGAAGTTCCTCGGATTGTCCCTTAAGGGCGCACTTCTTGCCGTCAACCCCGAGAAAGCAGGAATCCATAAGGATTTCAAAAGAATCGATAAGAAGTGAAATCAACCGCCCTTGACTTCCCATTCAACCCAACTAGCAAAGATTTCCTCTCATTAAGTAGTTGGGCACTTTGAATCCACTTGCCCCAAATCCGATAGAATGACCTATTGAACGTTAAACAGCGTGTAAAGTATTCTATCTCAAAGCAAAATTAGAATTGTGTCTGAGTCGGGTTGCGGGAAGGATTAGCCAGCCATGGACATAAACATGACCATTCGAGTACCTGCAATTGAAAAGTTGCAAGACATGACAGCAAGCGGGTTTGGCGCTACTGTTGGAACTTATTTGAAGCCTTGGATTGCGGCAAGAGAAGCAGAGGCACAGCGAAGGATGGCTCAAGGGCAGGCAGACTCAATGAGGATTTTGGCACAAGCACAGGCCGATTCCCGGGAATTGATTCTACCTCAAGATGCTATTACTCAGGGTGAATTAAGTTTTAGCACTATCTTGGAGCAGAAGGTTCTGTATCAGGAGGAGAAACGAACGAACAACGCTCTAACGACAGTTCATGAAGCGGCCCGTGAGTTGGGTGATGAAGACGTCCCTGATGTCGAACCGGACCATGATTGGACGGCGCAGTTCTTCGCTGGTGTTCAAGATGTGTCTTCGGAAGATCTCAAATTACTCTGGGCTAAGATGTTGGCTGAACAGGTTAGGCACCCAGGAAGCACGTCGATTAAGACGCTGAACATTCTAAGGACCTTGGATAATCAGGTCGCCAAACTCTTTCAACGACTATGTTCACTGAGCATATCCTTGGTTGCAGGCACTGACATTATCGATGCTAGGGTTCCTACCATGGGAGGAAAACCCGGAGATAATTCGCTCTTAGAGTACGGGCTAGGTTTCCGCAACCTAGTTACACTCGAAGAGTATGGACTCATATCTTCAGAATACAGATCATGGATTGATTGTCAGATTTGCGTCCGGTGGCAAGGGATGGACAGGCCAACCATACCTTTTTCATTCCAAGGCCGAAATTGGATGTTAGAGCCTGTTGCTGACTCTCAGCAACAGCAGCTTCGGATAGAAGGTGTTGCGCTCACGGGATCAGGGCGAGAATTGTCTCGCATAGTTGAGTTAGAAAGAATGGATGAGTTCTCGCAATCCTTGAGGCAGCATTTCACTTCATTGAATATGCACATGACCAACTCTTAAGGAGTATTGCTCTAGTTCAGGAAAAGGAACCCGCTTTGGTAGCGCCCTAGGGATCCTAGATGCTCGTTAAGCAGGTACCCAATAACAATGGGGTTCATCGTCATCCTCAAGCTATTCGACGACCACAGCATTTCCATAGAGTATAGATGTTTGGTGGGGTGTTGGGCCTGTGATTACTTCGAGTCTGAAGTTGACTACACCATTGGCTCCCATATTCTGGACCTCTTGGATAAAAGCTGGCATCGCGTCCATGGGCAGACCCGAACTCTGAGTAACCATTACCAGATTCTTAAACTCTACAATCTGTTTGGTAGGTATTTCGTCAGCCATCGAAATTAGAATTCCAGATTGTACAACCGCTCCGCTGACAGGCTCTGGTTCATGGACTTGCAAGAAATTATCGGACCTATCTCTACATGGTGTCATTGTCACCACTACTAATAGAAGGACATTGATGATCAATGCAGGGAGGCCAAAGAAGAACAAATCGCTTTACTCCAAGGGACTATCGCCGTCAGGGCCATTATACAATTGTATAACCTTTGCACTGGTATGCGACGGATCGTTCCCTAAGTCGCCCTTATCTTTTCTGCAAACCTGAAAAAGGTGCGCCTCGGCGCGGACCCCTTTCTCCACTGTTACCGAACCATTCCCTCAGCGTCTGCTATGCCATTTATGGCCATCCCCCCATTCCTGAAAATTCCTGCCCTTGACAGCCCAAACATCCGTGCGTAAGATAGATATCAATGCAAAAGAACAAATTTTCGCAACAAGCCCGTCAGATCACATTTCTGACAACTGGCAGATGACAACAATGTGCAACCAAAACGCCCTACAACAGAACATCGCTGGAATCACCAAAGACGGCTACGACATCGCCCTCTTCCTCGCCAACACCATGCGCGGCGAAACCCCTGGCGTCAAAGTCTGCCACCGCATGGAAGCAGCAAAGCACCTCATCAGGTACGGCTTCACAGACACCGACTGCAACAACATTCCGACTCTCCCCCAAGGAGAGGGCAGGGGTGAGGGCACTAAAGCTCCTTCCCCCTCGACGGGGGAAGGTTGGGATGGGGGTGAAGATTCCCCTCCATCGATGTCAGCCCCCGTAACCCACCTAGACATCCTCAACTACCAGATAGCACACCTTATTCGCCACGAGACCGCCGAAGGTCACACCGTCGTCAACTTCCTCGTGGACATCATGAGCGGCAGGGACAGGCCATTCACACCCAAGAAGTTCCGTATCAAGCCCGCAGACCGTATGGCAGCAGCAAGAGAACTCCTGCGACGAGGCTTCGGAGACCTCGGCTCACGCCGCAAGCTGTCAGATAGCAACGACGAGTCAAACGCCTACGACACCCTTCACACAGACCTCGCGAAGCGTATGCGCGAGTACAGCGAGCGCGGAACGGACACCATCCGCTTCCTGCTCGAATTAATGTCTGACCCCGACCCTGACAAAGAGTTCACAGTGCATCACCGTATGTATGCAGCGCAGGAGCTTCTGCGCCGTGGCTGGGACACCAACTACGATAACATCAAGCCCGAGCACCTCCAAGCCTACTGGCAGGACAAGGACAGCACACGTCTCTCCATAGGCCAGAAAAAGACCCAGGCCGGCCTCTCAACCTCCATCGACGACTACGACAACTACGACGACACCGACTACGACGCCATAGCCAAAGATATAAGAGAAGAAGAAGACCGAGACGACAACTCAAAGCCTCTTCGTTTCCAAGAGACCGTCCCATCATCTCGCCATTCCTCCGAAAGCAGGAATCTAGAAGACCGCCAAGCCGCCAGTCCTTCCACAAAGCTCCTTCTCCCTAAGGGACTGGGCAGGAGTGAAGGCGCTAATAATTCCCTTCCCCCTCGACGGGGGAAGGCTAGAGCCTGCCCTGAGCTTGCCGAAGGGATGGGGGTGAAGAGTCCCGCACAAAGCCCGCTCCCGAACAAGGCAGCCACCGTCAATGAACAGGACAAAGCCATCATCAAAGAGTTCAAGGAAGCAATGGACAGAGGCGACAAGCGAGCGGCCCTCCGCGCACAGGCAAAATACCGCCGCATAGACGTAAAACCAGAAAAGAACATCTACGACTACGGCCCCAACGACCCCGACCCGACAATCGACTACTACTTCGAACCCCTTAACCCCGAAGAACAGGCAAAGTTCGACAAAGAAGACCGGCGCGAACACGGCCTGACCGAAGAAGAGATCGCGGACTATTCAAGCATGCCACGCAGAGCGGGCATGTCGGACCCGCTAGTGCAGCTTGCCGAAGCCGCCGAAGCCCACAATACACCCATCCTCCGCAACCCGCTTGCCCGCAAGCGCAAAAAACCCACCATCCGCAGCCCCTAACCAAAAAATCCCCTCTCCCCCTGGGAGAGGGTTAGGGTGAGGGCGTCCAAAAAACCCATTCCCGCGTCAAGCGGAAGGTCAGAGCCTGTCCTGAGCTTGCCCAAGGAATGGGGATGAAAAACTCCTCACCATGCTGTGCATCGATGTCAGCTCCGCCAACTGAATACTAGGCTCCGATGACATTTGGTACACAAGACAGTAAAGGCCTGAAAAGTGAGTTTATTCTGTCATTCTGAACGGAGCGCCTTCATCCCCTGTCATTCTGAACGCAGCGGAGCGGAGTGAAGAATCTAAAATCGTTGCACTACGCCATTCACAGACTTCAGATTACTCGCTTCGCTCGGAATTACACGAGACAAATGGGAAATGTCCACACAACCTAATAATTGCCCCTCGTTTGACGCCCCAGCAACGCGCTGTTAGCCTTGCCGCATCCTGCGCGCCCGTCTTGTGAAGAGGTCAGCATTGCGCCGCATCGAATACCGCTGGGTCATCCTGGCAACCGGGTTCACCGTGCTGTTCTTCAGCAGCGGCTCCCGCTTCGCCTTCGGCCTGCTCCTGAAGCCGATGAGCGAAGACCTCGAACTCAGCCGCTCCGCGCTCTCCCTCGCCGCCACCTGCTTCATGATAGTCTCCGCCGTCTCCATGCCCTTCGTCGGCAGGCTCGTTGACAGCTTCAGCGTCCGCACGGTCGTCTCAATCGCCGCAGTCATCGCCTCCGTCGGCATCGGCCTCATGGGACTCGCCCAGACCCAATGGCAGGTCATCCTGCTCTACGGCATCATATTCGCCATCGGCAACGGCGGCACCTCCGTCGGTCCCATCGGCGTCCTGATAAGCCGCTGGTTCGTGCGGGGCAGGGGAACCGCCACCAGCGCCGCAATGTCCGGCAACGCGCTCGGCCAGCTCATCATCATCTCCGCGCTCGCATCCGCGCTGGTACACATCGGCTGGCGCAACGCCTACATTACGCTCGGCGTGGTCAACCTGCTCATCGTAGTCCCGCTCGTCATCGCCTTCATCAGATCCGACCCTGACCCGGCGCAGCCCACCGATCCCGACACTGCCCCGCCCGTTGGAACAGCCGCGCCGCCGTCCGTGCTCCCCGTGAAAACCATCTTCACCTCGCACCAGCTCTGGCTGCTGCTGGTCGTGTACGCCATCTGCGGCTTCCAGGACTTCTTCATAGCCACCCATGTCGTCGCCTTCGCCCAGGACAAGGGCCTCAGCGCGGCATTCTCCGGCAGCCTCTACGCCCTCATGGGCTTGGTGGGACTCTTCGGCGTCATGTCGGCTGGCGCGCTCGCTGACCTATACGGCTCCACGCGCCCCACCGCCGTCTGCTTCCTCGCCCGCATAGCCTGCTTCGGCCTGATAATCTTCTCCCAGAGCACGACGGCGATAGTAATATTCGCACTGCTCTACGGCTTCACATTCCTCATTACCGCGCCTCTTACCGTAACCTTCGCAGGCAACATGTTCGGTGCCCCCCGCCTCGGCATGATGAGCGGCATCATCAACATGACGCACCACATCGCAGGAGGGCTCGGCGCTCTCGTGGGCGGCTTGGTCTTCGACGCGCGCGGCAGCTACGACGCAGCTTTCATGTTGATGCTTGCGCTAGCCGTCATAGCCTCCGCCCTCACCTTCACCGTGCGCGAGCGCCTCCTCACCCAGCCGTCGCTCAGTCCGACGTGACTCAGTCCCCCGCGGCAGCCTGTCCGGGAATCTTCCACTTCGACTTCGCGTTGCCGATGATGAAGCCTAGCGCCCCGATCAGCGCCCCGATGCCCGTCAACCCGAAGGTATTCGGCGTCCCTATCACCCCCTGCACGGGCCCAATCACGAACGCCCCGAACGAGCCGCCCACATCCCACGCCTGCTGCAAGGTCGCCATCGCCGCGCCGCGTTCTCGCATCGACGCCCTGTCCACCGTGAATGACTGTATGCCCGGTTGCAGCAGCCCAAATCCAAGCCCCGCGAAGAAGCCCCCGCTCAGGAACATCGCCTGGAAGAACGAACCGTTCAGCACGAACATCGCCATCGCAACACAGATAAACCCCGGCACGATGACCGTGCCGCGACCCATCCTGTCCGCAATTGGTCCCGCCGCCGCCATAGCGAACATGGACACTATGGAGAAGACCGTGTAGTACAGCCCCGGATTGCCCAGGTTCTTCTCATGCGCCAGCAGTGGCAGGTATGTGTTCGTTGGCGCAGTCGTGAACGTGTATGTCAGGAACACCAGCGTCGGGAATATCGCCGAGCGCGCCACAAGCGGCGGCTTTCTTGGTGCGCCGCTCCCACCGGCAGGCGGCGTCGGCTGCTGGAATGCGATGCGGCTCGACGATATTTTCAGGCATGCAATCGTCGCGATCGACGCCGCCAGCGCCGAGAACAGGAATGCGTTGTGCGACCCGGCGTTCTCATACAAGAACGACGCCATGAACGGAGCGTACAGGAAGGAGATGTTGATGGCATTGCCCATGTACCCCATCGCCTCCGCGCGGCGTGTGGGCGGCGCGAGGTTGGCGACGATGGTCGATGTCGCCACAGGCCCCAGCGCAAGCCCAACCCCTTGCAGCATCCGCATCGGCATCAGCCACCAAGGGCTGAGCGCGAATATGTACGACAGGCTGCCCAGCGCAACTATTATTGTGCCTGCCACTGCCACGCGCTTCGGTCCCAGCGTGTATACCCACTGCCCGCCAAACGGCCGTATCAGCAACCCTACAAAGCCGAACGCGCCCACGATCAGCGGCAGGTGATACGAGGGATCGCCGCCCAGGTCGATTGCGAACGGCGGTATGATGGTGAGGGTCGCCGTGTATCCGGCGAACATGAAGTGCCCTGCTAGCAGAGTGAGTACGAAGTCGGTCGTCCACAGTTGATTGCGTTGCAACCTAACTCGGAGCAAGTCTATTTGCCTTAATAGGGTGTTCATATTTAGCCTGTCGGGCAGTAGTCCGCTAGATTATGCGGCTCGCTCAGCAGACTTTACCACATCGCCATCATTCCCATGATGTATGCCAATGTGGATTCCTGAGAACGAGTTTGCAGTGAGACTGCAATGGCTTTATACTCACGGGCAAAATACGACCTAGATCAACCAATATCAAGCGGAGGTGAATGATGAAACTACTGGTCATCTCGGGTGGCAGACACCCCTATGAAGAATCCACGCCGGTCCTGGAGAGCTTCCTGAATGAAGCAGGACATGATGTTGATGTGTCTTGGGACGCCTCAAAACTTGCAGATGCGAATGCAATGAGTGCCTACGACGCGTTGGTATTCAACACAATGCGCGCCGGCGAGAACGCTATGACCAGCGAGCAGCAGGCTGGCGTGACTCAGTTCATCAGCGGCGGCAAAGGCTTCGTCTGCATCCACATCGCAGGCTGCGCTTCAGAGGACTGGATGGAATACTACGACATCACCGGAGGCGGATGGCTGCTCAACGACAGCTACCACCCTCCATACGGACAATTCGAGGTCAACATCACCGATGCCGACAGCCCGGGCGCGGCAGGCATTTCTGACTTCACGACTAATGATGAGCTTTACATGGGCATCGAGTATCGTGACGGAAACGATGTGTTCATGACTGGCGACTCGGAGGACGGTACATGGGTGTGGCGCGGCGAAGAGACGTTCATGGCCGGCGGCACGTTCCCCCTCGGCTGGACGCGCGCCTATGGAGAGGGCAAGGTGTTCACGACGCTGCTGGGACACAACGGCCTTAGCTTCGAGACACCTGAATTCCAGCGCATTGTGTTGAATGGAATCGATTGGACGACATCCTGAAGCGATTGACTAAGTCAGTTAATTCTGTACACCGGTGTTTGCCCTTAATGTGTAGGAGGTCATGCTTATGAGACTCGAAGGCAAAGTTGCCATCATTAGCGGGGGCGCGCGAGGGCAGGGCGCTGCAGAAGCGAGGATGTTCGCCCGAGAGGGCGCGAAGGTCGTCTTCGGTGACATTCTCGACGACGACGGCAAGATGGTGGAAGCAGAGATCAACGAGACGGGCGGCGACGCCACCTACGTGAATCTCGATGTCACCGATGAAGCCTCATGGCAGCGCGCTGTCGATGCGGCGGTAGAGCGCTACGGAAAAGTGGACATCCTTGTGAACAATGCGGGAGTCGCATTCTGGACATTCGGCGACGACGCGAGCGTCGAAGACTGGGACACCGTGATGGATGTGAACGCTAAGGGCGTGTTCCTGGGCACAAAGGCTGTTATCCCCGAAATGCGTAAGGCAGGTGGCGGCTCCATCGTCAACATCTCGTCCATCTCGGGAATGGTCGGCCAGGCAACGATACATCCTGGCTACAACGCATCGAAGGGCGCTGTGCGCATCCTGACGAAGTCCACGGCGATTCAGTACGCGAAAGAGGGTATTCGCTGCAACTCGGTGCATCCCGGACCCGTGAAGACACCAATGACCGAGCGGAGCTGGAGTACCCCAGAGGGCCTGCAGCGCACTGAACAGAACACGCCACTCGGTCGCTACGCGGACGCGGACGAGATCGCAAGTGGTGTGCTGTTCCTCGCCTCCGAGGAGTCTTCTTACATGACGGGCAGCGAGCTTGT
The DNA here is from genome assembly GCA_965225795.1 of Dehalococcoidia bacterium. Classification (GTDB taxonomy): domain Bacteria; phylum Chloroflexota; class Dehalococcoidia; order Lucifugimonadales; family JADFKI01; genus Bin90. The sequence goes on along the minus strand of OZ245324.1, from coordinate 2,185,038 downwards.
GATCGACGGAGGCGTTACGGCGCAGTAGGCACAGCGTTTGCCCCGATACTGAAAGCAATTGGGCTGCGCGATCAATGAAAGAGAGTCGCGCAGCCCTTAAAGAGGGTGTTTGGCTGGGAAAGAAAGTCGCGCTGAACTACACCGTAATGAGGTCACCGTCCAGCATGGCTATTGGGTTGTTATCCTGTTCGATAGCGCGGGATAGATCTTCCGCGTAGAGGAGGCCGACGACGCTGCCGCTCTCGTTGACGACTGGTAGGTAACTGACCTCGCTCTCCATCATGATAAGCAGGGCATCACCGATGTCGGTAAAGGGCGTTGCTGCTTCGTTCAGGATGGTCATGTGGCGATAGACCTGGCACTTCCAAGACGTGTGACCATCTATAAGGCAGCCAAGAACCATATCGCGCTCTGTGATTATTCCTGCGAGCGCGCCGTCCTCTACGACGTCTACGACCACGATGCAGCCTGTATTCTGCGCCTGCATCATCGCCGCCGCATCAGCTACGCTCATCCCGAGGTCCACTATAGATACCTCGTTGGTCATTAATTCTGCAACATTCATTGCCTCGCCTCCTGATCTGTTTTTTCTGTGTCTGATTGACTGTAACATCAATTTGTGAACCGCATCACAAATATTAGACGATGTTTATTATCATTCTGTTGAATACTTGTTAATTCTGTGTTACAGAAAAGCGAATACTGCACTTTTGCGGCCGCTGTCGGATTTGCTTGTGGATAACCTCAAAACTTGCGTCTGTTTCATGTTGACTTGCGCACCGCTCCGTCAATATACTTTGGCAAACAGCTACGCGCATTCAGTTAGTTTCAAGGTAAAGGCTTTCGCCACCGATGGCATATGTTAGTGCGGCAATCACTGTCGCTGGCTCGGGCTACGGAGTCTCCCCGTAATGGGAAGGCGCGGCGCATTTTCTAACCCTATACCGCCATCGCAGGTACGACTGACCCCTCGAATCTCTCCCTTCAGCGCATATGCGCTGTCTGTTTGGGATTTCATAACTTCTCTCCCATGCCCTGATTGGCGGCGCATATCTTCGTTGGGTAATCGATCATCGCTTTACCGGGTGTGTTTGTATGACAACTAAGTTCGTATTTGTAACCGGCGGGGTGGTCAGCTCGATTGGCAAGGGCATCGCCGTTGCGTCTCTGGGGCGTGTGCTGAAGAGCAGGGGCGTCTCCGTGTCGGTCCTGAAGCTCGACCCGTATCTGAATGTTGATCCTGGTACCATGTCTCCGTATCAGCATGGCGAAGTCTTCGTTACATGCGACGGCAGCGAAACGGACCTCGACCTTGGGCATTACGAACGCTTCATAGACGTTGAGTTGACACGCGCGTCCAATCTCACGGCGGGCCAGGTATACCAGGACATCATCTCGCGTGAGCGGAAGGGCGAGTTCCTCGGCGGCACCATCCAAGCCGTCCCGCATGTGACTGACGCAATCAAGCAGCATATGCTCAGCCTGGCGGAGACCAGCGAGGCGGAAGTTATTATTGTGGAGGTCGGTGGCACGGTGGGCGACATCGAAGGGCTTCCCTTCCTTGAAGCCATTCGGCAGATGCGCAATGAGGTTGGGCGTGACAATGTGTGCTACATCCATCTCACTTTCCTACCATTCATCATGGCTACCGGCGAACTGAAGACGAAGCCCACGCAGCATAGCGTTCGGGAGCTTCGCAGCATCGGCATACAGCCGGATGTAATCGTTTGCCGCAGCGACTACGAGGTTGATGAGGGCATAAAGCGAAAAATCAGCATACATTGCGACGTGCCCCTTTCAGGCGTAATCACCCTGCCGACGGTGGATACGGTGTACGAAGTGCCGCTGATACTCGAGGATGAGGGGATGGGCGAGCTTGTCATTGAGACTTTAAGGATTGAGAGCGCAAGCCGCGACCTGACATCTTGGGCGGCGCTCGTAGAGGGCATCAAGACGCCGAAGCATACTTTGCCGATTGCGGTGGTGGGCAAGTATGTTGACCTGCAGGATTCGTATATCTCCGTTAAGGAAGCGCTCTTGCATGCGGGCATGTCGCACAATGTTGGCATTGATGTGCGGTGGGTGGGCTCCGAAGACATCGAGCAGCAGGGGCCTGAGCGTCTGTTGGACGACGTGCGCGGCATCGTAGTGCCCGGCGGATTCGGACAGCGCGGCGTCGAAGGTATGATACTCACCGCGGAGTACGCCCGAACACAGATGGTGCCTTACCTCGGCCTGTGCCTGGGATTGCAGGTCATGGTCATCGAAATGGCGCGCAACGGGCTTGGCAAGGCGGGCGCAAATTCTACCGAGTTCAACCCGCTCACCGCAGACCCGGTAATCGACATCATGCCTGAGCAGCGCGTCATAACCCAGATGGGCGGGACGATGCGGCTCGGTGAGTACCCGTGCGAGCTGAAAGCCGACAGCAAGGCGCGCGCGGCGTATGGCGTGCCTTCGATAGGCGAGCGCCATCGGCACCGCTTCGAGTTCAACAACGACTATCGGGAAGCGTTCGAGTCCGTAGGCTTGTGGCCCACGGGTCTTTCGCCGAACAGGAAGCTGGTAGAGATCATGGAGCTTGAAGCCGACAAGCATCCATTCATGCTGGGAGTGCAGTTCCACCCGGAGTTCAGGTCGCGTCCGAACAGGCCGCACCCACTATTCAAGGAATTTGTCACCGCGGCGAAGGACACCCTGCGAGAGGGTGGACAACACTCTCTGCCGCTAGGCGGGACAAAGCAGGGCAGCGATGCGAAGAGGACGGGATGAGCGAACTGCGACGGGGCAGCACAGGTCTCGATTCCAACCAGCAAAACGGAGCGTTGCGATAAGCGGTTTCAACCGATATAATGCGATAGACGGGACTTTCTCCCTTGTGCTATACTCCACTGAGACTCCCCAGAGCCTCTTGGCGCTTGGCACATATCTTCCCGATTGTCCCCTGCCCATGAGCGCCCTAACTTTGCAGAACATCACAGGCAGCGAACTTTCATCTACGTTGAATTGGCTGGCGGGCTGTGTATTACCTTTGGAGCGATTTCCAGTAACCGATACCTCTCCCTCAGATATTCACGGCGGTTTGCTCTAATTACGCCGTTTCACTGTGAAATGCTTTCTTCCCATCGAATTTCAGTCTCTTATCAGCCTATAGCAGTCGCCTGCGAGTGCGGAGTGTGTCATGAACCTAGCTGAACTTCAAAGTCTGGATAACGAAGAGCTGTTCAAGCTCGGAAAAGAACTTGGCGTCATAGAGAACGGCAATATGCCGCAGCGCCGCGACATGATGTCTAAGGTGCTCTCTAACTTGTCGGAGAAGAACGGCAACCTCAAGGCGAGCGGCATACTGAGCATCCTGAACGACGGCTACGGCTTCCTGCGGCAAAGCAGCGGCAGTGCCAGCAACTCCGACGTCTATGTGTCGCAGTCGCAGATTCGGCGCTTCAGCCTGCGAACCGGCGACGAGGTTATGGGTCAGGTGCGGCCCCCCAAGGACGGGGAGCGCTACTTCGGGCTGGTGCGAGTCGAAGAGGTCAACAACATCGAACCCGACCGATCCCGCAAGCGGCGCCACTTCGAGAGCCTGACCGCCATCCATCCCGAGCAGCAGATCAAGCTGGAGACGCGCAGTGATTTCATTTCCACGCGGCTCATCGACATGCTCGCGCCCATCGGCAGGGGGCAGCGCGGCCTCATCGTGTCGCCGCCCAAGGCGGGCAAGACTACTCTGCTCAAGGAGATTGCCCACGGCATCGCGGCGAACGCGCCGGACATCCTGATCATGGTCGCGCTCATCGGCGAGCGCCCCGAAGAGGTCACGGATGTTACGCGATCGGTGGAGGGCGAGGTATATAGCTCCACATTCGACGAGCCGGTGGAGGACCACTGCCGCGTCGCGGAGATAGTGCTGGAGCGCGCCAAGCGCCTTGTGGAGAGCGGCAAGGACGTCGTGATCCTGCTCGACAGCATCACGCGGCTCACACGCGCGTACAACCTCGCAGTGCCCAGCAGTGGGCGCACGCTCTCAGGCGGCATGGACCCGGTCGCGCTCTACCCGCCGAAGAAGTTCTTCGGAGCGGCGCGCAACACGGAGGAGGGCGGCTCGCTCACCATCATCGCGGCGTGCCTCGTGGACACGGGCAGCCGACTGGACGACCTCGTGTACGAGGAGTTCAAGGGGACGGGCAATATGGAGGTACATCTCGACCGCCGGCTTGCTGAGCGCCGATTCTTCCCGGCGATCGACATCGAGCGCAGCGGCACACGGCGCGAGGAGCTGCTGCTGGACGAGGCAACGCTTCAGCATGTCTGGCTGCTGCGCCGCTTCGTTGGGCTGCACAAGTCGCAGGGCGACGACAGCGCCATCGAGGTAATCGACAAGATCATGAGGCGCACGAAGAGCAACCAGGAGTTCCTCACCAACCTGCCGCGCCTCGCGCAGGAAGTATCCCCCGCCAGGCGGTAGCAGCCGTCATGCATCAGGCGCCGGGCCATCAGCGTTCGGACGCTCATTTCCATGACCATGTGGCCATCGCCAAGGGCTCATCGGTGACTGTCTTGCCCTCACCCTAGCCCTCTCCCAGAAGGAGAGGGGATATGTGCTTGATTTGCCGTGCGCGCCTAGGCGATGCGGCGCAGGGGCACTACACTCAGCTCTCTGGGCAGGCTCGTTGGGGTGACGCGGAGGTTGGACTGCACCGGGGCATCGGTGATGCCCAGCTCGCCGAGCAGCGGCTGCAACGCGGATATGTCGTCCCTATCGTCCTCCGCGGCCTGCCAGCCCACGGGCACCACGATACGCGGGCCAATCTGGCTCACCAGCCGCGCCACGCGCCTTGCCAAGTCTCCTCTCGCGTCCACGACCAGCACCTCGATGTTGTTCAGCTCGTCGAGCTGGCGCGGGGTCAGAGTGGGGACGAGGGCACCCGCATGGCAGACGCGCATCCCCTCGGCGCGCATGGTAAAGACCGTGTAGATCTGGCGCTGCGCGGCTTCGTCATGTGGCTCGTCGTTGGGGGAAGGGGGCGTGTAGGGGGTGCCCATGCCGCTGATGTAGAAGTTCGCGATCTCGTACTCGCCGGGGCCGTGGAGGACGCGGGGATCGCCCTTGACGCCGTTGGAGTTCGAGTGGCGCGGGTCGTCGAGGCTTATCGTCACGATCTGCGCGGTGGTGGTGGGCATGGTGGTGGAGCCGTCGGCGTAGAAGGGATCGGATACGACCGCCGTCAGTCCGGACTGAATGCGAATGGCGGAGTTGCCAAGCCAGCTTATATCCATTGGTTCATCTCTCCTGTGCCATTGCTCTTACTTGTACTAGGCGCATATGCTCTCTTATGAAGTTGATGATGTCCGTCTGATAGTGGAGCGCGCACTTCGACTGCGACCTGAACCATGAAACGACACCGGCTTCCAGTCTCAGTGTAATGTCCTCCTGCTCCAGGCGGCTGAACATTCCACGCCTGAAAAGCGACCATTCCCGAACATGGGGGATGTTTTCGGTGTTGATGAAGCCGTCGCGTTTATTTTTCACTGCCTGTATTTCGTCAGACTGCACTTGCGTGACTTCATTTGGCTTCTGAATATAGGAACCTCGAAATGCCTCGCTTCCAATCGTCTGTTACTCGGCGATTATACCAGAACTCGCTTGTGACAGATGCGGCTTGCGTCGCTGGCGCTCCGCTGGGCAGCGGTCAGAAGTGCGTCAAGGAAAGACAGATTGAGTAAAGAGATCAGAGGCCTGCAGGCGTCAATAGAGAGATTCCGCCATTTCACCAGTATGTCTTGATTTTGCAAGAGGATCAGCGGATATTTCTCTTAGTCATTCTACGTCCTTTGGTATTTGGTATAATGGTATAATTCCTGAATTCCGTTTGTGAATCCTTATTGGTCCTGGTCAAAATATGGTAGGACAAGTGAGGCTTTGGCCCGTTTAGTGTAGTGGTCAATCATTCGGCTATCCTTCCAACGTCCTTGCCGCCTGATGATATGATCTGGCGCTCCTTTTTTCTGGAGATAGATAGCCATGCCGACACGCCCCGAGTGGGAGGAAAAATTCCCTGTTATGCCCGCTACCGCCACTGCCCTTTTGATCCGACTATTGATTTGCTGCGCGCCGAGTCCGAATACTCTTCCTTGGATGTCAGTATGACTCGGGCGAATAGCTTCGATGTCGGCTAGCACGAAGCCTGGTATGGCTACGACCTCCTGTTCGCCAAACTGGCTCGTTTTGCTACGGCGAATGTTGATAAGGCCACTCCCATCCTCCTGAGGCTCCACATCTGCCCACGTTAGTGAAACAGCTTCGCTTCGGCGAAGTCCTGCAAATAGTGAGGTTGAGCACACTGCAATGTCGACCAGCCCTCTGTGCAGTGCGTATTCAGCACTTTCCATGAGACCAAACAGGCCTATTCGAGGCTTGCAAGCGACTCTGCGTATAGCAATGATGATCTCTGGAGTCAGAGGATCTGCCTGACGTGCTGAGGGACCATCCATCCGTCCGATCCCGCGAAGTGTAGACCGAACTTTCTGTGAGTCAGTTGGGCTTTGAATTTCTAGACAGCGATGGAAGTATGCGATTGCGCTCGCAATGCCTTGGAGGGTGCCGTGACTCTTACGCATATGTGCCAGTTCGGAGAGGTAGTTGGAGACCGTCTCAGGCGTCGTTGGAAGAGACGAGATTCCATTTACAATGCACCAAATGTTGAACTGCATGAATGAAGTGAAGTAAGACCTCCAGGTGCTTTGCGCGAGAGAATTGTGAATCGACTTTATGGCCAGTGGAGACAGACGGGTGGCAACTGCCGGCGTGCCCGAAGCTAGATCGCCCATTTGGGCAGGGTTTAAAGTTCCAGAAGCCATGATCTGTGGTATCGTGATAGGGAAGCAAGAATTGTGACTGTAATTACCCTTGATGGTGTCATCGGAGATCTTACTGCGTTGCGGACAGGGGCTGTTCGATGGCCCTTGAACTAGGTCCCCGAGCGAATTTGGTCCATCACCGTCTGGCAGAGTATCGGTTTTCATGCTATCGTTCTCTTTGCACATAGGTGGATTCCTCCTTTGTTGCTCTGGTCGCTTGGCGAGTCTTTAGTCGAATTCTGGCTTACCAAGCGGCCGGCTGTTGCATGCCAATATGTCAGGCCTCCTTTCCGAGCAAAATCATGCCTTCCCGAAGTCTTGCTTCGCTTTCTCTATTCTTTGGTTTGCGGTAATGATGTGGTTAGGGTCGCTTTCGAATCCAATGTATGCTCTTCCTGCTTTCAAGGCTGCGACGGCAATTGTTCCGCGTCCTGCAGATGGATCGAGAACGATTTGGCCTGGACTGGAGTAGAGTTCTATTAGTTGTTCAAAAAGTTTCAATGGTCTGCGGATCAGGTTGCATTCTTTCTCTGCTTCTTGGGGTTTCTCCAAGGCGATCAGAGTTGAAGAGGTACTTTCTAGGATCGAGGCGTTCACGTTGACTAGTCCCGTTCGATGCCGGAGCCAGTTCTCAACAACATTGCCTTCGAAAGGCTTCTGCGCAAGAACAATCAAGCTAAAAATCGATTCTGAATTTGGTCGCCGAAGCTTCCGCAACCGTCGCAATAGCTGCTTTTTCTCGCTCGGGAAAATGTTCATTCGATCAACGAGATTTTCTTCGACCGGCACATATGTCTGCTCCGTAGATGTGTTGAGCCATACGAGCGAGTCAGTAACTTTTAGTCCCGCCTCAGTGAGTCCCTTTCTTATGTGGTAAAGGTGCTCAGGTTGCCCGAAGAGGATCATGAAAGCACCCGGGACCATTGACGGCAGAATGGCATTACCGAGATTGTTTGACAGCGTCTCTGCTGTTCGAAACTGGCCGGGGTCAATTATGTCGTAGTTGAAATACGCTGACTCGTCGTCCCACGCAGGCCTTTCGAACCCCAAATATGGATCATATGTTGATGCAAATGATTTCGTAATAGGCAAAGATGCAATGACGAGATGAACGGATTCCTTCTCCAATTCCTCCAACTTCTTCAGAAACGGTCCTTTGCGTAAGCTAATGAAGGAATTTCTTTTTGGGTTGAAGATTCGGCCGAGAATCGCCTGGAATTTGGATTCATTATTTTGGTCGGTACAAATAGAGGATTGGTAGTCATATTCACTTCCTAACTGTGGTAGGACCGACCGTATTCGATACAGCATGTAATCAGCTGTTTTCGGGACAACCGACAATTCTCGAACGAAGTCAGAGCAATCGACTGAGTCGCTTTTGATTGCGATTAGCCAGAAAGCGCGAAGCCAAGTAATCAGTGAGAGTCGACTGCCCTCCAAGATGGTGTCTGTTCTAATGCTGAAACTAGTGCCACAACGGCGACAAGACCAGCGATGAGATGAGGACGCAAATGTGATGTCGTGCTGCTCGTCGCAAGTCGGGCAGGCACCACCACTGGGCCATCGAAAGTCCAGAAGATAACAAAATGCCAGCTTGTCTGGGTCGTTACGATCCTGCTCTGAGGGTCTGTGCTTCAACATCGCGTAAAGTCGTTTCCGAAGACGTTCCTCATCGGCCATTGGCGTAACCTCCTGAGTCATCAATAAATAAACAATAATAGTTGTTTACTACTTCTGCAAGATAAAATAAGTACTTAAATATAGAAAATGAACCGTATTTATGATAAATTAAGTCTAAATGTTTATAGGAAGAAGGGTTCGTAGACCGTTGTGAGGCAGGTAAGACCTCTTAACCTGAATTCGTCTAAGACCATGTCACAAGCACACGGCACATACCAGATGCGCTGCTACACGAACAGACAGGGATACGCGCGGTTCGACGAAGTTCTGCGCATGTGTCAGCGTCTCTACAACGCAGCGCTTGCAGAACGTAGGGATGCGTGGAAAATGCGCCGTGTGTCGATTGGGCGCTTCGCGCAGTATGGACAACTCACACTCATTCGCAAGGACATAGTGGAGTACCGCAGTCTCTCTTTGGCGCTTGAGCGTGGAGTCCTCAACAGAGTGGACAGGGCGTATCAATCTTTTTTCGAGAGAGTAGCGCGAGGTGGGAATCCGGGTTACCCGCGATTCAAGCCAGTTCAGCGCTACAACACGATAGAGGTGGACGATGTTGGGAGAGGGATGGTGAAGTTCCAACCTATCCGGAGAAGACTCTTCGTAAGGATAAAGGGGCTTCCTGTCCTGGAGTGTCGCGTCAGGCGTGAGTTGCCCCTGTCGAGGACATCAAAACCATCAGGCTGACGCGGCGAGGCAGGCGCATAATTGCAAGCCTCACATTTGCCGTAGAGAAGAGGCCGGTGGCGCCGAGTGAGGAAGTGGTAGGCCTTGACATGGGTGTGAGTAGCCGCGTCACCACCTCAGACGGCGAGCACGTCGAGCGCAAGCGTGAGGACAGGAGACGGAAGAGGCGCCACCAGCGCAGGTTGGCGCGTGCGAAGAAGGGTTCGCGGTCGAGAGCGAAGAAGCGCAACATGTATGCCAATGCTTGCTACAAGGACAGAATACGGCAGCGCAACGAGGTGCACAGGATTAGCAGCGAAATTATCAGGCGATACGGATTCGTGGCAGTGGAGAAACTGCAGATCGCTAACCTGACCGTATCGGCCAGCGGCACCGTGGAGGAGCCCGGCGTCGGAGTGTCGGCTAAGCGCGCACTGAATAGAGAGATACTTAGTCAGCGCTGGGGAATGCTAAGGCGGCAACTCGCTTACAAGGCAGAATGGGCCGGTAGGCAGTATGTCGAAGTATCCCCAGCGTACACATCGCAGGATTGCAGCGGATGTGGGGAGCGGAATGGCGGAGTTATGCCCCGTCGCGTGTATCACTGTGCCGGATGTGGACTTGAAACTGATCGTGACGAAAACGCAGCAAGGAACATTCTGCGCCGCGGTCTGCTGATGCAGGTTGCGGCGGGAGCAGGTGACTAGTCCCGGTGTACCGCAGGATGTGAAAATAACCTAGACGGTTTCTTATTATATGCCGTGGGTGTACACAGAAATGCAGAATCAGGGTTGGGCGAGGCGAGGGATATGTCGCTGCCCGCTTGAGATAAGAATACTCGGCGGCAATTGGCGAAATCTCTTCCAAGTTCCTATATTTGTCTGAATTACTGCAATCCCCTTAATACTCCCGTAATACTACTTCACTATTATTACTCTTGCGTGAAAGTGCGCAAGGGTTATGTTGCTAGGAGGTGTCTGGGACGGGATTGGGCCGGAAACTGGGCTTTGTTTAGGCAATGGTTCAGCAAAAGGCTTGAAAAGGGCGCCGGTTTTTCGTTGACAGCAATTTATGAGCGGCGTATCTTTTTCAGGTATGCAAATGGGCAGGCTGCGCTTTGGCGTGGCATTTGCCGTTACAGGTAAGGAACTGGAAGGGGATCACCCCCATTCCTACGGCAAGCTCAGGACAGGCTCTAGCCTTCCCCCATCGAGGGGGAAGGGAATGAAACCCTCACCCTAGCCCTCTCCCCGAGGGAGAGGGAACAAAGAGGAAGGGACAAAAGGAAAGAGGCTTCCCCGGAGGGGGGAGGAAACGGAGGAGGGGAACTGGGGACAACAAGTTGCAAAGGTAAATTATCCGGGTATAAGGCACTCCGGGCAGTCCGACGAACCTTTAGGCCGAAGGTGAAGCGGATGCCAGAGGGCAAACGGAAAGAAACATTGGAAACAACACATCGGAATTGTTGGAACGGAAGCTAAGAATAACCAGGAGGAACTAGTGAAAAGTAGAAAGAAGATTTGGTCTATACCCATTGCGGCGTTGGCACTTGTGCTGATGCTTGCAGGGGCGCTGGTCGTGTCTGGCATGGTTCAGGCGCAGTCCGCAAAGGAAGGCAAGAGAGGCTTCAGCTCTGCTCCGGGGACTGACATAATCCAGGTTCTCGATCTAGATGATGTAAATAAGGAAACGCTGACACTGTATTTGGATCCGAACGCCGATAACTTTGGTGCTGCCAGTACGATTGCCACGGTTGCGATCTTTGCGGTGGACCTGGATAACGATGTCCAAACCGTTGACGATAACAGGCCAGGGTTGGTTACTCCTGAGGCCTATACCGATCTCCACTCGGAGGCCGGAGATGACGGCAAGGATTTCCCGTCAGTTGAATTGACGGGCACCGATGCTGGGAAGTTTGCGATAGATAGTACGACTCGCGAGATTACTGTCACCGAAAGGGCATTAAGTGATTTCCAGGCGCACAATAAGCAGGCTGTGTACACATTTGACGTTAAGCTTTACGTCGACCTAGATGAGGGGGAGGACAGTGGGAACGGCGCCGGCAAGCCATCGGATGCCAAGAACGCGGTCGCCGACGTGCAAGAAGCGCGCGATGGCGACGTAAGCGATGACCAGGATGAGGTCGAGACGCTGTCGGTGACGATTCATGCCTTGAAAATCACCACCGATAATTTTGCATTTGCCACGACTAGAGACGCGGTGAGTGATGCGGCGCTTATGGGATTGGACGATGAAGGCGCGGGCTTCGCGCACTCGTTGTCGATTGCCGGATTGCCGGGAAAGGCTGCTGTAACAGTTCCCGCCGATGATGACGCTGATTGGCAGTATGTGGTAAATGGCGACCGAACAGTTAGTCTGAAGCATGAGAGTGCTCCAGGTGTAACAACCGGCAAGGCCGCAGGGACCATAGATCAGTACGATTCGTCTTTGATGGTGGATATCGATGGTGCAGTGACCGATCCCAATAACGACACGATCGTATTAAATGCTGATAGCACCATCAAGATATTCGGGGATCTGAGATTCTTGAAGTCGAGGGCTGGTCCAACCGACACCCCCGCCGAGGTGCCTTTTACTGATGATAATCTCCCAGATTTCTCAGTTCAGAGTAACGCTGAGAAGGGTACGGCTGTTGGAGAAGTAGCACTGGATGGTGCGTTCCCCAATACCGTAGACTTGGATCAAGACGATGAGGACGATGGCGAGCCCGTAGAGACGGACGAGTCGGAAGAGATAGACGTAATCGTTACCGGCTCGAGCGCTTTCTCAGTGCGCGTAAGGAAGTCTGAAGGGGTTGCGACGACCGGAGTGGGGGCCGAGGTTGAAGCGGCAGTCATAATGGTCAATGGAACCTTGGATATGGCTGATAGTCCCTATGAGTTCTACATAACCGCAAATGGCCGCCTTGGATCGACGCGAACCGATTCGGTCAAGGTTACGGTCATGGTGAACGCGTCTAATGACCCGCCCGTTGTTTCCGGGATTGGCAGCGATGACAAGCTCTCGCTGATGATTAAAGAGACATACAAGAAGACCGATGACAACGAAGACATCAATATTCTTGTAAAGGGACTGGTGAATGAGGGCGAGGATGACGAAGAGCCCAATGATATTTACGATCTGTCGCAGAACGCCACAGATCCGAATGGTAACTCGCTGACTTTTGAAGTGGTTTCCGGCAGTGGGTTTGAGATAAGGTCTGGTTCGTCCTGGTTGGTTCCGTCCAGCGACATTTCTGTCCAGAGGTTTGGATTGGAAGATGACGAGGAGAGGCCGGACGATGACACAACAAAGGCGGACGAGTCGAAGGTTTACTACGAAGCCAGTGATGGTGTGTTCTCGAACGGCGAAGACAAGACGAATGTTGCTAATGACGACTTAACGTTCGAGCTGAGGGTTGCAGTTCGTGATTCGGCGAACACTGAATATATTGATGTAGTTCTAACGCTTGAGGCGAACGACTCGGTGCAAGCTGTCACTGAGGCAGACGATCTGCCGGCAGCACCATTTGCGGTCACATTCGAAATGGTTGACCGCGACACCGACGATGACGACGAAACTGATGATGTAGCCACGCCTACTTACAAGGTGAGTGTTGAGCTTTCCGAGAGGGACGTGCCGGCTACCATATTGAAGCTCGACGATATTATGACCGACGGTGACGGTGACGAGCGTGACTACGAAGTGGTGTCTGATAACCGGCCACCTCACATTGTCATCGACTCGAGTGGCGCTACGAATGGTCATGTGTTGATTACTTACCTGCCGCCAGATGCTCTTGCAGGCCGGACCGACCTCATCAAGGTGACGGCTGACGACGACTTCAACAGTGCGGAGGATGCCGAGGGCGAGGCTGTGCCAGACCAGACGTTCTATGTAGAGATTAGTCTTACGGAGCTTCCGCCAGAGCCGATCGACTCCCGGTTTATCGGGATTACTGTAGAAGAGAACTCGAGGACATGTGCTCTTACGGATGGCGGCGGAGCCTGCACGGTCGGTGGCATTATCGGGAGTGGCGAATCTTACAAACTTGAAAACGGTGTTGATATTGGGCCGGCTGATGCACGTAACTACGCTGTTGACGCCAGCACGGGTGAAATCACCGTCGTTAATGCCCCTGACTTTGAGGACGACTTGAACCCTGCTTTCATCGTAGAGGTTAGAGACGACCTGGGCGAGGTTGCCGGACTGATTTCGGTGCGTGTGACGGTTACCGATGTTGACGAAGAGCCGTCTATTACAACAACAATTGGCACTGCTTGGGTATATGAAAGTGCCCAGGTGGGTGATGCGGTGCTTAATAAGGTATTGGCGGAGGCCGATCCCAGCCCGAGTGACCCGCCGATTTCTATTGCGGCGGATGACCCCGAGGGTGCGGCGATAACCTACTCGATAATCGCAAGCAAAGCGCCGTTCGCAATTGATGCAAGCACTGGTGCGCTCACGGTTAGTGGTGCGCTTGACAGGGAAACTGCCGCTAGCCACGCCTTCACGGTGAATGCTGCGGACCCGGCGGGCAACAGCGATGTGATGGAAATTACCGTCATGGTGCTGAACTCCAACGAGACGCCTAACTTCACCAGCCCGACTGGTGACGGGGCAGTCACGACGATACCGGAGAACACCCCTAACGCGCATGTGATATTTACCTTTACTGCGACAGACCAGGACGGGGACGACCTCACCTTCACACTGCGTGAGGGCCAGTCCAGGGATCTGTTTGTGATTCAAAGTGCAAAGAGTGAAATCGTAGGCGACGAAGAAGTATGGAGCGGTGAGCTTCATGTGAAGACGGACGTTATACTTGACTTCGAGGATGCCGGATACGATCCGAGAGTGCACGTTGAGGCGAACGACCCCGAAGGTCTGAACGCAACACTGTTGCTCACGGTCAACCTTAGCAATGTTAACGACAATGACCCGGTGTTCGACACATTGCCGGCTGCAACGAGCCTGTCAGTGCCTGAGAATACGGCGCGTGGCTTTGTGCTGGCGAACTACTCGGCGAGCGATGCAGACGGCGACAGCGTAAGCTACAGCCTGAGCGGCACGGACGCGAAGTCGTTCACGATATCCGGTACTGGCGATTTGATGACTCTTGAGTCATTGGACGCCGATCGAAATGTCCCATGCGGCACGGACGGTTGCGCGATTGACGTCGTTGCAAGCGACGGTGAGCGCTCGGTTTCTGCCAGTGTGCGGATTTCGGTTACGGCAATTGAAGACTCGGTTAGCACGCTTGGCGTGACGAAGGCCAACCCGGTACCGGGCACTGAGTCCGGCCATCCGATGAGCGCCCTTGCCGGCGTGAAGACCGGTGGTGATGAGTACCTCTGGAACCTGCTGGACTGCGCTGGAATGCTTGAGTTGGTGGATTCCACGGATGAGGCAGCTTACTGCAAGATGTGGGACGGCCTGAGCGCCGAGGCGAAAGCCAAGGTGAGTGCAGCGCTTACGAGCGAAGCACCGGCAGAGTCCCCGTACCATTTGCCCGCGTCATACGGCAGCGCGCCTGTTAACTTCGTAGAGACGGAGTGGGCGAACTGGGGCACGATCGTTAGGATCGAGGTCACTGCTGAGTCCCCGAGCGCGACCTGTGGCAATGGCAACCAGTGTGTCGTGATAGATGTGAACAGCGACTCGGCGGATACGTCGATCAAGCTGCAAGCTTATAGGACCGGCACGCAGGAGAATAAGTTCGTGGCAGCGCTGATGCTGGTCGAGCTTAGTGAGAACGCAACCGACAGCACGGATGCCGGCGTGTACCAACACACGGACGGTGGCGTTGCGGCGCTGAAGGTTGATGAAGAAGATGAAATAGAAATTGAGTTTGGTAACCTGCGCGGCAGCCTCGATGTCGAGAACGAGGATCCGGAAATCAGCAACTTTGCTCCGGAGCACGAAGCCGCATTCGACGATGCCGACGTGGACTACACCTTCACGGTGACGGACAGCAATTCCGGTATGCCGGAGCCTGAGGACCTGCCGGACGTTGACGGCGATGCAGATTACACGCCTGTTGTTGCTCTGATCAGCGGCGGGCAGTGCGAGACGCATGCTGGAGATGCCGATACTGTCAAGACTGACGGTGGCACCCTTAGCATGGCTGCTAGTATTAACGATGACGAGTCGCTGTACTGCCCGGGAACGGCGCAGGACGGTGAGTACGACGCGAGTGTTGGCAGCACCTTCGGCTTCGCCCCGATAAGGGACGACAGGGACTTTAAAGAGATAGACGACGGCTTCGATGTGGAGACCACGATCGTGCTGCGTGAGAACAAGACATACTTTGTTACGTTCATCGCGTGCGACAATGCTGGCAACTGCAGCTTCTACGATCCCGATGGGAACGATGACGCTGAAGAGCTGGCGCAGATCACGGTTGACACGGAGGACCCGGTATTCGTTGAGGCTCGCACGGGCCTGACGTGGGACTCCACGGACAACGAGTACGACGACAATCGGTCATTCATACAGGTGATCTTCAACGACCTGACGACGTTGAACACGGCTACGGTCGAAATTGACGACTTCGTGGTCGAGGGTCACACAATCTCGGATGTCCATATATTCGAGAACCCTGACGATGACGATGTGGACTGGGCGGACAGCGGCAGGTACGCTGATCCCAGTAGCATGAACCTTCGCAAAATCGACAGGTACAGGGACCTAGAGAACGTGGTATTCATCGAACTTGCAGACGAGTTGCTAGCGGACGAGACGCCTGACGTGACGATAGTCCCGAACGGTGTTGAGGACTCAGCGGGCAACGAGCAGGACGACGGGGACCATGAGGCAGACGACTGGATTTCGCCTGAGTTCACCATAGTCTCGATAGTGTCCACACGGGAGACGAGCCAGGACGAGATACTTGCTGGCGATGACGACGAAGTTACGGTAGTAGTTACCACTGACGAGCGTCTGGACAGCACTCGCCCGACCGTTACGGTCACCTATGTGAACGCGCCTGCGGGCAGCATTGACACCAAGGGAACCGCGCTGTGCGACACCGACGATGGCGATGACAAGGGCACGCGTGAGCGCGGCGAGATTGTTAGTAATGGCGACTGCGTCGACAGCGGAGCCGCGACCGGTGGCAATCTCAACAACAGCGTGGAGAAGGTATCCAACACCGAGTGGATCGTTACAATAACTGAGCCTAAGGACACGGGTTACTACAACTTCCGTATTAGTGGCAAGGACCGTTCGCCGCAGGAGAACCCTGGCAGCGAGGGTGTGAGCCCTAGTTCGATAGTGACAGACTTCTTCGATGCCGATGGCGATGTGAATGCTGACGACGCGATATTCTTCGAGGGCGACATCAATCTACCCAAGCCTGAGGTAAGGGTGAGCGGTGTCGGCGTGCAGGACAACGAAGCGGATGTAGAGTTCAGGTCCCCGCTATTTGTGGAACTTGACTTCGCCCGGAATCATGCGATCTGCGGCGCGAACGCGGATACTGACGAGCGTATGGCGAACTGCACGAATGAGAACAGCGAGTACGCCGAGGACAACTTCGATGACGTAGTAGTCACTAGCTTCGTGCTGGACGGCGTGGATCTGACTGACAGCGTTAAGACAACTGACAACCAGTCGTTCCTGGTATCGCTCGAGAGCATTAGCATCGGCGACCACACGGCTGAGGTGCAGGCAGTTGACCAGGCTGGGAACGTCTTTGAGGACACTCTTGAAATTGACTTCGAGGTCAATGACAGAGATCCGTTCGAGAAGCGCCTGAGCCCGGGCTGGAACCTGGTTAGCCTACCTGGCGAGCCGGCGGACAGCAGCATAGCATCGGTCTTCGGACCTGGTGTTGAAGTACGGACTGTTTACAGCTACGATCCGGTCATTCCGGGTGGATGGCAGGTTGCAGTACGTGAGACGCTTGACAGCGACTGGCAGGGCGACCTGACGGAAATCACTGGGCAGCGCGGTTACTGGGTACTGAGCGATGCGATTCAGGATTGGGAAGTTATTATCCCGAGACTGGCTGGCGGAGCTTCTGGCACCGGAACGCCGATACAGCCGCCTGTGATCCCGATGTACGCCGGCTGGAACCTGATTCCGGTAACGGATGTGAGCGGCAACGCACTTAGCGCTAATATTGAGATAAGTGCAGAAGCGTACCTGAACAGCCTTGATGACGGTCTTGACCTCGCGAGAGTGCTTGGTTACGACACAATCAGGAACGAATGGTTCACGGTTCTGGATAAGCAGATGGGTATGGTAGTTAACGCCAACCTCAGGATTGGCGCCGGCTACTGGGTATTCGTGAGAGAAGCAGCAGCCCTGGTGCCTGGTGGAATTGCCGGCGTCAGTGGTGGCGACTAGATTGCGAGAATGGTCTCCCCGGTCAGCAATGGCCGGGGAGGTCAATCCAAACCCTGAAGTATAGCGTAAGAAATAGATAGATAGTTAGTTTGTAAGAAGCAGCCCCTCTTCTGAGAGATCGGAAGAGGGGCTTTTCTTTGTGGTTTTTTGCGAAGAGGGTGGGGGGTGGAAGGTCCTGATGGTTCGGGAGGATCGGAGGCTGGCGGGTGGGCAGGGACTTTAGATTCTTCACTCTGCTGCGCGCCGTTCAGAATGACGGGGGGAAGACGGCGCGGCGTTCAGAAGGGCAGAGGATGAGGGGGCCGCGTTCAGGAGGACAGAGGATGGGGGCGTTGCTTTCGGAATGTCAGAGTGGGGCTGCTTTACTTCTGTAATTTTATGTTAGGTGAGGAATCTGGAATCGGAGACTGGGGGGTGGGCAATGACTTTAGATTCTTCACTCCGCTGCGCTGCGTTCAGAATGACAGGGGGATGAGGGCGCTCTGTTCAGAATGACAGGGAATGAAGGTGCCGCGTTCAGGACGACAGGGAAGGGATGAGTGCGTTGCGTTCGGAATGACAGAGGATGAGGGCGTTGCGGGGTGTGCGGGGGAACTTGATGGCGTTGGCGATTTATTATGGACGGCATTGCGAAAAGGTAGATATAATGGATGGGGTTTGATATAAACGGTGTTCAATTGGGGAGGGGAAAGTCAATGGCGTCGAATGGCGGGAGTAGGTCAGGGGTTATGAGAGTAAGAAACATAGTCGCAGGGGTGCTGGGAGTGTTGTTGTTCGCGGGGGCGCTGTTCGTGGCGCTGCCGAGTGGAGGGTTGTTGGCGCAGACAAATACGCCTACGCCGGAAACGGGGCCACCGCAGGGCATTCCGCAGATCCCGATGGTTGTAACGGGTGAGGCCGTGGGAGTGCCTGACGGATTCAAGGTGGTTGCGCGGATCGTCAAGGGGGCTGCGGTTTATGAGAGCGAACCGGGCGAGGTTGAGGATGAGCGGTATTTTGTGACCGTTGGGCCGCCTGATTCGAGATTCATCAGCGAAGAGATCGTGTTTTACCTGGAGGGAGCGGAGGCTAACGAGCGACTTCAACATGCGCCGGGCGTGAACCAGTTCAACTTTAACCTTACATTCGAGGAGATACCGCTCGCGACGCTGACACCGACGCCTGTGCCAGTGCTGCCGGCGACATTCGCGGGTACGATAGTGGTTGCGGGCCAGGCGGTTTCTTCCGATATGGTGTTGATCGTGAGGGTCGGCTACTACGAGAGTCCGCCTGCTGCGATCCTTGATAATGGGGAGTTCGTGAACCTGGTGATCATAACGGAGGATGAAGACCTCATCGGAGCTCCCTTGGAGTTTTTCCTGAATGGGGAGGCGTCCACACCGCCTGCAATAGGGGTGTTCGAGCCGGGTGCGCGGCGAGTGCTTGACCTGGTATTTGGCGAAGTGCCGCCGACTGAGACGCCGTTGCCTACGAGTACGCCGCTGCCGTCTGCCACGCCGCTGCCGACAGCGACACCGTTGCCGACGGAGACGCCGGTGCCGCCAACTGCGACGGTAGTGCCGCCGACTCTGGTTGCGGGACCTCCAACTGCGACGGCAGTGCCTCCGACAGCGACGCCAGAGCCTACGGCTACGCCAGTGCCGACAGCAACACCGGTGCCTCCGCCTACAGCGGTGCCTGAGGTTGTGGTGGCGGAGACGCCTGAGGATGAGGAAGAGGAGGGTGGAGGAATCTGCTCGTCAACGTCGGGTCTTCCGTTCGAGCAGTCCGCTGCAAATATGTTGGTGCTGTTTGCGCCGGTGGTGATGTTGGGTGGCGCGAAGTACGTCCGTAGGCGACGGAAAGAGTAACAGGCTGTGCGCTCGGCTGCGTGCCGGATGACTGCGTAGCCAAATAGGATAGCTAAGTATTTATGGCTAACTCAGGGCAGTGTCATATAGAGAGGCTCCCGCATTGCGTGGAGCCTCTCGGCGTATGTGCGAGTTGAGTCGTGCTGCTGCGTGTGGCTGTGGATGCGGTTGGGGCTGTCGCCTTACAGGTGCGCGTGGTTGTGGGATTGCGGCTGGTGCTTCGAGTTTTTGCTCTATTCTGTATGGCTGAACCATTGACTTCGATAATGTGTGAGTTTTATTGTAGGGCGACTGATTGGAAGCCTGGCGGAATGTTGGCGGTCGGGTGAGTGGAGGCGAGCGAATTGAATATTGGTCGTGGCACTGCGATTTCGCGAAATGTGGTTGCATTCTGTCTTGCCATTGCTGCGTCGCTGGTGCTGTTCGCTTTGCTGACAGCGGGGGGCAGCACAGTGCGTGCGCAGACAGATGGGACGCCGACTTCGGTTGGGGGTGGGCCGGTTGTGGTGTGGGAGACGGCGATCCCTGAGGATTGGCCTGTGGGTCAGGTGAGCCACATCATTTTTACATTTGAGGCGTTTTCTGCTGATGGCGGGGCTCTCACATTCGCGCTGCGAGAGACGGATGATACTGCGAAGTTCTCTCTAGTCCCTGCGGGGGTGAATGATGCTGGGAATTATCTCGCTCAACTTCAGCTGAAGGAAGGGGAGGAGCTCGATTACGAGACGCAGGATACTTACCTGATTGGCGTGGTGGTCTCGACGGAGGGCGGAGCATCCACGGAAATGCTGCTGCGGCTGAGGATAACCGATGTGGAAGGGGATGCGGTGTCGCCTTCGCCGACGGCCAGCGCCAGCCCTACGCCTATCGCGACTCCTACGGACCCCTGCTTCGAGGCGATAAGCGGGGCGGTCAATATTGTGAGGAGCTGGGATTCTTCTTGTCTGTCGGAAAACAGGCCGAATGACGGCAGGGCAGGCGATTACTATGCTCGGTTCTTCACGTTCACGATTGGTGAAGCGGCGACGGTCAGTATCACGGTGAATTCCCAAATAGACACGTACATGTACCTGATGAAGGGGTCGGCGAAGGACGGAGTGATCGAGGTCGAGAACGACGACTTGGTCCAGTATGTGAACTTGGACGCTGGCATTGAAGACTTTGCCCTGGATGCCGGCAGCTACACGATCGAGGCGACGGCGTACGATGCGGAGAAGAGCGGGAACTTCAGGCTGGTGGTGAGCGGACTGCCGGATGCCGGGGCGCCGCAAGCGGACTGCTCGACGGGAGGAGCCGTATCGAACTCCGGCAGCAACCCGGATATGGTGGCGGACTGCGAGATGCTGCTGGGTCTGAGGGATGCGCTGTCTGGCACGACACTGCTTAACTGGGCGGCCGATACTCCGATTGAGGACTGGGATGGAGTGACCGTCAGCGGGTCGCCGAAGCGTGTGACCGAATTGGCGCTGGATGAGAGCGGACTGAACGGGGAGGTGCCAGGAGGACTGGGACAGCTTACGGCGCTCACGGTGTTGTCGCTCTCAGGGAACAGCCTGAGAGGATCTATACCCGATGAGCTGGGTAGTTTGTCCAATCTGACGGAGCTGTCCATCGACAATAACCAACTGACGGGGTCGATACCTGTGGACCTGGGCGGTCTTGCGAATCTCGAAACGCTTTCGCTCAATGACAACAGGCTGAGTGGCGCTATCCCGTCAGAATTGCGCGGACTGACCAAGCTCAAAACGCTGTTGCTCGCGAATAACAGGTTGACCGGAGCTATCCCTGCAGGACTGGGCGACCTTGCCAGCCTGGAGGAACTGAAGCTGTCAGGGAACACGCTGAGTGGGTGCATACCGACGACGTTGCAGGATGTGGCGGACAACGACCTGTCTGACACCGGGCTGGATACGTGCGCGTCGGGGGCTTGCTCAAGTGAAGGCGCGGTCGAGAGCCCTGATGAGAATGCGGGACTGGTTTCGGACTGCAACACGCTTCTGGCTATGAAGCGCATACTCGAAGGCAGAGCGTCGCCTTTGAACTGGTCTGCCGATACTTCGATCGAAGACTGGGAAGGAATTACGGTACATGGGTCGCCGAAGCGCGTGACGCGTCTTGAGCTGAATAACAGAGGGTTGTCGGGGCGGATACCGACCAGCCTGGGTGCGCTGTCTGAACTCAGGATTCTGTGGCTCGCCGAGAACCAGCTAACGGGGTTGATACCGACTCAGATTGGCGGCCTGAGTAAAATGCAGTGGATGACTCTGTCCGGGAATCAGTTAAGTGGGGCGATTCCGCCGGACATGGGTGACCTCACAAGTCTGGAAATCATGAACCTCAATGACAATCGGTTGAATGGGGAGATTCCTCCGGAGCTCAGCAGCCTGTCCATCCTGAAGACTATGTACCTGCAGAACAATCTGCTGGAAGGAGAGATACCGTCTGAGTTAGGCGGACTCTCGAAGATTGAGGAGTTGAACCTTTCTCAGAATCTATTCAGTGGAAATATACCAAGTGAACTGGGTAGCCTAAGCAGTCTTGAAACTCTGGACCTTGGCAAAAACAAGCTAGATGGGGGCATACCAACTGAGTTGGGAAGCCTATCCAACCTGGAGCACTTGCATCTGACGGGTAACCGACTGAGTGGTGAGATACCGCGCGAGTTTGGGAGCCTAGAAAAGCTGAAGGCCTTGTATCTGTCTGCAAACCTATTGACCGGGGATATACCGCCGGAGTTGGGCGCCATAGCCAGCCTCGAGACTATTCGTCTCTCCGGGAACGACCTTGGTGGCTGCATACCGCAGGAACTGCGTGAATTGACCGATAACGATTTCGTAGGGCTTGGGCTGGATTTCTGCGACGAGGGTGCCTGCGCCGGTGGGACGGCGGTGGAGAATCCCAACGATAACCGTGGCCTAGTGGGTGACTGTCAGGCGCTGATGGCGGCGAAGGACGGGCTCAGGGGCACGGTGGCGCTGGATTGGTCGACGGAAACCGCGATCCAGAACTGGGAAGGGGTCACGGTCAGCGGCTCACCAAAGCGGATTACTGTATTGAATCTCAGCAGTAAAGAACTGGACGGAACGATACCTCCTGAACTGGGTAATCTCGCCAAGCTGAAGACGCTGAACTTATCAGGCAACAAGTTGACCGGCGAGATACCGTCGGAACTCGTGAAGCTTGCCAATCTGGAAATTCTGACCCTTGCAGGCAACAGACTGAGTGGCCAGATACCACATGAGCTGGCAAGGCTTGCCAATTTGAAAGAGATTAAACTGTCAGGAGACGATCAGACATTGACAGGCTGCGTGCCTGATGAATTGGAAGATGTGGAGACGAATGACTTCGATACGCTTGGTCTGCTGTTCTGCGGGAAAATTGATTGCTCAAACGGGTCCGCGGTAGATGAACCTGATGACAATTCCGACTTGGTCAAGGACTGCGAGGCGCTACTAGAGGCGAGGGATAAGCTCTCCGGCGCCATTTACCTGAACTGGTCGGCTCACCTTACGATCGAAGAGTGGGAAGGAGTTACGGTAGGCGGCACAACGAAGCGAGTTACTGCGATTATGCTGGATAACAAGGACCTCAACGGCATGATACCGACTGAGTTGGGCAATCTTGCCGGCTTGGAGAAGCTGTCTCTTGGCAGCAATCACCTGAGCAGCGAGATTCCGCGTGAACTTGGCAGGCTTGCCAGCCTCGATGATCTGAATCTGTCCGGTAATCTGTTGAGCGGCACGATTCCGTCTGAGCTTGGCAAGCTCACCGAACTGAAGAAGCTAATACTGGACAAGAACCTGTTGAGCGGTGAGATCCAGCCCGAGCTTGGCTTACTGAGTAATCTTGAGGAACTGAAGCTTGCAGGCAATAATCTGATAGGCTGCGTACCCCAGGGTCTGCAAGATGTGTCAACAAATGACTTTGATATGCTCGGCTTAGAATTCTGCGCGACAGGCGAATGTTCTTCAGGAAGTGCGGTCGAAGACCCGGATGCCAACCCTGGGTTAGTAGCGGACTGTGATGTGCTGCTGGCCGTGGAGGACGCGCTCAAGGGCGATGAAGGGTTCTTGAACTGGTCTGCCGATGTAGATATTGAAGAGTGGATTGGAGTTGAAATTGACGGCACAACGAATCGGATTACTAAGGTGACATTGAATAGGCTTAGGCTCAGCGGTGAAATACCAGCTGAGTTGAGCGGGCTCTCGAAGTTAGAGACGTTGTCACTGACGGAGAATCGTCTTAGCGGTGAAATACCGTCGGAGTTGAGCAGACTCTATGAACTGGAGACACTGTCGCTGTCGGGCAATCGCCTGAGTGGTGGGATTCCGCCCGAACTCGGTAGGCTCTCGAATCTGGAGACCTTGTCCCTTTCGGGTAATCAATTGAGTGGTGAGATACCAGCAGAATTAGGGAATCTTACTAGCCTGAAGTACCTATATCTGTACGACAATCAGTTGAGTGGTGCGATTCCGGTGAATTTTGAGAGTCTCACGAGCCTGCTGCACCTCTACATCTACGACAATCACCTGACGGGAGAGATACCGTCAGAACTCGGAAAACTCACGAATTTGAGACACTTGCATCTAACCGATAATGGACTGAGCGGGGCGATACCTACTGAGTTAGGCAGCTTGTCTGCGTTGGTCAATCTTCATATTTCAGACAACCAGTTGACGGGGTCAATACCAAGCGAATTGGGTGACCTCTCCAACCTGCAGGAGTTGTATCTAAAGGGCAATCAGTTGACTGGAGACATTCCTTCGGAACTTGGTGACCTGTCGAATTTGGAGGAGTTGTATTTATTTGGCAACCAGTTAACGGGCTGCATACCTGAGGAATTGCGAGATGTGGCGAACAATGACCTGTCGCTGCTAAATCTGCCTGACTGCGCGCCGGCGACAGGCAGGATAGCGATTCCGGGCGGATTGCGAGCCGTGTTTGAGGACTTGCTGCAACGGGCGCCCGACACTCCTTTCCTAAGGCGTGAAATAGTAGGATTGCATTCGCTTTCGTAAGAAATATGGTGTACGGTCAGGCTATAGACGTCACTGGCGGTCAGCACTTGTTAGACGGCGGCGGCGCTTGTAGAATGGAGGAATGACCACCCGTTTCCCCTAGCCGACTTTGTGGTTGCATATGCTTACGAAGAGACAAGAGCTAATACTGAAGATCATTATCGCTGACTACACGCGCACGGCGACTCCGATAGCGTCCGAGGCCGTTGCGCGCAGGCAGGAGTTGAATGTCAGCTCTGCGACGGTGCGCAACGATGTGGCAGTTCTGAAAGACAGAGGTTTTCTCGCTAACCCGCACACGTCGGCGGGCAGTGTTCCTCTGGACAAGGCGTATAGGTTCTTTGTCGAGTCCATCGAACCCGAGTTGAACACTGCGATACCGCAGCCTGCGAGGGATAGCGCGAGGGAGCAGCTTCAGCACATCCTGCAGAATCTCGACGAATGGGCGAATGTTTCCGCGGCAGTGCTATCGGGTCTGGTCGGCAATATGGCGATTACCACATTCCCAAAGGCGCGAGACACCAGAGTGCGCCATCTCGACCTCGTGCGTATTCAAGATCTGCTGGTAATGCTCATCGTGGTGCTGGAGCAGGCACATCTACACCGGCAACTCATTCGACTTCCCCACTCGATGGCGTCGGGCGAACTTGAAGAGTCAACGGCGCGCCTGCGCTCCTACTTGATGGGGCATAACCAGTTCGAGATAGAATCGCAGGAGATGCACCTCAGTCCACTTGAGGAGGAGATGGTTGAAGCGACCGTCATCGTTCTTCAGGAAGAGGAGAAGGTCGCCTACCGCGATCACTATGTTGACGGCATTCGCAACCTGCTATCGCAGCCGGAGTTCGCGGAGAACGAGCGCGCTCGCGCGATTGTCGAGGGGGTAGAAGACGGCAGCCTGGCGCAGACTATCTTTTCGGAGACGCCGGAGGGAGGAGTGCTTCGCGTCATCATCGGGCATGAAAACCCCGACGACAGCATGTCGCCGCTTAGCGTGGTCGTGTGCCAGTATGGACTGCCGCATCGAGCGGTTGGCGCGATCGGCGTTGTGGGTCCGACGCGCATGGAATATTCCAGGACTATGGCAGGCGTGAAGTTCGTCTCCTCTGCGATGGGCGAGTTGCTTGAAAGCGTTTATGTCGAGTAAGGTTTCTCTTCGGACTTCTTTGCCTGAAACCGCCTGTCTGACAACCTCCGCAAAAACATCGTTCGCGCGAAGTAACGGCGCCCCTACGCAAGCGTGGGCAGGAAATCCATAAAGGATTAAAGATGTTCGAGACATTGTCGGAAAAGCTGAACGGTGTATTCGGTCGCCTTGGAAACAAGGGTAGGCTGACCGAGCGCGATGTTGATGCTGCGCTGCGAGAGGTACGCATGGCGCTGCTTGAGGCGGATGTCAACTTCCGCGTGGCGCGTGATTTCATAGCGCGCATCCGTGAGGAATCCCTGAAGTCCGATGTGCTCAGGAGCCTTTCGCCCGGGCAGCAGGTTGTTAAGGTAACCAACGATGCCCTCGTGGACATCCTGGGCGGCAAGGTGCATCGCCTTGAAGCCGGTCCCAAGCGTCCTTCCGTCATCCTGATGGTCGGGCTTAACGGCGCGGGCAAGACTACCGCCTCCGCCAAGCTCGCCCACTACCTGAAACAGGACGGCCAGACGCCCGTGATGGTCGCCGCCGACTTGCAGCGCCCTGCTGCTATCCAGCAGCTCGAAACGCTGGGCAACCAGATCGATGTCGCCGTATATCAGGACACGAAGACGAGCAACACACCTAAAGTCGCCAGGGATGGAGTCAAGCGCGCCGCTGAACTGAACGCGGCGTGGGCAATCGTTGACACGGCTGGACGATTCCAGGTTGATGACAACCTTATGTCTGAACTCGAAGCGGTGAAAGAAGCCGTGTCACCCGACGAGACTTTGCTGGTCGTGGACGCGATGACAGGACAGGAAGCCGTCGAAGCCGCCAACCAGTTCCATGATCGCATTGGCTTGACCGGCCTGATTATGACCAAGATGGATGGCGACGCGCGTGGCGGGGCTGCACTCTCGATCACATCCGTGACCGGTGTGCCCATCAAGTTCATTGGCACGGGCGAACGCACAGACGCGCTTGAGATGTTCTACCCTGACAGGCTCGCCTCTCGCATTCTGGGCATGGGCGATATGCTCACTCTCATAGATAAGGCGCAGGCGAATTTCGACCAAGACGAAGCTGCCGAGATGGAGCGCAAGATTCGGCAGCAGACATTCGACCTTGAGGACTTCCTCGGTCAGCTCCAGCAGCTCAAGCAGATGGGGCCCATCAGCCAGGTGCTGGAGATGGTGCCGGGCTTCTCCGCGATGAAGGGCAAAGTGCCCATGGACGAGCTTGACGGTAGACATCTGGTCAGGACCGAGGCGATTATACGCTCAATGACAGCGGAAGAGCGCCGCCGCCCGGATATTATTGGCGGGAGCCGCAGGCGGCGTATCGCGCGGGGCAGTGGGACCACGCCGCAGGATGTCAATCAACTTCTCAATCAATTCAGCCAGATGCAGAAGATGATGCGCCAGATGATGGGCGTGCCTAGCGGCAAGAGCGGCAAGGGCAGCAAGCGCCAGAGCAAGAAGATGCGGCGCATGGTGCGTCAGCAAGAGAACATCTTCAATTTGCCGAATGTGTGATATGCCCAATGCTGAGCAAACTACACTGGAGAGCAAGTCTTATTGTGACATTTGCTGTTGAAAGGATGAGGTGAATGAGATGGCTCTGAAGGCAGGAAAGATTAATCAGGAAAAGGCTGAGCGAAACAAAGCCGTTCTTGAAAGGCTGCATCAGTCCCCAGAGTTCATAGACAAATTGCAAGAAGGCTATGCCCAGATCCAGCGCGGCGAATCTGTCACCGTAACAATGGATGATGTGAAGAGCAGACTGCATATTGACGACTGATGAACACGTACCCGGGCTGACATTTTCAGCGGACGTCCAAGCGACATTAGACCAATATGGTATGGGCGGCTTGGAATGTGTTGTTCTCCATTCTTCTTGATCCTGAAGTTGATGAAATCAATAAGTTCGACTACCTTTACGGCACTATAGAGTTTGTGGATGAAGAATGGTATGCCTCATATCGTATTCTCGACGATGGAGATATAGAAGTCAGCCTGCTTCATAGATTGTCTGACTTGCTGGATGCATAGCAGAAGAAGGTGCGTCAGCAGGGGAATATCTTAATCTGCCGAATGTGCGGCCTGAGGCACATAACCTTTCTCTGCTCAAGGCTGCTTCGTAGCTCCCTCCTCATATCCTACTTAGGACATTTATTTGCTAGAATCCGTCAGCGCAACAGAATTGGTATTCGCTGTGCTGGTGGTGTTCTTCGCCTGCACCGTCTTCAGCGCCATGGGCTTCGGCATCGGCATTGTGGGGTTGCCGTTCCTGTTCCTGATGTTCGACCCGGCGACTTCGATAATCCTGCTGAATGTGATGGCGCTCCCGGTTGTCGTTCTGGTCGTTCTGCGAAACCGCGAGCACCTGCGACCGCGTGAGATTGTGCCCATCGTGATAGCGGGGGTGATAGGCGCGCTGATAGGCGGCTGGGTGCTGGGCAAGCTCGATATTGCGGAGTATAAGGACATATTCGGCATAGCGGTGTTGGTCGTTATCATCGCCATCACTGTGGGCGGCATGCTGAAGCTGCCCTTCTCATTGCCCAGAGCGAGCGTCATGGGGCCTGTGAGCGGCTTTCTGGTGGGCGTGTTCATTACCGGAATGGGCGTGGGCGGGCCGCTGCTGGTGCTGTACTTCATATCGCAGGGTTGGGGCCGTCAAGGCACTCGTGCATCTATGGCGCTGTACTTCATATTCATGGGGACCGCGGTGATAGTGAGCTACGGGCTGAACGACCTTTACACTCCCGCCCGAAGCACACTGCTAATCGCATCAGTTGTGCCCGCCGCCCTAGCCGCCTTTCTTGGTGACCGCATTGCGAAGAGCCTCACAGATGTCGTGTGGCGCAGAGCGGTCGTCGGGCTTGTGCTCGTATCCAGCGCGTTTGCTCTTGCGACGAAGGTGGTCAATGTTGCGTCTGCGTAGCCAATGCAGGCATGGATGTGTAGGATATATTGAGCGTATGAGGTCGTTTTGAACTCAAAGGAGACGAATATGTCGGACCGAAAGATAGGGTACATTGGCTTGGGAAACATGGGCGGTGGCATGGCGTCGCATCTTGTGGCAAGTGGCTATGATGTGACCGTGTTCGACTTGCGTGCCGAGGCAGTGCAGGCGCTCGTGGACAAGGGCGCAACCGCCGCTTCATCACCCAAGGATGTCGCTGAGAAGTGCGATGCCATCATTTCTTCGCTGCCTACTCCGCAGAGCGTAGAGAATGCCGCAACCGGCGAGAATGGCTTGGTGCACGGGCTGAGCGCGGGCAAGGTCTATATCGACATGAGCACCATCGACCCGGACACCACGCGCAGGGTCGGAGCAGCAGTACGAGAGACCGGCGCCGAGATGCTGGATGTTCCGGTCGGCATGGGGCCCGCGCAGGCGGCTACCGGTCAACTTACGCTGATGATTGGGGGCAATGCCAGCGTCGTGGAAGACTGTAAGGATGTGCTGGACACGCTCGGCGGCGAGCAGTTCTATTGCGGCGAGTTAGGCTCAGGCGCAACCACCAAGATTGTCAATAACCTCGTGTCATGTTCAGTTGCTACTCTGCTTGGCGAGGCGGTTACGCTGGGCGTCGCTGCTGGGCTAGACCCGGAGCGGCTGCGCAATGTAATGAACAATACCGCGGCAAGCACGCTGCACGGACGCAATGGACTGAAGGCAAAGGTATTTGAGCGCAACTTCCAGCCTGGCTTTAAGCTCGCGCTGTCGCATAAGGACCTGGGACTTGCCGCGCAGCTTGCGGCATCGCTGGGCGCGGCGAACATGGTGGGTTCGGCGGCGTACCAGGTGCAGACGCTTGCTATGGGCAAGGGATTGGGCAACGAAGACCAGTACGCTGCGATCAAGGTGGCAGAAGAGACAGCCGGTGTCGAGGTCAGGGGGACGACTAGCGGCGGCTAACCTCGGACAGGATGGAGGGGGTTTTTGCCCTCACCCCATATTCTTTCCAACCGAATTTTCAAAACATCTGTTAGGAGACGGCAAGATTTTGGTCGATTCTGGAGCATTTCGAAAATATATCGGTACTCTCAATGACAGTCTCAGTCGGGGCAATGCCACTGAGCACACGCATAGACCAGCACTCAAAACGCTGCTCGAATCAGTGCAGGACGATATCATCGCTACGAACGAGCCTGCGCGCATTGAGTGCGGCGCGCCCGATTTCGCCATATCCGCCAACGGGCTGACCATCGGCTACATCGAGGCGAAGCGCTGCGACATCCGCCTCGACGCTATTGAACGAGGCAGCAATCGCAAGAATCCGAACTCGGATAACGGCAAGCAACTCAAGCGATACCGCGACGCTCTGCCCAATCTGATCCTGACCAACTACACCGAGTTCAGATGGTATGTGGACGGCGAGCGGCGCTTGACCGCAACTCTTGCGAGCGATGATGGCAGCGGCGAACTCACCACTCACCACAATGTCATCACCGACACCGACGAACTGCTGTCGGCGTTCTTCGCGCAATCCCCCGAACCGGTATCAAGCCCAAAGGAGCTTTCCCGGCGCATGGCGAGGCTCACGCACATGATACGCGATGTCGTTCGAGAGGCGTTCGTCAAAGAGCAAGCCTCCCAGGATGTGAACAGCTTGTATGAAGCCACCAAGCGGATGCTGGTTGCCGATCTGTCGCTCGATGATTTCGCCGACATGTTCGCGCAGACACTAGCTTACGGTTTGTTCGCCGCCCGCGTGAACCACAAGTCAGGCGACTTTCAAAGGCGAACCGCTGTGTACGACATTCCTGCCGCCAACCCGTTTCTCAAAGAAATCTTTGACCTCGTTGCAGGATACAGGGCCGAAAGCGAACCATTCATCGGCTTTGTGGACGACCTGGCGCAGCTTCTCGCCAACTCCGACATGGAGGCGATACTTTCCGACTTCGGCAAGCGCGGCGTCCGCGAGGACCCGATACTACACTTCTACGAAGACTTCCTCAAAGACTACGACCCAGCCCTGCGCGAAAAGCGCGGCGTCTATTACACACCCGAACCTGTCATTTCCTACATCGTGCGCTCCGTTGACCACTTGCTGCGTGAGCGATTTGGCTGTCCCGATGGCTTGGCAGACTATCAGGAGGCAGACTACGAAACGCTTGAAGATATAGATGGCGAGCAAAAGCCGGTCATAAGGCAGGATCACCGCGTTCTGGTGCTCGACCCGGCATGCGGTACCGGTTCGTTTCTCTACGGTGTGATAGACCACATCCGCGAGCAGTACATCAACAGCAATAACGCTGGCGCGTGGGGGCCCTATGTCCGCGACCACCTGCTGAAGCGCATCTTCGGATTCGAGTTGATGATGGCGCCCTACGCAATGTCGCACCTGAAGCTGGGCATGCAACTCGCCGCTCAAGACATGCCCGAAGAACAGCAGACAGATTGGGCTTACGAATTCAGTGGCGATGAACGGCTCGGCGTATATCTCACCAACACGCTGGAGCAGGCGGAACGGCAGATACCAACGCTATTCAGCCTTGAGCGTGTCATCGCCGAGGAAGCCAACGCCGCATCCAAAATCAAGCATGATTTGCCCATCATGGTGGTGCTGGGCAACCCGCCCTACTCGGGACATTCGTCCAACGCCAGCCGCATAAACGGTAAACTCACCTGGATAGGCGGACTCATCGAAGATTACAAGAGAGTTGACGGCAAGCCGCTTGGCGAGCGAAATCCTAAGTGGCTCCAAGACGACTATGTGAAGTTCATTCGCTTTGGACAGCACCGTATACAGCAGAGCGGCGCGGGCATATTGGCGTTCATCACAAACCACTCATATCTGGACAACCCCACATTCAGGGGCATGCGCCAGCAGTTGATGGACACCTTCACCGACATATATCTGCTTGACCTGCACGGTAACGCCCTGAAGAAAGAAAGCGCGCCCGACGGCAGTGCCGACCAGAATGTATTTGACATACGGCAAGGCGTGGCAATCGCCATATTTGTGAAAGAAGCCGACAAGGTCGCTCCGGCGCAAGTTCACCATGCCGACCTTTACGGAAAGAGCGAAGCCAAGTACGAAAGCCTGTCGTCGTCCGACTTAGCAACAACAGAATGGGAGCAACTTGAGCCGGCAACGCCCAATTACCTGTTCAAGTCCTGGGACAATGAACTTGCGGGAGAGTATGAACAGTGGCAGAAGATAACCGAGATTATGCCCGTCAACTCTGTGGGTATTGTTACCGCTAGGGACAAATTGACCATACGTTGGACGCCCGAAGAGGTGATAAGAATTGCCAGGGATTTCGCGTTCCTGCCGCCTGAAACCGCAAGAAGCAAGTATAGTCTGGGTAACGATTCTCGCGATTGGAAGATTCACTTAGCACAAGCTGACTTAAAAGACACGGGGATAAGGGATGAACTTGTCGCACCTATCCTGTATCGCCCGTTCGACAATAGGCATACCTACTACACTGGCAAAAGCCGCGGATTCATGTGCATGTCGCGTCAAGAAGTAATGCGTCACATGTTGGCTGGCGACAACTTTGGACTGATTACAACAAGGCAGACGCGCGATCCTTGGGACATTCTTGCTACTGATACCATCATTGCGCACAAGGCTCTTGCAGCATACGACATAAACAGCCTTTTCCCGCTCTACATATATCCTACTGAACAGGAAATCGCACAGGGGCTATACGCGCCCGATCACCGCGAACCGAATCTATCACCTGCGTTCATTGCCGACATAGAACAAAGGCTTGGCTTGCGCTTCATTCCAGACGGCAATGGCGACCTAGCAGAAGAATTCGGACCGGAGGATGCATTCCACTACATTTACGCCGTACTCCACTCGCCAACATACCGCGAACGCTACGAACAATTCCTGCGCGCCGACTTCCCGCGCGTGCCGCTTACCGGGGACGCGGACGTGTACCGCGTACTTGTCAGGCTTGGTGAACAACTCACAAATACGCATCTGCTGCGCTCGCTGCCTTCATCGACTATCAGCTTCCCCATCCCAAGCGAAAGCGGCAACATAGTGGAAAACGCCCACCCTAGATACTATGCCCCCGGTGCAACGCCCGACGAGGAAACTACGCCTGTTCAGCGCGGCAGGGTTTATATCAGCAAGAGCAATCGAAGGTCAGGCAAGCAAGGGCAATACTTCGACGGCGTGTCCCCTGAAGTATGGGAATCGCGCATCGGCGGCTACAAGCCTATGGAAAAGTGGCTGAAAGACCGCAAAGGGCGCGCGCTCAGTTTCGACGACATCAACCATTATCGGAATATCGATTTTGCGCTCCATGAAACGATACGCCTTACCGCAGCGATAGATGATGCGATAGTGGACGCGGGGATGTTTGGCTAGAGGTATCGTGGTTCCGCTCCAGAGGGAACTAGCGACTGCGCCATTGCAGGACGCGCGGCCAGTAGGTAATTGAGACGGCGACAGCAAGAGCGCCCAACGCTGCGGCGACAAGGTAGGTGTCTCGGAATGCCAGCACGAACGCCTGTGAAGCCTCGGAGTTTCCCGCTTCGTGCAGGGTAAGACGCCCGTCGAACACGCCGCCCATCAATGCGACGCTTGTCACGATGCCCATGCTCATAGACATGGCTATTAGCGCGCCGCCGGTTCCCAGGCGGTCACGCGGCACTGCGCCCATTATCAGTGTCGCGTTCGCCGCCTGAAACACGCCCATCCCGATGCCGCTTACTACCATCCGCAGCGCGACGTCTCCCACGCCCGACTCTGCGGTCAACGTACTGAACCAGAGCATGGAAGCCGCCGCTATTACTAGAGCGGTCGTAGTGAGGTATGCGGGAGGCATTCTGTCGGAAAGCCAGCCCGCGATGGGCGCTACGCTGCCCGCGATTACAGGCGTGAGCATCAGCAGGAATCCCAGCGCCTTCGCATCGACTTTGAGCACGTCCGATACATAGAACGGCAGTATGAACAGGTTCACGAATGTCGCCATGAACATCAGGAAAGATGCCATTATGACAGGCGCAAGCAGCGGATGCGTCAGCATCTTGGGATCGAGCACAGGACGCGGCACCCTTTGCTCCAATCGTAGTAGTAGGGCGAGTGTGGCCGCGGCACCTACGCCTAGAAGCACAACTATGGGCGAAAGCCAGCCGCTCCTGCCTCCCAGCGTGAGAAACAGCACCAGGCAAGCAAGCCCGACGAATGCGAGCGCCGCGCCGCGCAGGTCGAAGCGCTGTCTGCCTTCCGTCTTGTACTCGGAAAGTATTGCGAGCGCAAGTAGGATGGTGATGAGAGTAAGGGGAACACGCGCGAGGAATATCGAGCGCCAGCCGAATGTGTCCACGAGCACGCCGCCACCAAGGGTCGCGGCAATCATGCCCAGCGTGGATATGGCGGCCATCAATCCCAATGCTTTGCCGCGCTCATCAGACGGGAATATGCTGGTTATCAGCGCGGGAGCGGATGCGGCAATGAGCCCGTTGCCAACCGACTGCATCACCCGCAGTCCAAGCACGAACGGAAGCGTCGGCGCAAGACCTATCAGGAGCACCGCCAGCGCATAAGCCGCCAGTCCGATGATGTAGAAACGCCGCAGGCCATAGACGTCGGCAGCGCCGCCCAGTCCGAGGTGGAGGCTTGTGCTGCCGCCGACATACAGCACGATTATCCATTGAACGGTGCGGAGGTCCGTGCCTAGGTCGGCTGTGATGTCTGGCAGGGCGACATTGACCGCAAGATCGAGGGAGCAGAGGAACATGCCGAGTGCTGCCGCGACCAGCCCGAGCCACTTGTTCGCTGTCTTGACAGAGGTCGTTTCCGTGACTAAGTCCTATTTTGGCGGGTGGCTGTGCCACTGGTGAGGCTTGGTTCGGATGAACTCTGCCAGCAGCGACTTGGCTTCGTCCAAATCCAGGTCGATGACCTCTACACCATGCCTTACCATCATCTCCAACCCTTCATTGGCTGTCTTCGATTCCGCGGCAACTACCTTGGTTATGCCAAATTGGAGGATTGCGCCCGCGCACATGTAGCAGGGCATAAGCGTGGAGTAGAGTGTCATGCCGCCGAAGTCCTGAATGGTTTTGCCAGCGTTGTAGAGACAGTTAATCTCTGCGTGCATAACCGGCGCGGTGTCTTGCAGACGGCGATT
This sequence comes from Dehalococcoidia bacterium, assembly GCA_965225795.1. Taxonomy (GTDB): domain Bacteria; phylum Chloroflexota; class Dehalococcoidia; order Lucifugimonadales; family JADFKI01; genus Bin90. The sequence goes on along the minus strand of OZ245324.1, from coordinate 2,150,375 downwards.
GCGCCCAGTAGCTACGAGCGTATCACCATCTACGAGGGCAGCTCCGATAGGAACACCGCCTTCCTCTGCGCCTAGCCGTGCCTCCTCAAAGGCTGCTCTCATAAAGTCGTCCATAGATTGTGCGCTCCGAATCCATGTTGAAGGGTTATGTTACCAGCCGAGTGCGTAGCATGCGCGCCTAGGATCGCCGCCCGCGCTGAGAACACCAGTCTGCGGGTCACGGTGGGCAATCGTTGCGCCCATGCCGCAGGTTGCCGCCTGCACGAATTCACCGTGTCCCAGCGCCCTCAGAGTGTCCCAATTCTGGGCAGGATAGCCCTGTTCAAGCGACACGCGATTGGGGTAATAGACATGGGGATAGAACGAGTCGGGCACGCTTTCCGTTGCGAAGCGCGGCGCCTCCACCGCTTCCTGCGCGTTCATACCGAACACCAGGGTGTTTAGCATAAGCTGCACATTTGCCTGCGCCTGATGGTCGCCGCCCGGGCAGCCAACAGTCATTACCGGCGTACCGTCCTTGGAAACAATGTAGTTGATGAGCGTAGTGCGCGGGCGCTTGCCCGGCTCCAGCCTATTCGGATGCCCGTCGATGAAGTTGAGCATTTCGATGCGCGAGCTTAAGGCAGCGCCCTGCTCCGGGAAGAACACGCCTTTGCTGAAAGAGCCGCCGCTTGGCGTGGCGCACACCAGATTTCCGTCGCGGTCGATGCAGGCGATATGCGTGGTGCCACTGCTGTTGCCTGACTCGCCCGCGCCGACGCCTACCGGTATCTTCGCCGTCCCGTTCGCCGGCTTGCTGACACCGGAGTACTTCCAGGGATCGCCGGCAGCAGGAAGCTCTGGGCAGGCGCGTTCGGGGTCGATCTGCCCTGCTCGCTCGGCCGCGTACTCCTTTGAGATAAGGCCGTCTATCGGTACCGTGGCGAAGTTCGGGTCGCCGTAGTACGCCTCACGGTCGGCAAATGCGAGCTTTGTCGCTTCCAGCATAGTGTGCGTATAAGCAGGCGAGTTGTGCCCCATAGCCTTCAAGTCGAAGCATTCAAGGATATTCAGGATTTGCAGAGCCATGATGCCCTGTGTCCATGTCGAATGGCTGCTTATCTCATGCCCCATGAAGGTTGACTTGATTGGCTCGCCGTATTCGGCTTCGTAGTCAGCAAGGTCGTCTTCGCTTAGTATGCCGCCGACCTGCCGCGAGTGCGCCACGATGCTTTTCGCTATGTCGCCCTTATAGAAGGCATCATTGCCGGCGCGAATGCCGTCTGCGCGGTTGCCTGTGGATGCGTTCTCGGCGGCTACCATCTGTTTCAGCATATTGGCGAGGTCCTTCTGCACCAGCAGAGAGCCTGGCTGTGGGACATTGCCATTGTCAAAGAAGATGTTCCTGCCGCCGGGCGGGAAGAGGTCGAACTGCTCGCGCGTTCCGGGGCTGTCCAGTCGTTGCAGCATGTATTCGTAGTTCGGGAAGCCGAACTCGGCGTGATGGATTGCCGGCGCAAGAACCTCGCCGAGCGTCTTGGTGCCGTAGCGTTCAAGCAAAGATGTCAGCGCGGCGATGATGCCGGGCACCGTGAAGGACATCGGCGCGTCAGGACCAGGTCCGGTGGGAATTTCGTCGAAGCCGCGAGACTTATAGAAGTCCACACTCGCCTTGCCCGGCGCGGTGCCCTGTCCGCTAAGGGACAGCAGGTCGCCGCTGCGCGAGTCGTAGAGCATGAAGACGCCCTCGGCAAGCAGCGAGTAGTTGGCCAGGGGCTCGGTAACGCCCGCCGCGAATGTTGCGGCGACAACGGCATCGAATGCATTTCCGCCGTTAAGCAGCATGCGCATGCCCGCCATCGAAGTAAGGTAGTGGCCGCTGGAGATGACTCCCTGCGTGCCATATACGACAGGCCTGCCGGTTGGGGGGCGCACCATATCGCCCTTGTCGATACTCACATGATTGTCACTTGTAGGCATGGTTTCGTGTCCTCCCTGACCTGTGTATATGTGTATAGGCGTCTTTATTGTCGGATATAATCCAATGGGCGGGCGGCGATGTCAAACTTGACCGCCCGTTCACTCTGATTCGATTACCGCCGGCGCAACTTTTCCAGCGAGAAGTCGTCGCTGTTAACCCAGTCGCGTTGCGCCTCCTCGCGTTCCAGCACGTCGTTGGCGGCGGCTACGATGTCTCTGGCAATCTCATTCGGTATGGTCACCACGCCATTGGCATCGGCGTGGATGAGATCGCCCGGATTTACCAGCACGCCGCTAATTCGCACCGGCACCTGCGCCTCCATGAAGCCGAAGTTGCCGTGAGCCGGAACCATGCCGGGCGCGAAGTAGTGGAAGCCCATCTCGCGTACAGTGTCCACATCGCGCACGCCGCCGTCCGTGACCAGCCCGATTGCGCCCACTCGCATTGATACGGTTGCCAATCCGTCTCCGAAGTGGCAGCCATGCTTGGGCTTGGAACTCAGGTCTTTCAGTGCCAGCACTACCGGCTTGGGCGACGCGTCAATCGCCTCGAATAGCTGGAAGCGCGCCTCGCGGTCGTGGACCCTGCCGTGCGTGGTGGTGTCCAGCGTGCCGGTGACGGCGTATCCGACCATCACTCCCATTTCAGGAAACATGCAGCGTATATCCCAGCCCATGAAGCCGTCAGTGTTGCTGCGAATATCGAAATGCTCGATGGCGTTCGCAATCGTGGCGGTGTCAATCTGCCGAAGCGCGTCCAGTTCGGCGTCGTTCAGAGGACCTTGCATGGTAAAATCTCCGCAGAAGATATTCAGTGCATCGGTTGGTCAGTTAAATTGGTTGTCAGTGTATCAGTTTCAGGCGCTATTTGCCGTTGCGAGATACTGATACATCGAGACACTGAGTAACCGATAAACAGACCAACCGAAACACTTTTAGCGAAAGGAAATTGTACAAAATGGCTGTGAACAAAGTGCTAATGACCGGCGCGACAGGCTACATCGCCAACCAGTTGCTGCCGACATTTCGTGAGAACTACGAGATGGTTCTGGTAGATGTGAAGGATGAGAATCCACGAGGCGATAAGGTTGAAGGGGTTGATATCGCCAACCTGATAGACACCGACCGCAGCAACTATGCCCACCTGTTCGAGGGTGTGGATGCTGTGGTGCATCTGGGGTACAAGCGCAGGAAGGGCGATCCGCTCGACCACTTCTTCGACGAGAACGAAAATGTGCAGATGGCGTACAACGTGCTGCGAAGCGCGTATGACGCAGGTGTGCCACGACTTGCCATCGCAAGTTCCAACCACGCCGCCGACTGGTATGAGCACAACCTGATCCACACGCGCAAGATGGAGTCGCTGGACCCGTTCAGGCTGCCCCTGTCCGACAACTTCTACGGCTGGGCGAAGGCGACATACGAGCACCTGGGATTCCTGTTCGCCTGCGGGCTTGAAGGCTTCGGAGACAGTTCAGGCAGGCAGCAGCACACCGGAGGCGGGTCAACGATGCGGCAGACGGGCGTGGTTATGGTGCGCATCGGCGCGCCGCGCGAACTCGACCCGGCAATTTATGTGGGCGATCCGGACAACTACAAGCGCGATCTTGGCGCGTACATCAGTCCGCGCGACATAACGCAGTTGTTCCAGAAGGCAATCGAGGCGCCGAGCATCGAGAACGAGCACGGTGTTCCCTGGCAGGTGGTCTATGGCATCAGCAACAACACGCGTGCATTCTGGTCGCTGACGAGCGCGCGCAAGGCGCTGGGCTATGAGCCGGAGGACGACTCGGAGGTCAAGTTCGCGGACGACATTCGCAGGCTGCTGATTGACGGCGGCGCGGGCGGAGGTAGGGTTGGGTAGCCGGGAGATTGAAGAACTGCGATTGTCTTCGTCGGCTCACCTTCTAGCCACCCTGCGTGACAGAAGTACAGGCACCGCAGATTTTCGCAGGACATCCGACGAGTTGGCGCGGTCACTATGCGCTGATTCAATGGGCAACAATAGCTGCCGCAAGCTGAGGTGTTATACTGCTGGGAAACCAATAATACTATAACGTATACCTGCAACTGGCAAAAAATCTGAATGATAGATAATCTTCTTGCAACGACTGACAAAGAAGAAGCTATATCTCGTGCCTATGCTCACGCAGTAGCAGCCCATGCAGGCTACACGACTGCTGTCTATGACTATGATAGAGATGGCGTTGATTTGCGAATTCAGGCCGGCGGTATGATGCGTCCTGCTCTAGAAATTCAGATGAAGGCGACTGTCAACCTGGGTGAACCTGATTATGATGGGTTCTTCCACTTCGGGTTGAAAGTTTCAAACTACGACAGTCTACGTATTGAGACACAAACTCCACGGCTATTAGTGGTCTTAGACCTACCGCGAGCCGAAACACAATGGGTAACGATTACTCAAGCGGAACTTGTGATGAGACGTCGTTGTTATTGGTTGAATTTGAAAGGATACGGTGAAACTAGCAACTCAGAGACAGTTACCGTTTATATCCCTGAAGCGAATTTGTTCGACGTGGCAAATCTCCATAGGCTTATGGAGCAGTCGAGGCAGGGGAGAATCGAATGAAAGCTACAATACAAGATAAGGGAGCTTTATCTGCTGTCTCACCAACAGCTCTGTCGGCTTACGCCCGCGTTGCAGGATGGATTAAGGTCGAATCTTTTGGCGAGCACTCAGATGTGTATTCAGGTAACGAATTGCCAGAGATTGTTTTACCAAGAACTCCACAATTAGGCGACTACGCCTACGTTGTATCGCAACTCATTGGAATTTTTGCTCAAGTAGCTGGTACGGATGAGCTATCTCTCTATCGGGACCTGGTTACAGCAGACCGCGATGTAATTAGAGTGCGCGTTGATGATGCGAACGACGGTTCAGTGGCTATAAGTGCTGGCATTGCCCTTATGGAAGGTGCAAGCGAGATGATCCTTGCGGCAGCGTGCTCATTAAGTGATCCAAGATCTCTGTATCGCTCAGGAGCAAACAGAAATGCCGCTGACTATCTGCGTCAAGTGAGGCTTGGGCAGACTGAGCAGGGCAGTTATGCTGTCACACTATTGACTCCTGTTGTGCCTCCCCCGATTCAGCTTGAACTTGTCCCAAATTTGACACTGGATAGCGCTCCTATTGAACGCCAAGTAACAAACAGATTGGTCGAGGCTTTGACAGCCACTCGTCGTGCGACGGAAAGAACAATTGGCGGAGACACTAGTGCATTCCTTGATTATGTTCAATATGGAGTAAGTGCAAACTTGTGCGAGGCACTTGTTAAGCTAGCCGAGCCGTTTCCGACGCTTGATGTTAGCGTATCTTGGGCACGAACCCGCCCAATGAAAACGGTGAGGAATGATTTTCATTTCGACAATGAATTTGTGCCCATTCTTCGTGAAGCTGCGAGGTCGTTCCGTAGCCGTGAACCACAACCCGACGTGCGGTTGTTCGGTTTCGTACAACGGTTGAAGCGAGATGAAAGGGAAATAGACGGAACAATTACTTTGCGTTCAAATGTTGATGGAAGAGCTAGGTCTATCGAAGCTGTCCTCGATCAATTCGATTACGAACGAGCCATTCGGGCACATAGTGACAAGGCGCTTGTTGTCTGCGAAGGAGATCTTGAACGGGTTGCTCAGCGATGGAAACTGCTAAGACCCCATATAACAGATGTTATCGCACTTGACGACGAGACGGACGATCAAGAGTAGCTAGATCTTTCTATGTTACAGGTACTCTTAGCCACCCTGCGTGACAGAAGTACAGGCACCGCAGACTTTCGCAAGGCATCCGACGAGTTGTCACAAGTGCTTTGCGGGGAGACACTGGCGCGACTGCGTAGGGATGACGGGCATGGGTTGATGCTTGTGCCGGTGCTGCGCGCAGGACTGGCTTTGCTGCCCGCGTTTACGAGGGCGATTCCCGATGCGCCGGTTGCATTCATTGGCATTGTGCGGGATGAGCAGACGGCGCAGCCCGACCTGTACTACACTCGATTCCCAGAAGCAATGCCGCCTCGGGCACTCATCATAGACCCGATGCTTGCCACTGCAGGGACGGCGTGCCTAGTCGCAGAGTTGCTGATGCGCGAGGGGTTTTCGGCAGACGCTATACACTTTGTCGGTGTGTTGGCGTCGCGGGAGGGTATGGACCGCCTTGCCAGCGTAATTCCGCGTGCAAACATCAGCGTTGTTGCCGTTGATCCGGAACTTGACGCGCAGAAATTCATCGTGCCTGGCATTGGAGACTACGGCGACAGATACTTTGGCACATAGCGCCGAACCCAATGCGCGATGGGGATAACGACTGTGTGCCCCCGCTGTGGTAGAATTACGGCGCAAACGGTAATGACCACTATTGCAGCAATTGCGACAATCATAATTTGAAATGGCAGAGTTTGAAATGGGAGGAACAACAATGAGACCAAACACGTTAAAGCAGAAGCTGGAGGCGGGCGAATCCACGCTGAGCACGCATATTCTTTCGGCGTGGCCCTCGGTCGTCGAGGCAATCGGACATACGGGCATCTATGATTATGTGGAATTCGTTGCGGAGTACGGTTCGTTCGACCTGCATGATCTTGACAACTTGTGTCGTGCCGCCGAACTACACAATATGGGCTCGATGATCAAGATTGACCAGAGCCACCAGTCGTTCCTCGCGCAGCGCGGTATCGGCGCGGGCTTCACGAGCGTGTTGTTCACGGACTGCCGAAGTGCCTCCGATGTGCGCGAGTGCATCCGACAGGCGAAGCCGGATACCCCCGGTATTGATGGCATGTACGGCGTTGCAACCCGCCGCAACACTTACATGGGTTACGGTGGTTCCCCGGAGTATGTGGATTCACTCAACGATATCGTGATGGCGGTCATGATTGAGAAGAAGGGCGCCGTTGACGAACTCGAAGAGATTCTGGAGATACCAGAGCTTGACATGGTGCAGTGGGGCGGCTCGGACTTCTCGATGAGCATTGGCAAGCCCGGTCAGCGCAATCACCCGGATGTGGTCGCTGCGCAGAAGAAGACCTTCGAGATGGCGATTAAGATGGGTGTCGCTCCGCGCGCAGAGATCCAGTCTCCAGACGATGCGAAAGAGTATCTTGACATGGGTGTGCGCCACTTCTCGATCGGCACAGACCTCGCCATCCTGTACGGCTGGTGGAAGAGCAACGGCGAAGCACTGCTTCGTGTGATGGAAGGTGAATAGAACCTATTATTCATGAAGGGCATGGCGAGGCGGCGCATTAACCTTGCCTAACGTCCTGCGCGCAACTACAATTACATGGAGTGTCGGGGCGTAGCGCAGTCGGGAGCGCGCCACGTTCGGGACGTGGAGGTCGCTGGTTCAAGTCCAGTCGCCCCGACCATTAAATTGCCTAGAATTACGCCGCGTTCATTACATTGGCTCGACAATCATTTGTTAATGTAATAGAATATGGCGTTATTTATTGACAACTCCCGTTGAACTTTGCTAGTCTCATTCCTACATAGTGGAGCAATAGCGCAAACGCATTGAAGGGGAATAGTAGGGAAGGCACCAGCCTCAGAGAGTCGGCGGCGGTGTGAGCCGATGCTAGGGACCTTCCAGAACTCGCCCCGGAGCGTCCATCCCGAACAGCAGTGATGTTTGCTGGTCAGTAGGGTTGGTCGGTTGGCAACCGTTAACAGCCGCCGAGAGGTCCCTTTATGGGGCAAATTGGGTGGTACCGCGAGATTTTCAAATCCCGTCCCTTTATCGGACGGGATTTTTTGTTGGCAGTCGTCAGCGAGTAACGGAGGTAATCTATATATGAAAATGAATGGCGGGCAAATGGTCTGCGCGAGCCTGATTCGTGAAGGCGTGGATGTGATATTCGGGCTTCCGGGCGGCGCGATACTGCCCCTGTACCAGACGCTGCCCGAATTTCCGCAATTGCGCCATATTCTGGTGCGCCATGAGCAGGGCGCGGCGCATGCCGCCGATGGCTACGCGCGCGTTACCGGGCGTCCCGGCGTCGCATGGGCAACATCCGGTCCCGGCGCGACCAACCTCGTTACAGGCATCGCGACGGCGCAGATGGACTCCGTACCAATGGTCGTCATCACAGGTCAGGTCGGCAGGGCCGCCATCGGCTCGGACGCTTTCCAGGAGTGCGATACGACAGGCATTACGCTGCCGATAACCAAGCACAACTACCTTGTGATGAGCGCCGAGGAGATTCCCAGGGTAATCAAGGAAGCGTTCTACATTGCCAACACAGGCCGGCCGGGCCCGGTGCTTGTTGACATTCCGAAGGATGTGTTCACAGAGGTCGCGGAGTTCGTGTACCCGGAGGAGATCGACCTGCCGGGATACAAGCCTACGCTGAAGCCGCATTCCGGACAGGTGAGGCGCGCCGCGAATCTCATCGAAGAGGCGGAGCGCCCGGTTATCCTCGCGGGGCACGGCGTCATCATATCGAGGGCTTACGACGAGCTGCTCGAACTTGCGGAGAAGGCGCAGATTCCTGTTGTGACGACTCTGCTGGGCGTGAGCAGCTTCCCTACGGGGCATGTGCTCTCGGCGGGATGGCCAGGGATGCACGGTATGGCTTACGCCAGCCTTGCCATCGAGGAATCCGACCTGCTCATCGCTCTGGGGATGCGCTTCGACGACAGAATCACGGGGGACACCAGCACATTCGCGGTGAACTCCAAGAAGATTCATGTTGATATCGACCCGTCAGAAATTGGCAAGAACATCCCTGTGGATGTGCCAATTGTGGGTGACATTAAGCTCGTATTGCAGGAGCTGAACAAGCGCGTGAAGCCGCTGCTGCACGGCGACTGGCTTGCGAGGATCGACGAACTGCGGCGCGAACACCCGCTGCTAGGGGCGGACTCGTCCGACAGTCTTGAGATGCGGTATGTGGTGCAGGCGATAGACGAAGCGACTAACGGCAACGCGATTATCGTTACCGGTGTTGGGCAGCACCAGATGTGGGCGGCGCAGTATTATTCGTTCAAGCAACCCAACTCGCTTGTTTCGTCCTGTGGCTCAGGCGCGATGGGATATGAGGTGCCTGGCGCGATGGGCGCTCAGGTTGGCGCAGAAGACCGCGTGGTATGGTCGGTCGCCGGTGACGGTGGTTTCCAGATGACGATGGTAGAGCTTGCGACCCTAGTTGAGAACAACATTCCGGTCAAGTTCGCCATAATGAATAACAACTCGCTGGGCATGGTCCGACAGTGGCAGGACTTCTTCTACGAGAAAGATCATGTTGCCACGGTGTACAGCGGAAACCCCGACTTTGTGAAGCTGGCGCAGGCTTTTGGCATGCTCGGTATCCGCGTCAATGAAAAGAGCCAGGTGAACGCGGCAGTAGAGCGGGCGATGCTTCATCCGGGTCCTGTCATCGTTGACTTCGTGATCGAGAACCACGACAACGTGTACCCGATGATACCGGCAGGCATGTCGATACAGCAGCTCATTGAGGAGCCGGCTCCCGTGTTTCAGGAGGTGATTGGATGACGATGATAGCGGAAACCAACAGGCATACGATAACCGCGCTGGTTGAGGACAAGCCCGGCGTGCTGAACCGCGTCGCCAGCATGTTCAGGCGGCGGGGATTCAACATATCCAGTCTCGCCGTGGGCAACAGCGAGATACCCAATCTGTCGCGCATGACCTTCGTGGTGGAGGGCGACAGCCGCACGGTTGAGCAGGTAACCAAGCACCTGCATAAGCTCATAGATGTTATCAGGGTCTCTGACATATCCGACGACAATGCCGTCGCGCGCGAACTTGCGCTTATCCGAGTGCATACCAGCTCGCAGACGCGCAGCGAGGTCATGCAGATTGTTGACCTGTTCCGCGCCAATGTCATCGACGTTGCCAGCGACAGTATGATAGTGGAGGTCGTAGGCGACGAGGAAAAGGTGGACGCTCTTCAGAACCTTCTCAGCCCGTATGGTTTAATGGAGGTAATGCGCACCGGCATCGTTGCGATGACGCGCGGCATGAACGCCAACGGTAGCGGCGGCAGGAGAAACGGTGGCAGCTCCAGAAGACCTATGATCACTGAAACCGGAAGTGTGTAGAACAGCAATAAGTTGGCAGTGTTCAGTTATCGGGAAGTCGGGCGGGCGATGAAGCGATTGCCTAACACTGATTTGTAGATAGCAAATACTGACCAACTGATTGCTGACGACTGAAAACTAACAACTGACCCGAAAGGACGAACTAAATGGCAAAGATGTACTACGAAGCGGACGCCGATATGTCGCTGGTGGATGGCAAGACCTTCGGCATAATCGGCTATGGCAGCCAGGGACACGCCCACGCACTCAATCTGCACGACAACGGGCTGGATGTGATGGTCGGTCTGTACGAGGGCAGCAGCAGCATAGCGAAGGCGGAGGCAGAAGGACTGAGGGTCGGCATGGTCGCCGAAGTCGCCGAGCAGTCGGACATCATCATGATGCTGATTCCCGATCACCTGCAATCCGAGGTGTACAGGGAGTCTATACAGCAGCACATGCTCCCCGGCAAGACGCTGATGTTCGCTCATGGCTTCAACATCCACTACGACACTATCCAAGCGCCTGAGGGCGTGGATGTGTCGATGGTCGCGCCCAAGGCCCCCGGACATCGCATGCGCGAGGTCTTCACGAAGGGTTCAGGCGTTCCGGGTCTGCTCGCAGTGCATCAGGACGCTACCGGCAACGCGCACAGTATAGGCCTCGCTTATGCGCGTGGCGTTGGCTGCACTCGCGCCGGCGTTCTCGACACCACCTTCAAGGAAGAGACCGAGACCGACTTGTTCGGCGAGCAGGCGGTGCTGTGCGGCGGTGTTACCGCTCTTGTCAAGGCTGCTTACGAGACGCTCATCGAGGCGGGCTACCAGCCTGAGTCGGCGTACTTCGAGTGCATGCACGAGCTGAAACTCATCGTTGACCTGCTGTATCAGGGTGGCATGGGCTATATGCGCTACTCGGTCAGCGACACCGCTGAGTTCGGCGATTACACGCGCGGTCCAGTCGTGGTTGACGCGCAGGTCAAGGAGAACATGAAGGAAGTGCTGGCACGGATACAGGACGGCAGCTTCGCCCGCGAGTGGATTGCTGAGAACGATGAGGGCCGCCCGACCTTCTACCGCATGCGCGAAGAGAACGCCGCGCATCCTATCGAAGAGGTGGGCAAGGAATTGCGCGCCATGATGCCGTTCCTGCAGGATGTGGACTAGGCAAGAGTAACGCTATGAGCCGTGCAGTGAACATACAGGCAGTGCTCTTTGACGCCGATGGTGTCTTGCAGGAGCCGATTGAGGGCGGACGCGAGAAAATTGCTTCTCTCTGTGGGATGGGGACTCCAAATGAGGAATTCCTCATGGACTTTTTCAAAGCTGAGACGCCCTGCTTGAGAGGTGAAGCCGACCTTGCAGTCACGGTTGCTGAGGTTCTGAAGAAGTGGGACTCACCCTTTAGTGTTGAACAGGCGATTGAGACACATACGAAGATTGTTGCGGTGAATCCCGAATCTATCGAGGTAGTTCGCGCCGTGAGAAGGTCTGGAGTTGGCGCTTATCTGGCGACTAATCAGCATGAATATCGGGCGCAGTACATGTCCGAGGTTTTCGGGTATGCAGATGTTTTCGATGGCGAGTTCTACTCGTGCAGATTGGGTTCAATGAAGCCGGATACCGGCTACTTTCACGCTGTTCTGGAGTCGTTGCCTATACCGCCTGAAAGGCTTCTGTTTATCGATGACAGGGAGCGGAATGTCGCGGCTGCACGGAGTGTTGGCATTCACGGCGCTGAGTATGAAATTGGAGAGGGCGTGGAGGCATTACGCGGTATTCTAAAGGAATACGGTGTTCAATTATGCTCGTGAAGACTCAGCAGTCGCATAGATAGTCCCAGTAGTAAATTGAACGAGAATCACTGAAGTACTAGAAGCCACTGATAGTGGGGAGACAACAATATGAACAGCACGGAGGCATCTCACGCAGTTCGCCGCAATGACTGGGTCTTGGCATGGCTCGGTCAGGCGGACTGCGTTGTCCTTGGATAGTCAGTTATATGGGCCCCAAGACTGGCTACCGACAACTAAAAACGGACAGGAGTAAGAAATGTCAGAAGACAAAGTTATTATTTTCGATACCACGCTCCGAGATGGCGAGCAGTCCGCAGGCATTGGGCTGACCACGCAGGAGAAGCTGGAGATTGCACGGCAGCTCGACAGGCTGGGCGTTGATGTAATCGAGGCTGGCTTCGCCGCGAGTTCCCCCGGCGACTTCGGGGCGGTGCAGGCGATCGCGCGCGAGGTGCGCCGTCCCATCATCGCTTCCCTCGCCCGCTGCGTGCTGCCCGATGTGGACGCCGCATGGAATGCCATCAAGGACGCTGAACGCCCGCGCATCCATGTGTTCATATCCAGCTCCGATGTGCAGATAATGAACCAGCTTCGGAAGAACCCCGAAGAGGTTATGGACATGGCGATAGCCTCAGTGGAGCGCGCCAAGAGCTACTGCGACGATGTGGAGTTCTCGCCTATGGACGCCACGCGCACGGACATCGAGTATCTTTATAAGATGCTGGAGAGCGCAATCGCGGCCGGCGCAACCACCATCAACATTCCCGATACCGTGGGATATGTCATGCCCTGGGAGTTCCGTGAGCGCATCCGCCTCATCAAGGAGAATGTGCCAAACATCGACAAGGCGACGCTCAGCGTTCACTGCCACAACGACCTGGGTCAGGCGGTCGGCAACAGCCTCGCCGCGGTAGCCGAGGGCGCGCGGCAGGTTGAGGGCTGCATCAACGGGCTGGGCGAGCGCGCAGGCAACGCCGCGCTGGAAGAGGTCATCATGGCACTGGAGACGCGCAAGGACCTGTACGGCGTTTCCACGAATGTGAACACGCGCCAGATTTACCGCACCAGCCGTCTGGTGAGTGACATCACCGGCTTCGCAGTGCAGCCGAACAAGGCGATCGTGGGCGCTAATGCCTTCCGCCACGCCTCCGGCATACACCAGGACGGCGTGCTGAAGGATCGCACCACATTCGAGATTATGGACCCGCAGTCCATCGGCTGGCCGAGCAACGAACTGGTGCTGGGCAAGCTCAGCGGCAGGGCAGGGCTGCGGTCGCGGCTGGATGAGCTGGGCTACCATCTGGACCGGGATGAGTTGAACGAGGCATTCGATCTGTTCAAGAATCTCGCAGATCGCAAGCCGGAGGTTACGAACGCGGACCTGGTTGCGCTTATGTCCAGCCAGCGCCGAATCGCAGATATACCCTCCGTCTATTCACTGGAGCATGTGCAGGTAACTTGCGGCAATCACGATGTCCCCACCGCGACGGTTACTCTGGTTGATAGCGATGACAACTCCAGTACGGACGCCGCTACCGGCACAGGTCCAATCGACGCAGTGTACAAGGCGATCAATCGCATTATTGATGTGCCTAACAGGCTGACTGAGTACCGTGTGGAAGCCGTTACCGAGGGCATCGACGCTCTCGGCGACGTTACCATTCGTATCGAGAAGGACGACCATGCGTATGTCGGACGCGGCTCGGATACCGACATCATCGTCGCCAGCGCCAAGGCCTATATGAACGCGCTGAACCGCCTCATTGCCACCGAAGATATGCGCCCCACTGTGGAAATGCCCATCTCCTAGCGCGACGCGCAAGAATTGAAGCTAACGAGGGCGGCTTTCTGTGCCGCCCTCAAGAATATACAGAACGCGAGGTTTGTAAGATAAAATGCCACCGAAGACAACTTTCGAGAAGATATGGAACAGCCATATAGTCCACGAAGAGGCAGGACAGCCTACAATCCTGTATGTTGACCTGCATCTGGTCCACGAAGTGACTTCACCGCAGGCGTTCGAAGGCTTGCGCATAGCCGGGCGTAAGGTGCGCCGCACCGACCTGACCGTTGCGACCGCCGACCACAACACGCCGACGTGGGACTTGTCCCTGCCGATCACCGACCCCATCGCGAAGCAGCAGCTCGACGCCCTGACCCGCAACTGCGAAGAGTTTGACATTACGCTCTACGACAGGTTCAGCTCGCTTCAAGGCATCGTCCACGTCATCGGGCCGGAGCAAGGCTACACGCAGCCGGGCAAGGTCATAGTCTGTGGCGACAGCCACACCTCCACGCACGGCGCATTTGGCGCCTTTGCTATGGGCATCGGCACATCAGAGGTGGAGCATGTTCTTGCTACGCAGACTCTGCGGCAGTTCAAGCCCAAGACAATGGAGGTTCGCGTCAATGGCAAGCTGCCCGTGGGCGTTACCGCCAAGGATGTCGTGCTCAGTATTATCGGTAAGATAGGCGTTGCGGGTGCGACCGGACATGTCATCGAATACACCGGCGAAGTTATACGTTCGATGTCGATGGAAGGCCGTATGACCGTCTGCAACATGTCCATCGAGGGCGGTGGACGCGCGGGCATGATTGCTCCCGATGACACGACCTTTGAGTATATGCGCGGACGGGCGCAGGTGCCGCAAGGCGACGACTTCGATGCTGCAGTCGAAGAATGGCGCAATCTCGCCACCGACGAAGGCGCTGTATATGACAGCCTTGTCGAGATTGATGGCTCCGCTTTGGAGCCGCATGTAACCTGGGGGACGAACCCGGGCATGGTTGCGCCGGTTACGAGCCGCGTGCCTGATCCCAACTCTTATGAGGACGCAGGCGATAAAGAGTCGGTGGGGCGCGCCCTGCAATACATGGGGCTTGAACCGGACACCCCGATACAGGACATTAAGCTGGATAGGGTGTTCATCGGCTCATGCACGAACTCGCGCATCGACGACTTGCGCGCGGCTGCTGAAGTTGCGCGTGGTCGCAAGGTCAATGAGAATGTGTATGCGATGGTCGTTCCTGGCTCAGCCGCAATCAAAAAGCAGGCTGAGGAAGAGGGCTTGGATGCTATCTTCAAGGACGCAGGCTTCGACTGGCGTGTAGCAGGCTGCTCGATGTGCCTAGGCATGAACCCGGACATCATCCAGCCGGGTGAGCGCTGCGCTTCCACCTCCAACCGCAACTTCGAGGGACGGCAGGGCAAGGGCGGCCGGACGCACCTGGTAAGCCCGGAAATGGCGGCTGCGGCAGCGATCGCAGGACACTTCGTTGATATCCGGGAGTGGTAGGTCAGTAGACAGACCGTGAATACGAAGGGCTTGAAGAGCGGTGTGCTTATTCTATCTGTTCTGGCGGTGTTGCCGTTTCTGATTCTGGCATGCGGCTCGCAGCAGCAGGAGGACGGCGCGCAACAACAACAGGACGGCGCGCAGCCCTTTGCCGATAACTGCGCGCGGTGTCACGGTGCAATGGCTGACGGCACCGATACTGGGCCGCCCCTGGTACACAGGTTATACGAGCCCGGGCATCATGCGGATTTTGCCTTCCAGAGCGCCGCCAAGAACGGAGTTATAGCACATCACTGGGACTTCGGCGACATGCCGCCCGTCGCTGGGGTATCAGAGGCCGAGGTAACACGGATTATTGCCTATATAAGAGATTTGCAGCGAGAGGGCGGCATTATTAGGTAAGAAGTTGAATAGGACATGAGGTTAGCAATATGGACCCATTCGTAAAGCATGAAGGCGTAGTCGCGCCGATCAATCGAGTCAATGTTGACACCGACCAGATTATCCCCAAGCAGTTCCTGAAGCGCATCGAGCGCACGGGCTTCGGCCAGTTCCTGTTTAACGACTGGCGCTTAAACGAGGATGGCTCAGACAACCCGGACTTTATCCTGAACAAGCCCGGCTATGAAAACGCATCCGTGCTCGTCGCCGGACGCAACTTCGGCTCCGGCTCGTCGCGTGAGCATGCGCCTTGGGCACTGCAAGACTACGGCTTCCGATGCGTCATCGCGCCGAGCTTCGCCGACATATTCTTCAACAACTGCTTCCAGAATGGCTTGCTTCCTGTGGTATTGCCCGAGGATGTCGTTGAGCGCATTTTGGAAAAGGCTGAGACTTCACCCGGATATATGCTCAACGTTGATCTTGACGGGCAGCGCGTATGGGACAACGACGAGGAGATTTCCGCGTCCTTCGAGATAGAGGCGTTCCGCCGCTACCTGCTGATTAACGGCTTGGACGACATTGGGCTGACGCTGGAGCAGGAAGACGCCATAGCCTCGTTCGAGGGTGGCCGAAGCCCGCACGGTGGCACGCTCACTTTCGGTCGCTAAAGGCGTAAAGGCATAGACACAATTGCCTGTACCTGAATCAAACCCCATCGTAGTCGCTCCTACGCCAACGCCATTCGCTTCGGACGATGCCGTTGACTACGATGCGCTGGAACGCAACATTGAGCGCTGGCTCGAAACGCCGCTTTCCGGATTCGTACTGACGACCGCAAACGGTGAAGAGTTGGCGCTCAGCGAGGCGGAGCGCATTGAGATTGTGCGCGTTGCTGCTGCCGCACATGGAGGACAGCGTTTTACGATTGCGGGCATTGACAACCCGTCTGCGTTAGATACTCTGCGCCTGGCTGATGGTTACGCCGCGGCAGGCGCGGATATGGTTCGCGTTCGCGTACCCAGAGGCCTGACGGAATCTGCCGTCGAAATATACTTCGATGCGATTACCCGGCAGGCCCCGTTGCCCGTCGTGGTCATACATCAGACATTCAGCGGCGTGCCTGCCGCCTCGCCGGAAACACTTGGCGCCGTCTGCTCGATGGGGAATGTGTTCGGATACATCACTGACCACGACATCCGCTTCGAGGCATATGTGCGCTCTGAAGTGCCTGATAGCAGGCGCTTCTGGATATGTAACGGCGGCTTGCTTGCGTATGGAGCGCTCATGGGCGCTAATGGCGCATGCATGTGGCTGGGCAACATCACACCGAAGTTGTGCATGGACATCATGAGGCATGGCTTACTGGGGCAGTTTGCCGATGCGCGCCGACTCCAGGAATCTGCTTCCACACTTGACCGCACCATCATCAGGTACGGCACGCCCGGAGTAAAAGAGGCGCTGCGCCTTCTAGGTTTCGAAGGGATGCGCTCCCGTCTGCCAATTGCCCGCGTAGATGAAGCCTCCAGCGCGCAAATTCGCGGCGTGCTGGTAGCCGAAGGCCTGCTGCAATAGGACGCTGGTCGGAAAGCCGCCCGCCCTCAATCGAACATCGCTGCGCTTTGAGGTGGTTCGGTCTGTTCAGGAGATTGCCGACGCGCTATGCGACGGACGCCGCTTGATACGAATCCCTGCAGTGCGCTGGCTTCCCTGTTGATGGCTGCGCGGAAGTACGAGCTGTACTCACCCATGTTCCGGAACTTCTTGTAACGGTCTTTGAGCAAGTTGCGATTTGACTTAGACTGAAGCTCGGACAGCTCGTGCAGCAGCACCCGTCTGAGTTGGCGCGCTGCCTCGTCGGGATCGGTGTGCGCCCCGCCCGGCGGCTCCTGCACTAGTAAGTCAACGATGCCGTATTCGCGACAATCGTGCGCGGTGAGTTTCAGCGATTCCGCGACTTCTTCGGCGCGTCCTTCATCCTGATAGATGAGCTCCGCCGCACCCTCCGGAGAGATGGTGGAGTAGATTGCGTTTTCCATCATCAAAACCCTATCAGCCACGCCAAACGCAAGCGCCGCCTCGCTGCCACCCTCACCTACGACCACCGCGATGGTTGGCGTGCCTATGCCGCTTAGACGCGCAATGGTAGTGGCGATAGCGCTTCCAAGCCCGCGTTTCTCTGCTTCAAGGCTGACATCCGGACCTGTGGAGTCGAGCAGCGTTACGATCGGCAGCCCGAACTTTTCTGCCATATCGAATGCCCGCTGCGCCTTGCGGAAGCCCCCCGGAGAGACGCCTTTGCTCGTTGCTCTGTGCCGCTCCTGCCCCGCTATCATTATCGTCTGGCCGCCCAACTGACCGAATCCGCATATGACCGACTCGTCGTCCGAGCTTGTGCGGTCGCCGTGAATTTCTACAAAATTGCTGAAAACACTTCGAATATAGTCCGACGACGTAGGTCTGTCTTCGTGGCGCGCCAGTCGAACATAGTCCCAGGCGTCCGACTGGCGCGGCTCCAGCAGCGTTTGCTTCGATCCCTTGTCCGATGAGGTTAGGCGATACTGCTGCCCCATAAGGTCGAGCAAGATTGCAACCAGAGTGCGCAGTTTTGAACGATCAGCTATGCCGTCAATGAATCCGTGTTGCATGTGGGACTCGGCAGTCTGCGAGTTTCTGGGGAGCGGGTCCTCGGTTGCCTCCTGGAGAGAGCGCATCGCTGAAAATCCTACGATCGCCTCCGGCTCGGCTAAGATAATGTCAGCCAGGCTCGCGAAACTCGCGTAAGTCTGGCCCGTTGCCGGATTCGCGAGTACGATAATGAACGGCAAACCCTTTTTGGCGAGTTGAACGGCTGCGATGGAAGTCTTAGCCATCTGCATGAGAGACAGTATGCCTTCCTGGAAGCGCGCGCCGCCGCTTGTTATGACCGCGACCACAGGCAGATTTCGCTTGGTGGCTTGTTCGAGCGCCAGCGCTATCTTCTCGCCGACAACACATCCCATAGTGCCGCCCATGAACCCGAAATCAAGCGCAATTAACATCACAGGACTTCCGCTAATGGAACACCTGCCTGTTACCACAGCCTCGGTAAGACCTGTGCGACGCTGATCCCTGAAAATGCGCTGCTTGTAAGACCCTCGTGAAGAAAATGACAGGGGGTCGAGCGATGTGACGGAACGATTGATCTCGCGGAAGCTTTCGGAATCTGCCAGCGAGTTAATGCGCTCGCGTGCCGTCATACTGTAGTGGAAGCGGCATATCGGACAGACACGCAGTCGGGCATACAAATCGGTGAATGCCATGCTCTGGTCGCAAACAAGGCAAATCTCCCGTATGGGAGGCTCGGTGTGTCCGTTGCCGCTGCTCATCACGGAGCTGAAGATACTGGTGAAGTTAGGCATCTTAGCACCCGCTCTCACTCTCGCGCAGACCGCTTCACGCAACTGCGCTTCGTTTTTCCCTTAGGCGAGGCTTGCCTAAGGCTTGTGGCGAGAGTGTAACCAGACTAACACTTCACAAGTATCGGAAGGGATGCGAGTTACACCACACTATTCATTATAACATCCCTTGACTTGGAGCCGTCGCCTGCGCTTACTACGCCGTTCTCTTCCAATTCATCCATGAGTCGAGCTGCGCGTGGGTAGCCGATACGCAATCGTCGCTGCAACAGCGAGGTCGAAAGTTTCATATGCGTATGCGCTAGTTCCACCGCCTTGTCGAAGAGCGCATCTGTCGATGTCGAGATATCGGCATCAGAATCTTCAGAATCGTCTTCGGATACAGGGCGCAGGTTGACGTTGGGCAGCCATGCGCGCGGCGTTGTCTGCCAGAAGTCTATGAGACGGTCGATCTCCTTGTCAGATATGAAAGCGCCCTGCGCGCGCATCGGCCTGGCGGCATCACGCGGCAGGTAAAGCATGTCGCCCTTGCCCAGAAGCTTCTCGGCGCCGTTGGTGTCCAGGATAGTCCGTGAATCAATATGCGATGTTACGCCGAAGCTGATGCGGCTTGGGAAGTTTGCCTTGATGAGTCCGGTGACTACATCTACGGACGGTCGCTGTGTTGCCAGTATCAGGTGAATGCCCGTGGCTCGCCCAAGCTGCGCCAAGCGGCATAGCGACTGTTCCACATCGAAAGCGGCTGTCATCATCAGGTCAGCAAGTTCGTCAATGACCACGAGCAGGAAAGGCATCTTATCGTCGCGCATGCGCTTGTTGTACCCCTCAATGTTGCGGACGCCGATCTCCTCCATCTGGCGGTATCGTGTCATCATCTCGTTTATGACGCCCTTGAGCATACCGACTACTTGATCGACCTCCACGATGACAGGGCAGAGCAGGTGGGGAATGCCATTGTACGGTGTAAGCTCTACGCGCTTGGGATCTACGAGGAGCATGCGCATTTCAGCGGGGGAGCGTTCCATGAGCAGCCCCGCGACAATCGCATTTAGGGCCACGCTCTTTCCTGAGCCGGTCGCGCCTGCGATGAGCAGATGGGGCATCGTGGCGAGGTCGAGCGCAATGTTTTCGCCTCCCGTACCCTTGCCCAGCGCAACCGGCAGATCGGCTTTCGGACTCATCTTCTTGTATTCTGGACTCTCCATGATTGAGCGCAGCGTTACGGGCGCGGGCTCTTTATTGGGTATTTCGATGCCAACCTGGGCCTTGCCCATCACGGGCGTCTCTATTCGCAGGCTCGGAGTGCGCAGAGCGAGCGACAAGTCTTTCTCGCGCGACAGGATGCTGTCAACCTTGACTCGCGTCTTCTGTTCTTGTCGCTTGACTATCTGCTTGCCATTCTGGTCTTTTATTGGGTTGCCGAACTCGTCTTCCAGCTTGACCTGCTTGTATCGCCTCACCCAGCCGGGAATTATTCCGTACATCGTGACCGTAGGTCCGTACTTGATATTGCCGATCTCCACCTCGATATCGTAATCCTCAAACGTTTGGCGAATGGTCTCCGCAGTCTCGCGGATCTGATCCTCCGGCACGCCACGGTCCTGCACGCTCTCCAGCATCTGGATTGACGGCTTCCCCCACTGCTCCCTGTTCTTGCCAAGAAGTCGCACTGCCAGACCTGAGAATCCTCCCTCTTCCTCTTGCTGGTCGTACTGCTGTGAAATATCTGAAACGGAATCGACTTCCTGATATTCTTCGCTGCCAAAGTCGACGAAGCCGGAACCGTTGACGTGTTCGAGCTCTAAGCCATGCTCGTCTGTCTCGGTGTCATCGAGCACGGCTCCATCGGCTGCGTGGGAATATCCAAAATCGAAATCCGTATTGGCTTGCATACTGGTTTCCTCTCGTTCTAGTAGTTCGGCAATGGCAGCGTCCTCCGGATTCGTAGTACGCGAGGCACTGTCCGGTGGGGACTCACCCAAGGTTGATTCTATTGAGAGTGGGGCAGTAGCGGCGACCATTGCGAATCTTGAAACCGGACGATTGTAGTTGTCGCCTGGATCGCCAACTTCTGCCCCCGGCCTCGAAGAGTCGTTGTCGGCGAGGGCGCTTTCATACGCGGAATCTGTTTCGCCAAAGGCGTCTTGCTCTTCACTGGGCTCTCGCTGTCTGCGATGAAACAGACTTCCGATGCCTCTCGCGGCAAGCACGATGCCGACATAGGCGAAAGTGAACAGCCGTCCGACCGTTATTGCGAATAATGCTGCAAATGCCGGAGATAAGATGGATACGGCAACAATTGCCAGTGCGCTGAGTCGTATTACTTTCTGCCAGAGCACCGGTCCGGCTATCGTCTCACCCACCAAGCCTCCCAGAGAGACATAACCCCCAAGCGTGAACCAGGCAAGGCTGCCTTCCAGAGGCCTGAATAGTGACAGTACCCCGAATGTCAGCGCGATAAGCAGCGCCGATGCAAGCCAAAGCCTGTAATGGCGGAAGAGGCCGGGCTTGAAAACCAACGCTGCCACAAAAACTCCCGCCCAAACGCCAAGCGGCATCATGCCGACGCCCATCATCATTGTTGAGCGCTCTTGAGCCACCCAGAATGCCTCTGTGATGGTGTCTTTCACGAAGAAGATTGCTGCTACCACGGCTATGACCGGTATGGCAAGTAGCTCATACCAGGTAACCCTGGACAAGAAGCGGAGAAATTTTGAGGAACTGCCCGTGGTTGACAGTGGAGCTGAAACTGCGTTGTTTGCCATGTGTCTGACCTCGCCTGATGAAACCGATATATACGTCTCATAAGGAGCGGGTCAGGAGGTGAAATTACCCTGGCAAGGCACCCTTGAGAGGATGAACTCGCACCGGATAGTTGGCAGACTAGCCTAGATATACTCTATGACCGTGAGAACCGTGGGACGCCTGCCAGTCTCTTTGTGTAGGAACTTTGAGATTGAATCCCTGACCCTAGCCCTTGCCTTGTCTAAACTTAGGGCCTCGGCACCCATCTCTTCTAGTGTTGTCAGTGCCATTTTTGAACTTTTTTCAAAAAGTTCTAAGGATTCGTTCAATTCCACAAAGCCGTAAGAGGCAATTTCAGGATCAGAGAGAACCTCGCACGCGCTCACACCAATCGTAGCTGCAACAACGACAACACCCTCTCTGGCAAGGCGTCTTCGTTCGGTGAATACGCTGCTGTCCATGTGCCAGAACGTTCTTCCATCAACGAATACATGCCCGGCAGCCACTTTGTCAACGACGACGGCCTCTTCTGAGGTAATCGCTAAAACATCGCCGTCTTCCAACACGAAGGTATTCTCTTCGGGCATGCCCATGGAGCGGGCGAGCGCAGCGTGCGCCACGAGGTGGCGGCGTTCTCCATGGATCGGCACGAAGAACCGAGGATTGACCAGACTCAGCATGGTCTTAAGCTCTTCTTGACTGGCGTGTCCATGCACGTGCACGGTGGCAATGCGGCTGTAAATGACATTGGCGCCCTGCCGGAAGAGGTTGTCTATGGTCTTGGCTACGACCTTTTCATTGCCGGGTATTGGAGACGCCGATATGACGACCGTATCCCCAGGCACTACTTCTACGTCGCGGTGATCGCCATTGGCTATTCGCACGAGCGCCGATGTCGGTTCGCCCTGGCTGCCGGTAGCCATAATTATCACTCGCTCGTGAGGAAGCCGGCGCGCTTCGTTCATCGTAACAATCGTGTCCGGAGGGGCGTTCAGGTAACCCATGTTGGTCGCCATCTTGACATTGTTGCTCATGCTGCGACCGACCACCGTGACTTTGCGGTTGTGTCGCACGGCGGCGTCCATGACCTGCTGCACGCGCGATATGAGAGACGCGAATGTGGCTATCATCACTCTGCCGGGTGCCTCGCTGATGGCTCTGTCCAGCGCTTCCCCCACAACCTGCTCGGATTCGGTGTACCCCTTCACTTCCGCGTATGTGGAGTCAGAACACAGAAGCAGCGCGCCGTCGCCTGCCAGCCTTGCGATTGCGGCGAGATCCATCGAGTGCCCGTCAGCGGGTGTATGGTCGATCTTGAAGTCCCCGGTGTGGATAACCGTTCCGATGGGCGTGGTCACCGCAATGCCCATGGCATCCGGGATGGAGTGGCAGACTCGGAAGAATTCGATGCGGAAGCAGCCAAGCCTGAAGGGCGAGTGCGGCTCGACCACATTCAGCCGGGCATTTCTTAGGAGGCCGCGCTCGCGCAGCTTCACCGATATTAGCCCATGCGTGAGCCTCGAGGCATATATGGGCACATCCAACTCAGGCAGCACGAACGGAAGAGCGCCTATATGGTCTTCGTGTCCGTGCGTAATGAGGATGGCACGGACCCGATCCTTGTTCTGCACGAGATATGTGATGTCAGGGATGCCGAGGTCAACGCCCGGCATATCCTCTTCGGGGAAAAGCAACCCCGCGTCGATGACGATGATATCCTCATCGAACTCCAGCGCCATCATATTCTGGCCGATTTCACCCAGGCCGCCGAGAGGGATTACTCGTAAGAGTGAGTCTGAGTCTGAATGCTGTGTGATAATTAGTCCTGCTCTGCTATTACTTTTTCAGACTTGATTATATCCCATCTGACCTTGGTGATGCTGAAATGTGCAACCTTTTCCTAAGCGGTCATTAGCCGCGCGTATATCTGAATGCGGTGGCGATTGCTCTCAGTGACGAAGACGCGCCCTTCTTTGTCAAGCTTGATAGAAGTCGGCGCCCAGAAGAACTTTTCTATGTGGGAAGACTCCTCGTGCGGGTCGTCATTGAAGAACTCGATGTCAGGCTCCAAGTTTGCGTTGGAGCGTGCAGCGGCCTCTTCGATATTGATATCCAGGAAAGCGTCCGCCCACTTGGAATCAGTAGCCTCACCTCTGAGGCTCTGCACGAATTTGCCGTCGGAATCCAATATCTGCACGCGCTCATTGCCCCAGTCGGCGACATAAATGTAGCCCTCGTCATCCACCGATACGCTAGCTGGACGGTGGAATTGACCTTCGCCCCGTCCGGGCTCACCGACGCTGGCAATGAACTCACCATCGGGCGAAAACTTCTGTATGCGGTCGTTGCGCCAGTCAGCGACGTAAATGTCCCCTTCGCCGTCAATGGCGATGCCCCAGGGCAGATTGAACTGCCCTTCGCCGTCTCCCTCCGAGCCAAAGGAACTTAGAAATTGCCCTTCGCCGGTAAACTTCTGCACTCTGTGATTCTGATGATCAACAACATAGACATTGTCATCGCTATCTACAGCCAGACCGGATGGCCCGTCCAATTCACCCTCTGCGGTGCCGAATGTGCCCCAACTCGGCAGCGGGTTGCCTGAAGAGTCAAAGCGCGAAATGCGGTTCAGATACTCGCAGGCGATGTAGGTGTTGCCGACACTGTCCCTTGCTATCGCTGTTGGCCAGACAAATTGGCCGTCTCCTTCGCCGTACTCGCCGAAGGTGGTGAAGTAATTGCTGTCAATATCATAGATGGTGACGCGCAGCCCTCGGTTGTCGCCATCAAGAGAACGGCTCACCGTGTAGATATTGCCCTCATCATCGAATGCGGTGTCCACGGGGTAGTAGAACCCGCGCCCGGCCATAGTCGAGAGGCCAATGGAATGGCTGTACTTCAGGAAGTCGGTCTTCTGTGTAGTAGTCATCATTGCACCTCGCGGTCGGATTTGAGTGGGCCTTGAGATTTCGAATTATGTGTCGGATGAAGGTGCGCCGCGGCCGGCTAGGGCGGGGTGTTCCAGATACGACTTAGGTTGAGAGTGAATCCCATCAGTTCGGGATCCGCAGATACATCATCAGGGCATTCCAAAATCTCGATTTCCGTCTGAGGGCGGTAGATGTACACTTGAGTTGGACTCGCCAATGGATCAATCAGCCAGCCAAGTCTTGCGCCGTTGTCCATGTACTCTTCCATCTTGGCGCGGAGATCCGTAAGGCTGTCGGAACTAGAGCGCAGTTCTATTACAAAGTCAGGGCAGATCGAGAAGAATCCACTACGCTCATCAGATGTGAGCGCATCAAGCCTGGAGTTGAGAATCCATGAGGCGTCGGGGGAGCGCAGTGCGCCGTTGGGAAGTTTGAAACCCGCGGATGAGTCGAAGTATCTGCCCGTGCCGTCCGTCCTTGCCCAAATCGTTAAGTCGGCGTTGAGGTCGGCGTTACGGGTTCCCGCATTACTATGTGCAGGAGGCATTAGTATGATTTCGCCTTCGGCTGAGCGCTCGATACGCAGGACATCGTTCAGCGCGCAGAAGTCTGCGAACTGCTCGTCAGTCATATCGGTAAGCGGTCTGAACTTGATGACGAAGGGTTCTACCTCCGCCGCTCGAACCAAAGTCTGCGTCATGGTGTCTCCCCTGCTTGCAGAAGAAATCGAAGCCGGATACACGGCGCACAAGGGGAATGAACTCGCCCATTTCGATACGGGCGAGTTCATCTATGGGGATTAACTATGCCCGTTGGAATTCGTGGCACGCCGCTATCATCTGGAACATCTGGGCGATGTGTTCTTGGGCGGCTTCGCTTACGCTGTCTGCGTCCACTTGTAGGTCGCCGCGCTTTGCCGCGAAGTTCTCAAGTGCCTCTCTAGTGTCTTCGGAAACCGCTACAACTCCCATGGCGTCCAGGCAGGCGTCAATCAGCCTTGCCGAGGGAATCAGCCCGTCGCTTTCGGATGCAACCCGCTGAATCATGGACTTGACACCCGGCTTGGTTACATCGCCAAGCTGCGCAGTAGCGAAGTTGAGCCGCTCCACAAGCGTGCCCGTATCAATCCACTCCATTCCCTGGTGCCAGCCCTCGACGCTGGGTGGATTGTTGAGCTGCTGGCCCATGTATTGCATCTGCATCGCTCTATCGAGGATTTCGCGGCGCGGTCTGTAAAACTCGCCGGTCAGCCGCAAGGTGCTGGCAACCAGTTCGGCGGGACTTTTTACCCTGATGAAGCGTATGTCCTCGTCGTCCTTGAAGAAGTCGGACGTGAACAGCGTCTCAAGCATAGCGGAGATTTCGTAGCCGCTGTCGAAGTACGCGTCCACAAGAGACTGGATCGCATCCGGGTCGCGCGGGTCGTTGTAGGGCCAGGCGGGCACCGGCGGCTCTTCGGCAACGAAGAAGTCGTATAGATGGCGTGAGATGAAGAGGGCAGTAGCCTCCTGCTGGCAAATGATATCGATAATGTCTTCGCCGTTGAAGTTACCGGTCTGACCGAGGAATTTCTTCTCGCCCTCGTCGTGGTCTTCCGGCTTGTACTCAAAGTGCCATGCTATTCTGCCGTAGGGCCAGATGGAGTCACGCTCGCCTCTAAGCGCCATGTATTCTGTATTGCCCAGCGTCCAGCCCGTAAAGGCGCGCGAGGCCTCCTTGATGTCATCTTCGGAATAGTTGCCCACGCCAAGGCTGAACAGTTCCAGCAGTTCGCGGCCATAGTTCTCATTTATGGCGCCCTTGTGATTGTCGTGATTGTCCAGCCACACAATCATTGCCGGGTCTCTCGACAACTCGATGAGCAGCGTCTTGAAATTGCTCATTCCGTACCTGCGGAACATGCGAATCTGGTCGTTAAGAACCTTGCCCTGCGTAATTTTTGGATAGCCCGTCGCGAAGACGGAGTGCCAGAAGAGCGCCATCTTCTCTGTCAGCGGCGCCTTCGTGGAGATCATCTTGTACAGCCAGTAGGCGGCAGGATTTACCTGTCCCATCATCCCAGACTGCTCATGATGGTAGCGTCTGATGATGTCGTCCGGCATTGCAGAATAGTCGCTTGGGTTGAGCAACTCGGCGACAACAGCGTCATAGCCCTTGGCCTCAAGTTCATCGAGTTCGTCTCGCGTTGCGCCAAATGCGGCGCGTCGCATTAGATGTGCAATCTGTTCAACAGCCTGTGTTGTCTTGACGACCATAGTGCCCTCCTTGCGGCCTTATTTTTGTGCTCGAAAATGGCTGGCATATCCATAGGGTACACTTATGGACATTGCGCGCAGTATAGCACATGAGACGCCATTTTTGGCAATTGATCAACTACTATCCCCAGGGCGAAGAACCGCTTCGTTTGGCGGGGTTCAATTCCACCTCCGAACTATCTGCTAACCCGTCTCCAGACGCCCCCTTGTAGTGTCAGAACCTTAGCGTTTTACCTTGCCAACGATTGCAAGTATAATTCGCCCATCAACTGTGCCACCCAAATCCGAGAGGAGACATCACCATGCAGTTCGGCTTGCTATACGAGACTCAGCGTCCATTCCAGGGGACTGATATTGACTGGAACAGCCTATATAAGGAAACCTTGGAGCAATGCGAACTTGCCGATCAGGTAGGCTTCGACGCGCTTTGGTTCGTGGAGCATCACTTCCTCACCGGCTTCTCCGGCTCCCCATGCCCGGAAGTTCTGTTTGGTGCGCTCAGCCAGATTACCAAGCAGATTCGCATCGGCTTCGGCGTCTCGATCTTGCCGCATGCACACCCTGTACGCATCGCAGAGCGCGTCGCGATGGTTGACCAGTTGACCGACGGGCGAGTCGAGTTCGGCACCGGGCGCTCAAACGCCTACGAGCAGCTGGGACTGGGAGTTGACCCACGCGACACCCGCGATATGTGGAGCGAGGCTATCTCCATGCTGCCTAAGATATGGCAGTCGGACGAGTTCGAGTATGAGGGCAAGTTCTGGAATGTTCCTTCACGCCGTGTACTGCCCAAGACCTTCCAGAAGCCGCACCCGCGAATGTATCTCGCCTGCACCTCAGAGGACAGCTTCCGTCTGGCTGCGGAAAAGGGCATCGGGGTGCTGTCGTCGGCGTCCTACGCCGTCAACGTGCTGAAGGACAAGCTGAAGATTTACCGCGAATCGATCGGGAATACTGAGCCTGCGGGCGCGTTCATCACGAACTTCTGGGGCAACAATGTGCATGGCTTCTGCGACGATGACGACCAGTATGCCAAAGAGCTTGCCGCCGAGTCCATGAAGACCTTCTTCGGGCCGGACAAGCCTTACATACAGGGGCGCATCGGTGCTTATGAGCAGCTTCTGGAAGACTGGGGCGGCGTGCCCGATCACTTGCAGGCGGACTTCGGGCGCTGGCTGCGACAGTCGGACGAGGCACATCAGCAGCAGGCTGCCGAGGTGGGCATCTCGCTCGACTCAGGTCCAGGAGCCGCGAGGGCCGCTATCGCTCAACTGGACGCCAATGTTCTTGCCGACCGCGGAGTCATCATCGCGGGCAACCCGGAGAGCTGCCTGCGCGCAATAAAGATGTACGAAGAGATCGGTGTTGACCAGGTCCTCATCATCATGCAGACCGAGACGATCCCTCATGATAAGGTGATGAGTTCCATCGAGAAGTTCGGCAAGTACGTCATTCCTAAAGCGCGGAACGGCGCGAGCGATAAAATTGAAGCCGTTATGGTTGCCGACTAATCTTGTCAAATCAGTTAGCCATCACTGCATGCCTTGTGACATGCAGTGATGGCTGATACCTAAATCCTGAAATCTGACACCTTTATCAAAGGAGAAATCCCTATGCCCAAGTTCGTGTTTATGCCCCCGCAAGACGACGAAAGGCGAATGTTCGCCGCCCGTCTCGCGGATACGATGGCCGACTACGATGTCGCTTCCCCGGAGACGGACGAGGAGGCCCTTGAGCAAATTCGTGACGCCGACGCAGTTTATGGATGGGTCCCGCCGGACGCTTTGAAGGTTGCTGAGAAACTGAGCTGGATGCAGAATGCCGAAGCTGGACCGTTCTACGGGTACTACTATCCGGAGTTGATCGAACATCCCCTCACGATGAGCAACCCGCGCGGCATATACTTCGACCACATATCGCACCACATCCTGATGTTCCTACTGGCGCTGTCGAGAGGATTGC
Source organism: Dehalococcoidia bacterium (assembly GCA_965225795.1). Taxonomy (GTDB): domain Bacteria; phylum Chloroflexota; class Dehalococcoidia; order Lucifugimonadales; family JADFKI01; genus Bin90. Next base: position 2,121,605 of record OZ245324.1, on the reverse strand, counting down.
CATGGTATATGGACGCCCAGCGGCGCAGGGTCTGGGACAAGGATGCGCGCAAATCGCCGTATATAGACCTGGCACGAGCGACCGCTCTGATCAACGGTGTGGGCGGCATCGGACATGAGACGGCCCGGTTATGCAACGAACTCGGCATGGAAGTCATCGGAATCGATCCCAGACGGGAGTACGAGCTACCCTATGTAGAATTCCACACGCCCGACGAACTAGACGAGGTTCTGCCCAGGGCGGACTTCGTGATTACCACCGTTCCTCACACGCCGGAAACCGAGTTCACATTCAACGCAGTGCGTTTCCGCCTGATGAAGAGCAGTGCCTATTTCATCAATATCGGAAGGGGCATGGTCTGTAAGATTGACGACCTCGCTGACGCTATCGAGTCCGGGGAGATCGCAGGCGCCGGTCTGGACGTGTTCGAGCAAGAGCCATTACCCTCCGACCACAAGTTGTGGGGATTGCCCAATGTGCTAATGACGCCACATGTTGCCGTCAGAGACGCCGAGAACATCCCTGATAGGCGATTCGAAATAATCCTCGACAACGCCCGCCGTTTCCAAGCTGGGGAAGAGCTTACCAATGTAGTGGATAAGATGAAGTGGTATTGATGAGAGCGTAGTGCCCACAATTCTAAGGGAGGGACCCTACAGGTTCTACTTTGTGTCGGGAGATGGAGTCGAACCGCCGCATGTTCATGTACGGCGTGATAGAGGCTTTGCTAAGTTTTGGCTGAACCCTGTAACATTACAAAATAGCGTTAACCTTGGAAACACGGAAATTCGTCGTATTCAGAGAACCGTCGAAGGGAATCAAGAAGCATTTCTGGAGGCTTGGCATGGCTACTTCAACGATTGAGTTGGAAGTGCCTGAGGCTACGAGTATCACGGTTACTGACGACACCCTGACCGTTGAACTAATGGACTCTCGTACGCTCTCAGTCCCGCTTGACTGGTATCCGAGGCTTGTTCACGCCACACCTGAAGAGCGGAACAATTGGGAACTGCATGCCGAGAGCGGGCATATTCACTGGGAAGACCTCGACGAAGACATCAGCGTCGAGGGGCTGCTCGCTGGGAGGCGATCCGGCGAGAGTGAGGCTTCGTTTAATCGATGGCTTCAGGCGCGTCAGGCTGGACGGGGTGTGGCGCTACATGAATTGCGTACAACCAAAGGTGAGTAGCAATTGAAGCAATGGCGTCCAGACTACACATCTAAAGGAGCATCCACCCAATGAAAATCACATCCGTCACCGCTTTTCCTGTTGCCGCCGCGCCTCGCGGTATGGCGCGCAATTATATGTTCGTGAAGATTGAGACCGATGAGGGCATTACGGGCTGGGGCGAGGCTACTTCGGGGCCGCTTGCAGTCGCTACCATGGTCGAAGAGTTCGGCAAGGTGCTCATCGGCAAGGACCCGCATCGCATCGAAGAGCACTGGCAGACGCTCTATCATCACTTCCATGTGCGCGGCGGCGTGGTGCAGATGTCGGTTATCAGCGGTATCGAAATTGCGCTGTGGGACATCAAGGGCAAGGCGCTCGGCGTGCCGGTCTATCAGCTACTGGGCGGCGCGATGCGCGACAAAATCTGGTGCTACGGCAGGTGGGACGGTCTCACCGTCGAGGACGCCGTGGAGAATGCTCTGCGTCACACTGAGCAGGGACTTACCGCGCTTAAGGGCGATCCCTTCGACCATCGTGGCCTGTTCATTCCCATCGAGGCAGAGCGCATTGCCATCAAGAAACTCGCGGCCGTGCGCGAGGCCGTTGGCGACGATGTTGAGTTACTGGTCGAGGTGCATGGAAGGCTTGCGCCCGCGGACGCTATCCGCATCGGCAACGCGATGGAGCAGTATCGTCCGTTCGTGTATGAAGAGCCGGTGCCACCGCAGAACATAGATGCCTTGCAGCGCGTCGCAGAGCAGGTCAACATCCCGCTTGCCACCGGCGAGCGCCTGTACACCAAGTGGGACTATACGGACCTTTTGCAGCGGCAAATCGTCAAGATGATTCAGCCCGACATCGTGCAGGGTGGGGGCATATCCGAACTAAAGAAGATTGCGGCGATGGCGGAAGCACACTATGTTGGCTTCCAGCCCCACAATCCCTACGGCCCGATATGCACCATAGCGTCGCTGCACCTTGACGCCTGCGTGCCCAACTTCATGATACAGGAGGGTGGCATTCATACTTGGTTCCAGGACGCATGTACAGGCGACTTCCCCGTGCAGAAGGACGGCTTCCTGCCGCTCCCGACTGCGCCCGGAATCGGAGTGGGCATGGATGAGGACTGGCTGAAGGCAAACCCGTGGCGCGACGACGCGGCCGTGTGGCGTCCGGCAGATGGCACTATCGCCTCAATGCAGCAGACGAACTGGTCATAGCGCGCTAGTTTCTCATTATCTTGACACTCATGGGTTGCCATTGCTAGTATCGGCAAGGCTTCACATCCACTTGGAGGCAGTTTTCTATGCAGACGGCAGCAGGTGCATCAGGGTCGCTAGCGCGCAGGTCGGGCGAGGCTCTGATAGGCACACGCAATCCATCATTGATGGACGCGCTTTTCCCCTCGCTTACGACTCTCCAACGTGCGCTATTTGCCCTGGCAGCAGTGGCAGTGCTCGCAGTCTTCGGCAAGTTGCACTTCTATCTTCCTGACAATCCCGTTCCCATCACACTTCAGACTGCCGGTGTGCTTCTGATGGGCGGGTTCCTCGGACTTCGCTGGGGGTTGCTCGCCATTGTCGTTTACTATGCACTTGGAATGGTCGGCGCGCCGATGTTCGCCAGCAGAGAGTTGGCATGGGACATCACCAGGGGCTTGAACGCCGTTATGGGTGTTACGGGCGGTTATCTCATTGGATTTATCACCGCCGTGCCGATAATTGGCTTCATGTCGGAGCGTGGCTGGATTCGCGGCAAGAGCCTTTGGACGATGCTGCTGGGCAACCTGTGGATATATGTGCCTGCTCTGATATGGTTGTCGATTTTCGATTTTGGCTGGCCTGCCCAGGGTGAACTGTTCTCGGGTGCGGTGTACCCGTTCATACCCGGCGACCTTGTGAAGTTGATGCTTGCGGCCGTCGCCATCGGCGTGGGCTGGACTATCGCCGATCGCAGAAACAGGTCAAGGCGTTAACGCCCACCGGCGCATGAGTGAAGACACAGCCCTTGACGGCGTTTTACCCCTGTCCGACTTGACCGTAGTCGAAGTCGCGGAGTCCGTCGCGGGGGCGTTCTGCGGACGCATGCTGGCAGCCTTCGGCGCGCGCGTCATCAAGATTGAGCGCCCTCCCTATGGCAGTTGGACGCGCTACGCCGAACCGCAGTTGAACGGTTGTCAGTCCCCTGAGTCCGGTGCGCTCTTCCTGTACGATAATATGGGCAAGGAGAGTGTTGTTCTTGACTGGAAGAATTCGGACGGAATGGCTTCACTGCTGGATCTGGTGAGCGACGCCGATGTGCTTATTGACGACTGGCAGCCGAAGACGCGCAGTTCCCTTGGAATGGACACTGAAACACTGCAATCGCTGAACCCTCTGCTGGTCAACCTGTCGCTGACGCCGTTTGGTTTGAGCGGTCCCTATGCTGACTGGCAGTCCTCACCTCTGGTGAGCCTTGCGCTCGGCGGATATCTTTATCTCAGCGGCAAGGAAGACCAAGAGCCCCTGATGCTGCCGGGCTACCAGGCGCAGCGCCTGACTGCTATGAAGGGATATGCAGGGTTGATGCTTGCATTACGCGCCCGCGAGATGACGGGCAGAGGACAGCCGGTCGAACTTTCTGAGATGGAGGCATTGGCGGCGCTGCACCAGTTCACTTTTGTGTCGCACCAATACGATGGCATCATTCGCAAACGCGCGGGTGTACGACTGGCTACTGGGCGACGGACTGGCGGCTACCCGATAACAACGCTGCCGTGCAAGGACGGATACATCACCTTCTCTGCGTCTGCGCCGCATCAATGGGACTACGTCTGCGCAATGATTGGTCGGGAAGACCTACTCATTGATCCGCGCTTTGCGACGTTCCAGAGCCTGAAGGACGCTGCTGACGAGATTGACGAGATACTCCTCGAATGGGTGGCAGACAAGACCCGGCAAGAAATAGTGGAATTGGCTGCGGGCGTCTATTCCGTGCCTGCGTCGCCTGTGTTCGACCTTAGCGAGACAATGCAGGACAGCCAGTACATCGAGCGCGGACTGTTCGCTCAATTCGACCATCCGCAAGACGGCGCTGCGACCTTTCCATTAGTACCTTTTCACATGAGCGCCACTCAGCCTCGATTCAGTCCTGCACCATCGCTTGGCGAGCACAACGGATTGATGGTGGCATCGCGCAATAAGTCGAGAAAATCACAGGTGAGCGAAGGGACGGTAAGCCAAAAGCAGGCAGAAGAGGGCTTGCTGGACGGCGTACGCGTCATAGACTTGACGCGCGTATGGGCAGGTCCCCTCGTCGCTCGTATCCTAGCCGACTTCGGCGCGCATGTTGTCAAGGTGTCCGATCCACGCATTCCTATTGACCGCACCAGAGGTGTAGACAACAAACACAACCGCAACAAAGATAGCTTAGCTCTTCGCTTAGACCTGCCGAAAGGAAGAGATGCTTTCCTTGAACTCGCAGCTGTGTCCGACATCGTAATCGAGAGTTTCCGTCCGCATGTGATGAACAACTTCAAGCTGGACTATGAATCTCTTCGAAGGGTTCGCCCTGACATAATAATGTGCTCAATCTCAGGCTACGGCTCACAGGGAGCAGCCGCAGAGTTTCCCGCGTACGGCACTTCTGTCGAGTCCATCACCGGCATTCCCAGTCTTATGGGCTACGAGGGCGAGATGCCAATGACTTCCGGGATAGCCTACCCGGATCCCGTCACTGGCATGAATGCTGCCGCTGCTATAATGACGGCGTTGCGTCATCGCACATCGACAGGTCAGGGTCAGTTCATTGACCTTGCGCTGGCTGAGGGCCCGGTGTGCCAGATCGGCGAATACGTTGGCGCTTACGCTCACAACGGAACTCAACCTGCACGGAGCGGCAACAGCCACTATAAACATGCCCCGCATGGAGTCTATCCATGCCTGGGCGACGATAGGTGGTTGGCAATTGCCGTAACCTGTGAAGAACAGTGGCACGCACTCTGTCGAGTAATGGGTGCGTTGCGCTTGTTGTATGATGGGCGCTTCCGCGACGAAGTGGTTCGCAAGACGAACGAGGCGGCGCTGAATGATATTATCTCGTCTTGGACCGAACAGCGTGATGCTATTGAGACAATGCATGCATTGCAAGGCGTCGGAGTCCCGGCGGGCGCAGTACATAGAAGCATCGATATGCTTAACGACCCGCATCTGCGTGAGCGCGACTTCTTCGTAACGCTAGACGAGAAAGATGTCGGGCGCAAGACATACCCAGGGCAGGCAATCATCACCGACGGCCTTCCCAAACAGAATTGGAGGGCGTCAGTCCCGCTGGGCGAACATAACGAATTTGTGCTATGCGACCTCTTGGGACTGACAGCTAAATCAGACCAGTATTAGACATTTGAAATCTTTAGAAATAAGGTGACGCAAGGTTGGCAGAAGTAGCAGTTGAAGCCCCAATAACCGGAGTTATAGTCGAGATAAGCGTATCGGTCGGCGAGGAGGTCAGCGACGGCGATCTGCTCGTCGTGATCGAATCCATGAAGATGGAGAACGAGATACTCTCTGAATATGACGGCACAGTCAAAGAGATTCTCATTCGCCAGAACCAGAACATATCGCAGGAAGATCCGATGCTGATACTTTCGGTGGAGTGAGCGGCCTGTGTTTGACAAAGTTCTGGTGGCAAACAGAGGAGAGATAGCCTGCCGCGTCATCCGGACCTGCCACAATCTGGGTATCAGTACGGTGGCGGTCTATACGCCGGCAGAAGGCAGGCCTATGCATTCTGATCTGGCGGATGAAGCCTTTGTGCTGCCTGAAAGTGCCACTCCCGCGGGCGCATACTTAGATGCTGGTGCCATAGTCGATATAGCCGTAAATAGCGGAGCAGACGCTGTTCATCCCGGATATGGCTTTCTGTCGGAATCGCCTGCACTCGCCGAAGAGTGCGCGCAGCACGGTATTGCCTTTGTCGGCCCGCACCCCGATCTCGCTCGTCTCATGGCAGACAAGTGGGCTGCGCGCAAGAAGATGGCGGCGCTCGGAGTTCAAGTTTTGCCCGGCGCGCGAGTGGATGCGGACGACCAGCAATCCGCCACAGCCGCCGTTGAAGAAGTTGGCTTGCCCCTAATAGTTAAAGCTACCGATGGCGGTGGCGGAATAGGCATGCAGGTCGTAGAGAGCGAATCGCGACTGCAACGCGCGCTGCGACGCGCGAGCTCGTCGGCGTTGCGGGCATTCGGTAGTCCTGAAGTCTATATCGAAAAGTTCATTACTCGTGCACGTCATATCGAAGTTCAGATAATCGCCGACGAGCATGGCAACGTTAGGCATCTCTGGGAGCGCGAATGCTCAGCCCAGCGCAGACATCAGAAAGTCATAGAGGAAGCTCCAGCCCCCTGTCTGTCGGAGCGGCTGCGCCATTTGCTCGTAGATATGTCGGTGAAAGCGGCGCGCGAGACGAGCTACGTCGGCGCGGGTACATTCGAATTCATAGTGGATGAAAATCAGTCTGCCTATTTCCTTGAAGCCAACACGCGCTTGCAGGTCGAGCACGGCGTTACCGAAATGGTTACGGGCGTCGATATTGTGGAACAGCAACTCCGAGCTGCAGCCGGAATGCCGCTATCTCTGGACACCGATGTACCATTCAATGGCAATGCGATAGAATGCAGGATATACGCCGAAGACCCGGAAACGTTCATTCCGTCACCGGGCACGCTGGACATATTCGATTTCCCGACTCTGCCCAATGTGCGAATCGACAGCGGCTATCGCAAGGGTGACGAAGTAACTCCGTTCTTCGATCCGCTGCTCGCTAAGCTCATCACATGGGGGCAAAGCAGGCGAGACGCCTTGAACCTCATGACGGAGGTGCTTGCTGCCAGTGAAGTAGCCGGTGTCAGTACAAATATACCGACGCTGCGCGCTGCACTGAGTCATCCAGATTTCGCTGCCGGTCAATACACTACCGGACTTATTGAAAGCTTGCCGCGCTGAGCAGATAACCTCGAATAGCGTTGCAGCTGCCCCGACCATACAATTCCAACACTGAGGGGCCCAACACCGAGGGACAGGGAGCAAAAGATGCCAATAGACAAAAACCGCGAGAGTTGGAAGCCCGGCATGCCTTGGGAACACGCCATCGAAGACATGAAGTATGTGCGTGGCCTCGCCGCGGAACTCGGTGGACCGGAGCGTGTGAAGCGGCAGCACAGCGGTGGGCGATACACTGTGCGCGAACGTATTGAAAAGATGGTTGACCCTGGCAGCTTCCTTGAAGCGGGACCTATGGTTGGCGCGGCCGAATTCGATGACGATGGAAACCTGATAGAGTTCACCCCCGGCGCTTACGTGATGGGACTCGCTGAGATCGACGGCCGCCCGGTGGCTATCGGTGGTGACGACTTCACAATATCCGGTGGCAGCCCGCACAATGTCCGCAAGCACTCTCGCCAGTTCACTCAGCCGCTTGCCACGCAGTACGGTATCCCATACATACAACTGGTTGAAGGTGTAGGGCATAGCGCCAAGGCGGACGAGGCTGCTGGACACATGGGCTTGCCCGGCGGCGATCTGTGGTGGAAGGGCGTCGAGCTTATGAAGCGCGTCCCGGTTGCCGCGGGCATCATGGGGTCGGTCGCCGGTGCGCCCGCAGCCTTTGCGCTTATGTCTCACTTCACCGTAATGGTCAAGGATCAGTCTCAGATATTCCCGTCAGGCCCTCCCGTCGTGCGCCGCGCCATCGGTGAGCAGATGGACAAGGAAGAGCTAGGCGGCTACAAGCGCCATGTTCACGAGAGCGGGCAGGTGGACAACGAAGCCGAGTCCGAAGAGGACGCCTTCGAGCAGATAAAAACCTTCATATCCTACCTGCCGAACACTACCAACGATGTCGCGCCGCGCGTGGAAACCGGAGACCCGCCTGACCGTCGCCCCGAAGAGCTGCTGAACATCATTCCGGCCAACCGTCGCCGTGGCTATGACCCGCGCAAGCTGATTCGGCTGGTCGTGGACAATGGAGAGTTCTTCGAGATGCGCCGCCATTGGGCAGGCTCGATAGTAACCGGCTTCGCCCGCCTCGACGGTTACAGCGTGGGCATCATCGGCAGCGACCCGATGCGACTTGCAGGCGCGATGGACGGCTGGGCGGCAGAGAAATACACGCACTTCGTTGACCTGTGCGACGCGTTTAATTTGCCGGTAGTCATATTCCTGGACATGCCCGGCTTCATGCTCGGCTCACATGCAGAGCGCATCGCCACTATGCGGCGTGGCGTGCGCGCCCTTATTGCCAGCGCCGAGGCGAAAGTGCCCAAGATAGAGTTCAACGTCCGCAAGGCGTATGGCGTCGCGGCAGACGCGGCACACAGTCTTGGACATCCCGACGGCCTGAACCTGCGCTTCGGCTGGCCCGCAGGCGAGTGGGGCGGCATTCCCATTGAGGGCGGTGTCGCGGCAGCATACCGCCGCGAAATCGATAACGCTCCTGACCCGGAGGCGCACCGCGCAATGATAGAGAATCGACTGCTGAAGCTGCGCTCGCCATTCCGCGCTGCGTATCGCGGCGATGTCGTTGACCTCATCGACCCGCGCGAAACTCGCCGCCTGGCATGCACGTTCGTCAAGCTCGCCCAGCCGATGCTCCAAAAGCTTGCTCAGCGCGAGAAGCGGGCGGTGAGGCCATAGCGGGCCAAAGCGGGGACTGTCTTCTAGCCGAACGTTTCAGCCATAGCCTTCTTGTCGGTGCCCACGATAAGCCGTCCTTCGACCTGAATGAGCGGGCGGCGAATCAGGCGAGGCTCGTCCACCATCAGGCGTACCAGCTCGTCCGGCGAAACCGTGTCCCTGTCCAACCCTAGTTTTCGCGCTGAGGGGCTGCGCCATGAAAAGATATCCGCGGGAGGCGTGTCGCCTAGCAGGTCGCGCAGTTCTTCCTCTGTAAATGAGTCCTTGAAGAAATCTCGCTCATTTAGCTCTACACCGTCTTGTGAAAGCGACGCCTTCACTTTGCGGCATGTGCTTCAACGCGTCCATGTATAGAATTGAACCTCCGCCATCGTGAAGCCTCCTGTGATGTAAGATGTGCCGGGTCGCACTTTGCCAAGTGCATCGCTATTACAAGGTCTGCATCCAATTAGTAAGAGGGATATGAGAGTGCTGCTGCGTCAATACATACTGATTTGCGTTATGGCTGCCGCCGCGGTGGTGGCTGTTTCCTGCGCTTCCGAACCGCCTCCCACGCCGACTGCGACGCTTCCGCCGCCGGTCGCCGCACCTGCGCTGCAACCTACTTCTACGCCGCCGCCGCAGGCTATTGCCACATCAACACCCGAACCTACTCCTGTACCTTACGACTCAAACAGCGCTATGTACAAGGTGTTTCCAGGCTTTGCAAGAACGAGCAATCGAACTTACGACGCCTTGGAAGAGGTGCGGCTTAACAACGACAAGTCGATGGTGCCTGTGCTGGTCGAATCGATGCGCTTTCAGTCCACCGCAAACGCTCGGGAGGCTTCGGCTGAATTGCTGCGTGAGCTCACTGGCGAGCAGTACGGCGGCGATGACTGGAAGCAGTGGATGGAGTGGCTTGGCAAGCACCGCGAGGATTACCCGCCCCCGGAGCAATATCTGGACTGGAAGATAAACTTCATGTCCCAACTCAACCCGCGCTTTTCCACGTTCCTGCGCCCAGCACTCGAAGGCGCCATTACCGTTGACCCGACTGAGATAGTCTGGGGCGGCGTGGACCCCGACGGAATACCGGACATCCGCGATCCGAAGATGCTGACGCCGGATGAGGCCGATTTCCTTGACGAAGATGATCGGGTGTTTGGTGTATCCATCAACGGGGATACTCGCGCCTATCCGCTGCGTATCATCAACGCACATGAGATGGTCAACGATACAGTGGGCGGCGAACCGATTTCGCTTGCGTGGTGAACGTTGTGCAACAGTGGGATCGTGTATTCCGCAAAAATCAACGGGGAACCGACCACATTCGGCACATCCGGCATGCTCTATCGCAGCAACAAGGTGATGTACGACCGCCTGACGGAAACGCTATGGAATCAGCTTCGGGGCGAGCCTATGGTCGGCGAACTTGTGGGCAGCGGCATCAAGCTCGAGTATTTTCCGGTCGCGCTCACCACATGGGGCGAGTGGCTAGCCGAGCATCCTGATACCAAGGTGCAATCGCGTGAGACGGGCTACTACTCGCTACGGAGTTATGAGAGCGAGGTTGACCGCCGCTCTATCTACTTCGCATACCGCGAGGATCCGGAGACGATGTTCCCCATCTGGAACCGGGACGAGCGACTTGTGCCCAAGCAACTGGTGCTGGGCGTGGTTGCTGAGGGCGCGTACAAGGCATACTCAATCGACGCGCTGCGGCAGGACCGAGTTGTGAACGACAGCGTGGGCGGCGTTGACTTGGTAGTAGTGGCATCTTCGCTGTCGGCGGATGCGCTTGCGTTCCGCAGAGAAGACAGGCAATTCTCGCTTCCGGATGATGCACACAATAGCATCCCGGACCTGCTGGTCGACGAAGACGGCGACGTATGGCATGTTGAGCGGGACAGGCTATGGAAGGATGACGACCCGGCACAGATACTGCCTCTGCATCCCGCAAATGTGTCGTTCTGGTTCGGATGGTACATAACGTACCCAGATACGCTATTATACGGGGCGACGGAGGGCTGATATGGATACACAAGATACGAACGACAGGGCAGAGCAGGTGATGGCGGTCTTGCGGCAGCGATACGGTGACCGCTTAGATGAGCAGGAACTTGAAGAAGTGGGTGAGGCGGCGAAGGCAATCGCTAAGGCGTCCGAGGACATGCGCGCCGTCGAGCTGGGGCATGGCGACTCGCCGTTCAGCCTGCCGCCATATCGCAAAGACTGATTGCTTACTTGTACAGGGAGAACGTAATGACGGTCAATCCGATATTCATGCCCATTCGTGAGTTGGGCGAACTTGTAAGAACGCGGGAGGTCTCTCCGGTAGAGTTAGCCGAGACTTTCTTGGGGCGCCTTGAGACCATCGGTCCGCGGTACAATGCAGTGGTGACGGTTACACGAGAGCGCGCTATGGAGCAGGCGCGGCGCGCCGAAAGCGAGATTGCGGCTGGCGACTACAAGGGGCTGCTGCATGGCATCCCCTACGGGGCGAAGGACCTGCTGGCGACTTCCGGTGGCATACCGACTACATGGGGCGCTGCGCCCTTCCGAGAGCAGGTATTCGACTATGACGCGGCGGTGATACGCAGGCTGGAGGAAGCGGGCGCGCCACTGGCGGCGAAGATGGCGATGGTGGAGATTGCCGGCGGTATGGGATACCGGCAGCCAAACGCTTCGTTCACCGGTCCCGGGATGACGCCGTGGGGCACCGATGCGTGGTCGGGCGGGTCGTCGAGCGGGTCGGGAGCTTCGGTGGCGGCAGGGCTTGTGCCATTCGCGATAGGCTCTGAGACCTGGGGATCGATACTCTCGCCTGCGAACAATTGCGGCCTGTCGGGGCTGCGTCCCACTTATGGGCGCGTAAGCCGTCAAGGGGCGATGGTGCTGTCCTGGTCTCTGGACAAGTTGGGGCCACTTTGCCTGACTGCCGACGACTGCGGCATCGTGCTGGAAGCCATCGCGGGCGCGGATGCCGACGACCCCTCAACGACGGACAGGCCGTATGTCTATGACATTTACGCTTCAACAGGACACAGGTTCAAGCTGGCGGTGATCAAAGATGTCACGGAAGGGGCGCAAGCGGAGGTCGCAGCGAATTTCGAGCGGGCGCTGCAAGCGCTGGATGACGTCGCGGACATCGAGGAGATAGAGTTCCCGGAGATGCCATACGAGGCGGTTACGCGGACTATTCTGAACGCAGAGTCGGCGAGCGCGTTCGAGGAGTTCATCGAGAGCGGCGGAGTGGCGGGATTGACCGCGCCGGAGTGCCACCATCCTCATGCGCGGTTGATGATACCGGCGCAGGACTACATACGGGCACTGAGGATACGCGGCAAAGTGGCGCGCATCGCGGACGAGGTTATGGCAGGGTATGATGCGGTCGTAGGACCGACGCGGCCTGTTACAGCGACGCCGATCGATCAGGACTTCCGTGGAGTGGTGGCGGGCGCGGCTCGCGACACCATGGGCGCGGTAGGGAACAGCGCGGGACTGCCCGCAATAAGCGTTCCGAGCGGTTTCTCTGACGAGGGGTTGCCAACTGGAGTTCAGTTCATGGGGCGGGCATACGATGAGAATCGTATACTGGCAGTGGCGCGAGCGTATCAGTCAATGACCGACTGGCATACGCAGCATCCGCCGGGGCTTACGGCCTAGCAACAGCTCATTCGTAGGCGCTCCGCGTGATCTCAATTTTGGTTGGGTGCGCCAATACCTGAACGCTTGCACAGACGTGCTGCCTGCAGTTGGCATCGCTGAGAATTAGCTACTGCTGCGCGCAACTTGGCGACCGGAGTCCTTACGCTGGAGTTGTTCCAGTTCATCAACCGGGATGTGGCAGTTTATCATGTGGCTCTCGCCGCCGGGACCGCGCTGTTCAGGGGGCGGTTCGTTGTCGCAGATGTCGCCTATCTTCCTTGGGCATCTCCCCGCGAAGAAGCATCCTTGGAACGCGGAGCGTAGTGTCGGCACCGAGCCTTCCAGTCGTATGTGGGTGGGTTCGGCGTCCGGATCCGGGACGGGCGCAGCGGAGAGGAGCGCCTCTGTGTACGGGTGAGATGGCGCGGACAGCACTGCCTCTGATGGGCCATACTCGGCGACGTGTCCCGCGTACAGCACGAGAATATCGTCGGATACATAGCGCACAACGCCGAGATCGTGGGTGATGAAGACATAGGAGTTCCCGGTCTCGCGCTGGTGCTGTTCCAGCAAGTTAAGCACCTGCGCCTGCACGGACACATCCAACGCGGACACGGCCTCGTCCGCGACCACAAGGTCGGGGTTTGCGGCGAAAGCGCTGGCGAGCGCGACCCTCTGCTGCTGACCTCCGCTGAGTTCGGATGGACGCCTGTCGAGGTAGAGGGGGTCTAGTCCGACGGCGTTCATAAGCTGCTCGGCGCGTTCCTGGCTTTCGGAGTGGCTGACGCCGGCGAACTTCCGGAGTGCCCTGGTAATTGCGTGCTTTATGGGCAGCTTTGGATTTAGCGAGGAAGTCGGGTTCTGGAATACCATGCGCATCGAAGATCGCTGGTCTTCGGTGCGGTCTCCAACATCGCCTTCCAGGGCTTGACCGCGCAGTTCGAGCTTGCCGCCATCTTTGGCCTCAAGCCCCACGATTGCGCGCGCAGCGGTGCTCTTGCCAGACCCGCTCTCGCCGACGATTCCAAGGGTGCGACCGCCCTCGACCCGCATGTCAACATCGACCAGCGCGCGCACGGGTCGGCGCACGGGTGGACCGAACAGGATGTACTTCTTGCGTCCGCCGCCGTAGAACTTTCTCAGGTCTTCGGCGTTGAGTACAGGCGCGGCGCCGTCAGGCTCGGGCTTTAACAGCCTTTCGCGCAACTCGCCCCATAGGTCTTCGGTGACATCGGAGTGATAGAAGCAGCGGGCTGTGTGGCCGTCCGATACCTGAGCAGGCAGCGGTGACGACTGAAGGCATGTGTCCTTAACGAGAGGACAGCGTGGTGCGAATAGGCAGGAATCTGTCTGCGCGCTCTGCGCGTCGAACACGGAACCGGGTATGCTTCTGAGCTGTCGCTCGATGCCATCGTCGCCGGGCGGCTGCGGAACACATGACAGCAGCCCGACCGTATAGGGATGCCGAGGGTTCTTGAACAACTCTCGGACGGGGGCTTCTTCGACTATCTCGCCAGCATACATGACGGCTACTCGGTCCGCCACTCTCGCTATGACGCCGAGGTTGTGGCTGACGAAGAGTATGCCCGCGTTCACCCTGTCCTTTAGCTCGACTATCAGGTCGAGGATTGTCGCTTCTGTGGTGACGTCGAGGCCGGTCGTCGGCTCGTCCATAATCAGCAGATGTGGATCGCAGGCGAGTGCCATGGCTATGACTACGCGCTGCTGCTGGCCGCCGCTCAACTGGTGAGGATAGCGCCTTCCCAAGCGTCCAGGGTCTGCCAGACCGACGCTCTCGAAAAGCTCGACTACGCGCTGTTGCGCGGCCTCGGCGTCCAAGTCGAGATGGTGCTTAATGACCTCTTCTATCTGCGGACCGACCCTCATGGAAGGGCTGAGCGATGTGAGCGGATCCTGATAGACCATAGCAATGCGATTGCCTCTGAGTTCACGCAGTTCCGCGTCGCTGAATTCGACAATATCCATGCCCTCGAGCCGCACGGCGCCCTCGACCCGAGCGGTGCCCGGAAGGTAGTTCATCATGGCGAAGGCGACCGTAGATTTGCCGCAGCCCGATTCGCCGACAAGTCCGAGTACCTCTCCTCGCGCGATTTCAAGGGACGCGCTGCGCACTGCGCGGAATGCCCCTCGCGGCGTTAGGAAGGTTACGGCAAGGTTTTCAAGTTGTACGAGCGGCGCTTCCGCGATGTCGGCGTGGTTCGCATGGTTCATATATCTATCACGCTCCGGTTTCGGGGAGGTTCTGCGCCTGCCGTATGCCGTCCGCTAGCAGGTTTATGCCTACGACGAGCGATGCCATGGCGATGCCGGGCGAGAGCGCCGCAAAGGGCACAATTCCGATGTAGGGGAAGTTCTCGCTTACCATCAGCCCCCAGTCGGAGGAGGGCGGCTGTACGCCAAGACCGAGGAAGCCAAGCCCTGCGGTGAGCAGCAGTGCGAAGCTGAGCCGTATGGTTGCCTCGACTGCCACGACGGGCAGGATGTTCGGTAGTATCTCGCGGAACATGATGTATATTGTCGGTTCGCCTCTGAGCCTGGCGCTCTGCACGAACTCAAGGGGCTTGATGGAGATCGCAGCGCTTCTTATGACGCGACTGTTGTTGGGCATGAACGAGACGCCGATCGTCAATATGACGAGCCACGATTCGTCTAAGCCGCTGAACCATTGCCTGCTCATATTGATTATCAGGATGGCGAGCAGGAGCGATGGTATAGCGAGGAACCAGTCCACGAAACGCATTATCGTCTGGTCGATTTTCCCGCCGAAGTAACCGCTGCTTACGCCGACAATCGTGCCGAGCGATACACCAAGCACGGTGCCGACGGTGGCTATCCAGATTATAGAGCGAGAGCCTGCAAGGACCCTGCTCAGTACATCGCGCCCTTTGTCGTCGGTGCCTAGCCAGTGTTCGGCGGTGGGGCCACTGAAGCGATTTGGCAGGTCGTAGTCGGTGGGCGGATAGGGCGTTATCCAGGGACCTATCACCGCGACTGTGAGGTGAGCGAGGATTATGATAAACGCTATGCGTCCGGTGTTGGTGCGGAGGATGAGCGCAAGACCACTAATAGCGGCATTTTTGGCGCGCACCAGAGCAGGGACTTGTCCGCTGTACGTATCCGGTTGCAGTGTGGAATCTTGAACTGCCATTATGCCAGCCTCACCCTGGGATTGAGCCAGCCGTATGTGAGGTCGGCGGCAAGGTTGCTGAAAGCGTACACTGCCGCAATCACCATAGCGGTCGATTGAAGCATTCTAATATCCTGCGTGTTTATCGAGGTTATGAGCAGGTTGCCCATGCCGGGGTAAGCGAACAGGTTCTCGACGATGATGAGGCCGCCGAAAAGCCAGCCGACGTTGTTAGCTATGACAGTAATCGTGGGCAGCATAGCGTTGGGCAGGACATGCCTGACAACCACGGTTCGCATGGGCAAGCCTTTAAGAATCGCGGTGCGGACGTAGTTGCTGCCCATTACCTCGATCACGTTAGCGCGCGCCATTCTGAGGATGTACGCGAACAGGGCGCCGGTAACGGTGAGAATGGGCATTATCAGCACTTGCGGGCTGCCGATGATTGTTTCGCCGGGCAGCATTATGCTGGACGAGGGTAGCCATCCGAGAGTGGACGACAGCACCAGCACCAGCACTATGCCGGTGACGAACTCGGGCAGCGATATGGTGACGAGCCCACCTAGCGTGAGGAATCGATCCCAGAAGGTGTCCGCCTTGACGCCCACGAGCACGCCCATTATCAGCCCGAGTGGAACGGCGATGCAGAATGCGCCGACCGCGAGCAATGCGGAGTTGAAGAGGCGCCCTCCTATGATGCTGGAAATGTCCTTGCCGGTTGCAGCCTTGCCTAGGTTGCCCTGCACCGCGCCACCAATCCAGCTTAAATATCGAACGTGGGGTGCCTTGTCCAGCCCCAGCCGCTCGCGCAATGCCTTGAGGTTGTCGGGAGTCGCGCCCTGTCCAAGCATGGTGGACGCGGCGTCGCCGGGAGTAAACTCAATCAGGGAAAAGATGGCTACGGAGACCGCCAGCAGCGTCACCACAATGAGAGATATTCTGAGTATGAGAAATCGCGCCATATCGCATCCGTCGCCAAGATTGTCTTATAGGATTGTTTTATTAGTGTACGGATTGACCAGTGCGCTCGGCGAGCAGCCATTCTGAAATCAGTTGCTGCTCGCCGTCCGCTACTTTAGCTAAGGTTACTTCACCCACCACTCTTCAAACAGGTAGTGTACTAGCGCTGCGTGTGCCCGGACTCCCCCAATATTTGCGCGGTACGCGATCATCACGGGAGAGTAGGCGAGATAAAGGACGGGGACATCCTCGATGAGGATTTCCTGCATCTCTCTGAAATACTCCTTGCGCTCCTCCAGGTCAGGCGAGGAGGCGGCTAGGTCAAGCAGTTCGTCGAGACGAGGATTGTTGTAGAACGATTCGTTCCAGACGGTGCCGCCTCGTAGCTGGATGTCTATGGCTGCGTTAGCGGGCCTTCCGCCCCAGTTGCTAGTGACGAACGGGCAGCACGGATTCATCCACTGCGCTTCCCAGTACGGCGCGGCGTCGTGAGTTACGACCTCGACATTGATGCCGGCTGCGGCTACGGACTCCTTGAATGCCAGGGAGACTTCCTGCTGAACTCCGATGTCGGCAGTGTTCAGAACGATGTCGATGCCGTCAGCATAACCCGCCGCCGCGAGATATTCCTTCGCCTTGGCGATGTCCTGCTTGATGATGGGCTGCTCGTCCCAGTAATACTGGTCGTTGAGGCCAACCGGGTGATCGTTGGCAGGCCCGCCACGTCCGAACTGCACTGCTTCTACGATGAAGTCGCGGTCCACGGCGTACTGCATAGCCTTTCGCACATTCTTGTCGGCAAAAATCGGGTCGGCGAGACCCTGGAACTTCGCCCATTCATCTTTGCCTTGCAGATGCGAGTAGCTGACGTGCATGTCAATTACGACAACATCTCCCGAGGTCGTCTCCGCCACCCGGATGTCGGGATTGCCGGCGAACGAACCCAGTTGGGCTATCGGGGGTGTTATAACCACATCAATCGCGCCGGTCTTGAGAGCCTCTACGCGCGTAACCGACTCTGGCATGTAAAAGAAGATAACCTGGTCGGCGTAGGGCTTGCCTTCGCGCCAGTAGTCAGGATACTTGTTGAATACGGTGCGCTCAGTGGGGTTGTGCTCTCCAAGAGTGAACGCTCCAGAGCCGTGCTCTGCATCGGTTAGCGCGTCGTTTGCAATTCCGTTGGGAACTATTCGTGAGTGGTAGTCGGTCATATCCCCCATCAGGAATGCGTTTGGCGCGCCCAGGTTCAAGACGACCGTGCTGTCATCGGGGGTATCTATTGTGTCGATATAAGATATCTGGCCCTTGAGCGGGGAAGCGGAATCTTCCGCTCTGATGCGGTCTAGGGTGAACTTTATGTCGGCGGATGTGAGGGGGTTGCCGCTGTGGAAGGTGATGCCGTCGCGCACCTTGAAGGTGTACTGCGACAGGTCGCCGCTGGAGGTCCATGATTCCACTGCCCAAGGCGTAATCTCGCCGTCGTACCAGTAAATGGTTGAATTGTCGTAAACAAGTTCACCGTAAGGCGCCTGCGCCTGAGACAGGCCGGCAAGCATGGGGTCTAGCGTGCCCTGGTCTATCATGCCAAATCTGATTGTGCCGCCATTTACGGGTTCGTCCCCCATCGCCATGGCCGGTGCGGGAGTAGCGACCGCCCTGTCAACAATTTCCTGTACCTGCGCAGCGGTTATCTGTCCTCCGGTCGCCATCTGTACGGCGGTCTGGATGTCCTCACTGGTCAACGTACCCGCCTGAGCATCGCTGACGGCCATCGTTATCGCGGACTGAACGTCCGCGCCCGTCACGGCGTCGGCGGTCGCGGCGTTGACTGCGCTTTCGACCATCGCCCTAATCTGTTCAGGCGTCGCGCCCTCGGAAGCTGCGCCCTCGACCGCGGCCTGCACCATCGCCTGAATCTCTTCGGCGGATACTTCAGAACCGCCCGCATCCATCATGGCCGACTGCATGGATGACTCCACCATGGACTGGATTTCCGCTGCGGTGACCTGTGGCTGCGGCGCGGGGGCTGATTGTGCCACTGCATCCGTCACGATGCTGCGAAGCTGAGCTTCGTCAAGCCCTGGGGCAGGAGCAGGCGCCGAAGAGCAGCCAATAGCCGCGAGAGCGACTATCGACATCAGGGCAACCGTAACTACAAGGGTTTTTGTCATACCTCGAATCGATAACATACTTTCTCCTCTCGGGAATGTTTTTCCGTTCTGTTTTTTTATTAGACGGTGTTCAACAAGTAAGTGAACGCTCGCAATCAAGACTTCCGAACTCCAATATACATAATTAGGGATGTATAGGTCAATAAATTGAACTAAAGAAGAGCTGTTCCCACATCGGGAGCAGCTCTTCTTTTCTCTCGCGTTGTTATCCCGCGTTAAGCGGTTACAAGCCGGAGACGCCGCAGTTGAATATATGCCACAGCTTGTGGCTGTCTCCTACCGGGAACTCTTCGCTGCCGAAGTGGTTCAGCGTGTTGACCGCCTGAATAAGCCCGTAGAACTGCAAGGCAGCGGCTTTAAGGTCAACATCCGCGCTGACCTCGCCCTTCTGAACGCCCACCGTCAGCTGAGCTTCTATCATCGTGAGGTACTTGTCTATTGAGGCTTGCATAAGCGCGCGCAGTTCATCGTCTCCGTTCATCAGCACTTCAGCGATGACGAAAAAGGAGACTCCGGTCAGCGTGGAAGGCGCGACATTGTGATGCAGCACCTGCTCCAATCTCTTCAGCCCTGAGTCGGGGTCGCCGTCTATGAAGTCTATCCGTTCAATGAGCCTGAGATCAATGTCTTCTATCAGGCCCGCCAGGATGCGCTTCTTGCTACTAAAATGGCGGTATATCGCACCTTCGCTCACGCCCACTGTACGAGCGAGGTTGCCAATCGTCAGAGATTGCATGCCGTGCTCGGTTATGACAGCACGCGCAGCCTCTATGATCTCTCGTCTTCTTACGCTGGTGGGGCGGCGCGGTCTCACAACCATTTCCACAGAGACCTCAAAATACAGGTTTAGTAGCGAATATACCTAATGTGTCTTCGAAGGTCAATTGTGCCATGCTCTGGTTGAGGATGCTTGGAAATCTGCCTGAAAGGCGTAACAGGCTTCGGGCATGTGTTGGCGGCAAAGGGGCACACTCGAACTGCCTTGCGTGGCGCAGTCTTGACAGCCATGAGTCGCCAGCCTACCATCGCCACGACTTGATATTGCGGACGGCTGGTGTTCTTTGCATAGCGGCATGGGCTGGCATCGAGATGTGATGAATAAGAGATACGATTACATCATAGTGGGGGCCGGTTCCGCGGGCGCGGTGATGGCTGCGCGGCTGTCGGAAGATCCTCAGCGGTCTATTCTGCTGATTGAAGCCGGAGCCGACTATCCCGTGCGTGAGCGATTGCCCGAATCGTTGAAATATGCCTACGGCGCAGATGGGACGATTTGGGAAGGCGAGCATATATGGAAGTTTCGTGCGAGGGCTACCGACCGCGCCTACATAGATATTCCGCGAGGCAAGGTGACTGGCGGTTCGAGCGCTGTCAACGATGGCCAGTTTCTGCGGGCAATGCCCGATGACTTCGACAGGTGGGCGAGCTGGGGCAATCCTGAATGGCGGTATGAGAAAGTATTCCCATACCTGCGAAAGCTGGAGACGGACCAGGATTTTGATGACGAGGTCCATGGTTCAGGCGGTCCAATCACGTCCAGCAGGCATAGCCCCAACGAATGGGGACCTCAGCAGCATGCGTTCTATCAGGCATGTCTTGACGCCGGCTTTCCGGACTGTCCGGACCACAACCGACCAGACTCGACGGGTGTGGGGCCACTGGCGTTCAACATTGACGGGCGGGTGCGAGTGAGCACGGCGTTTGCCTATCTGGATCCAGCGCGCGATCGTGTAGGGTTGACGATCAAACCGCAATGCCTTGTTCACGGTGTCATCTTCGAGGGACGCCGGGCGGTGGGTGTACGAGCTGCTAGCAGTCATGAAGAGTTTGTTGCTTTTGGCGATGAAGTAATCCTTTGCGCAGGAGCCATTGGAACGCCGCAGATCCTCGCGCTGTCGGGCGTTGGGCCTGCCGACCAGTTGTGGCAACTTGACATTCCCGTAGTGCAGGACCTGCCGGGTGTGGGGCGCAATCTCAGGGATCATCCGGATGTGCCGATGTCATGGCGGACGCGCGCAGATTTTTCGCTGAATACCGATCAGGTCGCTACCGGAACGGTGACACTGCGCTTCACGGCATCAGGCTCTCCGTTCGAGAACGACCTGGTGATTTACATGGGGAACTACGCGGCTGCGAAGCCGATGAGAGGGCAAGACCACCTGCACCCTGTGGGAGTAGGAGTGAGCCTGTGCCTGTATCTTGCTCTGAGCCAGGGGGAACTGCGAATACGCTCGCGCGACCCGAAGCAGCCACCTTATCTCGATTTCAACCTGCTGGATGACGCATTTGATCGCGCGCGCCTGCGTGAGGCTATCAGAGTGTGCGCCAGGTTGTTGGAGCACGATGCGTTTCGCGGGATAGTCGAGAAGCGGGTTGGCCCGTCGGATGATGCGTTGCGGGACGACTATGCGCTGGATTCGTGGATGAAGCGTGAGGTGGTTACTGCGCACCATGTATCGAGCACCTGCAAGATGGGGCCGTCAGATGACCCGATGGCGGTGGTGGACCAGTATGGGATGGTTCACGGTGTGGATGGGCTGCGAATCGTTGATGCGTCGATTATGCCTGACACTGTGCGGGCGAACCTGAATCTCACGGTAATTGCGATGGCTGAGCGGGCCGCGGACTTCATCAAGGGGAGATGACGGCTGCTCGATATTGCTTGCGCCTGCTGGTTTCGCAGGGAAGATGATGCCCCCTCTCCCTACGAGAGGGGGCATGCTACAGCTGACTACCTAAGCCGACTACCAGGTGGGGGCGTAGTCGTTGTAGTGGTTGTTGGTGAGGCGCTGCTGGTTTTTGCCGTCGGCGTCCATCATGACTATCTCGCCGTCGCCGTCGAGGTATGAGACGAAGGCGATGCGGTTGCCGTCGCGGGACCAGGCGGGCTGGTCGTCGCGGACGCTGTTGCGGGTGAGCCGCTGTACTTCGCCGTCGCGGATATCTACGACGTAGATTTCGGGGGTGCCGTCCTGGTCGGAGGAGTAGGCGATCTTCCTGCCGTCCGGGGACCAGGCGATATTGAATTCCGTGCCGCTGGTCTCGGTGATGCGCTTCAGCTCGGTTGCGTCGGAGTTCATGACGTAGATTTCGGGGTTGCCGTCGCGCTCGGAGATAAAGGCAATTTTGTGGGAGTTTGGCGACCAGCAGGGACTGTAGTCGGGCTGATCGGTGAGGCGGACTTCGTTGACGCCGTCGGGGTTGCGGACGTAGATGCCCTGAGCGGGTCCGCCGCGCACCGTGAAGACGACGCTGGAGCCGTCATAGGACCAGCCGCCGACCTCATGAGCCACGATAGTCGTCAGTTCCATTGAGCCAGAACCGTCGTATTTCGCGACGTGGGTCGAAGGGTTGCTGCCGTTCTGTACGAGGTAGGCGAGGCGTTCACCGGAGGGAGCCCATCGGTGGTCGCGGTGATTGCCGTCGAAGGTGCTTATTGCCGTTGCGCTGCCTGACTCCCCATCAAGCGCTATGACGTTCAGTATGTTGTGGTCGTCGTCGCCGGAGAGGAAGGCGAGGCGCGTGCCGTCGGGAGATAGGGATGGCGCGTACTCGCTGCCTGCGCTCTTTGTGAGGTTGATGAGTTCAGCTTGTTCGGGGTCGAGGGAGAATATCTCGCGGTTGCCGTCGATGTCGGAGGTGAACACTATGGGGTTCCCTGCGGACGAGCAAGCTAGAGATCCCAGAATCAGGGCCATCAGAGGTATGAAGAGTAGTCGCATTTGCAAGCTCCTTCCACTTGTGCATTTAATGCTTACAACAAGCACAACACAAGGCTGGGGCTTACATCAAGCCAAGTTTGGTATCTTAATTGGATATTGTTTAGAAAGGTGGTTAGTCTGTTGGTTAGTCAATCTGTAAGTGAGACTGGGATGACAGGATAGACAGGATGTTTCACACCCAGCCCAGCCGTGCACATATCTTAGATTCTTCACTCCGCTGCGCTGCGTTCAGAATGACAGGGAAGGGACGCTGCATTCAGGATGACAGGAAAGGGACGCTCCGTTCAGAATGACAGAATGAGCAAGCCTTCTTTGTTCAAACTTTACATACCCCTGTGAGCTCAGGGAGAGGAGACTTTGAGGTTAGGGGCTGCGGATTGTGGGGTTTTTGCGCTTGGCGGCGAGTGGGTTGGGGAGGATGGGTATGCCGTGAAGTGCTGCGGCTTGCTTTGTTGGCGCAAGCGCATCGGTCGCGCCGTTTGATGAGGGCGGGTTTACGCTGCCATTGGTTGATTCGTCGTCGTCGGTTAGGCCGTGCTCGCGTCTGTCTTCTTGGTTGAACTTTGCCTGCTCTTGGGGGTTTAGGGGTTCGAAGTAGTAGCCAACGGTTGGGTCGGGGTCGTTGGGGCCGTAGTCGTAGATGTTCTTTTCTGCTTTGATGTCTATGCGGCGGTACTTTGCCTCTGCGCGGAGGGCTGCCCGCTCGTCTCCCTTGTCCATGGCTTCGCGGAACTCTTTGATGATTGCCTTGTCGTGTTCATCGACGGTGGCTGCCTTGTTCGGGAACAGGCTTTGTGCGGGACTCTTCACCCCCATCCTAGCCTTCCCCCGTCGAGGGGGAAGGGAATTATCACTGCCCTCACCCCAACCCTCTCCCTGAGGGAGAGGGAGCTTTGTAGCAGGACTAGCGGCTTCCCGGTCGTCGTCTTCGTCTTCGCGGAGTTGGCGGGCGATGGCTTCGTAGTCGGTGTCGTCGTAGTTGTCGTAGTCGTCGATGGAGGTTGAGAGGCCGGCCTGGGTCTTCTTCTGGCCTATGGAGAGGCGCGGGGATTCCTTGTCTTGCCAGTAGGCCTGAAGGTGCTCAGGCTTGATGTTGTCGTAGTTGGTGTCCCAGCCTCGGCGCAGCAACTCCTGTGCCGCTGAAATACGGTGATGGATGGTGAACTCTTCGTCCGGGTTAGGATCTGACATCACTTCCAAGAGGAAGCGGATGGTGTCTGCGCCGCGCTCGCTGTACTCGCGCATTCGCTTGGCGAGGTCTGTGTGCAGGGTATCGTATGCGTTTGCTTCATCGTTGGTGTCTGACAGTTTGCGCCTTGAGCCGAAGTCTCCGAAGCCTCGGCGCAGGAGTTCTCTTGCTGCTGCCATGCGGTCTGCGGGCTTGATGCGGAACTTCTTTGGTGTGAATGGCCTGTCTCTGCCGGTCATGATGTCGACGAGGAAGTTGACGATTGTGTGACCTTCGGCGGTCTCGTGGCGTATGAGGTGGGCTATTTGGTAGTTTAGGATGTCGAGGTAACTAACAACGGGATTGACAGGATGGGTAGGACTATCACCCCCATCCCAACCTTTCCCCATCGAGGGGGAAGGGGCTTTTGCGCGCCTTTCGACAGACTCGGGGTGAACGGTTGATGCGTCACAGTCGGTGTCGGTGAAGCCGTACTTGATGAGGTGTTTGGCGGCTTCGAGGCGGTGATTGACTTTGACGCCGGGTGTTTCGCCCTGCATGGTGTCGACGAGGAAGGCGGCGATCGTGTCGCCGTTGCCTGTGCGCTTGTGGATTATGTGCTGTATTGAGTTTGGGAGGCACATGGATGTTGGTCTGTCTTTCAGTTAGGTTGTGTTGACATTTCCTATTTGTGCCTTGTCATTCCGAGGGAAGCGAGGAATCTGAAGTCTGTGAATGGCGTATGTGCAACGATTTTAGATTCTTCACTCCACTCCGTTCCGTTCAGAATGACAGGGAATGGAGGTGCTTCGTTCAGAATGACAGGGGCTAAAGACGCTCCCTTCGGAATGACGGAATAAACCTACTATTCTGGTCCAAATGCTTTGTGTATCAAATGTCAAAAGAACTTAGTAAGTCGATCAGTGTCTCTTGATGACCTGACCCTAACCCTCTCCCTCAGGGAGAGGGGATATTGATGAGAACGAACGGTTGTGCTTATTGATTGAACAATGATAAGCACAACCGTGTGGGTTGTCAAGCGGGAATTTAGGGAATGGTTGGGATAATTGGGGAGAGGGTTGTAAAATGTTGGCTATGAATATTCTTGAAGTGACGATTGATGAGCTAGTTGAGCGGTATTCGGCGCTGCTGTTTGATGCTTATGGGGTGCTGTCGTACACGGTGGGTGCGCTGCCGGGTGCGGTGGACCTGATAGACAGGCTGAATGAGATGGGGAAGCCGTATTATGTGCTGACGAATGATTCGTCCGCGCTGCCGGAGAATCGGGCGGCGAGATACCGCAAGGTTGGGTTGAATGTGGATTCGGAGCGACTCATCACTTCGGGTAGCCTGCTTAATGGGTATTTTTCGGAGCATGGTCTGAGCGGGGCGCGATGCGTCGTGCTGGGGACTGAGGACAGTGCGGAGTATGTGCGACTGGCGGGCGGCGCTGTGGTGTCGGCTGCCGACGGGTTCGAAGTGGTGGTTGTGGGGGATCAGTCGGGGTTTCCCTTTGTGCAGGGAGTGAATGCGGTGTTGAGTGCGCTGTTCCGGATGATTGACGCGGGGGATGCGCCGCGGCTGGTGCTGCCGAATCCTGATCTGGTGTATCCCAACGACGTTGGGTTTGGGATGGCGAGCGGCAGCGTTGCGCTAATTATCGAAGCGGCTTTGCGGCAAAGGTATTCTGGGCGCGAAGGGCTTGAGTTTGAGCGGCTGGGGAAGCCGAACGTGGCGATTTTCGCGGAGGCGCTGAAGCTCACGGGGACGCGGGATATGGTAATGCTGGGGGATACTCTGGAGACGGATATCCGCGGCGCGAATGCATTCGGGATCGATTCGGTGCTGGTTGCGGGTGGGGTTACGCCTGCGGATGGGTTGGAGGGGGCTGTGGATGTGCCGACTTACTGGATCAAGGGGCTTACGCGGTAATCTGTCCTTCGACAGGCTCAGGACGAAGGGGGTTGTCGGGGAACTCGGGTTTGTCTAGGAACTGACAGGGATGAACAGGATGGACAGGATAAATCAGGTGGGGTAGGGTGAGGCGAGTTTGCAATGAATTTTCTGAGGAATGTTGAATGATTAAGAATTTTTCGGTGCTGTATGTGGGGAATATCGACCTTGATAACGTGGGGAGCGATGGGACGCCTGCGGATGAGCGGCGGTATCCGAATGAGCGGCTGATGCAGAGCATGGATACGGCGACGCAGGTTGCGGGGCTGATGGATGAGCTGGGGTTTTATGCGCTGTGGATGGCGGAGCATCACTTTCAGCGGGAGGGGTATGAGACGATACCGAACCTGATTCTGATGGGGACGCATCTGGCGGGTAAGACGGAGCGGCTGAAGTTCGGGTGCGCGTTTAACATCGTGCCGATGTGGCATCCGATACGGCTTGCCGAAGATTACGCGATGGCGGATATTCTGACGGACGGGCGCATCATCTTCGGCGTGGGTCGCGGGTATCACAGCCGAGAGGTGGAGTCGTTCGGGTCGCCGGTTATCGACAATGACGCGAACCGCGAGCTGTTCGAGGAGCAGATGGAGGTCATCTTCAAGGCGTTCAACGAGGAGTCGTTTACGCACAAGGGGAAGAACTTCACGATTCCGGCAGAGGTGGAGTATCGCGGGTATGACCTGGAGGAGGTTACGCTGGTGCCTCGTCCGAAGCATACGCCGGTGGAGATGTGGCAGCCTATCGTTAGCGGCAGGACTATCGATTTCATCGCGCGGAACGGGATCAAAGGCGTAGTGGGCCTTACCGGCGAGTCGCTGGTCGAGGGGATTTTTGAGCAGTACAAGGATGCGAATGCGAAGTACGGGCGGGACCTGGAGCTTGGGGAAAATCTTGCGCTTGAGGTTGGATTCTATATCGCGGACAGCCAAGAAGAGGCGATGAACAAGCTGCGTCCGTACCACGACGAGCGGTACAAGTGGTTCGCGCCGTTTGGGTTCGTGCGATACGCTGACGAGCAGGGGCGCGTGTGGGGGACGCCGGGCGCGCCGGCTCGGACGCCACACATCGAGGACGGGGTGCAGCAGCGGGCGTGGATATGCGGGACGGCGGAGGAGTTTGTGGCGTTCCTGCGGGAGCTGGAGGCGAAGTATCCGGGGCTGGAGCATGTGATTCTGCACTGGGCTGAGGGGATGCCGCGAGCGGAGTTTATGGAGCAGCTTGGGTTGTTTGCGGATGGGGTGATGGGGGAGTTTGTGGGGAGGTGATGTGGGATGGGGGATGAAGAAGGGGATGGCAGGTCTGACGAGTGCTATGCTGGTGACTCAGCCTTGAATTTGGGCATTCAAGAGCATCACTGAAAGGTATGGTGAATGAAAGAGGTCAACGGCCAAATCGAAAGCTGGGACGAAACATCCGAACGGGGAATAATCCAAGGTGATGACGGAATAATTTACCCATTCACCTTGAACGCATGGATAGGGCAGGGACTACCTGAAGTCAATGGGGGAGTCCGCGTAATTTGCCAAAATGGGCGAGATGTATCAAAGGTTGAACATCTCCTGATTGAACACATGCCTGCGATGAAGATGACGACGTTTTCGGAGTCAGGGGAAGAAATAACCTTAAGCCATTCAAGACTTATCGGAGGTCCGCGGCGAGTACGATCAGATGCACTAGCTTGGATGGAGGTTGCTAAGGCGCTTCAAAATCAGCTTTCGAATGCTGAGATTACGGACATTAGCGGGCTGCTGATTGGGGATCACTTGCCGATTAGTCTTAGAGGGTCGGTGATCAAATATTGCTATGGATTCTCCATAGAGCTATACCTCAAATGGATTCTGATTGAGGCAAAGATAAAGTACAGAACTGACCACGACCTCTCTAAACTATTGTGGAGGATGCCGAGTCCTGTTCTGCTAAATTTGAGAAGAATCTACTCCGACTTTGTTGCAAGCAGTCAGCCAGAATTCAAGATAATTGAAGCGCATGTGCACGGTGCAAATGAGCTGAAGCTAGATTGGTCAACGTTTGACAAGTTCATAGAAAATATCGATGAGCAGAAGTTCATAATTGGACGGTATGCTGACCCAAAGGATTACAGCATATTCGAGACTTCGTCGACAAAGTTATCCAAAGAAATGAACTCATTCATGGACTCAGCCGATTTCTTCGTGCTAGGCGACAGAATCCTTGACTACATGCCTAATCTCGAAGACTATGAGTAGCTTACTGACGCCGCTGTAAAGGGTCGTCTAGAATGGCTTCTCAAAATAATGTTACTGGAGTAGATGGTCTTATGAGCACACTTGAAGGAAGTCCGAATCAGTTTGGGGGTTTTGTGGTTAATCCGGGGGCGCTGCCGGAGGATGTGGGGCGGTTCAGGCGGCGGCTGGCGGATACGATGGATGATTGGGAGGACACATCGGCATGAATTTAATGCACACCAAATATGGACAGTCGTCGGCCTTTCGTGACCGGGATGAGCGCTCTGGCGCTGACTATCCTCACGATTGCGTTGTCGTGGCTGACGATGATGAGGTAGTCGGCGCTTACGACAGTCGCGAGGAGGCGATAGACGCGGTCGCTAAGCATTTTGGGGATGTGCCGTATCAAATTATGAAGGTTGATGGGCAGCCACCAATCGTTCGACCAATGTTCATAGATATGCCACGGAATGAAGAGGGCGCAGTAGAATGGCCGCCTTTTGTATCAGCTCACTCAATAGTCGAGTCGACTTATGATGTCGACCTCAATTAAGTGACTTGCTCAATGACGGTAATAGATGCCGACGATCAGTTTTGAACTCGGGAGTCCCGGAATCACTTCCGGCGATGCGCTCGAGTTGTACGGCCCTACGATGAATGTGGCGATTGGGCAAGCAGATGGCTCTCAGCCTGCTGGAGGCAGCGCGCTCAGTCTACCCAGCATACGGTATCCTGCTCTAATCGACACAGGCTCACGAGCTAGTTGCATAGATTCCACTCTTGCGGTGGATCTGGAACTTCCTGTTGTGGAAGGTATGCAGCGGCATGTTGCAGGGATCTTGGGGACTGGCGTGACGGATGTCTATCTGGCTCAGATTTCAATGCCGGAGTTGGGAGTATCGGTTGCCGGTCATTTCACGGGCGTTCATCTGACAGCGGGCGGACAGCCGTATCGTGCACTTATCGGTAGGGATATTTTGAGGAACTTCACTATGGTGTACGATGGGCGAACCGGAGTCGTTTCCTTGAGTAACGATTAGACATTGAGGGTTGTGGGCTGATCGCTGCATTTGCTCGAATAGAGGGAGGGCTGAAATGAAGGTGCGAGGAGTCGTTAAGGGAAAGACGATATTGTTGGATGAGGCGATTGAACCGCTGGATGGAAAGGTAGTGGAGGTTGAGGTGCGAGATGTCAAAGAGCCTGTCTCGAAAAGAAATGGTCCTTCCGAGAACGAAGACGAGAGTACTTTTGGCACGAATAAATTGGTAAACGAACTGCGTGAAGAGTTGGGGATTTAGCTCTTGATAGCGTTGCTGGATGTGAATGTACTAATTGCACTTGTGGACGAAAGGCATTCTCATCATCGCAGGGCGTTGGATTGGCTGACGAGAAATGTCGAAGAGGGCTGGGCGACTCGTCCCATAACGCAGAATGGATGTCTGCGGATACTGTCGCAGCCGAGATATTCAAACCCAATGAGTATAATGCGGGCGATTGATGGTCTGCGTGAAGTCGTTTCTCGCTACAATCATCGGTTTATTTCGGACGATGTGAGCCTGATTGAGGATGCTGTCGTGCTTCGGGAGAGCCTGACAGGACATAGAGAGCTGACTGATGTTTATCTATTGTGTCTGGCGGTAAGGCATGACTTTCGGTTCGTAACGTTTGATAGCGGCGTGCGATTGGCAACTGTAAGAGGAGCCACTGAAGGGCATCTAGTCTTGATCTGATTTCTACCTTAGAAATAGTACGGAGCAGAGGGTCTTATGAGTATGCTTGAGGGGAGTCCGAATCAGTTTGGGGGGTTTGTGGTTAATCCGGGGGCGCTGCCGGAGGATGCGGGGCGGTTCAGGCGGCGGCTGGCGGATGCGATGGATGACTGGGCGGATGTGGGATATAAAGTGGCGTGGCTGGAGGTGCCGCTTGCGAGCGCGGGGCTTGTGCCTGTGGCTGCGGAGGCGGGGTTTCGGTATCATCACGCGGATGAGGATTATGTGATGATGACGCTGCAAATCGAGGATGGGGCGTATATTCCGCCGCACGCGACGCATTATATCGGGGCGGGTGGCGTTGTGCTAAGCGAGGACCGACAGCTGCTGGTGGTGTCGGAACGGCATCAGATTCGGCCTCGGAGCGGTCCTTCGTATAAGCTGCCAGGAGGCGCGCTGACGCAGGGGGAGCATCTGGCGGACGGCGTGGTGCGCGAGGTGCTGGAGGAGACGGGCGTGCGGACGCGGTTCGAGGCGGTGGTGTGCCTGCGGCACTGGCACGGGTATCGGTATGGGAAGTCGGACATCTACTTTGTGTGCAGGCTGTCGCCTCTGAGCAGGGAGATCACGATGCAGGAGGAGGAGCTGGAGGCGGCGCTGTGGATGCCGGTGGACGAGTATCTGGCTGCGGATACGGTGCATAATTTCAATAAGACTATCGTATCGGCTGCGCTGAACTCTGAGGGGGTCAAGCCGGGGTTCATAGAGGGGTATGGGGACCGGCATCAGTTCGAGTTCTTTTTGCCGATGGGACTTGCGCCGCAAGGTGTGGAATATGAGGAGACGCCGTGAGTTGGTTCTTCAGTCTGTCAGTAGGTCATTTTGTCAGTGGGGTGGTGGTTCGACAGGCTTAACACGAACGTAAATCAGGTTCATCGCCAACGGATTCGGGCTGACGTAGATAAAGAATAAGAGGGGATATTAGATGGCGCAGGTTAAGCGGGTGATAATTGATGCAGACCCGGGTATTGATGATATGGCGGCGATCCTGATGGCTCTGGCTAGCGATAGGCTTCAGGTGGAGGCTTTCACGACTATATTTGGGAATGCGTCGGTGGAGCAGTGTACGGTGAATACGCTGCGGATTCTGGAGGCGGTTGGGCGCGCGGATATTCCGGTGTATCAGGGGGTGAGCAAGACGCTGACTTATGATGAGCCGACTTACGCGGCACATGTTCACGGGGATGATGGCATCGGCGATATTGATGCGCCGATGCCTACTGCTAAGGTGCAGGAGCGGCATGCGGTGCCGGAGTTGATTGACCGAGTGCTGGCGTCGCCGGGTGAGATAACGGTGATGGCTATCGGGCGGCAGACGAATGTGGCGCTTGCGATTAGCATCGAACCGCGCTTTGCGGAGTGCGTGAAGGAGATCGTTGTGATGGGCGGTGCGATATATCAGCCGGGCAATGCTACGGCTGTCGCTACTGCCAACATTGTGGGCGATCCGGAGGCCTGCGATGTGGTGTACAAGTCCGGCGCGAAAGTGACGCAGGTGGGGCTGGATGTGTGCAACAAGGTTGAAGTTTCGGGGGCGCAGCAGCGGCGGGTGTGGGATACGGGGACGCCTGCGGCGAGGATGATGGAAGCAGCGACGCGGTTTATCAGGCAGGCGTACGGGCGCGCAAATCGCCTGCACAATCCGGACGGAGTGCAGTACTCGGATTTGAGTCCGATGGCGTACGCGATTGCGCCGGAATTGTTTGAGTGCCGCGATATGTATGTGCGTGTGGAGACGCAGGGTCAGTTTGCGCGAGGGCAGACGGTGGCGGACTTGCGGCTCGGTTCGGATGCTGTGCCGAATGTGTCGGTGGCTATGGATGTGGATGGCGGCGCGGTTACGGAGCTGTGGTCGAAGTTGGTGAGCACGATTTAGAATCACGGTATGTCGGGCTAGGTGTCAGTAATTGAGCTTGTGCGATTGTCGCGTGCAAGCAGCTCATACTTCTAGGGTGTGTTGGCATTTTGAGGTTGCCTTTCATTACTTCTGTCATTTCGAGTGAAGTGAGAAATCTAAAGTCGGAGAATGGCGTATGTGCAACGATTTCAGATTCTTCACTTCGTTGTGCTTCGTTCAGAATGACAGGGGGCGAGGCACTTCGTTCAGAATGACAAGGGGCGAAGGCACTTCGTTCGGAATGATAGGGGATGAAGGCGTTTCGTTCAGAATGACAGAATAGACCTACTTTTCGAGTCTAAAACGCTTTGTGTGTCAGATGTCAGCACACCCTAGTCTTTCACAGTCTGTCAATGGGTCAGTCACCCCCATCCTAGCCTTCCCAAATCGAGAGGGAAGGGATTGAAAGGGTAAGAAGGCAGGTTCACTACCGACGGTAATTTACAGCGACAGATAGGGGATTGAGATGGCGCGGGTTAAGCGGGTGATAATTGATGCGGACCCGGGGATTGACGATATGGCGGCGATTCTGATGGCGCTGGCTAGCGATAGGCTTCAGGTGGAGGCTATTACTACGGTGTTCGGAAATGCCTCAGTGGAGCAGTGTACGGTGAATACGCTGCGGATTCTGGAGGCGGCGGGACGCGCGGATATTCCAGTGTATCAGGGGGTTGGGCGGACGCTGACCTACCATGAGCCGTTTTACTCTCCGCACATTCATGGGGATGATGGCATCGGGAATATAGATTGGCCGATGCCAACGACCAAGATGCAGGAGCGGCATGCGGTGCCTGAGCTTATCGATCGGGTGCTGGCGTCGCCTGGGGAGATTACGCTGATGGCGATCGGGCGGCAGACGAATGTTGCACTTGCGGTGAGCATCGAGCCACGCTTTGCGGAATCGCTGGCGGAAATTGTGGTGATGGGCGGTTCGATACACCAGCCGGGCAATATAACGCCGCTTGCTACCGCGAATATCGGCCGCGACCCGGAGGCGGCAGATGCGGTGTATCGGTCCGGCGCGAGAGTAACGCAGGTGGGGCTTGATGTTGTCAACAGTGTGGAGGTATCGGCGGCACAGCAGCAGCGGGTCTGGGATACGGGGACGCCTGCGGCGCGGATGCTGGAAATGGCGACGCGGTTCATCAACCGGGCGTATCAGAAGGACAAACGGCTGAACAGTCCCGATGGCGTGATGTATTCGGACCTGAGTCCTATGGCGTATGCGATTGCGCCGGAATTGTTCGAGTGCCATCCAATGCATGTGCGGGTGGAGACGCAGGGGGAGTTCGCACGAGGTTATACGGTTGCGGATTTGCGATTGAATTCGACTGCTGAGCCGAATGTGGCGGTGGCAATGGGTGTGGACGCGGATGCTGTTACGGAGTTGTGGGCGGAGTTGGTGAGTAGGGTTTAGGTTATCGGTGTGCCGGTTGTTGAACTTGTGCGGTTGTCGCGTGTGAACTGGCCACATATCTAGGTTGTGTGGACATTTCCTCGTTTGTTCCCTGACATTCAGAGTGCAGGGATGAATCTGAAGTCTGTGAATGGGGTATGTGCAGGGAGTTTAGATTCTTCACTCCGCTGCGCTGCGTTCAGAATGACAGGAAAAACATGCCCTTCGCAGAGCGTAGTGAAAACAGCTGACGAGATGCTGATATAATGGCGTGAGTGTGTTGAGTTGTTGCCCTTTTTGCTCAATTGCTGCCGAAGACCGAATTGACGATTGCTGCCGAGTGGTTATGCTGAAATCACAAGATTCCTCCGCGACTTCATCTTCCCAATGGGCGGGCTGCGCCGATGGCAGCCGCATTGTGGTTAAGGCAGGGACGGCGCTGCTGACGGGCGGTGGGGAGCACATCGACATCGAGGTGGTGGCGTCGCTTGTCGGGCAGATTGCGCGGCTGCACTCTCGTGGGAGCGAGATGCTGCTGGTGTCGTCGGGGGCTGTGGCTGCCGGACGGCGTGTGCTGGGCGTGTCGTCGGAGGGTGGCAGCCTGCCTCTGAAGCAGGCTCTTGCGGCTGTGGGTCAGGGACACCTGATGCATACCTACGAGCAGCTTTTCAGCTGGCAGCAGATTCCGATAGCGCAAGGGCTGATTTCGCAGCGTGACATATCGGACAGGCTGGGCTACATCAACATTCGCAACGCTCTGATGGAACTTGCGCGGCTGCGAGTCGTTCCGATTGTCAATGAGAACGATGTGGTCGCCATAGAGGAGCTGACGGGCGAGGTCTTCGGGGACAATGACCGACTGTCGGCGTTAGTGGCGAACCTAGTTGACGCGGACCTGCTAATCATAGTGGGCAGCGTTGGTGGGTTGTTCACAGCGGACCCGAATATCGATGCCGATGCGCGGTTGATTCCGTTAGTGGAGCGTGTTTCGGAGGAGGAAGTCGAGGCGCTGGGTGGGCCGTCGCTGGATGCGCTGGGGCGCGGGGGAATGCGGACGAAACTGCAAGCGGCTCAGATGGCGGCGAATTCCGGAGTTGACGTGTTCATTGTCAATGGTCGGACACCGAATGTAATCGAGCGGATAGCGGACGGCGAGCATCTCGGCACCTTTTTCCCAAAGAGAGTTGGAAATGTGGAGAGCCGCAAACGCTGGATGCTGAGCGGTCTGTCTATCAAGGGTGAGATAGGCGTCGATGACGGGGCTGCGCGGGTGCTGCAGCGAAGGCATGGAAGCCTTTTGCCTGCGGGAATAGTGGCGACGACCGGCATGTTCGGGCGGGGCGACCTGGTGTCGATAGTGAATGGCGAGAGCATGCAGATTGGGATGGGCATCACGAATTACAGCGCTGTCGAGGTTTCGGAGATCAAGGGCAAGCATTCGCGGCATATTGCTGACATCCTGGGTGTTACTTACGGGGACGAGGTTGTTCATCGGAACAATATGGTGATTGTGTGAGCGTGAGCTAACACAATGGACAGGATTTCCAGTTCTTGTGACTGACGGGTAGTCAAGCATCCCCATTCCTTCGGCAGGCTCAGGACAGGCTCTAATCTTCCCTCATCGAAGGGGAAGGAACTATTGAAATAGGCGGAGTATTCCGATGCAGAGTACAGCGACAAAGGAAATTACGGCGACGGCCAATGATGAGCTTGAGGTGAAGGGTAGGGCGGCTCGGAGGGCGGCTCGGAGGCTGGCGACTATCAGCGCGGATGTGAAGAATGCGGCGCTGCATAATGTCGCGGACGGGCTGAAGGCGCGTGAGGAAGAGATTCTCGCCGCGAATGAAAAGGACATTGCCAACGGCCGGGAGCGCGGGCTTGAGGAGTATTTTCTCGACAGGTTGCTGCTGAATCCTGAGCGGCTGGAAGGGCTTGCCAATGATGTGCGGGGGATTGCTGCGCTGCCTGACCCGATAGGTGAGGTGATTGATCAGCGTAATATGCCGAATGGCCTGACGGTGGGGAAGCGGCGGGTTCCGCTGGGCGTGATCGGGGCGATATATGAGAGCAGGCCGAATGTCACTATCGACATCAGTTCGCTTTGCCTGAAGTCGGGGAATGCGATCATATTGCGGGGCGGCAGCGATGCTATCAACTCCAATACTGCGCTCGCCGCGCTGGTGAAGGACTCTATAGCGGACGCCGGCATTCCCGAGGACGCGGTGCAGGTGATGGAGACTACGGACCGCGCGGTTGTGGGGCAGATGCTGAAGGCGAAGGGCATTATAGACTTGCTGATTCCTCGGGGGAGCCAGGCTCTCATCAACCGAGTTGCGTCCGAGGCTACGATACCGGCGATAACGGGTGGCGTGGGCGTGTGCCATACATACGTGGACAGGCAGGCTGACCTGGAGATGGCGCTGGAGATTGTGAACAACGCGAAGGTGTCGCGCCCGTCTGTGTGCAATTCGCTGGATACGGTGATTGTGCATTCGGCGTCGGCGTCGGCGTTTCTTCCTGCGCTGGCGAAGCGGTGGGAGGATGCAGGGGTGGAGATGCGCTGCGATACGAGGGCACTGAGCTTGCTTGGCGCGTCGGCAGGTCCCAAGGCGGTACATGTTACCGAAGAGGACTGGCGGACGGAGCACCTGTCGCTGACGGCGGGGGTGCGTGTGGTGGACTCGCTGGATGAGGCGCTGGAGCATATCGACAAGTACGGCTCCGGTCATTCGGAGGCTATCGTGACTGAGGACTACCGAGCCGCTATGCGCTTCCTGGACGAGGTTGATGCGGGGGCGGTGTTTGTGAATGCTTCGACTCGGTTCAATGATGGGGGGCAGTTCGGACTTGGGGCTGAGGTTGCTATCAGCACGGACAAGATGCACGCGAGGGGGCCGATGGGACTTAGGGAGTTGACTTCGTATAAGTGGACGGTGCTGGGGAGCGGGCATATAAGGGAGTAGTGGCCAAACGCGGGCTAACAAGGGTGGACAGAATTGACAGGATATGGCCCCATCCCAGCCTTACTCCACTGGAAGAAGGAACGGCTTTGAAGGTGATTGATGTCGGACTATAATTTTGAGCGCGAGTGCCGCACACCGTTTTCAGAGTGCTATACGGTGATTGACGGGGGCAGGAATATCGGTCGGCTGGATGTGCATTTCGCGGATGTGATTGTGCATGCGACGCTGAACATTGATGAGAGCCTCACAGAGGACGATGTTCATAAGTTGATTGACATTGTGGACGGTGAACTCCTGGACGCCGCTGGAATTGTGCGCCAAGAGGTCATCATTCATGTGCATCAGGGGCGCGATCTTGGGGTGTACAGCACGCGAGAGTACGACAGCAACGGAGGCTTCCAGCATTTGAGTTAGGGGAGGGAGCGATGGCTACTAATGCGCAGGCTCGGCTTACATATCGGGACTATCTCAACCTGCCTGAGTCGGGCGATCGCTATGAGCTTATAGACGGGGAACTTTATATGGCACCAACGCCTATACCGGAACATCAGCTTTTTCTGTATTTCCTTGCCAAGGAAATTGAAGAGTTCACAACTAGGTATAGGCTCGGTAGGGTTATCATAGCTCCACGGGATGTCATCCTGTCTGATGACATCGTAGTTCAACCTGACATAATGTTTGTATCCAATGAGCGTCTTCATATTATAAATTGGGGGCATAATATCCATGGCTCGCCTGACTTAGTCGTGGAGGTGCTGTCACCTTCAACTGAGAGATTTGACCGCACTGTCAAACGGGAGCGTTATGCCAAGTTTGGGGTGCGTGAATACTGGATTGCTGATATTGTGCGTAAGACGATAGAAGTGAATGTGTCAGATGGCGAGAGGTTTGCAGTAGCAGGTGTTTACGGTGAGGGAAATGATCTGGAGTCCCCGCTATTGCCGGAACTAAAAATAGATGTAAGCAGCGTGTTTGATAGTGCGATGCCTTAGGAGAGGATAAAATGGCTGATTCCAATTGGGCTGAGATTTATAAGGAACTGGGCGCTACGCCGGTAATAAATGCTATCGGGAGCGTTACGATGCTGGGCGGCTCGACGCCTGCGCAGGAGGTGCGCGAGGCGATGGCAATGGCTGATTCGGCGTATATTCCGCTGATGGACTTGCAAGAGCGGGCGGGACAGGCGATTGCGGATATGGTGGATGTGCCTGCGGCGTACATCACGTCGGGGGCTGGGTCGGCGCTGACGCTGGTGACTGCCGCGCTGATGGCGGGGGACGATGACGACAAGATTCAGCAGCTGCCGGACACGACCGGGATGAAGAACGAAATCCTGATTCAGCGACGGCAGCGCTATATGCAGCACTACTGGTATGACCGCTGCCTGGAGCTTGCGGGCGCAAAGCTTGTGGACTTCGGCTCGGATGAGCGCACGACCAAGCAGGACCTGGAGGACGCGATAGGGCCGAATACGGCGGGTGTGCATTACTACGCGGTGGAGCAGTCGCCGGACCCGGATGCGCTGTCGCTGGAGGACACTATCGAGATCGCGCACGCTCATGGCGTGCCAGTTACGGTTGATGCGGCTGGGCAGATATACCCGCTGGAGAACTTCGGCAAGTATGTGCGGATGGGCGCTGACTTCCAGTGTATCGCTGCGAAATATATGGGCGCGCCGCAGTCGGTGGGGCTTGCGCTGGGCACTGAGGACATGATTCGTAAGTTGAGCTTTCAGGCCTTCGCGTCATACGAGGGACGGCGAGTGCGCGGGATCGGCAGGCCGCAGAAGATCGACCGGCAGGAGATGATCGGGGCGGTTGCGGCTACGCGACGGTGGATGACGATGAATCACGAGGAGCGGCTTGCTGTTACGGAGAGCAGGACGCAGGTTATCATCGACGCGGTGAAGGGGATCGAGGGCGTGAGCGCGGTGATGCTGGAGAATATCATCGGGCATCAGCCATTCGGGCTTGACCTGCGGGTGGATCCGTCAGTTACGGGTATGACGGCGGCGGATGTGGTGGAGAAGCTGAAGGCCGGCGATCCGCCGATTTGGACGCGGGTGCGGGACTGGGAGGACTGCATCACTATCCATACGTTCGGGCTGAGCGAGGGCGAGGAGTATCTGGTGGGGGAGCGGATAGCGGAGTTGTTTGGGTAGGGAGTTGGTCAGTAGTCACTCGATGGATTGTTGGGTTTACAGGCGGGCTAGCGTTCGTGCTGAACGACTTATCTGCTAGCGATTGCCCGGCAGACGCAGGTGGCTGAGATTCGTCCATTTTACCGAGAGAAGCACAAGGGCAACTGCTAGCAAGAATAAAAACCACAGTCCCCACTTTGGCAGCACGAACAGCCCGCCGAATACTGCGTGCTGTGTCGGGTCTGCAATGAGTGCTGCCACGTACATCAGCAAGAGCATTGCGATGATGTTGAGTACGCTTAACCCTCTCACATTTACTGCCTTGTTCATAATCGAGTCTGCAAGCGTCATTAATGACAGAACCGCTATGACTATGGGCAGAGAAAAGAACAGGAACGCGTTTACAGGAGATACAGAGAAAATGTAAGACAAGGAGGAGAATCCATCGAGAGCGTATGAAAGCAGCCTGGTACCAGCAATTGATTGCCCGCCGTCTGCGAGTGTGAACCAAGGTAGCGGCAACATCAAGCCGACCACCATTATGACTGAAACTGCTCGACTGGCCGCGACCGGCGTGAATGTGTACTGTCTGCCGTTAGTTGGGAAGAATTGCTTTATGTCGAAGGATAACTTCCCGTCGCGAAACAATGTGCTTCTCTCCTGATCACGGGGATTCAGTTGGATTGAATCCGAAAGTCGCGTTTATGTCTTGGCTGGCCTGGCGGAAGTAGTTCAATTCCTCATGAAGCGCTGTCATTGATGCGGGCAAGGTTTGCACACTCGAGTTTAGTGCGGCGAAGTGTGCCGACAGATTTGTTTTTGCGATAATTACATCCATGTCTTCAAGGTCTTGCATAATTTCGTAAGCCATTAAGACCGTCTTATCAGCCTGTTCTGCCCACCTATCGTAAACGTCACTTTCCAGCCGGTCGCTCTCCCTCAACTGTGATTGGACTTCGGCGTCCTGTATCTCGTCTGTGAGCCCTCTCTGAATTCCAAAGTACTCGTCTGCGGTTTTTTTCGAGAACTCAACCTGATGATTCAATTTATTGTATTCTTGACGAGCTGCATTGTATCGTGGTTCCCACTCATTCTTGAGTGCGCTCGCGGCTTCGATATATTTATGCTGAGAATCCACAGCCGACTGGTTGGCGTAGTAAACCATCCAGTTGTAGGCGTCCTTCACGGCTGTATCGGCCGGACTTACAATTTCAGGTATAATCGCTCCCGCGCCTCCACCAGGATTGGGTGCGGCGTCGGAGCCAGGACCCGGAGGATTGACAGGGACGGAGTGAGGATTGACCGAGTCAAAGACTCTGATAAGTTTTCCTGCTTGCGCGCTCGCATTGCTGGAAGCTTCAGCTACTCTGAAACCGGGATTGTCGGAATCCCCTCGGTTGAAGAGACCTAGGTTAGTAAGCGCAAAGACCAAGGCTGCGGCGATAACACCAATAACGATTAGTCTTCCCATGGCTACCTCAAACTTATTTGGTGCAGTGAGGAAATATCTAACACTATGACAATTAGACAGGATTATACCTTACGTGACCGAGAATGAAAAACGTCATCTGTTAGCGTAGGATTGACTTCGCACGTCCCACGTGAATATGAGACTTCAAACGAGTCCGCATCGCTGCCCGGGCGTGCCAGTTCGTTTGTCTTAGGGCTTCGGCGTTGGCGTTGGGGTGTAACAGGGATCGTGGTCCTTGCCTGCACCGATCAGGACAAGTTGAGCATAACCGCACACGGACGGAGTTGCGGTAGGAGTAACGACAGGTGTACTTGTCGCTGTGTTGGTAGGAGTTGGGGTGCTGGTTGGCAGAGGGGTTTGAGTTGGAATGGGCGTGCTGGTTGGCAGAGGAGTCTGAGTCGGCACAGGCGTACTGGTTGGGAGCGGAACCGGGGACGGTGTGGCTGGTATCTGTGTCGGGGTAGGCGAGGGAGTAGGAGTCATCCTAGCGACAGGTGATTCGATAGTGGGGGTCGAGACCGGCTCATCTGCTTTTGCAACTTCATTGAGAAGTGCGGGCTTTCGGAGTTCTTGTACGCCCGAGTTGAAACAGCCTTGCAACAACATTAGCAAGGTGCAGAACGCTACCAGATGAGCTATCTTGGTGGCCACTATAAATCCATCAAAGATCGTAAATTTGTTACTTTCCGAGAGTAATGGGAAAGAAGCTTGGCGAGTTTTCTGACCATCTGAATTCCTGCGATAGTCGAAATGATACGAGTAACAAATGAGTGACGGGTATCAGCATACAGGAATCTTTGCCCAGAGAAGTGTGAACCGAGCCTTGTGCTGACATTCTAGTAGGACTGGAAGAGGTTGCCCCAGGGGGTTTTTAGGGCGGATTGGACGCGCTTTTTACCCTTGACTGGGAGCCAGTAGCCGTTGTGGTAGAGGTTGGAGGCGGCGATGGCGAGGTTGACGAGGGGGGAGCGGGCGATGGCGTTTTCGAGGGGCTTGAGGGGTCCCCAATAGACGGATTTCTGGCCGCTGCTGAAGAGGGTGTTTTCGCCGCTGCTGAAGTTCCAGTTGGTGTCGGATATGTCGGAGCCGACGATTTCGATGTCGCGAATGTCGCCGCAGCCGAGTCCCATTTCGTGCGCCATCCAGATGAACTTGATGCTCATTGGATCGAAGCCCATCATCTTGGCGGCTACGGCGTCGATGGCGACCTGATCGGCGCTCGCGAGGATGACGTTCTTGGCGTGCCAGCGCATGGCGCGGGGGCCGGGTCCGTCGCCGGCGAATGTGCCGTCGGTTACGGCGAAGATGCCGGGGTGAATCTGCTTCTGTATCTGCAAGAGGTCAACGAGGGTCTCGTGGATGGCGGAGTGCGTCCAGTGGCGGTTGTGGTTCAGCAAACCGCCGAATGCGTTCTTCATCGCGCCGGTAATGGTGGTGAAGACGTGGGTCTTCATGGTGGGCAGATGGAGGATGTTCTTGCCGATGAAGGTTTCGGGAATCTGAAAGCCGTCGGAGTATATTTTGTCCAAGGCGAGCATTTTGTCTTTCGGCTGGAAATCGATCCACTTAGCCTCTTCGAGGAAGAGAGCCTCCAAGCCGTGCATCTGCTCGACCGGGGTGTGCTTGTTGTTGACTGCTCCGACTTTGGCGTCAACAACGACGGTGCCGTTGTGGGCAGGGGTGAGGTTGTCGTAGCCGTCGGCTTTGAGGGCGCGGATTGCGCCGTCAAGCTGCCAGGGCGGAGTGGAGCAGGCGGGGTAGTAGTGCTGCCACGATATGTTGATTTTCAGCAGGGTGGCGTAGTCCTTGGGGAGTGCCTGCTGATAGCCCGCGAGACGCATTGCCTTGCCGACGTCGTCGAGTACGGTCTGAGGCGACGTTGGGACGACGGCGACGATTGGCGTCGTCGAGCGTGTGTCGGGCTGGGATGTTGTGGGTTGGAGTTGAGTCAGGGTTGTCATCTGGTCGTTGTTTCCTGAGAGGCCTAGGTTGTGTGGACATTTGCCATTTGTCCCCTGTCATTCCGAGGGAAGCAAGGAATCTGAAATCTGTGAATGGCGTATGTGCAAAGATTTTAGATTCTTCACTCCGCTGCGCTGCGTTCAGAATGACAGAATAAAGTTACTTTTCAGGTCTAAAACGCTTTGTGTATCTAATGTCATCAGAGTTTAGTTGCATATACGGGATGGGGATAATCACCCCCACCCTCTCCCTCCCCTCAATTGGGGGAGGGAGAGGAAAGTTCTCATAGGAGGCGGCTATTCGAGGAAGTCGCGGAGTTTTTTGGAGCGGTTGGGGTGGCGAAGCTTTCGCAGGGCTTTGGCTTCGATCTGGCGGATGCGCTCACGGGTTACGCCGAAGTCTTTGCCGACTTCTTCGAGGGTGCGGCTGCGTCCATCTTCGAGTCCGAAGCGGAGTTGAAGGACGCGCGCTTCGCGCTCGTTGAGGGTGCAGAGTACATCTTCGACCTGCTCTTTGAGGAGCTGGTATGATGCGGCATCCGCGGGGGCTAAGGCGCTGCGATCTTCGATGAAATCTCCGAGATGGCTGTCCTCTTCTTCGCCGATGGGAGTTTCGAGAGATACAGGTTCCTGCGAGATTTTCAGGATTTCGCGGACTCGTTCAGGGGTTACGTCCATGCCTGAGCCGATTTCTTCGCTGGTCGGCTCGCGCCCGTATTCCTGAACGAGGCGGCGGCTGACGCGCAGGAGCTTATTGATGGTTTCGACCATGTGGACGGGTATGCGGATGGTGCGCGCCTGGTCTGCGATCGCGCGGGTGATAGCCTGCCGAATCCACCAAGTCGCGTAGGTGCTGAACTTGTAGCCCTTGCGGTAGTCGAACTTTTCGACGGCGCGGATGAGGCCGATGTTGCCTTCCTGAATGAGATCCAGTAGGGACATGCCCCTGCCGATGTACTTTTTGGCGACGCTGACGACAAGGCGGAGGTTTGCCTCTGCAAGGTGGCGCTGCGCGCGCCTGCCCGCAATTTTGGCGCGGTTGATGTGCCTGTTGAAAGCAAGTTCGTAGGTCTCTATTTGCTGTTTATAGCCTGGGGTGTCGCTGAGTGTGTTGAGCTGGCTGATGCTCGGAGAGATTACAAAGATGTCGTGAATTTCTTCGGGGAGCAGGCGACTGTTCAGGGAAAGCTCCCTGATTTCATCCTTGATGTCGTCGGGTTCGCGGTTGAGGATTTCGGCGACGAAGTTGAGCATTTCTTCGGGGAGTTCGCCGTCGAGGGCTACTGTGAGGTCTTCGTCGGTGAGCATTTCGTGGAGGGTATTGGGCTTACGGACTCCGTGGTAGCGGCAGAAGGCGTCCAGGAGCGCTCTTGACGCGTGGACGTTGATGAGGAACTGGTGAACGGTCTGCCACGCACGCGGACGTCTTACCAAGAGGGATTCGAGCTCTCCCTCAACCTTCGTGATGTGCTTCCACTCTTCCATCTCTCGCGCGAGCTTGCGTTCATCGGCGGCTTTGAGCAAGCCGACCCTGCCGATTTCGCGCAAATACATGCGGACCGGGTCGTCGATGATGTCAACGTTTTCGAGCTTCTTGACCCACTCGCTGTCGATATCCGGTTCGTCTGATTCCTTTTCGTCGTCGTCGTAATCCGAACCGTTGCGGTCTTCGGATGCGCCATTGCGTCCTGACAGGATGACTTCAGGCTCGCCCAACCTGTAACCGTCTTCCCTCGACTTGCTGGTCTGAATAAGGTCTCCGGTGGATATGCCCTGCGGAATGCTCATAACCAGATCGTCTATGCCGTCTCCGTCCATCGTATTGTTCATATACCCGCTAGCCTCCGTTCGCTGCATGATTTTTGGTCAGTTGTAGGAGGGTGTTTAACCCTCAAGCCCTGTTTACACCGGGGCATGCTCTAGCCTTCTCACTTGGTGAGAAGGGGCGCTATTGCTATTACTATTGCGTTATCGTAGTTCGGTTGCTCTGATTCCTCTGTCTAGGCTGGTAATTTCTTCCAGTAAATCCCATGAAGGTGGAGTGGAAGCGTCTGGAGTTTCCAGCCGCGACTCGCGGACCTCAGTGAGGTATTGCTTAGTGATGAACTGCTTGCATTCATTTAGAGCGCGTTCGCTCTCTACGCTATCCAACTCCGGACTGTCGTCTGCAAGCAGCGATTGGAGATGTTCCCTGAGCGGCTCGTCTAGCGATGCTTCCAACTCATCTATCTCACCGCATTGCATCCAACGCGCGAATACTTCTCTGTTAGCGGTATTGCGGAAGTATTCCGGTGAAAAGTCATCCAGCAAGGATTGTAGAGTGGGTCTGTTGAGCAGCAGCCCAAGCATGTAATTCTCGCGGGTGAATTCGCGGTTGCTGTTCAGTGCCGAGCTGACGACTTGCTGCTGGGCGGCGGACTGGGTGTCACTGCTGCGGGGTTGGCGGCGCTGATGCCTGCGTGAAGCGGCTGATAATTCACGCACAGCCACTTGAATAGCGTCAGGTGTGACTTCCAGGGCGTCCGCGAGCTCTTGCAGGTAACGCTGCTGGTCGAATGAGTTCTGCGTCGCTGCGATAAGAGGGAAGATTGCTTCGACGACCTGGGTTTTGCCCTGTCCTGTGCTCGTGTCGAAGCGGGAAGCGATTGCCGGTATGAGGTAGCTCATGAGCGGCGGGGCGTTCTTGGTGAGGTGTTCCCATTCAGCGGGGTCGTGTCGGATAAGCTCGTCGGGGTCTTTGCCTTCTGGGAGCGCGGCGATGCTTAGAGTGATCGGGTCGCGCTGGTAGAGGATTCCCTGCGAGCGAGCGCGTGAAGCGGACTGGTCGCCGATGACCTTCCAGGATGCTTCGAGGCTTCGGAGCGTGGCTTCCTGCCCTGCGGTGTCGGGGTCGAGGGCGAGGATGAAGTTGGTTGCGAGGGACTTGAGCTGGGAGACCTGATTTTCGGTCAGGGCGGTGCCCATAGAGGCGACTACATTGGTGTAGCCGTACTGATGGGCTGCTATGACATCCATGTAGCCTTCGACGACGATGCCGGTGTTGGACTCGCGGATGGCTGAGTGCGCGCGGTGGATGCCGTAGAGGGAGCTGCGCTTGTCGAATATGGGTGTGGCTGCTGTGTTGATGTATTTGGGATTGTAGCCGGGTGCGTCGGGCGCGGGTTCTGTGAGTTGGCGTCCGCCGAAGCCGATGACATTGCCTTGCCTGTCGTGGATGGGGAACATGAGCCTGTCTCGGAAGAAGTCCCATGTTCTGCCGGACTCGTCGTTGCGGTAGATGAGGCCGGATTCAACTGCGTCGGCTTCGGGCGCGCCCATGTTTTTGAGGTAGGTCTTGAGGGCATCCCAACTGTCAGGGGAGTAGCCGAGCTGGAAGGCGTCAATCATCTCAG
Organism: Dehalococcoidia bacterium; assembly: GCA_965225795.1. Taxonomy (GTDB): domain Bacteria; phylum Chloroflexota; class Dehalococcoidia; order Lucifugimonadales; family JADFKI01; genus Bin90. The sequence goes on along the minus strand of OZ245324.1, from coordinate 2,076,815 downwards.
GACTGACGCCGCGCCGTTTGAGGTAGTCTATCGCCGCCGCGCCTTCGGGGGATTTAAGGCGCTCTTGATACCAGGATGCGGCGAGTCGGTTGACGGCGTGGAGCTTGCTGCGCTTGTCGCTGTCCTGCTTGCTCGCCTGCGAGAGCTCGACGCCTGCCTTTTGCGCGAGGATGCGGAGGGCTTCGCCGAACTCGATGTTCTGTTGGCGCATAACGAAGGAGAAGGCGTCGCCGCCTGTGGAGCATGCGCCGAAGCAGTGCCAGCTTTGGCGTTCGGGGTTGACGATGAACGAGGGGGTGCGCTCGGTGTGGAAGGGACAGGGCGCCTTGAAGCTGCGCCCGGATTTTTGGAGCGCGACGTACCCTGACACCACATCAACGATGTCTAAGCGGGCTCGTATGTCGTCAACAACGGTCATAGTTGGTCTTCGGCCTTCAACTGTCTGTTACTTGTCGGATTGGGAGTATGCGTATTCGGCGAGTTTGGTTATGGGTTCGCGGATGCTTTCGAGGTGCCAGGCTATGTGGTCTATGGATGAGCGCATGTCCACGAGGGAGTCGCCAATGGAGTCCCAGTCGTGTGATGTCTTGAGCATGTTGTGCAGAAGGTCGGTGAACTCCTTTTGCGCGCCCCAGAGGTCGCCGAGGTCGGTGCTTACGCTGGCGAGTTCGGCGTCGAAGGTGTCGGGCAAGCCAAGTTCGCGCATACGGATGACGACGTTATGCGCCATGACCGATGTGCGGCGGGCTTGGTTGAGGTCGGCTTCCATCTCGATTGCGGCGATGTTGTCGTTCAAGGGGTTTCTCTTTCTGCTTTGTTCTGAGATTCATCCTTCGACAGAACGGGAGCTAACATGGATATTCAGGATGGGTAGGATATTTCCTATTCTTTTTCGGGTTCACTCCCATCCTAACCTTCTCCCCTCGAGGAGGGAAGGGACTTTAATGTTCGGCGCCGAGTGCGGCGTAGTGGGATAGGTACATCATCCATGGTTCGCGGATCATTTCCAAGGCGTTCTGTTGTGGCGTTTCGCCCATCTCGTTTATGTTCTCGAACGTGGCTTTCCAGAGGTTGTCAACCTCCGTTTTCCAAGGAACGTACTCTACGCCGTGGGCGTCTCGCTGCATTGCCTCTAGATGTTCACGGACACGCTTTATCTGGAGCCTGGCAGTGCGCAGGCGGACGCGGTCGGCGGGGGTGAGTGTATCCATTATAGCAATCTCTCTGAGAAAACCTTAGCGATGCCTGGGGACAATTTTTCCGCGATTCTTATGGCGTAGAGGTCAGTCATTCCGGAGACGTAATCTACGACGGCTTCATCGTCGGTCCGGCTGCGCTGGGTGATGTCTTCCCAGAGCGGGTTGGCGGGCGGAATTTCCCCAGTGCGCTCGCTGAAATATTGATGCAGGAAGCGGACGATTTGGCGCGCGGCGTTGCCTAGGACGCTGTCGTCGTTGGGCATGTACACCGTGTCGAACATGAACTCGCGGAGTTCCATGAAGGCGGTTCGCACTTCGTCGCCCATTGTAATGGTGAGCGGCATTTCGGGGTTCGCGCCGTTCGCGCCGCCGCTAATATCGTTGATGCCGCTGACATGGTAGGAGTGGTCGATGATGTCGCAGACGATGGTGTCGATGCGCTGGGAGTGTCGGCTGCCGAGTGTGGCTGCGACTGATCCGGGCAGGTCTTCGTCGGAGAGGATGCCCGCGCGGAAGGCGTCTGCGAGGTCGTGGTTGATGTAGGCTACGGCGTCGGAGATGCGGACAATCTGCGCTTCGAGTGTGAGGTCGTCATCGAGTGCGGCAAGGAAGTCGCCGCGGGGCTTGGAGTGCATTAGTATGCCCTGCCGGACTTCCCATGTGAGGTTGAGGCCGCGCCCTTCGCGTTCGATGCGCTCTACGATGTTCAGGCTCTGCTGGCTGTGCCGGAAGCCGTCGGCGAGAATCTTATCAAGCTCGTCTTCGCCGATGTGTCCGAAGGGGGTGTGTCCTAAGTCGTGACCGAGCGCGATGGCTTCGGCGAGGTCTTCGTTGAGGTTGAGGGCGCGCGCGATTGTGCGGGCGATCTGGCTGACTTCGAGGGTGTGGGTAAGGCGGGTTACATAGTGGTCGCCGAGTGGTGCGATGAAGACCTGCGTTTTGTGTTTGAGCCGACGGAAGGCTTTGCTGTGTATGATGCGGTCGCGGTCGCGCTGATACTCGGTGCGAACGTCGGAGGGAGTCTCAGGGATGGCTCGTCCGGCTGAACGGCTGGATTTGGCTGCGTAAGGTGATAAGTGTTCCTCGCGCTCTTCGAGGCGGATGCGAATGCCGGGTAGCCTGCTTGACGCTTTCAACGATGTGCCGTTTTGGGTGACACTGTTACGTGATGCTTTTTGCATATCAACTAATGCCATCGGCAGGGAAACACGGCAGGCTTGCTGCAGCCAGGAAGTAATAACACCTAAATGAAAGTATAGCATAGAATTGATGTGTTGCGGGGAGGAGTTAAGGTGGCGAACAAGCGCTATTCGTTGCCGCCGCAAACTGCGGCGGTGGCTGAATCCCCTTCGAATCGCGGGTATGGTTGCGGGCAAGGAATCCAGATTCATCACTCCGCTTCGCTGCGTTCAGAATGACAGAAGGAAGGTTGGCTGCGTTCGGAATGACGAAAGGAGTTTGACTGCGTTGAGAATGACGGGAGAAGTTTGGCTGCGTTCAGAATTACAGTGGAAGAACCTGGTATTGGTGCTCGGGCCGACCGATTGTCAAAGGGGCGCGAACGGAAAATTCGCTTGGCGGCTTTATGGGCGGTAGATTACGGCGACGAGGGCGTCCAACTCTTCGCCATCCGTGCTGGTGCCGAGAACTTCGATGATGTTGGGGCCGGGTTCGAGGGTTATGGTGGTGGAGAATACGCCGGATACGTCAACGGGTACGGCTACGCCATTGACGGTGATGACTGTTCCCGCGGTGGTGCGTCCGACGAGGGGGATGGTGGGATGGACTGCAAAGGTCTGGTCCAGGGGCTCGGTAATTATCAGGAAGAATGGCTGTGGCGGGAGCAGAAGTGAAACGACGGAGATTGTTGCGCTTTCGGTTTCGCCGTCCATGATTTCTGCTTCGACGGTGATGGTGTTGAAGCCTGGAGATAGATCGACAAGCCGGCTGAAGCGCCCGGTTTCGTCGAGGGGCACCGACATGTCGTTGATTTGGACGGCGGCGTCCATGTGGGCGTAGCCGTGTACGACTACGCTGTCGGCGCGAACGGCTGAGTCGTCTTCGGGGCCTCGCACGTCGAGCAAGCCTTCAATTGTAACTGCGGGCGTTGGAGTCGGCACGGGTGTGCTGGTGGGAGCCGGAGTTGCGGTCGGCACTGGGGTGGGTATGGGGGTGGGCAAGGGTGTAGCGGTAGCGGTCGGGGCGGGCTCAGTGACGGCGCGTGGCAGGGCAGTTACGCATGCGGAGGATGAGATTGCCAGCGAGACCGCGAGCAGCAGAGCCATGCTTATGCTAAGGGTTCGACAGGAAGGCTTCAACAAGGAGGGTCTCCGATTGTCCTGATGTTCGCCGAATGTTTATTCAGAGGCTGGAAGAGAAAATGCCTAACAGGCGTGATTAGCCATCGTGATTGGACATGCCATTAGTCATGTCATTGGTCATGTTATGGGGCACGATGAGAATAATTGTAGCGCAATGGGACTGAAAAGGTGAAAGGGCGAAGTCTGAGTTACGATTTCAGATTCTTCACTCCGCTACGCTGCGTTCAGAATGACAGGGGATGAGGGCGCTGTGTTCAGAGTGACAGAAGGAAATTTGACTGGGTTCAAAGTGACGGGGGAAGGTTGGCTGCGTTTAGAATGACGGGAGAAGTTTGGCTGCGTTGGGAAAGGCGGAGGACAGGAAGGTAAGCGAGACAGAACAGCGGGGCTTAGTGGGCGGCGACGGTTTCTTCGATTGGGAGCGAGGGCAAGGAGAGCACGAAGGCTGTGTGGTCTTCTGGGCCTGACGGTGTGGTGTTTTCGATGGTGAGGTTGCCGCCGTAGCGAGTGGAGAGGGTGTGTGCTATGTAAAGTCCCAGCCCTGAGCTTGTTTTCTCCTCGCGGCGGGCAACTGCAGGTGTCCAGCCTCGATCGAATATGTGGGGGCGGTAGCGCGCTGCCACGCCCTCGCCATCGTCCCAGACATGCACGGAGAAGCGGGAGTCGCCGCGTGTCAGCCCGACTTCGACCTGAGAGCCGGCGAAGCGGATGGCATTGTCCACGAGGTTGGTGACGATGTGCTCAATTGCGGCGCTGTCAGAGTACACGATGCCGAATTCCGGCGGGTCTGCCCACCATGTAATGGTCTTGTTGGCTTCAGCCGCGACGGGGTTGTAGCGGTCTATGATGCGGCGCACGACTTCGGATACTTCGACTGGCTGCGGCTCAAACGATCCGTCGGGGGATTCGAGCTGAATGAGGACGCGGATGTTGGACATCATCAGGCGGAAGTTGGGCGCCTGCATTTCGATTTCGTCGAGGAGTTCGGCAATTTCATGACTGTTGGCATGGCTGTCGGCATGGCTGTTGGCGCCGTTCTCGGAGGCGCGGAGGTATGCGCGAAGCTCGCGCTCTTTGCCCAGAATGCGTCGGAGAGGTCTGCCGAGGTCGTGGTCGAACAGCTCGAAATACTGCTGCGTAACGCTGCTCCAGTCCCGCATATCGCGCTGAGGTGTGCCGTTGCGCAGACGGAGTAGCTGCGGGAGCGCATAGGCGAGCAGCGTGGTCGCCAAGCCGAATGCAAGCAACGCAGCGCCGATGTAGGTCAGCGGCTCGACGCCCCAGATGTCGGCGAACAGAACTTCGCCAAAGACGGGGGCGAGCACAAAGCAGGCGATGGCGATGGCGACTATGAGCAAGCCTGCGACTTTTGCTATGGCTTGCGCCGGAACTTTACCTACCATGTTGCCCCGCCAATGTCGCCCTGCGACCTATGCGGCTGGGATATAGAGTTCGCTCTCTATGATTGTGCATGTCTGAAATGATTGCGTCAGTCGGGCGGAGCCAGGCGGTAGCCTCTGTCGCGGATGTTAATGATAAGGTCGCCAGCGCCGAAGTGAACGCCCATTGCCTTGCCGATTGCGACCTTAATCTCGCGGATGCGCACACGAATGGATGCGCGCGGGTCTTCGCCTTCAGTGTAACGCATGAGCCTTGCAAATGGTACAAGCTCGCCGGGGCTGCGGTACCAGGTGGCAGCCAGCTCCTGGAGAATTTCGAAGCGCAAGCCTTGCAGTTCGGTGACGGGCTCCTGGGTCTCGTCCGTATGGACATAGACGACCTCGTTTGCCGTGTCGATTGAGATTCTGCTGCCCAGTCGGATGGTGTTCGGCGTGGTGCCCATGAGCCGGCGCAATCTCATCACGACTTCTTCGGGGCTTGCGAGCTTGTCAATGAAATCGACCTGCGCGTCCCACTTGAGCGTACCGCGCACGGCGATCTCCCTGTCAGGACCCTGCACGTACTGGGTGAACATGAGAACCGGAAGCTGAGGGTGCTGCTCGACGATTTTCTGCAGGATGGACAGACCTTTGAACCTGTCTTCTCCGTGTTCGCCAAAGCGGACATCCAGGACTACACCGTCGGGGCGCTCTTCCTCGATGGCGTACAGTGCTTCCGCTTGGAAGTCGTCGCCTGAGACTATGAAGTCGAAGGGCACAACGATTCTGGTGCGCCAACCCTCGTCGTCGAGGCGCTTGCGGACGCTGCGCACGATATTGGAGTCCCACTCGTCGTCAACTATAAGGATGTTGCGCTGCAATCTGGACTCAGTCATGTTGAAAGTCCTTGTGTCAGGGACATCGCACGCGATTTATGCCAGAGTCATCGCCCGCGATGAATGAATGAATGAATGTTCGCTGTGAGCAACATTTTGGGCGCCGGCAGTTGAATATGGAGTATGGGAGGCGCGATTTGCGTCAAGCGTCAATATATGGACTTACAGGCATTATAGCGGCTCAATGGCGGCGTTGTAAGGCAAAAGTGTCTGACATGGATGGATTATGCGCTGTTCCTTCGTGCCAAAACTTGCCTGAAAATGACTGCCGTTTCGCTTTACATAGTGAGGTTTAACTGAGTGTTTACACGGATGAATATCACCCAGATTTCGCATGCATACAAAAGTTGTCCAAAATTATCTTTAAGTCCGAGTTCATGCTTGAGTATTCTTGCTTGCACAGAGATTAAGAAAGGTAAAGAAATGCAGGGTACTGTGAACTTAAGGGCAATGAACAAGGTGGAGAACCATGTATGGGGACGGGTGCGCTCGGGCTTTATGATGTTCGTGCCGATTCTCGTGACCTACCTGGTGTTGCGTCTTCTTGTGGGCTACACTGACGGGCTGCTTTCGCCGTTGCTTGACTTGCTGCCATTTAACGCACCGGGGCTGAGCCTGTTTTTGCTGGTCGTTATTTTCTATTTTTCGGGTCTTGTACTTTCGCCTCGTGTGGGAAAGATGGCGATAATGGCGCAGCATGCGATTTTCAGCCGCATACCGGTAATCAGGAGCATATACGGGTTGACAGAGCAGGTTGCCGGGCATCTTTCTGCATATGACGGGCACGAGTTCAGCCGGGTGGTGCTGGTGGAGTGGCCGAAGCCGAATGTGTATGCAGTTGGCTTTGTGACGGGTCATTGCGATATGAAGGGGGACGATAGTAAGAGAGTTGCCGTGTATATTCCGACTGTGCCAAATCCCACTTCGGGAATGTTTGCGCTGATGAGGCTGGGCGATGTGGTTGACACGGAAATCACGGTGGAAGAAGCGATCAAGCTCGTACTCTCCGGCGGAATTGTGCTGCCAGAGCATATGAACGACATAGTAATGCGTCCCCGCGGCCAAGCGGACCTGGACATGAATGATATTGCGGACACGGATGAGATTATAGATGCAGACTCGGTGGTGACCGTGGGCAGCTACCGCAACGGTCATAACGGTCAAAACGGCCATAAGGAAAAGCAAGTCACTTCAGAAGTCGTCAACTGAATCGACATTGAAAACAGAATGCAGAGCTAGTGAGATGGGAGTGCCACATCTATGCAGCAAATCAAGATTACGATAGATGTAGATCCTCAGAAGATACCGGAACTGGTGTGCTGCGATTATTCGGTGCACCCCGACAACGGCACCGAGCAGATAGCGGTGTCGGTCGCCAAGGCCCTGGGACTCGAGGACTACCTGTGCCAACCGGACCGCATTTATGAATTGAGGCGCCGGTTGTGGGAACAGAGGGAATTGATGGCAGTCTCATCATCGAAGGCGGATGAGATGGTAGCATAGTAAGTGCCTGTGGACCGGAAGCTAGTTCTGTCCGGCAAAAGATTGCCATAGTCCCAGGTATTGTAATTGTGGTGGCTTGTGAGGAGGGGATTGTAAGGGACATCAATACTTGTGCGGTGGCGCTATGGCACTTGGAGAGAATAACGAAGGCCCCGAATTCGCTGTAGATGAGTGGGGCGACGTAGCGCGGGTAGCTTCGATTCTCGAAGATCTCGCGGACGAGGGCCTGATAACCGAGGCGATGGTTCGCCTGAAGCGCCTTCGTATCGCGGACCAGGCGGAAGCGCTGCTCCGAATTTCCCCTGAAGCTCAGGTTGTACTGCTTGCCGTTCTACCCTCTGAGGACCTCGGCGCGATAATCGAGGTGCTTGAGGTCGAAGACGCTGTCGCTGTCTGCGAGAAGATAGAGAACAGCAAGCTCCCCGAAGTTTTCGACGCAGCAAGCCCGGAGATTGCGGCGGATGTGCTTAAGGCGTTGGAGCCTGCATCCGCTGAAGATGTACTCGCTGAGATGGAGACTGCCCCGGAAGTCATTCCTCTGCTGGAGTATGAGGACGACGACGCGGGCGGTCTTATGACGCCTGAGTTCGTTGCGCTGCGGGAGACAATGAACGTTGGACAAGCCCTGGACTTTGTACGCCTGTGGGCCAGGGAGGTTGGGCCCGACCCGGAGTACCTGCATTATCTGTTCGTGGTGGATTGGGACGGCGCGCTAAAGGGCGGGTTGAGCCTGGCGCAGCTTGTGCTTGCATCGCGCAGCCAGTTTGTATCGCTGCTGATGGATGAGGACATCATCTCGGTCGGAGTGGAGACGGACCAGGAAGAGGCGGCGCGTCTGATGGAGCGGTACGACATATTCAACCTGCCGGTGATGGATGATGATGGCAGGCTGGTCGGCGTGGTGTGGCTGGACGATATGATCCGGGTGCTGGATGATGAGGCGACCGAGGATATGTTCCGCATGATCGGCGTTGCGGAAGAGGAGAAGGCTCTCGGGCCGTTCTGGAGGTCGGTGCGGAACAGGCTGCCGTGGCTGGTGGTGAACTTAGGGACGGCGGTGCTTGCAGGGTTCGTCATCACGCTGTTTCAGAGCACGATGGGGCAGGTTGTGGCGCTGGCGGCGTTTCTGCCGGTGATAGCGGGGCAGGGCGGGATCGCGGGCACGCAGACTCTTACGCTGATAATCCGCTCCATTACGCTTGGTGAGGTGTCGCCGGCGAATACGCGCCATCTGCTGCTGAAGGAGCTTGGGCTTGGGCTGGTGCACGGGCTTGCGCTTGGGTTGGTGGTCGGCGTAATTGCGTTCATCTGGAAGGGCAGCGAGTATCTTGCGCTGGTGGTGGGGATTGCGATGGCCGCGAATCTTGTGGTGGCGGGGATAAGCGGGGTGATTGTGCCGCTTGGCTTTCGGGCGCTGAGGATAGACCCGGCGCTGTCCTCGGCGGTGGCTGTGACCACGCTGACGGATGTGTTGGGATTCCTGGTGTACCTTGGGCTTGCGACGGCGGCGATCGGGTTGATCGTGGGGAGCTTGTGATTGTGGAGCCACATGCGTGGACTGAATAGGCAGGATTCCCCCCTACACTGATTCTCCCGCCATACTAGGTTGTGTGGACTCTCTATTTCTGTCTCTCGTTCCTCCTGTCATTTCGAGCGAAGCGAGAAATCTTAAGTCGTAAATCGGCTCAAGTACACCGATTTTAGATTCCTCACTGTGTTCGGAATGACATATTAGAAGGGTCTTTCAAGACAGACAGCCCTCTTACTTCAAATTTCCACAGAACCTAGGAGGGGACTGCTCAGGATTTCCCCAATCATTAGGGAAGGGACTGATACGCAGGGTGTTTGCCGCGCGTGTTATACTTTGGCGCGTGTAAGGACAAATTTCGTGCAGGCCAGGCCGGGGTAGTCCATCTGGGCCGGCTGAAAGGACATTAGAGATGCTGGAACGATTCAAGGTGCCGTCGGAAGACCAGGTGCGCGTGCCGGAAGATTCGCTACGCGAGACTGTTTCCGCTGTGTTCGAGAAGATGGGCGTAAGCGAAGAGGACGCCGCGGTGGGCGCGAATACGCTTACAATGACCGACCTGCGCGGTGTGGAGACGCATGGCGTGTCGAATATGCTTCGCTCTTATGTGCAGCAGTACAACGAGGGCAGCCTGAACGCACAGCCGAACTGGCGGATTATCAGCGAGTCGCCGGCGACAGCGGTGATGGACGCTGACAAGGGGCTTGCGGTCATACTGGGTCCGAAGGCGATGCAGATGGCAATCGACAAGGCGCGCAATGTGGGCGTGGGCGTGGTTACGATGTTCAACGCGGGACATTCGGGCGGAATCGGGCATCACGCGACGCTTGCGGCGGAGCAGGACATGATCGGCTTCGTGACGACTGCAGGCGGCGCGCAGGTTGTGCCGACTTTCGGCTCGGAGGGCAGGCTGGGCACGAACCCGATCGCACTTGCCGCGCCTGCTGCGACTGAGCCGCCGTTCCTGTTCGATGCGGCGACTTCCAATGTTGCGGGGAACAAGCTGGGACTTGCGCGTAGGGTAAGTGCCTCGCTGCTGCCTGGGTGGATCACGGAGCGTGACGGGACACCTATCCTGGAGGAGACGGATGTGCGCGAGCGAGGCGAATACTGGCACCTTCCTCTTGGCGGGACGCGCGAGATGGGTTCCCACAAGGGGTATGGTCTGGCGCTGATGTCTGAGGTGCTTGGGACGATGCTTTCGGGAGCGCTGCCGAGTATGGTTGATCCGGATGGCGGGTCGAAGCATTCGTTTACTGCGTTCAACATCGCGGCGTTCACGGATGTTGACGAGTTCAAGGAGAAGATGGACCGGATGCTGAAGCTGCTGAAAGAGACGCCGCCCGCGCCGGGACATGACAGGGTGCTGTATCCGGGTTTGTCGGAGTATGAGGAGATGCAGGACAGGCGGGAGAACGGAATTCCGCTGCACAAAGAGGTCATCGAGTGGTTTGATGACATTTGCGGCGAACTGTCGATTCCGAGACTGAGAGTGATGTAACGACCGGGGCTAACCGGATATACAGGATGAGTAAGAGTCATCACCCCCATCCCTTCGGCAGGCTCAGGGCAGGCTCTAGCCTCCCCCCGCCAAGAGGGAAGGGACTATCGGCGCCAGCCGCTTTCGCGGGCTTTGAGGTAGTCTTTGTAGCTGGCGTCGTGGTTGCCTTTCATGGCGTGGAGGATGCTGCGATGGCGGTATGCGCTCCAGAAATCGGGGTCTATTTCGAGGGCCCGGGTGAGGTCGGCGATGGCTTCGTCGAGCATCCCTAACTCAGAGTATGCCAGGCCTCGGTTGTGGTGGGCGTCACGATAGCCGGGGTCAAGCTCAATTGCCTTGCTGATGTCCGGTACCGCGCTTGCGGCGTCGCCTGTGCATAGGAATGCGATGCCGCGGTTGTTCCATGCCATGCTGTTGTCGGAGTCGAGCGCGATTGTCTGGGTCATATCGGCTTTCGCGTCCTCGTACCTGCCCTGATTAGAGCGGGCGTTGCCCCTGCGAAACCATGCGTTGGCGTCGTGCGGGTCGCGCTCGATTGCCTGCGTGGTTTCGATTACGATCTGGGCTAGATGCTCGGGGTCGTGCTTACCGCCACTGACGGGCTGCTGCATGGAGATTCCTTTACTCGCAATTTGCCGCTTCCTTAGAATATACTTTGCTGTTATGAATTGCGACAACATTTTGTCTGAGGGACTGGCTATGACTAGGCGGCTTGCGTTGGTGGCTTGTGTTCTTGCGGGGGCGCTGCTTGCGGCATGCTCGGGCGGCGCTGACGATGAACTGCTGGTGTTCGCGGCAACGAGTCTGACGGATGCGATGGCGGAGGCTGCGGCGGAGTTCGAGGCGACGCACGGCACAAAGGTCGAGGTGAGCTACGGCCCATCGAGGGCGCTGGCGCAGCAGATTGCGCGAGGGGCGAATCCTGATGTCTATGTCGCGGCTGGACAGCCACCGATGGACTTTCTGCAAGAGGGCGGGCATATCGCGGACGGCGGCGCGGTGCGACTGCTGTCAAACAAGATTGTGCTGATTACTGGGCGTGACGCACCGAGCATCGGCGGTATAAGCGAGCTTGCGGATGCGGACCTGAATCGCGTTGCAATGCCTGACCCGGAGATCGCGCCCGCAGGGAACTACGCGAGGACTGCGCTGCAGAATCTGGGCTTGTGGGAGCGGATGCTGCCGCGCATAGTTTTCGCAAACGATGTGCGGGCGACGCTGTCGTATGTGCAGACGGGCAATGCGGATGCCGGTTTTTTGTACCAGACAGACGCCGCCAATGCCGAGGAAATAACGGTTCTGGATATTGTGCCCACGGATTCATATCCGGATGTGGTTTATCCGGCGGCGGTTGTGCGGAGTACGGACAATGTGCAGGGCGCAGAGGCGATGCTGGAGTTTTTGCAGAGCGATGCGGCGAAGGAGATTTTCCGCAGGCACGGGTTTACGCCGCTGGAGTAGGGGATCGGGCTGAAGGTTGGAATTGCTGGGTATTCTGGGGTTGACGGTGCAGATTGCGGTCGTTGGGACTGCGATCAATCTGCCGATTGCGCTGGGCGTGAGCTGGCTGATCGTGAAGCGCAGGATACCGGGGCGGCTGGTGTTCGATGCGCTGGTGTCGCTGCCGCTTGCCGTACCGCCGGTTGTAGTGGGGTATGCGCTGCTGCTGCTGCTTGGGAACAGGGGGCCTGTGGGCGGGCTACTGAACCGCTTTCTGGGCGTGGAGCTGGTGTTCACATGGTTCATCGCGGCGCTTGCTGCTGCCGTGGTGTCGTTTCCGCTGATGGCACGGGCGGTGATGGTTGCGATGGGCGGAGTGGACGAACACCTGGAGATGGCGGCGCGCAGCCTGGGCGCGGGAGCGATGCGCGTGTTCTTCACGATTACGGTGCCGTTGGCGTATCGCGGCATCCTTGCCGGTGTGCTGCTTGGATTCGTGCGCGCAATCAGCGAGTTCGGGGCGACGATTGTGGTGGCGGGCAACATTCCCGGCAAGACGCAGACGCTGCCGCTTGCCATATACTCGGAGGTGCTGCTTGGCGACGATGCGATGGCGATTCGGCTGATTGCGGTGTCGGTGGGGCTTGCCGTGGTGACGCTGCTTGTGCATAACTGGCTGCTGGACAGGGCGGCGCGGACTGACGGGTAGGATGGTGTGCTGCGAATGCTGGAATTGAAGGTACGCAAGAGTTTTCCTGATTTCACGCTGGAGTGCGAGGCGGTTTTCGGCGATGGGGTGACGGCGATATTCGGGCCGTCGGGGAGCGGCAAATCAACGCTGCTGAACTCGATTGCGGGTCTGGTGCGTCCGGATGAAGGGGAGATTAAGTTTGATGGGGAGTCGCTGTACTCGTCGGGTGAGGGGGCGCATGTGCCGCCGGAGAAGCGGCGGTTCGGGTATGTGTTTCAGAATTCGGCGCTGTTCCCGCACATGAGCGTGGCGGATAATATCCACTACGGATATAATCTGACCGCGAGAGATGACAGGCGGATAGAGCCGTCGCAGCTTGTGGTATTGCTGCAACTCGAACGCCTGATGGAGCGAAGTGTGGGCAACCTGTCGGGCGGGGAGCGGCAGCGTGTTGCGCTTGCGAGGGCGCTGGCGACTTCCCCGCGCCTGCTGCTGCTGGATGAGCCTTTGGCATCGCTGGACGGCGGGTTGCGCGGGGTGATACTCGGCTACCTGAAGCGGATACGGCGCGAGTTGGGGACCTCCATGGTGTATGTGTCGCACTCCATATCGGAGGTGATGGCGCTTGCGGATAATGCGCTGGCGCTGCGAGACGGCAGGGCTGTGGCTTACGGTCGGGCATCGGAGACGCTGCTGATGCCGGAGGTGTCGGCTTTCGCGCAGTTCGATACGCTGGAGAATCTGCTGGAAGCGAGGGTCGCGCGGCGGTATGGCGAGGAGGACATCGCGGAGCTTGAGATCGGGGATGCGCGTGTGATTGCGGCAGGTGTGAGGCGCGGTGAGGGCGAGTCTCTGACGGTGTCGATACGTGCGGGAGACATCATCGTGTCGCGTCAGATACCGCCGAAAACGAGCGCGCGCAATGCTATACGGGCGCGAGTGTCTGGGATACACACAGTAGATTCGCTGGTGCTGGTGTATGCGGATATCGGAACGCGGGTTGCTGTGGAGATTACGCCGAACTCGCTGGAGACGCTGGCGCTTCGTGAGGGAGCGGAGATTTATCTCATCTTCAAGGCGAACAGCGTGATACCGCTGGATGTGCGTGGCAGGTAGCGGCTTGTCAGGTGTGGGTTGGGTTTGTGTCTGTGCTTTGGTGAGTAATGTTTTTGCTATGTTGTTCCGACCGGGAGAGTTGATACGACAGATCTATCATCCGCGTCGCCGTTCACATAGGGTGTGTAGGGCGCGCTATCGGCCTTCGAAATGTATCCATTGGATGTCGTCGCAGTCCTCGCACTTCAGCCGAATGTAGTAGCCTGTCCCATTGGACGATGGGCGTCGCAGTATGGGTTGCACTTCGGCGAATGAGCTGAGGCGCCGCGACGTTTTACTGCCGGGCGCCTGGTCTCTGCACTTTGCATTGCATATTGCTCTAACTGTCATTCCGTTTCTCGCATAACAACTTCTGTATCGCTGCGACCCTTTCACCAAGCATATATTAAGGGCTTAACAGACCGGAATATATTCAGAACTCTTTTCAATGAAGAACGTAAGCTTGTTAAAATGGTGGACTGAATCGGAGGCGGTGAGTGTTGCTAAGGTGTGTTGATATTTTGAAGTCATCTCTCATTATTTCTGTCATTGCGAGCGAAGCGAGAAATCTAAAATCGGAGAATGGCGTATGTACAACGACGTGAGATTCTTCACTCCGCTGCGCTGCGTTCAGAATGACAGGGGATGAAGGCACTCCGTTCAGAATGACAGAATAGACTTACTTTTCAGGTCTAAAACGCTTTGTGTATCAAATGTCAACAGAACCTAGCACTTGCCGCCCTTTGTCTTGACTTGAAAATTTCACCGATTTCACCAGCGAGGGCATTACATTACAACATAATACCAGCATGGAACAACAAATAGGGAGGATGGGGACGCGGCGCGCTGACGGGCTTAAGCAGGTATGCGAGCGGAGGGAGGATTGGGGCTGGACGATGCGTTGATAAGCCTGTGCTAGTTGGCTATACTTGACCCAATGAATGTATTAGGTAGTCAGTGAAACGGAGAGCTTGATGGCAGTTGATATGGTTGCAGAGACGGGTACTTTCAGGGTGAAGTCAGGGCTGGCGCAGATGCTGAAGGGCGGCGTGATTATGGACGTCGTGACCGCAGAGCATGCGAAGATTGCGGAGGACGCTGGGGCTGTCGCGGTTATGGCATTGGAGCGTGTACCTTCCGACATTCGCAGTGCGGGCGGTGTCGCGCGGATGTCGGACCCGGCAATGATTGCGGATATTATAGACGCGGTTACGATTCCAGTGATGGCGAAGGCGCGCATCGGCCACTTTGTGGAGGCTCAGATTCTGGAGGCGCTTGGCGTGGACTACATCGACGAGTCCGAGGTGCTGACGCCAGCCGACGAGAACAACCACATCAACAAGCACGACTTCAGCGTGCCTTTCGTGTGCGGCTGTCGCGACCTTGGAGAGGCTCTGCGCCGCATTGGTGAGGGCGCGGCGATGATTCGGACCAAGGGTGAGGCTGGCACGGGCAACATTGTGGAAGCGGTCCGCCATGCGCGCAAGGTAATAGGCGAGATTCGCCGCATCCAGAATATGACCGTCGATGAGATCATGGCGACGGCAAGAGACCTGCGCGCTCCATACGAACTGGTGCGAGAGATTCACGAGACGGGTAAATTGCCGGTCGTCAACTTTGCGGCGGGCGGGATCGCTTCACCCGCTGACGCTGCGCTGATGATGCAGCTTGGCGTTGACGGCGTGTTCGTCGGTTCCGGCATATTCAAGTCCGAATACCCGCAGATAATGGCGGAAGCCATCGTGAAGGCGACCACGCACTACAACGACCCGCAGATTCTGGCGGAGGTGTCCAGAGGATTGGGCGCGGCGATGCCAGGCCTGGATGTTCGCACCATTCCCGAAGATGAGCAGTTTGCGGTGCGAGGCTGGTAATTTGTCAAGGATAGAGCCAAGAATCGGAGTTCTTGCGGTACAGGGCGACTTCCTGGAGCACAGGCAGGCGTTGCTTCGGCTGGGGATTGACGCGCCGGAAATACGACTGCCCCATCAGCTAGACGAGATCGACGGGCTGATTATCCCCGGCGGCGAAAGCACCACGATCGTCCAACTGATAGACATCTATGGCTTTCGGGATGCGCTGCGGGAGAGGGTGCAGGCGGGTATGGCGATCTGGGGTACATGCGCCGGCATGATTGTCGTAGCGGACCGACTCACAGACCGTCGCCCCGAACCCTTGCGTCTCATGGACATTGACGTAAGCCGCAACGCCTTTGGGCGGCAGGTGGACAGCTTTGAAGCCGACATTGAGTTTCAGGAGATCGAGGGCGCGCCGTTCCATTGCGTGTTCATACGCGCCCCGGTCGTCAACCGTGTGGGCGAATCCGTGAAGGTGCTGGCGGCTCTGGATGACGGCCGTCCTATTGCCGTGCGGCAGGGCAGGATGCTGGCGACCGCATTTCACCCCGAACTGACGGACGACCCACGCGTCCACGAGTTGTTCGCACGGATGGTGGAGCAGCAAGATTAGCTTGGACAGGCCATCCGAAGTTCGCCGACCTTTCTTCCTGTTGACCCGTGTAGATTGGACTAATGATGGGTTGCGCGGCTGTGGTAAAGTGTATGTAGTCGCCTGATCGGTTAATACGGGATGTTAGGGGTTAGCGCTTCCTCTCAGGTGGGCTGTTGATGTGCACTGTCCTTCGATATGCTCCGGACGAACGGGGTTCGCTATTTCCTTCAACATACAAGTGGAAACGCTAGCATGCCGAGGAGGTTCCTTGACTGAGTTGTTAACAACAAAGATGGACGCGGACCTTGAGTCTCTGATTGATACGCTTCCGATACATATCAGGGATATGCTTTTGAAGCGTGAAGATATTAATGAACTGCTGGAAGTAGTGCTCGACTTGGGGCGAGAGCCTGAGGCGCGCTTTCTGAGTGAGAGCCTGGTTGTTTCGAGCATAGAGATTACAGAAGCAGACATTGACCATGTGATAGAAAAGGTCAGCTTATTTGGCGAGGACAATCGCGCGGGGATAGAGCGGACGCTGCACAGGATTTCCGCGATACGCAATCGTTCCGGCAAGGTGGTAGGGCTTACGCTGCGCGTCGGTAGGGCGGTGTACGGCACGATACGCATTATCGAGGACCTGGTTCTGAGCGGCAGAAGCGTATTGCTGCTGGGCAAGCCGGGTGTGGGCAAGACGACGATGCTGCGCGAGATTGCGCGTGTTCTTGCGGATGACGCTCTGAAGCGCGTCATCATCGTGGATACTTCCAATGAGATAGCGGGCGACGGTGACATTCCGCATCCGGGCATTGGCAGGGCACGGCGTATGCAGGTGCGCTTGCCGGCGCTGCAGCATGCGGTGATGATCGAGGCGGTGGAGAACCACATGCCTGAGGTTATCGTCATCGACGAGATCGGAATTGAGGCGGATGCGGATGCGGCGCGCACGATTGCGGAGCGGGGCGTTCAGCTTGTGGCGACGGCGCACGGTAATACGCTGGACAATCTCATTATGAACCCGACGCTGTCTGACCTTGTTGGTGGAGTGGAGGCGGTTACGCTGGGAGACATCGAGGCGCGGCGGCGAGGGACGCAGAAGACGGTGCGGGAACGGCGCGCGCCTCCGACGTTCGACATTCTCGTGGAGATACAGGGCTGGAACGAGGTTGTGGTGCATGAGGATGTGGCGGATGTGGTAGATCGCATGCTAAGAGGCAATCCGATTTCGCCGCAGCTACGCAGGATGGACGAGCTTGGTCGGTTGCAGCGCTCGCATGCCGAGACGAAGGTGGCTTCGCTTTTCAACGGCCTTGACAGGAGCGACAGGCGGGATACGCCGCGCCGCGCCTGGGGTGTGCCAATGCCGGAAGATCCTGTTGAAAGCATTCCGATGAAATCGGTGAGTATTCTGCCATACGGCATCAACAAGGGCAAGCTGATGCAAGCGGTGCAGGGCATCAACGCGCCGGTGGAGCTGGTCGCTGACCTGGGCAAGGCGGATATGCTGCTGACGACAAAGAATTACTACCGGCGCAGCACGCAGGCTCTGCAAATTGCAGAGCAGCGAGGTAAGCCGGTGTATGTGCTGCGGAAGAATACGCTGGCACAAATTCAGCAGTTCGTGCAGGCGCTGGTGCGGAAGCAGTCGCAGGACGCGCATCTGCAGGGGGAGCACTCGGACGCAATCGACGAGGCGGAGCAGGCGGCATCACGTCTGGATGAGGGCGAGATGCAGGTGAAGCTCAGTCCGCAGGCGGCGTATGTGCGGCACTTGCAGCACAAGGTTGCGAACGAGCGCGGCGTGTATTCGTCGAGCGAGGGACGCGAACCGAATCGCCATGTCGTGATGTACAGGCGGTAGGCGATATGGCGGTGTTCATATCGTTCGAGGGCGGCGAGGGAAGCGGCAAGTCCACGCAGGCTGAGATTCTTGTGGAACGCCTGAAGAGCAACGGGCTTCAGGTAAAATTCGTGCATGAACCGGGCTCCACGGAATTAGGTTGGCGCGTGCGCCAGCTACTGAAGAGGGGCTTGTCACGTGAACACTTCTTAACGGCCCACGCAGAGTTGTTGTTGTTCTCCGCAGCACGAGTAGAGCTTGTGTTTAAGATGTTGCAGCCGCTGCTTGATATTCCTAATTCGGTCATTGTCGCGGATCGGTATGTGGACTCTACCACGGCATATCAGGGGTACGGTCGAGGGATACCCCTTGATCAAGTGGAGGTTGTCAATGCGCTTGCGACTCAAGGAGTCATGCCGGATTTGACATTTTTATTGGACATACCACCAATTCAGGGTATTGCGCGTATTGGTGGAATCCAACTGGGGTTCCAATTCGATGATAGATCACATTTCGCTGGCGTTATAAGGACTGAAGAGGGCGCAAGGTTTGAGGAAGAACCTATGGAGTTTCACGAGCGGGTGCGCGAAGGCTACTTGAAATTGAAATCCGCAGAGCCCGAAAGGTGGGAAACTATTGACGCTACCAAATCGGAGAGCGAGATAAGCGAATTGATATGGGAAGAAGTGCGCGACAGGTTTCCTGAGCTTGCCGCGGTTACGGAGAGTGCAGAGCGATGAAAGCAGAACAGCTTGACGACTTTTGTGTGAGAGGCTTTCTGATATTTCTGCCCATGTGGAGTGTGAAGCTATGACACCGGAACAGATTGACGAATATCTGAGCCGCCCGATGATTGCGGACCTTGCTAGTTTGAACCCGGACGGGTCGCCGCATGTGGCGCCTGTGTGGTTCAGGTGGGATGGCGAGGTGGTGAAGGTCTTCACGCAGACGACCGCGGTGAAGGTGCGGAATATACGGAAGGATGCGCGGGTGGCGGTGTCGGTTGCTACGCAGGAGGCGCCGTATGGGTATGTCATCGTGAACGGCACGGCGGTAATCTCCAGCGAAGGAATTCCGGATGAGGTGCGGGCGATGGCGATCCATTACAAGGGTGAGGTCGAGGGCGAGATTTACATCCAACAGGCGCTGCAAGAGATGGAGTTCTGCCTGCTGACGATTACGCCTACGAAGGTAATCGGGTGGCTTGACGAGTAGAGGTGGTTCGACAGGCTCGCCACGAATGGGTATGGTGGCCTGACGAGTAGATGGGCAGTTAACGATTATCGGTAGTCAGTGGGCGCAGTCAGTGGGCGATTCTCGAGGATGGCGCGGGGCGTGTCGTTGACCATCGCCTTTGCTTTCTGGCAGCCTACGATTTCTGATGCGATTTTCAAGGCTTCGCCGAGTTCGGGCGTGCGCGGTGTGTGCGGAGAGTGGGTGTCGGAGGATATGATGCGCGCCATGCCCTGCCGCAGCAAATCGAGCGAGAATTGCCGTACTTCTTCGCCCCAGTGTCCGAGCAGGCTGCCGCGCGTGAGCTGGCTGAGCATGCCCATATTGATGTAGCGTTCAAGCAATTCGGGCTGCTGCTGAAATGCTTCGATGCGCTCCGGGTGGGCGAAGACGGGCGTTAGTCCCTGCGCTTGTATGCCGAGCAGTGCGTCTTCTACGAAGTCGTGCTCGGCTATGCTGCCGAAGAAGGGCATTTCGACGAGTATGTAGCGCGAGCCGTTCATGGTGAGGGCTTTGCCTGCGGCGGCGTCTTCGGGGAGCGCGTCGTCGATGTGATTTTCCATGCCGAGTACGAGCGTCAAGGGGATGTTTTCTTCGTGGATGCGGCGCTGGAGTTCGATGGTCAGGCCGCGGATGTGCTGAACTGAGGATAGTTCGGTAACATCTTTGCGGTGAGGCGTGGCTAGTATCGTCCGCGTGCCGTATTCTGCGGCGATGCGGGCGATGGCGATGGAATCCTCGATTGCGGCGGGCCCGTCATCGACGCCGGGCAGGATGTGGGCGTGGAGGTCGTACAAGGTTTTTCAGTGTGCCGGTAAGTTGGTCGGATGGTTCGGCAGGGTAATCAGGAACGGAATCTATCAAGCGGCGTTACGATAGGCTCAGGGGTAGAAGGATTGTTGCTGCCGGAGAATGGGGTTTCAGCGCGTTTGACTGTTACCCCTATTCCTTGGGCAGGCTCAGGACAGGTTTAGCCTTCCCCCATCGAGAGGGAGGGACTTATGGGCTGTCTAGCGGCGGATCTGGATGCGCCTGAATCCTTCGGCGTAGGGCATGTTCGCCATCTGGCCCTGGCGCTGGGCGTTTTCTTTCACGAAGTGGTCGACGTCTCTGCCTGAGCCTGAAACCTGACTGGCGTGTTTTTTCAGGGCGTTTATCTTGTCCTCTATGGTGTCGGTGATGTCAATGAATGTGTCGGGGTGCTCGGTGCCCCACATGAGGACATCGCCAACTTTGTGCGTTTCCAAGCCTTCCTGTATGTGCTCGTTGTAGTGCAGGAAGTCGCGGGCGTAGGGGAATACGGCGTCGATCGCGACCTGACCGGATACGCGATGGTCGCGGTGCAGGTAGAAGGTCTGGCGGAAGGGGTCTGTGCAGAAGACGACATCGGGCTGGTGTTTTCTAATCGCCCTTACAAGTTCGCCGCGGAACTTTGCGGTGTCGTTAAGCTCACCATCGCCGTAGCGAAGGTAGATGACTTCCTTCACGCCGAGCGATTCGGCTGCCGCCGCCTGCTCCTGTTCACGGATTGCGGCGAGCTTTTCGATGGTCATTTCGGGGTCGCTCGTGCCCTTGTCGCCGTTGGTGCAGAGGACGAAGACGACTTCGGTGCCTTCTGCGACCCACTTGGCGACGGTGCCGCCAACGCCGCCTTCAGCATCGTCGGGATGGGGGATGACGAGCATTGCTCTTTCGGGTCTGTCGAACATGGAGCTATTTGCCTCTCTCAGTCTGTTTGGTCACTCTCGTCATGATAAATTGTTTGTTCGGCTGAGGGCAAGTAATGCGCTTCCATAATCAGCGCTTTCAATCGGGTGATTGAATGGCGATTTCACACGCATCCTTTCGGCAAGTGCAGGTCAGATATTAGCCTTCCGCACCTTAGCCTTTCGCGTAGGGGTGGTAGGGACTTGTGGGAGCGAGGCTGAAATGACAGTGGGCAATTGCTCTGATACAATCTAGGCGCTGCGGTCGGGCGAGTCGCTATGGATGGGGCTCTTGCCTATGCGGTGCAGCGGCGCTATACGCCTATTTCCTCATTTCAAGAAGGTTCAAGCGGCATTGAAGATTAGAAAGTTTGAGTGGTCGGATTTAGATGCCATTACCTGCATGTTCAACGAAATTGGCGGGGTGAGCGGCACGACTAAGGCGATGGATACGGATGGGATGCGGGCGATGCTGTCGGTGCCGGGGTGTGATCCTGAGCGGCATTGTTTCATTGCAGAGGATGATGCAGGCAAGGCGGTTGGCTACACGCTGGTGGCTTATGAGCAGCCGATTTCGAGGGCGGTGGCAAGTGGTGGGGTGCTGGCCGAACATCGGGGGAAGGGCATCGGAAGGGCGCTGCTCCGTGATGTGATGCAGTACGTCGAGGGCTTGGGTGTGGAAACGCTGCATATGGAGGCGAGCGTAGCCCATGCCGACGTGAATCACATGCTTTCATTGCATGGCATGGAGACGGTCAAGAGCCTTTGGCAGATGCGGTGGGAGAGCGATGAAGTGCCTGATGTGAACTTGCCAGAGGGGTTTGCGGTGCGGTCGCTTGTGGCGGGACAGGACGAGCAAGTTCTGACCGAGTTGCAGAATATCTCATTCGGGGAGAACTGGGGTTTCAGCCCGAACACGGTGGAGCAGATACGGGTGCGTGTGGAGCATAACAGGGGTGGGCCGGAGTGCATCATATTTATCACTGATGATGGCACCGAGCATGGCAAGCCCGCTGCGTACAACTGGACGATGTTCATAGAAGATGGGGCGTCTTCGAGCGGCATAATCGCCATGACAGGGGTTCACCCGGATTACAGGGGTCGGGGAATCGGCAGGGCGGTGGTGACGGCAGGCATCGCATATCTGGTAGAACGTGGCGCGTCTGCCGTGGAGCTTGAGGTTGACTCGGAGAACGCGCCGGCGAGGGAACTCTACCTGAATCTCGGCTTCCGCAAGGTGAGCGGGAGCGTGTGGTACGAGAAGAGGTATCGCTAGTTTGGCGATTCCTCCAGGCGGCGGAACTTATTGGTCTCGTGCAGCTTCATGCTTTCGGGCAGAACCACGCCGCCGGAGAAGACTATCTTCATAGCCTCTTCCATTGTCAGGTCGGTTGCATAGACCTCTTCTTCACGGACGAATGCGAGGTTGCCGGATGTGGGATTCGGCACGGTGGGAATGTACACAACGACCAGAACGGCATCGTCCGGGTTTCTTGGGTGTGAGTGTCCGGTGGTGAAGCCGAGAGCGAACAGGCCGGGACGGGGCCATTCGATCAGAACGACGCGATTGACTTCCTGTCCTGACGGTGTCGTGAGGCTGTCGGTCGCTTGCTTCGCAACGCCATAGATGTTCTTGACCAGAGGGATGTGGGAGAGAACCGCGACTTTCACATCCACTGCCATTCGTCCAATGCGAAGGGTCATCAGCGTGCCGAAGAAGTAGAGCAGCGTCACGCCGAAGACGATGCTTAGAACGCCTGCGACAAATGCGGCAACTTTGGGGAAGCCTTCGTCAACCGGTGTTGTCCTGATGAGCGCATCGGACAGCCCACCGAAGAGGCCGTCAATCTGGTGAAAGGCGAAGACGAGTACCCAAGCTGTGATGATGAGGGGAAGCAGGACGAGGAATCCCGAAAGGACTCGCCCCCAGAAATGGCGTTCCAATCTGATGTGGAGCGAAGTCTTGCGACTTCCCTCGGGGTCAAGATCGTTCTCTGGGGGAATGTCTGTAGTTGAGCCGTTCATGCTCTTACTCCCGCAACGCCTGTCAAGAACCTAACCCATATTTTTATGGTAACAGGCGAGCATTTTGGTCGCCGTAGCGGTCCAACTCATCGCCATTGCTTTGCGCCTGGCCGCGCTGCCCATTGCTCGTCTGAGCGAAGGATTTTCCAGCAAAGTTTCCAGACTTCGTGCGAACGGCTCGGGGCATCGCCATGGAACCAGGTAGCCAGTCTTGCCGTTTTCAACAAAGGTTTTCAGCCCACCGACTCTTGAGACCACAACAGGCGTGCCGCATGACATGGCTTCCAGAGCGACCAAACCGAAGCTCTCGTACCAAGACGGTAGCACAAACACGTCGGATGCGCTGTAGTATGCCGGCAATTGCTCCTGCTTCACCGAGCCGATGAATGTAACTATATCACTTATGCCGAAATTAATCGCAAGAGTGTTTAGACGTTCTAATTCGGCGTCTTTTTCGAGACTGCCTCCTACGATCAGCAGATGAGTGTTGGCGGTATCGTTGAGGAGCGCGACTGCCTTCAGCAGAATGTCCAAGCCCTTTAGAGGCTCGATGCGCCCGACGTAAAGGATGGTGCGCTTGTCGGGCAAGTCCAGTTCACGACGCGCATCGGAAGTGTTCATGGGTTGGAACAGGGTTGTGTCAACGCCTGGAGGTATTACTTCAAGTGGAGTTCCATTTGTGCCATAGAGTCTGGAGATGTCGTCCTTTTCGATATGCGTGGATACAACGACGGAGTCAGCAGTGTCGATAATCTGGTGTTCGGCGTTTGCGCGGCGCTCGGATTCGCGCTCGCCTGCGCGCGCGCGCTGCTTGGTGCGTGCCATGGTGTGGAATGTGGCGATATGGGGTGCGCTCCATCGGCGGCTGAGTTCGATGGCGACGACTCCCGAAAGCCAGTAGTGGCTGTGAATGAGCGCGTACTCGATGCCCTCGCTTTGCTGAAAGCGGCATACGGCTTCGACGAAAGTGGCTGTGTACGAGTCCAAGTCTTCCTTTGGCGCATCCGGGGGACCTGCGTCGAGATGAATGACACGGGCGCCGTCTGCGATGGGGACTATCTGCGGCTCGTTGAGTTCGTGGGTGCGAGTGAAGACATCGACTTGATTGCCTTGCGCGGCGAGTTCGCGGGCGAGCTGGCGGACATAGACGTTCATGCCGCCGGTGTTCTTTTCGCCGAGCCGCCCCACAGGACAACTATGGAAGCAAATCAGAGCTAGCCTGAGCTTCGTGCGCTTGTCGGGGCTGGCGGATGTTGACATCAGTGAACTGTACTATGGACGCTTGATGACGAGTTCGTGGATGGTCTGGTTTGTGCCGCCTAGGTTGTACTTGTAGCGTTCCGACCCTCGCAGGAAGTCGAAGGACTTCTTGCCGGTCTCGATGGCGTCCTGAATGCAGAGTGCCTTGTTGAGCAGCCCTACGCTAAGGGCGGAGTATTCGGGGTCGTAGCCGCTGTTGTAGAGCATGTAGCTGCCGTTGTAGTCAAAGCAGATGCAGGACGCCACTCGGACGTCGTTGAGTTCGAGAAAGAAGAGCTTGTACTGGCCGCGGGGCGCGAGTTCCTGCGCGAGGTCTCTGAAGAACTGCTCGCGGTCCGGGGTGAGGAAGTCGTCCTTGTCCTGTCTGCTGGCGCGCATGAGCCGGAAGAATTCGGGCATGGCGTCGGCTATTTCATCGGGGTCGTCGAAGGCATATTGCTCGGCCTGGTTGCCGCTGTTGAGACGGCGCAACTTGCGGCGGAGTTCGTGGCGGTCCTTCTTGCGGAGGCCGGACACATACGCGTCCCATGAGGGCTGCAAACTCGTGTAAGGGGATACATCCTCCTCTGCGATGTCGGCGGTCCATCCGTTATCCTGAGCCAGAGCGGGGATGCGCCGAAGGGTTTCGGAACTCTCGCGGAGGGACTTCAGCTCCATATTCTTCCAGTCCATCGTCTCTATATGCTGCCAGAGTGTGGTGTAGAAGTCGTCCTCACAGCCTTCGCGCACAAGAAAGTCGTGGTAGTCGAATAGGTCGGTGTCGCCGAGGAAGGAGAGAGTATCGCCGCGCGTCATAAGGGGGGCGATGCCCAGCAGTGAGTCGTCGTTCCGCACTGAGAATATCTCGAGGCTGGCATCGGAATTGCCGTAGCGCCGCCACCAGAGCTGCTGCCACCAAGGTGTTATGAAGATGGTGTTTGCACCGGTGCGCGGGAGGATACATTCCCATTCATCGCCGATGCTGTCAAAGTCTTCTTTTCGTATGCTAATCGTCATTGGGTCTCCCTGAGCAGCGCCAAGAGATCCTGGCGCGCGGTTGGCTGGTCTTTTAGGCTTCCTCGGGCTGCGGTGGTGACTATTTTGCTGCCTGGCTTGCGCGCGCCACGTATGGACATGCACATGTGCTCTGCGCTCATGACGACCGCGGCGCCGGTCGGTTGCAGCGTGTTGTAGAGTGTGTCGGCAAGCTGGCTTGTGAGGCGCTCCTGAATCTGCGGCCTGCTTGCGAGGATGTCGAGGGCGCGCGCCAACTTGGATGCGCCCGCGACTCTCCCGGTGGGCACATAGGCTATGTGGGCAGTGACGAAGAAGGGCAGAAAGTGGTGCTCGCAGATGGAGTGGAAGGGGACATCGCGCAGGATTACGGTTTCGTCGTAGCCCTCGTCGAAGCCGGTGGTGAGTACGCTTGCGGGGTCTATGCCGATGCCGGAGAAGAGTTCGCCGTACATTTCGGCAATGCGGCGGGGAGTGTCAGCCAAACCTTCGCGGTGCGGGTCTTCCCCTATTGCTACCAGCACCGATCTTATGGCGTCCTGTATTTTTTCGTAGTCCATATAGTTGGGTCAGTCTGTTTGATTGATGGAGGGTGTTAAGGATGGACAGGTGGTTATCACCCCTATCCTAACCTTCCCCATCGAGGGGGGAAGGGACTTTTGGGCGGTTATGCGAGTCCCATGGCGGCTTCGATGGCGCCGGTTTCTGCGGGGTATTCGTCCATGAATGCGGGTTCGATGGTTACGGCAGTGTCGGGGTCTTTGAGTCCGCTGCCGGTGATGACGCAGACGACCTTGCTCTGGTTCAGGCGCATGCCACCGCGAGCCAGTTTCAACAAGCCTGCAACAGAGGCTGCCGATGCCGGTTCGCAGAAGATGCCTTCCTCTCGCGCCATCATCGTGTATGCTTCCAGAATTTCGTCGTCGGTTACGGAGTCGATAGTGCCGCCGGACTCGTCACGCGCCTTAACCGCTTTCTTCCAGCTTGCGGGGTTGCCAACGCGGATGGCAGAGGCGACGGTGTCGGGGGACTCGATGGGATGTCCCTTTACGATGGCTGCTGCGCCTTCGGCTTCAAAGCCCATCATCTTTGGGGGTGCGCCTATCCATTCCATCCGGTGCGCTTCCTGGAAGCCCATCCAATATGCGGTGATATTGCCGGCGTTGCCCACGGGGATGAAAAGGTGGTCGGGCGCGGCGCCGAGGTCCTCAATGATTTCGAACGCTGCGGTTTTCTGTCCCTCCAGCCTGTACGGATTGACCGAATTGACGAGCACGACGGGGTGTTTCGAGGCGAGTTCTCGCACGATACGTAACGCGTCGTCGAAGCCACCGTCGATGAGCATGATTCGCGCGCCGTACGTGATCGCCTGTGCGAGCTTGCCGCGCGCGACGTATTTGCTGGGGACGACGATGACAGTCGTCAGACCGCAGCGCGCGCCGTATGCCGCCGCTGATGCGGAGGTGTTGCCAGTCGAAGCGCAGACGATGGTGTCGCCGCCCTCTTCGAGCGCCTTCGCCACCGCAACTACCATGCCTCTGTCCTTGAAAGAGCCTGTAGGGTTGCAGCTTTCGAGCTTGAAGTAGAGTTCGTCGCAGCCGACTTCGTCCGCTACGCTTTCGGACTTCACGAGCGGCGTGTCGCCCTCTCCCAGAGTAAAAATGGGCGTCTTGTCGGTTACGGGGAGGTACTCCCTGTACCTTTCGAGAACTCCAGTTATCATCTCGCTCCGCTTGTTTTGCGATGGCTGGGAAGTGGTATGCGTGCCAGACTTTCAACTGCCTGATTTTAACACAATTCACACTGAATGACTAAAAATAGTCAGGAGGGTATGTCCATGATGGACGGATGACTGCCGCATCACCCTTGAACAGCATAGTTCGCAGCAAATACAATGAAGGTTCATCAATCGAGGTGCGGGCGAAGTGCGGCTCATCAAAGAGGCACTGCAAAAGATGATGCGAAAGGAGGGGCGCTATGGATATGCAGATACTCGTCAGGAACATGAGGCTCAGTGACCGATCAGAGGATTACATTCAGAAGAAAATTGCACGGCTGGAGCGACATCTGCGGGAGCGTGTGGACGCGAAGCTTGAGCTTTCGCGCACGGCTGCGAGGTCGGAGACGGACCGGTTTGTGGCACAGATGACAATAAGCACGAGCGGCGCCACGCTGCGAGGGCAGGAGAGTGGGTTGACGCTGTTCGCTGCGGTGGACGTGGTTGCGGATGTGATGGACAAGCAGATACGGCGGTATAAGGGAAGGGCGTACAGGACTTCGCAGGCGCGCAGGTCGGCGAGAAGCCGAGCGGTTCAGGAGGATGTGGGCGCACTGCTTGAGGACGTCTCGGTTGATGACGAGGAGCAGGAAGAGATGCTTGAGGAACTGGGGAAGGTGGTGCGTGTGAAGAGTTTCTCGATGAAGCCGATGATGGTCGAGGATGCTATCATGGAAATGGAACTGCTGGACCATGACTTCTTCCTGTTCCACAACGCGGAGAATGACAGGCACAGCGTGGTGTACAGGCGGACGGACGGGGACTATGGGGTGATAGAGCCTGAGAGGGCGTAGGGCTCTCACGTTGCATACCATTACACGAAAGCGCCTGAATGAATTTGCAGACAATCATCCCGATGCCAGATCGTCCCTGGCACATTGGTATGGACTGATTAAAAGAGGAAGATTTCGTTCTTTTAGCGAATTGCGTTCAGAACTTCCTTACACTGACCAAGTTGACAAACTAACGGTTTTCAACATTGGAGGCAATAAGGCTCGCCCTATTGCTGCTATTCACTACAATCGCCAGAAGGTTTACATTCGCGCCGTCTTGACGCACAGCGAGTATGATGAAGGGAATTGGAGGGAATAGGCTATGGTAGTAGAAATGCAAGCCGTCCAAGATGCGTGGCCTAAAGTTGCTCCTGCTGTGTTTGTTCCACATGTTGAGAGCGAATACCAGCAACTTGTGAGTGTGCTAGACGGCTTAATTGATGTAGTGGGGGAGGACGAGAATCATCCTTTAGCCTCTTTGATGCATGTCATCGGCGTGTTGATAGAGAAGTATGAGGATGAACACGTTTCAGAATTAATGGCATGAACAGATTCGAGACCAGGACATTGGCGCGAGCATTTCTGCAAGACCTTAGGGCGCTGGAATCGGCTTACCTGAAAGAGGATGACCCTATCCGGCAGTCCGGATTTAGAGGAGGAGCGGATCGCTGGCGGGGTGAGCGGGGACCTATTCTGAACGCTATTGAGACGGACGGGGACTTGCTGGATATCGGGTGCGCGAATGGCTACCTGTTGGAGTGCCTGCTGAATTGGGGGGCGAGCGCGGATTGAAACTGATCCCGCACGGGCTTGATCAAGGAAGCAAACTGATTCAGCTTGCCAAAAGACGCCTGCCGGAGTACGCAGACAATTTTAATGTGTGGGATTGGCAGTCGCCGAGGAAATATCGTTATGTGTATATGCTGTATGACTGCCTTCCTCTCGACTATCTCTCCGAAGGCATTGGCAGGCTAGTGGAACAGGTTGTCGCACCGCAAGGACGGCTGATTGTTGGCGCGTATGGGAGCAGGTCGGACGCAGTGCCGCCTTTGGATATTGCCGACTATCTGGAATCTGCGGGATTTGTTGTAGTGGGAAGAGCGGATGGCGGAGTTCCCCCGATTACGAAGTTTGCT
Organism: Dehalococcoidia bacterium; assembly: GCA_965225795.1. Lineage (GTDB taxonomy): Bacteria > Chloroflexota > Dehalococcoidia > Lucifugimonadales > JADFKI01 > Bin90. The sequence continues at coordinate 2,048,068 of OZ245324.1, read as the reverse complement.
TGGATTGATGCTTGACTGTGCGACTGAAGGAGTAAGGGCATGAGTTCACTGATGGAACAGGACCCTGAGATTGGGCGGGCGATTCAGAACGAGGTCGAGCGGCAGCGCAACAATATAAACCTGATTGCATCGGAGAACTTTGCGAGCCGAGCTGTGCTGGAGGCGCAAGGTTCGGTGTTCACAAATAAGTACGCGGAGGGCTACCCGGGACGGCGCTACTATGGCGGTTGCGAGTTCGTGGATGTGGCGGAAAGCCTAGCGATCAGCCGCGCGAAGGAGTTGTTCGGCGCGGAGCATGCGAATGTGCAGCCTCACAGCGGGGCGCAGGCGAATATGGCGGCGTACTTCGCCACTCTTCAGCCGGGCGACACTATTATGGGTATGAGCCTGGATCAGGGGGGGCACCTGACGCATGGGGCATCGGTGAACTTCTCGGCTAAGCTGTACGACATCGTGCCATACGGCGTTGACCGCGAGGTTGAAACGATCGACTACGATGAGGTGGAGCGACTGGCGAAGGAACACCGTCCGAAACTCATCGTTACTGGCGCAAGCGCATATACGCGGATTATAGACTTCCCGCGCTTTCGCAGTATTGCGGACGAGGTGAACGCGAAGCTGATGGTGGACATGGCTCACATCGCGGGGCTGGTGGCAGCGGACGAGCATCCTTCCCCGATAGAGCATGCGGAGATTGTTACGACTACGACGCATAAGACTTTGCGCGGTCCGAGGGGCGGCATGATCCTGTGCGACGAGGAGCACCGACGCTCAATAAACAGCGCGGTGTTTCCGAATATGCAAGGAGGGCCGCTGGAGCATGTCATCGCGGCGAAGGCGGTGGCGTTCGGGGAGGCGATGAAGCCGGAGTTCGTGGAGTACCAGAAGAGGATACGCGCGAATGCGGCGGCACTTGCGGACGAACTGCAAGCGGGCGGGCTGCGGCTGGTGTCGGGCGGGACGGACAATCACATCGTGCTGGTTGACCTGACTCCTATGGACATCACGGGAAGACAGGCTGAGGAGGCGCTGGGTGAGGCGAATATCGTGGTGAACAGGAACGCCATCCCTTTCGACAAGAAGCCACCACGCACGGCGAGCGGATTGCGGCTGGGCACACCATCGATCACGAGCCGAGGTATGGGAGTGGAGGAGGCGCGACATGTGGGCAGGCTGATTCTGAAGGTGCTTGCCGCTCCGCAGAGCGATGCTGTGAAGCGTGAGGCGCGGGATGAGGCGATGGGGTTGTGCGCGAGATTTCCGGCGCCGGGGCTTGACTATTAGAGGGAGCGACTGACTGGCTAGGACTGGCTGCCGGTGGGTTCGATGAAGCCGTAGCCGACGTTGTTGACGGTGCGGATGCAGTTGCTGCCGCGCGCGCCGAGCTTGTGGCGGAGGCGGCGTATGTGTACATCCACGGTGCGGGTGTGGCCGTAGTGCTTGTGCCCCCATACTCTCATGAGAAGGTCTTCCCTGGTAAAGACGCGACCGATGTTCTGCATGAGAAAGCGCAGCAACTGGAACTCCATCCAAGCGAGCTTTATCGACTTACCGTCCACTGTAATGCGGTATTTTTCCGCGTCGATGGTGATGGGGCCAGCAGTCAAGTTGGACGGCTCGCGCACACTTGATGCATTCGTCAGCCGCCTGATTCGCTTCTCCAACTCGGCGGCGGAGCAGGATGCTACCACAAAGTCGTCGAAACCAAGATATAAGTCTTCCTCTTCGGTTTCGGTGCTTGTAACGAAACGCAGGAACGGTGGCAGAATGCGGCTGATGGACTTTTTGCGGGCAAGAGCGCCGATGATGGCAGAGTTCACGCCGGGGCCCGCGATGACGAGCGAGGGAGTGACCTCTTCGATGCGCGCTTCAAGGCTGCTTCCGTCAAGTTCGACCAGCTCGACGATGCCGGAACTTCTGAGTGCGCTCAGAGTCGCGTCGAGAGCGTCGCAGCCTTCGGCAGCAAGCAGCACTGTCTGCGGCAGGAGTGTGGTGGATTCTTCATGTGCATCAAGTAGCATGGGAAACGCCGCCGTGCAGGGAGCCTTGGCTACAATGTGTGTCCTCTTCTCCAAGCGTTCATAACCAGTCTTTAACAGATGATGCAGTGTGTATGTTTCTTGGCTGTTACATAAATGTTGCTTTTATGTAACAGCGGTAGTGCAGCAACCGATATTGATGAACGGCGATGAAGAGGAAGAGCTTATAGCCAGGGGGATGTGAGGTTCCACTGCCATAGAAGCAGGGATGCCTGAGATTGGAGATCCATCATGTTGTGGCAGATGATGGCTGCCAGGCGGTTTGTCGTCCAGTTGCCGTTGGGCAGGCGGTACAACGCCGCTGATCGGCTGTCTGCGTCGGATGGCGGGTTGGTGAGCTGACGGGTAATTTCAGGGTCGTTGAGCATTTCGAGGTGTTGCTGCCACCAGATGTGGGGCGCGCCACCGAGGGCTTCGCGTGAAATGACCTCGTTGGCTGACTTTGCGCGGCGCATCGTGCGGCGCATAGTGCCGAGGTCGCGCTCGCGGTCGTAGTCGGCTATGCCCCAACGGTAGTAGAAGACAGGGGGCCGAATGAGTTCGCGCAGGCGGGGCCATTTGAGTGCCTGCTGATCCGCGACAGCCTTCCAAGCGTCCATACTGTCATGGTCTATGTTGGCTTCGGTGCCTAGGGCGTTGCTAAGCCATCCGCTTACGAACTTGCGGTTGTAGGCGTAGATGGGGCGCAGGAATGTCCGCCATAGGCGCTGCACTTCGGCTGCCAGCGCTTCGCAGTCGGCTTCGTTTTCAGCTTGTATAATGCGAATCGAGCTGCCGCTGAGCGTGCCAAGAGTGAACATGCCGTTGGGCTTGGGCGTCAGGCTGACGGTCTCGACGTCGATGATAGTGCCTTCGATGGATATGCCTTGCAGATTGAAATCGAGGGTCTGCATCAGGCGTATCCTGCCAAGGACGCAAGGGCAGCTTTGGCTGCTTCGGTCTCTGCGGCTTTCTTGCTTGCGCCGCTGCCTGAGCCCAACAGTTTGTCATTCGCCATCACCTTTGCAGTGAAGGTGGGCTGGTGACTCTTTCCCGATGGCTCGTTGCAGTGGTACTCGGGCGTAACGCCATGTTGGGCCTGTACAAGCTCTTGAAGTGCCGACTTAGGGTGCTTGCCGCCGGTGAGGTAGCTTATGGCGTTTTCGAACCTCTGGGTTTCGGCAGGGACAGAGGTTATTTTTTGATAAGTATTGTCTATCTCGGTTTCCAGCGTGCGTATGCAAAAGGACTTTGCGATTTCGTAGCCTTTGTCCAGAAAGATTGCGCCTACTATCGCCTCGAATGCTGCCTCTAGATTCGATGCGCGATTTCTTCCGCCGCTCTTCTCTTCTCCTATGCCCATTATCAGGTGTTCGCCTATGCCGAGGTTACCCGCGATACCTGCCAGTGTCTTACCGTTAACTACGGCGGCGCGAATGAGCGTGAGAACCCCTTCCTGCTGTTCGGGATAGCGTGCGTAGAGTTCATCGGCGACCGCCAAGTCGAGAACGGCGTCGCCCAGGAACTCCAGTCGCTCATTGCACTCAAACGGCGAGTTCGGATTCTCGTTGAGAAATGAACTGTGGGTGAGGGCGACTGTCAGCAGAGATCTATTGTAGAGGTCGCCGTCGATGTTTTTCTCAACGACGGGGATAGTCGGTATTTCGAGGGGGGGAATGCGAAGTACGAAAGGTTGTGCCATAACGAGATGCTCCTTCGTATGCGTGGTGCATTTCGGTTTGGCAACCTCGGAGCGCTAATGCGATGATGAATGTTGATTAGCGATTCGAGGTTGGCACCGAATTGAATGGATATTCAGTTGTGGTGTTTAGGGGCATCCGCGACGGATGCCCCTAAGATTTTAACCTTTAGTCAAGGACGCCTTTGGGCCACGGGGGCTGCGGGCGCTTGATTTCGCCGAAGTAGTTGCGGTGATTGGCGATGGCGATGTAGTGCTCGAATGCTGCCACTGCGTCCTCGTCTTCTGGGATGAAGGCTTTGAGGTACGCCATGTTGCCGTTGTCGAAGATATAGGTCGGTGTGCCGAAGATGCCCTCGGAAATGGCTGCCTCGTGGTCTTCGCCGATAATCCGGCGGAGATCGGGGTCTTTCATGTCCTCTCGCATTCGACCGGCGTCAAGGCCGACGTTTGCGGCAACTTCGAGGATAGCCTCTTCGTCGCTAAGTGAGATGCGCCCTTCGCTGCCGTGCCGGGCGATCAGCAGCGCGAGGTGGAATGCTGCGTGCGCGTCGTCGCCCTGACGCTTTGCTGCTTCGGCGGCGATCTGAGAGACTAGCGAGCGACGCTGAGATGCGTCTTCATCGTCCCAGACCTTCCAGTCCGACTCCGAGCCCTCCTTCAGATTGTGGGCGTTCTGCTCTAGCGAGAAGTTGCGCCAAGTGATGCTGAGGTCGTCCCCGTATGCCCTCTTTACCTTATCCAGCCACACGGCTGTATTGTAGACCCACGGTCAGGCATAGTCGCCGTAGATTTCCATTCTCATTTTTTGCATGATGCATGTCTCCCTTCGTCAGGCTGTTATGGCTGCATTTTAATAAGGGGATGGTGTGATGTCAAACTGACGTGGGACTGGCTGATATATGGATATATAAAGAATGGGAGAAGAGGAGGATTTCCCCTATGAGTCTGGGAGTTATGTCTATCAATGATAATTCGGGCAACGTTTAATAGAGATTTAACACTTAGGCAACATTTCTGTTACAAGTGCTTAACATAAATGAAACAATCAGGGCGTAGATTTTGGAGCAACGTCATTACATGAACTAGTAGAGAGGGAGAAAGGCCATGAGTTTGCTTGGGGCGATGATAAAACCTACGACTCTTAAGATGCGTCTCTTGATGATGGCACTATTTGCTGTTGGGATCGTGCTTAGCGGAGGCGGGATCGCATACGCGCAGAGCGCCGAAGAAGTGATGGGCCCAACACTGGACCATGCGATTCTAGTATTTGCGGCGGCACTCGTTTTCTTCATGCAGGCGGGCTTCGCCTTTCTTGGCGCGGGGCTGATTCGCGCCAAGAACACGGTCAACTATATGACCAAGTCATTCCTGGACTTCTGCATAGCATCGCTCGGCTTCTGGGCGTTCGGCTATGCGCTGATGTTTGGCGGCGGCGTTGCTGCCGGTATCATCGGGCTGGAGGGGTTCTTCCTCGCCAACTTCGAAGATGGCGATCTCGTTAACTGGTTCTTCCAGATGGTGTTCGCGGGCACGGCGGCGACGATTATCGCGGGAGCGATGGCGGAGCGGACGAAGATTAACGCTTACTTCGCTTACAGCTTCATCGTGGGCGCGCTCATATACCCGATATATGGACACTGGGCGTGGAGCGACTATGGCTGGCTTGCAAACATGGGCTTTGCAGACTATGCAGGTTCCGGCGTGGTACACATGATTGGCGGCTTCCTGGCTTTGGCTGGCGCAATCGTTGTTGGTCCGCGCAAAGGCTGGGAGCAGGGCATTACGATCAGAGGGCACAATGTCCCGTATGTGGTAATCGGCACGTTCATCCTGTTCTTCGGCTGGTTCGGGTTTAACATCAACTCCAGCACTCTTGGCTTGAACGCGGTGAACACGCTGCTAGCAGGCTCAGCGGGGGCGACGGCGGCGATTTACTTTACGCTCATTCGCACGGGCAAGGCGGACATCGAAATGGCAGCCAACGGTGCACTTGCAGGGCTGGTCGGTATTACTGCCGGCTGTGCATATGTGGATCCATGGGCGGCGGTTGTCATTGGCTTGATTGCGGGCATCATAATGATCTTCGGCGTGAGCTTCGTGAAGAACATTCTGAAGGCGGACGACCCGGTTGGCGCAGTAACGGTGCATGGCATCTGCGGCGCGTGGGGTCTGCTGGCGGTTGGCATATTCGCGGCTGGTGGACAGCCTGATCCAGTTGATGCGGTGTATGGCTTGATTGCTGGCAACCCTGGGCAGCTGCTCCCGCAGATCGTTGGCATACTTATGGCAATCGTCTGGGGCTTCGGCGGTGGCTTCATACTCTTCAAGATTCTTGACCTGACGATGGGTCTGCGCGTGGATGAGCAGGAAGAGGAGGAAGGCTTGGACGAGCACGAGCATGGCACGGTGGCGTACCCGGAGATGAACTAGGGCGGGAGACAGTACATAAGAACAGGTAGCAAAGTTTAGGCTTGCAGGGGCGGTTAGCAAAGACCGCCCCTGCAAGCTTGTAATGTTATCAGTCAACTAGGTGGAGCACAGACCGGCTAGGCTTCACACGCAGGCGCGAGGGTCTTTGTATCGGTGAGGGATGGAAGGTGGGATGGGATAGATCGTGAGGTTTGTAACACTTATTTAACATCTGTGCAACATAGTTGAAACATGCCTGCTTCAGAATAGGTAGCAAGTTAAACGCATCGACTACTTAATTTGACTACTGATTGGGAGGCGTGTGGAAATGGAAGCATTGTTCGCTGGTGTGGCATTCGCGGCGTTGTTTGCAGTGTGGGTTATCATCCCCAGCGCAGTTCGCAGGAATCGCACCAAGTAGGCACATCCGTTACTGGGCATTAGCCAGAAACATGCACATTCACCAGCGAGACTTTATAATTTGAAAGTCTCGCTGTTTGCTGTCTAAACCTAACTCCTCAGATTGCCGGTATGAAAGTTAGACGGAAATCAGTATCCTAGTCTCTGCGCGAGACAGGAACGAGTTACGGGAACGGCGAAAGAAGATACAAGAATCTAGTCCCATCAGGAGGGGATAATGAGTTATTACAAGGCGGAATACATCTGGATAGACGGCACAGAGCCTACACCCCAGCTTCGGTCTAAGATTAAGGTCGTGCCTGTCGGGGAAGAGCCGCCGATTTGGGGCTTTGACGGTTCCAGCACCAACCAAGCGCCGGGCGAGAACTCGGACTGTGTGCTCAATCCGGTGTTTGTCTGCCCTGACCCGCTTCGCGACGGGGACCACAAGCTGGTGATGTGCGAGGTGCTGCTCACGGATTTGACGCCTCATCCGACGAACACGCGGGCGGCTTGCGCTGCGATGTCGGAGAAATACGCGGACTTTGACACATGGTTCGGCATTGAGCAGGAGTACACTTTCTTCCAAGGCATTCAGCCGCTGGGCTGGCCTGAGAGCGGTTTCCCCGGTCCTCAGGGCCCGTATTACTGCGCAGTCGGCGCCGATGAGGTGTTCGGGCGCAAGATAATGGAAGATCACCTGGACGCCTGTATGGAGGCCGGTCTGATGATTTCCGGCACTAACGGCGAGGTTATGCCTGGGCAGTGGGAGTTCCAGATTGGGCCGATTGGCGCGCCTGCGGCTGCCGATCATCTCTGGGTGGGACGCTGGCTGCTCGCGCGCATTGCCGAGGACGAAGGAGTCAGTGTTTCGTTGGCCGCCAAGCCGGTCGCGGGCGACTGGAACGGCGCGGGCGCGCACACTAACTTCTCCACGCGGCAGATGCGCGAGTCATACGATCCGTGCATTGCCGCTGCCGAGGCTCTTGCCGCTAACCACGACGAGCACATAGTCAACTATGGCGACGGCATAGAAATGCGACTCACCGGACTGCACGAGACCTGCTCCTACCAGGAGTTCCGATATGGCGTGTCGGACAGGGGCGCGTCGGTGCGGATACCCTGGCAGGTCGCGCGTGACGGCAAGGGCTACATCGAGGACAGACGCCCGAACGCCAACATGGACCCGTATAAGGTTACGGAGCTTATCCTCAATACGGTCTGCGAGGCGGCATCTTAGCTGCACCTGACTAACGCAAATAGAGAAGCCTGCACCGCATCCGAGCTTCGGCCGACCGGTGCAGGCTTTCTGTCTTGACGAGAAACTGTATATATGTAACGGCTAGAGTTTTTACGCAACATCAGCGTGTCCTAAGAAGGGCTGAAGACTAACAGGATATGGCTGTTTCGACTGCGCTGATAGGCGACGAATCCCACCGATTTAGTTTGACACAATTTTCACAAACTGATATATTTTAGAATAGTCGTCTGCTGCGAATTGCCGCGTTTCGTTCGTGCATTAGAAGCCTCTTTGCCGTTCCTAACCGGAGCACCCACCTCAAGCGGTGGACGCTAATTTCAATGAGGTTGATATGTTGTCGAGAGACCCCGAAGCGACCGAATTTGTTCTCCATGAAGCCAGGGAAAATGATGTCAAGTTCATACGCCTCTGGTTTGCGGATATTCTTGGCAACCTGAAAGGGTTTGCCATCACCGTTGAGGAGCTTGAGCATTCGCTGACGCGCGGGATGGGCTTTGACGGCTCTTCGATCGAGGGCTTTGTGCGCTCGGACGAGCGCGACATGTACGCACTTCCCGACCCCAACACCTTCAGCTTGCTGCCGTGGCGTCCGCGCGAAAACGCGGTGGCGCGAATGTTCTGCGACATTCTTACTCCGGACGACGAGTCGCATGAGAGCGACCCAAGAGCCGTATTAAGGCGCAACCTCTCCAACGCTTCCAAACTCGGATATACCTATTATGTGGGTCCTGAGATAGAGTATTTCTACTTCAAGGACTCGAAAGGCACCAGCACCGACGGTCGAGGAAGTTACTTCGGGCAGGACGCGACGGATCTGGCAACCGACCTGCGCCGCCAGACCGTGCTCACGCTTGAAGAATTGGGCATACCCGTGGAATCGAGTCATCAGGAGGCTGCGCCGAGCCAGCATGAGATTGACCTGCGGCATACGGACGCTCTGACGATGGCGGACACGGTGATGACCTACCGGCTGGTTGTGAAAGAGATCGCGAGGCAGAGCGGCTACTACGCCACCTTCATGCCCAAGCCGATTAATGGCGTCAACGGCAGCGGGATGCACATGCACCAGTCGCTGTATCAAGGCGACCGAAATGCCTTCTACGACGATGATGACCCACAGCATCTATCCGAGACGGCGAAGTTCTTCATTGCGGGGCTGTTGAAGCATGCGCGGGAGATCACCGCGGTGACTAACCAGTGGGTGAACTCGTACAAGCGTCTTGTGCCGCAGTTCGAGGCGCCGACTTATGTAACGTGGTCAACGGTGAATCGCGCCGACCTGATTCGCGTGCCGGACTTCAAGCCGGGCCGAGAGGAGTCGCGCCGCATTGAGTTTCGCTCGCCGGACCCTGCTTGCAACCCGTACCTGGCGTTCAGCGTGATGCTTGCGGCGGGACTGAAGGGCATCGAGAACCGGTATGAGTTCCCGCCTGCGGCGCAGTCGAATGCCTTGTACATGAGCCAAGCGGAGCGTGACGAACTTGGAATCGAGGCGCTGCCCGCAAACTTGTGGGAAGCGATTCAGATTTCGGAGCGAAGTGAGCTTGTTCATGATTCGCTGGGAGAGCCGGTGTTCAAGAGCTTCATTGAAAACAAGAAGATTGAGTGGGAGAACTATCACAGTCGCGTGGCAGACTATGAGACTGAGCATTATCTGCCGGTGCTGTAGGCTTGCGATCCCCGACCCCGATATTTCCCTATGGTCGGCATTTCCCCATGGGGATAATAGGCTAATAAGCGGCGAGGCTTGACATGTCTGAGAGATACATACCCAACTTGACGAAGCAGGGATTATACGACCCGCGATTCGAGCATGACGCATGCGGTGTCGGGCTTATCGCTAACATAAAGGGTGTGAAGTCTCATGACATCCTGAGGCAGGGACTTGAGATCCTTTGCAACCTGGAGCATCGCGGCGCGAAGGGCGCGGATCCGGAGACGGGCGACGGCGCGGGTGTGCTGATACAGATGCCGCACGAGTTTTTCGGCAAGGAGACGGAGCGGCTAGGCTTCGAGCGCCCGCAGCCGGGACACTATGCCGTCGGAATGGCATTCCTGCCGCATGACGAAGCGAAGCAGCGTGAAGTTGAAGGCATCGTGCGCCGCTTCGTGGAGCAGGAAGGGCAGACGCTGCTGGGCTGGCGTGATGTGCCGATATCACCCGACGAGATTGGTGAACTTGCGGTCGCGGTTATGCCTGCTATTCGTCAGTTCTTCGTGGGACGCAGCGCGGATATGGAGAGCGATTTCGACTTCGATCTGAAGCTCTTAGTAATTCGCAGGCAGATCGAGGACGCCGTTGCCGAGTCAGGGCTGGACGAGCGCGGGGACTTTTACATTTGCAGCCTGTCGGCTAACAAGATTGTCTATAAGGGACTGATTGTCGCCACGCAGTTGCAGAATTTCTATCACGATCTGGCTGATGAGAAAGTCGTTACTGCATTTGCGCTGGTGCATTCGCGCTTCAGCACGAACACGCTCGGCACATGGAAGCTGGCGCATCCATACCGCATGGTGATACACAATGGCGAGATAAACACCCTGCGCGGAAACATCAACTGGATGACCGCGCGACAGGGCATATTCGAGTCTGACGCGCTCGGCGACGATGTGAAGAAGCTGCTGCCCATCATCACCAAGGGAGTGCAGAGCGATACGGCGAGTTTCGACAATGCGCTAGAGTTGCTGCTTGCGACGGGGCGCTCGCTGCCGCACGCTCTGATGATGATGATACCGGAGGCTTGGGGCGACCATTTGCCGATGGATCAGGGGAAGAAGGACTTCTACGAATATCATTCCTGCCTGATGGAGCCGTGGGACGGACCCGCGCTCATGGTCGGTACGGACGGCGTGAAAGTATGCGCTGTGCTGGACAGGAACGGTCTGCGTCCATGTCGCTATCTCGTAACGACTGACGACCTGCTGGTGATGGCGTCTGAGACAGGTGTGCTGGATGTGCCTCCTGAGAAGGTGCTGCTCAAAGACCGCATACATCCTGGGCGCATGTTCATGTTGGACACGGATGAAGGCCGGCTGGTAGACGATGCCGAATTGAAGAGCGCAATTGCGGCACAGCGACCGTACGGCGAATGGCTGCGTGAGAACCGTGTGTCACTTGATGACCTGCCGGAGGTCCCTCAGCAGCGGACTCTCAGCCGCGATATTCTGCTAGCGCGACAGGTCGCGTTCGGCTACACGCTCGAAGACCTGCGCATGATAATGGAGCCGATGGCAGAGAACGGCACTGAACCGATAGGCTCAATGGGCAACGATACACCGCTTGCTGTGTTGTCGGAGCAGAGTCCGGTGCTGTTCAACTACTTCAAGCAGCTGTTCGCGCAGGTTAGCAATCCGCCGCTGGACGCAATCAGGGAAGAGCTGGTTACTTCGCTCGAATCCAGAGTGGGGAGCGAGGGCAACCTGTTCTCGGAGACGCCGGGGCAGTGCCGCACATTGCGCGTAAAGCGTCCGGTGCTGACGAATGCCGAGCTGGAGAAGATGCGCCGCATCGACATGCCGGGCTTGAAGGCAAAGACGATACGCACGCTGTTCACAACCGACGAGAACGACGGGGCGCTTGCCCGCGCCGTGCGGAGGATATGCGAAGAGGCGTATGAGGCGGTTCAGGAAGGCAACACGATAATCATCCTGTCGGATCGAGGTGTTGATGTTTACAACGCGCCGATACCGAGCCTGCTTGCCGTGGCGGGTGTGCATCACCATCTGATACGGCAGGGCGTTCGCACGAAAGTGAGCTTGATAGTGGAATCGGGCGAGCCGCGTGAAGTGGCGCACCTTGCTTTGCTGATTGGCTATGGCACGGTAGCGGTCAATCCGTATCTTGCGTTCGAGACCATCAGGGATATGGTCGGCGAAGATGGTGATCTGGCGGGGGTTGTGGACTACGAGACGGCAGAATACAACTATGTGAAGGCGGCAGATAAGGGCATTCTGAAGATAATGTCCAAGATGGGGATTTCGACTATCGAGAGCTACCGGGGCGCGCAGATATTCGAGGCGGTGGGCTTGAACTCCGAGTTCATCGACCAGTATTTCGCCTGGACGCCATCGCGAATAGGCGGCATTGGAATACACGAGATCGAATTGGAGAGCCGCAAGCGTCACGAAGCCGCATTCCAAGAGCTTGCGCTGACAGGCAGTCTCGACCTTGAGACCGGCGGCTACTACCAGTGGCGGCGGGACGGGGAGTACCACATGTGGAACCCCGACACCATCAGCCGGTTGCAGCATGCGACCAAGACGAACAGCTACGAGTCATACCAGGAGTTCGCGGAATTCGCGAATACGTTTAACCGCAAGCTATGCACCATCAGAGGACTGCTGGACTTCAAGAAGCTGGACACGCCGATTCCTTTGGACGAGGTGGAGACTGCGAGCGATATCGTCAAGCGGTTTGCCACAGGCGCAATATCGCTAGGCTCTATCGGCCGCGAGGCGCACGAGACAATGGCGATTGCGATGAACCGCATCGGTGCGCGCAGCAACACGGGAGAGGGCGGCGAGGACTATCACCGCTACACGCCGGACGATAACGGGGACTCGCGCAACAGCGCGATGAAGCAGGTGGCGTCTGGTCGCTTCGGCGTGACGATAAGCTACCTTGCGAGCGCGAGCGACTTGCAGATAAAGATGGCGCAAGGCTCGAAGCCCGGCGAGGGCGGGCAGCTTCCTGGGCACAAGATCGACGAGTATATCGGCTGGGTGCGTAATTCTACGCCGGGAGTGGAGCTTATATCGCCGCCGCCGCATCACGACATCTACTCCATTGAGGACCTGGGGCAGCTCATCTATGACCTGAAGAACTCGAACCCGGTCGCGCGGGTGCATGTGAAGCTTGTCGCCGAGGCAGGAGTTGGCACTATCGCCGCCGGCGTGTCGAAGGGTCATGGCGATGTGGTGCTGATAAGCGGGGACAGCGGAGGCACGGGAGCATCGCCGGAGTCGTCCATCAAGCACGCGGGTCTGCCGTGGGAGCTTGGTGTCGCCGAGACGCAGCAGGTATTGGTGCTCAACGACCTGCGCGGGCGCATCGTGGTGCAGACGGACGGGCAACTCAAGACTGGCAGGGATGTGGCTATCGCATGTTTGCTGGGAGCGGAAGAGTTCGGAATGGCAACCGCGCCGCTAATCAGCCTGGGCTGCATAATGCTGCGCAAGTGCCATCTCAACACATGCTCGGTGGGCATCGCTACGCAAGACCCTGAACTTCGGAAGATGTTTATGGGCAAGCCGGAGTATGTCATCAACTACTTCTTCTTCGTTGCCGAAGAACTGCGGCAGATTATGGCGGAGATGGGCTTCCGCACGGTCAACGAGATGGTCGGACGCATGGACAGGATGGATACACGCGAGGCGGTCGCGCACTGGAAGGCGCAAGGACTGGACTTCTCGAACTTGCTGCACATGCCTCAAGTACCTGAGTCGGTGGCGACATACCGCCGAGAAGAACAGGATCACGGGCTTGAGAGGGCACTCGACAACAAGCTTATCGAGTTGTGCGTTGACGCGATCGAATCTAAGAAAGCGGTTACTCTCGATCTGCCAATCAGCAACAGAAATCGCACGGTGGGCACTACGCTCAGCTACGAGATTGCGAAGAGGCATGGCATCGAGGCGCTGCCGGATGACACCATCACAATTAACTTCAGCGGGTCGGCGGGCCAGAGTTTCTCGGCGTTTTTGGCCAAGGGCGTAACCATGCGGGTGCAGGGCGATGCCAACGACTACTTCGCCAAGGGGCTGTCGGGCGGCAAGGTGATTATCGCGCCGCCGGCTGAGTCATCCTTCACTCCCGAAGAAAACATTATCGTGGGCAATGTAGTATTATATGGTGCGACGGGAGGAAAGGCGTTCATTCGCGGTGTTGCGGGTGAGCGTTTTGCTGTGCGAAACAGTGGCGCTGAGACGGTCGTGGAGGGTGTGGGAGACCACGGCTGCGAGTACATGACGCGCGGCAAGGTGGTTGTCCTGGGGCCGACGGGTCGCAACTTCGCGGCGGGCATGAGCGGCGGCGAGGCATTCGTGCTGGACGAACATGGCGTTTTCGAGTCGCTCTGCAATCCTGATTTGGTCGGCTTGGAGAGTGTTGAAGATCCTGCTGACGAGAAAGGGCTCCGGAGCCTCATCGAAGAACACTATGAGCAAACTGGCAGTGCAAACGCGCGTCGGGTGCTGGACAACTGGGATGAGATGCTGCCCAAGTTCGTTAAGGTGATGCCTTACGACTACAAGCGCATATTGATGGAGCGTGCCGCTGCGGTCGCCGCAGATTAAATGTAACATTTTCATCCGATCGAAACTCCACTGAAACAGAACGCAGGCGAACCGATAAATGGGAAAACCAACAGGTTTCAAGGAATTTGGACGGCAGGGTCCGCCACAACAGCCGGTGGCAGAGCGCATCCAACACCATAGCGAGTTCTATTACAACTGGAGCGAGAAGCAGGCGCGAGATCAGGGCGCACGCTGCATGAACTGCGCCGTGCCCTTCTGTCATACGGGCTGCCCTCTGGGCAACCTTATCCCGGACTTCAACGACCTCGTTTATCGCGGCAAATGGCAGGAGGCGCTCGCCGAACTCCATGCCACAAACAACTTCCCTGAGTTCACGGGCAGGATATGCCCTGCCCCCTGTGAGGCCGCCTGCGTACTGAACATCAACCAGGACCCGGTTACAATCGAATACATCGAGAAGGCGATTGCCGACCGAGGTTGGGAAGAGGGCTGGATCAAGCCTGTAGGGCCGAATCAGCGTACCGGCAAGAAGGTTGCGATAGTAGGCTCCGGCCCCGCAGGACTTGCGGCGGCGCAGCAACTCAATCGCTGCGGACACTGGGTTACCGTGTTCGAGCGCGACGACTATATCGGTGGCTTGCTGCGTATGGGCATACCGGACTTCAAGCTGGAGAAGACGGTGGTGCAGCGGCGTGTCGATCAGATGACGGCGGAAGGCGTTACCTTCAAGACTGGCGTCAATGTGGGCGTTGACCTGACCGGCGATGAGCTTATGGGTGAGTTCGACGCGGTGGTTCTGACGGGCGGCTGCACGATACCGCGCGATTTGCCCGTGCCCGGACGCGAATTAGACGGCGTTCACTTCGCAATGGATTTTCTGACGCAGCAGAACCGCCTCAACGCAGGCGAGCATATCCCGGATGCAGAGCGCATCAGCGCCGAGGGCAAGCGCGTTGTCATACTAGGCGGCGGCGATACCGGCTCCGACTGCCTGGGCACTTCGCATCGCCAGGGGGCGGAGATTGTCTATCAGTGTGAGTTGCTGTCCGAGCCACCGACCGACCGTAGCGAAAACAACCCGTGGCCCTATTGGCCGATGATCCTGCGGACTTCGTCATCGCAGGAAGAGGGCGGCGTGCGCGACTACGATGTGCTGACGACGCACTTCTCAGGGCGCAACGGCAGCGTGGAAAAATTGCATGCTGTGCGCGTGAACTGGGGTGCGCCGGACGCCTCAGGCAGACCTAGCCTGGAGCGCCTAGAGGGCAGCGGGTTCGAAATTGACACCGATCTCGTACTGCTGGCGATGGGTTTTGTGCATCCGCAGAGGGAAGGGCTTCTGGAACAGCTTGGCGTCGCGCTGGATGGGCGCGGCAATGTGCAGACGGACCAGGACAAGATGACCAGCGTGCCCGGCGTGTTCGCTGCGGGCGATATGTCGCGCGGTCAGTCGCTGGTGGTGTGGGCGCTTGCGGAAGGGCGCGAGGCTGCGCGTGGCGTGGACCTGCATCTGATGGGCAAGACATCGCTGCGGCCTGTGCTGACTGGGGCGATGTCGCGAGGTTAGCCCGCTCCGTTGACGGCTGCGGCGTTCATGGACGCCACGTAGGGCAAGTTGCGGTAGCGCTGGTTGTAGTCCAGACCGTAGCCGACGACGAACTCGTCCGGAATCTCGAACCCTACATACTTGATCGGCACTTCCACCTTGCGGCGTGACTTCTTGTTGAGAAGGGCGCATACTTCCAGGCTGGCGGGCTTTTCGGATTGCATGGATTCCAGCAGGTAGTCCAGTGTTTTACCGGTGTCCACTATGTCTTCTACGAGGATCACGTCGCGTCCGGTGATGCTGGCGTCGAGCGGCTTGATAATCTCCACGATTCCAGTGCTCTCGTAGCCGTCGTAGCTTGACGCAGCCATCATGTACGCTTCAAGCGGCAGGTCTATTTCGCGCATGAGGTCGGCCATGAAGATAAGCGCGCCGTTGAGGACGCCGACAAGCACGGGCCGTTTTCCGGCGTAGTCGCGCGATATTTCGCTGCCGATTTCCCGGACCTTTTCCTGAATTACGTCTGCCGCAACCAGTACCTTGCCCACGCTGACGTCGCTCATCGCACAATGCCGTCCTTTGCCTGCTGCGCGCCTCGAGTTTCGCAGAATTATAACATCAGGCGGGGCTGGTATAATGCTGCTTGCGGCGCTATTTTCGGGCGAATGTCTAAGACTGGTGATGATGAAATGAATGTCGGTGTGTGCAAAGTGAAGCTGCAAATTCCCGAGAACCAGAGCTTAAAGGGAAAGCGCAGGGTGATCGCTTCGATGTGCCAGCGGATACGCAACAGGTTCGGTGTGTCGGTGGCGGAAGTGGGCGATAACGATTCGTGGCAGATGGCGACGCTCGGAGTTGCGTGTGTAAGCAGCAGTGTGCGCCATGCTGATGAAATTATGGACAATGTAATCGCGTATATTGAGAACAGCAGAGAGGATGTCGTCGTTGTTGATGTGGAACAGCAGACGATGACGGGGTATTAGTGAACAGTTATCAGTTGTCAGTAGTCAGTTTTCAATGAAAGTCGTCTAGTTGCTATGGATGTTGGGGCGTTTCTCGACGCAGTACAGAAGATGCCGTGGTACATGGAGCAGATTGTGCATGGCGAAGATGTGCCTGCGCGTGAGGCTCGGTATGGCACGCTTGACCGTCCGCTTGGCGGCAGGCTGGAGGGAGCGCTGGCTGGTGTAGGGATAGACGCGCTGTACACGCATCAGACGGATGCGATCAATGCGCTGCGGAGCGGTAAGAATGTAATCGTGTCCACGGGGACTGCGAGCGGCAAGAGCTTGTGCTATAACCTTCCGGTGCTTGAGGCGCTGCTGCAGGAGCGCACGGCGAGCGCGATGTACATTTTTCCCACGAAGGCACTTGCGCAGGACCAGCGTAGGGCGTTGGGACGACTCGTGCCGAGGTCGGCGCGGCTACGCTGCGAAATCTTTGACGGCGATACACCGACGCCCGAGCGCGGGGGCATACGGCGCAGCGCGCGACTGCTCATCACGAACCCGGATATGCTGCATGTGGGCATTCTGCCGCATCATCGCCTCTGGTATCAGCGGCTGCGGACCTTGCGGTATGTGGTCATAGACGAGGCGCATGTGTATCGGGGCGTGTTCGGCTCGCATGTCGCCAACATCATCCGTCGGCTGCGGCGCATCTGCGAGAGGTTTGGCAGCAAGCCGCAGTTCATACTTTGCTCGGCGACGATTGCCAATCCGGGCGAGCATGCGGAGCGGCTGACGGGATTGCCTTTTGAGGTCGTGGATGATGATGGCTCGCCCTACGGCGGCAAGGACTTCCTGTTCTGGAATCCGCCGATGCTTGACCTGGCTACCGGCAGCAGACGCAGCACGAACACGGAGTCGGCGCAGCTCTTCGCTGAACTGCTGAGGCGGCATGTGCGGACGATGAATTTCGTGCGTAGCAGGCGTGCCGCCGAACTGCTGTATGTGTATGTGCGAGACAACCTGAAGCTGTCGCATCCGGATGTCGCCAAGCGCGTAATGCCGTATCGCGCGAGCTACCTGCCGGAAGACAGGCGGGCGATAGAGCGAGACCTCGCAGAAGGTCGACTGCTTGGCGTTACGACCACGAACGCGATGGAGCTTGGCATAGACATCGGAGACCTGGACGCGACGTTGCTGACAGGGTATCCGGGCACGATAGCGAGCGCGTGGCAGCAGGCGGGCAGGAGCGGACGCAGCGGTCATCGCTCGCTGTCTGTGCTGGTTGCGCACGATAACCCGCTGGACCAGTATCTTATGCGGCACCCAGAGGCGTTTTTCGGCAGATCACATGAAAGCGCACGGGTGTCGCCGGGCAACCCGTACATCCTGAAGCCGCACCTGCTCTGCGCGGCTTATGAGGCGCCGCTGTTGATGGACGATACGGCGCACTTTGGGCCTGAGTTGCTGTGGTATGCGGAGGAACTTGTGGAGGACGGGCTGCTGCATGTGCGGCAGGGGCGCTGGTATCTGAGCGCGGATATGGACTACCCGGCGGGCGAGGTGAATATACGATCGGCGTCCGCGCGGACATACTCACTGGTGGAGCAGGACAGCGGCGTGATATTGGAGAGCGTGGAGGAGATGTCGGCGTTCATGCAACTGCACCCGGGCGGCATATACCTGCACCAAGGGGAGCAGTATCTCGTTACTGACCTGAATATGGAGTTGGGTGTTGCTTATGCGGTGCAGACCGATGTGCCGTACTACACGCAGGCGCGCGACTATACCGATACGCGCATTCTGAGGCAGTTCAGGCAGAGGCAGGCTGGCAGGACGCAAGCCTACCTAGGGGAGGTGAGCGTTACGACTAGCGTTGTGGGCTTCAAGCGTGTGGCGCGCATTACGGAGGAATCGCTGGGCGAAGAGTATGTTGACTTGCCGCCGCAGAGTTTCGACACCATATCGCTATGGTTCGATGTGCCGCCTGACACGCTGGATTACATACGGCGAGAGCGGCTCGATCTGATGGGCGGGCTGCATGCGGTGGAGCATGCGGCGATAGGTGTGCTGCCGCTGTTCGCCATGTGCGACCGCAACGACATCGGCGGTATCTCGACTCCTTTGCATCCGGATACGGGAAGGCCGCAGGTGTTCATTCACGACGGCATACCGGGTGGCGTGGGCATCACGGAGCACGGCTACGACATTATCGAGGAGCTTTGGAGCGCGACCCTGCAAGTCATCAGCGAGTGCCCGTGCGAGAGCGGGTGTCCGGGCTGCATACAATCCCCCAAGTGCGGCAATAACAACGAGCCGCTGAACAAGGGAGTGGCGGCGCTCATTCTGCAAGCCATATTGGGCGAAGTCGCTCATGGGTGATGCGGATAGACGGGATGCAGGCGATGATCATCCCCACCCTAACCCTCCCTTTCAGGGGGGAGGGGACTTCGAGATGGAGGAGAGTTCTTGGTGGTCTGTGGCAGGATACGGACTTCGCTAAGTTCTGGGTAAGCCGCACGGTGTCGAACTTCGGCATTCTGATGGGGGCGTTGCAGTTCGTTGCTGTCCTGGTGCTGGGTGCGACGCCGTTTCAGATGGGCGTTCTTGGTGCGCTGGGAGTGGCGCCGAGCATAGTTATCGGGTTCTTAGTGGGGGTGATGGCGGACCGCATCCGGCGGCGGCCCATCCTCATCGTGTCCGAGCTTGGCAGGTTCGCGCTGCTGGCGTCCATTCCCGCCGCGTTCCTGATTGGGCAGTTGCGCATCGAGCAGCTATATGTCGTGGCGTTCTTCAATGGCGTGCTGACTACATTCTTCGATGTGGCTAACCGCTCGTATCTGCCCACGCTGGTAAATCGGAGCGAACTGGTTGATGCGAATAGCAAGCTGACCGCCAGCGAGTCGTTCGCGGAAGTTACGGCGTTCAGCATAGGCGGCTGGATAGCGCAGCTGAGCAACTCTGTCGCCGTGGCTGCGATAGGAGGGCTGACCTCTCTGGTGTCCGCGTTTTCGCTGGCGGTCATTCGCAAGGAAGAGCCTGCTGCCGAGCCTTCCGAGCAGGGTGGAAGTGTGGCGCGAGAGATATGGGAGGGGTTTGGCGTGGTGTGGAACGACCGCCTGCTACGGGCATTGGCCATGGCCAACATTGCCGAGAACTGGGTGAGCGGCATGCTCGGCGCGGTGGTGTTGGTCTTCGGAGTGCGGGAGCTTGGGTTTGGGCCCGGCGCGCTGGGAACGATATTCGCTATTGGCGGGATAAGTTCGATATTCGGTTCGATATACGCGGGTTGGGCTGCGCGCAGATTCGGCTTTGGGCCTGCGCTTGTGGGCGGCTATGCGGTGTACATGCTTACAACACTTTTTATCCCGTTGGCGCGCGCGTCGCTGTTATTAGCCGGACTGATGCTGTCGCTGGCGCAGTTGGGCGACGGGTTCTTCACGATGTTCATGGTACACGAGAACAGCATGCGGCAGGCGATAACGCCCGGCCGCTCGCTTGGCAGGATGAACGCGACGATGAGATCACTTGGAGTTGCTGCGCTGTTTGCAGGATCGCTCGTCGGCGGCTGGATCGCGGGTGAGATTGGCTTGCGGATGACAATTGTGGCGGCAGCGTGCGTCGGGCTGCTAGGTGCGTTGTATATGGTGGTGTCGCCGCTGCGGTCGGTGAGGGAGTTGCCTTCGGGTTAGTGAGATGCAGAGCTAAGGGCATCGGTGGCGCGCAACCTGATTCCAAGTGCCCTGATTACCTTGAGCACGGTGGCGAATTCGGGATTGCCGTTCGGCGATAGTGCCTTGTAGAGGCTTTCTCTGCCAAGTCCTGTTTCACGCGCAATCTCGGTCATTCCTTTAGAGCGGGCTATGTCGCCTAGCACGGAGGCTATGAGTTGGCTGTCTCCGTCTTCTAGCGCCGCTTCAAGGTATGCGACTATGTCCTCCTGTGTGTTTAGATGTTCGGCAGGGTCCCAAGGTCTGGTGATTGTCTTTGCCATTTCCGACTCCTTTTAAAGTCCTCTGGCAAGTTCGCTTGCAATTCTGATGTCCCGACGCTGAGATGACTTATCGCCACCTGCGAGGAGTATCACAAGTGTCTGTCCGTGCCGTGTAAAGTACACTCGATACCCTGGTCCGTAGTCGATACGTAACTCGGAAACGCCGTGTCCTACAGCCCTGACATCGCCGAGGTTGCCCAACGCTAGACGCCTGATGCGCGTATCAATTCGCGCCCTTGCTTGAGTGTCCCGTAATCTACCGAACCAGTTGGCATACACTTCGGTTTCACGGACTTCTATCATCGGCTTATTGTATGCTATGGGATACATTCATTCAAGGGTATTTGGAGTTATGGTTGTTCGGACTGACAATCTGAAGGGGATGCGATATGATTGCTGGCAGTTTGCGATTGGAGCAACGACTTGCAGCCGATGCCGCGCCCCGGCGAGATTCCGATTGACACGACTGATTTCAGGTCGCGATTTCAGGGCAGTGGTGGTGGCGGACGAGGTCCTAGGTGGCGTGGGTGCAGCACCGAGATGCTGTTGTGGACATTCTTAGGGATATGCGTTGCCTGGGCCACCTGGTCTTGGGTATGGGGATGGCTCACCAGGATTTTAGGATTTGGCGGCTGAAAGATGTGAGGACAGGATATGGCGAGACAGCAGGATGAACATGGGGTGATTGGCAGTTGGGATTGGAGGGTATTGGAGGGCATTTGTGAAGTTTATGGCATCTTGCGCTAGATAGGGATTGGAACAAATTTGATGGAGCCTCCGCCATCACTACCTACATTACCGCCGACAATTCATACACCGCAGACTCCTGCCGAACTGCGGGGGAGATATGGACGGGGACCGGAGCGGCGTGGATGTAGCGGCGGGCTGCTGTGGTGGATAATCATAAGATTGGGGGTTGCCTTTGCTGTTGGCCCCTGGGTATGGAGTTGGCTTACTAGGATATTGGCGTTAGGCGGCTGAAAGAGGTAAGGATAGAACATGGCGAGACGGCGATTTGGGCATGAGATAACAAGGCCGGGGCGCAAGCATGGGGACGAGCCTGTGAGCATTCCTGTGGCGAAGGACCTGGAGAAGGCTCCGGAGTCCCTGCGACGGGAGCAGGAGATTACCTTTTACTCGCGGGAGTATCCGCTGGAGAGCTTTGCGTTGGAGCAGAGTGCATCTGTGGAGTGGGCGGACGGGATACGGCGCGAGTTTTCGCCGGAGACGGCGGAGTTGTACGAAGAGTTTCAGGAAGACATGAAGCCCGCCCTGGAGTGGGTGCGCGCGAGCGGGGACCTCGAGCCGACGGCAAAACCAAGCGGCGATGACGTTACGCAGTCCATCAGGGATGTGGCGCGAGAGCTGGGATACAGCGAGGTGGGGTTCACTCGGTTCGACCGGCGTTATGTGTATAAGGTGCGGCAGGACGATGTAAGGCGCGGGCTTCCGAATGCGATATGCCTTGCGCTTGAACAGGAGCATTCGGCGACGCAGACGATACCGAGCCTTGATGCGGAAGTGGCACAGGGGGCAACTTACAAGCTGCAGGCGGAGTTGGCGAAGAAGCTCGTGCAGCATATACACTCGCTGGGGTACCGCGCGCAGGTGTCGGGACCGACCTGGCAATTCGGGCCGATGATACCGATGTTCGTTGAGGCGGGGCTGGGACAACTCGGCGTGAACGGGCAGCTGCTGTCGCCGCATTTCGGTTCAAGGGCGCGGCTCCAGATCATTATCACGGATGCGAGGGTCGCATACGACAGGCCCGTGGACTACGGTGTCCCGAAATTCTGCGAGATTTGCCAGGTGTGCTTCATGCGCTGTCCGGGACGGGCTATCCAGGGGCAGCGCCTGTGGTATCGAGGTGTGGAGAAGGCAAAGCTCATCGCCAAACGTTGCCGTCCTGTGATGACGCGATACTCGGGGTGCGGCGTGTGCATGAAGACTTGTCCGATACAGAAGTATGGCATGAAGCCTGTGATGGAACACTACATCGAGACCGGCGATGTGCTGGGCAAGGGCAGCGATAACCTTGAAGGATATGAACTGCCTGACAAGGGATATTTCGAGGCGGGTAAGCTGCCGCGCTTCGACACGGAGTTCTTCAATATGCCGACAGGTCGGGCGGAAGACCACCTGATGGACGACCTTCAGGACAAGCTGCAATCGGCGTCAAGCTCTGAGGGCGAAGATGGCGCATGGCGCGAGTACCGCGAAAAGATTGAGGACACCTTGAACAGGCAGACGGCAGTAGTAGACATGGGTATGGACCTGGGTATTTGGGGCGGTAGCAGCAGGTAAGCATTTGTTCATTCAGCCGATGTGTTAGCGGCCACAGGGAGGTACATGAGCCACACGATTAAGGGCTTAACTCGGTGCACGCGGGATGAAAGACCGGGATTGCTGCGGGTGCCGAGTAGGGAATAGTTTACATAGTGTTCACAAGTCTTCAGAGTGGTCGTGTTGACAGAGGCTAGTTGCCGTGATAAGATTTCCATATAAATACGGAGCTTAGTATAGTGTTTAATAAATAACTATACAGAGGCACTAAAATCATATCAGGAGGATTTGCTATGGCTGGCGAAGGTCTGATGGACATTGAGATCATCTACTGCGTACCTTGACAGTATCACAGTGTTGCGGCCTGGATGGTCAACGAGTTTGTGGATGCTGGCGGTAATAAAGTTTCGATCTCGGTTAAGCCCGGAGTATCGGGTGTATTGCAGGTCTATGTAGATGGCGACAAGATCTACGACAAGGCTGAAGAGGGCAATGAGACCCCTCATCTAAACCGAGTCAAGGAATTGAAGGCAATCGTCAAGGACAGGCTTGAGAGCGTAATGGCTGCTGCTGCTGACTAAGGTCAGAAGCTTGCCATAGAAAAAAGCCCCGAACCGTTTTTAGGTTCGGGGCTTTTTGCGTCATATCGGAGTAACCTTCGATCACAATGTACGCTTTCCCTTAGCTTGGGGACGGGTTGCCAGTTATTGTGTTGAGGCGTATTCTTTGAGCATTGTGGAATCCCGGGAAGTCTGGAATCAGTTCGACAGGATGGTTGGCGCGCCGGAGGAAGAGATTGATCTGGCGCGCGCAGCCCTGCTTCTTGCCGCTACAGAATATCCGGAATTGAGCGTTGAGCGTGAGTTGTTCCGCGTTGACGAGTTAGCGGAGGGTGTTGCGCCGCGCATGGACGACGATAGCCCGCTGTACCAACTGAATACGCTCAGTGAGTACCTGTTCGACGAGCTAAAGTTCGCGGGCAACCACACGAACTATTACGATCCCCGCAACAGCTTCCTCAATGATGTGATAGAGCGGCGGCTGGGCATTCCAATTACGCTCTCGTTGCTGTATATCGAAGTAGGCAAGCGGCTTGGAGTGCCGCTGCTGGGAATCGGCATGCCGGGGCATTTTGTCGTGAGGCACAGGGACGACCCTGATATTTTCGTGGATCCATTTCACGGCGGAATATTGCTGTCGGAGGAGGAGTGCGCGGAGCGTCTGAAGCAGTCAACGCAGGGGGCGCTGGCCTGGGATAGGGAGTATCTGGCGCCCGTGAGCAGCCGCGCCTTTATCGCGCGTATGCTGCGAAACCTGAAG
This sequence comes from Dehalococcoidia bacterium, assembly GCA_965225795.1. Taxonomy (GTDB): domain Bacteria; phylum Chloroflexota; class Dehalococcoidia; order Lucifugimonadales; family JADFKI01; genus Bin90. Next base: position 2,023,934 of record OZ245324.1, on the reverse strand, counting down.
GTGGTGTATTTGCAGCGGCGCAGCTATGAGCGCGTGCTGGCGACCATCGATCGTGTGATTGCGCTGCTGCCCCAGGATGCGGTGGAGTTCCGTGACCGCGGCGTGGTGAATTACCGGCTTGGCAACTACGCAGATGCTCTCGAGGACTTGTATGTTTATGTGGAATCGGGAGACGTTGTGCCGGATGAGGATACAGTGCGAAGACTGATGGATCAGATTCGGGGTAGGCTTGAGGGGTGACGGGGCTAACAGGATTGACAGGATAAGCAAGATGATAGCTGATTATAAGTGTAGTGTGCAGAAGCCGAATGACTTCGATGAGTTTTGGGGAGCTGTACTGGAAGAGGCGGCGCAGATTCCTTTGAATGCGGAGACGGTGCCGCTGCCAATGCGAAGTTCGGACGAGCTGGAGACTTTCGAAGTCTTCTATGACAGCCTGGACGGCGTGCGGGTTGCGGCGTGGTTCTGCATGCCGCGTGAGAGGCAGGGACCCTTGCCCGCGGTGGTTTTCATGCCGGGATACCAGAGTGACCCTGCGATACCGAAGGACTGGGCGCGCCGAGGGTATGCGGCCGTTACTACTGCACCGAGGGGCAAACTGCGGAGCAACGGGCAGTTCAATCCGGGCTATCCGAACCTGCTTACGCACAACATCATAGACCGCAACACCTATTCGTACAGGGGCTTCTATGTGGATGCGTGGCGTACGATAGACTACCTGCTGACGCGCGGTGAGGTTGATCCTGAGCTGATTGGCGTTGCTGGGAGCAGCCAGGGCGGCGGTCTGACGATAACGACTGCGGCGATGCGTCCGGAAGTGAAGGTAGCGTCAGTAGGGGCGCCGTATCTTTGCGGCTACATGGATGCGATCGCGTTGACCAGCAGCTACCCGTACCAAGAGATCAACGACTACCTGCGAATGAACCCGCAGAGCCGCGCTGATGTGGAGCAGACACTGGCGTATTTCGACGGAATCAGCTTTGCTGACAGGATAAAGTGCCCGATCATTATGAATATTGGGTTGCAGGATAATGTGTGCCCACCAGAGACGGGGTATGCGCTGCACAACGCCATCGGCAGCGAGGACAAGCAGTTGTACGCATACGACGGGCACGGACATGAGGCGGGGCGGTACAGGCATACCGCAGTGATGACGGAGTTCTTCGCTAAGCATCTGCAAGGTGCGGAATAACAGACAGGATGGACAGGATGACTACGGACTTTGAGCGGTATTGGGACGGCACGCTGGAGGAATTGGCGAGCTATCCGGCGAAACCGGAAGTGGAGCTACTGCCGATTCGGTGCGCGGATTTCGCCACGATGTACAGCGTGCGATTGACGAGCATAGGGCCTTACAGGCTGTTCGGGTACCTGAGCATACCGCAGGGCACAGGGACGTTTCCGACGATTTACTATCCGCCGAAATACCAGAGCGTGCTTGAGCCCATACCTCAAGGGTCGGCGAATTTTCTTCGCAGCAGATTCGTCGTATTCGCGCTTGGAGGGCGCGGGCAGCGGCTGTCCGACAGTCCGTATTCGGCTGGGTTTCCGGGTCATCTGACGGAGGGCATTGATGACTCCGGCAGTTACATATTTCGTGGTACTGCGGCAGACAGCGTGCGCGGGATGGAGTATCTGCTGACGCGGGATGAGGTGGACACTGATCGCGTGGTGGCAATAGGGAACGACATGGCGTTGATGACGGCGGCGCTGCATGATGGCGTGACTCATGTGGTGTGCCAGCCGGGGCTGTTCGTGGATACGCTGAAGTTGGCGGCGCGTACTGGGGACTATCCGCTCGAAGAGATCAACGACTACCTGAACCTGCATCCTGAGCGCAGGGAGGCTGTGGAAGACACGCTTGGATATTTCGACCTGAGCGGGTTCGCGCCGCTAGTGAATGCCAGGACGCTGCTGATGGTGGGCGCGCCCGGCAGTTCGCTGGATGCTGAGGGGCTGTCGGCGGTGTCAGGGGCTATTCAGGGTGATGTCAGTGTGTACGAGTCGCAGAGTTCGAGCTACAGGGATGGGACGCACCAGGAGGAGTGGTTGGCGCGCGAGTTCGGGTTCGCTGAGGCGATACTGCCGGAGCATTGGCGCTGAGGTGCTCTTTTAATCTCGTACATTTCCGGTGACACTGTCGCCTTGATTGCGATGTGAGATTACAGTATCATCTACGTCGCGAGTTTCGGATGAAGTGTCAAGGAGTCTGGCTTGGACGGCAAGAAGGTGTACGCGGGGGAGCGAAAGGGGCAGGGCGCGGCGTCCGAAGTAGCGGTCGTTGTGGTGGAGGATGATGTGGCGCGACCGCTGCCGTCACGCCTAGACCTGTGGGAGCATTCGGTGAATCTCGAATGGGGCTACGGGATAGGCGGGCCGGCGCAGCTTGCGCTTGCGATACTGGCGGACGCTACGGGGAGCGACGCATACGCTGAGAGGCATCATCACTGGTTCAAGCAGGATGTGGTGATGCGCCTGCCGTGGGACGGCTGGGAACTGCCGGAGAGCCACGTGTGGGAGTGGATTGCGGAGCATCATCCGCTTGAGCGGAGTTGACAGCATCAGCAGGATGCTTCTCCCCCAAGCCAAACCTTCCCCCGCGAAGGGGGGAAGGGATTTGGGAACAGTTTCTAGGATTTCGCGAGCTTTATCACTCTGCCACCGATGAGCCACTCGGCAACGTACAAGTTGCCCTCTGCGTCCGCAGTCAAGCCGTGCGGGCTGTTGAACTTGCCAGCCTCCAGAAGGCTTGTGGGGACGATTTGGCCGCTGTCGCCGGTGTTGTTCGGCCAGCCGTCCACATCGCAGACCTGCATATTGTCACCCAAATAAACGACCAGATTGTCATCCATATCGGTAATAGCGAGGCGAGCGCGAAGCTCGGCGATTACGAGCAGGTCGCCGTAGGTTACGAAGGCGCTGGGCGTGGTCAGGAAGTCGTCGCCGAAAGAGCGCTTGAAGCCGCCTTCCATGTCGTACACCTGCACACGGGCGTTGGCGCGGTCTGCCACATAAAGCTCAGGGTCGGACTTGCGCCGATCTATGTAGATACCGTGAGGGCAGTTATATCTGCCTGCACCCTCTTCGCCGTTGATGCTGCTCACATATTCGCCGTCTTTGGTGAACCTGTGGACATAGCTTGCGCCGTAGCCGTCGCCGACCCAGATGTCGCCGTTGCCGCCTAAGCGCTCCTCGTTTATCGCAACGGTAGTGGGCGAGTAGCGGGAGCTTTCGTATGCGGGATGAGGCGGAGCGTCAAGCTTCATGACGGTCTGCCCGTCCAGCGTGGTCTTGAACACCTGCCCTGAAGCGTCGTCTGCGCCCGGCGGGTAGCCATAGTCGTGAAGGTGGCTTCTCTTGGAGCCGTTGTCGGCTATCCACAGGTACTCGGTTCCACCCTCATTGACCAGCGTGATGCCATGGGCGTCGGCAAATTCGCCCTGCCACGTAGAGAGCAGGTTGCCGTCGCTGTCGAATGTCATGACGTTGGGGTCGCCGGGATGGCAGGTGATGACATTCCCCGACTCAGTAACCACGATGCCAGGGTGCGCCCAACCCATGCGGGAACTTTCAGACTCGGGAATCTTCGCCCAATTGTCTATCCAGCCGTATGTATTCTCGCCGTTGCCTACACGCATAGTTGAACCTCCGATAGCGTTTCCGTTCAGGGTGGCCATTTTTATTCACCCCATCCTAACCTTCCCCCGTCAAGGGGGAAGGGACAAAGATGTTCGAGGCTATGGGTTCAGGATGACCTTGGTGTAGCCGTCGATGCGCTTATCGAACTTGTCGTAGGCGTCAACGGCATCGTCGAGCGACACCTCGTGGGAGACCACGAAACTGGGAGTAGCCTTGCCAGCGGCGATGAGGTCGCGCAGGTAGGCGTTGTAGCGCTTCACATTGCACTGGCCAGTGCCAAGGCGCAGCCCCTTTTCGAAGAGTCTGCCGAAGTTGATGGAGAGCGAGCCGCGCTTTGCGCCCTCGTCCACTCCGCCGGGGTCAGACGGAACATACAGGCCGGGGATGCCCATGATTCCGGTGGGATTTATCACGTCAATCATCTGGTTCAGAACGACATTGGGGACTTCGTCCTGTTCGCCGCCTGCTGCCGAAGAGCCTTGCGCCGCTGCCTGATAGCCCACTGCGTCGATGGTCTTGTCCACGCCGTCGCCCCCTCGCATCTCTCTTATCTGCGCTACCGGGTCGCCGTCGTCGAAGTTGATGGCTATTGCTCCAATCTCGCTTGCCTTGTCCAGACGCTCCTGCACATGGTCGATGGCGTAGACTACCGCCGCGCCCCGGATGACACAGCTATAAGCTGCCATCAATCCGACGGGGCCGCAGCCGAAGACGGCGACGCTCTCGCCTGGGCTGACCTGAGCAAGTTCCGCGCCGTGATAGCCGGTGGGGAATATGTCTGCGAGCATAGCGAAATCAGACTCAAACACGTCGCCGGCAGGAAGGGGCAGGCAGTTGAAGTCGGCGTGGGGTACTTGCAGGTATTCGGCCTGACCACCGCGCCAGGGTCCCATAGCCACATAGCCATACGCGCCGCCTGCGAAGCCGGGGTTGACGATGGTGCAGAAGCCGGTGAAACCCCTCTGGCAGTTCTTGCAGAAGCCGCACGCCACATTGAAGGGCATTACCACCCTGTCGCCGGCGTTCAGCGTCTTTACCGCAGAGCCGACTTCCTCGACGATGCCCATGTTTTCATGACCAAATATGATGCCGGGTTCTGCGGCAGTTCTGCCCTCGTACATATGCAGGTCCGAACCGCAGATGCAGGACGACGTTATCTTGACGATTACATCATTGGGATGCTGTATCTCCGGGTCTGGAACATTCTCTATGGACACGCTGAACGGCCCCTGGTACACGACAGCCCTCATGGAAATTCCTCCTTAGATTGTATCCGCCGCTTGACTGCGGGCGGTATGAATCTCAGTGGATTCAATCTGTATAATTCGGGCAAATTGTAGCAGGTTGCATGATGGCTGTCTAACGGGCTTTCCAACGTTTAGGGGCGGGGCAAACAGCGATAAACAGGATAGATTGACTTGGCGGGAAGGCACGAATATGCTGGGATTTGAAGGGGCTGCGCTATCGTCGCGTGACCATTAAGGAGGCTGCCATGAAGCGCGTTGGCTTTCTGCTGAAGGTGAGGCAGGATATGATCGAGGAGTACAAGGCGCACCACAGGGCGGTGAGGCCGGATATGCTGGATGCGCTGAGTCGCAACGGCTGGCATAACTACTCGCTGTTCATGCGCGAGGATGGGCTGATGTTCGGCTACTTCGAGAGTGAGGACAGCTTCGCGGCTGCGCTGGAAGGTATGTCCAAAGAGGATGCGAACAGGCGATGGCAGGATATGATGTCCCCTTTCTTTGAGATACCTGAGGGGGCTCATCCCGACGCGATGATGGTGGAGCTGGAAGAGGTGTTTCATCTGGAGTAGGTCAGTTAATCAGTATTCTGGCAGATAGTCGATGGTTGGAGTGTGTTATGAGGCTTGAGGGCAAGACGGTGATAGTTACGGGGGGCGCGTCAGGGATTGGGCGAGCGATATGCGAGGTGTTTGTGGAAGAGGGGGCGCGGCTGACTATTGCGGACATTGATGTTGAGGGTGGGGAGCAGACGCTGGCGAGCGTTAGAGCTGCGGGCGGCGAGGCGCAGTTTGTGGAGACAGATGTGTCTAAAGAGGCGGATGTGAAAGCGATGGTGCAGGCTGCGGCTGACGCATACGGCACGGTGAACATACTGGTGAACGATGCGGCGGCGTTCGTGTTCGGAGAGATCGAGGACATCACTGACGCAGACTGGGCGCGGGTGTTTGGGGTGAATGTCATCGGGCAGGCGTACTGCGTGAAGCATGTTCTGCCGCACATGAAGGCGTCGGGAGGCGGCTCCATTGTGAACATGGCGTCAGTGAGCGGGTTCATCGCGCAGCCGGGATTCATCCCGTACAACGCATCGAAGGGGGCGGTGATGCAGCTGACGCGCTGCCTTGCGATGGACCTTGCGCCGCACAACATCCGCGTCAACTGCGTGTGTCCCGGCTCGGTGCTGACGCCGGCGACTGAGCGGCACCGGCAGTTCGTGGGCGCGGACCGGGAGGAGTTTTTGGCGGAGGCGGGGTCGTCGAACTTCATGAAGCGGGTGGCTGACCCACGCGAAATTGCTTATGGCGCGCTGTTCCTGGCGTCGGATGAGGCATCGTTCGTTACGGGCACGCCGCTGGTGATGGACGGGGGGCTGACGGCGCAATAAAGTGTTTCAGTTGGTCAGTCTGTCAGTTAGTCAGTGTAATGGACGGCTATTACGATAGGGTGTAGTTGGTGGTTGGCATGGACGCTTTTATACGGGGTATGCCGAAGGCTGAGCTGCATGTGCATGTGGAGGGGACGCTGGAGCCGGAGTTGCGGGTGCGGCTGGCGGAGCGCAATGGCGTTGAACTGCCTTATCGGACTGCGGATGAGCTTGCGGCTTCATACGCTTATCAGGACCTGTCCTCGTTTCTTGCGCTGTATTTTTCGGGCATGGATGTGCTGCGGACGGAGCAGGACTTTTTCGAGCTGACATACGCCTATTTGCTGCGGGTTCACGCGCAGAATGTGGTTTATACGGAGATGCACTTCGATCCGCAGGCGCATACGAGCAGAGGGATTTCATTTGATATGGTCATTAGCGGCATTCGGCGGGCGCAGGAGATGGCGCATGGTGAGCTTGGCATTCGCTCGCAGCTGATACTTGGCATACTGCGGGACATGAGCGCGGAGTCGGCTATGGAGGCGCTGGAGCAGTCGCTGGCGTATCGAGAATGGATCGTGGGCGTGGGTCTTGACTCGGACGAGAAGGGCAATCCGCCGGTGAAGTTCCGCGAAGTGTTCGAGCGGGCGCGAGCGGAGGGCTACAAGCTGACGATGCACTGCGACCATCTTCAGGAAAACTCGGTGGAGCATATCCGGCAGTGCCTGGATGTGATTGGCGTGGACAGGATTGACCACGGCTACCATGTGCTGGACGACGAAGGACTGATAGAGGATGTCCGGCGTCGGCAGATGTGCCTGACATTCTGCACGACATCACCTCCGAGCAGTGCAGCGCCGCGACGTGCCGCGGAGTTAAAGAGGGCGCTGGAACTCGGGCTGAATGTTACGGTGAACACCGACGATCCGGCGTATATGCGGAGCTACTACCTGAGCGAGGCGCTGCTGAACACGCAGCAGGCGGTGGGGCTGGCGAGGGAGCAAGTGGCGGAGTTGTCGAGGAACGCATTCCGGAGCGCGTGGATTGGGGAGGAGGAGAGGGGGGCGTTCGTTGAGGCGGTGGATAGTTACGCAGGGGGTAGGTCCCCGCCTTCGACCATATCCTCGATGTAGACTTCGGCGGCGTCTTGGAGGGCGCTTAGGGCTTCGTCTTGCGTGTATCCCCAGACGGCGCAACCCGGGAGTTCGTCTATCCACGCGCTCCACCTGCCGTCTTCGTCTTGTTCGAGTTGGGCTTTGTACATGCTCGTTGTTCCACCTTTGGTCGAAATCTTTAAGTAGTTATCAAGCGCGTTATCTGTCCAATGCCTTGTGCGACTCAACGAGAAAGACGATGTTCGATGCGGTAAGGTGTAGAGCGTAAGCGGCGATGTGATCGGGCACTTCTACGGGTGAACTTCCCTGACCGTGCCCACCTTGTCCACCTTTGTTTCTTATGGTCGGCACACCGCTTGCCAGCGTGCTCCTTAAACTAGTGAAATGGCTTGTCATTTCTGTCGGAATCAAGTTGTAAGAAAATAGAATTTCAATCAGCTTGCTTGAAGTTGCGTTTTGACGATAAGCCCATCCGCGATTGTCGCAGATAGTTCTCATCGTGCTCTCGAAAGCATTTGAGGCGTTTACTATGGCATCTTTGTAGTTTCTTTCTCTGTAGCACTTGTGGGCTGCCATAAACTCCTGCATGGCACCTTCAAACCCCGCATCGTGAAGAAGTGTTATGGCTGGTTCTACGGTCTCCGAATGCAGGTATTGAGAGTTAACTTCAATAATCTGCCCCGCTGCGTACTGATAGCCGATGGAATGTTCGCGGAAGCGTTGGTTTAATTCTTGTATGAGTTCATCAATGTCTAGCTTGACAACACCCTTAAACCGAAAATCCTTAGCTATTTCTTGGCGTACGACTACGTCAACGTAACGGAAGGATAGTTCAATCAAGCTCAATGCATGATCCACGTTGTCGCATCCAAGGAGAAAATTTGAACAATCTTCCAGACGATCCCCTGAAATGGATGGATTGGTTACCAGATTGAAGACTCCCATTTCTCTTGCAAGAGTGTCGTGTACCCACTTCCAATATCCTTTCACGACAACAGGGCGATAGTATTGAGGGAAAGCGTCAAATACATCCTTCCAAAGATGTATGACTTGGACTTTGAGCTCCATAGGTAAGCAATCGTAGCTGTATATTTCTGGCTTACCAGAGTTTGCCGCATCTCTTTTTCGCTTTGCAAATGTCTGATAGATTGGCATGCTGCGGGAACTCTTTCTAAAACTTTTACTCCTCTTCAAATATAGCACATGTGTAAGCGAGTTCAGGTTGGACTGTTAGACGAGATAGCGGAGATTTCTGGCAACCTGCCCTCTACGCCCTGCGTGCTGCGGGAACGCTGCGCGGGTTTTCAGGCGGAGCACGCAATATCAAGTTCTCGACGACGAGGATTGTGTCCCAAATGAGAAAACGGCGCGAGCGCACCTAGCTGGGTAGCACACTCGCGCCGGAGTTGGTGATGAATTCTTCGGCTTACGGTTCGAAGAGTTGCGGCAGCCCATCTACATGAACTAGGTCTTGGCGAGTTCCGTGGCTTCGAGGTGGTCGATGTGGTGGTCTTCGGTGCAGTCTGCCACGGATTGCTCAACCTGGATGGTAATGTGGCGGATGCCGAATTCCTTGCGGGCAATATGCTTCAGGCGGCGAAGGAGTACTTCCCTGTCTCCACTGTATCCCGGATCGATGAGGATGTGGGCGCTGAAGAACTCGTAGCCCGGTGTGAGAGTCCAGGCGTGAACGTCGTGGATTAAGGTTACGCCTTCCACATCTTCGAGCGCATTGCACAGGCGATACATGTCGAGTCCGCGCGGTGTGTTTTGCAACAGGACGTTGAACACCTTGACGGCGAGGCGGACTGATGTGACCAGGATTAGCGCCGCGATGACGACGCTCAGAATCGGGTCAACGATGTCCCAGTCGAATAGCAGGGTGATTACGGCGGATATGACGACGGCGATGGATCCCATCAGGTCTGCCATGATGTGCCAGAAGACGCCTTCGACGTTAATGCTGTTGCTCGAGGAGCGGTAGAGGATCCAGGCCGACGCTGAGTTGATCGCGAGGCCGCCGATGGCGACGATAAGCATGATGCTGCCCTCGACTTCGTGGCCGTGGCCGGCGGTGTGGTCGGTGAATCGCCCGTAAGCCTCGTAGAGAATCCAGCTCGCGAGTACCCAAAGAGCGAGGGCATTGAACAGTACGACCAGCACCTCGGTGCGATGGAAGCCGAAGGTGCGGCTGATGGTGGCAGGCCGCTCCGCAATCCACATGGCAAACAGCGCCAGCGCAACCGCGACGGCATCGGTGATCATGTGCGTGGCATGAGCCAGCAAGCCGAGGCTGCCGGACATGATGCCACCAATTATCTCAATGGTCAATTGAACGGACAGCATGACCAAGACGGCTACCAGGGTGCGCTTGCCGGTCTTGCGCAGGTCGTGAGCATGCTCATGCTCGTGCGCCTGATGATCGTGCCCGAAGTCAGCACTGTGTACGTCCTGTGAGTGTGCCATTGCTCTGCCCCTGTCGGTCTATTGCCTTAGCGAATCCCCGACGATTCTTGAAGTGGCGGATCTTTGAGGTGATCAGAATCCGTATTGGCATCGAAGATGCCCATCCCCGCACGTCCAAACCTGTCATTCAACGGGTACTTGGTCACCCCAAAGATTGCCGAGAGAAAGCATGACACGCTTATGCTAATCCGTCAAGTATTTATCGCACCTTTTTTGAAATATAATATATTGATGTTATATAAGGACGGATAATCGTTGTATTTATTACTGTCTATCCACAATCAGGGGAACTTTCTCAGGCACCCTAGTGCATGCTAGTTGAGACATTAATTGTGAAGGCTGTCCTGATGCGTGTGGGGAATGTCGGTTGAGGCAGATTGATGTGAGGTCGACCGATAATTCTCATCTCAAGTTCATACGCCTTTTCGGGGTGGAGCCGCACTTGCCAATCATCCTTGAACAGGCGATACTTACCGCGTTGTTTGAGGATGCTACAGGAGGGACATAAATGGAAGGACGACTGAAAGACAAGTACGCAATTGTTGGCGTCGGAGAGACGGAGTATAGCCGGGCGTCGGGGCGCAGCACGCGGGCGCTGGGCGTGGAGGCTATACGCAACGCCATCTACGACGCGGGGCTGACGCCGCAGGATGTGGACGGGATGCTGAGCTATCACGGGGGCGATTCGACGCCTTCGACGACGATGATGTACGACCTGGGGATGCGGCTGAACTTTTATATGGACTGCTCCGGTGGCGGTTCGAGCACTGAGGCGCTCATCGGACTTGCCATCGGCGCTATCGAAGCCGGCATGTGCGATACCGTGGCGATATTCCGGGCGATGAACGGGTACTCGCAGGTGCGGATCGGCGGCACGGGCGCGCGCGCGGCTGCGCCTATTGCCGGCTCGGATCTGCTGAGGCGCACATACGGCGTGGCGAGCGCGGTGCAGAGCTTCGCATTCACATTCACGCGGCACATGATGGAGTACGGCGTTACGGGCGAGGACCTGGCGAACATCAAGGTTACGCACAGCAACCACGCGAGCAATAACCCTAAGGCGCTGATGAAGCAGCGAGTTACGGTGGACGATGTGGTGAACTCGCGCTGGATCGTGAAGCCGTGCGCGCACCTGCTGGACTGCTGCCTTGAGACGGACAACGCGACCTGCATCATTGTTACATCGGCGGAGCGTGCGAAGGACTTGAAGCACCCACCGGCGTACATCATGGCGGTGCAGGGCAGAGGCGTGAAGCCGGGCGGTGACTTCCACTACCAGTACGCTCCGATTTCGCGGGTGGCGGGCTACTATGTGGGACCGCGCCTGTTCGAGCTTGCAGGCGTGACGCATGACGACATAGATGTAACCGGCTGCTACGACGCATTCACATACACGACGCTCTTGCAGTTCGAGGACTACGGGTTCTGCGAGAAGGGCGAGGGCAAGGACTATGTGACGAGTGGCATCACGAACCTGGGCGGCAGGCGTCCGAACAACACGAGCGGCGGCCACCTATGCGAGGGCTATACGCACGGGATGAACATGGTCATCGAGAATACACGGCAGATTCGCGGCACGGTGGACGACTATTGCCCGAACTGGGCGGATGGCGAGCATACCTACGACTACTCTGAGGGTGGATGCCGTCAGGTGCCGGATGTGAACATATCGATGAACATGGGATGGGCGATGCCGGGCGTGGGAAGCGCGCTGATAATGCACAAGTAGAGGGCAGGTGTCAGCGGTCAGGATTCCACTGATTGCTTGGCTGTGCGCCAAAGTTTAGTGACAATTGTCGAGGCGTAAGCAGCGCCTTGTCCTTTGGAGGGAAGAGAATGCCGATTTATGAGTATCGCGGTCTGGCGCTCAACATATCGGAGCTTGACAGCGAGTACAAGGGCTATTTCGATGCGGCGATGGAGCACAGGCTTGTCATGAAGAAGTGCAGCGCAGAGGGTTGCGGGTTGCTGCGCGGCGAGCCGGGCGCGGCATGTCCGTGGTGCGCGTCGCTGGACTGGGAGTGGCAAGAGGTAAGCGGCAAGGGGACAATATACAGCTATCAGGTCATCATGCACGCGATTATGCCCGCGTTCCGCGACTGGGTGCCGTACACGGTGGTGCTGGTGGAGCTTGACGAGCAGAGCGGCGAGCCGAACCCGGGGAACGGGCTGCGAATTACGGCGAACCTGCTCAACGACGACATGGTGCCGGATGATCCGGAGAATGTGGGCATAGGCAAGCGCGTGGAAGTGGTGTTCCTAGACACGGAGGACGGCTTTTCGGTACCGCATTTCAAGCTGTCGGACGAGGCGCCGAGGGGCGAGGTCTGGCGGTATCCGGTGTGAAGAGTTAGTCGATATGTCGATTAGTCAGTGAATCAGCATGTCGGGATTGGAGATGGGTGCTATGCAAGTCTATGATGCGGTACTGTCGCGGCTGACAGTGCGGGAGTACAAGCCTGATCCGGTGCCCGACGATGTGGTGATGAAGCTGCTGGAGGCGGCTAGGCTCGCGCCGAGTTCACAGAACTTGCAACCATGTTATTACGTAGTGGTTCGGAACTCTGAGACCATAAGGCGGCTGGGTGAGCTTGCCACGCAGGGGCCGTTTATTGCGGACGCGCCAATGGCAATCGCCATAGCCACTGACGACACGCCTAGGGCGCAGCTTGACGCCGGACGCGCATTGCAGCAGATGGAGCTTGTGGCGTGGGAGGAGGGACTTGGGACCTGCTTTGTGGGCATTCGGCAGGCCGAGCAGAACCAAGCGATTAAGGATTTGCTGGGCATACCTGATCATCTCGTCCTGCTGACCGTTTTGCCGTTCGGCTATCGGCTGCACGCCAACATGGGCACGCGAGGACGCAGGGACCGCAAGAGCCTGGAGCAGGTGGCGCACGTGGAGCGGTTTGGGGAGCCATACGAGGCGTGATCTGCTCATTAGGTAGCATCGCCGTACAATGTCTGCTACGCTCATAATATAGTACGCCGCCATAGGTGTGCCCATTCGCTCATTGCGAATAACCGTGACGTGAAAGAGGACGCCGTTTGCAGATGCAGAAGATTGGCACGGCATTTTATAGGCACATGCAGTTGCTTGCCACAATCGGGGCGCTGCTGAAAATTGCCTTGGTGTTTGCCAGGGGCGTGTTCGCCCTGTTCGTGGCGGCCGTACTGGGGTTTGGGCTGTATGTAATGAGCCTACCGGTAGCGCTGTCCATCTGGGGCTACGGCGACAGCTTAGTGATGCTGCTTGTGCTGGCTACAGGCATCGGGGCAGGGATAGGAAGCTACATCACCTGGTTCGACAGGAACTTCAATCTCGGTGTACAGGCGCTTCTGCTCGTCATGGCGCTGACATGCGCTGTGTCAGGTGCGTGGCTGGGGTATGGGGTTGGAGTCGGCTTGGATCACCCAATATGGAAGCCCGGCATACCAGAGACGAGTGTCACGACGATGGGCGCAGTTATCGGCGCAAATGTGCCGCTGCTTCTACTTGGTTTGTACAACGCAATCAGGGACCCGCGCTTGTAATCTGTTCAGACAAATTTCCACAGATGCGAAAGAGGGACGCGCCGCTTGATAGCCGGCGCGTCCCTTTCTGCTTATGTTCGGTGTTCTATTAGTCGGCTACTGCCTGGGCTGTTTCCTCTTCAACGGGTTTTCCGGTAGCGGGATTAACCTCGAATGGGCTGAATAGCTCGAGTTCCTTGCCGATTTCGCGGACTGCGGGGATTACATACTCGCCCATGAGCCGCAGGCTGCGCATCTGGTCTTCGTGTGTCATCGCGCCGTCGCCATCCCAGAAGATTACGCTGCCGGGCCGAAGTGTCTCCAGCACATGGCGAATCTTGGGGATAACCGTGTCGGGCGTACCTGAGACGATGGTGTAGTTCTTCTGCTGCTCCTCGAACGGGCGGGCGAGGACATTGCCGCCGCGGTTGGCGGTTGCGGCATCGCGCGTCGGCAGCACTCGCCGGCGAGAGGTCAAGCCGGGCAGGTTCAAGAGCGCGCCGTTGGCCGTGCCCTCGTTGCCCGCGAGGAACGGGTTGCTCGGGCCCTGCACATACTTGCGCGCGGTCTGCTCGGCGAGTTCCTCGGTCTCGTCCACATGCACCTTCCAGAGGTAGCCGATGTTCTGCGTACCGGACTCGTAGCCTTCTTCGGCAGCCGTCTCGTGGTAGAGCTCGAACGCCTGCTTGGTAGGTCCCATCTCGGTGGCAAGCATGATGTATGGGATGCGATTGCGCGCGGCCCACTGGAGTGAGTCACGGCTGACAACACCGGGCAGCCAGATGGGCGGGTGCGGCTTCTGGTATGGTCGCGCCCACGGGTTCACATACCGGTAATGGTAGTGTTTGCCCTCCCAGCGGAATGGTCCGGGCGTCGTCCACGCCTTGACGATGAAGTCATGTGCTTCCTGGAAACGCTCCCAGTTGTATGGCGGCGGCGCGTTGTGGGATACACTCTCGCGCCCAGTGCCACGTACCCACCCTGAGACGAGCCTGCCGCGCGAAATCATGTCGATGATGGCAAGCTGCTCGACCAGCCAGAGCGGATCGTCCCAGATAGGAATGATGTTTCCGAGCAGGACGATCTTGGCGCGCTTGGTCATGCGGGCGAGAATTGCTGCCTCGATGTTCATCGCGCCGCCCATGCAGAATGGAGTGCTGTGGTGCTCGTTGAGCATCAGGCCGTCGAAGCCCATCTCTTCGGCGTACAGCCTTTCGTCGAGATAGCGGTTGTACAGGTTCGCCCCAAGTACGGGGTCGTAGATCTCATTGCTAAGTGTGAGGTCCTTGATGGACTTACCTGTTGCGCCGAAGTAGCCCGACGCTGGATCCTGATATGGGCGTTCGGTGAAGTGTGCGATGAACATGGGCGCTCTCCTTTTACGCTTCTGCGATGACTCTATTGCGATGACTCTATGAAGACCTATTTCTCTGATTGTTGTGGCGACTCATGCATTTTATGGTTATCGGAAGTTGATCGAGATGTTACTCCGCGAGGAATTGCTGAACAAGACTGAGGAACTCGTCGGTCTTTTCGATATCGGGGCGGTGGCCACAGTCGTCGATGATTTCGAGGCGCGAGCCTTTTATGGACTGGTTGTATATCTCGCCGGCGCTGACCGGGACCATAGAGTCTTGCGCGCCCCAGACTAGAAGTGTGGGAAGGTCTTGCACTCGACCGAGCAGTTGCGGCAGCCCGGGGTAGTGCATGTAGGGCTTCCAGCTTAGACGGCATGCCTCTTCGCGCGCGACTAGCCATGCCTCTACAAGTTCCGGCGAGGGTTCCTCGGGGCGCACGATGTCGAATTCAGGCGTGGCGGCATTGTCCAGGCATACTTCGTCGAGGTACTCTTGCGCGGTTACGAGGAAGATGTCGAAAATCTCGCCAACGCTGGGCTTCACGCCTGCCGCGCCGACCAGCACCATCTTGTTGAACTGCTGCGGGCACATCGTCGCCATCTCCGCGGCGAGCCAGCCGCCAAGCGAGAAGCCGATGACATCCACACCCTGCAAGCCCAATTCGTCGAGCGCGCGCAGATACCAGCCCGCGAGGTCGCGCATGTTCATTACCCAATCCATTCTTGGGGAATCGCCGAAGCCCGGATGTGAGGGAATGTGCAGTGTGCTGTTTTCGGCGAGGGCTTCGTGCCAGCGCAGCGTGCCGTGGTGCCCCACCTCGTCGTGAAGGATGAGCAGCGGGTCGCCGCTGCCTCCCGTCACTATTTGGAGGCGGGTGCCTGCCACCTCGATAATCTCTTCAGTCCAAACGCTAGAAGTGATAGTCATTCATATCTCCTGTGGGGTATAGCAGAGTTCGTTTTGTATGGAGGCTGCCGATGTCGCCCTGATTTTCTGTTTATATGCTCTGCTTGTCAAGTTGGGATGCCAAGGGGCAGGGGTGATGGAAGCAGGGTTGACGAAGTAATGGTAATAGAGTTGAAGCTCGCCCGCCTACATATTTGCGCTTTGTTGTATGATGTGCAGGTCTATGTTTCAGTCAACCGTAAACGGAGTTTCAAAGAAGGAAAAAGTTGTGGCTACGAGCAGTTCACAATAGCCATTCTTTGACTCCGGCTTATCTATCAGGTAAAAACCGGCAGAACAGACCGCAATTGCTCAAAACAGGAGGACGAACTTGGCAAACCTACGCTTCGGCGCGTTTTTGGCGCCACATCACCCTATTGGCGAAAATCCCACACTACAACTTCAAAGCGACCTAGAGTTTGTCGAGCTTCTTGACGGTCTGGGATACGAAGAGTTTTGGTGCGGGGAGCATCACTCCACCGGCTGGGAGATAATCGCATCGCCGGAACTGTTTCTTGCAGCCGCGGCGGAGCGCACACAGCGAATCAAACTGGGCACGGGCGTGGTTTCACTGCCTTATCACCATCCCTTTATGGTGGCGCAGCGCATGGTGCAGCTCGATCACCAGTCGCGTGGGCGCGTGATATTCGGTTCGGGACCCGGCGCGCTGCCGTCTGACGCTCACACACTGGGCATTGACCCGATGGTGCTGCGCGACAGGCAGGACGAGGCGATGGGAATTATCCGCCGACTGTTTACTGAAAACGAGCGCTTCAGCTACGATTCCGAGTGGTTCAAACTGCGGGACGCAAAGCTGCAACTGAAGCCGCTGCAGGAGGACATGGAGTTCGCGGTGGCCTCTATAGTCAGTCCATCGGGCATGACACTTGCGGGGAAGCATCGGGCGGGAGTGCTCTCGATTGGTTCGATGACTCAGGATGGTATCAGGGCGCTGCCGCTGCAGTGGAGCTTTGCCGAGGAGTCCGCAGCGAAGCATGGCAATAAAGTTGACCGCAAGAATTGGCGCATCGTGCTTAACTGGCATATCGCGGAAACGCGGAAGGAAGCGCGAGAGCAGGCGGGCGCCGGTCTGCTAAGGCACAATAACGAGTACTCCATCGGCACGCTCGCAGGCGGCGAAGGAACCATCTACGATACGCCTGATGAAGCGGTGGATGGCGTGGCGTTTTCCGAACTGAGCACGGCGGTTATAGGGACGCCCGACGACCTGGTTGCCAGAATCCGCGAGATGATGGAGCTAACCGGCGGCTTTGGGTGTGTCATAGGTTTCGTTCACGATTGGGCGAATCGTGAGAATACGCGCCGAAGTTGGGATATGGTAGCTCGCTATGTCATTCCGCAGGTTAACGGGCTGCTTGACGATTACTTTGAGTCTCACAGATTCGTGACTGATAATCGCGAGTACTGGAACCGCGCCCAGCAAGCCGTAAGGTCGAAGATTGGTGAGAACGAGCGCGCGGAGGCGGCGCTAGCCGTTGACGAGGCAGCGGGAAGAGAGGAAAGACTGACAAGGCGTTAAGGCCGTCTGTGTTCAGATGGAAGCCGATAACCCGGGGCAATTCAGGAGGAGCACATGACCAGTCGAAGCGCAGACTACATCATCCACGGCGGGCTTGTTGTCCGTGGGACGGGAGTGACCCGCGAGGACATTGTGGTCAAGGACGGCAAGATTTGCGCGGATGCCGAAGAGTATAGGTTGGAGGACGCGACACGCGTGATCGACGCTTCCGGCTTGTATGTCATGCCCGGCATTATTGACGCGCACAATCACCCCGTATATGCCGATCGCATCGAGACATTCTCCCAGAGCGCGGCGTTCGGTGGGATTACAACGGTTGTCCCATTCATATCGAACAGGCGGCGCGAGGGCGTAGAAGGCACCGTGTCGGACATGATACGCGAGTTCATGGACGAGGCGGCGGAGACCTCGTACTTAGATTATGCCATTCACGCCATTCTTCTCGGAGACGACGATGTCGAGTACCAGGTTCCTGAGATGATGGGCATGGGGGTCATGTCTTTCAAGATGTACATGACATACCCGCGCCGGGGCATGATGATGCCCGACGATCGGATGCTGAAGGCGATGGAGCTTGCCGCTGAGGATGGCGGCATTGCCATGGTGCATGCCGAGAACGGATATTGCATCGACTACCTCGTGGATAGCGCGACGGCGGCGGGCAATACCGGCAGGGAGCACTACGCGCCATCGCAGCCGCGCATCCTTGAGGTAGAGGCGGCTACCCGCGCCGCAACCTACTCGCAGGTTACAGGATGTCCACTGTATATCGTCCACTTGTCCGCAAGGGAAATGCTTGGCGTACTCGAACGCTTTAGGGGTGGGGATGTCGAACTTTTCGGAGAGACCTGCCCGCAGTACCTAGACCTGACGAATCAGAAGATGCTCGACTTTGGCGCGCTTGCCAAGATAGGACCACCATTGCGGGAGCGCGAGGACAACGAGGCGATGTGGAAAGGGTTGTCGTCTCACCTGATTGACACGATAGCGAGCGACTTTTGCGGGCACAAGAAATCGCAAAAGGGTTCCTATGACGCTGAAACCGACCCTGATGAGGAAGCCTCGATATTCGACGCGACTTTCGGAGGCAACTGGGCGGAGCAGATGCTGTGCGTCGCGTACCACGAGGGCGTCAATAAAGGGCGTATCACGCTGCCGAGGCTGGTGCAGGTCATGTGCGAGAATCCTGCCAAGATATTCGGCCTGTACCCGAAGAAGGGATCGCTCGACGCCGGTTCGGACGCGGACATTGTGCTGTTCGACCCATCTGTCCAGCATACGCTGTCGGCTGAGGCGCAGCACTGTCTTGCCGACTTCACGATGTTCGAGGGCAAGGATGTGATCGGGCAGCCTATCCTGACGATGCAGCGAGGAGAGATAATTGTCGAGGATGGCGTATTACACAGGCCCAAAGGTCGAGCCAGCTACCTGCCCGGCAATCCGAATCTCGCTGCGTATGCGCCCTCCGGACACAAAGTTATGTAGCCTGTCCGAGCTTCCGATTCCATCTAGCTTGGCTGCCTTTTATCTGATAGTTTCATCGCGTCGGAGGAAGGCGTGCGCCGGTCGCCTTTTGGCACTAGAAGTATCGCAGCCACATATACGCCGTGGAGACCAGCAGGGTAAGGAAACTGATTACGGCGCCGTACTTGAGAAAGTGCATGAAGCTTATGGGGTAGCCTCTGGCGCGGGCGATATTGACGACGATGACATTCGCGGACGCGCCGACAATGGTCGCGTTTCCGCCGAGGTCGGCTCCCAGGGCGAGCGCCCACCACAGCGGCGAAGTGCCGAGGTTGTCGCCTGATACGCCGCGCACGACTTCGACCATCGTGGCAGTGAACGGCACGTTGTCCACGATTGCCGATGTGGCTCCGCCGAACCAGACCAGCATGAAGGCTAGATTTCTATCGCTGCCGCCGGACACATCTACCAGCCATTCCCTGACGATCACCGTTACGCCGGTTTCTTCCAGCCCACCCACAAGTATGAACAGGCCGACGAAGAACGCCAGCGTCGTCCATTCCACCTGTTCGAGCACCTCTTGCGGGTCAATCCGACTTATGAGGATGAGGACGGTGGCAGATGTAACGGCTACGAATGCAGGGCCCACGTGTATAAGATCGTGTATCAGGAAGCCCACCACGGTGAAAGTGAATATCACGATGCATTTTTTCAGAAGGACAGAATCTGTGATAGCAGCGGCTGCATTTCGCCGCATGACGGTCGCACGGCTTTCCTCGGTCGTTACGGTACTCTTGCGAAACCACAAGTAGAGCATGCCAATGAGGACGAACATGCCGAGGATGCCTACCGGTGCGGCGTTGAGCATGAAGTCCAGGAAACCGATGTCCGCCTCGGCAGCGATAATTATGTTCGGCGGGTCAGCCACGATGGTTGACACGCCACCAATGTTCGACGCGAAGACCTGAGCAAGCAGGAAAGGAATTGGCTGCACATCCAGCATGCGACAGATGGAAAGTGTGATGGGAACCGCGAGAACGACCACCGTAACGTTGTCGAGGAACGCGGATGCTACTGCAGTGATGACACACAAAAGGCAGAGGGTCAGGAAGCCGTCGCCTCGGACGAGCTGCGCGGCCTTAATTGCTGCCCACTCGAAAGCGCCCGTCCTTGCGAATATGTTCGCTAGGGACATCATCCCCGCCAATAAAAGTATGACTTCCAGGTTCACATGCGACAGCGCCTCATGCTCTGACATCACTCCCAGGAAGACCATCGCCATTGCGCCCAGTACGGCGACTACAACATGGGGAATGCGCCCCGTAGCTATCAGGAGGTAGGAGATACCGAATATAGTCGCGGCAGTTGCCATGTTTGACTCGGGAACGTCTCAATCAAGTGGCATTCAAATGGTGTCAGGCGCATAGACCGCGCGGAATTGTAGCGCAATTGAGCCAACATATACCAGTACCAGAGTGCGCTGATGAAGTCCTGCTATCTGAGCCTTCAGACGACTGCACTCGCTGGATATTGCTACCGGTTAGATGGAGATGCGGCGAGAATGATGACGAGGGCTAACGGCTCCATTCGGCGATGTTCCACATTTCACTGTCCCACCCATTTATGCGGACGCCCTTAAGGGTATTGCTGTGGGCGGAGACGTACCCGCGCGCGACAAGCGGTATTTCGAAGCCGTCCTGCACGATGATATCGTTGAGCTGCTTTACCAGAGCATCCCGCTCTGATCCTGCAGTGGTTTGTTCGAGCTTTTCAAAGACCTCGTCAAATTCGGCGCTGCACGCGCGGGCGTTGTTGCCATCTGCCCAGTTGTTATCGCGCGTCTGGATGTGGGAGCATCGCTGGCCGGACAGATACTGCTGAGGATCGACGCCGGATCCGGTGGTGTACATCTGCACATCCGAGAAGAACCTGCGGTATGAAGCCTCTTTGTCCACGATCGGGTCTCCGCCGAAGAATACGCTGGCGTCATGCTGGATGAGTTCGGTCTCGATTCCAATCTGGCGCCACCAATCGCGGATGAGCGCCTGTGTGTCCTGTCTGATGGCGTTGGAGGTGGTCTGATAGGCAATTCGCAATGGAACGCCGTTGTACTCACGAATGCCGTCACCGTCAGTATCCAGCACGCCGTTGTCGTCGAGAAGGCTGTTGGCGCCTTCGATGTCCTGTGTCAGGCAGCCGTCGTTCGCGGTCGAGGCATACCTCGATGGGGCAATTATGATGTTGCAGGCGGGCTTGCCGGCGAAACCGTAGAGTGGCTCCGAGATTTGAGTGCGGTCTATGGCCATGGACATGGCTTGCGTAATGGGCGTGAACGTCAGGAATGGGTGTGGATTTGTGCCGTCCAGATATTCGGAGCGGTCGTCCCCCAGCGCAGGGTCCGGGTTGGTATGGTTGATCACGATGCGCTCCACAAGGCTGGAAAATGCGGAGACGACGGTTCCCTGTCCTGCGGCTTCCATTTCTGCCAGAGTGTTCGGGTCAACCTGCAAGTTCCATGCATAATCGGCTTCGTCAGCTTCGAGCACTGACCTCGCCGCAGTGATTGCGTCTCCGCCACCCTTGATGACAACTCTGTCGAAGTAGGGCGTTTCGCCCCAATAGAATGGGTTGCGCTCATAGACGGCGCCTTCGTTTGGCGTAAACTCGGTAATGCGGTAGGGACCCGTACCGAGTGGTGCAGTGTTCTGCTGTTCGCAAGTCCTCGCGGCAACGCCGACGCATTCGGCGAACTGCGCGCTACTGATGATTGGAGTGCCCGCGCCGACGAAGGCGGTGTATGGGTAGGGCACGGGTGCGTCGAACTCAACCCTGACAGTTAGATCATCAATCGCATTTACCGATTCGATGCCGGAAAATGCGTCCTCACCGATGCAGCCGGTCTCCTCGTCGATGCAGTAGCGCCAGGTGAAGACGACGTCGTTGGCGGTGAAATCGCTGCCATCCGACCACTTCAAGCCTTGGCGCAGCTTCCAGGTAATCGACATCAGGTCCTCGGATATGCCGCCGTTTTCGAGGGTCGGGATTTCGGCAGTAAGCCTTGGCGTTAGTTCGCCGTCCGGGTCGTAGCTTGCCAGAGGCTCGAGAGTGACCGCGCCCGCGTCAGTGTCTTTGTTCCCCGCAACCAGATACGGTCCTGGCAGCGAGGGCGCCTGCCAGTAGAGTATTGTCAGGACATTTTCCTCTTCATCAGAGGACTGCATGCTCGCAACTGTAGGTTCATAGTAGCCGGAGCCGAATACGAGACCGTCGTGCAGCGTTATCCAAGTATGCTTTCTCTGCTCCTCCCCCGTTTCCGGGTTCAGGATGACATAGGAAATCCACTTGCCTTCCTCAGTGGCGCTGGCAATGTCGCTGCCGTAGTAGTAACCCGTAGGATCGATGCGGTCGGGGATAGTGCCCACCAGATCAGGACGCGCGCCGTTAGCAACAGCGCGGAGGTCGCTGGAGTCTATGATGAGCACATAGTACTGCCCGTCCACGCTGGCAGGATCGTTATAGCGCACCAAGGTGGCATCCCTGCCTTCAGCGTCATAACGCGCTACTGCCTGCTCCACCAGCGCACGCGCATACGCTGAGGGAGTGCTCTCAAGCGAGACCTCGCGCTCGTACCAGCCGGAACCGAATATCAGGTTTTCGTGGCGCACTATCCAGACATGCTTGCGCTCGTAGTTGAAGTCGTCGGCAGGGTTCAGATATACGTAGTCAATCCACTTGCCGGTTTCATCCACAGTTACGAATTCGGCACCGAAGTTCTTTCCGGTTATGTCCGTACCGAGAGAGCCCCTGATGTCCATACCGATGTTATTTGGGAGCGCGGGATTAACGATCACTTCGTAGTTTTCGTCCAGCACGAAGAGGTACAGGTCTCCGTTCACGCTCTCCATCGTGCTGTAGTAGTCGAGGGTTGCCGCTCTCCCATTCGCATCGTATCGGTTTATCGCCTGTTCCACGTATGTCTTCGTGTAGGCGGGGGCGGCTGCCTTCTCCAACCAATTCAGGCGCGCGAGGGCGTCATCTATCCCCGACGATATGTCTGAAGAAACTGCGTCTTGAAGTTGCATCAGCTCGGCGCGAACGGCGTCCAATTCTGCGATGACCATTTCTATTGTGCCGCCGCCATCGGACATTGCATCGTGGAGTTCTGCGAGTGACGTGCTGAGGCTAGAGAGTTCTGCGCCGAGACCTTCGATGCGCTCGCTGTCTATTCGATCGTCATCTTCACCGTCAGTGTCCATGCGGCTGTCTAGCTCCGCAAGGGTGGCACGGATGTCGCTGATGGCGGACTTCAGCTCGCTGTCGTCAAACTCATCCGCTTGCATGCTCTGACCGCGGAGGCCCTCCAGTTGCGCCGTGAGCTCGGCGACATTGGAGGCTTCCATCTGCCGCGAGTCGGTGAGTTCTGTCTGCAAACTGCTGATCTGGGATGAAAGCGACTCTACCTCCGCGCTCTGCGCCGACAGGCTCGTCATCACGCCAGACATGGCATCCGTGTCACTCCCGCCGCTGGGTGCTCTCAGTGCCATCGCCAAGGCGATTGCCGCTATTACAATTGCGATAGCGCCCAGCGCCCATCCATACTTTCCGTATTCAGACATCTTCACTTACACCCCAGTTTGTGCCGCATTCTATCTTCGGGTCACATTGTGACAATGTTCATTGTGACCAATTTGGCAACCAACTTTGAAGAGATTTGCAAAGTGCATTCGCCCAGAGGGTCTTTGTAACTTTGTCCGCAGCGGCCAAAGGGTAGGTAGATGGCGAGACTCGGCGACTTTGTCAACGCTGAAGAGGCAGGATATACTTTGTGCCGCCTTGGTCGATGATCAAAGTGGGTGAATTTCCGATGCCTTTTCTATGTCGATTCGGGATGGGGTGAAGAGCAGAACTCGTGCTTCTTACGTTGCTTTGGGGTTCGGGTTCAGGTTACGCGCAGCCACCAACAAGCCCGCCTCAGAGAATGATGAGATGGGTATCGATAAAGAACAGGGAATCCTTCAATTGCTCAGTTCAAGCGATAGCGAAACAGTGCTCGAAACTGTTGCGCATTGTGAAGATATTGCCGCTCAGTTGCTCGCGGCGCCGGAGCAGGGAAGCCGCGTCCGGTCACGCGTAGGTATGCTGGGATATACCCTTGAAGTCTGTCATTCTATTGCTCTATTGCTGATGCGCGCGAGGCAGGCGCGGATGATTCTGATTGAATTACGACCACTGACGAGTGAAGGAAAGCGTTGGGAGAGACATGAAGGTTCATCTTGTTGACGGCACCTACGAGCTGTTTCGCGCGTACTTCGCAATGCCTAAGTCTGTGGGTCCTGCGGGACAGCCAACGGGCGCTGTGCGAGGCTTGATTCAGACGCTGTTGGCGCTGCTGCGGCAGGACGATGTGACGCATGTGGCGTGCGCCTTCGACAGCGTGATCACTTCGTTCAGGAACGACCTTTTCGACGGATACAAGACCGGAGAAGACACTCCGGATGCCTTGAGGACGCAGTTCGAATTAGCCGAGCGAGCCGCCGCAGCACTTGGCATAGTGGTCTGGCCGATGGTGGAATTCGAGGCCGATGATGCGATTGCCACCGCGGCTCTCAGATGGATGGACGCGCCGGGGGTAACGCAAGTGGTTGTGTGCTCGCCGGACAAGGATCTGGCGCAGATTGTGAGTGGCAATAAGGTGGTTAGCCTGGACAGGCGGCGTGATACAGAGTTAGATGAGGATGGAGTCATCGCCAAATTCGGAGTTGCTCCTGCGTCAATTCCGGACTACCTCGCGCTAGTTGGAGATTCCGCCGACGGCATTCCCGGTGTGCAGCGCTGGGGAGCGAAGTCCGCGGCGCAAGTGCTTATGGAATACAGGCACATCGAAGACATACCTGACGATGTTAATTTGTGGAGCATTAAGGTGCGTGGCGCAAATACCCTGGCGCAGTATCTCGCGGAACATAGAGCAGCAGCAGCCTTGTACAAAGAACTCGCTACTCTACGTATGGATGTGCCAATAAGTGAATCGCTGGGCGATCTTGCTTGGAAAGGAGCAAGGCGGTCAGAGTTTCAAACGCTCTGCGTTGAACTTGGCTTTGACAGGCTAATAGACGCTCCTCATCGGTGGGCAAATGAATGAGGAGAAATGGGCAAATTAGCTGTGGTACCCCCGGTGGGACTCGAACCCACGCACCTGGCTCCGGAGGCCAGTGCTCTATCCACTGAGCTACGGGGGCATGCTCTCAATATAGCATTTGGCGTTTGGCATAACAAGAACGTAATATGCTCTTAAGGACAAGTTTTCTGGATATTCGTCAAATATGCGTACGAGAAAATGCTTGAACTTTTGTGTAAGTATGGTTAGCATTATCTTTAGTCTTGTGAAACTGCGCAGTAGAAGCAGTTGCATTGCACAGTCTGGCAAATGATTGGAATGGGTCAAGGTATTGACAATGCTTGGGCAGCGGGACTATCATTGCTTCGCTGTTCGGTCATCAAGGTAAGACCTTTGATGGACTACCTTTCTATCAGCAAATTAGATACAATTTGGCAAACATCGAACATTGGATATTTTCAAGAAGAGGGGGTCAAATGACGTACCGTTTCCCTTCGCGGGGTATGATACTTACTCTGCTGCTTTCAATCTCTGTGGTTCTTCTCCTAGCATGCCAGCCAGGTCCAGGTCCGGCGGGATCCCCGGGCGCACCCGGTCTTCCGGGCGCACCTGGTTTCGCCGGTCTTCAGGGTGCGCCCGGTCTTCCGGGTGAGCCCGGATTCGGCGGCAATCCTGGTAATCCCGGCAACCCTGGCCCTCCAGGTCCTGCTGGTCCTCCGGGTCCTCCGGGTCCCTCAGGTTCAGACGGAGTTTCGCCCCAGGCGGCGATTGCGGTTGATTCCAGCCTTATAACTGTCGATGGTCCATTGACGATAGATGGTTCGGGTTTCCGCCCCAACGAGCCTGTTGCGCTACTACTGATAATTGACCAGAACCTGCAGCCTTTCATTGGCGGTGGGACACGAGCGCAGACTCAAGCTAACTCCGGCGGCAACTTTACTTTCTCTGTGGAATCGGTCGGTGCGGCCTTCAGGGGCAATACCGGTAGTCGATTGCTTGAAGCCTCCAACGGCGGCTCTAATAGCGTGTCCGTCTTTGCGAGTGGCGCGGACGGCAGCAGAGCTAGCGTACCCATCAGGGTTGTTGGATCGGGCGGTATCGCAAGTTCCCCCAGCATTGCGTTGAGCAGCAATCTCGTTGCGACCGGCGAGCCCGGTAGCGATGATTTCGGCGCAGATATTATGATTAGGGTTGCAGGGTTTATGCCGGGTGAGTTCGTAACCGTAGTTGCGTCCGGCGCTTCCGGCGGCGATGACAGGGTACTTGTTGGCGGTCAGCCAATGAATTCGGTGCGCTCTCGCTTGATGCTAAGATAACGCTGAATCCGGGTGTGTACACCATTGCGGCTATGGGGCAGCCGGTTGCCGGTATGCAGGCGTCCGTTACCTCTCCTCTGTCAGTAGCGGTAGAGAAGTAACTCCGGGTACTGGATTACAGACCAAGAAAATAGAAAACCCTCCACCGAGTTAAACGGTGGAGGGTTTCCCTTTGTACTCTTCAGGTTACGCATCATCAAGGCGGATATGGCGATTAGGCCTGAAGAGTGCCATCGTTTCAGGGTTTGCTAAGGTGTGGAAGCCGACGGCTTTTCCTTCGTGCGGTCTGTTGACTGCTCACGCGCCGGTACGCCAACCACGAGCGTGTTGGCTGGAACATCCTTAGTTACGACGGCACCCGCGCCGGTGGCTGCGCCGTCGCCAATTCTCACGGGCGCGACGAGCATCGTGTCGCTGCCGATAAAGGCATCATTGCCTACGATAGTTTCGTGTTTGTCTCTCCCATCGAAGTTGCAGGTTATCGCGCCTGCGCCGATGTTCACATTTGCGCCTAGTGTGGCGTCCCCCATGTAACTGAAGTGCCCCATCTTCGTGCCGCGTCCAAGGCGGCTGTTCTTGACCTCGGCCGAGGTTCCTATGTGAACGCCGCTCTCGATATGTGCGCCGCCGCGAATATGGCTGAACGGGCCGACATCCACGTCCGCCTCCAGCGTTGAATCACGTACTACTGATGATGTGATCGTGCATTCGTCGCCGATGGTTGCGTTCTCGATAATGGTATTGGGACCGATTTTGCAATCGCTGCCGATGACGGTCTGCCCAGTGATGTGGGTGTTGGGGAGCACAATAGTATCTTGCCCGATCTCGGCATTGCAGTCTATGTACACGCTGGACGCATCGGGCATTGTGACGCCGCCCAGCATGCAGCGTTCACGAATGCGTTGGCTCATTATTGTTTCGGCTTCGGCAAGCTGGACACGATTATTGACGCCCATCGTCTCGTGGGAGTCGTCGGATGTGATGGACTCTACACTCTGTCCCTGCACGGCGGCTGCTTGAATGAGGTCTGTCAGCAGCAGTTCGCCGTTGGGAGCGGGTGCGAGCTTCTCCAGATTCTCCCAAAGCCAAGGCGCGCGATAGCAGTAGAAGCCGCTGTTGACCTCGCGGATTGCCAGGGTGTCGCTGTCGGCATGCTGCTCTTCAATTATCGCCTTAATGCCTCCGGAGTCGTCGCGCAGGATGCGTCCCATGCCATCGGGGTTGGAGCGCTGCGAGGTGATGATGGTGACGCAGGCTTCCATTTCGGCATGGCGCTGCATCAAGCGGGCAAGTGTTGAGGGTTTGATGAGGGGCGCGTCGCCGTATAGCACCAGGATGTTGTATGCGCCTTTCAGGGCGGTGCGTGCCTGCAATATGGCATGGCCGGTGCCGAGTGGTTCTGCTTGCGTTGCGTATCTCACGGAGTCGCCGATGGCGTCTTGGAATCGGCGGCTGTCTTGCGGAACAACTATGGCGATGTCGTCAACGCCCGCGCCTCTGACTGCGTCCGCAACGAGATGCAGCATCTCGCGTCCGCAAATGCGGTGCAGCGCCTTCGGGGTGCTGGACTTCATGCGCGTGCCCATACCCGCGGCTAGGATGGCGGCTGCGTAGCCTTGTGTGATTTCATCTTTGGAAGTCAATTCGCTGGCGAGTGTATCAAAGGGCTTGAAAGCGCGTCAATTGAGGATGCTGGGGTAGTTTAGCAGGGAATGGATACGATGGCGGTCCGTCGCAATTACTTCGTACCAGTGTTCTAAAGACGCCGGACCTATTCGGTCGTGTCTGTCTGCGAGTGCCGTGGCTGGCTTGCGAAGAGGGCGATTATGGCGGTCAGGATACCAATTGTTCCTGCGGCGATGAAGAATGGCATGTAGCTTTCCGCGCTGATGTAGTCGAAGACGATGCCGGGTATCATGACGCCGACTGCCTGTCCGAATGTTGTGAATGGTTCGGTTATGCCGCGTATTGTGCCGAGCGAGCGTCTGCCGTAGTAGTCGGCGTATGCAACCGGGGGCACGGTGAGCATGCCGCCGAGTCCAAAGCCGAATATGGCGGAGTATCCCAGCGCTTCTTGCCATGAGTCTGTGGTGATGAAAAGGAAAGAGGCCGTCGCCATGACAAGCGCGACTGCCGCCATAACGAAGCGCGCGGGGACCTTCTCGACAATCCTGCCCCAGACAATGCTGCCGACGCCGACGAAGGCCGCGTTGAAGCTGATCCCGAATCCGGCGGTTACGGCGCTGAGACCCTGGTCCTGAAAGAACGCCGCGCTGTGAGTATTCGTGCCCGCCTGCATAAGAAATAGCAATCCTGTGGCTATGGCGAGCAGCCATAGTGCGGGTGTGCGTATCGCTTCCTTCGTTGTCCAGTCGGGTTCCTCATGGGCATCGGTTTGGCTTGAGCCGTCGGCGTCATCGGCGGTAGGGTCTTGGTTATTGCCGTCGGGACGCAGTCCGAGGTCTTCGGGGCGATCGGATATGAGCATCGCCACAGGTAACAGCGCAGCGACGAATACGAGCACGCCAAGGACGTACCATGCGTCTCGCCAGCCGCTTTGAGCGATGACCATGGAGGCGATTAGAGGAAAGAGCACCATGCCGATGGAGTGGGACAGGTTCAGGATTCCGCTGGTTCTGCCTCGGAGCCGAATGAACCAGCGCGACACGACCACTGATGCGCCAATCTGCACCGGACTGGAGAATATGACGCGTCCGGTGGCGTACCCGATGTAGAATACCCAGGGGATGGTTGCTCCCATCACTGTGAGGGTAATGTCCGACCACGCGAGTGATATGGTCGTGATGCACAGAATAACGATACTCGCGGTGAGCACTGTACGCGCGCCGTAGCGGTCAATCAGAGTGCCGACCAATGGAGACATGAAAGTAGCGGCGAGCCCGCCCGTTGCCGCCGCGCCGGATATGAGGGTGCGGCTCCAGCCAAGTTCTTCAGAGAGGGGATAGACGAAGACTGCGATAGTGAGGCTGGCTGCGGCATTGCGCACAAAGATCGCGCTGCCCGCGGCGGCTAGTACGACCCATCCGTAGTAGAAGGGGGTGCGATTTGCGAGACGCTGCTGCATTAGACTCCCTGTGAATGAGAACGACTCTTAGTTTTGGTTCAAGCGTTCTAATTTTACCACTTTGCCAATGCTATGGTCAATGATACTCTACTGGTGCTGGCGAGAATTATGAGCCGGTTCTACAGTCTTACTACGAGCGATATAGGTGGATGCTATGGACAGAGAATTGATCAAGGGGCTAATTGAGGAACTGCTGCGGTGTGAAGGGATGCTGCTGGTGATAGATTCGGGGGGCGCAGTGAGCGAAATGCACGCTCAACCTGAAATCGTGACGGAGTTCGATGGCAGGTGGGCGACAATCGAGGCGGGTGAATGGCATGTGCATCTTGACCTGGATGCAGTTGATGGGGCGCAGTTCGTGGAGAACTCGAACCACGGGCACGAGTCGATGATGCCCAAGCTGTACTACCTGCGGCTGTCGGGTGCTGCCGAGACGACGCTAGTGCGCTTCTACTTCCCGAATCCGTGGCTGGATGACGATGAGCGGCCTGCTGAGTTCCAACCGGAACGGCTGCGAGTGTTCGAGGACTTCTGCGAGCGTTATGTGGGACGGGACCGCATCGTGTTCGTGGAACGTACGGCTGAGGGCGATACCTACCACAGCGAGAACGTGAGGAGCGGAGGCACTCTATGAGCGCGCCGCTGGAAGGCATACGCATACTGGACCTGACGCAGGTGCAGGCAGGACCGTCCTGCACGCAACTGCTGGCGTGGCTTGGAGCGGATGTCATCAAGGTGGAGCAGCCGGGCGTAGGTGACCGCACGAGGCACGAGAGGGCGACGCAGCCTGATGTGGACAGCTTCTACTACCTGGTGTTCAACTCGAACAAGCGGAGCGTGACGCTGAACCTGAAGACCGAGGAGGGGTGCGACATATTCAAGCGGCTGGTGGATATGTCGGATGTGGTGGTGGAGAACTTTGCGCCCGGAGGTATGGATCGTTTTGGTCTAGGATATGAGACGCTGCGGGATGCGAACCCGCGCGTAGTGTACGCCACTATCAAGGGTTTCGGGACTTATGGGCCCTACGCGGAGGTCAAGAGTTTCGAGCATATAGCGCAGGCGATGGGTGGGGCGATGAGCGCGAACGGCGACGCGGGCAGCGAGCCTATATTCGTTGCGCCGGGCGTGGGCGATTCGGGAACGGGACTGCACTGCGCGATAGGCATACTGGCGGCGCTGAGGCAGCGCGACAAGAGCGGGGAGGCTCAGCGGGTGGAGGTGTCAATGCAGGATGCGGTGGTGAACCTGATGCGGATTCGGATGCTTGACACGCTGGCGGACGGAAAACCGCTTGAACGGAGCGGCAACCGTATCTGGGAGGCGCCGACGATGATATATCCGTGCCATCCGGAGGGCCCGGACGACTACATCGCGCTGGTGCTGAGCGGGGACTCGTTCGAGACGATTCTGGCTGTGGCGGGAAGGAGTGATCTTATCGGGGATGAGCGGTTTGCCACGCATGAGGGACGGTGCGAGAACTCTGCCGAGGTGGAGGAGATAATTTCGGGGTGGACGCGGACGATTACGAAGCGGGAGGCTATGGAGATACTCCTGCCGCTTGGGGTGGCGTGTGGCATGGTGCAGGACACGCGCGAGGTGCTGGATGACGAGCATCTCCGGGCGCGCAAGATGGTGGTGGAGATGGACGATATGAAACGCGGACGCTACATCGCGCTGGGCAATCCGATCAAGATTGCGTCGAACGATGTCTCGATTGAGCCGCCGCCGCTGTTGGGCGAGCATTCAGGCGAGGTGCTGGGCTCGCTGCTGGGGCTGGATAGCGAAGACGTCTCTCGACTGCGCGAAGGTGGGGTTATTTGAGGTCGATGGACGGGATTGGGAGAATATTCACACCCATTCCGGCCTCCCCCCATCAAGGGTTGAGAGGGCTAGGTATTAACAGTAACTGTGCTGCATTTGCGATTTCATCCCCATCCTAACCTTCGCCGTCAAGGGGGAAGGGACTTTAGGCCGGCGTTTACAGCCGCTTTGGGCTTTTGCATATCCCTGTTATCCCATCGATGGGAAAGTGGTGTTTGAACTGCCCTCACCCCAACCCTCTCCTCGAAGGAGCTGACAAGGGTATGTATTTGGCATTTCAAGCGGGGAGAGACTGGATTATGAGCACTTACTTGTCATTTCAAGCAGTTTCTCTTTGTCATTCCGAGCATAGCGAGGAATCTGAGGTCTTTGCAGCCCAGCCGTGCAGATATTTCAGATTCTTCACTCCGCTGCGCTGCGTTCAGAATGACAGGTAAGGGTGCTGCGTTCAGAAAGACAGATTGGAGATGGCTGCGTTTGGAATGACAGGGTAAGCAAGACTTTCTCGTTTCAAATTTTACGTACTCCTGTCAGCCCCGAGGGAGAGGGGGTTTTGGGCTAGGGGCTGCGGTTCATGACTTTCTGGAGCTTGTCAGCGGGCGGGGCGCAGATGACTGACATGCCGTTGGCTGCGGCTATGGCTATCTGCTCACGAGGATCGGAGTATCCGATTCGTTTCGTTGGCGTTGGCAGGGTCTTCTTGGGTCCAATTCCTTTGGCGTGTAATTTCGCGTTGGCACGCGCGGCGGCTTCGTGGTCGTCTCTTAATACTGCATCGCGTAGCTCCCATATGATTGCCAGTATATCCGGGGGGATGTTGCCGCCGGTAGCGGATGCCGCTGTTTTGGCGTTGTCTTCTGCTAGCCGCTCCGGATTCCCAATTTCACGGGAACGACGGGCACGGGTACGATGGGCACGGAAACGACGGGAGGCAGACTTAGATTCGTGCGCATCACGGGATTCTGTGGGTACTTCTTCCGAAGCGATGGAAGAGGATTCGACATCCCCATCGCTGCCCCTGCTTTCGCTATGGGCAGGCTCTTCGGTCATTGCGGGAGAAGAGGCTGAGGGGGAAGGCGTCTCCGCGTCCTCGCTTCGGCCCTCTACCAGGGGGAGAGGGGGATTAGAGCCGGCGAGTTCGTTCTGCAGGGTGCGCTCGTCTTCTTCGTTCCATCCAATGGGACGCTGGGCGCGCCAGTAGCCTTCGACCTGCTCCCAGGTTACGCCATCGAAGTTGATGTCGTAGGCGCGGCGCAGGAGTTCCTTTGCCGCTCCGACGCGGTGGCTCATCGTGAAGCCGTCGTCGTGCAGTTGTCCTGCCATCACATCAAGCAGAAAGCGGGTTATGTCGCTGCCGTACTCGGTGTGCTGGCGGATGCGCTGCGAGATGTCGCCGTGGATCGTGCCGTAGTCGTCCTTCTTTTCTGACAGACGCGAACGCGAAGAACTGAAGCTGCCGAAGCCCCTGTTGAGCAGTTCCTTCGCTGCAGCCATCCTGTCGGCAGGCTTAATGCGCTGTTTTTTGTCTATGAATGGTCGCTGCTGTCCGTGCATCACCTTGACGAGGAACTCAATCATGAGGTGGCCGTCGTCGGTTTCGTCGCGAATCTGCCGGGCGATGTCGAAGTTCAGGATGTCGAGGTATGTCACCTTTCGCTTGGGAAGTTCGCGCCTGGGTTCCATGTCTCTGCTCCTAGATGCCAGTTCTTCGGGTGTGGGAATGAGGCCCCAGAAGTCTGAGTCGTCTTCTGAGAAGCCGTACTTGATAAGCTGCTTGGCAGCATCTAGCCTGTGGTGGACTTTGACGCCGTCGGTCTGTCCCTCCATCGTGTTGACGAGGAACTGTGCGACGGTGTGTCCATCGTTGGTCAGGGACTTTATGCTGCCTGTGATAGTCATTCTGTCTGCAAATCTTTCAGTGGTTCAGTCGGTCTGACTTGGATATACAAGGTGAGTGGGATTTTCCTCCCTCACCCTAGCTCTCTCCCCAAAAGAGAGGGGACTTCGATATGTGGTGCAATAACAAGACTGTTTGTTCTGAATCTATGCCGTCTATGGTACGCACGGATGTTTGGATTGTCAAGGGGTAATTTCTGACGGATAGAAGTGCAAATAAACTCGTGCGTTTTACACTTCTATCCTGGCCAGCATTGACCTGACTAGCCGATCCCAATATACTGTCTTCTGGTACGAGAATACTGCTATCTCCACCTAGATTTGGCTGAATAGAAAAGGTATTTGGCGGTATTCTTCTGAGGTATTCTTAGGTTTCCTATGGAGAGGATCTCCCCAGTGGTTTGCCTAGGGCCTCCCTGAATTTCGACAATCGCGCACTATACCACGACGACAATCTCGACCTCCGGTAGCGAAACGGCAAAGAGAAAGCGCGAAAGGAGTTACAAATGGATTTCATAGACGAGGTACGAACGCGCTCCGGTCGGTTCGCCGAACGCATAAACTATCTGGAAACGGAGGAAGCCACCAAGAACGCTCTAGTTCTCCCGTTCATTCAGATGCTGGGATATTCCGTCTTTGACCCCACTGAGGTCGTGCCGGAATTCACCGCCGATGTAGGAACAAAACGAGGCGAGAAAGTTGACTATGCGCTGATTAAGGACGGCAAGCCTATAGTGCTTATTGAGTGCAAGAAGTACGGCGCGAGTCTTGCGCAGGATGAAATGTCCCAGTTGCTGCGCTACTTCCACGTGACGAAATCGCACTTCGGCATCCTTACAGACGGCATCGTCTATCGCTTCTTTTCAGACCTAGACCAGCCCAACGTGATGGATCCTAAGCCATTCTTCGAGTTCAATATGCTCGACTTCGCCGACAACGAGGTCGAAGAACTGAAGCGCTTTACTAAATCCTCCTTCAGCGAGGAGGAGACATTGGAAGCGGCGGCTACGCTCAAGTACACGCAGGGAATGAAGCAGGCACTTATTCGCCAGATGAACTCCCCTGACGAGGACTTCGTCAGGTGGCTGGCAAAGCAGGTCTATTCAAAGCCGTTGATGCCAGCAGCTAAGGAACGGTTCACCACGCTAGTAAAGCAGTCCCTGCGCGAATTCATCAACGATCGCATCAACGCGACGCTCAAGACCGCCCTGGCACGCGAATCTGGCGATGAACCAAGCGAGGTCGAGGAAACTGAGCAAGAGGAAATCGTCATCGAGGCTGACAGCATACATTCAACGACTACCGAGGAACTGGAAGGGATTGAGATCGTTAAGGTCATTCTGGAGCACACAGTTGACCTAGAGCGCGTCCATGTCCGAGATAGACAAAGCTATTGCGGCATTCTACTGGACAATAACAATCGGAAGCCCATAATCCGACTGGGTTTCAACAATTCCGAGAATAAGCGCATCTGCGTCTTCGAGTTTGACGACGATGGAAGCAGGCGAGACGAGTGGCATCCGATTGACGCAATCGAACAGATCAACGTTTACGCCGACCAGATTCGCATGGCGGTAGAGCACTACGTTGAGGCCGACGAGTAACTGATGGCATACGGCAGCATTCCCAACGGTCAAACCATTGAGCGTCGGCAATAGAGAAGAAATACATACCTATCCGCCGTTAGACCCTAGATTTGGCGGCTCAACAACCAAGCCCTGCCGTGCATTTTGCGGCAGGGCTTGGTTGTCCATCCTGAGTTTTGCACTTCTCTCTTATCGGCAGCTTTACTTGTCATTCTGTTATTGCAGATGCTACTATTGGGCGAGCGTTTGTCGCATCTGTGCGGCGGTAAAGTATCCGCTCTTATTAAGGAGTAGTGCAGGAATTGGGAAGCATTAATGTCGCTATCATAGGCGTGGGAAACTGCGCCTCGTCTCTGGTGCAGGGCGTATCCAAGTACGCCGATGCTAGTAATAATGAGGATATTCCGGGGCTGATGCACCCGGTGCTCGGTGAGTATGGTGTGGGCGACATTAACTTTGTCGCCGCGTTCGATATTGATTCGAGCAAGGTCGGGCTGGACCTTTCAGAGGCGATCTTCGCCAAGCCGAATAATACGGTGAAGTTCCAGGATATGGAGCATACGGGCATAACCGTGCAGCGCGGAATGACTCATGACGGCGTGGGCAAGTATATGTCCGACATAATCACAAAGGCAGACGGGCCGACAGACGACATAACCGGCATCCTCAAGGAGCGTGAGGTTGATGTAGTTATCAATTACCTGCCCGTCGGCTCGGAGCAGGCGACGAAATGGTATGTGGAGCAGGTGTTGGCAGCAGGATGCGGCTTCATCAACTGCATACCAGTGTTCATTGCGAGCGGCGAGGGCGATTACTGGCAGCGTCGTTTCCGCGAGGCGGGTTTGCCTATTATCGGCGACGACATCAAGTCACAGGTGGGAGCGACCATTATCCACCGCGTGCTTGCCCGTCTGTTTATGGACAGGGGAGTGCGGCTGGACAACACCTACCAGCTCAACTTTGGCGGCAACTCGGACTTCTTCAACATGCTGGAGCGCGAGCGGCTGTACAGCAAGAAAATCTCAAAGACGAACGCGGTTACATCGCAGGTTGACTATGACCTGCCGGGCGACAATGTGCATGTGGGTCCCAGCGATTATGTGCCGTGGCTGAGCGATCGCAAGTGGGCGTACATCCGGCTGGAGGGCACGAGCTTCGGGGATGTGCCGCTTAATGTGGAACTGAAGCTGGAAGTTCATGACAGCCCTAACTCTGCCGGCGTGGTGATTGACGCGATACGCTGCGCGAAGATCGCCAAGGACAGGGGGATAGGTGGCCCGGTGCTTGCGCCTTCGTCATACTTCATGAAGTCTCCGCCGGTACAGTACACGGACGATGAAGCCCGGCAGAAGTTGGAAGACTTCATCGTTGGCAAGGATTATTCGAGCCAAGAGTAATCTTGCCGCTGCAAGCAAATGTTCATGCGCAGGGTAGTCACGACAGGGTAGGTGGAGAAGCCGGATAGGTAACACACCAACGAGGGGAGGGAGCATTGCGGGTTATGGAAGCCCACCGCAAGATAGCGCTCGTGTCTCCTTACGACCACGCCTTTCACGGTGGCGTAGCCGACCATATCAATAGCCTAGCCGCGCAGTTCCGGGAATGGGGTCATACCGTCAAGATCGTCGCACCGTGCAAGTCTGCGGATGATATCGACGACGACGACTTCATACCGATGGGCAGGGCCGTTCCTATTCCAAGCGGCGGCTCGATAGCGCGGGTCTCATTCTCCGTATGGCTCAAGCCTCAGATAAAGCAGATGCTCGAGCGCGAGGCGTTCGATGTTGTGCATTTCCATGAGCCTTTCGCGGGTCTTATCAACAGGGATATGCTGAGCTTGGTAGACCCGATGCAGTCCACGGCGATCGGCACCTTTCATACATACGAGGGTACTCGGCTGTACAAGATCGGGGCAAAGCATCTGGCGATGCCGTACTTCAGGATGCTGCAGGGGCGGATCGCGGTGTCGCGCCCGGCATACCAGTTCATAAGCCGCCAATTCCCGGGCGAGTATGACATAATCCCCAATGGCATTCAGGTTGACGACTTCGCCCATGCTGAACCGTTTGAGCATCTGAAGAACGATGGGATGACAAACTTGCTATTTCTCGGCAGGATGGAGAAGCGCAAAGGCCTGAAACACTTGCTGGGGGCGTACAGCAAACTGAAGTGGGACTGGCCGAATCTGCGTCTGCTGGTGGCCGGAGGCGGCAAGCCGGATGCGGACTCGATGAGGATCATAAGCGAGCGTAACCTCCAGGATGTGGTGTTCCTGGGAAGAGTATCTGACGAGGACAAATTCAGGTACTACAAGACGGCGAACATCTTCTGCGCGCCCGCGACGGGCAAGGAGAGCTTCGGCATCGTGCTTTTGGAGGCGATGGCGGCGGGCGTTCCGATAGTCGCGAGCGCCATTGAGGGCTATTCGAGCGTCATGAAGAACGGACGCGAGGGTCTGCTTGTGCCGCCAAAGGACGAGGACGCACTGGCGGACGCGATTGCGGAGCTGCTGAAGGATGCTGCCCTGCGCCGAAGACTTGCCACCGCAGGAATGGTGCAGGTGCAGGACTATCGGTGGGAGCGCGTGGCTCAGCGCGTGATGGACTGCTACGATTCTTCGCGCGATGCGTGGATCCAAGCTACTTCTCAACGTGTTGTCGGTTTGCAGGGTTAGGCGGTCAGGATGAACAGGGCTTCAGCCC
This sequence comes from Dehalococcoidia bacterium, assembly GCA_965225795.1. Classification (GTDB taxonomy): domain Bacteria; phylum Chloroflexota; class Dehalococcoidia; order Lucifugimonadales; family JADFKI01; genus Bin90. Next base: position 1,986,763 of record OZ245324.1, on the reverse strand, counting down.
GCGAGATGCTTTCCACTTTCGTCGAACAGCCTGTGGCGGGTGTGCTCGCCAAGCTTGGCGTGTCGCCGAATATGGTTACGCTTGCGGGACTGGTGGGGGCTGCGATAAGCGCGTGGCTCATCAGCGAAGGGATGCTGTGGATCGGCGGCGTGGTGATGCTGTTCGCCGGTATATTGGACCTGTTCGACGGCGCGCTGGCGAGAAGCACCGGGCGGGATTCGCCGTTTGGCGCGTTGCTGGACTCGGTCGTCGATCGCGTTTCGGAAATCGTCGTGCTGCTGGGGCTACTCATTTACTACGCGCGCGGCGACTCACTGGAGGGCACGGTTCTGGTGTACCTTGCTGTCGGTGGGTCGGTTATGGTGAGCTACCTGCGGGCGCGTTCCGAGGGGCTTGGGATAGACTGCAAAGTGGGCATAATGACGCGGCCGGAGCGGGTGGCGGCGCTGGGGATTGGCCTGATTGTGGGTCATTGGGTGCCGGTGGTGATCCTCGTTGTGCTGGGCGTGATCGCGGGGCTTACGACTCTGACGACGGTGCAGCGACTGATTCATACGGGAAGGTCGCTGAATGCTGGGGACTGAGCTAGAGGGTCGGAAGCGCTTCCTGTTCAGCCTGGTTGCTGACTCAACTGCACTTTGTCCTTGTCCTTATCAGGCACAGGATAGCCGGATTGCCTGATTTTCCTCATTCTGACTGCCTTCATCCTGATCGCCCGATCGAAGATGCCGCCGGCGGGGCAATTAATGCTATGGGCGGCCTCTGAAAAGCCCTCTGGGGCGAATTTCGCCGGATACTCTGGTCAGGGCTGATCCGTAGAGGAATATGAGGCTGGCGATGTAGGCCCACATCAGCAGGACCACGAATGAGGCGATGGGCCCGTACACAATGCTGCGCTGGGTGAGTACGCCGGTGAACCAGAAGAAGGTCTGCTTCCCAATCTCGAACAGAACAACGGCTATGAGCGCTCCAAACGTGGCATCGCGCCATTCGATGCGCGTGTTCGGCATGTGATGATAGAAGACCGCAAAGACGAGGGCCGTGAGCGCTATGGGCACCAGGGTGGACAGAATGCCGAACAGAATGGCAATGAGGTGGGAGATGCTCCAAGGAGATACGGCGAAGCTCTCGCTGACGCTGATCGCCGTACTGAAGAAAGCTGACAGGAGGAGTGAGCACAGGAAAAGGCTCCCCAAGAATGTGGCGAAAATGATTTCGGTAATTCTTGTCTGGATGATGCTTCTTGTCTCCATCCCGAATACTCTGTTCACTGCCCTGTTTGCGGCGCTGAACATTCCGTTCGCGCCCACCAGGATTCCAACGACAGCGATTGCTCCGAATGCCAATGCGCCCTTGATAAGGCTTCGCAGGGCATCATTGATGAGCTCGGATGATGCAGGGAAGTAATGAGTCAGGATTTCTGCGCTCCAAACGCGGATTCCTTCCGGATTTCCGAGGACTGCGATGCCGATTATCAAGACTGCAATGAGCGGGAAGATAGACAGGATTGTGAAATAAGAGAGCGATGCTGCGAGGTCAACTCCGCCGGCGTTGATTAGCAAAGGCACTGCCCTGAAAATCGCCCTGCCCCGCCAAGCTCCTGCGGTAGGCGCCAACTCACTTATCAGTTGCGACTCAATATCGGGAAGGCGCCTCCTGATACGAGGGGGTAGGTTCATGCTTGGCTGGGCAACCCGTTCCATCACGGCTTCGCGCACGCTGTCACCGCAAGGCCGGTCGATGCGATAAGCGGCTTCCACCACACCTGTCGCAGCGGCAACAATCACTTCGTTGCCGATGTCGGAGCTTCGACATGCCTCAAGAAAAACAGCATCAATCGCGCTCACGGCCACGCTGGTTATCATGGGTACTGTCGGTTCTGAAGCCGCTGTCCGCGCAATCAACAGTGTTGTTGCATCTCGTGTCGCGGTCGCCACATCACCGCCCGTCGCGGCGACGCCGGAGACGACTCCTCGGATAGTTGATCTTGCCGCGTCGTCCAAGTCGCCGCCGACCTCAGCAAAGCCTTCGAAAGCGCCTTCGACTGCCGCCGCGACTGCCTCGGCGTCATCGAATCCGACCGATTCGGCGCCAACTATCGCGCCCGCGATTACATCCCTGCCTGCGTCGCTGCCGTCCGATCTTAATCGTCCGCTGCCCTTAATGCCACCTGCAACTATGTCTCTGACGGCAGGCCCGGTGACCGTCATCACCTGCGCCGTGCCCTCTACTACTCCAATGACGGCGTCTCGGACGAATGCGCGTGTCTCGCCACCCATAGCGCCAAGCGCACTGACGGCGCCTTCAACGGCTTCGCGGGCGCCAGAGCTTGCTCTTCGTCCCATGGAGCGTGTTCCGCTAAGAGTCATGTAAGAAGCAAAGCGCGCGACAGACCTCGTGGTCTGGCGTCGTCGGATGCGTCCGCTTCTGCTCAGCATTTCCCGCGCGCGGGCGACAATACGCTCTGTGGACTGATCAGTGTTCATTTCTACCCTGGAGTCTGTTTTATTCTGTCGGTCGGATTTATCCAACCGACGAAACCATAATAGCAGATTTAAGGGGCGGCGGTTCCGTCTGAATTGCGGTCTATTCGATTGTGCAGAATGTAGCAGTTTCCGCTGTACTTCGGCGTTGGCAGGGTTTTTTCTGTAGTTGTTTCTATGGGCTCGCCACAGTCTCACTATAGTCTCACCACAGTCGGTGGATGGGTTTTTAATATGATGGGAATGCCCTACAGGTGGAATGGGCAAGTGGAATGGGTCTCGGTAGAATGTGGCGGCGCGTGTGCGCTACAATGTGAGAGTTAATCCTGTCGTGAGTCGTGCTTGCCATGACGCCTGACGCCAACCGCCAACTACCTGACGGCTAACGCCAATGCGTGTCGGCCGTTCTAATAGCTGAGGCGACAGATATAAGTTACGGACAGGATGGGGTGAAGATTGAAATATTTTAGTGTTGCTGGTCTGCTCCTTTTGGTCATGGTTGGGATGGCGGTCGTAGCGTCGCGAGCACAGGCACAAGCGAACGCCGGTGATATCGCGATCCTGTCTTCCAATGTTACCGCGGAGTTTCAGGAGGGTATTCGGTTTGAAGTGGATGTGCGGTCAGAGGCCGAAATCGAGGAGATGGCAGTTCGCTTTCACATAGGGCAGCGTAACATCGGGGCTTATGAGTACCTCCAACCGGAAGAGCCGAGTAGTGGGGAGAGCGTGAAGGCGTCGGCCTTCTATCGCACGAATACGGCGGCGAGGTATATCGCGCCCGGCACCATCATCACTTACAGCTTCGAGGTAACGGACATCGACGGAAATCGTCTTGAAACGGAGAAGTCGGAGTTCATCTATCACGATGGGCGGTATGAGTGGGAGGAGATAAGCAATGGCATAGTCACTGTTTCTTTCCACGGTCCTGTGACCTTCCGCGCACAGGAAGTGCTGGATGCCATTGTGGAAACGTTGGGCATAATGGGGCCGCTTCTGGGCGCAGGCGTGGATGAGCCGATTCGCGTTACGATGTACAACAACTGGCCTGAGATGCGTGCCGCGCTGCCTCCGGCGAGCGTGGTTTCCCGCAGAGAGCTGATTACGGAAGGGCAGGCGCATTCTCCGGAGGGTGTGCTGCTCGTATTGGGAGGCGCCCCGCGTGCCAGTGGAATCGCGGCGCACGAGGTTACGCACATACTTGTCCACAGGGCGGGCGAGGGCACGCTGGGAAGGGTGCCGAGCTGGTTGAACGAAGGTCTTGCGGAATATGGAAACATACAGCCCGGGGAGTCGTATGAGCGAGCGCTTCAGTTCGCCATACGGACAGGCAATTTGATGCCCATCACTGCGATGGACGCCCAGCCCGGCGACCCACAAGATGTGATTATCTTCTACGGCCAGGCACGCAGCATCGTGAATTTTATGGTGGAAGAGTATGGCGTGGAGAAGATGCGTGAGCTGATGGCGACCATAAAGAGCGGCAAGAACGTGCGCACTGCCGCCCCTCAAGTCTATGGCGTTACGCTGATAGAGTTGGAGAATCTGTGGCGAGACAGACTAGGCGTGGAGCACCGCCGTTCTCCTGATGAGGCTTCGGCGCTTCCTACGCCTCTGCCGACACCCGCGCTGACGCTCCTTTCAATCGACACGCTGAGACAGCAGGGCGGCGGCGCGACTGCTGTTCCGGCTGCCGCAACTGCCGCGCCTGAGCCGACTGCTACACCAGCGCCGACCGTCACGCCTGAGCCAGTACCAGAGGAGACGCCACAACCCACGGTCGCGCCGACGGTTGTACCCACGGCTGGGGCTGCTGCTCGTGCCGAGCAGGTGGCGGGCACAGCCGTTACCGCCCTGAGCGAGATGGAGACGGAGAGCGACGAACAGCCGAACGGTGGATCCTGCGGCCTTCCGACAGGCGGGACAGGCGGAGTTGTTGAGATGTCGTCCATTGCGATGCTTGCCGGTCTAGCCTGGTTGTGGGTACGGCGGCGACGGCGTTAGCATTCGCAGGCTGGATGTAATACGATGTTCACCCCATCCTAGCCTCTTCCCATCGAGGGTGAAGGCACAGAATGATGTGAAATGGCGGTAGGGAATGATTGAGAACGAAGGCGACTGGCTGAAGGCGATAGAGAAGACTTGGGTTGTGCGCTTTCCAAGGCAGAACCTTGCGACCTTCGGCGTGACCAACATCAGGTACTATGTTGTCACAGAGCCAATCTACCAGTCTATGGTGCCGGACCAGCGTGAGGGCGTGGTGCGAACGGGGCAGGTGGTTGCCGAGAAGCCAGCAGTCGTCACTCCGTACTACGCAATGAATCTGGAAGGGTTCAGCGAGGGCGCTTACGAATACTTCCAGAACATTATGCAAAGGCACGGGCCGAACAGCCCTGGCATCCTCTACCAGTACAAGAATCAGTCCGAGGGGATGGACATACTGAAGGGCGCTCCCGAAGACATAGCGCATCGCATCAGCGACGACCTGGACGAGCGCAGGCAGGAGCTTGCGGTGGTGATGGTGAGCGTGGATGAGTACTGGGATGTGGCGCTGCTGAAGTTCATTTACGAGTTCACATCATCGTCGGCGAGCCAGAATGTGCAGGAGTTCAGGTCGAGCGGGCTGCTGGAGCCTCATCCGGGCATGAACGGCATCCCTCGCGCTGCTACGCGAGAGATTGAGCGGATGTTTGTGGAAATTGAGTCGGGGTCGCCTATAGGCAATCCTGACTTCCTGAAGCGTGAACTCGACCGTTGGGGGCTGTTCGACTTTTATGAGGACCGCTTTCTCTCTATATTCCGACGTCGGCGACTGTAAGTGATACTCGCGGGGAGAGTAGCTCTAGCGTGGCGCGGTGGAGATCCGCTCCGCGAAGCCTCTTAGTATTTCGACGGCGCCTTCGAGGCGGGCCACGCTGGTTTGCAGTGCGGTGATGTCGGTGCGAATTACGGAGAGTTCGGCACGTATCTGGTTCCTGTCTTCGTCAGCCCTGTCCATGCGCTGAGTAAGACGTTCTTCCATACGATCCATTCGTCGGAACATGAAGAGCATAATTCCGAACTGAATGCCGATGGATGGAACCAGAATAGAGACGATTATGGTGAGTGTGTCTGACATAGAATTATTTCCGCTCTTGAAAAGTATCTGCGATGACGAAGCATTAGTCAAGTACGGCATCGTGATATGACTGGAGCGGATTCCACAAGGTGACCAGAATGCTTACTCTGAGGCTATGTTGAACTCCGACAAGGGAACGTGCCTGCGCTCGGCAGCGGAGCGGTAGGCGGCGAGCACTATTGCCAGGTCTTTGATGCCTTCTTCGCCGTCCGTGAGCGGCGGGCGTTCCTGCTGGATGCACTCCCGGAACTCACGCACCATTTCGCGCGCGCCTCGGTGGGCCGCAGGTAGTCGGACGGTGCGCCTGACCAGAGTATTCTCGAAGGTGATTTCGCTGCCGTATGGTTCGAATTCGATGTAACCTTGAGTGCCTGTGATGCCGACATAGTTGTACCCAGCATTTCTGGAAGTTGCGCGGGAGAAGTTGAAGACCGCCACCGCATCGTTGGGGAGGTTGGCGATCAGGACCAAGCCGTCTTCACCCTCGGAGCGGCGATGCACTTTCGTCGGGGTCGCGGCGTAAACCTGAGTGGGCATGCCTCCGAGGTTCATGATCAGGTCCACATAATGGATGCCTGCGTCGATGAATGAGCCGCCGCCGGTCAGGGAAGCGTCGTAGCGCCAAGGGGCGGTTGGAGGTCGAAATGCCTCGACCTTGATGTCGATGAGGCGCAGGTTCCCGATGCTGCCAAGGGTGCCTGTCGCGATCATGGACTTGGCACGTCTCGCGGTGTGCAGGAAGCGGAAGTTTTCGGCGACCATGAGTTTTACTCCAGCCTCTTCCGCAGTCCGCACAAGTTCCTGCGATTCTTCGATCGTTCGCGCTATTGGCTTTTCTACGAGGATGTGCTTTCCGTGGCGAGCCGCGAGCTCGGTGTTTTCGAGGTGGACATGGTGGGGCGTGAAGAAGTATGCCGCCTGCACTCGTGCGTCTGATAGAGCTTCTTCGTAGCTGCCGAAGTAGTCCGCGCCGCCGAATCGCTCGCAGTATTCCCGCGCCTTCTCCAGGTCGCGGCTGGCGAAGTAGAAGTCGAACTCGTCGGTCATGTCGTGGATATCATTGAGGACTGCGTCGGCGTATCTGCCGCAGCCGACGATGCAGAGTGCAAGTTTCATTTTGATCTCCTAGTGCGAAGTAACCGCATGCGCGCGCTACGTTACAATATACAAGGAAGTGAAAGCTATGGACAGGATGAACGGGATATGAGAAGGGCGCTCAGGTGGGTGCTGGTGGCTGTGATCGGCTTGGCGCTGATTGCGCTGTCGTCGGATTCGCGTCACTTCAATCCGGCGCAGAGGGAGGGCGCCCCGTATCTGTACAACATTACGCTCTGGGAAGTGAACAACGCCCTGGATAAGTGGCAGTTCAAGGTTATGGGTATGCTGCGAGGCTACGGAGCGGCATCGCGGGAGCAGGATACGCGGGATTATTTTGAATTAAACACTGAAATGGCGCATGTTCGTGGAAAGCTTAGGTATGCGGCGGCGCTAGATTTGCATGAAGAGACGGCAAGAATGCAGGCGCTGCTAGACGAGACCGAGGCGCAGGCAGATGCGCTTTCGGGGGGCGCTGAGGAGACCATTGAATCATATATCAGCGCGGTGGCAATTGAAGAAGGCCTGGGGGTGTTGGGAGATATGGTGTTCCCGCCGGTGGATGTTCGCCTGACGCAGCCGCCGACGCTGCTCATTGTTTCCCCACGAGAACGCATTGAGCGCAAGCATGACGCACTGCTGCGCGCCGACGTGAAGCTGTCTGAGCGAGAATCGATCGAATACAGGCTCTTACGCGACGACAATCTCTCGGCACTGGTGGAGGACATAGGCGGGCTTGCTACATACCCGGCATCGGTGGCGAATGGTCATCCGATGCGCTGGACGGTGCAGGCTGCGGCGCATGAGTGGCTGCATCACTACTTCTTCTTCAAGCCGCTGGGAGGGCATATGTTCGATAGTGACGACATGTTTCAGTTAAACGAGACAATCGCGAATGTCGTAGGCAAGGAGATGGGCGGAAGAGCGTTTGAGATGATGTCCGAGGACTTTCTCGCTAAGCGTGAGACGTCCCCCGGCACGCCCATTAATGGTGACAGACCGCCGCCGTTCGATTTCGCCGCGGAAATGCGGCAGACGCGCCTTACGGTGGAGGAAATGCTGGAGGAAGGGCGAGTTGAGGACGCGGAGGCGTACATGGAAGAGCGCAGGCAGTTGTTCGTGGAGAACGGGTATGCTATACGCAAGCTGAACCAGGCTTATTTCGCGTTTTACGGCACATATGCGGACTTGCCTGCGGCCGTCAGTCCGATAGGCGACCAGGTGAAGCGATTCCGCGAGCTTGTGCCGGACCTGGGAGATTTTATCGGCGTGGTGTCGGGAATTTCGAGCTACGATGAGTTCGTGGGAACGCTGGCGGAACTGGAGGACAAGGGCGGGGAGGAAGGACAAGCTGGGGAGGCTGAGAAATGATACGCTTTCATGGGAAATGTGATAACATCGTAGGTAAGCCAATTTCGATAGTGAAGTGATATGTACCAACAAGACGAACCAGAAGTAAATCTGGAACAGATTCTGGAAAAGATACGCTCCTTCAACCCGTTCAAGCGCGGTGGTGAAGGCGGTGGTCGCGGCAACGGCATCGCCTATTTCATACTGGGGCTGTTCGCCGTGGGCATCGTGTTCTGGCTGGGCACAGGAGTATATACGGTGCAGCCGGGCGAGGAAGCGGTGCTGCGGCAGGTGGGTCGGTATTACGACACGACGGGTCCGGGGTTGCACTGGTACTGGCCGACGCCCATAGGCAAGCGCGCTGTGGTGAACGTTGACGAGGTGCGACGGCTGGAAATCGGCGTGCGAGGTAGTGCGTCCATTCCGGACGAAGCGCATATGATAACCGGTGACCAGAATATCGTGGACGCGCAGCTGCTGGTACAGTACAACATCAAGAGTTCGCAGGACTTTCTGTTCCAGGCGGTTGATCCCGGAGGACTTACGATAAAGGACGCCGCGGAGACTTCGCTGCGCCAAGTCGTCGGTCAGCGCAAAATCGACGATGTGCTGACGATTGAAAAGGAAGCTGTTCAGGAAGATACACGCCTGAAGCTCCAAGAGCTGCTCGATTTATATCAGACAGGCATACAGGTTACTGAGGTCAAGCTGCTGAATGTGCGCCCGCCGGAGCAGGTGCAGGACGCCTTTGACGACGTGGTTCGCGCCCGCGAGGACAAGGACCGCATTATCAACCTTGCCGACGCTTATAAGGAAGCGCAGCTGCCTCTGGCAAGAGGTGAAGCAGCACGGCTCACCGAGGCGGCGGAGGCATTCAGGGAGACGCGGGTGGCGCAGGCGACAGGTCAGGCTGACCGCTTCCTCGCGGTGCTGCAAGAGTACCGCAAGGCGCCGGAGGTTACGCGCCAGAGGTTGTACCTCGAAGCGATGGAAGAGATTCTGCCGGGCGTTACCATGTTCGTCGTGGACGCGGACAATGGCGGCAATCTGTTGCAGCTTCTGCCTCTGAACGGTGCAGACAGTGGTACAACGCCGTTCAGTGTACCAACCCCGACATCCAACTAGGAATACTTAGCGTTTACGCAGGAACTGGACAAACAGGATGAAAATTCTCGCCGCCTTGGTGGTGCTCATAGCCATTATTGGGGCTATTGTGCTTCCACAGATTTTCTACATTGTGGATGAGACGCAGCTCGCCATAGTGACACGCTTCGGTGAGCCACGGGTTTCCATTACATCGCCGGGCCTGTATGTGAAGACACCCTTTGTTGAGACGGTGCGGTACTTCGAGAAGCGCATTCTCATATTTGACGCGCCGCCGGACTCGTTGCTGACCGAGGATAAGAAGCGTCTTGTTATCGATGTGTATGCGAGGGCGCGCATCGTTGATCCTCTGCAGTTCTTCAAGACGGTGAATTCGGAGGCTCAGGCGACATCACGGGCGATTGACATCATCGGGTCGGAGCTACGCCGGGAGATTGCTCTCGACACGCAGATAGAAGTTATTCTAGAGACGCGTGAGGGGATAATGAACCGCGTGCGCGACTCGGTAACGCCGAAGCTGCTGGAGTTCGGCATTCAGACGATTGATGTGCGTATCAAGCGTGCGGACTTCCCGGACACCATCGCGGACAGCGTGTATGCGAGGATGCAGGCAGAGCGCCAGCGCATAGCCGACCGCGAGCGCGCGGAGGGCTTTGAGCGTGACGCCGAGGTGCGCGCCAATGTTGACAGGCAGGCTGCCATCATACGCGCGGAAGCGGAGCGGGACGCGCAGATCACACGCGGTGAGGGCGAGGCTGAGGCAGTGCGAATCTTCGCAGAGTCTCTCGGACAGGATCCTGAGTTTTACGCCTTCCAGCGCAGTCTTCAAGCGTATAAGGTTTTCCTGCCCGAAAACGGCACTACGTTTGTGCTTCCTGCTGATAGCTCGCTCTTCCAGTTCTTGCAGACTCCAGGCGGCAGTGGGCAATTCGATGAAGTGCAGGCATCGGCAAATCCGTCCGGGTTCGACGCTGCTCTTGAACTGCTCGCCGCTAACTACCTAGCCGGCAAGCTGGATGTTGCTGCCAACGATTTAACGCTTGTAAGGACTAGCGCTACAGAGTGGTCGGACGCCAGCCTTGGCTGCCCCCGTCCGGACATGGCGTACCCTCAGGCTGTAACGCCCGGTTTCGAGATCACCTTCGAGCATGAAGGTGGGAACTACGCCGTGCATTCCAACGGCGACGCCTCGTATATGACGTCCTGCCAGTAGCCCATCAGGTTTCGGACTACATCTCTCTTTCTTCCCATGCGCGCACGCCCACGCCCTGATCTGTGAGTGAACAGCTGCGCAGAACTCCCTTTTTTCGTTGCTTGACGTCAACGCATTTGCGCTTGGCAGACGCTATAATGAACCCAATTGGCGCGAAGAGGTGTGTGATTGGGCCTTCAGGATAGGGAAACTTTCACCGTTGCGATTCAGGTCTTCGATGAGTTTGAAGATGTGGTGCGGGCTTCGTGGCTTGAAGATGTCTGTCGCGCAGCGCAGCATCAGGAGCGCATCCATGATCGCATTCATGATCGCATCAAGGGGCACGTCAGCCTTGTGATTGCGGATGACGAGACGGTGCGCTCACTTAACGCCGAGTATCGTGGGCTTGATAAGACGACAGACGTGCTCTCTTTCGCATTCGACAACCAGGGGGAATACTACGGCGAGGGGGATGCGCCAACGGAATGGTCGGCAGACGATGGCTTTGTACTGCCACCGGGCGAGTCCGCCGGACTCGGCGAGGTGATAGTGTCGTACCCCCAGGCAGTGAGGCAAGCGCAGCAGGCAGGACATTCCATCGAACGCGAACTTGCCCACCTGATTGTGCACGGGATACTGCATCTGATGGGGCATGACCACATGGATGATGACGAAGAGCGCGAGATGAACGCCAGGGAACGCAGCGTTGCGGAGCGGTTGGCGTGGTCTGACATCGATGCGAAGGATGGGTAGGAATGGGGGGGTTGCATTGGGACGTTATGGATTTGCCCTCACCCCAGTTCTCTCTAGGGCGTGTGGACATTTCCCATTTGTCTCCTATCATTCCGAGCCAAGCGAGGGATCTGGAGTCAGTGAATGGCGTATGTGCAACGATTTTAGATTCTTCACTCCGCTGCGCTGCGTTCAGAATGACATAGAAGGGGCGCTGCGTTCAGAATGACAGAATAAACATACTTTTCAGGTCCGAAACGATTTGTGTATCAAATGTCAACAGGACTTAATGAAGAGAGTGGATGATAGGTTAGCATGGCTGAGGTCTTTTACAGGAAATGGCGTCCCAAGAGCCTGAGCGAGGTATTCGGGCAGGAAGTCATTACGAAGACTTTGCGGCAGGCGGTGGCACGTGAGCGCATCGCACATGCCTACCTGTTCTGCGGGACGCGCGGCACAGGCAAGACGAGCACGGCGCGCATTCTGGCGAAGGCTATAAACTGCCTATCGCCGCAGGACGGTGAGCCTGACAACGAATGCCATATCTGCGTGGGCATCAACGAGGCGCGATCGCTCGACCTCATCGAGATTGATGCGGCGAGCAATCGGGGCATAGATGACATTCGTGACTTGAGCGACAAGGTTCGCTTTTCGCCGAATGAGTCGCGCTACAAGATATACATCATCGACGAAGTCCACATGCTGACCGAGCCTGCGTTCAACGCGCTTCTGAAGACGCTCGAAGAGCCGCCGGCGCATGCGGTGTTCATTCTGGCGACCACGGAGGCGCATAAGGTCCCGCTGACCATCATCTCGCGCTGCCAGCGATATGACTTCCGTCGAATACCCATCGACCAGATGGTGGCGAAGCTGGCTTACATAAGCGAGCAGGAAGGCATCGAGGTGTCGGATGAGGCGCTTCACCTCGTAGCCCGCATCGCCAACGGCGGGCTGCGCGATGCCGAGAACCTGCTGGAGCAGGTCGTAGTGTCGTATGGCTCGCCAATAAGCGAAGATGATGTGCGCCAGATGCTGGGGCTTGGCGGCGACGAAATCGCGCTGGAACTGGTGAGGCACATAATCGGCAAGTCGATCAAGGATGGCATTACGACCGTCAACAATGCTACCGAGCAGGGGACTGACCTGCGCCAACTGCTGCGCGGTACTCTTGAATACCTGCGCGCTCTGCTGCTGATCAAGACGGGCGCAGGCGCGAACTTCGGCTACTCCGACGAGATAATGAGTCGCCTGAACACTCTCGCCGCGGACGCGCCAATGGAGCATCTTGTCAGAGCGCTGAAGGTGTTCGCGGGAGTGAACATGCGGCGGGACGCGGCGTCAACTCTGCCGTTGGAACTTGCGGTGGTGGAGTCGGCGACTGAGCCGGAACCAGTGGTTGTTGCGGCAGCGCCCCCAGCGTATGCAGCACCTCAGCAGGCTGCTCCGCCACAGGCTGCGCCCGCGCGGAATCAGCCGCCCTCTCGACCTCCCGCACCACAGCCGACTTACCGCCAGCCACCGAGACAAGCCTATCGACAATCGGAGGAAGGGGCGGCGGCGAGTGGGTCATCTCCTAGCGAGGCGCCGGGCGCTCGACCCGCGTCGGGCGGCGACCTGCCGGACGAACCTGCGGCAAGGCTTGCCCACCAGTGGAATATGATCGCCAACGATCTGAGATTCGTGGGGACACGACTGAAGTTGGGCGCGATGCTTCGCAGCGCAAAAGAGCGAGAAGTTTCGGGCCATACTATAATACTCAAGTATCCTTCCCGCTCGAACGTTGAGAGATTGCAGCAGGAATTGGATAATCCGGAAAGTAAGCGCGCGCTTGACGATGCGATCGCGAAGGCAATGGGGTCCATGTTTCAGGTCGAAGTAGCGCTTTCTAACGGTGCGAACGGTGCGGGAATGAGACGCGCATCCCAATCCAGCCACCTCGTGCAGGCGGCGCAGGCGATGGGCGCAAGAGTCATCAGTGAAAGAGAGGAACAGCGACAATGATGAACCGAAAGATGATGAGGCAGGCGCAGCAGCTTCAGAAGCAGATGATGAAGGTGCAAGAAGAGCTTGAGAGCGCGACCGTCGAGGCGAGCGTCGGCGGCGGCGTGGTTAAAGCGGTCGTGAGTGGCAAGATGAAGGTGGAGTCCATCACCATCGACCCGGATGTGGTTTCGGCAGAGGATGTCGATATGCTGCAGGACCTTGTGACGGCGGCGGTGAATGAAGGGTTGGACAAGGCGCAGCAGATGGCGACCGATAAGATGGGCGCGCTCACGGGCGGAATGAACCTGCCTGGCCTGTTCTAGGGGACAAGCTGACATTGATGAGCAGGATATGCTCAGGATGAAGCCGGGGACGAGATAGATGACGACTGACGGAGCGCCGGCGGCTGCGCCGGTGGCGCGGCTTGCGGACGAGTTCAGCAAACTGCCGGGAATTGGCCCGAAGACGGCACAGCGGCTGACATATTACCTGGTGCGGATGCCTGAGGAAGAGGCGCGCGCGCTTGCGGAGGCGATCGTTGCCGTCAAGGAACGTATCGTGCTGTGCGGCGTGTGCTATAACATCACCGAGACTGACCCGTGCGTGGTGTGCGCCAATCCGAGACGAGACCGTAACTGCATCTGCGTAGTGGAAGAGGCGCTGGATGTGCTTGCGTTGGAGCGCACGAACACATACAGAGGCATGTACCATGTGCTGCACGGGGTCATATCGCCGATGAACGGCATCGGGCCTGACGACCTTCGCATACGGCCTCTGCTTGATAGGCTGCACGGCAGCGACATCGAAGAGGTGATACTGGCGACGAACCCTAACCTTGAAGGGGAAGCGACGTCCATGTACATCCAGCAGCTCATCGCGCCGCTGGGAATACGCATTACGAGGCCCGCGCGCGGTCTGCCCGTGGGCGGCGACCTGGAGTACGCGGATGAGGTTACGCTTGGGCGCGCCATTGAGGGGAGGCAGGAGTTCTAAAATGAGCCAGCGTGAAAATGTCGAATGAAGCCAAAGGGTTAGCAGCGATAATTGTTGTAATTGCTTTTGCCGCTTTGTTGCTGGGTCTATTTTCAGATTGGAACCTAGGCAAAGCTGATAACATCGTTGGTATCGCTCAAGGTTTTGCAACGGTTGTGGCGATTGGTCTAGGCGGCCTTTTTGCCTTCCAGAAATTTAGTGTTTTCAGAACCTTCTACCCCCACCTGACAATTCCACATGAAATTACGCACAGATTTGTCGGGAAGAGTTATACTCAAATATCCGTAACTGCGATTTTGCAGAACAACTCTAATGTCAAAGTGGACATTCAAGACGCCTTCTTTCTGATGCAGCAGATAGCTCCATTGTCGGATGAATTCGTTGAAGCCTATAATGCCGGTGCTCTTGTAGATGAAAGCCCGGACAGTATTCAATGGCCTATACTGGATGAAGTAGAACTTAGCTGGGAGAGGAACGAATTAATCGTAGAACCCGGTGAATCGCATAGAGAAACTCTGGACTTTGTAGTGTCAAAGAATGTCGAGTCCGTTCGGGTGTACACATACTTCTACAATCCGAATTATCTGCAAGGCGAGACTTCCGAAGGTTGGGAAGCAATTACAGCGTATGACTTGGCAAGAAAGGATTGACACATTTTCTGCTCTCCCATAGTAAGGAGGTTGTAGTGCCATTCAAAAATAAGCGCAGAAGAGGCACATATCATAAACCTACGCGCAGAAGCGGTGTGCGTCACAAACACGGAACCGCTCCGGAGCCTGAGGGACCAAAGCCCTGGCCCGCAGGCAAGCCTGCGGGGGGTAAGCTTCAAGTCAAGCGACGTCCTGACGGCACGATTGAACTCACGCCGATTGAGGATTAGCTGAACCTCTATGGCAGAACCTTCATGGCAGAAACGAAATATGCGCTTCACCACAATGCAGCGAGGCTGACTGCATGATTGAATCAGCCTTATGAGTCGATTTAGAACGTATCGCACTGAGGGCGTGGTCATCAGGCAGATGCCGCTGGGGGAGGCGGACCGCATTCTGACGCTGTGCTC
Source organism: Dehalococcoidia bacterium (assembly GCA_965225795.1). GTDB lineage: Bacteria > Chloroflexota > Dehalococcoidia > Lucifugimonadales > JADFKI01 > Bin90. Next base: position 1,971,656 of record OZ245324.1, on the reverse strand, counting down.
GCCGGATATGGGGAAGGTACGAGCGGTCGCGAAGGGTGTGCGGCGCACGAGGAGCAGGCTGGGCGGGCATCTTGAATTGCTGAACCGTGTGTCCGTGTCGGTTGCGATCGGTAGAGACCTCGATACGATTAGCGAGGCGTCGGCGATAAGCACATTCGGCGGAATTCGAGCCGACCTGCGGCGGGTCTCTCGCGCCTTGTATGTCGCGGAGCTTGTCGATTGCTTCTCGATGGAGGGAAACGGCAACCAGGCGATTTACCATCTGCTGCTCAGTACGCTGCTCTGGCTGGAGAGCGCTGCCAATCTCGATCTGCTGATGCGCTGGTTCGAGATTCGGCTGCTGGAGTGCTCCGGATATATGCCCGAACTTGTCAACTGCGTTGAATGCCGATCATTGCTGGAGCCTGACAACCACCTGTTTGCCTGCGACAGCGGCGGGGTGCTATGCCCGAACTGCCGCACAGCCTCTGATAGCGCACTGATACCTCTGCCACTGAATACCATGAAGACGCTGCGCTTTATTCAGCGCGAAGCCAGGTTCGACAAGGTGGAGGCTCTGAATGTTCCGGCGCACATCCGACAGGAGATGGAGCGGCTGATGCGAACCTACATACGGCACGTCGCCGAGCGTGAAGTCAAGAGCGCAGAGTTCGTGAACATGACAATGAGCTAACGGGATAGACAGGATGGCTAGGATTATCACCCCCATCCTAACCTTCCCCCATCAAGGGGGAAGGGAATTTCAACTGAAGGGATAGGATGACGAATAACGGAACTTCTATCAAGATACATAATGCGCGGTTCATATTGACGGTGGACGCGGGACGGCGAATCATCAGGGATGGCTCGATTCTTGTTCGGGATGGGCGCATAGCCGAGGTTGGCAAGGCGACCGAAATGGAGTCCACGCCTGCCGACCGCGTGATAGACGCGAGCGAGATGGTGATTACGCCTGGGATGCTGAATGGGCACGCGCATATCAGCTACGCGCATGCGACGCGGGGGATATTCCCGGACACTCTGGGACCCGACTATCTGCCGAATGTGTTCAGGCTTCAGGGCGAACTGGACGAAGAGGCGGAATACTGCGCGTCCTTGCTGGCTATCGTGGAGATGCTGAAGGGCGGCACTACCTGCTTTATGGACCCCGGCAGCACGAAGTTCCTTGACGCATGCATGGATGCTTACGAGCAGTCGGGATGTCGGATCATCGTGGGGACGCATGTAACGGACAGGCCCAATCCTGTGAATCTGCCGCAGTACGAGACCGCTGAAGCCATCGACATTATGGAGAAGACCATTCGGGACTATGACCACCGCCTCGACGACAGGGTGCGGGCTTGGGCGATGCCCTTCGATGCCTCGTACTCGACTGACGAGCTGCTGCGCGGCGCCAAGCGTCTTGCGGATGAGTACGGCACCGGATTGACGCTGCACCAGATTAACGCTCAGCCGACCGTCGAGCAAAGTCTCAGAGAACACGGAATGCGCCCTGTCGAGTACCTGGACTCGCTGGGCATACTCGGCGAGAATGTGCTGCTGTCGCATGTGATTGGCGTTGACGATGCGGAGATGGATGTGATGGCGCGCACGGGCGCGACGACAGTGATGTGCCCGTCGCAGACGCTGAAGCAGGCGACCGGCATTACGCGCATAGGCAAGCTGCCGGAACTGCTGGAGCGCGGGATACCCGTGGGATTGGGCACGGACGCGCCGAACAACTCCAACCTGATGGAGACGATGCGGGCGATGTACCTTGTCGCGGTGATATACAAGGACGGGCGGCAGGACATGAGCATGATTCCGCCTGAGACCGCGCTGGAGCTTGCGACGATTGGCGGCGCGGCGGCATTTGGGATGGCCGACGAACTTGGCTCAATCGAGGTGGGCAAGAAGGCGGACATGGTGCTATTCGACACGCGGAGACCGGAGTGGCGCACGCTGTTCAATCCCGTGAACAACCTTGTGTACAACGCGGACGGCAGAAGCGTTCACACGGTGCTGGTGGACGGCAGAGTGGTTATAGAAAACTACAAGCCGACTTTCGTGGACGAGTGGGATCTGATCCAGCGGCTGCAGTCCATTGGTGAGAAAGTGCTGGCGAAAACGGGTGTGTCGTTCCCGTCTCGCTGGCCCGTGGTGTAATCGTCGAAGGCTAACGAGGATTCGTCTCTCGCCGAATATGTTACGACAATACGATTATGCTGCGGTAATGCTAAGGTAATACTAGGTAAATATATTTAGTTGATGGAACTGGAGCAGCTCAAATACTGGCTGGCGTTCAATAAAGTTCGCGGCATTGGCAGAGTGCGCTTCAAGCTGCTGGAGAACCACTTCGATTCAATGGAAGCGGCGTGGTCGGCGAGTGAATCGGAACTGCGCGCAGCAGGCTTGGACAGGCGCACTATTCGCTCGGTCGCGGACGGCAGGCAGAAATTTGATCCTGATGCCGAGGCGGAACTGCTGCTCAAGAGCGGCGTCCGCGCCTTCACATGGCACGATGACGATTACCCTGCGCAGCTTAAGGAAATCTACGACCTTCCGCCGCTTATCTACGTGAAGGGCAACCTGACTCCCGACGATGAGCGCTCGGTTGCCGTGGTAGGAACTCGCAATCCATCGCACTACGGCCGACAGGTTGCCGAACAGCTAGTCTATGATATTGCCAGCGCAGGTGTTACTATCGTTAGCGGTCTTGCGCGAGGCGTGGACGGTATAGCGCATCGAATTGCACTGGATGCCGGGCAGCGCACAATCGCCGTGCTGGGCAGTGGGGTGGACATTATCTACCCACGCGAGCATACTAGCCTTTCGGAACGGATTGCGGAGAACGGCGCGCTGATCTCCGAACTTACTCTTGGTACAAGGCCGGATGCGCGCAACTTTCCGCGCCGCAACAGGATTATGAGCGGCATGACGCTCGGAACGCTGGTCATTGAGGCGGGCGCGCGCAGCGGCGCGCTCATTACAGCCCGTCAGGCATTGGAGGAGAATAGAGAAGTGTTCGCTGTGCCGGGAAGTATATTTTCGCCCAACAGCGAAGGCACGAACCGACTCATCAGGGAGTCGGCGGCAAAGTTGGTGACTGCATGCGAGGACGTTCTCGAGGAGCTGAACCTATCGGCGGTGGCGCAGCAGATTGAGATGGCTGCGCTGTTTCCTGAAGACGAGAACGAAGCCGAGTTGCTGCGATACATCACGTTCGACCCGGTTCATGTGGATGATGTATGTCGCAGTTCAGGCAGGTCTGCGCCCGATGTCAGCAGTACGCTGGCGATGATGGAACTTAAAGGACTAGTCAGGCAGGTCGGAGGCATGAACTATGTCAGATTGCGCGAAGTCTCCGGCGAATACTCAGTAAGCGCAGTGTGAGAAGAGGAACAATGGCTAAAGACCTTGTAGTAGTAGAATCACCCGCAAAGGCCCGCACAGTCGGGCGTTTCCTTGGAAGCAAATACGAGACTCTCGCGTCTATGGGGCATGTGCGCGACCTGTCCGACAAGAAGACAAAGGGCAAAGAAGGCGTCAACGGTGTCGAAATAGACGATGAGGGCTTTCATCCCACTTACACCGTCATGGCGGACAAGAAGAAGATAATCACGCAGTTGCGCAAGGCTTCTAAAGATGCCGATGTGGTCTATCTGGCGACTGACCCTGACCGCGAAGGCGAGGCTATCTCGTGGCATCTGCTGGAAGCGGCGAACATCGCAAAATCCAAAGTAAAGCGCGTGGTGTTCCACGAAATCACAAGGGAAGCTATCAATGAGGCATTCGAGCACCCGCGTGAGCTTGACTATAACCTGATTGACGCCCAGCAGGCACGCCGCATACTGGACAGGCTGGTTGGCTACCGACTTAGCCCTGTACTATGGGGCAAGGTAAAGCGTGGGCTGTCCGCCGGTCGCGTGCAGTCCGTAGCGCTGCGCCTAGTGGTTGACCGCGAGCGTGAGATCGGCGCCTTCGTGCCTGTGGAATACTGGAGCATCGAATCGACGCTCGCGAAGAAGCTGCAAAACGGCAGCAAGCGCATCGACTTCAATGCCGCGCTGCATTCCCTGAAGGGCAAGAAGAGGATAGAAATCTCGGACGGCGAGCGAGCCAACGAGATTGTCACTGACTTGGAGGGCGCGGAGAACAGCGTGGTATCCGTCCGGAGGCGAGAGACGCGCCGCCGCCCCGCTGCGCCGTTTATAACCTCGACGATGCAGCAGGAGGCATCGCGCAAGCTGCGCTTCACAGCGCGGCGCGCTATGCAGGTGGCGCAGCAACTCTACGAAGGTATATCGATCGGTTCTGAGGGCGAGGTCGGGCTAATCACTTATATGCGCACGGACTCGACGAATGTTGCTTCTTCTGCCCTCAAAGAGGCGAACGACTACATCAAGCACAAGTTCGGCGCCGAGTATGCGCCAGGAACGCCCCGCACTTATACGACGAAAGTTAAGGGTGCGCAGGAGGCGCACGAAGCGATTCGGCCGACTTCCATACTCAGGGCGCCGGAGAATATTCGGCAGCACCTGAGCGGCGAGCAGTTCAGGCTGTACGACCTTATATGGAAGCGCATGCTGGCGAGCCAGATGAACGACGCGCTGTTCGATTCCACTCGCGTTGACATCAGCGCTAGGAGCGTTAAGTCAGATAACGAATACCTATTCCGAGCGACCGGCTCCGTGATGAAGTTCGCGGGCTTCCGTACTATTTATATGGAAGGCTCGGACGACAACACCGCCGCTGACGAGGACACCGCGCCGCTGCCGGAACTTGCGGACGGCGATGCTCTGAATTGCCTGAAAATCACGCCGGAGCAGCACTTCACGCAGCCGCCTCCGCGCTTCACGGACGCGACGCTTATTCGCATCCTTGAGGAACAAGGCATTGGCAGACCCAGCACCTACGCGCCGATAATCGCCACGATTATGGACAGGGACTATGTTCGCAAGGATAAAGGCAGGTTCGTCCCCACTCAACTTGGTCTTGTGGTTACCGACTTCCTGACCCCTAACTTCCCCGATGTGATGAACATCGGCTTCACCGCAAAGATGGAGGAGCAGCTTGACGACATAGCGGGCGGAGAACTGGAATGGGAGCCGATGCTCAAGGAGTTCTACACGCCCTTCGACGAATCAATCGAGAAGACGATGAAGGAAGCGGAGCGAGTTCCCCGCGAGTCTCTTGAAGAGGAGACGGGCGAGTCCTGTGAGCTGTGCGGCAACCCGATGGTAATCAAGTCGGGCCGCTACGGACGCTTTATGGCGTGCAAGGGCTATCCAGAATGCAAGAACACCAAGCCGGTGGAAAGTCCTGAAGAGAAGGCGATACGCGAGCTTGTCAGCGAGGATGTGGACGAGTTCTGCGACAAGTGCGAGCGTCCTATGGCCGTGAAGACTGGACGCAACGGGCGTTTTCTGGCTTGCACGGGCTATCCGGAGTGCAAGAATGCCAAGCCTCTACCGGTTGGCATCGCATGCCCGGACTGCGGCTCGAACCTCGTGGAACGCAAGCAGAAGGGGAAAAACGGCAGGATTTTCTACAGCTGCTTAGGTTACCCTGAGTGCAAGTTCGCGGCGAACCCGCTGCCGCAGCCCTGCCCCGATTGCGGCAAGTTGCTGGTGACGCGCGGGCGCGGACGCAGGAATGCGCGCTGCCTTGACGAGGCGTGTGGGTTCACGGGGGCTACGCCGCAGGAAGAAGTTGAGGAAGCGGCAGTGGCGTAGATGCGGGCACAGTTTGCCAATATTCAACGCAGACGACGCACAGGATAAAAGAGACAAGGTAATGGCAAGGGGGGAGCGACCATGCAGGTTGCTCCCCCCTTTCTTTGCGTTTGCGCTTAGACGGGTTCCGTTGAGCGGGAAGCGGTGGACATGCGCGCGCGCGTCAGGGCGGTGAGGTTGCGCAACTCTCTGATGGAAAGCAAGCCTTCTCTGGGCAGAAACACGATGGCGAACAGGATTGGCGGCAGGAATAGAACTGCGTGGAGCATGATAGCGAAGGCTATCGCGTCCTCGCGCCCGACACCCCAGAGTGCGAGTATGGAGACGGCGGCGAACTCAAATGTGCCTATGGACATGGGCAGACCTGGCACAGTGCTGCTGAAGAATGAAATTGACATTGTAATGACAATCATCGCTGGCAGGCCTACCTGCAAGTCCGTCGCCAGCACTACCAACCAGCCCACTACACCTAGTAGTCCCGCCTGCACGAACGATATGAGAAATGCCGCCAGAGCGAGGCTTTTCTGGCGTCTTAGCAGCATGACCGCAGACGCGAACTGCGATACGATCTGTATGTTCGACAGGATTCTAATGCGGCTGAGCAGCGGCCCCACGGCGAACAGCGCGACCAGGCTCGCAGAGCCGAAGACTACGCCGATGGCAATCCAGGGCAAGAACTGGCGCAACTGCGGGAGCAGCAGCGCGCCCGCTCCGAGGACGAGCACCGTGGTCGCAAACTCGAATGTGCGTTGAAGCGCTATTGTGGCGAGTATTGTGCCAAGCCTGAGCTTGTCCCTTAGCGCGAGGATGCCGACCTGCACGACCTCGTCGAGGATCCGCACGGGGCTGAGCGTGTCGAGCGCTGTGCCGGTCTGCTCTATGAGGAACAGGCGAGTTGCGCCCGTGCTCTCGTTTGGAAGCAGAAGTTTCCAGCGCACTCCACGCAGGTATGCCGCCACCGTGATGAGCACGCAAGCCACCGCAATAAGCGTCATGTTCGCAGAGAATAGCGCGTCTCGCAGTTCGTTCCAATGCGCGTTCTTGATGACCAGCCAGCTGAGCAGGCCGCCCAACGCGGTTGCAAGCGCTAGGTAACCTATGAGTAGCAGCCTTACTTTGGAGGGGGACTTTCGCGCGCTGACCGTGTTTTCAGTAGTGTCGAGAAAGTTCATATACAGCCATTTTATACGAATTCCGTGCCTCGTGGTTGATCAATTTGCCGATAGGGCAACGGCAAGACGGTTACTTCAGCGAGGCGGTCCTGGATTATATGCTCCTTTTCTCTAAGACATGGCGCGCTCTTCAAATGTTAAACTTGATGCATATCACACTGAATATCAGAGACGGGCCTGATCAGTCAGGGGCAGCGAGGCGATATGCGCGTAGGGATAATCGGGGCGGGCGCGGCGGGGCTTGCGGCCGCTTATGAGCTGGTAAAGCAGGGGCACTACGCCGCTGTGTATGAGCGCGCGCCATTTCTAGGCGGACAGGCTTCGACTTTCGATGTGGGCGGCGCGCGGCTGGAGAAGGGGTATCATCACTGGTTCACAAGCGATACGGACATCGTGGAGCTAACCGAAGAGATTGGGCTTGGTGACCGCATACGCTGGATAGACTCCACGGTGGGGACGCTGGTTGACGGGAGAATATACGACTTTGTCACGCCGATTGACCTTCTGAAGTTCACTGCGATGAGCCTGCCGGACCGCATACGGCTGGGGCTGGCGACGCTGTACTTGCAGCGTCAGAAAGATTTTCGCAAGTATGAGGACATCACGGCGGACGAGTGGCTGCGTCGGCATGTCGGCAGAAGCGGGTATGATGTGTTCTGGGGTCCGATGATGCGCGGTAAGTTCGGCGAAGAGCACTATCGCGATGTGGGCATGGCGTGGGTGTGGGGCAAGATTCAGACGCGGGTGAAGTCGCGCAGCAAAAGCATGATAAAGGAGAAGCTGGGCTATCCGATTGGAAGCTTCGGCGAAGTCTTCGATGTGCTGGCGGAGCGTGTGCGTGATCTGGGAGGCGAGGTGCATACGGGTGCGGCGGTAGAGCGCGTGGAGGTTGTGGACGACCGAGCGTGTGGCTTGCACGTGGCTCTGGAAGGCGAGGGCAGTCGGCTCCTGGAATTCGATGCGGTTCTGGCTACTACGCCATCCTATATCTTCCCGGCGCTTGTTCCGCCTATGCCGCAGGACTATCTGGTGAGACTGACGGATGTAAGCTACATGGCGGCGGTTCTCATCGTGCTGATACTCGACCGTCCTCTGACGGATGTGTATTGGCTGAATGTGTCGGACCGCTCAATACCGTTCGTGGCTGTCATCGAGCATACAAACCTGATTTCGCCGGAGCACTACGGCGGTAAGCACATCGTGTACCTGTCCAACTACCTGACGACGGACAGCCCGTTTTATCGAATGACGCATGAGGAACTACTGGACGAATACCTGCCACACCTGCGAAAGATCAACTCGGAGTTTGACGCTTCTTGGATCGAGAAGAGCTACCATCACCGTGTTGGGGCGGCGCAGCCGATAATCGGTCCGCGCTATTCCGAGCGGATTCCGAGCCACAGGACGCCGTTCGAGGGGCTGTATCTGGCGAATACGACGCAGATATACCCGGAGGACAGGGGGACGAATTACAGTGTGCGGATGGGGCGGGAGGTTGCACGGATGATTGTGGGGGATTCAGTCAGCCAGTAATTGTGCGGATAGAGGGACTTACAACTCGTTTCGTTCTTCGGAAGTTAGTTGCTGAATACGGTTGCGATAAAGGATGCAATCGCAGTTGCCGCGATCATTCCGCCGAACATCATTCCCACCATCCATCGAATTAGGCGACCTTCCATTGCCACCATTCGAATTTCCAATTGCGCGAGGTCAGTCTTGGTGGCATAGTGCTGGAGCGCATAAGCGAGTTCTTCGCGAAGATCGGTCTTAGTTACATAGTCTCGCAAGGCATAGGCGAGCTCTTCACGCAGTTCGGTTCTGGTGATTGGGCGCTCGTCTCGCGGCGTTGGTGAAGCGGCGGGATGTTCGGCTGTTGCCATCAAAGTCCTCTATTGTCTGATATAATTAAACGATATAGGATATTTCAGTTACTGTCTAGTTTCTAGGCGTATTAGATAGGATATTAGTATCTAGGGAGGACGGTGAATGGTTGCGCTTGTGGGACTTGGCAAGTATCCTATAAGCGTTATTTTGGGGCGTATCGGCGCGCCAATTTTTGCGCAGCAAGGAGCCTTGTCCGTTGAGCGTGGAGAGCGAAAGTCTCAGGGAGCGAATAAGAGCCGCCATCGGTTCGCAGACGCAATCCAATGTGAATGTGCTGTCCTCACTGCATGCGGTTCTGGACGATCTGGGGTATATTCCGGGGGAGGCTATCGAAGAGGTCGCCGATCAGATGGACACGACCATCAACGAGGTATGGGGCGTTGCGTCCTTCTATACGAACTTCAGGTTTACGCCGCCCGGCGACAACATCGTGGAGATATGCTGGGGACCGACATGCCACCTGCTCGGCGCGCCAGACATCCTGGACGCGGTGCAAAAAGAGCTAGGGCTTGCCAACGAGGGCGAGACCCCAGATAACCGAGTCAGCCTAAAGTACAACACCTGCCTTGGGGCGTGCTCTCAGGCGCCGGTGATGATGGTGAATCACCGGCTCGCGGGGCGCATAGACGTGGGAACGGCGGTGCGGCGCGTTGCGGCATTAGAAGCAAGTGGCGCACACTGACATCGACTTGTACAGGATGGAGCGGGGTTCACCCGAATAACTCTGGATTAGCTCAGGACAGGCTCTAGCCTTCCCCACCATGAGGGAAGGGACAATGGAGAATCAGGATAGAGTATGCCCACTTACGAGGATCTAAAGGCGCAGGCGGACAGCCGGTGGCGAGAGTTGACGAACGGCGAAAAGCCGTGGATACGCATTGGCACCGCTATGTGCGGGCATGCCGTGGGCGCGTTCGACGTTCGGGATGCCATCAGGAGCGAGCTGGAGCAGCAGGGCATAGACGCCAATCTGGACGATGTTGGCTGCTTGGGCATTTGCTACGCCGAGCCACTGGTGGACATATTGAAGCCCGGCGGCTCGCGCATATTCTTCAACAACGTTACGCCCGACGATGTGCCTAACATACTCAGGTCTGTGTTGGTTGAGAACAGGCTTCCAGCCTCGAATGTGCTTGGTTATCTCGGTAATGTGCAGGTCGAGGGCGCTGAAGACATCAATAGGCTTCCGGGCATAAATATGCAGCAGAAGATTGCTCTGCGTAATGGCGGTAACACGGCGCCAGCCGAGGTGTTGCAGTACATCGCCAACGGCGGCTATTCGGGGCTGTACAAGGCGCTGTTCGAGATGCAGCCTGAAGAGGTCATCAAGGAGGTCATAGACTCCGGGCTGCGCGGCAGAGGCGGCGCGGCATTCCCCACCGGCGTGAAGTGGAGTTTCATGACCCGCTCAGATCCGCCGAAGTACATCCTGTGCAACTGCGAAGAGGGCGACCCCGGCGCGTACAACGACAAGGGCATCCTGGAGAGCGACCCGTACACCCTGCTCGAGGGCATGTGCATCGCGGGATATGCGACGGGCGCGACGAACGGGTTCGTGTTCATACGCCACGGGCACGAAGGCCCAATCAGCCGCACGCAGCGGGCTATCGAGCAGGCATACGAGTACGGTCTGCTGGGCAACAACATCATGGATTCCGACTTCACTTTCGACATTGAAGTTGCTCTGACCGGCGAATCTTATGTGGCGGGCGAGGAGACCGCGCTCATGGAAGCGATTGAGGGGCATCGCTCGCAGCCACGTTTCCGACCGCCGTTCCCTGCGGCATTCGGCGTGTGGGGCAAGCCGAGCACGATCAACAATGTGAAGAGCCTCGCGTACACGCCTGAAATCATCTCCAATGGCGCAAGCTGGTTTTCGTCTATTGGAGTCAATCGCAGCACCGGCACTGCGATCGTGTGCCTGAACGGGAAGGTGAACTATCCCGGACTGTACGAAGTGCCGATGGGTCTGACTCTGGGGCAGGTCGTCAACGAGATTGGCGGCGGCGTGCCGAACGGCAAGAAGCTGAAGATGCTCCAGACTGGCGGTCCTCTTGGCGGTGTGCTGGGCGCGGACAGTCTGGGCGTGCATATCGACTTCGACGAGATGCGCGAGGCCGGCGCGATTTTTGGTTCAGGCGGCGTCATCGTTATCGACGAAGACACCTGCGCGGTGGACATCACGCGCAATCTGGTGGCGTTCACGCAGTACGAATCGTGCGGCAAGTGCTTCCCGTGCAGGCTCGGTATGGAGCAGTTGCTTGAGGTGGTTGACCGTATAGTGCGGTTCGAAAGCCGTCCCGAAGACCTTGACCTGTTGCGGAACATTGGCAGGACGATGGAGTCGAGTTCGCTATGCGGACATGGGCAGTTGGGCTTCGGTCCTATTCGCTCGGCATTGCAGCACTTCGAGTCCGATTTCGTATCGCATATCGACCAGAAGCGCTGCCCGACGGGGAGTTGCCTGCGACCTGCCATAGCGCCGAAGAGTACCCGGCCCTACGCGATGGACGCGCTTCGCGTGGCAGCACAGCCCGCTCAAGCCCGCTGATTGCCCCTGCTGATTTGCCCCTATTGCTGGGCGGCTAAACGATGAAGACCGCCCAGGGAATGAGATAGAACGAAGCCAGTGCCTGCAATCAAATCGATACACATCGCACCTGTAAAATCCCTCGCCCTTATTGACGCCGATACCGTCCAAGTGGGTGTTCGCGGCATCTCGGAAGACAGGCGTTTTCTGGTGAGAAATCAGGAAGGCGTTCTCGTAACCCAGCGACAGTTTGGTAAGTTGGCGCTGGTTAAGGCCGGTTACTGCGCTGCTTCGGACACTCTGATGCTGGATTTTCCTGACGGAAGCTCGTTCAGCGGCAACCTGGAACTGGGAGACAAGCTAGAAACGAAGGTGTTCAGGCGAACGGTGAGCGGCAACGCCGTAACGGGCGGCTGGTCTGAGGCGTTATCAGAGTACTGCGGCGCTGAACTGACGCTTATAAAGACCGACAGCGAGGGTGACTGCTTCGACGAATACCCGGTCTCCCTTTTGTCGCAGGCGTCTATTGAACACTTGGGCAACATGACGCAAAATGGAAGTAAGCTAGAGTACCGGCGATTCAGGCCGAATCTTCTTCTGGACGGATGTGATGCTCATGAAGAAGACGCTTGGCTGGGCAAGGATGTGATGATCGGCGGCGACCTCCGATTGCGAGTGGAGAAGCTGGATCCGAGATGCGCGATTACGACGCTTGATCCGGACACTGGACAGCGAGATCTGGATACGCCGCGCCTGATACTAGGCTACCGATCTGAAGTAAGAGGCACAGGAGCGTGTTTTGGCGTCTATGCGGCGGTTGTAACGCCCGGCGCCGTATCGGTGGGCGACGAAGTGAGGGTTGCCGCTTGATACTGGCAAGCGTTGCCTGTTTATCTTAAACACATCGAACAATCGGAATATGACCACGGGAACGGAGACGGGTATGGCAGACGAAATCACCATAACTATCGATGGCGTTGATGTTACGACCACGCCGGACAAGATGGTCATTCAGGCTGCGGCCGACGCAGGGATGTACATTCCGTACCTGTGCTACTATCCCGGCATGAAGCCGTTCGGCGCTTGCCGCATGTGTGTGGTTACGGCGGAAGCCCCCGACCGCGAAGGCAACTACCGCCCGCTGCCGGGCAACCCTGCGTCCTGCACGACGCCGGTTATGCCCGGGATGCGAGTAACGACCAACTCGGACGACATCGTGGAACTGCGGCGCGGCATCATGGACCTGCTCATATCGGAGCATCCACACGGCTGCCTGACCTGCCACCGCATCGAACTCTGCGGACCTTCGGACAATTGTCTGCGACATGTGTCGGTGAACGACAGGTGCGTGACATGCCCGAAGAATGAACGCTGCGAACTCAAGGACACTGTGCGCTTCCTTGAAATGGACATGGAATCGCCGCTTTCGTACAACAACCGCAGCCTTCCGCTTGCCGTAAGTGACCCATACTGGGAAATGGACATGAACCTGTGCATCGTGTGTGCGCGCTGCGTGCGTGTGTGCGACGAGGTGCGCGGTGACAGCGCGCTGACGATGCTGGACCGGTCCGACCGCGTGCTGATCGGCACTTCACAGGGCACTTCCCTGCTGGAATCGGGCTGCGAGTTCTGCGGTGCATGCATCGATGTATGTCCCACGGGCGCGCTTGTGGAGCGCAAGTACAAGTGGGACAAGGCGGTCAATACGGTGAAGAGCATCTGCCCGCACTGCCCGGTGGGATGTCAGATGAACCTTGAAGTTGACAAGCGCAACCGCCTGATTCGCCCGACGACAGACATTCATGCGCCGGCGAACCAGGGTCAAGTGTGCTTTAAGGGCAAGTTCGGGCTGGACTTCGTGAACAACACCCGGCAGCGACTGAGTAAGCCGCTGGTGAGGAGTAGAGAAGAGCTCGAAGAAGTTTCCTGGCCGGACGCCCTGGACGCCGCGGCAGAGCGCCTTGTCAGGCACAAGGGTGATCAGTATGCCGTAGTCGTTTCGCCGCGTGGCACGAATGAAGACAACTATGTTGCCCAGAAGTTCGCGCGCGTGGTGATGAGCAGCAATAATGTTGACATCTCCTCTAACCTGCGCCCTGAGTTGACCGCGCCTCTGCGGGAAATGCTTGGGCAGCCCGCTGGCACCAACCCCATCTGGGACTTGGAGCAAGCCCGCTCTATCCTGGTCGTGGGTTCGAATATGACCGAGGAGCAGAACGTTATCGGCGTGCCGATTAAGAAAGCTGTGAAGGCGGGGGCGAGTCTGGTGGTCATAGACCAACGGGAGACCGAGTTGGCGCGCTACGCCAAGGTGTGGCTGCGTCCGCTGCCGGGCAGCGAGACGGCACTCATCGGCGGGATGCTGCGTGTAATCCTCGATGAAGCGCTGGGCGACCATGACTTTCAAAGGCATTCCTGCGATAACCTAGACGCGCTCAAGAACAGTCTGTGGGCGTTCGATATGATCAAGGTGGAGCGGGCGACCGGACTGGCGCAGACGGAGATTCGGGAGGCAGCGCGGCTGTTCGCTCGAAGCAAGCCGGGCGCGATCCTTTACGCGCTCGAGACGCTGGAGTCCTCGCTGCGTGAGGACTGCGTGCGTGCGCTGGTGAACCTCTCGCTCGTGACGGGTAATCTGGGCAAGCCGTCCACAGGGCTGTATCCGCTCTTCCTCGGCGCGAACGAACAGGGCTCAAAGGATGTGGGCTGCTCGCCAGAGTATCTGCCCGGTTATCGTTCCGTTGCGGACGACGGGGCGCGGGCGCGCATAGAGCAAGCCTGGAATGCGAAGTTGCCGGCGGATGCGGGCGTAGGCATCCGGGAACTTACCGAGGCTATCGAGAGCGGTCGGATCAAGGCGCTTCACGTCATAGGAGACAGCGCGAATTTCACGAACGGCGAGCTTGGCGCGCTCGTGGAGGCCGCGAGTAAGCTGGAGTTCCTGCTCGTGCAGGATGTGTTCCCCAACGAACTGACGGAGATTGCGGACGTCGTGCTGCCCTCGATGACTTTCGCGGACAGGGACGGCACATACACAAACATCGAACGGCGAGTGCAGCTTCTCAGGACCGCGCTCGGTCCCAAAGGCGACGAAGATGCGGATTGGCGCATTCTCTGCCAGATTGCCAGGCGCATAGGCGCAGAGGGCTTCGACTTCCCAGGCGCTGAGGCGGTATTCGACGAGTTCACCGCTCTGTCGGAGCCTTATGGGGGCATCACCTATCAGAGACTTCAACGGGAAACGCTGCAATGGCCCTGTCCCGCTGCCGACATGCCCAGTACGCCCGTCCTGTACGCTGAATACCTGGAGAGCCATAAGATAGCCTTGTCGCCGATGACATTCGTCGAGCCGCCCGTTCACAGCGATGACGAGCGCCCGTTCGTGCTTGCGCGTGGGCGCGTGCTCAACCAGCCGGAACGCCAGCTCGGCATACAGGAAGTCAGAGGGCGCAATCTGATCGAGCGCGATGACATCGTTGATGTGCATCCGGAGGACGCGACTGCGCTGGGAATCAGTGAGGGCGACGAGGTTCATGTGATGTATGAGGGCGGCGGATTCTACGCGAAGGCCGGGCTGAACGGAACGCAGCGCGGGATGCTGTCTATCACCTCGCTGTTCGGACAGATGATAACGAATATCGAACGAGACCGCTCACCCGATCCGATGCTGAAAATCGGCGGACTGCCGCTTGTTTCGGCAAGTATCGTCAAGGTGGCCGTGGGCGCGGCGGCTGACTAGAGCGTACTGGAGACCGGTTCTGGCATTCCCCGCAAAAGGGGACAGATTTAGTGATTGATATAGTGAGTGGAGGATGTGTTCCGTTGACAACAGCAAGGCGTGCCCGTTTAAGGCCGAGACTGGCTGAAACGCAGATTTTAGAACGGCGTGAACTGACACCGGATCACTGGCTGATGTGGATCGAGAAGCCGGAGGGCTACACTTTCAAGCCCGGTCAATACTGCACCTTAGGCGCTGAAGGGATAGAGCGAGCGTACTCCATCGCTTCAGCGCCGCACGAAGATCGCATCGAACTGTTCATCGAGCTTTTGCCTTATGAAGAAGGCGGGCATCTGACGCCCCTGCTCTACGCACTGAAGGCGGGCGACAAGTTGAGCATGCGACCGCGGGCAAAGGGAATCTTCACTTTCAATCCGAACTTCAAGAACCATCTGCTCGTCTCAACCGTTACTGGAGTCGTGCCGTACATCAGCTACCTCCGGGATTATCTGCACAAGGGCCTGCAAAGGGACGAAAGCGGGCATCACTTCTATGTGCTGGAAGGTGCGAGCTATCACGACGAGTTCGGCTACGATGATGAGCTGACTCGCCTTGCGGCCGAACATCCTGACCTCGTCAGTTTCATCCCGACGGTGAGCCGCCCCGACGAAGCGCGAAACAACGGCTGGCAGGGCGAGACTGGGCGTGTGAACGCCATAGTGGAGGCGCAGGTTGAGCGGCTTGGTCTGAAACAAGACGATACGCTCATATACGCTTGCGGGCATCCGGGGATGATCGAGGATGTGAAAGCGCGCCTGGTTCCCAAAGGCTATGCGGTGGACGAGGAGCGCTTCTGGAAAGAGGACTAGCCAATGCGAGACTCACCGATTGTCCGAAAGATAAAGCTCACGTCGTATAAGCTCCCGCTGGAGAATCTGGCGACTGACCTCGCGTTTGCGGCTGGGGCATTCTATGAGCCGGGCAGTCGCAGCACTCGCAATCTTCTCGCTATCCAAGTCTATACGGACATCGGCGTAACCGGCGAGTACATCAGCATCACGCCCGCCACGCGCGAGCAGATACAGATGATCGCGCCATTCCTCATTGGCAAGAACGCTCTGGACCGCGAGCTGTTCTATCGTCAGGCGAAGATGATTCTTCGCAAGCACGACCGCATGGGCATTGGGCCCATCGACATCACGCTGTGGGACCTCGCGGGCAAGCTTTTCGATGCGCCGATTCACCAACTGCTGGGCGGATATCGTGAGAAGATGCCCTGCTACGCAAGCACATACCACGCAGACCGCTCGCCTGACGGGCTGAGTTCTCCGGAAGCCTATGCGGATTTCGCCGAGCAGTGCCTTGAAATTGGATACAAGGGCTTCAAGATTCACTCTTGGGCTGCCGCGCCTATCGAGCAGGAAATTGCTACCATCAATGCAGTCGGCAAGCGCGTGGGCGGCAAGATGGCGATGATGACCGATCCCTGTTGCGTCTATGACACCTATGGGGATGCGCTCCGTGTCGGACTTGCCTGCGACGACAACAAGTTCTTCTGGTATGAAGACCCAATGAATGACGGCGGTGTGTCGCTTCAAGCTCACAAGCGGCTGCGGCAGTCGCTGAAGACGCCGCTGCTTCAGGGCGAGCACGTGCATATGGTAGAGGGGCATACGGACATGGCTGTGGCGGAGGCGACTGACTTCTGGCGCGCCGATCCCGAATATGACGGCGGCATCACGGGCGTGATGAAGATAGCGCATGCTGCCGAGGGCTTCGGAATGGATGTGGAATTGCACATCGCCGGGCCCGCGCAGCGGCATTGCATGGCGGCGATGCGCAACTCGAACTTCTATGAGATGGGTCTGGTGCATCCGAAGCTGAGAACTTGGATGCCGGTGTACAAGTGCGACTATGCGGACGGGCTGGAGGCTATCGACGCGGACGGCTGCGTTACAGTGCCGTCGGGTCCAGGGCTTGGCGTGGAGTACGACTGGGAGGGCATTGCCAAGTACAAGGACGGCGAGATTATCATCGAGTAGGAGATGTGTGTGGATGCGCGGCGCGCCTACGCATTATGGCCTGTCGGTTGCTGCTGAATCGCATCCGCTTTGTGGTTATAATGTAGGCAATCGGGTAAAATGTTCGGAATAGGCTGGAATGGCCTTTTGTGACTATCGAGGGAAAGCACAAACAGGAGGATGGCAGCATGAAGTCAGATAGGGCGCTTGTGGCGCATCTGATGAGACGCGCAGGTTTCGGGGCGACGCCTGCGGAACTAGACGCGCTGACGAATGAAATGACCTACGAAGAGATCGTGGATGGGCTTGTCAATCCGGAGCGATTCCCTGAGATAGACGAGACATACCTGGACCGCTACTACGGCGGCGAGTTGGTTGCCGTGCATGTGGGCAAGTGGCTTTATCGCATGGTGAACACACTGCGCCCGCTCGAAGAGAAGATGGCGCTGTTCCTGCACCACATATTCCCGGTGGCGTGGGGCAAGAGCGAGCATGGGCCTTCGCTGTACACCGAGATCGCGATGTTCCGCCGGGTCGGTCTTTCGGATATGAAGACGATACTGCTGGAACTGTCTCGTGATCCGGCGATGCTGTTCTGGCTGGACAACAACGAGAACCACAAGAACGAGATCAACGAGAACTACGGCAGGGAACTGCTTGAACTCTTCTCGATGGGCGTAGGCAACTACACCGAGGACGACATCAAGGCGGCTTCGAGGGCGTTCACGGGCTGGACTTTCAAGCAGCCATTGTCGCTGTACCCCAATGGACACTATCCGGCTGAGTTCACATTCATCGAAGACGACCATGACTTCAGCGAGAAGACTTTCCTCGGCGAGACGGGCAACTTCGACGGCGAGGACATCATAGACATCATCGTGAAGCATCCTGCTGCGGCGCGCTTCATATCGCGCCACCTGTACAACTTCTTCGTTGAGGACGAAGTGCAGGTGCCCTCATGGGCGACGGAAGCGCCCAAGGACGAGGAAGCTATACAGCAGTTGAGCAGAGTATTCCTCGATACAGGTGGAGAGATGCGCGCGGTGATGGGCGAGCTGTTCAACTCAGACTTCTTCAAGAATGCTCGCGAGTTCAAGAAGGTGAAAAGCCCGACTGAACTGGTTGCGGGGGTTCTCAAGCAGACGGGCGAGTTCAGTGAACCTAAGCCGGGCATATTCCAACTTGCGATGACCACACTCAACGGTTCTCTGACTGAAGGGACGATGGCGATTATGGGTCAGCGGCTGATGAATCCGCCGACGGTCGAGGGCTGGCACACGGGCCATGAGTGGATTGATTCCGGCACACTCAGCGAGCGCGTGGGATTCGTGGAAAGCCAGTTCCAGGACATCACCAAGCCTGGTGTGTCCGACATGGTGCAGCGCGCAGGCGATCTGGACGCCGAGCCGACCGAACTGGTTGATCGCTGCCTCGACATTCTCGGAGGAATCAGCGTGAGCGATCAGACCTATACCTCACTGGTGGAATACGCTCGCGAACTACGCGAAATCAAGGACGAGGATAACGATGTCGGCGTTCATAATCTGCTGCAGATGACGGCTTCGACCGTTGACTATCAGTTCGCATAAAGTTATCCGGCACAGCATAGTCTGAATTCAGAACAGGATGGGGGACACAATGAGCACAAAGAGCAAGCAGAAGACGCTGGTAGTCGTGCAACTCACCGGCGGCAATGACTTCATGAACACGATTGTGCCGTACAACAACCCGCACTACTACGACTCGCGCAAGACGGTCGTGATGAAGCAGGACGAAGTGCTGCCCATCAACGACGAACTGGCGATCAACCCGAATGCCGCGCCCTTCAAGCGCCTCTACGACGAGGGCAAGATGGCGATCATTCAGGGGATCGGCTACCCGAACTCCAATCGCTCGCACTTCCGTGGGATGGACATCTGGCACACGGCAGAGCCTAACCGCGTTGGCAGCGAGGGTTGGCTAGGGCAGGCTGTGCGCGAACTCGACCCGAACGCCGAGAATGTGCTGACGGGCGTCAACATCGGCATGGGTCTGCCGCGCGCGATGTCGGTTACAGGAGTGCCTGTAACCTCGATTGGCGACCTCGAAGGCTACGGCGTGATGACGCGCCTGGAGCAGGAGAGGCTGCGAGACAGGGCTCTCGAAGCGTTCAAAGGCTTGTACGGGCAGGCGCTCGGCACCGGCGCGGTCGCTGAGTACATCGGGCAGACGGGACTGGACGTGCTCAAGGGCGCGGATATGCTCGCGGATGTCGCGGAAAACTATAGCTCCAATGTGGAGTACGCCGACAACCAGATAGCGAAGGGCTTGCGGGATGTAGCGCGGGTTCACCTCGCCGACCTGGGGACGCGCATATTCTACACCTCGCACGGCGGCTACGATACGCACGCCAACGAGATGCCCTCGCATCCGAAGCTGATGAACGACCTATCGGGCGCAATCTCGGACTTCCTGGATGATCTTGAAGAGCACCACGCCGGGGAAGACGTTACGGTATTCGCGTTCACGGAGTTCGGACGACGGATGCGCGACAACGGCAGCGGCACCGACCATGGGTCCGGGGGCGGCGCGTACATCTTCGGCAAGAATGTGAAGGGCGGGCTGTACAGCGAGTATCCCTCGCTCGACCCTGCGGAATGGGAGCATCGAGAGGACCTCAAGCACACCATAGACTTCCGCAGCATCTATTCGACGCTGCTGGAGCAGGTGCTCGATGTGGAAGCCAAGCCCATAGTCAAAGGCGAGTATGAGCAGATACATCCGTTTGCCAATTAGGGCGTGTTCCCAACCGGCAAGGGCTTGTTAGTGATCAGGAGCAAGGTACTATGACGAGACCATGGGGACTGCTGCGAGCGGGCTATCCATATCTTCGGACGCTTGGGATGCGGCGCGTTACGAACTTCCCTGCTGACATCGCCTTTTCTAAGAACGGTGATGCGCTGATACTGATGCGCTCCGAAGGTGGGTCGAGCATACGGATATGGTCTATCGAGGACTCGGAGGCGTTGACGGACGATCTGAAGGGCATCGGAGGTTATGGCGCGGGCGAAGGGCAGTTCGTTTGGCCCGTGCAGATCATCACTGATGGCGACGGCAATATATTCGTCAGTGACGAGGCAATGCACAAGATTTCGCGCTTCAATCCTGACGGCGAATTCGTCTCGCGCTGGGGCGCACACGGCGACGGCGATGGCGAGTTCGATGCGCCAAACGGCATCGCATTCGACCATGATGGCAATATGATAGTCGTCGATTCAAAAAACAACAGGGTGCAGCGATACACCCCGGACGGCGAGTATCTTGGTGGTTTCGGCTCACATGGCAGCGCGCCGGGGCAGTTCGATCTGCCTTGGGGCATCCATGTGGATGAATTCGGCGATCTGTATGTGTCGGACTGGGGCAACAACCGCCTGCAGATATTCTCGTCTGACGATGAGTTGAAGCAGGTGATCGGCGAGTCGGGCAGCGGGCCCGGTCAGTTCAACAGGCCGACGGGTGTTGCTGTTGACGCTCACGGGGACATCTATGTCGCCGACTGGGGCAACGATCGTGTGAACATGTTCAACGCCGAAGGGCAGTACATCTGGAGCTTCTCCGGAGACGCCACGCTGTCGCGGGTAGCGCGCACTTACATGCTGACGAATGCCGTTCCCAACAGGCTGCGCGAGATGGGCGACCTTGAGCAGGAAAAGCGCCTGCGCCGCCCGCGCTCAGTCAGGATAGACAGCGAGTTCCGCCTGTTCATCCCGGACTACGAATCGTATCGTGTGCAGATCTATCAGAAGGAAGCTATCGAGCTTGATCGCACCCAGTACGCCGAGCCGCTGCGCAACGTTACGCTTGAAGTTACCTAGAGCGGCGTTCGCAATTCATTGAATTAGGAGTGGCAGGCGGTGTAACAACCGGCCTGCCATTCTAGGTTCTGTTGACATCTGATACACAAAGCGTTTTAGACCTGAAAAGTAGGTCTATTCTGTCATTCTGAACGAAGCGCAGCGGAGTGAAGAATCTCAAATCGTTGTACATGCGGCAATCTCCGATTTAAGATTTCTCGCTTCGCTCGAAATGACAGGGATAATGAGAGATAACTTCAAAATGTCAACACACCCTAGTTTTCCTCATGGTCGATTGTATTTGCGCCACCACGCGCTTTAATATGCTGCTCCGCACCGCTAAAATGTGAGTTGTGAAGAGAGTACCTTGCGCAGTGAAGGGCGAATGACTACACCTGTACGGCGACAGTATCTTGGCGTCAAGCGCGAGCATCAGGATGAGATTCTGCTGTTCCGCATGGGCGACTTCTACGAGACTTTCGATGATGACGCTCGGCTGCTTTCGCGCGAGCTTGAGATTGCGCTGACCTCGCGCGAGTTCGGCAAAGGGCAGCGCGTTCCGCTTGCGGGCATTCCGTATCATTCCCTCGAGGCGAGTCTCGCGCGGCTCATCAAGAAGGGCTATAAGGTCGCCATCTGCGAGCAGGTCAGCGACCCCGCGACATCCAAGGGCATCGTGGACCGCGAGGTCGTGCGGGTCGTTACGCCGGGCACCGTTATCGAGGATACGCTGCTAGAGCAGAAGGCGAACAACTATCTTGCCGCGCTGGTGGTTGAGGGCGATGCGGCAGGGCTGTCCTGGGTGGACATTACAACGAGTGAGTTCGCCACGACTCAGTTCGATCTGTCGCACCTTTCGGTCGAGATGGCGCGCCTGCAGCCGTCCGAATTGCTCGTGCCCGATGGTCAGCCGGATGTGGATGATGTGAATATTGGTGACGGCACGATGCTGACTCCGCTCGCGGCAGATGCGTTCCATGCGGATTGGGCGCGCGAAACCTTGCTGAGGCACTTCGGTGTGGCTTCGCTTGAGAGCTTCGGATGCGAGGGGATGGCGCTTGCCGTGAGAGCCGCGGGCGCTGTCATAGACTATCTTGAGCAAACGCAGCGCAGCTCGGTTGGGCAAATCAACACGCTGTACACCTACTCCACGGCGGACTACATGGTCCTGGACGCGCAGACCCGCCGCAACCTTGAGCTGTACGAAGGCGGAAGATGGGGTTCGGTGAACGCATCGCTGTTGTCGGTTCTTGATGTGACCAAGACATCGATGGGCGGGCGTCTGCTGCGCCGCTGGCTCGGACAGCCCCTGCTAGATGTGGAGCGACTTGTGCGTCGCCAGGATGCGGTGGAGTGGTTTCATCGCAGCGCATTGCGGCGCGAGCGCGTGGTGCTGCTGCTGGAAGCCGTGTCCGATATGGAACGACTGGTGAACAGAGTTCGCGGGCACAGCGCCACACCGCGCGACTTGGTGGGCCTCGCCAATAGCCTCGAAGCTGCGCCGAAAATCAAGGCGATACTCTGCGAGGACGATGATGCGGAAAAGGTGGAGTGGCTCGCCGAGCGAATCACGGACAACGGCGAGGTTATCGAACTGGTGAGGCTGTCAATATCGGACGACCCGCCGCTGAGCGTGGGCGACGGCAATGTGATTCGCAAAGGCTTCTCGCCCGACCTAGATGAAGTACGCGGCGCATCGCGCAATGCCCAAGACTACATCGCCCGCCTGGAGCAGAAAGAGCGGGAGCGCACCGGCATCAAGTCTCTCAAGGTGGGCTACAACAGGGTATTCGGCTACTACATCGAAATAAGCAACTCTAATCTCGCGCAAGCGCCCGATGATTATATACGCCGTCAGACGCTTGTGGGTGGCGAGCGCTTCATCACGCCGGAGATGAAGGAGTACGAATCACTCATCCTGAACGCCCAGGACCGCATTGGCGAGATCGAGGGCGCGCTGTTCAGGCAGGTATGTCAGCAGGTCGCAGGCCATGCCGAGCAGATACTGAGTACAGCGCGCGCCATCGCCAACATAGATGCCTTCGCGTCTCTTGCCGAGGTAGCATCGCGCTTCGGGTATGTGCGCCCAGTCCTGGACGAGGGCGACGCCGTGACGATAAAGCAGGGGCGGCATCCCGTAGTCGAGCGCATGCTGCCGGCCGGAAACTTCGTAGCCAATGACGCGGCGCTGGCAAGCGGTGGCGAGCAGCTCATCATCCTGACCGGCCCCAATATGGCGGGCAAGTCAACATACATCCGTCAGGTGGCGGTCATAGTGCTGATGGCTCAGATTGGCAGCTTCGTTCCGGCGGATTCTGCGCGCATCGGAGTCTGCGACAGGATTTTCACTCGCGTAGGCTTGCAGGACGACCTCGCGATGGGGCAATCCACATTCATGGTGGAGATGTTGGAGACAGCGGCGATTCTGAACCATGCGACTCCGCGTTCGCTGATAGTGCTTGACGAGATCGGACGCGGCACCAGTACCTATGACGGGCTTGCAATTGCTCGTGCAGTGGCGGAGCATCTACACAATAATCCGAGGCTGGGCTGCAAGACGCTGTTCGCCACGCACTACCATGAACTGACGCAGCTTGCCGATATTCTGCCGCGCGCGTTCAACTACAATGTGGTCGTATCCGAGGACAAGGGGCAGGTCGTGTTCCTGCGCAACATCGCTCCCGGCGGGGCGGACCGAAGCTACGGTGTGCATGTGGCGCGACTTGCAGGCATGCCCGCCAGCGTGGTCAACCGCGCCTGGGATGTCCTCGCCGAGCTAGAGGACGACAGCCGCGCAAATCGCGCGTCGCCTCGGCTCAAGAGAGGCAGTCCGCAACCCCAGCAGATGCCTCTGCTTACCTTCACTTCCCCCGTAGTTGATGAATTGCTTGCCCTCGATGTCACCTCCATGACTCCGCTGGACGCCATCAATAAGCTGTACGAATTGCAGGAGCGGGCGCGCGAAGAATAGGCTGCAAAGCATTACATCGCCTTTTGTCCTAACACTTTTATTCTTGGTCAGTCTCGCTGCTGACTGTCTTGTCCATTCAGATCACTTCTATGTTCAGCTTGATCATCGCGTGCACGTATGCATTTCAGAACAACAACATCGCAAAAAATAATACTATCTATCATACATATCTTATGGATATAGAGGCCGAGGTGTATTATTGTGTCGTATAACGAGAGTATTCATTGAAGTGATGTAGCGTAGCAACTTTAATTGCGAGTTATGAATACATAAGCTACGCAGGGTTTAATCCGTATTCGCTGCGGAGGAAGGACGGAACAAGCGAAATGGTAGAGTTCAAGGCGTGTCCCCGGTGCACTGGAGACCTTAAGCTGACGAGGGACATGTATGGAGATTACAGAGAGTGTCTCCAGTGTGGTTACACAAAGGACATCCTCCCCGAGCCCAAGAAGAACTTTGACTGGGCGAAGACGCGCGGCAAGCCTGGTCGCAGGCGCAAGACGAAGGTTGCCGCATAGCACTGCTTTTACTGCCGCAGGGCGAAGGATAATCGAAAGATAACCCCGATTCCTGCGGCACGCTTCCAACTGACATATCCCTAAGTGGCGCGTGCAAATTCCAAGCATTCGCTCAATGGATAGGTTCCTCAAACATGCCTGGCGGCAACTTCATCGTATCGGCCTGTGCGCCTTTAACCCCGTCTCTGCATCTGGTAGGCTTGCCTGTAACGGCAAGTTTGCCCTTGCGCGCTGACGCTTGATTGCCCACTGTAACAGCAGGCTAGGTTTATGACGACCAAAGTTAAAGTGAGAGTGCCGGCTACAACCGCTAATATGGGGCCCGGTTTCGACTGCCTCGGTATGGCACTGGACATCTGGAACACCGTTGTTGTGGAAATCAACGGCGTAGAGACCGCTGATGCAGCATCGGACGCTGACATAGTTGCTGTCAGCGGCGAGGGCACGGGCAGTCTTCCGACGGGCAGCGATAACCTCGTGTACAAGAGTTTCAGGCGCGTCTTCGACGGTATCGGCAAGCCTGTGCCGCCGGTGCGAATTAGCTGCGAGAATGAAATTCCTCTTGGCCGCGGACTAGGCAGCAGTGCTGCTGCAGTGGCGGGTGGTCTGCTGGCTGGCAGCACTTTCAGCGGCGCGAACCTGTCACGCGAAAGGCTGCTCGAGCTTGCGGCGGAGATAGAGGGGCATCCCGACAACGCGGCCGCAGTAGTTATGGGCGGCTGCCGTATCGTCGTGAGCGATGGGGACAGGTTCATTACGGACGCAGTGTCCATTCCGAATGAACTGAAGGCGGTGCTGTTCGTACCCGACGTCCCGATGCCGACTGACGAGGCGAGAGGCATACTTCCCCCAACTGTTGACAGGCAGGACGCCGTGTTTAATATAGGCAGGACGGCTCTGCTGGTGAATGCCCTGTCAAGCGGCAACTTTAAGCATCTTGGCATTGCGACTGAGGATATGCTTCATCAACCCGCGCGCCAGAAGATATTCTTTCCGATGAAGAACATCTTCCGCGCGGCAATGTCGGCGGGCGCACTCGGCGTGTTCCTGTCAGGCGCGGGTTCAAGCGTACTTGCTCTGGCGCGTGACCGCGAATACACCATCGGATACGAGATGGCGGACGCGGCAATGAAGTCGGGCGTCGAAGGTGCAATCAAGGTTACGCAGCCCACGGCGCTGGGAGCGCATGTGGTTGGTCAGTAAATCGGCGTTTCAGTCTGTCAGTGGAATTGGCTAGGGGGCTGATATGGTACAGGTCAAGCCGAAAGCGAAACTTACATACGATGACTACGCTAACTTGCCGGGCGATGAGCGTTATGAACTAATCGACGGGGAGTTGATTTTGGTTGCTTCACCTCGTGAGATTCATCAGAGAATTCTCAAGATACTATTCCGAATGATAGTGGCCGCAGAAGATAGTGGGTTGGGCTGGGTCTATTTCGCGCCGCTTGATGTAGTTCTGACAGAGCATGATGTCGTGCAGCCGGACTTGCTGTTCATATCCAAGGATCGCCTGGACATAATCACGGAGGCGAATGTTCAGGGTGCGCCCGACTCGGTGGTCGAAATCCTTTCGCCATCCACTTCCAGACTTGATCGCACTCGGAAGCGGGAACTATACGAGCGGCATCAGGTCAGGGAGATGTGGCTGGTGGATCCGGAAGATCGAAAAATACGGGTGCTGCTGCTGAAAGACGGCAAGCTGGAGGTTGTGGGGGAATATGGCGAAGGACAGAGTTTCAGTTCGGCTACGCTTGGGGAACTGAGCATCGACTTGGACAAGGTTTTCCAGAGCGAAGTAGTTCGTTAGTCTGGCAGGTACGCCCGGCTGACTGAGAAGAAGAAATGCTAATTGTACAGAAATACGGCGGAAGCTCACTGGCGGATGCCAAGAAGATTCACAATGTCGCCCGACGAATCGCGCGCAGCCGAGACGAGGGCAACAGTGTTATCGTCGTAGTGTCCGCTATGGGCGACACTACCGACGAGCTGATCGGGCTGGCGAACCAGATTTCGGAGCGCCCGGATGCTCGCGAGCTTGATGTGTTGCTCTCGACAGGCGAGCTCGTCTCATGCACACTGATGGCTATGGCTCTGCGCACGATGGGATACGCCTCAGTAAGCCTCAGCGGGGCGCAGGCCGGCATTCGAACCGATTCCAGCTACGGCAGAGCTCGCATTGCCGGTGTATCGCCCGAACGCATCATCAGCGAGGTTGATAAGGGCAACATCGTCATCGTAGCGGGCTTTCAAGGCATCACAGAGGACCTGGACATCACCACCCTGGGACGCGGCGGCTCCGACACCACCGCGGTCGCTATAGCGGCCGGCGTCGAAGCAGACCGCTGCGAGGTCTATACGGATGTGGACGGCATCTACACTGCTGACCCGCGACTCGTGCCAAAGGCGCGCAAGCTCGATGAGGTCGGCTTCGAGGAGATGCTGGAGCTTGCCAGCTACGGCGCGAAGATGAACCCGCGCTCTATCGAAATTGGAATGCACTACAACGTGCCTATACTCGTCGCGTCAAGTTTCACGGACGCCAAGGGCACTCTGATTCACGGAGACATCGAAATGAACAGCAATGTGGGCGAGATTCGCAATCGCGTAAGGGGCATCGCAACAGACACGAATGTGGCGAAGATTACGGTACTTGGCGTCATTGACAGGCCCGGCATAGCCGCCAGCCTGTTCGAGCCGCTCGCAAAGGCTGACATCAGCGTGGATGTCATCGTGCAGAACGCCAGCGTTGACGGCACAACCGATATGACTTTCACCGTTACACGTACCGACCTTGCGCGCGCGCTTGAGGTCGTGGAACCTGTCGTAAAGGAACTTGGCAGCCGAGGCACGGTGAGCGACGAAAGCCTCGCCAAGCTGAGCATCGTCGGCTCCGGGATGCAGGACGCGCCCGGCTATGCCTCGCAGATGTTCCGCTCGCTTGCGGGTCGAGGCATCAATATCGACGCAATCACAACATCCGAAATTCGCATCACATGCCTCATCAGGGAATCGCAGATTGCCGAGGCCGCCTGCGCTCTTCACGACGCCTTCCGTCTCGATATGCCCCTGGACATGCCCAAAGAGTAATATAATCATCGACTTACTGTGCGGTTACTGCCTTGAAACGCTCTGATAGCTCCCTGATGGCATTTGAACGACTCTATGGCTGCTCCTTACTTATCAGTAATCATTCCCGCCTACAACGAGTCGGCGCGGATAATCTCCACCCTGGAGGCGGTATCAGTGTACCTTCAGGGGCAGGCATACTCTTGGGAGGTCATCACAGTTGACGACGGCAGCGACGACACCACTGCGAAGATTGTCGAACAGTGGTCGTGCGGGAGGGAAGAATTCAGGCTGGAGCGCATACGCCACGGCGGCAAAGGCGCGGCGGTCAGGCACGGAATGCTTGTGGCAACGGGGGAATACCGCTTCATGTGCGATGCGGACCTCGCCATGCCCATAAACCACCTGTCCGATTTTCTCGAATGTATGTCGGAAGGAAACGATGTAGTCATTGGCTCGCGCCAGATTGCGGGTGCGAATCGCTATGGTGAATCGTTCTTCCGCCACATGCTTGGTCGCGCGTTCAACAAGATGGTACAGATCATCGCGGTGAGAGGTTTTCAGGATACGCAGTGCGGTTTCAAGTGTTTCAGCGCGAAAGCGGCGGCGGCGCTGTTTCCGATGCAGCGCATTTCTGGGTGGGGTTTCGATGTGGAACTGCTGTATCTGGCACAACAACGTGGCTTGCGAGTTCAGGAGATTCCAATCGAATGGCGGCACGACGCGGACAGCAGACTTAGCCCTGCGTCGGCGGGACTTCATATGCTTCGGGATGTGATGGCAGTGCGCTGGCGCAGTCTTCGTGGAGAATACTCGTCAGCAGATT
Source organism: Dehalococcoidia bacterium (assembly GCA_965225795.1). Taxonomy (GTDB): domain Bacteria; phylum Chloroflexota; class Dehalococcoidia; order Lucifugimonadales; family JADFKI01; genus Bin90. Next base: position 1,943,400 of record OZ245324.1, on the reverse strand, counting down.
CGGGCGCAGATTCGGGAAATATGCGCCGAGCCGGATTTTCTGCCGAAAGAAGAGATGCCCCGATCAGTGAAGAGAAAACCGCGTCAATAGCCGTTGTTGTGCCAACATACAATGAAGCCGAAAACCTGCCAATGCTGGCTGAGCGGCTCTTTTCGCTTGGCCTTCCCGACGTGAGGATCATCGTTGTGGATGACAATTCACCGGACGGTACTGCGGATGTCGTCCGCAATCTCAGTGAACGCTATGGTCATCGCCTTGATCTCATCGAGCGCCCAGTGAAGAACGGACTCGGCACGGCCTACAAAGAAGGTTTCAGGCGCGCCATTGAGCAGGGCGCCGACTATGTATTTCAGATGGACGCAGACCTCTCCCACGCGCCGGAGTACATACCGGAGTTTCTCAAGGCGCTGGAGAATGCGGACGTGGTCGTCGGATCTCGCTATACGGATGGTGGGGGCGTGGATAAGGAATGGCGATTTCGAAGGCACGCGCTTAGCGCGCTTGCGAACTTTGGTATTCGCGCCATCGTCGGGCTGGAAGTTAAGGATTCAACCACCGGTTTCAAGGCATTCAGAGCCGAAGCGCTGGAGGCAATAGATTTCGATAAATTTCGCTGCAAAGGCTTTGGATTCCAGGCAGAAGTAGCCTACGCCTGCCAGCGCAGAGGACATCGTGTCGTAGAGTACCCGATAACATTCTACGATCGCGCGAAAGGTGAATCCAAACTGTCATTGGGCATTATCCTGGAGGCGCTGTGGCGTCTATTTTTGTTGCGATGGCAAAAAAAGATGTCATGAAGTATTGCGATGGCAAGATAAGAGGCCATAAAACGTTGCGCTGCCAAGAAAATAATGCTATTAACAGTTACGACGTAATGAAGATGTCAAGAACCGTTGCAATGGCACAAAATGATGACGTGAATTGCTGAGTTTTTTGAAAAAAGAGGTCACATATACCTTTAATTCTTTTGTAATATTAATTCTAATACTCTTAATCGCCTACAAATGGAATTCAATTCAACCACCGGGTTCATCAGAAAGAATTATTAACAATTTTGAACAATAAGGCATAGCAAAATGCAAACATTAACTGATAGAAATCGAGAGAAGGTAAGGCGCGACCGCGCCAAGAAGGCTGTTGCATTGGCAATGCACAGCCACTGGGACGAGGCGGCTCTTATGAACCGCGCCATCCTCAAGGACTTCCCCGATGATCTGGAGGCGCAGAACAGGCTTGGCAAGGCGCTCAGTGAACTCGGACGCAACCGAGAGGCTAGGAAAGCGTTCCAAAGGGCGCTGGAAATCTCGCCCCACAATGCCATCGCGCGCAAGAACTTTGACAGGCTTATGAGCATTGGGGACCAGGACGCGCCGCGCTCGCAAGGTAGAGTCGAGGCAGCGCCGAAGGTGTTCATCGAGGAGAGCGGCAAGTCGATCACGACATCGCTCGTAAGCCTCGCGCCTCCTAGCACGCTGCTAAAGCTCGCTCCCGGTCATCGGGTGAGTCTGGAGATCCAAAACAGTCGCGTGAAGGTGATTGACGCCAACGGCGTGGCTGTGGGCAGTCTTGAACCAAGGCTCACGGCTCGGCTGTTGCGGCTAGTCCGCGGCGGCAACCAGTACGAAGCTGCGGTTACGAGCGCAGGCGCACAAGAACTCACGATAATCATACGCGAGACCTACAAGCATCCCTCTCAGGCAGGCACAGTGTCGTTTCCGTCGCGCGCGGGCGCTGACTACCGAGTCTACATGCCCGGTGGCGTACTTGACTACGACGAGGACGAGCCGGATGTGAGCGGGATGGGCGGTCGTGTCATAAAGGACTGGTCGGACGACGACACGGAGCCGGGTGACGATGATGCCTTCTCTCCGGTCATACATCGCATCATCAACTCCGGTGGGGATGATGACGACGTCGGCATACCGAACGACGACTACTAGGCGGAGGCGATAGCATCCTGCTGGATCGCAATAAGTTGCCTTATGCCGTCTTCGGCAGCCGAAAGCACATTATCGAGGGCGTCCCTTGAGTATGGGATGCCCTCTGCCGTGCCCTGCACTTCGACAAACTCGCCTTCCGCGGTCATTACGATGTTGAAGTCCGCATCCGCATCCGCGTCTTCCTCGTAGCACATATCGAGCCGCACTTCGCCGTCCACAATGCCTACGCTTGTGGCGGCAACTGCTGACAGAATGGGTAGTTCCGGCAGCTGCTTCTCATCGACCAGCGCGGCTATTGCCAGATACAATGCGACATAGCTCCCCGTGATAGCCGCCGTGCGCGTGCCCGCGTCCGCCTGCAGCACATCACAGTCCACCGTGAAAGTGCGCTCTCCGAGCTGCTCCAGGTCAACGGCGGGGCGCAACGACCTGCCTATAAGTCGCTGTATCTCCTGTGTGCGGCCTCGCGGAGTGCGTTCTCGCGGAGTCCGCGTCAGGGTGGAGCGTGGAAGCATCGCGTACTCTGCCGTTACCCAACCCTGCCCGGAGCCGCGCAGGAAGCGGGGCACATTGTCCTCGACGCTGACGGCGCACAGGACGCGCGTCATTCCCGTCTCTATCAGCACGCTGCCCTCCGGGAATGCCTGCACACCGCAGGTTATCTTTGTCGGACGAAGTTCGTCGTTTGCGCGCCCATCCGGTCTTGTCATTACTTGTCTCTACTCGCATGCATACAAAGGTAATTTTAACCTACTGAAGCAAAGTCTTACTCCACTCCCGCCATACTTTCGTGTCCACTTTGATGAACACAAAGCCCGCCTTGCCTGCGAAGAACTCGTCCACATCCGTGTCGCCGATATGGATGTATGATTCAGCTTTGAAGCGTGCCTTCACATCGTCAAGATTCTGCTTGAGCGCGGTGAAGTCCACAGCTATCTCATGTTCCCGCCAGATACGACGCTGGTAACTGAGCGGACGGTCGGAGCAGCTGCCGATAATGCAGCCCTTGCGCTGCGCGGCTCGCACGAAGTCGATGGTAATGCTGCCGCGCGGTTCGCCCACTTCGAGCGTGCCGTCTATGTCGAAGCTAATAAGGTCTGGCAATTTCTTCGAGTTTCACGCTAATAATATTACTAGGATGAGAGTGAATATCAATCTCATCCTAGTAATACATCACTATCTAGTAAGAAGGACTCTTCGGACCTAGTTGTTGCGGGTGGCGTACACCTGCTTGGCGCGGTCTATGGCGCGCACCCTGCCGCCCACCAGCGCATCCTGATGCTCGATTGCCCAGTCCTGCGACGCCTTGGGCGCCAACGCGCTCCCCTGGAAGTGGGGCATCACATAGCGGGCGAGCAGTTCGTAGCTGTGGAGCATGCGGTCGCGAGGCGCCCAGTCAATCGTCTGCACCATGAAGCCGCCGAAGCCGCCGCTAAGGTCGTCCAGCCTGTGGATTGCCTCGATGCAGTCGTCGGGCGTGCCGATAATCCATGCGCCGCTGTCCGCCATGTGGTCGATGACCTTGTCTATCGGACCTTCGAAGTCCGACTTACGCCCGTTGGTGGCCTCGGTGTACTCGCGCAGGAAGTAACCGGCACCCATACGCGCTTCGTCACGCGCCTGCTGGCGTGTCTCCGCAAGATGGGTCGGAACGACGAGCCGCCAGTCGTTGCGGTCAACCGTCTGGTTGTGCTCTGCCGCCGACTCCTCCGCGATAGTCCACAGGTCGTTGAGGTTCGCCTGCGCGCCGCGTGATGGGTCTCTGGGCACGGTGATGGTCAGCACTGCCGCGCCATACTTGCCCGCGAGCGCAACGCCCGACGGCGATTGGATAGACGCCACCGCGATGGGCATGTGCGGACGCTGGAACGGGCGGATTTGCAGCATCGCCTCGTTCAGCTCGAACCAGTCAGATTTGTATGTAATCGGCTCGGTCTCGGTGAACAATCGCAGCACAATGCCGAAAGCCTCGTCCATCCTTTCGCGCTGTGTGGTGGACTCTATGCCCATCATATAGGCGTCGCCCGGAAGCGCGCCCGGACCCACGCCGAACATCACGCGCCCGTGGCTCATGTGGTCGATCTGCACCATGCGGTTGGCGACATTGAACGGGTGGTGATACGGTAGGCTGACGACGCCCGTGCCGAGCTTGATGTGCTTCGTGCGGTCGGCGGCGACTGCCATGAATATCTCAGGCGAAGAGATAATCTCCCAGCCGGAGCTATGATGCTCGCCGATCCATGCCTCGTCATAGCCGAGGTAGTCAAGCCACTGAATTAGCTCAAGATCGCGGTCGATGGCGAGAGTTGGATTCTCCCCCACGCGGTGGAATGGGCCGAGGAATATGCCGAACTTCATTCGGTCGGGCAGCGCCATAGCAGTATCCTTTCGTGCATTGTTAATGTTGCTGTTGTGAGTATGGGGCGAATTATAGTGGCAGAGCGGGGGAGTGGCAACACGGACGCTATTCAAACTCCGGCATCACCTCGTCCGCGAACAGCCGCATCGCCGCGTTCACCTTGTCACGCGGCATGCCGCCGAATGCGAAGTTGCAACCGAAATACTCGACACCCTGCGCCTGCATCGCCTTTATCTTCTCCACGCACTGCTCCGGCGTGCCGATGATGGAACGATGCTCCGCCACGTGGTCAAAGGTTAGAGATGGGTTGCCGCGCGCCCTGCGCCAGTCTTCGATGCTGTTGCTCGCCTCGCTTGCGCCGTTGAGTGTCCCGCGCCATTGCAGCAGGTCAATAACCCAATTCAGCGATTTGTATGCGTCCTCGCGCGCCTGCTCCTCCGTCTCCGCGAGGTAACAGTAGCGGAAGAAAGGGATGTCGGCTGCGGTGACATTCTGCCCCGCCTCGGCTGACATCGCCTCATAGCGATGGCAAAGTTCAATCGCGGGTGCTGTGTCAACCGTCAAGCCAATCATCGTTGGGAAGCCGTTAGAGACAGCGAATTCCAGCGTTTCGGGTGTGCGCGTTGCAGCGACATAGATGGGCGGGTGCGGCTGCTGCACCGGCGGCGGCACGAGGTTCGCCTGATGAACGCTGTAATGGTTGCCTTCGTGCGTGTACTCCGGCGTAGTCCACATTCCCCGAATCATGTTGACCGATTCCTGAAAACTCGCCTGCGTGTCGCTGTGGTCAACCCCGTAGGGCGTGAACTCGCTCCTTGACGCGCCGCGTCCGAAGCCAACATCGAGCCGACCGTTGCTGATTAGGTCAAGCGTAGCCGTATCCTCGGCAAGCCGTATGGGATTATGAAGTGGCGGCACGAGCACAGCCGTTCCGAGCCGTATCTTGCTGGTACGCGCCGCAATCGCGCTGGCGAACACGAGCGCCGATGAGCCGATCCCGTAGCGCGTGAAGTGGTGCTCCGCGAGCCATGCGCTATAAAAGCCAAGCTCCTCCCCGAGAATTATGTCCTCCGTCGTCTGCTCCACGACGCCGCGCGCGTCCGTATCCTCGGGCCAGGGGAGGTGAGTGATGAGAGCAAATTTCATAGCATACTCTTTCGTCGGGATGATTCTGGTCTGCGATGCGTCTTATTATAGACTAACCTGATGCGCCGGACAGGCAGTGTGAGACTCGGCGGCTTTTGACGCGCTGGTGCGGCGGCTCTTATAATTGAGGCTTAAAGCGACATCGCAAGAAACTCTGTGGATGTGAACAATGGCGAATGCGGTAGATGCCAAGGCGCTGGACGAAAGCACTCTGCTGGAGATGTACGGCAAGATGGTGCTCTCACGCACGCTGGACGAGCGCATCTGGATGTTGAACCGACAGGGCAAGGCCGCAATCGTGGCGTCCTCGCAGGGTCACGAGGCGGCGCAGATTGGCAGCGTGTACGCACTGCGGCGCGGCACCGACCAGTTCTACATCTATTACCGCGACCTTGCCGTGATGCTCACGCTGGGCATGACGCCGCGCGAAATCATGCTGGGCTTTACCGCGAAGGTGGGCGAGCCGTTGAGCGGCGCGCGCCAATTCCCCACACACGGCGCGTACCCTGAGCTTGGTCTAATCAACCTGTCGAATGTCATCGCCACGCAGCTTCCGCAGGCAGTGGGCGCGGCGCTCGCCCTCCGAATGCGCCGCGAGGACGCGATTGTCATCGCGTATTTCGGCGACGGCGCATCGAGCTTCGGCGACACGCACGAGGCGATGAACTTCGCGGCAATACACCGCTTGCCCGTGATATTCATGTGCGAGAACAACAAGTACGCGACATCGGTGCCGCAGCGTCGCCAGATGGCCGTGGATAGCGTGGCGAGCCGCGCGGAGGGCTATGGAATGCCCGGCATTTCGATTGACGGCTGTGATGTGATTGCGGTCTTTGAGGCGGTGTCGGAGGCAGCGTTACGCGCGCGCAATGGCGGTGGCCCCACGCTCATCGAGGCGCAGGTAGAGCGCTACTTGCCACACACCAGCGACGATGACGACACTCGCTATCGACCGCGCGAAGAAATCGAAGAGGCGCGGCTGCGCGATCCGCTCAAGCTCTTCGGAGAACGACTGACGGCAATGGGTATTCTCGACAATGCCACCAGCGAGCGCATCTACGCCGAGGCGCGCGCGGAAATCAACGCCGTAACCGACTTCGTTGAAGCGGCGGAATACCCCGAGACCGATGATTTCTTCAAGCATGTGTATGCGGCAGGAAACTAGGCTCTGATGACTTTTGATACACAAAGCGCTTTAGACCTGAAAAGTAGGTTTATTCTGTCATTCTGAACGGAGCGTCCCTTTCCTGTCATTCTGAACGCAGCGCAGCGAAGTGAAGAATCTTGAATCGTTGCACATACGCCATTCACAGATTTCAGATTCCTCGCTTCACTCGGAATGACAGGGGACAAATGGGAAGTGTCCGCACAATCTAATAACATAATGAACAAGATAGGCGTTATCGGTTCCCTTTGAAACGCTACCGGATAGGCAGGATACTTGCATGGCAGTGATGAATGTACTCGAAGCGGTGCGCGAGGCAATGCGCGAAGAGATGGTGCGCGACGAGCGTGTCTTCGTGCTCGGCGAGGATGTCGGCATTCGAGGCGGTGTATTCCTCGCAACTGACGGCTTCGTTGACCAGTTCGGCGAGGAGCGAGTGATTGACACCCCCATCGCCGAATCTTCCATCGCTGGCATGGCTTTGGGCGCCGCAATGAACGGCATGCGTCCCATCGCCGAAATACAGTTCGCTGACTTTATCTGGCCCGTGTTCAATCAGATTGTCGGAGAGGCTGCGCGGGCGCGCTACGGCAGCAACGGCAAGCTGAGCGTGCCCCTTGTGCTTCGCGCGCCCGAAGGCGGTGGTGTGCGAGGCGCGCTGTACCACTCGCAATCGGCGGAGGCGTACTTCTGCCACGCGCCGGGGCTGAAGGTGATCACCCCGTCCACGCCCTACGATGCCAAAGGGCTGCTTAAGAGCGCTATCCGCGACGACGACCCTGTGGTTTTCCTGGAGCACAAGCGCACTTACAGGCTCGTGCGCGGGGAAGTTCCCGACGGCGAATACACGATTCCGATTGGCAAGGCGGATGTGAAGCGCGAGGGCGACGATGTGTCGGTGTTCACATACGGACTGATGGTGCATCACTGCCTCGAAGCTGCGCAGACGCTGCAGGGCGAGGGCATCAGCGTGGAAGTCGTTGACTTGCGAACCCTGCGCCCTTTGGATACGGAAGCCGTGCTGGAGTCGGCGATGAAAACGGGCAAGACGCTGGTGGTGCATGAGGACAACAAGGTAGGAGGCATCGGAGGCGAAGTCGCCGCCACAATTGCCGAGGATGCCTTCGAGTATCTCGACGCCCCCGTCAGACGCCTCGCCGGCCCAGAAGTGCCCGCAATGCCCTTCAGTCCGCCCCTAGAGGCTCTATATATGCTCGACTCGGACAAGATTGCGAATGCCATACGCAACTTGGCGGCGTATTAGTTAGGTGACGGTATGACTGGTAATGCGACGATAATCGAGCTGCCGCAGGTTGGCGAGTCCGTCACCGAGGGCACTATCGTCCAATGGCTAAAGGGCGTGGGTGATCGTGTGGATAGGTACGACCCGCTCGTCGAGGTGCTCACTGACAAGGTGAGCATGGAAGTGCCTTCGCCCGTGGCAGGTGTCATCACCGAGCTTCTGGCTGAAGAGGGGCAGACGCTCCCAATGGGCGCACCTATCGCCTCGATACAGACGGAAGATGCAGTAGAATCTCCCGCCCCCAATCGCATTACACCTGCTGCTCCCGCTGAGGAACCGCAAAGCATCGACCGCACCGGCGTACTGCTGAAGGATATGGCGCCCGTCGGCCCGACAGGCAGCGGAAATGTGATTATTCCCGCCGCGCAGGATACAGCAGGGTCAGAACAATCGGAACGCGGCAGACAGCGCAGACGTTACTCGCCTGCAGTGCAGCGTCTCGCTGACGAACATGGCATCGACCTCTCGCAAGTGCAGGGCACTGGAATCAACGGGCGTATCACGCGCAAGGATGTGCTTGCGTACACCGAAGCTCAGGCTCAGTCCACGGTCATTGATGCGCCTGCCGCCTCTGTGCCTACGGTTTCGGCTGTATCGGTTACCGCAGACGAAGAGCGCCTGCCGCTGTCTCCCGTGCGCCGGCTGATCGCTGCAAACATGAAGCGCAGCGCATCCGAAATCCCCGCAGCGTGGTCTATCACTGAGGCTGATGTGAGCGGACTTGTGCGGCGGCGCGAGGCGCTGAGAGACGACTTCCAGCGGCGAGAGGGCGTCAACCTCACATACTTGCACTTCGTAATAAAGGCTGTGGCAGAGTCGCTGCGAGAAAATCCCCTGCTCAATTCGTCCTGGGCAGATGACGCCATTATCCTGAAGAAACGCATCAACATAGGCATAGCTGTTGCCGCTCCTGACGGACTTGTCGTGCCCGTGCTGCGCGATGCCGACACGCTCAGCGTCGCGGGCATCGCGGTGCGCGCCTCCGACCTGACATCCCGTGCTCGGCAGGGCAAGCTCGCCGTCGAAGATGTGCAAGGTGGCACGTTCACCCTGAACAACACAGGCGCGCTAGGTTCAATCGCGTCGCAGCCCATCATCAACCATCCGCAGGCGGCAATCCTCACGACGGAGGCGGTCGTGAAGCGCCCCGTCGTCATCGGCGACGCCATCGGCATCCGTTCCCTGATGAACATCTGCCTCACATTCGATCACCGCATCATGGACGGCGCGGAAGCCTCCGCATTCTCCAACGCAGTCAAGCGCCGCCTTGAGGCAATCTCCGATGACACAGGTATCTACTAGGCGCGCCGCCGCATGAACACCTGTCTCGCCATTCCCTTGGGCTTACTAGACTACCAGGCCGCTTGCGACTTGCAGCGTCGCCTGCACGCTCAAGTAGTCGCCGGCGAACTCCCTGACCTGCTGCTGCTGCTGGAGCATCCCCACGTCTATACGCTCGGACGTAGAGGTCAGCAATCGCACATCCTCGCTTCCGGGGAGGCACTTACGCAACTCGGCGTTGAGACGCACTTCACGGACAGGGGGGGCGAGACGACATACCACGGTCCCGGTCAGCTTGTCGGCTACCCCATCGTCAACCTGCGTCGTTGGGGTGGCGGCGTCCGCAAGTATGTGCAGACCCTGGAACAGACGCTAATAGCCGCCCTCGCCGCCGAGTATGGCTATGGCATCGCCGCCCACAGCGAAGGCAAGCCCACAGGCGTCTGGGTCGGCGATGCCAAGATCGCAGCCATCGGCATGCGCGTGAGCCGCAGCGTCACGATGCACGGCTTCGCGCTCAATGTCTGCCCCGACCTCTCGTTCTTTGACCACATCGTGCCCTGCGGCATGCCCGGCGCGCGTGTAACTTCTATGGCGCAAGAACTCGGTCAGGAGATCGCAGTGTCAGACGTGATTCCCGCCATCTCACAGGCATTCGGCTGCAAGTTCGGACTTGCTGTCGAGTGGAGCAATCTTGACACCCTCGATAGCACAGTTGTCGCGCCATCTCGTCTGATTACGCCCCAAGTATAAGGACTGCCTAGAGGAACTGCCCCCTGAGCTTGGGGTCAAGATAATCCCGCAAAGCGTCGCCAATAAGCACGACCGCCAGCACCGTCAGCGTCAGGAATACGCCGGGGAAGAAGGATATCCAGAAGGCGACCTGCACATAGCCCTTCCCGGTCGCAACAATATTGCCCCAGGTCGGTATGAACTCCGGCACCCCGGCTCCGAGGAAACTGAGGCTCGCTTCGGCAAGAATCGCCGTCGCCAGCGTAAATGTCGCCTGCACGAGCACGATCCCAATGGTGTTTGGCGCAATATGCAGGAACAGTATGCGCCACACCGGAGCGCCGATTGCCCGCGCCGCCTCCACGAACTGCTCCTCGCGCAGACTCAGTACCTGACCCCTGACTAGGCGCACCTTGCTCGCCGTGCCCGTCACCGACAGCGCGATGATGACATTGTTGACGCTCCCGCCCAGCAGCGCTATAAGCGCCAGCGCGAGCAGTATCGTGGGAAAGGCGAGCAGCCCGTCTACGAAGCGCATCAAAATATGGTCCAGCAGTCGGAAATACCCTGCGAACAGCGCAATGACAAGTCCGAGAACGACAGATATGAAAGTTACGGCAAAGCCTACATAGAGCGAAACCCTGCTCCCCGCTATCACCCTGTCGAACACATCCCTTCCGAATGCGTCGGTGCCGAACCAGTGCTCCGACGATGGGGGAAGCCTCAGATCGGTCGTGGTCTGCGTGTAGTCCGAGCGCACGATGATGGGGGAGAACACGGTCATCAGCAGTATTGCCGTCAGTATCACCACGCCAATCAACACATTGGGATTACTGCGCGTGATAATAATGAACGCGTCGAAGAAGCGGCGAACACGTGCGCCAGGGCTCGGCGCAAGCCTTATTGGCTGTTCCTGCTGCGTTGCCATTAGTAGCGAATCCTAGGATCGAGGTAGGCGTACCCGATGTCGATGACAAGATTTATCAGCACATAGGCGGTCGCCACTACCATCATCATCGCCTGAATGATGGGGAAGTCTCGCCTGATGATTGCCTCTATCAGCATTCTACCCAGTCCCGGTATAGCAAAGATAGACTCGGTTACCACGAAGCCCGTGGCGAGGCTTGCCAGCGATGCGCCTATGACCGTCACGACCGGTATGGACGCGGGCCGGAATGCGTGGCGCATGTACACCGCCATCTCTCGCAGCCCCTTTGCGCGTGCCGTCCTCACAAAGTCTTCACGAAGCACATCCAGCATCGCCGAGCGCGTAATTCTCGATATGAATGCTGACGACAGTATGCTGTTGACGGCAACCGGCAGGAACATGCTGTGGATGTGCGAGAAGAGTCCGTCACCTATGGGACGATAACCGAGTGCAGGGAACCACCCTAAGTTCACCGCAAAGACCCATATCAGGATGAACGCCAGCCAGAAGCCGGGCGCGGAAAAGCCCAGCACGGCGAAGAACATGAAGCCGCGATCAACGGCTGTCCCCGCTTTCCACGCCGATATGACGCCTATCGATATGCCCAGAAATGTGGAAAGGAGTATCACTTGGACGCCCAGTGAAAGCGTCGGCTGCAAGCGAGGCGCCATCAGGGAGGTTATCGACTTCCTCGAGAATATGGAAGTGCCGAGGTCTCCTTGCGCTAGACGACCGATCCACCTGACAAACTGAACGTGTATCGGCTGGTCGGTGCCAAGCTCCTCGCGGATGCGCTCCAAGTCTTCTACGGTGGCTTCGTCGCCGCCGATAATCGCCGCAGGGTCGCCCGGAGCGATGTGGATAATGGAGAAAGTGATGACTCCGACAATGGCGATGACGGGTATGGCGGATAAGATGCGAACCAGTGTGTAGCGCCACATCCGCCTAGCCACGCTCCTTCGTCGAGTAGTCCTGACCGTTCAAGAGAGGAAAGCCTGTCCTCAGACCCAGTGTACGAAACGAGGGCAGGTTTTAAGCTGCCCCCGCCGCGTTAATAGCTAATCTGATTGATTTCGGTTAGTTAGTGAGCCACTTGTCGAACGGCTTCTGCTGAGCCGATCCACCATTGACGATTCCCTGCACCTTGGTGCTCGCCGCCCAGCGGCTGAAGAACTCGCCGACCTGCAGGAATATGGCATCCTCGTAGAAGTGCTCGTGGAACTCGTCGTTAAGCGCTATCTGCTCTTCCTCGGTGGTGGCTCTCGCCAGCCGCGAGTAGATTTCCCGCTGCATGCCAGTGGTGTCCTGGTAGTTGTTGAACCATGCATCGTACTGAAGCTCTGAGAACAGCAGGTGTCCGACAGGGCCCGATCTGACCGTCACGCCGCTCCAGGTGTGGAAGAACTCCCAGTCGTCTGGGCGCGCGCGCTGCGCAACCATCGTCGCCCAGTCCATGACCTGGAAGTCCACATCGAATCCGAGCGCCGTGAGCACTTCGCGGCTGACCTGTGCGGCGGCGTGTGCCGGCTGCCTGTCTGCCGGATCCATAAGGCGCACATGCGCCCCGGTCACGCCTGCCTCTTCAAGAAGCTGCTTTGCCTCTTCGAGATTCTGCGCGTAGTAGTTGCCTTCCGAGCCTGAAGTAGTTTCCCACTTCGTGCCGCACTGCAGCAGGGAAGGGCAAAGGCGCGTGAATGCGGGGTCGCCCGTCGCAAGCGTCAGCGCCTTCTGGTTGTCATAAGCCTTGATCATGGCCTGCCTTGCCAGCTTGTTGTCGAACGGCGGGCGCACATGGTTGAAGTGCCCCAGCAGCCTGAACGGCGGGTTGTCGTACAGAGCGACTTCGGGGTCTGCCTCAAGCCTCGACAGAAGTTCCGCCGGGAACTCCTGAACTATGTGGACTTCGCGCGTCTGAAGAGCCGCCACGCGGGTGGTCTGGTCAGGAACCTCGATGTACATCATCCTGTCAACATAGGCGGTATGTCCGCCGGACGTGCCGTTGGCAGGGCCCGGATGCGGGCTGTAGTCCTCGTACCTGGTCGCGCTCCAGCGGTCGCCGGGCAGCCACTCCTCGAAGATGAAGGGCCCGGTCCCGTTGGGAGGACCTTCCGCCGATTGGTTAGCAGTGTAGTTGTCATACCAGTCGGCCGTTACGAGGCGAGGCCCGAAGCCCTGCGGACCTATGGCATCTATGACAAGTCCAGTTCCTTCTTTAAGGTTCAGGCTGAAGTGCAGGTCGTCTTCGACCGTCAGGAACTCTTCAAATTCGCCGTCGCCAGCTCCGAACTCATTGCGGACGAGCCTCAGTATTGGCGCTCGGTCTTTCTGCCGGTTGAGAGTGCCCTGCACCTGCTCGGTGGTCAGCGGCGTGCCGTCGTGGAACTTGATGCCCTCGCGCAACTTGAATGTCCAGGATAGGCTGTCGTCACTGCTATCCCAGCTTTCGATCAGCAGGGGAGCGATTCCGTAGTCGCTCGTGTACTCGAAAAGTCCTTCGAGGATAGTGTTGGAAACGTTTCCGGTGCCCGATGCGGTCGTCCAAAGCGGGTCGAACGACTGGATGCTGCCCGCCGCCACTATGCGAAGGGTACCGCCGAACTGCGCTTCGTCAGCCGACATCATCATCGCCGGTTGCCGCGTCTGCGACTGCGGCACGGGCGCGAGCTGCGGCGCCTGAGGCGTCGGAAGCGCTTGTACCATTGCGGGCGCCGCGGGCGCAGCCGGTGCTGGTGCGGCGGGAGCGGCAGGCATAGCAGGCGCTTGCGCAGGCGCTGCGGGCGCTACAGGTGCCGGTGCCGGCGCTTGCTGTGTGACCGGCTGTACTGGCGCGGCGCTGGAGCATGCTATTGCCCCGATTGCCATTATAGATGCCAGGGGTAATAGCCAGGATAATGCTTTCTTCTTGGGGAAATCCCACATACGTGATACTCCTTAAATCGTATCTTATTGAATACCGTGTCTTAGTTTTATTGAAATGGAAGTGTACTGCGACACGTCCATAAGTCTCAGCTTAATTATGAGTGCTTAGACATGGCTAGTCAAACAATATCCGAATTTGGCAATACCCGAATTTGGAATCGACTAGGTGTCGCGCCGCATCAGGCTGAAACTCTGCGATGTTGGTCCCTTGTCCGGCTGAGTGGCGAGGAAAAGCGCAAGCGGCAAGACATCCTCCGACTGCTTCACCCACTCGCTGTCGATGGTGTTGACGCTGTTCTCTTCCTGCTGCCATGCTGCGGTCGCGCCGGGTGTTGCGACGGGGCCGGGGACGAGTTCATTCACGCTGATGTTGTGCTCCCAAAGTTCCTGAGCAAGGACGCGCGTGAGCATCCACGCCCCGGCCTTCGCGCAGGCATACGCGGATGAGCTGACACGACCGTTGTGCCCGATGCCCGATCCGATGGTGATAATCTTGCCGCCGCCCCGCCCTTTAAGGTAAGGGATGGCGCTCTTCGCCGTGTAGTACGCGCCCTTGAGGTTGAGGTCGATGGTCGCTGCCCATAGATCGGGGTCGCCGTCCTCGACCCTGCTGCGTTCAAGGTTGCCCCCTGCATTCACCACAACAATGTCGATGCCGCCGAACGCGTCTGCGGCAGCCTTGTTCATTCGCTCCACATCATCGAAGCTCGTTACGTCGGTCTGCACGACGATCGCTTTGCCGCCCCCACTCGTGATTTCTCCTGCGACTTCCTTCAGGTCGGAGGCCGTGCGCGCCGCGCAGCACACAGATGCCCCCTCTGACGCGAACCCTATGGCTATAGCGCGACCGATACCCTTGCCCGCGCCCGTAACCACAGCGACTTTACCTTCTAAACTGCGTCCTGATTCAGCCATCTGATGTTTCCTCCGTAAACTCTAGCTCCTGTCTGCGAGGATTATACGAGCGGCCTATAATGATGTACAGGGATGTACAGGACGCGCGATATTCGTGCGAAAAGGGCAATTTCCAATACGGTCTGCCTGCCCAAATCGCTTGATTTGATTTCGGCAATCGACGGCGTAATGATGTCTTCTGATTTACAGCCCCGACACGGGCCGCATAACCGAAAAAACAGCCGAAAAAGAGTTTGACACGATGTGCCTTGCTTCATATACTGACAGTCAAGAATTGAATACAAACTTAACCGCCTATGGACTGGCCATAGCGTATAATTTGACGATGTAAACGGCCCGGAAAAACGAACACGCACTTCGATGAGGAGGTAGAATAATGGCCCACAAAGATGATATTGCATTGATGGCGCACCTGATGCGGCGCGCGGGGTTCGGGGCAACTCGCGATCAGCTGGAATCTTACGTCGCGAAAGGTTACGAAGCGACCGTAGAAGAACTGCTGAATCCCGAGGCGCAGGAACCCGTGGATAGGCTCGAGCTTCTTCGCTATCACCCATGGTCATGGAAGCCCGGCACCATTCAGGGCACCGGCCACGCCACATGGCTATATCACATGGTCAACACAAAGGCTCCCCTGCAAGAAAAGATGTCGGTCTTCTGGCACGGCATCTTCGCCACCGGCGTCTCCAAAGTTGACCACTGGGACGAAATCCTTGACATGATTGACATGCTCCGCGAGAAGGGCATGGGCAGCTACAAGGATATTCTGATGTCGATTGCCCGGGATCCTGCGATGATCTATTGGCTGGACAATAACGAGAACCACGCGGATGCGCCCAATGAGAACTGGGGACGCGAGCTTCTCGAACTGTTCAGCATGGGCGTGGGCAACTACACTGAAGAGGACGTCTTCGAGTGCTCGCGCGCCTTTACGGGCTGGACGATTACTCCTAAGCTGCCTCGCTTCCCGATGGGGCGCTTCGACTGGTATTTCGAGTTCCGCGAGGACGACCACGACGAGGACGAAAAGTCTTTCCTCGGCTACACTGGCAACTTCAACGGCGAAGACATCATCGACATCATCTGCAAGCAGCCCGCAACCTCCCGCTTCATAGCGCGCCACCTTTACAACTTCTTCGTGGCGGACGAGGCGCAGGTTCCGGCATGGCAGCGCGTAGCCCCCGGCGACCCTGAAGCGATTCAGACGATCACAGATGCATTCGTCGATTCCGAATACGACATAACTGCCGTGCTCCGCGTCCTGTTCAACTCTGATTTCTTCAAGGAAGCTCGCTTCTCCCGCATCAAGAGTCCGGTAGAGGTCGTGGTGAACACGCTCCGTTTCGTTGGCGGGCACGAGTTCCCCGCGCCCGGCATCGGCAACCTCGGCAGGCAGATGGGCTACATGGGACAGGAAGTGCTTAACCCGCCCAGCGTGGAAGGCTGGCACACTGGACGCGAGTGGATCAACAGCGGCTCCCTGATGCGGCGCATCAACTTCGTCGCCGACCTCGTTGGCGATACTTCGCTCCCTGGCGTGCAGTCAATAGTCAGCAGGCTTCAGGAAGCGGGCGACATCTCGACAGGCGAGTTCATAGACATCTGCCTCGACCTGATGGGTCCCTTGGACTTGGATGGTGCAACACGGCAGGAACTCATCGACCACGCCGGCATAGACGGCGACCTGAAGTGGGGCACCGATAAGGACACGGAGTTCTCCACGATGCGGGTCAGCGAGATGCTTCAGTTGATCGTCTCGCTTAGAGACTACCAGTACGCATAGGCATATAGATATCGGACTACAGACTTGGCAGACTAGGGAGAAAAGAGATGACCACAGCGCAGAAAGACCCGGTCGTGGTGGTTGTGCAGCTCTCGGGCGGCAACGACTACCTGAATACGGTGATTCCGTATAACAACGAGATCTACTACGACAACCGCCCTACGGTTGGCATCCCGCAGGAGCAGGTGCTCCACCTCGACGACGAGGTCGGTCTGCACCCTCAGATGGGACCGATACGCGACATGTACGAACAGGGCAATGTCGCCATAATCCACGCCGTCGGCTATGAGAACTCCATACGCTCTCACTTCCGTTCCATGGACATCTGGCATACCTGCGAGCCGGACGATGTGGGTACCGAGGGGTGGCTCGGCAAGGTTATCCGCGAAATAGACCCGCACAAAGAAAATGTGGTCACCGGCGTCAGCTTCGGCCCCAGTATGTTCCGCGCGATGGCCGTTCCTGGGGTGCCTGTCGCCTGTGTCGAGGATCTGAACAACTACGGCCTGATGCCGGGCATCAGCGCCGAAGAGCAGCGCCAGAAGATACTCAACAGGTTCTCGCGGCTCTACGGTCAGGCAATCGGCAGAGGTCCCGTCATGGAGTTTCTCGGTCAGACTGGCCTGGACGCGCTACAGAGTGCGGATATCCTGAAGCTCGCGCCGGAACGCTACTCCTCTGGCATCGAGTACGCTGACACGACGCTGGCGAAGAAGCTCAAGGGCATCGCGCAGGTGCATCTGGCAGGGCTTGGGTCGCGCGTGTTCTACTGCGATCATGGGAGCTTCGACTCGCACGCAGGACAGCCCAACATGCTCGCCGGCCTGTGGGACGATCTCTCCACCGCCATCAACGACTTCTTCGACGACCTGCGGGCACACGACGCATCCGACAATGTCGTGATGTTGCTCTTCTCCGAGTTCGGTCGCCGTACCCACGACAACGGCTCCGGCACCGACCACGGCGCGGCGGGAGCGGTCATGGTCATCGGCGACAATGTTAAGGGCGGTCAGTACGGAGAGTACCCATCGCTCCGAGCCGAAGACCTCGAGCAAGGCGATGTGGTGCCCCATGTCGATTTCCGCAGCGTCTATTCCACGCTCGTCGATGACTGGATGAAGATGGATGCCAAGTCCATCGTCGGCGGAGACTTCGAGAACCTCGGCTTCATCGCCAATTAACCTGTGAGAATTGAGAATGTCATCCGCATGGTTTGTCAGTTGAGTGATTTTGACGAACCGAGGTACTGACCATCTGACTAGTAGGGAGCAGAATTTATGCTGACAACAGTAGCAAAGGGACGCACTTACGACTTCAGCCACGCCGTTGGCGGGCTGTATATGCCCCAGCCCATCGGCGTTGTCGCCGGAGAGGGCGACATGGTGTATGTGCTGAGCCGCCAGTACGAGCAGATTCTGGATGTGCCATGGAACAAGGCAGCCACGGCGGCGCAGGTGAACCGCTTCACCGTGACCGAGACTGCCGGAGACGAGGAGTTCCTGGGACGCTTCAGCAAGTACGGCGACTCCAAAGGCGAGCTCATCTGGCCGAGCGGAATCGCGCTCGACTCCGAAGAGAACCTGTATGTCACCGACGAGTGGATGAACAGGGTATCTGTCTTTAACAAAGACGGCGAACTGCTCAAGGTCTGGGGATCTGGAGGCAGCGGAGACGGCGAACTCAACAAGCCGTCCGGCATCGCGCTTGACTCCGGCGGAGTCGTAGTCGTCGTTGACAGCCTGAACCACCGAGTGCAGAAGTTCACGAAAGACGGCGAATTTATCGCGCAGTTTGGCGGCTTCGGTGATGGCGAAGGCGAGTTCAATGCCCCTTGGGGCGTGACATGCGACGACGATGACAACGTGTATGTCGCCGACCATAAGAACCACCGAGTGCAGAAGTTCGACGCGGACGGCGAGTTCGTCTTGTCCTTCGGCAGCTACGGCGAGGGCAGGGGACAGCTCAACCGCCCCAGCGATGTCGCGGTAGATCCCGACGGCGATGTGTATGTCTGCGACTGGGGCAACAACCGAGTGCAGGTCTACGCACCTGACGGTAGATTCATTGCAAGCCTCGTCGGAGACGCGCAGAAGTTGGCCAAGTGGCATCAGGAGCAGGTGGACGCCAACATCGACGTCATCAAGGCGCGCCGCCGCGTCTCTACTCTAGAGCCTGAGTGGCGCTTCGCAATGCCCACCGGCATTACATTCGACAGGGCGAAATCTCGCCTGCTGGTCACAGACACGCAGCGCGGGCGCATTCAGATTTACAGCAAGGTGCGCGGCTACATGGAGGCGCAGTTCAACCTATAAGCGTCGAAGCCAAGGAAGGCGACCATAGACCTGTGGCGGAACGAAACCGCTTATGGTCTATGGTCGTCGTGGTCATCGTGAAAGGAGGAACCATAGACGAATAGAGAAAACAGATCGCTGAGATCGCCGGTGACACCGGCAAGCGTGGGTCCCTTGGGCACATGGAAACATCTAGGGGGACGTATATGCTTACAACCATAGCAGCAGGTCGCGTTTTTGATTTCAGCCATGCGGTGGGCGGCTTGGAGATGCCGCAGCCCGTCGCTTCCGCCTGCGCCGCAGGCGACAAAATTTACGTGCTTAACCGTCAGTTTGAGGAAATCCTCGATGTGCCTTGGAACAAGACGGCTCTCTACGCCGAAGTGTGTGCGTTCATCATGCCGGCTACGCCCGGCGGCGAAGTGTACCTAGGCACATTCAGCAAGTACGGTGACGGCAACGGCGAATTGATCTGGCCGGTTGGCATCGCCATTGATTCCGATGAGAACATCTACATTGCTGACGAATGGATGAATCGAATCTCCATATTCACTAATTCGGGTGACTTCCTGAGAAATTGGAGTACGCAAGGGGACGGTGAATTCAACCGGACTTCAGGCATTGCCCTTGACCTCAACGACGATGTATATGTTGTGGACAGCCTGAACCACCGCGTCCGGAAGTTCACGAAGGATGGCGAGTATATCTTGCAATTCGGGAGCTTTGGCGACGGGCCCGGCGAGCTAAACTCTCCATGGGGCGTAGCCGCCGATGACGAAGGCAGTGCATATGTTGCGGACCACAAGAACCACCGCGTGCAGAAGTTCGATGCTTATGGTGAGTTCGTCGCATCCTTCGGCAGTTACGGCAAGGGTAAGGGACAGCTCAATAGACCGAGCGATGTCGCGGTGGACCCGGACGGCGATGTCTATGTGTGCGACTGGGGCAACGACCGCGTGCAAGTCTTCGCTTCCGACGGCAGGTTCGTCGCCGGCCTAATTGGGGACGCGCAGCAGATGGCGAAGGGACACCAGCAGCAGGTGGACGCCAACCCGGATGTTATCAAGGCGCGCCGCCTAGTCTATACTCTCGAACCCGAATGGCGCTTCGCCATGCCCACCGGCGTAACTTTCGACGCGGCGAACTCGCGCCTGATAGTCGCCGACACACAGCGCGCACGCGTCCAGATCTACAACAAGGTGAGCGAATACATGAAACCGCAGTTTAACCTGTAATAGTCCGCAACCAGGTATTAAGCTCAATGTGCAGACTATGATAGAAAATCTGATACTTCGCTTGCCAGAATATACTGAAGCAGTTATCGTATTGGCATGGCAGATAGTCAGGCATGGTGGCGGTTCTTCGATGGTTCAGTATCGGTCAGCGCCAGCATGCTGGTTGCAGTCTTGCTGAACAGATGTCTATTCTGTGACGCACGGCCTGTTGTAGGGTTCCTGAATACATTGACTACTCAAGATGATGGCATCATCATAGTGGCGACGATGATGTTGTTTCCCACCGCGACTGTGCTTTATGGAGGTGGCAATTTGATATTCGCTGCAAAAGAAGCCGTCGAAAGAAGAGCTAGAAAGAAGGGGCGTGCGGAAGGTCGTGCGGAATACAAGGAGCTCCTTCTCAAGGCATTGAGGCAGAGAGGTGAACTTACCAAAGATGAACTTGTCCAACTCCTTGAACGGGAATCTGATGAACATCCCCAAACCTAATCGATTCATCTAGCGTTCAACTTTAAACAACGACGATCTGAGCATAATTCAACATGTGACTTTTGGTGTCAGGCACTAAAAAGGGAGTCATCGGGGGCGGGCAGTGAAAGTCCGCCCCTTTTGCTTTGTGCACGCACTCGCCATTGACATCAAAGCGCCCTCTGGCATACCTTCTACCCGAAATTGACGCCTGAACTGCTATGGGAGTCTGCCATGACCACGCAATCCAACTCTCGCCCAAACATCATCGTCTGCCTTGTTGACGATCTCGGCTTCTCCGACATCGGCTGCTACGGCTCCGAGATTCGCACGCCCAACCTTGATCGCATGGGCAACAACGGCCTGCGCTTCACACAGATGTACAACGCCGCGCGCTGCTGCCCGTCGAGAGCCGCGCTGCTCACCGGCCTGTATCCGCATCAGGCGGGCGTGGGGCACATGGTGCAGAATTACGGTAGCCCGGGTTACCAAGGCTACCTCAACGACAGCAGCGTCACGGTCGCGGAAGTTCTGAAGACGGCCGGCTACCGCACACTGATGTCTGGCAAGTGGCACGTCGGCGGCCATTACCACCCGCCAGTACCCGCAGAGGGCTGGGATGTGGGATCGCCCGGACGCCCCACACCGCGACAGCGCGGATTCGACCGCTTCTTCGGCATACTGAGCGGCTTCGGCTCGCTGTTCAACCCATACTCGATGATGCTCGACGACACCCCCATCAACGCCGAGACGCCCGACTTCTATTTCACCGATGCGATTACCGACCACGCGCTCCAGATGATTGACGAGAGCTCCGAAATGGACAAGCCATTCTACCTGTATCTGTCGTACACCGCGCCACACTGGCCATTGCACGCGAGGGATGAGGACATTGCAAAGTATGAGGGCATGTACCGCGGCGGATGGGATTCTCTGCGAACGGCCCGCCACGAAGAACTCAAGGGCATGGGCGTACTCAACCCAAAGTGGGAGATAAGCCCCCGCGATGTGGACGCCCCTCCGTGGCCGGAAACAGCTCACCAGGACTGGGAAGACCTGCGAATGGCCGTCTATGCCGCAATGATAGACCGCGTTGACCAGTGCATCGGACAAGTCATGGCTAAGCTGGAGCAGCTAGGACAGGCAGACAACACACTCTTTATGTTTCTCTCCGACAACGGCGGCGACGCCGAGCTATTCATGGAAGACACCGACATCCCCGTGCCGTCCGTGTTCGCCATCCCCACCGTGGACGGCAGGCAGACTAGGGTAGGGAACATTCCCAACCTGCGACCCGGCGGCGCAGACACATTCATGAGCTACGACCTGCCATGGGCGAACGTCAGCAACACGCCCTTCCGCCTGTTCAAGCGCTGGATTCACGAGGGCGGCATATCCACGCCTTTCATCATGCACTGGCCCGACCGCATCAAGCAGAGCGGCATCATCAACTCACCCGCCTACATATCAGACATCACCGCGACCTGCATTGCGGCGGCGGGTGCGTCTTACCCCGCAGAGTACGGCGGCAACAGCATCACGCCCCTTGAGGGTGAGAGCTTCCTGTCGGCTGCCGACGGTCAGCAGTGGAGCCGCGAAGCGCCCATCTTCTGGGAGCATGAGGGCAACCGTGCAGTGCGCGTGGGCGAGTGGAAACTCGTCGCCGAGCACGACGGGCCGTGGGAACTTTACAACATGGATGAAGATCGCACCGAACTCAACGACCTCGCGGACGGCGATGCAGACAGAGTGCGGCAGATGGCGCAACTCTGGCAAGGTTGGGCAGACAGGGCGAACGTCGTACCGTGGCCCGCCAACCCCGTATTCCCCGGCTTCAGAATGATGGGCAGAAACGCCCACATCGCGGGCGCGCCCTCCATGCCCACGCCGACAAACACATAGGCTTAGCGTTGTATTGGTGGCAGTCGGGAGATAGAGAGGATCTACATGACGGAACAACCTGCCAGGCGCCCAAACATTATTATCTGCCTCGTGGACGACCTGGGCTTCTCGGATCTGGGAAGCTACGGCTCGCGCTTGCTGACGCGCAACATAGACAGACTTGCGGAGAATGGTATCCGTTGTACGCAGATGTACAACTCCGCCCGTTGCTGCCCCTCTCGTGCCGCGCTGCTCACTGGACTCAACCCGCATCAGGCGGGCGTCGGGCACATGACAGCCAACTACGGCATCGACAGCTACCAGGGCTACCTCAATGACAGGTGCGTCACCATCGCAGAGGTACTGCGCACCGCAGGCTACCGCACGCTGATGAGCGGAAAGTGGCATGTGGGCGGCAACTTCCACCCGCCCGCGCCCGAATTCGGCTGGCCCGTCGGCGACGAAGGCTACCCCACGCCAAGACAGCGCGGCTTCGACCGTTTCTTCGGCATCTGGGGCGGCTACACATCCTTCTTCAACCCCGACTCGTTGGGCCTGGACGACACACCCATCAAGGCTGAGACCACCGAGTTCTACCTGACCGAGGAAATTACAAACCACGCCCTTCAGATGATCAACGAGGGCAGTGATTCGGACAACCCGTTCTTCCTCTACCTGTCATACACCGCACCCCACTGGCCGCTGCACGCGCTGGAGGAGGACATCGCCAAGTACGAGGGCGCGTTCCGGCAGGGCTGGGACGCCGAGCGCACCGCGCGCCACGAATCCCAGAAAGGCATGGGGCTGCTCGATGAGAAGTGGCAGATAAGCGCCCGTGATCAAGACTCCCCCGACTGGAACGATGTGCGCCATCAGGACTGGGAAGACCTGCGAATGGCTGTCTATGCCGCGCAGGTTGACCGCGTTGACCAGGGCGTCGGTCGCATGATGGACAGGCTGCGCGAGCTTGGCGAGTACGACAACACGCTCTTCCTGTTCCTGTCAGACAACGGTGGCTGCGCCGAGCTGTTCAAGGAGGACAACGACGTCCCAGTGCCCAGCATCTACTCGACGCCCACCGTGGACGGTAGGCTCACCACGTCCGGCAACATCCCCGGCGTGCGCCCCGGCCCCGACGACACTTTCATGAGCTACGACCTCCCCTGGGCGAATGTCAGCAACGCGCCCTTCCGCCTGTTCAAAAGCTGGATACAGGAAGGCGGCATATCCACGCCCTTCATCATCCACTGGCCCGACGGCATCAAGCAGAGCGGTATCAATCACAGCTCGATGTACATCACCGACATCACCGCTACCTGCATCGACGCCGCAGGCGCGACATACCCTTCAGAGTTCGACGGCAGGCAGATTACCCCAATCGAAGGCGAAAGCTTCCTGCCCATAATGCGAGGCGAGCAGTGGACCCGCCAGCAGCCCATATTCTGGGAGCACGAAGGCAACCGCGCCGTGCGTGTCGGCGAGTGGAAGCTCGTCGCCGAGCACGACCTGGCATGGGAGCTGTACAACATGCACGAAGACCGCACCGAACTGAACGACCTCGCGTCCGGCGACACCGATCGCGTCCGCCAGATGACCCGCCTCTACGAAGAGTGGGCGGCAAAGTGCCAGGTCATCCCCTGGCCCGCCAACCCCCGTTCGCTAACCGGCAGGTACCGCACCCTAGGCCTCCACAACTACATCGCCTAATCCAATGTAGGCGTCTCCTGACAGTTAACGCAAAGGCCATTCCCCTTGATGGGGGAAGGCTAGGACGCGCGTGAAACTCCCTTACGCCTTGCCCACTATCCGCACCTCATCGCCAACCTCAATCCGCGTCAGGTCGTACCCAATCGCCACCTTGCCGGAGTACGTCGATGCAGTGCCGTCAAGTATCTCTTCCTCGTACCCTGGAATGGGCCCCCCGATGACATGCGAATACACCGCCAGCTTCGGATTTATCCTGCTGAAAATCTCCCCAGCCTGCGATGGCGTCGTGTGGTGCTCAATGACCGCCTGCCGGTGGTGCTCCGTCATCTGTGTCGCCCGCTTCAGAAACGCCTCCGGTGCGATAATCTCATGGATCAGCAGGTCAGCCCCCTGCGCGTACTTCACCAGATTGTCGCAGGGTCGCGTGTCGCCCGACAGTACCACTACCTTGCCCTTGTACTCAATTCGATAGCCGAATGCCGGCGTCACCGGCCGATGATCAACATCAAACACAACCACGCGCACATCCCCCAGCGTGTACTCGAACCCCTCTGCGATGTCACGCGCCTCGATGTCGATGCCCGACTGCGGCAGCAGTTCGTCGAGGTCGCGCCGAATATGTATGTCCGCCTCATACGCCCGCTCAAGATGCCCCATCATGTCGGTTGTCCCGTCAGGCCCCCACACGTTGAAAGCCGTCCTGCGCCCCATAATCCACGCAGTAAGCCACAAATCTGGTATCCCCACGATATGGTCCGAGTGCAGGTGCGTAAGGAACAGCTTGTCCACGCGCGGATAGTCCGGCCCCAACTGCAACAGCCGCTGAATCGCCCCGCGCCCGCAGTCGAACAGCAGCCTGTGTTCGCCCGCCTCCAACAGTGTGCTCATCCCAAATCGCTCAATCGACGGCGACGGCGAACTCGTGCCGAGTAGCGTCACTATAAAGTCAGTGGTCATATATGCTCTCCAACCCTAGTAAACTGTTTTCAGCTAAGTTAGTTCGCCACCAATTATCCAGTGCTATGCACTCTTGGCAATGGTTGGCAGCGCACGCACTTCCGCACCGACTCTTTGCTCCGCAGCAACTAGATCGAATTGTGTCTGAAGGTTCATCCAAAATTGAGGCTCGACACCAAACCAGTGTCCGAAGCGCAGCGCCGTGTCTCCTGTTATCGAACGTTTGCCAGCGATAATTTGGCTGATACGGTTCGGCGGCACATCGATCTGCCGTGCGAATGCAGTTGGCGTCACGCCCAATTCCTCTAACTCGTCCTTCAATATCTCACCGGGATGAACTACTCGCTTGAACATTCCTCTGTTCCTTTATCTATCAATGATAATCCACAATCTCAACATCGGTTGGACCAGGGCTGTTTGACCAGACAAAGCATATACGCCATTGACGATTGATCCGTATGGAATACTGTCTTTGCCTTGAGCCTCGGAGTGCCTCTAGTCGATTGCTCGGCAGCGCCCTCAGAGTATCGAGCGAAGGCGCTGCATTCAGAATTGCCAGTCGCTTGTTTGCCTGCCGTTCGAGTCCTTGAAATGCGGCGACGAACCCTCCGGTTGCGAACTGCTCGGTCCGTCTGTCTCGGTAACTGAGTATCATGCCTGCTGAGTCTATATGTCCTTGACGATAGACGTCAAGCGTCAAAGTTATATGCGCGGACTATCCATTGCCAAGTGCTGCTGGGATTGACAGACCCCACATCCCTTTATAAACTCACGCCAGCAAAATCCCCGCAGATTCTTATCTCTAACATAAACTTACCCCTAACGAGAGGTGAAAGCATGGCTGACAGGCCCAATATAGTATTCATGATGAGCGACCAGCAGCGCTACGACACGCTCGCCTGCTACGGCGCTGACTATATGAACGTCCCCAACCTCAACGCGCTCGCGAACCGCAGTTTTGTGTTCCGAAACGCCTATGTCGCGCAGCCCGTATGCACACCCGCGCGCGCCACGATTATGACCGGCCTTTACCCGCACGCCGCGGGCCCTATCGTGAACAAGATTCACCTGCCCGCGGACACGCCCGTCATCGCCGAGATGATCGACGACGAGTACTTGAAGGGCTATATGGGCAAGTGGCACCTCGGCAACGATGTGCAGGTGCAGCACGGTTTCGATGTCTGGAACCCGACTGAGGACGGGCACAGAGAGACGTACACGAAGCCCGAGTTGCGCTACGAAATGACGCCGTATCACGAGCATCTCGTCGAGAACGGCTACGAGCCGGATGGCGCGCACTCCGACGGCATCGGGGTCTTTTCGGGGGACGCCCGCCAGGACCTGCCCAAAGAGTTCCAGATGGCGCATTACCTGGGCGACAGCGCGGCGGAGTTTATCGAAGAAAATAAAGACCGCCCGTTCATCCTGTATGTAAGCACGTTCGAGCCGCACTCGCCTTATCACGGACCGTATATGGACATGTATGACCCTGCGGAGATTCCCGTAGGCGATGCCTTCCTGAAGCTGCCGGAAGGTGCGTCCCGCGTCAATCGCGTGCGCGCCGACTACTTCATGCAGTTCATGCTGGAGGGCAAGAGCCACGCGGACGACGACTACATGACGCGCTACGCCGCCGTGCGTGAGGACGTAACGACTGAGCAGGGCTGGCGGACGCTGAGGGCGCATTATCTGGCGAACATCACGCTTGTTGATGACATGGTGGGCAAGATAACCGACGCGCTGGAGAAGGCTGGCGTCGCCGATAACACGGTGGTCGTGTTCACCAGCGAGCACGGAGACATGATGGGTGACCACGGCATGCTTGAGAAGCGATCGTTCTTCGAGGAGGCATCGAGAGTGCCCTTGCTGATGAGCGTTCCGTGGCTCTCTAAGGAGCAGACGATAGTAGAGGGCAGTGTAGGCCACGTCGATCTAGTGCCGACACTATTGGAGCTGAGTGGGAGTGATGTTCCTGACTCGCTGCAGGGCAAGAGCCTCGTGCCCGTCCTCAAGGGCGAGCAGACGCTCAACGACAACGATGTATTCGTGCAGTGGAACGGCACCAGCGATGAGCTGCCGGACAGGTTCCTTGGAAGCAGGGAAGTCAACCGCATGCTGACGCTGCCCGGGCGCTCGGTGATTACGCCCGACCGCTGGAAGCTCAACATTTGCGCGGGAGACCAGGGCGAATTGTACGACCTCAACAACGACCCGGCTGAGATGAACAACCTGTACGATGACCCGGCGCAACGCGACAGGGTTATCGACATGGCGGCGCGCATCCGCATCTGGCAGCATGAGACCGGCGACGCCGCGCCCCTGCCAAGCGTCTAGCCGAGACACAGCGAAGTGCTCAAAAACATAGGCCCACGTGTAGCTTCTCTGATCGGCTTCGTAATGTTCATCAAGGGAGGGTAGTTTGAAGCTCAGGGCAACTCTGCCCTGGGCTTCCCAATGCAAATCGCGGGGTGTACTGACTATCGTTGGCAACGTCGTGTGGATGGTCGGCTCCGTGAGGCGCTGGCGCTTGTAGGAAAGGACAAGTTTGTGAACACTGCAGTCAGAATTGCCGTACAGGCCCTGCTATTTGTACTCGCAGTCGTAGTCTTCTTCCTCGGACTTGGCATCGGGCTTGCGCTCAACCCTGCGCTCGGCACGCTCCTGTGGATTACGTCCGGAGCGATAGTCGTCCTAAACCTAGTATGGATAGTCAAGGGACTCAGAAGAACCTAAGGGAAGCATCTTCATGACTTACGAATTCATTAAACTCGAAAAATCCGACCGCATCGCCACGCTCACGCTGAACCGCCCTGCCAAGATGAACGCCCTTAGCACGGGCTTGCTCCAGGAGTTCAGCGACGCGCTCGACGATGTGCACAACGACCACGACATCAATGTGTTGATACTCACCGGAGAGGGTAGGGCATTCTCCGCTGGATACGACATATCGCCCGGCCAGGACGCGCCCGATATTCCGGCGACCGCATACTGGGACGCCAAGCACCTGCCGGCGCGCACCCTGATGAAGCTCTGGCATCTCCGCCAGCCCACCATCGCAGCAGTGAACGGCTTTGCGCTCGCCGCCGGTAACGTCCTCGCAATGACCGCCGACATCGTTATCGCCGCCGAGAACGCCACATTCGGCGAGCCTGAAATCCGCTTCGTGGCGCACTCACCCGCGATAATGCTCCCCTTCATGATTCCCCTGCGTCATCTGCACTGGCTCTACTACACCGGCGACACCATTGACGCCCTCACCGCCGAGAAGTGGAACATGGTCAACTGGGTCGTGCCAGCCGACGAGTTGATGGACAATGCGCGCAAGGCAGCAACTCGCATCGCCAACGTACCGCCCTTCGCAGTGCAGACAATGAAGCGCAGCATCAAGGGCACTTACGAGAAGATGGGCTTCACTGAAGCATTCGAGCATCACCTTATGCTCCGCATGATCGAGGCTATGGCGCCCGACGTCCCCGAAAAAGAAGCCCTCGAAGCCATCAAGCAGGAACAGGGCATGCGCGCCTTCCTCGAAGCCCGCGACGCCCCCTTTCGCTAGGCTCTGATGACATTGGGATACACAAAGCGTTTCAGACCTGAATAGTAGGCTTGTTCTGTCATACTGAACGCAGCCTTCTCCACGCTGTCATTCCGAACGCAGCCCCCTCCCTGTCATTCTGAACGGAGCGCAGCGGAGTGAAGAATCCCAAATCGTTGCCTAAACGCCATCCACAGACTTCAGCTTCCTCCCTTCCCTCGGAATGACAGGGGACAAATGGGAAATGTCCACACAACCTAGATAGCCTGCCCTCGTTTGCCCAATAAACCCTTTCCTCATCCTGCCCCTTCTGTTATCCCCGCCCGTCTTCTCTCTCCGTAGAGACCCACTCAGTCCGCTCGCAGCGAGTCTATCCCCATTCGTCGTAAGCCCGCCAAATCACACCGACAGGCTGATATCTGAAGCCTAATCCCTCTTGACAACCCAACCATCCGCCCCTATAATCAGAACATATGATTGAACCCATCCACAAGCAACAGGATGTAGATACGCAGCACATCCCCATAGATACCCTTCAGCGCATCCAGCGCATCGTCCTCGAAGAGACGCAAGGCGGCAGAACCATCATCCGCAACCTCGTCTCCATCATGAACGGCGACGACCCCGACGGGAAACCTTCCCACCGCCTTCAGTCGGCGCGCATCCTGCTCAGACTCGGCTTCGAGGAAGCCAGAGAAGCCCTGGGCAGCATCCACAACAGGCGAGAACCGACCAATAAACCCCCTCTCCCTCTGGGAGAGGGCTGGGGTGAGGGCGACTCACAGCCCGCCCAGCAGCCACACAGCCCTGAACACGAGAAGGTGAACAAGAAACTCGTCGCACGCATCCGCGTTGACTCAGAGGGCGGAGCCAGCATGGTAAGAGTCCTGCTGGAGATTCTGGAAGGAAACGACCCTGACGCAAGGACGCGGGACAGGATAGAAGCGGCTAAAGTCCTGCTTCACTGGGGATTTGGCAACCCTGCGCAGCCCGACCCTGACTTCATGATGTTCTACGCCCCCTGCCACCCCGACTGCCTCTGCGTCTGCAAGGACCTGGATGAAGACCATCCGGACGTTGTGCAGAGCCATACGCCTCCCACGGAGGAGCAGCGCGAGGCATGGGCAAGGGAGCAGGAGATACTGGAGCGAGCGGCGGAGGCAGTGGAGCGCAAGGCAAGAGCAGACCGAGCGTGGAGGCTGGAGCAGACCTATTCGCCCGATGCGCAGGACAGCAGGCGACTCGAAAGAGAAGAGCGCCGCCTCAAGCGCGAACGCAACCGCAACCGCAGCCCCTAACCTCAAAGTCCGCGAGGAAAAGCCCCTCCCTCCTCGATGTTTGAAGGCTAGAGCCTGCCCCTGGGAAGACATGGGATGGTGGTGACAATATCCACTTCATCGTGTAGATCAATGTCAATCCCCTGCAGAGACCGGCGGACTATGCGTCAGCATTAATGCTGATATGCAGCTCATCGAGATGCTTCTGTTCCACAACATTCGGTGCTTCGAACAGCGGATCGAAACCGCTCTGCGTCTTCGGGAATGCGATGACATCTCGGATATTGTCCCGTCCCGTCAGCACCATCAACAGCCTGTCGATTCCCGGCGCTATGCCGCCGTGAGGTGGTGTGCCATACTCGAACGCGGTGAGAAGCTGATCGAAACGCTCCGCCACCTCCTCCTTCGTGTAGCCCAGGACGCCGAAAACACGCTCCTGCAGTTCGCGTTTGTGAATTCGGATGCTGCCGCTTGCCAGCTCCGACCCGTTGGCGACAAGGTCGTACAGCCGCCCAATGACCTTGCCCGGGTCACTCTCAAGGTATGCCTCATGCCCGTCCTTCGGCATGGAGAATGCGTGGTGCATCGCGTCCCAGCGTTCTGCGTCCTCGTTCCACTCGAACAGCGGGAAGTCGGTTACAAAGGCAAATGCGATAAGGTTCGGGTCTGCAAGCTCAAGCCGCGCGCCCATCTCGTTGCGCAGCGCACTCAGCGCTTGATTGGTGGTCTTCGCAGGACCGGCCACGATGAGGATCATGTCGCCCATCTCGGCTTCGATCCTGTGCGCGATGGCCTTGACCTGCTCCACAGTCAGGAAGCGCGCAGCCGACGAGCGAATCCCGTCCTGAGTCAGGTCGTCTATGTCGCCCTCGCCCGTCAGCGCGCCCTCGCCCGTCAGCGCGATCGTAACCAGGCCCAGTGCCCCGTTCGCCTTGGCGAAGTCGATGAGTGCATCCGTCTCCCGCCGCGAGTAAGAGGCGCAGCCCGGCGCTCGGAAGCCCTTGACGATGCCGCCGCCCTCCACGGTCGAAGTGAAGACGCGGAAGTCGGTCTGCGCCGCAATGTCCGACAGGTCAGACATGTCGAGATCGAAGCGCAGGTCGGGCTTATCCGTCCCGTACGACGCCATCGCCTCCGCGTATGTCATGCGCGGGAAGGGGCGCATTATCCACTTGTCCGGGAACTGCGCTTCGATGAGCTTCGTGTAAAGCTCTTCGATGAGGTTGAGCACATCGTCCTCTTCGACGAAGCTCATCTCCAGGTCGAGCTGCGTATGCTCCGGCTGTCGGTCGGCGCGCGGGTCCTCGTCTCGGAAGCAGCGCGCAATCTGGAAGTACTTCTCCACGCCCGCAGCCATCAGAAGCTGCTTCAACTGCTGCGGCGACTGCGGCAGCGCGTAGAACTTGCCGGGGTAAATGCGGCTCGGCACAAGGTAGTCGCGCGCGCCCTCCGGCGTGCTCTTGATGAGGATGGGCGTCTCTACTTCGAGGAACCCCCGATCACTCAGGAAGTTGCGAATATAGCGCACCACCTCATGCCGCATGATGATGGTGTCCCTCATGGATTGACGGCGCAGATCGAGGAAGCGGTACTTCATGCGAATCAGCTCGTCAACTTCGCTCTCCTCGTTGATGTAGAAAGGAGGCGTCTTAGACTCGTTGAGCACCCTGACCTGCTCGGTGGAGACTTCGACTTCACCTGTTGCCATGTTGGGATTCTCGGTGCCTTCGGGCCTTGCGGTTACAGTACCCGTAACCTGTACGACCCACTCGTTGCGCAGCGACTCCGCAATAGCGTGGATGTCTTGCGCGTTGTCAGGATTGAAAACGACCTGAACGATGC
Source organism: Dehalococcoidia bacterium (assembly GCA_965225795.1). GTDB lineage: Bacteria > Chloroflexota > Dehalococcoidia > Lucifugimonadales > JADFKI01 > Bin90. Next base: position 1,911,736 of record OZ245324.1, on the reverse strand, counting down.
CCTCGCGGTCGCGCAGGTCTATGAAGATTAGCCCGCCATGGTCGCGGCGTCGATGCACCCAGCCGGCCAGCGTTACCGTCTTGCCAATGTGTTCGGCGCGCACATCGCCGCAGCTGATGGTTTTAAGCAAGTCTGCCCCCTTTGAAATCGCAAATGTACAGAAATTATACAGGCTTGGGAGCCAGATTTCAGGCCAGAGTTAAGGGTAAATGGGCAGCAGTACGTGGAAGACAGTGGTTATGAGGTGGAGATTCCGTATGAGCGCTTCTTAACATCGAGATGTACGTAGGTCTCGGTGCGCCGCACGCCGGGGATGACGGCTATTCTCGTGCGGAGGAAGTCGTTCAGAGCCGATGGGGATGCAATAGTCACCCAGCCGTAGATGTCGTACGGTCCCGTGCTGACCGTAACCCACGAGAGCTCATCCATCACGGCCATCGCGGCTGCCACCAAGTCGGCCTTGTCTGGATCCACTTGCACGCCGATTAGCGCCTCGAAGGGATTGCCCATCATCGCGGGATTGGGGATAGCTGCTACGAAGATGTGCTCTTCGTCGATGAGGCGGCGCAGCCTGCGGCGGACTGTGCCTTCGCTCACTCCCGCGCTTCGTGCGATGCCCGCGTTGGACGCCCTTCCGTTCTGTCGAAGCGTCGCAATTATCTTGGCATCAAGCTCGTCCATATCCTGGTGCGCTCCACATGAGTGTAATCCCGGAATTCTAGCGACGCGGTCTATTGCTGTCAATAAAATGGCAGCTTCAAGATCAGGGTCTACCCACTATTTTAGGTGGGACAGCGCTGACGATTCCAGAGCCTCGTTCTTGGGATAATGACTGACAAGCGGTCGCTTACAGGTGTACAATTAGCTATACAATTATGGCAGGCGCCCCTGTAGCTCAGGAGGATAGAGCAACGGTTTCCTAAACCGTGTGCCCCGGTTCGAGTCCGGGCAGGGGTACCATCTTCCTCCCGCGACCTACCGTCCGCGACCTACAGATGGCCACGGTTCGCGTCCACAATTGCCTGTGTGCGGCCTATGAGCCTACTTCAACCACGAGACAATGTTCGGCGCTGCGCTGCGCTTGGATACAGGTTCGTCCGCAGGCTCTCCAATGAAAAGCGCGCCCACCATCGCCCAGTCGTCTTCCGCGCCTAGCGTCTCCGCCAGCTTTGGATGCCTCGTTACGGTGCCGGTGCTCCAGTCTAGAGATAGTCCTTCTGCCACCGCGGCGAGCGCCATATTGTGAATGGCGCAGCATACGGAGGCGTAGTTCTCGTGCGTGGTCTCCTCATTCGGACCTGGAACACTGTAGGCATAGACAAGCGCGGGCGCATCCGCGATACGGCTCCTGTTGTTGTCTGCCACATGCTCCTTTATCGTCTCGTTGGGGCTGGCGACATTGTCGTACGCGAATTGCCAGACAAGGTCGGCGATTCCCTCACGGGCGGGGCTGTCCTTCTCCAGCACGAAGAAGCGCCAGGGTTCGGTGAGGCGGTGGTTCGGCGCCCAGATTGCCGCGTCGAACATGCGCTCAAGCGCCTCTCGCGGCACATCAGCATCGGTGAACTCCTTGCTCATGCGCCTGCCGAAAATGGCTTCGTACACCGACGTCTGAGTGGAGGGTACCGCCACTTCGCTGCTGTTGATCATTTCAGTTGTCATGTGTGTCCCCTGTCTTTGAGTAACGTAAGTCAATTCTGTAACCAACTGCGTGGTGAAGGAGGATGGCGCACCGGTCTGCGAAGGGCCAACGTGGCATGCAGGCCAAGGGCAAACCCAGCGCGCTAACCTATGCTTATTTATAAAGTCAATATACACTCATCAATCTGTGTGTCAACTATGAGCCCCGACTGCATCATCGCCGAATGGGTAGTTACGCATAAGCCAATAGCGTGAGTGATGGCAGCAATCGTGTCAATTTGCAGGCACGATTATCTGTGAGTTAACTCTGGACTAGTCCTTCCGCCGATGTAATCATAGAGACAAGGTTGAACATTTAAGCGCCTGAGAGAGCGCCAAACCACACCGAAAAAGGAGAATTTCCATGAAACTGGGTGCAAACTTACAGGATTCATTCAACGATCAGATAAACGCGGAGCTCGCGTCGGCGTACCTGTACCTGTCGATGGCGGCATACTTCGAGGACGAGAACCTGCCGGGCTTCGCGCACTGGATGCGAATGCAGAACGAAGAGGAGACGGCGCATGCGATGCGCTTCTTCGACTACGTGCATGACCGCGGCGGGCGCGCAACACTGCATGCTATTGCCGCGCCGCCTTCGGACTTCCGCAGCCCGCTTGATGTCATGGAGCGCACGCTGGCGCACGAGCGCAAAGTTACTGCGCTCATCAATCGCATGTATCAGATCTCGATTGAGGAGAGCGATTATGCGGCGCAGGTGATGCTGCATGAACTCATCATCGAGCAGGTCGAAGAAGAGAAGGTTGCTGAGGAGATTGTGGTCCACCTGCGGATTATTGATGGCGACGGCAGCGGACTGTTGATACTGGACGGGCGTCTTGGAGCGAGGACGGCAGCCGGAGCCGGAGCGACGCCGGCAGCTGTGGCGAACTAAAGCGGACACAACCACAGCATAAAGTTCGAATCAGATAGCCGTGGAACCATAGCTGACCGGCGTTAGTCATTGGAGACAACTGAAAGCCACACCTCCTGCAATACAGGGAGTGTGGCTCTTTTGCGTGTCCAATCACCAACATCTTGACACGAAACACAAGCAGATGCATTGTCACCCGGCTGCTTACTAGATTTTCTGCAGCAATATATTCCCACCAGTACGCGGGAGATCGGCCGATATCTATTGACAACTCAAAAGAATTAGTACATATTAAGTCCGATTATTAGTGGTAGTGTACAGACACTCTAAATGTGCAGTTGCACAGTCACGAAGTAATGCTTGATATGGAGGCATCGTAAAGGTGTTCGGCTATAAAGCGTATCTGCTCATACCTCTAACCGTTATGGCCTTTGTATTCATAGCGTGCGGCGTTGCCCCAGCAGCGGCGGTTGCACCGCAGATTATCGAGGTTGAAAGGATAGTGGAGAAGGCAGTTCCCGTAGAGACGGTGCGGGAAGTTGTCAGGGGAGTGCCTGTTGAGAAGGTCGTCGAGGTCGAGAAGATTGTAGAGGTGGTGAGGGACCGAGATCCCGGCTCTCTCGTGATCTACTCAGGCAGAAGCGAATCCTTGGTGGAACCTATCATTGAGCAGTTCGAGGAAGTTACGGGCATCAACGTCGCGGTGAAGTATGGCTCGACGGGTGAGATAGCTGCGACAATTCTGGAGGAGGGGCAGAACTCGCCTGCGGATGTATTCTTCGCGCAGGACCCGGGTGGTCTTGGCGAAGTGGCGAATGCGGGCATGTTCGAGACGCTTCCGACGGGCATTACGGAGAAGGTTCCGACATGGGCGCGTTCACCTGAGAGCCAGTGGGTAGGCATATCGGGCAGGGCGCGTGTGGTTGTCTATAACACCGACAGTCTGACAGAGGACCAGATACCGACTTCCATGGAGGACTTCACGAAGCCGGATTGGAAGGGTCGCATTGGTTGGGCGCCGACTAACGGCTCATTCCAGGCGATGGTTACAGCAATGCGCGTGGTGTGGGGCGAGGACAAGACACGGGAATGGCTGCTTGGAATTCAGGCAAATGAGCCGAATGTGTACGCGAAGAACACACCGACCGTGGCTGCGGCTGCGGCAGGCGAGGTGGATGTAGGGTTCGTGAACCACTACTACCTGCATCGCTTCCTCGCGGAACAGGGCGAGGATTTCCGAGCGCGTAACTACCACGTGTCCGGCGGCGGACCAGGCGGTATCGTTTTGGTGGCGGGCGGCGGTATCCTGAAGACGGCGGAAAACAAGGACAATGCCGAGCGCTTCTTCAAGTTCATGCTTTCGCGAGTGGTTCAGCAGTATTTCGCCGGACAGACCTATGAGTATCCACTGGTCGACGGCGTAAAAACGAATCGCATCCTCACGCCGCTTGAGGAGATTAACAACCCGGACATTGATATGGCGTCTCTGGATGACCTTGCGGGTACACAGACGTTGCTGCGCGACCTTGGCATCCTTCAGTAGGACTATTCCTTCACGAGTCGAAAACAGCCTTATATAGATGGTAGCAATAGATCGGATTTCGCATAGCGTTGGCGCCGCCGGATGGGCAGTAATTGCCGGTCGGCGGCGCTCGGTGTTGTCTCTGCCTCCTATGCTCGCGCTGGTTCCCGCGCTGCTGGTCGGAGCGGCGATGGCGCTTCCGATCATCTATCTGCTCATCAGGGGTGCGAGCGCGACTGATCAGGCTTGGGACTTGCTGTTCCGTTTGCGAACGTTGCATACGCTTGGGCGCACGCTGCTGCTGATCTTCTGCGTTACCACGCTGTCCGGTGCGATTGCGGTGCCGTTCGCCTGGTTGACACTGAGGACGGACCTGCCGTTTCGCAAGGCATGGACGGTGCTGGCGGCGCTGCCACTGGTAATACCGAGCTTCGTGGGCGCATTCCTGTACATCTCAGCCCTGGGACCGAAAGGTCTGCTTCAATCCGCTCTCGAATTAGCGTTTGGCGTCGAGCGCCTGCCCGATATGTATGGGCTGGTGGGCGCGACTGCCGTGCTGACCTTGCTTTCTTACCCTTACCTATTCCTTACTGTGCGCGGCTCCATCGTTAATCTCGACCCTGCTACCGAAGAGGCATCTCGCGGTCTTGGGTACGGCCCTTGGAGAACATTCTTCCGTGTAACGCTGCCGCAACTGAAGCCTTCCATTGGTGCGGGGTCGCTTCTGGTGGCGCTCTATACACTTAGCGAGTTCGGCGCGGTTGCTCTGCTAAGATATAACACTTTCACATTCGCCATTTACCAGCAATATGAAGGATCTATCGACCGCTCAGTTGCGGCTGTGCTGTCGTTCGTGTTAGTTCTGATGGCGGTCGCCATACTGCTCCTTGAGAACCACACGCGAGGGCGAGGAAGATATTTTCGCTCCGGAGCGGGTTCGGCGCGAAAGCCCGCGATAGTGAAGCTGGGACGATGGAAGTGGGCAGTCATGACCACAATGGGGATCGTACTGATGCTTGCGCTGGTTCTTCCGATTAGCGTCCTTGCATTCTGGCTGCTGCGAGGCATTGGCGCAGGTGAGCCGCTGCTCCTGCTTTGGAGCGCAACGCGGAATTCACTGCTTGTGTCGGGTGCCGCTGCCCTGGTTACCGCTGGGATGGCGATAGCAATGGCGGTTCTTCTGGTACGCTACCCGACGAAACTGAACCGTATACTTGAGCCAATCAGTTTCACCGGCTACGCGCTGCCGGGCGTTGTTGTCGCGCTGGCGCTGGTATTCTTCGGAGCGCAGTACGCGCGTCCACTATATCAGACGCATTGGCTGTTGATATTCGCATATGCTGTGCTGTTCTTCCCGGTCGCTCTCGGCTCAGTACGTTCTGCATTGATGCAAATCAGCCCACGTCTGGAAGATGCGGCGCGCTGCCTTGGTCACAATCCGTTGCGCGTGGTGATGCGCGTTACTCTGCCACTTATGCGCTCCGGCGTAATGATGGGCGCTGCCTTGGTCTTTCTGCTGACGATGAAAGAGCTACCCGCCACTCTGATACTGGGACCTCTGGGATTCAAAACACTCGCCACGTCCGTATGGGCGGCGTCCTCTGAAGCGTTCTTCGCTCAAGCGGCGGCGCCCGCTCTGATGATTATCTTGATGTCCTCCGTGCCCATGACGCTGCTCGTACTGCGCGAAAAGAGGACACTGGCATGAGCGTAAAGGGCATGGGAACCGCTGAGTACGCCGCGCGTTGGGCGGGTATCTTTCTCGCCCTGGCAGCGTTAGCCACTGTTATTGCGGTTGTGGGGCGCGTCTCCGCCGATGCAGACCAGCCCACGCTAATGGGGTCGCTCACTGCCACTTCGGAGAACGTTTTCGCCTATGGAATCGGTGGCGTGGCAAGATTGGTGTCCGGGGCGGCTTTGGTATGGGGAGCGTCTCTTCTACTAAAGACATGGATAATTCGGGAGCGTTACAGTACGCCTCTCGCGCCTGCGTTGTTCATCATATCCGGGATTTTCACCGCCTTGTCCGGCCTTTGCGCCGTTGTGCTGGCGGCGACGGCGTCCGATATGGTCGCATTTGGCGCGCCAAGCCCCTCAACCGAGGTGATAGCGTCATTCAGGTGGATGGCAGGGAAGGTGGGCTTTACGATGGCTGGTCTGGCGCTGATTGCCGAGTCGCGCTATCAGTGGAAGGTGGGAGGGACCCTGACCCTGAGGCTCATCGCGCCTATATCCGCGCTCCTTGGAGCAGCCATGCAGCTCATCTGGCTGGATGCCGCTACCGTCGTTCATCAGGTCACCGGCGTGCTGTTCGTCGTGTGGCTGATACTCATAGGAGGTATGCTCTTTACGGGACGGGTGGAGCGGCACTTCCTGAATGCACTAGGCGCGCCTGAGCACAGGACGCCGGCGTGACCGCCCCACTAATCGAGTGCAGAGGTGCGACGAAAAGCTTTGGGGACTTGCTCGTTGTGGACGATGTGAGTTTCCGCCTCATGCCGGGCGAAGTGCTGTCCATACTGGGCGCGAGTGGCTGTGGAAAGACCACACTGTTGCGGATCATTGCAGGCTTCGAGGGGCTGGACGATGGGGAAGTGCGCTTTCAGGCTGGTCTGGTATCTGATTCTGATCATTACGTGCCCCCTGAGAGGCGAAACATCGGCATGGTGTTTCAGGAGTACGCCCTCTTTCCCCATCTGACTGTGGCGGAAAATGTCGCGTTTGGGCTTCACGGCATGTCGAGAGGTGAGCAACGCGGCCGTACGCAAGACGCGCTGGATCTCGTTCGTCTGAACGGGTTTGAATCTCGTTATCCGCATGAGCTTTCAGGTGGTCAGCAGCAGCGCGTGGCACTTGCCAGGACGCTTGCGCCATCTCCTATTGCAGTCCTCCTCGACGAGCCGTTCAGCAACCTCGACGCAGGAATGCGCCTGGAGGTACGACAGGAAGTTGAGGCGATACTGCGACGCAAGGGAGTTGCCACCATCTTCGTCACGCACGACAGGGAAGAAGCGTTCGCGTTCGCCGACCGTGTCGGTGTGATGAGCGGCGGACGGCTTGAGCAGATTGACGCTCCGTACGCGCTATATCAGGCGCCCGTGAGTCCTGAAGTCGCACGGATTGTCGGCGACTGTGATTTCCTTCAGGGCGTGGTGCGCGGCAATGTCGCCGAGACGGAATTGGGCAGCCTACCTTACACTTGCGGCGAAGGCAAGCTGGCGGACGGCACCGTGTTGACGCTGGTGGTGCGCCCTCAAGACCTGAAACCCGAATCCGACGATGCAGGGATATGTCGCGTGGAGGCGCTGGAATATCGCGGAGGCGATACGATGCTTGCTGTACGGACTCCAGGTGGCACGGCATTAAGATGCCGTCTGCCTGGCTACTCCGACTTTTCGAAGGGCGAGCGAATTACTCTGACGCCAGGTAATTCAACGCCTTTTGTTGCGTTCATGAGGTAGTAATCAACGCGGTTCAGCAATCAGCAGGTTGCCGAACCCAGTTGACCAAGTGATCTTCTCCACTACCGTCATCAATGCACGGGCAGCCGACGCCCGCCTTGCACACGTCAGAGTTAGCATGATTGACTTGTGTAACGGCGTGATGGTAATCTCAAACTAGAATCTGACGCTTTTGGGCCTACCGGTTGAGGCATCAATATGGCGAGAGCCAAGGCCACCATCAATTCAAAATCCGACGAATTGCCACCGTCCCGGCAAAGACTTTCTATGACGGCGGAGAACTATCTGCTGTCCATCTATCGTCTGAATGAAGAGGATGCGTTGGTTACGCTGACGCAACTTGCGGAGCACTTGAAGGTGCTGCCGGCAGGCGAAGGGTTGGGGACTTCACTTCCGACGGTGGGAGGAATGATTCGGCGTCTTGAGCGTGAAGGATTGATTGCAGTTGACTCGAAACGGCAACTCTCATTGACACGGAAAGGCATACGGCACGCAGAGAGCATAGTACGAAGGCACCGACTTGCAGAGCGCATGGTCGTGGATATGCTCGATGTGGAGTTACACCGCGCTCATGTGGAGGCGCACCTGCTGGAGCATGCGATATCTCCCTACTTGGAAGAGCGTATCATGAAGAAGCTGGGCATGCCGACGACATCGCCGTTCGGGTATCCGATACCGGGCACAGATTATGTGCAAAAAGGGGAGTCATTCCGCCTGAACGAGGCAGAGGTTGGCCGGGATCTAGTGATTGACAAGATTCCAGTGGACGATGAGGTGCTTCTGGAGCATCTGGTGCAAAATCAGGTAATTCCGGGCAATGCCATTGAGGTCAATGAGATCAATACTTCCACTGGCATCATTTCGTTCAAGTGCATGGGTAAAGATGTGGTTGTGGGCTATCAGGTGGGGCAGTTCATCTGGTTATGCACGCCCGGTGAATAGTAGCCATCACTCAGCTGTCAATCCCTCCCTATCTCTCCACTCGAATCGCTTTAGTCCTTGTAATTGCTTTGGTGTCGGCTTAATGAAAGGGCGCGTCCTGCGAATGAGGTCCAAGGCCTCTTCTGTGCTGTATCCCTCGCTGATGAGATATGCTGCCGCCATCGTTGGCGCGCGTCCAACACCGGCAGAGCAGTGGATATAGACCTTTCCTCCGCTCTCGATAGCTTTTCTGATGAAGTCAATGCCCTTTGTGATGTGACTCGGCGAGACTGCCTCATCGTCTATGGTCGGCAGGTAGCAGTACCCGAATTTAGGCTCGTCACCCAGCGTCAAGCCGTTCGAGGCGTCATCGAACTCTATTCGCATATTCACGATGTGAGTAATACCCGCCCGAAGCAGAGTGCGACTTCCGTTGGCGCGGTGCTGTGGCCCCACGTAGAGCGATTCGGTGACGCGGCTGTATTCGAGCAGTGGGACGCCCGTGACTTTGGGGATCCCGCGCGCGTAAGCCCAAAGAGCTGTGGTGCGGGCGCCCTGCGTGCGAAGACGGACGCTCACGGTGCGAATGCCCTTGCTGACAAGCTTCAGCAAGGAGACGCCTCGTAGCCAGCAGAGTCTTCTGCTAGGAATCGCATCTGCTCACCGTGCGCTGTGCGGATGCGTGTGATGCGGAGTTCAGCGGATGCAAGAGCCTCGCTGCACATTCGCGCAAGCCCGATGCCTTCTTCGTAGAGCCGTGTCGCCTCCTCGAGGGACAGGCCGCCCGATTCCAACGCCTGCACTGTGCTGTCAAGGCGTTCCAAAGCATGCTCAAATGTCAGATCGCCCAATTCCCTGCCTAGTCCGTTGGCGTTAGTGTCTGTCATTATCGCTCCTGCTGCCCGTTTTTGGTGGATGTAACTTCCGCCTCAATTATGCCGTTTGTGAGCGTAATGTTGATAGGATCGCCAGCGGATGCTTGTGTATGTTCGCTGATTACGCTGCTGTCATCCGTGCGCTGCACGATAGCGTAGCCGCGCCGCAGGGTGTCACGGGGGCTGAGCGAATCAAGACGAAGCCTGAGTCCTTGCGTGCGCTCCGAGTTAAGACTGAGCATGTGCATCAGCATCTGGCGTGCGCTCCTAAGGCGATCGTCGATTCGCAGCCTTAACATGTCCAGGTCAGGCAGAGCGTTGTGAAGGCGTCTTTCGAGTTGGCTTGCGGCGTCTATGCCGGATGTGAGTTGGCGCGAAATTGAAGCATCCATACTTTGCGCCGCACCAACTGCGAATGAAATCAACTCTGCCCTGTCGGGAACTACAAGTTCGGCTGCGGCGGATGGCGTGGGAGCCCTCAGATCCGCTACCAGATCAGCTATGGTGTAGTCGGTCTCGTGGCCGACTGCGCTTACGACCGGGATGGGGCAAGCGAATATAGCTCGCGCAACGACTTCCTCATTAAATGCCCACAGGTCTTCGAGCGAACCGCCGCCGCGGGCGACAATAACGATGTCAGCGCCCGATTCTTCGCCAGCCGCTTGCAGGGCCTCGGCGATTGCGGGTGCAGCATCCTCGCCCTGCACGGGAGCGGGCGCGATGGCAAGCTCGACGAGTGGATAACGGCGGCGTATCACGTTTTGGATGTCGTGCCATACGGAACCGCTGGGTGATGTTACGACCGCAATCTTCTTAGGGAATTGGGGAAGCGTGCGCTTGCGCGACTCGTCGAAAAGGCCCTGTTGTTCCAGCTGCAGCTTGAGTTGCTCCAGCTTCAATTGAAGCTCGCCGACGCCCTCGGGTTGGACGATGTCGGCGATGACTTGCAAGTCGCCGCGCTGTTCGTAGATTGAGATTCGCCCGTGAAGTATGATGGCTGCGCCGTTGTCTAGGTAATGCATGCCACGCGAATTTCGGAACATCACGCAGCGCATTGTTGCTTTGCCGTCCCTTATGCTGAAGTATGCGTGCCCCGAGCCGGGACGGGCAAGATTGGCGACTTCGCCTCCGACCCACAAGTCCTGAAGCACACTGTCGCGTTCCAAGGTCTGCTTGGTGTAAGACGAGAGCTGCGAGACGGAGTAGATAGTAGCCATTAGTGGTCGCTATGCGCGGGAAAGATATTGGCCGTTGCGTGTGTCCACCTTGATCATCTCACCTTGGGTTACGAACAGAGGCACTTGCACAACCAACCCCGTCTGAAGCGTGGCAGGCTTGGTGCCGCCCTGAGCGGTGTCGCCGCGCACGCCGGGCACCGTCTCGGTTACTTCCAGATTCACGGTTATTGGCAGCTCGATTGCGACGGGGTTGTCGCGGTACAGCACCAGATCAACTTCAACCTGCTCGACAAGGAACTGCAATCCGTCTGCTATCTGGTCTGAGGAGAGCGGGAACTGATCGTAAGTGTCGGTATCCATGAAGTAGTAGAGGTTATCGTCCTCGTAAATATACTGGGCGGAACGCCGTTCCACATCAGCAAGCTTGAAGTCAACATCGTAGCCGGAGAAGGATCGCTCGACTTGTCTGCCGGTGATAAGGTCGCGGAACTTGATGCGCATAGTAGGAGCGCGCTGCTGCATCTTGCGCTGTTCGTATCCGAGCACTACGTATGGGGCATCGTCCATCTCGATAGCCATGCCTTTTCGCAGCTCGCCGTAGTTGACGGTCATATGCGGACTCCTTGGGTAGTGTGATTGTCAGTCGTTTAGAGCTTCTTTGCCTTGCTGATGACGCGAGCCTTGCCGTTTTCGAGGACAACGATGTCCTCGATGCGGACGCCGCCCCATCCGGGAAGATAGATGCCCGGCTCGATGGTGAAGACCATGCCGTCTTCCAGTACATCGTCTTCGGCGGTCGGGCCGACATGGGGGTATTCGTGGACGGCGAGGCCAACGCCGTGCCCAAGGCTATGTCCGAATTCGTCGCCGTGTCCTGCGTCGGCGATGATGTCGCGTGCGATGGCGTCCACTTCTTTGCCGGTCATGCCCGCCGTAACCTGCTCTTCGGCGGCGAGTTGGGCTTGCAGCACGATGTCGTATATCTTGCGGAACTTATCGTCCGGCTCGCCGACAAATACCGTGCGTGTGAGGTCGCTGCAATAACCCTGGTACTTCGCTCCCATGTCGATGACGATTGCGTCATTTTGCCTGATGACGGTCTCGTCTGCGCGGTGATGGGGGAGCGCGCCGTTGGCACCCGCGCCAACAATGGTGTCGAAGGAAATCATCTCCGCGCCGCGCTCCCGCATAGCCTTTTCTAGCTCCCATGCGACGGCTTCTTCGGTGATGCCGGGCTCAATGCGGGGCGCAACTTCGTCGATTGCCTCGTCCGCGATGCGGATTGCCTCTGTTAGCAGCGCGAGTTCGTCGGCGTCCTTGAAGACGCGAAGCTTCTCGACGATTCCGGAGGTGGGAACGAGTTCAGGGTTATTGGAGTCTTCAGCTTCTTCGATTGCCTTGAGGAATGCATTGTGCACTGAGACGGTTACGTCCTGGCTCTCGAAGCCGATTCGCTTTACGCCATTCTCTGCCGTCCATTCTGGGAACCAGCCGAGTCCGCGCTGAATGCGATAGATGCTGAAGTCGGGCGCCTGATTACCTGCCTGCTCAACATAGCGGAAATCGGTGGCAAGGGTGGCGTCGTCGCGTGATATGAGCAGCCAGCCAGCCGATCCGGTGAAACCCGACAGGTACCGGCGATTTTCAGGTGCAGAGATAAGAATTGCGTCAAGCTCCTCCTCTTCGATTCGCTGGCGCAACTTTTGCAGTTTCAGGCTCATGCGATCCCCTTTAGCTTCAGGTCTGTTTGAGGTTGATTACGAGGTATTCCAGCGCAAAGAGATAGCCCTGCCAGCCGAGACCGGCAATCTGTCCCTGCGCGATGTCTGCAATGACGGAGTGCCGGCGGAACTCTTCGCGGGCGTGTATATTTGACAGATGAACCTCGACGATTGGCAGACGTGAGTCTATTAGCGCATCTCGCAGCGATATGCCGTAATGCGTGATTGCGCCCGCGTTGACCACAATTCCCTCGACATCGGGCGTCAACGACTGTAAGTAGTCCACCAGTGCGCCCTCGTGATTAGACTGGTAGAACTCGGTCTCGACTTCGAGTTCGCGCGCCTTTTCAGCGACGAGTTCTTCGATGGCGTCAAGAGTCTTGACGCCGTAGTAGGACTGCTCCCGTCTGCCGAGCATGTTCAAGTTTGGGCCGTTCAGGATGACTATTTTCATGCCACCACTTTCTAGCCGCTTATTTTAGTTCCAGCCATATCTTCAATGAAGTTGGCGATGGCAGAGTGGTCGTCGTCGCCCTTGCCTTCGTTCATGAGCGAGCCAATAATCTGCTGCGCCAAGGCGGTAAAGGGCAGAGGAACGCTGAGTTCCCGCGCCGTCTGCAAGGCGTTGTTCAGGTCTTTCTGGTGCAGGCGGACTCGGAAGCCGGGGTTGAAGTTGCCCTCAATCATCATCGGCGCTTTGGCATTGAGCACGGTGCTGCCTGCGAGGCCGCCCTTGATGGCATCGAAGACTACGTTGGGGTCGAGTCCGGCCTTCTTTGCGAGGACGAGCGCTTCGCTCACGGCGGCGATGTTGATGGCGACGATAATCTGGTTGGCGAGCTTTGTGGTGTTGCCTGCGCCGTAATCGCCGCAGTACGTGGAGTTGCCCATCGGCGCGAACACATCCACATACTTATCATAGATATCCTTCTTGCCACCTACCATGATAGCGAGCGTTCCGGCGATTGCGCCAGGCTCGCCGCCGCTGACGGGCGCGTCGAGGAAGTCCACGCCTTGACCCTCGCAGCCCACCGCAATCTTCTGCGATGATGCGGGAGCTATCGAGCTCATGTCGATGACGATCGAGCCGGACGAAGCGCCTTCAAGTACGCCATTTGCGCCGAGGATGGCGGCTTCAGCGTCTGCAGAATCAGGGACCATAGTGATTATCAGAGAGTTCTTCGAGGCGACTTCACTGGAAGACGACGCGGGAATTGCGCCCTCAGTCGCCATCTCCTCGATGGCGGTCCCGACGATGTCGTAAACGGTTACGGTGTTGCCAGCTTCCATCAAGTTTCGCACCATAGGCTTGCCCATGATGCCCAGCCCGATGAATCCAATATCTGCCATTTTATTAACTCCTTACTTATTTGCCGTTCGAGAGATTGTCTTACTATTTTGTTTTGCTAAACTCTTCTCGTATCTGGCGATTCTCTTTTCCCAATCACCATTCCACCCCTGCTCTAAGGCTGTTTTAGAAATCCTGATAGCTTCTCTAAAATCCCCTTGTTTTGCGAGAATGATGGCCAATTGTTTGAAGCCTGTGTGTTCAGGAAATCCTTCACCTTCTGAGTTGTCAGATGAAAACCAATCTTCTTTCATGAACACTTGCGCCATCTGAGGAGCGATGTCGATCTGCCTTTTGCAAGCAGATATTGCCTTCTCAAGGGCGTCAGTGTCTTCGTTACGATCTTTGTAGTAATGTGGAATCATCCATCTGTAAGTCCTATGTAAATCCTCGACATTCCCTTCTTCTAACGCGACAGACTCAGATTTTTCAAGCAGTCTGCGTTCAATATCACGGTCTTTGCGTGAACGAAACCAAGTTGATAAGCCATGGAGTTTAACTCTTCCTGGTCCATCAAAGGTGATGGTCCCTTGGGCTTTGTCGATATTGCTGTCGCTCATTACTAACGGGTCATATTTTGATGAAATGTACTTTCGCTCTTCTTCGGTGAAAGCGTTTATCCACCAGGTACTTAACTCTGTACCTTGGGACGAAGGACAAGGCGTATTCTCAACAGCCGCAGTGCTCTTGGTTGTCTGCTCTTCAACTCTACTATCGAACAGTTTTTGAATTGCCTTGAACATTAAATTCAACCTCATCAGACTACGGTCATATGTATGCCACGGCAGAAACCATTATCAGGTGATTGAACGCGTGCGGTCAAGTGCGCGTAACGTAAGGCCATCCGAAACCTACGGGCGGAGATTGGTCAGATACCTCGCACGCTATAATGATATACTTCGTTGTGTTCAAGGTCAGGACAACACACAGCGGAGTCTAGCATCAGATGAAGATTGTTGACATCACCACCACACAGCTCTTCTACCCCCACTCGAGGCCAATTCAGGACGCAACAATTCCGCCACCGCCACCGGGCGCAGGAGGCAGAGGTCAACTCTTTGTCCACATTCACACGGACGAGGGAGTCGAAGGGCTAGGCATTGGGCAGTCGTCACCCGGTGTGCGGCAGGTAGTCGAGGATGGATTCCGCAATCTCCTTATTGGCAAAGACCCGTTCAACATAGAGCAACTGTGGAACGACATGTTCTGGCATGTGCGCGGCTATGGGCGCAAGGGCGTCGCCTTCTGCGCGCTCTCCGCCGTGGACATCGGCCTATGGGACTTGAAGGCTAAGGCGTTGGGCGTCCCCTTGTTCAAGCTGCTTGGCCCCTACCAAGAATCAGTGCCAATCTACGGCAGCGGCGGATGGACGAACTTTAGCGAGGAAGAACTGATTGCCGAGATGGCGGGCTATGTGGAGCAGGGCATTCCCCGCGTCAAGATGAAGGTCGGCAAGAACTTCGGACAGTCGGAGCGTGAAGACATCCAGCGCCTCGCTGCGGTCCGCAGTGCGCTGGGCGACGATGTCGCAATCTACATAGACGCCAATAACGGTTACTATCCCAAACAGGCTATATATATGGCGCGCGAGTTCGAGCAATATCAGGTGGGCTGGTTCGAGGAGCCACTGATTGCTGACGACATACAGGGGCTGGCCGAAGTAAGCCGCGCCATCAACATCCCGGTTGCCACAGGTGAGCATGAGTACACCAAGCACGGGTTTCGAGAACTCATAGCTGCAGGCGGCGCGGACATTGTGCAGCCCGACGTGGGTAGGGTTGGGGGCGTTACTGAATGGATGAAGGTGGCGCATCTGGCTCACGCATTCAACCTGCCAGTTGCGCCCCACGCAGTGCAACTCGTACACCTGCACCTCGCCTGCGCTACTCCGAACCTCAAGGTTGTCGAGTACATGAACACGGGACTTGAGGGTGATCGTCAGTGGTATAGGGAATTTCCACAACAGCAGGATGGCATGTGGGCACCCTATCCGGACAAGCCCGGCCTGGGGCTTGAGCTTGATCCAGCAGCCATCGAGCAGTGGGCCGTATGAGCACACCGGAGACGGTGGAAGGTCAATCATCCACTGCTCAGCGAACTGGGCAGCCGGTTGCCTCGAGAAGAATACGGATACCGCGCCTCCAGACTCTCGACTCCCTGAGAGCGTATCCAAATTTTCGCTTGTTGTGGGTGGGAGACTTCTGCTCTAACAATGCCCTGTGGCTACAGATGCTCACAGCCGGCTGGCTGGTGCGGAGCCTTACTACGAACTCCCCGTATTCCACATTCTTTGTCGTGACAGTCGGCGGAATGGCAATGCTGCCGGGTCTTGTGATGGCGCCCATAGCGGGCACGCTCGGCGACAGGCTAGACCGTCGCAAGCTGGTAATTGGCATACAGTGCTTCATGGCAGTCCTGTCTTTCCTGTTCGCCATCTTGGTCGGGCAGCAACTTGTGTCCGTGTTCCATGTGTACCTGTATGTGTTCCTTGGTGGCATCTGCCTGTCGATTACACAGACCAACCGTATGGCTCTGATAGCCAACACCGTGCCTCGTGAGGCAATGGCGAACGCTTTCGCCACCAATGTCCTCACCATTCCGGGAACGCGCATGATCGGTCCCTTCGTCGGCGGTATCCTGATAACAACTCTGGGCTTTTTTTGGAATTTCACACTTGAGTCGATTCTCTATGTCGGCACTGTGATCGCATACCTGCCAATGAAGACGCCATATACGCAGCGCAGCAGGAAGGCCCAAGCTGAAACCTCCTTCTTATCTGACCTGATCGAGAGCTTCACCTATGTCTGGAAAGATAAGCGAGTGCTGCTATACATTACTCTGCTGGGGTTCATTCCCAACACGATCCTGGAACCTGCGATGTTCCTGCTGCCCGTGTTCACAAGTGAGGTGTTGAAGCAGGGAGCCGATGTCGGCGGGTACCTCGTCGCAATCAACGGATTGGGCGGTTTGCTGATGGCGTTGTTCATCGCATCCTTTGGCTTCATCTTCCCCAAGGGTAAGATTGTGCTAATTTCCGCGATCGTCAGCTCTGTCGTCATTCTGATGTTCGCTAACGCCTTCTTATTGCCACTTGCGTTTCTCTTGATAATGGTGTTCGCGCCGAGCCAGACGGCCTTCAGGACCGCTACGGTAACACTGATGACTCTCATAGCCCCTGACGAGATGCGCAGCAGGGTCATGAGTCTGATGCGCTACAGCATGGGCGGCGTCGTAATCTTCAGCTTGATCGTCGGTTGGTTCGCAGGCGTCACCTCCGTCTCAATCGCGCTGACCGTGATGGGGCTGGTGGGCATTGCGTTGGGGCTTGTTTTCTGGTTCTTCGCCAATCAGATACGCGAGTTAGACGCATAGACCATGAGCACATCGAACACCCCGGGCGAGCAGGTCCCGGCGATAGGGACACCTCCCAGGCAACGCTTCACGATACGCATCCCGCGCCTGCGAACTTTTGACTCCTTCGCTTACCCAGATTATCGCTACTTGTGGATAGGCAATTTCTTCTCAAACAACGCGCAGTGGTTGCAGCTGTTGTCGGTGGGCTGGCTTGTACGGGGCCTCACATCTGGATCATCAACATCTACGCTATTCGTAGTGACGGTGGGTGGAATGAGCTTGCTGCCCGGCTTGATCATGGCGCCTATTGCAGGGACTCTCGGCGACCGTATGGACAGGCGCAAACTAGTCATAGGCATTCAGACCTTCATGGCGGTGTTTTCGTTCCTGTTTGCTGTGCTGGTCGGACAGCAACTCGTGACGGTCTGGCACGCATACATTTATGTCTTCGTTAGCGGTACATGCGTGTCCATCAGCCAGAACAGCCGTATGGCTCTTGTAGCCAACACCGTACCGCGGCACGCAATGGCGCATGCCTTCGCGACAAACGTGCTCACGATACCCGGCACACGCATGATTGGCCCCTTCATCGGTGGCATCCTCATAACCACGCTCGGCTTCTTCTGGAACTTCACGCTTGAGGCGTTGCTGTACCTGGGCACGGTCATAGTCTTTCTGCCAATAAAGACGCCCTACGCGCGTGTTAGGAGGGGCGCTGGCAATCAGTCATTCATGTCCGACCTGCTCGGCGGCTTTACATATGTCTGGAAGGACAAGCGCGTTTTGCTCTACCTGACTATGTTGGGTTTCATCCCGAATACAATACTTCAGCCGGCAATGTTCCTTCTACCCGTCTTCACAGACGAGATACTCAAGCGCGGCGCGGATGTGGGCGGCTATTTCCTGGCGATTAATGGCTTGGGCGGTCTGCTGATGGCACTGTTCATCGCATCTTTCGGCTTCGTATTTAAGAAAGGCATGATTGTGCTTGTCTGCGCGCTGGCAAGCTCCGTCTTTATACTTCTCTTCTCTCACGCGATTATCCTACCACTGGCGTTCCTCCTCATCATGCTCTTTGCTACGACACAGACAGCGTTCAGGACGACCAACGGTACACTTATGCAATTGCTCGTCTCCGATGACATGCGAAGCCGCGTAACCAGCCTGCAACGCTACAGCATGGGTGGAGTCCTCGTCGCAAGCTTCGCAATAGGCTGGTTCGCCAGAATCACCTCGATCTCAATCGCACTCGCCGCTATGGGACTCATCGCAACTGCCTTCGCCATCGTCTTCTACATATTCGCGCGTCAGATACGCGAACTGGACGCCTGATATAGAAACCGGGGGAATCTGGCATGGAATACCGCACACTCGGCAAGACAGGCCTGAAAGTCTCGCTCGCCAGTTTCGGCACGGGTGGTCCCAGCCAATTCGGTCAGCATAAAGGCTTGGAGCAGAAGCAGCAGACTGCGCTTATTCGCCGTTGCCTCGACTTGGGAGTCAACCTCTTCGACACGCACGAGGCGTATGGTAGCAGTGAGGAGTTATTGGGCGAGGCGCTGCGTGATGTACCAAGGGATTCCTACCATCTCATAACCAAGTGGGCATATCACCGCGACGGTGGTGAAGGGCAGGACGCCACCGCCTTCAGAGCATCGGTCGAGCGCAGCCTAAGTCGGCTCAACACCAACTACGTGGATGTGATGATGATTCACGGCATACTGGCAGCCGAGTACGATTCCGTGGTCGAGCGCTTCCTGCCCACGCTGGAGCGTCTGCGCCAGCAAGGCAAGATTCGCTTTAAGGGCTTCAGCACGCGCTACATTGCGGATCCTGCTCAGGAGATACTGCCGGTCGCGCTCCGAAGCGATGCGGCCAATTGGGATGTCGTGATGCTCAAGTATGGCATCCTGAACCAGATTGCCGCGAAGGAAGCGCTACCTCTTGCGATGGAGCACAACATCGGCGTGCTGAACATGGCGTCGGTGCGAATCAAGCTACCGGTCCCCGCGTTGCTGGGAGAATTGATTGCCGAGTGGAAAGATAAGGGCTACATTCCACACGACAGCTTGCCATCACAGGACCCACTCGGCTGGCTGGTGCATGACGATGTTGATTCCATTGTGAGTGCTGCTTATAAATTTGGTGCAGACCACGCTGCCATCGGCAGCGTAATCACTGGCACCTCCACTATGGCGCATTTGAACGCCAACATAGCTGCATTGGAAAAGCCGCGCCTGCCCGATGCGGACAGCGCGCGGCTCAAAAGTCTGTTCGGCGATATTGCGGAGTATGCTTGATCTAGAGCAGTACGACCGACCTCAGCACCTCTCCGCGTTCCATCTTGTGGAATGCTTCCTCCACATCGTCGAGCGCTATGGTCTCGGAGACGAACCTGTCCAAATCAAGCCTTCCCTGCATGTAAAGGTCGATGAATATCGGGAAGTCGCGCGTGGGCAGACAGTCACCGTACCAGGATGACTTGAGAGAGCCGCCTCTGCCGAAAATCTCGATCATGGGCAACTCAATCTTCATCTGTGGGTCTGGCACACCTACCATGACTACGGTGCCTGCGTGGTCGCGGGCGTAGAAAGCCTGCTCGTAGGTGACGGGATTGCCCACTGCTTCGATGGCGACATCGACCCCGTTGCCGCCGGTCAGCCCACGAATAGCCTCAACCGCGTCGGTCTGTGATGCATTGATCGTGTGGGTCGCGCCGAAGTCTTTCGCCCACTCCAGCTTGCGGTCGTCGATGTCCACACCGATGATCGTGTGCGCGCCGGCGAGCCTCGCTCCTGCGATTGCCGCATCACCGACGCCGCCGCAGCCGAAAACGGCTACCGAGTCGCCGCGAGTCACACCTCCAGTGTTTACCGCCGCGCCGAGACCGGCCATTATGCCGCAGCCCACAAGCCCTGCCGCCGCCGCTGATGCCGCCGGATTGACCTTGACCGCCTGTCCCGCGGCGACTAGGGTTAGCTCTGCGAATGCGCCGATGCCCAGCGCAGGCGAGAGCGGTCTGCCGTCTGCCAACGTCATAGGCTGCGATGCGTTGCGGCTATCGAAGCAGTACCAAGGGCGTCCGCGCAGGCAAGAGCGGCAGATGCCGCATGGAGCGCGCCACGCGATTATGACGAAGTCACCCGGCTCAACATTGGTAACGCCATCGCCGACCTTCTCGACGGTGCCAGCCGCTTCATGTCCAAGCAGGAATGGGAACTCGTCGGTGATTGCGCCTTCGCGGTAGTGCAGGTCAGTGTGGCATACGCCGCAAGCCTGCACCTTGATGAGCGCCTCTCCGGGACCCGGGTCCGGCACTACAATCGTCTCGACTGAGACAGCCTCGCCTCTTGCGCTTGCTATGACGCCCTTAACCTGATTGGTCATACGCTCTAACCCTCCAATTATTGCTCGCGGCAGTGCGGCGATATTAAGTAAACGGGATGCGGGTCTGTTGCTCGGCGTGCCCGTCTTCTTACGCCGAACTGCCCAAGCGAGAATATGGTAAGGTGAACGGCGGTGTCAAGCAGCGTCATTCAGACGGAGGGCTTCACTTATCCGTTTGCTCATGACGCCCTTAACCTGATTGGTCTTCCTCCAGTGGGTTCCATTGTGCGAGCTGCAGGCGGGTTGGCGGATCCGCGCCGCGCCTTGTGCAGGCAAGCGCAGCGGCCCGATTGGCGTATGCCAGTGCGTCGGCCAGCGTGTCCTCCTTCAGCGTCCCCAGCGCATTCTGGCGCAGCAGCCCGCGGTCGCAGCACCGCGCCGAGCCGCGGTCGTCCAGTCCGTGCCAGAAGCGCCGACATGAATGCGTCTCCGGCGCCCACTGTGTCGGCTACCTTTACACGAACTCCGGAGCTGTTCACGACAGCATCGGAGGTCAGGCCGATTGCGCCATCACTGCCGAGCGTCACCACCACCACCGAGGGGCCCGCGTCAAGCCACCGCATTGCTGTATCGACATGGCTTGCGCCAGGGTAGAGCCATGCGAGGTCATCGGCGCTCGCCTTGACTAAGGTGGCGAAACGCAGCAGTCTCTCGATGCGTCCACGATATGCCTCTCGGTCGGGGAATAGCGCGGCGTGCGTACATTGGGTCGAGTACATTGGGGTCGAGTGATTACGCGCGAGCCGTACTCTCGGCACATCAAGCCACCGCATTGCTGTAAGGCTTGCGCCAGGGTAGAGCCATGCGAGGTCATGGCGCTCGCCTTGACTAAGGTGGCGAAACGCAGCAGTCTCTCGATGCGTCCACGATATGCCTCTCGAAATAGCGCGGGTCGTACATTGGGGTCGAGTGAGATTACGCGCGAGCCGTACTCTCGGCACATCAGCCGTTCGTAAGTCCGCGCGCTGCTGCCCAGCATCAGCGAATAGGAACCGAAGTGCAGGGTAGTTAAATTATCGGGGAATGTGTCGGGAAGGTCAGCGTCGGCAAGGCTTTGTTCTGCCGTGCTATTTCCGTAGAAGGCGAAGTCGTGCGTTCCGTCCAGTGCGGGTATGACGAATGCAAGCGCTGTGGATTCGCTGCCTCGCGCCAACCATCGCAGGTCAACGCCGTTCTGTGTCAGGTGCGCGTGGAGAATGTCGCCAAAGCGGTCATTCGAGAGCTTGCCGATGAATGTAGTCGGCTTTTGCAGGCGCGCAAGTCCGATAGCTACGTTGCAGGGCGAACCGCCGGGTTGCAGCGCGTATGCGCGGCTCTCATCTCCGTCAATCGGTGTGAAGTCGATGAGCGCCTCACCGCACACGCCAATCACTGCCGTTGCCTCGCGTTGATGTCGGCGAGCGTGGCGAAGCTGCTCTTCAGCGCAGGGTAGAGTTGGCGATAAGCGTCGTATAATTCGTCATACACCGCTGTCAGGCTCGCCTCCGGTTCCACGACATCGCCCGTCTTGATGCATGATTGCACAGCGTCCTGGATGCTGCTGAACATGCCGCATCCCACTGCCGCGAGGAGGGCCGCTCCAAGTGCCGCGCCGCCTGCTGGCTGCACGGTGGCGAGGGGGAGTCCGAATACATTGGCGAGGGTTTGCAACCACATCCGACTGCGCGCCCCGCCGCCGATCGCTCGCACTTCACTGGGCGACACGCCCTGTTGGCGCATAAGTTCCAGAGAATCCCGCATGGCAAAGCACACGCCTTCGATCACTGCCCGCGTAAGGTGTCCACGACCGTGCGCGAGGCTCAGGCCAGCGAAGACACCGCGCGCATTGGAGTCGTTGTGCGGTGTGCGCTCACCACTGAGATATGGCAGGAACAGCAGCCCGTCGCTGCCCGGCGTGATCTGCTCCGCCTCTGCCGCTAGGGAGTCGTATGACGCTTCAGGAGCAATAGTGTCTCTCAGCCATCGTAAAGCGCTGCCTGCCGATATGATGACGCCCATGAGATACCAGAGGTTGGGCGCGCAGTGGCAGAAGGTGTGCAGGTTCATGTCTTCTACGACATGTGGTTCGCTTGAGGGGAGCACCACAGCGCCGGATGTGCCGACGCTCACCTGCATTACGCTGCTGTCTGTTGCGCCGCAACCCACGGCGCCGGCGGCGTTGTCCGCGCCGCCGCCAACGATAGGGATGCCCGCGTGGATTCCGAGTTCGGAAGCGGCGATGGGCGTAACCACACCGGAAATCTCTGTTGACTCCACGACGCGGGGCAGGATGCCTGTATCCACTTCTAATGCCTGTAACATCGTCTGCGACCAGCGGCGATGCCTGATGTCGAAGAGCAAAGTGCCGGCGGCGTCCGATGGCTCGGTTGCGTAGTCTCCGCTCAGGCGATAGCGTATGTAATCCTTGGGGAGTAGCAGTGTGCGCAGGCGGGCGTAGTTGTCGGGTTCGTTCTGCTTCAGCCAGAGGAGCTTGGGCGCAGTAAAGCCTTCTAGCGGCAGATTGCCGACTGTGCTGTGAAGCCCCGGCAGTCCTAATGCCTCGGTGATGTGATGGCGCTGTGGAGTGGTGCGGGCGTCGTTCCATAGCAAGGCAGGCCTGATGACTTCGCCATCGGCGTCGAGGAACACGGAGCTGTGCATCTGACCGCTAAGCCCGATGGCGGCGAGTTCAATGCGGTGTCCATCTTGGTCTGCGAGTTGAAGGGCTTTGCGAACTGCAAGAACGGTGTTGCGCCACCACATATCCGGGTGCTGCTCGGTCCAGCCGGGGCGCGGCACATCGATGGGTTGCTCGACCTCGGCTTCTGCGAGCACAGCGCAATCGGCGTCAAACAGTATGGCTTTGACGGCTGTTGTGCCGACATCGATGCCTAGAACGGCTTGGCTGGAGTGTGCCATAAAGCTGTGTCGCTTGCGCGAGTACGCCTAAAGTTGACGCAGGCGCGGGTCGAAGTAGTCGCGCAGCCAGTCGCCTAGGAAGTTGAGCGACACGACGACGAGGGCGATTGCCACCCCGGGTATGACGGCGATCCACCATGCGGAGTCGATGTAGTTTCTGCCGAAGGAGATCATGCTGCCCCACGCTGGCTTGGGTGGTGGGATACCTACACCCAGGAAGCTTAATGTGGCTTCGGTAAGGATAATCTGACCGGTTCCAAGCGTTGCGACCACGATGAGAGTATTCGTTACGCCGGGGAGCAGGTGCTTGAATATGATGCGAGGGGATGATGCTCCGGCTATACGGGCGAGACTGACATAGTCCATCTGCTTCAGTTGTAATATCTCGCCCCTGATTTGGCGCGCAGTTGTACCCCAAGAGAATATCGCAATGATAATTAACAAAGTGGTGAAACTTGCGCCGAACACTCCAACCGTCACAAGAGCTGCTAAGATAAAAGGCAGGGCGTTCTGCAAGTCAACAAGGCGCATTAACGTTTCATCGATGTTGCCTCCGAAGTATCCGGAAACGGCTCCTATTACTGCGCCGAGAGCAACACTGAGCAGCATCGTAATCGCGGCGAAGCTCATGGATACGCGCGCACCGTGAATTATGCGGCTGAAGATGTCCCGTCCCTGATTGTCGGTGCCAAAGATGTGCTCGGTCGTTCCTCCAAAGCCTATTGGCGGCTTGCTGCGCCCTCTAAGGTCGCCTTTCACAGGGTCGTAGGGTGATATCAGCGGAGCTGCAATAGCCGCGAAAACCAAGACAATCAGTATAAACGCGGGAATGTACGGCCACTTGCGGAACCTCGCAAAAGCCCTCGATATGAACGACGGCTCATCAATTTGCAGCAGTGTTTCTTGTTGTTCCAGTTGCATGTTTGACTCTGATCAGGGTCTCTTACTCGTATCTTATGCGCGGGTCAACAAGGGCGTAAATCATATCCAATATGAAAGCGAAGATCACATACAGTCCGGCGAAAAACAGCACGGAGCCTTGCAGAATAGGGAAGTCGTTTGCATAGACCGCTTGCAGGGCGAGCCTTCCCAGACCGGGCAGGGCGTAGATGGTCTCCGTCAGAACGGTGCCAGTAGCGAAGCCTGCAAGCAGCAGACCGCCATAGGTTAGCGGGGCAATCAGGGCATTTCTGAAGGCGTGCTTCCAGATCAGAGTGAACTTTCCCACTCCCTTGGCTCTTGCCAGTTTCACGTATTCGGAGTCCATGACATCTAGCATAGCTGAGCGAGTGAGGCGCAGAAAGCCTGCCGAGCCAAACCAACCAAGAATAATACTCGGCATGATGTAATGCGAAATCCCGCCCTGTCCTGCCGCAGGCAGCAACTCCAGCTTAACCGAGAAAACCAGGATCAGAACGATTGCCAGCCAGAACGCGGGTACGGACTGTCCCAGAACAGCCATCGTCCTGCCCGTATAGTCCCAGAATGAGCTCCGGTACACCCCTGACAGTACGCCAAGAGGGATGCCGACAAGCACGGCGAAAATAAAACCACCGCCGGTGAGTTTCAGCGTAAGGGGCAACCTATCGGTGACAGCCGTCCACACAGGGATGCCGGTGTCGATTGACTCGCCC
Organism: Dehalococcoidia bacterium; assembly: GCA_965225795.1. Classification (GTDB taxonomy): domain Bacteria; phylum Chloroflexota; class Dehalococcoidia; order Lucifugimonadales; family JADFKI01; genus Bin90. Next base: position 1,886,883 of record OZ245324.1, on the reverse strand, counting down.
CAGTCTCCGAGCAACACATCTCTGAGCCAGTAGAGATACTGCAACGGGAGCGGCTTATCCAGCCCTAGCTTCCTTCCCCAAGCCTCCCAGACCTCCGGTCCCACATGCGAGAATGCGTTCAGGTACAGAAGACGCGGGTCGCCGGACATTCGCGAAAGGGCGAATACGATTACGGAAGCGAGGATGATGGTTACAAGTGAATAGCCGATTCTTCGCAGCAGGAATACCGTCATAGTTTCTCGTATTTTAGAAAAGGGCTAAACCAACAATTTTAATAATATCCCCTCCCCAGATGTTAGGGAGGGGATATGTGATTTCAGTGAGTGTCGGCACGCACCATTTGTCAGCGCGCCTGAAAGACACTTGTCGCTATTGCTTTAGGCCTATTGCTTCAGGGTAATCGTTTCAAGGTTATTGAACAGACCTGTTATCTCCATCTGCCAACCTTCTACGAATTCGGGGTTTACCCAAACAGGGTTGTCGGCGTGGACAATACCCGTGGCGAGCATCCAGTGGTAGAAGAAATCGGCTTCCTTGATGTTGGCGGCTATTCTTGCCTCCTTGTCAAGGGGGTTGGCTTCGACCTCGTTCACATAGGTCATCACTTCCAGAACCTCAAAGCCGGGGTTCCAGTCGCCCTCACCGATGGTGGAGCCTTCGCGTGCAGCCAGTCGGGGCTGGTCCATCAGCAGCAGCGGACCTCCGCAGCCGGGCCAAGCGCAGCACGAAGTCAGTCCATTCCATTCGCGGTCAACCAAGCGGGGCCTGAATGCCTGATACGCTGTGCTGTCTACTGTTACATCCAGTCCGATGTTGATCCACATGGTGGCGACCGCGTCGTACACCTCGAAGTTCACATTCGGAAGCTGCTGCACATAAATCTGGAACGCCGGGAAATCCTCGACCGGAACACCCGCCTCCTCAAGCATTGCCACTGCGCCGTCGGGGTCGTAGGGAATTATCCACTCGTCCTTGTGCTCCGGCAGTGCACTGGAGAAGAAGTTTATATATTCCGGGAAGCCGTTCCCAAGCAGTACCTCTTCAACAATGAGTTCGCGGTCGATAGCCCTGGACAGCGCGTGGCGCACCAGCCTCGCTGATTCCATGCGCGCGGGGTCATCTGGATCGCCAATCCATGGATGCTTGTCATCCGGCATAAACCCTGGGCGAGGCGTTACAGGCTGGCCGTCGCGGTCCTTGTTGTCATTCTCAGGATACTCGAACATCCAGAAGTTGCCGCTGTAAGTGACAGCCTGCGTTGCGCCTCCCTGGTTGTCACTATTAGGTTCAAGTCCCGATTCGAGCAGGCCAGGCAGGAAGCTGAACGGCACCGGGTCTATGATATGTACTGCGTCGGTCTTGATAAGGGCGACACGGGTTGAGTCTTCCGGAATCTCCTTGACGCTGAGGCCGTCGAATGACGCCCCAGTGTCCCAGTAATCGGCGAAGGTGCTGCCGACGAACTCGTCATTGGCAGTCCAGCTTTCCATCTGGAAAGGCCCTGTGCCAATAGGGTTTTGGAACGCCCAGTCCCGCCCCATATCGTCGATTGATTTCTTGCTGTGAACGAAGACCATCCCAACTATCGCGCCCTCGTACTCCGAAGTGAAACTCCTAAGAGGAATTTCAAGGGTGTGGGCGTCCACGACAACATGGGGATTTTGGTACTCGTGCAAATAGCCCACATTGCCGAATGTGGACTCTGGATTCTCGACGCCTGCGTCGCCAAAGCTCCACTTAACATCATCGGCGGTCATCTCGCCCCAGTCGTGATGAAACTGTACGCCCTGGCGAAGATTGATGGTTATCTTGGACAGGTCTGGCTCAACAACGTATGATTCTGACAGGTGCGGGTAGAACAATAGGTCTGCCGCCTTGCGCTCCGTCAGACGTTCCATCAGCCCGATGAGTTCGGGGATGGTGTCGCCTGTGCCGCCGGATGCCTGACCGGGCAGTCCCTGTGGATTGCCGAGAGTACGCATTGCGACCTTTAGCTGTCCACCACCGCTCGGTGCCGCGGCTGCGGGTGCGCTTGTAGGCGCTGGTGCAGTGGTAGCGGCTTGGGCGGGGGCGGCCGGAGCCGAGGTTGCAGGAGCGGGCGCTGGTGCGGCGGGGGCGGCCTCTTCTGGGGCAGACCCGCATGCCACCACCAATAGCGCCGTCAAACCTAACATACCCATAAGCATTAGGCCTTTGAGTTTCATTCTTTCACCCTCCTTGAAATACGCGTCAGCCAACTTCTTGGCTTTGAAAAGGGAGTGCCGATAAGTGAACCGAGCATCCCGAATCCAACGCGGCTATTAAAGCATTCAGCAGTTGAATAGTCAACATACGCTGGTTGGATTACAGAAACAGTCTGAAACCCTCGTTCGCTATTGCGATGGCTCCATGATAGTCATGATCTGATCGGCATCTACGTCTTCAACGACCTGAGTTCTACCGCTCGGCCAGATGATCTCGATCTTCTCAGCTTTATCGGCTTTGCCTAGGCCGAACTCCAGGTCGATGCTGTCCATCGACAGGTAGCTGGAGCCTGCGCGAACTTCCTGGACCTGAACGCGCGGATTCTCGTGCGGTGATGGCAGCGTCGTGACATAGACTCGCGCCCCAATTCCGTCCGCATTGCTGCCCGTGCCTTCCACTGCCATGCCTCCTTTCAGGCGAAGCGTCAGCCAGTGGTTGTCGTCGTTGCCGTTCAGCCAGACGAACAAGGGGCCTGTCCTGGGCGCCGTGGTGGGTGGAGCGCCGGGCAAGGACGGGATGAAGATGTCGCCGCTGCTGTTTGTGGCAATCAGGTCAACGAATCCGTCGCCATTAAGGTCGCCGTGCGCCAATCCTTTTCCGTTCTCGTGATTCTGGCGGTCGATGCGTCTTGCTTGCAGTGCAGCAGGGTTTCTGCGCGCCAGTTGATCTTCATCAAGCCCGTCGTAGCTCACATGGGTTATGTCCAGCAGTCGGGCGCGCACCGTAATGTCCTCGAATGCGCCCGTATTGTCGCCGCGCATCATGCGACCGGCAGCAGGGAATATGTGACCATCGGGGCCGCCGCCTCTGCCCATTGTGGAGCCGAACCAGTACAGATCCTGGTCGCCGTCGTTTTCGTAGTCGAAGAACGTCGCGCCAAAACCAAAATCGTAGGCAGCGATGCCGGTCGGTATCTGGTGACCCGGATCGATAGTTGACGGATCAAGAGATATTGGCGGGAACCAAGGGCTGGGCTTCACTGTCGTCGAGCCTGCGACATCGACGAATCGCCCGCCGCCTCCATTACTAAGCAGGAAATGCGTGCATGTCCCTGTAGCGAACCTGCCGAAGTATTCGCAGGTGCCGCGTGGCACCTGACGGGGAGGCTGTATCAGCGTGTGGAAGCCGACATTGGGGACGAATACGTCGAGATCGAGATCGCCATCGAAGTCCCCCACCGCGAATCCCATCCACGCGCCGACCTTGTCTATGCCCAAGGTGCGCGCCATAGGAGTGAATCTGACTCCCGAAGCGTCTGAATCGTTCCGGTATAGGTGCAGCCTATCCGCGTCGTTGGCAATCCATAGATCGGGGTCGAGGTCGTCGTCGTAATCGAAGAAGAGCACGGCGTGTGTCTGGCCGGTTGGTTCGCCCGCTCGGTTACCCTGCGCGTCAAGCGTGAGGGGATTGTATCCTTCATAGGCCTCCCCGGTATCAGGATTCTTATAGCTTACGGGGGTATTGTCAGGATAGCGCATGAGTATCTGGGGTCCCTGGACGCCGGCGGATTCGGTTACGTCTTCGAAGGTCAAGTCTCCATTGTTCATAAAGAGCTTGTTGTAGTGACCGGGATGGTTGAGGTCTTCGAAGTGACGAAAGTCCTGGTCCATGAGGTTGCCGACGAACAGGTCCAGCCAGCCGTCCAGGTTGATGTCCGCGCAGCCGATGCTTGTTGCGGAGCGGGCATTCACCTCGTCGAATGCCGCTTTCGTGATGTCCACGAAAGTGCCGTCTTTCATGTTGAGGAGCAGCGCGTCCAGGTTGCCCTGCTGCGGAGATCTGAAGCCCAAGTCGTCAGCCGGGTCGCCCCACGCGCCGACATAGAGGTCTTGAAAGCCGTCGTTGTTGACGTCGCATGCGACGGCACCTGTGCTATGCGTGTTCTCGAGAGCGACACCGGCGGCGCTGCCGACATCGCTGTACGTGTCGTCGCCGTTGTTGCGATAGAGCAAGTTCGCGTGACCGGCCATCTGAGTCACGTAGAAGTCCATATCGCCGTCGCGGTCGTAGTCGAAGATGACCACGCCGGGCCTGTCGTTCCACACTCCGAAGCCGTCCTCCAAGGCCGTGTTGGCGACATTCGTGAAGGGGACTACGGCGGCTGGATCGCCATTCTGGTTGGAGATAAGGGCATCGGACTCAGATTCACCAAGGAGACCTGCAATTTGGCAGCCTGTCGCAAAGACAAGCAATGACAGAGCGGCGAGCAACTGGTAGGTGGGCTGAAGAGAATTCGTGCGCATATATGCGTCCGTTGTTTGTTGCGTGTTGAAGGCTTCGGGGCAACACAAAAGCACTAGGCGCGTTGCAATGTAATGGTGGCTGACAGGATGGGCGATGTCAAGGAAGGCTGCGAAGGTTCGCAGGCAAGCTTAGGCATGCTCCATTGACTGGCATTATCGGCGGTAATTCAAATGGGCATTCTTGACTATCAATTCAAGTAATGGTTAAATGGCGGCACTCTTGGGGGCGTTATTTGATTCACGAATCAACATTCTGTCGTATTAGCAGTTATAAGCGATTGAAGCGAGTAATCAGTTAGATTTGGAGGCAAAGTTATGCGAGGTTTGCGGACACCGAAGTCGGCAATATGGCTAATGTTATGCGCTGTGGCAGCTATGCTGGCAGTGGTAGCCTGTGGCGCAGCCGAACCTGAAGTGGTCAGAGTCGTCGAGACTGTGGTGGTGACGGAACAGGTTGTTAAAGAGGTAGAGGTGGTGAGGGAGGTCGAGGTAGAAGTCGTCAGAGAGATACCTGCAGAGGCGATTATCAAGGAAGTAGTGGTTGTGGCGACACCAGTTCCCGGAGGCGACCAGTGGAAGCTCGCTGCCATATCGCCTGATGCCCGGAGGGGTGGTCACTTCATCAAGGCTGCTCACGGCCCACCGTCAATCTTCGACTGGTACGCGACCGGCACCATAGCCAACACAGGCTCCCAAGGCCCCATGTATGACCTGCTGCTACGGCATGATCCGCGCGACCCTAGCGTGCCTATAGTGCCTGACCTCGCGCATAGCTGGGAAATATCGTCCGATGGCAGCACATACTCCTTCAACCTCAGAGAAGGCGTATTGTGGCATGACGGCGATGAGTTCACATCAGAGGACGTCAAAGCCACTTACGAGAGGATTGTCTTCCCACCCGAAGGCCTTGTCAGCCTTAGGAAGACGCTTTTTACCGCCCTGGACAGCATCGAGACCCCTGACGACTATACTGTCCAGTTCAATCTCAACGAAACGCGTTCCAGCGACTATATGCTTCAGACCTTCTCAGTTGGTTACAACATGATTACCAAGAAAGAGTCCTTTGAAGATAACAACTGGGATCTGAGCAAGATAGATAACCACCCAGGCACGGGACCCTTCATATATTCCTCCCGAGACACCGAAAAGTGGATACTGGAACGGAACGTAGATTACTGGAATGAGAATGTTCCCTATGTTGACAAGATAACCCATGTGTGGTTGATAGCATGGACGCCGGAACTTGCGGCGGCTCTGTTGGGCGGAGTGGTGGACTGGGCACAGTGGCTTGATCCTGATACATTCGAACGGGTTAAGACCATCGACGGCATGAGCACACTCGAATTGATTGTCCCGTCAATTTCGGGTATTACCTTCAACACGGAACGAGCGCCGTTTAATGATGTCAGAGTCCGCCAGGCTTTTAATCTCGTAGTGGATAAGCCTAAGCTTGCTGAGGCCATCGATTCAGTGACCGCAACCTTCCTGAGCGGGTGGTATATGCCTGGCACGCCTTATGCCTGGTCCACCGAAAAGCTGATCACGATTCCCGGTCATCGCAGTCCGACCGCAGAAGACATTGCGAAGGCGAAACAACTGTTGGCAGAAGCGGGATATCCTGATGGTCAGGGCATCCCGGAGCTTCATTTCGCCGTAAGAGAGACGCCAAATAATCGCATTGGTTCTGCTGCAGTTCAGGCGATGGTCAAAGAGCACCTGAACGTCGATACTGATATCAACATTCACCAGGCGTCCGCGATTGCACAGGTCGCCGAGTCAGGTGACTTCGACCTCATCACAGGCGGCTACGGCTCTCGTGTACTTGACCCTTACACTTACATTGTCCCGGCATTCGGTCAATGCGGCGACGAGCTTTGTGACCAAAACACTGCCCGATATAGAAATCCAGAATTCGACAGGCTTGGAGCGGAGTTCATCAAAGAACTGGACCAACAGAAGCGCTTCGAAATAGCCAACCAGATTCGGGATATTCTGGAACGGGATGTCCCAGTGATGACGATCGGCAGTACCTCCGTCCAGTGGGGTTGGTATGACTACCTTAACGGTGTAACGCCGGGCAACATGTCCGGAGGATACGACGTGTACAAGTGGGATCACGTCTGGCTCGGCGCTGATACGCCAAACCGCTAGTCGATTCGTAGGTTGAGCATGGTTGGGGCTGGATTTCAATCCAGCCCCATTTCAAAAGGAAGGACGTGAAGGTTGAGTAAGTACATCCTGAGACGTCTCTTGCTCGCCATTCCAACACTGTTTGGCATCACGGCGCTGATATTTGCCGTCATGCGGCTTCTTCCGGGCGACCCTTTGGCCGTCATGTTCGGTATAGAAGAACTGCATAGATTCACTGAGGAGGAGCGCGCTCGGCTGTTGGCGCAGCTTGGGCTAGACAAGCCACTCGCGATTCAGTATATAAGCTGGCTCGGAGACATCGCTCGCGGGAACATGGGAGAGTCTTTCTTTCGCGGCGACAGCGTGTCGCAGTTAATCCGCGAGCGCGGTATGGTAAGTGTCGAGATTGGTGTTGTAGCGGTAGCTTTCTCGTGGCTGATGGGCATTCCGGCGGGAATGGTCAGCGCCCTACGTCCCAATTCCTTGCTGGACGCGGGGGCCAGGCTTACGACGGTGATTTTTCTGGCAGTACCGAGCTTCTGGCTTGGCCTGCTGGTCGTGTTGGCTGGAATATATTGGTTTGACTATAAGTCGCCCATTATAAACGCTCAGCTATGGAATGATCCCTGGAAGAACTTCCAGATTGTCATCTTTCCTGGGATCGTCCTTGGGCTGGGCCTCGGCGCATATCTGGCGCGCATGACACGATCATCGCTCTTCGAGGTGCTGCGCGAGGACTACGTCCGTACAGCCCGCGCCAAGGGTCTGATGGAACGTATTGTCCTGTACAGGCATACTCTACGAAATGCGCTGCTCCCGGTGATAACATTATCCGGTCTTCAGCTTGGATTTGTACTCGGTGGTTCGGTCGCTATAGAGAAAGTTTTTGGGGTGCCTGGGCTGGGCAGAGCGCTTGTGCAAGGTGCATTGGAGCGTGATATGGTCGTAGTTCAGAACTTGGTTCTCCTATACGGCATGATTTTCGTAGTAGTGAACATCGTCACTGACATTAGCTACGGCTTGCTCGACCCCAGAATTCGCTACGAATAGGGGCCGTAGTGACTGCCTTCAACTGAGGGCTTGGAGTCAGTGGAAACGAAAAATGGCTCGAGGCTGCACCCCTATACCCAGTCTAATTAACTCCGATGCGGAACCCCTTTATCTCTTAGGAGGGCTGCATGGCACGCCAGGAAGAATCCGAGCTTAGTCAGGCGCTAGCTGCTGAAATGACGAATCAGATGTCCCTGCGAATGCGCAGGATGGGCAGCGGCTTGCGGCGTTTTGTTCGAAGCAACACGCTGGCTGCAATCGGCGGGCTAATCGGAGCGCTGCTAATCCTGATGGCAATCGCGGCGCCGCTCCTGTCGCCCTATGATCCTATAGTCGTGAATATGACAAAAATGGTTCATCCACCTGATACGATCAGTCTGTTTGGAACCGACCGCATTGGCAGGGATGTCCTGAGCAGGATGATATTTGGTGCACGCATATCGTTATTCGTGGCGTTCTTATCAGTCTTGATTGGCACAAGCGGCGGCTTTGTATGGGGGCTCGCAAGTGGTTACCTAGGTGGCATGATAGACAACACTAGCCAGCGCTTGTCGGAGGTGCTTCTATCTTTCCCCGGTCTGATCCTAGCCATGGCACTAGCCATGGCTCTGGGAGCTTCAATGTGGACGGTAATTGTGGCGATCGGCATAACCAGGCTCGCGCCCGCTTCTCGTGTAATAAGGTCTGTGGTATTGTCTGTCAAAGAGTCCGCGTACGTTGACGCAGCGCGGGCCATTGGAGCCAACCCAGTACGGGTGATGGCGATGCATGTCGCACCTCAATGTGTTGCGCCATTCCTCATAGTGTTCACGGCGAACCTGGGCGTAGCAATTGTTACTGAGGCGAGCTTGAGCTTCTTGGGCGTAGGCATTCCGCCGCCCGCCCCAACATGGGGCACGCAACTCGGCGAGGCATCCAACAATCTCTTCCCGCCGTGGTGGCTGGTGGTATTCCCGGGCGTATTCATCACCATAACGGTGCTCGCTTTCAATCTCTTCGGCGACGGATTGCGGGATGCCCTCGATCCCAGGCTGCGGGGCACACTTTAGGCTACACGAATTGGCGCAGAGCATGGAGCGCTGTCGTCAACTCTGAAAGTGCGGTATGACGTGGTCGCCTAGGATGGTGATGGTCTGCATTGCTTGTTCTGGCTCGTCTAGGGCGCAGCGGAAGAGGATGTGCGTTGCGCCGAGGCTTTGCACCCTTTCGAGAGCTTCGATGCAATGCTGGGCGTCTCCGACGATGAGAGATTCCTGCATCTCGCGTTCTCCGAATCCCCGGTAGCCGCGCTCGAATAGGACCTCTGCGTCACGCAAGGCTTCTTCTTGTGTCGGCGCGAGGTGAAGGTCTCGGCGCACGACGAGCTCGTTCACTTGCTCACTGCGGCCGCATGCCTCAAGTTCAGCGCGATAGAATCGCAGTCGTTCCTCTATGTAGTCCGGCGTCCAGCCGGGGCTAATTACCCAAGCGTCGGCGATCTGCGCTGCGCGTCGCACTGCGGGGTCGGCGTTCGCGCCTATCCACATCGGCAGTGGTTGGCTTAGTGGCTTTGGATTTATCGACACTCCGCTGATGTTGTAGTGCCTGCCGCTGTAAGACACATCATCGTGATTCCACAGCAGGCGCATAATCTCGAAAGTCTCGACGAAGCGAGATACTCGCAGTCTCTGAGGCGTCTCGAATGCGACGTGCGCCTCCGGCTGGTGCCCGAGGCCGCATATAGCAGTTGTCCTCCCACCGCTGATTACATCCAGCATTGCTAGCTGCTCCGCCAGAAGTATGGGATTGTAGAAAGGCAATAGGAATAGAGGAATCAGACGCATGTCGCCCGTAAAAGCGGAGAGGTGCGACATGGCTGGCAGCACCTGAAAATAGTGGTTTTGGGTTACATGGTGATCGCCGAGGGAGAGTGATGCGAAGCCCAACTCCGCCATTGCTTTGACCTGCTCGATCAGACCTTCATATAGAGCCTTTGGCTCGCGGTCAATGGCGTAGCTTGTTGTCAGTGACATTCCGATCTGCATTATTATGTCCCCCTTAGTCTATTCCGTTTGTTTCGATGATCGTCAACAAATATAATCGCTGTCATGATAATGTCCAAGTTCCAAGGATTGAGTACGTCTTCATCAATGGCCGATGCAATTGATGCTATTCCGCCCGATGCGTATCCGCTCCCTGCGTCTATGACCATTCCAAGTACCGATACCGAAGCGTTGCAGCAGGCACTTCTCGACAGGCTGCCGCGCTATGCGGTGATATTGTACAACGACGACTACCACTCCATGGACTATGTGGTAGAGGCGCTGGTGAAGAGCGTGCCCGACCTGATTGTCGAAGAGGCTGTAGGCATCATGTTCGAGGCGCACAATACGGGCAGCGCTGTGGTGATTGTGTGCCTGCTGGAACAGGCGGAGCTGTACCGCGACCGCATACGAGGCTACGGGCTAGGTGTTGACATCAGGCGCGAGTAGTCGGCTTGAACATATCTATCAGTATGAAACCTTGTAGATGTGCGACTCTCGAAAACCAGTTATGACCTTCATGTAGCCGCTCAGCTCCTCGTCCAGCTTGGCGTCGCCGGTATCAACCAAGAGCGGTCTGCCGCCGAGTTCAAGCAACTTTCGCCTTGTAGCCACTACTAAGATGTTATTCAAGCCTACTTGCCGAATTAGCTGCGGGCTTAACTGCTGGTTGCCGCGTCCAATGATATAGCCTTGTCCACCGATTGCGGTGACGACTATCTTCGCGGGCTTGCCCTTCGTAAGTTCGAGTAGTTCGCGCTCTGCCGTGTCCGAGTCGAGCAGATTCTTGTTGAGGATGACATCGATGCCCAGCAATGTGTTGGGTATTCCTAGTGCGTCCAAAATGGCTGCGGTCGTGGTGCCAGGTCCTATGACGTATAGGGTATCTTCATCCATTTCGGCGATTACTTGGCGCGCGATGTCAAGAGCCGCTTCGTTGTCCTCGATTGCCGCGCCAGACTTCGTGGCTTGAACTCCCTGTGAATCCTGCGGCACCCTGAGATAGCCATGTAGGGTCGCGGTCACTCTTCCTCTGCGGAATGCGTCTTCATCTATGTCCATGACCTCCAGATCTGCCATTTCCACCGGGTCGCCACAGAGGAGTCTGAGAGCAATTTCGCCTGCCTTTCGCGGACTAAGGGCAAAAACTCCTGAGTGCATCTTGACGCCGGCTGGGATGCCGAGCGCTGGGATCCGCATCGCAGAATGGTCGCTGGCGCTCATGGCGTCGCAGATGTCGCGGGCTGTGCCGTCGCCGCCTGCGAATAGAAGCAGATCCACGCCCATGCGCTGCATTTCATGTACAGCCTGCCGCGTATCGTCTGCAGTGGTGTATCGGCCGTTTTTCGGAATGCCTTCGAGGAGGATGGGCGATAAGCCGCAGCATCGTACTGCGTCCTCGCCCATCGCACCGGTACAGGTGACTATCACCACGTCCTGATTGGCATTCGCGATGACACTTAGGGCTTCCTCTGCGCGACGGGTTGCCTGCGGCTCCGCTCCAAGAGTCAGCGCCCTCTGATACACATCGTCGCCGTCGGTCCCTTTCAGTCCGACTCTGCCGCCCATGCCTGCGATTGGATTGATTATCAGCCCGAGTTTCTTCATTGCGCCGCTCGTCTGCCTGATCGATCTGTGTGCATCCATGTTAAACCACTGAACACCGCAGCGGGGAATCATCCCGGCCGGGACTGTTAAAAGAAAGTAAGCAGATATGGATAAGTATGCGAGGGTAACTGGAGACTCTGGGATGTTCAAGGGAGCACGTTGCAGACTGCTGTCGAGAAGTTGATCGCACGGGAGTCAGTCTTCTGCTCTGCTGCCAATGGCGCTGGGTGGGGGCGCGCTTGGGGTGCAAAGCTGCCATTTCTGCCTTACATAGGAATGTCATATAACTGCCGCGACATTCGAACATACTGCCACATTTGCGCCACATATATATACCTTTGCCTAAATTACAATGAGGTAAATGTAGTGTGAGTTGACCTACATGCCGGTAGCACAAATGCGTAGCTGAGGCGGCAAGCATTATTGTCTTTCCTAATGAGATTTAGTGGTGTTGACATGGAAATGCGTACCCGGGCACCCCAGAGTTTCCCACTGGTCGGAGATCAGATCTCTCGCGCGCTTCGGCTTGCGATAGCTCCCGGTCAAATCACCAGTAGAGGTGCATGCTCTTGATAGCGGACAACATATTCTCTCTGCTAGAGTTTGCGGCGTATGGCGCTTATGCCGTGTCCGTGGACCAGACAATTTTGTACTGGAATCCAGCCGCCGAGCGCATCCTAGGCCATCAAGCGTCGGACGTGATCGGGCGCCGATGCTACGAGGTTGTCGCAGGGCGGGGCCCACGCGGGGTTGCCCCGGAATGTCTGGGAGGTTGCCCACCTATCCGCTACATGCGGGCCGGCTTGTTGCCATCGCCGCTCCGGCTTCACATGCTCTGCTCGTCAGGTGAACGCAAGTGGGTTAGCGTTACTCCAATGGTTGTAACCGGTATATTGGGGGACTCGCACGCAATCGTCCATATGTTTGAGGAGGCACCGGGACCTCCAGACTCGGAGCAGACCGGGGATTCTCCGCAAGACACCGTAGCCGATGCCGGGAATGTTACACCACCCAACATAGCCGCGGGCGCACGGTCGGAGGAGGCCCCCTCATTGAGTTTGAGGGAGCAGGAGGTGTTGCACCTGGTGGCACAGGGTTGGGAGACCACGCGCATTGCCGAAGAACTGGGCATCAGCCGGCACACGGTGCGCAATCACGTCCGAAATCTGCGCCACAAACTCAATGCGAGCACCAAGCTAGATGCGGTGGTCGCGGCTATCCGCTTAGGCATACTTGATATCGAAGACTGAGCTGGGGAACTTACCGAGCCTTAGCACATGGGACAGTCGCGTGACTTCTCATTGTCCAAAGGTGTCTCGGAGTCGTAAGGGGAGAGTGAATGGTTTGGAAGGTAGGGTGGTGGGCGATAGAGGACTCGAACCTCTGACCTCTTGCGTGTAAAGCAAGCGCTCTAACCGTCTGAGCTAATCGCCCGCGGGGGATTGGGCGGGGCGAATCGCGGATGCGATACGGTATGGAAGGGGTGGCGCGCTTGGCGGGACTCGAACCCACGGCCTCAGCCTCCGCAAGGCTGCGCTCTATCCAACTGAGCTACAAGCGCTTGAAATGGAACTCCTGGCGGCGTACGGAAATTACCTTGGTGCCGAAGGAGGGATTTGAACCCACACATCCGTAAGGATACTACGCCCTGAACGTAGCGCGTCTTCCGTTCCGCCACTTCGGCACATCTATTGGCAAACGGCGGATTCGCATGGACCGCAGTCCGCCGCTTCGATGGTGGGCGATCCAGGACTCGAACCTGGGACCTCTTGCGTGTGAAGCAAGCGCTCTAACCATCTGAGCTAACCGCCCCGGGTATGCGCTGTGCGCCATCACCAGTTCAGCGAACCTTGTAATTATATCAGATAATCGAGGGTGTGAGAATAGTGGGCGGGCGACGTTATTGGCGGGTGGGCGTGACTGGGTCCCCTCCGTCAAAGATGCTGTTTGATATTGTGAATGTCTGTTGGCGCTGCCTGTCCGTGCCCGTAACCGGAACCGTCGCGTCGATTTCCACTGGTGGGAATGTCGGACTTATGCGACGAAGCAGACTTTGGGGTTATGGGCTGCGGTTGCGGTTGCGTTCACGCTTGAGGCGGCGCTCTTCTCTTTCGAGTCGCCTGTCGTCCTGCGCATCGGGCGAATAGGTCTGCTCCAGCCTCCACGCTCGGTCGGCTCTTGCCTTGCGCTCCGCAGTCTCCGCCGCTCGCTCCAGTATCTCCTGCTCCCTCGCCCACGCCTCGCGCTGCTCCTCTGTCGGCGGCGTGTGGCTCTGAATGACGTCCGGGTGGTCTTCATCCAGGTCTTTGCAGACGCAGAGGCAGTCGGGGTGACAGGGGGCGTAGAACATCATGAAGTCAGGGTCGGGCTGTGCAGGATTGCCAAATCCCCAATGAAGCAGGACCTTTGCCGCTTCTATCCTGTCGCGAGTCCTTGCGTCAGGGTCGTTGCCTTCGAGGATTTCGATCAGGACTCTTACCATGCTGGCTCCACCCTCTGAGTCAACCCTGATGCGAGCGACGAGTTTCTTGTTCACCTTCTCGTGTTCAGGGCTGAGTGGCTGCTGGGCGGGCTGTGAGTCGCCCTCACCCCAGCCCTCTCCCAGAGGGAGAGGGGGTTTATTGGTCGGTTCTCGCCTGTTGTGGATGCTGCCCAAGGCTTCCCTGGCTTCTTCGAAGCCGAGTCTGAGCAGGATGCGCGCCGATTGGAGGCGGTGGGAAGGCTTGCCGTCGGGGTCCTCGCCGTTCATGATGGAGACGAGGTTGCGGATGATGGTTCTGCCGCCTTGCGTCTCTTCGAGTACGATGCGCTGGATGCGCTGAAGAGTATCTATGGGGATGTGCTGCGTATCTACATCCTGTTGCTTGTGGATGGGTTCAATCATATGTTCCGATTATAGGGACATATGTTTGTGTTGTCAAGGGTTGGAAGTATGTCAGTTAGAGGTGGGCATAATTCGTTACACCCCCATCTCTTCGGCAAGCTCAGGGCAGGCTCTAGCCTTCCCCCATCAAGGGCTGACAGGGGTAGGTATTGAAAGTAACCGTGCTTGCATCTGCGATTTCACCCCCATCCTAACCTTCCCCCTTGATGGGGGAAGGGACAATATGGCTCACACCGACATGTGTCAACAATAACAGGCTTCAAGTGTCAGTTCGTCGGTAGGATTTGGCAGGCTTACCACGAGAGGAGAAAGTGAGTGAGATTGTTATTCCGCGAGCGAAATGGAGCCTGAGAATGCTGCGAATGACACATCAGGGTTTATACATTATTATAGGGGAGCGCCGCGACTCCACGATGCTAATTGCGGCTGGGAGCGAGAATCCCCCATTACCTGATACTTGAGGAGAGGCTGTTGCAGCAAATTGATACGGCGCGAGGAATCGCCCAACTAATAGTGGATAATGTCAAACGCGTGATTATCGGCAAGGACCAGGCTATCGAACTGGGCGTCATTGCGCTAATGTGCCAAGGTCACGCTCTTATAGAGGATGTGCCGGGTGTCGGCAAGACGATGCTCGCCAGAAGCCTCGCGCGCTCAGCAGGCTGCTCTTTCAAGAGAATACAGTTCACCCCGGACCTGTTGCCATCTGATGTGACAGGGGTGTCGATATTCAACCAGAGAAGCGGGGAATTCGAGTTCAGGCAGGGACCAATCATCGCGCAACTCGTTCTGGCGGACGAGATCAACCGCGCAACTCCGAAGACGCAGTCCGCCACGCTCGAGGCGATGGAGGAGCGGCAGGTTACGGTCGAGGGCATAACTCACCCGGTGCCGTCGCCGTTCATGGTGATGGCGACGCAGAACCCCATCGAGTATGAGGGGACATTCCCGCTGCCGGAGGCGCAACTCGACCGCTTCTTCATGATGATTTCGCTTGGCTACCCGTCGGCTGAAGAGGAGATCGCGATTATCAACGGGCAGCAGGTTGGGCACCCAATAGAAAACCTGCAATCGGTCACGTCTGCCGAGGAAATCCAAGAGATGCAGCGGGCTACTCGTGAGGTATATGTGGACGACCTCATAAAGGAGTACATCGTGACGATCATAAGCGCGACGAGGGGACACCCTGACATCGCGCTAGGAGCATCGCCGCGCGGGTCGCTATACCTGTTCAGGGGCTCGCAGGCGCTGGCGTTGATTCGCGGGCGGGACTTTGTGCTGCCGGATGATGTCAAGGAGCTTGTTGTGCCCGTCATGAGGCACCGGATAATCGTGTCTGCCGCCGCCAGAATGCGGGGTGTTGACCCTGCCCAAGTAGTGAGAGAAATCGCCGACAGCATACCTGTGCCCGGGGCGCAGGCGCAGGGCTGGTTTAGGAGCTGACATTATCTACGAGACAAAGGCTTATCTGCTAGGGCGGTTCTATCTAGTTGTCACGCTGTGCGTTTCGACCGTAATAACGGGCGCTGCCACGGGTTTCGGGCTGTTCTACCGCCTTTTTTATATTCTGGGTTTAACGCTAATACTTGGGTATATCTGGAACGTCATCAGCTTGAAGTCGCTCGAAGTCATCGTTGACAGGCGTACGCGACGTGTGCGCGTTGGGGACAATGTAGAAGAGCGCATCACTATTCGCAACCTGAGCAGACTGCCCAAGCCCACTCTTGAAGTGGAAGACCTGACGGACCTGCCCGGATACTCCAGCGGCATGGCGGTGAGTCTCCCGCAGAAGGGATTTCGGTCGTGGCGCACACAGGCGCCTGCGCGTACGCGCGGGGTCTATACTCTGGGGCCGGTGCGCGTCTCAAACACAGACGCATTCGGCATGTTTCGGCGCGAGAGTTTCTTCTGCGACACGGACCAGCTTATTGTCTATCCGCGCACGCATTATATTCCGGAGTTTGCGATACCTGCCGCAGACTTGTCGGGCGACAGTTCCACTCGGCGGCGCTCGCACGACCTGACGCCGCATGCGTCGAGTGTGCGGGAGTATGCTTTCGGCGACAGCATCAGCAGGATTCACTGGGGCAGCACGGCAAGGTTGGGCAGGCTGATGTCGAAGGAGTTCGACCTGGGGCAGTCCAGCGATGTGTGGATTCTAGTTGACTTACACCGAGATGTGCAGGCGGGTGAACTGGATGAGAGCACAGATGAATACGCGGTGTCTATCGGGGCGTCGCTGAGCAGAAAGTATCTCGAAGCAGGCCTACCTGTCGGCCTGATAGCGCAAGGGGACCAGCGATACTTCCTGCCTGCGGACACGGGCATAGGGCAATTCGACCGTATCCTGGAGTTTCTGGCGCTCAGCAAGTCGGAGGGCGGCGTGGCGCTGGAGACGCTGTTGGCTCAGGAAGAGCAGCTATGGGGCTATCACAGTTCGCTGATAGTCATCACGCCCTCGAATCGTCCGGACTGGGTTGTGGCGCTGCGAGAGTTAATGCGCCGCCGGGTTCGCGTGGCGGTGGTGCTGCTGGATGGCGCGTCGTTCGGTGGATTTTTCAACACGGTTGATGTTGTTCCGCACCTGTATCTCGCGGGCATACCGCCGTACCTGGTGCGCAAGGGCGATGATATTCCGGTCGCGCTGAGTCGCGTGCATACCAGCGCCGAGATGGAGAGGTCGGAGGAGTTGCAAGCGACGGAGGTTCGGGTATGAGCAGCGAAGCGATTACTACCGTCCTGCCGCCGCGGGTCGAGTCGACGCAGGAAGAGCGTCTCTGGCTGCTGAAACTATATGACAGGTTCCATCCCAGCCAAGGATGGGGAAGCTTTGTAATTCTGCTACTGGCGCTGATGGTAATCGGCATGTCGGTGGAAGATGGGAGCTGGGTGCCGGCGCCGGGCCTGTACTCGCTGCTGCTCTTATCTGCGATTACAGGGCTTGGGCTCGC
The DNA here is from genome assembly GCA_965225795.1 of Dehalococcoidia bacterium. Classification (GTDB taxonomy): domain Bacteria; phylum Chloroflexota; class Dehalococcoidia; order Lucifugimonadales; family JADFKI01; genus Bin90. The sequence continues at coordinate 1,869,752 of OZ245324.1, read as the reverse complement.
CAAAGTGCGTATTCCCGCAGCGTTCCTGCATCCAGTAGGGCTTGCCGTGGGCGCGGTGCTTGGCATCTGGCGGGCGGTGGAGCTTTCCGATGAAACTGGAATATCCGCAGCGCTGCCGGAGATGTGGGGGAGGCTGGCTGTCTGGTATGAGGCGGCGACAAATGACGGGATTTCGACGGACCTGCTGCCGTTCACACTTTTGGTGCTGGGAATGTCGTGGCTGATAGGCTACTTCAGCTCGTTCTTCGCATTTCGTAACAGCAATGCGTGGGTTACCGTGGTTCTCGGCGGCGTTGCCATTCTGACGAACCTGAGTTTCCTGCCTCCAACGCTCGCCTTTTCCTCGAAGTTCTTCCTGTTTACGCTGCTGGTGATGCTGCTGGTGGTGAGGCTGAACGATGTGCAGAACGAGCAGCGGTGGCGAATGCGCGGCATTCGGTTCGAGATGGTGAACGGGTGGCTGACGATGCACGGGGCGATCTGGTTCGGGGTGCTGGTCATGCTAATTGCCGCGATTCTGCCGCTGAAGGTATATGTTTCGCGCGACCTCGCGGAGTGGTGGAACACGGCGCGCTCGCCCATCGCGAGCCTTGAGGAGGATGTGACACGGCTGCTGGCAGGCATACCATCGAGGAAAGATGTGCCGGGCAGATTCTTTGGCAAGACGCTGCCGTTCATCGGGGCGATCTCGTTCGGCGGCGAGGCGGTGTTCTGGGCTAGCTCGGAGTATCCGTCATACTGGCTGTCAAATACTTACAGCGAGTACACTTCGCAGGGCTGGAAGGCGGGCGAAACGACGAAGCTGGAGGTGGGGCGAAATACCGTGCCGCCGCCGCGACCGGAGTGGCTGAAGCGGGAGGAGGTGGAGCAGACGGTACAGCTTAACTTCGACAGCGACAACTTCCTCGCGGGTGGCGACCTGGACTGGTTGAGCCACGACGCCGTTGTGGAGACGCTGCGCCCGAAGAACTTCGTGATTGACCTACAAAACCCCGACTCGGACGCTGAACTTCCGGAGGATATTCAACGGGTGGCGCAGTCAATCAGGGATGCGGGCGAGCCACCTCAGCGATTTGTGGAATCGTACATCTCGCGGATGCTGCCGAGCGATCTGGTATTGAACAGCGTGGGGTTCGTGGCAGACGAGCAAGGCAATGGCGGGATGGTGTTGCAGAGCTTGAATATCGAGCGTAAGGCTTCCACAGTGCCGGATATCGTGTCGTGGAAGTTTGCCGACCGACTGCCGCAGAATCATCCCTATGGAATGGTTTCCTTTGTATCCCTCGCGACGGATGAAGATTTGCGGAACACGAGCACGGACTACGACTCCTTCATCACTGATCACTACTTGCAGCTTCCTGCATCGCTTCCGGAGCGGGTGCGCGAGAAGGCTGCTGATCTGACGGCGGGGCAGGATAACCCGTATGATAAAGCCGTCGCAATTTCCGATTATCTCAGAGGCGAGACGTTCACATATTCGCAGGACATCGGGCCACCGCCGCGTGATATGGATGGCGTGGACTACTTCCTGTTCGAGACACAGACGGGATACAGTGACTACTTCGCATCTTCGATGGTGGTGATGCTGCGAGCCGTTGGTGTGCCATCGCGACTTGCTGCGGGGTATGCACCGGGCGAGTATGATCAGGAGCACAATGTGCGCGTGGTACGCGACCACGACAGCCACGGGTGGGTGCAGGTCTTCTTCCCTGACTACGGCTGGATTGACTTCGAGCCGACGCCGAGGTGGGCAGTGCATGAGAGGCGCTTTGCTGCAGCTTCAGAGTCAGAATTCGGGCTTTCGAGCGGAGGCTCCGGCGACATTACTGACCCGTCAGAGTTCCTCGACCCGTTCGATGAGATTGGCATGCCCGGGCTGGGCGGAATAGGCAGCGGGTCAACATTCGGCAGCAACGTCCTGCTGAACGTCAACTGGGTTACGGTGGGAACTCGCGGAGGTATCGCAGTGGCGGCTGGCGCGGCTATCTGGCTGGCGCTGTACTGGCTGTGGAACCTTGGACTGCGTGGCCTGTCGCCTGTGGAGAGAGCATACACACGAATGAACAGGATGGGGATGATAGCGGGACTAAAGAGGCGCGCGGACCAGACGCCTCACGAGTACGCAGCGATGCTGTCGGGCACGCTGGGTGAGGCGGCTCCGTCCGCACGGCAGATCGCCGAGGAGTTTGCAGCCATACGCTATACGGGAGGCACACCGCCCGAAGATGAAGAAGGCGAAGAGATGGAACAGGCCTGGCGCAGTATTAGGGGCGTGCTGATAGGGCGCGCTTTCAGAAGGCTGTTGCCCGGAGGAAGCCAAGGATGACGAAGACATACTATGACATATTCGAGACGCCTGCGGGCTGGATGGGGCTTGTGGCGTCGGACAAGGGTTTGCGGCGCACGACATTGCCGCAAGCGTTTCCGGAGGACTGCATAGAGCAGTTGGGCAACGCGATTACGGAGGCGGCACCTTCGCCCGCGCACTTCGAGGATATCAGGGATAAGCTGGTGCGCTATTTCGAGGGCGAAGAGGTGAGTTTCGAGGACGAGCCCATTGATGTGGAGGACGCGTCGCCGTTTCATCGAGCCGCCTGGCATGCCTGCCGCACGATTCCGAAGGGCGAGACGCGCACATATAAGTGGCTGGCGGAGCAGGCGGGCAATGCACTGGCGCCGAGGGCGGCGGGACAAGCAATGGCGAAGAATCGGCTTGCCATCATCATCCCTTGCCACCGCGTGATCGCGAGCGACGGAAGCCTGCGAGGATTCGGGAAGGGTAGGGAGCGGCTCGACCTGAAGCAGAGGTTGCTAGACTTGGAGAGCTAGGCGCGCGATGGGTGTTGGCGTTAGGCTCAGCAGTGCGCTTGCTTCACCCCCATCCTAACCTTCCCCCATCAAGGGGGAAGGGACTTTGAGCGCACATTTATTGCCGCTTTGCATATACACTTATCCCTGTAAGCCCGTCAAGGGGGAAGGAACATTTGTTAGCGCGCCGCGGCGGCAACTAACTGGGCTTCGCCGGACTCACCTAGCACTTCGCTATTGAGGCGATCCACAAGTTCCGTGCCTGATGTGACGCGGACTGCGGGCCACTCCATTTCGACGATATGGCCTGCCGTGGTAATCTCCAGAGTAACTTCGCAATCGCCACGGTAGTCCATGAGGAGACTCCTGACATCGTAAAGCATTCGCTTGTCGTGCTCAGGCTCGCCTTCTATGAGGCGCAGCAGGAGGCGAAGGCTTTCCTCTGCCTGCGCTGATGGATTGACGTTCATAGGACTGGAAGGCAGCGAACTCGCGGCGTTGCCGTTCTGTTTGGCATGCCCGTTCGTCCCTTGTGCATGCCCGTTAACGGGCGACTGGGGTAGTGTTACTTCGTCATTGTTCTCTTCTTGCAAATCATTGTCCTCTTCGGGGTCATTGTCTCGATCAGCATCGGCATCAGGTGAGCTTAAGGCTGCCTCTGCCGGCGGCGGTGTATCTGCGATGTCCGTCGGCGCATCTTCGTCGTAGCTAGTTACCGCTTCGGCAACGCCTCCGTTCTGCGCTGCCGACACCTGCTCAGGCACACTTTCGGGTGGCGGCGGCTCTTGCAGATAAGACGCCGTGCCATTTTCAGTGTTGTTTGACGTGTCATTCGGCGCGCAATTTGGGTCTTCACTTGGCGTGCCGTTTGCCGGGGCAGATACGGTGTCAGCGTCCTCGCGCTCATCAGGGGAATTGCCATTGCCATTGGTGGCGCGGTGTGCCGTGTCTTCCGGCAGAATGACTTCATGGACTTCAAAGCAGCTCAGGCTCAACTGGTCGTCACGCTGGCGCACACTGCCTGTTACGGTAACCAGATTGCCGTCCTGCCAGAGCGATTCGGTTTCCTGTAGCTTCTCGTCCCAGATGAAGACTTCCAGCATGCCATCCATGAGGATGAGCGAGGCGATAGCGAAGGGTTTTTGATTTTGCGTGTAGCGGTGCGTAACATCCGAGACCATGCCCGTCACCTTCACGCGCCGGCCTACCATATCTGCGTCCAAGTCACTGAGCATCAGGATGTCGTCAGATTCGCGGTGGAGCGCGAGAAGGTTCAGCATCGCGTTATTCGATGTGGATACGCCGAGCAGTTCCTGTTCCCACTGGCCTTTTTCGGCGTCGGAAGTGTTCAGATCGGGGATGTCAATGCTCGCCAGCTCGGCAGGCATTGAGTCACCCATCATGTCAAACATCGAGGTCTGCTGGGAGTTGCGCAGGTGCGCTTCGCTCTGCGCGAGTGACACGATGCGGTCTATGACTTCCAACAAGCCTGAGCGGTCGCCAAAGTCGTCGAAGGCACCCGCTCTAATTAGGCTTTCCAGCGCCTTCTTGCCCACGCCGCCCAAGTCGGCATTCTGGCACAGTTGCTCAATGGACCGGAAGCCGTCCATTTCCTTGCGAGTCTCTATGAGCGGCGCGACTGCCGCTTCGCCGACATTCTTAATGGCGGATAGGCCGAAGCGGATGGCGCTGTCGCCTTGCTCGTCGGTGTCTATGGAGAAGTTGACCTCGCTCCCGTTGATGCTTGGAGGCAGGACGTTGATGCTCATCCTGCGGCACTCCGCGACTGCTCCCGCCACCCTGTCGGTGTTGTCCTTGTAGGAGTTCAGCAAGGCGACCATGTACTCGGCGGGGAAGTTTGCCTTGAGATAGGCGGTCCAGTATGAGATGAGTCCGTAGCTGACGCTGTGCGCCTTGTTGAAGGCGTAGCCCGCGAATGGTTCTATGAGCGCGAAAATCTGTTCCGCCATCTGCCGTGTGTAGCCCTGATTGAGCGCGCCTTCGAGGAAATTCTGCTTCTCCTCAACCATAATCTCGGGAATCTTCTTGCCCATCGCCTTGCGTACGATGTCCGCCTGACCGAGTGAGTATCCCGCGAAAGTGCGCGCAATTTGAAGCACCTGGTCCTGATAGACGATGACGCCGTATGTTTCTTCGAGGATGTCCTGCAGCGCGGGATGCGGATAGTGAGGGGCGACGCGCCCGTGCTTGGAATCGATAAAAGTGGATATGTGCTCCATCGGACCGGGGCGGTAGAGCGCAATCATAGCCGCGACATCGCGCAGTGAGCTTGGCTTGAGTTCCTTAATGTAGCGGGTCATTCCGCCGCCCTCAAGCTGGAACACGCCAACCGTGTCTCCCCTCGATAGCAGGTCGAAGGTGTTGCCGTCATCTAGTGGTATATCGGTAAGGGCGAATTTGAACCCTCTTGTCTCGGCGATGAGGTCGCGCGCCCTGGCGAGAATGGAGAGGTTAGCGAGTCCGAGAAAGTCCATTTTCAGCAGGCCCAGTGCGGCGCAAGGGTCCATGGCGTACTGGGTCATGGCGACGCCGGTACCGTCGTCGGTGCTGCGTGTGGGCCTTTGGAGAGGCACGATGTCGTCGAGTGGCTCCTGAGAAATGAGAACGGCGGCGGCGTGAGTGCTGGTATGGCGGGTCAAGCCTTCGAGTCCCATGGCCGTGTCAACGAGCTTGGCTACGCCTTCGTCGGCGTCGTAGATTTCCTTCATCTCCGGGTTCTGTTCAAGCGCATCTTCCAGAGTGATGTTGAGGCGGTTGGGCACGAGGCGTGCCACGCGGTCCACATCGCCGTAGGGCATTGCGAGGGCGCGTCCGACATCGCGGATCGCCGCCTTTGCGCCGAATGTTCCGAAGGTGATTATCTGGGCGACATGTTCCCTGCCGTACTTGTCCACGACGTAGTTGATGACCTCTTCGCGGCGGTCATCCTGGAAGTCCATGTCGATGTCCGGCATCTCCTTGCGCTCGACGTTGAGAAAACGCTCGAAGACGAGGCTGTAAGGAAGCGGGTTGACATCGGTTACGCCTAGGCAGTAGAGCACGAGGCTTGCCGCGGCGCTGCCGCGCACGGCGAAGAATATGTCACGCTCGTGCACGAACTTGGCGATGTCCCAGACGACGAGGAAGTAGTCGGGGAACTGGGTCTGCCGGATGACTTCGAGCTCGTAGTCGAGACGAGCGTGTTCGGCTTCGCCTGCGTTTGGAATGCGGCTGTTCAACGCTTCGTGGCATATCTGCGCGAGATACTCGTCGGCGCTGATGCCGCCGGGAACGGGGTACTCAGGAAGGCGCATGCGCGAGAAGTCCAGGTTAAGCTCGCACATCTCGGCGATGCGCTGTGAGTTGGTAATGGCATCGGGCACTTCTGCCCAGAGCGCTGCCATCTCCTGCGGACTGCGAAGGTAGTACGAATCCTCCGCCATTCGGAGTCGGCCTTCATCCTCGACGTTCGTGTTCGTCTGGATGCAGATCAGGATGTCCTGCAGCGGGGCATCTTTCCTGTTCGTGTAGTGGGAGTCATTTGTAGCAACGACTGGAATGTTGAGCTGGCGGTGCAATTCCATCAAGCCCTGATTTATCTGCGGCAGGTCGGGGACGTCGCCGTGGCTCATCAATTCTAGAAAGTAGCGACCGTCCAGCAGTTCCTTGTACCATGCAGCGGTGTCGCGAGCTCTGTCCATTTCGCCCTGCATGATTGCGCGGGGGATCTCACCGCTGGGACAGCCGGACAGCACAATCAGCCCTTCGCTGTGCTGCTCAAGAATCTCGCGGTCGATGCGCGGCTTGTAGTAGAAGCCTTCGAGGTTAGCCTTGGAGACGAGCTTGACGAGGTTGTCGTATCCGCGCTCGTTGTGGGAGAGCACGGTCATGTGATAGGGCGACTTGTTGTTGGAGCTGCGCTCGTGGCGGCTGTCCGGGGCGACGTACATCTCGCAGCCGATGATGGGTTTGACGCCATGCTTATTGGCAATCTGATAAAAGTCGATTGCGCCGTACATGCCGCCGTGGTCGGTGATGGCGAGGCTGTCCATGCCGAGTTCTTTGGTGCGGAGAACGAGGTCTTCAAGACGGCTGAGACCATCGAGCATGCTGTACTCGGTGTGGACATGGAGATGAGTGAACAAGGGGATATTACCTCCGTCTCTCAAGCTCGATTGCGAACTCTCTGCTTGCGGGAATTATAGCATTGGGTTTGGCTCCATAAGTGAAGAAAATCTGCATTTAAGGGTGAATTTCGCAAGCATTCATGACAGAAAAAGCGCAAAAAGTGCCCCGGATGTTTGAGTCCGGGGCACTTACTTCGACTATGTCTTATCCGCTACGGTGTCATACGATGGTCTAGTAGTCCATCGGGGGCATCGCGGGGGCCGCGGACTGCGGCACCGGGACATCCGTTATCAGGGACTCGGTGGTGAGCACCATGGAGGCTACGCTGGCAGCGTTCTCGATGGCTGCGCGGGTGACCTTGGCCGGATCCATAATGCCGCGCTCGAGCAGGTGGCCGAACTCGCCGACCTCTGCGTCGTAGCCCCAGTCGCCCTCTGCCTTGAGGCTCTCGGAGAGGATGACCTCGCCGGAAACGCCAGTGTTCTCGGAGATGAGCTTCAGCGGCTGCTCAAGAGCCTTGCGGAGGATGGAAATACCTGTTGCCTCGTCGCCGGAAAGATCAAGCGTGTCGAGTGCGGCGCGGGCGCGAATCAGCGCCAGTCCGCCACCGGGGACGATGCCTTCTTCGACTGCGGCTCGCGTGGCGGACAGGGCGTCCTCAACGCGCTGCTTCTTCTCACGAAGCTCGACCTCGGTCGCCGCGCCAACCTTGATGATGGCAACGCCGCCGGAGAGCTTGGCAAGTCGCTCTTGCAGCTTCTCGCGGTCGAAGTCAGAGGTGGTCTCGTCGATCTGCGCCTTGATCTGGTTGATGCGGCCTGTTATGGCATCATCGGTGCCGGCGCCGTCCACGAAAATAGTTGACTCCTTGGTGGCGACCACACGGCGCGCCCTACCAAGGTCCTCAACCAATACGGAGTCGAGCTTGCGGCCGACCTCTTCGCTGATGACCTGACCGCCCGTGAGGATAGCCATGTCTTCCAGCATCGCCTTGCGCCTGTCGCCGAAGCCCGGCGCCTTGACAGAGAGGCAGTTCAGTGTGCCGCGCAGCCTGTTGACGACCAGGGTTGCGAGCGCCTCACCTTCGATATCCTCGGCGATGATTACGAGGTTCTTGCTCACCTGAAGGATCTTCTCAAGCGCGGGAAGCACATCGCCGACCGCGGAGACCTTCTTGTCGGTGATGAGGATATAGGGGTCGTCGATGGAGGACTCCATCTTTTCCTGGTCGGTGATGAAGTAGGGGGAGATGTAGCCCCTGTCAATCTCCATACCCTCGACGAAATCCTGTTCAAAGTCGAGTCCCTTGGACTCGTCAACGGTAATGACGCCGTCCTTGCCGACACGCTCCATCACATCCGCGATGAGTTCACCCATCATGTCGTCGTGGGCGGAGAGTGATGCGACCTGCGCAATCTGAGTTCTGCCCTCGACCGGAGTGGACATTGTGCTGACATGGTCTCGGAGGGCGACTACGCCCTTTTCGATGCCACGCTTAAGAGCCATGGGGTTGGCGCCTGCGGCAATGTTCTTAAAGCCCTCGTGAATGATAGCCTGCGCGAGGACGGTAGCGGTGGTGGTGCCGTCGCCTGCAACGTCGTTGGTCTTGCTGGCGGCTTCCTTCAGGAGCTGAGCGCCCATATTCTCGAACGGGTCTTCAAGCTCAATCTCTTTGGCGATGGTTACGCCGTCGCTGCAGACCTGCGGGGGGCCGAACTTCTTGTCGAGAACGACGTTGCGACCACGCGGTCCGAGGGTAACGCCTACGGTGTTTGCCATCTGGTCGATACCGCGCTTCATGGCTGCGCGGGCGTCCTCACTGAATGTGAGCTGCTTGGGCATTGTTTATCCTCCTTGTGAGTATTGGAATTGCTTTAACAGGGATTTATTTACCTAACCCTAACCCTCTCCCATGGGAGAGAGGACTTATTTACTTCTTGAACAGAATGTCGTCTTCTCGCAGCACGAGGTACTCGTCGTCGCCATCCTTGTACTCGGTGCCGGCGTACTTGGAATATACGACCATATCGCCTACTGCGAGTTCCATCGGCACGCGGCTACCTTCGTCGGTGAGCCTGCCGGGGCCGATTGCTACGACTTCGCCTTCCTGCGGCTTCTCTTTGGCGGTATCGGGAATGTAGATACCACCCGCGGTCAACTGCTCATCAGCATCAGCTGGCCTTACAACCACGCGGTTGCCTAGCGGCTTGAATGTTGTCTGGGTTTTTGTCGCCATTTTCCTATAAACCTCCTATAACGTTGATATAAACTCTCGATTGCCTGACAAACTTATACGCCACCCAACTTACAATATAGTCCGAAACGATGGCGAATTAGCAGACTGGTACTTAGTCTGCTAATTAAATATAGCGAAGATGTGGTGGCGTTGTCAACATATTGTTTTTAACTGCGTCTATCCCGTATCACTCGACTTCCTAGCCCCCATTGGGAATCTGGTTTTTCACAGAATGCTTGCGATTTATGCACATCGGTGCGGAGTTTCAAAGGGAGGTATTCGCAGGGGCATTCCTAGGGGGCAGGCCTAAAACGGCGGAAGAGACAAATCTACGGTTGGCACGTATTGAAAGCGCCTTCAGAATCTTTGCCTTGACCGCTAACGATGGCAGTTCATATCATTAGCGGCAGATGGACACTTCAGAGGAAGCGGGAGACCCGAAGAGCGCAGCAGGCATTGCGAAGGCATTGCTTGTCAGCGTGCGTCCGCGCCAGTGGTACAAGAACCTCATCATATACCTCGCGTTCTTCTTCACGATAAACGAGGCGTGGTCGCCGTCCGCAGACGTTGCATCCTCTCTGGGTCTATTCGGCGTGATAACGCTGGCGTTCCTGCTATTTTCGGCGCTGACTGGCGCGGTGTATCTGGTTAACGACATTCTGGACGCCGAGAGCGACCGCCTGCATCCACGCAAGCTCCACCGTCCGGTCGCTTCAGGGCGCCTGCCTGTCACAGCAGCGTGGGCATCCGCCGCCGTCCTGGCGGTCGTAGGGTTGGGCGGGGCATTCGCTTTGGAGCCAGTGTTCGGGGTAATCTCAGGCGTGTATGCGCTGGCGAATGTGGCGTATTCTCTGGCGCTGAAGCACATCGTGCTGGTGGATGTGTTCGTGATAAGCGGTGGGATGGTGCTTCGCGCCGTCGCGGGCGCTACCATCATGCAGGTGCCAATATCGCCCTGGCTTTACCTATGCACTGCGCTTGCCGCGCTGCTGCTCGCGCTTATCAAGAGGCGCAGTCAGCTTGTTTCCGCAGGTGAGAATGCCGCAAGCCAGCGTCCTTCGCTCAGCCTGTACACGGTCGAATCGCTCGACAGGCTCATCGTTATCACGGCTACGGCGTCCCTCATCGGTTACTCGCTGTACACGTTTACCGCGCCCAATCTGCCCGCCAACGACGCCATGATGCTGACTATTCCCTTTGTGGCGTTCGGGCTGTTCCGCTACATCATGCTGAGCGGCAGCGCGGATGCCGGCGAGAACCCGGAAGACCTGCTGATGGGCGACAAGCCATTGATTGCAGCGGCGCTGCTCTGGCTGGGAAGCGCGGCGGTCATACTTGCGGTGTTTCGCTAGCTCGGGCGGCACGCCTGTCCCTTGACGGATTAGTCTAGCAGGACGGGCAGTTCGTGGACGACGGCAGCGACGTTGGCAACGGCGATGGGTATGTTTGCCCAGAACTCTTGCATGGCGTTCTCGCCCGCGCCGTCGGAGATGCCGCGAATTTCAAGGAAAGGTATGCCGGAGAGCTGAGCCGCGCGAGCGCCGCCTGCGCCTTCCCATGCGACCACGATTGCGCCGGTGCTTTCTCTGAGCTCGCGGATGCGCTTTTCGCTTGCGATGCCTTCGTCGCCGCTGGCGATGCCGCCGAAGCGCAGGTTGCAGGGCAGGGCCCTCCGTTCAGCAACACACTTTAATGCTCCAATAAGCCCGGCGTCGCCATCGAATGTTGGTAGTGAGAGCTTGATGAGTGCCATACCGCGGTTGAAGTCGTGCTCGACTGTATGTGTGCCGACAACGACGTCGCCGACCGAGAGCGTATCGTCTAAACGCCCGCAGGTGCCGGCGCAAACCACGACGCCGATGTCTTCAAGGTTGTCGATGAGGTGCTGCGTCTGTACTCCGAATTGCGCCTTGCCGAGTCCGCCTTGCGCGACGATTATCCGTCCGTCGTCGAATTCAGTTGCAGTGAGGCGCCCTATGGTTCGTTCAGTGCCGCTGTGCCCGAACTCTTCTAAGGCATTTGTGAACGCCTCGTACTCCTCCGAGATTGGAGTAACTGCCAATACCGTCATCTGTTATCTGCCTTAATTGGGAGTTGCTATCGCTTTGCGGTTGAATAGACTAGGTTGTGCGGACATTTTCCATTTGTCCCGTGTCATTCCGAGCGAAGCGAGGAATCTAAAGTCTGTGAATTGCGAATTTGCAACGATTCTAGATTCTTCACTCCGCTCCGCTCCGTTCAGAATGACAGAATATACCTATTTTTCAGATCCAAAAGGCTTTGTATTTCAGATTTCAACAGAACCTAGATTACGCGTTGCATTTTGAGCGTCTCCAGTGACTCGCCGTTGCCGTTCAGAAATTCGCCGAGAACTTCGGCGTTGTGCTCGCCCAGCAGTGGGGCTGCTCTTAATTCTACATGCGAATCCGAGAGCTTGATAGGACAGCCGGGCAGGGCAAACTCGCCGCGTGTGGGATGGTCGACGGTCACAATCATCTCGCGCTCAATGAGGTGTTCATCAGAGTAGATGTCCACGGCGTTGAAGCAGGCGCTGCAAGGGATGCCCATGTCGCCGAGGATGCGCATCACCTCGAACTTGTCGTGTTGGATCGTCCAAGATTCTATGAGGGCGTTAATCTCGTCTGCCATCTCCATGTACTGCGCCGGATCGGAAAAGCGAGGGTCTTCTAGCAGGTCGGGCCTGCCAAGCGCGTTCGCCAGCGCGCCCCACATGGGTCCGCGTGCAGGGAAAGCGATCATATAGACATAGTCGTCATCTCCACCCGGCGCGCAGCGGAATGTGCCGACGCCGGGCCTGTTGCCGAAGCTGTTGCCCGTGCGAGGCAGGGGGATTGTACCCTGTTCAGAGCGCGTCATCCAGGTGCGCCCGAAGTTCACCATCGCGTCCTGCATGGAGACCTCGACCTGCTGCCCTTTGCCCGTTGTCTGGCGCTGCCAGAGCGCCGCGAGTATGCCAACGACGGCATGCATGCCAGTGCCTGAGTCGCCGACGGAGTGTCCGGGCTTCATCGGCGGGCCGTCCGGATCGCCTGTGGCGCAGAACGCGCCGCCTGCCGCCTGTGCCACGGGATCGAAGCTCTTGATATTGCTGTACGGTCCGTAAGTGCCGAATCCCTTGATACGCGCCAGAATGATCCCGGGATTAACAGACGAGAAGGTGTCGTAGCCAAGTCCCATGCGCTCTATCGCGCCCGGCGACAGGTTCTCAGCGACGATGTCAGCTTGTTTCACCAGTTCCAGCAGCAGCTCCTTGCCGCGCTCAGATTTCAGGTTGAGCGTGACGCTGCGCTTGTTTGAGTTGAAATTCAGGAAGTAGTTGGAGTCGCCCGGCGCGCCAGCGATGGTGCGCCCGGGATCGCCTCTAGTGGGTTCTTCGACTTTTATTACATCTGCGCCGAGCCACGCCAGCATCTGAGTGCAGGATGTTCCGGCTTCATATTGCGTCATGTCAACTACTCGGATGCCGTGCAGCGCCTTTTCCATGTCAATCTCCTTGGTGATTGTTGCCAGTTATCAGTAGTCGGTTGCTGGAAGCGTCTGTGTCAAGTTCATATTCGGAATTGACAATTGATAAGCGTCAACTGTTGAGCATAGGTATGAGCCAGGCTTTGAGTTCGCGTGCCATATCATCGCGCTTCAGGGCGGCATAAACGGACGCCTTCAGCATGCCTAGGGGCGTTCCAACATCGAAGTGGTCTGCGACGATCTTGTAGGCATAGGCGCCCTGCTCGGCGCGCACGGCTTCAATGGCATCGGTCAGTTGTATTTCACCGATTGCGCCTGGGGGCGCTTGTTCCAGAGCATCGAAGACTTCAGGTGTCAGCACATAGCGTCCGACGATGGCCAGGTTGGACGGCGCGTCCTCTAGGCGTGGCTTTTCCACCATGCCTTTGATGCGATACACCTTGTCGTTCAGGGGTTCAGGGTCTATGACGCCGAGCCTTGGGATGGCTTCGTCGGGGACTTGCTTTACTGCAATGACGCTGCTTTTGTGCTCTGAGAAGACTTTAATCATATCGCCAATGGGAGGCGAGTCTGCCCATATGATGTCGTCCGGCAGAAAGACGGCGAACGGTTCGTCGCCAATCTCGTCTTTCGCCATCAGTACGGCATGCCCTAGTCCGAGCGGTTCGTCCTGATAGACGAAGGTAGTCTGCATCATGGAGGATATGTCGCGCATCTCTTTCAGCAGGTCGGCGTTGCCGCGTTCTTCCAAGGCATGTTCAAGCGAAGGTACCGGCTGAAAGTAGTCGTTGGTGGCTTCCTGCCCTCGGGAGATGACGAACACGATGTGCTCGATGCCCGCGTCTGCCGCTTCCCTTACGGAGAACTGGATGGCAGGTTCGTTCAGCACGGGGAGCATCACCTTGGGGATAGTGCGCGTTACGGGCAGGAATCGAGTGCCGAAACCTGCTGCGGGTATGATTGCTTTTCTGATGCTCATAGATTCTTTATCTACTCAGTGACTGCGCCGATTAACGAATTACGCCGTTGCTGCCTGCCCTGTGCGGTAAATACTTCGTAAGATAGGCTGGCCTGCTGTAAGGGCAAGGACTACCGCGATGAAGATAACGCCTGTAATTAACAGAATTGGAGGCGCAGAAAACTCATCGGCAGCGAATCCGTAGCCGAGATTGGCAAAAGCCATGATGCCTCCCGCGAACAGTATGTACAGGCTGGAAATTCGGCCCCGCAACCTGTCGGGAGCAATGGTCTGCACATAGGCGCTCGTGAGGGCCATGAAAGTCGCCTGTGAAAGACCCATTCCCGCACTTGCCAGCACGCCCATTGGCGCGTTGAATGACAGCGCGAGAATGATGGGCGCCAAGCCGCTCCCCAGACCGGTCCAGACCAGAAGCTGCCCCTTGAGTTTCTCGCTGCGAACGCCCGCCAAAATGAGTATTCCGACAAGGGAACCTGCTCCGAAACCCATCACCAAGTATCCCAGGATTGATCCGTCGGCAGCGCCCAGACTTTCTCTAGAGAACACGGGCAAGATGGACTCGAAGGACATAACAAGAGCGCAATGGAGAGCAACCAGCGCCATAAACACGGCTATCGTCTTGTTCTTGAAAATATATGTGAAGCCGTCCCCCAGGTCCCACATCCATTGCATTGTGCCATGTCCAGTTCCGCCCTCGCCGCGGGACCTAGTCTTCACCAGGGACATGATTAGTGTGCTGACTCCGGCGAGGAGGGCGCTGAGCACCAAGACCCCCGCGACGCCTATGGTGGGGATAGCCATAAGCGGCGCGGCGATGAGAAGCCCGAAGAAGCGCGCGCCATGGCGAGTAGCGGCGTTCAGAGTTATGGCGTTCAGTAGAACGCCTTGTGGCACCTGATTTGGGATGAGCGCCGTGACTGTCGGTTCCTGGATGGCACGGAATCCGCCGCCCATGAACGCGAGCACAGCGACATGCCACAGTTGCACCTTGCCGGAGATTACGAGCACGGCAAGAACCGCAGTTACGAAAAAGCTGGCGAGCAGCATGAACTGCGCGAGCGAGCGTCGGTCGATGCGGTCTGCCATCAGGCCGCCAAAGGGGGATACGATGAGGAAGGGAATCATAGAGGCGAAGGTTATGATGCCCACCCAGCCTGACGAGTCAGACTTGCTTAGGATGAACCACGAACTTGCTACGATGAATGTCCACATCGCGGCGCCTGAGAACATATTCGCCGTCCATGTCATCCGGTAATCGCGATATCCGAGTGCCACGAGGTGTGGAGCGTTTCGTATTTCGAGCAGAGTTGAGGGTCGCACAGGATTTTCCGACCTTTCTCCATCGGGCGCAGTGAGGCGCACTATGGCAAGCAAGCCGATTATAACACGCAGAGGTTCGACGCATAGTAGCCCTGTGCATGGGCGACTATGTGATTAACTCTGTGATTATAGGGGCGGTTGCGTTAGTATGTGGCGAATACAAGCTGGAGGATGCAATATGAACCCACTGGACAAGGCGGAGATTGGCTCGACAGGAGTTATGGTATCAAGGCTTGGTGTAGGCGGCGCGCCGTTCGGGTCGATGTCCGTGGATGTCGCCGAGCAGCGTTCAATAGAGAGCATCGCCAAGGGGCTGGAACTTGGGATTTCGTACTACGATACTGCCCCGCTGTATGGCACTGGCAGAAGCGAGCGATACTACGCGAATGGGCTGTCGGGGGTTGAACGCGATTCTTATGTGCTATCAACAAAGGTTGGGCGTGTGCTGAATCCGGTGGACGCTGCGCCCGGCGCAGACATTTTCCGCGACCTGCCGCAGATGGATGTGGTGTTCGACTTCAGCCGAGACGGTGTGCTGCGTTCGTTCGAGGAGAGCCTGAGGCGGCTGGAACTCGACCGCGTCGATGTGCTGTTGATACATGACCCGGACGACTTTCATCAGCAGGTGGTTGAGGAGGCGTTCCCGGCGCTTGCCGAACTACGCTCGCAAGGCGTTATAGGTGCGATTGGAGCGGGAATGAACTTCTGCGAGCCGCTGGCGCAGTTCGGGCGCGAGGCGGATTTCGACTGCTTTCTGCTGGCGGGGCGCTATACGCTGCTCGACCATACGGGCCTGGAAGACCTGCTGCCGCTGTGCGAGGAAAAGGGCATGAGCATCATACTGGGTGGGCCTTACAACAGCGGAGTGCTGGCGTCCGATCTTGGCGAGGGCACGACTTACTTCTACCAGAGTACGCCTCCCGAAGTGCTGGATATGGCGCGGAAGATTAAGGCCGTGTGCGACCGTCATGAGGTGCCGCTGAAGGCCGCGGCGCTGCAGTTTGGACTGGCGCACCCTGCGGTTGCGGCGACGATACCGGGGGCGGTGTCCGCGGACGAGGTGCAGGAGAACTTTGACATGGTGAGCTATGAAATTCCTGCGGACCTGTGGGCAGAGTTGAAGCACGAAGGATTATTGCCGGAGAACGCGCCTACGCCGTAATCGCGGGGCAGGACGACGCACGGGAGGGCAGCATGAAGTCGTATGCGATGGCGCTAGATCTGCGGGATGATGCCGAGGTTATCGAGCGGTACAAGGAGTATCATCGCGCTGTGTGGGATGAGGTGCTTGAAGGGCTGAGGTCGCTTGGAATCTCGAAGATGAAGATATTCCTGCGGGGCAGCCGGCTGTTCATGTACCTTGAGACACCGGATGACTTCGATCTGGAGCGCGACTTTCAGCGCTATACAGAGGCTTCACCGCGCGCGGCGGAGTGGGACGCGCTGATGCGCGAGTTTCAGGTGCGTGTGCCGGATGCGAAGCCGGGCGAGTGGTGGGCGGCGATGGAAGAGGTGTTTGATCTGTGTGGGTGAATTGGAGTGATAGAAGAGAGAAGTCGCGAATTTCTGCTCACAACTTTCCTCTTTAGGATGATGAGGTCTGCCATGAAGAACATAGTTGTAACTGTGGACGATGAGACGTACAGGCTTGCCTGTGAAAAAGCCGCAAAGAGCGGTACATCAGTTTCTGCCCTCTTGCAGTCGTACCTGAGCAAATTGGCAAGTGGCAAAGAATCTGACAGCGAAATTCGACGCCTACAACGCCTTCAGTACGATACTCTAGCAGCCATTGAAGCACGAGGCGGAGGTCTGCGGTCAAGGGACAACTTGCAGCGTGCCGAACTTTACGATATAGATGCGATTTCTTGATACCAATATCCTCATCTACGCAGTCAGCCTAGCGGTAGAGGACACAGCTAAGCGAAACTTAGCTGTGCTGATATTATCTGGTGGGGAACTTGCGCTGTCGGCTCAAGTTTTGCAGGAGTTCTATGTACAGGCTACACGGCCGTCACGGCCAGGTGCATTGACGCACCAAGAAGCAGTGGAATTCTGTGAGTCGATGACTCGGTTTCCAATTTTCCCCGTTGACTTCGTCGTGGTAAGAGAGGCATTCGACATTCGTTCTCGCTTTGGTCTGTCATATTGGGACAGCGCGATTCTTGTTGCAGCACGTCTAGCTGGGTGCGAAGCGGTCTATTCTGAAGACCTGAGTCACACGCAAGATTATGACGGTGTTCAAGTTGTCAATCCATTCGCCTGAGAAACCTGAAGGACCTTTAGAACTAACAACTTTGTAGCCCTGGTTCAGCTTCCAGGCACAGCAGAATTGCCTCTTTGATATTCTCAAGCAGTTCCTCCATATTGCTGGCTTGAGTATGGCATCCCCTGAGCGAAGGAACGCTGCCCACCAGCCAGCCGTCTTCGTCCTGTTCGATTATGACGGTGAACTCTCGCATTTTCGTCCTCCAGCCACTTTAGGGGTTCTACCCCAGGCTCTCGTCAAGGATTTCCAGCAGGTCTTTTGCTCTGCGGGTGTCTTGCACTTCCTTGGTGCCGATGCCTTCTTCGAACATCTGGAGGCAGAAGGGGCAGGATACGCCTACCGTGTCAGCTTCGGTTTCTAGGTACTGGTCGGTGCGGACGTGGTTGACGCGGCTGCCTCGGCTCTCTTCCATCCACATGTGGCCGCCGCCCGCGCCGCAGCAGAAGCCCTGATTGCGGCAGCGTTCCATCTCCACAAGCTTCAGCCCTGGTATGGCTTCGGCTATCTGGCGCGGCTGGTCGTAGATGCCGTTGTGCCGCCCAAGATAGCAGGAGTCGTGGTAGGCGAGGGTGGTGTTAATCTCGACTACCGGCTTGATGCGCCCATCTGTAATTAGCTCCGCGACGAACTCGCTGTAGTGCAGCACCTCGTAGTCTCCGCCGAGGTGTGGGTACTCGTTCTTAATGGTGTTGAAGCAGTGCGGGCAGATTGTGACCACCTTCTTCACATTGTAGCTATTAAGGGTGTCTATGTTCTGCTGCGCCATGGTCTGGTATAGGTACTCGTTGCCCATGCGACGCGCTGGGTCGCCGGTGCAGATCTCCTCCATACCGAGTATGGCGAAATCCACGCCTGCGCGCTTCAGGACGGACGCCATTGAGCGGGCGACGCTCTGGCTGCGCTGTTCGAGTGCCGCAGTACAGCCCACCCAGAAGAGCACTTCCGCTTCGGGATGGTCGGCGAGCAGTGGGATGTCCAAGCCTTCCGCCCAGTCGGTGCGGGTGTATGTCGTGCCGCGCCATGGGTGACCGCGCTGTTCCATGCTAATCAGGGCGTTCATCGCAGTCTCCGGCATCTCCGCTTTCTCCATGACTAGGAAGCGGCGCATGTCGATGATGGTGCTGATGTGCTCTACGCCGACGGGACATTCTTCCACGCATGCGCCGCAGGTCAGACAGTCCCACAGCGCTTCTTCCTGAATCCAGCGACCTATCAACGGTTTCTCGGCTTGCTCGTCCTCGCCTGCGATGACGCCGGGCGCGGTTTCGAGAGTGTGCTCCTTCAGGTTTTCCACGATGTGCATCGGCGAGAGAATCTTGCCGCTGATGTTGGCGGGGCAGACGTCGGTGCAGCGTCCACAGACGGCGCACGCGTAGCCGTCCAGCAGTTGACGCTGTGTGAAGTCCTGTACGCGGGACGCGCCGAAGACCTCTGCGGTTTCTAGGTCGGTCGGTGTTGGAAGCGTACCGCGCGCTTCGAGGGAGCGTGTGAAGAAGTTGATGGGCGCGCCAACGAGGTGCATGTGCTTGGAGAGGGGAATGTAGATTGCGAAGCCAAGGATTATGGCGAGGTGCCCCCACCAGAAGACTGCTTGCAACACATTGGCGGCTTCCGCGCTCACTGAACCGCTAAGTGCGCTGCCGAGCGCTCCGCCTATGGGCGCAACCGCATGTGGGCCCGTGCCGCCGCCAGCGACGTAAAACGCCTCAGTCAGCAGAGTGAACACCATCAGCATGGCTATCAGCCCGAGGATGATGCCCGATTCTTTCTTCTGCGTGAGGTCGAATTTCAGGCGACTGGGAGTCATGACCCAGCGACGAATTGCCGCCGCTACAAGTATTATGAGAAACAGAACGGCCAGAATGTCCAGATAAAAGGTGAATGCTTTGAGTCCTGCCTCGGTCAGTATTTTGGACGAAAGCGGATGCCAAAGAGAGTCTCCGAATATGAACAGGACATAGCTCAGGGTGAAAGATAGGAAGCCCCAGAATATGAAGAAATGCGCCAGCCCCGCGCGGTCCCTAATGGATACGCGCTGGAGCACCTTGCGCTGCCCGAAGATGAGCGGCAGCGCGCCGAATAGACGGCGCATAGGCTGATCGAAGCGACCTGCCGGCTTGCCCAGCAGCACGAGCCTGAAGACGCGCTGGTACAAAAAATAGCCTGCCGCGCTGAAGGCGGCAATCGAAATAAGGTACACGCCCACCCAAGTGGGGATCACTCCGAAGATGCTGTCAGGGGGGACCATCGCTATCTCCTGATGCGAGAAATAAATATCGGCGAGTTTATCACACATTTTGCACACGGGGGCGTAATCGTCAGCCGCCGAGCGCGGGGTATAGCGGTCCCATTCGGGCCGTAGGTAGGCGATTTCATTCACCATTCCCTAGGCTAGTTCAGGACGGAACTGCTCTTCTCCATTGATAGGAGTGGGACTCATGCCATTTGAGGGGAACACTGACGGACTTGAGGGGAACGCGAGACGCTGGCGGCACGCAGCGGCTGCAATTGCCCTGACATAGGCATCGTGCTAAAATCTTTGCGAAGCGAAAACCGCTTCATCCGCGCCTCATGTAGCAGGCAGAACAGGCAAAGGAAGCACGTATGACACTCCCCGAAAGAATGAAGTTTGGGATTTTCATGGCGCCGTTCCACTGGAAAGGCGAGAACCCAACGCTATCCCTTGAACGCGACCTTGAGATTATCCAGTGGCTCGACCAGCTAGGCTACGATGAAGCTTGGATAGGCGAGCATCACAGCGCGGGCTGGGAGATTATCGCCTCGCCGGAGGTGTTCATCGCAACTGCCGCGGAGCGCACGCGAAATATCAAGCTCGGAACGGGTGTCATCAGCCTGCCATACCATCATCCGATGATGGTCGCCAACCGCATGGTGCTGCTCGACCACCTGACGCGCGGGCGCGTGATGCTCGGTGTGGGTCCCGGCGCGCTCGTAACGGATGCCGCTATGCTCGGAATTGACCCCGTAGTGCAGAGGCGGCGTATGGACGAGTCGATGACGCTGATAATGCGTCTGCTCAGGGAAACCGAGCCTATCACATACAAGTCGGAGTGGTTCAATCTTGTAGAAGCTCAGTTGCATCTACGACCTTACACAAAGCCTCACTTCCCCATTGCAGTAGCAGCGGCGCAGTCTCCGTCAGGAATGGTGCTGGCGGGCAAGCATGGCGCAGGTGTGCTGTCCGTGAGCGTAACGCGCGGCGACAGCATAGCCACCAACCTCGCGGACTTCTGGAAGATCGCCGAGGAGACCGCCGAGGAGAATGGCAACACGATGGACCGCAACGAGTGGCGCGTAGTCATGCATGTGCATCTCGCGGAGAGCAAGAAGGAAGCCATTGAGCAGGCGCGCGCGAACGCGGGACGTTACCAGTACGACTACTTCGTGAAAACGCTGGGGCATCAGCTCGATTTTGATGTGAACAGCAACGCAGACCGCGACAGGATCATCGATATGATGACTGAGAACGGAGCGTGGTGCGTTGGCACGCCTGACGATCTCATCGCCACTATCAAGCGGCTCGATGAAGAGAGCGGCGGATTCGGCGGATTCATGATTCAGGCGACCGAATGGGGCACGAGAGAACAGGTGCTGCACAGCTACGAACTGGTCGCACGCTACGTGATGCCGCACTTCCAGGGATCAATCGCAAGCCTAGACAGGTCGCAGGTGTGGTCGGAAGGCAAGAAGGACGAGCTATTAGCGGCGCGAGCGGTCGCATTGGAGCGTGCCCGCACAGACTATGTCGCAACCAGGAATTAGCAGACAGACCGCAAATTAAGTCAAGTGCCCTTGTCCGTGAGGCATGGGCACTTTGCTTGAATTGGACATGCGAAGTCCACAGATCAAGGCACAGTACAGACAGAAAGGTAACGAAGACAAATGCCTCAGATGACCGGCGGACAGGCACTGGCAAAGCAGCTATATCGAGAGGGTGTGCGGGTGATATTCGGGCTTCCGGGAGTCCAACTCTATCACGCTCTTGACGCTCTGGCACAAGAGACGGGTATCAAGTTCATCACCACTCGGCACGAGCAGGCAACGGCGTACATGGCGGACGGCTACTCACGCTCTGGCGACGACATAGGCACTGCGCTTGTGGTACCGGGTCCGGGCCTGCAGAATGCATCTGCTGCAATCGGCACGGCATACGCAGCATCCTCGCCTATCATGGTGGTGGCTGGGCAGGTGGAGCGTGACATGATTGGGAGTGACCGCGGGGTGTTGCACGAAGTCAACGATCAGCTTGACACGATTCGCCCTGTGACCAAGTGGGCGCAGCGCATTCTCGACCCGCGCGATGTGCCCGAAGCGGTGCATGAGGCGTTTTACCAGCTCAAGTCGGGCAGGCCTCGCCCGGTGGAGATTGAGATTCCGCCGGAGACGCTCGCCGATGTAGCAGAAATTGAACTGCTCGAACCCGTCAACTACCAGCGCCAAGCCGCAAGCGCAGACAGCATCCAAGAGGGCGCGCGCATTGTAGCCAATGCCAAGAATCCGCTGATATACGCGGGCGGTGGTGTTAATCTGTCCGGCGCGAACGATGCCTTGCTCGCGCTTGCCGAATACTTGCAAGCGCCCGTAATCGAGACGGCGGAGGGCAAGGGCGCGATCTCAGACAGGCACTACTTGTCGCTGGGAGTGCCACGCCGCGTCGATCCATATCATGATCGTATGACGGAGCATGATGTCATCCTCGCCGTAGGCACTCGAATTCAGACTCCGCAGATACTGCGCGGTCAGAGGGTTGTGCAGATAGACATAGACGAAGCCGAGCTTGGGCGCAACTACGAGAATACCTTCGGCATTGCGGGCGACGCCAAGATGACGCTAGAAGAGTTGCTGAAAGCGGTCTCTGTCATCAAGCCCGCAACTGAGAGTCGTCAAGCTGAAATCGAAGAGATGCGCGAAGAGTTCTTTGGCGAGGACCGAGTCCTAGAGCCGCTGCACTCGCTGTCCAATGCCGTGCGCGCCGCGATGCCGGACGACGGCATTCTTGTGGCAGGCATGACGCAGGTGGGCTACTACAGCCGCACGCGCTTCCCGGTCTATGAGCCTAAGACATACCTGACATCTTCGTACTTCGGCAACCTGGGCTTCGCGTATCCATGCGCGCTGGGGGCGAAGGTCGCCAACCCGGACAAGGCGGTTGTCGCGGTGTCTGGCGATGGTGGCTTCATGTACAACGTGCAGGAACTGGCGACAGCGGTGATGTATGGCATCAATGCTGTGGTCGTGGTGTTCAACGATAACGCTTTCGGCAATGTGAGGCGCGACCAGACGGACCGCTTTGAGGGGCGTGTGTATGGCTCGGAATTGCACAATCCTGACTTCGTGAAGCTCGCCGAGGCGTTCGGCGCGAGGGGCGTGCGCGTGGGCGAAGAGAACGCCGACGAGTTGCAAGCCGCGCTCGAGGAGGCGTTGGACATCGATGCGCCAACGCTCATCGAGGTGCCGATGGGCGTGATGCCGTATCCGTACTAGACCTTGACTGATGAATAGTTCACGGTTATCGTAGTAATAGACTGTGATTTACAACGTATTGGCCGAAGTGCGACAGGGATGATATGGCTGTTGAGGCAAGGGAACTGACTTCGGATTCAGAAAACGAGCCGCGTGACAGGATAACCCATGTGGACTTGCTGAACCTTTGGCGCGGCGATGTGCAGGCCTTGCACGCCGATATAGACAAGCGTTTCTCCGAAATGCGCTGGCTGATTGGAATAGGCTTTGCGGTGATCGCACTGCTTATCGCCATTGCAACCTTCGTTCGATAGTGTAGGGGAGTGACGCGATGTGGTCTCGGGCTTTCTAAAGAGACTGGAAGCATTAAGTCGAAAATGGTAAAAGCAGAGAGGGTGGCCATACAGCCGCCCTCTCTAATTTGATTTCCGACTGCCAACCCCAAGCGCCCAATTATCCTCGTGCGCCGAAAGCGTGGCTACTTGTACACGACTCTGTCGGTCTCGTGCGCCTTTATGAAGTCCCAGTCGTATTCGACGCCGAGTCCCACGCCTTCCGGCACATCGACGCAGCCGTTCTCGTCTATGGAGTCCATGGCATCCTCATAGCCGCACTTGAACACCGGCGTATGGCTCGGTCCCAACTTGGGATGCAGCAACCCCATCTCGTAATAGTTGCTATTTCGCATCGACGCCATCATGTGCCTTCTGTCGGGTCCCGTAACATGCAGTTCGACATCTAGGCCGAAGCCCTCGGATGCGTGGGCAATCTTCATCACGCCCGTTATGCCGCCGTCGTAGTCGGGGTCGGCGCGCACAAAATCGGTCGCTTCTGCCTCGATGAAGTCAACGTGCGACTCCAGTCCGCGCAAATGCTCAAGCTGGAGAATGGGTGTCTTGATTAGCTGGCGCAGCTTCCTGTGGGCATGCATGGATACGCCGCCGTCTTTGAACGGGTCTTCGTACCAGAAGAAGTTGTACTCGTCGCACGCACGTCCCAGCTTGAGGGCGTCGCCAAAGGTGTTGATGGCACAGAACGGGTCGAGCATCAGGTCCATCTTGCCGCCCACACGCTTGCCGACGGCCTCAACGATGGCAATCTGATCCTTGATTGGGGCAGATTGCCAGCCGTGAATCTTATAGGCGGGATAGCCCATTTCGAGGCACTCCTCGGCAAAATCGGCGTAGGCTTCCGCGCTGTTCAGGCCGCCCGGCTCCGAATCACCGACATAAGTGCTGGCATAGCAGGGCAGCTTCTTCTGAGAACCGCCGAGCAACTCATAAACAGGAGCTTCGTAATACTTGCCCGCGAGGTCCCAGAGAGCGATGTCCACTACGCCCGTTCCTAATCGAGCTTGCTGCCTCATTGCCTGCTTGAGGTCGTTGTAGATGTCTTCCCGACCCAGCGCATTGCGTCCCAGCAGTACCCTTGCGAAGCCCGCGATTGCCGTATAGTCCATTGCTGAGCCGCCTATGTACTCGCCCGTGATTCCCAAATCCGTGTGAATACGCAGTCCGTGGCTGCGGCGCCGGATCTTGCTGCCCGGCTTGTAAGTCGGGATGCCTATTGTCGGCTCCGGCTCCACATCCTTCAGTTCAGTTTCCCACTGAACGATTTCCAAGGCGGTAATTGTAGGTTTTGTTTTCATTGTCCTCTGCCTTTACCTTTTCTGATCATTATTTAATCATTCGGTTGCACGAGAATCTTGATTGCCGTCCCTTGTTCAAGACGTTCCATAGCATCGAGCACACCCTCAAGCCCTACGACATCGCTGGTGAGCGGCTGCACATCGATCGCCTTTCGCGCGAGCAGGCGAATGGCGATGTCGAATTCCTCCACGTAGCTGGAACTGCCGGTAACAGTCAGTTCCTTGCGAATGATGGTGTACGAGCGGAAACTGATCGGGAATGTCGCAACGCCTAGTAGCGCCAGTGTGCCATTGTGGGGCAGAATTTCCACTGCCGTATCGAGTGCGGAGGGCGCGGCGGAGCACTCGAATGCGTAGTCGGGTCGCTCGATGTCATTGCCAAATATCTCGGTGGGATCGTCTGTGATCGGGTTGATGGTGATGTCTGCGCCGAGTTCCTCGGCTTTGGCGCGGCGCATCTCGCTTGGTTCCAGCACGGTAATCTGGCTCGCCCCACCAAGCCGCAGGTGCATCACGGTCAGCAGACCTATGGGGCCCGCGCCCACTACGACGGCTCGCCGTCCTACCTTGAAGCCGGAGCGCGAAACGCCGCGCAACGCGACTGCAATCGGCTCGACCCACGCGCCTTCGAGCAATGAGACTTTATCGGGCAAGCTGCGTAGTTTGCCCGCCGGAACGCTCACATACGCGGCCATGCCTCCGTTGCTGCCGATGCCCGCGGTGCCGCCGATGTCGGGCGCGCTGCACAGGTTGGACAAACCGTCGCGGCACTCGGGGCATACGCCGCACACGTTGCCTTTGGGATGCACGGCAGCGCGGTCGCCAGCACGCCAGCCTTCTACGCCAGGCCCGACAGATACGACCTCGCCCGCGAATTCGTGTCCGATTACCACGCCATCTTCGTACCTGCCAAGCTGAATTGCGTGCAGGTCGGTGCCGCATATACCGGAGTATCGCGTGCGGAACAGCACTTCGCCCGCATCAGGCTCGGGCATCGGGCGTTCCTCTACGGCGTATCCCCCTTCTTGGTTAAGAACAAGAGCGCGCATTGTATGTTCTCCCTTTTTGGCTCCCTTTTGGGCCTCTCTATTTGGCCTCGCTATTCGGTGGGCTGCACCAGTATCTTGATCGCATTGCCCTGCGCCAGCCGCTCCAATGCGTCGAGCGCGCCTTCCAACGGCACGACTGCGCTCGTGAGCGCCTGCACATCGAGCGCCTTGCGCGCCAGCAGCCTTGTCGCGGTGACTATCTCGTCCGCATTCCTGGAAGTGCTTCTGATCGTTACTTCCTTCGTGAGCGCGTGCAGCGAATGAAAGCTGACTGCGCCAGAAGCGACACCGACTAGTGTCACCCGTCCGTGTGGTCGGACAATGTCTACTGCCGTATCAACTGCGGTGTAAGCTCCAGAGCATTCGAAAACGTGGTCGGGCATTTCAATGTCGGCACCGAAAAGTGCCGTGGGATCGTCATCGAAGGGGTTGATTGTCTGGTCGGCGCCTACTTCTCCTGCCTTAGCGCGGCGCATCTCGCTTGGCTCAATCACGGTAATATCGCTCGCACCGCCGTGTCGCAGAAGCATCGTCATCAGCAGCCCGATGGGACCCGCGCCAATCACGACAGTTCGCTGTCCCACGCCGAACCCGGACCTGCTGACGCCGCGCAGCGCAATCGAAATAGGCTCCGCCCATGCGCCTTCCAGCAAGGAAACTTCGTCAGGAAGGTGTCGCAGCTTGCCCATCGGCAGGCTCACATACGCAGCCATACCGCCGTCTCGCACACTGCCAGCCGGGGCGCATAATTCGTCTGAACTGCAAATGTTTGGCCAGCCGTGCCGGCACTCGTAGCATGTGCCGCAGAAGTTGCCCCTCGGATGGACGGTCGCCCTGTCGCCTGCTTGCCATTCTTCAACGCCAGGCCCGACGGCAGCGACTTCGCCCGCGAATTCGTGGCCAATGACCACACCGGGAGTGTAGAAGTTCAGATCCGGCGCGTGAAGATCGGTCCCGCATATCCCCGAGAAGTGCGTGCGGAACAGGACCTCGCCCACATCAGGCTCAGGCATAGGGCGCTCCTCAACCGCAAACTTATCCCCGTTCAGCACGAGCGCGCGCATTGTCTATTCGCCTCCTTGCGTGTTTCGCCGGATGCTCAGGCGGCTATCTGCCCACAGCTTCGTGAATCTCGCCGACACTGTCTATGAACTGTTTCATGAGAATGGCGGGCGGCGCGGGCGCGACATGCGTGTAGCCCACTCCTAAATCCAGCAGGTCTTGGGGAGTCAATGGCAGCGCCGCGTGACCCATGGGTATTTGCAGTTTCGCCTTGCCGATAGCCAAGACCTGAGCCGCGATTTCGTTCACCTTGTCTCGCAGGCGCGGGTCAGCGGGATCGGTAACGCCGAGTGCCTGTGACAGGTCGGTGGGGCCGATGGAAATCAGGTCAACGCCGTCTAGGGCAGCAATCGCCTCCACGTCGTTGATACCCTTGTCATCTTCCGTCATCACGGAGAGCACTATCTCTTCGTTGGACTGCTGCACATGCTCGTTCCATGGCACCGCTCCGAAGCGCGCCGCTCTTGTGCCGCCTGCTCCGCCGCGATCGCCAAGGGGCGGGTAGCGAACGGCGTCCACTGCGCGCTTTGCGCCCTCAAGCCCTTCTATATGCGGCACGATGATGCCCTCGGCGCCCATGTCGAGTATGCGGAGAATCAGCTTTGCGTCGTTGTCAGGGACGCGCACCATCGAGGTAACGCCCGCGAGGTCTGATGCGCGTATCATCTCTTCCACTGTCCGCAAGTCGAAGCCGGTGTGCTCCATGTCGATGAACGCGGCGTCGAACCCGGCGATGCCTATAATCTCCACCACCTGCGGGTCGGCAAGGCTGACATACTTGCCCAGCGCCAACTTGCCTTCGCGCATAAGTTTCTTGACACGATTCTGCCGCATATAAATCTCCTTTAAGCGAATTATTTCAGAGACTGGGCCAAAGCCTGGCCCAATATCCAGTCAATTTCATGGCGGAAGTGTATGCGGCAGGGCAAATGCCGTCAAGCGCGCCGTTTGCCTCCATTTGCGAGTCGATGCCTGGGGAGCGGCACATGTCGCCCGCCCTCTGTCAGGCGCCAAGGCGTAGCGTAATTCGCCTTCAACCGCTATGATTTATCTAGTGTAAGCGACACCTGAGCATGGAGGAGATCGAGATGGTTACACTCACAAGAGAGAAGTGCGTTGCCTGCCGCAGGGACTCGCCGCGCGTAACGGATGAAGAGGTCGCCGAGCTGCACCCGCAGGTCTCGGACTGGGAACTTACTGACATGGACGGCATACCGCGACTGCAAAGAGCATTCAGGTTCAGGGACTTTGGCGGAGCGCTCGACTTTGCTACCGAACTGGGTAGGTCCGCTGATGCAGAGGGACACCACCCGCGTATCACCGTGGAGTGGGGGCGCGTTGGCGTTGACTGGTGGACGCACAAGATTCGCGGACTGCATCGCAACGACTTCATCATGGCTGCGAAGACCGATGCTATGTACGCCGGTGCCGCAGCAACGAGCGAGTAACTCTATCGCCGCGCCTCGAAGTTGATGAGGGGCTTGGGCAGGTCATCAATAGCCGCCCAGTCCAAGGGCAGGGCGTTCAGGTCTTGCTGCCAGCGCAGAGCGTCCGCAAGGGCTGCTGCCGTATCGACGCCGAGGCATTGCGGCTGAAATAGCGGCAGCAGGCGCACGGCGTCCCCCAACTTGACGCGAGCGCCGTGGAGATTGTGCCGTCCGACATGATGAAAGCCTACCGCCAGCTTTATCAGCGCGGACCAGAAGAAGCGTTGCGGATACGGATTTTCCAGCCATACCTCTTCCAGAACTTCGTGGCATTCCCAGTACAGCCCGCTGTTAAACAGCCGAATGGCATCGTAAAGTTGTGCCGGTGCGCTGCCTTGAGGATGAATCGCCGCGCCAGGCATCTCGCCCGCCTCCAGCACGTCAAGCCACTGAGCCTCGAGCTTGCGGCGCTGTCCTTTGGCGGGCATGCGAGGGAGTGTATGCTTCATATCTTTCCCGCCTATTTCGGTTCGAATACCAAATACCAGGAGACAACCTTTTGTACGATGTAATAGTAATCGGCGCAGGTCCGTGCGGCAACATGGCTGCGCTGGAGCTGGCTGAGCGAGGCATCAGCGTTGCCGTGCTGGACAAGCGCACGAACATCGGCGACAAGCTCTGCACAGGCATCATCGGCAGGGAATGCGCCGAGCTATTCCCTGCCGCGCCCGAGCATATCCACGGCGAGGCGCGTTCCGCGACTATCGTGTCTCCGGGTGGCAGACGATACAGGATTGAGCGTAAACAGACGCACGCATACATCGTGAATCGCGTCGCCTATGTGAACTCGGTCGCGGAACGGGCGCAGCAAGTGGGCGCGGAATACATTCTGGGGACGCGCGTAACCGATATCCGAATCACAGACGCACACGCGGAGATAGAAGTCAGTCGAGAGGACGCACAGCACACATACTACTGCCGTGTTGTAATTCTGGCGTCAGGGTTTGGTTCACCTCTATTGAGGATGGCGGGCATCAGAGCTGGCAAGCACGACGAGTATCTTGTCGGCTATCAGGTTGAAGCGGATGCTTCTGACCTATCTGAAACCGAAGTCTATCTGGGAAGTGATACGGCGCAGAACTCGTTCGCGTGGCTTGTGCCGCTCTCGGAAGGGCGCGCGCTGGTGGGCATGGCGCCTCGCCGCCGCGCTAACGGGCAGATGGAGGAATTCATCAAGCGCCTCCAGTCCGATGGCAAGATCGATAGTATCGCGGGCAAACCGCAAACATGGGGGATCCCCATACGCCCGCTGTCGCCGAGTTACGGGGATAGGGCGCTGGCAGCAGGAGACGCCGCAGGGCTGGTCAAGCCGACGACTGGCGGCGGCATCTACTACGCCTTTCTTTCGGGACGGATCGCTGCCGAAGCCGCGCATAACGCAATCTCAAGCGGTAAGTGTACAGCCAACGACCTGCGCGATTACGAGCGCAACTGGAAGGCGGTTTTCGGCAGGGAGCTACAGGTCGGCTACTACGCGCGCCTGCTCTTCGAGACGCTGACGGACGACCAGATCGAGCGGCTGATGATCGAGTTCCTGTCTGACGGGGCACTGGACGATTACATCGGCGAGGATGTCGCCTTCGACTGGCACGGCAGGGTCATCATGACGACGCTGCGGCACACGAATATTCGCCGCGTGCTCGGTACCCTGGGGCCATCTGCTGCGCCATTCGTGGCGCGCCTTATGCATGCCAGATGATAATATGCGCGCCCATGATGGTGTACTTACTTGCGCCTAACTGCGGTCAAACATGTTTGCCAGTATCGCCATGCGCATTACCAGAGCATTCTCGGACTGGCGATAGAAAGCAAGTCTGTCGTCTTCGACCTCAACTGCGAAATCGCCGCTGCGCTGCATGGGGTCCAATATGATGCAGTGGGGCTTCAACTTCGCCATGAAGTCGCCGTCTATGCGGAGGCTCAGCGCGCCCCTGGAGCGGAGGAGGCGCGCGTGCGCAACGGTGCGCGGGGCGTTCAGGTAGATGGCGTCCGCCGCTTGAAGCGTATCCAGATCATTCTCCAAGTTGACACACATACCACGCTGGCGGCAGTAGTTGAGCACATCGGGGTCAACGCCGCCGCTTGCCGCGATCAGCGTTACGCTGATGTCATCGAAGAGCGCGAGTCCTCGCAGAAGCGCGTTCACATTGCGATGTTCCAGCCTGCCCACGACGGCGACATTTACACCGTCGATGCCGCCGAGTTCGCGTTGCAGGGTGTACAGGTCGGCGAGCGCCTGCGTGGGATGATCGTCTGCGCTGCCCCCGTTGATGACTGTCAAGGAGTCGGCGAACTCGGCGCGCTCCACCACTCCCGGCGCGCTGCTGCGCAACACGACGACATCTATGCGCATGCTCGCCAATATCTTGATGACATTATCTATGTGGCTTGCGTTGGACACGGGGAAGAACTGGGAGGCGTCCTCCGTATGATATATCTGCCCTCCTAGCAGTCCCATCGCGCGTTCGAACGACGTTCGCGTAAGCAGGCTGGGTTCGTAGAACAGGGAATACAATGCAAGGCCACTTAGCCGCCCGTCTGCCGCGTTGCCGCTTCGCAGCGTCTCGCATAGAGGAAAGAGTCGCGCCTCTATGAACGGCCTGTCGAGTTGGCTTGTTGCGGTCAAGTGGGGATAATCTGGCATCGTTCTGGTTCACCCGTGTGCTGCGTATCGGCGGTTGCGCCGCCCAAGGAAGTGTACAGCAAACCTGACTTTCAACGCTACGAATAACCGCGCTCGGCGCATCACCTTGGGCATCTCTACAGACAGAATTCCATTTACAGGGCAAATCAGCAAGTTATAAAATATGAAGGCTGATTCACAAATTTCTGTTCACTGTGGCAATGGTCGCCCGATGGAGATGTCTTGCTAGGATTTCGCAGACGCTCAAGCGCCAATCCCAAGCCTCCCGTACATTCGGATGTCGCAGGGGCAGATACCACAGGCGAGCAGACGCCAAGCAATTCAGAATCCCAGCGGCCAGCCAAGAAACCCATATTTTACGGCTGGTGGATCGTTCTGGCAGGCTCTATAAGCCAGGCGTACACATCGGGCACATTCTGGCAGGGCTTCGGCGCGTTTTTCGACCCCATCATTGATCAGTTCGGATGGAGCCGCGCACTTACAGCAGGGGCGATGTCGCTCCAGCGCACAGAATCCGGCGCAATATCTCCATTTGTGGGCTGGTTCGTCGACAAGTTCGGCCCGCGCAATGTGATGCTGTTCGGTACTTTCCTGACCGCACTGGGCTTCATCCTTCTAAGCAGGATACAGGAACTGTGGCAGTTCTATGCTGCGTTTCTGGTGCTCACCATTGGGCTGTCCTTCGGCACATTCCTGATTGTAACCACCGCAGTCGCCAACTGGTTCGTAGAGAACAGGTCGAAGGCACTGTCGATCACGATGGCGGGATCGGGCCTGGGCGGCGTGCTGGTACCTGTGATTATCTGGCTCATCGCGACTACGGACTGGCGCACCGGACTGGTTGTGGTCGCCATCGGACACCTGGTAATCGGGATACCAGTGTCGTTCGTTATGAAGAGCAGGCCGGAAGACTATGGCCTGCTGCCGGACGGCGCGCTGCCGGAAGAGCCGGATGAGCTGAGCGGTTCGGAGGATGCCGCACGCCGCAGGACCGCGCTGTCCAGCGAGGTTAATATGACCACACGTCAGGCGCTGACCAGTAGAGTGTTCTGGCAGTTGGCGATTGCGATGGGCGTGTCAGGAATGGTCATTTCTGCGTCGATACACCAGATACCGGCAATCACGAGTTTTGGCATCAGCAGAAACATCGCGGGCTTCGCCATTCTGGGTGTGTCATTATTCAGCGTGGCAGGACGTCTGGGCAGCGGCTTCTTCGGCGACCGCCTGGACAAGCGTCATGTAATCGCAGTCTCGCTCTTCTTGCAGTTTGTCGGAACGATGGTCTTCGCGTTCAGCAGCGAGCTGTGGCATCTCGCCATCTTCATAGTTACATGGGGAGTCGGGTTCGGCGCGTCCATACCGGTGCGCTTCGCGCTTATAGCCGACCTGTTTGGCAGGCGGCACTATGGCTCCATCATGGGCACGCTGATGACCACGAGCGCCATCTTCGGCGTGATAGCGCCGGTGCTCGTGGGCTGGTTATTTGATATCCGCGGCAACTACCGTGAACCGTTCGCGCTAATGGCGTTCAGTGTCCTGATAGCCATTCCGATGATTCTGACGCTGGGGCAGGCTAGGGTGAGTCGATAACGCCGCTCAATGCGCCTTTATCTGCTTACTCCGCAAACATGCGCGCAACATCTATCGTGCGCATGAATGCCACGCCGGGGAAGGTCTGGATGTACTGGATGAGTCGCTCCAGCATGCGCAGGCGTCCAGGTCTGCCGATGGTGTAGGGGTGCATGGTGAGGGCAAATGAGCGGCCGTAGTGGTGCATGCCCTCGAATGCCGCTGACCAGGCGCGATATACGTGCTCGGGGTCTGCCATCACATTGCGCGCGCCAAGTGCGGGCGAGTAGTTGAAGTAGGGTACATCGTCGAGTTCCCAATGTATCGGGATCTCCACTATGTCACTGCCATCGGCATCCACCTTGTAGGGAATGTCGTTGCCCATCAGACTGGAGTCATAGACGAATCCGCGTTCGATCAATAGCGCCAGTGAGTCCTCGCTCAACTCCCAGCTCGGCGAGCGGTAGCCCAGTGGCTTTTCGCCTGTAATCCGCTCTAGAATGGCGCTGCCCCTGTCCAGTACGGCAGCCTCCTGGTAGCGCGTCAGAGTCGCAGGCGGCTCGTGCAGGTAGCCGTGATGCCCTATTTCATGACCGCGCCTCTGGATGTGCCGCACAAGCTCTTCGTGAGTCTCGGCGACATACCCGGGGATGTAGAAGCTCGCCTTGATATTGTACTTGTCGAGCAAATCGAGGATGCGGGGCGCGCCAACACTCGGACCATACTCGCGTGCGGACATGAAGCTGGGCAGCCGCGCGCTGTCCGGGTTCTGGTTGAGAGCACCTGAAACACCGTCAAGATCGAAGCTCAGCATAGCGACGCAGCGCAGGTCTCCGGGCCATATTCCGCTCATGTTTCACCCTCCTGATGTGCAATTAAGTCGCAGATTTGGCTTGGCGGATTTGAACCGCGACACGCCTTCAAGTTAGCATGACTATACACGGAGGCGGCGCAGATTTCCTGCCCTAGCTGCCGAAGATTGAGAGGAATCGAATGGCAATAGCGATCGGCGTTGTGGTTGTCTTAGTCGTGCTGGTGGCGGTCGCAATCGCATACGGCATATATCTGTCCAATCTTATACGTGACGGCAGCCTATCCTCGCGCCATAGGACGCCGCCCTTTGACATAATCGCCAGCAGCGACGGTGACGGACAGATCACGTTGCGCGCCATGAACGGGCAGGGGAGAGCGATGGACATTCGGCATGACGGCGTATTTGGCATAATCAGCGCCGACGGCTATGGGCAGGTGGGCGGGGTCATTGCCCAGGGTGATGGCGACCTAGGCGATGGCGAGCCCGGCGATGGCTACGCAGTGCGCGAGTACACGGCTTTGACGACGACGATCAGCGCGGCTGAGGCAGCGCGCCTCGACATCTATGCCTACCCCGACGACCCGAAGACGGCGCACGGTATTGCATTCGAGAAGATTAGCTACAAGTCGGAGCTGGGGGAATGCGCCGCCTGGTTTATTCCCGGAAACAGCAAGACATGGGTGTTATTCGCGCACGGGCGGGGGGCGCATCCGAATGAGGCGCTGCGAATAATGCCTACGCTTGTGGATGCCGGACTGCCCATCCTCGCAATCAATTATCGCAACGATAATGGCGCGCCCGCGAGTGAGGACGGCTGGCACTGGCTCGGCGCGACCGAGTGGCGGGACCTTGAAGCGGCAGTGCAGTACGCCCTCGACAACGGTGCAGATGATGTTGTTCTCTACGGATACAGCATGGGTGGCGGAATGTGCCTTAACCTGCTCTACGAGTCGGAGGTTGCCGACAGAGTGCGCTGCGTGGTGATGGATTCGCCGCTGCTGGACTTTGGTGGAACGCTGGATCTTGTGGGGCGGGTGAGAGGCTACCCGCGCTTTATGGTGTACTTCGGCAAGGCAGTGGCAGCCGTGCGGTTTGGAGTCGACTGGCAGCGAATGAATTATCTGAACAGGGTGTCAGAGCTGCGAGTGCCAATTCTGATACTTCACGGGGAGGCGGACGACTTGGTGCCAGCGCCAATCAGCCGCTTGCTGCAACACGCGAGGCCGGACATTGTGCGTTACATCGGCTTTCCTGAGGCAGCCCACGCGCGCTCGTGGAATCTCGACAACGCCCGCTACGAATCGGCAGTGCGGGATTTCCTCCAGGAGATTCTTTGCGATAGACACTAACCCGCAAGCATCGCTTTGACCTTGGCAACCACATCGGCGGTGGCGAGCGTTTCGGCTTCGGATGAGGAACGGCGCTTGAACTCCACAGCGGCATCGCGGATGTTGCGCTGGCTAACGACAAGACGTATCGGCAAGCCGATCAGGTCGGCGTCGTTGAACTTAACGCCTGCCGACTCGTTTCTGTCATCGAAGAGCACTTCCACTCCGGCACCGCGCAGTTCGTCATAAAGCGCTTGAGCCGACTCCGCGACGGTTTCGTTCTGCATGTTGAGCGCCACGAGGGACACATCGTAAGGCGCGATGGTCGCGGGCAGCACCATGCCATTCTCGTCATGATTCTGCTCGATCGCGGCACCGAGCAGCCGTCCCACGCCGATGCCGTAGCAGCCCATCAGGATGAGGTGCGGCTCGCCGTTCTCGTCCGGATAATGCGCATCCAGAACATCGCTGTAGCGCGTGCCCAGCTTGAATATGTGCCCGACTTCGATGCCGCGCCGCATCACAAGTTTTTCACCGCACTTTTCGCAGGCGTCGCTCGGCTGCGCGAGCGCGATGTCGTCAACGATGTCCGCTTCAAAGTCTCGATGGTGGTTGGCATTGCGTAGATGGTAGTCGGGTCTGTTCGCGCCCGCGAGGAAATTGGAACCCATGTCAACGGAGTCGTCCGCAACCACCTTAATGCCATCCAGACCGATGGGAGATGCCGAACCTGCCGTGAGTCCGTGCTCCTGCACCTCTTCCGGAGATGCGAGGCGCAGACCGGGCGCGCCTCCCAACACATTGGATAGCTTGACTTCGTTAACCTCAAGGTCGCCGCGAATGACGACGAATACAAGCTCGCCCATAGCCATGTAGAACACAGCCTTGAGCGTCTTGCGCGCAGGTTCGTTGAGGTATCTGGATAACTCGTCAATAGTTTTTATGCCGGGCGTGTACGCCTCTTCAATGGGCAGCAGCGGCTCAATATCCTGCTGAGGCTTGGCGAAGACTGCTTTCTCCGCATTGGCGGCGTAGTCTCCGGAGGGACACAGGACGATCGTATCCTCGCCGGCGTCTGCGATCAGTATGAACTCGCTGGAGTCCTTGCCGCCGATAGCGCCACTATCTGCCTCTACCTCGATGGTTTCTAGGCCGCAGCGGCTGAAAATGTTGCGATACGCCTGCGCCATGGCATCATAGGAGACGTCGAGTCCGTCTTGATCGACATCGAAGCTATAAGCGTCCTTCATATCGAACTCGCGCACACGAATCAAACCGCCGCGCGGTCTTGGCTCATCGCGGAACTTCGTCTGAATCTGGTAGATGATGAGCGGCAGGTCGCGGTAGCTGTTGACGTTCGCCTTGACCATGTAGGTCAGAAGCTCTTCGTGCGTGGGCGCGAGGACGAGCGGGCGCTCTCGGCGATCGTGCAGCCTGAAGAGTTCGCTGCCCATGGCCTCGCTTCGACCGGACTCGTCCCATAGTTCGAGCGGCTGTAGCGCAGACATCATTACTTCCTGTCCACCGGCAGCGTCCATCTCCTCGCGGATAATCTGCTCAATCTTGCGCAGGGAGCGCAGAGCAAGCGGCATGTAGCTGTACACGCCCGCTGAAACCTGGTAAATCATCCCCGCGCGCAGCATCAGGCGATGGCTTGCAAGCTCCGCCTCTGCCGGGTCATTGCGCTGGGTTTTGCCGAACATCCTAGACATTCGCATAATAGAATCACAACCTGTTTGAAAGATAGTAGAGACGGCACCTTACCAAGGTTATATGCCGTCATTGTATTTCGGTACTAGGCGTCCACCATTTCAGATTCAACCTTCCGCACTTCTTCCATCAGAGCGCTGAGCATGTCCGCTTCGTCCACGATGCGCGCCTTCTGCCCTTTGCGGAAGATGATAGCCCGCCCAGCGCCGGCAGCGATGCCGACATCGGCGTCCTTCGCCTCTCCGGGTCCGTTGACCTCACAGCCCATCACAGCCACCTTGATTGGCGACTTGATGCTTTTCAGCAGCTCATCGACGTTGTTGGCGAGGGCGCGAATATCAACATCCGCCCTGCCGCAGCTTGGACATGCGACTAGTGTCGTGCCTTCCTTGCGCAGTTCCAGTGCCTTCAGAATCTCCATGCCCGTGTATATTTCTTCGCGCGGGTCGTCGCTCAGTGAGACGCGGATCGTGTCGCCGATGCCATCGTACAACAGCATGCCAAGCCCGATTGCGCTGCGGATGCTACCGGACTTTGCCGTGCCTGCCTCTGTGATGCCGAGGTGGAACGGGTAGGGCACCATCTTGGCAAGACGCTTGTAAGCCTCCACGGTGGTGTCTATGTCGAAGGCTTTCAGCGAAATCTTGATGAGGTCGAAGTCTAGGTCTTCGAGAATGCCGATCTCCCATAGACCTGTCTGGACCATGTGGTCAACGACAGTGTACTCGCCTTCGCTGGCCTCGCCGGCCTTGGGCAGCATATTCACGCCGTCCGTGTGGCGAGAAAGTCCGCGCGTCACGCCGATGCCGCCCACCGGAGGCAGGCTGCCGAAGTTCACGCCGATGCGGATGGGCACCTGCCGCGCCTTCGCCTCAAGCACTATGGCTTCGACCTTCTCGCGGTCGCGTATGTTGCCGGGGTTCAATCTGAGGCAGTCCACGCCGCTCTTCAGCGATTCAAGCGCGAGCTGATAGTGGAAATGGATGTCAGCGATAAGCGGGATGTTTATCTGCTTCTTGATGTCGGCGAGCGCCTTGGCAGCTTCCATATCAGGAACGGCGCAGCGTATTACCTCGCCGCCCGCCTCCTCGACTTCACGAATCTGCTGCACGGTCGCGGCGACATCGCGCGTGTCCGTCTTCGTCATGGACTGCACGGTTACGGGGGCGTCGCCGCCAATCTTCACATCACCAACATAGACGGGCTTGGTTACGCGTCTTTTTTGCATTGCTGCCCTCCGCATCCCTTACTGTGAATTGCCATAGACATTCCTTACGGAATGACGCTGTCGCCGTTTATCAGCCGTATAATATCGAAGTAGCTTACGACAACTATCAGACCAATCAGCACTAGGAATCCGACAAGGTGCGCCATGCCTTCGCGTTTTGGCGAGATGGGCTTGCCGCCGCGCAGAAACTCGATGATGACGAACATGAGTCTGCCGCCATCGAGCGCAGGAATTGGCAGCAGATTCACGATGCCCAGGCTGATGCTGATTATTGCGGTCAATTGCAGCAGGGGAGACAGGCCAACCTGCGCGACTTGTCCGGTAACGCGCGCTATGCCCACGGGTCCTGAAAGCCCAGGGTCGGGCCCGCCGGATGCCCAGCGAACTAAGCTGGCTCGGGTTAGCGTGAGCACATCCCACATTTGCTGGAAGGACATCGGAACAGCGCGGAAGATCGAGTAGTCACGCTGTACCATTCGTGTTTCAAATGTGCCCAGCATTACGCCCATCGCGCCCTGCGTCAATGTGTCGCCAACCTGCAGGTCTGGCTGGTAGCGCCTCGCGTCTGCAAGGGACACTTCGCGCGTCGGGTCTGTCACTCGCTCTACGATCTCCAACTTAGGCGGTTTGACACGCGGCACGAGCGTAACAGTCTCGTGGCTGCCCGATGTGGGCTGCGGCGCCGGATTGCCGGTGATGAATACGCCGCGTTGTAGTGTCAGCTCCGTGGGCGACCCGAGGTTGGACATTACCTCTTGCACGAGGTCGCCGTGAGTGTCGAGTTCGTTTCCATTGACTGCGATGACCGTGTCGCCCGAAGTTACCCCTGCGAGTTCGGCAGGAGATCCGGGCGCTACCGCGGTAATCACGACTTTGCCGCTTGGCACATCATGCGGCAGCGCGAACAATACTGCGAAGACTATGACGGGGAATATCAGGTTCACTACCGATCCGGCGCAAAGCACTATGGCGCGCTTGAGAACACTCTGGTCGGCAAAACTGACCTCCGCCGGCACTACTGCGCTTAGCCTCCGATCATAGGAGACGCGCGCTTCAGAGTCCGACAATACCGAGTGGGCGTGCTCTGCGTATCTGAGCAGACCTGCTCGATTGTCAGGATTTTTCTTATTTATGAGCTCTTTAAGCTCTTCGTAGCCCTCGTCAATCTCCTCCTGGGAGGCTTTCAAAGGCACATCCAGCAGACCATAGTGGTCGGGAGGGTCTCCCGGCCCCATTTCTACATCCTTGATTAGCTCGTCGTAGGCGGCGCGTTTTTCGGGATTGGACAGCTCGCTGTACGCAATCTGCAAGGTGTGGAGCATCCTGTCCCGCCGATCCGGTTCCCTAAGATTAATGAGTTCGACAAGCTCGACATACGACCTACGGATATCTTCTTGTGAGGCGTCGCGGGGTACGGCGAAGAGGCCGTAGAAGTCGGGATGGTTGTGGCGACCACGGACAAGAATGACATTTTTCTCTGGCTTCTGGCGGACGTATCTTCCTTCCTCGATGCCCTCGCCATGTTCGCCGACCATACGCACGAAGCCGCCAAGCGGTATCCAGTTGAAGGAGTATATGGTGCCACCCGGCGAGAAGCGAATGCCTACCAGCCGCGGCGGAAAGCCGAAGCCGAACTCTTTGACGGTGATACCGAACCACTTGGCCGTCAGGAAATGCCCCATCTCGTGAATGAAGACGAGAAAGCCCAACACAGGGAAGACAAGCAGCCACGCAGGAAGCCCAAACACTAAGCTACACCTCCGATTCCGGTAGCGCGTCGGCGTGCGGCGGCTGCGGCGTCAAGTGTGTCTTGCAGTGTTGGTTCTTCAACGTTTCGATGTTCCCGGACAGCCTCTGCAATGACGACCGGAATCTCCATAAAGCCAATTCTGCCCGCGAGGAACAGCTCGACGGCTGCGTCGTCCGCGCCGCACAGTGCGGCGGGCCAAGTGCCGCCGCGCCGCGCGATTTCAAGCGCAAGGCTAAAGCAGGGATAGCGCTCTGGGTCCAGGGACTCGAAACTCAGCGCTCCTGTTCCAACCGGATCGAACGGTCTGATGTTGGGGTTATGCAGGCGGCGCGGGTAGAACAGGGCATACTGAATCGGCAGGCGCATGTCCGGCGGGCTAATTTGCGCCTTCACCGAACCGTCCGAGAATTCAACCATCGAATGAATCATGCTCTGCGGATGGATGACGACCTCGATGTCGTCCCAGGGGACATTGAACAGCCAGTGAGCTTCTATCACCTCGAATGCTTTGTTCATCATCGTGGCGGAATCGACGGTAATCTTCGCGCCCATTTGCCAGGTGGGATGCTGCAACGCCTGTTCAAGCGTAACATCGGCAAGCTGCTCAATCGGGGTATCGCGGAATGAACCGCCCGAAGCGGTGATGATCAACTTGGAGATGCTCTGGTCTTCGCCGCGCAGGCACTGCCAGATGGCGTTGGGTTCGCTGTCCAGGGGCAGCAGCGACACGTTGTGATCGCGCGCCGCCTCTGTTACCAGCTCGCCTGCCACGACTACCGTCTCTTTGTTGGCAAGGGCGATGTCTTTGCCTGCCTCTATTCCCGCGAAGGTTGCTGGTACGGCGACGTCGCCGGTAGTTGCCGCAACTACGATATCCACATCAGGGTTGGCAG
Source organism: Dehalococcoidia bacterium (assembly GCA_965225795.1). Classification (GTDB taxonomy): domain Bacteria; phylum Chloroflexota; class Dehalococcoidia; order Lucifugimonadales; family JADFKI01; genus Bin90. The sequence goes on along the minus strand of OZ245324.1, from coordinate 1,829,863 downwards.
CGATCTCGTCAATTTCGCAGTCAATGCAACCGTAGTCGCTCAGGAATGCCTTCTCTGAAGCACTGCCTTCGCAATAAGCCAATGAGGGGCGGAACTCTCGAATTTGCTGTTCAAGAAGTCGATGACTTCTGCGCGCGGCCAGTCCCACGACGCTGAAATCATCGGGAAAGGTGCGCACGATGTCCAGAGTCTGAGTGCCGACCGAGCCGGTGGAGCCTAGGACAGCAAGCCTTTTTGTTGTACTTCCCATATCACGAAATAATACACTGCTGGTAGGGCGAAAACAATTGAGTCCAGTCTGTCGAGGATGCCGCCATGACCGGGCACAAGCACGCCCGAATCCTTGACGCCGGCTTTGCGCTTCAGGCGCGACTCTACGAGGTCGCCCAACTGCGCGAGCGCGCCAACTAGTACGCCCAATAAGATGGATTCTACCATTATAGCGTGTATTCCCAGCAAGTTGGCGGCAAGAACGCTCGCGACGACCGCGCCGAACATGCCTGCGACCGCGCCTTCTCGCGTCTTGCTCGGGCTTATAGTGGGCGCGAGTGGCGTCTTCCCAAAGGCGCGTCCGCCGAAAAATGCCGCCGTGTCTGTGGCAAAAACCACGAGCACCACCAGCAGCATCCATTCTCTGCCCTGATCTACACTGCGCAGCAAGATGGCATAGGAAAGCAAGCCGCCAACGTACACCGATGCCGCGAGAGCGACGCCAAAGGCGGGATATGGACGCTCCTCATTTCTGCTGAGGACGAGTCGCATTGTCATTAAGGCGAAAGCAGGAATTGCCAAGAAGTGGTAGTAGTTGCCGAAGAGCGGAGCGTCCCCTGTCCTGGTCCAGCCGTGGACAGCGCTGATGAACAGGGCGGAAAGAACCACCGGAAAGCCCCAATGGAACTTATCGCCCCAGAGGTTTGCAAGACGCGAAAGTTCATAGGCTGCCGCGAGCGCGGCAATGAAGACGAGCGCAGAAAACCAGGGAGGGCCAATCCACACGGTTGCAAACAGCAAGGGAATTCCGACGAACGCGGTGGCAAGTCTTTGAGTCACGCTGTAGCCTTAAATGAGGCGCAAGGGCTAGCGCACCTTGCCGAAGCGCCGCTCTCGCCTGCTGTACGCTTCAAGCGCCCGGTCAACTTCCGCCTCGTTGAAGTCGGGCCAATATACAGACGTGGAGTAGTACTCGGCATAAGCCGCCTGCCATATCAGGAAGTTGCTCAATCGTTGCTCGCCGGATGTGCGGATGACGAGGTCAGGGTCGGGTATGCCGTTAGTGTACATGTATCGCCGGAGCAAGTCCTCATTGACATCTTCGGCCTGCACATCATCCGCGATCATCTCGCGGACGGCGTCAACGATCTCCGCCCTTCCGCCGTAGTCGAAGGCGACGCAGAGGGTCAAACGCGTGTTGTCTTTCGTGAGTTCGATGCTTTCGCGGATGGAGCGGCGCAAGTCCGTTGGAAGACGGTCAATTCTTCCAATGTGCCGAAGCCGAATGCCTTCACGATGAAGTTCATTCACTTCGGATCGAATGACACTATCCACAATCTCAAGCAAAGTCTGTACTTCGTCGTCAGGACGATTCCAGTTCTCGGTTGAAAACGCGAATAGCGTCAAGTAACGCACGCCGTGCCTGATGAAGGCTTCGATAATGCGGCGGAGGTTTTCCGTACCCGCGCGATGGCCTTCGCTGCGAGGCTTGCCTTGACTGGCTGCCCAGCGGCCATTGCCGTCCATGATGATTGCTACATGCTCAGGAGGCGGGTTAGGGATTTGCGTCCGTTCAGATGCGTCAGCAGAAGCGTTCAGTTCCACTTTTGTGGTCATGCAAACAGAGGCTTGGACGCCTCATACCTCCATAACTTCTGCTTCCTTCTCCTGCTTCATTTCTTGCATCAGGCTGGAGAAGGCGTTGGTAATTTCCTGCAACTGGTCCTGGGCAGACCGGCTTTCGTCCTGAGACAGTTCCTTGTTCCTCTCCATTGAGCGAAATTCACCGAGGCTGTCGCGGCGGATATTGCGAAGGGACACAAGTCCATCCTCCACCTTGCGCCCAACCAGCCTTACAAGTTCTCTGCGTCGCTCCTCAGTAAGAACAGGGATATTAAGCCTAATGGCGGTGCCGTCGTTGTTCGGCACCAGTCCTAGGTCAGATGTAAGGATACTGCGCTCCACATCCCTGATTGACTGCCTGTCCCACGGCTGGATCATCAGGACGCGCGCTTCGGGCACCGATATGGAAGCGAGTTGGTTCATTGGAGTTGGGACGCCGTAGTACTCGACCGTCAGAGTTTCTATCAGGGCGGGTGAGGCGCGTCCTGTGCGAATAGTGTTCAGTTCGCGCCTGAGGGCCTCGACGGACCTTTGCATCCTTGAGTCAGTTTCCAGCAGAACTTCTTCAGCCGTAGCCATAGTTGAATTCTCCGTAGCTCTTGCAGGCTTACAGCGCTGGGGCGGAAGCAACTACGGACCCCAGCGGGTCGCCCGCGATTATCTTTTCAATGCTTCCAGTCTCGAAAAGGTCAAATACGATAATCGGCACGTCGTTGTCCATGCAGAGCGATAGGGCGGTGGCGTCCATAATCCTCAGCCGGCGCTCCAAGGCTTCCTGGTGCGTGATAAAGTCAATTTTGGCGGCGTCCGGAAAGAGATTTGGGTCTGCCTCGTATATGCCGTCAACATTGTTCTTTGCCATCAGCAGCACTTTGGCTTCTATTTCGATTGAGCGAAGCGCCGCGGCCGTGTCCGTGGTCATAAACGGGTTGCCCGTACCTCCGGCGAAAATGACCACACGCCCTTTTTCCAAGTGGCGGATTGCACGGCGTCGAATGTACGGCTCGGCTATCTGCTGAACGGTGATGGCGCTTTGGGTGCGGACTTCCAGACCGTGGTGACGCTCAAGAGAATCCTGCAATGCGAGTGCGTTGATAATTGTCGCAAGCATCCCCGCGTAGTCGGCGGTTGAGCGATCCATTCCTTCGGATTCAGCTTCCCATCCGCGCAGGATGTTTCCACCACCCACGACAATCGCGGTCTCCACACCGAGGTCGCAAATATTTTTTATCTGCTGCGCCATGTAGGAGACGGCGCCGGAATCGGTGCCAAAGCCTCGTTCGCCTGTGAACGACTCACCGCTAAGCTTCAGCAGTACCCGTTCGTACTTTACGCTGGTACGCCGCAAGTCTGCTTCACTCTCCCAGCGAGAACCTGGTGAACCTCCGGACGCGGATGTTTTCGCCCAGCTTGCCAATACCTTCGTTGACCAGGTCTTGTATGGATTTTGAAGGGTCTTTGATAAAGGGCTGATGCATCAGCACGGTTTCAGCGCTGTCAGAATCCTCGCCATCCGGCACTTCTTCGCTGCTCACATAAGACGGCGCCATTGCCGCGACCTGCATTGCAAGGTCGTGCGCAAGCTCCCTGAAATCGTCAGTGCGCGCAACGAAATCGGTCTCACAGTTCACTTCAAGCAATACGCCGATGCGTCCGCCGCTATGAATGTACGATTCAACGATGCCCTCTTCAGTGGATCGCGTGGCTTTCTTGGCTGCGCTGGCGATTCCCTGCTTAACGAGAATGTCTTCAGCCTTGCCCAAGTCACCAGCGGTCTCTTCAAGAGCACGCTTACAGTCCATAATGCCGGCGCCGGTGCGCTCTCTGAGTTCTTTAATTGTCGTTACGCTTAGTTCCAACTCTACACCTACAAATGTAATTTTACTCTGCCTGGGTATTCTGAATTGTCTGTTCGGGAACCGCTGCGCCGTTCGACTCCGGAGCAACTGCTGCGGGCGCGGCTTCAACGACAGGAGGTGTAACTTCGCCGAGTGTTGTGTCCTCGACGGGCATCGCAGCCTCGCCCAACTCCTCGTATTCAAAGGCGGTGTGCCTGTTGGTGCCTTCGATTATGGCATTCGCCATCGAGCCCGTGACAAGCCTAATGGAGCGTATAGCGTCGTCGTTGCCCGGAATCGGATAGTCTATCAGGTCTGGATCGCAGTCTGAATCGACAAGAGCAACGATGGGAATGCCCACACGCTTAGCTTCAGCGACCGCAATCGCCTCTTTGCCGATGTCAATGACGAACAGCGCGCCGGGCATCTCGGTCATCTCCTTGATGCCGCCAAGATACCTGTTCAGCCGCACGATGGAAGCCTCATTTTTGAGAGCTTCCTTTTTCGTATATGCGCCAAACTCGCCCTTTGCCTGCCTCGTTTCAAGATCAACGAGGTGGTCGATGCGCGACTGGATGGTCTTGAAGTTCGTGAGAGTGCCGCCGAGCCAGCGTGTCGTGATATAGTACGCATTCGCGCGCTGGGACTCGGTGACAATCGTATCCTGAGCCTGCTTCTTCGTTCCGACCATCAGGATCTTTTTGCCTTCAGCGGCGACATCACCGATGAAGCTTGCTGCCTCTTCCAGCATCCGCAAGGTTTTCTGCAAGTCTATAATGTGGATGCCGTTGCGGTGGGTGAAAATATAACGCCGCATTTTCGGATTCCAGCGGCGCTTCTGATGACCGAAATGCACGCCCGCCTCAAGCAGCGATTTCATGGTGATACTTGTTGGCACGCTCGGCATTGACGCTCGGGGCGCCTGCTGAACCACAACGCCTGGCTGCGGGTCGACGACTGGTACGGTTTGCTGCATATATGCCTTCCTAGACTACCTTAAAAAAGTTGCTCAACATCCCAAGCAGTATAACATACGCAGATTGGGCTGGGCAATTCGCATTGGCGCTCCTGAGTACATTATTTGACTCAGAAATCTGCCTTGCAGCCCGGTAGCAAGTATCAGCAAATTGACACCTATTCCAGACCATTGCTATAATTCGACGGTAGCGCATGGGGATATAGCTCAATTGGGAGAGCGCGGCGTTCGCAATGCCGAGGTTGGGGGTTCGAGTCCCCCTATCTCCACCATTTCCCTTTCCATTGTGTCCCACCACATTCCGTATCTGCTCTCTGCACGCCTGTACCACCTAGCTTTTACGGCATGTAGATTCTCATCCAGTCCTCTACCTCAGCCACGCGCTGAAAGTACACCAGATCAATGTTCCGATATGGAGCAACAAACGCCACTCCATTGTCTGGATAGCAACTCGGGAGCGATACGCCTTCTATCTTCATTCAGGGTTAGGGCGGAATAACAAACAGGCGCAAGCCACGCCGCCAAAGGATTATCACTCGCTAACGCAGTCGGTACCGAGAATCTGAGGTCGTATATGAGAACCGACTTGCCGGAGCCACACCGCGTATTGATGCAGGAGCAGGCAGTTCACCACCACCGCGGTGCTGTGAACATCCGGCAGCCACTATGCCCTATACTACTGGCATATATGGTTGATTCCAGACGCGCCCCCGATTCGGAGAGGTGTTTATGGCGATAGACACAAGCGGTGATATCCCCGACAAAGTGATTGCAGACATGCCACACGGCGCGTCGGCTCCGGGGGGTGCACTTACACGACGCCCCGGTGAGACCGTGAAAACTTACCACGGCCTTAGCAGCCTTTTGCCAGGAAGAGGCGAGGCTGCGGGAGGAGTTCACTTCATTCATTATGATGGCACCAGTTACGCCGGCGGTCGCCGCAAGGGCGCGGACGAGCCATATGCGGCAGACAAATGGACTGAAAGCATCGACCTTGCGGATATCACCGATGACTCAATGCGCCTTTACCTGATGGAGATCAGCAGAGTCAATCTGCTGACCAAGAAGCAGGAGCAGACTCTCTCGCGGCAGATTGAGGAATGGAAACATCTGGAAGCCGTCGAAACAGAGGTGGAAGCTCTTACGGACGGGTCTCTGAGCGCATGGATGTGCGTTCTTCACCTGATACGGCGAATCGGCCAACTGGGGCCCATAGTGGATGCCGTCTGTCGCTACCACGCAATGCGCATTTCCGAGACTCTGACCGATGTGCTGATCGACGAGGAGCTGTCCGAGCGTATCGATGGTGTGCTCCCGGAGGAGATGCTGCTCTTCGCGGCGGAGATTGTGAACGGGGAGCCTGAGGAAGTCAAGCAGGGCCTCATCGAGCTGTCGTTGGCCATCCGGCTGCTTCCGACAGAGGCTGCGGATGTGTTCGCCACATCCCCTGCAATCAGGGAGTTGCAAGACCTGGAGTTAGCGCCCGGGTTCATAGAAGCTCTGAAGTCCTATGAACCCGTGTATTCGAGGCATTTCGCCAGTGTGAGGAATGCGGGCAGGCGCGCGCAACTGCATCTCTCAGAGGCGAACCTGCGGCTCGTCGTCAGCATTGCCAAAAAGTATCTCGGCAGGGGGATGCCGCTATCGGACCTCATTCAGGAGGGCAATATCGGTCTCATGCGTGGCGTGCAGAAGTTCGACTACCGCAAGGGCTACAAGTTCAGCACCTACGCCACCTGGTGGATTCGACAGGCGGTCAGCAGATCCATAGCGGACCAGTCCCGCACCATCCGCGTACCCGTGCATATGACGGAGATCGTCAACAAGCTGAATCGTGTCAACCGCCAGTTTGTACAGGAATACGGGCGCGACCCCACCGATGAAGAGATAGGAAGCGGGATGGACATTACGGCCGAACGGGTGCGGGAGATCCGGAAGCTCACGCAACTCCCCCTGGCCCTCGAGACGCCGGTTGGCGAGGACGGCCACGCACAGTTAGGCGACTTCGTTGAGGACAAGAACCAGGTCCCTCCCGCGGAGGCCGCGTCATACCTGTTGCTCAAGGAGCAGATCGCCGATGTGCTGTCCACTCTCAGCGAGCGTGAGGCGAGGGTGCTTGAGTTGCGTTTCGGACTCGGGGACGGCATCTCACACACCCTGGAGCAGGTTGGACAGGAGTTCGGGGTCACGAGGGAGCGCATACGCCAGATAGAGGCGGTGGCGTTGAGGAAGTTGAGGCAGCCGAGCCACTCCAGGAAATTGCGGGACTTTCTGGATTAGGCGCACGTGAAACCGGCTGGCCGTTAGTTCAAGATATCCTTCCCCGACTGCACAGACCGGGCTATACGCATATCCCGGCTGACAACGCCCTGTTGCCTTGGCCTGAACAGGGAGTGCTGCTGCCGCGTGCAACTGCCGCACCGACGACGCAGGATCCCAGGATGTCGGTGCGGCGTACCTCTGATCAGCGACAATTAGACTTGCCGGCGCGTTGCCTCACCAAATTTGTTACCGAAGATTCCGTCGCTGCTAATTGACGCCCATGATTTGTACTCTTAGAAGAATGAGTGGGTACCGTGACAACAGACAACAGCCATTAACCGATATGCAACAGATGTCTCACTTCTGTTGCTCTTTCCACGAGCGCCAAGGGAGAAGTAATGGTAGACAGCAGCGAACGGTCTTGGGATGAAATATGGGATGCGGGAGCCCAAGAATCGCCGCACCATGGCGCTGACACGCTGTTGCTGGCTGTGTTGGAGGGCGTAGAGCCAGGACGCGCCCTTGATCTGGGCTGCGGGGACGGAAGCAACGCAATCTGGCTGGCAAAGCAGGGTTGGAGCGTAACAGCCGTTGACTTCTCGCATAAAGCCCTGCGACTGGGCAGGCGAAGCGCAGAAGCAGCGGGCGCAGATGTTGAATTCATCGTGGCGGACGCCGCAACTTACGAACCGCAAGGCAGTTTTGATCTGATTACGTCATTTTACATTCAGCTTTCGCCTGATGAAAGGGTAGCCATGCTCTCCAACATGCGCGTCGCTCTAAATGCAGGCGGAACGCTGCTGTTCGTCAGTCACGACCGCTCGACTCCGCCCTCCGGATGGTCGAAGGCTGACATAGCAACGCTCACAAGCGTCGAAGAGATCCAAACCGAGCTTCAAGGCATGGAGATTGAGCGAGCGGAGGTTGTCACGGAAGGTGATATGTCCGGAAATGATGCGCATGAGCATAATAGTCATGCGCATGGAGCGAACACCACGCTGGTCATCGCAAGGGCGGCGAGCTAGGAATGTGGATGCAACAAAAAATTCACTTTCCTTGCATCCAGCCCACCGCTCCCTATCTGCGGCACACCCTTAAACTGGACAACCTAGCGCCAATTTGCAAGCAGGTATCGGACTATGTCTTGCACAATCGATACAATGGAGGTTCAGCCCAGTGGCTTCCGAACCCACCACCGCAATGGCATGCCGCCGCCGTCCCCGGGGAGGCTACCCCAAGATTCAGGAGCGCGTAGTCGCCAAACGCCAGAAGCGGACCCCTGAATATCTCGAAGCCGATGAAGTGAATACACTCATCAGGCTCGCCCCCAACCCGAAGGCAAACTCCTGATGCTTGAGCAGTGGCGCGAAGGACTGCGTGTCTCAGAGGCGTTCGACCTGTCGCTGGATACTCCCTATCCCACCATCAGAGTGAAATCAGGCAAAGGAGGTCGCTCCCGGCTTGTGCCGGCACACCCGGAACTTCACTCCGCGCTAACGAGCGCGCTTTCCTACGGTAGCATTAGGCAGGACAAGATCATCGAGGCGCATCCGGCAACCGCCTAGCGCTGGGTGCAGGCTGCGGTGAAGCGCGCTGAGGAGATGAGGACGCTGGCGCCGGGCAAGCGAATCGGCACCGACACGCTTCGACACAGCTACGCAAGATACTACCTGCTGAACGGAGTGCCGATCAACCACTCTCGCCGCTGGCTGGGACACGGCAGCATCCAGACGACGCTGATACACCTAGAACTGGCGCCCGAGCCGACTGGCAGCGTGGCGACAATTCCGTGAGCGTGAGCTCACTGCTGGGAACAGTGACCTACCGACGTGGTAGCCTTGAAAGATCAGGTAGCCCAGCGAGGAGGATATTCTGCTCGTTGACGCCGGAAGGTGTAGGCATAAGCATCGTATCCGTAGCAGAACTTTACCTGGGAGTTTTCTACTCGACCGACCCTGCTAGTAACGAGGAGATTTTGCTGGAGTTCATACAGGGGTATGAGGTCGTCCAGCTTGACGACGACATCTGCAAGGATATTTGCCTGCGAAAGAGGCAGGCTAAAGGAAGCCGGTACACCTATCGGCGACCTCGATCTTCTGATAGGTTCTACCGCGCTGCGCCACGGCGTCACTCTACTCACCAACAATCGCAGACACTTCGAGCGATTGTCTGGACTGAACATCCTCTCGGCATAAAATCGTGGGCATACTTCACGGCGGCCCAGCGGTGCTTGCGTTGCCCTGCACAGCAATTTCTCACTTCGGAATTATTGCACATAAAACGACGGCCGGGGCTATTTTGCCCGTAACTTAGCTGTTGAAGTCAAGTGCCATGCGTTCCCTCCTCATCCTCTAGTTGTCCGGTCCGGCATCTGACGATCTCGCAGATTATGGGACGCTTCACGTTTCAACCGCTCAGCCTCTCCCACAAAGTCCACCGCCGCGCCGCGCAGTTCTGACTCCCGCAACTCAATCGCCTCTCTCAGAAGTTCGATAGACCGCTTGACGAAGTTGCGTCCTCTGCCCACCTTGGTTTGCACCACCTCACCGGCGAAACGAATCACGTGCGCCATGCACTTCCGCTGTCCGACACCGGACAGGGCACTGGAGCCAAAGCTCCTACCCCTGTCCGTAACCATCACTCCGCCATAGTCAGCGTGGATCAACTCCCTGACCTCGTCGTTGCGGTGGTGAAAACGTATCTGGTACACGGTGGCCTCATCGATCTCGAATGCCATCAGAAAGGCGGCGTCTCCACCCACACGCCAGCCCGTGTCGTCGGTGTGAACCACCGACCGGGAGCGCACCGAACCGCACAAACTACGGCAGGCACCTCCCGCATCTCCCTTTGCGCGTCACAGAGCATCTTGCGCGAACGCTCTCTGGCTCATCTTCACTCCTGTCAGAGTTCTGAGTATAGAGGGAATTTTCCTCATCGGAACGCCCACGCTGTGGTGCAGTACATGGGCCGTCGCCATCACACGTCTTCCCAACCGGTGAGAGCTCGCGCCATAATGGGCAGGAGCGGCTTCAGGATGACGACCACGAACACCTCCTGCCACATGACTGACAATGGCATATCTACACCCTGTACACCTTCACGTCGGGCCTGGGCATTGGGGTGATGTTGGTCGCATTCCCCTCTCCCTCGTGTTCGAGGGCGCCTCCACATCACGGGCAGCTTTCCACCAACACTGAAACGTCAATAGTCCGCACGGTAAGTTCGTTATGGGAAGGAGATTTTCGGAAATTGAACCGGCCCTTGCCCCGCTTTCGGCCCGGACGCTTGGGCACTGCGGCTCGCTTGCACTTGGAGAGCGGCGACCTGCCGCTTCCGCGCTCGCTGAGCCTCAACGAGTCGCTTCTGCAACTCCCTGATCGCGGCCAACTGCCGAGTGTTCCACTCCTCTAGTGGCTTGACCTGGGCAAGAAGGTTGCCATGCCGACAGCGCGAGATGTCTTTGCCTGAACACAAGGCCGCAGTATAAGAATATGTTCAGAAAATCGCAATCCGCAGCCGCTAATTAATTACGAAGGATCGAATGGGTCCACGGATAGTGAGAGCCGAAGGCCTAATGGCCTTCGGCTCTCTTTTCGAGTGTAGTTGTCCGAGGGAAAACTACGGCGCTTCTGAACCCCTCAGGCGGGGGTCTAGAACGTCCCTGATCGCGTCACCGAATATGTTGAAGCTGAGCACGGTAATCACAATTGCCACGCCCGGATACACGATGCGCCACCAGTGGGGATTGATCGCCTGTCCCACCGCGCTGCCCAGCATGTTACCCCACGACGCCGTCGGCGGCGGTATGCCGATGCCCAGGAACCCAAGCGACGCCTCGACTATGATCGCCGTGCCTATGTGCGCCGTCATGATAATCAGGAACGGCGCAACACAGTTCGGCAGCACGTGGCGCAGCATCACTCGCATCTCGGACGCGCCGATGGAGCGAGCGGCGTCGACGTACATGAACTCCTTGACCGCGATTGCTACAGACCTGATTACGCGGACGGCGGTCGGTACTCTGGTGAACGCGACCGCGATGATCACCGTATGCAGACCTGCTCCCAGGACCACCAGTAGCGAAAGTGCGAGTACCAGGCTGGGGAAACTCATCCACACCTCTACGGCGCGCTGGGTGATGAGGTCGAACTTGCCGCCCAGATAGCCACTCGCCAGACCCCACACCGATCCTGAGACCGTACCGAACACAACCGAGGTGATACCGACTATTAGCGAGATCCTTGAACCGAAAATAACGCGGCTTAGAACGTCGCGGCCAACTTCATCGTACCCCATCCAGTGCTCCCGGTCTGGGGGTTCTCTGGCCATTATAGGGTTGGTATCGAGAGGATGGTACGGCGATATGACATCGGCGAAAACCGACATCAGCACAACTAGGACGATGATGATCCCCATAATTGCGCCGAGAGGCTTGTTCCTCGTGAATCGCAGGAGACCCTGAAGCAACGAGTTGCCCGACGATGTTAAGGTCACCACTGCTTCTGCTGAAGATATCTGCATCAAATGCCTGCTGTCGGTTACGCTTTACTCAATTTTATTCGTATCGGATTCTGGGGTCGGCCCAGGCGTATGAAAGGTCGATGAGCAGATTTATAAAGACGAACGCGGCCGCGTAAATCATGACCAGGTTCTGGACCACGTTGAAGTCCTTGTCGATGATCGCCGTGAGCATGGTGACGCCCAGCCCGTTAATTGCGAATGCGTACTCCACGGCGACAGAGCCGCCAAGCGTGAAACCCATCATAATGCCCGCAATAGTGATAACCGGCAGCAGCGCGTTCTTGATTGCGTGTCGCCACATTACAACCCTGCCGGCCAGACCCTTGGCCATCGCGGTCCTAACGTAGTCCTCTCTGAGAACTTCCAGTATTGACGACCTGGCCATCCTCGCGATCATGGCAGCCATTCCAAGCCCAATAACGATGGCCGGGGCCGTCGTCTTTGCCAGATTTGCCCCCGGATCGTCCCAGATGTGGGAATAGAACAGGGGAGGGTAGTAATCAAAGATCAACACGCCGAACAGGACTATCAGGGCGGCCAGCCAGAAAGACGGGATCGCGAGGAATAGCACAACGAAGAGTCTCGTTGAATAGTCTAATATCGAGTCTTGTCGCGCGGCGCTAAGCATTCCGATTGGCAGGCCCACTATCCATGAGATGATGATTGCCATGAAAGATATCTGAAGAGTGACCGGACCATGGTTCCGCAGCATCTCGGACACCTGCTGTCCTCTGAAGAACGAGTTCCCCAGGTCTCCGGTCAGTATGCCCCGGGCCCAGTAAAAGTACTGCTCGTACAATGGGCGGTCCAGTTTCAGGTCCGACATCAGTTTCTCGATGACCGCCGGGTCAACCATCTGAAGGCCCTCGCCGCCGCCGCCACCGCCGCCGCCGAGCATGGTCGCAACGATGTTTCCGGGAATCACCCGAAGCACTATGAAGATGACTACCGAGATGACCACCAGCGTAGGTATGGTCATTAACAGTCTGCGGAGTATGTATTTGCTCATGCTACCGTTGAACCAAGAACCTGCGATATTCGCTTCGCGATTCCCAAAGTCTCTTGATGATAAGGCTAGTATTATGTTCTGCTGATTATGTGAGACTCGCGCTCGACTCTGGTCATTCCCGCTCTCGCGGGAATGACCAGATGATGGCAGGCCCAACACAAACCGGAATCAAACTTAAGCTGTGTTGAATGTCCCCGCGGCCACAGATATACGGACCCCGGGATCGCTGTTGACTCAGCCTCCGCCTACTCGCGTTCTCGCTCGAACCATATATGCGTCCAGCGGCGGTGCATCGAATTGTATCCGCCGTAATAAATGTCGGTCATGCCCGGGCCACCCAGGTAGGTACGGTATATGTCGTAACCGCCGTGGTAGTTGAACAGCATGAGAGGCACGATCTCGTCCAGCAGAAGCTGCATTTCGCGCACCAGCTCGACCCGCTTTTCTACGTCCTGCTCTTCGTTGATCTGCTTCATCAACGTATCGGTTCTCGGGTCGGACCACCCACCGTAATTCCAGCTACCGCCATCCGCCAGGAATCGAGTGAACCACGGACCCGGATCTATTATCTCAGCGGCTGTGAATGTTAAGGTCGTGTCGAAGTCCTTGTTCAGGACTCGGTCGTAGTACCCACCTTCATCAGTAAGCTCGATTTCCATCTCGACGTTAAGGTTCTTCCTGATCATGTCCTGGATGGCGGCGACGGCCGCATTGGGCTGGTTGCCTCGCTGCAGGAAGGATACGTTGAGTCCGGCCCCGTCAGGATATCCCGCTTCGGCCAGCAGTCGCTTTGCCTCAGCGAGGTCCTCTGCCGTTGGAACGCGGTATCCCGGAATCATCGCAAGCTCGGCGCCGGATCGTGAGTACGGCGATCCGCCCGTCTGCCAGTCGGGGAGGAACCATCCTCCCGGCTCTTCCCCGTTGAAACTTGTCTTGGAAGTCAGTTCATGCAGCGTCATTTTGTCCACCACGAGGTGAACGGCCCTGCGCATCCGAACATCGTCGAATGGAGGACGGTTTGTGTTGAACGCGAAGATGTTGCCGTTGAAGAAGTTGCCGATCTGCGAGTGGTACTTGTCCGGGTTGTCCCACGCCCTCTGCATATCTTCCTTGGTAATCTGCATCACCGCGTCAACCTGCCCGCCATATACGGCCGCCGCGCGCGCCTGGGCCTGGGCAAGCGCCGCCAGGTCAAGGCCATCGAAATATGGGAGGTGCTCGATGAAGTAATCTACGTTCTTATCCATCTTCCAGCTTTCGCCGGGAGTATGTTGAGTCAGTATGAATGGACCGGTGCCTGGAATGAACGCCGAGTCGCGCAAGTTGTTGTTGACGCAGTCCAAGTACTTCTCGGACACGACCATGTTCCACCCGCTCGCGAGAGCCGGAACAAGAGTGGTGCGCGGGCTTCCGAGAATGAACTTCACGGTATGGTCGTCAACGGCGACTATCTGGCGGAGATCCGCCCCGTCAACCATCAACTCTTTCCGTAGGCTGATCATGCCCTCGGGCGGGTCAATTATGCGCTCGTAAGTGGCTACCACGTCGTTGGCTGTGAACGGACCTCCGCCGCACTCGAACTGCGGGCCGTCGTGCCACTCTATTCCTGGTCTCAGGTGGAATGTGTACTCTTTTCCGTCGCCCGAGATTTCCCACGCGGTCGCTAGGTCGGGCGCGATCGTGAGTCCGCCGTCGCGCGGATCAAACTGGACCACGGTGTTATACAGCGGCTGCTGGGCCGTCAGGTTGTTGTGCGTTGGCGACTGGTGGAAGTCGTACATCGACGGCTTCGCTCTCCCGCCCCACTTGAAGATCCCGCCGGACTTTGCGTTTGTCGGGTTCCGGAAGTACTCGGTAAAGGCCGCCGCCTCGACTATCTCGGATTGGATAGCCGGCACCTGGACTTCCTTTACTATCTCCTTGATGATCTCAACCTCGACGATCTTCTCGACCTCAACCTCTACGGTCTTTTCGACCTCGACGGTCTTTTCGACCTCGACGATCTTCTCGACCTCGACGATCTTCTCGATGACCTGAGGCTCGGCTGCGGGCTGTGAACCGCAAGCCACTGCCAGCGCCAGAACAAACACCGCACCAAGGGCTAATAACAGATAGTATCTTCGGTCCTTATTCATCGTTGCTCACTCCGATCATAACTTCAGGTCGGTTCCGACAGCCGTGAATTGAGTACAATAGTGAACTTTATTTCGGGAACGATAATCTATGGACATCATTTCGGGAAGAGTACCCCGCTCCTCCCCTTTATGTCAACCCTCATCCGCTCACATCGGCAATTCCAATTATGGCAATGCTGTCAGCCAACGATTCATCCTGGTGCCGCTGCAATGACATTGGCGGTCAGTTGCACAGACGCCGAATACCCAATTGGAGAATTCCAATTATCAAAACACAGGTAGCGAGTTCGGGCACGCAGACCATCAAGAAAGGTCTGGCGCGCTGGGAGCTCAGTACGGATCAGCCGATGTGCCTCGCCCACCGCACGCCAGGATGCTGAAAGTAGCAAGCAGCGCACTAATGCGCGGTTCGTGGCATTTGACATCTTCAGAATGCCCACATATAGTCCGTGCTATCTCGGGAGAGCATGGCCATGCAAGGACTGGATACCATCTGGGGAAATATCGGCCAATACCAATAAGAACGGAGAATTCCAATGTCTCTCAATGGCAAAGTCGCACTGGTTACAGGTGCGGCCCAGGGAATGGGCAGAGCCATCGCTATGCGACTCGCCAATGAAGGCACAAGCGTAGTCGCCACTGACATTAACGGCAGGTTGGTTGAACAGACCAGCATTGACATCAGAGAACTTGGCCACGAAGCCATCGCGGTCGAGGCCGACATAGGCGACATCGAAGACATAAACCGCGTTGTCGATGAGGCTTTAAATGCATTTGGCCACATAGACATACTGGTGAACAACGCCGGAGTTACTCGTTACGCGGACATTATGGACCTGACTGTGGAAGACTGGGACAGAATCCACCGCGTCAACGCCAGGGGCGTGTTCTTCTGCCTTCAGCGAGTCGCCCGAGAGATGATTAATGGCGGTCAAGGAGGCAGAATCATCAATATCGCGTCAATCGCTGGCAAGGGTTATTCGGGTACTTCCAACGCGGCATACGCTGCCAGCAAAGGGGCCGTACTTGCCATGACTCACATAGCAGCCCACCAGCTTGGAGGATATGACATCAATGTGAACGCTATCTGCCCTGGCATAACCCGTACAGCGATGTCCCAGGCTAGTATAGTTCAGCGGTCAGAGGACCTTGGCATCCCTCTGGATGAGCTGGAAGAGCAGAGGAACGCCATAATCCCGATCGGTCGGGCAAACGAGCCTGAAGACATAGCCGACATGGCGGCGTTTCTGGCTGGCCCAGGTTCACGCAACATTACAGGCCAGGCGTTCAACGTGGACGGCGGCTTGGTAATGCACTGAACCCGCACGTAGAGGGTATAGCACAAAGGGATATAATCCGGGTCGCTACTCTCTTACGAGGGACATCCCCTCCATCTGTCGTACCTCGTTGATAATCTCCAGGACTCTCTGCCTGAAGGGAGGTAGCTCAACCTCGAACTCCTCACGTATGCGGCTATTGTCCACGAGATAGATGTCAGACTCCTCGCCGCCGCCTTCGTTATCGAAGGTAATTTGGGCGTCGGGTATGAACTCCCGCACCAGGTCTGCCAGCGCTCCCAAGCTTATGGGCGTCCCGCCGGAGTTGTAGAGGTTGTATCTTGGAGAGTCCGCCATTGCAACGCGCACGAACATCTCGGATGCATCCTCCACATGAATCGGGCAGCGGATAAACGTTTGCCACGGGAAGTTGGCCGGCAACCCCCTGGCAGGCAGGGTTATCGTTTGTACGTGGTCGGTGGAGCCCCTGACCTTGTCCGGCCCGGTTACGTGGGCTGGTCTAATGCCCGTTATGGACATCCCGTAATTCTTGATATATTGCTCCGCCTGGAACTCATTGAATATCTTGTGCATCGCGTACTGTCTGCTGCCATGTTTGGGGTCATCCTCGTTGACCGGCCTTTCTCCGTAGTGACGCTGTGGGCCGTACACGGCGATAGAGCTTGCGTACACCACACGCTTGACTCCGCAAAGACGGGCGGCCTCAAAGCAGTTGTCCATACCCAGAACGTTGAGGCGCATCTGGTTGTGGGGGTCACCTTCTCCACCGCCTACGATATAGGCCAGATTTATGAGACGCTCCGGTCTGACCTCAAGAACTGTCCTGATAACGTCATCGAAATGGGTTATGTCGCCCCTGACGACTCTCACTTGGTCACTCAGGTGCTCAAAAGAGGCGGCCCAGGGGTTAATGTCCATACAGACCACCTCTTCACCCCTCTCGACCAGCTTCCTAATTACTCGTGGCCCGATAAAACCAGTGCCACCAATTACCAACACGGACATTCCCTCTACTCCTCTTTCGGCATTCGTAGCCGCCTTGCCTTTTCGAATACATGCAGATGGTGGGCTTCCAAGTTCTAGAATAGCTTGTCGGCGGCGAGAGCATAACGCTACCCCTAGCAGCCATCAATTACTCGGGGCGGGTCAATCATCGGTTCCTTGTTCTGATTCATTATTGGCAATTCAATCTACGTAAGATTCAATTCCTTATAGCCGTTTTGCGCTACTTCTTCACAGCGACCTCGGAACGTTTGTAGGGTACCCGTGTATTGGACTACGATCCGGGTTTGCCTACCCTCTAGATTACTGTTGACGCCGGTCATCCAAGAATCTACCTGGCGCATTAGCAGGTTCTTGCCTTGTTCCACCACATATTCATGCCAGCTGTTTTGGGATTCCAAGCTGGCTTCGGCACGAGTGAGACCACGGTCACTCATGTGTCTTATAATCCCTGTTATCCATTCCACGTTGAATTCAATGTTACGAGGATTGTTACCTTGCATGGCGTGAGGTCCCATAATCATAAATAGATTAGGGAAGTTATTGGTCTGAATCCCCAGAAAGGTCGCCAGTTCTTCTTTCCATTGAGCCTTTAATTTACGCTGGTTAACACCCCAGATATCGATCCCGTTGTAGCTGCCAAATACTGCATCGAACCCGGTAGCATAAATTATGAGATCAAATTCCAGCTCCTTCTCAGTAGTCAGAATGCCATTCGGGGTGATTCTCTCAATTGGAGTCTCGTTAATGTCTATCAGTTCAACATTTCCCCGGTTGTAGGATTCATAATAGTTGGTTTCGAGGGGCACACGCCTCGTCCCAAACCCATGAGTTTTTGGAATTAACTTCTCTGCCACAACGGGATCATTCACACGTTCCCGTATTTTGTCAGCTATAAAATCTGATATGGCCCTATTAGCTTCCGGATCGGTCAGGATATCCTTGAAATTGCCTTGCCATATCCCAAAGCCCCGACCGGCGTACAGTTGCTCCCAAAACTCATACCGCTCTTCTTCAGTCACCTCAAAAGTTCCCCTAGGATCAACGGTATGTATAAACCCACTACGAGTTTGGGCACACCGCTCAAACATTGCGTCATAGCCGGCCCTAATGATTTCCATTTCATCCAGCTTTATTTCTGAGTTGTGAAGAGGTGCACACCAGTTTGGTCGACGCTGGAAAACTGTAAGATGCCCGACGTCTTTGGATACTTCTTGGATTGTCTGTACTCCCGTAGCCCCAGTACCAATGACTGCCACCCTTTCACCTGCAAAATTTACGGGCGTGTGAGGCCATCGAGAGGTGTGAAAGGACCTTCCTCTGAAAGATTCGATACCCTCAAATTTCGGTAACGTAGGCTGAGAGAGGTTACCAATACCTGTAATTAAGAACCTGCTTCTGTAGCTGTTCCCATCCTGCAGTTGAATTTCCCAACTCCGAGTACCATCGTGATAGACAGCGGACTTAACGACGCTGGAAAATCGAATATCTCTTAGAAGGTCAAATTTATCGGCTACGTGTTGCAGATATCGCAGAATCTCAGGCTGCGATGCGAAATGTTCTGACCAGTTCCACTCGTCTAGCAGTTCCTGCGAAAAGGAATAGGCGTAAGAGTAACTTTCCGAATCAAACCGGGCACCAGGATAGCGATTCCAATACCAGGTGCCTCCCACTCCGGTCCCTCTTTCAAAAACACGGACCCTAAGCCCCAATTCCCGCAGTCTATACAACTGGTACAGGCCTGAAATACCGGCCCCTATCACAATTGCGTCGAAATCAAGATCTGTTTTTGAAAGAACCATTCTTCTAACTCAACGTGGCTTAATAGATTGGAACATAGGTATTAAAGGCGACCCGTTTTGATGAAAGTACAACCTTGCATTCATTGACGACTGTGCATGGGTTTCATATTACATTTAGAGTCTGGGCCGAAGAACAGACAGGCGCAAGCCACGCCGCCCAAGAGTTATCATTCGCTCTAGGCGTCGGTTATGTTGAGGATTCCCAGGTCCGGCGGCATTCGTGCCACGACTGCATGGACGTCGAACGCGCTGAAGAGTGTATTAGCGCGAGTCAGGTGAGTTTCCGGTACACCTCCGGCAAAGTCTCTTCCAGGCGTTCAAAGCTTCGCCATCCTCCGTAGCGGGGAGTGAGAGCGGCGACAGTCGAGGTGGCCGCGTCCTGTTCGTTCACGCCGTCTCTGACTGCAGCCTTGAGAGCGCCGACGAGATCGTGAATGAAGTCTCTTGCCTCCGCTAACGCGGAATGCTGTCCCACTGGGCCGTGTCCCGAGACGAATCGCTCGATTGGCAGATCAACCAGACGATCGTCGGTGTCCGGCCACTCCTCCGGGTAGCTATCGCCCAGATAGGGAACTCCACCATCCTGTGCGACATCGCCGCAGAAGACGATGCCGTCGTCCGGAAGGTGGATGTGAGTGTCGCCGCTCGTGTGCGCCCTGCCCAAGTACCTGAGATGCAGTTCCCTCCCGCCGAAGTAGAGTCTCATGCTGGTCTCGAACGTGAGATTGGGAGGCGTAATCGTTACGAGTCCGGCTTCTTCGGACCAGGGGTCGCCCGAACTCACTACCTGCTCGCGCCACTGTCTATTCCACTCGACGTCCACCATCTCGTCGTAGCAGTTTTCGTGTCCGATGATCGTGGCTTCGGGGAACTCCTCGTTGCCCCAAGAGTGATCCCAGTGCGAGTGGGTGTCCACCAGGTATTGTATCGGCTTGTCAGTGATGTGCCTGACATCCCGAATCAGATCCCGTGCGAATGAGGGCACGCGCAGCGAGTCTATCACCAGAACGCCGTCATCGCCGACGATGACGCCTGCGTTGGTAAGGCCTTCGTGCAGCCGGGCGAAAACGCCTGTTTCGAGTTCTATTAGCTCGGTTCCCGGTGTAGTTGTCATTAAGATACTCCTTCTTTGGCGGCCTTTTCCTTCGCCGCGTCCGTCGAGTGTTAGCTCCTCAGCGGCGTGCTCGTTCTCTATGATCTTGTTCCTGATTGCTTGGGTTGCGCTGTTCCGTACTCTGCGCCCCTAGCGGGTTCTAAGCATACTGTAATGAAGCGCCCACTTCTTGCACTTAAATGATGCCCGCAACTCTCAGGCCGACAACGCCCCTTTATTGCAGGCTATGTGCTGCTGTTCCTCTCTACACGAGCGTCAGGAAGGAATAGTTGCTAGGCTGTCGCGGCTATCGGTTCATGTGTCTTCAGGAAGCGCCGGGCGTGGGCTACCACCTCGTCGATGTGCGGCTGCGTGTCTTTCCACGGGAAAATGGTGACCTCGGAGTTCGGAGCGAGGCTGGCAACCTCCATCGCGCACTCGTATGGGTGCGCCGGCACATTGTCTGGCGCTATCAGCAGTGGTGTTTGCAGGGCACGCACGAAATCGCGGGAAACGGTGAAAACGAAGTCGGCGCGGTCGGTGTACATGCTGGTTAGGAAGTCATGGACCATATCCATTGTGACTTCAGGGCGCTTCTCGCAAAGGGGAGGCCCCCACCTCGATGTGTTGTTCTGGTAGAAGACATCCGGCGCCTCCGGATTGAACCCGCTGGGCTGCATCAACGCCGCCGCCACAATGCGCTCCGGGGCAATCCTGAGCAGGTTGTGGATCATCGGCCCGCCGATGCAGAAGCCCATGACCAGGAACTCCTCTATGCCGAGATGGTCCATCAGCCCAAGCTGGTCATCAGAGTAGGCGTCCCAGGGGCGGTCGATCTCCAGTGGCCCACTCGATTGGCCAAGATCAGCATTGCGTAGATCGGCGGCGATACAGCGGAAGTCGTCCTTGTAAGTCTCCATAGGATTGAAGGGCACCGAAGTATTCAAAGACGCCACGGTGGAATTAAGTCCGCCGCCAGGAATGATCAGCAGGGGGAATCCCGAACCGACCTCTTCGTAGTAGATACGGTTGGGGCCTCTTTCGTAGAACGGCATAGCGATTTTCCTCCATCAGCGAGTTTTAAAGTTACCTTGATGTCTAATGAGCAGGCAGGTCGGGGTTTGTTGTCAATAGGGCGGCGCAACATCAGAAAACGGTGTATTTTACGGGATTGTGCTTCGTCTGCCTATTCTGGCGTTGAATCTAACCCAAGATGGCACAAGCGGTCAAGATAACGGCAAGGAGCGACGGACGCTTTTGGACGCAGTGGAAGTTCGGTATGAACCGGGCATATTGGATCGCACAGTTAGGTTCGTAGCCGAGCGCGCCTGCATGAACTATAATCGGCGCTGCTGGACCAATTACAGTTGACTACAGGTTTACGGGAGAGCTACATGCCTGACAGAAAGAACGTATTGATAACCGGAGCGGCCGGACTTATAGGCGGCCTGCTACAGAACGGCTTGAAGGATTCGTACAACGTAACCGGCGTTGATATCAGGTCGGTGGACGGCTTTACCAGCCTGGTTGCCGACACCTCTGATCTCGACGCGGTACTGCCTGCCTACGATGGGGTGGACACGGTTATCGATCTCGCCAGCGTGCCGGACCAGGACAGTGTCTGGGATGTCGTCTATCGGAACAATCTGCCTTCGACGTACAACGCGTTGGAGGCCGCGCGACGGGCCGGAGCGAAGCGGGTAATCTTCGCCAGCTCCAATCACGCGACCGGCAACTACGAGGAGGACGAGCCTTACGCCTCCATCGTTGCGGGCAGGTACGACGGGTTGGACCCGGCGAGTTTCCCCCGTGTAACGGTGGACATGCCAATACGTCCGGATGGGCCGTACGGAATTGGCAAGGCGTTCGGAGAGGCCGCGGGACGGTACTACTCTGACCACTTCGGTTTATCGATCATCTGCCTTCGGATCGGGACGTTGAACCGCGAGGGTAGTCCGCAGGCCCCAAGACAGTTCGCGACCCTGCTGTCGCACCGCGACCTGGTGCAGTTGGTACGCAGGTGCATAGATGGGCCCGACACCATCAGGTTCGCGACCTTCTACGGCGTCTCCAACAACACCTGGCGCTTATGGGACATCTCGAACTCGCGCGAACTGATCGGGTACGAACCCGAGGACGACGCCGAGCAGTGGAGAACGGGCTGATCCTCCGCCTCCACCGGCAATGCGGCTTATGGCCAGTCCCCTTGCTCCGAGTCTTCACAGCGACGTCGGCGGCACCCGGCTAGCGGCCTTGTAGAACAGCGCCCGCATCGTGCTCCTGTCGGGAATCAGACGCCCTGCGCCTCTAATATTAGAAAGGGAATCCCGATCTTCACTTTCCCTGCTTGATGAAGTCTGCAACGCGCTCGCCTATCATCAGGACGGTGACGTTGATGTTGGCACGAACGCACTCGGGCATGATCGAGGCGTCCACGACCCGTAGGCCCTCCGCTCCGTAGACCTTGCCGTACTGATCCACCACGGCCATTGGATCTGAGTTGGGTCCCATCTTGGCGGTGCAGGAGATATGGTGGCCGGTCCCCACGTACCTCTTCATCCATAGGTTCAGTGCCTCGTCCAACTCCAGGTCCGAGTCCTCGGGATAGACCCTCTTGTCGATCATGGCTGCCATCGCCGGATGATCCTCCAGACTGACAAGCAGGCGGACGCCGTCCCTGTACCTGCGCAGATCCTCCTCGTTATCCAGGAGGTTGTAGTCGAGATAGGGCTGGTCCCTGTAGTCGTTGGAGCGCAGCCGAAGCTCACCCTTGGACAGAGCAAGGTTCAGCCCGAGGCCGGCGCCCAGGCCCACCACGTTGCCGTGCTTGCCGCCCATGTTGCGCCCCATGCCCGAAGCCGCGGACAGATAGACGATCATGTCGTTCTCGATGGCAGACCCTTCGGCCGTGTACCTCACCAGCAGCTGGGTGTTGGGCACGAAGCTGGTTAGCTCCACCTCGGGCTTCGTTGCCCACAGTATGCTGAGGAGGGGATGGTCGGCTAGGTTCTGGCCCACGCCCGGCGAGTCGATTACGGTCTCTATTCCGTGCTCCCTCAGATGGTCCCGTGGGCCGACTCCGGAGAGCATCAGTATCTGGGGCGACCCGATGGCGCCCGCGCTGAGGATGATCTCTTCGGCCTCGACGACGAACGTCTCTTCGTCGGAGACCGCCTCGACTCCCGTCGCCCTGGGGCGCTGACCGGTGGTATCGAAGAGTAACCTTTTGACCGTCACGTTGGCCCTGATGGTCAGGTTGAGCCGGTGGCGCGAAAGGCCCATGTACCCTATGGCCGTGGACCAGCGGATGCCGTTGGGATTGTTCAGGGGTATGGGTCCCACTCCGGCGGTGCCGGGCGCATTGTGGTCCTCACAGTACGGGTGTCCCCCGTCTCGCCAGGCCTCGAACCAGACCCTGTTCCCCTCCCGCCACTCCTCTTGTGGGAAGCGGTGGCAGATAATAGGTCCGCTGGAGCCATGGAAGTCCCCGGGATCGTCCTGGTAGGTGGTGTCCGTCTCCAACTTATTGAAGTAGGGCACCAGCTTCTGGAAGTTCCACTCGTCGTTTCCCCACTCCGCCCAGTTGTCGTAGTCCTCGGGGATGCCACGGAGGAAGACCTGTCCGTTGATGGCGCTGGATCCGCCGGTCACCTTGCCCCTGGGAATCTCGATCTCGGCCTCCTCGGTGCCCCTGGCTGTGTACTGCCAGTTGTGGTCGCTATCCCAGACGCTTTTGGTTGACTTGTAGCCGTACTTGACCTCCTCCGGGAGGCTGTCGATGTCCGGGTAGTCCGGGCCTGCCTCCAGAAGAAGCACCGAGGTATTGGGGTCTTCCGAGAGCCTCGTGGCTAGGATAGCGCCTGCCGAACCTGCGCCGATGACAATGTAGTCGTACTTCACTCTCTACCTCCTGAATGTGACGTTGATTTGACGCCTTCGACTGCCGCTGCGATAGTACGCAATGGGACGGGCGCCGTCAATAATAAGGCGCCGTGGCGTGGCCCCTCACCCAATCTGGTCGGTCTCGGCACTGGCGCACTGCTCGTCCGGCGGTTCGCGCGGCGCTTACCACCAATAGGATCTTCGTTACATCGCCTCGACACCTGAACTGTCACGGCCCTCGCCCCTGACTGAATCTGCCTGTGCGAGGGCCGAGTCTGTCCGCTTCCACGAATTGGACGCACTTTGATCGATGGCGATGCCGCTCGGTATCGCGCTGCACTCCGCCGAGTTTCTGATAGAAATCTGACTGGCCCGGCATCGAAGGGCTAGGCCCGCAGTTTGACCTGACTCACCGGGGAAGCCCACCGGGCTGGAAGCATGGGTGGCACAGAACTCGCCAGGGTATTCCGTTATAATTGTCAGGCAGGGGGGTCTAGGTAGGTTCACAGAGCCTCAAGATACAAGTCGAAAAGGGTACCGCCTATCGTCCAGTTAGGCTCACCAAGCGACGTGGAGAACTTTCAATAAGGCGAATAGAGCAGAAAGAGGAGTACGAGCCAATCGATGGACTGTTGCGGAAAGATTGATTGGTGGAGCGCCGTGGCGGTAATATTCTGGAAGCAGAGGACGCAGACGAGGACACCCTGCGAATGTCCGATTGCAGGAACTGATCAGATAGTAGATGACAATTAAGTCATAGAGACTGGAGGACTCTCACGATGCCAAGCAATAAAATCGACCAGACTTTTGAAATAGAGCAGCAACAGTTCGACTGGCTCGGCAAGATAGTCGAGGACTACGGACTTACGGATGAGGCCAAGGCTTTGCGTGTACTCCTGGACTTCGCCGTGCAGGACGGTGACAAAGACCTCATATTCTCCTCTGAGAATATGAGGTGTCGTTTCTGCGGCTGAGATATTTCAAATGTGTGGTTTGCCGATTGCTTCATCACTGTGCCGAACCGCGGAGTAGGCGTTTCGTGCGACATCCTGAATAGTTAGTGGCACTGATTCGAGGCCATCAGGACGATCTGCCCGACACTTGATTTGCCCTAAGCAACATTGGGCATTCCGTTGATCTACCTTGTCCGTCCATCAATACGCTGGCTGGGACATTCGCTGATTTATTCGACGCATATCCATTTGCGACAAGCGCCCGACTCGCAAGGGAGTCTTGCGAAAGTGCCGTAGGTGATTGGAACGAATGATGGGCAGTTCGCAGAATCTAAATGGAAGAGGTTCCGGGCGGCTGAAGGCGCTCGAATTCGCGGAATGCCCGGCACATTTTTAAGGATGTAACTTGTCTCTAATCACGAGGCTCCAATACATACTGGCTGGGTCTCAGAATCACAGGAGGACAACATGGTCACGCTAGGCGGGTCGGCTACAACAGCTCATTTCGACGTATTTAAGGGACTGGAGGAACTGTTTCGCCGGAGGGGAATCGACCTGGATTGGATTCTGTATTCGGACTACGACGCGATGGTGGATGCCTTTGTGAAGGGCGACATTGACCTGGCGTGGAACGGACCGCTCGGTTACGTTAAGATCAAGCGTCTGCTGGACCGGCCGTGTCGCGTCATAGCGATGCGCGATGTTGACATTGACTTCGTTACGCAGTTCATCACCCACTCGGAGTCAGATATCCTGACTGTCGAGGACCTTTTAGGCAGGCGATTCGCATTTGGCCGCCGGGGTTCCGAGCAGGCCGGTCTGGTGCCTTACTACGTTCTGAAGCAGTCAGGGCTGAACCCTGACAAAGACCTTTCGGCCGTCAGTTTCTATGAGGAGCGTGAATCACGGAACACGTCAGACGAGCGCGATGTGGTTGAGCGCGTAGTATCCGGCGAGTTCGATGCCGGAGCGGTAAGCCGGAGAACGCTGGATCTGATGGCGGAGGATGGCAGCCTGTCTGGACATCCGGTGCGAGTGTTCTGGTCCAGTCCCGCCTATAGCCACTGCTGCTTCACCGCCCAGCGAGAAATGGAACCGCAGTTAGTAGCGCAGATCGAAGCGGCGTTCCTCGCAATTACTGGGTCTGATGAAGTGGAACGGAAGGTGCTGGAAGGAGAAGGCTGTAACAGCTTCGTCGCAGGCGTCGAAGAGGGATGGGAGATAATCGAAGATGCGGCGGTGACCGAAGGGCTGGTCTGAGTTCTCAATTCCCGCCGCCCTCTCGCTGTAAGTCGAATGGCAGGCGTCAGGGTATGGGGAGTACGTTGCGTGAGAGGCTTCAACATCCTAGGCTGTTACGGCATCGATGCGCGCCGACCGTCAGTACGGCCCGAATGGTCAGAAGACTGAGAAATCAGCCAAGCATAGAGTGACCGCTCAGCTATGCACCTCTGGCGGCCCGCCTTCCAGGAACCGCGTGCGAAGGAACGGGTCCTTGGCCGGAAACATCCCGATGATCCTGGCCGGAGCGTCCCCAATCGCCGTGAACCCGTGGGGCACATTGGGAGGCACGACGATGGTGTGGTCCGCACCCACCTCGTGCGTTTCATCTCCGTACCGGACGCTCAGAGTGCCGCTTAGCACCACTATCAGTTCATCGTCCTCGTGTGTATGCAGGGGCGCTCCGGTGCCGACGCCGACCTCGCTGATAGCGGCCTCCGTCGAAGTCGTACCGTCCCCCTCTTGCGTGATCAGCCACTTGCGGTAGTTTGGCCTCCAGGGGACTTCCGGTGCGTTGTTGTGATCGACGATTGGCATGTTTGCCTCCTGGGAGCGCGAGTGTCACGCCCGCATTCGTTCTTCCTGGACTTGTCGAAGCCTGTCCTGAGCTTGCCGAATGAGACAGCTGCCTGTCGAGCCTTCTGCTTATATGATACAGGTTCGAAAAAGAGTCGCAAGCACGTTGAGTTTTGCAATTCTCTTAGGAATGGAGACTGTTCCTTCTGCATTTCAAGATCTGTGCTCTTGGGATGCAGCCCGTGCGATCTGCGCCGGAGGGCGACTGCCTCGATGGTCATTGTGATTGCTCAATCCTTAATGTAATCTCCTGTGCTAAGACGCCTACATCAGACGGCTGCTGATCTGCTACTATCGCAAAGCATGTAGATGACATTTATGCTGGTCACTTACTATGACATTTATCCTGGACAGCGACACACTAAGTGAAGACGAACAACGCGGTAAACTGGGCCTGTCTGGACGGATCATGGGCCTTTTTTGAATGTCTGGCAGGAAACTTGGCTTGTAGGGCGTAAATGTCTCATAGAAAGGCGGCATGGATGAGCGGAACACAGTGGTACAAGGGGAATATACACGCATACAACTGAATCGGACGGTGACGAAGACCCGCACAAGGTCGCGAGCTGGTACCGGAGGCACGGTTACGACTTTCTGGTGCTGAGCGACCACAACCACCTGACTCTGCTGGAGTACGGCTCCGGCCGACGCCGCCTCCGAAAGCCGTTGATGGTGCCGGGCGAGGAGGTCAGCGTCCGAATACATGGAGGCGAAGATGCAGGCCAATGTGGACGCCATAGTCGAGGCAAGTGGCATAGCGTCCATCAACCATCCGAACTATGGATGGGCCTTCGACCACCGGGAGATAAGTCGTGTGGAAGGGGCCAGCATGCTTGAGGTGTTCAACGGGCACCCGGCCGTTAACCTGTTCGGCGCCCCGGCAAGCCGAGCTACGAAGAAATCTGGGATGGCGTTCTCAGCGCTGGCCGGGTAATCTTCGGAGTGGCCACAGACGACTCGCACAACTATCACGATTTCGCCCCGTGGCTGTCGAATCCCGGCCGCGGCTGGGTGATGGTGCAGGCCGAAGAGCTGACACAGGAGGCAATCGTAGATGGCTTGGCGTCGGGCAGGTTCTACGCCTCGACCGGCGTGACGCTCACACGGCTGGAGTGCTCCGCCGAGAGCATCGTGCTTGAGATCGACCAGGAGCACGACTTCATATATACGACCCGGTTCATCGGCTAGGACGGCGTGGTACTGGCCGAGAGCACCGGCCCCGCTGCTGAGTACAGGGCCGACGGGCATGAAGACTATGTGTGCGCCACGGTAATTTCGTCCTCCGGGCCTCGCGCGTGGACGCAGCCGGTCTTTCCAACCGGAGCAGGGCTTGGGCGCGACGACAGTTCGGGGAGCTAGACGGCGTCCCCGACCTAGTTCGCGAGCCAGATCAGGAACCGCTTGATACCAAGGATGTCACCGTGTTCATCTATTCGTCGGCGTAAACACGGCATTACGCAGCGCTTCCAGAAACAGGGGGCAGTGGTTGAGGGACACGCCTAGCGCGTACTGCTCCCTAGCTGCCCTTTACTATCGGCTGCATCGCCGAGATGTGCTCGAGACCGGAGCCGCAGCATCCGCCGATGATCTGAGCACCCATGCTCTTCCACGTCCCGGCAAACTCCGCCATGCGGGAGGGATAGTATTCGGCATTCTGAAGAATATCCTCGCCTGAGCCGGGCTTCTGGTTCGTGAGCATACGCCTGTTCCTGAGCGGGGCAGTCGGGTTATAGCCAAGGTTCGCATATGCGCCCACAGGACTTGCGAACGCCTCCCGTAGGATCGGAAGTCCCACGGATATGTTCTCCGGATTGGAGCACATAATCATGACGGCATCGACTGGATAACCCTCAAGCGCGCGAGCAAGGTCGGTGAGGCTTTCTCCAAATCGCATCGTGCCGTCGCTCCTGATTTCCCGCACACCGAGGAAGACTGGCAGGCCAGCCTCCGCGCATGCGTCCACCGCGACTACGCCGTCCTCGATGTAGGCCACGAACTCAGCCAGTATCACGTCCGCCCCTTCGTCCGCCAAAAGTTTCGCGTGGTCAGACCACTCTTTTCTGTACGCCTCGACGCCCATTTGCTGGATGTCGGAGACCGGATCCTGTTCGGTAGGAGGAGGGTCACCTTGCAGACCTGGCGCGGCGATGCCACCAGCGACGTACGCTTCGGGACGCATCGCGTCGCGCGAATGGACCGCATTGCGGATTGCCGCAGTCGCGTACTTGCGCCAGTCATCACGCTCGCTAATCCTCTCGAGCCGAGTGGGCGACGTCCAGAAGTTGTTGCTAATGATTATGTCTGCGCCGACCCGCAGGTAGTCAGAGTGCACTTGCTGTACTAAGTCGGCATATTCGATGTTAGCCGTAGCGGACCAAGCCTTCAGGTGATCGTCGGCATCCTTAAGAACGTCGGCCCCGCGCCGCTGGAGCTCAGACCCGGTTCCTCCGTCCAAAAGGAGCATCTCTCCGCTGCGAAGCCGGTCAACAATTGAATGTGTAGTCATTTCTCTTCCTCCTGCCGACATTCTACGGCTTATGCAAAGCGTCTAAGCGACCGATGGCTAACCGATGCACTTCCCAGTATTACGCCGCCGACTTCGTCACCGTCCGGACTGCCCCCTTCGACGCATTGTATTCCATGTGTATCATATTCTGCCCCACGATGCCTCCGATGGGCGATATGTTCACGATGGAGCTGCTCGCCGCCGCCTCCATCTGCCGTATCACGCTCTTTATGCCTGAAAATCAGCAGGGCCGCTAACCTACTGTCCTGCAATTCAGAAACCAAATTTCTCTCTGCGGTCGGCACCTCTTGCTCGGTGAAGTGCAATAGCATTTTGCTCCTCCTATCGCCTGTAGTATGGACTGAAATGGCTATGGTGGGGCGATTTGCTGAATCTACCATCGCAGAATGAAACCAACACTTGTACAATCCGGTGAGGAACAGCCCCGCTATCAAGACTGCATGGAGCAATCGGAGGTGTGATATGGTAGCCATAAACTCGGTGTTAGGGCCATTGGATACGGTGGACCTGGGATTCACTTTGCCCCATGAACACCTGATCGATTCGTCCGCCGGTATCCGAGACACATATTACGAACTTGAACTCCACGACCAAGCCCTGGACATGGCTTTGGAGTCCTTTAACGAGGCCAAGAGCGGCGGAGTCGACACCGTTGTCGAAGTTTCTCCGATGGACCTAGGGCGGGACGTCCTCCTTATGAAGGAGGTTTCGGAAAGAACGGGGGTACAGTTCATCTGCTGTACAGGCTGTTGGCTTGATATTCCGCGAAGCTTCTGGGGCAGGGACAAGGACTTCATCGCCGATCTTTGGGTGCGGGAAATTGAGGAAGGGATCGAGGGTACGGGAATCAAGGCTGGCATCATCAAGGTAGCTACCAGTGACCCGATTACAGAGCAGGAAGAGTTGATGCTGCGCTCCTCTGCTCGCACACACCTGCGTACAGGTGTTCCCATTACCATGCACACGCCAGCCGAATCACGGATAGGCGTGGAGCAGGTGCGAATCCTCAAAGAGGAAGGTGTGGAGCCTCATCACATATACGTGGGACATATCAACAATACTCTTGACCCGGACTATCACCGGGAGCTGGCCCGACTCGGAGTCTGGCTGGGCTGGGACATAAATAATCCCTTCGGCCGCCCGAACCTGCCTGCGTGGCAGCAGAGGACCGACTATCTGAAAGATCGGTTGGACGAGGGCTTGGCATCCAACATGATGCTTTCCCATGACTGGAACATTGTGCTGTCCCGCATTGGCTCGCCGGGCATGCCCAGCAGGGATCAGAACCCTGACGGATACCTCTGGCTCAGCCGCGCTGTAATTCCCAGACTAGTGGAGTCCGGGGTTCAAGAAACAGTCATCGACAGGATGATGATCGACAATCCCAGGAGGTACTTCGAGGGCGTGCGCCCATCTGACTAACTGACCGCTTTGGTATTTGATATACTCTTGCGGATTTCACACCACCGTAATGAGATGAGAGGAGCGGCGCAATGCAATACGGATTCTGCCTGCCCAACACGATGGACGGCGACGAACTGAGCAGATTCGCGCGGAAGGCTGAAGAGCTCGGCTTCGAGTCGGTATGGATAGGCGACCATATTGTATTGCCCACTGCTTCTACGAACCAGTACCCGTACACTCCAGATGGCTCATTCAGACGCCCACACGAAGCGCCGTTCCTTGAGACATTGACCGTGCTTGCCTATGTCGCCGCCTGCACAAGCAGCATACGCATCGGCAGCACTGTCGTCATTGTGCCTTACCGCAACCCCGTGTTGCAGGCGAAGATATTTGCCTCGCTCGATGTGCTGTCGAAGGGCAGAGCCGTCTGCGGCGTGGGCGTGGGCTGGTTGGAGAAAGAGTTCGAGACGCTGGATGTACCGTACTCAGAGCGCGGGCCGATGACCAACGAGTGGCTCGAAATCTTCACGAACCTGTGGAGCGAACAAGAACCCGTGTACAGCGGCAACTACTACAGCTACGACGGCATCTTCTTCGAGCCGAAACCTGTGCAGCAGCCGCGAATACCGATATGGGTCGGCGGGCACACGCGCCGCGCACTACGACGCACCGCGAAGTACGGCGACGCATGGCATCCTTCTCGCCAGACGCCGGAGTATGTTACGCGTAATCTGCCTTACCTGTATGAGCAGGTCGAGGTTGAGGGGCGCGGCCCTGACGAGATTACCATCTCACTCAAGCGCAGCCTGCACATCTCGGACATCGGAGTGTCAGGAGGCGGAAGCGGTGGCGCGGTACAACGGGCGCTGGCATTTCCGCCGACACGCAGTCCGTCATCGAAGACATCAAGAAGTGCGCAGACATCGGCATCCATCAGCTTACCTACGACTTCCCCACGTCCGATATCGAGGAGTGTATACGCATTCTCGAGCACTTCGCGGAGAAGGTTGCGCCTGCGGCATCATAACGGTTGAGTCGTTTGCCTTGAGGATTCTGTACTAGCCGCCAAACAATGTCCGGCGTACTTCATCTTGGGTCGTCCCATGTCGTTCCGCTACATCGGAGAGGATTGAACCAAGTGTCCCCACTCGGATCGCGCGATGGTTCGGAACGGTCACCTTGTGCTCTGTGCCTTCTATGAAGGCAGCGATTGTAATGTGGCTTCCTCGCTGTCTTATGAGGTGATAGCCATAATGGCGTCGAAGCAATGCAACCAGTTCTTGCCCGGATAAGTCGCGGGGCAGGCCCATATTGCGAATGCTTCGTCTTTGACGAAGTGAAGTCTAACGACTTTTGGGGCAAGTCCTTCGTCAAAGTGGGAAGCTATAGCATCTTTCACCATCGCCTTTAGATCAGCCCAGCCTTTCCCTTGCGTGAAGATGCTGTAACCCAGCGCACGTGCGTCGTATCCGCCTTCAACTGCCTCGGTCACCTCGAAGATTATCTCACTCGGTTCAGCCATAAGTTCCTCATTCGTTCGTTGAGCGTTCCAAATCGCTGGTCATCACAATAGCACGAATCCAAGAGTAGCTCCAACGCAAGCCGCCAAAAAAAGAAGAGGCAGTCATTCAACTGCCTCTTCTTCTTTATTGCCAACTGACGAACACTACACCGCCAGCGCGCCGACCTTTTCGTAGGTGCCCTTAACGATTGGCTTCGCCTCGACTTCAAGCCAGTCTTCCAGTATCTCGGTGTAGAGACCACGGAAATCAAAGTTGAAGGCAAGGTCGCCCTCAACCAGTGTGTGGGCTTCCAGTGACGGGTACTCGTTGTAGTGCCCACCGCGCACGCCGTCGCCAATCAGGAACGACACGCCGCCTGAGCCGTGGTCTGAGCCGTTGCCGTTGTCCTTCACGCGCCTGCCAAACTCCGTGAAGACCAGCATCAGCACATCCTCGCTGGCGTTGTGTTGCTTCAGGTCTGTGTACAGGTCGTAGATGCCGCCGGAAATATCCGTCAGCAGCCGCTCCTGTAGCGCGACCTCGTTGGTGTGCGTGTCGAAGCTGCCATGCTGCGTGTAGCAGATGCGCGTCCCCACATCGGCGAGCAAGACCTGTGCCACGCCCTTCATGCTCTTGCCGTAGGAGTCCGAGCCGTATTCCACATTGGACTGGTACTTCTGCGGGGCCGTCTGCAGGATATCAGCGCCGCGCAGTGCGTCCAATCCTGTCTTGCTCAGGAAGTCCATCACGGGCCCGCTGCCAATCGCCTGAGAGTACATGTTAGCGAAGACTTCAAGTGCCTCAGCGCGCTGGTCCGCGCCGTCAATGTTGTTGAGCAAGCCGTAGCTTTCGAGGTCGGTTACCGACGCCACCGGAACACCGGGCGATACGAGGGCGCGAGGAAGGCCTGCGCCGAAGTTCACGCCGCCGACCACATTTTCGCCGCTGGGATCCATCTCACGCAGCGCCTGACCGAGCCAGCCCTGATCGCCCACCTTGGTCGGCTCGGCAGTATGCCAGATGTCCATTGAGCGAAAGTGCGAGCGGTTCGGGGTGGGATACCCAATGCCATGTACGATGGCGACTTTTCCCTCGTCCCACAAGTCTTTGACGGGCCCCATGCCGGGGTTGAACCCGTAGTTATCATCCAGCGGAATGGCGCGCTCCTCGGAGATGCGGATATTCGGGCGGTTGTCGATGTACAGCGGGTCGTTGTAGGGCACAATGCAATTCAGGTAGTCGTTGCCACCCGAAAGCTGCACCACTACCAGTTTGCGGTTCTTGCCATTGCTGCTCATAAGGTTCGTTCCTCCTGCCTAATTCCCTTATCCCTGAACGGATGAGAGAGTGAATTCCCCGTGTAGATGTACTTGTCAAGATTTACAGACGCATCCATGATTTCTGGATCATATACGGGGCTGCGCCCTAACTGCCATAGAGGATCATCCTCGGGAATACCTTTCCTGTCAGAGTCGAATTTGCGCCCTCAACTCAGGCAAGGGGGCGTCCGCATCAACCGGCGCAACCTCAATCACGCCGTTTCGCCTCCGAATGTCAACCTCGTCAACATCAGGCAGCAGCGACTTGGGAATTGTAACGCCCTGTGCCGTTACTTTAATCTTCACTGGCTAACTAACTCCCTTGCTTTCACTAAACGTTCTGCGAGTACCCTTGGCAATGCCCCATGTGCTTTGGGTTGTGCTTCGTAACGTTCAAGTATTGCAACTTCGTCGGAGAAACGCTTCTCTTTACGATAAATTATTGCAAGGTCTTCATAATAGCCAGGGGCTACGCCCAGTCCACTTACTTTAGATTCAGATTCGGTTGCATTAATGATTTTCAGTAGCAACTCTATTGCCTCTTGATGCCTTTTCTCGCGTTTGAGTTGCTTTATCTGTTCGACGTACGAGGTGGAATGCTCTCCATCGACAGCTCCGGCTTCCCTTATCTCAGATTCCCTGAAATGGAAATCAACCAAGGGATCTTCAATGGTGGGCGTCTGACCTTTTCTGTTTTTCCTGTTACCCCTGCCAAGCAATTTTCGAAGCATTTCATGCTCCTTTGCCACCACTTCATTGATAATAGATATCAAACGAACCAGGCTGAATTGTTACACCTTCTCATACACCTGGAAACGATGGCGGCAGGTCTCAAGCACATAGACGCGCTCTTGCTCGTCCAGCACGACGGTCACCGGGTCCCAGAAGTATGACTCGATGCGAGCCGATGCCTCGTGCTCGTCCTCGATATCTACTTCGAACTCAGGCACGAAGCGCGAGCGCGCGTCCAGTTCGTCGGCATTCGCGTTCAAGTATTCCACCGCCCATTTCCCTAGTGTCGCTTCACCCCGCAATGACGTGATGAAGTTCCCTTCTGCGTCGAGCACCTGCACTCGCTGATTGCCCCAGTCGGCAATGTACATATTGCCGTCAGAGTCGACAGCGAGTCCTGACGGGCGGTTGAACTGCCCTTCGCCATCACCAGTTGAACCGAACGCCGCGATGAATTCGCCTTCGGGCGTGAACTTCTGTATGCGGTCGTTGCGCCAGTCGGCGATGTAAATCAAGCCTTCGCTGTCGAGCGCGATACCCCATGGAAGGTTGAACTCGCCATCGCCGCTCCCGAAAGAGCCGAACTTGCTGATGAACTCGCCGTCCTTAGTGAACTTCTGCACCCTGTGGTTGCGATGGTCAACGAGAAGCAGATTGTCATCTGCGTCGAATGCCAATCCCGAAGGACCGTCGAACTCGCCATCGCCCGCGCCAACCGTGCCCCATTTTGAGACGAAGTTGCCATCGGCATCATAAATTGTTACGCGCTGCAGAAAGTCGTCCGCCATGTAAAGCAAATTGTCGCTGTCAAGCGCCACGGCTGAGGGCCATATCATTTCGCCATCGCCCCTGCCATAGCCGTATAGCTGACCTAAGAATTGGTGGTCAACGGTCGCCATCTGAATGCCCACGATATCCAGGGCGGTCGTGTTGCTGCGACTTGCGACGAATATCCTGCCGTCTTCGCGTATCACCATGTCGGTTGGCAGGTGGAATCCCCGCCCTCCTTGGTCGGCGACAAACCCGATTGTATCCAAATATTTCAGTATGAAGGGCTTTGTGATTGTCTGCGTGGCCATATTGCCGTCCTCATTTTTGGGTCTGAGTGTGAAATGCTTCAATGAAATTACGCCAGCTGATACTCCTGCGTAGTCACCGCCATTTGAAGCATCGTAACTATTTTCTGCTCGGCGTAGTCGGTCGCATCGTCGTCATCGAATGTGAGGTCGCCCCACTTGGCGGCGTAGTCGATTAGTCCCTGTCGCGTGCTATCCAGAACGGGCAACGGGCCTATGACATCGAAGCAGGCATTAACCAGCCCCTCCGCGTCCAGCACGCCATCTTCGGCGTAATCCCGCACATCGCTTATGAGCATGCGCAGTCCCGGCTTATTCGGGTTGCCGAGCACCTTGCTCGCAAAGTTGATCCGATGCACATACGAGCCTGTGTTGATCCACTCGCTGCCACCTTGCCAGCCCTCGACGCTCGGAGGCGCGTACAATGCCTGCCCCATTTGCGAGCACACACCCGCAGCCGCGTATGTCTCCATAGACGGCAGTTCAAGCCCGCCAGCAAGTCGCAATGTGCCGACCACCATCTCGGCCGGGCTCTTGATCCTGCCGAAGCGAACAGCCTCGTCCTTGAAGAAGTCGGAGTTGAACATCACCCGCAGCATCGCAGAGATGTCGTAACCGGAATCGAAGTAAGCCTGCGTCATGATGTCGATGGCTTCTGGGTCTTTAGGGTCTTCGTAAGGCCACTGCGGGACCGGAGATTCGTCAGCGACGAAGAAGTGATACAGGTGGCGCGCGATGAAGCGCGGGGTGGCTTCCTGCTTGCAGATTATGTTCACCACATCCTCGCCGTTGAAGTCGCCCCTCTCGCCGAGGAAGAGCTTGTCATCGTGGTCATGGTCATCTTCATCGTAGTTGAACTGCCATGCGATGTAGCCGTAAGGACGGGCTGTGTTGTTGCGCATCTTGATGGACATGTAGTCAGGGTTGACCACGCTCCAGCCAGTGAACGCCCGAGCGCACTCCTTGATGTCCTCTTCGGTGTAGTTGCCCACTCCCATCGAGAAGAGTTCCAGAATTTCTCTGCCGAAGTTCTCGTTGATAGAGCCCTTGTGATTATCCTGATTGTCCAGCCACATCAGCATTCCGGGGTCGCGCGACAGGTTCACCAGCAGGTCGCGGAAGTTGCCCATGCCGTATTTGCGGAACATCTCCACCTGGTTCACGACCATACGCGCCTGAATGAGCTTGGTGGCGGCGGTCGCGAATATACGGTGCCATAGCAGCGCCATCTTCTCTTCGAGTGGGTTCTCGGTCGTCGCCATGCGATATACCCAGTGCGCTCCGGCGGCTGCGCCGCCGCGAAGGTCGGACTGGTCAACGTGGTAACGGCGGATGATGTCCTCGGGCATCGAGAAGGATGCCGACCGCGATAGCAGGTCCTCGACAGTGGCTTCGTAACCCGCTTCCATCCGCTGCTCGACCTCTTTTCTGGTCGCGCCGAAGGAAGCCCTTCGCAGCAGGTGCGCCATCAGCGCAACATCCTGTTTTGACTGTATAGTCGTCATTTGCATCCTCCATCTTCGTTGTCAATCAAGGAAATCTGAAGACGCGCCCCACACGCCAATATACGCATTGCGCGCGCCCGCAGATATGTTCCAAAGAGTTTATCAGTGCGCCTATTTTCAGTCAACGACTTTACTCGCAGGCGGCTGCTCGTCAGAGGTGAGTAAGTCGGGCGGGTCGCGCTCCTCACGCACGGCAAGCAATAGCGCAAACCCTCCTATTAAGAACAGCGACACCAGCAGCATGGCAACACGATAACGCCATTCGCCCAAGCCGATTAATGTTGTCGTCGTCAATCCCCACAGAGCAGGTCCTACTACGGCGGACAGTCTCCCTGACATCTGGAACAGGCCGAAGAACTCGCCCAACTGCCCCTCCGGGGCTAGCCTCGTCAGCATCACCCTGTCGGCAATCTGCGGCGCCCCCCAGAAGCATCCTGTTACCGCGCCCACTACCCAGAACATCCAGGTTGCATTGACCAGCGCAGCGGCAATTACTACAGTAGTCCAACCGACTATCGCAACGGTGAGCACCTTTTTTGAACCAAACTTGCTCACCATGAAGCCTGCGATGACGGACGAGACTACGGCAATCATGATTAGTCTCACTATCATGTCCACTGCCTCTTCCGGAGTGAATGCGTTGATGCCCACCAGATAGATCACATAGAAGGACGAGACTGTGTTGATAGCCTCCATGTATAGGAAGCGGGCCGCTAAGAAGCGGAACAGGTTCTTGTGCCGCCGCGCGTTGCGGAGGGTAGCGTAAAGTTGTTTGTACGATTCGCCAATAAGATTTCGGGTTATGCTCCGCATCCTGCCCACATCCTTGACGATCAGCAGGAGCGGCAGCGCGAACAGCACATACAGCCCTGCGGTCGGCAGGAACGCCCACTGGTTGCCATATTTTTCGACTTGGGGATCCAGCAGCAGAAATGCCACGAACAGCCCAACATAACCTGCGCCCACGCCGATGCCCGACACTATGCCACGCCCGGACTCCGAGCTGACATTACGCAAAAGTGAGTTGTAGAAAACAAGCCCTGTCTGATACAGAAAGTTAGCAAAGAAGAAAAGCGCCAGGCCCCCGCTCAAGCCGCCGAACGCCCCGATCAGCCCAGTGCATACCGCGCACAGCAGCACGCAGAAAGCGAGCATCGGAACGCGCCTATTTATCTGGTCAGACACCGCGCCAGCCATCGGTGCGGTGATAGCCACAAGAAGCGCGGACAGCGACAGTGCGAAAGCGAAGTAAGCGTCAGTGCCGCCAGCGTCCTGCGTTACCCATAGCGGAAAGTAGATTGTGAGAATGCTGGCAGAGAATATCGTGTCCGAGAAGTCGTACAGTATCCACGAGGGCGTGGACAGCTTGTCACGTAAGGTCCGCTCACGCACCGCAGCGGGCACGTCGGCGTTGTCGTCAGATTCGTTCGTCAAATCGAGATTCCAGTCATCGTTATCCTGGCACGCCAGCCTACACGGGCAAGGACGCCTCAAGGTGCTCGTCCAGCTCTATTCCTAGTGAACCAAGCACCGCGTTCAGCATCGCATAGTATCCGATAACGACCACAAGCTCTACCGCTCCCTGTGGCCCTAACAGATGCTCGACCGCCTGAAATGTGCGCTCGCTAAGGGATCCGTTACGCACGTATTCCTTGCCTGCCTGAGCGAACACTCCCTCTTTGGGCGGCAAGCCCATCGGTGCCCTGCCGCTGCGAATCGATTCAATGACCTGCGGGCGCACGCCGACAGACCTTGCAATAGGCTCATGGTGCGCCCAGACATACTGGCTATCGAGCGCGCGAGCGACACCAAGTATCGCCGTCTCTCGAAATGCAGGATGAAGCGTGGAACCCAGCCGAATGTGCTCGCCCAGCGTGCCGACGGCTTCGGCGGCGTCTGGGCTGTTCAACAATAGCCGAAAAGAGTTCGGTATTCCTTTGCCGTCTATGCCGCCCCGTGTCGCTTCGATGTGGTCGTATACCGACTGCTTTTCGGCGGGCAAGTCCTCTCTTGAAACATAGGGAACACGCGCCATACCTTCACCTCTTTGTTCTTACTCGGCTATTCTCGATTGACTGACTTGCGCAGAATGTCCCGCTTCGCCCTCTGCTGGCGCGCCTGCAGCCTCTCGCTCACTCGAACGGGATACTCGTCAGGTGAGCGCAACTGCTTTTGCGTGTCCGACAAACGCCCAATTTCACTGGAGCATCGCTGCTGCAATTCAGCCAGCGAGGGCGCGACTTCCAGCCGTCTGCCATCCCTCATTACTTCCGAAAGCAGCATTTCCGTCCCATCCGGTGCCGGCTCGTCGGCGCATCCAATTACATCACCTGCATACATTCCGTCCTCGCCCACATACCGGAAAACCTGCTTTGCGCCCACCAGCGTTTCTTTGTCTTCGCTGAGCTTCATAGTGGGCTTGCCGTCATACTCCACCATTTTGTAAACACAATCAAGCCACGGATAATCCGCGGAAGTTCCAACATTCGTCCCAACGCCAAAGCCGTCAATCGTTGCTCCAAGACTCAGCAGGCTCTCGATCTGAAATTCGTCAAGTCCGCCGCTTGCAAGCACCTGAACTTCAGGCAACCCCGCCGCATCCAACATCGAGCGCGCCTCGATTGACAGTGCCAGCAGGTCGCCGCTATCCAGCCTTATGGCGTTAAGTTCATGTCCTTGTTCCCTCATTCGCTCTGCAACAGTGATCGCGTTTCGTATGCCCTCGATCGTGTCGTATGTGTCCACAAGAAACGTGGAGTTTTCAGGAAATGACGCGGCGTAGGCACCGAATGCTTCCAATTCGCTATCAAACGAAGTGATTAACGAGTGCGCCATCGTGCCCACTGCGGGTATGCCATACCGCTTGGCGGCAAGCACGTTACTTGTGCCTGCGAACCCCGCTATGTAAGCGGCGCGCGCAAACTTGACCGCCGAGTCTATGCCCTGCGTGCGCCGCGCCGCAAAGTCCACCACCATCCTACCGTCCGCCGCGCTCACCACACGCGCAGCCTTGGTTGCCAGCATCGTCTGCACATTGAACTGATTCAACAGGAGTGTCTCGACAATCTGGGCCTCTATCACCGGGGCTGTTACCTCAAGCACCGGTTCGTTTGCGAAGAAGATGCTTGCCTCCCGCATTGCGCGAACACATCCGCCAAAGCGCAGGCATCGCAGGTAATCCAGAAAGTCCTCATCGAACAGTCCCAGTGAACTCAGGAAAACGATATCATCGTCACTGAAGCCCAAGCCACTCAGAGCATCCAGCATGTCTTCAAGCCCTGTGAACACCAGATATCCGCGATCCGTCGGCAGACGCCGTACGAACAGGCTGAAGCACGCCTGTGCCGTAACGCTCGCCTGCCAATACGCCTGCGCCATCGTCAGCTCATACAGGTCGGTGAACAGGCTCAGTGAAGTGTTCCGGAATGCTTCTAATGATAAATCGCGACTCATTCCCAACCGCCGTGCGACAACCCTTTCGCCGAATCAAGCATCATATTATTTGTAGGCAACCGTCTAGTGTCGGCTATGCTACATTATCCAACGAGGAAAAGTAACAAGCGTCGACTGAATCAGCGACTTCAGTCAGCAACGATGGGAGGCATCCTTAAGACAATGGGCCTGAATTACAAGCACACGCTCATAGGAACGGCGCTCGCGCTGTCTGTCACCGCCATTCTCGCCTGTGGAGGAAGCGCGCCTGCCGCGCAGCCCGCACCGAGTGCGTCAACCGTGAAGCAATCACCTGTGGCAACGGCGACTACGGCTCCTGTCGTAGCCCGCGTTGACACACCCGCACCGCCATCTCCGACCGCAATTCCAACTAGCACACCGACGACTGTGGCACCCACTCATACTCCCCCACCGACGACTCAGCCAACTTCAGCCACGACGGTCACTCCTACACCGAACCCTACTGCGAGGCCAGTGCCCCCGACCGCAACTGCAACTGCCGTTCCTACATCCACGCCGGAGCCGACAGCAGCGCCTTCACTCCAGGTCGGCACGAATGTCAGCGACCTAGCGCCGGACTTTACCCTGCCGAGCGCTCGCAGTGGCGAATTCAACCTTGAAGCTTTCAGAGGCGACAAGAACGTGGTTTTGGTCTTCTATCGGGCATTCTGGTGACCGTTCTGCCGCGCTCAGCTCGTCGAGCTGACGAATCACTACTCCGCGATAGAAAAAGAGGACGCCATCATCCTCGCAGTCAGCGCCGACAATCTCCAGGGAGCCGAGGGGGCCGCACACCAGTGGGGAGCACCTTTCCCCATACTATCCGACTCTGACAGGGCAGTCATAAATGATTACGGAGTGCTTGCCGACAACAACATCGCCAAGCCGTCCACGTTCATCATAGACAGGAACGGCGTAATTCGATGGAAGTACGTCGGCAGCACGGGAGATCGACCAGAGCCTGAGACGATTTTGCAGCAACTTCAGGATTTGGAAGGCTAAACCAATAGGCAGTTCTGGCAGGTTGCCCGGGACACGCCACCACTGAGCGGACCATCATCAGATCGTCGCTCGAGGAGTACCGGTTTGCCTCGTGTGTGACCAGACCGAAATAGCGTAGAGCAGTCTAACACCACGTAAATGCGTTTTCCTGCAATCGTGCCAGAGCTGTGCTGCTGCCCCTTCTTGTGCCATTCTCACCTTGACACCTATTGACATGGCTTATACTATTAGTTCACCGGGAGACCTAGATAACCTAGGGCAAATTATCTTGAAGGGAGGTGAGTATTTTGGAAATTGCAATTTTTTCGATACTCGCCGTCCTCATAGGCCTTTCCATAGGCGCACTTGGTGGATATTTCGGAAGAGGACTTCTTCAGAAGAAGAGTTACGCAGCAGCGCAGTCGGAGGCTGCGCAAATACTGGAAGACGCTGCCGATGAGCGGCGCGCGATTATCATCGAAGGCAAGGAGGAAGCGCTAAAGTTCCGCACGGATGCAGAAGCCGAGATCCGTGAACGTCGTTCTGATGTTCAGCGCACGGAGCAGCGTATCGCTAACAGACAGGAGAACATAGAGCGGCGCGCGACCAATCTAGAACGCCGCGAACGAAAGTTGTCCGACAAAGAAAAGACGGTTAGCGAACTTGAGCATTCACTTACTGAACTGAAAGCGAAGAGAAAGCAGCGCCTCCAGGAGATGCAACAGGAGCACAAGCAGCAGCAAGATGCTATGCGCTCCGAACAGCTCACCAAGCTGGAAGAAATTGGCCAGTTATCCATGTCCGACGCTCGCAACGAATTGATGTACAGCGCCGAGCAGGAAATCCAGCACGATCTTGCAATCCGCTACCGCGACTTTGAAGAGCAGTCGAGGGCAGAAGCCAACGAAAAGGCTCGCAATATCCTCGCCCTTGCGATTCACAGGTTTGCGGCTGATGTGGTTTCCGAAGCCACAGTCACCACAGTGCAACTCCCCAGCGACGACATGAAAGGTCGTCTTATAGGCCGTGAAGGACGCAACATACGCGCAATCGAGAAGGCCACAGGCGTGGACCTCATCATAGACGACACCCCGGAGGCGGTAACCCTCTCCTGCTTTGATCCCGTACGCAGAGAGATCGCCCGCCTGGCCGTGACCAATCTGGTGTCCGACGGAAGAATACATCCGGCCCGCATCGAGGAGATGGTGGGCAGGTCTGAGAAAGAGGTCTCGGAAATTATATGGAAGAGTGGTGAGGAAGCCGCTCTCGAAGTCGGCGTCCGCGGGCTGCATCCCGACATTGTTCGGCTGCTCGGACGCTTGAAGTATCGCTACAGCTACGGCGAGAATGTCTTGCAGCACAGCATCGAGGTGGCGCACCTCTCGGGTATGATTGCTGCAGAGGTAGGTGCCAATGTGAAAGTTGCAATGGCCGGCGGCTTGCTGCACGACCTCGGCAAGGCTTTATCGCACGAAGTCGAGGGACCGCACGCGGAAATAGGCGCGGATATTGCATCAAAGCACAGCGTCTCAAAGGCGGTGTGCACCTGCATTGCGGAGCACCACGACGATGTGATGAGCTCAACCGAAGCCTTCATCGTGTCGGCTGCGGACGCTATCAGCGCAGCGCGCCCCGGTTCGCGTAGGGATACTGCAGAGAATTACATCAAGCGTCTTCAGGCTTTGGAAGAAGTCGGGCGCGCATTTGACGGCGTGGAAAAGTGCTACGCTATTCAGGCGGGCCGCGAAGTGCGCGTAATGGTCAAGCCACAATCCGTTGACGACGCAACAGCGGCAAAGATGGCTAACGACATCGTGAAGAAGATCGAGGCGACGCTCGTCTATCCCGGACAGATAAAGGTAACCGTAATTCGGGAAAGCCGTTCAATCGGATACGCTCGTTAGCATTGTTCAACCGGATTTATCGGAATTAAAGACCGCCAAGGGCTGCTCTCAAGCCCTTGGCGGTCTCTTAATCTCTGAAGCAGCGTCTTTGTATTAAGTTCACAGAATCAGATATCAAAGTGTTAAACGGAGAGAAACAAAACTGTGCATCCTATCGAAGTGGACCTACATCTACATACGTCATTCTCTGACGGAACTCTGACGCCTACACAACTTGTTGCGCTGTGCGCCGAGCGGGGGCTGAAGGTGATTTGCATCAGCGACCATGACTCCACCAATGGCTTACCTGAAGCGTTTGATGCTGCCACTGCGTACCCTCAGATGACTCTAATACCTGGCATAGAGCTGAGCACAGATGTGCCCGGGAGCGAGATTCACATCCTCGGATACTTTGTTGATCACGACGACTCTTCTCTACAATCGATTCTTGGAGAGTTTCGCAGCGGTCGGGAGGACCGTGGGGAAAGAATGGTCGAGAAATTGAATGGAATGGGACTCGCCATTTCCTGGGAGCGTGTGCAGCAGATTGCCGGTGATGCGTCAATCGGCAGGCCGCACATTGCGCAGGCGATGGTGGAAGCAGGTTATGTGCAGTACCCGCGCGACGCATTTGACAAGTATCTCGGACGCAACGGAGCGGCTTATGTGGAACGCCCGAAGCTGCTGCCAGAGGACGCCGTGCGTTTGCTTGTTGAGCACGGAGCACTGCCTGTAATGGCGCATCCTACCTACTCCGCCGCCAAGTCCGACCGCGAGGGCGTATCCTCTTTGCCTGAAATACTCAGCGAGCTGAAAGCGGCAGGGCTGGTTGGAATGGAGGTCTATTACGGCGACTATACGCCTGAGCAGGTGGAATGGTTACGCGGTCTAGCGGACGACTTTGACCTCATCCCTTGCGGCGGCAGTGACTATCACGCGCTCGGCAACCCCGACGAACCCGAACCCGGCACCGTTGGGCCTCCAATGTCCAGCGTAGAATCGCTCTACGCTCTTAAGGCGACAGCAGCGAAATGACCGTCACGGACGGCGTTCTGATCATTGCCGCCTACTTTTGGGGCGGCATTCCTACCGCGTACCTCGTTGCTCGCTTCGCTGCGGGAATCGACATCCGCAGCTACGGCTCCGGCAATGTGGGAGCGTCCAACGCACTCGCACACCTTGGGGCCAAGGCAGGAGTTGCCATCGGACTGTTCGATCTTATTGGCAAGGGGATATTGCCGGTGCTTCTGGCACGCTCGCTCGACGCCGGACTTGGCGTGCAGGTGGCAGTAGGTCTTGCTGCCGTGGCGGGTCATAACTGGTCGCCGTATATTCGCTTCACTGGCGGTCGAGGCGTGGGAACGGCAGGCGGAGTGATGCTCGGGTTCGCCCTGTGGTATGAAGCGCTGATAGCGACGATCCTGATTGCTGGCATAGGCCGTGTCGTGCTCAAAGACACCGGCTTACTGACGCTCGTTGCGCTGATTGGGCTGCCCATAACTGCCATCGCCGTCAGCGTTATGGGGCTCGCAGACAGGCCACTGGAGGTTATTTTGATGTGCACGCTCATAGGCGTTTTGCTTGTCGCCAAGCGCCTGACAGCGAACTGGGAGAGGCTTTCCGGCGAGCAACCTGTTCTTCAAACGCTAATCTGTCGCATCCTATGGGACAGGGATGTATCCAAACGGGAAGGCTGGACAGATCGGACGCCAACAGCAGACATTTCAGAGGCATCAG
This sequence comes from Dehalococcoidia bacterium, assembly GCA_965225795.1. Lineage (GTDB taxonomy): Bacteria > Chloroflexota > Dehalococcoidia > Lucifugimonadales > JADFKI01 > Bin90. Next base: position 1,785,283 of record OZ245324.1, on the reverse strand, counting down.
AGTAATGACACAAACGCAGTATTGCGCTCGACACCCCAAGACTGCGACCAGCATACGCTGCGGCAGGTGTGAGGAGACTATATGCCCCGATTGCCTTGTGCATTCTCCCGTTGGCATGCGCTGTCCCGATTGCGCCCGCGTCAAGCCCGTGCCCACTTACGATGTCACATTTCAGTATCTCATCAGGGGGATCGCGGCGGGCTGCGCAGTTGCGTTGATCGGAGGAGGCGCGTTCATGTTCGCGGCTCCGGTGCTGTTTAGACTGGTATTTCTCGGCAATCCGCTACTCAATACTGTCTTGCCATTCGTGTATGCAGCTGTGCTGGCAGCCATCGGGTTCGCCATCGGCGAGGCAGTAAGCCTAGCAACCAACCGCAAGCGCGGCACCAAACTGAAGCTCGTTAGCGCAGTTTCAGTGTTTGTAGCGTCGGTACCTCTTACTATGGCGTTCCCGGCAGCCTTCAGCTTAATGTACCTGCTCATTGGCTTGGCGCTCGCAACCTGGCTTTCAATCCGCCCGTTCTAGTCCGTAGCTCGCCTTGCTCGTTCATGACTACGCTAATCCTGCGCCCAGCTGAGGATTGTTGCATAAAAAAATAAGCAAAATGTGATGAAAGGCTTGGAGAGAGGCAGTGATCATCAGGCGAGCAGGTCGCAGATGGTTGAATATCCTGCGATAGTCCCTTCCCCGCTAGTTGCATTGACACAAAGCCCGCTTGGAATTAGTCTGCTAATGGCATCACAATCAAGCCGTTTCAGAGGGCGTAGATGAACTACTATCACTTGACGAACGAGCAATTAGAGTGGAAAGAGCGCGTAGCCGAGCTTGCGGAGCGCGAGATTGCGCCGCGCGCCGCAGAGTACGATGCGAAGGCGCAGTTCCCCAGAGAATCTCTGGATGCGCTGGGTGAATTGGGCTTGTGGGCGTTGCGCGTAGACAAGGAGCACGGCGGGCTTGGTGGAGACATGGTTACGACATGTCTCATCGTAGAGGAAATCGCCAAGAAGTGTCCCTCTACTGCCATGTGCTACAAGATGCACCTCGAATCAGTGGAAGCGGTCAGCCGCATACCAACAGCGCTGCAATTGAAGCGGTTCGTCGAGCCACTTGCAAGAGGCGAGGTCTTCGCGGCTGCCGCCGGTGGCGAATCGCGCGGCCAATCAGGCAGGGATTGGCGGCCGGTGTCTGCTCCGGATGTCCCATTGCCTCTTGTTGACGGCGGTTTCAGGCTCGACAACATTCGTAAGTCCTATGTTACTTCCGCGGGACACGCATCACATTACATAATGTTCTGCCGTGTAGAAGGTGGACGAATGGACGGCCCGCCCGACCTGCTCATGATCGAGGCCGATGAAGTGGATTGGAAGACCGTCGGCGAATGGGACGGACTTGGCATGCGAGGCAACTGCAGCGCTCCGATGGTCTTCAATGGCATTGTGCCCGAGGCAAACCTTCTCGGGATCGAGCTTGAAGGCGAAAAAGAGCCGGTCATGGCCAAATACATGATGCCGGTGCTAATTCTCACTTATGGAGCGGCATACCTGGGCATCGCATCAGGAGCATTCGAACTTGCATGCATCGAGGGCGATAGGCGCTTTGCAAGTGGCGCAAGGCGTCTGGACAATCCTATCAACCAGCGTCGTATCGCTGAGATGAGCGCGCAGATAGAGTCGGCGCGGGCGTTCCTGCACGTGGCTGCCTCTATGATGGATGAAGGCAGATCGCTGTCGCTGCTGCCCTACATTCAGGCGAAGGTGATATGTTCGGAGCTTGCCGTAAGGGTTACGCAGGACCTGATGACGATGTTCGGTGGCACGGCGTTTGCCCGTGAACTGCCATTCGAGCGGTACTTCCGCGATGCGAGAGCCGGCGTAGTCATGGGGCTTGCTAACGATCAGGCATACGAAACAATCGGAACTTTATTGTTCCCACCGGAAGAAGAATAGTTCTGCGGCGGTTTCTTCGCAGCTACACCTTCAACAGGTATCTTGCCAGTCAGTCAGCCTTGGTAAGTACGAAGCCCTTTTCGCCCGTGATCCGCTGGTCGTTCGGCTGCGCAATAAGCACGCCCGCAAGCGAGTTGTCGATAAGGCTGCTGTTGAACTTCCATGTCACGCCGACCGCCTCTTTGGGCAAGCCGGTCGTAGTAAACACGACCTCAACGTATTTGAGACGGTTGGCAACGGTAAGATTCTGCGCTTGCCACTCCGTTTTACCCCCAATCGGTTCATCGAAGCGTATGTCCACCGATGGTGTCTCTTTGTTAAGGGAAAGCGATACTTTACGCTCATCTTGCTCTCCCGGGAGCACCATTACGCCCTTGTATTCTTGCACTTGCTGATTGCTCATCTTGTTCTGCCAACTCCCTGAAATAGGCGGTTGAATACGCCAGTAACTTGCCTTTTTGCCACGCGTATAGGATAGCGCAGACGCCATCAGACTACAACTTTTCAGGTGCTGAATGTTTGACACTCCAGTGAACTGAATGCTAGAATTGGCTCAGCTTATAGTGCCTTAAATGGGGCTAGAAGACCAGCGAATTAACGCAAATCTGACCTGTGAGGAGTATCGTATGGCAACTGAACAGAAGGTCCAGATTCACAGAGGCCTTCGGGATGTGCTTATAGACCGAACCAGGTCCAGTTTCATTGATGGCGACGTCGGCAAGCTTCTGTACAGAGGCTACAACATAGACGATCTGGCTACTAAGTCAACCTTTGAAGAGACGATCTATCTACTGCTTTATTGCGAGCTTCCCAATCACGAACAGTTGGATGCTTTCGATGCGGAACTCAGAGCCAACCGCGCGCTTCCAGAAGAGGTGATGAGCGTCATCAGCATCACGCAGAAGGCTCATCCGATGGACGTGCTTCGCACCGCTGTTTCAGCGCTATCCGCATTTGACCCGGATACTGAGGACAACTCTGCAGAGGCGACGCTTCGCAAAGGCATCAGACTCACGGCACAGGCGTCCACGATAGTTGCAGCACACGCACGCATACGCGAGGGCAAGCAGCCCATCGCGCCCAATAGCAGCCTGAGCCACGCTGGCAATTTCCTGTACATGCTTTTTGGTGAGGAGCCTGATCCTCGAGATGCCAAACTCCTGGACAAAGACTTCATCCTGCACGCCGAGCATGGCATCAACGCATCTTCCTTTGGCGCAAGAGTTACGGCATCAACGCAGGCGGACCTGCACTGCGCCGTTACCACAGGAGTCGGAGTTCTGAAGGGCCCTTCACACGGCGGCGCTGCCGAAGAAGTTATGAAGATGGCGCTGGAAATTGGCGACGAATCCAATGCAGCAGCATATGTAGCCGACCTTCGCAGCAAGGGTGGTAGAGTAATGGGCTTCGGACACCGAGTCTATAAGGCGGTGGACCCACGATCTATACACCTGATGGACGATGCCCGCGATTTGGGTGTTCGCAAGGGACAGCCAGGATGGTATTCCATTCTGGAAGCAGTTGCTAAAGTAATGGAGCCTTATTCGAGGCGCGGCATCTGCCAGAATGTGGACTTTTTCTCCGGGGCAATCTATTACTTGCTTGACATTCCTGAGGACCTGTTTATATCCATCTTTGCTATGGGACGCATCCCCGGCTGGACCGTGCAGGTCATGGAGCAGTTCGATAACAACATTCTTCTGCGCCCCAGGCTGCTATATGTCGGGGAAATGGATGTGGAGTACGTTCCCATTGATCAAAGGTGAAACTCAGTAGAATCCCTGAGAATAGAACATTCGTTGAATGAAAGGATTGGGCAATGACACAAGAGACTGCCGAGACTACGGATTGTACGCACCACTGGCAGATTGAAAGCCCAAACGGTCCCATGAGCGTAGGCCACTGCAAGCGCTGTGGCGAGCGTCGCGAGTTCAACAATTCCATTCAAGGTTCGGGCTGGGACAGGCAGGGTTCTCGAAATAGGAGGCTGCGGCAGTCCAATTCCAGTACCAAGACCAGTACCTAGAATTAATACAGATTCCACACACAGGGAAAGGGACATCATTTAATCAATGGTGTCCCTTTTCTTCTGTCTATCACGATATGAATGAGACCACGGCAGCCGAGCAGGCGATAAGGGAACGCATCAGGCAACGGGCTAGAATCACGTTTGCAGAGTTCATGCAAATGGCGCTGTATCATCCTGTTGGCGGCTACTACACCAGCGAAAAGCCGTTTGGCGCGGCCGGTGATTTCTACACCAGCCCTGCAGTGCATCCGGCATTCGGCGCACTGCTTGCTGTGCAGCTCCAGTGCATGTGGAGGCGCTTGGGCAGTCCTTCCGATTTCACCGTCGTCGAGATGGGTGCAGGGAACGGACTGCTTGCCAATGATATCTGCGCTGCTGCCGAAGAGCTGTGCGATGAGTTCGCCCATCAACTGAGATACGTCTGCATCGAACGATATTCTCTTGATGATGCGTATTGCGGAATGAGCGGAGACGGTCCGCATATCGAACAACTGATTGCGGACACTTTGCCACTCAGCAATGTGGTTGGCTGCTTCATATCCAACGAATTCGCTGACGCATTTCCCGTCCATCGGTTTCAGATGTCCGGACGGGAAGCACTCGAAGTATATGTCGCTCTCGACAAAGACGGTGAATTCATAGAGATACTGGACGAGCCATCAACGCCGATCCTGAATGAGCGCCTTGACGGATTGGGCTTTGCGCTTGAGGACAGGCATTGCAGCGAAGTGAGCTTACAAGTCAAACCTTGGCTCGGCGATGTGGCGCGCGCGCTCGACAAGGGCTTCGTCATCACGATCGACTACGGCTATGAAGCGGCTGAGCTGTACTCGCAGCGTCGAAGATTTGGCACACTTCAGACCTACTATCGGCACACGGAGGGAAGCAGCCCCTATCAGCGCATTGGCAGGCAGGACATCAGCGCGCATGTGGATTTTTCTCTGCTGCAATCCGAAGGCCACGCCGCGGGTCTGAACACGCTGGCATACACGACACAGGCCGAACTTCTGCAAGGGCTGGGATTAAATGATCTGCTCAATCGTCTGAGAAGTGCAGCGATGCCCGAGCACGAGCGAAACGCCAATCTCCTGTCGATGAGGGAACTTGTGAAACCTGAAGGACTTGGCGGCTTCAAGGTGCTCTTCCAGGAGAAAGCGACCGGCGTTACCGATATAGCTCAGATTCAGCTTGGGGATGCGCCCTGCCAAACAATGCCATTGCCGATGCTTACTGACCGTCACATGCCTCTAATGCAAGGACGCTTTCCGCATATCACTTGGGAAACGCCGTTGCTGTGGGACGAGTGGCAGCAGGAAATTCGCTAATTTCGTTCAGCAACATTGGACGCCGGACGTGGCGAACACTTTCGGCCTATCGTGATGAAGCCAGTGTGCGCGACCATCCGATGCTCCGGTCTGACGCTGCGATTGCTTACATTCCAGGGGCGTTGCAGAACTTCCATAGTTTCCAGCATCTCAAAAGTGTGCATCGCCCGCAACGTTCTTACAACTTCGTGAACTTGCAGGATGGTGGGTGAGAAGCTCACGAAGATTCCGCCTGGGAGAAGTGCTTCTGAAGCATGTGCGACGACATGCCAAGGCTCCGGCAGGTCCAGTACAACGCGGTCCAGTTCTCGTTCCTCAAAGCCTTCGTACACGTCGCCCAGCTTCAGCGTGAGGTTGGAGGTGTTGGAGAGCATCGCGCTCACATTCTCGCGCGTGCGGTCTATCATGTCCTGGCGCACATCATACGAGACCAGCGAACCGCGCTCACCGACGGCACGAAGCAGCGCCATCGTCATTGCGCCACTCCCAGAGCCCGCCTCCAGCACACGCGCACCGGGGAAGATGTCGCCATATACGAGAATGGTGCCGAGGTCTTTCGGGTAGCCGACAGTGGCGATTCGGGGCATGTCCAGCACGAAGTCAGCCATAGTGGGCTTGACTGCGAGCAGCACATGGCCTCGATTGGTAGTCATCCACGAGCCGGTGTCGCTGCCGATAATGTCGTCATGCAGGAATGCGCCGAGATGCGACTCGAACTTCGAGCCTGCCTGCAGACGAGCCAGATAACGACGCCCTCGCCGGTCAATGATGAGAGCGTGTTCGCCCTCATGAAAGATATGCCGGACAGGGGCGTCGTCGTTCATATCAGTTATGCCTAGATCTTGTCGATTTCTGACAGGATGTCCTTGGGGTCGAGAGCCCTGGCACTGTCATAGAGGCGCTTGAAGCGAATGACGCCTTCCTTGTCGATGATGAATATGGCGCGGTTTGGTGCGCCTCGCTCTTCGTTGAAAATGCCATAAGCCTGCGTCATTGCTCCCTTGGGATGGAAGTCCGACAGCAGCGGGTACGGCAAGTTGCCTAGCGATGTCGAATACGCGGTTTGGGACGGACGGGCGTCGCAGCTGATGCCCAGAACCTGGGCATTTTTCTCCTCGAAGTCCGCGTTGTAACTGCGGAACGAGGTGACTTGGTCCGTTCAACCACCTGTAAACGAAAATATGTGGAACGACAAGACGACCGCTTTCTCGCCTCTGTAGTCGCTCAGGGTTACATTGCTCATGTCTTGTGCCGGAAGCGTGAAGTCCGGCGCCACTTGTCCTACATCAACCATTGTCTTTACTCACTCTCCTATTATTAGCAAATTGACTTGGCGCTGCTTGCGTAAAGCACCGATATTGTATCACTATTCGGCGGGTCGCCATCGCAGGTATGGACGCCGTGCCGCACGAGCCTCGTCGAGGCGCGTGTTGGGCGTATCGTGAGGGGCGTTGTGCAGCATGTCGGGGTCGTCCTGAGCCTCCTGCGCTATCGCCTGCATCACCTCGATGAAGAAGTCGAGCGTCTCCTTGCTCTCGGTCTCGGTCGGCTCAATCATCAATGCTTCTTCGACGATGAGCGGAAAGTACATCGTGGGAGGATGGATGCCATAGTCGATCAGTCGTTTGGCGACATCCAACGCGCTGACGCCATGTTCGCGCTTCAGGTTTCGTGCCGAGAATACTACTTCGTGCATGCAGGTGCGGTCGTAGGGCAGGTCGTAGTGTCCCTTAAGCTGACTAAGGATGTAGTTCGCATTGATGACGGCGTCTCGACTGATGTTTGCTATGCCCTCCCTGCCAAGGGTCGTGATGTAAGCATACGCACGCACGAGCGCGCCGAAGTTGCCGTTGAATGCGCCCATCCTGCCGATGGTCTTTGGTGGCACGTCCAGAGTGTAATGCTCATTGCCATCTGTATCAGCGCTGCGGTTCACAACGGGCGTTGGCATGTATGGCAGCAGTCGCTCGCCGACAATTACAGGACCGGCGCCAGGACCGCCCCCGCCGTGAGGCTGCGTGAAAGTCTTGTGCAGGTTGGAGTGCATTACATCAAAGCCAAGGTCGCCGAGCTTGACGCGCCCAAGGAGTGCGTTGAGGTTTGCACCGTCGCCATAGACAATACCACCCGCATCGTGCACGATCTGAACTACCTCAAGGATGTTTGAATCGAAAAGCCCCAGCGTACTTGGCAGCGTAATCATTAAGCCTGCGAGATCATCGCCGACCGAAAAGCGCAGCGCTTCAAGGTCTGTATTGCCGTCAGCATCGGAGGGCAGGGTGACGACCTCAAAGCCGCACATGCTGGCCGTCGCAGGGTTGGTGCCGTGCGCGCTGTCGGGTATGAGCACCTTGTTGCGCGCCGTGTCACCCCTGTCTAGATGGTATGCGCGCGCCATCAGCATGCCGGCAAACTCGCCGTCTGCCCCTGCCATCGGCGCGAGCGAACAGCCTTTCATCCCTGTTATCTTGATTAGCCGCTGCTGCAACTCCCACATCAGTCGGAGTGCGCCCTGAACCGTGGCGTCGGGCTGCAGCGGGTGAATTTCGGCAAAGCCCGGGAGCGACGCGACTTCATCGTTGATCTTGGGGTTGTACTTCATCGTGCAGCTGCCGAGCGGATAGAAGTTGTGGTCAATGGAGAAATTGAGCTGGCTGATCTGCGAGAAGTAGCGCACGAGTTCGTTCTCGCTTATCTCTGGGAACTCCAGTGTGTCGCGCAGCAGCGCGTCGTCCGGCAACGGCTGATGCGGAACGTCGCTCTGCGGGAACGTTGTACCGACTCTGCCCGATGAACTGCGGTCCATAAGCAGGCGACGTCGGTCTTGTGACATCCTCTCTAGTAGTGTGGTCATGCTGACTTGCCTATCTCCGCGAGTGCAGTGGCGAAGCGGTCAATCTCTTCGCGCGCGTTGACTTCAGTGGCGCAGACGAGCATCCCATTGGGCACACGGTCGCTGATGTCCAACCCGCCGATTATCTTGTGGTTGAGCAGACGCTTATTGAGCGCTGCAGGTGTCACCGGACATTGCACTGCAAATTCCTGGAAAAAGACACCGCCATTTATCACTGAGTATCCTGGAATATCAGCTATTAGAGATGCCAGATAATGCGCCTTCTGATATGTCAGTTCGGCAGTGCGGCGCATGCCGTGTCTGCCGTTGGCTGCCATATAGACTGTTGTCATCAAGGCGATGAGCGCGACTGATGTGCAGATGTTGGAAGTGGCGCGCTCGCGGCGTATGTGCTGCTCTCGCGTCTGGAGCGTCAGCACGTAAGCGGTTCGTCCCTCTGTGTCCACCGTTCTGCCGACGATGCGCCCGGGCATCTGCCGTATGTAATCCTGCTTGCAGGCGAAGATGCCCACATAGGGGCCGCCGAATGTTGGGGGCACTCCGAGCGCCTGACCTTCGGACGCGACGATGTCCGCGCCGTACTCGCCTGGGGGTGTGAACATTGCCATTGCGAGAGCGTCAGCGTAAGTCACGAAAAGTGCGCCTTGCGCGTGGGCTTGGTCGGCAAGTGATTGCATGTCCTCAATGTAGCCTAAGAAGTTGGGCTGTTGCGCTACGAGGCATGCGGTGCCTTCATTGAAATCAAGGTCGTGGGAACTTACAACATCGATACTGATGCCCTGCGCCTCGGTATATGTGCGGAGTACGCTGATGTACGCAGGTGAGACTGAATCCAACACCGCGATGCGGCTGCGTCGAATGACGCGCGACGCCATAAGAGCTGCTTCGGCGAGCGATGTGGAGCCGTCATACATGCCTGCATTGGCGACATCCATTCCCGTGAGTTGGGCGCAGAGTGTCTGAAATTCGAACTCAGTCTGGAGTGTGCCTTGCGAGATTTCCGGCTGGTACGGCGTGTACGCTGTCATGAACTCGCTTCGGCTCGTGAGCTGGCGCACGATTGACGGGATGTAATGCCTGTACGACCCTGCGCCCAAGAAACAGGCATACTCTCCGGGCGTTTTGTTCATCGATGCAAGCTCGGCGAAGTAACGCTTCAGGTCGAACTCCGACATCGGCGGCGGCAAGTCGAGCGCAGGGTTGCGGTGCTGCTCAGGAATGTCGGCGAATAGCTCGTTTGCCGAATGAACTCCAATTGCATCCAGCATCTGGCGTCTGTCGGCATCGGTGTTTGGCGAATAGGGAGATGTAAAGTAGGAGTCGGTCATGTGCGATCTATCGGCTGACAATTATTCCGGCTAGTCAACCCGTGTGCGTGCTTTCTCGACGAGATACGTTAGAAGAGCGTCGGGGATGTCGTGCCTCACATCGATTTTCCATCACTGCTGGGAAGTAGTAAATCCATTCCACAGGATGGGCGCTATGCCTGCCCTTCAAGCATCGTCTGATACTCGCTATGGGACATGAGGTTGTCCAATTGCGCGCTGTCGGAGAGATTAACTCGAAGCATCCATCCTGAATCGAAAGGACTGTCATTGACCAGTTCAGGGCTGTCTATGACGGAATCGTTACGCTCCGCAATCGTTCCGGACACGGGAGAATAAAGGTCGGAAACTGCTTTAACCGACTCGATCTCACCCATCTTTTCAAACTGTACTAGCTCGGCTCCCACTTCGGGAAGTTCGACGAACACTACGTCGCCCAAGCTTTCGGCCGCGAAATCGGTGATTCCAACAACTGCAATGCCGTCCGATTCAAGGCGCACCCACTCGTGCTCCTCTGAGTACTTTAGGGCGTCAAGCGTCATTGTTTCTAACTCCGTATGTAGAATGGCAGGCTGGTAACTTCGGCGTCAACGGGGCGCCCTCGAATGTCGATTTGCAGGGGCGTACCCTCCGCCGAATAATCAGCAGGAACATATCCCAAGCCTATGTTTCTGTCAAGCAACGGGGATGGACTGCCGCTGGTGACCTCGCCGATATCACGGCCTTCGCTCATGATGTTGTAGCCGTGCCTCGCGATGCCTCTTCCCGTCATTACAAAGCCAACAAGTGATCTTTCGACGCCCTCGTCCCGCACACGCAGCAGAGCCTCTCTAGCGACATAACCGCGTCTGTCGGGTCTCACGAAGCGGCTCAGTCCGGCCTCGTAAGGGTTGGTGTCAACGCTCATGTCGTTGCCGTGCAGCAGCAGGCCCGCTTCAAGGCGCAGCACATCGCGCGCACCCAGTCCGCAAGACGCGGCGCCTTCATCAACCAGTGTCATCCAGATGTGGGCGGCATCCTCTGCCGCCACTATCGCCTCGAAGCCATCTTCGCCGGTATAGCCTGTGTGCGCCAGCATTGCATCCGCGCCGTTCAGTTTGGTCCGGACAGTGGTAAAGGGCAGAACGGATGACAAGTCTTCCGATGCATGCTTGTTGAGCATTGCGATCGATTGAGGGCCCTGGACCGCGATCATTGCCGTTTCCGCCGTGACATTGCTTATGCTGACTGTATCGGGCTTCGTGTTCCAGCGGTCCAGCCATTCGGTTACGGCAGCGGTGTTTGCGGCATTCGGGATGAGAAGAAAGTCTTCTTCTCCGTTCCGATAGACGATGCAGTCGTCGATGATACCGCCTTCTTCGTTGCATATGAGGCAGTAGCGGGCACGGGAAGCGCGCATGGATATTGCGCCGACGCTGAGCACGCGGCTGAGCAGGGCTGCAGCGCCGCCGCCTTTTATCTCCAGCCTGCCCATGTGCGACACATCGAACAGGCCTACTCTGCTTCGGACTGCCCTCGCCTCCCGAAGTATGCTGTCGTACTGAATGGGCATTGCCCAGCCGCCGAAGGGCACGATGCGCGCGCCGAGCGAGACATGGGTGTCGTAGAGAGAGGTTTGTTTGAGTTCTGTGGAGTCTGGCATGGTGTGCTTTGTGACTATAGAAGGATCAGATTGTTGGTGTTAAGCTATATGCCAATTATAGCGTATTTAGTTGCCCGTCATGGATTTGCGAAGGGCACAGATGTTCAGTTGGTGTGATCTGAAAGAAATCCGATTTTGAATGATTCTTTTGCGTGATCGTCCAACTGCAAAACTGGGTGGTTCTGCTGGAATCTGAAAACTAAAATAGTCAGCCAACTTACTTGAAGTGGCTGACCGTTACGTTTATGCGAATACGCTGGTTACAGCCCCGCGGTAGCATCCTTGAACTGCCGTATGGCGTCAACATGGGCATCGGGCGAGTCGAGTCCTGAGCGCATGGTGTTGAGGGATACGTGTGTCGCTCCGAGCGCCTTCCAACCTTCTGCTTCCTTTGCCCAGTCTTCGGGGCCGCCGATGCTTGCCGATACCCAGCCTTCGAGTCCGATACTGCTCGCATCTCGTCCGGATTCATCAGCGTAGGCGTGGAGCTTGTTCACCAGGTTCTTAGCGCGGTCATCGGGGCGTCCGGTGAGAATCCAGCCGTCTGCGATGTTGACGATGCGGCGCACTGTGCGGTCGGAGCTGCCACCGAGCCATACTGGTATTGGGCGCTGCACAGGTAGGGGAAGGATGCCCGCGTCGGAAATCTTATGCCAGCGGCCTTCGTATGTGATGAGTTCGTTAGTCCAGAGTTTGCGCATAACATCGATCTGCTCTTCGGAGCGGGCGCCCCTGTTGCGCCAGTTCTCGTTGAGACCCTCGAACTCCACATGGTTCCAGCCTACGCCGATGCCTAGTCGCAGTCGTCCTTCGCTGAGGACGTCAACGGCGGCGGCTTGCTTGGCTACTAGCACGGTCTGGCGCTGCGGCAGGATGATGATGCCGGTGGCAAGCTCTACGCTGCTGGTTATTGCGGCGAGATAGCCGAAGAGCACGAAGGGCTCGTGGAAGGCGTCGGTGTGGCGGTACGGACCTGTCAGGTCGGTATGCGTCTCTGCGTTGGCGCCGAGCACATGGTCGAATGCGAGCAGGAAGTCGAAGCCCAGCGACTCGGTTGACTGCGCGAATTCGCGGATTGAGCCTGTGTCATTGCCTATCTCGGTCTGTGGGAATATCGCTCCAACCTTCACTTGTTGAACCTCCGGTACATTCTTCAGCAGTCGGTTTTCAGTTATCGGCTGTCAGTGTAACATAACGAACGGAAGCTAACACTGATAGAAACATGGACAGAATTGGATGGACTGAATATGGCGAAGTACGACTTGATATTGAGCGGAGGGACGGTGCTGGACCCGGCGAATGGCTTTGAAGATGTGGCAGATGTTGGTGTGAAGGCGGGTATGATTGCGCGGGTTGCTCCCGAACTTGACCCATTCGACGGCGAGGAGATTATTGATGTGTCGGGCCAGTGGGTGATGCCTGGTCAGATTGACACTCACGCACATGTGGCAGGACTATCGCGCAACTGGGACCCGGCTCTAGGCTACGCGATGCTTGCGCGGGCTGGCACTACGACCGTACTGGACATGGGCGGCACAGGGTCTAGCCTCGTGGATGGCATCAAGCGCAGAGGGGCCGGGCTGAATGTAGCCGGGCTGTACGCACTGATTCCGGGAGCCACAATGCCGGCGGGCGAGCCGTCGCCGGTAGAGGCGCGAGACATCGTTGCGGGTGCGCTGCGGCAGGGGTGCTTTGGTATCAAGATACTTGGCGGCTATCATCCGTTCAGCCCGCAGGCTACTTCGGACGTGATTCATGCCTGCAACGACCAGCAGGCTTATGTCGCGTTTCACATCGGCACGCGCGAATCTGGCAGCCATCTGGGCGGCGTGCGCGAGATACCGCAATTGGTGGGTAATGGGCGGCTGCATGTGTGCCATGTGAACTCGTACTGCCGGGGAGTTATCGAAGAAGCCGATGAGGAGTGTGACGAGGCGCTGGCGATACTGGAAAATATGAGCGGGCAGCTGAACTCGGAGGTCTACCACGCGATACAGAACGGGACGAGCGGCAGCTGCGACTCTGAGGGGAATGTGCAGGCGAATGTGCCGCGCAACTGCCTGGCGATGCGTGGATACGCGCCGACCCGCGAGGGGATAGGGCAGGCGATACTTGACGGTTATGCCTCGGTTATCGGGCAGCGTGGGGGGCATGTGGTGTACCTGAAGGGCAAGGAGGCGTTGGCGCTGTATGAGAGCGCGAATACACAGGTGGGCATGAGCTTCCCTGTGAACCTGCCGTCCACTGCGTTCAAGCTGACTACTGCAAAGAACGCACGGGGCGAGTTCATAGTGAACGCGGTCAGCACGGACGGCGGCTGCCATCCTCGCAATGTGGCGATACAGTCGAGCATGGCGTTGGTGAAGTTCAATGCGCTGACACCGCTGGAGATGGCGACGAAGCTGTCACTAACCCCCGCCCGGATGCTGGGACTGCCGAACAAGGGGCATTTCAGTGAGGGCGCTGACGCTGACATCACGGTCATCAATCCGGATACGAACGAACCTACGATGAGTTTCGTGGCGGGCAAGCCTATCATGATTGACGGGCATGTGGTGGGCAGCGGCGGGACGCTGCTGGTCACCGCTGCCGGACGGCGCGCTGCAGATGCGAGTGGGTTGCCATACCAGGTTGTGGATATGGCGGACGGCAAACTCTACGCGGCTTAGAACGGTCGGTAGCGGTTGGCGATGGGCATGCGGCGGTCGCGGCCGAAGTTGCGCGGCGTTATTTTGACGCCGGGCGGAGACTGGCGGCGCTTGTACTCGTTGCGGTCAACGAGAGTTATGATGTGTTTCACGATGTCGGGGTCGTAGCCCATTGCGATGATGTCGTCGAACCCGTAATCGTCCTCGACGTACGCCTTGAGGATGGGGTCCAGGACGCTATAAGGAGGAAGGGAGTCTTCGTCCTTCTGGTCCGGGCGTAGTTCGGCGCTGGGTGGCTTGTCTATGACGCTCTGAGGTATAACAGGCGCATCGCCGAGTGCGTTGCGGTAGCGGCATAGCTCATAAACCAGCTGCTTGGGGACATCCTTTATAACGGCGTATCCTCCTGCCATGTCGCCGTAGATCGTGGCGTATCCGGTAGCCATCTCGCTCTTGTTGCCGGTGGTGAGGACGAGCCAGTTAAACTTGTTAGAGACCGCCATTATCAGATTGCCGCGTATGCGGGACTGCATGTTTTCTTCGGCGACACCCGCCTCCGTCCCCTCGAACTTTGGCGCGAGAGTGCCCAGGTAGGCGCTGAAGGCGTTCTCGATTGGGAGTGTCCAAAGCTCTATGCCCAGGTTGTCGGCTAGCGCCGTTGCGTCAAGTACGCTGCCTTCGGACGAATAGCGCGAAGGCATTGCGATACCTACCACGTTGTCGCTGCCAAGAGCATCTGCCGCTACTGCGGCGACAAGCGTGGAGTCTATGCCGCCTGATAGGGCAATGAGCACCTTGCTGAAGCCGCACTTTCGCACATAGTCGCGCGTGCCGAGCGTGAGCGCTGCATAGACTTCGGCTGTCTCGTCGAGCGGCTGAGCGGCGCAGGTGTGCGGATTGTTGGACGGAATCGCGGGCTTGGCGGTGTTCTCAGCGTAGTCAGACACAGCGATCTGGACGGGCTTGCCGATGTGGGCGAGGTCTGTGGCGCGTTCCTTGCGGGTGCGTGGGTCTCGCAGGCGCGAACGAAAAACCGCTTCGACTTCGAGATCGGCAATTAGAAGCTGCTCCTCGAACTGGCTCGCCCGGGCCACGACTTCGCCGTCGGGGCCGAAGATTATGCTCGCGCCGTCGAATACCAGCTCATCCTGTCCGCCAACCAAGTTCACATAGGCGACGAATAGGCCATTGTCAGAGGCGCGGGTTGCCAGCATCTTTTCGCGGAAGGCGCGCTTGCCTGCGTGGAAGGGTGAGCCGTTGATGTTTACTATGAGTTCGGCGCCGGCGGCTCGCTGCACAACTGCGGGGCCGGTGGCATACCAGATGTCTTCGCAGATGTTGACGCCGACGGGCAAGCCGTTGATGGTATATACAGGACATTCGCTTCCTGCCGCGAAGTATCGGTCTTCGTCGAATACGCCGTAATTGGGTAGGTACATCTTGCGGTAAGAGCCGACTATCTCGCCGTCGTGGATTAGGGCGGCTGCGTTGTATATGTCGGTGTCGGCGTCTATGTATCCGACTACGGCGGCAATGTCCCTGCATTCGGCGGCAATCAGGCCGAGGCGATCGCGGTTCTCTCGAATGAACTGGGGCTTCAGCAGCAGGTCTTCAGGCGGGTATCCGGGGAGCGCGAGTTCGGGGAAGGCGATGAGGTCTGCGCCGAGTGCGCGGGCTTCATTGATGCTTGTAATTATGCGCTTGGCGTTACCGTCGAAGTCTCCGACGGTGGCGTTCATCTGTGCCATTGCCAATCTGAAGGTGCGCATGTTTGGTGTCAGGAGTCAGGTATCGAGGCTGAAATCGGTGGACAGGATTCGCCCCATCCTAACCTTTCCCCATCGAGAGGGAAGGGACTATGCTGCTAGAGAGCCTGGACGAAACGGTCGATTCTGCGGAGCGCTTCTTCAATGTTTTCGACTGAATTGGCGAACGAGAAGCGGACGAAGCCATTGCCGTACTCGCCGAACGATTCGCCGGCGAGACAGGCGACGCCAGCCTCTTGGAGCGCACGGTCAGCGAACTCTCTGCTGGACAGTCCGGTGCCTTCGACGTTGGGGAAGGCGTAGAATGCCCCTTTGGGCGTTAAGCAGCGTATGCCCTTGATGGCGTTTAGGCCGTCCACGATGATGTGTCGGCGGCGGGCGAACTCTTCGACCATGCGGTTCGGCGCATCCTGTGGGCCTGCAATTGCTTCGAGGGCTGCGTATTGGGTGAAGCTGGCGGTGCAGGAGACGCTGTTGGTTACGAGGCGCGAGATTGGCTCAACGAGTTCTAGAGGCATCACGCCATAGCCCGCTCTCCAGCCCGTCATCGCGTATGTCTTGGAGAAGCCGTCAAGGATTACGGTGCGGTCGCGCATATTAGGGAACGACGCGATGCTGTGATGCGTGCCCTCGTACAGGAAGCGGATGTATATCTCGTCTGACAGGACGATTATGTCGTGCTCCTTGGCGAGGTCGGCGAGCGCTTCAAGCTGTTCCCTTGCCATTACGCTGCCGCACGGGTTGTTGGGCGAGTTGACAATCATCAGCTTTGTTTTGTCGGTAATCTGGCTCGCCACTTCGTCGACATCAATATTGAAGTCGAGAGATTCGTGGAGGCGCATGGGCACCGGGACGCCGCCCGAGAACCTGATCATGGACTCATAAATGGGGAAGCCTGGGTTGGGGTAGAGGACTTCGTCGCCGTAGTCAACGAGAGCGAGCATAATGAAGAACATTATCGGCTTGCCGCCCGGAGTTATGACGACATTGTCGCCAGAGACGGAAATGCCGCGTGTCTGTGAGATTTCCTGCGCGATGGTTGCCCGTACGTCGGGGAAGCCCGGAGATGGGCCGTAGTGGGTTTCACCCCGCTGGAGCGCCTTAACTCCCGCATCAACGATGTTTTCAGGAGTGTCGAAATCGGGTTCGCCTATTTCGAGGTGGATGACATCCATTCCCTCGGCTTCGAGGAGGCGAGCCTTCGCTAAGACCTCAAAGGCGGTTTCAGTTCCCAGTCGGCTCATTCGCTCGGCAAGCTTCATGTGTGGTTCCCCCGGGTTGGCGCGTTTGGTTGCAGTGCACACAGTTATGGTGGGCAATCTATGCCGTTATTATAAACGGGTGATACGGTATATGGAACAATAAAGTCGGCGGGCTTTGCGCGGATGTATGGTAAGATTGGGACGCGAAACTGCCATCAGGAGGTGAGGCAAATGAAGATATACATTGGCGCACCTAGGGGTTTTTGCGCGGGCGTAGTTCGCGCGATAGACCTTGTTGAAATTGCGTTGGAGCGATTCGGCACACCTGTCTATGTGAAGCATCAGATCGTGCATAACTCGCATGTGGTGGATTCGCTTGAGGCGAAGGGGGCCATCACTGTAGAGGATGTGGACGATATACCGGAGGGATCGAAGGTGGTGTTTTCGGCGCATGGATCGCCGCCGGAAGACTTTGCTAAGGCGGAGGCCCGCGGACTGGATGTCATTGATGCCACATGTCCATTGGTTACGAAGGTGCACAACGAAGCCATCAGATACGATGGCGAGGACAGGCGGATTATCCTTGTCGGTCATAGGGGACATCAAGAGGTTAAAGGGACGATGGGTCAAACAGGAATGCACCTGGTTGACGACAGGGAGGAAATGAACCTTCCGGACTGGGACGAAGATACGCCAGTAGCAGTGCTGACACAGACGACCCTCTCAGTCGATGACACCAAGCGTTCAATAGATGACATTCAGAATAAGTTCTCTAATGCCATAATTAGGAATGATCTGTGCTACGCGACGACTAATCGGCAGTCGGCTGTCAAAGAGATCACCGACAAGATTGACGTCATGCTCGTGATCGGGGCGCCCAACAGCTCGAACTGCAACAGGCTGCGCGAAGTTGCTGAAGCGCAGGGCGTGCCCGCATACCTGCTCAACGGACTCGATGAGTTGCGACCCGAGTGGCTAGAGGGCGCAGAGAATGTGGGCATAACGTCGGGAGCATCCACACCGGAGTATCTGGTGCAGCAGGTCATTGATGCGCTTGAGCCGGACGAGGTTATCGAAGTTGAGGTTGCGAAGGAGGATATAACCTTCGTGCTGCCAAAGGAGCTACGGGACTGACGGCGAATGCCAAGAGCTACAGAATAGACAGGATTGACTTGAAACATGGAAATCAGGATAGGCAGCCTGTATAGGGGAGCGCAGGAGGCGCGGGGCACGGTCGTTATCATCGATGTGTTCAGGGCCTTCACCACAGACGCGGTTGCGTTCTCGAAGGGGGCTGAGAAGATTGTGCTGGTGGCGGAGGTGGAGGAGGCGCTGAAGCTCCGCGAGCAGGGCGTGGGCGAGATTTGTATGGGGGAAGTTGATGGCATAAGGCCGGACGGCTTCGACTTAGGTAACTCTCCGTTCGAGATGCTGAACGCAGATGTTGCGGGCAAGACGCTGATACAATCCACGCGCGCTGGCACCGTCGGCATGAGCGCGGCGGTTAATGCTTCGCAGATTTACGCGGGATCTCTGGTTCTTGCCGCCTCAACTGTGAGGGCTATTGTGCATGACGCCCCCGATCTGGTTACCATCGTTGCTATGGGCGCTGAGGCGCGTGTGCATGCGGATGAGGACGAGCAGTGCGCGTTTTACATGCGTAACTTGCTGCAAGGACGGAAGCCCGATCACGGCGCGGTACGCGCGCTGGTGCTGGCGGGCGCAGAAGCGCAGAAGTACGCTGATCGTGAGCAGCCGCAATTTCACCCTGAAGACAGGGATATGGCGCTTCAAATCGACAGCGTGGACTTCGCTATAAAGGTCGGTAGGGAAGATGGACTGCTCGTAGCGCGGCGTCACGACTTGGCTTAGCACTAAACTTGCAAGTACAGGATTGGCTATGACCTTCCTCTTATGGAAGTAGAGGAAGGATTGAAGAGGAACTAAACAATGGAGTATCGCTATCTGGGAAAGTCGGGACTTAAGGTCTCAGCAATCGGGTTGGGAACCAATAATTTCGGGCGGCGTCTCGACGCGGACGCTACAGCGCTCGTGATTAACCACGCGCTGGACATGGGCGTCAACATGATCGACACCTCCAACAGCTATGGGGGCGGATACTCTGAGGAATATATCGGGCTAGCGCTGAAGGGTAAGCGGGACCAAGCGATCATCGCAACTAAGGTTTCCAGCACGGTAGGCGAAGGACCAAACGACGGAGGCAACTCCCGGCAGCATATTTTGGCTGCGGTGGAGGACAGCCTACGCCGCTTGAAGACGGATTATATCGACCTCTACCAGATCCACTGGCACGACCCGCATGTGCCGATTGAGGAGACGCTGCGCGTAGTCGACGACCTTATAAAGCAGGGTAAGGTTCGCTATATTGGCTGCTCCAACTTTTCTGCGTGGCAGGTGTGCGAGGCGGCGTGGACTTCGCGGACGCTGGGACTCGCCTCATTTTCCAGCGCGCAG
Organism: Dehalococcoidia bacterium; assembly: GCA_965225795.1. Classification (GTDB taxonomy): domain Bacteria; phylum Chloroflexota; class Dehalococcoidia; order Lucifugimonadales; family JADFKI01; genus Bin90. Next base: position 1,766,070 of record OZ245324.1, on the reverse strand, counting down.
CCGCGCTACAGCATAATGGACAGGGAAATAGAGGCGGAACTTGTGCCGTTCTGCGATGCGTATGGGATTGGCATACTACCTTACTATCCGCTTGCAAACGGATTCCTAACCGGCAAGTATCGTCGCGGGCAGCCTACACCCGAAGGGACTCGTCTTGCTGAAAGCGACAGGGGCATGTTCACTAACGCCAACTTCGATCTTCTGGAACGACTGGAAGCTTTCTGCGAGGCTAGGGGACATATAGTGCTTGAGTTGGCATTTGCATGGCTGCTGGCGAACAGGAGCGTAAGCTCGGTCATTGCAGGGGCTACGAGAGTGGAGCAGATTGTCTCAAACGCCAAGGCAGCTTCGTGGCAGTTGACGCCTTATGAGCTGTCTGAAGTGAACGGGATAATTGACGCAGTGAGACCGGCGTAACAGGGCAGGACCATGCGGGACTATTAGGTCACTCCCTCAGTCCTAGCGTTCCAGGGTGGGAGTTCTTAATCCTCGATGCCTCAATTAAATTAAATGCGCGCGCCTCTGCGGACGATGACTGGGGAGCCCTCCGCCAGAAGCGCTGAGGCAGGCTTGGCGTCGATATAGTTGGCGAACTCGCTGCCGTACAATTGTTCCACATCACATTGCAGCCCAGCGTTGTGAATGCGCCAGATGCGCCAGCGCGGGTGCTCAACTTCGTACTCTAGAGTTCCGCCGTCGCGCTGCACGGCGTAGCCCCAGTAATGTTCCGCGATGAATTCTTCCTCCGAGTTGTCGCGTATCAGAGTCGGCGCGCCCTCTGCGTGTACATCGAGGCTGTGTGGAGCGTTTGGCTGTCCCCACTTATACGAAACAGACAGATCATCGCCATTTTCTATTATCTTGTGGCCGGTCGGCATGGTCACGTAGTTCTCGTTGTAGAATGCGCGAGCCACAAGGGTTATGGCGGGCTTGGGGACTATCTCTTTGACGAATACGACGCCGCGCCGTACTTCGCCCGCAACCTCGCGCCGCACGTAGAAGCGTAAGTTAATCTCCTCGAAGTCGCGGTGAAAGGGCACCGAGACGCCGTAGAGCCGCGTGTTCAGAAACAGCAATCCGACGACGCTGATGTAGTGCTTACCATTCCATGTGTCCAGTTGCGTGCCTTTGGGCAGATATGGCTCAAGTACAGTGGGGTCGATTTCGTAATTGAGCATGGCAAGATGACGCCACTCGGTCGTGAGGAAGATGGGTTGCCTTGACTGGCGGTGGAGGTCCAGCTTGTATTTCAGCAGTATGAGCATATCGTGTGTTGTTTCCGTCAGCGGGCTGCGTCGTGTTGCCATGATACCATCGCAATGAAACGGAGATCTAACGGATATATAGAAGATTTCCGAGCTCTTGAACCTTCTTCAGAAGAAGAGTTCTTTGGATGGATGTGAATGGAGATAATCTGACTGTATATTAGATTTCTTCACTCTTTGTCACGCAGAAATTCGTTGACAGGGTGAAGAGTCTCTTGTACTATTGCCAACGAATTAAGTCCTTTGGTGGTTCTGGCTAGATGGTCCCACCCGTTCCCATCCCGAACACGGAAGTGAAACGTCTCAGCGCCGACGATACTGCACCCGCAAGGATGTGGGAAAATAGGTCACTGCCAGAGGGCTTACTCTTTGATATGGCGTCTCACTCTGATGATCGCCGCGCCCCCTTTTTATTCCACACGAAGCATTAGTTAGAATCCCTGCGTGTATTTGGCTTTGGAATGTGGTTTTGGCGCTTAAGAAAGGAATTAGAATGGTCATTCGTGCAAGTTTCCTAGTTATGTTAATAGTCGCGGGAATTCTGGCACTTGTCGCATGCCAGCAGCCGGTGGATAATAGCGCCGCTCTTACCCAAGCGCAGGCGGACGCCACGGCAGCCGAAGCCGAAGTCGCGAGCCTCAAGATGGAACTTGAAGAGGCTAAGGCGATGGCGATGGAAGAGCCTTCGATGACGATGGGAGAAGCGGGGCATCGCCTCGATACGATTAAAGAGCGGGGCAAAGTGATTTGCGCCAGCCGCAACGACGTCCCCGGCTACGGCTCCCTGGACGCTAACCAGAACAATGTGGGCTTTGACATAGACCTTTGCCGGGCACTCGCAGCCGCGGTGCTGGGCGACCCCAATGCTATCGAAATCCGGCTGATTTCGGCAGCCGAGCGCGGGCCGACAGTCCAGTCCGGTGAGGTCGATATGCTCGTCCGCACGGTAACATGGACAACCAGCCGAGACGCCCAGTGGGGTAACTACGCGCAGACGATGTTCTATGACGGTCAGGGATTCATCGTCAACAAGAATCTCGGCATCGATAGCGCTCTCGACCTTAAGGACGCTACCGTCTGTGTAACTCAGGGCACGACGACTGAGTTGAACCTGCAAGACTATTCCAACCAGAACGGCTTGAATATCACGCCTCTCACATTCGAAGACACAGATGCCGTTATTGCGGCTTACCAAGCTCAACAGTGTGACGCATTCACCAACGACCGCTCTCAGCTTGCCGCTCTCAGTTCGGCTTTCGAGAACAAGTCCGACCATGTCATCCTGCCGGAGACTATATCTGAAGAGCCTCTCGGTCCTGTGGTTCCTCATGGCGATGACCAGTGGTTCGACATCGTGAAGACGGTAATGGGCATGCTCATCTATGCGGAAGCATACGGAGTAGGTCAGGCGGAAGTTCCTACCGCCGCTACCGGCAATACCAAGGTGGACAGGCTGTTTGGCTTGGGAGAAGCGGCTAATTCTTTCGGACAAGAGACTCTGGGCCTCAGCAACACCGCCACTCAGGACGTAATTCGCGCGGTCGGTAACTACGGCGAGATTTACGACCGCAATCTGGGCCCCAACGGCATCAACCTTCCGCGCGAGGGTGGACGCAACGCGCTCTGGGCAGACGCCTCTTGCACAGACTGCCCGAAGGGTGGACAGATTTACGCTGCGCCATTGCGCTAACTCCTGGGGAGACACATAGCACCAATCCGCACTTAATCATGAGGCGGCTGGCATTATTGCCAGCCGCCTTTGCGTTGCCAATGGAATACATCGGCCCAGGCGAGGCAAAAATGTGAAAGGTATCCATAACCCCTTACAAGCCGGGAACAATGTCAAATGGAATGGAAGAGATGTGGTAGGATTAGCATCGCAGACGACATATCCACAGGACGCACGCGTATAGATGATGCGCTCTATGACATATCAAGGGATACCGGTTTGGCGGCACGTCCAGATTATTCAGTGGGCGTCTCAGATCATTTCCGGCATCGTAGTGGTGGGACTGGTTGCGTGGTTCTTCATCAACATCGGAAGCGCGATAGCGGAACGGAACATCCCCTACGGTTTCAGCTTCCTATCGCGCGGCTACCAGACGCCCATAGGCCAGCACTTCCTAGACTATGAGTCATCGGACACCTTCCTCTACGCGCTGATAGTCGCGTTCACCAACACACTTGTTGTATCCATTGTCGGCGTAATTCTTGCGACTGCACTGGGGATTGCCGTAGGCGTTGCCAGGATGTCCGGCAACTGGCTTGTCGCCAAAATTGCCACAGCGTTTGTCGAGTTCTTCCGTAATGTGCCGCTACTGGTTCAGCTATTCTTCTGGTTCTATATCGTTCTAGCCCTGCCGCCCGTGCGTGAAGGCTATGTGCTCGTACAGAATGTGTACATCAACAACGCCGGCGTTTCCGTGCCGTCTCCATCTCCAAGCAGCGGCGACACCGCGCTCGTTTGGCTTGCGCTCGCTGCCGCGGGAGTCGTTCTCGGATTCGTCGTGCATCGAATGATGTCTCGCCGCGAGGAACTGACTGGCCAAGTGTCCTATCCGGTGATTTACGGGTGCGCGGCGGCGATTGCTGTGGGCGCTGTGGCGTGGGTAGTCTTGACGGCTGTCGCCGGTGTGGCGCCCCTAGTCGTCTCGATACCGGCCCCGCAGGGGACTTTCGGTCGCATAGCCGGCGGATTCACGGCTTCTGCCGGCTTGCTGGCGCTTCTCGTGGGGCTGGTAATATACACATCCTCGTTCATCGCGGAGATAGTGCGGGCAGGCATCCAGTCGGTCAGCAGGGGGCAAACTGAGGCGGCGCGCGCGCTGGGGTTGACGCCCATGGCAACGCTGCGCAATGTAACTTTCCCGCAAGCCCTGCGTGTCATCATACCGCCCCTCATTAGCCAGTACCTGAACCTGACGAAGAACAGCAGCCTTGCAGGGGCGATCGGATATTCGGACCTGACAAATGTTGCGAAGACGATGACGCAGACGGCGCCTGCCGTCTCCATATTCATCCTGATTATGCTGTCTTACCTTGCTTTAAGCCTCGCGTATTCGCTAATCGGCAATCTGTACAATCGTTACATCAGCTTCGCCGGAAGGTAATCTATGGCTGTCAACAACGCACCATCGTCTGATCAGCTTCCACCGCCTCGCACAGAAGTCGGCGTAGTGGGATGGATGTACGCAAACCTGTTCTCGTCCTGGTCCAGTGGCGTGCTGACTGTTGTATCCTCAATCGTGGTTGCGCTGGCGGCGTGGTTCGGCATCGGATGGGTGGTAACAGAAGCTGACTGGAGTGTGATTGCCACAGTAGGTGGCGGGTTCTTCATCGGGCAGTACAATACGGAGCTTGCTTGTCCGGGGCAGAACTGCTTCTGGAGGCCCCAGGCTTCGATGCTGCTGGTGAGCCTGTTGCTAGGAATGGTGTGGGGAGTTGCCGGGGGCGTTACGAAGAAGATCGCTCTAACGGTTGGGATCGTGTCCGCTGCGCTAGCCTTCCTACCCTACGGGTTCGAGGACATGGGACTTGATGTGCGGGTCCTATTGATCGCGAACCTGCCTGTAGTGTTCGCCGGCTGGGCTCTTGTCCGTTACACAACATTCGTAAATGTGAATCGCGTAGTTATATCCGGCGTTGTCGTCTTTTTGCTGATACTGGTGCTTCTGCGTGGCTTGCCCGGTGTGCCAGGAATGCAGCCTGTGTCTGTCGTCAGCTGGGGCGGTCTGATGCTGAATCTGCTGTTGGCAGTGGCGGGCATCGTGCTCAGCCTACCAATAGGCATTGTGCTGGCGCTGGGTAGGCGAAGCAGTCTGCCCGTGGTAAAGCTGATGTGCGTGGCGTTCATCGAGATATTCCGAGGGGTGCCACTGATAACGCTGCTGTTTATGTCGCAGGTGCTTGTGCCCCTCGCGTTTCCTGAAAATTTTCCTCAGAACTCGGTATTTCGTGCCGCTGTAATAATCACATTGTTCAGCTCAGCGTACATGGCTGAGAACATCCGAGGTGGATTGCAGGCGCTTTCGCGGGGGCAAGTGGAGGCGGCTCGAGCGCTGGGTCTCCCAGGATGGCAGGCCACACTCCTGATAGAATTGCCTCAGGCAATTCGCAATGTCATCCCCGCGATTGTGGGGCAGTTCATCTCGCTGTTCAAAGACACAAGCCTCGTGTATATCATCGGAATGCTGGATGTGGTGGAAATCGGCAGGGCGTTCATTCAAGGCAATCCTGAATACCTGGGCAATGCGCGGGAGTTGTTCATCTTCTTAGCCATAATATTCTGGATTTTCACATACAGTATGTCGTACGTGAGCGGACGCATTGAGCGGCATATGGGTGTGGGCGTGCGGTAGCGGCGAAGGAAGCGCATAGATTAATTTGACCGCGTAGCCAATGGCAGGCTTCGGAGTGGCAGCAAATACGGAGGGAACCATGTCAACTAATGGGACCACAGAAACGGCGGAGGACATCATCGTCTGCCGCAATGTGAACAAGTGGTTTGGCAACTTTCAGGCACTGAAGGACATCAACACGACCGTAAAGCGCGGTGAGAAGGTCGTGATAGTAGGACCATCAGGCTCGGGCAAATCTACCTTCATTCGTACCATCAATCGCCTCGAGGAGCATCAGAGCGGCGACATCATAGTTGACGGAATCGAGCTTACTAAGGATGTCCGCAACATAGACGCGATACGCAGCGAAGTAGGCATGGTGTTCCAGCAGTTCAACCTGTTCCCGCATCTGACAGTGATGAACAACATCACACTCGCGCCTATGAAGGTTCGCAGGTGGTCTCGGAGCCAGGCAGAAAAGGTTGGGCTCGAGTTACTGAACAGAGTGGGCATACCGGAGCAGGCGGATAAGTACCCGAGCGAGCTATCGGGCGGTCAGCAACAGAGAGTCGCTATCGCTCGCGCACTTGCGATGCAGCCGAAGGTAATGCTTTTCGACGAGCCAACCTCCGCTCTGGACCCTGAGATGATTAACGAAGTGCTGGACGCAATGCGGGAATTGGCATACTCCGGAATGACGATGATGATTGTCACCCACGAGATCGGCTTCGCAAGAGAGGTTGCGGACAGGATAATAATGATGGACGATGGGCGCATAGTTGAAGAAAGTCCCGCGAACGAATTCTTCGACAACCCCCGGAGTGAGCGCACCAAACTATTCTTGTCTCAGATTCTCTAGGTGACGCCCGAGAGTCGACAACGGGAGAATGCAATACCTTAATGTCGAGTGAAGTCACGGGGGAGAGGTCAAGGGAAGGTAGTGAGTTGCAAGACAGACCCAAATCGCCCTTGAACGCACCTCGGACTAGGGGTACACTGATGTCAGGCGGTGGCTGATCTCACTAGAACAAACTCTCTATCGCGTAATTTCGCCCGACCGCTTGCTCCTTTACACAATTGCGCTATGAGAATATAATAAGTACGAATACCAACTATAAGAAAGGCCCGTAGAGCCGTGACATCCAATCCCTCCCCAGACGACCCCGCCATTTTGCAAGACCCCAGTGATGTAGAAGATCAGGACCCCGCAATTTCACAGGACGAAACCCCTGAAGCCTCGGAAGTTTTACCGCAGCCGACGAACCAGACGACACCGCCTCCGACACCCGAACCAGTGGTGGCCGAGCCAACGATGCCAGAACCTGCGATTGCGGATGTTTACGACAGCGATGATCTTGATGATTCTATGGATTTCGAGGAGGAATCCGAGGATCAGGGCATGGGGCAATTGCTGGACTCCATGGATCCCATCAAGCCACTTCGCCGCGGCGAAGTAGTGGATGGTGAGGTTATGGGTTTCTCCGAGGACGGCGGTGTCCTCGTCAATATCGGACACAAGTCCGAGGGCGTTGTGCAGCAGCGCGAGATGAGAACACTCAGTCCCGAGGATGTGCAGAACATCCAAATAGGGGACAAGATTATTACGTACGTGTTGAGGCCCGAATCCTCCGACAACGCCGCAATCCTGTCCATAGACCGCGCGCTCGGCGAAACCGGCTGGCGTGAGCTTGAGAAGTGCCTTGAGGACAACGAGACCGTTGAAGGCAACATAATGGGCTTCAACAAAGGCGGCGCGATCGTTGATGTTCGCAAGGTTCAGGGCTTCGTTCCTATGTCTCAACTTGTGAGCGTCCCGAGGGATATTTTCAGGGACAGGTCGGAAACCGAAGAAGATGCGGAAGTTGAAACGCGGCGGATGGAGCGGCAAGCCGAAGAGACTGGGAAGACGCTTCAGCTGAAAATTCTGGAGATTAATCGCAGCCGCAACCGAGCGATATTCTCCGAGCGACAGGCTGTGCAGGAGTGGAGAGACACGCAGAAGGCTCGCCTCGTGGATGAACTTCAGGTAGGCGAAGTTCGCAATGGCGTCGTAACCGGCATCAGTAGCTTTGGAGCGTTCGTTGACCTTGGCGGTGCGGATGGCCTCGTGCACATTTCCGAAATGTCTTGGGGGCCGGTCGCTAGGCCGGAAGATGTGGTATCGATCGGTGACAAGCTTGATGTGTTTGTCCTGAGAGTGGATGTGGAGAACAAGAAAATTGCTCTTAGTCTGAGGCGACTCGAACCTGAACCATGGGAGACGATTCACGAACGGCTTCATGTCGATGACATCGTTGACGCCCAGATTACGAAGCTCACAAATTTCGGGGCCTTTGCTCGCGTTGAGGGCAACATCGAAGGCCTGATACACATCTCCGAGTTGTCCGATAGAGTTATCGGTCATCCCAGGGAAATTGTACAAGAGGGCGAAGATGTGAAGCTGAAAGTCCTGCGAATCGAGCCTGAGCGGCGTAGGCTGGGCTTGAGCTTGAAGCAGACGATGGAAAACCCCTTTATGAGTTTTGAATAGACACCCCCAAATTATTGGCTAGGGTGAGCTCCTTTCAGGAGATGTGCGATGGCAAGCAGATTCGAGAAATTTACAGAGAGAGCGCGCAGGGTGTTGTCGCTGGCGCAGGAAGAAGCACAGCGATTCAACCACAACTACATCGGGACTGAACATATTCTGCTCGGTCTTGTGCGAGAGACGGACGGCGTAGCCGCACGTGTGCTCTCAAACCTCGGTGTCGAGTTGCATAAGGTGCGATCCGCAGTCGAGTTCATTATCGGGCGTGGCGAGCGTTCCACGCCGGGTGAGATTGGACTGACTCCACGCGCCAAAAAGGTCATCGAACTGGCAGTAGATGAGGCGCGCCGACTCAACCATCACTACATTGGAACAGAGCATCTTCTGATCGGTCTGATGCGCGAAGGCGAAGGTGTAGCCGCCGGCGTCCTCGAAAGTTTGGGCATCAACCTCGACAAGATTCGAGGCGAGACCAGTCGGCTGCTGTCGCAATCGTCACAAAGTCCTCAGGGCAGCGGCAGGCGCGGCAGGAGCAAGAGCCAGACACCGTTGCTGGACGAGTTGGGCGTGGATCTCACGAAGCAGGCCAGGGAAGGCAAGCTCGACCCGACCGTGGGCAGAAGCAACGAAATTCAGCGTGTGACGCAGATACTCAGTCGTCGCACCAAGAACAATCCTGTTTTGGTTGGCGAGCCAGGTGTGGGCAAGACGGCAATCGTGGAAGGATTGGCGCAGCTAATAGCCGAAAACAAGGTGCCATCGACTTTGCAGGGCAAGAGGCTTGTAACTCTCGATATGGGTTCACTGGTTGCGGGCACCAAGTATCGCGGCGAATTTGAGGAACGCCTCAAGAAGGTCGTCAAAGAAATCACGGAGTCTGGCAAGTGCATCCTCTTTATCGATGAGGTGCATACGATGGTTGGCGCGGGTGCTGCTGAAGGCGCGGTTGACGCTGCCAACATCCTCAAACCCTCCCTCGCAAGAGGGGAATTGCAGACGATAGGGGCTACCACACCAGACGAATATCGCAAATACCTCGAACGCGACAGCGCACTTGAACGCAGATTCCAGCCTGTGCGCGTTGAAGAGCCGACGGTTGACGAATCGGTCGAAATCCTCAAGGGCATCAAAGGGGAGTACGAAAAGCATCACGAGTTGGAAATCTCATTTGAAGCACTGAAGGCGGCAGCGAGCATGGCTGCCAGGTTCATCTCGGATCGTTCGCTGCCGGACAAGGCGATTGACCTCATTGACGAGGCAGCATCCAGGGTGCGGATCAACAACTCGGAGCAGCCTCTGTCTATGACAGAAGTGTCCAATATGCTTGACCGCGTTCGTGGGGAAAAGGATGAGGCAATATCAACGCGCCAGTACGAGCAGGCAGCCGAATTGCGCGAACGCGAGATGAATTTGCAGGAAAAAATGGAAACCCTACGCTCTGACTGGGAGAATGAGCGAAGCAGCAATAGCCCCATCGTCACCGAAGACGACATTGCCGAAGTGGTGAACATGTGGACCGGGATTCCGGTCGCGCGATTGGCATCGACCGAGTCGGAGCGCTTAGTGAACATGGAAGATTCGCTTCGAAGTCAGGTCTCCGGGCAAGATGAGGCGATTACAATCATATCGAAGGCTGTGCGGCGCGCAAGGGCCGGTCTCAAGAACCCGAAGAGGCCGACTGGAGTGTTCCTGTTCCTTGGCCCCACTGGTGTTGGTAAGACCTACCTTGTACAAAAGCTCGCAGAGTTCATGTTCGGTAGTGAAGAGTCCATGATTCGTATCGACATGTCGGAGTTCATGGATAGGCACACTGTGGCGCGGCTCGTGGGTGCACCTCCGGGTTACATCGGATACGACGAGGGTGGCCAGCTTACGGAAGCTGTGCGCCGCCGCTCATATAGTGTCATTCTGCTGGACGAGGTTGAGAAGGCGCATCCGGAAGTTTTCAACATTCTGCTTCAGATCTTCGATGACGGGCATCTTACGGATGCCAAGGGGCGCAGGGTTGACTTCCGCAACACAATAATCGCCATGACAAGTAACATCGGCTCGGACCTGATTCGCCAAGATCGTTCGATCGGCTTTTCGGCGAGAGGTGACTCCGGCCGGAGCGACGAGCAGGCATACCTCCGAATGAAGAATAATGTTTTGGACGAAGTAAAGCGTTTCTTCCGTCCCGAGTTCCTGAACAGGATAGATGGTCAGGTGGTGTTCCACTCGCTTGGTCGCGAGCACATGCGCGAGATTGTCAAACTGCAACTGCAGGATGTAAATGCTGAGCTAATGGAGCAAGGCATAACGATGGAAGTCTCGGACGCGGCTCGTGATTGGATGTCTGAAAAGGGCTACGACCCGCAATTTGGGGCTAGGCCGATGCGTCGTCTAATGCAGGACCATCTGGAGGACAAGCTCTCGGACGCTATCATCGCTGGTGAGCTTAGCCCGGGCGACACCGCTCTTGTCGATATCAATGATGACGAAGATGGCTTGGTAGTACATGCCAAGGAACCTTTGCCCGTTTTGTAAATCGCGCTCTCAATTTGTCGCGACAATGACCCTTAATGGAGACCCGCCTGTGCTTTCCGACACAGGCGGGTTTCTTTTTTCGCGATTTCTGCGATCGGGAAACTCATTTAACACGCTTGACTTACGTTCTAATATGTTCTAGTATATTTCATGCCGATAGAACATATGTGGTATTCAACGCACTGATTGAGATTCTTCCTCAATAGCGTTGGTCGCGTGTTAAGGAGATGGTAGAAATGCTAAAAGTCAAAACTAAGACTGTATTTGTATGCACTTCCTGCGAGAATACTTCTGTAAAATGGGAAGGTCAGTGCCGTAGCTGCAGCGCCTGGAATACGATAATCGAGCAGGGTGATGCCGGGAGATACGGGTGGCTTCGCAAGCAATCTTTCGCCGCTGTGCATCTTGCGGACGCCTCTGCCGATGATCTGCCGCGCATGCCGCTTATGTCCGGCGAGGTCAACCGTGTTCTGGGCGGAGGAATCGTGCCCGGCTCGTTAGTGCTGCTCGCGGGTGATCCCGGTATCGGCAAGTCCACCCTTCTTTTGCAACTCGCCGCGGAGGTGGCGAAAGAACACTCCTCCGTATTTTACGTTACGGGTGAAGAGTCGGTTTCGCAGGTGAAGATGCGTGCCGACCGACTTGGAATCGACGGACAGGACCTGTATATCCTGACACAGACGAATGTCGAGGATACGCTGGCACGACTTGATGAACACCTTCCATCGCTTGTGGTTATTGACTCGATTCAAACGATGTACGATCCGTCGCTGTCGTCACATCCCGGGAACGTGTCGCAGATTCGCGAGTGTGCGCGAAGGTTGTTGGAGTGGGGAAAGGCGAACAATGTCCCGCTCATTCTGACTGGGCACGTGACGAAGGGGGGAGACATTGCAGGACCGCGTGTGCTTGAGCACATGGTGGATGTGTCGCTGTACATGGAGGGCGACGCTGTGAGTTCGTGGCGCCTGCTGCGTGGTGTGAAAAACCGTTTTGGATCGACGAACGAAGTCGGCGTACTTGAGATGACAGGCTCAGGGCTGCTGGATGTGTCCGACCCATCGGAGAGCTTCCTGCTCGACAGGCCAAAAGGAGCTATGGGTTCAGTCGTGGTGCCTGTACTTGAAGGCAACAGGGCGTTGCTCGTAGAAATTCAGGCGCTTACGGCGCCATCCAAGATTCCTAACCCGCGGCGCGTGGCGACCGGGTATGATGCGCATCGGCTGTTGCTTGTTTGCTCGGTGGCGATGCGCACATGTGGCATGCCGCTCGCCGACTACGACGTGATAGTGAATGTAACTGGCGGGCTGAAGATAGCCGAACCTGCGGCGGATTTGGGAGTCGCGCTCGCGATTGCGTCTAGCTTCAGGAGTGTGCCAATGCCCGGCGATTTTGCGGCAGTGGGTGAGGTGGGATTGAGCGGTGAGATTCGCCGCGCGCCTCAGACTGAACGACGTGTTAAGGAAGCGGCGCGGCTGGGATTCAGGAAGTGCCTTGTTCCCGGTAATACTGACGACCGAGCGTGCGGACCTGAGGCTCTCCACTACCAGAGAGTTGACACTTTGGCGCAAGCGATTAGTATGTGTTTGCCGATAACACGGCGTATCTCAGAAGCAGTGGCATAGGGGCTGTACGAGGAGGCACATATTGACTAGCGCATACTTTCAGTGCATCGGCGGCGCGAGCGGGGACATGATTCTCGGGGCGCTGCTGGATGCGGGGCTGCCGCTAGATGACCTGCGAGGCGCCCTGGCAAGTCTTGAAGTTGATGGTTACTCACTGAGGTCCCAACGGGCACAGCGCGGAGGCCTAGAAGGCACGCACCTGGTTGTTGAACTGGAGGAGCGAGGACGCAGGACCCACACGATTCAGAACTTCGTTGACATAGTCGAGGCATCCGGGCTTTCCGATGAAGTTGTGCGGCAAACACGCGAAGTCTTTCTGCGTATAGGGGAGGCCGAGGCGCGGGTTCATGGCACGGCAACAGGTGAAACGCATCTGCACGAACTTGGGACGCTGGATACGCTAGTGGATGTCGTAGGCAGCGTCGCGGGCTTGGAGATGCTCGGCGTTGAGCGCGTATATTGCTCTGCGTTTCCAAGTGGATCCGGCGTCGTCAGATCAGAGCACGGTTTATTGCCTGTCCCTGCTCCTGCAACCGCTGCGCTGTTCCAAATGGCGAATGCTCCTGTTGCCGCACCTCCCAATAATGCTCACAACACCGGAGAGATGGTAACGCCGACGGGCGCGGCTGTGTTGACGACACTTGCCACTTTTGAACATCCTCAACTCAACGTTGCCCGCATCGGCTATGGCTTGGGGACTCGGGACTCGCAGCAGTATCCGAATGCCCTGGCTCTTTGGTTAGGTTCTGAACGGTCTTCAGGCTACAGCGCTGGCGTAAAGATCATAGAGACGAACATTGACGATATGAGCGGTGAGTTATTGGGATACGTTCAGGAGAGGTTATTTGAAATAGGTGCGCGCGATGTTTGGTTTACGCCAATTCAGATGAAGAAGAACCGCCCGGCGACTATGCTCAGTATCATAGTGTCCGCCGACAATGAAGCCGAAGTGGTCGAGCTTGTAATGCGCGAAACTTCCACACTCGGGGTGCGGGTACGGCCGCTCGAACGCATCGAGGCTGAACGCGAAGTGGTGCGCATCGAAACGTCCGTAGGCAGCACAGCCGTAAAACTGAAGCGGCTGAATGGCAGAGTCGTGAGTGTATCGCCTGAGTACGAGGACGCGCGTCTGTGTGCTCGTGAGCGCGACCTGCCGCTTCAGGAGGTATTCAATCGAATTCAGCGCGAAGCGGAAAGCCAGATAATGGGACGATAACCCCACAATTCACAGTCGTGATATAGTAGCGAATATTGTTGACCGTCGGGCTCAGTGTTGGTTACAATATAATATGCATTTGGGTTAGCGCCTGGGATCAGTCGGCTAACCTGATTTGCTATCAGGGCTGCAACGTTCACTACGATGCCCCAGTGGCGCAACCGGAAGCGCAGCCGACTTGTAATCGGCAGGTTAGTGGGTTCGAGTCCCCTCTGGGGCTTTCTCTATCTGAAAGAGCGTTGCCAGTACAGGGGGCCCCTTCGAAGAGTGCTTTTCACTTGGATTGGGCAAGTGCCTGTGATAGACTTAATCTGGCCGTTCGGCGACCCTTGGAGGGATGGGAGAGTGGTTAAATCCACCAGACTGTAAATCTGGCGCCCGACGGGCTACGCAGGTTCGAATCCTGCTCCCTCCACCACGATAAGTATATTAGAAGTCAGTCATCAAAAAATTAAAATTGGGCCCACATAGCTCAGTCGGTAGAGCGCGTTCTTGGTAAGAACGAGGTCAGCAGTTCAAGTCTGCTTGTGGGCTCCACAATTGGAGGAAGAGATCAGGAATGGCTAAGCAAAGGTTTGAGAGGACTAAACCCCACATAAACGTTGGTACTATTGGACACGTTGACCACGGCAAGACCACTCTTACGGCTGCGATCACCAAAGTGCTCAGCAGTGCCGGCCTTGCCGACTTCAGGGCTTTCGACAGCATCGACAATGCTCCTGAAGAGAGGGAGCGCGGTGTTACGATCGCTATTCAGCACGTGGAGTACGAGACCGACACTCGCCATTACGCCCACGTTGACTGCCCTGGGCACGCTGACTACATCAAGAACATGATAACGGGCGCAGCTCAGATGGACGGCGCTATACTCGTGGTCAGCGCACCGGATGGCGCAATGCCACAGACCCGCGAACACATTCTGCTCGCACGGCAGGTGGAAGTGCCTGCAATGGTAATTGCTCTCAATAAAGTTGACATGATGGACGATGAAGAGTTGCTCGAACTTGTCGAACTGGAACTTGATGAGTTGCTTTCTGAATACGGATTCGAGAATGTTCCTATCGTTCGGGTAAGCGCTCTGAACGCTCTGGAGGCCGAAGAGACAGGTCGGGATTCCGAGTGGGGCAAGGGCATCTGGGAGTTGATGGACGCAGTTGACGAGCATATTCTTATGCCAGAGAGGCCGCGTGACCGGCCGTTCCTGATGCCGATCGAGGATGTCTTCAGCATCAAGGGACGCGGCACCGTTGTAACGGGGCGCGTGGAAAAAGGACTCGTCAAGGTCGGCGACCAGGTTGAGATTGTGGGTATCAAGGACACAACGACTACTACGGTCACGGGTGTGGAGATGTTCCACAAGCTGATGGACCAGGCAGAGCCGGGAGACGCGGTTGGAGTGCTCCTGCGCGGCGTAGACCGCGATGAGGTCGAGCGAGGTCAGGTTCTGGCAGCGCCCGGCAGCATACTGCCTCACAAGGACTACGAGGCGCAAGTATATGTGCTGAGTAAGGATGAAGGTGGCCGCCATACGCCGTTCTTCAACGGGTACAAGCCGCAGTTTTTCATTCGCACGACCGACGTAACGGGCGAAATCCAGTTGCCTGAAGGCACCGAGATGGTCATGCCCGGCGATAACATCGAGATGAATGTTAAGCTCATCACTCCTGTCGCCGCCGACGAGCAGTTGCGATTCGCCGTTCGCGAAGGTGGACGCACGGTAGGCTCAGGCGTTATTACCAGAATCAACGACTAACATATAGACTGACTAAGTGCAGGGCTGTGGTTGCTCATCACAGCCCTGCACCTTTTAGAACAGAAGAGACATAAACGAGAAGAGAAATGGCGCGAAGGGCAGAAAACCGCATCATTATTAATTTGGGCTGCGTCGATTGCCGCGAGCGGACTTACCATTCGTCAAAAAATCGCCGCAACGACCCACAGCGTGTGGAATTGAAGAAGTTCTGCCCGAGATGCAGAGCACACACGCTGCACAGGGAAGTCAGGTAAGAGAGCATGGCTACTAATCCTGGCGCACCAAGGAGACTTGGGAGCAGGCCGCGTGGTGGCTTCGGGCTGTCTGGGATAACCGAAATTATTTCGGAGCTTCGCCGAGTCACTTGGCCGTCCTATGAAGAAACCTTCAGGCTGTCTGTAATGGTCATCGCCGTTGCGGCGGTGGTGGGCGCATTTCTTGGGGCGGTTGACTTGGGTTTTGCAAGTCTGTTCGACATAATTCTGGGGAAATAGAACTGACATGAACAGAACTGAAGAAGTCGAACAGCCCCGATGGTACGTCTTGCATGCTTATTCTGGACATGAAGGCCGGGTGAAGCAGAACCTTGAGCAGCGCGTATCTAATATGGATATGGGCGACAAAATTCTCGAAGTGTTCGTTCCACAAGAAGAAGAAATCGAGATTCAGGGTGGGCAGCGCAAGACGGTTTCACAGCGCGTGTTCCCCGGTTATATTTTCGTGCACATGCGGATGGATGATGAGAGTTGGCATATCGTCCGCAGCACACCGGGCGTTACGGGGTTCGTATCGGCGGAGGACGATGGTGAAGCGCGACCGAGACCCGTCCCGCTGGATGAGCGCGAAGAGCAGACCATACTCGGCTTCAAAGACACCGAACAACCTCGCGTGCGTGTAGGCTTCACCCAGGGTCAGGCGGTCCGTATCACAGATGGCCCGTTCGTTGACTTTATGGGAGTAGTCGACGAGGTGCATGCCGACAGAACTAAACTTAAAGTGCTAGTCTCTTTCTTCGGACGAGAAACACCGGTAGAGCTAGATTTTCTCCAGGTGGAACGAGCCTAGATAGCCCTCCGGGTGATGAGCCGCACCTTATTCTGGCGGAGGCGATTGCCATTAAGGATGCGGTTTCCATATCGCACAGAAAAATCAGATCTTCCTCTTCACATGTAAAGGACAAGTTAGTTGGCTAAAAAAGTAAGGACTGTGATAAAGCTCCAGATAGATGCGGGCAAAGCAACGCCTGCACCTCCGGTCGGACCTGCACTTGGTCAGCACGGAGTTAATATTATGGGGTTTGTGAAGGAATATAACGAACGCACTGCGTCGCAGGCCGGTAACATCGTGCCGGTTGAAGTAACGGTCTTCGAGGATCGGTCATTTGCGTTCATAACGAAAAGCCCGCCGGCTTCAGACTTGCTCAGAAAGGCGGCAGGTATTGAGAGAGGCAGCGGCAATCCTCTTACCGAGAAAGTCGCCCGCATTCCGAGAGACAGGGTGCGCGAGATTGCCGAGCTCAAAATGAATGACCTCAACGCCGCTGACCTCGAAGGAGCGATCAGGATAATTGAGGGAACCGCGCGAAGTATGGGTATCGAAGTGCAGCAGTAGCATTGCGCGGAAATTCGCATTCATTGCGTTAGTTTAGATAGGACAGAACAATGGCTAAACACGGAAAACGGCACAACAACGCTACCGCCGCAATTGACAAGGACTTTGAGTATCAGCCAGAAGAGGCTCTTGCGCTCGCCAAGAACAACGCCACTGCGAAGTTCGACGAGACAGTTGAGTTGCATCTGCGGACGGGTGCTGATCCACGGCACGCCGACCAGATGATTCGCGGTGTCGCACTCCTGCCGCATGGCATAGGCAAGACAGTGCGCGTTACTGTCTTCACTCAGGGCGAGGCAGTTTCCATTGCCGAAGAGGCGGGTGCCGATTTCGTCGGTTCCGATGAGATTATCCAGCGTGTTGAAGGTGGTTGGGTGGATTTCGATGTGTCCATCGCCACACCGGATATGATGGGAAGAATCGGAAGGCTGGGGCGCGTCTTGGGGCGAAGAGGGCTTATGCCCAATCCGCGTACCGGTACGGTGGTGCAGGCTGACGAACTACCTAGAACCATTCGTGAAGCTAAATTGGGTAGGGTGGAGTTCCGCGTTGACCGTACCTCACTGATCCATGTGCCGATAGGTAAAGCCAGTTTTGGACTGGACCAGTTGATGGATAACCTCTCTGCGCTCATGGATAATATAACCAGATCGCGACCAAGCGGAGTAAAGGGGCAGTACATCAGAACTGCCTATCTGACGACAACGATGGGCCCAAGCGTCAAAATGGATGTTGCCAGTACGAGCGCCCTTAGAGTAGAATAGAATAAATTCGATGCCGCAGACTGCGGGCCTCCGCAATTGGAGATAATACGCCAGCCCGTTTAGGCATTATGATAGCCATACATTGGCTGTCAGCTTCAGGTAAATGATCGCCTGTGCCCTGAGTCTGCTGCGTCTCAGGGCATTTTTATTGCCCGCAGTCTTGTGTGGATGGTGCACATATTACGCGATCGTCCACTGTGACGGAGAGATATGAGGTAGAAAGTTGCCAGCAGACAGAAAAGTTAAAGCGGTTCAGGACATGACGGAGTGGCTGGATGGAGCGACAATTGTCATCTCGACCAGCTATACGGGATTGCCGGTAACCGACATGACTGCGCTAAGGCGAGCGCTTCGTGAGAAGGAAGTTCTCTACAAGGTTGTAAAAAATACTCTGGCATACATTGCTGCGGACAACGCAGGACAGCCTGAGCTGAAAGAGATAATTCAGGGACCGAGCGCTATTGCATTTGGCTACGGCGAGCCCACAGACCCGGCGAAGGCACTGTCGCAGTTCATCCGCGAGACTCGCTCACCGCTCCAAATTCGCGGCGCGGTCCTGGACGGCAGGGTGCTTGATCCAGCACAAGTTGAGCGACTCGCCAGCCTGCCGGGCAAGGACGAGCTGGTCGCACAGCTGCTGTCTCGCATGCAGTCGCCGATCTCAGGCTTGGTGAATGTGCTGAACGGACCCATAGCAGGACTTGCGCGCGTGCTGCAAGGACGTGTCGACAATCTACAGGAACAACCGGCAGAGTAACATAGGCGGGCGTTATGCCCAAGTAAACAGGGAGGTTTTTCAATGACGACGAAGGAAGAAATACTGGGCGCGATTAAGGGACTATCCGTATTGGAACTTTCGGACCTGGTGAAGGCGCTTGAGGATGAGTTCGGCGTTAGTGCCGCAGCCCCGGTGCAGATGGCAACCGTGCAGGGCGTCGCCGGCACCGCAGAGGCTGCTGCTGAAGAGGAGCAGACCGAGTTCGACGTGTCCATCCAGGAAATTGGGCCTCAGAAGATTCAGGTCATCAAGGCCGTCCGCGAGCTAACCACTCTCGGACTGAAAGAGGCGAAGGAACTCGTTGAGAGTGCGCCTGTCGCGATCAAGGAAGCCATCAACAAGGACGAGGCAGAGGGCATTAAGGCGAAGCTTGAGGGCGCGGGGGCGGTTGTCACGGTCAGCTAGTAGTATTCACGGATTTCCTGAAATCTAAGCGGAAGTAATGGTCGCCCTACTTTTTGCCTGCGGTTCAGCAGGCGAGGAATAGGGCGACCTGCTTTCAGGCATGTGAGTAGCCCGCTTTCGTTTGGCAATACGACTATTCATTCGAAGCAATGAATGGAATAGTCTGTGGCCCCTCGGGCAGTACGCATATCCGGGCGTCCGGCCCGCATTCGGCAATTGCGTCTTCAATGCGCTCCACGGATTGGAGGTGTGCTTCTGCAACCTGCTGTGGCGTGAGAAAATCCGACTTCAGATACACATCCGCTTTCATCTGTATTTGCGCCTGAATTTGTGCCTGCCACTGGTCATGTCGATCAAAACCTGGCTGCTGAATCATCTCCAGTAGTTCGGCCGGACTGCCGCGAGATGCTAGGATGCGGCGGTACTGACCATGCTCAGGGATGCCTTCAGAGCATTCGGCAGCGCATATTATTCTGCCCCCGTCCCGCACGACCTGAGCGGCGGCGGACATCCCCTTCACGGCCTGGTACAGATTCTGGTCAAGCGGATAGCCGCTATTGGTCGTCAACACGACATCGTATGCCGAGTTCACGGGCCGCATAGCGAGCCGGCGGGCGACCGCGCACGTGGCATTATGAACTGCGAACAATTCTCCGGCGTACACGCTGGTTATGCGATGCTCACGATTTATCGTTACATCAACCGCGAAGTCCACGCCTGACATGCGCGCGATCTCCCTGATGGCATCGTGAATAGGGTTGCCGACTGTCCTGGCGAATCTGGCATCGGGATGTCCGATCATTGTTGCGTCGTGCAGGCGCATTATAGTTGGAAAGCCCGCCAGGCCCGGCGCAACCATCTTGGGCCCTCCGCTGAAACCCGCGAAAAAATGCGGCTCTACGAATCCGGTCGTTATGCGGATGTCGCTCTCCACCCATCGCCTATTGAGCCTAACTTCAATGCCCGCCTCCGTGCTGCCTATCTTCTCCAGTAAGTCGTCATCGAAGCCGTCATGATTAATCACGCGGTACTTGTCAGCTACATCTTCACCAAGCATCTCGGCAAGTTCTTCATTGGTGTTGGTGCGGTGTGTTCCTGTAGCGATGAGAATGGTGATGTCTTGGGGCGGCAGATGGCGTAGTTCACCCAGAAGTATGGGCAGCAGCGTTCTGCTCGGCATGGGGCGCGTGATGTCGCACACGGATATCGCAACACTTTGACCCTGCTTAACAATCTGCCGCAACGGTGGCGTGCCTATGGGGTTGCGCAGCGCTGTCCGGATTGCGCCCTCGGCGTCCGGCAATCCGGGAACATAGGTAGGCTCGATTACTGTGGTGCGCTCGCGCGGCAGATCGACTTCCAAGCCGTCGCGCCCATACGCCAGTCTGACTTTCATTGGAAACTCTCGCTTGTTGTTATTTGGCGACGCATCACGGTGCGTTTCTGTCCCTCCGGAGTCACATCTTCGAAACCAGCGCGTCGAAATGTGTCCGATGAACCCATGTATGTGTATGAGGGAGCGTCTGGTCCTACGGGATATCCCTCCACTATACGAGCGTCTTCAGATGCGGCATAGTCAACCGCCGCCATTAGCAGCTGCAGCGTAAGCCCCCTCCGACGATGGCGCCTGTCAACGAAGAAACACACAACAGCCCAGACTGGCTCGTCATCGATCGGCGGTAGTGCGCGGTATCGCTCCAGGGCGGAGTATGCAGATCTCGGTGCGACAGAACACCATCCAATAGGCTGTCCATCATGATACGCAAGGACGCCCGTAGCCTCGCCGGAGCACACGCGAGAATTTAGTGCCTCAGCGCGCTCCGACTTTGAAGAGTTACGGAGCTGGCTGCTAGACATCCGCCAACGCATGCATGAACAGTACCCGAACTTGCCATGCTCGGCGGAAAAGTGTTTAAGGTCCGAAATACGCTCCGCAGTTACAGGTTGGAACTGCAAAGATGGCAACGGACTTTCGCTGTGCGCAGACATTGAGCCTTTCCGCTAACTGTTATGTTGTCGTAACAGGGCCTCGCACAAGTGAGCGGTGTCCACCAATTCAGGTACGACTACATACTCTCTGACGGTGTGCATGCCGTGGTCAGCCATCCCTACTACAACTGCGCTCATGCCCCTTAGCCGGAATACATTGCCGTCAGTGCCGCCGCCGGATGGTTGGAACACAGGCTCAAGCCCAAGTTCCTTCAATGCGCTCACGACGCGCGACGTTGCTGCGTCGTCGTCGCTCAGCGTGTAGGTCTCGAACTCCGTGTGAAGGTGGTCATCCAGCTCAGCCTCCGGGAACATCTCGCGCACCTCGTCCAGGGCCTCCGAGACCTGCACGCGGATGTCGTCTAGTGTCTCGATGTTGCGACTTCTGAACTCGCCGTGAATGATTGTTGTCTCAGCCACCGTATTCCGCACAGACCCGCCCTCAATCGTTCCGACGTTGAAGGTTGTTTCTTCGTCAAGGCGCCCCTGCGGCAGGCGCGTAATTAGCTCCGCCGCGATGCGTATAGCCGACAAACCCTTCTCCGGCTCAACTCCCGCGTGCGCTGCGCGACCCGTCACCTCGATATCAAAGCCTATATATGTCGGGCTTGACGATGTAATCTGCGCGGCAGATCCCTCGCCGTCGAATACAATGGCTTCCTTGGCGGTGAGCATGGTGAAATCTAGATTTCGTGCGCCCACTAACCCAATTTCTTCTTCGCGAGTGAAAGCGACCTCTATGCCAATGTGCGGCACGCCGTCTTCGTACACCGACTCAAGGGCCTCAAGGATGGCTGATACGCCGCACTTGCAGTCTCCGCCCAGTATCGTCGTGCCGTCGGATTCGATGCGATCTCCGACAACCTTTGGCTTGACGCCGCGTCCCGGCTCAACCGTGTCCATGTGCGCAGAAAGCAATAGCGGATCCGGCATGCCGTCGCTGGCTACAAGATTGCCATAAGAATCGCGCTTGACCGTCAGTCCGAAGCCTTCGAGACGGCGTGTCAACTCTTCTGCCATCGCCTCTTCCTCTCCGGAAGGACTGTCAATCTGCACTAGGTCCGTGAATGTCTTAACTAGGCGGTCGCGGTTTATCATTGGTTCTCCTGGCGGGTACTGGTTTTCATCTGAAACTGTGGATATTGTATTGAGTATGGTGGGTGTGTCAAGGGTTGGAAGTTCCTGCCGCAAGAGGTTAAACTACACGCGATGCAAGTGAGGTGTGGCAATGAATGCTCAAAGTGGACAGGAGCCGAGCGAACCGCAATACACGACGATGATTCGAGACCTGCCGCAGGACGAGCGCCCACGTGAGCGTCTCCAGCGATATGGTCCTAGCAGCCTGAGCAACTCTGAACTCATCGCTATTCTGCTGCGCGTCGGGTCGGCAGGGGAGAGTGTGCTGAATTTGTCGGCGCGAGTGCTGTCGACGTATGGCGGTCTCGGAGGCGTTGCGAAGGCGTCCTATGGCGAACTCTGCGGCTTACATGGCATCAGCGACGCCAAAGCCTGCCAACTCTTGGCTGCGCTGGAGCTTGGAAGGCGCATGACATCACTCCAGCCGGACGAAAGAGTAAGAATCAACACGCCGCTCGACGTGTTCAACCTGCTCAGCGCAGAAATGGGCTTTCTTGTTCAGGAACATCTGAGAGTGCTGCTGCTTAACACGAAGAACGAGGTGCTGGCGACGCATGAAATTTACAAGGGCAATGTAAACTCGGCAGTGGTGCGCGTCTCGGAGGTACTTCGCCCGGCAGTGAGGGAGAATTGCCCCAACATCATAATCGCGCACAATCATCCCTCTGGCGATCCAACGCCCAGCCCGGAGGACATTCTCGTAACGCGGCAGATTCGCAACTGCGCTGAGATGATGGACATCGAACTACTCGACCACGTTGTAATCGGCAATCGGCGCTTTGTCAGCCTGAAAGAGCGACGACTAGGATTTGACGGCAACGCCGCTGGCAGCAGCGACTTTGGGCTGGCGGCAGAAAGGAAGTAGGTGATAGAAATGCCAGATAGAGAACTTGGAGATGTAGGCACGGAGTTCAAGTATGAAGACGACGATGTTAAGGTATGGGACCTGGTGCTGGAGCCCGGTCAGTCCAGCGATTGGCATCACCACACGAATCGCTATGTGTTCATCGTCACGCGCGCAGGCGCGCTTCAGACGGAGCATGACGACGGCAGAGTAACAGTGTCGGAACTGGAACTTGGTCAGGTCGTGAAGGGCATACATCACGCCGTGCATCGTGTCACCAACATTGGCGGGGAGCTGTACAGCAACGCCATCATAGAAATGAAGGACTGAAGAAACGTTGAGGTGAGAAATGTCCAGGGAAAACGGACCTCTTGGCGAGATCGCCACTGAAATTTTGTTCGAGAACGAAAAAGTGAGAGTTTGGAATCTGGTTGTGGAGCCGGGCGAGGCAAGTGACTGGCACATGCACGAAAATGACTACGTCACGGTGGTCGTGGAAGGAGCAGGGCTGGTGGTCGAGTACGACGACGGCACGCAGGACGACAGCCCGTCCGAGGTCGGCACATGGCGCTTCCACGGCGACCACAAGATACATCGCGTCGTGAACAACAGGGACACGCGTTACAAGAATGTGCTGATAGAACTCAAGCAATGAAGATTCTTATCATGGGCGCGGGCGCGATAGGTGGTTGCTACGGCGGCTTGCTGGCGCGCAGCAGCGAGGATGTCGTTCTCTTGGCGCGCGGCGACAACCTGAACGCAATCCGCGAGCGCGGCATGCAGGTCGACTCCGAGACGTTCGGCAGCTTCACTGTGCATCCTCAGGCTGTAGATGCACTTGACGGCAGTTGGACCGCCGACCTTATTCTGTTCTGCGTCAAGGGCTACCACAATGAACAAGCCCTGTCAGACATGTCACCCGCCGTTGGTGAGAGCACGACCATCTTGACATTGCAGAACGGCATTGGCGGCGGTGACCAGATAGCAAAGCGATTTGGCAGCGGCAGCGTGCTCCTGGGCGCGGCGTACATCGACGCAGAGCGTACCGCGCCCGGCATATTCGCGCAGCGCGGCAGCCCGCCCTGCATAGTGCTCGGCGAGGAGAGTGGTGAAGAAACCGAGCGTGCTAAGGCAATCGCCGACGTGCTTCAGTGCGCTGACATCGAATCTGAAGTCTCGCCGAATGTGCTAACTGCGCTGTGGAGCAAGCTCATATACATCTGCGCCCTGAGCGGCATGACTTGCATCACGAGAGCGTCCTTCAGCGAGGTCTTGGAAACTCCCGAGACTCTTGGCATGACGATACAGGTCATGACCGAGGCGTTGAAAGTGGGGCAGACAAGTGGCGTTCCGCTTGACGACGGC
This sequence comes from Dehalococcoidia bacterium, assembly GCA_965225795.1. Lineage (GTDB taxonomy): Bacteria > Chloroflexota > Dehalococcoidia > Lucifugimonadales > JADFKI01 > Bin90. Next base: position 1,741,928 of record OZ245324.1, on the reverse strand, counting down.
TTGGTAGATTCCGTGATGGCGGGCTTTCAGGAGGAGAAAAGCGGCCTGATCTCGTCTATGCACACTGATCTCATGTCAGGCAACCCGCTTGAAGTCTCGCTCATAAACGGCGCGGTGGCGCGAATCGGCAAGGAAGTCGGTGTCGATACGCCGGCTAACAGCATGATTGCAACCTGCCTGACAATCGCCGACAACAGGGCGCGTGTCAACGCTGCGTTGTAATTCTTAACTTACTTACTTAGGTGAAAAATGGATTACTTTATAGACCCTTCACAGGTCAAACGCAGGGAACTTGCACCCGGCGTAACACTGCGTACGATGTGGGGCGACAAGATCATGATGAGCATGGTGGAAATCGCGCCGAATGCGGTAGTACCGATGCACACGCATCCCAACGAACAGGCGGGCATGGTACTTCAAGGGGAGTTCGAGTTCACTATCGGCGGCGAGGTGAAGACTCTAAGGCAGGGCGATGCCTATGTCATTCCCGGGGGAGTGGAACACGGCTTAGTCGGATCCGACGGCTGGTCGATGGCGCTGGACATATTCAGCCCACCGCGCGAGGACTACAAGCATTAGACAGCGACAGCCGCAGAAACGCTGCATTTTGCGCGCCTGCGGCTGATGATTTCCGGTGAGTAAGGTATTGGTGATTGACGAACTAGCTGCCGTAGCGAGCCGCGGCAACAGGATCGCTGTACTCGACGCCCTTGGTGGACCAGAAGATGGTGGCAATCTCGTCCACGGCTGCGACTAGCGCCTCTGCGTTACCCATGCTGACCGTCTGCTTGCACTGCCCTGCGAGCTTCAGCGCGGCGTTGAACTTGGATGCGATGTCGTTGGCGTCACAGCCGGGCCATGTGTAGTCTGCCCAGAGTATACGCAGCTCATGCTTGCAGATTTCCGCGTGCTCTTCCTTGACCGTCACGTAGCGTCCCATCGTGTTGACGGAGGCCGCATCGCCCGCGTTATCGAACGCCTCAATGCGCAGAACCATCTTCTGCACCGTCTGCGCCGCAATCTTGGCGGAAATGGGGTCATAGATGCCGCAGGGAATATCGCAGTGCGCGCTCGCGGTACGGATTGACAGAATGCTCTCAATAGTTGACTTTACGCTCATTTGAACCTTCCTTTCGGGTGTCTGAATCTTGATTAGAAGATACAATAATCGCCCTTTGCTTGCAAGTAATTGCGGCTCCGATGACCACAAGTATAGGGTTTCTAAAGGGCTTGCTTGACAGTGTTTGCCGGATTACAGCTTTACCGCGTGCAAGGGCAAAGCATGGTGCCCACACTCCATCAGGGTGACTATCTGCTTGTTCGCAGCGCCGAGCAAATAGAGCGTTCGCCAGCAAGAGGCGACATAGTTGTCTTCTGCGCACTCAACCAGCCACAACAAACCGTCCTGAAGCGTGTAGTTGGGCTGCCGGGCGAGCGCGTGGAATTTGCCGATGGGACGCTATATATCGACGGCGAAGCCCAAGTAGAACCCTACTTGGGTGGATTACCGCCGTATCTGGGATTGGACGCCATGGACTTCGCGCTGGGAAGCGACGAATACTTCGTCATGGGCGACAATCGGACACACAGCACGGACAGCAGGCATTACGGTCCGATTCGACGCTCTCGGATAGAGGGCAGGGTAGTCTGCCGCATGTGGCCGCCCTTGCGATGGGGCAAGCTGTGATGGTGGAGCGCTTGGAGACGACGTACTAGCTTAGCCAGCGCGCCGCTTCCTTGGCATGGTAGCTGATAATCATGTCGGCGCCTGCGCGCTTGATGGAAGTGAGAATCTCCAGTGTTATGCGCTGACCGTCAATCCACTCGTTCTCGGTAGCCGCCTTGACCATTGCATACTCGCCGCTGACGTTGTACGCCGCCATGGGATAGCCGAACGCCTCGCGCGCCCGAGAAATCACATCCAGATACGACAGCGCGGGCTTGACCATGATGATGTCCGCGCCCTCGTCGATGTCCATCTGAATCTCGCGCATCGCCTCGCGTGAGTTCGCTATGTCCATCTGGTAGCCACGTCGGTCGCCGAACTGCGGCGCAGAATCGGCAGCGACACGGAACGGCCCATAAAAGGAAGACGCGTACTTCGCCGAGTATGCCATTATCGGCAGGTGCTCGAAGCCCGTGCTGTCCAAGCCTGTCCGTATGGATGCGACTTGCCCGTCCATCATAGCTGAGGGCGCGACAACATCCGCGCCTGCCTCCGCTTGGCAGACCGCCATTCTCGAAAGCAGTTCAAGCGTGGCGTCGTTATCCACCCTGCCGTTCCTGATGACACCACAGTGTCCGTGGTCGGTGAACTCGTCGAGGCATACGTCGGTGATCACGAGCACGTCCGGTGCCGTCTGCTTGATGACGCGGATAGCCTCCTGTATGATGCCGCTTGGCTCGTAGGCTTCCGTCCCCTCCGCGTCCTTGCTGGCAGGAAGGCCGAAGAGGAGTACTGCTCCAATTCCCAGAGAAACCACCTCATCTATTTCCGGTATGAGATTATCTAGTGACAACTGGTACATTCCCGGCATGGGGTCGATCGGGTTTCGGACGCCGCGCCCATGAGTAACGAAGATGGGGTATATGAAATCGCTGATCGATATTCGCGTCTCCTGAGCAAGACTGCGCAGTACAGACGCTTCACGCATCCGACGCATTCGAACCTGTGGGAATCTACTCATCCTTCACATCCTCCTCGAAGTGGGATTCGACCGCTTCAATAAGTCCCGCGATGGTGTGTTCCGCCGCCACTATGTCAACCTTCAAGCCTAGATCAGCGGCGCGTTCCGCCGTGATGGGGCCTATACACGCAATCGTAGCATCTTTCAGGGCATCCGTGTTCCCACCCAGCAGATCAACAAGGTTGATGACCGTGGATGAGCTTGTGAACGTGGCGATGTCGATGCCGCCTGAGATAATGTCTTGAAGTCGCTTTGCCGTGTCAGGCGGCGTCACTGTTCGATACACTGCGATGGCGTCAACGCTCGCGCCACGTTCGGCAAGCCCGGCGGGCATCACATCCCGAGCGATCTCGGCTTGAGGCAGCAGCACGCGCTTGCCGTCCATACCGAGCGCATTGAGTTCGGCAACTGCTGATTCTGCAACAAAGGCTGTCGGCATGAAGTCAGCATTGATGTTGTATGCAAGCAGTCGTCTCTTCGTCGCGGGACCGATTGCGGCAATTTGAACGCCGTACAGCGCCCGGGAGTCTAGGTCAAGCGCCTGCATTCGCTCGAAGAAGATATTCACTGCGTTGGCGCTGCTGAATACAACCCAGTCGTATGTACTTGCGTTTTTCAGTGCGTGGTCAAGTTCGGCGTAGTCGTCGAGTGGCTGAATCTCGATTGTCGGCAACTCGACCGGCTGCGCGCCACGTTGCGTCAGCATATCTGTTAACGCGCTCGCCTGCGTGCGCGTACGGGTAACCAGCACTCGCTTTCCAAACAGCGGCCGGTTGTCGAACCATCGTATTGCATCGCGCAGTCCTACTACGTCGCCGACAATCGTCACTGCGGGCGCGCCAATGCCAGCTGCGGCTGCTCTGTCGGCGATGTCCGAAAGTGTGCCTACCAGTGTGCGTTGATATGGCTCGGTTCCCCACTGCACAAGCGCGACAGGCGTTTGAGGCCCGCGTCCGAAGCGCACCAGCGCATCCGCTATGACACGCAGGTTGCTCTGCCCCATCAGCACCGCTAGAGTATCGCTGCTCTTCGCCAGCGCCTGCCAATCGACCGATGTGTCCGGCTTGGTTGGGTCTTCGCTGCCGGTTACGACCGTGAAAGACGATGCGAGCTTGCGATGCGTCAGCGGAATGCCCGCATACGCCGGAGCCGCGATCGCTGATGTGATGCCAGGCACCACCTCAAAGCGAACCCCTGCATCCGCCAACGCCTCCGCCTCCTCGCCGCCACGCCCGAACACGAACGGGTCGCCGCCTTTGAGACGCACGACTCGCTTGCCTGCTTTGCCCAGCTCCACAAGCAGCCTGTTGATGTCTTCCTGTCGGTTCACTCGCCTGCCGGGTATCTTGCCCACATCGGTCAAGATCGCATCCGCGCGCGCATGGTCAAGCAGCCTCTTGTCCGCTAGTCTGTCATACACTATGGCGTCGGCGGACTGGATAAGGCGCAGCCCTTTTACGCTGATAAGCTCGGGGTCGCCCGGACCTGCGCCCACCAGCCACACTACGCCTTCACTCATAGCGTCTCCAGAATGCGCGCTGCGCCGGCGTCCAATAGCGCTGCGGCTACCGATTCCCCCGCGGCGATAGGGTCCCCTGAGTCATAGAGCTTCACGATACGATAAATCTCGCTGCCATCCGGCTTTGCTACCATAGCCGTAATGCGCAACTTGTCATCCTGAAACTCCGCGTATGCTGCGGTCGGCACCGTGCAGCCTCCGCCCATAGTCTCAAGGAACGCCCGCTCAGCACGAACGGCGGTGCTTGTAGGAAGATGGTCGATCGCTTCGACACACTCACGCATCTCGCTGTCCGGCTCGCGTACCTGCACCGCCAGCGCCCCCTGACCAACATCAGGCACGCAATCCTCAGGTGACAGATAGGAGCTTATTTCGGCTCCCCGCCCAAGGCGTATGATCCCCGCCGCCGCAAGCACCGCACCATCATAATCGTCGCTCATCGCCCTGCTCATGCGCGTATCGACATTGCCCCTTATAGGCAGTATCTCCAGATCTGGACGGGCAACCTTTAGCTGGGCGGTGCGTCGCGGACTGCTAGTGCCGAGCCGGGCGCCCGATGGAAGCTCGCTAAGTGGCGCGCTCCACCGGTTCACGAGCACATCCCGCGCGTCCTCGCGCTCCGTGAATGCTGCTATCGCGAGACCGGGCGGCATTATCGCAGGCATGTCCTTTGCGCTGTGAACGGCGATGTCGATCTCGCCGTTGAGCAGCGCCAACTCTATCTCCTTGACGAACATGCCGCGTTCCATGCTCAGGAGGGGAGCCGCTTTGTTCCTGTCGCCTCGTGTGGACAGAGGGACAGTCTCGATATTGAGGGAGGGGTGTGCTTGGAGCAGCAGGCGTACTACTTCGTTGGTCTGCGCCAGCGAAAGAGAACTCGACCGCGAGCCGATGACGACTCGTCTTGCGTTATCCAACAGCCAAGGTCAGGAACTTGCCCCTGCCTTGGAGTAGGCGAGGGCTTTCTTTTCTTCCCACATATTGCAAACGCCTGACTCGCAATCGCAGCCGACGCCCTTCATCAGGTCATCCAGGAGCGCAGAGCGGGCTTCTCCGTACCTGCCGTCCAGCACCGTTTCCAGCAGGTTGTCGGTGATGCATGCCTGCCAGTGGTCCGTAGCCAGAGTGATGCCCTTGCTGCGAATCTCGGAGCGCACATCAGCCAGAAGTGGAGTGAGTTCTGCGTAGTCCATCAGAGGATGGCTTGATTCAATCGGGCTCCCGTCGAGCAGCTCGCGGAACTTGCGCGCGAGTGCGGGGCTTGCACCTCCGGTCGATGCGGCAACGGTGACATCGCCGCGTATCGCCACGGAAGGCGCGATGAATGTGCAAAGATGAGTAACATCTACGACATTCAGCAGCACATTTCGTTCCTTCGCCTCCTCTGCAATGGTGCGATTCACCTTGTTGTCGTCAGTGGCTGCGATGGCGATGAACGCATCTTCTAGGTCGCCGGCCTGGTATTCACGCTTGTGCCAGACAATCCTGTCGTCGTTCGCAAGGCTGCTAACGCCCTCGTTCACCTCAGGGCTGATAACTACCACACTTGCGTCGCAGTCGAGCAGCTTGACGACCTTTTCCTCGCCGATGTTGCCGCCGCCGATTACGATGCAGCACCTGTTCTTAACATCTATGAATGCCGGATAGTACGCAGGCATTTATGTCCTTCCTGTCCTCTCAATGTCATTCCGTGGTCGGCGCGTCTGACCGCCGATTCCACATTCTCTACACGAAATACCTTACTCGCGTCTTCTTGTACTCGCGCGTGCTGTACAGCAACTGATACTCCGAAATGCCTGTGGCTTCAGAGAGTTCCGCCGCCACATCCTCGCATGTATCCTGAGATGTGGCATGAATCATCGTGAAGTGCGTGTATGGCCAATCGGGGAATGTCGGGCGCTCATAGCAATGAGTAACCCAGCGTGACTGCGCCATAATGTTCCCCACTTCGATGGCGCGCTCAGACGGCACCTTCCAGACAGCCATCGCGTTCGAGCTGAAGCCCGCTCGCCTATGATGCAGCACGGCGCTGAAACGTCGCATAAGACTGCGCTCCTGCAACGAATCCGCGATATCGAAAAGCTCTTGCAATGGTATGCCAAGCCGCTCTGCCATCGGACTGAAGGGACGGGGAGTCAACTCCACATCCTCTTGCAGTTCGCGGATAACTTCAATCTCGAAATCGGTTATCGGCACCGCTTTGTTCCAGTCTTGCCCGTCCGCACGGTCGTAACCGTCGGGACTGTAATACTTCTTTGCCGCGCCCTCTTCCTTCACCATATCGAAGTTCACACCGATCTTGAAGAACTTAATCGTCGGCATCAGGCGGTACGACTCGGCGCCAGTCCTGCTTGCCATATCTTCTACCGTCTCGGCGAGGTCCTCGTATGGCGGCACTGCGACAGTGAACCAGAGATTGAAGTGCCCGTTGCGGGCGTAGTTGTGGCTGACTCCGGGATGCACGTTGATAATCTGCGCCGCCGCATCCAGTTCATCCGCCGGAAGGCGCATCGCCACCAGAGTTGTCTTGTAGCCAAGCCGTCGAGTGTCGAAGATGGCGCTTATCTGGCGCACCACGTTCTTGCGCTTTAGCTCGCCGATGCGCTCGATTACCTCTTCCTCTGGCAGCTCGACCTCATCTCCGATTTCCGCGAAAGGCATTTCGACCAGTGGAAAGCGTGTCTGGATGATGTTCAGAATCTTGCGGTCAACAAGGTCCATCGTCGTTGTGCTGGTTGTCATTTGCATTCTCGCATGTATGCAGCCCGCCGCCGGATGTCAACGCACCGGCGCATAGACGCAAATCAAGCATCTACGGCGCCTATTATCGCAGTTTTCACGCTGCTCTTGCAACGATTGCCCGTGCAGCGCGAAATTGAAACGGTGGTGACACTCGTTCGCGTCTATCGCTAGGCACAGAATCTCTGCAATTTTGATCCGCGCACATGCACGGCAAGTCAAAGCTGCGAATTTATATGAAAAGCCCAAGTTTCTGTGCTAACCTTTTCTGGAGAGGAGCGGGTTTTGTTTTCTGCGGGCAAGTTCTGGATTGGGCTGGGGCTGAGTGTGCTGCTGGTCGGGCTGTTCTTTGTGACAGTGGATGTCGGTCACATGACAGAGGCGCTCGCGAGTGCCAACTACCTGTATGTCGCGCCGGCTGTGGGACTGTACCTGGTGGGCGTAGTCTTCCGCACGATACGCTGGCAGGCGCTGCTTCTGCACATCAAGCATGTGAGCAACCGCCGCCTATTCCCTGTGGTTGTCATAGGGTACATGGCGAACAACCTGCTTCCGTTGCGCCTTGGCGAGGTGGTACGGAGCTACTACCTTGGGGAGCGGGAGCAAGTCAGCAAGAGTTCCGCGCTCGCGACGATATTCATAGAGCGGGTCTTTGACGCGTTGACACTGTTGCTGTTCGTGGCTGTGGTGGCTCTGTTCGTGCCGGTGAGCGGAGTTGCAGCAGGATTCGGAGCGCAGTGGGGGATTTCGCCTGCGCTGCTGGCCGCTGGTTTCAGCCTGCCTTTCGTGGCAGCATTCTGTGTTATGTTGCTCATGTCGCGCTGGCCCGAAAGGACGCGCGCGCTGGCGCTAACGATGATGAAGCCGCTGCCGGAGCGGTTTCCGCATGAGCGCGCGCGGCACATCGTTGAGTACTTCCTCGCAGGGTTCGCGCCTCTCAGCAGTCTGCGGACAATTGCGCTGCTATTCGTGCTGTCGGTGCCTGTCTGGGGCTTCGAGACCGGCCTGTTCTTTCTCGTAGGCTTTTCCTTCGACTTCCACCACATCTACGATAACCTGTGGCAACTTGCGGCTGCGATGGTTCTGGTCACTGCGCTGGCGAATATCGGCAGTTCTGTGCCGTCCTCACCCGGCGGCATCGGTCTGTTCGAGCTGATAGCGCGCGAGACGCTGGTTCTGCTGCCGCTTGCGGTGGTGGACAGGTCCGAGGCGGCGGCATTTGCGGCTGTGAGCCACTTTGCGCTGCTGCTGCCGATGATAATTCTTGGGCAGGCGTTCCTGTGGGCAGGGAACCTGTCGCTAAGACGGTTGGCACGAGCGGACACGAGCAGTTAGCAGCCGCAGGGCCTATTCGTAGCGCAGGGCGTCAATGGGGTGCATCCGTGCGGCGCGCAGGGCAGGGTAGATGCCGGAGACCAACCCGACGATTGCTGATACGGACAAGGCGAGAATTGCGACATCGGTGTGGAACGCGACGCCCTGTATTGACGCAGCGCCGTCGTCCCTGCCGAGAGCGTTGACGACGAGGTTAATCACCGGCGACAGCGCGAGGCTGATTAGCAGCCCGATGATGCCGCCTGCGGTTGTCAGGAATATGGCTTCTGTGATAAATTGCAGTAGGATGTCGCGCCGCTTCGCGCCCATCGCCTTGCGTATGCCGATTTCGCGCGTGCGCTCGGTTACGGACACCAGCATGATGTTCATCACTCCGATGCCCCCGACGAGCAGCGATATGCCAGCCACGGTCCCTAGGAACAGTACCAGCACGGCGATTACCTGATTAATTGTATCTATCAGGTCCTGCAAGGTGTCAATCTCGAAGTCGTTCTCGTCGGTGATGCGGTGGCGTAGGCGCAGTATGGAGGCGATTTCAAGCTCGGCGCCCTTTATGGAGTCTTGACTGACCGCCTGCACATCGATGGAGTTCACGCTGATTTCGCCCTGCGTGGTGCGCTTATGCGACAGGCGGTAGTAGGCGGTGGTGATTGGCACGAAAACTTGGTGGCCGAAGTCGAAGAAGGTCGCGCCTGAGTCTTCTAGCCTACCCACGACGGTGAACTGCCGCCCGTTGATGCGTATGCGCTCGCCGACCGGATTTCTCGGAATGGATGAAGCGGCGTTTCCTGTGCCGTAGGACGCTCCGCCGAAGCTCGCGCGGTTCGAGTCGTCGGAGTAGTTCGTGCCAAAAAGGGCGTCGGACACGGACGCGCTTATGACTGCAACTTCCGCTTTCGCGTCGATGTGGGCGGGCGTGATGAAGCTGCCCTGAGCGACCTTTGTATTTCGGACGGTGGAGTAGTCGGGGGTAATGCCAATAACCTGCGCGCCGATGTACTCCCTGCCGGCGACAATCTGCGCCCATGTGTCGATTTGAGGAGCTACGGCTTGCACGGATGGCGCGAACAGCGGGTCCATCAGCGCCTCCGCGTCCCCCAGCGTAAGCGAGGATGAGTTGTCGCCGCTGCGCTCGCTGAATCCGGGCTGCACGAACAGCAGGTTCGTGCCTTGCGACTGGATGCTTGATGTGATGCTCTGCTGAACGCCCCTGCCGATGGACATGAGCACGGTAACGGCGGTTATGCCGATGATGATGCCCAGCAGCGTCAAGCCGGACCTCAGTTTGCTGCTGCCGAGCGAGCGCAGTGCGGTGATGATAATGTCTAGTAGATTCACTGCTGAACCGCCGATGCCGCACTTGGCGCAAGATTGGATCCATCTGAGACTATAAGACCATCGCGCATGGTGATGATGCGGTTGGCGCGCCCGGCGATGTCGAGTTCGTGGGTTACAATGATGACGGTGATGCCGTCGGCATGCAACTCGGTGAGGATGGACATAATCTCGTCTCCGGAGCGCGTGTCGAGGTTGCCTGTAGGTTCGTCGGCAAGCAGAATGTCCGGCGACTTTACGAGGGCGCGCGCTATGCCCACCCGCTGTTGCTGGCCGCCCGAAAGCTCGGTGGGTTTGTGGCTCATGCGATCACCAAGCCCGACCCTTTCCAACGCTTCCTGCGCCGTTCTGCGGCGATTCCTATGATTGCCGTACAGCAGGGCAAGCTCCACATTGCTGAGCGCGGTGAGGCGCGGCAGTAGATTGTATGTCTGGAAGACGAAGCCGATTTTGCCGTAGCGTATTTCGGCAAGGCGGTTGTCGTGCGCCGCGCCTATGTCCTCTCCTTCTAGGATGTACCTGCCGGAAGTGGGAACATCGAGGCAGCCGAGTATGTTCATGAGAGTTGACTTGCCGGAGCCGGACGCTCCCATGACGGCGACCATCTCGCCGCGTTCGATGGACAGGCTGACGCCCGCAAGCGCGGCTACTTCCACACTGCCCATGGTGTAGATTTTGGTTACATCGGTGATTTGAATCATCGGACACTACTTCAAAGACCAGATGGATGGGCTCTATTCGTCGAGTTCGCGTTCCGGCGGCGGACCGCGGCGCCGCCCGCCGCCCGGGCCGAACCTTGCATCGACATCGAGTTCGTCTTCGGACGATACCTGCATCACGATGCGGTCACCTTCGGACAAGCCGGACTCCACGATTGCGAAGAATCCGTCGCTGCTGCCGAGGGTTATCGGACGCTCTACGATACTGCCGTCTTCGCTCATCATCCGTACATACGCACCCGTATCGCCGTACTGCACGGCTTGCGTCGGGATTAGCAGCCCGCGCTCTTCGCTAATTCCCACTCTCGCCACCGCGCTCAAGCCTTCTTGTAGCGTTATGTCCTCCGGGACCCGGACATCTATTTTCACATCGAAGGTTACCACGCCCTGCTGGTTTGAAGCGCTGGAGCTTACGCTGCTGACGACGCCTTGGAGCGTATGTTCGGGTAGAGCGTCCATAGTTACCGCTGCCACGGCATCGCGTTGCAGCGAGAGGACATCGATCTCGTCAACGCTGCCCTCTACTTTGACGATGCCGGAATTAATGACCGTCAGGATTACCTCGAAAGATTCAATATCTTGCCCAGTTTCCACCGGGATCGAGGATATGTAGCCGTCCCAAGGCGCTTTGAGCGTGGAGTCTTCGTACCGGCGCAAAGCGCCGGCTATTTTTGCCTGCGCCGCCGCCACGGTCGCGTCTTGCAGCGCGATCTGCAACGCGCGGCGGTCGTGAATCTTCTGCAAGTCTTGTGCTGCACGGTCTCGCCTTGCTTTCGCAACCGCTATTTCGTTGAGCAAAACGGCAACCTCCGCCTCGCTCGGGTTTAGTAGGGTGTTCAGCAGATAGGCCGCATCATCCCGGTTCGCCTGTGCCAGCGTGAGCTTGTTGCGCAGGCTCGCTACTTCCACAGAATCGGCGTTGAGCAGGCCTTCAAGGTCCTGCCTTGCCCTGTTCAGATTCTCGCGGGCGGCAGCGAACTGCTTCTGGAGCAATTCATCGCCGACTGTTTCCTTTTCAAGATTATCGCGCGCATTCTCTGCGGTTTGCACCGCAAGTCTGGCGCTCTCCACTGCAGCTTCGGCGTTGGACAGTCTTTCACCGTAGCTGGCGACTGTTGCGCTATGGGAGTTTCTAGCAAGAAAAAGCGCTTCGTAGGCGTTGTTCATGTCGCGCCCGATGCAGAGTTCTCCGTTCGTATTGGTCGTATCCGACTGCTGGTCAAGCAGCAGTGTGTTCCTGTCGCAGCGCACTTCGATCAGGCTCATACCTGGGTAGAGGGCGCGCCAGGCGAATATAGTGAGTTCGTTCCAGCGCGTCTCAGGATTGTCGGTAATCCTACCATCCGGAAACAGGACGAACTTGCGGGAATAAACTTCCTCGGGGTCAAACTCCATCGCTGCGAAGAGGGCATTCGGCGTTAATGAGAGCTCATCTTCGGTTGGTTCTGCACCGGTCCACTTCTTAATGACATTGAAGTAGTCCTTCCTTTCTCGATCGAACGTTTCACGCGCTTCTCTGGTATCGTTGGAATTTCGCACCACATGGAGATTGAGGGAAGCGGCTGCAAGGTCTCGCTCTGCGGCGTCTAAATCGTCTATGGCGTCCAGATAGTCGTTAGCGAGGGAGTGCTCGCTGTCACGGAGTGCGACCTGCGCTTGAGCGATAGCCTCCTCAGCCGCAGCGACAGCCTCCGCGCTTGGGCTAACCGTTTCGTCGAGCGCCTCCTGTGCGTTCTGAAGTTCCAGTTCTGAGTCCGCGAGCGCCGATTCTAGCTGTGCCGCCACCTGAGGATCTGGGTAAACCAAGTCGTCAAGGGCGGACTGTGCGTTCTGGAGCTCGAGTTCCGCTGTTGCGAGCGCGGACTCCGCTTCGGCAATCTGTAGAACAGGCATCTGCGCGTCAGCAAGCTCGTCTAGGGCGTCTTCGTGTTCCAACTGGGCCTCAGCGATTGCGCGCTGCAAGTTCGCCACGCTCTCAGGGTCAAGGCGGGCGAGTAGCTGCCCTGCTGAGACTATCTCACCTTCGCTTACAAAGATTTCATCCACGAAGCCAGACGACCCAAATGTCAGATCCTCCTTGTTGGAGAAAGTGATCCCGCCGTTGATAGAAATTTCTGTAGTCAGGCTGTCGATGCCGACAGGGATGAGACGCTCCGTGGGGGCGAGGCCGTCACTTTGGTCGCTTGCGAAGGGGTTGAGTCCGAATGGGTTGAAGATATACACGACTGCAGCGACAACTGTGACTACAATCAGGCATGCTAGGACTATAAGATGCCAGCCCTTCACCTGCCCTCCAAGAGCCTTCAACCCATCCATAAATCCACCTTCCGGTCGGTCTGTTCAGGTCCGAATCATATCAGGTCTGTACTGTGCGCCGCGAAATTCGTTTATCCAAGAGTATAACTGCGCTTGAAGCTTTTAGTTGGCCGTCCATACCCTTAAGAGCATGAATGAAAATGAGTGGCGAGCGCTGATTGCGGATTTCGAGAGACATCTGCGTGCGGAAAAAGGTTTGGCGGAACTGACTATCCGCAACTACAAGGCCGACTTACAGCCTTTGTACGATTACATGCTCATGAAAAACATCGAAAATATGCGCGTCCTAGACCGTAAAATACTGCGCGGTTATCTGGCTTGGCTGACCGAACTGGGATATGTACGGCACAGCGTATCGCGCAAGTTGAGCACGCTGCGCACCTTCTTGAAATGGATGTCGAGCAAGGGCATCATTGAGGGAGACCCGCTGCCCAAGCGGGGTATCATGCGCGTCCCCAAACGCCTACCACGTTTCCTCTCGCAGGAGCAGGCGGAGCGTCTTATGGACGCCCCCGACACCACAAAGCCAACGGGACTACGCGATCATGCGCTTCTTGAGGTCATCTACGGCGCTGGGTTGCGCGTGAGCGAGGCGAGCAACCTGCGTGTCACCGACCTGAACCTATCGACTCGTGAAGTTCGAGTCAAAGGCAAAGGTTCCAAGGAGCGTGTTGTGCTGCTGGGAGAGGTGGCAAAGAGCGCGCTGTCCCTTTATCTGCGGGATGCGCGCCCCAAACTCGCCGGTAAAGGCAGCGGCATGACGCTATTCCTCAACCGATTCGGCGGTCGTCTCAGCCAGCGCAGCATCCAGGAGAAGGTGCGCCGCTACAGTGTCAAGGCCGCGTTGCCCTCCGGCGTGCATACGCACACGCTGCGGCACTCATACGCCACCCATTTGCTGGAGGGCGGCGCAGACCTGCGCGTGGTTCAGGAGCTTTTGGGTCACGCCAGTCCCGCTACCACACAGATATACACGCATGTCACCAATTCGCAGGCGAGACAGGTCTACATGGACGCTCACCCCCGCGCCCGATCCGCTGCTGCAAATGGACCTGAATCCGACCACAATGCGCAGGCTGACGAGGAGAGCTGACCCGTCATATTGCAGGTGCTCAATTAACGTCTTCGACGGCCTCGGTATTGCCTAAATGAGGTTGTTAATGTAGAGTACGGCTCAGGTAAGCGACCTGCTTGTCGCCTTACTTCCATGACGAGCTGAAGTTGCTCTTTGATAGGACATTTACGACCGCAAGGAGGAATGTATGACTACCGCTACTCCATCTGCCGCCTTCGGAGCCAGCATCAAGCGACGGGAAGACCCGCGTCTGATAACGGGCAGGGGCACTTACGTGGACGACATCAAGTTGGTGGGCATGTTGAACATCGTGCTAGTGCGCAGCCCATACGCCCACGCCAACATCACGAGCATTGACACCTCAGCAGCGAGTGCCGTTGACGGCGTCGTCGCAGTTTATACTGGCGAAGACCTAGCAGAGCAGCTCGGTTCGCTGCCGTGCGGCTGGGTCGTGCCGGACACGATTGAGGTGCCGCATCCGCCGCTGGCAATCGGAAAGGTGCGCTGTGTGGGGGACGCCGTTGCCGCGATTGTCGCCGATAATCCTACTGCGGCCGCCGATGCTGCTGCACTGGTGGATGTCGGCTATGATGTGCTGCCCGCCGCCGTGAATGCCGAGGCAGCCACGAAAGATGGTGCGCCTCAGGTTCATGACGATGCGCCGAACAATGTTGGCTTCGAGTGGGAAGTCGGAGGTGGCGACGTTGACGCTGCCGCCGCGAGCGCTGAAGTGCGAGTCTCTGAGCGCATAGTGAACCAGCGACTCATCCCCAACTCCATGGAGGGCAGGGCAGTCGTCGCCGACTACAACCCTGGCACCAATCATGTAACGCTGTGGACATCCTCGCAGATACCGCACCTTGTTCGCCTGCTGATGGCGCTGGTTACTGGACATCCGGAGCATCAGATTCGAGTCATCTCGCCGGATGTGGGCGGCGGCTTCGGCTGCAAGCTCTACCTTTATGCCGAAGAGGTCATCGCGTTCGCCATAGCGAAGGCGCTGGGTCGTCCGGTCAAGTGGACTGAAGAGCGGCAGGAGAACTACCTCGCCACTACGCACGGACGCGACCACATCGGCGACTGGGAGATTGTGGGCAACCGAGACGGCACCATAACGGGCATACGGGGCACTGTATATGCCAACATGGGTGCATACCTGTCCACCTTCGCGCCGGCAATTCCCACGTACCTGTTCGGGCTTATGCTGGGGGGTCCATACAAGATAGAGAATGTGCATTGCAAGGTCATAGGTGTGTTCACGAATACGACACCTGTGGACGCATATCGCGGAGCGGGCAGGCCTGAAGCGACTTATGTTGTCGAGCGTATGCTGGACAGGTTCGCCGCGGAGATTGGGATGGACCCGGTCGAGGTCCGCCGCAAGAACCTCATCCCGCCGTTTGAGGACGGATATGATGTGGCAACGGGTGTCACGTATGACAGCGGGAACTACGAGAAGGCGCTCGATCTTGCACTCTCGATGCTGGGCTACGAAGATTTCCGCAAGGAGCAGGAGGAAGCCCGCAAGAATGGCAGGTACATCGGTGTTGGCCTATCAACCTATGTCGAGATTTGCGGTATGGCTCCCTCCGCGGTCGCCTATGCGCTCGGCGCAAGGGCCGGCGTATGGGAGAGTTCGCTCGTACGCGTGCACCCGACCGGCAAGGTAACGGTGTACAGTGGCGCGTCCGGACACGGACAGGGACACGAAACGACATTCGCGCAGTTGGCAGCATCCGAGCTTGGCGTTCCGATCGAGGATGTCGGGGTCGTTGAGAGCGACACCGCGCAGGTGCAGCAGGGAACGGGCACTTTCGGCAGCCGCAGCGCGGTTGTCGGGGGCACTGCCATTCACATGAGCGTGGAGAAGATTAAGGACAAGGCAAAGCAGATTGCCGCCCACATGCTGGAGGCGTCTCCCGAAGACATCGTCTATGAGGATGGGCAACTCTTCGTGCAGGGCGCGCCCACAGAGGCTAAGAGTTTCCAGGAAGTCGCTTTGGCGGCCTACTGGTATGACGGCTTGCCTGAGGGCTTGGAGCCTGGCTTGGAAGCCACAAGTGTCTATGATCCTAAGAACTTCACATGGCCGTTCGGCACGCACATCTGCGTGGTCGAAATTGACCCCGACACGGGCGATACAAAGGTGCTGCGCTACGTCGCGGTTGACGATGTGGGCAATGTCATCAACCCGATGATTGTGGAGGGCATGGTGCATGGTGGCGTGGCTCAGGGTCTCGGACAGGCGCTCTGGGAAGAAGCCGTCTACGACGATGACGGTCAGCTCATAACCGGCAGCATGCTGGACTACGCGATTCCACAGGCGGCAAGCCTGCCGTCATTCGAGACGGCGCGCACGGTGACTCCGTCGCCGACCAATCCTCTCGGCGTCAAGGGCGCCGGCGAAACCGGCACGATTGCGGCATCACCGGCAGTCATCAACGCAGTAGTGGATGCGCTCTCGCCTTTCGGCGTGAAGCACATCGACATGCCCGCTAAGGCAGAAAAGGTGTGGCGCCTGATTCAGGAGTCGCAGGGCAGCTAGAACGGCACTCTTTCCATAGAATTAGAACGATAGGATAGTGACAAGGGGCAGGCATATCTGATGACCTGCCCCTTTCAATTGGCAACCACTTTTGAGCTATAGGTTTGACCCATAGGATGGAAGGGACACAGTTGGAACAGCGGGACGACCCAATCAGGGATATTTTGGACAGGCTTGCGTCCGAGAACTATGTCGGCGATCCGGCGATTGCCACATCTATCTACTTGGCGCAGACGCTCGAGCGCCCTCTGCTCATAGAGGGGCGCGCTGGAGTTGGCAAGACGGAAATCGCGAATGTTATGGCGCGTCTGCTGGACACGCGGCTCATCCGCCTTCAGTGCTACGAGGGGCTGGACGTCTCCACAGCGCTTTACGAATGGAACTACCAGCGCCAGATGCTGTGGATTAAGCTCAATGAACAAGGTGGACACTCACCAGAAGAACAGGAAGAGCACATCTTCAGCGACTCTTTTCTTCTGAAGCGCCCGCTGCTTGCGGCTTTGACAGAAGAAGAGAAGTCGCCCGTGCTGCTGATTGACGAGGTTGACCGCGCCGACGAAGAGTTCGAGGCGTTCCTCTTGGAGGTGCTCTCAGACTTTCAGGCGACGATACCGGAGATAGGCACCATCAAGGCGAAGCACCGACCGTTCGTAGTGCTGACTTCCAATCGTACACGAGACCTTTCGGATGCGCTGCGCCGTCGCTGCCTGTACCTGTGGATCGACTACCCGGACATCGACAAGGAGTTGCGCATTGTGCGCTCCAAGGTAAAAGGCATTGATGACAGGCTCGCGCGGCAGGTCGTGCGCTTTGTGGACAACGCGCGGCGCACCGGGCTGGACAAGGTGCCGGGCATCGCCGAGACGCTCGACTGGGCGCGCGCAATGGTAGTGTTGCACCTCGACCATCTCGACTACGACGCCGTGGAGCAAACGCTCGGAGCAATCATCAAAGACGCGGATGACCTAGAACGCTTCCGCAAGCAAGCGATTGAAGAGATTCTGAGCAAGATATAATGGCACATCACAGCAGACTTTGCGCGATCATGATTGACTGTCCGCCCGATAAGATGGATGCGGGTGTGGACTTCTGGGGGAAGGCACTCAACATGCCTCCACGCACCAGCGAGGATGCGTCCAATCCCTACGTCTTTCTCGAAGGGCACGCCGGAGGATTTTTTGTCGTGCTGCAACGAGTTGAAGACGATGCCAGGGTGCACCTGGACTTTGAGACGGACGATGTCGAGGCGGAGGTGCGGCGACTTGAGGCTTTAGGAGCGCGGCGCAAGGAACAGCAAGGGGCGTTGTGGATTATGGAAGCGCCGAGCGGGCACGTGTTCTGCGTTGTTCCACCTCAGTCTGACGATTTCCCAGCGGACGCTCAAGTGTGGGATGAGTGACTAGGTTGAAAGGAAATAGGCTCACCTTTTGGCCGATGCCGTGCAGCGCAAATTGAGGGCGGTATGAGTATTCTGAAACGAATCGCGGCTATCTACCTCATCGCGGTGTCGGCCTTGGCAGGATTACACTGGATTATCACACCGCTCTACGACAATAGCAGCGGCGACTATCCCGTCTGGGTCATTTTGAACTGGTTCATGGCTTCGACCATAATCGTGGCGCTTGACAGGAACATCCGCAGCAAAGCAGCGCTTCGCGGAAGCGACCTTGATGCTCCCCTTACAGGCAGGCGCGTACAGGTCAACCTGCTTTTTTATGCCACAATTGTGTTGACCCTCTGGTTCTTCTGGAACTGGTTTTACGGCTTCTTCCCCCAGAATGAACCGGACGTGGTTGGACTGGTTCACCTTGAAATGTGGACGCTCATAAATCCATTGTTCGTACTGACGATGGGCGTGACCGGGTTCAGCCTATGGCAGGAAGCTGGAGATACGCAAGGCTAATCTCAAAGTACAATTACTCTTACTGAAAGGTCTGAACAATGCCAAGAATGACGGGAAAGCGCGCACTGATGGAAATGTTGCGTGCAGAGGGCGTTGAGTACATATTCGGCAATCCGGGTACAAGCGAAGGTCCTATCCTAGATGAGCTGGAGAACTACCCGGACATCCGCTATATGCTCAGCACCCAAGAGGGCGCAGCCATGGGTATGGCGGACGCTTATGCGCGGTATCGCGGCGAACCTTCATTCGTCAACCTGCACATTGAGACGGGTCTCGCCAACGGCATAAGCCTGCTTGCCAACGCTGCTGAGGGCAACACGCCTCTCGTGCTGACCTCGGCAAACAAGGACATTCGCAAACTGGCGGAAGGGCGCACAAATCTGGTCGAGATGGTAAGCCAGTTCTGCAAGTGGAGCGCAGAAGTTACACACCCTGAACAGGTCCCGAGCGTGTTGCGGCGCGCCTTCAGCGAAGCCAAGACTCACCCAATGGGTCCCGTATATGTCGCATTCTCCGCCAACGCGCTAGACGACGAGGCGGATGTCGAGATTGTCCCGTCCCACAAGACATACGGGCGCATCGCGCCGGACACTAGCGCGATTGACGCCGCGGTTGGCATTTTGGCAGACTCCGAGAATCCCGTGCTCATTGTGGGCGACGGTGTAGGGCAGTCGGGCGCGTCCGCTGAGGCAGTGCGTCTCGCAGAGATGCTGGGTGCCAAGGTGTATGCAAGCTTCTACTCGCAGGTGAACTTCCCGACCAGCCACCCGCAATTTATGGGACTTGCAAGCCCCGGCATGCCGGCGGGCAAAGCATTATTGGAAGATGCCGATGCGGTAGTCGCTGTCGGAACGCCTGTATTCCCGGGCTATTTCTATTTTTCTGGCAGCGCGCTCAAGCCAGATACAAAACTGATACACATCGATTCTGATGCGACGCAGATTGGCAGAACCGAGCCTACCGATGTCGGCATCGTTGCGGATCCTCGCACGGCGATGACGGCGCTATCTGACGCGCTGGAACTACGAATGTCCGGCGCGGCGAAGGAGTCGGCAATAGGTCGCGCGGCTTCCGTAGCGGAAGAGAAGGCGGCACAGGACGCGGCATGGCAGGCGCGTCTCGATGCGCGGCAAGACATCAGCCCGATGTCAACGGAGCGCATGATGACCGAGATTGCCGCCGCTCTGCCGGACGACGCGATTATCGTTGACGACTCCGTTACTACACGCGCCTCCGTGTTCGGCGCGGTCGACTTTGATGAACCCGGAAGCCTGCTTGGCATTACTGGCGGCGCACTTGGCTGGGGAATGGGCGGCACTATGGGCGTGAAGATGGCAAACCCAGACCGCCCCGTGGTAGGTATAATAGGCGACGGCAGCGCGATGATGACCGTTCAGGCACTGTGGACGGCAGCGAATGCCGACATTCCCGTGGTGTATGTCATCTGTAACAACAGGGCGTATCGCGTGCTCAAGCTGAATATGAACCTGTACAAGAGCGAGATCCTCCATCAGGAGAACCCGACCAGCGAGTATATCGCTATGGACTTCTCCACGCCGTTCGACATTGCGGCGGTCGCCGAGGCGATGGGCGTGTACGGGCGCAAGGTCGAAGACCCCGCTGAGATTGGAGCGGCTCTGCGCGATGCACTGGCTCTGGGCAAGCCCGCCGTTCTCGATGTGTCCATAGACGGCGCTGTGTAACTTGCATTCGAGCGTCGATTGACGCTTTAACAGACATTGCATTTCGTTGTAATATGGCGTTGAGGAATTGCGATATGCGCCATATACTTCACGCGGACTTCGATGCCTTCTACACTTCTGTTGAGCAGCTGGACAACCCCACGCTGCGTGGTAAGCCCGTCGTAGTTGGCGGCAGCGCAGAGGGGCGTGGCGTGGTCGCTTCCGCATCCTACGAGGCGCGTGAATTCGGCGTGCGTTCCGCAATGCCTATGCGCACGGCTCAGAGGTTGTGCCCCCAGGCGATCCGCGTCGGCGCTCGCTTCGACCGCTACCGTGAAATCTCCCAGGGCGTCATGTCCATCTTCCGCGATCTGACTCCTCTTGTTGAGCCGCTGTCGCTTGACGAAGCGTATCTCGATGTAACGGCCGTTGTGGATAACGGACGGCAGCCGCCGGAAATTGCGGCTGACCTCAAGCGGCGCGTAAAGTACGAGTTGGGATTGACCATATCGGTAGGTGTAGCGACGAGCAAGTCGATCGCCAAGATTGCCTCGGATATGGACAAGCCTGACGGCTTGACAGTCGTCGCCCCTGGAGAGGAGCGGGTATTCCTGGCGCCATTGCCAATAAGCAAGTTGTGGGGAGTCGGACCAAAGACTGCTGAAAGGCTCATCGCCGAAGGCGTCGAGACTATTGCAGGCATCGCGGGATGCGACGAAGATTGGCTGCGCGAGAGGTTTGGCAAGCACGGCATCCAAATGCAGCGGCTGGCGCTGGGACAGGACAACAGCCCCGTTGTTGTGCGCCGCGAAACGAAGTCTGTCAGCGCGGAGACGACTTTCGCAAGGGACACTGGTGATCCGGATGAGTTGCAAGAGGTGGTCAGTCGCTTGAGCCAGCGCGTAGCCAACCAGCTAAGGCAAAAGCAATTGCAAGGACGCACGGTCAAGCTGAAACTGCGTCTGTCAGACTTCACTACCTTTACGCGCCAGCGTACGCTACCCTATGCCGTGCAGTCTGCGGAAGACCTATCGCAATCTGCAGGTGAACTTCTGCGCGCCGAACTCTACGGCCGCCGACGCTTCCGGCTAGTCGGCGTTGGCGTATCCGGCTTTGAGCAGTCTGAGGAACTCCCGGAAGAGCCCCGCCAACTCAGGCTTTCGGGCTTCGGTTGATGGATACTAAGAAACTCCCCGCTGATTGCATCGTCCTTGCGCCCGACGGTTCCGAGATCAGGGAGCTTGTCGTTGTCAGAGGCGCGAGCATGGTGCACTGCACGCTTCCGAGCGGCACTGCTTCAATGGCAGTTGTGCACAGAACGGTCGAAGAAGTCTGGTACTTCATTCAAGGACAAGGGCAGGTCTGGCGTAAATGTGAAACAGCCGAGTCTGTGGTCGAAGTAGAGCCGAGCGTCTCCCTCAGTATCGAAGTTGGGACGCACTTCCAATTCCGCAACACCGGCGACGAGGACTTGTGCTTCGTAATCGTCACAATACCGCCATGGCCCGGCGAACAGGAAGCCGTGCGAGTGGACGACTACTGGAAGTGAGCGACACCCCTACACAATCACTCCCTGCCTCCTAAGCTCGGGCAGCTCGTCGGGCGAAACATCCAGCAAGCCCGTAAGAATGTCGTCGGTGTGCTCGCTGTACAGCGGAGCTGGCTTGACCTCCACATGCGACTTCTCCAGCTTGACCGGGCAACCAATCATCTGGTAGTTTCCGCGCGCCGGGTCGTCCACATCCACAATCATCTCGCGGGCTGCCAGATGCTCGTTTGACAGTACCTCTTCCGGGCTCATCACCGCGCCGCACCAGACACCTGCTTCAGCCAGAGCTCTCATCGCTTCGTACTTATCGTGCTTGCTCGTCCACCCACTTACGATTTCCAGCACCTCGTCTCCACGCCCGGCTCTGTTTTCTTCCGTGAAGTATCGCTCGTCTCCAATCAGGTCGGCGCGTCCAATCACCGCCAGTACGGTTTCCCAGAGAGCGCCCGCAATGTGAATCATCACATAGTCGTCCGAGCCTCCGGGATAACAAGGGAATATCATTGGAACGCCCCTGCCGCCGCGATCGCCGGGGCGCTCATTTGGTGTGGCTATTGACAGGCTGCGAATGAGTCGATAGCGCATCAGGTTGACGATGCCGTCCTGCATCGAGACTTCGATGTGCTGCCCTTCACCCGAATTGTCGCGCTGCCTTAGCGCGGCGAGGATGCCGATGGCAGTGTGCAAGCCGGTGCCGGAGTCGCCTGCGCCAATGGGAGAAGGTATAGGCGGGAGGTCTGGATAACCGTTGGAAGCGATTGCGCCGCCGGTTGCCTGCGCCGAAACCTCAAAGCTGCGGTAGTCGCTCCACGGACCGTACTCGCCGAAGCCCTTGATGCTGGCGTGGATAACGCGAGGGTTGATCTCATTCAGCCGATCGTATCCGATGCCGAGCCGCTCCATCACGCCCTTTGAGAAGTTCTCCAGCACGACATCAGCCCAAAGCACGAGCTTCTCGAAGAGGTGCTTGCCGCGCTCATTCTTCAGGTTAAGCGTGATCGCGCGCTTGTTATTGTTGAAGATTGTGTAATACACGCTGTCAATACCGTCAATGTGAGCCTGTTCCCAGCGCGTGTTGTCGCCGCCCACGGTGTCTTCTATCTTTATAACGTCCGCGCCGAGAAACGCGAGGAGTTGAGCGCACGACGGACCTGCCTGCACTCGGCTCATGTCCAAAATCTTGACTCCCGCTAGCGCCTTGTCCATGTCGCACCTCTGCCTGTTGAGATTGTTCGTCAGGCTGGATTATATCAGGATGCGCCTAGACGTGAACCCACGAAATCACGGTATCCACGCCTAAAGTCGCCGATGTCCATCGCCTGCCGGCCTTCTGGTTGCACTCGTTGTATCAGCAGTATGCCTTCACCCGTTGCGACGCCAATTCCTTGGTCAATCTCCACCACCGTGCCGGGGGCGAAGTCTTCATCGTTATGGAATGGCGCTGCCTGGTGCACTTTAAGCTGCTTGCCGTTCCAGTCCGTGGAGGTGCCGGGCCAAGGATGATAGGCGCGTATTTGCCGCGCGATATGGTCTGCCGGACGGGTCCAATCTATCTCACCGTCCTCGCGTCTGAGCAGTCTGGTAGTCGTTGCATCGGATTCGCTCTGTGGCGTGGGCGCTACATCCCCTGCGCGCCACTGCGTTATTGTGTCGGCAAGCAGCCTTGAACCCATCTCGAACAAGCGAACTGTGAGGTCTTCGGCGGTCTCGGTTACGCCGATTGTCGTTTCCCCTTGCGCGATGATTGGCCCCGAATCCATCCCTTCGTCGAGCCTCATGAGGGTTACGCCGGTAGTCGTATCGCCCTCAAGAATCGCAGTTGCGACGGGAGAGGGTCCACGATGCTTCGGCAGCAGTGAAGGGTGTATGTTCAGCGCGCCAAGCGGCGGCACGTCAAGTGTATCGGCGGGCAGGAACAGGCCATACGCCGCCACCAATATCAAGTCAGGTTTCAGCGATGCGAGTTGCTGCCTTGCATCGGCATCTCGGCGCAGCGATGCCGGCTGGAAGACGGGCAAGTCGCGCTCAATCGCAGCCTGCTTTACAGGGGGCGGTGTAAGGCGTCTACCGCGACCGGAGCGGCGGTCAGGCTGCGTATAGACGCCGACGATTTCACATCCCGCGTCTAGTAGCGATACGAGTGTGGCAACTGCGAACGCGGGCGTCCCCATGAAAACAACCCGCAGTGGGGACGGTTCATGTTTATCAGTTCCCAACGCATTCCCCCGACTCACAGCACATTGCGAACTCCGATTCGATGTTGCTGAAGCGCACTTCGTCGCCTCTCTTGACGTCGAATCGACTGATCTCTCCTGTGTTGATCTCGAATGTGTATGCCGCCGGGGATGAAGATTCGAAGATCTCCAATTCCGAACTTGGCGTGTCCGGTGGGGAATGTTGCACATCCTCAGTCAGATCTACCACTGTGCAGTCCGCGCCAATCCACACGAAATCGAGCGGAAAGCGCATTCCCTTCATCCAGAAGGACGACGCCTGACCGCCGGGGAAGATGAACAGCATCCCGGTCTGTTCTGCAAGGCTGTCGCGTTCCCCCAATCCCTTGCCTCGCAACTCGGGAGTATCGGCGATCTCGGCGGCGAATTCCGCATCGCCGATGGTTATCGCTGGTCCGGTAGGATTAGGAACTGGCGTTACCGTGGGCACGAGTGTTGGTGTTGGCACTGCTGTGGATGTTGCGGTTGGCGCAGGGGTTTGCGTCGCGGTCGGGACCGGCGATGTCGTGTGGGTTGCGATCGCCTGTGGTGTGCTTGTCGGCGGGAATGTGGCAAGAGCCACAGGGGTAGAATTGTGGGTTGGAATCACTTCAGGCTTAGCGGCAGCAGTTGGCTGCATCTGAGTTGTATCACTTGGCGATGTACAGGCTGTCATGAAAGCTATGCCTATTAATATAATGGCGGTCTGCATAAGGCGAACTAGCATATCACTACGCCAGATGCACCAAGGTCGCGCCGTCACCCCCGCGCTCACGGGCTTCGGCCTCGAATGAGCGAGCAAGCGGGTGGCGCGTCAGATGCTCGCGCACCACGTTTCGCAGGATGCCCTTGCCCCTGCCGTGAATGACGCGTACCGAATTGAAACCGTCCCGCACTGCCTTGTCGAGGAACAACTCCAGTTCGGCGAGCGACTCATCGGCGCGCATTCCTCGGATATCCAACTCGGTCGAGTCGAGCATGGGGCCAATGCTGATGCTCACCTCTGCTTTGGGCTGCTCGGGCTGCTGCTCAATAAGCGACAGGCGCGACGGCTGCACCTGAATACGCACATTGCCTATACCAACTTCCGCATCGCTTCCGTTCTCAGGCAGCGATACAAGCATTCCGCCGAGATTGAGGCCGCGCACATACACCCTGTCGCCGACTGCAAGTTCCCGCTGCGTTTCGCGCATGGGCGTTGGAGGTGGCAAAGTAGCGCGCTCCGCTTGCAGCTCCTCGCGCAGCCGACGGATATCCTCTCGCGTGCGGGTTGTCGGCACACCGGCTGGCGAACCCCACGACAGCGCTGCCTCCGCAGCCTTGAGCTTGCGCTGCGCTTCATCGTACTGTGCGAGCATGTTACGGCGCATGCCATCCAGAATGTCATCGCGGTGCGTTACCAGATATTCTATCTGCTCATCGAGTTGCTGGCGCAGAGCATCTGCATTGGATCGCGATTGCTCCGCTTCTAGCAGCACAGTCTGCAACTGACTGCGCTCTCGCTGCAACTCCGTCAGCCAGTCCTCGAAGCGTAGATACTGCGGCTCTATTGCTCCCTGAGCATTCCGTAGAATGTGTTCCGGCAAGCCTAGGCTTGAGGCGATTGCCATCGCATAGCTTCGACCCGGTATTCCGAGTGTGAGGTGATAGGTCGGCGTCAGCGAATCGGCGTCAAGCTGCACGCTGGCGTTCATCATGCCGCTCGTCGTCTCTGCGTATGCGGCGACGTTGCGGTGGTGCGTGGTTACTATCGTTGACACTCTCTTGCCTGCGAGGTCCTCCAGGATAGCCCTTGCCAGCGCAGAACCCTCCTCAGCGTCTGTGCTCGTGCCAAGCTCATCGAGAAGCACAAGCGACTCCGGCGTCGCCTGCGCCAGAATGTCTATGACATTGCGCATGTGCGAACTGAAGGTGGACACCGACTGCTCGATGCTCTGCTGGTCGCCCACATCGGCGTACACGCCGTCAAATACAGGTAGAACGCTGCCATCGTTCGCAGGTATCTGCAATCCTGCCTGGTGCATCAGTGCAAGCAGACCGACAGTCTTCATCGCCACGGTCTTACCGCCAGTGTTGGGCCCCGTTACGACCAGCACCGACCAGTTGGGTCCGACGCTCACATTGACGGGCACGGCATCCCTGCCCAACAGTGGATGGCGTGCATTGATGAGGCGGACGGCCATATCGCTTGCGAAGTTATGCCCTCCATCAGCATCAGATAGGACGACATTTGCTAAATCGGCGTCTGCAGGGGACAGGGGTCTGACACCGCGGATGGAGTAGCTGTATCGTGCTCGGGCCATTATGAGGTCGAGATGCGCCGTCAGTTCGCTGCCTCGCTGTATATCCCGCGCAAGCTCGCCCACAAGCGTGGAAATGTCGCGCAGCACCTTGCGAATTTCCCGTTCTTCGGCAAGGGCAAGCTCTCGCCAGGTATTACCTATCTCCACCGTGGCGAACGGCTCAACGAACAGAGTAGCGCCGGTGTTGGATGCGTCGTGGACTATTCCTGGAAGCCTACTGCGCATCTCCGCCTTTACCTGTACGACGAGGCGGTCGTTACGGACGGATATGACATTGTCCTGCAGCACATTGTCGGACTGCGAGGACTGGATGACCGATGTCAGAGAGTCTGTTACGCGCTGGTATGCTTGTCGAATCTGGCTTCGCAGTGCGCGCAGAGTGTGCGTTGCGTCATCGCGCACTGCACCCCTTTCGCCTATGCGCGACCTTATCTGCCGCGTCAGTTCGCGTATGTCAGGGATGCTCTCCGCGATGTCTGCGAGCATCGGGGCGTGTTGTCGCACGGCGAGGATGCCGCTTCTGGCGCGCGCATGCACATCGAGCGTCTGCGCGATGGCGAGCAGTTCCATACCACTGAGGACTCCGCCGATAGAAGCCCGCACGACCGATTCGCCGATGTCGTCTGGACTGAACATATCCACTTCGCCGGATTCGTCCAGAACGGCGCGGCCTTCGGCGGTCTCCTGCTGAAGCAACGCCACCTCGTACTCGTCGTATGAGGGTTGCAGGCTCAATGCCATCTGCCGCGCGGGGAAGTACGTCACGCGGTCGGCTACGCGCTCGCGGATGACATTGAACTCCAGCAGCGTCTGTGCCCTCGCGCGCAGGGCGCCCCTGCCGGAGATGTCGGTATCAAAGTCGATATCTGAATGCACTTGCATCCGCCTATTTTATCAGGATTCCTAAGACAAGGAGTGATGTACATGAACTCACACGACATATTGGACTAGGAAATGAAGAGAAGTCCGTAATGCCAATTGACGACTGCGCCCATTATCGATAGAATGTTAATAACGTAGTTATTTATGCTTGCTTGAGTGCAGAATGCTCAGGAGGGAACCATGGCGCGAGTACAACCGGAACCGCTGACAATTTCAATAACACCTGATGCCGCAATACATGTGCGCCAATTTGCCGCTGACTCCGGCAAGCCGGACGGCAACTTGCGCGTTGCCGTCAAGGGCGGCGGATGCTCTGGCTTGACTTACGATCTCGATCTCGTTGACGAGCCGGGTGAAAACGACAAAGTCATTAGTAGCCGTGGTCTTGAGTTGTATATCGACAAGAAGTCCTACATCTTCCTTGCAGGCACCGAACTCGACTACTCCGGTGGTCTAAACGGCAAGGGCTTTGTCTTCAACAACCCCAACGCCAAGACTGCCTGCGGCTGCGGCACTTCCTTCAGTGTGTAAGTGTCGCTGCTAGGCGCGGTTTGAGACAAACTTGATATTCAACGGCCGCCTCTGTTTCAGGGGCGGTCTTTTTCTTTCAGGAGGATGTTGCGATGGTGCAGAGTGGAACGCTGGAAATGCAGACTGCCGTGTACTCGTCGGTGCGGGATGAGTACGCCTCTGCAACCGAGGGTGTCGGCCTAGCTGACCGCTCTCATCTTGGGCGGCTGAGGATGAGTGGGGCTGATGCGCTCGACCTGCTGAACCGCTTGTCAACGAACAACCTAGATGACCTCGCAATTGGCGATCTGCAGGGCACGGTGCTGACAACTAACAAGGGACGCATCATCGACCTGCTGTACGTGCTGCGACAAGATGACCATCTGCTGGTTTTCACAGGACCTGAAACCCGTCAGCGAGTTGCCGAGTGGATAGACTTCTACACATTCATCGAAGATGTCGTAGTCGAGGACGTGACCGAAGAAACTGCGATGCTCTCTGTTGTCGGACGCGCGGCGGCGAGTACTCTGCCTCAGCTTGCCGACATGCCGCTATACAGTTCCGCGCCACTTACGATTCATGGTGTTGATGTCGTTGCACTACGCACAGACTTCGCAGGTGTGGACGGCTATGACCTGATAGCCCCTGTTGAGCAGGCGGCTGCGCTGTGGGACGCGCTCACGGCAATGGGCGCTGCGCCGGTAGGATCGCAAGCACTTGAACTTGTACGTATTAGCAATGGCATTGCAGGCTACAGCAGCGAGCTTGGAGAGGACTACAACCCCATTGAAGCCGGTTTAATGGACTTCATTAGCTTCAACAAGGGCTGCTACATCGGGCAGGAAGTTGTTGCCCGTCTGAACACCTACGATAAGGTGCAGAAGCACTTGGTGAAGCTGTCATGGGATGGCGGTGATGCGCCCGAATTGCCTGCCGATTTGCTCCACGATGGCAGGAAGGTTGGTACGCTCACGTCTGCGGTCAAAGCAATTGACGGCGACAGGTTCATCGGTCTTGGTTTCGTGAGGAAGGCGCACGTCGAAGAAGGTGTGCGGCTGCTGACTGAGGAAAATGTTGAAGTGGTGGTAGAGGGGACGGCGCAAACGGAACAGGAGTAGTGAAGCCAAACCGTCAGCCTACTTCTATTCTTATGAGGACAGCCGTGTACGCGGCGAGGGCAAGGTCGGCTGTGTTCGGCGTCCTGTCCGCATTCAGGCGCACATTGTGATAGACGGCGTCCTGCGGGAAACGGCGCAGGTAAGCGTCAAGCGCGGGTTGAATGCCTTCCGGGTCGTCAAAGACAGCCTCTGCTTTGCAGTTCTTCGTCTCTCCACCCACATGCAGCGTGACGCTTGCGCCTCCTATCAGGTTGCGCCACCACCGCGTTCTCTGTGAAGTGAAACAGCGTATAGCGCCGTTGCCCCGGATGTATCGCACAGGCGTCGTGTAGGAGCAGCCGCTGCTGCGCCCCGTGAAGGTAAGCATCATGATGTTGTCGCTGAACAGGAAGTGCAGGGGAGACCTGAGCGCAAGCGCCATCAGGGGGTTGATGACTGCGAACCATTTTCGGGTGAATCTCATGGCATGTCGCTGCTATATCCGATGTTGAGGATGTGCAGATAACCGCTACGCCAGCAGCGTGTAGCCGCCATCAACGACAATGACCTGCCCGCGTATCATTGCCGCGTCATCGGTGCATAGGAACGCCACCACACGCGCAATGTCGGATGCAGTGACTATACGCCCTGCAGGCGTGCTATGCCCGGCTTCCAGCATGCCCTCGCGATTGGGGAAGTAGTCCAGCGCCCCTGTTTCCACAAAGCCGCCTGATACGGCGTTTACGGAGATACCCTGCGGAGCAAGCTCTACTGCAAGGTAGCGCGTCAGAGATTCGAGCGCAGCCTTCGATGTGCCCACAGAGAAGTAGTACGGCAGCACTTTCTGCGAGCCTTGGCTGGTGATGTTGACAATACTGCCGCCATTGGGCATCAGCTTGGACGCTTCGATGGCGCACAGCCAAGGTGCCTTTGCGTTCACATTCATCGTCCAATCCCAGTGCTTCTCTTCCAGTTCGGATGCCGAACGCTGCACGCCTGATGCGGCATTGTTCACCAGCACATCCAGCTTACCGAAGTTGGCGACCACTTCCGCGAAGAGTTGGCGAATCTTGTCGGAATCCCCGAGGTGCGCCCGAATGCGCAGGCAGCGCACACCGAGTGACTCAATCTCGCTCTGTGTCTCAGCAGCGGCAGAGTGGCTGCGGATGTAGTTGAAGGCGATGTCCGCTCCGCGCCTTGCAAACTCCAGGGCGATTTCCTTGCCGATGCCCCTTGAACCGCCTGTTACCAGAACCGCCTTGCCTTTGAACGACATGCTTCCATCCCTAGGTTCGACGACTCATAGTTTGTGAGAAGGTATAGAAAGCCAAATCTGAAAGACTGATAGGCCGACAGGCTGAGAAACTCTATATCGCCATTCCGCCGTCAACACTGATGATCTGACCCGTTACATAGCTCGCCCTCTCGCTCGCAAGATACCCGACCATGCTGGCGATGTCCTCAGTGTTGCCGAACTTGCCCTGCGGAATCCAGGTCATTATGGTGTCCTTCTGTCTCTGCGACAGCCCTGCAACCGTCTCGGTACTGATGTACCCGGGCGTTACGGCGTTGACGGTTATGTTGCGAGTGGCGACTTCCTTGGCGAGCGACTTAGTGAAGCCGATTATGGCCGCCTTGGAGGACGAGTAGTTGGTCTGTCCGATATTGCCGCGTATGCCGACTACGGAGCCGATGTTGATTATTCTGCCCCAGCGCTCGCGCACCATGTGTCTCAAGATTGCGCGCGTGCAGTAGAAAGTCCCATTAAGATTGACGCCCATGACCCGATGCCACGCTTCGTCGGACATTCGCATCAGCAGGCCGTCGTTGATGATGCCCGCATTGTTGACGAGGATATTGACGCCGCCCCATTCATCGCTGACTTTGTCCACCATCGCATTGACCTGATCCAGGTCGCTCACGTCTGCGTGAACCTTGAACGCCTCACCGCCCATGTCAGTAATAGCCTGGACCACTTGCTCAGCTTCGGACTTGGACGAATTGTAGTTGACAGCAACCTTGACACCCATCTGGGCAAGTTCAAGACATATTGCCTTCCCTATACCCTTTGAAGCGCCGGTGACGAGAGCTGTTTTCCCGTTGATGTCCGAATTGCTCAATTTGGCTCCTGTCTATTCGTCGAATGTTCTCGCGCCCGTTCGATAAATGCGGCGAATCTATGCCTTTTATGAGGGCCCTCCCTCGTGCACCCTTGCGTACACCTCCGCCATCTCCTCGTTCAGCTTTGGGACGAATTCGATGTCGTGCATGTACTTCGCAGTGCGTATAGCACGTCGCACCGCCGAGGCGTTGCCTGCCCCGTGCCCGACTATGCTGATTCCGTTGACGCCGAATATGGGCCCGCCGCCGTGAGTCTGCACGATATTGTTGAGGTCGTGCAGTTCGTTGCTCGCAATATCGAGGTCGTCGCTAGAGAGTTTGCCACTAAGAGTATCTCTCAGGTGTCCGGAAAGCGCGCGCCCCAGGCCCTCCGTAAGCTTCATAACTATATTGCCTACGAAGCCATCGCAGACAACCACCTCGGCTTTGCCGGCTGCCAAGTCATCGCCCTCGACGTTGCCTATGAAGTTTAGGCCGCTCTTTTTCAGCAGTTCGGTCGTTTCGCGCACCTGACGATTACCCTTGCCAGCCTCCGCGCCCACGCTGAGCATCGCTACTCTCGGCTGCTCGACATCCCAGAATTGGCGCGCGAACACGTCGCCCATTACGGCAAAGCTCAGGAGCTGTGTCGGACGGCAATCAACATTTGTACCGAGGTCAATTATGAATGTTTTAGGTGCGACGCCAAGGATTGGGCCGCCTAGAGCAGGACGGTCAACTCCCTTCGACAGTCCGAGAACAACTGCTGCTGCCGCCATCGCTCCGCCGGTCGAACCCATCGAGACGGATGCGTCGGCGTGCCCCTGCTTCACCATCCCTGTCGCTACGAAAATGGATGCTCGAGGCTTTTGCCGCAACGCTAAGGCGGGCGGTTCGCCTTCAACCAACACACCTTCGGAAGGAATAATCCTAATTGGCAATTGCTCGGTATCGTACTTTGCTAATTCAGCTTGTACTGGCTCCGGATCGCCCACGAGCATTATCTGAACGTCGCCATCTCTTGCTGCCTCCACCGCGCCCGCCACCACATCGCCGGGGGCATTATCGCCTCCCATCGCATCGACGGCCACGCGAACCAGCGTGTCCTTTTTTGTCAAATTACTCTCCCCCGTGGCGTAAGCCACTGCACGCAATACGGACAACCGCGTCGCCGCTGATTGCTGTATCTCCATTGTCCTTGCGAACGCCAACGGTGCAAGTCAGTTCGCTGAAGCCGTCTAGTTCGTTTACTTTCTTAACATTCCCGTTTGCCGTTATGGTTTCGCCGGGATAGACAGGCCCGCGAAACCGCACCTTCAGCTTGCCACCATTAAGCCAGTCTTCACCGAATGCAACTGTGAGCATCTCGGATATAGACGCGAGTATCATCATACCATGTGCAATTGTGCCGTCGAGAGTCGAGCCGCCAAACTCCACTCCGGTCGCGAAGTCCGCGTCCAGATGGATGGGATTGTGATCGCCTGCCGCGTCCGCGTATCGCTCGATCTGCGACTGGGTTATCTTCTTTACGATTGTGGGCAGCGCGTCACCTTGCTGCATATTTCTTATTCCTCAGCGTCTTTAGGACTTCATCTGAGCAGCGTGTCGTAGCGCTATTCGGGAAGCATGGCGGGAAGCATGATTGTGCTCTTGGCTTCCATCACAACGCGGCCGCCGCTGCCGGTAGCCTCCATATTGACGACGAGAAACCGCCAGTCACGCCGAACCGAGTTCTGCACAAGCGTGGCAATGCAGTCCAGCGCGGCGCCTACGGGTACTGCCGAACCAAACTCAATCTCTTGGCTTGCGTGTATGGTGCCACCCGGGATTTGCAGCGCGTTGATGACGGCGCTCAGAGCGAGCGCGGCCATCGCCATTGGCGGCACGAGCACAGTGCCGTCTGCGGCTGTCGGGTTGCTTGTGTCGTCCACTGCGGCAATGTATTTGCTTACCGCGTCGGGATCCAGTGTAAGGGATTGCTTGGAGAGTTCTTGGCCCGTCTCCAGCGTTGAGTAGTCAATCATTCGGCGGCGCTTCTCGGCCCTCTATTAGTGCAAATTTGTTCTCACGATTATAGACAGGTGAGGGCAGCAAATCAACGAAATTGCCTGCGATGTCTGTGTGGGCGGCGTGATGCGACCAAAGCCTACTTATGCGGTAGCGATATAGCGAAATTCACTCCACGCGCGATCCACTCGTCCAGCCCTTCCTCACTCTCTATGCCCTTGGAAGCAACAACCACGAAGCCGCGCATTGGTCTGCCGGTGAAGTTCATCGGGCGCGCGTGCGGCATCTGCAGGGAGTCTTCATATCGCTCCGCTCAAACGCGCACGATGATTTCGTCTCCCATCACTCCGCAGCACATGTTGCCATGCGCCATGAAGCACAATCCGCCGAACATCTTGAGTTCTACAATGCCTGTCTGCTCTCCAAGGCTTTGCCTGATCCGCAGCGCGAGTTCTTCGTTGTATGCCAATTAATAACTCGCTTCTGCCTAATTCGGCGACACGCGCGGTATGAAGTGGCGCGGGCGCTGCATCAGCGTGATGCTAGCAGTCCTGCCGAGTTCCGCTTCGGCAGCGGCGATGGCATCCTCCATGCTGGTGTAAGCCTCGAACCCCATGCGTTTCGCAGCCTCAGTGTCCTGCACACCTGCGAACATTATCCTGCTGAGGTAACGCCGTGGAATCCCAGTGCTGTTCCACATGAAGAACGGGTGCGAGCCATGGTATGCGTGCCCATAGCGGTAGCCGTGGATGTACTCCGGGCGATGAGCGAACTCTTCGACATAATTCTCCCAGAGCCAGTACGGGTCCGTGTCCTGTGTGAGCAACTTCTCGTAGAACTCCACGTATGGAGCGAAGCGGCGCATGTCGAACTGCGCGGTTAGAGGGTGCGCAAGTATTGCGATACCGCCCTCTCGTACCAACGGCATCCCCTGGAACTGAGTCACCGTATTCGCCATCGCCTGATTCGCCGCCAGAATCGGATTTACGACCGAGAACTTCGAGTAGCACTCGTTCCAGTTGGCTATTCCTGCCACAAGAATATCCGACTGCCCCTGAACATCCACTACCTGCTGCTCTTCGATTGCTGCAAGCGTGTGCGGATGAACCTCAGTCGGATGCCCGCCGTTGATAGCGATGATATCCTTGCGCGGGTCGGCGTTGTCATACACAGACTCGATCGTGAAGATGCGCCGTCCCTTCGCTTCGAGAGCCTTCTCGATGAGCGCGCCCTGCTCCCACACCAACTTCTTGAAGGACGAGTTCTTAGGATCGTCAACCGACTGCCCGCTTGCGATGGGCCAGGGCCTGTGATGATGCCGAATGCTCTTGAACGTGCCAAGCCCGACGGCGGTTGACTTCCAGCCGCCATTGAAGGGCGCCCACATCGTATTCAGGTAAATGAACTGGTCGGCGTCGAGAATAGCGCGGTTGACTTCCACATCGAAGCCGCGATGTGTGTATCCCAGGTGAACGAGTTGCTCCGGGTCTTCGGCGTCATGGCAGTACAGGTTGTTGTAGCCGAATTGAAGCACCAGCCGCCTGCCGAGGAATGTCTCCATCTCGGTTCGGCTGAGCTTGCGATGCAACCCCTGTGACAGGAGCAGTGTGATGTTGTTCAGCGCAACGCCCGCCTTGCGAAGCTCCTCTACGATGACCTCGATGGCAGTCTGTCGGAAGTCCGTGCGCTGCGTCCGAAAGTATGCGCCGGACGCGTCGTCAAACGCAATGACGACCTTCGACTTGCTGTTCACCAGCTTGTGCAGAGGTTCGTGGCCGACAGGACTGTCGATGACCTCCCGAATACGCTCAGCGACGTCAGGAATGGCTGGCAGTGGACGCTTTCCCTCGATGACGCGCGTGCGCTCTGGCAGGGCGGCGCTTATGTAGCCGTCCCCGTATGCGATCTGGTGTGTACGCGTGGTGGACATTAGCTCTTTTCCCTGTGTTATGCGGCCTACCCTCTGGAGAACCGACAATTTACCCCGTGCGACTGACCGCCTCAACCTAGGCATTATCCAGCGCAGCCCGCAGATGATCCAGCGACAGGTTGCCGCCACTCATAACAAGCGCGACCTTCTTGCCGCGCAGCCTATCCTTCATTTTCAGCGCGCCGGCCAAAGACGCTGCGCCTGCATGTTCGGTCAGGTTGTGTGTGTTCTCCAGATGCAGCACGATTGCCTGCTCCATCTCCTCATCCGATACGAGGATGAAGTCGTCAAGCAGGTCGTGCAGGATGCCCTGCGGCAATTCGTACCCTCTGCCGGTCGCCAGTCCCTCTGCATTAGACTCCATGGGCGCATCTACGAGCTCGCCCGCCTTCCAGGACAGATAGGCAGCCTGTGCGCTCTCAGCCTGCACCGCGATGACCTTGACATTCGGGTTGACACTCTTTGCGACGATGCAAGCCCCGGACGCGCCGCTGCCTCCGCCGAGAGGCACGATGATGTAGTCCACATCCGGCAGGTCTTCCAGAATCTCCAGCGTGTATGTGCCGACACCCGCGATCAGCATCGGCTCGTTGACCGCATGCACATAACGGTAGCCCTCTTCTTTGGACAGCCGCTGCGCGTACTCGTTGGTAAAGTCGAAGTATGGACCATGATGAATTACCTGCGCGCCGAGGCTCTCGATGGATGCCACCTTGCCGGCGTTCGCGCCCTCCGGCACGCACACGATGCACTTGATGCCAAGAATACCTGCTGCGTAGGCGATGGACTGTCCATGATTGCCTGACGAAGCGGTGATAACACCCCGTTCCTTCTCCTCGTCCGACAGCTGCGAAAGCAGGTTGATCCCGCCGCGCATCTTGAACGCGCCCAGTCGCTGGTGGTTCTCGTGCTTCACCCAGACTTCGGCATCCAGCAGCTTGTCGAGCGAAAGATAGTGGTGCAGGGGAGTGCGCCACACATAAGGCGCAATGCGCCCTCGCGCCTGAATCACATCGTGCAGGGTTGGTCTATTCCACAAGGTGAAGTCTCCAGTCTGAAAATTGGAAAAGTAAAGTATGGTTAGAACGGAGGCTTAAAGCCTTCTTTGCCTTCGCCAAAGTCCGGCAGATTGTCGCGCAAGACTTCAAAAACTCGCTGGTAATGCTCTAGGTATGTGTCCTGGAATGATGAGCGTTCGCACCCTAGTTTCTCTGCCATCAGGTCGAAAGCCCCTTCACGGGTGCTTGCGACAAACTTGCCTCGTGAAAAGTGGAAGGGCTGGGCGATGAACTTCTCCACGCCCGTTTCTAAAAGATTATTGACGAAAGCGTAGGGCTGACTTACCAGAAGCAGCGGCGTCATCGTGATGCAGGTCTCAACTCCAGCATCCTGCAATTCGTGTATTGCCTTCAGCCGCACCGTATTGGACGGGCAGAATGGCTCGAACGTGCGCCGTACATCCTCATCGTCGGTGGTAACGGTTATGTTCACCTGCACACGCCCGCCGTTGGCTTCGATTTGCCGAAACAGGTCAACATCGCGCACGACATCGGGACTGCGCGTCTGGACTACAAGTTTCGGTTTATGTCGTTCAGCCATTATTTCAAGCACCCTGCGAGTGAGCTCCAGTTCGCGCTCAACCGGCTGATACGGGTCGGTAACGCTGCTCATATAAATGAGCTTACCGTCCAACGAACCAGCCCTGCGTTTGTCCATCAGCTCTACGGCATTCTCTTTGACGTTGACCCACTTGCCCCATGTATCGCGCCCTTGCTTGGTTCTGCTGAAGAATGCCGCGTAGCAGTAAGTACAGCCGAAGGAGCAGCCGCTATATGGGTTAAGCGTGAAGTCATAAGCGTCCATGAATCCCGTAGCGCGAGTCAGCACTTCGCGGGCAGGCTTGTATTCGACGGCGGTCTCGCCTATGCGAGATGGACGTGCGCTGGGAGGCAGCGCTGTGGCAACGCTGCCGAATAGCGTGGGTTGGGCGGGTTTAGTAGTCATAAACATCACCACGGTAAATCATCGGCGTCCATCGGCATAGGCCCTTTGGCGTGAATCATAAATGCTGCTTCAGGCCATTCCCAAGTAACATTGCGTTCCAAATAACTATGGTTTATCTGAAGCGCAGAGTTCAGATTCTTTCTCCATCGTGTGATTTTGGGTAGCACTCCACTGAATTGAGGCTCAATCGTCAGCGCGGGTAGATGGTACTCGTCATAGTCCATAAAACTCCACACTTTTTGTAGAAGCTCCCGCTTCGATGTGTGAGTCGTTGCGAAACATACGTCGGGCTTGAACCCAGATATAAGTGAATTGAGACTTTGACGCGCATTGTCTTTGTTATCATCATAACCTAGATGCACTGCACTAACCCAGCATTCACTTCGCCAAGTTTCTACCCATACTCTGTTACTTGTGAGTTTGCTTGATGACGGATTTATCTCTGGTTTTATGATGTCACAGGCTAAACTTACATGTCCGAGACGAGAGTCTTTGTTCACTTCTACCTTGAATTGCTGCCATAACTTTTGTCCGATGTTGACCATGTCTTGACTAGAGTCGATCGAGTCTATTCGTATCTCTGATATTGGCTGCATTTCCTCCAAGGCATCAGCTGCTGCTAACGCAACACCGAATTGCATCGCCAGCGCACCGCATCCTAAATCCACGACATAAAGTTTGTTATTGAGGGCGATACGTCCAGTGAGTGTACTTTTGATCATGCTGTACGCAAGGTTTATCTGAGATGGCTGATACCAGTGGTAAAACAGCGCATCCCATTCGTCGTAATCAGGTCTTTCGCCTGAATAGAGACGACCGAGTGATTTTAGAGCTCCTGTAATTTCGGCTGATACTGGGTTTGCAGGGTGAAGCCAGCATGCGAGGCGATTATACTCTCGAATCGCCACTGTTGTGAGCGCATTATCCAGAGCATTGGCAACTACCTGCTTAGTTTGCTCATCCATTTATCGTCTGTTCTCCGAGTGATAAAGGATTTGTTCACATTATAGCACAAATGAACTTGTACTATTCTGCGCCGAACCCGCCCGCCGCCCGTGATATTATATGAAGCACGGCTAACTAGCCCCTGATACCTGTTTACTAATAACTGATGACTATGAACATTTTCTTCGACGTTGACTATACCATTATGGGCGCTGACGGCAGCCTGCGCCAGAACACGGCGGAGACTTTCCGCAAGCTCGTCTCTGACGGGCACAAGGTCTTCATCTGGTCGGGTGTGGGCGTGCGCACGGCAGAGGTCCGCCGACTCGGTCTTGCGGATTATGTGACGAAGGTCTTCCAGAAGCCGCTTGAGGACTTTGATACGGCGTTGCCCGGACTTGGCGTCTTCGCGCCTCCCGACTTCATCATTGACGACCATCCTGAAATAGTGCGCTACTTTGGCGGCTTCCTTTGCAGGCCATATTATTTCCGCAACCGGCAGGACTCCGAGATGGACGAAATATACCAGACTGTCTGCGATGTCATGGAGACCGGAGGCTCTGAGCATACGGCGTACCGCATCGGAAAGAATCGCACGCAGGACGAAGGCTGATGCCGATACGACTGCTTTCTGACAAAGTGTCGTCCATGATCGCGGCGGGCGAGGTCATTGAACGCCCTGCGTCGGTTGTGAAAGAACTCGTCGAAAACGCCCTGGACGCAGGAGCCACCGAAATCTCGGTCGAGATTCGCGGCGGAGGCGTCGAGCAAATTCGCGTCGCCGACAACGGATACGGTATCCCCCACGACGAGGTTGAGTTGGCGTTTCAGCGCTTCGCCACCAGCAAACTCAGCGATGCCTCTGATCTGGATGCTATCCCAACTCTCGGCTTCAGGGGCGAGGCGCTTCCCAGCATCGCCTCTGTCGCGCGCCTGTCGGTGGTCACGAGGCACGCCGATGACGACTCAGGGACGCGGCTGGAAATTACGGAGGGGCGCATTGTTGACAGGCAGCGGCAGGGCGCGTCCCCAGGCACCGTAATGACGGTGCGCCAACTCTTCCGCAATGTGCCCGCCCGTCGCAAGTTCCTGCGAACCACTGCTACCGAGACCTCCCACATACAGAACATGGTTACTCGATACGCCCTCGCCTACCCGGAGGTGCGGTTCGCTCTGGACACGGGTAATTCGTCGCTTCTCACGCCCGGCTCCGGCAGCCTGCGCGAGGCGATCGCCGCCATACACGGCCTTAATGTCGCGGAGAATATGCTGGACATCTCTGTTGATGATGAACGCTCAGGGCAAAGCACCGTCGGCGGCGTAATAAGCCAGCCCGCGCTCAGCAGGGCGAACCGCGGCTACATGAGCTTCTTCGTCAACCGTCGCTGGGTGCAAATCCGCATGCTCGGCTACGCTCTGGAACAGGCTTATCACGGCTTCCTGAAGGAGCGCCGCTACCCTATAGCTGTGGTCAACATGACCGTTGATTACGATCAGGTGGATGTAAATGTACACCCATCCAAGACAGAGGTGCGCTTTCGAAGCGGCGACCGTGTATTCTCCGCAATTCAGCAGGCGGTGCGACAAACGCTCACTGCTCACTCGCCGGTGCCGGAGATACGCCGCGCCGAGGCTACCCATCCCGCATATCCGCCTGCATCGCGCCAACCTAGCCGCTACTTCTGGCCGATAGAGTCGTTCCAGCCCTCGCCGACCCCAAATGCTGAACGCACCGGCGAGCTTATCCCGAATGAGCAGGACGCGGCGTCTGCTACGTCGAACGGCGATGGCGGCTTCACGCACAAGGAAACGCTACCCGTGCTGCGTGTGCTTGGACAGGTGCAGAGCACATATATCGCGGCCGAAGGCCCGGACGGCATGTATCTCATTGACCAGCACGCGGCGCACGAGCGCGTCATGTTCGAGCAAATCAAGGCTGACGCCGCCTCCAGCGCGCCGCAGTCACAAAGCCTGATGGAGCCTCTTACCATTGAGCTTAACCCCCGACAACAGGAACTGGCACACGCACACCAGCATCTGTTCAGCAGTCTCGGACTGCTGATAGAGCCATTCGGCGGGGATGTCTATATATTGCGCGGCGTGCCCAGCATCCTCGTGGAAGTTGACCCAGTGAGGGCATTCATAGATATGCTGGACGAGATGGCGCAGGGCGGAGACGTTGAATCCTGGAGCGATCGCGCCGCCTATTCGCTGGCATGCCACGCTGCCATACGCGCGGGCAAAGTCCTGACCCACGGGGAGATGACCGCCCTGACGCGGCAACTGGAGCAGTGCCAGCAGCCACACACCTGCCCGCACGGACGCCCCACGATAATCCACCTGAGCGGAAGCCTCCTTGAGCGTGAGTTCGGCAGGCGATAGCCAAAACCCCTTCCCCCTCGATGGGGGAAGGCTGGGATGGGGGTGATTATTCTCTCCATCCTGTCCATCTATGTGAGACAAAAACCCGACCCGAAAGGACACGGCATGAAATTCGGAATCTTCCTCGGAGTGCAGATCTCGCCCGAAGAGTCTCTGGCGCAGCAGATTGAGGACAGCGCAGAGCAGGTGCGAGCGGCGCGTGATGCAGGATTCGACCTCATCTGCACCGGGCAGCACTTCCTCTCCGCGCCCTACGCCCAGCCCGCGACGCTCCCGTTTCTGGCGCGCATGGCTGCCGACGCTGGCGACATGGAGATTGCCACGGCTGTAATCTTGGTGCCGCTGCATAACCCCGTGGACATCGCGGAGAGCGTTGCGACAATGGACGCCATCTGCAACGGGCGCTTCATCTTCGGCGTTGGCATAGGCTACCGCGACGAGGAGTTCGCGGCATTCGGCGTCAAGTCGAACGAGCGCGTCCCACGTTTGCGCGAATCGCTCGAGTTAATGAAGATGCTCTGGACAGAAGACGAAGTAGAGTATAACGGCAAGTATTATCAGCTCCCAAAGGTAAAGCCCTCGACTCGCCCGATCCAGAAGCCTCACCCGCCTATATGGGTAGCAGCCAACAACGATGTAGCCATTCGCCGCGCCGCGCGCTGGGGCTATCCATGGTTCATCAACCCACACGCAACAATGTCCACCATTGCCCGCCAGATTTCCGTGTACAACGCAGAAATCAACAGGGTAGGGCAGAATGCGCCCGATGCCATGCCGATGTTCCGCGAGATGTATGTCGCCGAGGACAGGGCAACGGCGTTCGCCGAGAGCCGCCCGTATCTGGAGGGCAAGTACGCAGCCTACGCCGCATGGGGACAGGACAAGGCGCTGCCGGGCGAGGAAAGCTTTGCCGTGCCGTTTGAAGACTTGGCGCGCGATCGCTTTCTGATTGGGTCGCCCGAC
The DNA here is from genome assembly GCA_965225795.1 of Dehalococcoidia bacterium. Lineage (GTDB taxonomy): Bacteria > Chloroflexota > Dehalococcoidia > Lucifugimonadales > JADFKI01 > Bin90. Next base: position 1,701,188 of record OZ245324.1, on the reverse strand, counting down.
GACATCGTTGAGGAGATACGTCGCTACCAGAACGACTTGGGCGCGAACTACATCATATTCCGCATGCAATGGCCCGGCTTGCCGCAAGAGAAGGTGCTGAAGCAGTTGGCGCTGCTACGCGAAGAAGTCATTCCCAGGATAAAGGGCCCAAGATAAAGGAATCATAGGCACAGGGCCGCGTCAGAACTGCGCCACCTCCACCGAGTTTATCGGCGGCAAGTTGTCTATCAGCAGTTCCCAGTTATCCCCCTCATCACGGCTGTAAATGATCTGGCCGTTGGTTGTGCCAACATAGACGCCGCACGGATCCAGATTATCCGTCGCCATGCCCTCGCGCATGCTGTGCAGGTAGGCGTTCTTCTGCGGCAGACCGTTCGTCAGAGCCTCCCAGTCTCCGCCGCCATTTCGACTGCGAAACACTCGGAATTTGTTGCCGCTCACGATGCGGAACTCACCGCCTACTTCGCCGTCCGTTATGGCATTGTCCTCCGGCAGCACATACAGAGTATTCGGGTCATGCGGATGCAGCCCAAGCGCAAGCCCGAAGCGCGAGGGCAGCCCCTCTGTGCTGTCAACCCAAGCCTTGCCTCCATCGTCGCTGCGATATGTCCGACAGTGGTTCTGCTGATAAAGAAGCCCGTCCTTTGCAGGATGTCCCAGCAGCTTGTGGGGGCATTGCCCGAACTCGAGATCATCCCCGTCTGGTATGAAGTCTGCGCGCACACCTTTATTCAGCGGCTTCCAGCTCTCCCCGCCGTCGCTCGTGCCATAAACCCCTGCTGCCGACATGCCAACCCACATGCGGGCTGGATTCCGCTCATCCAGTGCCATGCTGTGCAGGCAGAGCCCGCCCATGCCCGGAAACCAGTGTTCACTCGTCGGATGGTCGGCGACGCTGCGTATCTCCTCCCAGTTCATTCCGCCGTCGTCACTTCTGAACAGCGATGCAGGGTCGGCGCCCGCGTATAGCACATCCGGTTCGATTGCGCGCCCAGGCTTGATGTGCCAAATCTTGTTGAGGGTCTTGCCGTCCCGATCCGTAAACTTGGGCGGTGTCTCCGCGGTCGTCCATGTCTCGCCTAGGTCGTTGCTGACGTGTATCTCCGCACCCCAGATCGTGTAGTTGACCGCCGCATACACGGCGCCACCATTGCGTGAGTCCTGGACGAAGTGGTACACATCGCCGCCGCGACACTGAACTTCGGACAACTTCCATTTCTTGCGATCTGCGCTGCTTGTCAGCACGAACGTGCCCTTGCGTGTGCCTACAAGAAGGGCTACATCAGGCCTCGACGTACCTTTGGAAGACAACAAGGCGAACCTCACTTTGCCTGTGAATAGAGTTCGTATCTATTCCAAATTGAAAGCGAGGCTGGCGTCAAGCGAAGGGACGGCGCTCTTTTGGCTATTGTATCGGTGCGCCTGCCGTATAGACCTCGTGGGTATAGGCGACTACTGAAGGATCGGGAGCGTGCGCAACTGCTAGATCCTTGTCCAGGTAGTCCATTACATGCACAACGTGGCGCATGGCGTTGATGCGCGCCCGTTTCTTATCGTCAGACTTGACGATTGTCCATGGAGCCACTTCAAAGTTGGTAAGCAGGAACATCGCTTCCTTCGCCTCGGTATATTCCCGCCACTTGTCTATCGACCTGAGGTCAACGTTGCTCACCTTCCACTGCTTCAGGGGATCGCTGGAACGCTCCTGGAACCTTCTCAGCTGTTCCTTCTGGCTTACTGAGAAGTAGAGTTTGATGAGCTTTATTCCGCTGTCAACTATCATGCGCTCCAGCATCGGCACATGCCGCATGAACCGCCTGTACTCTGGGTCTGTGGAAAAACCCATCACACGTTCCACGCCCGCCCGGTTGTACCACGAGCGGTCGAAGAGCACAATCTCGCCTGACGTGGGGAAGTTGCGTATGTAGCGTTGGAAGTACCATTGGCCTAATTCCACTTCTGACGGCTTGTCAAGTGCGACCACGCGCGCGGTGCGCGGATTCCAGTGCTCCATAAATCGCCTGATCGTCCCGCCCTTGCCGGCGGCGTCTCGTCCTTCGAAGAGTATGATCGCCCTGTCGCCGGTTTCCCGCATGGAGTTCTGGAGCTTCATCAGCTCAATCTGAAGTGCTTCCTTTTCGGCTTCGTACTTTCTCCTGCGCATTAGCTCGGCGTAAGGGTAGATATTCTCTCTGAAGTACCTGGAGCGTACATGTGGCTCGATATTCAACGGCTCGGCGAGCGGCTCGGCGTCGAGGATAGAGTAGGTGACTGGCTCAATGGCTGACTCGCTGGCGCCGGAAGGCGTACTCTGCTCGGCAACGTCGTCCTTGATCGTCAAACTTCTCTTTAGCACAGTCAAATCCCTCCAGTGGCGTCTATGTGAACACGGCGTCAACTTTATTGGGCAATAGAATAAAGTCAATGCGCATGAATTGCAAACGGCGCGTGAGTGTGCGAATAGAAGCAGCACCTCACGCGCCGCTCATGTGACCGCCGGTTACCAGTTCAGCAAGCCCGGCTTCTGCGCTCGCCATCCTTCATCAGATGGAAACACGGTGTTCATCGGAAGCGCCTGAATGTCGCCGTCGAACCAGTCCTGCACCGTCTCGCGCCACTTCTTGTAGTGCGGCGCGTTGCGATGCGCGTCCATGTGCGCCTCTCCGTCCGCATAAACTTCATACAGGTAAAAGGTGTTGGGGTCGCTCTTGTCTTCCAGGATGTCGAAGCGGAAGCAGCCCGGTTCGTCTCGCACAGAACCTTGGCTGTCCCCAAAACTCGCCTCTCTGAACTGATCGGCAAACCCCGGCTTAATCTTGATGGTTACGAATATCGCGCGCATTTGTCTCTCCTTGCGTTGGTGCTTAATGATGGGCCCTCGTAACTGTTAGGGTGCGTTCTCCCTGAACAGGTGGCATTATATTTGCGCCGACAAATCGGTTCAAGGTCAGCGTAGCCTATGTGAACCGAGGCATGACTTCTTCGGCGAACAGGCGCATGCTGCTTTCGGTCGCCTCCCACGACATATCGCCGATCCTGAACTGGATCATCACCCCACCTACGCCCGCATCTTCCAGCGCGCACAACGTTTCCGCAATCGTATCCGGGGAGCCATAGACTAGGTCGTCCTCGGGACCGGCATCGGAATTGGCATGAATCGCTTCAACCGCTGCCCGCTCGGGGGCGGTGTTCATTCTGACGCGACCACCGTTGATATGCTTCATGCTGTCTGCGTATGACGGTCGCGCGAGTTCAGCCGCCTCCGCGTCCGTTTCGGCTACCACCGCATTGAACTGAATCCAGCAGTTGGAAGTACTGCTCGCAATTATCTCATCGTCGTAGCCCGCGTCCGACATCGCGCTGCGATAAAGGTCGAACATGTGGCGGATTCTACCCCCGGGCTGGTACGACAGCATGAAAGGCCTGCCCTGTCCAGCCATCTGCAGCAGCGAGTTCTCGCTCGCGATCGCGCGTATCAATGGCGGGTGCGGTCTCTGGAGCACATTTGGGCGAAGTATCGGGACATCCACATTCCAGTGCTTGCCCCTGTGATGGAACGATTCGCCGGACCACGCCTTCACGAGTATCTGCTCTGCCTCTAACAGTCGCTCCTGCGCTTCATCGTACTTCACGCCATACCCGCGATACTCATAGCGATTGAACGCTGAACCTCTTGCGGTGCCGACCATGATGCGCCCGCCGCTCAAATTGTCCAGTAGCGCAATTTGCTCTGCAAGCCTGACCGGGTGGTGGAACGCTGTCTGTACCGCCGAGAAGCCGACACGCACCTGCTTGGTGCGTGCCACCACAGCGCCGCCGAATGTCATTGGGTCCGCGTAAGTGCAGACGCCATCGAAATGGTGTTCCCCTAGCCAGACAGAATGGTATCCCAGACTGTCCGCGAGTTCCGTCTCCGCCAACGCGTCGTTGACCACTTGGTAGTCTGTTTCTGGCGTCCTGCTTTCCGGAAAAAGAAAGTCCCCGAACTTCATAAAGCCTCCTTCAGTGGCCAGGTCAGTCTAGACCTAGCCTTCTCAATCCTGACCGAATTGCGCTAGGTTGACGACCAAAGCGTTCTCCAAGTTCTGATGCGCTCAGTCCCAATTCGTGCAATCGTTTCAACTCATTATCGTCTTCGTTTGACCACTTTTCGTATGCTGATGGATATTCTTGGCGAATCTGTTCCGCATCGTGGGATTTGGATTCATCGCCCTCCTCCGTTGCTTGCTGGCGCATAAAGGCGCGCACGATACGCAATTCTCCGTAGGTGTAATCTTCTCCCAGTTCCTCTTTGACAGGAATTAGGCTATTGGATTGTGATTCAAGCAGAGCGTCTTGAATCTTTTTCATGCGCTCTGGTGTAGGCAGATATAAGTGCAAGTCCAGCGTCTCGCCTGCTTGAACCAGCCGATCGATGTGTCCCAGGATTGTGCCTCTGGACAACCCGCGTTGTTGCGCCACTTGCTCAATCGAAAGCCCCTGTGCCAGCAGTTGTTTCGTTTGTTCGTAGGTTGAGCCTTCTCGCGTCGCATTGCGGCTTTCGCTGCGCTGCCTGCTTTGTCTCTGCGGGCGTATCGGACGCTCCGGCAGATTATTCTCCCGCGAATACTCGCAGATGACTGCCAGAAAGTCATCGCCGTACTGCTTCAACTTAACCGCGCCCACTCCTGATATATGCGACAGACTGTTCAGGTTCTGCGGCATGTAGTTCGCCATCTGCTGAAGTGTTGCGTCCCCGAACACGATATAAGGCGGCACGCCATTTTCTGCAGCGATACCTCTGCGGAGCGCACGCAACTCCTCGAACAGCTTGCCGTCATACTCAATCGCGCCGCGAGAGTTAGACGAAGCGCTTTCAAAGTCTTGCTCAAATTTCTTGGGTCTGGCAAGTATGAGCCGCTCCCTGCTTCTGAGAAATTCTCGCCCCTCTGCCGTTACCCCCAGCGTGGCGTACTCGCCGCTGTTCTTATGCAAAAGCCCTTTGTCGAGCAGCATGCCGCAGACTTCTCTGATGTCCCCGTCCGCGAAGTCGTCAACGATGCCGTACACGCTCAGTTTGTCGTGCCCAAGCCTGAGAACGCGTTCCACCTTGGAGCCACGCAGTACCTGTGCGATGTAACCTGCTCCAAACCGCTCCCCCGTGCGAACAACGGCGGACAGTATCTTTTGCGAAATGACCGTCGCGTCAAAATCCTCCAGCTCGGCGAGGCACACATCGCAGCCGCCGCAATTGTGCAATTCTGCATCCACGCCGCTGACCAGCGAGTCATCTCCGAAATATTCCAGCAGGTACTTGCGGCGGCATCTTCGCAGCTCACAGAACTCAATAACCTGCGCCAACTTCGCTTGTGCACTCTGACGCTCCGCCTCCTCATTGATCTGGTTTATGAAAAAGTCCTGCTTTATCTTGTCGCCGTAGGAATAGAACAGCACGCAGTCGCTGGGTAGCCCGTCTCGGCCTGCGCGACCCGTCTGCTGATAGTATGCTTCTACTGACTTCGGCAGTTCCTGGTGAACCACGAGACGCACATCCGGTTTGTCAATGCCCATCCCGAATGCGATAGTTGCCACTATAATATCCGCCTCGTCGCGTATGAAACCTTCTTGATTCCTGCCCCGTGTCTCGCCGTCCATCCCCGCATGGTACGGCAGCGCCTTGAAGCCCTCGTCTCGCAGCCTGTCCGCCACTTCCTCAGTATCCTTGCGCGAGAAGCAGTAGATGATTGCCGACTCGCCCTTGCGCTCTCTCAGCAGTTGCACAAGCTGGTTAAATGCACGCTGCTTCGGCCGCACCTCATACCGGAGGTTAGGACGATCGAAGCTCGCTATGAACTGCTGAGGCTCCTTCAGGCCGAGCTGCGAAACGATGTCGTGGCGCACTCGCTCAGTAGCCGTCGCAGTCAGCGCGATGAACGGCACGGCTGGCATGCTGCGCCGCATGTTGCCCAGCGTCCGATAATCAGGACGGAAGTCGTGACCCCACTCCGATATGCAGTGCGCCTCATCCACCGCCACAAGACTAACATTCAGCGTCCTCAGAAAGTCCCTGAAGTCTGGCAGCGCCAGTCGCTCCGGCGCCAGATAAAGAATCTTGATGCCGCCGCGCTGCGCCCGTTCTTGCACACGCATTATCTCGGCGTATGTCAGCGTGCTGTTGACGAGCTCGGCTGCAATACCGTTTGCCTTAAGCGCATCCACCTGGTCTTTCATCAGCGAAATAAGCGGCGATACCACTAGCGTTATGCCATCGAGCCGCAGCGCCGGAAGCTGGTAACAAAGCGACTTGCCGCCACCCGTAGGCATAATCACCAGCGCGTCTCGCTTTTGCATAACGCTGCCAATTATCTCTTCCTGAAGAGGGCGGAAAGTGTCGTATCCGAAGTATCTCTTTAGAAGTTCTTTCATTTTTGTTCTATGCTTTATGTGATTTTGTGCAGAAGATGTCTTGAGGCAAGTATGCGACTTCAATTGATGATACTATAATAGGTAGTCAATCTCGCACAAACCACTTGTGAGCTGAGATTCAATAAAATTGACGGAACCTGCGCATTCCCACTACTTTGGAGGCGAAAATATGGCTCTGCTGCTCAACAGAGAAACGATTCGAGGACTGCTCACGATGAGCGATACGATGGCGTTGCTAGAGCGCGCATTCGGAGAGCTCGCATCAGGCGACGCGGTAATGCCGGCGCGCACCGTCCTCGCCGATCCTGCCAACAACGGGTGGTACGCATTTATGCCCGCCCACCTCAAAGGCATGGGCACAATTGGCATCAAGGCGGTTACCGTCTTCAAGGATAATCCCGCCAAGTTCAACATGCCCAGCACGCTGGCATCCATCATCCTACTGGATGTCCAGACGGGCAACACTATCTCCGTCATGGACGGAGGCTTCATTACCGCAATGCGAACCGGCGGCGTGTCCGGCCTCGCAACCAAATACCTAGCTCGCGCAGATGCCAAGGTAGCAGGCGTACTCGGTATGGGCGTTCAGGCGCGCGCGCAGTGCGAAGGAATGGCAACCGCGCGCAATCTCGACAGCATCCTATGCTTCTCGATGGACCCGCCCGAAGCTCAGCAGCAATTCGCCAGTGACATATCAGAACTAACCGGTGTCAGCGTCAGGTTAGCAGGCAGTGTACAGGAAGTCGTTGAGAGCGTGGACGTACTCGCGCTTGCAACCACTGCCGCGACTCCCATCGTCGATGGCTCATGGCTTCCCGCAGGCCTGCACATCAACGCTATCGGTTCGCATGCACCCGGTGTCCGTGAACTCGACACTGCCAGCGTCGTCAAGTCCAAGATAATATGCGATCAGACTGCGGCGTGCCTTGCTGAGGCTGGCGACATCCAGATTCCGCTCGAAGAGGGAGCAATGTCTGAGGACGACATCTACGGCGAAATGGGCGAACTTGTGACTGGAGCGAAGAAGGGCAGGGAGAGCGACGACGAGATTACTCTATTCAAAAGCGTCGGCCTGTCCATTCAGGACATCTCGACCGCATACCATGTCTATCAGCAGGCGGTTGAGAAGGGCGTTGGCACAGCGTTCAATTTCTAGGAAAACTTGTCCCACGTATTTTTTATTGTCTAAGTTTCGTACTATAATATAAGTAACAACCCTGCAAGCCACAGTCAAAATGAGCCAGGAATGCCGTGATAGATTTCAACCTTCTGTTAGGAGTAATCGTAGCCACACTGATCGCCTACCTGCTAGGCGCGCTCCCGATCGCCGCGTGGATTAGCAGGCGCAGCGGCATCGATATCTTCAATGTGGGCACGGGACTCCCGGGCGCGTCAAACGTCCGCAGGAGCGTCGGCAATATTCCCGGTGGCTTGGTGCTGATTGGCGATATGGCGAAGGGAGCCATAGCCATCGTCGCGGCTCGTCAGATGCAGGTCGAAGGGATTTGGCTGATCCTGCCCTGCTTCGCAATGGTCGTCGGACATTGGAGGTCGATATTCACAGGCTTCAAGGGTGGCGACGGGCTTGCCCCTCTAGGCGGCGCGATCCTCTTGATGTTTCCGCCGTTCAACGGCTTCCTCGCCGTGTTTATCGGTTCTGTCGTGACTCTTGGCGGACAGAAACTGCCGTACACATCGCTGCTCGGGCTTGTCGCCAGCATCGGGGCCCTGCTGTGGCTGAGCCGATATTATCCTTCCAACCCGAATGATCTGGCGCTCTCCGCTGGGGTCGCCATTATCGCGGTGCTCGTGCTGTTACACGCCTCGATCGGCCATCGGAGGCGCAATTCAAGTGCGGACTGGAGCAACTTGGACGACGGGGAAGGCGCAACCGAATAGCCCCTTAAACCCCTGAGCCTCCTAATTGCCTTCAGTGCTTGGGTATATGTGCCGTCTATCCTACCGAAACGCTAGTGGTTGTTCGCAGCACTCCGTCCAAGTGGTGGATCTGCTCGGTAATCAGTTCATGCACCTTGTTTAGGTCTTCCTCTTGCACGACCGCGATGACATCGTAGGGTCCGGTAACGCGAGACGCGCTCACGACGCTTGCGTTAAGATTCAAGGCATTCATAAGACCCTGTGAAGCCCCAACCTTCGCCTCTATAAGTACATACGCCTTTACCATCTCTTCCCTCCTGTTCCTTCTATGCTTCAATGGGACTGTGAAGCATACACTTTTTGGCAGGCATTTGTCAGCATTCAGTCTCCTGGAAAGTCGCCGCTTTCTTCAATTTTCAAGGACTTGTGCGACCAACTTGCCGGGCCGCATCCTTCTGCCGCATCGTTCGCTAGACATTCCTGGATGTTGACTACCAGTTCGTGAACGAGCCATCGTTGCGGCGTAACTGCGGCGGCCATCCGGTAGGATCCACAACACGCGCTTGCACCGCCTCTTCGTCGAAGTCAACGCCAAGTCCCACGGCGTCTGACGGCACGAAACTATAGCCGTCCTCCCAGTCAATCTGCTGCGGAAACAGGTCGGTCGCATAGCTGCCCGGACGCCTCGGCATCTCCTGCACCCCAACATTCGTTGACGCCATACATAGATTCACGCAAGCCGCCGCGCTCACCGGCCCCAGTGGGTTGTGCGGCACGATGTCTATGTAGTGCGTCTCCGCCCAGTGCGTAATTTTCAGCGCCTCCGTCAGCCCGCCCACTATGCACAAGTCTATGCGCGCGTAGCTGATAAGTTCCTCTTCGATCACTTCGCGGAAGGGCCACTTGCTCGCCCACTGCTCCCCCGCCGCAATTGGCAGCGACACATGGCGCGCAAGCGTGCGGTAGCTCGCCGTATTCTCCGATCGCAGTGGGTCTTCAATGAAGAACGGGCGATATGGTTCAAGCGCCTTGCAAAGTTGGATGGCGTGCGCCGTGTCCAACCGCGTATGCATATCGAAGCAGAGCTGTATGTCGGGTCCGACAGCATCGCGCACCAGCGCCATCTGCTCTTCCGCGATGCGCATCGACTCCACCGGCTCCAGCAGTCCGTCCATCCCCTGGTACTCGAAGACGCCTCCCGTCTCAGGCTGTCCCCAGCGCACGAACTTCCAGCCATCGGCAACCGCCCGCTTGCTGTTCTCCACAAGTTCTTCTGTCGTGCCCCCCTGCGTATGCGGATACGACACCACCTTGTCGCGCACCGGACCGCCCAGCAGCTTATACACTGGCATCTTCAGCGCCTTGCCCTTAATGTCCCACAGTGCGATGTCTATCGCGCTGATGGCGCAGCAATAAACCTTGTCCGCCGGAAAGAATCCGCCGCGGAACATATGCTGCCACAGTCGCTCCGTGCTGAACGGGTCCTGCCCGATCACAAACTCGGACAGGTGCTCAATCGCGCTGGCGACCGCATTTCCCCATCGCGGTATCCCGACTTCGCCCAGCCCATAAATGCCCTCATCCGTCTCCACCTTTGCGATAAAATACAGCTTCCCCTCATCATCCGTGCAAGCATAGCTCTTGATGCCCGTAACCTTCATTGTGAAGCCTCCCTGATGCCGTATGGTCGCCGCCAATACGATAGCGGAGTCAATGAAGTCGGTCAAGCGGATAGCCTGTGGGCGTCAATGGTGTGGTGGTCAAGATCACTTGGGGAGAGCGTATCGGGTTTGATGGTAATCTTGCAGCCGTATCGCATAGTTGTAGTATAGGATATCGGTTGGTGTGGATAGCAAACAGCAAAGAGAGGTGATTATGGCAACGCACCAACCCTGAATGACTTTTTCGGTCTGCTGGACAAATGGCGGCACTTCCCAGCCTTCCCGCTTGAACCCCGCTCAGAAGTCCTCTTTGCGCTGTTCTTGCCAACGGTATTGAGAGAGTGTAAGAGCGTCGGTGTTAAAGTCAAGCCCCAGATAATTCCTCAGTTTCCCCTTAAACACGACAAGAGTCATCAGTCTGACAAAGTTGACTTCTTCGCTCTGTCAGAGGATGGTAACAAGGGCTTCTTCATTGAACTCAAGACTGACATGAAATCTCGAAGGAAGGGACAGGACTGTTATCTAAAGAAAGCCGTCAAGAAAGGCATGGACGAGATTCTATGCAATTTGAAGAAGATTGTTCGCGCCAGTAATGAGAAGCAGAAATACTACTATCTATTAGATACCTTATCGGAGCTAGGTCTCATCAAGTTGCAGGGCGATCTCAATAATATGATATATCCGAGCAATGTCAGAGGTGTGAACGGACGTATTGGTGAAATTGAGATACTCAAATCTTCCAAGTTTATGCCTGAAGTGGTCTATGTTCAGCCCTATCAATCTGAAGAGGACAAGCCTGACGACAAACGTTTTCACTATATCTACTTCAAAGAATTCGCTGACTGCGTTGAAAATCAGGGCAATATGGGCGGCTTGTTCGCGGGCTATCTGCGAAAATGGATAGAGGATCCCGCTAATAAACCACCCTCGTAAGACCTCAAGCGTAAAGGCATGACATCTAATCGAAATCGCCTATCCAAGTCTCGCTACATGTCTGGCAAGCAGTGCCATCTGCGTCTCTGGTACGACGTCCATGAAAGGCGACTCGCGTCGCCCATAGATGAGGCGCAGCAGGCGATATTCGACACAGGCCATGAAGTTGGCGACTTGGCGCGTGAGCGTTACCCAGACGGTCATTTGGTATCGCACGACTATCGACATATCCCGCAGGCACTTACCGAAACATGGCGTCTTGTCGAATCAGGCACCGCCCCCACGCTATTCGAGGCGGCATTTCAGCACAACGGTGTTCTGGCGCGCGTCGATGTGCTTGAGCGCATGCCGGGCGGTGGCTGGCGTATGGTCGAGGTCAAATCCACCACGCGCTGCAAGCCTGAGCATATTCTCGATGCCGCCGTGCAACTATGGGTGCTGCGGGGCATTGGGCTGGATGTGCGGGATGCCAGTGTGCTCACGCTAAATCGTGAATACATCTATGATGGGATGCGGCTTGACCTTGATGCACTGTTTAAACTGCACCCTGTATTTGATGAGACTAACTCATTGCTGGAAAGCGTAGGAACCGATGTAGCCGATATGCAAACTATGCTTGCCGCAGACGCCGCCCCTGAAATCGCGCCGGGTCAGCAATGTCTGAAACCCTATCTCTGCCCGTACTATGGACACTGCACGCGGGACATCCGCCAGCCCGAACACGGTGTCAGCGAACTGACTGGGATGAAAGCCGACCGCCGCAAAGAACTGCAATCCTTGGGCGTTACAGAAGTTAGGGATGTTCCGGACGATTTCCCGCTTAGTCGATTGCAGTCAATCATTCGCCAAGCGGTATCCGATGAACGCGACATCGTGCATGGCGACTTGGCGAACGCGCTCACCACGATAACGCCGACCGTACGCTATCTCGACTTTGAGACATTTCAGTCTGCCATCCCGCGCTTCGCCGGCACACGCTGCTACGATCAGATTCCATTTCTCTTTTCGGTCCATACCGAGACCGACGGTGCGTCGCCTCAGCATGTGGATTACATTCATGAAGGTGACGATGACCCGCGTGAAATGCTCATTGAACACTTGTTAGACGCCCTCGGAGATGAAGGAAGCATATGCGTATATTCCAGTTTTGAGCAAACGCAGATAAGGGCGCTTGCGGAAGCCTTCCCGCAATACGCTGATGAGCTTGATGAGATTATCGCGCGACTTGTTGACCTGCTGCCGGTAGTGAGAGGGAGTTACTATCACCGGGGCTTTCGTGGCTCTTTTTCGATTAAGTCCGTACTGCCGGTGATTGCACCCAGCATGGGCTACGATGACTTAGAGGTCGCTGATGGACGAATGGCGGCAGTCCGGTACGTCCACGCCCTGTCAAGCGCAGATGTCGAGGATAAGCGTCAGATATTTGACAATCTCCGCGCCTACTGCGCGCGCGACACGCTGGCAATGGTAGAACTGCGTAAGGCGTTAATGGTGTTGGCGCAAGCTGACGCATAGTTGAAGATGCCCTCGTTTCCTTGCCCCGCTTATCCCCTTCCTGCTACACTTTCCCCCATGACACGCATTGAATTTGAACGCCTCGTAATGCAGGCACTCGAACGCATACCCGAAGACCTGCGCCTGCGTCTCGACAATGTGGACATTGTCGTGGACGAAGCGCCGAGCAGAGAGCAGCTTGTCGGCTCCGGCATCGAAGACGGGAACATACTGCTGGGGCTATACGAGGGACTTCCGCTCACCGACCGTTACAACTACGACATGGTGCTGCCGGACAAGATTACGCTCTTTCAGCAGCCCATCGAATCCATCTGCGACACGGACGAGGACATCATCCGCGAGGTCCAGGACACCGTCGTTCACGAAGTCGCCCACCACTTTGGCATCGACGACGACCGCCTCCACCAGTTCGGACTCTAGCCGTGTGAGACGCGCCGGCGTTTCCTTGGCTCGTCATCCCTATGTAAACAGGAACCCAGCGCAATCTAGTGACAATCAGTTCCAAGAAACGACATCAAATTCCCGAGAGAACATCCAATGAAAATAAAGTCAATCAAGGCCGTTGCCGTGGACTTGAGGCCCAATCCCACGACCGCGCCGCGTATCCCGAGGCAGCAGGTGCCCGACTGGGTCAGCCCGATGATGGGCTACTCCGAGTTCAGTAAGTCCGACTGGGGCGCCCCTTGGGGACGCACAGCCTGCGTCGTAACCGCCGAAGACGGAACCTGGGGGCTAGGTATCACGACCAACAGTGCGCCCGTCAACAGCATCATCAACGACCAATTCGCTCCCATCCTTGTCGGCCAGAACTGCATGGCGACCGAAAAGGCGTGGGACATGATGCAGCGCGCAACCACGGCCTACGGTAATGTCGGCTTGGCGAGCTACGCCATCAGCGCGGTGGACAACGCCTTATGGGACCTCAAAGGCAAGCTGCTCGGCAGGCCCGTATATGAACTGCTGGGCGGTCCACAGAAGGACAGAATCTTCTGCTACGCCAGCAACACCGACACCTCGTATGGCGTGGCGAACAGCATCGATTGGTTCCTGGAGTTGGGATTCAAGGCAGTGAAGCTCTTCCTGCCACACGGTCCGAACGAGGGCATTGAGGGGCTGAACAAAAACATCGAGCTTGTGGCTCGCACGCGGGAGCAGATTGGCGATGATGTCGAGCTGATGCTTGACGCCTGGATTTCGCTGAACACGGAATATGTCGTGCGCCTGTCTGAGGCGTTGAAGCCTTATCGCCTCAAGTGGCTCGAAGATTACCTGCCGCCCTACGACTTGGACAGTTACATCAAGGTGCGCCAGCGCATTCCCCATCAGATACTCGCTACCGGCGAGCATTGGCACACCATACACCCGTTTGCGCTAGCGGCAGGGCGGGGGATTGTTGACATAATGCAGCCCGATGTTGCGTGGGTCGGCGGCATCACCGCCATCGTCCGCATCTGCCACATTGCCGAGGCGCACGGCTTAACCGTCATCGCGCACGGCGGCATGAATTACCCCTACGGGCAGCATCTTTCCTACGCCATGCCTGCAATCGCATGGGGCGAGCGCTCGGAAGGCGTTTCGCCGCCGGGCGTCCCGCTCGAAGAGATGATCGTCCTGCCCGGAACGCCCGCCATCAAGGATGGCTACTTGACGCCGAGCGACGCTCCCGGATTCGGCCTCGAAATCACAACCGGTTGGCTTGAAAGCCGCGCAGTCTGATCTTCAAGGTAAATTCGTTTTCATTGAGCATGTCAAACGACGCCACTTTGCAGGCGCACCCTTCGACATGCTCAGAGAAATCTATAACTTGAAAGCTAGAGCTTGCGAACCACATCGCCCACGGAAACAGCGCCAGGTTGAATCACCCAGGTGTTGATTCCCCGCAGGCACATCTCGCGTCCCACAGCCGAGTTCACGAACTTCATCGCGTCAGCGCCGAATCGCTCAACAAACTTGCCGCAGCCGGTATGAGGCTTCGCTGACACCTCAAGTACGGCATCACCAATCCCAAGCTTTGTGCCCGGAGGCAGGTTCTCCCTGCTGATGTCCATCTCCACATAGAGCTGGTCGCCCGCCAGATGCCATCGATCTTTGTCCTGCGCCACCAGGTCGGTAACGCGCGAGTTCATAATTGTAATCTGGCATTCCGGGTCAGCCGAGCCGTCCGCTGTCTGGCCGCTGCCGCGCGCGCGCCAGTTGTCGCCAACAAGCCCTTCTGCTGTGTCGAATTGTCCCTCGTCCAGTATCTCGCGTTCGAGCGTCTCGGGCCGCCGCACAATAAGATGCACCACGCCCGCGTCCTTCGGAGCATCGCGTATGTCGTCCAGCCTCGCTTCAAGCTGCTCCATCGACAAGTGTGTTACCGCTACCATTACCGTTTTCCTCTCTACTATTGCCCGTTACAAACTTCGATATGTCCTCTCGTTTCTACGCGATACCCTCAGCAGCACTATTACTCTCTCAGCTTCGAGGATTTCGTAAATGATTCGGTATTGTCCCATCCTGACGCGCCACACTTGGTCGAATCCCTTCAGTTTGACGCTTCCAATGGGTCGTGGATCGTCTGCCAGCACTGCTAGTGTGTATTCCACACGAGAAATGACATTTTTGGACAGGCGTCGAATCTGCCTCTGGGCTGGTCTGGAAATTTCTACTCGATAGAGCAACTCCTACAAGTCTTCACCTGTGTGGAATTTCTCGAAGAATTCATGCGCCTCTGTGCCACCATTCTTCCGCCAATCCCTTCTGGCGTCGTCAATATCGTTCCACTCTGATTCGTCTAATTCGGCGTCTATCAACCACTGCGTCAGAGCGTCTTTGGCGATTTCTTGCACTGTGCATCCCGACTTCCTGGCCGCTTCTTCAAGGGCAGCGTACATTCCATCATCTTCCAATACCAAGGTTACTTCTTGCATCGCACCACCTTTTTCAATGCCCGAGTAGTCCTATTCTAGCATCCCCCAGGCCCAAACAACACATCCACATCGCGCTCCGCTTTCGCTCTGAGTTC
Source organism: Dehalococcoidia bacterium (assembly GCA_965225795.1). Lineage (GTDB taxonomy): Bacteria > Chloroflexota > Dehalococcoidia > Lucifugimonadales > JADFKI01 > Bin90. The sequence continues at coordinate 1,685,789 of OZ245324.1, read as the reverse complement.
CGCCGCCTCCACGAAACCCAGTTCCCTGTACGACTCCGGGCTGCCGTATTCGCGCGTCTGAATGACCACCGGCATCGGCAGCGCATGCCCAAACACCAGCGCCTGACGATTCGACTCCAGCCGCGCCAGCACAATCCGCAGCTTGCGGCTGCCGGACACGCCGGATAGCACGGCATCCGTGTCCTTCTCATTGTCCAGCAGGCAGGCTATCTTCGTCCCCAACTGGCTCATCACCTCGTCGTCTATGCCGCTTGGTCTCTGATCAACCACCAGCAGCGTTACATTGTACTTACGCATCTCGCGCGCGATGTTCCCGAATATCGTATTCTTCGCGATAGCGGGACTGAGAAACTTGTGCGCCTCCTCGATTGTAATGACCAACGGGCGCGGCTGTTTAGTGGAGTCACCGCTCGCCTGCTCGGACATCTGCACATACTTGTCATGAATGCGCCTCGTTAGCAGGTTCGCTATCAGCAGGTATGCGTCTATGTTGTTTCCGTACCGCCCGAACTCCAGCACCACATGCATCCCGCGCTGAAGGTAGTTCAGTATCTCGTTCACGGAGTTGCTGCCCTTGCCTTCAGTGATGAACTCAAAGCGCCCCAGGCGGTTCAGGCGGTTACGCAGCGCACTCAGCGTGGAGTGCGGCACATTCATCTCTCGCGCGAGTTCGCTGAACTTGTCGCCGCCCGCATAAGTGAGGAACTTCCGCAGCCAGCCCTTGCCCAAGTTGCGTCGCAGGGAATGCGCGGTGTCCGCCGCTATTTCTGACAGCGCCCAGGTGTCCCGCAAAATTTCCACATCCTCCGGTTCAATGTCATCGTAGCCGATGCTGACCTCATAATCCGGCCTGAGCCCCCGCCGCCTTGCGCTTTCAGGGTCGAGCGTAAACACGGCTACCTTCGAGCCGAAAAGCTGCTTCAACCCTTTGACTTCGTTCGTGTGCTCGCTGGACCCTCGCCAGCCATACTCGCCGTGCATATCGAATATCAGATTGCTGGCCATCCCGCGTTGCAATATGCCTATTAGCAGCAGCCGAGTGAGGAATGTCTTGCCTGTGCCGCTCTTGCCGAACACGCCGTTGCTGCGCTTCACCAGTTCGTCGATGTCAAGGCACAGCCGCACTTCCATGTCCATCGGATTGCCGATGTAGAAGTGCCCCGCGTCCTCGCTGCCGAAGACCATCTGTATGTCTTCCTCAGAGGCCAACGATGCTCGCGAGAAGTGCGGTGGAATAGTCTTCGCGGGCTGCGGCGCGCTCATCGTGTCCGCGCCTATAATTAGCATAGGCTCGACGGTGACGGTGTTATATGCAATCGTGCCGCTCAGAACCTGCGCCAAAAGTGGACTGGACATATCTGGCGGCGCCGAGGTAATACCATCGTCCGTTGACTCAAGCTCGATCTCGGTGAGCACTCCCAGAAAGCGGTTGCGTTGCCCCTGTAAGCTCACGAATGTGCCCACCTTGATGTCCTCGATGGACACTCCGTCGTCGAGCCGCACCTTGACGCCCTCACTCAGCGAGCCGGATACGACCATGCCCAGAGGAATACGCCCGTCCGCGTAATCCATATACCTGCCATTTGCGCCGTTCATTCCAGACTCCTCAGAATACTGCTCAAGCGTGGAAGTTGCCCCGACAATGCCGATGCCAGGCTCTTGCCCGCGCCCACCAGATACTCGTGTGCATCAGGATGTGCCGCGCTCGCCTGCCGCAGAAAAGACGCGACTACATGGTCTTGCGAACCGATTGGAGTGTCCAGCAATATGTTGAGGAATTCGTGCGAACTGCTGAACTCGGCAACTTCGCTGGCATAGCACTCCCTCACGAATGAGTATATTCGCGGCGCACTGAGCGGCGGATAACGCCTGATCTCATTCCCGTCTTGGTAGCCCACGCCCTCACAGTACCCTACAATAACAGCGCGAAACTTCGTAAACAGCAGTCGCTCAATCTGCGGGTTGCTGTTGAATACATCTGCCTCGGTCCTTGCGTTCAAGCCGCGTGGGATGGAGGCGCGCCCCGGATCGATGCTCTGCGTCGTAGCCTCGCAAACGATGCCGTATGTGGGCGTTTCCTCCCCGCAAAGCACGAGGCTTCCGATATCGGGCGCGTCATACAACCTATAACACTGCGCCGTAAACTCCGATGTTGATGCCTCGATAACCTCGCCGATTCTCACCAGCCTTGCGCTCGAAATGTCGCTATTCATTCGCTATCAGACTTCCCTCACTATATCCAGCGCCTCATCTTCGAGATATTCTTCTCTGACGAATACACCGGCAGCCCCTGTTGCTCCAATGCCCCCGAGACAAGCTCTACGAAATACTGCCTGTCACCGCCCGTCACGACCGCCTGCTCGTGCGCTTCCTTCAGCGCTACCGGATAGCCCGGCCCCAGGCGGCACTGCTCTACGACCAGCGAATGCACGAGGCCGAGCAGTGCCTCGTCCTCTGCAACCCAGTCCGGCACCTCAACGCGCCCGACTTCCTCTTCCGTCCTGACATAGAAGAAGCTGATCCCTTGATCGCCGTAGTGGTTCCGCACAATGTCGGCATTGCTGCCAAACACCGGAGAGCGTTCACTCACGCCGAGAGAACTATTGAATATCTCCCTGTCGAAAACGCCGCCCACTTCCTTGTCGCAGGGACGCTCTCCGTTCCGGATGGTGCCGCACTCACGGTCGCAGTCCGCGATAGGGTAGGGGCACACGCTCACCCGTAGCCCGTTCACAACTTCCAGGCTGCGGGGCAGACTGATGTAACTTGCGATTGCCAGCGTGCGCTCTGATGCCATCCGCATGATTTCGTCCATGACTTCCACAAAGCCTTCATCTACGAGATGGCGCACCACGAATTCCGGATGCCTGTGCATGCCGAACATTATGAGAGAGCCGTCCACCAGCCCTAGCGCAGGCACATCCGGCGGCAACTCGCGTAAAGTATCGAGCAACCCTCGCAGTTCCTCAACAGCGCGCTTGGCGTCCAACAGCGCCCCGCTAATCGTCTCTTCTCGGTAGGGCGTAAACCTGTCCCTTATGACCAGCTCATCCTCGTTCGCATACAGACGAGGCGAGTTGAAGACCTGAGCGTCCGGCTTGCTGCCATACCTGAGCAGGATGCCGCCGATGTTGATGAGGTAGCAGTGCGCCGGTATGTGCCTGCTGACATCTATGTGCGAGCCGTCCACGCCCACCACGCAGAAGTCGTCAGGAAGCGGCGGCGGCGAATATGATACGTCCAGCCGCTCATATATTTCCGGCACTATCCAGTTGAGGTCCGTGCCGGGTTGCGCCCGTTTTGTAGTGTATTCAGTCGGGTCGAACGATCGCGCCGCGTCCAAAGCGCTGGAAAGGCGCAACCCTCTGTCGGCATGCCCAGCCCTGAGCGCCGCTGCCATATCGTCAATCTGTATCGCTGTGCGTGTTAAATCAAGAGCCATCTGAATTTGCCGATGTTCAGCTAAAATTCCTCAACGTGATTTTGCCCGTCTGATTGTGATGACTGTGGAGTTTATTTGTCTGAGAGCAGGGAGCAGTAATCCGGCGCATTCTTGCGATGTGGTGCGCCTACCGTAATATCCGCGTATCTCCCACGCGGCGCGTTATGCGCTTGTGGTCCATATAGTCCATCAGCGCGAGCGCATACTTGCGGCTTGTGCCCAGCACATCCCGCACATTAGCAACCGATATGTCACCGTTCTGCCTGATGTGCTCCGAGATTATCGTTACCATCTGCTCGTATGCCTCAGCCGAATATACGACCGATCCGCTTACGCGCACGACCTTGCCCTGCTCGTCAAGTAAGTTCAGCACCTCGCTGTCTAAAGGCGCGTCCGTTGGCGGCGAGAACGGCTCAGTTTCCAGCAAGCGCAGGTAGGCGTCCACCTGATTGTTCTGCTCGTCGCTCAACGTAGGCTCATATCCCGGCAGCCGCACAAGCGCGCCATCCTCTTCCACCACAGCCTGCTGATGTAGCCTTGCGAACGCCAGGTTGAATACCTGCGCTGACATGCCTAGCCTACTGCGCAGCTCTTCTTTCGGCGCGCCGCGTCTCAGTGGAAATTGCCGATAATACCCTTCCAGTGAACGTTGTGTCTTCTCCATAACCGCGTCCCACCCGGCGGTGCTGAATACGAAGCAGCCCCGGCTTATGCCCTCGCCGCCCAGCGCAACGATAAGGTTCTCGACTGCCATTGCCTCAAGTTCAGCCTTCACCATGTCCGCGCCCATGTTTGCCCGATTCACTAGTTCATCGAGCCTGCTTGGCTCCGAAGCCTCGATTGTCTTCAATAGTATGTCCTGCGCAGAGCCGAGTTCCATCACCTCAAGCCGCTCGATAGTAGAAAGGTCCTTACGCCGATGGCGCCTCGCGTGCGTCTCAACAATGTTCCCGCCCCCCAGCGTCCTGCTGTTGGAGCGTATGACATAGTAGTCGCCCTTTACGACAGCGAGAGGCGCATCCAGCTTCACCTGCGCCCAGCTCGTTTCGCCCGGCTCCAGCACATCCTTCTCCAGCAGCCGCAGCCGCCCGACCACCTCGCTGCTGCCCGTATGCACCGTCACGTACATGTTGTGGCGCAGCGCTTGAGGCGCGTCGGGAATTACCCGCACCCGCACATCAATGGCGTCTGTTGGACGCAGCCATCCCTCGGTTGTCAGCACCTCGCCGCGAGCAACTTCGTCCTGCGACACATTTATAATGTTCGCCGCCACGCGAGTGCCGGGCTGCGCTTCGCCCTGTCCCTTCTTGTGCGTCTGCAACCCTCTTATGCGCGTTGACCTTCCGGCGACAACCAATTCCACATCCTGACCGGTCTCAATCTTGCCATCAATCAGCGTGCCCGTGACCACCGTGCCAAATCCCGATATGGTAAACGCGCGATCTATCGGCAGGCGTGGTCGCCCAACATCTCGCTTTGGCGGCGTATCGTCCAGCATTGAATCTATCGCCGCAACGAGTTCAGGCAAACCCTCGCCCGTTATTGCTGATACGGGATAGATTCCCGCCCCAGCGAGCACCGTGCCTTCCAGCGTTTCCTCCACATCGGCGGTGACGAGTTCGATCCACTCATCGTCAACTAGGTCGCGCTTCGTGATCGCCACCAATCCGCGCTGCACCCGAAGCAAGTCGATTATCGCCAAGTGTTCACGCGTCTGCGGCATGACCGACTCGTCCGCAGCCACTACCAGAAGCGCGAGATCGATCCCGCCAACGCCGGCAAGCATGTTGTTCACAAAGCGCTCATGCCCCGGCACATCCACGATGCTTATCTCGTTGCCGCTCGGCAGTTGCAGCCATGCGAATCCAAGATCGATGGTCATGCCGCGCTCTTTTTCCTCGCGCAGACGGTCCGGGTCGATGCCCGTCAGCGCCTCAACAAGCGTGGATTTGCCATGGTCAACATGCCCCGCTGTTCCAATGACATACATTGCGGTAACTCCGTCTATTGCGTTTCCACTATTCTAATATAGAACATGGCGCGATTATGCGATATATGCAAAATGGCCCTGCAATGCCGATTGTCAGTGCCGACCGTCAGTTCCCACTGTCAATCCCCATCGTAGCCTTACATAGACGACCGCTTCAGGTCAACATTGACGCAGAAAGACGCCACATGTTACCGTTCTCACTGTGCAACTTTCCCTCACCACCGACTTTTCTGTCAGATGCGCGCCCTCTTTGGCGCATTCTTGGAATTGGCGCACTTTCGTCCGTCATTGTGGCTTCACTGCTAGCTGTCAATGCATGCGGACCCCTCCTCAGGAACGAGGACATCACGTCCATTCCGCAGACCATCGAGACTGAACAGGGCCCCCGCTCGTTCGCCTTCGATGGTAAGTACGTCTGGGTAACCTTGTATGGAGCGCAGACCATCGCCAAGTACAGCGTTGACGGGCAGAACGTTGCAAACTATAAGGCGGGGGCATACCCTCGCGCTCTTGCGTTCGATGGCGAGAATATGTGGGTGGGCAATAGCTCCGAAAACACCGTGACGAAGCTGAGCCTCGACGGTGAAGTTCTCGATACTGTAAGTATCGGCACCCGCGACACATCGCCGGCCGCTCTCGTTTTCGATGGCGAAAGCATCTGGGTCGCAGCCTCCTGGGGCAATTCCGTTACAAAAGTCAATCTGGACGGAAGCGTCGTCAAGACAGTGCGCATTCCCGGCTATCACCCTTCCCCCTGGGCGATTACTTATGACGGTAACTCCGTTTGGGTGGCGGGCATGGGCAGCGTTGCGGTTGACAGGCTGAACCGCGCCGGGGAATTGACAGGCTCGTTCGAGATAGCAAAATGGCCCAAAGGACGGACCGAGGCTTGGGGCGGCGGCGGGACGGCGGTAGCCTTCGATGGCGAATCCATCTGGGTCGCCGTAGCTTCGACCAACAGCGTCGTCAAGCTTGACACCGACGGCAATGTGCAGGGAGACTACCCTGTCGGCAGATGGCCTACGGCTGTCCTGTCCGCCGGAGGTAGCATCTGGGTCGCCAATTTCCTCGACGACACCGTAACGAAATTGGCTGCTGACGGAACCCTTTTGGACACTTTGCCCGTTGGAAGAGGTCCCCACGCCCTGTTGGGAGTGGGTCAGACAATATGGGTCGCCAACTTTCCTGGAGACTCCATCACCGTGCTGCCCATCCAATGAAACCTGTTGTCTGTTTTTGAGAACTCAAAAATATTGCGAGAACGAGCGTAAATGACAAATAGATTGCTATTCATTATTGTCGCAGCGCTGATAGTCATCGCTGCTGTAGTTGTCATCCTTGCCTACACCTACTTGGATATAGGGCTTGCTCCGAAGAGCGGAGGCGTGCTGCGAGTCGCTTTGCAGTCGTTCAGCGCCGAGACGCTAGACCCCTCACTCGACAACAACGAAGGTCTTAAGTACCACGGTCACTTGTACGATCAATTGGCAGGAGCAAATCGCGAAGGCAGACTGGACACAAGCTTCGGTCTGCTCAGCCGCTGGACGGTGACCTCTGCCGCCGATTCGTTCACCTTGACCTTGAAGGAAGGTGCCAATTGGCACGATGGGGAGCCAGTAAGATCTGAGGATGTGCGCTCCAGCCTCAACTACTATTCCCGGGATGACGCGACCTGCGGCGTCTGTGGCATTGTGAAAAACGCGGTCGAGAGCATCGAAATCGTTGACGATAGAAATGTAATACTAAACCTCAACAATCCAGATGTGGTATTCATGGGACTGCTCGCACCTGTCGAGGGCGATATGCCGTTGCTGCCAGCGCACTTGCTCGACGCGGACCCGGCCGCATTGCAGAGCGAACCCGTAGGCAGCGGCCCCTGGCGCTTTGCCGAAAAATCGCAAGGCGCATCCGTCGAGTACGAGGTCAATAAGGATTACTGGAAAGCTGATCGAGTTTCGACCTTCGACAGGCTGAGCGTAACGCTCGTGCCTGAAGAGACTCAGCGCATAGCATTGATGCAGACCGACAAAATTGACCTTTCACCAATCGGCACGGCAGCCATCTCAGAAGTCAAGAGAAATGGACTTGCTGTGGACGGCCCCAAGCATGTGGTATCGACGGTATTACGCTTCTTCATGAGCTACGATGAGGACTACTTGACATCAAGCCTTGAGTTCCGCAAGGCGCTCGCATCAAGCGTAAATATGGCTCAGATTGTTGAGGCGACTTTCCCGCCGGAGGCAGCATCCGTAGCAACGGGTTCTGCGCTCTTCACGCCCGTATCGCCCGGCTTTCAGGAGGACTTGCCTACCTACCCCTACGACCCAAACGAGGCGCGAAATCTCCTACTGCAATCGGGCTACGCGGGCGAAACGGTCAGCCTGATTTCTCTTGTAGCCTATGGGCTGTCGGAGATGCCCATCATCAACGAGATGATAGTAAAAGAGTGGCAGGCAGTCGGCATAAACGCGAAAGTCGTGGCGACCGAGTGGCCCGTCGTTCAACCGCTGTTCATGGCCAGGCCGCAGCTATTCGACGACTTCGCGCCGGCTCCCGTTCTCCACGGCGCAGGCCCCGCGCGTCCCGGTGGCGACATCAACAGCATCAGGCGCTATATGAGCGGCGCTGATGGTGCTATGCTCACATACTTTGCTCCCCAGGTAGCGGATGCCATCCTCCATCAACTGGAGGTTACGGCGAACGACGATGATCGCGCGCTGGTTCTTCAAGCTCTGAATCGCAAGACCTATGGCGAATACTGGGCAATCCCCATCCTCTGGCGACACGACACTTACGCCGTGAATCCCGCTCTGACTGGTTGGCAGCCCACCAACGGCACATCGTCCGACCTGCACTTCGAAACCATCCGCCCGGTGCAATAATTACTCGCCACAGGCTCGACCGGTTTGCCCGCAGCCTGTCGAAAACAATTGCCCGCATTGGCTCGTTCTACGAGAACGTCCTTCTTATGTAGGCAGGAAGCCAGACATCAGGGGCACTTCAAATCACGGCTTCCAATCCCACTGGAATGACGCAATATAGATTCAGGCAATCTCAGCAATTCAGACCTACTGCTCCGGCTCCACAATCTCCAACACCTGATTTGCAGAGACATTCTCGATAGTCTGCGTGCGTCCGCTCGGCCACAGGACCTCAATCTTGTCAACGCTGTTCGCGCGCCCCAGACCAAACTCCAGGTCGATGCTGTCCATTGACAGATAGCTCGATCCCGCGCGCACCTCCTGCACCTGCGTCCGTTCCCCAGCCGTCAGATAGACCCGCGCGCCCACACCGTCGGCATTGCTGCCGCTCCCATCAATAGCCATCCGCCCCTTCAGTCGCAGCGTAAGCCAGCGGTTGTTGCCTCCCGGATTCATCCACACGAATATCGGCCCGCCCGCCTCACTAAACGAGACCTGCCGCGAGTCCTCCCACAGACTGCCCTTGCTGTTGGTGCCTATCAGGTCTGCATAGCCGTCCCCGTTCAGGTCGCCATGCACCAGCCCTTTGCCGTTTTCATGAAACTTCGGGTCTATTCGGTGAATGCTCAGATCTTTCTTTGGATTCTGTGGATCAATCTTGTCGTATAGCGCCCGCTGCACATTCACGAGCTGGGCGCGCACAGTAATGTCCTCGAACGCGCCCACAGCCACATTCCGCATCATCCGTCCCGCAGAGGGAAATACCTCGCCACCAGGAGCCTCACCCCTATCTACTGTAGAGCCTAGCCAGTAAAGGTCTTGGTCCCCGTCATTGTCATAGTCGAAGAAAGTCGTCCCGAACGCGAAGTCGTATGCGCTCAATCCCGTCGGCACCATCTGGCTCTCATCGATCTTCGATGCATCCAGCGAGTCCGGCGGCATCAGTGGGCTGGGCGTAACCGCAACTGACGGCGCGACATTGTGGAACGCGCCGATACTGCCTACGCCGGGAACCTCGCGGATGCCGTCATTCCGCAGCAGATAATGCAGGCAGGTCCCCCAGGCGAACCGCTCGTGATACGCGCAGAATGGCATCGGCGTCTCCGGCGCAGGCATCAGGCGCGGGTGAAAGCCCACATTCGACACGAAAATATCTAAGTCCGCGTCCCCATCGTAGTCGCCAATGGCAAACCCCATCCATGCGCCCACCTTGTCCACTCCCATGTAGCGTGCGACATCCGTAAAACGCACGCTGCCGGGCACCGAATCATTGCGCAACACATGCAGCCTGTCTCCGTCATTCGCAACCCAAAGGTCCGAGTCGCCATCACTGTCATAATCGAAGAATGTTACCGCCTGCGTCTGCCCGCTTGGGTCGCCCACGCGGTTCTCTCTGTCATCGCGCATGTTAGGGTCGTAGCCCTCGTACTCGTCTCCGGTCAATCCATCCTTGTACACGACCGGCCTGCCGTCACGCTCTCGCATCCACACCTGCGGACCCTGCACGCCGGAGCTTTCGCTGATGTCCGAGAATGTCAGGTTGCCGTTGTTTCGATAAAGCACATTGTACTGACCGTTCTGGAACGGCACGCTCATCCCTCGAAAATCGTCCTCCGCAAGATTGCCCACATAGATGTCCAACCACCCGTCGCGGTCAACATCAGCGCAAGTGGCGCTCATGGCGGAGCGTCCGTTAACGGCATCCCCAAAAGCGGACATTGTAATGTCCGTGAAAGTGCCGTCACCGTCATTCAGAAGCAGCCTGTCAAGGTTCTGGTCCCCCTCAGGCTGCGAGCGATAGTCCAGCCTATCTGTCAGACTGCCCTGCGCCCCAACATAAAGGTCCTGATAGCCGTCGTTGTTCACATCGCAGGCGACAACACCGGTGCCGTGCGTCTGCCTTAGTGCCGCTTCTGCGTCGTCCGCGACATTATCGAAGGTGCCGTCGCCGTTGTTGCGATACAGCCAGTTGCCGAACTCATAAGCATTCGACACATAGAAATCCATATCCCCGTCACGGTCGTAGTCGAAGATCACCACACCCGGACGGATATTCCACGACTCCTGCAGCCCCTTCAACGCAGACTGCGTAACATTCACGAAAGGGCGAATTTCATCAGCGTTCGAGGAAACTCCGGTAGCAACAGGGCTGCTCTGCTGGCACCCGATCAAAAAAAGCGCCGCCGCCACGAGCAATATGACGGCGGTATTCTTCACTAGCACAGTCATTGGAATATCAGGCGATGCCGCGCATCGCTGCAAGCCTAGTCAGCTCCACGCAGACGAGGATCAAGCATGTCCCTAAGCGCGTCCCCGAAGATATTCGAGCAGAGCACCACAATGGTAATCATCAGCCCAGGCGCATACACAAGGTGCGGATTGTCCGTAAAGTAACTGGCTGCCCTGATGAGCAGGTTGCCCCAGGACGAAGTGGGAGGCGCGATGCCAATTCCCAGATAGCTGAGGGATGCCTCGATGACGATAGCGTTCCCTATATTCACCGCAAGCATCACAATCCAGGGCGCCCACGAATTAGGTACCAGGTGCCGCAGAATGATGCGCTTGTTTGTTGCCCCTATCGCGCGGCTGGCTTCGATGTACTGCATGCTCCTTAGCACCAGGGCATGAGAGCGCAAGAGACGGGATGCGTATGGTGCAATGCCCACGGCAATGGCGAGTATAACCACTGGAAGAGTGAAACCGAGCGAAATAGTGATCGCCATAGCCATTACGAGGCTAGGAATCGCCATGAGCGTATCGGTAATCCTCTGAATTATCAGGTCCGTCAATCCGCCGAAATAAGCTCCGGTGATGCCCGCGAGTGCGCCTATAGTTATACCAGCTGTCGGGGCTATGAGCCCGATCAGCAGTGATACTCGACCGCCAACTAGCACACGGGTGAACAGATCGCGGCCTAGTGTGTCCGTTCCTAGCAAATGAATTCCGAAATTCTTTCCGGGCTCAAGCAGTCCTCCCAGTCTGACTCCGTATGCTTTGTTGGGCTCAAAAGGAGATATTACGTTAGCAAATATTGTGGCTAGCACTACTATAATCAACACCACTGCGGCAACAGACGCAGAGGGGTATCTGCGCCAGAACCTGACCAAAAAGGTCATTGTCGCTTGTCCAAATCCCGGGTCTCTTGCTCCACTCGCAACGCCAATACTTGCTTGGCTCATTCTATTTGACGCTCCTTACTTCACGGACGAACCCTTCTTATGGAACCTGAGCCTTACGAGTAACGGATTCGTGGGTCAACCACGGAATAGAGCAAGTCAATGACCAGTATCCAGGCAGCGAGGATGACTGTCATAACTACCACAATACCAACCACCATGTCGTAGTCTCGTGCGAAAATAGAGACTAGGATTTGCTGTCCTAGACCCGGAATCGAGAATACATTCTCAATGACCACTACTCCAGAGAGAATGGCGCCGAAGTGGTATCCAGCCATTGTCAGCACTGGGATGCTTGCATTTCGGATTGTGTGCCGCATGATTACTAAGAACTCGCGCAACCCTTTTGCGCGGGCAGTCCTGACATAATCCTCTCGTAGAACTTCCAGCATCATCGAGCGCACTAGACGGCTCAATATAGCGGCTGAAGTTATGCCGGTGGCAAGTATGGGCAGGAAGAGCTGCGCCATATTGCTGCCTGGATCCGAGAAGAACGAAGTATAGACTACTGGCTTGCTCCAGTTGAAAACCTTTGATGCGAATATGATGAGCAGTATGCCGAGCCAAAATGATGGCACGGCAAGCGATAACGCGGTGAATATGCGAATACCTTGATCCCACCAGGATCCCCGCTTTACCGCCGAAACTATGCCCATGGGGAAGGCTATCGCAAGAGAAAACACCATGGCAAATATCGCAAGAGTCATCGTCGCCTCGATCTTGTCCTTGACGACCTGCGAGACGTACCTGTCTTGGTAGTGCGAGTAACCCAGATTGCCATTGACGGTGCCCCACAGCCATTTACCGTACTGCACGACTATGGGGTCGTTAAGCCCCAGCTCTTCTCTGAGTTTCTCCTTCGATTCTGCCGTAGCGCCGCCCTCTGATGTGAGGGTGCTCACGATGTCGCCCGGCAACACGCGCAACATGAAGAATACCAGCGATCCAGCAAGAAAGACCGTGGGGATGATTAGTATCAGCCGCCGGATGATGTATTTCCACATATTACTACCTGCTCCGTAAGGGCATTTCCTTAATGTTCATCCCGCCTTGCGCCAGCACCGGGCGGGATGAACCTTCATTCTCTCAAAATTGCAGGGTAGACTCTAGCAACTTGGTCCGGGACTCGGCGCTCCGCAGTCAAGCCAGACATCCTCAAACTTGTTGTTGCTGAATATTTCCTGTGCAACTGTGTCCCAGTTATGCACATAATTCCAACGGAACTTGTTCTGGTTGACAGCGGAATAAGGTACGCTGGGAACCCACTCTTCCAACATTATCCTGTGCATCTCGCTGAAGTGTTTATCCCTTTCCGCACCGGCCTGAAGCGTTCGCGCCTCATTCCATGCTGCCAGGTAGTTCGCGGGCGGGTCCCAGCCTCCATTGCGGCCGCCATTCTCGCTGTACATAATGTCAGCAAGTGGGACGACTCCGGCGTAGCTGGGAGCGGTGCCGCCTGTAGCGGCTTGATAGCGGCGACCTTCAACCGAAGCGATCATCGAAGTCCAGTCTTGCGGCGTGATTTTTACATCAACACCGATTTCCGCCATGTCCGCCTGGATCAACTCTGCGTGCGCGGTACGCGCCGTAACCACTACAAGCTCGAACTCCGTGAGACCGCCTTTTTCGGCAAATTCCTTCGCCTTCGCCAGTTCTTCTTCTCGGTTCTCTGGCTTATACCCCGGAACAGTATCAAGAATCTCCTGACTCGACGGGAAAATGTAGCTGAACCAGCTTATCGGATAATAAGGGTTCTCTGCCCCTTCAGAATCGATTATGCCCTGCTTGTACACGCCATAGAACACGGCGCGCCGAGCGTCGATGTTATCGAAAGGCGCAATTTGGTTGTTGAGCTGGATGCTTGCCACATCCACGAAGGGTCCCCTATCAAATGTAGCTTCCTCAGGACCATCGCCCAATGGCATGCTCTCGTACTCTTTGTGATTGAGGTTGTTGGGCTTGGTCGCGTCTGCCTTCTTAGAGCGAAGCGCCGCTATGCGGGCCTGTTGCTCGACAATGTTGATCGAAGTAACACGGTCCAAGTACGGATACGGGTCACCGTCAGGCGCGTCTCTGAAATAGTTCATGTTTTTCTCAGAATCAACCGATATGCCGTCTTCGGCGTCGGTTATCTTGTACGGCCCCGTGCCTATCACATCCTGCCAGCGTGGAATGGTGTTTTCGTTGGCTTCAAGGATGTGCCCAGGTATCATGGCGTGCCACTGATTGGCGGACTCTGCGATGAAGTCGCCAAAGGGCGCCTTCAGGTTGATTTCCAGTGTGCGGTCATCAACCTTGCGCATACTGTCTATGAGGTTGAACGCGCCTACGCGCGGTTGAATGATACCTTCAGGCGGATTGCCCCACCGATCTATCGCGTAGATTATGTGCTCAACATCGAACGGTGTGCCGTCGTTCCACTCTGTAAGGTCTTCGTCTATCGTGAAGGTAAATGTCTGGGAGTTGTTGCTAACTTCCCAAGACTCGGCCATGTCGGGCCAAATCTCGATACCGTCACGCGGAGAGAACTGTAGCAGCCCGCTGTACATTCGCCCGCCATAGTGGAAAAGCGAAAGCCAAGTGCTCGTCTGCGAGAAGTCCCACTTCGGCGGGAAGCCATCATTGATCACCCTCAAGTGTCCGCCTCTCATAACATCGCCGGATGCCATTGCTGCGGGCGCGGCGGGCGCGGCCGTGGCTATCTTAGGCGGAACGATTGTCGGCGGGAAAGTCGCTGTCGCTACCACTTGGGCCGGCGCTGCTGGAGTAGCCCCTTCCGGCGCACTGGAACACGCGATGCCAGCGAGCGTCAGAACCGCCCCGAGGATAATCACCCAAATGAGCCTACCCAATAAGCCTTTGTGCATATCGACTAATTCCTCCTGTTTGTGTTCCGTTCTTTTCCACGTCCATTTTCGAACTTCTGGGAGTTTCTACTAGCATCCTGCCCCGGGACTGGGGGCATTGCAGTCCAACCACACGTCCTCGAACTTGTTGTTGCTGAATATATCCTGAGCGACCAGCTGCCAGTTATGCACATAGTTCCAATGGAACTTATTATGGTTGTTGGCGTAAACCGGCACCATCGGCATCCATTCGTTCATCATAATATCGAACATCTCATCAAAGAGGGCGTCTTGCTCAGGTCCAGGCTGCTGGACTCTTGCCTTATTCCAAGCTGCTTCCCAGTTGTCAGGCGGATCCCAGCCTCCGTTGCGTCCTCCGCCTTCGGTATACATAATGTCGATGATGGGAACGGTTCCCGCATAGCTGGGCGCTGTTCCGCCAATAGCGGCTTCGTATCGCCGTCCTTCGACGGCCGCAATCATCGCCGTCCAGTCCTGAATTACGATGTTCACCTGTACATCGCAGCATTCCAGCATGTCTTGCTGCATCTGCTCCGCATGTGCCACTCTGGTCGGTATCCAAATCAGATCGAACTCTTTCAGCCCCGACTTCTCAGCGAACTCACGAGCCATCGCCACTTCTTCGTCCCTCTTGGCAGGGTTGTAGCCGGGAATCTCGCCTATCTCTTCCGGTGACGGATGTAGATAGCTGAACCAGCTTATCGGGAAGATCGGGTTCTCCGCACCGTCAATCTCGATGACGCGGTTCTTGTTGAAGCCATACATAATGGCCCTGCGCGCGTCTATGTCGTCGAAAGGCGGTGCCTCGTTATTCAATTGCACGCTGTCAACAGTGGCGAAAGCCTCTGCGAGGAATGTGCCGTCGCCCTCATCAGCCATCCGCTTGTACTCGAGGTGGCTCACACCAACCCAGTTGGGCTTTGTCGCGCTTGCCTTCTTCGCATTGAGAGCTGCAACAATGGCCTGAGGTTCAGCTATGACAACGGAGGTAACTTTGTCAAGGTATGGATATTGGTTGCCGTCTGGATCCGACCGGAAGTAGTTAGAATATTTTTCCATCTCGACCGAGATGCCGTCTTCCGCATCTACGATCTTGTATGGCCCGGTGCCAACCAGTTGCTCGTAGTTCGTAATCGTATTGTTGTTGGCTTCCAAAATGTGCCTGGGGATGAACATATGCCACTCGTTGGCGGCTTCAGCGATAAAGTCCCCGAAAGGCTCCTTTAGCCGAATTTCAAGCGTGTGGTCGTCCACGACTTCCATCGTATCGATCAAATTGAACGCCCCCACACGCGGCTGGATGATGCCTTCAGGTGGATTGCGCCAGCGATCTATTGCATACACCACATCATCTAGAGTGAAAGGTTGCCCGTCGTGGTATTCTGTGAGGTCCTCATCTATATGGAATACGTAGGTCTGGTTATTGTCCATAACCTCCCATGATTCCGCCATATCCGGCCAGATTTCCACACCGTCCCTTGGGGAGAACTGCAGCAATCCGCTGTACGCCCTTCCCCCGTAATGGAACAGCGAAATCCAGGTGCTGGTCTGCGTGAAGTCCCATTTAGGCGGGAAGCCATCATTAAGCACCCGAAGGTGACCGCCCATCTGGATGTCGCCCGACATCATGGCTGCCGGAGCTGCTGCGGGTGCGGCAGTCGGCGCGGCGATCGCGGGAGGGATCGGCGTAGGCGGAAAAGTTGGCGTCGCCACGGGCTGCGCCGGTGCCTGTGCGGCTCCATCTTCGGGCGCGCTTCCGCAGGCAACGGCGAACACCATTACTGCAGCCAGTGCCAGACTCAACCAAATGGTTCGGATCATTAAACCTTTATGCATGTCTGCTGCGCCCTCCTGCTAAAATTTTGTCTTGAGTTTCACAAAAATAGGCCCTAATTACACTCTCACTGTTGAGGATGTAATGACATCTTCACAGAACAAGTTTGTTAAGGGCGTGCCAGTAGGAATGCCGTGGGGAATGTGGGCAATGGTTAGAGTGAACTTATAATTCATCATAGGTAGATTGTCAACCCTGATACTAGACATCACGCCAAGGTCTTCCGGACGCCGCGCAACGGCAAATCGAATGCCCGCATGCCATTGTTGGAGTTGGATTTTCAACCAGAGCTATAAGGGGCTCAGTTGCAGGTATCTTTTGATCTAAAGCTGCCGCAACCTTGGATCCCAGCGGTCACGCAGCCAGTCACCGATGAAGTTGAATGCCAGCACCGTAAGGAATATCGCTATGCCTGGGAAGAAGGCAACCCACCACGCAGAAGCGAGGTAATCGCGCCCATCTGATACCATAGAACCCTAGGATGGCGTTGGCGGCGGTACGCCCGCGCCCAGGAAGCTGAGTATAGCCTCCGCGAGGATTATGCTGCCCACCTGAAGCGTCGTTGCCACAACGATTGTATTCGTCACGCCCGGCAGGATATGGTGGTACGTTATGCGCGGCGTTGACGCGCCCGCGATCTTGGCAAGCGCGACATAGTTGACTTCAACTGAAGTGTCTGCCCGCGTACCAGGCGCACAATCGCTTATCAGAGTGTGGTAGCAGCGCACCTAAGGGCAAACAATATCCCATTAGCAGCGATGTTGACCGAAATTTGACCATTTACATCATTTTGAAGCCGCGCAATCTCAAATGATCCTAGAGCAAAAGGCATACGACGCGACCTATTTTTGCCAAACACCTCCGCTAATCTCGCTGCTCCACCATCCGCGCGAACAACTCGTGGACGCGCGGGTCGTCCGTCAGTTCGGGGTGGAATGCGGTCGCCAGCATCCTGCCCTGCCGCACGGCAATAGGACGGCCGTCATCCAGCGCCGCCAGCACCTTCACGGATTCGCCCACGCGGTTGACAACCGGGGCGCGTATGAACACGCAATGGAACGGCGCGCCCCCGATCTCCTGAAACTCAATGTCGGCTTCAAAGCTGTCCACCTGCCGCCCGAATGCGTTGCGGCTTACGTCGATGTCCATAAGACGCAAGGGTTCGGGGCGACGGTCTGTGAGTTGGTCCGCTACGACAATCATGCCAGCGCATGTGCCCAAATCGCCATGCCCGCCTGCGCCCTCTCCCGCAGCGCATCCCGAAAGCCATAGATGTCTATCAGCTGGACGATCGTGGTGCTTTCGCCGCCGGGGATAATCAGCCCGTCGATCTCGTCTAGTTGATGTGGCAGTCGTATTTCCGGCGCGTCAATCCCCAGCCGAAGCAGCGCCTGCTTGTGCTCCAGGAAGTCGCCTTGTACCGCAAGAACTCCGATTCTTGGCTCTATCCTCGACAAATTACCAGCCTCGCACCGCAAACTGCTCATCTTCGGGCATAGTGCGAACATCCAGGCCTGGCATCGCCGCGCCCAATCCTCTGGACACCTCCGCCAGAATCTGCAGGTCGTTGTAGTGCGTGGTCGCCTTCACGATGGCTTCCGCCATTATCTGCGGGTATTCGGACTTGAATATGCCGGAACCGACGAACACGCCGTCAACGCCAAGCTGCATCATCAGCGCAGCGTCCGCCGGTGAAGCGATCCCGCCCGCCGCAAAGTTGACGACCGGCAATTTACCCGTCTCGTGAATCTCTCGCACCAGTTCGTATGGAGCGCGCAGGTCTCTTGCCGTCGCCATGATCTCATCGACGGTCATATTCTGGATGCGGCGAATCTCGCCTATCACCTTGCGCGCATGGCGGACCGCTTCCACAATGTTGCCCGTGCCAGCCTCACCCTTGGTGCGAATCATCGCCGCGCCCTCACCAATGCGGCGCAGAGCCTCTCCAAGGTCGCGGCAGCCGCACACGAAAGGCACCCTGAAGTCGTGCTTGTTGATGTGATTGTTCTCGTCGGCGGGCGTCAGCACCTCGGACTCGTCAATGTAGTCCACGCCAAGCGCCTCCAGAATCTGAGCCTCCACAAAGTGGCCGATGCGCGCCTTCGCCATCACTGGAATCGTAACCGCGTCTATAATATCCGCAATCATTGCCGGGTCCGACATCCGCGCCACGCCTCCCGCGCTCCGAATGTCTGAGGGCACACGCTCCAGCGCCATCACCGCGACAGCACCCGCGTCCTCCGCAATCTTCGCATGCTCTGCGGTCACGACATCCATAATCACGCCGCCCTTCAGCATCTGCGCCAGCCCTGACTTCACCCTGAAAGTACCCGTCTCTGCAACCATATCAACTGCCATGAGACCCTCCCCTACGGACTTGTATCTTCAGACTACCACTCTGCACCCTAAACTTTAAGCTCCAATTGACGACCGGACCCAAACACATACATGTCAACGCCTTGTCTATTCTTGATTGTTACCATGCCCGTGGTCCGATTATCAGAGCCCTCAAGGTCGCCTTCGCCATCCTTTTCTGGTCCCCGCTCAGGTCTGGAAGGCCTTTCCCAGCTCAGTCCGGGCATATTTATTCCCGCGATGTGCCAGTAGGCGAATAACTGGATTATTGTGAAAATGGTTGGAGAATAAGTAAGCGCAATCCTAGATGAATTTCGAGCGCAAAGTCAAGGAATGCTCCATAAGCCACAGGGTCTCTTCATTTTCATCCCAACCGCAAGTTCCCGATTGGAAAATCTGGAGTTATTGCCTGTCAACACGCCTGCGCTGCATTAGGTTTTACCCACCCTGCCAGTCAACTGAAATATCGAAGTGGCTCAACCATATAAGTACGCTTGAGGTGTCAATTCCGCCTGCTTGCCCCCATATCCACCCTTAACCCGCTCTTTATGCAGGAACTCCCAAACATTCCTGTTGTGCGCCTTGCCCGTCTGATGTAAAATGCACTCTAGGTCTATCTACAATGGCATGCTTCCTTATAAGGGTAGTATGTTCATATTGAAACGCACTTCTAAGGAGGGGCCCACAATGGCGAATGACGTTGCTCTGATTGCCCATTTAATGCGCCGCGCTGGTTTTGGCGCCTCAAGGGCAGAGCTGGACGAACTGGCATCGAAGGGCTACGCGACTGTCGTAGACGATCTCGTGAGTCCGGAACGCTTCCCGGAGCTCGAAGAGGATATCTGGAGGCGCTACAACCTGGAGCTGAGTTACAACGACTCCCTTCAGGCTCACGTGGGACGCTGGATATATCGCATGGTCAATACCGAGCGCCCCCTTCAGGAAAAGATGGCGCTCCTTTGGCACCAGGTCTTCGCCACCGCTTGGTACAAGGGCGAGCACGTGCCTTCCATAGTCCGGCAGATCGAAAAATTCCGCGAAGTCGGCATGACCGACATGAAGACTGTACTGCTGGAACTCGCGAAAGACCCGGCCATGAACTACTGGCTGGACAACTGCGAAAACCACAAGGGTGAGCCGAACGAGAACTGGGGCAGGGAACTGCTTGAACTCTTCTCTATGGGCGTCGGCCACTACTCCGAGGAAGACATCAAGAACGCCTCACTCGCATTCACTGGCTGGACTTTCACCCAGCCCATCCCGCTGTACCCCTTCGGCAGCTACGACACCGAATTCCTGTATGTCCCCGAAGACCACGACGATTCGGAGAAGACATTCCTCGGCGAGACTGGCAATTTCAACGGCGAGGACATTATAGATATTGTCGTTCGGCAGCCGGCAACCGCAGCATTCATCTGCCGCCATATCTACAACTTCTTTGTCGCCGACGAACCACAGGTCCCCTCGTGGGAGCTTGAGCCTCCGCGCGACCCCGAAGCAATGGAGACGCTCATCACTGCATACTTCGAGAATGGTGGTCAGATCAAGCCGATCTTGGAGACACTGTTCAAGTCAGACTTCTTTAAGGAAGCGCAGTTCAAGAAGGTCAAGAGTCCGTCCGAGCTAGTCGCCGGCACCATCAAGCTCGTCGGAACGTACAAGTTCCCCGAGCCTAACGAGGCAATCGGCGCGCTTGGCGGCGCAACCTCCGTGATGGGACAGCAACTGATGAACCCACCCACGGTAGAAGGCTGGCACACAGGCCACGAATGGATTGACGGCGGCACCCTCAACGAGCGCGTCAACTTCGCGGTCAACCAGCTCAACGACCTCTCGAAGCCCGGCGTTCAGGACATCGTAGCCCGCATGAGCGCAGAGAGCGACGACGGCAAGCTCGCCCCGGAGCAGTTTGTCGAAATGTCCCTTGAACTCGCTGGCCATGTCGAGGTCGATGGAAGCACAAGGGAAGGGCTGAATCGTTACGCGCAAGCGGTAGGCGACCTCAGCTTCGACACCGAAGATGACGCCAACGACAGCGCAACCCACATCGGCAGGATGCTTCAGCTCATCGTTTCCACCCGCGAGTACCAGTTCGCCTAACATAAAGAATATCGCCATGTATCCAATGTTGACAGTTACAGGCAAGCAAGCAAAAGGAGGCACACGAGATGCCAGCCAACGGTAACGGAAAAGACCCGGTCATGATTGTAGTGCAGCTTTCGGGCGGCAACGACTTCATGCACACTCTCATCCCGTACAACAGCCCGACCTACTACGACAACCGCAAGTTGGTCAAGATTGATCGCGAGGAAGTGCTGCCGATCAACGACGACCTCGCCTTCAACCCCAACTTCCGCCCAGTCAAGGACATGTTCGACGAGGGCAAAGTTGCGGTGGTACAAGGCATCGGCTACCCCAACTCTAACCGCTCCCATTTCCGCGGCATGGACATCTGGCACACCTGCGAGCCGGACAAGGTCGTAACCGAGGGCTGGGTCGGCAAGGCCCTCCGCGAACTCGACCCCAATGGCGAGGACGAGCTTACCGGCATCAACTTCGGCATCGGCTTGCCTCGCGCGATGGCAGTCCCCGGTGTGCCTGTTACCTCCGTCAACGACCTCGACAGCTACGGCCTCCTAACCGGCATCGGCGAGGACGATCAGCGCGATCAGGCACTCCAGATTTTCAAGGACATGTACGCGCAGGCGATAGGCACAGGCCCAGTGATGGAATACCTCTCCCGCACCGGCATGGACGTCCTTCGCGGCGCCGACAGGCTGAAAGCTGCCCCCGCGCAGTACAGCTCCAGCGTCGAATACGGCGACAACGCGATAGCCAAGAGCCTGCGAGACATCGCAAGGGTGCATACCACCGGACTTGGCACACGTATCTTCTATACCAGCCACGGCGGTTACGACACACACGCCAACGAGAACCCGACGCATCCCAAGCTGCTTCAGGACCTCTCCGGCGCGGTCCGCGACTTCTTCGACGACCTCAACGAGCACGACGCCGCTGACAACGTGGTGATGCTCGTTTTCACCGAGTTCGGTCGCCGCATCAAGGACAACGGCAGCGGCACCGACCACGGCTCAGGCGGCGGCGCGTTCATTATCGGCGAGTCGGTTAACGGCGGCCTCTACTCCGAGTACCCGTCCCTCAGTCCCGAAACATGGGCGAAGGGCGAGGACCTGGAGCACACGATTGACTTCCGCGGCATCTACGCCACCATGCTTGAACAATGGATGGGCATAGACGCCCCCGAAATCGTGAACGGTCACTACGAGCAGATCACCCCATTTAAGTAAGAGTTAATCAGTCGGTCGGTTAGTCGATGTATCGGCTGCCGACCGACTTTCTTATTTGTACATTCAAGTGAGCGGTTGAGTAAACTCCGTTCGTCGTGACCCCGTCGAAGGACAGGATGGTTCGGCAACTCTGTTGATGTTAACCACGCCCATTTAAGTACCTATTGAGAAGTACCGATTGACTGACCTACCGAAGAACTGATAAACCAAAAAACTCTGCGAGGTGCAACAATGGCCAGACCATACGGAATGCTCAGGTCAGGCTTCCCTTATTACATGACTCTCGGCATGCGCCGGGTTACTTCCAACGCAGTTGACATCGCCTTCGGCAAAGATGAGCGCGTGTATATCCTCTGTCGAGGCGGACTCGGCAACGAAATTAGGCGCATCAACTGGGCCGACGACAATCTCGGCACCATCGGCACAGGCACATTCCAGTGGCCTTCCGGCTTGCTCTGCGATGATGACGAACTGCTGTATGTCTCCGACGAGGCGCACAACAAGGTCTTCATCTTCGACAAAGACGGCGAGCAGCAGGCAAGTTGGGGTGAGAAGGGTGGCGGCGAAGGACAATTCAATCGCCCGACAGGAATGTCCTTCGACAACGATGGCAACATCGTCCTCTCCGACACCCTGAATCACCGTGTACAGACATACACTAAAGACGGCAAGTTCCTATCGCAGTTCGGCGAATTCGGCGACGGCAAAGGGCAGTTGAACATGCCTTGGGGCGTAACCGTTGACGACGAAGGCGACATATACGTTGCCGACTGGCGCAACGACCGCATGGAGAAGTTCACGCCCGACGGCGAGTTCCTGATGGAAATTGGCGGTTCCGGCGACGACAAGGGCGAGTTCGACCGCCCGACTAGCGTTGCCGTCGATGCGGACGGTGATATCTACGTCTCCGACTGGGGCAACGACCGTGTGCAGCTCTTCGATGCTGAGGGCCGCTTCGTCGAGCAGTTCATAGGCGACGCCAGCCTCTCCCGCTCCGCTCGCGAGTACATCCTTGCCAACCCGGTAACGCTTCGCCTGCGCGAAATGGCAGACCTCGAAGCCACCAAGCGCCTGCGCGCTCCACTGACAGTGCGCGTTGACGAGGAAAACAGGCTGTACATCACTGACTTCGGCTCGCACCGCATCCAGATTTACAAGAAGGAGGCCTACCCGCTCAACGAGCGGGAAATAGCGCCGCCTCTACGAAACCCCATACTATTCACCACCTAGTCCGGCATATACCGCGATCTACCTTTCAAGCCAACTACTGAGGGGCGGGACATCAACCCGCCCCTCAACTTATTTGATGGGCGAGTAGGTCATCCCCACACCTCAAACCACTGATGTCAATGTAATATACCAATCGCCCCAATTCACGCTCGCCGACATCCACTGCCGCACGCACCGCACCACTGCTACACGCATTTTCTATGTGCTTCGCCGCTGGCCTATCATCCCAATCCTCATCATCGTAGCTCTCGTTACCTGCGCCGCCTTCGCCGAATACATCTCACCCAGCCTGCCCAACCGTCAGGACCTCCGCGACCTCACGGCCGCGCCCTTCTGGTACCCGCAATGTGTCGGCGACGAAAAGCCCTATTTCGACTACTGCAGCAGAGGCGGCAAGTACATCCTCGGCGCCGACCCGCTGGGGCGTGATGTGCTGTCTCGCATCATTCACGGCGCTCGCATCGCGCTGACGCTCGCGGTGATTAGCATAACCATCGGTACGCTGGTCGGCACGACGCTCGGCTTGGCGGCAGGTTACTTTGGTAGAGTTGTTGACGAGGTGATAATGCGCATCACGGATATGATAACCGCCGTACCATACCTCTTGCTTGCGCTAATAATCATTGTCGTCCTCGGCCAGAAATACATCGTAATCGTGGGGGTGCTTGCTCTGGCAAGCTGGCCCGAAGTCGTGCGGCTTGTGCGCGGCCAAACCCTCCAGTTGAAAACGCTGGACTATGTCGCATTGGCGAAGGTATCTGGCGCGTCCTCATTCCGCATCTTATATAGGCATATCCTGCCAGGCGTCACGAACACGCTTGTCATAGCGACCACGCTGCAGGTTGGCGCCATCATCCTTGCCGAATCGATTCTGGGATACCTCGGTGCTGGCATCCCGCTTCCTGCTCCCGCATGGGGTTCTATGATAGCTTACGGACGCGATTATCTGGACGACGCCTGGTGGGTCGCGTTCTTCCCCGGCATGGCGATATTCCTCACTGTGCTCGCCTTCAATTTCCTTGGCGACTGGCTGCGCGATCGCTGGGACACCCGCCTCCGCCAGATCCCCTGACATAAAGTCCCTTTCGCCCGATGAGGGAAGGTTAGAGCCTGTCCTGAGCTTGCCGAAGGAATGGGGCGAAAATACACCATCTGTCCCTTTCCTATCCATCCTGTACCCTGTACATTCTGTTAACTTCTGGTATTGACAATTCGCTCGCCTGTGCTAAACTTATTGTAGCGAACATATATTCTTACACAGGAGAGCCGCAATGCTCATTAAGCACACGCCGGACACCTTTGAGAAACTTCACATCCTCGGCGGCATGGCGAGTGACGACATTCTCTCACGCCCCGCCGCCGGCAGCCGAACCGCCGCGCCCTACACATCCGCGCGCCGCAATCCCGTTCCCGGCGTCTATAAGGCAGCAATGCCAAACGGGAAGTTCATCAGCCTCATGCGCGTCATGTTCACCGACTTCTGCAAGATGGACTGCTTCTACTGCCCCAACAGCCACTGGGTCCCCCGAAAGCGCTACGCCTTCAAGGTCGATGAGCTCGCCAACGCCTTCATGGAAATGCACCGCCGCCACACGGTCAACGGCCTCTTCCTCAGTTCCGGCATCGCCGGTAGCGGCTCCAAGACCACTGAACGGCTGCTGAAGGTCGTGGACTCGATACGCAACAAGCACGGCTTCAAAGGCTACATCCATATGAAAGTAATGCCCGGCACCGAGTACCAGTTCGTCGAGGAAGCATACAGGCTCGGCACTCGACTCTCCGTCAACATCGAGACGCCCACGTCCGAGATGATGCGCCGCCTCAGCACAATGAAAGACTTGCAGCGCGACATACTCGACCCAATGAGCTGGGTCGTCGACCTAATGCGCCGCAACAGGACCAGTGGCAAAGGCGCGACCGTCGGGCAGGCGACGCAGATGGTTGTTGGCGCGGCCAACGAATCAGACTGGGACATCTTCCGGCGAATGGAGCAGCTCTACGGCGAGTGGAACTTCAAGCGCGTCTATTACTCCCCCTTCCAGCCTATCCGTCACACGCCTCTCGAAGAGCATCCCGCAACCCCGATGGTAAGAGAGCATCGTCTGTACCAAGCTGACTGGCTCAAGCGGGTGTACAAGTTCACCAACGACGAGATGCGCCTCGCCTACGACGACAACGGCTTCCTGCCTCATGATGAAGACCCAAAGCAATCCATCGCAGTGCACAACCTTGACGCATACCCCCTCGATGTGAACGCAGCGACAAAAGAACAGCTTCTTCGCGTCCCAGGCGTAGGTCCCACTTCGGCAGATCGCATCCTAGAGAACCGTCGCGCTCACAGCATTGACAACTGGCGTGACCTGCACACTATGGGAGTCGTACGCAAGCGCGCCTGGCCCTTCCTCCGCTTCCCCGGCCACCGCCCACCCCGCGCCAGGCAACTCAAGCTCGACCTCTTCAGCGAAGGCGCAAAGCAAGCTCGCAAAACGGAGGTATTCACCCACTTGGGACAATCACAACAATCATACAGCCCGGCAACCTGCGGCAACTCCACGCAGCCAACATCCTGCACCGGCTGCCCCCTGTACGGCGCCCCCGGCCACCCCGGCAGCGCAGCAGCATAGCAAAAAATCTAAACCAGCCTCACAAACCGCCGCCGACCTGCGCGCAGCACGCAGCCCGCTGCGACACCGGAAGTAGAGTCCTCGTCGACGCGCTCACCATCAATCTGCACCGCTCCCTGTTCGATGAGCCGTCGCGCCTCTCCCGCGCTGCTCGCAAGCCCTGCATCAACCAGTAGCCGGCTCAACCGCATGTCGGCAAGCGCCCCGGATGGTGGCAGCGCGAACTCGGATATCTCCTCCGGCAACTCTCGCCCCTGTACAGTCCGCTCGAAATGCCCCTCCGCCTCACGCGCCGCATCCGTATCGTGGAACTGCGCCACAAGCTCCCGCGCCAGCCGCTTCTTCAGCTCCATCGGATTCACTGAGCTGCCGCCTAGTGCTTGCCGCATCTCGTCAATCTCATCTTCGGCAATGTCCGTAAGATACTCGCTGTACGGCACGATCTGGTCGTCCGGCAGCGACATCGTCTTGCCGTAAATCTCGTTTGCAGGCTCGTCGATGCCGATATAATTCCCAAGGCTCTTGCTCATCTTCTGCACGCCGTCCGTCCCCGGTAGCAATGGCATCAGGAAGCACTGCTGCGGCGTCTGACCCATCATCTGCTGCAAGTCCCGTCCAACCAGCAGATTGAACATCTGATCAGTCCCCCCGAACTCCACATCCGACTCGATTGCCACCGAGTCATACGCCTGCAGCAGCGGGTACAGCAGCTCAGTTATGGCTATGGGCTGGTTCGCCTTGAACCGGCTAGCGAAGTCGTCGCGCGCCAGGAACTGCGCCACCGTAAACCGGCTCGTCAGCCTAATCACATCCGTCAGCGAGAAATCGCCAAACCACTCGCTCTGCCAGCGCGTCTCCGTTCTGTCCCTGTCCACAATCTTGAAGAACTGCGCCATATAACTAGCAGCGTTCTCTCGCACCTGCCCCGCCGTGAGCATAGGGCGAGTAGCAGACCTCCCGCTGGGATCGCCTATCTGTGCCGTCCAGTCTCCCACGATAAGCACAACCTTGTGCCCTAGGTCCTGGAGTTGCCGCAACTTCCGCAGCCCGACAGCATGCCCCAGGTGAATGTCAGTCGCGCTGGGATCGAAGCCCATCTTCAGGCGCAACGGCTTGCCGCCCTGGAGGCGTTCCACGAACTCCGACTCCACGATAATCTCAGACACGCCTCGCTTGAGCACGCGGCGCATTACATTCTCGTCCTTGATAGCGTCTGACAACAAGATGGCACACCTCTGTAATGTTCGGTATCGAGTATTTGCAGAATTCGAGGGTAGGGGACACGTATTCCCGTACTTCCCTTCAGCGCATTGCTCGCTGCGCACCGTTTCGCTGGCAATTATATCGCAAAGAAAGGAGGCGGGCGCAACACATGCTGCGACCGCCTCCTTGAATTGCCCATTAGTCCCGCACTTTCGGTTGTTGACCGAGGGCTGCGCCCTTAAATTCTAAGGGTCATTTAACAGCCAATTATTGTTCGCGGGTCCGCCGGTCTTGGACTCCCCTGCCGGCTTTATCTATCGGAACTCCTCTTCTGTCAACGCTAGCGTTGACTACCGCCCCTGTAACCGGCAGGGGCATGACACGGGAATTTCCAGTTATGATTCAGAACTAGCTGTCTAACCATAGTCATCCTCCTGTCAGCCCGGCGAATTGCTAGGACGGTTAATGCGGAGCCTCTTGCCCCTCAACTCCACCGTAGCAAGTACACGCCGCAATGTCAATATCGTATGCGACATTCTTCTGGACTATTCCGTACCTCTGTACAAGAGTCATCTCCGGAAGTCGTCACTGTCTAATTAGGTAGCACCGCGACATTCGTCCAGTAGTTCAGCAAGTCGCGCACCTTCGTATTGAACTGATGCACATCGACCGGCTTAGTGATGTAGCTGCTGATGCACTTGCTGTACGCGTATTCAAGGTCCTCCTGAGACTGCGATGTCGTCAACACGACCACCGGAATGCTGCTCAAATTAGGAAGTTTTTCCAACTCTGCGAGAACTTCCCGCCCGTCCATGACGGGCATGTTAAGGTCAAGCAGGATCATATCCGGTCGCGGCGCATCGGCGGACCCTTCCTCACGCTTGAGAATGTTCATCGCTTCCTGCCCGTTGCTCGCCACAGTGAAGTTTACATGAAACTCGGCGTCTTCCAGTATCAGCTGTATAAGACGTACATCTGCAGGGTTGTCCTCGACCAGCAATATTTCAAGCGGCCTGCTGGCATGCCTTCTGTAAGTAGTCACGTCCGTATCCTTAATGCCATCAGTGACTGTCTGGACGGCTGCCCGGTTCGTGGCCATGTTCGCCTATAAACACGGCCCGCGGTCTAGCTGCCGCCGAAAGGCCACCACCACCGGCGCTTGCCGCCCGACGACTCTGATTGGCTCTCAGCCTGGCCCGCCGGCGGGCCCAGGCTTATCGGCTGCCGACTGAACATTCCGAGCTGCCCCACCACGTTGTTGAATCGCTGCAACTCGATTGGCTTTCGGCAGAAGCGGCTGGGTGGGATGTTGTATGCGTTAAGAAGGCTCTGCTCTGCCTCTGTCCCCGTAAGAATCATCACAGGGATGTTCACCAGTCCTTCGTCAGAGTTGATCTCCGCAAGTACCTCTGGCCCGTCCTTGCGCGGTAGCCGCAGGTCGAGCAGTATAAGGTCCGGACGGGGCGTGCCCCCATAATCTCCGGTGCCGTGCAGCATCTCCATTGCGATGACGCCATCCTCCGCAACTGTGATGTTCGTCGTGTGCTCCGACTGCCTGAGTACCTCCTCCGTCAACCGAACATCGGCAGGATTGTCTTCCACCAGCAGAATCTCGATCGCTCTGTCCTCTGTCGCTGCAGTCATGTTGCCGTCTCCTTTCCGTTTAATCCTCTACAACCGGCAGCGTGAAGCTGAAAGTTGACCCGTTTCCAGGCTCCGATTCGACCCAAATCTTCCCCATATGCCGTTCCACAATCTTGCTGCATATCGCGAGTCCGATTCCAGTCCCCGGATACTCGCCCCTCCCATGAAGTCTCTTGAACATGCCGAATATTCGTTCACTGTACTGGGGGTCTATGCCAATGCCGTTGTCAGAAACCGACATCACCCACGACTCTCCGACCTGTACACTCGATATGTGAATTTTCGGTGGATGCTCGGCGCGGAATTTGATCGCATTGCTGATTAGGTTCTGGAACATCTGCGAAAGCTGGTTGATGTCGCCTTGCACCTTGGGCAACCTGTCATGCGTAACCCGAGCATCAGCCTCTGACATGGCGACTCGTAGATTGGACAACGCATGCTCCAGGGCGCTTGAACTCTCTACCGGCTCCAGGGGCCTACCCTGTGTACCCACGCGGGAGTATTCCAGCAGATCGTTGATGAGAATCTTCATCCGCTCCGAGCCATCCACCACATAGCCGATGAACTCATCAGCAGTCTCGTCTAGTTGTCCTGAATATCGGTCAGAGAGCAGTTGCGTAAACCCTGAAATAACCCGGAGTGGCTCCTGAAGGTCGTGCGACGCAACATACGCGAACTCTTGAAGTTCCGCATTCGAGCGCGCCAACTCATCCGCCTGCCGCGCCAGCTTCTCCTGCGCCCTCTTGCGCGGCGTGATGTCGTTGGAGTAAATCCGAATCTCTTTGATAGTGGGGATATACACTATGCGTTGCTGGTAAGTCTCTTCTCCGACATCAACTTCACGAGAATGAAATCCACCGCCTCCCGTCAACTCTTCGATTATCGCGTGGATATCCGTCATGATCGGATGGCGTGGCCCCAAATCCGCCAAATTTTGGAAGCGCTGACGCGCAATCGGGTTACAGTAAGTAATAGACCCATCCAGATTCGCCTCGATCACCGGGTTCGGGTTGTGCATCGGGAAAGTCGCCAGCCTGCTCTGCTGAGCGAACAACTGCGAGTTTGCTACGGCCGCCGCTACCTGCCGCGCAACCTGTGTCAGCATATCGACATCCCGCTGACCGTAAGCATTCTCCTTCAGCGAGCGAACATTGAGCAGCCCGATGACCTCGTTCTTGAATATCAGAGGCGCCATTACCACGGAGCGCATATTGTGGAACACCATCGAAGGGTAACGCGCCCTGAGCACATCCGCGCTGCCCTGAACCAGAACAGTCCTTGCGGTTCGTATTACGTCTTCCGCCGGCGTGTCCAGCACAGAAAACTTCTCGCCAACGCGCCGGCCCTCAGCTTCAAGCCCAACCACATAAGTGTTGGTCAGCGTGTTGTCTTCCTTGTCCAGCAGGCTGAGTGATATCCTGTCGAACGTTATCAGCATCTGAACCTGTTCGGCAAAGTCATCATAGACCTCGTTGATGTCCATAGAAGACGAGATTACCCTGCCGATTTCCGCGAAGAGCGCCTGCTCCTGTACCAGACGTTGCTCTAAGCGCAGTGTCTCTTCGAGTGCAGTCTGCGTCTCCACCTGCTTTGCGTATAGCAACGAGTTGGCTAGGGCTCCCGCAATCTGCGAAGCAACCCTCTCTGCCAGTTCAAGGCTGTGCTCACTATAGGCATTGGGGTCGCTCGACCTGAAGTGCAGCGTGCCGATAATCTCGTTCCTCGATATGAGAGGCACCGCAACCAGCCATCTCAACCCCTTCATTAGGACCGGGGACTGGTTGATGAACCTCTCTTGGTCTAGCTGCTCGGAGTCGGGGCTGAAAACCAAGCCGCTTCGATTCTTGACAATCCAATCAGTAGGCGAATCAGCAAGCGGCCTGACAAGCCCTGGCGCCCACTCACGGATATTCTCCCCGGACTGGTACAGCGTAACTACCGTTCCGGCGTCGAGGTCAACGGTGTTGATCACCAGACGATCGAATGGGATGACGTTCCTAACTTGCGAGGCGAAGCCCTCATAGACATCCTGGATGTTCGGAGAGGAACTAATGACGCGACCAATCTCCGCGAAAATTGCGTACTCGGCTGCCACGCGCCGCGCCTCAGAGACGGTATCCCGAAATTCTGTCGGCGCTATACCTGCGGAATCGTCGTCCGTGCTTCCCTGTCGGTCAGGGCGCTCTTGCATTAGTAACCCCTGTCGTTTTGAACTTCGGGCTACGGTTTCGCCGTAAGCAATCTTCGTGTTTGCTCTACATCCAGCTCCATTTGCTCTAGTAGCGCATCCACGCTGTCGAACTTCAACTCATCGCGCAGACGCTGTACGAATTCCAGCCGTAGTTCCCTATTATACAGGTTGCTGTCAAATCCCAATAGGAACGCTTCTATTGTGCGTCCTTTCCCGTCGAAAGTGGGTCGTGTGCCGATGCTTGTCGCCGCCATGTGGCGCTCACCATCCACGAATGCCAGTGTCGCGTAAATGCCGTTCCCCGGAACCACCATATCCGGCCCGACCTCGATGTTAGCGGTAGGGAACCCCAGCGTCCTGCCCCTCTTGTCGCCAGTTACCACAGTGCCGCTCATCGAGAAGTTCCGCCCCAGCTTCTTCGCCACATCCTTGACATTGCCATCCACTAGTGCCTTCCTGATGCTGGTGCTATGCACAGCGTCACCACCATCCGACAGCAGGTCAACCACGCTCACCGAAAAGCCTAGCTCAGCCCCCATGTCCGACAGCATATCGACGTTGCCCTCGCGCTTGTACCCCATGGCGAAGTCAGGCCCCACCACAAGGCCTCGCATTCGCAGCTTGCTGCGCAGCAGTTCGGTGAACTTCCGGGCGCGAAGCCCCGCGACCTCCCTGTCGAATGTAACCGGAACGACGAAGTCAACGCCAAGTTCTTCCATGAGACGAGTGCGTTCCGCCACACTCGTGATGTACTGCGGCCGGAAATTGGGATTGAGAACCGAATCCGGGTGGTTGCGAAAAGTCAGCACGCCCGCGGCAGCCCCGTTGGCGTTCGCCTCAGCCACGACCTTAGCTATCAGCCTCTGATGCCCACGGTGAACGCCGTCAAAGACTCCGATGGTCAGCACCGAGTCCCTGTCGATGTGCGTCTGAGCCAGCTCCTGCTCGATTCGCATTGCGCCTCAATCTACCGGATTCTGTGTGTGGTCAACCCAAATCGCTCCGACCGCTGCACACTCCGTCTATCTCCGATGCGAGCCCACGCTGAAGGTATTTCGGAGTATATCAGACGCGCATTCCGCACATCCATAATTCTGACGCCAAAGTTGCCGCTTTCACCCGTCCCCGAAGTTCACCCACTTCATGCCTTCGGGGGCAATTCGTCGAGGATTGGCTAGCGGCTGAACCTATGCGTCAGCAGCAGCAAGCTAACCGGCAATATCAGCGCGGTTGCTCCGCCCATAATCAGCATCGTCGCGCTCAGGCTGTATGTGTCTGCAATCAATCCGTATCCGATTGGCGCGATAACAGTGCCGATCTCGTTCGTAGTATAGAAAAACCCATAGAATCTGCCACGCCTGTTCGCCGGCACATACTCCGCCACCGTCGCGTACAGAATTGAAGATGTTCCGTTCAACCCGATCCCCAGCAGCACCAGCAGCGGGATCATCACCGTCATCGGCGCGTACAGCGCAAGCACGATCAAGACCGCCGTCAGACCCTTCGTAGCCCAGATGAGACTCACCGTGCTGAACTTGTCCCCAAGCCAGCCCACAACGAACTTGCCCGCAGCCCCACCAATGAACACGAACAGCAGCATACTGATAGCTTGCGATTGGCTTACGTCCTTCGAGATGAGCACGAACGGCAGGAATGTCAGTGCCCCCACCCGCGCCATCGAGTCCAGCGCGCCAATCCCGCTCAATGTTGCGAACCCGCTCAATCGCGTGTTGCTGGACCTACCTCCATCGGTCTCTTCCATGTCTCTTACGGGCCTGCCAATGTCCACCGCGCGCCGAGTCAGCGCCGCCGCCGCCATGAATACGAGGCTCGCCAGTCCGATAACCCACAGCAGTTGCCGCCAGCCCATGCTGATCGCTATCGCCCCCGTCACAATAGGCGGCGCGATCATCTTGCCCAGGTCCCCGGCGAAGTTCACAGTGCCCACAGCCGTCGAGCGCCCGCTGTCGTCGTATGCCCGCGAAACCATACTCGACGCTAGTGGATGCTGAAAGCCCCCGCCAAGCCCGCCAAAGAAGCTCAGCACTACCAGCATTACGAACATCGGCGCAAGGGCCATTCCAACAAGCCCAACCGACACCCACATATTCCCCGCCAGCAGTAGCCAGAATTCGCCCATGTTCTCCGCGAGAAAGCCCGCAGGTATCTGCAGCACCGCCGAAGCCCCGCTATATGCCGCGCGCAGTATCCCCACCTGAGTGAACGACAGCCCCATATCGCTCTGGATGAGAGGCAGCAGCGGAAACATCAGGGCGAAGTGGAGGTCACTCCAGATGTGCATCACGGAGCCGAACCACAACGTCCGGCGGCTTTGCGGCGAGTGAACTATGTAGCCCCACACATTGGCAGGCGCCTGAATGACGAAATCCAGCATGATGGCGCGGATTATACCACTCTGCCGAAAGTTGCGCCTTCAGGATGCGAAGGCGCACAACGGTATTGTCGCCAATGTGGGAAGGAAATACAGTGAGAAAATGAAGAGGGTAGAGTAGGGAGTGTGTGCCAGCCTAGCGGCAATTATTCATCAACCCGCCACTGACGCAGGTTCGCCGCCCCCCGCTGATACACATTAACCAGCTCATCAGCCCGCTTGTCCGTGTTGACGAGGATTAACGTCCGAATACACATCGACTGTGAGCAAGGCACATCGATCTCCACCGCATCCAGAAGCGCGACATGAGTCCACCCCATAAGCCGAGCGGCAGCCGCGGGAAAGTCCGCATTCAGATCAGGCGTCGTAGTGAAGAACGCCGCCGCCACATCATCAGCCTCAATGTCATTTGCCTTTACAAGCTCGGCAAGCATCTCACTTGTCGCGTTGAACACTTCGTCTTTTTCGTTGCTATTTGCGGTTGTCGCCCCTCTTATGCCGCGGACTTTGGACATCCTGCTGCACCTTCCATATTCAAAGATGAACTACGTGGATGATAAGCTCAATTGACGCCGCGAAGTTGTCGCACAAACCGCGCCGCCTCCGCCGCCGCGTCCTCGGTCGGGACTCTGCTTACGCTGTCCAGCATTGCACTGGCTACTACCGCGCCATCGGCAAATCGCGCGATGTTCTCCACATGTTCCTGCCGTGACACGCCGAATCCCACCAGTATCGGAAGGTCGCTGTGTTCACGTATGCGCCGCACAAGCCCTTCCACGCCGCCCCACAACTCCGACCTAGCGCCCGTCACCCCTGTAACGCTTACGCAGTATATGAACCCCTTTGCCTGTTTGCAAGCCTGCTCGATGCGCGCCTCAGTGCTGGTCGGCGCGATCAGCGGTATTACATATATCCCCTTTAGCTCCAGTATCGCCTGATACGGCGGCGCCTCTTCCGGCGGCAAATCCGGAATGATGACTCCGTCAATCCCGGCATCGGCGGCATCCTCAGCAAACCGCTCCATGCCGTAGCTCAGGAACGGATTCAGATACCCCATGAATATCAGCGGCGAGTCAACGCCGCCCGCTCGCAGGCTCCGCAGACTTTCAATTGCTTTCGTGAGAGTCGTGCCGTTCTCCAGCGCGCGAAAGCTCGTCATCTGAATCGTCGGCCCCTCGGCAAGCGGGTCGCTGAATGGTATTCCCAATTCCAGCATATCCGCGCCGGCATCGAGTATGGACGCCGCCATCGCCTCCGACGCAGCCAAGTCCGGGTAGCCCACCGTAACGAATGGCGCCAGGGCGGACCTGCCCTCAGCCTTGAGCGCAGCCAGTGTAGTGTCTATGCGGTTTGTCATAGATTCCCCTTAAGTTTGCAAAATTGCCGTCGGAGCATCAATTGGTAATTCCAGGAATATCAGTGCCAGCAGATTCTGTGCCGCATGTGCCGCGAACGAAGGCCATATCGAACCCGTCCGCAAGTACAGCCAGGCCAGCAACATGCCTATTACGAATATGGGAAACAAAGTGCCCACTTGCAAGTGCGCCGCCGAGAATATCGCCGAACTGACCACGGCCCCGCGTAATCCGCCAATTAGAGGCACGAGAGCAGCAAGCAGAAAACCCCGGAAAAACACCTCTTCGCCAAACGGCGCAAGCAAGCCCACTATCGCGAATGTCGGCACTCGCGTGAAGCCCTCTAACGCGCCTATCTCCTCCAGCTTCTGGTCGGGCACGAGTATGTCGATGCCAAGCCCTTCCATAAGCAGCGCATACACGCCCATCGTGGTTAGGCCTATCGAAAGCGCTACAAGTGGCAGCCACAAGGCCGACCACAGCGAAGTTCGGCGAAATCCAAGAAATGACACATTAACATTGTGTCGTCGCACGCCGAAGACCCACGAGCCCGCTAGCAGTGCGACCGGCAGCAATGTGCTCCCAAGTATTATCGCTAGTATCTCATCCTCGACCAGCGACATCCGCGCAAGCGCAAAGCCCAATCCGATACTTCCGCCCACGCCCGCAGGCACGAACAGTGCCGACGCGACAATGACATCCCTTAACTTCCAGGGAACAGCCCTTATTCTGCTGGCAAACAGCCCCGAACCATCTGGGAGTTCACTGCTCGCAGGTAACGCGCCACAAGTATCTTGCGGCTCAGATTCACATTCGGAACAGCGCTCTTCAACTCCGCGCTCATCCCCTAGCTTTCCTTCCACAACACATCGCCGTAAAGGTCATCCGGATGCTCGCGCGATGCGAAGTCAGCGTATTCTTCCTTGGAAGACTGCAAGTGCCCGTCATCGCCGTGACCGGGATACACATTCACATCGTCCCCTAGCGGGAACAGCTTGCCAGTGATGCTTCCGATAAGCTGCTTGAGCTTCTCCGGCGAACCCGATTTGCCCGGTCCTCCGGGAAACAGCGTGTCGCCGGAAAACAGGTGGCCGCTCGTGTGATAGCAGGTCGAGCCGGGCGTATGCCCCGGCGTGAAAACCGCCGTAAGATTGACATTCCCCGCCGAAATCACATCGCCATCATTCAGTAGAATGTCCGCTGGGCGCGACAACGCGTCCGCATCGTCCGCTCCAATCCCCACAGGTGCGTCTATCGCCGCCGTCACATCCTCGAACCCAAGCAGGTGGTCCATGTGATTGTGCGTGATGATTATCGCCTTCACATCCGTCGTCTTCGCAAGCTCTATCATCTTGTCCGGCTCCGCCGGCGTATCTATGAGTATGCTCTCGTTAGTCTCCGGGCACACCACAAGGTACATATTGTTCCCGTAAGGCCCGCATTCCATCTTGTGAATAATAATTTTGTCGTCCTGAAAACGAGGCGTCGCCATATCTTCTCCTCAAAGTCTGATAAAATGTAGTCGCACCCGGAATTATATCAGCCCCTAACCCAGCGTCAAACTTCGTAACCACACACTCCTTTGAAATTGGAGGTCTAACATGGTCGTCACGGGTGCCAGAATCAAGTTCACCTACGAAGACTACTACAACGCACCCGAAGACAAGCGCTACGAATTGCACGACGGAGATTTAGTTGTAATTCCATCTCCCAACGAGTTGCATCAGCGTGTATTGGGAAATATTCTTTTCGACATAGCTTTATTTGTCCGCGAAAGAGACCCTGGGCGAGTGTATCCCGCTCCATTCGACGTCGTATTCACTAACCACGATGTCGTGCAGCCGGACGTGATTTTCGTCTCCAACGACCGTATTGACATCATCACGCCTGACAACATACAGGGCGCTCCCGACCTCGTAATTGAAGTCCTATCGCCTTCAACCGCCCATCGAGACCGCACATTCAAGCGCGCCCTATACGCTAGGCACGGCGTCAGGGAGTTCTGGTTGGTCGATACTGATGCCAAAACCATAGAAGTTCTGCTACTCGGCGCAAGCGGCTACGAAACCTTCGGTACATTCGGCGCGGGACAGACACTCACTTCACCCACACTGACCGGCTTCAACCTCAACACTGACGAGGTATTCTAGGGAGAACCGCATGCCAGACTTTGGACTGATCGTAAAGCACGACTCGGAAGGCAAGCGCATCGAATTGCAGTGCGAGCACCAGAACGGTCTAGTCTATGTAGTGCGTGGCGAAGCAAACTGGGTTTGCGATGAAGACCTGCTGCACGCCCACTCCCTAGCCGGCTTTTTCCGCGAACTAGGCGAACTTGACGACGATCGCATCAGCGAAGTCATGCAGCGTTGGGGCATCTACTTCCGCACTCGCCCCCTCGCAGAGGATGCCCACGCAGACGCCAACGCGACCAGCGCATAGCAATAGCCGCTCGCTGGCCGCGTTGTCTTCAGGATATTTACAGTCTTGCAGGATGTCTTTCGCGCGTACCCTCAATCCACATCGTCATCCCTGCACAAGCAGAAATCCCTAGATTTGACCGAGATTCACTGATGACGCTCCACGCCAGTAACCGTCAATCTCATCGCATCAACGAATCGCTCGCAGTTACTACGCCCCGATGCCAAGCTCCTCGCGCAGGTCCTTTATCGTCTCCGCCCGGCTGCGCGTAACCCTACGCTCTCGCAACCCAATCGGCAGGTTCTCTATCTCCGGCTGAACCTTTATCGCGATGAGTATCGGCCCATCTTCCTGCATAATGTCCTCGATACTCGTTGCGAAGTCTTCGAGGTCGTCGAAGTTGTACGCGGACAAATACCCCGCGCCCTTTGCCATCGCAGCATAGTCGATCTCCGCCGAGTTCGGCACAGGCTGCCCGCCTGTCGTTGCATAGCACTCGTTGTCCAGCACGAAGTGCACGAAGTTCGCAGGCTTCTTGCCCGCTATGCTCGCCAGCACGCCCAGGTTCATCAGCAGCGAGCCTTCTGCGTCGAACAGCACCACCTTCTCGTCCGGCAGCCCCAGCGCAAGCCCGAACGCCGCCGAAGTCGTGTGGCCCATCGCGCCGCCAAGCGAAATATCCCGCGATGGCTGATCGCTGATGTCCCCCCAGTGCCGTCCCGCCGTACCTTGCGCCGTCACAATAGCGTTGCCGCGATGCGGCTTGAATGTATTGAACACATCAATTGGGTCTAGCATCTCGTCTCTCCTTTTCATTTGATTTGAAGTCCCTTCCCCCTTGATAGGGGAAGGCTAGGATGGGGGTGATAATCCTATCCATCCTGTTAATCGATGAAAATTCAACTCTACCTGTTGAACCCGTGATACTCGTCGCCAACCAGCACAACTACGGGTCGATTAGTAGCCTGCGCCTCGGCAAACGCCTCCGAAATCCGTTCCCCGTCCTCATCGTGCTCCACCAGATAGTAGTTGATGCGGAACGCGTGCAGGAACGGCTCCGTGTAGGTCGCCGCAGTGTCCGGCGTCTTGCCCCGCCGCGTCCATCCGCGATACCCCACCACCATCACCAGCGGAAAGCCTGTATCCAGCGCCATCCCGCGTATTGAGTCTCCGGACTCCATCATTCCCGTATTTTGAATAAGGCACACAGGCACTTTGCCCGCCACATTCAGTCCCAGCGCGATGCTCATAGTCTCGCCCTCACGCGACACCGGCACCACGTCCAGCCAGTCCTGCTCCAGCATCAGCTCATACAGGTAATTAGTCTCGCTGTCCGGAATCGTAATTATGTGCGTTACTCCGTTCTTCTTAAACTCCTCCACCAGTGTCTCAGGCCTCAGAATCTGCGGCTGCTGTTGCTGTTGCATAAGTCTCTCCTTTAACTATTCCGCCGGTAATGCTCTCGTATGTGATAGGTAGCAATTTAAATCTGCGTCAGGCGCTCATTATAAGTAGTTACGTGAGGACGGTCAATTTCACAGCAAGCAACATCGAATCTCACGGACATGTACGGTTGTGTGAGATTTACGCCGATAGTACAATGTGAAAAACATCACAAGCAGTGTACAGATCAAATGGAGAAAAGGCAGTACCGATGACACCCCATGAACGCGCCCAGAAGATAGAATCCTATGGCAACGCCCACACCCTCTTGGTTGACGCCCTGAACGAGTTCCCCAAAGAGATGTGGCAGTTCCGCGACGAGCACGGCTGCTGGAGCATCCACGAGCACATCATCCACATCACCGACAGCGAGGCAAACAGCTACATCCGCTGCCGCAGGCTCATCGCCGAGCAGGGCGAATCCCTGATGGCTTACGACGAAAACCTGTGGGCATCAGAACTGAACTACCACACCCAGAGCACCGAAGACGCCCTTGCCCTCTTCAAGCGGCTGCGCCACAAGAGCTACACGCTCATCAAGACGCTCCCAGGACCCGTCTGGGCGCACTCCTCATTTCACCCCGAAAACGGCGAAACTACCCTCGACGACTGGCTCGACACCTACGAGCGCCACCTCCCCGAACACATCGATTACATGCGCCAGAACCTCGAAGCTTGGCTGAAATCACAGCGTTCTTGATAGCGTCCCAATAGATTGAAGACACCAAAATGCCCGGGCTTCGCTAGCCCGGGCATTTATGATCACCAGCGTGAAATCGGTCTGCTACGACCCGATAAAGATATTCAGCAGCGTCGCTATCAGCGTAGCCACAAGCGCGATCCCTCCCGCAAACAGCCAGTTGCGTATCTGTCTAATATCCGCGCGCATATCCCTCATGTCCTCGCGCAGATCGTCCAGCCGCTTATCTGTTGTCGTGCTCTCAGTAACCATTCCACTCATCAACCCTATATTGTACATCCATGCTATCGTCGCAATATGGGCAACGTCAAGGTTGTCTAACAATCAGAAGTGTTCGAAGTGTCGAAGCACTCCTCAAGTCGCCGCCTGCTACGACCATCCCACTGCGAGCGGACATGCATATGTGGCCTGGAAACTAAACCACCCCGGCCTCTCTCATCACTCCCAGTTCGTCCGCTCCAATCCCAATCTCCCCATACACTGCCTCGTTATCCTCCCCAAGCATTGGCGGCCGTCGCCTGATACCCCACGGCGTCGCCTTGAATTCGTATGGCGCCCCCACATATACGAACTCCTCACCAAGCTCAGGGTGTTCCACCACCACCTGCATCCCCCGCTCCTTGAAGTGCCTGTCCTCCAACGTTTCCTCCGGCGAATAGACAATGCCCCACTGAAATCCCAGGTCCTGCGCCCGCACGAATATGTCGTATGCCGTATTCGCCATGCACAGCTCGCTCACCGCGCTCATCACCTCTGCCATCTGCCGTATCGCATCGGGGTCTCGGTTGATGATCGCAGCACGGTCCGGTGGAGCAATGTACTTCGACAGGTCCCCCACAAGCCCGTGTTCATCCAGCCACGCCAGCAGGTGAAACCACTGCTCCTCCGTCCGCGCCGGAAACCCGATGTTCACGTACCGCCCGTCTCCGCACACAATCTGCACATTCGCGGTAGGCGTCGGCGACGAATGCCGCCCCGTCTGCCGCTGCACCGTGTCGCCCGCCACCAGCCAGTGGTACACAGCGCCCTCGGTAGTAACATTCTGCGCCGCGTGCATGTTCACATCAATAAACTGCCCCTCACCTGTGAACTGCCTATGCACCAGCGCCGTCAGTATCCCTATTGCCGCAAAGTGACAGGTCGTGTGATAGGCTTGGTTGCCCCCGCCTCGCACCGGCGGAATCGAGTGGTCGTCATACCCGCTGCTCCACACAGGCCCCCCAAAAGCAAGGGCAGTCATGTCCGTCGCCGCAAAGTCGCTGTACGGCGCATCCTGCCCGAACGGGCTGATAGCGGCAAATATGATGCTTGGCGACACTTGCGAAACATCGTCATATCCCAATCCAAGCGAATCCAGATACTTCGGCGCGCAGCTGTCAACTACAACATCCGCCTCTACCGCCAGCCGCAGGAACACATCGCGCCCCATATCGCTCTCGATGTCCAGCGTCACGCTCTGCTTGTTCGTGTTGTAGTGCCAGAAATAAAGGCTGCGATTCTTGCCCGGCTCGTCCTTGTAGAACGGCGGATACCCCCTCGTCTCATCCCCCTCTGGCGGCTCCAACTTGATGACGGTCGCGCCCATATCCGCCAGCAGCTTGCCGCACCATCCGCCGAGATCGCCGCCCACCTCAAGAATACGCACATCGTCGAGAACCGATGTCATTTAGATGCCCCCTTGGACTGCTATTTCCATTTTCAAAGACTTCATTTCCGTACTTTAATTCGCAAGGAATGGAACTCAATCAGTTTCAATTCCGATAAGCTACACTGAAGAAAACTCGCTTCTCCCGGGTGAAAAATGTCATCTATATGACCCCCTTGGCATGCAGTTCCTTCTGCTCAGCCTTATCCAGCATCAGGATCTCGTCATAAAAGAAGTCGTTATCCTCACCCAACACGGGCGCGCCCTTCTTGATCTTCGCAGGCGTCTTCGACAGCTTCATCGGCATCCCCTCCACACGCACACGCCCCATCTCCTTGTGCTTCACCTCAGGGAATGTGGGCCACTCAAGGGAATTCGCATCCTTGTCCATGCGATCCTCCGGATGTTGCACAGCCGCTGCAGCCACGCCCTTCGCTTGCAGCGCATCCATCGCCTCGAATGGCGACCGCTCTGCCGTCCACGCCTCCAATATCCGATCCAGCGCATCCTGGTTCTCA
This sequence comes from Dehalococcoidia bacterium, assembly GCA_965225795.1. Taxonomy (GTDB): domain Bacteria; phylum Chloroflexota; class Dehalococcoidia; order Lucifugimonadales; family JADFKI01; genus Bin90. Next base: position 1,644,530 of record OZ245324.1, on the reverse strand, counting down.
CCTAGCATCCGCCGTTCCAGCGTTGCAAATCGGGCGTCCCCCGCAAGCTCAGGCTGCCTGATGACCTCACATATCGCCCGCCAGTCATCATCGTTCCGCGCTGATATGGCGACCCACCTGTCATCCCCCTTCGAGCGATATATACCATGCGGCGCCATCGGTGGAAACACATTACGGTTGCTGTGCGGGCTTCCCGGGCGCCGCATAGGTCGCTCATTCACCGTGTAATCCAGCAGTGCAGGCCCGTTCAGCGTCAGCGCCGCGTCCGTGCAGGACAAATCCACATACTGCCCCTCGCCCGTCTTGTTGCGGTGATACAGCGCCATCAGTATCGCAATCGCCATGAAGTACCCGCCCGTATGGTCCATGTGCGAAAAGCCCCAACCCGCGGGTGGCATATCCGGCAGCGCGGACTGAAATGTCAGCCCCGACACTGCCTGCACCACAGGCCCCCACGTCTTGAAGTGCGTATATGGACCCCGGTGCCCGAAGCCGCAGTTGGAAACATAGATAATGTCAGGCTTAATGCGCCGCATCTCTTCGTATGGAAACCCCCACCTCTCCATCACGCCCGCGCTGAAGTTCTCCGTGACAACATCGCTGATGGAGATTATCTCGCGCATAATCTCCTTGCCGCGCTCACTTTTCGCATTCAGCGTTATCCCCAGCTTCTCCACATTATGATTGTTGAACATCCCGCCGAGGTTAGTGCCGCGCCGCTCGTCAATGTAAGGCCCATTCCCCCTGAAAATGTCCCATCCCCCTTGGCTCAGCCTGTCCTCAATGCGAATAACTTGCGCCCCAAACGCTGCGAAGAACCGGGTCGCGCCCGCCCCCGCAAGCTGCCCCGAAAAGTCGCATATCCGTATCGGCGCAAGCGCGCCCTTAGCTCCATTCGTCGCCATATCGCAGTCTCCAAAAGACATCTGGGTGATGAACACTGCCGCTGATTATAACCCCAACCTACCACCCTTGCCACATTGCACTTCCCATTCGTCCTTCCCAATCCTGTACATCCTGTTTGCAGGGTCTTTTATTGTCACCCTGAACGAAGTGAAGGGTCTAAAATCGCTGTTTGAAAACAATGCTGGTCGTAGTCAGTGCTTTCATATTCCTCGCTGCGTCCATAATGATATGGCAGAGGAACGCGATAATAGAAAGACCCAGTCCTGTTTGATTTCCCCCTTGACAACCCAAACACCCGTACTTATCATATTCATAGCAGAACAAATAGGCTTATCCAGCTATCCTGACTCGATCAAAGGGAGAACAGCCCGAAACCTGATATGTGCAAATTAACCGAGCTGCAACACAATATACACAGCATCACCAAAGACGGCTACGACATCGCCGCCTTCCTCGCAGACACCATGCGCGGCGAAACACCCGGCGTCAAAGTCAACCACTGCATGGACGCAGCAAAGCAACTTATCAAGTACGGCTTCACCGACATCAACTGCGACAATATTCCCCCTCTCCCTCAGGGAGAGGGCAGGGGTGAGGGCGACGAAAAATCCTCTTCATCCGCTCCATTAGTGTCAGCCCCCGTCAGTTACTTGGACATCCTAAACTACGAAATCGCCCACCTCATACGCCACGAGACAGCCGAAGGTCACACCATCGTCAACTTCCTCGTGGACATAATGACCGGCAGGGACAGGCCATTCACACCAAAGAAGTTCCGCATCAAGCCCGCAGATCGCATGGCAGCAGCAAGAGAACTCCTGCGACGCGGCTTCGGAGACTTCGGCTCAAGGCGCAAGCTCTCAGACACCAGCGACGAAGCAAACGCCTACGACACCCTGCACACCGACCTGGCAAAGCGAATGCGCGAGTACAGCGAACGCGGCACCGACACCATCCGCTTCCTGCTCGAATTGATGTCTGACCCCGACCCTGACAAAGAGTTCACCGTCCATCACCGCATGTATGCAGCGCAGGAACTTCTGCGCCGTGGCTGGGACACCAACTACGACAACATCAAGCCCAAGCACCTCCAAGACTACTGGCAAGACAAGGAAAGCACGCGCCTCTCCGTAGGCCAGAAAAAGACCCTGACCGGTCTCCCCACCTCCATCGACGACTACGACAACTACGACGAAGTGGACTACGAAGCCATAGCCCTACAACTCCGCGAAGACGAATGCCGAGACGACAACTCAAAGCCTCTTCGTTTCCAAGAGACCGTCCCATCTTCTCGCCATTCCTCCGAAAGCAGGAATCTAGAAGACCGCCCAACCGCCAGTCCTTCCACAAAGCTCCCTCTCCCTCAGGGAGAGGGTTGGGGTGAGGGCAAAGAAACAAATGCCCCGTCCACCCCAACTCTGCCGAAGAGCCTACCCCAGAGTAAATCAGAGAACGAACCCTCCGCCGACCGCAGAGCCATCATCAAAGAGTTCCGCGAAGCCATGGACAAGGGAGACGAGCGGGCCGCCCTCCGAGCAGAGGCAAAGTACCGCCGCATAGACATCAAATCAGAAAAGAACATCTACGACTACGGCCCCAACGACCCCGACCCAACCGTTGACTACTACTTCGAACCCCTAAACCCCGAAGAACAAGCAAAGTTCGACAAAGAAGACCGGCGCGAACACGGCCTGACCAACGACGAACCAGCCACCAACGGCAGCGGGAGCCAACCTTCACCGAACGTCACGACCGACTCGCTTGCGCCAATAAAGCAAGCCGCCGCACTTCACGGCATACCCGTCCTCCCCAACCCACTAGCCGCCAAGCACAAAAATCCCACCATCCGCAGCCCATAACAAACCCGTTCGTTCTGAGCCTGTCGAAGAACCCCTGATAGCTGCCCCCTGATAGCTGATAGAGGTAGGCTGGCGTCTGCCAAGCTTTCAGCCCAATCCCCGCCTCGATGTTATAATTGCCGCACCTGTTCGCAGGCATCGCAAGGCGCAACAGCTACTAGGAGGCAGACAATTGACCGGCGTACTTCATGGCTACCGCGTTCTCGAATTCGGCGAATACATTGCCTCCCAAGTCTTGGGCATGCTACTCGCCGACCAGGGAGCGGAGGTCGTTAAACTTGAACCGCCCGACGGCAGCAGGATGCGCGATAGCGTAACTTTCGCCGTATGGAACAGGAGCAAAAAGTCCGTAATCCTGGACCCTTCACTCGATGGCACAGGTGATGTCGTTGACGAACTCGCCGCAACTGCCGACGTGCTGATATGCGACTCCAAAACACTGCCGCATAACGTTGGCGTCGCCGAGATACAGGCGGCGAATCCGCGCTTGGTAACCGTGTGCCTGCCCGCGTTCGGCGCCGACCATGCAAACGCCTCTTTGCCACCACACGAAACGCTCGTCGCCGCTGCAACGGGCATCTATGCCGACAGAGGCGCCGGCGCGCCAAGCTACATATCCGTGCCGCACGCCAGCATATTCGGTGCCCTCACAGCCGCCCCCGCCGTCATCGCCGCCCTGCTGCACCGGGAGGCAACTGGCGAAGGCCAACGCGTCGATCTGCCCCTCTACGATGCAATGTTTGGCGCTATGGGCGCACAGGTAGTCGTGCTCCCGGAAGGCGCGGACGATGCCAGGCCTCACCCGGCAGTCGCCCGTTTCTACGAGTGCAGCGATGGTCGCTGGGTCAACATCAACGCCGGCTACCCTCGCGCACTGATTCCTATGGTGGGTGCATTCGGTCATCCAGAGTGGGCACAGCCGCTCCTCGACACTGACAGCCTCCTCGCTCACCCTGAAGACAGGCAGCTCTGGATCGACACCCTTGAAAGCACATGGCGAAGCCGCACCGCCCTTGAATGGGAGCAAATTATGGACGAAGCCGGGGTGCCATGCACCATGTGCCGCACCGTCGAAGAATGGCTTGACTGCGAACAGGCTGCAGCCATGGGCGCTGTGGTCGAAATCGACGATCCCGCATTCGGCCCAATGCGCCAAGTAGGAGTACAGGTCCATTTGAGCGAAAGCGAGGGAGGAATACAGCGCCACGCCCCATCCCTCGGCGAGCACACCCACGAGATACTCGCGCAGCTATGACTTCTGCCCCTAGAGTATGTCCCCTGAGTCCTCACCTAGCATCATCTCACGCACCAGCGGGATCTGCGGCGCGCCATACGACAGGAACTCGTCGTGGAACCGCTTCAGCGAGTACCCTTCGCCCTTCACTCGCTGGCAGTCCTCCCGCAGTTTCAGGATCATCAACTTGCCCAGCGTATAATTCAGGTACATAGGGTCGAAGGTGCCGCGCATCGCCTCCTTGCGAGCAGGCAGTTCCTCCAGGAACGCATTGTCAATGAAGAACTGAATAGCCTCATCCACGGTCATGCCTTGCGTGTGCATCTTGATAGCGCAGATGAACCGGCAGTCCCGCAGCAACGCCTCCATAAGTTGCCCCAGCTCACTCTTAGGCTCGGACGCGTAACCCGCTTCGACCATCATCTGCTCGGCATAGTGCGCCCACCCCTCCCAGAACGAGTAAGCCCCAAAGACGCGGCTTATCATGGAATCAGCATTGCGCGTATGCAGGTAGTGAACATAGTGCCCGGGGTAGGCCTCATGGACAGACACCGCGCGCAGCGTCGCATAGTTGAATGAAGTCAGCCACTGCTCTTTCTCCGCGTCGCTCCAATACTCCTCAACCGGCGTAACATAGTAGTAGGTCTCTGTCGCATTCTCTTCGTACGGTCCGGGGAAATCCAGTGCAGCGAACGCCCATCGCATAAAGGAAGGGGTCTCCACAGTCTGGCACCGCACCTCCGATGGCACGCTCACGATGTCGTTCTCGATGAGATACAGGCGCATGTCCTCCAGCATGTCTCTGGTCTCCCCAATCAGCGCATCTGCCGCCGGGTGGTCGGCTGCAACGGACGCCATCACCTCGGAGGGTGACTTCTCAGGGTCTAAGTTCGCGGCAACCTCTTCGAACCGCTCCCGGTTGCGCCGCAAGTCTTCCTCGCCCGTAAGCAGCAGTTGCTCTAGCGGCAATTCGACCATTTCGCCATACTTCAGTAGCGCAGCAAACTTCGCGCTTCCGATGGCAAAACCTGCATCCGCATATGGTCGCAGCGCTTTGAGGTGCTCCACGAACTCCCGCACGGCTTCAGTTGCGCCGGCGCGCGCCTCTTCGAATTGATCCCGCAGCTTGCCCTCTCGCAGCGTGCTGGCCGCCTCCACAAGATCGTTCTCATAGAATGTAGCTACACCCTCATACGCTTCAATGCTGGCATCCAGTATCGGCCCGGCAAGCCGTCCGCTCAAGACGGACCTCAGTTCCTCGAGGAAGGAAGGCACAGAGCACAGCGCCTGCGTCAACTTCTCCGCTCTCTGTTCCAGTGGGGCGTAGTTGCGCTGCACGTAGCCGCTCATGTCGATATGCCATAGCATCTCCATCGGGTTGGTTTCATGCCATCGCAGCTCGGTTAGTTCCAGCAATTCCTTGTGCAGCGTTGCCGTCAGTATTCGATGATCGTAGTAGCTCCGAACGCTCAACGCAGCAGTATCTATGCTTTCCAGAGATGCCAGCCCTTGCCTCAGTTCACTCACCCTTTTCGCAAGTGCCACCTGTGAAACGCTCGGCAGCCGCCCGTCATACTCATGCAGCCCCAGCCTCGACGCCATGCTGGGATATTGTTCCCAGGTCTGCAGAAATATTCGCTCGGTGGCGGCATCAAATAGGCGGTTCGCGCTATTTGTCATGGACTTCTCCTACGAAACGATGATTGGCACAGATCACACGCACATTTTACTACAATCGCATTGCTGCATCTGAGGCGAAGCCAATGGCTCAAAGGTTCACAAGACAACTGCCCGCGTGATACGCTTCTAGTGTGGAATTGCAAGCAATTTGAGAGCAAGTGAGAATCAATGAGCACTGAAAGCGTCAGGGATACATTAGGAGTTACGGGCGCTAACCCCAAGTACGTATGGATGTCCGGCGAGCGCGTGGCGTGGGATGACGCCGTTGTGCATGCATCGACGCTGGGTTGGTCTGCAATATCCATGGTATTCGAGGGAATCCGTGGCTATTGGAACGCGGAAGAAGAGCAACTCAACATATTCCACTTAGAGTTGCACATAGAAAGACTGCTGCGCTCCATGAAAGTTATGCGAATGACATCCCCCTGGTCGGTCGCTGAGCTCAAGCGCGCAATTGTTGAATTGGTGCAGGCGAACCAATTCAGAGACGACATATATGTGCAACCTCTTGCGTACTTTGGAGGAAGCACAACTCCTGGGTACTTGCCGGTATCAGAGCGTCCAGGTGATATCACGATATTCAACCGCCAAATAGGCTCAGTGCTAGGCTCGGGGCGCGCAGTGAGTTGTGGCGTAAGTTCGTGGACACGCATATCGGACAACGTGATGCCACCCCGCGTAAAGGCAATTGCAAATTACCAGAATAGCCGCTATGTTGCGGACGAATCCTCGCGGCACGGCTACGACTTCGGCATCATTCTTAATCCGCAGGGCAAGGTGTCGGAGATATCTTACGCTTGTATATACATAGTGCGCGATGGCGTGGCTATTACTCCGCCGGTGTCGGCCGGAATACTGGAGAGCATCACCCGCGACGTGGTGAGGAAGCTTTTTCAGGATGAACTTGGTATCCCTGTTATGGAGCGGGATGTTGACCGCACGGAATTGTACATCGCTGACGAGGTGTTCATCTGCGGCACTGGCGCGGAGCTCCAAGCAGTGGGGAGCATCGACGGGTACACGATCGGCGACGGCGGTATGGGGCTGGTGGTGACAAAGCTGGAGCAGGTGTTCCACGACATCGTGAGAGGCAAGGACCCTCGCTATCCGGAATGGCGTACCGGTATATATTAGAAATCTAACGACTAACAGAATCGATGATCAAAGGAGTAAGGAATGATTTACGAGTTTCGGACATACGACTTGAAGCCGCGAAGTGTGCCTGATTTCGAAAAGCGCTTCGGAGAGAAGTTGCTAGGCAGGCTCGAATTTTCGCCGCTTGGGGGCTTGTGGCATACAGAGGCCGGCCCTCTGAACCAGGTGCTGCACATTTGGCCCTATGAGGACATGAACCAACGCACAGACACTAGGGCCAAAGCGACGGCTGCAGGAGCCTGGCCGCCGAACACATCCGAGTTCGTGGTCAATATGCAGTCGGACATTTACCTCCCGGCGCCGTTCACGCGGCCGCTCGGCGAGCGCAAGGTCGGTCCGCTATACGAAATTCGCATATACACCTACCAGCCCGGGGACATTCCCAAGGTCATTGAGGCTTGGGGTAATGCCATCGAAGAGCGCGAGAAGTATTCGCCGCTGGTTGGCGCGTTCTACTCCGATGTAGGCGCGCTGAACAAGTGGGTTCACATGTGGGCATACGAAAGTTTTGAGCATCGCCTGAAGGTGCGCGATGAGACGCGCGCGAAGGGCGTGTGGCCGCCCAGCAGCCCAGTCGCGCCGGTGCATCAGGAGAACAAATTACTTCTACCAGCTGAGTGCTCTCCCATGCAATAGCATTGTTACACTGCTGATTTCACAAGGACAATTAATACCGCGAAGGAAGGCAGAATAAACTTCCTTCGCGGTTCTAGTGAATGCAAGCCCAGCAAACAACGGCTCCGTTCTATCAGGGCAAACGGGTTTATGGTTACATCAATCGCCTAGCCATTCCATCCAGCGTCCGTGATGGTGGCAGCGCGCGAGCGTGCGCTCCTGGCGTATACCATCTTCGAACGAAACCAACCGCAATGTGGGGCGCACGCTTCCGGTGTCATCCGTCAGCCACCGCCTCGGGCTAGCGCGATACTCGCTCGAAATCCAGTACAGGTCGCGCCTGCTCCCTTCTTGTGAGAGTATCTCGTCTAGCTGTTGACGCGCTTCAGCCGAGAATTGGTTGACGGTATGCGTATGATAAACGATGAGCGCGGCATCGCCGGATGCGTCGGCAAGCACTCCGGGAAGCAGTTCCAAGGCGTCGCCTTTCAGCAGAGTCGGCGGGTCTGCCTGTGCAATTGACATCGCGGCGTTCAGGCGGCGCAGTCGGGCGTCGTCCTCGGGCCAGACCAGAGCGCGCAGCCATTGGTTGGCATCATCATCCCACACATCAATAGGGTTCAGATCGATGCCGACGCGCGCCGCTATCGGAGGAATCTTGTCCGGCAGCGGTGGGGCGGCTTCCCCACGCAGCTCAACGCTAATCTGAACCACAGATGAGCAATCGCCGTAGCTGCGGCCCGTGCCGTAATTGAAACTGTATCTGTCCCAGAGCAAGTTCAGCCCGGCGCTGCAACCGATCTCCACCAGATGAAGAGGCTTGTGATCGACGCACTCTGCGACGATGCCGAATGCGGGGAGAAGCAGTCCGCAGCGTTCAACTACATTGGTCTGCACGCGCCGCTCAGCGATGGTGCGTTTGATCTGCTCGGCATGTTCCAGGCAGAAGCTACGAAAGTGAGGGAACGGGTCTTCGGCAATCGCAGGCATGTCTGTAACGGACGGATAGAAGTTCGCGAGTTCGTGCCGAATGCCGCTCAATAGCAGCATGTGGACAGCGGCGAAGAACAGATTGGGCAACGGCTGGTCGCATCGTCCCTCAGCGGCGATGGCGAGCAGGGCTGGGTCTTGCGCGATGCCCAGCGAAAGGCGCTCATACAACGGCGAGGCACCGCGCTGCTCTAGTTCCGAGGCACGCACGAACTTCCTGGCTATTGACTGTCGTAAAACGTCAGTCGGCACTTGACCCCCTACCCATGGATTCAGGGATTCAATTTCGCTCACCAAACGATAACTGAAACCAGAGCGAACTGTGGGTGGATGCTAATTAGCATCCACCCACTTCTTTCACACGGGGGATTCAGTTCACGGCAATCCCCGTTCTATTACCGTTCGCTCGGGCTCGTTAGAGTTGCGCTTCGAGCTTGGTAATGACGCTGTCAACCTGCGAAACCACGTGGTCAACCTCGTCCCTCGTGATGCAGAGGGGCGGTGAGAGGTAGATGCTGTTGCCGGGCCTGCCGAGCAGGTTATGCTCGTTCATCAGCGGGGCAATTTTTTCGGAGAGCTTTGCCTCGGCGGGGAAGGACTCCTTTGTATCCCTGTCCTTGACCAATTCTACTGCGCAGAGCAAGCCCATGCCGCCGCGAACATCACCGACTATTGGGTGCTCGTAAAGCGTTTGCAATTGCTCGTACATGTATGTGCCCATCTCGGCGGAGTTTTCGACCATTCCTTCGCCTTCCATGATTTCGAGGTTGGCGAGACCGGCGGCGCAGGCTACAGGGTTACCGCCGAAAGTTATCAGATGGCGGAAAGTGGCGTCTTCGCCAATGAAAGCGTCGGAGACCTTCTTGCTGGCAATTGCGGCACCGATGGGAATGTATCCGCTCGTGAGCGCCTTGGCGACGGTGAAGATGTCAGGCTTGACGCCCCAATGCTCGGTGGCGAACATCTTGCCGGTGCGCCCGAAGCCGGTGATGACCTCGTCGCAAATCATGATAACGCCGTACTTATCGCATATCTCGCGGATGGCGGGCCAGTACTCGGGATGCGGTACGTGGATGCCCGCTGCCGCTGAGATAGGCTCGCCGATGAAGGCAGCAACCGTGGATGGGCCTTCGTGCTGTATGGCGATTTCCAGGTCTCTGGCGCACTGGAGGTTGCAGCCGCCGTCCGCACTGCAGCAGAGGCCGCGGTAGCCGTCAGGTTGGGTGATATGGATGTTGCCGGGCATCAGCGGGCCAAAGTGTATGGGTGCGGCTACACCACCACCGCCAAGGCTCATGCAGGCGTGGGTTGCGCCGTGGTATGAGCCGCGCCTACTGATGACCTTGTAGCGGGTCGGCTCGCCGTTGTTCTTGTGGTACTGCTTCGCCATCTTCAGGGCGGTCTCAACGGCTTCAGAGCCGCCACTGACGAAGTAGATTCTGGCTTCCTTGTCGGGCGCGAGACTCGCAACCTTGGCGGAGAGTTTCGCGGTAGTAGGTCCAACGGTGCCACCGGGAGTGTAGCTGATGTCCAGCATCTGGTTGTAAACCGCGTCGGCGACCTCTTTGCGGCCATGCCCGATGTTCTTAAGCCACATGCCGGCCATAGTGTCGAACCACTGCTCGCCCTCCACATCCTCGACCCAGACGCCTTTGCCGCTCTGCACCAGCTTGATACCGCCATCATCCATGTTGCCGGCAGCGTTGTTGTGGGGCCAGAAGTGGTCGGCCGCCTGCTGTTTCAGTTCTTCAATCTGTTCGCCGGTAAGAGTCGTAGCCATGCTGTCAATACCTCCCAGGATCTGTGTGTAAATTGTGGTTATTTGATGCTCAGGTATTTATGCGGGGATAGTATCATCAAATGCCCGCGTGGGCTATACCTAGCCAGTCGTCGCCATCCAGTAGCCTCTATTGTGAGCGCGCTTATGAGCACTTTTTCGCTAGCCGCCGAGATCGTTCAGGGTGTCCTCGATAGTCTTGTGGATGCCTGTGAATATGGGGGTGTCGCGGAGGGTATAGAGGCTGCCTTCAACGCCGCGCAGGTCCATAACGAGGTCGAGGAAGTCGGCGGGATTGTCAGTCTCGAAACCGACGACGAACTCCTGGTCATCAAGGCCGAATGAGTAGGTGGTGTTGATCTTGACGGACGGGTACTTGTGGCCGACGGTGAAGTGGTCGTTCATCATGCGCTGCCGTTCTTCCTGGGGCAGCAGGTACCACTCGCGCGTTTTGAGGAAGGGATAGACGATGAAGTATTCGGCTTTGCCGGGGCGCAGGCGAGTGCCGGTGCCTTCCTGACCGAGATGCGTGTGTGTGCCTACATACTGGGAGCGGCGCGTCATGGCGAGGTATGAGTAGGGCTGCGTGAGGTATGCGCCAAGGTCTGTGGACCAGAGGCGGGCGGCGGCGTCCTGTATATCTTCAAGCGTGTCTGCGGCCTGCCAGAAGAAGAAATCGGAGTCGCCGCGCAGTCCGATGAGACTGAAGCAGCGCGTGAACATTTGCTCGGAGATTTTCGTAACGGCTTGTGCGAAATTCTTCTTGCTTTCATAGCGAAGTTCTTCGGGCAAACGTCGCCACTCTGAGTCGAGCTTGAAGAAGCTGTACTTCACGAACTGCCTGCGGCCTGATTCTGCCATTCGTCTCTCTCCAACAATGCTATAAGTTGCTATGCATTCCAGCGAAATGCTTGGAAATTATAGCACTCTTAGAGGCAGCACGGGATGCACAGGATGGATAAGGATATGCACTCACCCTAGCCCTCTCCCAGAGGAAGAGGGGACTTTGAGGTTATGGGCTGCGGATGGTAGGGGTTTTGCGCTTGGCGGCGAGTGGGTTGGGGAGAATGGGTATGCCGTGAAGTGCGGCGGCTTGCTTTATTGGCGCAAGCGAGTCGCCCGTGCCGTTCGGTGAAGGTTGGCTCCCGCTGCCGTTGGTGGCTGGTTCGTCGTTGGTCAGGCCGTGTTCGCGCCTTTCTTCTTCGTCGAACTTTGCCTGCTCTTCGGGGTTTAGAGGTTCGAAGTAGTAGTCGATTGTCGGGTCGGGGTCGTTTGGACCGTAGTCGTAGATGTTCTTTTCTGCTTTGATGTCTATGCGACGGTATTTTGCCTCTGCGCGGAGGGCGGCCCGCTCGTCGCCCCTGTCCATCGCTTCCTTGAACTCTTTGATTATGGCTTTGCGGTCTGCGGCGGGTTCGTTCTCTGATTTACTCAGGGGCAGGCTCTTGGACTGACTCAGGGCGAGTGGGTCTTTGTCTGACTTGGATGAATGGGATTTTTCACCCCCATCCCAGCCTTCCCCTGTCGAGGGGGAAGGGGTTTTTTGAATGCCCGCACTGCCCTCACCCCAACCCTCTCCCTGAGGGAGAGGGAGCTTTGTGGCGGGAGTGGCGGCTGCGCGGTCTTCGTCTTCGCGGAGTTGGCGGGCGATGGCTTCGTAGTCGGTGTCGTCGTACTGGTCGTAGTCGTCGATGGAGGTGGGGAGACCGGTCAGGGTCTTTTTCTGGCCTATGGACAGGCGCGTGCTTTCCTTGTCCTGCCAGTAGTCTTGGAGGTGCTCGGGCTTGATGTTGTCGTAGTTGGTGTCCCAGCCACGACGCAGAAGTTCCTGCGCTGCATACATGCGGTGATGGACGGTGAACTCTTTGTCAGGGTCGGGGTCAGACATCAATTCGAGCAGGAAGCGGATGGTGTCGGTGCCGCGCTCGCTGTACTCGCGCATTCGCTTTGCCAGGTCGGTGTGCAGGGTGTCGTAGGCGTTTGCTTCGTCGCTGGTGTCTGAGAGCTTGCGCCTTGAGCCAAAGTCTCCGAAGCCGCGTCGCAGGAGTTCTCTTGCTGCTGCCATGCGATCTGCGGGCTTGATGCGGAACTTCTTTGGTGTGAATGGCCTGTCCCCGCTGGTCATTATGTCCACGAGGAAGTTGACGATGGTGTGACCTTCGGCTGTCTCGTGGCGTATGAGGTGGGCGATTTCGTAGTTTAGGATGTCCAAGTAACTGACGGGGGCTGACACTGATGGAGCGGATGAAGGGGATTTTTCGTCGCCCTCACCCCTGCCCTCTCCCTGAGGGAGAGGGGGAATATTGTCGCAGTTGATGTCGGTGAAGCCGTACTTGATAAGTTGCTTTGCTGCGTCCATGCGGTGGTTGACTTTGACGCCGGGTGTTTCGCCGCGCATGGTGTCTGCGAGGAAGGCGGCGATCGTGTCGCCTTCCCTAGTGCGGTCGATGATGTTCTGTTGGAGCTTTGTTGGGATGCACATTGGCGTTAGTCTTCAGTCATCAGTTCACAGTCGTCAGTAGTACGATTCGACTGCCCTACTGCGAATATATGTTCGTTGTACTAGGCATTTATGATAAGGACAGATGTGTGGGTTGTCAAGGGGGATGTTAGGGTGGTTTCAAAAGTGAACATTCCCGTTTTCTATTGTTATTCCGAGAGCAGCGAGGAATCTAACATAGTTCCACATGCACCGTACATAGATTTTAGATTCCTCTCTCCGCTGCGCTTCGTTCGGAATGACAGGAAAAAAATAGAGGCTAATTCGGAATGATGGGGAGATCGGGGCTAATTCGGAGTTTAGAAATCCTATCTATTACAATTTTTTGCCTTCTAAGGGTCGAAGTGGATAGCTGTCAGGACAGAGCGGTGTTGGGCGGGGACGGGGATTTCGGATTCGTAGTCTGGTTCGCTCCGTCAGGGTGGCAGCGAAGAGAGTCTGCTGGAAGCAAATAACCTACTTGTGCAACTGGTTGCAATAATGTAGAGTGTGCGAAAAGGCATATAGCGCATAATGCGATACTTGATATTGGAGGTTATGATGGATACTTGCAAGTGTAGCAAGGCTGAGTTCGGCAGGGAACGAAGTGAACCCCTGAGTGCTCAGCCTGAAGGAAAGGGTCTCGTAACGATCGAGCATGAGCCGATCATCGGTGAGACCCCGCAGGCCACGTTACAGAGCTGGCTGACCCCTAATCCTCTATTCTACATCCGTAATCATTACTCAATTCCGCAATGGGAATCAGACTCGGAATGGGCACTTACTTTAGACGGTCATGTAGATAATACGTTGTCCTTCTCACGGGAGGATTTTCGTAGTTTCCCAATACAGACATTGCCAATCACTCTGGAGTGCGCCGGTAATAACCGCAGCGACCTCGAACCGCAAGTGCCGGGCAACCCATTCCAGAACGGCGCAGTGAGCACTGCTATTTGGGCGGGAGTTCCACTCCGCTGTATCCTCGAGCGCGCCGGCATCAAGGAAGGCGCTGTCGAGGTGCTTTTTGAAGGCTTCGATGCGGGAGAGCCTGCGCCGGGAGAGCAGACTCAGCCTTACCTGCGAAGCCTGTCGATTGATGTCGCGATGCATCCCCACACGCTGCTCGCCTACGAGATGAACGGTGAACCATTGTCTAGGGAACATGGTTATCCTCTGCGTCTTGTCGTGCCCGGATGGTACGGTATGGCGTCCGTGAAGTGGCTGCGGCGCATATCTGTGATTCAAGAGAAGTTTGAAGGGTTCTTCCAAAAGGACCGCTATATCATCGAGGGCGATGAAGGTGAATCCGTGCCTATCGCACAGATGCACGTGAAGTCGCTAATTAGCTGGCCGCAGTCAAATACCATCCTGGCGAACACCAGCCCGGCTTTGCAAACTCACATGATCAATGGGATGGCGTGGTCGGGATTCGCTCACATCGCTAAGGTGGAGATAAGCGATGACGGCGGCGAGACATGGAATGAGGCCGACCTCGTGGGGCCGCGCTATCGCTATTCGTGGCAGCAATGGAACTACGCATGGTCTCCCAAGGGCGCCGGGCACTATACACTGGTTGCCAGAGCCACAGACGAGGACGGCAATGAGCAGCCGCTCGAAACGCGCTGGAATAGCCTGGGATACATCATCAATGGAGTGCGCCCTGTCTGCGTGGAGGTGCGCTGATATTTGATGCTGATATTTGATACGGGCGACGGCTTCACCCGCACAATCGCTTCGTTCTCCTGGACATTGCGTTAAATTAGCGCGCCCGAGGAAGGTAAATGTCGAATGAACCTAGACCGGGGCGGGCGGTTGCAAGCCGCTTTCTAGCAGCCCTACAATACGGCGATTTCCAAACGCTATGGATCGCGAATTTCTTTGCCGGCGCTGCCGCGTGGGCGCTTATTGTCGCGCGCGGTTGGGTGGTGTACGAGCTTGCCGACTCGTATGTGTGGGTTGGGGTCGTAACTTTTGCAGCGATGATCCCGCGCGTGGTTGTATCGATTTTCACCGGCTATCTCGCTGATCGCTTTGATCGCCGCCGACTGCTGACGGCGATGTTCGCCATTAACTTTGTGCACAATATCTTTCTTGGCGCCTTGATGCTGACCGGCAACGCCGAGATCTGGCATCTGGTTGTGCTTTCGGTCGTGAATGGCTCTGCTCGTGCAGCGCAGATGCCTGCGGGACAGTCGCTGATTCCAAATCTCGTTCCTCGCCATCTGCTTCTGAACGCAATAGCCCTAAATCAGGCGACGATGCATGGCTCGCGGCTGATAGGTCCGCTTGCAATAGCACCCCTGCTGAGCTTGGGCAGTTCGGTGGGCACCGGCGCGGCGGGCGCGGTTTTCCTATGCTCAGGCTTCTATGCCGTTAGCCTAGTTCAGTCGATGCGGATTCGCACCGTAACCACAGGGGAGATAGACAGAAGACAGAGCATGTTGAGGAACTTCGCGGCGGGCGCCGTTTATGTCTATAAGACGCCTATGATGCGAGCGATTGTGGGAATGGCGTTCTTCCATTGCGGGCTAACGATGTCGTTTGAATCGCTGTTGCCGGCGCTGTCGAGTGAGCAGCTCGACGCGCAGGGCTCCGGGTTCGCGCTGCTAATGATGGGAGTGGGCGCAGGCGCGCTAATCTCCGCGATGACGCTTGCCGGAGTGGAAAGCGAAGTCACGAAGGGCCGACTGTTCCTCTATGTGGGGCTGCTCAGCGGACTTGCTCCGTGCGCGCTTGCGCTTGCGCCAACGGTGCCGCTGGCGCTGATTGGCGCGTTTTTTATGGGACTGGGTCAAGCCGCGTTTATGACGCTGACACACACGATGATTCAGTCTGTCGTGCCGGACGGCATCCGCGGTAGGGTTGCGGGCATATACTCGGTGCACATAGGCGGGATAATGGCGTCCGCGAATCTGTTCAACGCCAGGTTCGTTGACTACATCAGCATTGATGCCATTGCGGCGTCACTCAACATAGACAGCAGGGTTGCGTACTTTTTCAACAGCGCGTCGTTGCTTCTTATAGGCGGCGGCTTGCTCTTCTTTGGGGTAGTCATCCTGAGCTGGTGGTACAGTTCCACGCGGCAGATATATCAGGGTCAGCTCTTCCAACGCTCTTTTGCCGCGGCAGACTAGCACGTGAATACGCTTCGGTGCGCGGCATGCTGAAACAGACTTTCATACACTTACCAAGAGTAGGAAAGGTTACCGAGGGCGAAATCTGGGACGCGGGCATAGGAAGCTGGGATGACTTTCTGGGCACTGCCGAATTGCCGTCTCGGATACGCGGCAAGGAGTGCCTTCTGCGGTCGCTGATAGAGCGGTCATCCGAGCGGTATGAATGTGGCGACGCTGCGTATTTCGACAAGGCTCTGCCTCCAAGAGAGCGGTGGCGGCTGTATCCCGATTTTCGGGAGCGCGCCGCTTTCGTGGACATCGAAACTACCGGATTGTCGCCGGAGCGCGGAATCATTACGCTCATAGGCGTGCTCGATGACAGCGGCTATACGGCATACGTGTATGACGAGAATCTTGCGGATTTTCGAGAGGCGATGGAGCAGTACGACTTGATAGTGACCTTCAACGGGGCTTCATTCGACCTGCCCTACATTGAGTATCATTTCGGCAGTTTGTTCAAGAGTGTGGCGCACATCGACTTGCGGTTTCCGCTGAGGCGCGCGGGCTTTTCGGGCGGATTGAAGTCTATTGAGCGGCAGGCTGATGTGGGACGACCGTCTGAGTTGAGCGCGCTGAACGGATACGATGCTGTGCTGCTGTGGCGGATGTGGCAACAGGGTGATGAAGGGGCGAGGGATACGCTGGTCAGGTACAATGCGGAGGATGTTGCTTCGCTGCCGGCGCTGGCGGAGATTACTTACAATAAATTGACAGAGCGACTGGCGGGGCGGCTTCCGACTGATGTGAGCGGCCTGCCGCCGACGCATCGGCATGACATTGACTTGCCTTTTGATATGAATGTCATAGAGCGTTTGAAGTCCGTGAAGTTCGGAATAGGACAGGTGCTTTGAGCCGCATCGCCTTTGTCAGCAGCGACGAGATGGTGCGGGTTGCCAGCCCTGATGCTCTGGGCGCGCCGCACCAAGCGGTTTCGCCGCAGGGACATCGTTGCGTCTGGCCGGCTTGGTCGCCAAATGGTGAGGATCTGATGTACTCGGTGTATCCCGCGGCGGGTAGCAATGGGCATGGCGCGTTTCGGATCATATCGCGGCCTGCGGGCAAGCCTGCGACTGCCATTTACACGAATGAGCCGGGAACGGATGCGATTGCACAGCAAACGCCGCACTACCTGATGTGGTCGCCGGACGGCAGCAAGGTCGCTTTCATCGCGCAAACGGTTTCTTCGGGTATGTCGCTGATGGTTGCCGATGCTGCGGGCGAAGCTGCGCCGGTGCGCCTGCTGGACGGAGCGCCGCTGTTCTTCTGCTGGTCGCAGGATTCGGAGTACATATTCGCGCATGTCAGGGAGCTGCACTATCTGATAAGGCTGAGTGATCCGGAGCCGGCGCAGGTGCCAGTCGCGTCGATTGGGTATCAGACGCCTTCGGTCAATCCGCACGATGGGCGTATCGCCATGTGTGGGGAGATGTCCGACACTTTGCAGGGGATAGTTGTTGCGACCGTCCAAGGAGGCGCTGAGGTAGTGGGAGAAGTCGAGGGATCGGTGGGGTTTTCGTGGAGACCTGATTCATCTAGACCGCACGGGGCGAGACCGCAGGGGGCGCATCTTGGGATCGTGAGCGGTCTCAACCGAGGGAGCGGTTACTATGACAGGCTTACGCTTTTGGATGTGAACACGACAGCCGAGCGTGTTCTAATCGAGGAGCCGATACTGTGCTTCTTCTGGTCGCCCGACGGCTCGAAGATCGCGTACGTCACGCCCTCGGAGGGTGCGCAAGGATCGGTGCGCTGGGGAATGCTGGACCTGGAAACGGACGAAGTAAGATATTTTGCTGACTTCATACCGAGCCGCGAGCAGCTAACGATGTTCATTTTTTTCGATCAGTACGGGCAGTCGCATAGGCTGTGGTCGCCTGATAGCGACAAGATTGTGTTCTCAGGGATTCTCGGACGGGTAGAGGGGCGGGGTCCATTGCCGGACGGTCGTACTTCGTCGGTCTATATTGCCGACGCGATGGAAGGGGCTGAGCCAGAGTTGGTAGGGCAGGGTTCGATGGCTGTGTGGTCGGTGTAGGGCACAATTCCTGAATGTTACGGGGCGCACTTCAAGACGCTTATTCTTACTATCTAGAGTGTCAGGCGCGTTAGCGCGATGCCGTGCCGGAATTGGCCTGGTCTCTAGGGTGTATTGACATTTTGAAGTTATGTCTCATTATTTCTGTCATTTCGAGTGAAGTGAGAAATCTAAAATCGAAAAATAGTGTGTACAACGAATTTAGATTCTTCACTCCGCTGCGCTGCGTTCAGAATGACAGAATAAACCTACTCTTCAGGTCTGAAACGCTTTGTGTATCAAATGTCAACAGAACCTAATCAAGTCAGCCCTTTGTGATTAGCACGCCGATCAATCTGCCACCGACTATTATGATTGTAATGAACAGACCCATGAGCCAGCCGCGCAACTCGCGGATGTCTTTTCGCAGCTCGTTGATGCCTTCCTGCAATGAGTGCAATGTTGGCGTCGAAGTGCCAGTCTGTTGCTGTTGGAGTTCCTGTCCTTGAGTTCGCATCCGCACCTATGCCACCCTCACCGTGTTGTTTGGTTGGGAAGGTATGAAAAGTTCGGGTTGTTCTAAGTAACTTCATTTTATCCGCTTATCCGCGAAAGACTGAATGCACAAGCCCAGGTGCCACACTTCCTTTCCCTACTAGGTTGTGTTGACATATTGAGGTTGTCTTACGTTACTTCTGTTATTTCGAGTGAAGCGAGAAATCTAAAATCGGAGAATGGCGTATGTACAACGAATTTAGATTCTTCACTCCGCTGCGCTGCGTTCAGAATGACAGGGAAAGGGCGCTCCGTTCGGAATGACAGAATAAGCTTACTGTTCAAGTCTAAAACTCTGTGTGTATCAAATGTCAACACGCCCTAGTGTTGGTGTTGGACATTTACCAAGACATCAACAAAGGGATTGCCGCACCCTGCTTTCGCAGGAGTGGCTTATTGATTGTGAAACGAAGTTTAGAGTCTGAACCATTAACTATGCAAAAACTGCCAATGGTTTGACGGCTTGAAGCATTGGTGATAAGTATTAGCAGGTTGATTACACTCCTGGAGTTGATACTTTGCTTGCTAGTGCTTTTACTTGCGCCGTCGTCGGATTAGAAGGGTACATTGTTCAGGTCGAGGTTGATATTTCGCCGGGGCTGCCTCAGTTCACTGTAGTAGGTCTGCCGGACGCGGCGGTGAAGGAGGCGAGGGAGAGGGTGCGTGCCGCCATTCGCAATACCGGCTGCGAGTTTCCGATGCGGCGCATAACCGCGAACATGGCGCCTGCCAACCTCCCGAAGGCGGGTCCTGCATACGATTTGCCGATTGCGCTGGCTGTACTGATAAGCTCGGGGCAAGTACCGCCCGCCCCTGAGTCAACGATGTTTCTTGGCGAACTCTCGCTCGACGGCACTCTGCGGCATACGAACGGATTGCTGTCTATGGTTGCGGTTGCTCGTGATGAGGGATTCGAATCGGTTTTTGTGCCTGCTAGCGATGCGGGCGAGGCTGCGCTGGTAGAGGGCATACAGGTGTATCCGGTGGAAACGCTAGGGGCCTTGGTGCGTCACTTTCGCGGTGAGTGCCCGATTGAGCGTGTTGCCGAGGATGTGTCAGGCGCGAGAGGGCTGGAGAGGCAACGCGGCGCAAATCGTGGGGCGGGCAGGGAGTTTGATCTTGCGGATGTGCGCGGGCAGGAGCATGCCAAGCGCGCGCTAGAGGTTGCAGCAGCGGGTGGACACAATCTTCTGATGACGGGGCCTCCGGGAAGTGGCAAGACGCTGCTTGCACGGTGCATCCCTTCTATCCTGCCCACAATGACTTATGACGAGGCGATTGATGTTACCAAGATTTACAGCGTGAGCGGACTGCTCTCAAGCGCCTCACCATTCATGGACGAGCGACCGTTTCGCGCGCCGCACTACACAATATCCAATGCAGGGCTGGTAGGCGGCGGCAGAATCCCTCGTCCCGGCGAGGTAACGCTGAGCCATCGCGGAGTGCTGTTTCTGGATGAACTGCCGGAGTTCGGGCGCAATGTGCTTGAGGTGCTGCGCCAGCCAATCGAGGACAACGTGGTTACGATTAGCCGCGCGCAGGGCACGGTAAGCTACCCGGCGAACTTCATGCTGGTGGCGGCGCGCAACCCCTGTCCGTGTGGTTACCTCAATGACATCGCCAAGCAGTGCGTATGCAGGCCGAGCGAGATTTCGAGGTACAGCCAGCGCATCAGCGGCCCGCTTCTCGACCGCATTGACCTCTTCGTGGATGTGCCGCGCGTGGAGTATGAGAAGCTGACGAACCCCAGCGACGCTGAGCAGTCGGAGCAGGTGCGGGAGCGTGTGGAGACTGCGATTCAATCACAGCGGGAGCGTTTTGGCGGAACCGGACTTGTGAATAATTCCGAGATGGGGCCGAATGAGGTATGGAAATTCTGCCGGATGGACGATGTGGCGAAGGCGCTGATTAAGACGGCGATGAATCGCATGAACCTGTCGGCGAGGGGCTTTCATCGCATATTGAAGGTGTCGCGCACAATTGCCGATCTGTCCGGCAGTGAGGTAATAGAAGTGTCGCATCTTGCGGAGGCACTTCAGTACAGGCAGGCGGGAGAGGTTGACTAGGTTGTGCGGACATTTCCCATTTGTCCCCTGTTATTCCGAGCGAAGCGAGGAATCTGAGGTCTGTGAATGGCGTATGTGCAACGATTTTAGATTCTTCACTCCGCTGCGCTGTGTTCGGAATGACAGAGTAAACACGCGCTGTATTCAGGGTGACGGAATAGACATACCTCGCAAGTCTAAGACGCTTTGTGCATCAAATGTCAACGGAGCCTAGGTCACGAAGTGCCAAAGCTGCCTTAATTCGGGGTAGTCAATCGGGCTGTTGTGGCTGCCGCATTGCTTTGGCGGAGCGTCGGCGCATATGTGCAATCAGCATATAGAGGACGAAAGCCGCTACTATCGCCACACCGAACGCGATGCCAACAAGCAGACCGTTGGTCTCCAGAAACTCCAATGCCGCATTGCCAAAGATGATCGCGAGCATAGCCCATATGAACATGCGGGCGCCTCTGCCAATGAACGATGCCACGATAAACGGCTTCTTGTCCATCTCCATCGCGCCAGCGGTTATGGCGAAAACCTTATACGGTACGGGGGTAACTGCTGCGAAGATTATTGCCCACACACCGTACTTGCTGAACAGTGCTTCGACTCGTCCCACCTTATTCGCTGAGACGAACCTGTTGATTACCGGTCTGCCGTAGCGATTGCCGAGCAAGTACCCGCACAACGCACCCGCTACCGACGCCACGGTTACGATTGCCGCGAGAATAAGCGCCATGTCCGGATTGAAGACGGACGCCGCGATGAGAATGGGATCGGGCGGGAAAGGTGAGATGATGGATTCTGTGAACGCAACCGCGGCCAGTACCACGATCACCCATTGGCTATAGGAGAAGCCTTCCAGCCAATGTGACAAGTCGGTGAGCAGTTCAAGCATGTACAGACACGCCGTTATTCGAGCGGCGATGGGTGATCGTAAGAGTCATGAAGCCTTGAGGGATCACAGGCCCGCCATGCCCAGAACGCGTTCTACGTTAGACGGGTCGGGCGTTGTCTCGCCGCTATCGATGCCTCGCATTACATCTACTATGGCGGCGTTGACCGGCGTGTGTATGCCGGCTTCGCGTCCTCGCGCCACGATGTAGCCGTTCATGAACGCGGCTTCGGTTCGGCGACCCTTCGTCACATCCTGCGCCATAGAGGACTTCCAGTCCGCCGCGCCCGGCTTGGGCTGTAACAGGGCGTCCAGGTCTTCGTAAACATCGCCCTGGTCGGCGTTTGCCCAAGTCTTGGCTTCGACGCCACTGATTTTCTCGATTTCGTAATTGAGGGCTAGACCGACCTGCGTAGATTCTTTGGCAATCTGAATCTGAAGCAGTCGCGCGCGGGGATTTGCGGCGAAGCCCTGCGAGCCTTGTCCGGTCATAGCGCCAACCGGGTTTCCGATGGAGTTGGTGGTCAACTTGGACCAGCGCTCGCCCCAGATATTGGAAGTGACGCGCGAGCCGTCAATGCAGCTCAGCATTTCGGCGATTTCTTCGACGCGGGGAGTGATCCTGCCATGAAGCTCGCCTACTCGGAACACGTCGTGACCGCGGTCGCGCCCCGGTGCGCCGCCGCGCGTAACATGCGCAGGCTCCCAGAGGGCTACTGTGATGCTGGACATTATGCAGCCGACCTGCCGCTCGAAGCCTACTATGGATGCAGTGAGCTGGTCGTTCATGCAGTTCTGGCTGTTGACGACAAAGCCGTTAGGTGAGAGGAGTCGCTTTATAAAGTGGCTTGACCATTCTGTGTCGTAAGACTTCATGGCGAGGAAGATAATATCGAAGTTGTGCTGAAGCTGCCATGCGTCCGCAAGGTGAACGGCATTTACGGGTGTCGTAAAGTCGCCCTGGCTGCCGGAAGCGCGTAGCCCGTTGGCGTTCATGGCATCGACATGCTCGCCCCACATATCTATCAGGGTGATGTCGTGGCCCTCGCGGGTGAGGAATGCGCCGAGGTAGCTACCTGCGGCTCCTGCGCCGAATATGGCTATTCTCTTGGACATCAGTTACTCCTTGCCTTTATTTACTGCTTTGCCGGGCACTGCTTTGTCGGCGCTGCTTGTTTAGTCAATGCGCCGCGCGTTTATCTGAAGCTCGAACGCTGTGCCGCCAATTCGCACTTTGCCGTTCAGGAGATGGGCAGCCGTTTCGCCTGAGATTGGGAGATTGAGCGGCTTGCCATCCTCACCGAGTATATCAGAGATGCCGTCGTTCATCACAACCGCAAGTTTGGCGGATGGGGTGGACGCACTCAGGACGGAGTGCAGCAATTCTTCTTGCTTGCGGTGCGCTTCCTGCGCCTCCTCCACCGAGACGGCGCTGAATGTGACGGTGTGACCGGGCATTGCCTGGGCTATTTTGGCGATGTCGGCACTGATTACGGTGGCGATCTTTGTATAGCCTCCGGTCGTGCCTCTGTCGGCGAGTAGAATGATTGGCTCCCCACTGCCGGGTACCTGGATGGCGCCCAAGGGCGTGCCGTCGGATATCACGTCCGGGCCCGTAACGTGCTCGATGGGATCGCCTTCAAGCCTGTATCCCATGCGGTCCGAGTTGATGGACACGGTGTAGGTGGAATTCAGGAATGTGTCGATGCCTGACTCGGTGAAGGCGGCATTCTGCGGTCCGAGGACTACACGCAGTTTATGATTGGCACCGTACTTCGGTATCGCCTCTGTGGGAAAGCGGAGGCCTGGTCGTAGCGCGCTCAAGGCGTCTCCGAAGGCGTTGAGGGTGTCCCCGGAGCGCAATTGCCTACCATCCAAGCCGCCGATTGCGGCTTTCATATAGGTCGAGCGGCTACCCATTATCACGGGAACATCTATGCCGCCCGCAACTGCTAGGTAAGCGCGCATGCCGTCCTTCGGTCCGTGGAACTCGAGCCTGCTGCCCTCGCGGACGGACACGGCCTGCCATATAGGTATCGGCTCGCGATCTACCGTAGGAGATACATTTGCGCCCGTAATGGCGATGCGCGTGTCTGCAAGCAGGGTTATGCGCGGGCCCAGCACGGTGGCTTCTATACCAGCGGCGTCAAGGTCGTTGCCGAGCAGCGCATTTGCGGCGCGGAGTGCGAATGCGTCCATCGCGCCTGCCGTGGGCATTCCGAAGCGCTGGAAGCCGTACCGACCGGTGTCCTGCACGGTGGACAGCATGCCAGGCTGATCTATTTGGAGTGTGGGTGTGCTCATTTCAGGTATTCTTCAGTCACTTGATATTCTCCAGACTCAACCTGCTGCAGGATTGCGTCATATTCGTCCCGCGAGGCAAGAGGCACGAAGCGCACATAATCGCCAGCGCTGAGCAAGACGGGACGCTCGCGCGCTGGATCGAACAGCTTGAGCGGAGTCCTGCCGATGAGCTGCCAACCGCCGGGGCTTGCTATCGGGTAAACGCCGGTCTGGGTCTCGGCTATGCCGACGGCGCCTGCGGGAATCTCAGTGCGGGGCGACTGAAGGCGAGGTGTTGCGAGACGCTCGTCGAGACCGCCGAGGTAGGCGAAGCCGGGGCTGAAGCCCATCATATAGACGAGGTAGTCGGTGCCGGAGTGGATTCTGATGAGTTCCTGCTCGTCGATGCCAGTGTGCTGCGCCACGAATTCGATGTCGGCGCCCATTTCGCCGCCGTATAGGGTGGGTAGATGCACGATGTGACGCTCGCCAGTGTCTGCTTCCTCGGTAATTTCGAGCAGGCGCTCGATGCCTTCCTGCACACCTGACGATGAAATCTGGAGCGGGTCGTAGTACACGAGGACGGAGCGGTAGGTCGGAAGAAAATCGAATACGCCCGGGATGCCACCTTGTTCCAGGGCATCGGTGAGGCTGCGCACCTTGCGGTTTATCTGTGGGCTGATTGCGTCGCCGAGTTCGACGACGATCGCCATGTCCCCAGCAGGGAAGAAAAGGGGCTTTTCGTACATATCTGCCTTTTTTAGCCCAGTATTTTGGCAAGTGGAAGGATTTCCACATCTGCGGCTTCGAGTTCGCGTTTGAGCGCCGCCGCCATTTCCACCGCTCCGGGAGTGTCTCCATGGAGGCAGAGGCTGTCGGCTTGCACATCAATCTGCTCGCCGGTGATGGCGGTCGCCTTGCCTTCGGTTACCATGCGGAGACTGCGCTCGACGACTTCCGCCGTGTCGTGGATGACTGAGCCGGGCTGTGAGCGGGAGACGAGCGTGCCATCAGCGTTCAGAGCGCGATCGGCGAAAATCTCGCGGGCGACTTTCAATCCCATGTCTTCGGCGATGTCCAACCAGCGGGAGCCGGCGAGGGCGACGAGAATCATATCGGGGTCGATCTCCAGAATGGACTCGCAGATGGCCTGTGCGAGGGATGCGTCGTTCACGGCCATGTTGTACATCGCGCCGTGCGGCTTGACATGCTGGAGCCTTTTGTCGGCGGTGAATGCCTGCAAGGCGCCGACCTGATATGTGACATCGTTCTTGGCTTCGTCGGCCGATACGACCATGTTGCGGCGGCCGAAGCCATTGAGGTCTGGGAAGCTCGGGTGCGCGCCTATGGCCACTCCATGCCGCTGGGCGAGATCGACCGTGTGGCGCATCCACATGGGATCTCCCGCGTGAAAACCGCAGGCGATGTTGGCGGAGGTGATGTGCTTGATGACCTCCTCGTCGAAGCCCATCTTGTACATACCGAAGCTCTCGCCCATGTCGCAGTTGAAGTCTATCTTGGCTGTCATATGTCGACCTCCTGTCAATGGGTCGCCCGATGAAGTTAGGTAGTTTGGCTGCAATTATACGGCGTCCCGCAAGGTCTTACCACCACCAGAGCAGCTAGCGTCAATAGCAAAACTGATGCAAATTTCAGTGTTTGAGGTTCATATATTGCATTTACATTATTGCAAGCGTGGTCGTAAGATTAGTTGATTGAAATCATGGTCATATTGTGTGGGGATGGCGCAGCGCAGTTTGTTTGCGATCCACTCACGGGCAGGATGCCGCTGATATATCACACCGGCGCATCGGAAGGAGCACTCGATTGAATAGACTGGTTGCTGGAATTGTAGCGGTTGTGGTTGTTGCCGTGATAGTGGCTGCGGCAGTTTTTTTCTTCATATTGCGCGATGATGAATCTGGCGAAGGCGATGTCAGCGCGGTGGCGTTGAGCGCCGCTCCCGTAGTGAGAGCGGACGCGGTGGTCGTGCCGATACGGAGCGCCAGCCTGGGGATGCCCATGGGTGGCATGGTCAGCGATGTGCTTGTGAGAGAGAACGATGCGGTAGAAGAGGGGCAACTGCTGGTTCGTTTGGATGATACGAATGCGGCTATTGCTATTGAGAGGGCGGAGAATGCAGCTGCCAGCGCCCGCGCCGACCTGGAAACTCTGAAGGTTTCCATAGAGAAGGAGCGCGAGCTGGACGATGAGTCGCGGCCCGGAAGGCTGGAGCAGGCGCGATCCGCGCTTCAGTCGGCGCAGGAGCGCTATATGCACCTGAGCGGGGAGAATCGCAGGTCAGGCGCCAGAGTAAGCTCTGAGGGCGCTTTGATGGAGGCGAAGTACACAGAGTCGATCGCAAGCGCGGAGATACGCGTGCAGCAGGCAGAATTGGCGCTGCTAAGGGCGATGGACGTTGTTAGCTCGAGTGGTATTGCGGAGACTCCGGAAAGCCGAGCCTTCGTTGCCGCCCGTGACGCGCGAATTGCCAAGGCACGACTTGCGATTGTGGATCTGCAGAATGCCCTGGATGACGCGCAGGACTTTGACGATATTGAGCAGGATGCGCAGGATGCAGTAATTGTGGCGACGGCTTTGCTTGCCAACGCAGAGAGGGACCTGGAGGTTACTGTTGTCGAGACGGCGGAAGCCAACCGAGTGTCTCAGGACGCTTACCTTGACGCAGAGTTTCACTGGCGCTCGGTCCATAATCACTACCTGGGGATACAGCTGACTTCCGACGAGCTGCACAAGGACCCTCAGACCCTCTTCGAAGAATGGGGAGTCGACCTGGAAAGTGTGTTTGACCGCGACAACCTGTCGTTCCCGAATAATGTGCTGGAAGACGATCCCGCCACCAGATGGAACGAGTTAAAGTTGTTTGCGATGCTGGGGCTGGGGCCCTACAGTGCTCATATGGTAACTTGCCAGGATGTCATCGTACCTCGCGGAATGCGATGCATCGAAAGGGAGTATGAGGACGCCTGGCACGCCTTTTCGGCAGCGCGGGAACATTACATCACAGCCGAAAAGGATGGGATGTCTTCGGTGCAGGTAGCGGAGAATAATGTCGTGAGCGCCCAGAACCGTCTCGACGATGCGGGGCGCGCATTGGAGATAATTCAGTCGGGCCGTCTGCAGGCAAATGCGGAGAGCATTCAGTCAGACTTGGGTGCAGCCAATGCCGCGCTGGCGGAGTTGCTTGACTTCCCAGACGAAGCGGAGAGCGTGCAGGCTGAAGCGAACCTGGAACTTGCCAGGGCTGCGCTTGCCGATCTGCAGCCGGATGATCAGGAGATAGCACTTGCAAGGCAACAGGTAGCGGATGCAGAGCTTCAGATTTCCAAACTTGAGGCGGGTATAGACCCGCTGGACGAGGAGCGCAGAGAGGCGCGCATCGCGGCTGCCGAATCAAGAATCGTGTCTGCTGAAACTGCATTACAGGCTTCGCAGATCGCGCTGGCCGATACGGAATTGCGCGCGCCGTTCGGGGGCGTGATAGTTGGGCTCAATGTTGACGCCGGAGAGGAGGTCAGTCCTCGGCAGTTCGTTATGAGCCTTGCGGATACCTCCGAATGGGAACTGGTTACCCTTGATCTTGACGAACTCAGCGTGGTTAATCTCTCAGAGGGCGACGGCGTGAGTGTAGTGTTCGACGCGCTGCCTGACCTTGAAATGAGTGGAACTATCTCACGGGTCAGCCGTTACGGGGAGGAGCAGCAAGGCGCCGTTATATACTCGGCTGATGTGCGGCTGAGTAGTACGGACCCGCGATTGCGGTGGGGCATGACCGCTTCGATCAGCAAGTAGGGCAGCAAGTAGTGTCTGAGTTAGATGCGTCACTTAAGTGATGCTTCCCGCACTGCATAGACAACGATAAGGAAGACAGGACACCGCCGCACGAGTACTTCGTGCGGCGGCGTCTTTTGTTCTGACGACAGTTTTGGGTGTGGACCAGCTGGTACTGTCTTGTCTGCAACCTTTTTGATATCCCAAGCCATGCGGCGAATCTATTGTCCTGGCCTGGCGGCTGTGGAAAGGGGTTCAGCTCCTAATTCCGATCCGCTAAGTTCAGAATGGCATAGTTGGCGGATGTCCCAAGTTATCAGGTGTCTTGTTCGCAAGGTGTGGAGACGTTAGGGTCTTGATGCTACAGAGCGAAGGACGCTGCCGCGCAGAACTCGAGAAGCGATGAATGATGGAGAACGCACGCTGAGGATTTATTGGCCTCACATCGGCGTCAGTGCTGGCTTCAGGGGCGAGGAAACAGGAACAGTCTGGTGAGCAACTGCTCACCAGACTGTGCAAAGGATACAAGTTTAGGGGGGATGGGCAGCTTAGTCGGCTGCAGCGGCTTCGCTGTCGCTATCACTGCTTTGGGACGACGGGCGCCCATCGGGGAAGAAGGCGCTTAGCACTTGCTGTACTATGCCCTCGGCGTCCAAGTAAAGTTGTCGGCGCTGGGCATCGGCGGTGCCGTGCTCGACAAAAGAGTCAGGCATACCAATGCGATGCACGGAAACATCGTTGAGACCGGCTTCTGCGAGGGCTTCCAGTACAGCTGAACCGAATCCGCCCGCCAGGACGTTCTCTTCAACAGTAACGATGCGTTTAGTCTTGCTCACAGTTTCAAGCAGCAACTTGATATCCAAGGGCTTCACGAACAGCGGGTTTATGACGCTGCAATCGATGCCGAAGTCCGCAAGCAGTTCTGCGGCGTCCAGCGCCGCGCCGGCGGATTTGCCCAATGCGAAAATGGCGACATCGCTGCCTTCCCTGACAACGTAGCCCTTGCCGATAGGCAACTCCTTCAGGTCGCTGTCGAGCGGCACACCCGTCGCTGTACCTCTGGCAATGCGTATGGCGAATGGGCCCTGGTATTTGTATGCCGTATATATGAGATGCTGCAGGTCGTTTTCGTTCATTGGAGCTGCGACGACTGCATTGGGTAGGCAGCGCAGGTATGAGATGTCGAATGCGCCGTGGTGCGTCTTGCCATCTTCGCCGACGATGCCGGCACGGTCAGCGATCAGCGTGACAGGCAGATTCTGGAGACAGACATCGTGTACTACCTGATCGAAAGCGCGCTGAAGGAATGTCGAGTAGATGGAGACGAACGGCTTGAGGCCGCTTGATGCCATCCCGGCAGCCATGCTGACAGCGTGCTGCTCGGCGATACCGACATCAAAGACCCTATCAGGGAACTCCTGCCGTACTTCCACAAGACCTGTACCCTCCAGCATAGCGGCGGATATGCCTACAACCGATTCGTCTTCGCGCATCAGATGCGACACAGTCTGGGCGAACACCTTCGAGTAAGTGGGCGCACCTGAAGAACTACCAAGAGGCGAGCTTGGTTGATGGAATTTGACGGGATCGTCCTCGGCGGGCTCATAACCGTGGCCTTTGTGCGTTACGACGTGCACAACGGGCACCTGGTCGGTGGACAGCTTTGCCTGATTGAGGGTGTCTTCGAGTTGTCTGAAATCGTGACCATCAACGGGGCCGAGGTATCGAAAGCCCATTTCGTTCCAAAACATAGTGGGCAGGATGAAGCTTTCAACACCGTCGTTAAGGCTCTTTACGAGCTGGTATATCAACTCACCCGTGGGGACTCTCTTTGAAAGGTCAGTCATACGCCGGATCATCGCCTGATACTGGGGGTGAGTGATCAGGCGCTTCCGCCAGTTGGTTAGGAAGCCAATGTTCTCGGAAATGGACATGCCGTTGTCGTTGAGAACGACAACCATCTTCTCCGGATTAAGGTGCACGATGTTGTTCAGCGCCTCAAAGCTCGATCCGGAGGTCATTGCTCCGTCGCCTACGATGCCGATGGTCCAGGAGTCGGACTTCTGGCTGGTGGCAGCTTGCGCTATGCCCAGCGCGATGGAAAGACCGGTGCCGGCGTGCCCGGCGCAGAGAGTGTCGTGCGGGCTCTCGCTGGGTTCGCCGAAGCCGGACAGTCCGCCCTCAAGCCTGATGTCCTTAAACTCGTCGCGCCGTCCCGTCACCAACTTGTGCGTGTAAAGCTGATTGGTGGTGTCCCAGACAATGCGGTCTTTAGGGCTGTCGAAGACGCGGTGCAGCGCCAATGTCAGTTCCACTACGCCGAGGTTGGACGCGAGGTGACCGCCACGCTCAGTTATAACGGAGATGATAGTGTCGCGGGCTTCCTGCGCTACCTGTGACAGTTCTTCGTGAGAAAGTGGTTTCAGGTCGCCTGGCGCATCGATGCCGTCCAGAAGGCGAGTAGTCATCGGGGTAACCTAACCTCCTTGGAATGCTGGAATACGAGGCACACAGCAGAGTGTCCGAAGACAAGTTAACCGTTCGTTAATTAAGGTAAGACATGCGGATAAACCTGTCAATAAAATTGGCTCTACGATGGTGCGGGTTCCAGCCGGAAGCGCTCTCTGGGAATCTTTGAGTCAGGAGTTTGCTTCAGCGTTGGAGTCTTGACCGTCTGATGAGCATGTAGGCCTGGATTCGAATCTGCCGATCAGTTCAAACTGCTCGGACTTCTCTCTGGGCACTCTGGCGAGAGACAGGGAGTCGGGCAGGACAATGCCGCCGGAGAAGACAAGCTTCATAGCGTCGTCAACGGCGAGGTCGGTCTCAACCAGATCATCTTCCAAGACCAGTGCCATATTGCCTGAAGTCGGATTGGGAATTGTTGGGATGTAAACGATTGCTATTGAATCTTGTGTCCTGGCAGAATACGCGCGACCTGTAACAAAGCCCATGGCAATCATTCCTTCTCTGGGCCATTCCAGGAAGACAACGCGACTGAAGCTATACTGCGAGGTGAAAGAGGTCATGACCTGCTGAGTGACACCGAATATTGCCTTGATGACGGGGATGTGGCTGATCAACGTGTTCTTGAAAGCAGACAGTCTCATACCGAAGCTTGTGGATATTACGATGCCGACCAGATAGAAGACTATTATGCCAACGATAAGACCGATGCCGGGGAAGTCCCATGGTTCATTGGCTACGAATGGAAGGGGGCGAATGAGGGCGTCCGTCTTTTCGACCAGAAACAGAACTACGATGACGGTGACAAGCACAGGCACGAGATCAAGGAGCCCGGCTAGCGTCTTGCTCTGAATATGTCCTTCGATTCTCTTGAGAATGTTAGGTCGAGTCGCCTCTGTGTCGTCAAACTCTGACCTTTCCGAGTTCGTTTGCATTTCTTTGCTCCGTATCGAAGACTCTATGCATCTGCTTTCAAAATGTAAATGCCTGCCCTTTGGTCATGACAATACGGCAAGGTGCCTATAAGGTCAAAATGTCGGGTTTGGCGCGTCATTGCAGTTTTTCATCGTGACGGCTTGCTTGCTATGCACTCTCCGAAAGCGATGCCACCGACTGCGCCTGCTTCCCTGCTCCACTCTTCGAGGGCGGCGCGAGTGTCGTCGAACTGCTGCTGGGTTGCCAGGCCGTATTGAATTGCAGCGGCTACCACTTCGGGCATGAAGAACCAGCCGCCCATGAAGGTATGGAGAAAAGCGATGTCGTCAGGTGCGCTGAAGAAATCAAAGGAGGCGGTAGCAGTGATGTTGGTGAACCCTGCGGTGAGGAAGGCGTTCTTCAGCTCCTTGCCCATCTCAGGATGGGCGCCATTGGCGGAGAGAAGGCGGATGAAGATCTGCCAGGCGGCTACGAACTCCTCACGGTTAGGCTCTAGGAACGAAGATTCGCAGATTAGTTCGCGGCTGGCGATAATGCCGCCGGGTTTTAGGACGCGCTTTACTTCCCTTAATGCTGCCTGCGTATCGGGGATGTGCGTCAGGACGGTATGGCATTGTGCGATGTCGAAGTAGTTGTCCGCAAATGGAAGTTCCAAGGCGTTGCCGACGTGGAAGGTGGCGTTGTTGTGTCCGCCTGCCTGGGCAGCGGCACGCGCGAGTTCGATCTGCGACGCTTCCATGTCGATTCCGTGTAACTCGCCGGGATCAATTGCCCTGGCAAGGCCGACAGAAATCGTGCCCGGTCCGCAGCCGAAGTCGAGAATGCGAATGCCCGGCTTCAAATGCGGGAGGAGATGGGCGGCATGGCTTTCTAGGCTGCGGCGGTTTAGCAGCAGCTGAAACTCTTCGCTGTAGCCCATCGTGTACTCCGGCTGAGTCTGATATGTCATCACTATTTCCCTATTTGTGTAGTCTCAAGTAGCCGAACATTGGCGAAAAACATGTTGTGGATGGGCATAATCGGCCGCCCACGATGGGCGATGGGAATAAGTAGCTCGCCCACTAAAGTGGAGTATATATGGCTATTCTACTTACGCACCAGAGATTACTAGAAGCAAGATTGAGTTTAAGTTTTGGGATTTTGTTCGGTGGGGACTGCAGTTGTGGCGCATATTTATGGAGTATGTGAATGCTATTACGCCGTTTCTGAACGTCAGTCTCAGCAATCATTGCGGACGGAAATATTTAGTGGTATAAATGGCGAGAATGTATCTAACTCAAGTCGGAGAAATCAAACAATTACCTCGGAAAGGAGGGTGTCATGACAGCCAGAAATTTTAAGTGGATTGGAATCCCGGTCTTGATGGCGCTCTCCATGGTGGTGGGCGCTGCATGCGACTCAATTGGCGGAATTGGAGGAGGCGACGAGACGTACAGAATCGGCGTAATGGAGTCGGTTACAGGGCCCGGCGAGACTTACGGCAATGTGGCCGTGCAGGCGAAGCAGATGGCGGTTGATGAGATTAACGCGGCGGGGGGCATTAACGGACGGATGATCGAACTGATCATCGAAGACGAGAAGTGCAATGCTCAGGATGCTATAACAGCTTACAGGAAGCTGACCGATGTGGATGGCGTGAAGATTATCCTAGGTACATCATGCAGCGGCGCGATGCTAGGCGCTGCGCCGTTGGCGGAAGGGGAAGGCGTGGTCATGTTCTCGGGCCTGGCTACTAACCCGGACATTGCCAACGCCGGTGACTATATCTTCCGCACTGCGATGAGCGACGCGCAGGTCGGTATAGACACGGGCAATGTGCTGTGGGCGGATGGAGTACGCACGCTGGCGACGATTACAGAGGCGACCGACTATGCCGAGGGTGTAAGGCGGACATCGGTCGAGCAGTTCGAGAAGCGGGGCGGTCAGCTTGTCGGCGAGGAGCGCTACGCCTCGGATGTGACCGACTTCAGGTCTCAGATCACGAAGCTGCTCAACGCAAATCCTGACGGGTTGCATGTCGCGGCGCAGTCGGAGTTCTCGGGCGGGACAATCGTCAAGCAGGCGCGAGAACTGGGATATGAGGGGCCGATCTATTCCGACATCGTTCCGATTGGAACGACGGCGCTAGAGATAGCGGGGGACGCCGCAACTGGGATGAAGGCAATCACCGCGGACCTTGACCCGGCTAACTCCAAGGCGCAGGAAGTGATCACGAGCTTCAGAGAGAAGTACGATTATGTAACGCTCCCCTGGTATCTTGGCTCCGCATACGACGATGTCTATATCACCGCGGAATGCCTGAAGCAGACGGAGGACGATCAGGACGCCGATGGCTTCAGAGATTGTATGTACGACGTCACATGGAGCGGCGCTATTGGAAATAATTACAGCTTCGACGAAGATGGCGAAGTGGTGGGCCTGGCGAATGTGGTCGTGGAAATTCTGCCGACAACGGAGAGGAATGAGGATAATCAGGGCTACCGGGTGCTGGGACCTGCGCCATCCGAGTAAGTCCGCTTGATTCGGCGATGCGTCGTTCTCAGACTTGGCGCGTTTCTGCATCTCTGACACTGCCGGGCAGGGAAGCATAGCGATGTACTGTCCGGCGGGACGTGGCGTGGAGGGGTTATTTGCACAGATTCCTTGAAGATCGCGGCACGACACTGGCGATTGCGCTGGCCGCCGCCGCCGCACTATACATCGCCTGGAAAATTACGCAGTCCCCGGACCAGGCACTTCAGTTCGCGTTCAACGGATTTGCTGTGGGCGCGGTGTATGCCCTGATTGCAACTGGCTACACGCTGGTTTACAGCACGGTCTGGTTTTTCGACCTCTATTACGGTGCTGCCGCCGCACTGGGCGCTTACGGCGTTTTCTACCTGCGTTCCTTCGACACGCTTGGAGGACGCTATGAAGTCAACGAGCCAATTGTCAATATCGTGTTCGCGGCTGTGACTGCCGGAGTAGCAGCCTGGGCGTTTCATGAGGCTTTCCATTCGCGTCTGCGGGATCGTCGATGGAGTCGTACCGCTATCAGGTTCGCGGACGGGGTATTAGCCGTCGTCGCGGGCGTTTATATGCTGCTCGTGCTGACCTTCCCCGAACAGATAACCATTTTGCTGAGTCCGGCAGTCTGGTTGATGGTGGCTGGGGCAGTCTTTTGGCTGCTGTATCGTGGATACCGCCGAATGATCGCCGATGCGAGCGCGCTTCCCATAATTATTGTCGGCGCGATTGCGGGGTGCGGAATTGGGGGATACTGCGCCTTTGTAATATACGGAACGCCGGGAGCAGGCCTCTATCTGAGTTGGGGTGTATCGTGCCTGCTCGCCGGCGTAGTAGGGCTCGCGCTATACCGAGGGCTGTATGTGTATATGCGAGAGAGGGCGAGGTCGCCGCTGGTCATGATTGTGGCGTCGCTCGGTATTCTGTTGGCAATGACGGCGTTCACGACGATAGTGTTTCAGAGCGCGCCGCGTCCGCTGCCCGAAGCCTTTGGCAGCGAGTCGTGGAGGATTGCGGGAGCCAATATCAAGGGGTTCAATGTCTTCGCGGTTGGTGTCGCGCTTGCCGGATTCTTATCCTTGCTGCTCGTGCTGAAGAAAACATCCTTCGGCAAGGCGGTGAGGGCCATAGGGGACGATGAAGAGGTTTCCAAGGTGGTGGGCATAAACACCACCGTCGTGATTGCGATAGTCTTCTTCATTGGAGCGGTGTACGCTGCGATGGGTGGGATCATAAGCGGTCATGACACTGCGATACAGCCCAGAATGGGGTTGTTGCTGCTGCTGAAGGGATGGATCGCATCGGTAGTAGGTGGGATCGGAAACTTGTACGGTGCCATTCTTGGAGGCTTTGTGCTGGGACTGATCGAGCAGTTCGGCATCTGGGACATCGCCGGAGAGTGGAAGGATGCAATTTCCTTTGTCCTGCTGATACTGTTCCTGTCTTTCTGGCCCAAGGGCATTTTGCCGAGAAGGTAGCCACATGACGATGAGACTTCAACACATAAGGGACAATATAAAGCTGCTGAGTAACCCTCGGGAGTTCTGGCGCACGTCGAAGGGCAATATACAACTGTGGGCGAATCTGTTCGTGATCGGCTGGGCAGTTGCGTTCATGCTGTGGCAGGGGGTCGGGTTTGCCATAACCGTGGCCACTGTGTTCGCAATATGGGCTATGCTGGCGGTGAGCCTGAACTTAGTGGTGGGCTTTGCGGGACTGTTGTCAGTGGGGCATATCGGCTTCTTCGGCATTGGAGCCTACTCAATGGCGATCCTTAGTTCCGATGCCGCATACGAACAGCTTCGCACCGAGGCGCTAACAACTTTCGCGTGGCCTTTCTTCGCCGCTCTGCCGGTCAGCGTGTTACTGGCGGGGGTGGTCGCTCTTGCAGTTGGTGTGGTGTTCAATAGATTCAGGGACGATATTTATGTGCTGGTGTCCTTTGGCTTCGCAATAATCTCCTTCAACGTGTTTCTGAACTGGCGTGGGCTGACAAGAGGCGCATTTGGCATCCACGAGATAGCGAGGCCCCAAATTGGAAGCTGGACGCTGGACGGTGAATTGCAGTTTATGCTCTTTGTGCTTGCCTTCCTTGTCGTCGTGATGCTGATAGCGTGGTTCATAGTGACATCATCGTTTGGGAGGGTGCTGACCGCTATCAGGGAGGATGAAGAGGCAATAGAGGTGTTTGGTTACCAGGCGACACACTACAAGCTGGCGATTTGGGTGATATCCGCCATGATTGCGGGACTTGCCGGAGGGCTGTTCGCCAGCTGGACGAGTTTTATCGACCCGTTTTCGTTCATTCTGCTGGAATCCATTCTTCTGGTCTCGATCGTCATTCTGGGCGGACTTGCGACTATATGGGGATCGCTCCTCGGCGCGATGACATTTGTGCTGCTTGAAGAGGGCATGCGCTTCTTGCCGTTTCTCCCAAGAGAATTCATCGGTCAGGCGCGGCAGGTAGTGCTTGGCATATTGCTTGTACTGTTGATGCTGTTCAGACCGCAGGGTCTGGTTGGGAAGTACAGACTATGAGCACCCGACTTAACGACACAGAACAGTTTGCGCTTGAGACATCGGGAATCTCGAAGTACTTTGGCGCGGTCAAGGCCGTGGATGAGCTGTCAATCTCTATTCCACGCAAGGGAATGACAAGCATTGTGGGGCCCAACGGTTCCGGCAAGTCAACACTGATAAACCTGTTGAGCGGCACGCTGCCTCTGGACGGAGGGCTGGTAATCGTAAACGGGGTGGGGCTGCAGGTTGTGAAGGCGCACGAGACTCCGGCGTATGGCATAACACGCACTTTCCAGGAAGTGAGGCTGTTCGACCAGATAAGCGTGTGGGACAACATCTTGGTGGTGCTTACCAACCGACGCGTGTTTCCCGCGCTGATGGAGCGGTCTAAGCAGAGCCACCGAGACAAGGCAAGAAGCATTCTTGAGAGCGTGGGAATGTGGGAGAAGCGCGACTCGCTGGCGATGGAGCTTTCATACGGGCAGCGGAAATTGCTGGAGATAGGGCGGGCGCTGGCGCTGGATGTGAACATATACCTGTTCGATGAACCTTTCGCGGGACTGTTTCCGCAGATGCTGGAGATAATCAAGGACATTATGAAGCGGGTTCGAGACGAGGGACGCACCGTCATATTTGTTTCGCACAATATGGACATCGTGCGGGAGCTATCAGACCACCTAATCGTACTCGACAGCGGCAGGCTGCTTGCGGAGGGGGATGTGGAGGATGTGCTGACGCGCGAAGAGGTTATAGAGGCGTATCTGGGGACATAGAATTTGCAGATGGAAATTCTGAATCTGGTTGACATATCCGTTCACTACGATGCCGTGGTTGCGTTGGACAACGTATCCCTCGGCGTAAGCGAGGGCGAGGTGGTCGCCGTCATGGGACCAAACGGGGCAGGGAAGTCCACAGTGCTGAAAGCGATTATGGGGCTGGCACCTGTTGTCGGTGGGGAAGTCTATTGGCAGCAGCGGCCTCTCGAAGCGGCTACGCACGAGATAGTGAAACAAGGCATCTCATTCGTGCCGCAGGGAAGACGCGTTTTCACCCATCTTACTGTAGCAGAGAACCTTGAGATGGGCTGCCTGTATCTCAATAACGCTGCAGAAAAGGCTCGCCGACTGGATTCGGTCATGGAGCTTTTCCCGATATTGCATCAGAAGCGGGATGACCTTGCGAGCCAGATGTCGGGCGGACAGCAGCAGATGCTTGCGCTTGGCAGGGGTCTGATGGCTGCGCCCGATGTTCTTCTCCTCGATGAGCCGACGCTGGGACTTGCGCCGATAGTCGTCAAAGAGGTGTTTCAGAAGGTTGCGGAGATCAGCGACAGGCTCAATACGACGATCCTAGTCGTGGAGCACAACATCAAGGGTGTGCTAGACATCGTGGATCGCGCCTATGTGCTGGATAAGGGGCGCGTCGTACACGACGGCACGCCACAGTCTGTCAGGGACACAGACATACTGACGCAGGTCTTCCTGGGAAGTTAGGACGGAGGGACAGAGGGCAAGCCGTGTTGACAGGGTATCGTTGTCGGGCTCTTGGGGAACTAGCCTGAGCCAATTGGCGGCTGTCCACCAGCTTGAATCAATTGGCTGTCGCCAAATTATAGGCGGCACAGCGCCAGGCAAGTAATGTCGTCGGACTGAATTGCCCCTTCGGTAAAGACTTTTACAGCGTCAAATAACGTCTGGACCGCGTGGCGCGCATCATTCGGCGGGCAGCCGGCGTAAGTCTGGCGCATACGCTCGACGCCAAACTGCTCCCCATTTATATTCATGGCTTCTGTTATGCCATCCGTGTAGCAGATTACGGTATCGCCGGGAGCCAGATCCAAACTCTTCTGCCCATAATCCAAATCGGGCATAATGCCGAGCACGATGCCGCCTGTCAAAGAAAGAAGTTCTGAACTTCCGTCAGGGTGCACAACAAGTGGAGCGTCGTGCCCGCCACTTGAATACGTGAACAGACCAGTGGCTGGGTCGTACACAGCGTAGAGGAGAGTGACAAACATCTGGGCATCGTTGTCTTCGGAGAGCATGGAATTGACGATACCAATCGCATCGCATGGCTGCTGGGTGCTGATCGCCGCTCCCTTCATCATCGTGCGGCTGGACATCATGAACAGCGCGGCGGGTACTCCCTTGTCAGAAACATCCGCAACTGTAAGTCCCAG
Organism: Dehalococcoidia bacterium; assembly: GCA_965225795.1. GTDB lineage: Bacteria > Chloroflexota > Dehalococcoidia > Lucifugimonadales > JADFKI01 > Bin90. The sequence goes on along the minus strand of OZ245324.1, from coordinate 1,606,466 downwards.
GCACTCGTCTTCCAGTCGCACTATATCGAAAAAATCGCCGCCAATTTCTCTTGCCGGCTCCATGTGACCAAACACCTGATATGCGGTATGTGCGGGGAATTCTGTGGGAAGAATGGATTGTTGAATCTGATTGGCTACGTCCAGTTCGCTCTGCAACGCCGTGAGCTTGTCGCGTGAAGAAACTGCATCGCGCCATTCGTCGAGGTTGCGCAATGTTCGCTCAATTGTTACGCGCAGATCCGAGAAGTCGAGAGGCTTAGTCACGAAATCGAAAGCGCCTCGATTCATTGCTGTCCTGATGTTGTTCATGTCGCCATAAGCGGAGACAACTATGGCGCGGGTGTTGGGATTGACATTCGGAATTCTTTCTAGGAGCGTGAGACCGTCCATCCTCGGCATGTTGATGTCGGTGATTATCATGTCGATGTCACTGATTTCACTCAGGACACCGATTGCCTCGATGCCGTCTTCGGCGAAGAAGAACTCGTAGCGTCCCTGGCGAATATCGCGCCGCATGCGCTGCAAGACGAGAGGTTTCAGGTCGGGTTCATCGTCAACAACCAGAATTTTGTTCGCCTTTTGTTTCATCGGGGCTCCTACGAATGGGGTATGCCTACCTTGGGCCGGGCGCATGCGCAGAGTTAATGCAGCTATATCTGCTATATATATTAGGCTGGCACGCCTGACAACAAGGTGTCATATCTTGCAATGCTACCTAAGTTCTTCAATGCGCGCAACAGTATTGTTTTTCACCCGAAATAAGTTTGTGCCGATTGGGCTTCACCACTCTCAACGCTCTATGCTGGAATGTTCCGTTCACTATGCAGATGAAACGCAATTTGAGGGTTTGTGTCTGCTTGAATCGATTGGAACGGGTATGCGTTGATCTCTAATTTGCTCATGGTATTATGCGCTTGACTAGAATACAGATAGAATGCTGAAGAAGCCGCCTGCCAACTGATGCCACAGCAATTTGAAGGACATTACGAATCTAAGATTGCCATCTCAATTCGTGTGGAATTAGCGAGGGTAAGCATTCATCGACCGCAACTGCGGAGGTGATGTACACGCTTATGAACTGTCCTCATCGGAGTCTATCATTTTGAAGCCTGTTCTGCCTGAAGTCAGTTCACGGTCTGTCCGGACTATCGTGCTTCTGGCTTTAGCTGTGGGTGTTCTGCTTTCGGCGCTGATGGGAGGGGCTGAAGGCGCGGTGGAGCAGAACGATGCCGCATATGGAGCTGGGCGGAACGACCAGACTAGCGATGCTATCTCTGTGAGTGGGCCGTCCGTCCTTTTGGTACGCGAGGGCACTAGTATAGGGACTCATCTTGCCATCTACCGGGCAATAATCGTGTCGGCTACTGCCGATCTTTCCGGTGTCAACTTTGTGTTCAGTATTGAGGGCGCGGACAGCGGCAAATATAGGATTGATCCGATGACGGGGGAACTGTTCACCGCCCAATGGATCGACTACGAAACTGACGCAATGGATATGTTCACGGTAGTCGTCTCCGGAGGCGTTCATCGTGCAACACTTGATGTGACAGTGAACATCGAGGATGTAGAAGACTCCGTAAGCACTCTCCGTGCCAGCAAGGCAAATCCTGTACCGGGGGTTTATCAGGGCAATCCGGAGCATGCGTTGGATTATCCTCGTCCAGACAATTTTGTGCAGACCGAGAGGGCGAATTGGGGCACGATTCTGCGAATTGTGATCAGGCGAGAGACACCTGACCCGGATTGTGGAACAGGGCTGGATTGCGTTCGATTAAGGTTCAAGTCTGATGAATTCGGCGACCAGCAGGATGTGGAGGCGATGCGAAGAGGTGAGCGCGGCAATGAGTACGTGGCTGCCGTGATGTTGACGGAGAGTGAATCCGAGCAAGGCGAGACAGTTGAAATCACAGGGGCGAATGGCGTAGTCAGGCAGGTGCAAGTTCTGGCCGTTCACGAGATGGATGAAGTGGTGATCGCATTCGACAATGTTCGCGTTGCCGTAGATGTAGAGAATACACCGCCTGAGATCAGGGACCTGGAGTTTGAGCAGGACTTGGACTTCGAAAGGGCGGATGTTGAGTTCACTTTCGAGGTCACTGACGCACATTCGTTGCCAGAACCTGAAGACTTGCCGGACACCGATGGCGATCATAAATACATGCCCGTCGTCGGCCTTGTACACGACAGCCAATGCTACCGCAGTGAAAGTGCAGGTGAGTCCCAAGAGGCGGTGGACGGCCTCTCACTACAGGGTGGCTCGATATATTGTGATGGCGAGCCGGAGATCCACTACATCCGTGATGACAGGGACTTTGAGGAGATAGATCAAGGGTACTCAGTACGGACTACTTTGGCGCTCGAGCAAGGTTCGACCTACTTCGTTAGTTTCTTCGCTTGTGACAACGCCGGCAACTGCACGGTGTTCGATGCTGATGAAGACTCGGATGCCTTGCTGCTGCGGATTGACACGCTGACCGATACACCTGATGATCCCTGCATCGTTCACATCGCGGCGGACAGCACAATCAATGGCATCTGGGATGGTACTTGCCCTTCGAATCGGGAGCCTGAGCCGTACGGTGGCAGCGGAGCGAGATTCGCGCGCTATTACTCGTTTACTCTGGATTCGGCCGTGGACGTCAGCATAACGCTCACGTCTTCTGAAGACACTTATCTCTATCTTCTTGACGGCGCTAGCAAAAAGGGGCCGGACCTTTATGAAAACGACGACATCATTCCGGGCAGCAATCTTAACTCCCGCATAGAGGAACGGCTTCAACCGGGCGAATATGCAATTGAGGCCACTACCTACCATAGCCAAAAGACAGGTGAATTCACGCTGGAAGTGAGCGGGATTGGCAAGCCGCCCGAGGATGCCGACTGCTTTTCCGGCATTGCGGTGACCGATCCCGATGACAACCCGGGCCTCGTGTCGGATTGCGAGGTGCTGCTTGCGGCGCGGGATATTATGGCGGGCAGCGCGAGTTTGAACTGGTCGGCGGACATTCCTATAGAGGAGTGGGACGGGATTACCGTTAGCGACTCGCATGGTCGAGTTGTCTGGCTGAATCTCGGTTTTCGAAATCTTAACGGCAAGATTCCTGCCGAACTGGGCAATCTAGAATACTTGCACACTCTGGACCTGACGAGCAATCGTCTGAACGGAGAGATACCTGCGGAGTTGAGAAATCTCGGGAAGCTGAGGATACTCTATCTTCAGGTTAATCAGCTGTACGGCGAAATACCGAGGGAGTTGAGCTACCTTTCAAATCTGACCACTCTAGCGCTGTACGACAACAAATTGAGCGGAGAGATACCGCTTGAACTAGGAAAGCTCGCCGAGCTGCATGAACTGCTTCTTCAGGTGAACCAACTAGAAGGCAGCATTCCCGTTGAACTTGGAGACCTCAAGAACTTGCATTCGCTGTTCCTTGGGTACAATGATTTCTCCGGCTGCATTCCCACCGAGTTGCGCGATATTGAGCACAACGACTTTTCAGAACTTGGATTGCTCTTCTGCGACGGCACTGACGTCAAGCCACCGCCGCCATCAGACCCCTGTGTCGTGGATATGGGCGACTTTGAGTCACGGCTCGAAATTATCGACGACTACTGGGAAGAACAGTGCGAGTCGAGGAACAGGCCCAACGACGGCGAATACTATGCTCGCTTCTTTACCTTCAATCTGAGAATGGAGGCCGACGTAACGATCACGCTGGAATCTAATCCGGATGCGTACTTGTACCTGCTGGAAGGGGATGGACAGCGGGGATATGTGCTCTTAGAGGATGACGATACGGAGGGCACGAATCCTCGGATACGGACCACCTTGCAGGCTGGTAGATACACGGTCGAAGCGACAACTTACGAAATTGGCGTGACAGGAGATTTCAGGATCGGTGTGGAGACGGATGCGTTGGATGGGCGTCCGCCGATAACCTGCGTGGAACCAATCCCAAGGGTTCTTTCAGGTCAGACGTTCGGCTTAACTTACTATTCCGAGGGCCTGTGCAGGTCGATGAACAGACCTGATGACGGTGATTACTACGCAGATTACTTCAGAGTGCCACTAAAGTTTCCTGCCCGCGTGACCGTTGCTCTAGAGTCAGACGAGGATGGTTACCTCTTCCTCCTTGATGGCGAAGGGGTTACAGGTGAAGTCCTCCATGAGAACGACGATACGGTGGGCACGAACCCCCAGATAGTGGCGGACCTGCAGCCTGGCGTCTACACCATAGAGGCAACGACGTACAAGCAGGGAGTCACAGGGAAATTCAGATTAGAAATCAAGGTCATCTCCAATGCCGGGGAACAGTGCCTATACGGGCGGGCTGTGCACGATCCGGACACCAATCAAGCACTCTTCAACGATTGCGTTGTGTTGCTTGAAGCAAAGAATATCCTAGGGGCGGAGCCATCGCTAAACTGGTCTGCCGATGTTCCAATGGAGGAATGGGAGGGAGTTACACTTGGAGGTACGCCGCAGCGAGTCACTGGACTGCATTTCAAGGATCGAGGTCTGAAGGGCGAAATAGCGGCGGAGCTGGACTATCTGTGGGGGCTTGAAGAGTTAGATCTGACCGGCAACCAACTGACGGGCGGGATGCCTCACTTAGGCAATTCGAGGAGTCTCGAATTTCTGGACCTTGGCTCCAACAGGCTGAGTGGCGAGATCAACCCAGGATGGAGCGTGCCAAGTGAATTGGAGGTGTTATACCTCTATGAGAACAAGCTCAGTGGTGAAATTCCGCCTGAGTTGGGTGACTTAGAGAATCTGGAAGCTATTGTCCTTGACCACAACCGGCTGAGCGGAGAGATACCGCGAGAGTTGGGCAAGCTCAAGAATCTGGATAAGGTGCACCTTACCAACAACCGCCTTGTGGGTGATATTCCGGACGAGCTGGCTGATATTCCAAATTTGTATGGTCTCTTCCTATTCGGCAACGCATTGACGGGCTGCATCCCAGACGGACTGCGCGATGTTGAAGAGAACGACTTTGAGAAGCTAGGCTTGTCGTTCTGTGTTCCGCGGGATGCGGCCCATTGCATCGAACCACTGCCATCCGTGCATGCCATAACGATTGAAGATTCTTGGGAATTTGGATGCATTTCCGTCAATAGTCCTTCTGACAGGACGTATTATGCTCGCTACTACACGCTCGACCTGAGTGAAGCGACGCCGATTGAGATTGAAGTCACAGCTGAGCGTGCTCCGTATGTGTATCTTCTTGAAGGCGAAGGAGTGCACGGTAGGGTGCTGTTTGGGGACACGGGTGATCAGGGTGTTTTTCGTCTGGCGACCACTCTGGAGGCCGGCAGATACACGATTGAGGTCACTACGGACGACAATGAAGTAACCGGAGACTTCCAAATCACTGTCCGTATGCTTCTGGATGCAGGTGCCCGATGCCGAAATGGCGTTGCTGTGCCTTCGCCGTACAATAACCCTGAATTGGTCAACGATTGCGTCACGCTACTGCACACAAGATTCTGGATTGATGTGGACAGGCGGCTCAACTGGCAGACCGATACTCCCATTCACGAATGGGAAGGGCTTACCGTTGATGACTCAACAGCAGAGGTCGTGGGGATTGAGTTGCCCGAGCGTGGACTGAGAGGCATGATACCGCCTGAATTGGGCAATCTGAACAGACTCCGTCTGCTGAACTTTCGGCACAATGAACTAACCGGGAAAATTCCGCGTGAGGTGGGAAATTTGGCAGATCTGGAGGTGCTGAACCTCACAGACAATGCCATTGACGGAACAATCCCATCGGAAATCCTTGGCCTATCCAATCTGACAAGGCTTCAGTTGGGAGGGAATCTTATCGAAGGTCAACTTCCCGATGAGCTAGGCGATCTTACTGCCCTGACTCATCTGGAACTCGGCATCAACCGCCTAACCGGCGGAATCCCTTCAGAGCTGGGTAATCTTACGAATTTGAGAGTTCTCTCGCTCGCCCTTAACCAGCTGAGCGGGGGAATACCTCCTGAACTCGGACGATTGAAGAATCTTGAAGTGCTTTGGCTTGCTGGATGCAGCAGGCTAAGTGGTCGTATCCCAAGCGAGTTGGGCGATATAGATAGTCTGAAGGTACTTGATGTCGCCGGAAATTACCTGACGGGCGAAATACCTCCCGAGTTGGGCAACCTAGGCAGTCTTGAGAGGTTGGGACTGGGAAGTAATTTCCTGACTGGAAACATACCAGTAGAGTTGGCCAATCTCACCAGTCTTAGAGATCTCTACCTCTACAATAACGACCTGACCGGGTATATTCCGAAGGAGCTGAGTAAACTGCCACATCTGAAGGATATGCAACTCCACAGGAACAACTTGACGGGGGAGATACCGCCTGACTTGGGCGACATCGCTAACCTGGAAATCCTGTACCTGAGCTTCAACGAATTAGAGGGCGGGATTCCTTCAGAATTGGGCAACTTGCAAGAACTGAGAGAGTTGGACCTGGAAGACAACTTACTGACGGGACAGATCCCGACATCGCTGGCTAATCTGACCAAGTTGGAGTATACCGATTTGAGGAGTAACCAGATCACTGGCTGCATTCCATTCGGCATGAAGGGTGTCGTCGAGACGGATCCTGTGCTGCCGGTATGCTCGGCGCCGTAAATGTTGCAATGGCTTGGAGGCTTCGCTTTCACGGGCTCTTGATTGCTGCTGACTGGGCGAGCATTGAAATATCGAGCCGCTACGTAGATGTGTTTACGATGCAAGGAGCGGCGTACTTATCTTGTGAACTATGGCGCAATATGGTAACTTTCACCAGACATTAATTCGTTTGAGGTATCGAATATGTTCGACCATGATGTGCTGATAATTGGCGCGGGGCTCGCAGGAATGCGCGCCGCGCTCGCCGCCGTAGAGGCTGGCTCTGATGTGGCAGTCGTGACCAAGGTGCATCCCGTTCGCAGCCACTCGAACGCGGCGCAGGGCGGCATTAACGCGGCACTTACCGACAGGGGAGACGACTGGCGGGAGCACGCCTACGACACCATCAAGGGCAGCGACTATCTCGGCGATCAGGACGCAATTTCAATTATGTGCCAGGAGGCGGGCGGCGAAGTAATTTCCATGGAGCACATGGGGGTTATCTTCAACCGTGACGAAGAAGGACGCCTGGGTACGCGGGCGTTCGGGGGGCAGCGGCAGGCGCGAACGTTCTTCGTATCAGACTTCACAGGCCAGGCATTGCTGCATGTGCTGTACGAACAGGTAATGAAGGCGGGTGTCCGAATATACGAGGAGTGGTTCCTGCTTTCCCTCATCGTGGAGGACGGCGAGTGCGCGGGCGCAGTCGTCATGGAGATTCGCAGCGGCGAAATCCATGTTGTTCGGTCCAAGACTGTCATAATAGCGTCCGGCGGGCTTGGGCGTGTCTTCGAGCCGAGCACCAACGCTCTGATCTGCACCGGCGACGGCATGTCAGCCGCATACCAGGTTGGCGCCTCGCTGATGGACATGGAGATGGTGCAGTACCATCCGACAACGCTCAAGGGAAGCGGCGTGCTCATCACTGAGGGAGCACGAGGCGAGGGCGCATACCTGCTCAACTCCGAGGGCGAGAGATTCATGGAGAAGTATGCACCCAACATGATGGAGCTTGCCTCCCGCGATGTCGTATCTCGCGCGGAGCAGACGGAAATCAACGCGGGCAGGGGCATCGACGGCTGCGTATTGCTTGATGTGCGGCATCTTGGCGAGGCGGTCATTAACGAGCGCCTGAGCCAGATTCGCGAGATTGGGCGCGACTTCGCCAATGTTGACCTGCTGCAAGAACCGATACCCATACGGCCCGGCATGCACTACCAGATGGGCGGCATCAAGACGGACGTTGATGGGCAGACGGAGATTCCGGGGTTGTATGCCGCCGGAGAGGCTGCTTGCGTAAGTGTTCATGGGGGCAACAGGCTCGGCGCAAACTCGCTGCTCGATACACTGGTGTTTGGCCGACGTTCCGGGGAGCACGCTGCGCAGGCGTCGAAGTCGAAGTCGCACAGCGGCACAGTTACGGACGCTTCTGCGGAGAGTGACCGCATCAATATTCAGCGACTGCTCGACAATGACAACAAGGGTGAGATGTTCGGCAAGATTCGGCGGGAAATGGGTGACACCATGAATGATCACCTTGCCGTTTTCCGCGAACAGGACGGTATGGAGACGGCTCTAGGAGAATTGCGCGGTCTTCGAGAGCGGTTCAACTATGTGGCGGTGCAGGACAAGAGCAAGACATTTAACACGAACCTGCTGTTTACGCTGGAAATGGGCTTTATGCTGGACTGCGCGGAGGCGATCGCGCTTTCTGCGATCGAGCGCAAGGAGAGCAGGGGAGCGCATACGCGAATCGACGCGCCTAACAGGGACGACGAGAACTGGCTGCGCCATATACTGGTGAAGCACACTGATGACGGGCCTGAGATAGAGTACATGCCTGTGGTGATTACGGATTGGGAGCCGCAGGTTCGCAGCTACTAGCGCGCGCGAGCCAACCGGCACTATGGAACGCATAGTTGTGCGCATCTGAGGATTGATTAGATGAAAGTAACTTTTAGCGTCAAGCGATTCAACCCTGAAGAGGGCAGCAGAGCTCCTCATTTCCAGTCATACACGCTTGATATGGACGAATCGTCCACTGTTCTCGATGGTCTGATACGCATCCGTGAGGAGATGGACGGGAGTCTGACCCTCAGATGCTCATGCCGCAGCGCAATTTGTGGGTCTTGCGGAATGCGCATCAACGGGCAGGCGGGTCTTGCCTGCAACACGAAGGTCATCGATGAGATGCGAGACGGCGCACCCATCATGGTTGAGCCGATGGGCAATATGGCCGTCGTCAAGGACCTCGTCACCGATATGGCGATTCACTGGGACAAGGTGCGCGCCATACAGCCATGGTTGCAGCATGACGGCCCGGTACCCGAAGCCGAGCACATCGCGCCCAACGAAGATATGGTGCATCTGGCAGGCGTTATGAGCTGCATCATGTGCGGCGCATGCGTTTCCGACTGCACATCGCTTGAGGTAGATAAGAACTTTGTGGGGCCGGCGGCGCTGGCGAAGTCATATCGCTTCGTCGCGGACCCGCGTGATGACGCCGACACGGCGCGGCTGGGCAATCTGAACGAGTATGGTGGCATCTGGGACTGCACTCGCTGTATGCAGTGCATTGAAGTCTGTCCCAAGGGCGTCGCGCCGATGGAGCGCATAATGTCTCTGCGCGACAAGGCGATAGAAGCAGGCTACACCAACACTTATGGAGCGCGTCACGCTGAGGCTTTTGCGAATTCGGTGGAGCACAGCGGCTGGCTCGACGAGACAAGCCTTGTCGTCAACACATTCGGCAAGACAAACTTCAAAGAGATGATTAAGCTCATTCCTGTTGCCGCCCGGTCATTCAAGGTTGGCAAGGTTCCTCCATTGATTCACAAGAAGCGTCCCGGCGCAGAGAATGTGCAGCGGATCTTTGAAAAAGTTGGAAACCGTGAAAAGGTTGAAAGCAGAAAATGAAATATGCCTTTTACCCGGGCTGCGTGGCGCAAGGCGCTGCCCCCGAACTCTACAATTCGACCATAGAGGTCTGCCGCAAGCTTGGCATCGAACTTGACGCAGAATCGATGCAATCTGCGTCCTGCACGGGCGCCGGCGTGCTGCAAGAGAAGAACCAGCGCCTAGGTGACACGCTTAACGCGCGCAACTTCGCGCTCGCGGAACGCTCAGGCCTGCCGCTCCTCACGATATGCAGCACATGTCAGGGCGTGATGTCACAGGCGAACCAACGCCTTACGGCAGACGCCGACTACCTGTCTTCTGTCAACGAGGACCTCGCCGAAGAGGGCCTGGAGTATAAGGGCACTGCCGATCCTAAGCATCTGCTCTGGATAATCGTCGAGGATATAGGCATCGACAAACTGAAGTCGATGGTCGTGCGCCCGCTGACCGGCTTCAGAGCAGCACCGTTCTACGGCTGCTATCTCGTGCGGCCAAGTTCGGCGCTGGGATTTGCAGAGAATCCGGAACGCTTGGGCGCGCTGGAGCAGGTCATCGAAGCGGTTGGCGCGACTGTTGTTGACTTTCCGGGCAAGACGCTCTGTTGCGGCTTTCCCATTCTCACCATCAACCAGACCAATTCAATGAAGATGGTGTCGAATCATACGCTGGACGCGAAGGACAGGGGAGCGCAGGCAATGGTGACGCCATGCCCGCTGTGCCATCTCAATCTGGACGGCTATCAGCCGGAGGCGGCGAAGCAGGTACAGCAGCCAATCGACCTGCCGATTCTTCACTTGCCGCAGATGATCGGTCTTGCGCTCGGCATTGATCCCGCTGCCATGCGACTCAACAGGCACATCATCTCCACGAAGCGGATGCTGTCAACGATCGGCGTGTCGCCTTAGCCAGCGGCGTAAACATCGTCAATTAGTCGCTCTCCCCAATCCTTGAGGTCGTCGTAGATGTCCTCGCCGCAGCGTGGGCATTCAAGGTCTCCGAATCGCACACGCACGCCGCACGAAGGACAGGGTATCGCGTCAGCAAGAGCGTTCATTACTATTTGTATCTGTTCTTCAGTCGCCATTTAGCCCGACCTAATCCTATCTATGCTCTAGATCTGTGTCCGTTGTTATTGGAGGGGCAGCGGTGGTTGCAGCCACTTGCCCGTGCGGTTCACCTCGATGTCGGTGATCCACTTGATCCACTCGAAGCCGCGCTTGTCGTGCGCCACCAGCCTAGCCGGAAACCCGTGCCCATGCGATAGCAGCTCGTCGCCCACCTGCGTGGCGATGATGTAGCTATTCGCCTCCGCGATAGAGAACTTGCGATAGTAGCCGGTAACCGAGCGCACGGTGACGCTGCTCGCATTCTCGTCAAGCTGCGCCGCTTCCAGCAGATCGGCGAGTGCGATTCCGCGCCACACCTGGGTTGAGTGCCATCCTCCCGTGCAGTCTATCGTTGCTGTGATTTCCGCGTCGGATGCAATCTCTTCGTATCGGAGTCTCATTGGATTCGCTACTGCGCCGCCGATGCTAAGCCTCCATTCGGTTGGGCTGACCGGCCCCGGACTGTCGTTTAGCCACGATGTCAGCGGGAAGGCGTTGCCCGAGTAGCTGCCCGCTTCGTAGGAGCCCGTGAACCGCCGAGTCGCTCCGCTTAGTCCGCCTACGCTTGCTGCAACTTCTCCTGCGCGCCACAGCGCTGCGCCTACAATCACCAGCCCTGCCAATCGAAGAAAAGAGCGCCTTTCTGCCCAGAAGCGCAGCGGGAATCCGCGGGTATGGTAGGTGGCATGCCAAATCAGGATGGGGACGAGCGCGCCGCCGATGTAGATGTGCCAACTGACACCACTGAATAGCCAGAATGAGATCGGACCGATGAAGGACCATACGAAACCTAGCAGCAGAGTCGCAGTCAGCGCGAGCGCAAGCACGAGAGACGCCGTTCGGGGCGTGGCTGCCCGGGGCCAACGCAGGGAAGCCAGAACGTTCACGGCTTTCCACGCCAGGACTGCGACGATGCCCCATCCCGCTATCCTGTGCGTAAGGATGAAGATGGCTTCATCGGGCGAGCCGGAGACCAGCCCGAAAAAGCCGCTGACCAACTCGACGGCTATCAGCGCCAGAAGCAGCGTATTTGCCCAAGGGAACCTCATGCCGACCTCACATAGAGCTTGCGCCGATTGAAGTTTCGGCGCCGTGAGCGTTGCGGCAAGCGGTCAGCCTTCGCTATGCTGCTGCCGTCAGCTCGCCTCAGCCATTACCTCCACCAGTTCCTGCACGGAGTCGGCGGAGTGCTTCAATGCTGCCATCTCGTCGTCAGTGAGGTCGAACTCGATGACCTCCACGATGCCGCTGGCGCCGAGCTTGACCGGCACGCCCACGAACAGATCGTTGATGCCGTACTCGCCTTCGAGCAGGGCAGTGCAGGGTAGAATCTCGTTCTTGTCGAACAGGATTGCCTCGGCCATCTGCACGATGGACGCGGACGGCGCATAGTAGGCGCTTCCGGTCTTCAGGTAATTGACAATCTCAGCGCCGCCGTCGCGCGTTCGCTGCACTATCTCCTCAAGGCGGTCGGCCTCGATTAGGTTGGCAACGGGAATGCCGCCAACTGTGGTGCTTCCAACGACGGGAACCATGGTATCACCGTGACCGCCAAGCACATACGCTTCGATTGAATTAACTGACACACTAAGTTCCTCCGCAAGGAACGTGCGGAAGCGCGCAGTGTCGAGGATGCCGGCCATGCCTACTATACGGTTCTTGGGGAAACCGCTGACCTGATGCGCGCGCTGTGCCATAGCGTCCAGCGGGTTCGTTACCGGCAGGAGGATGCTGTTCGGCGAATGCTCGACCACATCTTCGACCACGCTGCTGACGATGCGCATGTTAGTCAGGAGCAGGTCGTCTCGGCTCATTCCGGGCCTGCGCGCGATGCCGGATGTGATGACGACTATGTCAGAGTCTGCGGTTTCCTCGTAGCCATTGGAGCCTACAATTGTGGCGTCAGAGCCTAGCACAGGTCCCGACTCCAGAATGTCGAGCGCCTTGCCCTGCGGAAGTCCATCGACGATGTCAACGAGCACCACATCGGCGTATCCTTTGTCGAATATGCGCTGCGCCGCAGTCGCGCCTACGTTGCCGGCTCCCACAACCGTTACTTTACTTCGCATTGGTTCTATTCTCCCGAATCACTTGTAATTCTAGCACTTGTTCAAACAACGCCCCCTTGCAGCGCATGGAACCTGTGCTCAAGGGGGCTGATTACTGACTTACCTAGCGTGTTTAGCCTTCAATGCTGACATACTCGTCCCAGCGCGCCTCCACATTGGGGTCTTCGACCGTCCGCATGATGTACTCGCCGAACTCGGCGCTCGTGACGCCGGTGTCGCGACCAGTCATTACCATCTTGCGCTCGTACTGGCCGCAGATGTCAAGAGCCTTGTGCAGCTTAGCGCCAATGTCCTCGAAGCCGATGTGCTCAAGCATCATTGCACCTGCGCGAACAAGCGAACTAGGATCTGCGAACTGCGCCCTGCCGGTCTCGACCATTCGCGGCGCGCTGCCGTGAATCGCCTCGAACATGCCGTAGCGCTTGCCGATGTTCGCGCTGCCTGCCGTCCCAACACCGCCCTGAATCTGGGCGGCTTCGTCGGTCAAGATGTCGCCATACAGGTTCGGGAGCGCCAGAACCTGGAAGTCCCTCTGGCGCGCCGGGTTGATGAGTGCAGCGGTCATGATGTCGATGTACCAGCCATCCCACTCGATGCCGGGGTATCGCTCGCTCACCTTGCGCGCGATGTCGAGGAACTTGCCGTCAGTGGTCTTGACGATGTTCGCCTTCGTGACGACCGTAACGCGCTCTTTGCCCGTGCGCTGCGCGTGGGCGAAAGCCGCGTCGATGATGCGCTCCGATCCCTGGCTGGTGATTACGCGGAAGTCGATGGCGAGGTCATCAGAAACGTTGATGCCCTGGCTGCCGACCGCGTACAAGTCCTCGGTGTTCTCACGGAAGAATGTCCAGTCGATGCCCTGGCTGGGCACGCGCACAGGGCGCACATTCGCGAACAGGTCGAGCTCTTTGCGCATCGAGACATTTGCGCTCTCGATATTGGGCCAGCCATCGCCCCGCTCCGGCGTGTGGGTCGGGCCCTTGAGAGTTACGTGGCACTGCCTGATTTCCTCAAGCACGTCATCAGGGATGGACTGCATCTTCGCGGCGCGGTTCTCGATGGTGAGCCCGTCGATGACCTTGAATTGGACCTTGCCTGCCGCAACCCGGTCTCGCAGGAGGTACTCCAGCACTTTCTGCGTTTCGTCGCTGATTGTGGGGCCGATGCCGTCTCCGCCGAGCATGCCGATGATAATGGGGCTGAGGGTTGAGTAGTCAACCCAGTCGCCTTCTTCCTTCAGCCGTTCGACCCGTGCAAGCTGCTGCTCCAGTACAGTTCCGAAATGCTGCTTTGCGGCCTCTATTGCTTGTGAATTGTCCACGCCGGCTCCTTTCGATTGTCGGCACGGTTCTTTTTATTGCCGACAGTTTAATGTTTGTTAATGATTGCTTATATTGAGATTACAGCGAGTATGGCGTCTTTTGCAACAGTTGCGCCTAGATCGGCGACCAGCGCTTTGACCGTGCCGCTGGCTGGTGACGGCAGCGTGTTTTCCATTTTCATTGCCTCGAGTACAACGATTGAGTCGCCTTCCTGGACGCTTTGGCCGATCTCCACAGAATACCGAAGAACGACGCCCGGTATCGGCGCCGTGAGCGGAATTTCGTCAGTTGAAGTTTCGGGTGCGGCACTTGGTGGGGGAGACGGCTGTTGTTGGGCATGAGGCGCGGGATCGGGCGGCGCAGCAGGCGGGGGCGTTGTGGATGACTCGGGGGCGATACGCATACCGCGTTCGGGCGTTTGCGGCTCGACTTCCACTTCAAAGCGTTCGCCGCCAATGTACACGCTGAATGTGCGAGCATGCCGGCTGCGCGGTCTATCAGAGGAGGTTGACGGCGCGGGTGCGTCTTCTGAACTGCTCGATTTGTCTGCGGCTTTGTCCGGCTTCATCTCGTCGGGCATCGGGTCCAAGCCGTGCTTGATACGGAGGAACTTCATGCCCGTCGTAGGATAGAGGGCATAGGTCAGCACGTCTTCAATGTTTGTCGTGATACCCCTGACGGCGTCTCGTGCGGCATCCATTTCCGGCGGCAGATCGGAGGATTCTGCATCCGGAGTCTGTTTGTCTCCCAGAGCTTTGGCGCGGAGTTCGGGCGCGATCTCGCCCGGGGGAGTGCCGAACTTGCCAGCCACGTAGTCTTTTACTGCGCCTGTGATCGTAGCGTAACGCCCGGACAGTACATTATTGACGGCCTGGGCACCGGTCATCTGGCTCAATGGCGTAACCAGCGGCGGGTAGCCCAAGTCCCTGCGCGTGCGCCGTATCTCTTCAAGGACCTCATCCAGCCTGTCGAGAGAGTCCGCCTCGCGCAACTGGGAGGTGAGGTTGCTCATCATGCCGCCGGGTATCTGATGATCGAGCACTCTGGCGTCTATCACTGATATTCGGGCGCTTTCCAGATGGCGCCGGTACTTGGGCAGTATGCGCTCGAAGTAGTCGTCAATCTCCAGCACCTTGTCAAAATGCACACGCGGCTCCCTGTCGCTGCCGCGAAGGGTGAAGAGCAGAGGCTCGATTGCGGGCTGCGCCGTGCGGAGTGCGAGAGGGGCGCAGCAGGTGTCCACGCCGTCTATTCCGGCTTCTATTGCCTTTAGGGTGGTCATTGCCGCCATGCCGCTGGTGTAGTGGCTGTGTAACTGGAGGGGAACGTCTATTGCCTTTTTGAGCGCGCTGACGAGTGTGTAGGCGTCATAAGGCGCGAGAAGGCCGCCCATATCCTTGATGCAGATGCTGTCCGCACCCATCTCTTTGAGCTGGTCTGCCTTGGAGAGGTAGTAGTCCAGGTTGTAGTAGGGGCCGCCAAGCCTGCCTTCTTCCGTAACCGAGTAGCATATTGCGAGCTGAAGGTGCTTGCCTGCTCGCTTGACCGCCTCCGTCGCCCGCCGCACATTGTTCGGTTCGTTGAGTGCGTCGAATATGCGGAATATGTCGATGCCCGCGTCTGCGGACTGCGCCACGAATGCGTCAACCACGTCATCAGCGTAGTTACGATAGCCCACGAGAGATTGACCGCGCAGCAGCATGGAAAGCGGCGTTTTCGGCATCAGATCTTTCAGCGTATGCAGTCGCTCCCAAGGGTCCTCTCCGAGAAAGCGGGTTGCAGCGTCGAAGGTTGCGCCGCCCCAGACTTCCATGGCGTCAAAGCCCGCGTCATCCATAGTTGGAGCGATGTCAACCATGTCTTCGAGACGCAGACGGGTCGCCATCACGCTCTGATGGCCATCCCTGAGCGTAGTGTCGGTTATTTTTACCGGATTTGAAGCCATAGACTCCACTCTCAGCGGTCGCCTAGTCTCGTTCTGTCCAAGAGCGATGCCGCCCAGTGAACGCATCGCCGGACGCGGGAGAAGATTGCCGTTGCCAGGCGCTCATGCCGCCTGATCGGGGATGTACTCCACTCTGCTCGCTTTCGAGAAATGCCTGCACCGCCGCGACAATCGCGGCGAATTTCCTTGATTCAAGGCTGTGTGGGGAGACAGACATCAGAGTGGAATACTCCCATGTTTCCGTTTCGGGAGTTCCTCACGCTTGTTAGCCAGCATTTCCAGCGCGCTGATGATCTTGCGCCTGGTGTCGGCAGGGTCGATAACATCGTCAATCAAGCCGTGTGCGGCGGCTATGTATGGGTTGACTAACCTATCGCCGTAATCCTGTACCAACTGCTTGCGAATTGCGTCGGGATCGTCGGCGGAGGAAATCTCGCCCCGGTGGATGATGTTGACCGCGCCCTCGGGTCCCATTACCGCTATCTCGGCGGTGGGCCAGGCGTAGTTGATGTCGCCCATCAGTCCCTTGCTGCTCATCACGATGTACGCGCCGCCATACGCCTTGCGCGTGAGTACGCTAATCTTGGGCACACTTGCTTCCGCATAGGCGTAGATGAGCTTTGCGCCGTGCCGGATGATGCCGCCATACTCCTGATCAGTGCCGGGCAGGAATCCCGGCACGTCGATGAATGTTACTAGCGGTATGTTGAACGCGTCGCAGAAGCGCACGAAGCGAGCCGCCTTATCGGAGGCGTCAATGTCCAGCACTCCCGCGAGGTAGGAAGGTTGCTGCGCGACGATGCCCACGCTTCTGCCGTCCATACGGGCGAATCCTACTATCACGTTGCGAGCGAATGCCTCATGCACTTGCATGAATTCGCCGTCATCTACTACGCGACCGATTATCTGCGTCATGTCGTAGGGCGCATTCGCGTTGTCTGGAATGATATACAGGAGTTCATCGTCGCTGCGCGTCGGGTCGTCGAAAGAATCGTAGCGAGGCAGGTCTTCCATGTTGTTTTGCGGCAGGAAGCCCAGCAGACGCCGGACTTCGCCAAGGCAGGTCTCTTCTGAGTCGAGGGAAAAGTGGGCGACGCCGCTGCGGGATGCGTGGCTGTCCGCGCCGCCTAGCTGCTCATGCGTGACCACTTCGCCGGTGACTGCCCTGATAACATCGGGGCCCGTGATGTACATCTGCCCGGTGCCCTTGACCATGAATATGAAGTCCGTGAGAGCAGGGGAGTAGGTCGCGCCTCCGGCGGCTGGACCGAGGATGACGGATATCTGAGGTATGACGCCCGATGAGCGCACATTGCGGAGAAAGATGTCTGCGTAACCGGCGAGGCTGAGGACGCCTTCCTGGATGCGCGCGCCGCCGGAGTCAATGAGGCCGACCATCGGCGCGCCGCTGTTCGCCGCCAGGTCCATTGCCTTGCATATCTTCTTGCCGACTACTTCGGATAGAGAGCCGCCAAGCACTGTGAAGTCCTGCGAGTACACGAAGGTCAGGCGACCGTTCACCTTGCCGTAGCCGGTTACAACCGCGTCGCCCAGAGTTCTTTGGTCTGCCAGGCCGAACTCGGTAGCTCGGTGCAGAGCGAAAGGGTCCAGTTCCTCAAAACTGCCTTCGTCGAAGAGTAGGTCGATGCGCTCACGCGCCGTCATCTTGCCGCGTCGGTGCTGCGCCTCAATGCGCCGGGTTCCACCGCCGGAGCGTCCTTCTTCACGCCTCGACTTGAGGTCGTCAAGCGCGTCATCAACTCTTCTGCGAACCACCATAATCAATTCGTTTCGAACTCCGCAAAAGCCGAGTTCACAGTGTACAATTGAATCAAATGAGACATCTTATCAACCAGTGAAACCGTAACAGAAACCTTTGTACGTGGCAAGATAATTCAGGAATTATCGACCACGGGGGCACTCGTTTTATTGATGCCAAAGGTTGATATACTCCGCTGCGGCCAGCCTGGTTACAGGCGGCTCTGAATCGACTGAATATACAGACCAGCATCAACTGCAGATAGCGCGTAGATGTGCCTAACAATAAGTTGCAGCTCCATTCCAGAACTTCACCCGCGCCGATAACAATAGGTAAGAGCCTCTTCAATTGGGGGCAGCGAACCTACGTTATGGGCGTCATCAATGTAACTCCTGATTCGTTTTCGGGCGATGGATTGGGCGGAAACATAGACGCGGCAGTTCATCAGGCAGTGCGCTTTCAGTCTGAGGGCGCGGACATCATTGACATAGGCGGAGAATCCACACGACCTGCGTCTATCTATTCAGGGACCGGACCGGTCTCCACAGATGAAGAGATAGAGCGAGTGATTCCGGTTTTCGAATCTCTCTCATCAGTTCTTGAGATACCTGTAAGCGTGGATACATACAAGGCGGCGGTGGCGAAAGAGGCTCTTGCGGCGGGCGCGTCGATGATTAACGATGTCTGGGGTTTTCGCCGCGATTCTGACATGGCGCGCGTAGCCGCAGATGCCGATGTACCAGTCGTGCTGATGCACAACCAGAATCACACGCGATACGGCGACCTTGTCCCTGATGTTATTGGGGCACTGCGTCAAATGGCTGACACAGCTATTGCCGCCGGAGTCAGGCGCGAAAACATCATTCTTGACCCCGGTATGGGCTTCGGCAAGACGGCCGAACATAACCTTGAGATACTGAGAAGGCTGGGGGAGTTTCAATCGCTGGGCGCGCCGCTTCTGGTGGGGATGTCCCGCAAATCCACAATCGGCTATGTGCTCGACCTGCCTGTCGAGGAGCGGCTGGAGGGCACGGCTGCGACGGTTGCGTTGTCAATTGCTTTTGGCGCTGACATCGTGCGGGTGCATGATGTCAGAGAGATGGCGCGCATTGCGAAGATGAGTGACGCCGTAGTGCGCGGATGGAGCCAGGGCGATGCTAAGTGAAGCATACATAGGGCTGGGCTCTAATCTAGGCGATTCCGCACGGAACCTGCAAACTGCGCTGGAATTGATGCGGGAGTTCGCAATCGATGTACTGCCGTCTCCGCTGTACAAGACATCGCCGCAGGGTTTTCGCAGCCAGCCGGCATTTTTCAACGCCGTCTGCCGTTTGCGTACGCGTCTGACCGCATTTCAGCTAATGGAACGGCTGCTCGGCATAGAGGAGGCCGTGGGCAGACTGCGCATCTTCCGCAACGCGCCCCGCATGCTGGATATGGATATCCTGCTGTACGACAGGATGGTACTCACTTCACCGCCACTTGTACTGCCTCATCCGCGAATGGAAGAGAGGCTCTTCGTACTGCAACCGCTTGCCGACATCGCGCCACAACTGAAGCATCCAGTCAGTGGGAGGACGGTTGCTGAGATGCTGCAGTGCCTTCCAACGCAGTCAGATTCCATAGTCAAGGTGGAGTGGCAGTAGATGGATGGCTGCGTGATTATGCTCTTTCAGGCATCTACTCTAGCGCAGTGAAGGCGGCAGCATGTTCGGTATGGTGTCCTCTATTGGATAGATTTCATTGCATGCCTTGCAGGTGAGGGTGCCCTCGACGATCTCGCCGTCGCGTTCCACGGTGATCTTCAGTCTCAGCTCGCCCTTACACATCGGGCACACGAGTATGTCCATCAGTTTGCGTCTCATGGTGTTGCTCCATTTGGGGAAGAGTGGGTTTCATAAAGAGGTATTGTGTCTGCATCGAACTTGGTCATTATCTGAGCGCCAGTTCGTAAAGCGTTTTCAGCAGGTCGGATAGCAGGAATACGATCAGCCCCAGAATTATGAGGGTATTGTAGCCTGAGACTGCCCGCAACAATTTGCCGATGCTTGTCGCCGGCGGCGCTTCCTCCTCTCGGAACGCTTCCATGACTGAGGTGCGCCTGCGCCGCGACCACGCCAGCACGAACATCCATATTGAGAGCGCAATCTTCGCCCCAAGCACGGCGACATAAGGCACGCCCACCACACCCGGCGTAAGGCGATGCAACGTCATGATGACCCCTGTTGCGATCAGTACATAGACGCAGGTATCGACTAGTGCGCGAAACTCGGTTGCCGCTGCGGCGCTGGTGAGTCTCGATGCTTCGGGCCGCCGGCGAAGAGCCGGTCTCAGCACTATAAGATAGAAGATGCTGCCCCCGACCCAAGCGGCGGCGGATACCAGATGCAGCCACCGGACGATAAGCTGGAATGCCTCGGATAGGCTCATCGTTCAGCCTATGATGGAATTTCCGGAATGTGGCGCGGCGATGAGCATCGTTTAGGCAGCCTTAATTCAGAATTTCGCTGAGGATTTCTTCCATCTTCTCTTCGTTGAGCACTCCCTGCCACTTTCGCACGATATTCTGATCTTTGTCTATGAAGACGGTCATGGGGAAGCCACTCACTTTGTACTTCATGATTATATCGTCTTCGTCGGCACCAAGAGCGTACGTTACGCCCACCTCGTTCACAAAGTTCTGTCCGTCCTCAGCCGTGTCGATTCCAAGTAGTTGGACGCCGACAAATTCGACGTTGTAGGTCCTGTGATTCTGAAACACCCTCTCGAACTCCGGCATCTCTGCGACGCAGGGCGGACAGGACGGGAACCAGAAGTTGAGCACGACAGGGTTGCCCTTCAGGTCGGACATCCGCAGCGTCTCGCCTGCTTGCCGAGTCTCTGTGCCGTAGAGTGTAAGCTCGAAGTCAGGCGCGGGGTCAATGGGCACAGTTTCCGAGCTGCACGCCGCTGCGAGTAACAGGACGGCGACGGCTAGCAGACCTGCTTGCGTCAATCGGCTGCGCCGGTTTACTTGCATCGATCTGCTTCGCAGATACGCCAACACCTTGGTTCGGAGCGACGCTGCCACTATTTGCATATCTTCCCCTTCACAATTGTCATTTCTTCAAATCCCTGTGCAAATATGATGCTGTAAGAGCCACAATGATTTAGCCGACTGGGGTGATTGCGCCTAATCGCGCTCAGATATGAGGTCTTCGGCGTACTGCATCAGCACTTTGGCGCGGTCATCCGGGACGTTTCGCGTATCGAAGTAGAGGCGAAGCGCGTCCTTGGGCGATAAGCCGCGCGCATTGGAATCCTGAATTCGCGTCCTTGTCCTGTCCACGACATCCTTCGAGATGGAGGCGACGTAGTGCGCCTGTTTGAGCGCATCCCTTATCCTGGACTCCAGCAGCAGGGCTTCAAATTCCGCGGGCAGCGTGATTCGCAGCCGCACAATCGTGTCGTTCAGGTCGTGCGACTCGATTGCCTTGATGACAGTAGCAGTTGGGTCTTCGTCGCCTGCCGTGAGTTTTACATCTATCGTGACGAATTTGCGCGCGCTGTTCTTCACGAACTCGAAGCTCTTGAGTCGTGATCCCTGTGGTTGAGATGTGTCAATCTCGACAACACAGAATCCTTTGTCATCCCTTTCTTCGCCGAAGTCAACGCGCTGTAGGCTGCCCGCATAGGCTACATGCGGGTTCTGGCTCAGAACCTGATGGCGGTGGATATGGCCTAGCGCCACGTAATCGAACTGCGGCAGCGCGACATTGCTGTTCAGCAGCACATGGTCGTGCCCGAGCATCATTGACTGCTCGGATGCCAGAGTGGACTGGCTTATGGTGACGTGCCCTGCCAGCACCGCCGGGATGCTGCTGTCAAGACTCTCCACTCGCACCTTGATTGCATTAGTAATCATATCCTGAAGCGCTTCGTTAATCTCGGTGTGCGTCTGGCCGCGCGCAAGGTTGCTCGCCAGATAGTCGCTGCGCTTGATCCATGGTAGGGCGACCACCTGCAGCGGCCCATCGCGTGTTTCTACGATGTAGATTTCAAGCCTGTCGCCGATGTGGACATTCGCTACATTGAGAGTGGGGAAAATTTCGAGCGCCGTCGCCTGCGCGATGACCTGCGGCGTGTCATGATTACCGATCAGCAGGAATGTCGGGATGCCGGCGTTAGACAAGCGAGCGATGCGCCTGGCGAACTCGCGCTGGTGCGTCTGCGAAGGGTCGCGGGTCTTGTATGCGTCTCCGCAGAAGAGCACAAGGTCAACGCCCGTATCTATCGCGTAGTCCACCAGTTCGTCATAGGTTTGGAGAAAATCGCCAAGCCGTGTGGATAGTCCGGTGTCCTGGTCTATCCTGCCGTAGTTCTCTACGCCTATGTGGAGGTCCGCGAAGTGGAGGATGCGCATCAGAGGCAATTTCCTTGTGTGCTGCGCTCGCTACGCTTGCAGCCGTGCGCCTATTTCAGCTTCGAGCGAGGCGATCGGTATGCGCGCCTGTTCCATGGTGTCCCTATCGCGTATGGTAACGGCGTGGTCGTCGAGAGAGTCGAAATCGACTGTGATGCAGAGCGGCGTGCCTATTTCGTCCTGTCGACGGTAGCGCCTGCCGATGCTCTGCGCGTCGTCATATTGCACGAAGCCGTCCACGGCGCCGCTACGCCGCACCATGTCGTACACTTCACGCGCAAGTGGCACGAGTCTGTCGTTTCGACTGAGCGGCAACACCGATACCTTGACCGGAGCAATCGTAGGATGCAGCTTCAGAAGCACTCGCTTCTGTGTGCCGCCGCTTGCGGTGGGCGCTTCCTCTTCCGTGTATGCGTCCACCAGGAAGGTCATCACCGCTCGATCCACGCCCGCCGCCGGCTCGACGACATACGGCGTAAAGCGTCTATTCTCCGCCTGGTCGAAGTATGTCAGCGAATGGCCGCTGTGCTCTGAGTGCGCTTTGAGATCGAAATCGGTGCGATTGGCGATGCCCTGGATCTCACCCCAACCCCAGGGGAACAGGTACTCAATGTCATAGGTCGCCTTGGAGTAGTGGGAGAGTTCATCTGCATCGTGGGGGCGCACTCGAAGTCTGTCCTTGCTCACGCCGAGGTCCGTGTACCAGGCGAGGCAGTCCTCAATCCATTGCTCATGGACTTGTTCATCGGTGCCCGGCTCTACGAAGTACTCGATCTCCATCATCTCGAACTCGCGTGTGCGGAAGATGAAGCCGCCGGTCGTAATCTCATTGCGGAACGCCTTGCCGATTTGCGCGATGCCGAATGGCAGGCGCTTGCGCGATGAGTTGAGCACATTTTCGAAGTTCACGAATATGCCCTGCGCCGTTTCGGGACGCAGGAACGCGACCGATGCGTCGTCCTCTACCGGCCCGACGAATGTCTTGAACATGAGGTTGAAGTTACGCGCCTCGGTCAGTTCGCCGCCACAAGCCGGGCATTTTTGCTCCTCAAGCTGGTCCTCACGCCAGCGCTGGTGGCATTCCCGGCAATCAACCAGCGGATCGGTGAAGTTGTCCAGGTGACCGCTTGCGCGCCAGACTTCAGGGTTCATCAGGATGGACGAGTCCAGCCCGACCATGTCGTCGCGCTCCCAGACGAACTTGCGCCACCAAACGTCCTTGATATTGCGCTTGAGTTCCACACCCAAGGGACCGTAATCCCAGGTGCTGGCCATTCCACCGTATATCTCGCTGCTCTGGAAAATGAAACCGCGCCGCTTGGCGAGAGAAGCGAGCGCATCCAAATCTACCGAAGATGTTTTTATTTCTGACACTATGCTTGCAACCTTTGTTTCTCAAGACTTGGGACGGCATTAAACCCTAACAATTATATCAAAGTGAGCGTGAAGCAGCCGGAAAAGGAAAAGCCCGTGATAGATGTCACGGGCTTTTCATACTTTGCTATGGAGGCGACGGGCGGATTCGAACCGCCGATAGGGGTTTTGCAGACCCCCGCCTTAACCACTTGGCTACGTCGCCATTATGGAAAACCTGGTGCCGAGGAAGAGACTCGAACTCTTACAGCCTTGCGGCCACAGCGCCCTCAACGCTGCGTGTCTACCAATTCCACCACCTCGGCCAGCTCGGAAATCAAGAGCGCCGACACTGAGCGCGTCTCAGGCTGGCGGCTATCAACGTGCAAGCAATTATAGCCAAACATGGTCTGTCTGTCCACATTTCCGCTGCCAAATTTTCTGATTATCCTTCTTACGACTTTATCGTTCTGAGTCTCTGTCTGGCGCTCGTTCTATGGTCGTCGTTGTGCCATTGCCCGCAAGCCGATAAAATGCCTCTCACAGAAACATCCATACAAGAGGTGTCAAATGCCGCACATATCAGACGAAACTTTGGAAGTCCTGCGTGCCATACCCACGCAGACGCTCATAGATGCCCAGTGGGTCAAGGGCTGGCCCATGAGTTACGTTCAGGGGGCGGTGCCCTTGCAGCAGGGACAGCATCTAGCTGGCAGAGCGGTCACGCTACGCTTCGTGCCGCACCGCCCCGATCTTGTGCAGGACAAGCCAAAGGGCGCAGATTCCGCAGAGTATGTCGCAATCGAGATGTGCGGCCCCGGAGAGGTGCTGGTAATTGACGCGATGGGCTGGAAGTACAGCTCGGTCGGCGGCGACATCAAGTTCCTGCGAATGAAGCAGCTCGGAGCAGGCGGCCTTGTAACCGATGGCGGCGTCCGCGACAGCATATCGCTCAAGGAGTACGGCTTCCCTGTATATTCTGCGAGCTTGACCGCCAAGCAGGGACCTGCCGAATTCTGGCCCTGGCAGGTCAACGACGCGATTCAGTGCGGCGGTGTGCTTGTGCGGCCCGGCGACGCGCTTGTTGGAGACGATGACGGCGTTGTGGTAGTACCGCAGAGCATCGTTGACGAGGTGATCGAGATTGCCCACCAGCGAGAAGAGGTCGAAGAGGTTGTTAAGGCGCAGCTCGAAATTGAGCAATGTTCGCCCGGCAAGTATTATCCGTTCAACGATGCGACCTGGGAACTCTTCGAGGAGAAGACCGGCAAGAAGCGCTATTAGCCTTCTCCAAGTTCAACAGGTTGTCAGGTGGATGTCCATGAATTAGACTCTACTTGCAGTGTAATAGCCGCGCCCAAAACATTTCAGCAACTCAAACCACAACAAAGAGGAGATGACCAGATGGAAGAGCGAACAGGAGTATTCGCGGCAGGCGAAAATCAATTGACCTTGCTGGGACCAGAGATAAGCGTGGGACAGCAGGCACCCAATTTCACGGTTTCAGGCGCAGGACTGAGACGAGTAACCCTCGATGACTACGCAGGCAAGGTGAAGATTATCGCATCGGTTCCGTCGCTGGATACCGGAGTGTGCAGCGACGAGACCAAGCAATTCAGCGACCATGCCAAGTCAATATCGGACGACATAGTCGTCCTCACAATCAGCATGGATTTGCCCTTTGCCCAGGCTCGCTGGTGCGGCGCGAATGATGTTGACAATGTAGTGACCGCCTCGGACTTCAAGTCGCGCGAGTTCGGCGACAGCTTCGGCGTCCATGTGAAGGAGAGCGGCCTGCTGGCGCGCGCTGTCTTCGTGCTGGACAAGGACAATGTCGTGCGGCATGTGGAGTATGTGCCGCAGATAGCGCAATTGCCCAATTTCGACGCCGCGCTTGCCGCCGCCAACGAAGCCGCCGGGTAGTCAACAACGTCAGGCGTTCATGTAGAGTGCAAGTAAAGCGGCTATCCCCATTGGAATAGCCGCTTTTTCATTTGAAGTCGGTTGCTCTTATCAGTCCCCGCGCTTCACATCCAACGCCAACGCCTCACAAGGGTTGGGGCGCCCCGATGTCTCGCCAATGGGGATGACCTCCGCGTGCAGCTTGCCGGGTGCGAGCTCAAGCAGCGCGACGCCGCCAAGCCTCAACTCCTTGTGGCGCGGGAACGTGATACTCCCGCTGTTCAGAATCACCACACCCTCGCGCTCGTACAGAACTTCCTGGTGCGTGTGCCCTCCGACCATGATGTCCACCGGCGTCGGGAATAGCTTTCGCAACTGGGACATTGGGAGGTGCTCACTTCCAAGATTGTGAACCATGCCGATGTGCCAACCTTCGACTTCCAGCGTCTGCACTTCTTTGGAGCGATGGTCCTCATAAGGGTCGTTGTTGCCGTTGGCGCACAGCACGGGCGCGAACTGCTCCAGCCAGTCCAGCACGCGCGTGTATATGAGGTCGCCGCCGTGCAGGATTAGGTCAACCGAGGAGAAGAACTCCGCCGGCTCAGGACCAAGTTCGTCGAGGTCCCGAACGAGGTTGGGCAGATGTGTGTCGGTTAGTAGTCCGATTTTCATATATCAATCCTCATTCACCGCCGCCATAGTCACCGCCGCCATAGGTGCTTGTACAGAGCGTTCCTAAAAGGGCGGATGTCAAATCGAAATGGCTCAGTTTTGACGGAGAGGAATTTGCCACGAGGCATGAATCGCCAAACTCGAGCCAAGCCCGTTCCGTTGACTGAATCGTCCCTATATGCTACCTTTTCGCCGTCCGTGAGTTCGACATCAAAGTATAACTCACGCTAACAGACTGACCGAGAATCGTTCAAGTATATTCGCACCGAAGTGTCCACCTGGACATTTGACATGCATAGGGGAGGGACAAAGAATGCCGCAGCGCAGAGAAGCCGCCATCGTCGGTATCCATGAATACCCGCTCAGGGTCGTCGGCCCCGGGACGAGCGCCCTGCAAATCAAGGCCGCTTCGGCCATAAAGGCGCTTGAGGACGCAGGTCTGTCCGGCAAGGACATCGACGCTGTGTACGATACGGGCACGCATCAGGGCATCGGCGGTCTCGGAATTTCCGAGTACCTGGGGCTGAAGCCGAGGATTATCGACAACACGGCGGTTGGCGGAACTTCCTACGAGTTTCAGGCTAATCATGCTGCCAAGATGATTGCGGCAGGCAAATGCGAGGTCGCCCTGCTCACCTACGGCTCGACCGCGCACTCGGACAGGCGCAACATTGGCACAGCCGGGGCAACCGGGCTGGGACAAGCTACACCTGCCTCCAACATGGAAGATTCATGGGGGCAGACGCTTATCGCCAACTATGGCATGGTCAAGAACCGACATAAGCACCAGTACGGCACGACCGACGAGCAGTTCGCCGAGATTTCGGTCGTGACGCGCCGGCATGCGATGCGCAACCCCGAAGCGGTCAAGGCGATGACCGACCTTGAATTCGTCGGCGTCAACGAGATTACCGTGCAGGATGTAGTTGAGTCGCGCGTTATAGCGCACCCGCTCCATTTGCTTGAGTGCTGCATGATTTCGGATGGCGGCGGCGCAGTCATAATAGCCTCTCCGGAAGTCGTGGCGAACTGCCGCAAGAAGCCTGCGTGGATTGTCGGCACGGGCGAAGCGACCAAGTACCGAGAGAACGGTGGCGACATAACCGTCAGCGCAGGCGCGCAGTCCGGCCCCATCGCATTCGCCGACGCGGGGGTATCTCCCAGCGAGATTGATGTCCTGATGGCATATGACTCCTTCTCCATCACCGTGATGTGCATGATTGAGGACCTGGGTTTCTGCAAGAAAGGTGAAGGTGGCGACTATGTGAGCCAGCGACACCTCGGCTTCGACGACCCACGCAAGCCCGCGATGAACACGGACGGAGGCGGCTTGTCATCCAACCATCCCGGCGAGCGCGGCATCTTCTTGCTGCTGGAGGCAACGCGCCAGCTACGAGGCGAGTCCACCGCGCAGGTGCAGGACCCAAAGCTGGCAGTCGCGGTTGGCAACGGCGGCATGCTGGGATCGCGCCATGCGACCGGCGTTACTATTCTCGCCGCCGACTAGGGCATCTCTCGCCACATACTAAAGCCAGAAGCCTGACTTAGGAGATCGAAAAATGGCAGGACAGCGACCACTACCGAGATTTCCCGAACCGGATTCCGAACCGTTCTGGGAGGCTACCAAACGGCACGAGCTTGTCTATCAGGTGTGCAACGGCTGCGGCGAGGTGTTGTTCTACCCGCGCAAGTATTGCGTCCTATGCGGAACTGACGACACGACCTGGCACACATCCAAGGGCGCGGGCGCGGTATACACCTACAGCGTGGTTATGCAGAGCCGCCATCCCGCGTTTGCGGATCTGGGACCCTACGCGGTCGCATACGTTGACCTTGACGAGGGCTTCCGGATTATGACCAACATCGTGGGTGTGGCAAATCCCATAGATGACATTCATTGTGGCCTGCGGGTCAGAGTGCGCTGGGAAGACCAAGGCGAGGGAGAAGTGTCCCTGCCGATGTTCGGACCTGCATAGGCTCGCGGCCACGCCAATCCAAACTTGCCTGTCCTGTGCTGCCGCACTCAACGAGCATTTTCGTGGTGCTTGAGCGAAGGGATTACATGAAACCCGTCAGTTGTTGTTAGTCGCCGTAGTAGCAACACAATGCGTGAATTTGTTATGATTGTGTTGTCCTGCACGGCGGCTGATCGTGTCTGACACCTCAGCGCGAGTTACTAAAGCCGGTAGGAACTGCCGTGCGCGAATATAATCGACCCCAAAATAGGGCGCGTCCTAAAAAGGCGACCCCAAATAAGGAACAGGGAGCACTACAGAATGGCAAACAGCAATGGTTCGATAATGACGATTGATCGCGTCGCCCTCTCAAGTAACAGGGCGAGTACGCAAATTGAACTGCCCGAATACGACAAGAGCCGATTTGAAGAGATAGGCTTCCTCACAGCAATGACCCTCGTGCTGCTGGGCAACTACTCGCAGACAGGGCACTTTGGCGGACCTCTCGCGTACACTCCTTACACTGTTATGACGCACCTCGCGGGCCCGGAAAATGGCGGACTACGCTACGACTACCGCCGTCCCAAGCATCCATACGCTGACAGGTTTATGCTTGCCGGTGGACACAACGCCCCTGTCACCTATGCTCTCTGGATGATTATGGGCGAGGCACTAGCGCGCAAGTATGCCAAGACGGGCGACCCGCGCTATTCGGTTGATCACAATCAGGGCATGCTCAGCATCGACTGCCTCGGCTTCCGACGGGGCAAGGGCGCTCTGGACACGCTGCTTGAAGACTTTAACCTGACGGACGCGCCTGAGATGGCGCAGGCGAAGATTCGCGGCATTCGCTCGCTCGCCGGACACTCGGAGACGACCGACATGACGAACGATGTCAACGGTGGGCCGTCGGGCATCGGCATCGCCACCGCAGCGGGCAAGGCAGCGTTCTGGGATATGATGGGCGCGCCGGACTCGCTGAAAATCATGGCTCTCGAGGGCGAGTTCGCCATGACTTCGGGGCACTCGCAGGAGATGAAGACACAGGCGGTCGCGCAGCAGGTCGGCAAGCGCCTTCGCATACTGTTGTCCTACAACAACGCGGGCATTGACGACCAGCTTATCGGCGGTGTCATCCAGTCGCAGTATGACGGCTACCGTATCGAAGACCAGTGGGCTGCCTATGGCTGGAATGTATTCACCGTTGACAACGGCAACGACTATGACCAGGTGCTGGGCGTCCTCAAGGCGATGGAGGACTGGGATCCCACTGACGACAGGCCAATGATCGTAGTGGGCAATACCGTAAAGGGTTGGTGGCCCGGCGCGGTCAATGGCAGCATCGCCGGCTACGGCGACCAGATTATCAGCTATGCAAGCCATCCCTACGCCTTCCCCTTCAACGGCGACTACTTCCAGGCGCTCGCCTCCACTTTCGAGCAGCGCTTCGGCATGGAATTCGAAGGCATCAGGAGCGGAAACGCGGCAACCGACACGCGCGAACGCCTTCTTGAGTTCAAGCGCAATATCGATGTGGCTATGTCCGTGCTCGACCAAGACGGACTTGGTGATTGGCTCGCCGACCGCCTCGTCGAAATCGGAGACAGTATCGACGACAGCCTCCCCTTGCGCATCGACCGTGACGTTGACCCGTTCCAGGACTCGCGACTGGCGGTAAGCAATCTGCCCACTGAGGCACAGATCGTAAGTGTCAAAAACCATGTGTCCGGCGAAGTGAAGGACGTATCCATAAAGCTCTTCGAGGAGCCGGGCAATGTGAGAGGCACTCGCCGCGCCATATCCGAAATCGCCAAGTACATGAACTATGTAACCGACAACAGGCTTGTGATCGTGGCGGCCGACCTCGCTGAATCCATTAACGTCGAGCCTGGCGGACTCTGGGGACACTACGACCCTGTGCATAATCCGACCGGCACCCGCCTTAAGGCGGCAATTCAGGAAGCCGGCAATGTGTCCACTGCCATCGGTTTCGTCGGTCAATCGGCATCCCTCGACCCGGACAAGCATGTGGGCGTTTGGGCAATCAGCGGCAGCTACGGCGCATTCACTCCGCTGATGTACCTGCCCTCGCGCGTGTGGAGCCAGCAGAACCAAGACAGCCCATTCCGCGTAGGCGTGCTGAACGTGCTCGCCGGGCACTCCGGCCCCGAAACTGCCGCAGACGCTCGTACCCACTTCGGAATCTTCGCGCCGCAGGTGTGGAAGCTCTTCCCAAGGGGACAGGTGATTACACTGAGCTTCTGGGACTACAACGATGTGGCGCCCGGCTACTTCGCGGCTGCCGAGATTGCAGCGCGCGATCCCAAGGTGGGTGTTCTCGTGCTCGAAGTTGCGCGGCCCGACTTCCCGGTAGCCGACCGCAGCACATTCGCAGACACTGACCTGATGGCAGCCGCGAAGGGCTTCTATGTCATACGCGACTTTGATGATGACAAGCCGAGGCATGGTTATGTTGTCGTGCAGGGTTCGTCGTCCACGGTCAATTTGGTCAATTCGCTGCCTCGTCTTGAAGAAGAGGGCGTAAACGTCAAGGTGATAGCGGCAATCAGTGATGAGCTATTCCACCGCCAGTCGCAGGAGTATCAGGACTCAGTGCTTCCGCCAGAGGCGGTATACGATATGGCAGTCGTGACCACTGGGACGCGGCGCATGTGGCCGGTGCAAAACGCTGGTCCGCTTACGGACGAATACTCGCTCGTATCCGACTGGGACAACCAGTGGCTGACCGGCGGCACAGAGGCGGATGTTATTGCGGAGGCGCATCTCGACACCGAATCCATCTACAAGGGCATCAAGCGATTTGCGCTCGACCACGATGAGCGAATCAGCCGTCAGGCAGGCATGGTGGCGTCGCTGAGGTAAAGGCACACCTTACGGAACGGTCTAGAAACGAGGGGCAGGTGCTCAATCAATGACCTGCCCCTTATTTTGCCTTTCCACGCCATCTGTTGAAGTCAGCCACGTTGCAGTGGATATGCTACAATATGGGGTAGTAAGTGGGGACGCGCGGGTTCGACAGGGGAAGTCTTTGCAGGATTGCAGGCCGAGGCGCCATGCACCGCGTTAAAAGTGGCAAAAAAAATTAACTGGCAACTCACAAGAGTACGCCCTAGCCGCCTAACGGTGGCTACATCCACCATTCCTTCCCTCCGAGAGGGGTGATTGGGTGTCATATTATCGGAGGAAGGCCTGACAGACGCCGATATCGACTGGCCTACCCATCGGCTGGCTCTGAGAAGTGACTCGTCGGTAAGTGCTTCCTAGAGCGAGACTCAATTATCGACTAAGCCTGTAGTACATCCTTGTCGAAGAGTCTTCTGGACGGGGAGTTCGACCCTCCCCCGTCTCCACCACTTCTTTCAAGAAAGCCCATACGAGCGTTCAGTGCAGATGTCACTGGACGCCTTGTCAGCGTTGGGTTTTATTGGCATCACACACATCACCTCTTCCAAGCAACACCCTTGCTTTTTCTCGTCCTTATCGGATGGCGATGTTCGCTATTTCGCGAATTAGGCTCGTTATTCGCCTAAGGAGCGGAGGAATGCCTTCAATTCTGTCGGCAGTTCAGTGGTGAACTCGCGGTACTCGTCATTGGTCGGGTGCGCGAAGCCGAGCGTCGATGCGTGCAAGAAATGACGGTTTAGCCGGCTGTCCGGCTTGCCGTAGGTAGCGTCGCCGACCAGAGGATAGCCGAGCGATGCGAAATGAACGCGAATCTGGTGAGTGCGGCCGGTAGAGGGGCGTATCTCAACCAGGGTGTGCGCTGAGTAATGGCGCATTACGCGATAGCGTGTAATTGCCTCGCGTCCACCATCCACAAGAGCCATGCGCTGTCGATTCGCGTTTGAGCGCCCCAGTGGAGCATCTATTATCGCTTCTACGGGCGTCACCCTACCGTGAGTGAGCGCCAAGTACACTTTCGTGAATTTGCGCTCTTTGAGTTGGTCGCTCAGCATGCGGTGAGTGTGGTCGTTTTTTGCGACGACCATCAGTCCCGATGTGTCCTTGTCCAAGCGATGCACTATGCCGGGGCGGACCGTGCCGCCGATGCCTTGCAGATCTGGGCAGTGAGCGAGCACGGCGTTGACAAGCGTACCATCCGGGTGACCCGGTGCGGGATGAACGGTCATACCTGCGGGCTTGTCCACGACCAGAAGGTCTCTATCTTCATACACTATCGACAGGGGAATGCGCTGCGGTTTGAGCGCGCTTTCCACTGGCTCCGGTATGTTCAGGACAATGACCTGCCCTTCTTGTATCCGGGCAGATGACTTGGCAGGCTTGCCGTCCAGGGTCGCGCTCCCCTCGGTAATGAGTGCCTGTATTCGGGAGCGTGACAGGTCCGGGCAGCGGCTGTCCAGGAATCTGTCGAGGCGCTCGCCGTTAGCGTCGGACTCGAAGGTCAAAACACGGCTCATGGCTCGCTGCGCTGGCTGTTGTGTCCAATGCCTTCGCTGTTAAGCTGGTCGAGTGCAGGCTCCTCCGCGGGTTTACGGTCGAAGAGCAGCAGAACTACGATGAGGGTCGTCATGCCTACGCATATTGAGGAGTCGGCGATGTTGAATATTGGCCACCAGCCGACATCTATGAAGTCCGTAACAGAGCCGAATGCCACACGGTCGAAGAGGTTGCCAAACGCGCCGCCGAGCTGCAAGCCTATTGCGAGGCGTAGGATTGGCCTCGGTAGGGCGTATGCCCGGTAGAAATAGACCAGAAAACCGATGGCGATGATGGACGCCACTATGAGAAATAGCGTCTGATTCGGCAGCAAACCGAATGCAGTTCCGGTGTTCGCGCCGTGCGTGATACGTATCAGTCCGTCGGAGGGCCATGATTCGCCGAGCCGAAGCGTTCCCTTGACGGCGAACTTGGTGAGCTGATCTGCAGTTAGCACTGCGACTATTGTGAGCGCCAGTATCCAGTCGCGTTGCCAAAAAAGCCATCGCGCGCGAGTGACTTCAGAGGGTTGGTCTTGAAGTGTTGGTTCTTCTAGTGAGGTACGTTCTTCCATTGTTGGCAGTCTGCTAGGTTAAGTCTGGTAGATTCACTCAGTGAAGTATAGAACAGGATAGCATACGGAGTGGTCGGCTAACACGGAAATCCCACATAAAGGCAGATTAGAGCAAGCCGGTGCGTAGCCAATTCCCACGGAAGTAGTACCACGTGAATGCAATTAGTCTGAGCGCCATTCCGCCGACGATTGCTGCGGGAATGCCTAGATGCGCGAGCGGGCTGAAGTTTGCCAGTATAAATGTGAGTGGAATCTCGAGTGCCCACATGGTCGCCACGGTTATGACCATAGGCGCGAAAGTGGAGCCGGACGTGTTGAACGCCTGGGTGAATATCTGGACGGGACACATGAAGATGTAGCCGATGGTGGCGATGACCAGCCAGGTGGATGAGATTGCGATGAAATCGGCGTCTGAGTTGAAAAACCCCGCAATTGGTTCAGGGAAGGCGATTAACAACACGAGGGCGGGGGCTGCCATTCCGATGCCGATGAGCATGCCCCATCGGACTGCGCTGCGAGCGCGGTCTGTGAGGTCCGCTCCAAGGTTCTGCCCTGCGAGCGCGCCTGCCGCGCGACCCATGCCGCGAGAACTCTGGTTGATGACATTTTCGGCGCGGCGTGCGAGGGCGAATGCTGCGAGGGCGATATCTCCGAATTGTGCCGCGACTCCCACGACGACTAGCTGGGAGACACCCCGCTGCATGTTTGTTACTGACGCCGGGGCCCCCTGCCGTACGAGACTCCTGATTAACGGAAAGTCGATGCGGAACTCTCTGAAGGACAGGCCGATGCGCGCTCTGCCGGATCGGAGCGCCCAGTAGGTCATGCCCACGCCAAACACTTCGGCCGCCAGGCGCGCAAAGGCGGCGCCTGTGAGGCCGAGCGCAGGCATGCCGAGCCAGCCGAATATGAAGATAGGGCTGAGTGCGATGTGAATCACACGAGACACCACCGCTGCCTTAAGGGGCGTGATGCTGTCGCCGGATGCTTGCAGCGCGCCGGCGAAAAGACGGTGATAGCTTAGACATGCCATGGCGATGAGCTGGACACGCATATAGCCGGTGCCCTGTTCAACTGCTGCGTCACTCATGCCGATCACACGGAGCAGGGGTTCGGCGAGGAATATGCCGGCTGCAATCATCACGAGGGCGAGGGCTGAGGTGAGTATGAACGACTGAGCGAGCACGTGGTTGGCATAGGGGATGCGGCGCGCTCCGACGGCACGGGCAATCATCGAGCGCATGCTGGAGTCCAAGCCCATGCGTGCCATCATAATTGTGCTGAGATACGCCTGAGACGCTCCAAGCCCGGCGATGGCGTGGAATCCGATCCGCCCCGCCCATACGAGGTCGGCGACCTGGTCTATAACTCCAAGGAAGCCCTCTGCGACCTGGGGCCAGCCAAGATACCAGACATGGTTGCGTATGCTGCCCTGCGTGAGGTCGCGTCGGGCTAGAGCGGAGCGTCGTCGTGAACGGGGAGTTGATTTGTGCGATGGCGGGACGGTGCGTTGGTCAGTTGTGCGCCGGGGAGCTTGGGGCTGTGGGTCGTCGTCTTGCATACAGTCCTTTCGGCTCGCGCATCCGCGCCAAAGCCGCCACTGCACCTTGGGGATGGATTTAACAATAGGCGAATGTGTGTTGGCAAGTCAAATCGTGGGGCTTGGCGAATATATATGAGTGGACTTGAACGAAAAGGCGGAACCGTATATTATTATATGTAAGTTAGTTACGCGTAAGTAAAGAAGGAGGTCTGATGTGACCGAACGGAATACTGATAAGAACGAAAGGCAAGATAGTCAACAGGAGAGGGAGCAGCGGCGCAGGCTGTCGGAGAATGTGGATGAGATCGTGGACGAGGTGAACAAGACGGTGCGCGTGGCAATCGTGAAGGGCGTGGACGCGGCGGAGAGCATTGGCGAGAACATACGCGACACAATACAGGGCATGCGGGGCAGCCGCGACAATGTGGTGATGGTGCGTGTTGACAAGGCGAGCCTGGACCGACTGGACGAACTGGTGGAGGCGGGCATTATGAGCAGCAGGTCGGAGGCCGCGGCATTCCTGATTGGAGAGGGTGTGAAGGCGAGGCAGGCGCTGTTTGACAGGATTGGCGAGAAGATACAGGAGATACGGCGCGCGAAGGAGGAGCTGCGGCAGATGGTTGATGAGGATGGGGCGGGGATCTAGCTACCAGACGCTTGACGCAGCGCTCTTGGATGCTTCAAATCCAATTGCATTCGTGTATAATACGCCGCAACAAGAAGCAGCATTTGTTGCGGCGTTTTTTGTGCGCCCGACTTAGGAATTCCCTGCTGCGGACTGACAGTTGGTAAGTAAAACATCCACGGAGGCATCACGATGACTAGCTCTTCATTTCCGATCATAAGCAAGCCTGCCATTGAGGACATGGAGACGAAGCCGAACCTTGACTATGACAAGGTTCGTGGCAACTTTGACTGGCAGCAGATGTACGACGAACTGGACTGGCTGCCTGGCGGTGGCCTGAACAAGGCGCACGAGGCTATTGACCGCCACGCGAATGGGCGCAACCGCGACAAGATTGCGATGATCTGGGAGGGGAAGAACGGCGAGAAGGAGACTTACACCTTCGGGCAGATGAAGGAGCAGTCGAACAAGTTCGCCAATGTGCTGACGAGCTTGGGCATCGAGAAGGGCGACCGCGTATTCATCTACATGGAGCGGCTGCCTGAGCTGTACTTCGCGTTCTTCGGTATACTCAAGGTCGGGGCCGTTGCGGGGCCGCTTTTCTCTGCGTTCGGGCCGGACCCTGTCAAAGACAGGATGCTGGACAGCGAGGCGAAGGTGCTGGTTACGCAGCCGGACTTGCGGCGCAAGATTACGCCTATCATACCGGTACTGTTCGAGCTTCAGCACATGGTCATCGTGAACAAGAACAACCGTGATCCGCAGCCGCTGATGTCCGGCGACTTGAGCTACGAAGAAGAGATGTCGAAGGCTACGGCGAACTTTGAGACGGTCGTCACGAGTCAGTATGACTACTCCATTATGCACTACACGTCTGGCACGACAGGCAAGCCTAAGGGCGCGGTGCATCGGCATCAGGCGGTTGTGCAGCAGTACGCTACGGGCAAGTGGGCGCTCGACCTCCAAGAGGACGACATCTACTTCTGCACGGCAGATCCGGGCTGGGTTACGGGTACATCTTACGGGATGATCGCGCCGTGGACGAACGGCGTCACCCAGCTTATATATGAGGGCGGATTCCGCGCGAGCAAGTGGTATCAGCTCATACAGGACTACAATGTAACCGTGTTTTACACGGCGCCGACGGCAATTCGTATGCTGATGAAGGCGGGCGATGATATTCCCGGACGATACGACATGTCTTCGCTGCGCTTCATGGCGAGCGTCGGAGAGCCACTCAACCCCGAGGCTGTTGTTTGGGGCAACGTGGTCTTTGGCATGCCGTTCCACGACAACTGGTGGCAGACTGAGACGGGTGCGATCCTGTGTGCGAACTACGCATGCCAGGATGTTAACCCCGGCTCGATGGGCAGGCCGATTCCGGGCGTGGAGCTTGGGATTGTTGACGATGAGTATGAGCTGGTTCCGGCGGGCGAAGATGGCAACTTGGTGGTGCGCCCTAACTGGCCGTCAATGTTCCACGCATACTGGAACAATACGGAGATGTACAACTCACGCTTCCGCAAGGGTTGGTACATCACGGGCGACCGCGCGCGCGTGGATGAAAACGGCTACTACTGGTTCGTTGGGCGTGCTGACGATGTTATCAACACCGCTGGGCACCTGGTAGGTCCGTTTGAAGTGGAGAGCGCGCTGATAGAGCATCCAGCGGTTGCGGAAGCGGGTGTCATCGGCAAGCCGGACCCGATCGCTATGGAAGTCGTGAAGGCGTTCGTGTCGCTGAAGGACGGGTACGAGGAGTCCACCGAACTGCGGCGCGACATCATGCGCTTCAGCAGGCAGAAGCTGGCGGCTGCGGTCGCTCCACGCGAAATCGAATTTGTGCCGACGTTGCCGAAGACACGCAGCGGAAAGATCATGCGGAGGCTGCTGAAGGCACGGGAGCTTGGGTTGCCGGAGGGCGACACCAGTACGCTTGAAGATGATTAGAAATCTGTTGACGATCCAAGGCTAGAGAGAACACCCATTTTGAGAGAGGACTCTGATGAAGATTAGCTGGTTCCACCTGATGCCATATCGGTTCTTGCCGAAGGACTTCGAGGATGAGTATCGGAGCGTGTGGGTGGATGTGCCCAGCCATCTGTTTGATGCCAACAAGGCGCATCAACTTTACAACGAGTATCTGGACGAGCTGGAGTTCGCGGCCGAGGTGGGCTTTGACGGCATCTGCGTCAATGAGCATCACAACAATGCCTATGGCATTATGCCGAGCCCGAACATCACTGCAGCTACGCTGACACGACGCACGAAGGATGCCGCCATCATAGTATTGGGCAACAGCCTTGCTCTGTACAATCCACCGCTGCGGGTCGCAGAAGAGTTTGCGATGCTTGACTGCATTAGTGGTGGTCGTCTTATCGCGGGCTTCCCGGTTGGCACTTCAATGGACACCAACTTCGCTTACGGCGTCAATCCGGCAACACTGCGCGAGAGGTATTACGAGGCGCACGACCTCGTGATGAAGGCGTGGACAGAGCCTGATATGTTCGCCTTTAATGGCAAGTACAACCAGGTGCGCTATGCTAACATCTGGCCTCGCCCGCTGCAGAAGCCGCATCCCCCGGTTTGGATTCCGGGCGGCGGCAGCGTGGAGACATGGGAGTGGACGAGCCGCATGAACTATGTCTATTGCTACCTGAGCTACTCGGGTTACAAGCGAGGTATTCAGGTAATGGACGGCTACTGGAAGGAGATGGAGCGGCTGGGCACGGACGATAACCCCTACCGCGCAGGCTTCCTGCAGCTTGTTTGTGTTGCGGAGACGGATGAGAAGGCCAAGGAGCTTTACGCGGAGCATGTGGAATACTTCTACAAGAAGTGCCTGCATGTGTACGAGGGCTTCGCGGATGCGCCGGGCTATCGCACGATCCGAACTCTTAAGGCGGGCGCGGTGGCTCAGCTCGGAGCGGCAGCGAACCAGACACGGCAGGCAATGACCTGGGACGACTTTGTCGAGCAGGGCTATGTGATCGCGGGCAGTCCGAAGACAGTCATCGAGAACCTGCGTGGCGCTGTCGAAGGACTGCGTGTTGGGCATCTGATGGTTCTGCTTCAGATTGGCAGCATGCCCAAGGACCTGACTATGAAGAACACGGAGATGTTCGCAACTGAGGTGTATCCGGAGCTTCAGGGCATGTGGGACGAGTATGAAGACCACTGGTGGCCGCAGCCGATCGAAGAGCCCGAGGTAGCGGGCATGGCGTCCGCAGGGCCGTAGAGATTAAGTGGCTCGAATATGAAGCATGGATGGGCAGGCCTAGCGCCTGCCCATATCTCGCACGGCGCAAAAACATTATCAACGCACGTAGTTATAACTAGAGGTTGAGATAGATGGTGACCCAGCAGAATGGACAGGTAGTAACGGTTGGCGGCGCGGAAGTTGAGGTTGCGAGCAAGGGCAGCGGTGAACCACTTGTTTACTTGCACGGCGCGTTTGGCTATCGTGGCTGGCATCCGTTCATGGATGCACTTGCCGAGAACTTCACAGTGTACGCTCCGATACAGCCGGGCTTTGTCGATAACGCGCCTGGGCCCGACGATATTGACGACCTGCTGGACCTAACGCTTTATCACTTCGATCTGCTTGAGGCTCTAGGATTGGAAGCGCCGAACGTCGTTGGGCACTTTCTTGGCGGCATGATTGCAGCGGAGATGGCGGCTCTGCGGCCTAACAGCGTTGGCAAACTTGTAATGGCTGCGCCCGCAGGGATATGGCTGGAAGATGATCCCGGTATTGACTACTTCGCAACACCGATGGAGGAACTACGCGGCATATTGTTCACCGAGCCGAATTCGGACGCCGCGAAGTCTGTACTGCCTGAACCTGCGGACGACCTAGAGCGCGGTACGCAGATTTTGGAGCGGGTGCGCTCGCTGGCGACTGTGGGCAGGTTCCTATGGCCGATACCGGATAAGGGGCTGAAGAAGCGGATGCCTCGTATCACTGCACCGACGTTGGTCGTCATTGGCGAACAGGACAGGATTGTGCCGGCGTCTTATGGCGACGAATATGCAAACGGCATAGCGGGAGCATCAGTGCAGATCATAGCGGGCGCTGGGCACATGCTGATGATCGAACGACCGGGTGAGTTCGCGGAGACGGTTACAGAGTTTTTGCGAGAGTAATTTATTGGGTATCAATTTGGCATGCATAAGAAGCTCGCTTAATGGCGGGCTTCTCTCTGTAGAACACACTGGATACAAAGAATGCGAAATCGATATGCTTGGCTTGAGGTATTTGCCTGGTCTGCCCTTGTTTGGGGGGCTCCGCTAATTGAGTCGCTAATAGTGTCTCTATCCTTATGCGTAGCTATGCGGGAGAGTGCAATTCCTTTTCCCACTGAAAGTTTGCTTGCTATTTCTAGGGATATGTTGAATTTTCTCGGAGTAGTTACTGCGATTTTGATAGCAGTTATTACTACTATGTATGTACGGAGCAGTGAGAACGAAGAGACAGGCTTCCGTGCATTTCTTCAATCTCTTAATCAACTCCGGAACTTGCCTATCAGAATCGATGAAATGAGAAGCGAGGTAGTCCCCCAAGGCCTAGACATTCTTGATGAGTTGATAGGAATGACAGAAGATTTCATCGGACGTATGAATAATATAAAGCCAGGGTGGAGAGGTTACAGTTCTGATCCTGAACTAGAAAGTGAAATGTTCAACTACGTTAATCGTTGGACTGCGCTCTTCGTCAACTTGTCGGTACCTCTGGGGAATAGAGGCTCAGCAGTGTCAGCGCTTTCGAAAATTGGCAAGTTTCAAGAGGGGCGGATAAGAGTAATGGTGGTTGAGTTGCTTACTATGGACAAAGGAACATTTGGCAAGCGACTGATGAAAAGATTACTGGGACTCTCAGGCTCTTTGACGCTGTTGCTTGTGACTTCACTGGTAATACGCACCACGACTGGGTTAGAACACATCAGTTTGTTTGGGGCGCCAGTATGGTTAAATATGTTCGCGTATGTGTTTCTTCCGTCAGTTGCTGTAGGGCACATTATAGGATTTGTCTGTGCGATCAG
The DNA here is from genome assembly GCA_965225795.1 of Dehalococcoidia bacterium. GTDB lineage: Bacteria > Chloroflexota > Dehalococcoidia > Lucifugimonadales > JADFKI01 > Bin90. Next base: position 1,566,234 of record OZ245324.1, on the reverse strand, counting down.
TATGTGGTGGCGTGATGTGAGAAAGATGGAGAAGGCTTGGCAATCCTGATAGAGGTTGAGCCAGCCTTTGTAAGTAGAGAGGAATGCTGTATGACGAAAACATTAACCTTTGTTATGTTGGTGTTTATAGCACTCATCGTCGCATGTGGAGAATCGTCTGAATCCTACTATAATGAGGGCGTTGCTTACTCAGATAAAGGTGAACACAACAGGGCGTTGGAGAGTTACAACAAGGCAATAGAACTGGACGACGAAGATGCTCAGGCTTATAACAACAGGGGCAACACCTACGCCAGAAAAGGCGAATTTGACGAGGCGATAGACAATTATAACAAGGCTATTCAACTTGACCCTCATATTGCTGTTGCCTATTTGAACAGAGGAGTCGCTTACTCTAGTAAGAGCGAATTTGACCTAGCAATAGAGAATTTCAACAAAGCAATAGAACTCGACCCTGAAGAGCCTCGCACATTCTACAATAGGGGCAACGCCTACGCCAGAAAAGGCGAATTTGACCTAGCAATAGTAAATTATAATAAGGCAATAGAACTCAATCCTAAGTATAGCCGCGCCTATCACAACATAGGAAATGCATACAGTGACAAAGGTGAATACGACAAAGCGATAGAGAGTTTTGGCAGGGCAATAGAACTCAATCCTGAAAACGCTGATGCTTATTACAATAGAGGAGTCATCTATTTCAATTACAAGGCAGATTACCGAAAAGCGTTAGATGACTTCGATAAGGCTATCTATCTCGACCCAGAGCATGTTGAAGCTCGAAGCAGCAGACAACTCTCGCTCGATCAGCTGCGCTAATCACCTAATGTAAGCATCGGAACGAAGCGAAAGGGCAGTCCTGTCGCCGAACTGCCCTCTTCTAAGTCAGTGGCTTTCGTCTAGCCGACAAACCACCCCGCCAACTCATCGCGGTTGCGGCCTAGCCACGCGGCGTTGAGGCGGATGCGTTCCAGGGACTGGCGGACGGTGCGCTCGCCGCCTGGGGCGGGATTGTCGGTGAAGAATCGCTCTACATCGTCGTGCATGTCCAGGGTGGTGAAGGCCGAGGCGATCCCGACCAACCGCATTATAGCGAAGCCGCCCTCGCCGTAGCGTCTGTCGAGTTCCGGCCAGTTGTCCTTGAGGAACTGCCAAGCGAGGCGGCGTCCGTTGCTGTTGCCCGCGACTAGAGTGATGACGCTGACGGTGTCGTGTACGCGAACCTCGTCGCCTAGGGCGCGGTTGAGGGTTTCTTCGAGGAGCGCTTGCTGCTCGAATGCGGTGAGTCCGTAAAGGAACCTGACCTTCTCTTCCTGAAGTGCCGTGTCCGCGCGGAGCTGCCACATCGCGTCGTACTCTGAGCGTCCACCCCTCTTTGCTGCTAGTCGGAAGACGATGCCGCGAATGTCCGGGCTTACGCTTGCCGGATCGTCGGTGTATGTGGCGAAGCGAGCCGCCGCTTCACGCAGCGCGTCCTCGTCGTCGTTGCTTCCCATATGGCTCAATACGGTGCTGCGCAGTAGGGCGTCCATGTGCGATTCGTCCGGCTTGGCGTCCCAGCCGACCTGCCCTGCTGTCTGTTGGAAGATGCTGCGAGAGAATGCCTGAAAGTTGCCGTAGAAGCCTTCGTCTGAAAGCAGATTGTCCAAGCCGCCCAGGTTTGAAGCAAGGTCGGCGCAGACAGGGGCGTTGTCTTCGTTCTGATACGCTTCAGCGATTGTCAGGAAATCGGTTGCGGGTATGATGCCTGCACGGCTGAGCGCGAAGGCGTCGTTCTGGATGCCGAGTCTATCGATTGGCGTAAGGGACTTTGACCTGATGGGTTCTACAAGGCGCTGCAAGTCGCTGCTGGCGTAGCGGACGCGGTAGAAGCCGGTCTGCTCCGGGTTGATCTTTGTCCATGCGTCGTCGTCTGCACCGGAGTCGGGTACATCCCACGCGAGTATCCTCGAGTCCATGAGCGTGCCTGCGCTGTCAGCGCCATTGCCGGTGTACACGCCGATGGGTGCCTTCCAGAGCGTTTCGTCCGCCTCGCCGTCCTCAATGATGGCGTCGTAGAGGAAACGGCGCTGCGTCATATGGAGGCTGATGTTTCCGTTGCTCCGCTCAATGCCGACGTCCAGCATTGGGTAGCCTGTCTGCAACACCCAGCTGTCCATGATTTCGGCGACGGGTTCGCCAGACACATCGCCAAGCGCACTCCATAGGTCGGAGCGCTCGGCGTTGTCGTACTGGTGTGTGGTCAGGTACTTGTTCAAGCCTTGCCGGAATGTCTCAGCGCCGAGGTAGCTCTCCAGCATTCGCAGGATAGATCCGCCCTTGCTGTAGCTGATGGCGTCGAAGAGCTCGCCAATCTGTGCGGGGTTGCTGACCTCTTGCTCGATGGGGTGCGAGTTCCGTAGCCCGTCAAGGCTCAACGCGCGGCCGGTGTCGCTGGAGACGAACTGTGTCCAGACTTCCCAGTCGGGGAAGAGGTTGTCGGTCGCCTTATCGCCCATCCATGAGGCAAAGCTCTCGTTCAGCCATAGGTCGTTCCACCAAGCCATTGTGACTAGGTCGCCGAACCACATGTGCGCCATTTCGTGGGCGATGATGGCGGCGACGACCTGCCGCGTGCCAACCGAGGTGTTTTCAGGGTCAACCAGTAGGGCGGTCTCGCGGTAGGTTATCGCTCCCCAGTTCTCCATCGCGCCCGCGGCGAAGTCCGGAATTGCGAAGTGGTCTAGCTTGGGCAGAGGGTAGGGTATGCCGAAGTAATCGTTGAAATACTTCAGTAAACGAAGCGAAGTCTCCAGCGCGAAGCGACCCTGCTCTTCGCGGCCCCGTGTCGTGAAGACGCGCATAAGAGTTCCGTTGTCTCCAACATCTTCGATGTAGGAAAGGTCTCCCACGATGAAGGCAAGCAGGTATGTGGACATGATGGGGGTTTCAGCGTAGCTGACAGACTTCACGCCGGGACGTATTTCTTCTTCGCTCACTACGGGCATATTGGAGACGGCGGTCATCTCGGCGGGCACGACGAGTGTAAGCTCGAAGGTCGCCTTGAGCGCGGGTTCGTCCCAGCATGGGAATGCGCGGCGGGCGTCCGTGGCTTCGAGCTGGGTCGTCGCCATGTGGCGCTCGTTGCCGCCTATGTCGGTGTAGCTGCTGCGGTAGAAGCCCCTCAGCTTGTCGTTCAATTCGCCAGTGAATTCGATCGTGAGCGTCGCTTCGCCGACCGGCAATTCAGCGCCGAACTGGAATCTCGCAGTCTCGTCCTCTTCGTTTAATAGTGTGCTCCGCGCTGCCAGCTCCGCACCGTCGGGCAGCGTTATTGTGCAAGACTCGATCGCAATCTCAATCGAATTCAGAGTGATGGACCTTGTGGGAGACAGTATTTCAACTTGAATCGTCTCGCTGCCAGTGAAGGCGAATGTGGTGAAGTCCGGCTCCAGAGTTATGCGGTACTTGGAGGGCCTAACGTTGGTCGGGACAAGGATTGCGTTCGATGTTGTCATTGATTCCTCTCAGTGGTCGTCGTATATCCGGCTTTGGATTAACTTGCGGTCCAGTTGGGCTTGCGCTTCTCGGAGAATGCGAGGGGGCCCTCTACGAAGTCGTCGGAGGCGGACGCCTTCACCTGTTCGGTGTAGGTCCTGTTGAGGGCTATGTCGAGTGGCCAGTCGTAGCCGCTCGTCGCCATCTGCTTGCTTGCGCGCGCTGAGAGGGGCGCAACTTCAAGGATGTCGTTTGCCCAGCGTTCGGCGGTCGCCATGAGGTCTTTCAAGGGAACGACTTCGTTCACGAGACCGAGGCGATAGGCTTCCTGTATAGGTATTCGGCGAGCGGTCAGGAGCATGCCCATCGCAATCTTAAACGGGACGTGGCGGGGCAGCCTGTGGACGCCGCCTGCGCCTGCGATCAAGCCGACTCGCGGCTCGGGCAAGCCGACTTCGGCGTGGTCTGCGGCGATGATGATGTCGCAAGCCATTGCCAGCTCAAGGCCCCCGCCGAGGGCGTAACCATTGACTGCGGCGATGATAGGCTTCCAGCACTCGAAATTGGAGGTGATACCACCGAAGCGGCCTACTTCGCCGGATCGGTCGCGTCTGCCGTGTTCCGCAGTGTATCTGAGGTCGTTGCCTGCGCTGAACGCTCGCTCGCCTGTGCCGGTGAGAATCGCAACCCAGACATCAGGGTCGTCGCGGAAGTTGCAGAATGCGTGGTAGAGTTCGGCATTCGCAGGTGGGTGCAGCGCGTTCAGGCGCTCGGGCCTGGTGATTGTTACGTAGGCGATGCGCCCCTTCTTTTCATAGGTGATGAACTCGTAGGTCATAGGTTTCTCCTAAATTGTACGAATCAAATTCAGACGCAATTATATCAGTTTTGAATTGCTCAGTTCCCCTTGCCCCAGCCGTCCCAGTGCGTGACTTCCTCAATGGGTTTGCGGCGGGTGGGACCGTATTGTACGCCGTCAGCAGGGTAGCCGATGGGCAGCAGTGCGGCGGTCTCCACGTTGTCAGGAATGCCCAGAATTTCATGCACTTCGTCTTCGTATTGCTTGTGGAAAGTGGTGAGAACACTGCCAAGCCCAAGGCCGCGAGCAGCAAGCAGGATGTTCTGCACGGCAGGGTAGATTGACGAGCCGGTGGTCAGGTTGGTCGAGTCGCCATGTTCTATGCATGCGAGTAGCAGCACAGGCGCTTCGTCCATGTGCTCAACGAGGTGGGTAGCGGAGCGGAGGATGCGCGGGTTAGCATCTTGAAGCCATTGGAGACCCGGTAATGCTTGGCGTCCCGCGCGGCGGTAGATGTCAGAGATCTTGGCGCGCAATTCTTCGTCCTGGATGATCAAGAAGTGCCACATCTGGCGGTTGGTGCCGCTTGGAGCCTTGGAAGCTGCTTCCAGTATCTTACCCAGAGCCTCTTTTGGCACAGGGTCCGGCTTAAAGTAGCGTATGGCACGCTGCGTATACATCGCTTCGAACAGACCGATTTTGTCAGACATTTTGCGCTCCTGAATGGTTAGACTTACGGGTGAGATTATAACGCATCGCAGATTGGCTTTGTGTACGCTGCAGACTGCGCTCTGTTAAGATATGCGGGCGAAATTGACATAGATTGGAGGCAAGGCAGATGAAGGTTGGCACAGGAATGCAGGGCGGGCTGGTTGCGGAGATTCCGGCGAAGGTGCGGAAGGCAGAGGAACTCGGCTACGACTTCTTTGCAACCAGTGAGACGAAGCACAACCCGTTCGTTACGGCGGCGCTGGCGGCGGAGCACGCTGAGAGAGCTCAGGTGCGTACATCCATCGCGTTAGCGTTCGCGCGCAGTCCAATGGACACGGCGTACATGGCTTGGGATTTGCAGTCGTTGTCCGGCGGTCGCTTCCAGCTAGGTCTGGGCAGCCAAGTTCGCGGGCACATCGTCAGGCGCTTCAATATGCCCTGGGGCAGGCCTGCGGCACGAATGCGTGAGTACATACAGGCGATGCGCCATATATGGGGAAGCTGGCAGAATGGCACGCGGCTGAACTTTCAAGGAGACTTCTACAACTTCAACCTGATGCCGCCTTTCTTCACACCTGACCCCATTGAGCATCCTGACATTAAGGTTTACATCGCGGCCGTCAACGAGCGAATGTTGCAAGTGGCCGGGGAGGTTTGTGACGGGGTGCTGCTTCACTCGTTCGGCACGTTCAAGTACATCAATGAAGTGGTGATGCCCAACTTGCAAGCGGGCGCGGATAAGGCTGGCAGAACACTTGCGGACATCGACATCAACGGGGGTGGATATGTCATCACGGGGCCAAATGAAGAGCATATCGAGCGCAGCCGTCAAGAGGTCAAGAACGCCATATCCTTCTACGCTTCGACAAGAAGCTACGCATCGGTGATGAACCATCACGGGTGGAACGATACAGCGCAGAAGCTCTATCGCATGTCGGTGGATAACAAATGGGGCGAGATGGGCGCGCTTATCACGGACGAGATGCTGGACGAATTTGCCATTGTGGGGACCTATGACGATGTCGTTGACAAAATTAAGGAAACCTACGGACCGTTCGCTAGTTCGCTGAGCTTCTCGATTCCGGTGAACTCCGGTGAGGATGAGGAGATACTCAAGGACATGATTGCGCGGTTGCAATCGGAGTAGGCGCAATCAGAAAGCGACAACGCGCGGTGGATTGCGCCGGCGTTCATGGCGGATGATGTCCTCGATCTCCAGCGCAGCTTCGTCGGTGGCGTCAGTGTGGTGGACGATGGTGTAGTCAAACGTTTCGGCTTCCTGCAGTTCGTTGCGCGCCTGCTCAATGCGGGTTCTCAGGACATCGGCGGTCTCGGACCTGCGCCCGCGCAGTCGGCGCTCGAGTTCGGCGTTGTCGGGAGGCGCGAGGAAGATGAACAGGGCGTCCGGCGCCAATTTGCGGACGGTCGCCGCGCCCTGCACATCAATCTTGAGGATGACGTCCTGACCTCGTCCCAAGGTGTCCACCACCTGTGATTTGGGTACGCCGTAGTAGTTGCCAAAGACGTTTGCCCACTCCAGCAATTCTTCGTTCGCAATCATGGACTCGAATCGCTCAGTGCTTACAAAGTGGTAGTCCACGCCGTCCCGCTCGCCGCCGCGCATGGAGCGGGTCGTTGCGGTGACCGCGAGGTGGTAGGGTCTGCCGGACGCCCTGAGGCGCGAGAGCAGGAAGTCCTTGCCGACTCCGGATGGGCCGGACAGAACGATCAGCAGGGGAATATTGTCGGCAGGGTCCGGCATCATCGGTTGCGGAGGTATGTCCATGGACTCTTCTTTTCGCCTCCGGTCATCTGGTTGTAGCGCTGCGTAAGGCGCTCGCCGAAGAAGGCGGTTGCCATAGACTGGCCGGCGGTCGGCAAATTGTTCTCGCCCGTATCGACGACCGCTCCGGCGTCCCATCTGGCTCTGCCTTCCCATGCCTTGATGAAGGTCTGCACAAGATCGTCGTTGGCATTGGAATCCTTAATCATATTGCGGTATGTGTAAAGCTCCGCGATGTACTCGTCAAGCCAGTGGACAAGAGCTTCGACGTTTGTGTAGCAAGATGCTTCGTTGTCCAGCGGGTCTTCAGATGCGAGGCGCGAGTACTCGGCAAAGGTCGCTGCCGCAATCTGGTGCATCTCGCGCCAAGATTCGCTGCCTGACGTGGTTGTTACGAATGCGGAGGAAAGCACTGTGGGCAGGACCTCCATCGCCACTGCGTAGCTGTCGTGCTCGTGCGGGTCGAGGAAGAGTGGCTTCGCGCCGATGAGTTCGACCAGGCCGACGACCGTCTTGACAGCGGTCTGATCGGCGTTGTTAGCAGGAGAAATGCAGTATTTACAGCCTTGGAACAGGTCGGCGGATGCGTCTTCCAGCTTGGTGAAGGGCTTGCGAATCAGGGGTCGTCCGCCAACAAAGCTGACGTTCGATGGCAGAAGTTGGTCTGCCCATTCCATCGCTTTGACCTTGGCGGTGCAGGTGTCCGTTATAACGCAGCCGTCCTCAACAATGGGCGCGATTGCGTCCAAGATTTCGCGTGTCTGGGTGAACGGTGAGTCGAGGACGATCATCTGCGCGCCGCGAACGGCATTTCGCAGATTCGGCGTCTCTTCGTCGTAGGCTCCTGCTTTGAATGCAATCTTCAAGGCATCTCTGTCGCCTGAGCTTCCTACAATCTCCGTGTTTCGCAGGTTGGCTCGCTTGAGGGCGAGTCCCATGGACACACCCACGACGCCAGTGCCAATTATCGTAATGCGCTCCAAGATCACACCTCCAGCTTCAACCAGCCGCTACTCTTTAAGTTTATGCTCATATTGAAGAGTCTAACATAATTTTCAAGTACATCGTTATACGCCCAGCAGCAGCCTAGCCAATGTACTTATCGCCGGAAAGAGGAGGCGGCTAAATATTCCCGTGTTTAATATGCTGTCGGCCAGTACGACTAGCATTAGAATCACCACGCCGAAGCGTTCGGTGCGCTCCAGCGGCGTAGCGATGACGCGGGGCAGTATGCCTAGGGCGACCTTAAAGCCATCAAGCGGCGCGACCGGGAGGAGATTGAATACTGCGAGAACAACATTCCAGAGAACCAGCGCTTGCAGAAACTTGGCGTCTATGGTGCCGCTTCCAAGGGAGAGCAGGCCAAACCGAACCGGCAGGGCGGCGAGGGTGGCTACTATAAGGTTCGAGACCGGACCTGCGATCGCGACCACGGCCATGCCAGCGCGCGCGCCTATGCGGATGTTCGACGGAGATACGGGCGTGGGCCTGCCCCAGCCGAATCCGGCGACGAATATGAGGATTGTGCCAAGTGGGTCCAGGTGCGCGAGAGGGTTGAGGGTGAGCCTGCCTTGTGACCGCGCGGTGTTGTCGCCGAGTTGCGTGGCAGACCAGGCGTGGCTGAATTCGTGGACTGTGATGCCTACTATGAGCGCGACGGCGAATGCGGCAAGGCTGATAAGTGCGCCAAGGGGGTCAATCTGAAACTGGTCTAAGAGTCGGAATAACAAGCTGAATCCTGCGTTAAGTTCGACAAACGACGGCGCGGCGGGACGAACAAATCATCCCGCCGCGCGGTGTTTCAAATCTGTTTATAAGGGTCTAGTGGCCGCCACACCCGCAACCACCACCACCGCCGCCGCAACCACCACCGCCACCACCACCGCCACCACCGCAGCCACATCCTCCGCCACCAGCACCGCATGCGCATCCGCCGCCGCCGCTGCCAACTTGGAAGTTGGGGTTGCTGATGACGAAGCCGCTACGCATCAGGCCGTCCACATAGTCAATCTGCGCGCCTTCGACCAAAGGGGCGCTCTCAGGGTCGACAAGGACCTGCACGCCGGGTGCGTCAATTACAAGGTCGTCAGCCTTCGCTTCGCGTTCCATGCCGAGCATGTACTGGAAACTGCCGTTTGCTCCGGGCACGACCATCATTCGCAGCAAAGCGCCCGTCTCACCCTGCTCGTTCAATATCTCTTCAAGCTTCTGCGAAGCCATGTCGGTAACCTCGATAAGAGGAGTTGTTGTCACCGTTACACCTCCGGGCGATAATGCCTCAGTATGCAGACGTTGCTGCCTATTTGCCAATCGTATCATTGCGGCAACAGGCGGGTCAAGGATTGCGCCCGCCCGCGTCTTAACCTACACGGGGTAATGTTTCGAGAGGTTCCCACGATGGTCGGGGTCGTTCGAGATTAACTGGCCTCGACGTATCTGTTCCTCAACGGGGACGATGCGCGGCGGCCTGGGATTTGGTGGGGCATTGCCTATCGCGCCTCGCGCCTCCATTGCCTCTACCTGCTGTGCGGTTGCTCCCATCAATTCGGATAGGACGAAGCGGTTGTGCTGCCCGAGAGTGGGCGCAGCCGCCCGTAATTCTGCCGGTGTTCTGGAAAACTTCCATGGTCTGCCGCTGTAGGGCAGGGGCGGCATTCCTGTGCTGGAGTGGTGCTCGGCGACTTCGTAGAAGCCGCGATCCTTCAAGTGCGGGTCGAATAGCAGGCTCTTGCCGTCGAGCACTGCGCCTGCGGGAACACCCTTCGTCTGCAATGCTGTCATGAGCGCGTACTGTTCGTGTGAGGCCGTTGCCTTGGACAATAGAGCGTCAATAGCGTCGCGGTGATTCCAGCGCGACAGGGCGTCAGTGAAGCGCATGTCCGCCGGCCATTCTGGGCGTTCTAGTACATCACAGAGGGCGCTCCACTGCTCATCGGTGGAGACGGCTATGGTTATCCACTTGTCATCGCCTGCGCAGGGGTAGCAGCCGTGCGGGGACATAAGAGTATCCTGGTTGCCCACGCGTTCCGGAATGCGTCCGTTGACTGTATAGTCCATAATCGCTTCCGGTATGGTAGATGTGAGCGTTTCTGACTGCGAAATATCTATGAATTGCCCTTTGCCAGTGCGTGCGCGGTATGCGAGCGCTGCCATTATTGCGAACGCCGTGTGCTCGGCGGCGGTGTAGTCGGCGTAGGGTATCTCCGGCAGGACGGGAGGCCCGCCGTTGTATCCACTGATGTGGGACAGGCCGGAAGTTGCTTCGGTCGTGTAGCCGATTGCGCCATAGTCTGCCCAGGGCCCGGTATAGCCGTATCCTGTGGACGAGACCATGATAATGTCAGGTCGGATTTGACGCAGGTCTTCGTACTCCAGATTGAAGTTTCGCATGACGCGCGGCGTGAAGTTTTCGGCGAAGACATCGCTGATGCTAACCAGTTCGCGCAGGGCGTCAATGCAATCCTCGTCGTTGAGTTCGAGCGTGAGACTATATTTGTTGCGATTCTGCTCGTAGAAGTTTGCCGCGCGGTCCCAGTGGCGTCCTTCGCCGCTGTTCTCGTACATAGAGGTGGTGCGGTAGTTGTCGAGGCGGGCGCAGGACTCGATGCGGATTATCTGCGCGCCCATGTCACCGAGCAATTTAATGGCGTGTGGAATGGCGATGAGCTGTCCCATTTCGACTATGCGAACGCCTGCGAGCGGTAGAGACATACTACACAACTCCCGATGCGGTTAGCGTGTTGAGGTCGTCCAGGGACAATCCAAGTCTGTCGCAGAGAATCTCGCGGTTGTGCTCGCCAAGCATGGGCGCGGGCGACGTGGCTTGCCATGGTGTTTCGCTCATAATGAAGGGCGCGCCCGGGTATGTGGCATTGCCAAATTCAGGATGCTCTATGTCTGCGAAGTAGCTGCGGGCGCCGTACTGCTCGCTGGCGAGCACTTCCGCGGGGCTGTGGACTACGCCGTAGATGTGTCCGCGCCGCCTGTGCGCCTCACGCATCAGGTCGAACTTGCGCCAATGGGCCAAGCCTGATTCCAGCGCTTCCTGCAAAGCCTGTGCGTTGTTGAATCGGCTTTCGGGGGTGGCAAAGGCTTCGTCTTTTAAGTCGGGCGCGTCAATGAAGTCTGCTACGCCCTCCCAATCGACCGCACCGCCGAAGTGTATGGGCACGATATAGCCGTCCTTCGTGGGCACAGGGCTGCGCGGCATGTCCCCTGTGTATGCGGGCTGGCGTTGGCGAGTGCTGCCAGCGTAAGTGTACAGCGAAGTTGTGTCGCGCAGGGCGGATGCCACGCACTCCTGAATGGATATGTCTATGCGCTGCCCTTCGCCGGTGAACTGCTGGTGATACCAGCCGATGAGCGCGGCGGTGGCAGCGTTCGTGCCTGCCTTGAACTGCGTCTGGCGGAGCGCGTGCTTGAGCGGCTCGCGGTCTGCCGAACCGAAAATGTACATCAGGCCGCCGAGCGCGTAATGCACGATGTCCGCCGCCTTGTAGTCGCGGTATGGTCCGGTCTGCCCGAAGTTGGAGATCGATACCATGACCAGTGAGGGGTTTATCGCCGACAGTGAATCGTAGTCCAGACCCAGCGAGGGCATGACGCGCGGTGCAAAGTTCTCGACAAGAACGTCGGTGTCAGCAAGCAGTCTGTGGAGCAGCGATTTGCCGGTTGCAGTCTTCAGGTCGAGCGTTATGCTCTTCTTGTTCGTATTCAGATATGCGAACAGTAGGCTGCGTTCCTGGTGCGGCTCATCGCTGGCAAATGGCGGCAGGCTGCGGGCAGGGTCGCCCTGCGGTCGCTCGACCTTGATGACCTCAGCGCCGAAATCGGCAAGGAGTTTGGTGCAGTAGGGGCCGGCGACATGCTGCGTGAGGTCGAGTACTCTGACGCCTTGTAAAGCTCGGTCTTGCAATTTTCAGGTGTTCCGTTTGCGGGTATGATTCGGGTGAATTTTGCGGGGCAATTATAACACGCTGAGCGGTCTGGCTTGCGCGTGTCGGGAAGGGTGCATATAATCTTTGCTGAATAAGGGCATTAACGGTTATAGCAGAAATCACATAAGTTGACAGGAGATTCAGATGGCAGCGAGCATTGCATATCTTGCGTCCGACGGGGCGCTTGTGGAATCGTTTCAAGGGCATGCGCCGGAGGGTGCGGAGATAAAGTGGGTTGATTCGTCGCAGTCGATAGAGCAGCAGGCGGCGGACCTTGAGGGTGTTGCGGCAGTCATCGTTTCGCCGAGCGTGTATTCGGTGGAGCTTGCGCGGCTTACGCCCAGTGTGCGTCTGGTGCAGACCACGAGCGCGGGCACCGACATGATCGACAAGCAAACGCTGGGTGAGCTTGGAATTCGGGTGGCGAACAACGGCGGTGGGAATGCCATATCAGTGGCTGAGCATACGATTACCCTGCTGGTAAGCGTGTACCGCAAAATGCAGTTGCAGTACAACACGGTGCAGGCAGGCGAGTGGGCGGGCAGCATACGCAGCGACTGGTTCTCGCAAGCGCACGAGATTGCGGGCAAGACGGTTGGCATTATCGGGCTGGGTCGCATCGGGTCGAGAGTGGCGCGGCGGCTTCAGGGCTGGGAGTGCGACATCATCTATTCCGATGTAATTCCCATCGATCCCGAGTTGGAGGCTGAGCTTAACGCCACCCGCATGCCGATGGATGAGCTATTGCAGACTGCGGACATAATCACGGTGCATGTGCCGCTGGGTCGCAGTACGACGAAGCTCATCAGCGATCGCGAGTTCGACCTGATGAAGCCGTCAGCAGTTTTCATCAACGCATGCCGCGGGCCGGTTGTGGACGAGGCGGCGCTGATTCGCGCCATCCGGGAAAAGAAGATTATGGCTGCCGGGCTGGATGTGCTGGAAGAGGAACCAACTTCGCCTGACAACCCGCTCTTTGAGTTCGACAATGTGCTCATTACGCCGCACCTTGCGTCTTTCACACAAGAGTCGGGCGAGCGAAGTCGCGCGTTTGCCGCATACAACACTTCGAAAGTGGCAAGCGGCGATGATCCTGAGTCAATTGTGCTACCCGACTAGGGATAGGCAACACCGAGCTTTTTCAGAAGGTCAAGCGGGGCGGATTCCAGCAGGTGATTCGCCTCGCTCTCATTTAAGCCTGCGCCAAGCGCGACTTTCATCGCAAACTCAGGCGTGAGCAGGTCTTCGGGTGCGTGTGCGTCCGAGTCGAGCACGATGCGCGCTCCAGCCGCATTTGCTGTGCGAACTACATGCCCGTTTGCGAATCCGTGTCCCCTCCGCGCAGAAACCTCCAAGAAGATGCCGCGTTCTGCCGCCATTTGAGCTTCTTCAGGAGTGATGAGGCCCGGATGGGCGAGGACATCGATGTGATTTGAGCTGACGGCTGCGTAGTTGGTGCCCGGCTCCACAGGCTCTACGACAGTTTCTCCGTGAACATTGACCACCCTTGCGCCGAGAGCGCGGGCGTCCCGTGCAATCATATCGATATCGTCTTTTGGCACGTATGTGATTTCCACACCGGGTAGAGCGAGGATGTCCCAACGCTTCGACGCGGCGGCGCAGTCCTTCACCAGCGTCTTGATGACGAACTCCAAGTTGCCCGGGCCCACATGGTCTGTGACTGCCATGACGCGATAACCATTGTGAATTGCGCGGCGAATAAGCTCAGTAGGCGCGAGAACGCCGTCACTGAGAAAGGTATGTGTATGAAAGTCGTACATCTTCTATCCTTGCGGTTGTGGGGGACCTTGATACTGCATAGAATCGGGTAGGGCGTCAATAATTCCAAGGCTTGCCAGAGTCCTATTCACTACGAAATCGACCACATCATCGAGGGATTGCGGGCGCAGATAAAATGGCGGCTCAGGTGGCAGGACTGTTACGCCAAGACGCGCCAATATTGCCATGTTCTCGAGGTGTATGGCGCTGAGTGGAGTCTCGCGGGGCACAATCGTCAGAGGGCGGCGCTCTTTGATGCAGACATCGGCGGCGCGGCGTATGAGGTTGTCGGAGAAGCCGTGCGCTAGGGCGGCGACCGTTGACATGCTGCAAGGGACGATTGCCATTCCGTGAACAGGGAACGTGCCGCTCGCGATTGGAGCCTGGATGTCGCCGGGCGGGTAGAATGTGAAGTCTCCGGCGTCCTGCCACTGCTCAAGCGCCTCGCCGAACGAAGTGTCCATCTCCTGCTGCCAGACCATGCGCGCCGCGGATGATGCGGTTACGATGACGGATCTGTCCATGTCAAGCAGGGCGTCAATGACACCGTTCGCAATAGCGGAGCCGCTCGCGCCGCTGATGCCGACGACGACCGGATGCGTTGATTGGGGTTGACCCGGCGCCTGATGCCGGTTCATATCAGCACCGCTATGAGGGTTGCCGCGAACATGGTCGTGGACACATAGGCGTTAATGCGGAAGAATGCCATTCCCAAGCTCGATAGGTCATCGGGCGAGACAAGACGGTGCTTGTAGACCAGGAAGCCAGCCGCTAGCGCGATGCCGATGTAGTAGGGCCAACTGAGGGCGAGCCACACTCCGAGTACAATTAAGGCTATGAGCGCCAAGCCATCCATAATGCGCGCCCACCAGAATGCGCCTGCGACTCCAAAGCGGCTTGCAACGGAGTGCAAGCCCGCCTGCTTCTGGAATTCATAGTCCTGCGTGTGGTAAAGGATGTCGAAGCTGCCTGCCCAGAGGGCGACAGCAAGCGAAAGCAAGACCGACTGCCAAGGAAGGCTGCCGGTTACGCCTATCCATGCGGCGGAGGGCGCTATTGCGAGCGCCCAGCCGAGCAGCAGGTTCGACGCCCATGTGAAGCGCTTGGTGTAGGGGTAGAAGATAAGGTAGGCTACGGCGACAGGGGCAAGCGCGAGGGCAAGTGTATTGAGCTGGTATGCCGCGAATATGAACACGGCGAATGCCACAAGAGTAAGCAGCGTCATGTCCCGCATGCTGAGCTTGCCGGATGGCAGGTGGCGCGAGGCGTTGCGCGGGTTCTGCGCGTCGATGTGACGGTCTATGATCCGATTGGCTGCCATTCCGACAGTGCGCGCGCCGACCATTGCGACGGTGATCCAGATGAACTGGTGTAATGTCGGATACCAGCGGGCCGCCTCGGATTCGGTCCACACGGCGAGTATCATGCCCGTGTAAGCGAATGGCAGCGCGAAGATGCTTTCGTGGAACTTGATTGCGTCCAGGAATAGTCCCATCTTCTGGCCCATCTTGCGCGCCGCGGACAGAGGGATTGCTGCTGCGTTCATATTCCGTACTCCCGCCACTTTGCATCAACGAGCGCCTTGATCTCATCGCTCATAACGATGTCAGGCGGCCATTCGCGTGTTCGTCCGTCCAGCCTTCCTTTTGCGGTGGCGTCTATGCCCATCTTTGTGCCATAGCGCGGTATTACGCTGGCATGTTCAAGGTCGTCGAGGGGACCTTCGGAGAATACGATGTCGGAGCCGGGGTCAAGATTGGCCGTTACGCGCCATGCAACTTCCGACAAATTCTGCACATCCACATAATGGTCAACGATGACGATGATTTTGGTCAGCATCATCAGCCCCAGACCCCATAAGGCATTCATCACCTTGCGGGCATGTCCGGGATATTCCTTCCTGATTGAGACGATGACGAGGTTGTGGAATATACCCTCAGCAGGCATGTTGATGTCCACAACTTCAGGCAGCGCCGCTTGGAGCGCAGGAAGCATGATGCGCTCTGTGGCCTTGCCCATGAAAAAGTCTTCCTTTGGCGGCACACCGACGAAAGTCGTGGGGTATATGGGATCACGGCGATGCGTTATGGCAGTCAGGTGGAATACAGGATAGTCTTCAGCGAGCGAATAGTAGCCGGTATGGTCGCCGAAGGGCCCTTCCGGGCGCAGCTCGCCCGGGATGACGTACCCTTCCAGCACGATCTCGGCGTGCGCAGGCACTTCAAGGTCGATGGTCTTGCACTTGACCATCTCCACGGCTTTGCCTCTGATGACGCCCGAAACTGCAATCTCGTCCATGTCGGGAGGGAGCGGCATTGAGCCTGTCCATATAGTCGTGGGATCACCGCCGAGCGCAATAGCGACATCGAGGCGTTCAAGCCTTCTCTCTTCACCATCGCGGTAGTGGCGCGCGCCGACCTTGTGGGTCTGCCAGTGCATGCCCATCGTCTTGCCATCGTACACCTGCATGCGGTATGTGCCCACGTTGCGCCGTCCTGAAGTTGGGTCGCGCGATATGACCAACGGCAGAGTGATGTAGCGCCCGCCATCGAGCGGCCAGCATTTCAGAATTGGAAAGCGGTTCACATCGGCGTCTTCGCCCGTCAGCACGACTTCCTGACAAGGAGCGCTCTTAACCATTCTGGGCTGGCTGCGCGCAAGCCCCGCAAGGTCACCGACTGTTCGGAGCTTGTTGACTATGCCAGCAGGAGGACCCTGTGTGAGTCCAAGCAACTTTCGAACGCGGTTCGTGAGTTGATCGATATGATCGACGCCCAGTGCCCACGCAACCCGTTGATGGGTGCCGAAAATGTTGATGAGCACAGGGGTGTCTCCGCCATCCACATTCTCGAACAGGAGGGCAGGTCCGCCTTCAGCAATAACGCGGCTGGCAATCTCGGTGATTTCCAGATCGCTGCTGACCGGCGATTTGACTCGGCGCAACTCGCCTTTGCGGTCCAGGAATCGGACGAACTCGCGCAAATCCTTGTAGTTGCTCATGCGCTGGCGCCGCCTCGTGCCTGTCTGATTTGAGATGACGATATGTCGCTGCGGAACGCCGATTCAGGGATTGGCTGGAGCATGTCCTCGAGGCCGGCAGGGATGTTGACATCGGACAGGGTGCGAAATGCGCTTCCCTCGACACGCCCGGCGACGAGGAATCGGCAATTATGCTTTCGCATCTGCCCCAGTTCCAGCAGCATTTGAGAGGGGCTGCCTCCGTAGTATCTTGGGTCGAAAAGCCTTACGGCGGTGTCCACGCCAATTATGAAAGTGCATCCCGGGAGTAGGCTTGCCTTTTCGTAGAATACGGGAACGCGAGTCAGAACGATACTTGCCTTGCCGGCGAACTGTGCGACCCTGCGCCACACCTCGCCTTCAAGCAACGGCGGCTTGTCAACATTCGCCACGGATAGTTCATACGCCACTGGCTCTCCAAGCATCTTTGATGCCGTCTCCACAAGAGCTTCGTGCCCCTCATGCAATGGGTTGAATGAGCCGGATAGGATGCAACCGGTGAACGGTTCGTCAGCAAGCATGCTGCCGTCCGCCAGTACGATTGCCGTTTCTATGTGTCCTGTCATCAACGCATCTATGGGGTCCTCGTACTGCTCGGTCGTTGACTGCACGCCTTCGGAGGGATCGAGGCGCAAGTCGGCGTCAAACTCTACTCCGGCGCTCTCTGCAATCGCGCACAGAACCAATTTGCTTGCAATCTCGTCTTCGCCTGCGCGGTCGCGCAATCCCTTGATGAAAGTGAGGTTGTATGTGTTGACGCCACTGCTATGCCAAGCCGCTATATGGCAACGGTGTTCGCCGCGCTTCGTGCGGTCAGTGGCGATGGTGGCTGTGCAGGCGATACCAACCACCGGCGCTGCGCCCTCCTCCCTGAGATGCAGGGCGCGTCTATATGCCGACTTCGCCATTGCGACGGCTGTCTCCTCTGAAACGAACTGCGCCGGCTCATATCCGACAAACTCGGTGAGGGCAGGGGAAGCATAGGGAACGGTAATCTCCAGCACCGTGCGCGACGCTCCGGCAACCCCAAGCAGCCAGGATATTGCAGCGGTACCGGCACCCGCGACTGCCACGACTGCCAAAGTGTCGCTGTCGTGAATTCGCTGCACAAGGTCTATTGGCACTTGAAGCTGAGAGTTCATAATTGCAGGGCGTGAGAAACGCCGCTCCTAGCATCTACTTTATCGCACTGCCGCTTTGTGAATTGTAGCAGATGGGAATGTGGTGCGGCATGCTGTTCCACACGTCTCCGGACGCGGGTTTAATTTTTTCTGCGATAGTGATCCACGACCTGCAGGATGCCGTCCGAAAGCGCAACTCTCGGCTCCCACGATAGTATCTGCTGTGCTTTGCTGGAGTCGAGAGCTACATGCATTGCTTCGCCGGGGCGCACTGGTGCGTATCGCGGTTGCATGGATGAATCCGAAGCACCACGAACGGCGTCGAAGATCTCGAAGTCTGACACGCCAATACCTCTGGCAAGGTTGTAAGTATCGTCGTCGCCGACATCGCCGAGCGACGCGATGTTGGCTGCAACGATGTCGCTGACGAATATGTAGTCGCGCGTCTTGCTGCCATCGCCGAAGATGGTCGGCTGCTCACCGCGCATGAATTGTCCCGTGAATATGGCGACTACGCCTGCTTCGCCGTGAGGGTTCTGGCGCGGCCCGAACACATTGCCGTAACGGAATATCTTGTGCCTGATGCCGTAAGTGTTGCTGTATAACCGTATGAAGTTTTCCACGCTGAGCTTGGAGACGCCATAGACCGATTCCGGCATTTGGGGATGATTTTCGTCCATGGGGAGGTTTTGCGGCTTTGAGTACACGGCGCTGCTGGAGGCGAAAATCAGGCGTTCCACATCGTGCTCGACAGCGCATTGCAGCACATTCAGCGAGCCGATTATGTTCACATAGGCGTCGTTGGCAGGGTCGGACATGGAGTTGCGAACGCTGACCTGCGCCGCGTTGTGACAAACGACATCGGGCTTAGCCTCAGCAAACGCCCTCTGCAATCCGTCTGAGTCGTTGATATTGACATCAAACAGGCGCGCGTGGCCGTTCAGGTTTTCGGTTTTGCCTTCAGACAGGTTATCGACGACGAATACGGTGTGTCCGTGTTCGATGAGCGAGTCAACGATGTGCGAACCTATGAATCCACCGCCACCTGTGACCATTACACGCATTTATTCAAACCTCCACATACCTACTAACTGAATCTGACCTAGCAGAATTTCTGAGATTGAAGCTTCAAATACTGCCAATTTTGGGTGTTATATTATACATTGTTAAGACAGGGCAAAGGCACCTAGGGGCTATTGCAATGCCGATCCAGAACATTTTCAGCATCGCGGCAAAGGTGTAGAGTGCAGAACATTTGGAAACCGGGCTCCTCCGATGAAAATGACAACTTGGGAGAGCAGTCAAATACCGGGTCGGTGCTCGTTACCGTTGCGAATCGCAGGATGCCGTCCAGGTTAGCTGCGAGCCCTTTGCTGATAATCTACTTCTTCCTTGCTATCATCTTTGTTGGAACTATGCTGCTTCTGCTGCCGTTCGCCAGCAAGGAAGGGGGCTCCGCTCCATTCACTGCCGCGCTCTTTACCGCTACATCTGCTATTACCGTGACCGGTCTTGTCGTGGAGGAAACGGCATTCTATTGGACCCGTGTCGGGCAAGCCATAATCATGGGGATGATATACATCGGCGGGCTTGGCTTCATGACCATTGCTACCTTCCTTCTCATCCTCATCGGGCAACGGGTAACGCTGACTCATAGGCTGCTGATGCGTGAGAACCTCATGCTGGACCAGTTTGGCAATCTGGTCAGGCTTACCGTAGCCATCGTGCTTGTCGCCACAGCCATCCAGTTCTTCGGTTTCACAGTTCTTTTCACATACTTCTATCTGTTCCTCTATCCAATGGGAGAGGCTGTATGGCAGGCTGCGTTTCACGCGGTATCAGCCTTCAATAACGCCGGTTTCGTAGTGTTCAACCATCCAAGCGGTCTCACGGTCTTCCAGACAGACAAGTTCGTTTTGGGAGTGCTCGGAACTCTGATTTTCGTTGGAGGAATCAGTTATCTCGTCGTTATTGATCTAATACGTGCAAGGCGCTTTTCGAGGTTCTCACTCAACACGAAGCTGGTGATTGTGGGATCTACATCCCTGCTGCTGCTGGGATTCGCGGCTATTTTCATACTGGAATACAACAATCCGAACACGCTTGGTGAACTGTCCGTACTGGATAAGGTAGCGGTGTCTATGTTTCAGTCTATCAGCGACAGGACGGCGGGATTTGGCATCGTCGATATAAGCAAGGCACACGACGGTACCAATGTGCTTCAGATGGCGCTGATGTTCATCGGCGGGGCCTCAGCGTCGGTTGCGGGCGGTGTCAAAGTTAACACGATGGCGGTCGTCGTCGTTGCGCTAGTCGCCCAGATCAGACAAAGAAACAATGCCTCTGTATTCGGTAGGGAATTGCCTGATCGTCAGGTGCAACGCGCTTATCTCATCCTAAGTGTAGCCGTTGCGTTCGTGTTTTTGGTAGTGATGCTTCTAAGTATTACTGAGGACGGCGCGGACACACTTGCAGTAATCTTCGAGGTGATTTCCGCATTTGGGACGTGCGGCTTGAGCCTTGGAATCACCACCGCACTGTCGCCAATCGGGCAACTTATAATCACAGCAACTATGTTCGTTGGCAAGCTTGGCCCGCTGTTGATAGGCATCACAATGTCACAAGGATCAGAGGACGACCTGTACCGCTACGCACAAGAAAGAGTTACAATAGGCTGACGCCTAAATCCATTCTTAAGGTGAACGAATATGAAGAAGCAGATTGTTGTTATAGGACTTGGGCGCTTCGGGTCGAGCGTAGCGCAGACCCTTTACAACCAGGGGCACGACGTGCTTGCAATTGATCATAGACAGGCGCAGGTGCAGATGATGATGGGAAAGGCTACTCACGCGCTGGCGGGGGACGCGACGAATGACTTGGTTCTGCGCGAACTGGGGCTTCATGAGTTCGATGTCGCAATCGTTGCGATCGGGTCGGACCTCGTTGCCAGCGTGATGGTGACGGTGATGCTAAAAGATATGGGCGTAGGGCACATCGTTGCGCGCGCCAAGGATCAGCTGCATGCCAACACGCTGGAAAGACTTGGCGTGAACAAGGTTGTGCAGGTCGAGTCGGAAATGGGTGCTCGATTGGCGCATTCGCTCTTCCACCCCGACGTACAGGAATACATGGAGATTCTGCCCAATTTCGGCATCAGCAAGATGAAAGTGCCTGCACGGTACGCCGAGTTCGCCATCGACGAGTTGCCGGGATTCGACAATCCACGCGATGCCAGCCAGGCCGTGCTGGCTATCTCGCGAGGGCGGAATATCACATTGAAACCTGAGGGCAAAGATCGTCTGCGCGCCAACGACTGGCTCGTTCTTGCCGCAGATAACGACCTTCTCGACAACCTTGCAACCTAGCCCGACCTCGCAGGAAATTGCGCATCAACAAATAGAAAGAATCACGGATATGACAAGAAGGCTGGCTTATCTGGGGCCGCAGGGCACATATTCAGAAGAGGCGGCTTTGCTATATGACAGCGAAGCCGAATTAGTGCCCGCAGCGACTCTGCCTGCCGTGATTGACATCGTCCATGCAGGTGAAGCTGACGAGGGAATCGTTCCGATCGAGAACAGCCTGGAAGGCGCAGTGACTTTCACCGCGGACCTGCTGATACACGAGTCCCGTCTAAAGATAAAGAGCGAACTCGTACTTCCTATTCACCACTGCCTTATGGCAAAGTCAGGGACTGACATTGACGAAGTCGAAGTAGTGTACTCACATCCCCAATCCTTGGGTCAATGCCGAGACTACCTGCGACGGCGCTTCCCGGACGCTACACCTATGCCGTCACTGAGCAATTCTGCGGCTGTGGGGGACATGATTCAGAGCGATAGGAGCGCGGTGGCGATCGCGGGGAAGAGGGCAGCATCTTTCTTCGATGTGCAGATATTGGAGGAGCGAGTAGAGGACAACCACAGCAATGCGACTCGCTTCATCGTTTTGTCTTCGCAGGACAGCATACCTACGGGTAGAGACAAGACCTCATTATGCTTCAACTTCGATGTTGACAGGCCCGGGAGCTTGGTCGGCGTGCTGCTGGAGTTCTCCAAACGAGGAATAAATCTGAACAAGATAGAATCGCGTCCGACGAGAAGGAGTCTGGGCAGGTACTTTTTCCTGGCTGACATCGATGGACACCGCGACGACGAAGAAGTGCGCACCGCGCTTGAGGCGATTGGTGGGATGGTATCAATGTTGAAGGTGCTTGGATCTTACCCCAGGCACACTCAGAGCGAGTGATCTGGAAGTACCCGACGATTCACAATTGCCCCCAAGCAGCGTGCCACGAAGATGAGAACAGCCCCCGCCTCCTCAATTTAGAAGGCGGGGGCTGCTGTTCTGAACCGGATCGTAAATGGTTGCGGGGCTATTAGGCGTTTTCTTGCTGTGCTTGCTCTTCGGCAGTCGAAGTGTCTTTGCTGCTGTCGTTGTTGCGGCTTATGCGGGCGCTAACCTGCTCCACCATCGGAGTGACGCGGTCCTTCGCCTGTGTTCTAACCTGCGCCGCAATCTCCTCTGCGCGAGCGCGCATCGCAATGCTGCGTTCCAGCAGATCGCTGCGTGTCTCCGAACCCTTCTTCGGCGCCAGTAATAACGCCACCAATGCTCCAACTAACCCACCGAGTATGACGCCGAGTGCAAACCCGCCGCCGCTGTTGTTTTTCGCCATTTTTCACTCTCCTTTTTTCTGCTTTCTAGAGCCTCTTAAGAATGCAATTACCTTTCCAAGACCGAAGGCAACTCCGGAGCCTGATGAGGCTGGTCGTACAATATTTTCAGACACCGTATTTACGATCTCCTCAGTATTGTCCAAGATGCGCCCAGCAGAGTTCAAGGCTTGTGAAACCTTTTTATAGATGGAAAAAACGAATATCAGGATGACGAGAAGTATGGCTAGTACCAGCAAGTCTCGTATGAAACCTACATAGAAGGCTATGTCCTGCAATATGTCCGGAACCATTAACGAGGTCTCCTGTTACCGTATATCAATCGTAGCACGGCTATGGCAACTACGGCAAATAGATGTATTAATTTAACAAGCACCTGGGGCCCGGTTCAGAAGGCTCGGAAATCCGGGATTGGCGACTGGATGATTGAGCGCAAGGGCTACGCGACTGGCACTGCTTTGAGTCTATTGGGAGTGCCAGAGAATAGTCGGCGATAGGCTCTTCAAATGGCAACAGAAGGCGAGCGACCTCATTACTGATCGCTCGCCCTATATTTTGATCCGGAGCGTCGCTTGCCTGCGCGATTCAGGCTATGGCTTTATAAGCATCCTTACGAATCCCGCGTCGTCGTTTCGCTGCGTGAGAATGCTGTGATTTCGCTTCTCTGCCCAGACAATCACATCGTAAGTGTTAAGAACATCCGGTATCAGCACTTCGACGAAGGACTGATCGTCAGTGTCTATGTGCTCTGTCAGGGCTGCGATAATGCCGGCGCAAGTCTTGCCCGTGCCGTCAATGACCACCCAGTCGTTGGCGCCGCTTCCGTTCGTTGAACCGTTAGCGTTGGGCGCGGTGGCATACACATCTACATCTCCGCTCAGACGCATGTCCAACTGCCTCTTGAACTCTGCGACAGGCTCCCAGTGAACGCTGGATGTCCGATCATCCAACTTCTGGCATGCCGCGCCTCGCACTCCCACAATGTCCGGGTTGATTCGAGCGAGTTCGTCGAGGTCGCTGATGCGCAGATGCCCGGAAAGCGCTGTGCTCATGCCGGCTTCCTTGCCCTCGAAGACCATGTCGCGGAGTTCCTCTTCGCGTACGAAGTCGAAGAGATTACGCCCGTCCTTAGTCAAGGTGTCTATCAACCAGCCATCGCACTTCGTCTCTTTCGCGAGCTTGTTCATGTGGTGCGGCTCGAGTCCGCCGAACAGCGAGTTGTCAGCGAAGAGTGAGCCGATGAGCTTTGTGTCGAAGCCATCAAGGGCTTCGCGGCAAGCATGAAGTGTCTCCTCGGCGAGGGCGTATTCATGGTCCATAAAGCCAACTTTGACAGACGTAGCCTGAAGGACGCCTGCTGTATAGACCGCCATGGCGACAGTGCCGACCTGATGCGGGACGACGCCAAGTGTGATGCTTGCGTGGCGCTCCATCGGAATGGCGTTGCGCACGTCTCGGACGATGTGCGGATGCGCGGAGCCAACCAGAGCTTCCTGCAGGTTCTTTACGTCAATAATGTCAGCGCCGCCCTTGAGTGCCTGCAGCGCCTCTTCCAAGTTCTGAACGCTCACCATCAATATCATAGCGAGTACCTTCCTTGAATCAATTTTCTAAATCTGCGAGAGAGCAGCCTCAATGTCCGATTTCAGTTCTGCCTTCTCCTCGTCCGTGAGGTTGATGTGCGGCTGCCTGACATGTCCTCCGGCCATTCCCATGACCTCGCCCCAATACTTGCACATTGGAGCGGGTAGGGCGCCATTAGCCTTCTGCACGGTGCTCGCCCACCACTTATCGGATACCGCCTTGATGGGGCGAACATGCTTTGCGTAGAAGTCGTCATCCAGATCGCCGCGCATCGCCTTGTCGATGAACTGGTTGTAGTAGTTCTTGCCGGGCAAGTCGAAGCGCCAGTCGGAGGTATTGGCGAACATTACCTGCTGCTCAAACCCAAGTTCCCTGCCCTTGAACATTATCCACTCGTCGGGCGTGCTGATGATGGCATCCCGCCCCAGAAGTTGATGCGTTTCAATGGACAGTTCCTGATTGAAGCTCGCCTCCTTAACGCCGACCACGTTAGGTATAGCGCAAATCTGCTGCAATCCCTGCGCGCTCATCACGATGCCGAACTGCGGCGAGTTGTAGTACATGATGGCGAGGTTCGTGTTGTCCGCGAGTACTTTCATCCAGTCCACGACCTGTTCTTCGGTCTTTGTTACGAAGTAGGGCGCGGCGCAGATGAGCAAGTCGAATCCGATTTCCTCGGCGTGCTCAGCAAGCGCAATCATGTCCTTGTATGAAGTGTGCGTCACGTGGGCTGCGATGGGCCATTCGCCGCCAGCTTCGTCCGCGACGACATCGAAGACGCGCATTCGCTCTTCAAGAGTCAGGCTCCAGAACTCGCCCATGCCCCATGTACAGCCCGCGCCCTGCGTTCCAAGCGCCCGTATATGTCGTATGTTTTTGCGCATCCCTTCTTCGTCGAACTCATCATCCGTAGTAAAGGGAGTCATAAGGGTCGTCCACTGGCCACGCAGGTTTTCCCGCGCCCAGCTCAGTGCTTCGCTCTTGGTATATTCCGCCATGTTTTGCCTCCTAGGTCGCATCCGCGAATCCGGGAAATGTCGCTCAGCGTGCTGTACTAAGTGCGTCGGTCATTCGCCTGTCAGTATGTGAGGCCTGCTTCGCGTATTCGAAGTGTGGTCATTCTCACTGCAGTCTTGACGTGCTTGCAACAAAGGTCCTTCGGTCAGTTTAGTATAACCGAGATGTCTAACCGATTACAGACGAAACAGTTCTTTGGCAGCGCGAATTTGGGACTTCGTTGCGCCGTTCTTTAACGAATCGGTGGGGTCGTGCAGTATCTTGTTCACTATGGAGCGCGTGAGCGTATCCAATACTCGTTTGTCCTCGGTGGACAGATCGTTCAGTATGTCGATTGCCTTGGCGAGTTCCTTTTGCCGGACTTCCTCGGCCTGCTGTCGGATCGCCTTAATTGTGGGGAGCACGTCCAGCGAGTCCCACCATTTAATGAACTTGGCGACCTCTTCGTCTATGATGAGTTTGGCGTCTGTTGCTGATCGGCGACGCTCTGCCATGTTTTCTTCGGCGATCGCCGACAAGTCGTCGATGTTGAACAGCCTGACACCATCTTCAGTTGCGACTTCCGGGTCTATGTCACGCGGAATGGCGAGGTCGAATGCAAACAATGGCGCCTCGCCCGGCATCCGGTGAAGTGAGTCCGACATTGCATGGGTAATGATGTAATTCGGCGAGTCGGTCGCCGCAATAACGATGTCTGCGACTTTGAGTGAGTCGTCTAATCGCTCGAATGGCACGACCCTACTGCTGAGATAGCCTGCTAGCTCCTTCGCTTTGCTCTCCGTGCGATTGGCAATCATCAGGTCGCCGACGCCGACAGTGCGGAGCGCTCTAGCGACCAGACTGCCAGCCTCGCCCGCGCCTATTAGCAGCGCTCGCTTGTCGGAGAGATCGCCGAGCACGCGTTGCGCCAGCCTGACGCCGGCGTAGCTGATGGAGAGCGGATTGCGACCGATGTTCGTCTCCTGTCGCACGCGCCTGCCTACTCGCATTGCGGAGTGGAACAGACCTACGCACGCCATTTTCGCAGATTTCGCTTCGGTCGCCGCGCTGAGCGCACCTCGAACCTGGCCCAATATCTGAGACTCGCCGACGATCATAGAGTCCAAGCCGCTGGATACGCCGAACAGATGCTGCACGGCATCGGCTCCGGTTCGGCTGTACAAGTGCGGCGCGATACTGTCGGCAGGAAGGTCATGGTATTTTGCGACGAATTCGTGGATGCGTCCAATTGCTGCCGGTGCGTCGTCAGTAACCGTGTAAATCTCCGAGCGGTTGCACGTCGAAAGAATTACGGCTTCTCCAAGTTCTTCCTTAAGCACGGGAAGAGCTTCCAAAATCTGACTGCTCAGGAAGGACACCGACTCACGGACTTCGATAGGCGCACTCTTGTGGCTTAATCCAACTAGCAGAATCTCTTGCAAGACCAATTAGCCCTTCATTAGTTGCTTGTAGTGTGTACGCAAGCAGCGGGTGCAAATTCGCAACTTTTTCGCTGTGCCGTCAACTAACACCGTAGCCTTCTGGACATTGGGAAGCCACCGCGTGCGGGTGCGCCGCTTCGAGTGGCTGACATTGTTACCAGACTGTCCCGTCTTATGGCACACTTCGCATACTGCCATATTTCACCTTTACTAATTTCAATTGGTTGAGTAGAATCAACCCGACCCAAGCACACGCCCAACCTTGCAAGCGCACAGAGGCACATACGGGCGGGTGCCTGTGAATTTGTACACAAACATAGCATATCTGGCTAGAAACGGCAACGATAATGAGTGACGAACTTACTAATGGTGAACTATCCCCTTCGTGGTCGGGCGAATCGCTGCTCGCTATGTTCACTGCCGGCGCCCAAGTGCTCGAAAGCCATGTAAATCTGGTCAATCGCCTGAATGTGTTCCCGGTGCAGGACGGTGATACCGGCATTAATATGCTGCTCACCCTGCGGGACACGCTTGCTGAGGCGCGCTCAGCCGAAGGAGACGCTGCCGATGCGATTGCAAAAGCGATGTGGGACGGTGCGTGCATGGGGGCGAAGGGCAATGGCGGTTCCATAGTATCCCAGCTCTTTAAAGGTATGGCCGAGGCGTTCCACGGAAAAGATGCTGTCAGTTCCCATGACTTTGCCGCAGCGATCTGGCTGGCTAGAGGGCATGCTTACAATGCCATCGGCAATCCTGTGGAAGGCACTATGCTCACGGTGTTCACCTACGCCGCAGACGCCGCAGTGAAGAGCACTGAAGTCGGTAGCGGCGCAAATGATATGCTGACGAACGTCAGCGATGCGGCCCGGGAAGCCGTTATCATTACGCCCACATTGCTACCCAGACTTCAAGAGGCGGGCGTAGTCGATTCGGGCGGCCTGGGGCTGTGGATGATTCTTGAAGGCGTTCGGCGCTGGGTGGCGGGCGATGACACGAGCCCTGATGAGTTGGACATGCCGCTTCCCGAGGGCATCGATGTGTCCGAGTCTGGCGTCTCACTGGAGTTTCTTGACCTCACCGAGGAGGAAGAGTACGGAAACTGCACCCAATTCGTAATTCGCGGCGAGGAACTGGATGTTGACGGTGTGCGGGTGGAAATGAGCACCCGCGGCCGCTCGGCAGTCGTTATAGGCGACGCGTCTCTCGTGAAAGTGCATGTGCATACCGAGGTTCCTGACGAGATTTTGGAATATGCGCGCGCGTTGGGCAGCGTGAGCCGTGTCAGTGTGGAAAACATGGACGAGCAGCGCGAACGGGTTGCGGCGAAGCAGCGCCAGCAGGCTGAGGACGCTCTTGCACAGGTCATACCAATTCCCGTTCTTGCGGTGGCGTGGGGCGACGGACTTGAGGCAGTATTCCGACACGAAGGCGCTTCGGTAATGGTCGCAGGCGATACGATGAATCCAAGCGTGCGCGAGATTCTGGATGCTGTGGACGCCGTGCCATCGGAGAATGTCATCATCTTGCCGAACAACGGCAATATCGTTCCTGCCGCTCACCAGGCCGCAGAAGCTGCCGATAAGACTGTTAAAGTTGTGCCAACCACCACCATTCCGCAGGGCGTCGCCGCGATTCTGGAGTTTCAGCCGTACAGGAGCATTGACGAAAACTTAGCAGAAATGGAAACCGTAATTCAAGATGTGCGTACCGGCGAAATCACGCGCGCCGCACGCTCCGTCACTCTGGATGGAGTTACTGCGGAGGAAGGCCAACTCATAGGGTTGTTCGAGAGGCAGATGGTTGCGGCTGGCGAAGGACTCACGGAAACGACACTTTCCATACTGAGAAGCGCGGATGTTGGAGACGATGACCTGGTTACTCTCTATCGCGGCGACCCGATAACCGAAGCAGAGGCGAACGATGTCGTCGCAGAGGTGCAGTCGGCATTCCCATCGATTGACTTGCAACACTATTATGGCGGACAACCGTTCTACCACTTCATAATTTCCATCGAGTAAGTGAGTGAGTCAAATGAGTGTAAAAGTAGTTACCGACAGCAGTTCTGATATGCCGCGTGAGATCGCAGAGCAGTATGGCATCAGCGTCATTCCGCAGAAGATCATATTCGGTACCGAGGAGCTTCGCGGCGGCGTGGACATAACCGGCGATGAATTCTATCGGCGTGTAGCGAACAGCGCCACGCTGCCCACCACTTCACAGGCATCCCCGGGTGAGTTCAGGGAGCTGTACGAATCCATCGCTACAGATGCGGACGGAATCGTTTCTGTGCATGTCTCCGGCGCGCTCAGTGGCACGGTCAACTCCGCGCGGTCTGGAGGCGATCAGGCGGATATAAGCTGCAGTGTAGAAGTGGTTGACTCGATGCAGGCCGGAATGGGCACGGGCTTGGTCGCTATCGCCGCTGCCAGGGCTGCGCGAGATGGCGGGGACTTGCAGCAGGTGGTCAGCGCTGCCGAGGATGCTATCAGTCGGTGCGAGACCTATGTGCTGCTTGATACGCTTGAATACCTCCAGAAAGGCGGCAGGGTAGGCAAGGCAAGGGCGATGCTTGCTACTTTGCTGAACATCAAGCCCATGATTATCATAAGGGACGGTGTGGTTGACGAACTGGGCAAGGAGCGAACCCACAGGAAGGGCATGGCTCGGCTGCGGCGCGTAACCGAAGGCTTTGCGCCGCTCGAGGAACTGTGTGTTAACTACACCACTACGCCAGACGAGGCGCGCGCATTCGGAGGAGAACTCCAATCCCTCTTGCCGGAGGGCAAGCAGCCTCTCCTGGCGCAGATAGGTCCTGCCGTAGGGACATACACTGGACCTTCCGCTATCGGTGTATCCTTGCTGCGTGCCCACGTCGGCTAAGCCTGTTCGACTTAGCTCTGTCTGGTTGCCAAAAGCTCCAGATTGATGGGCTGCTGCCGCGTTTCGCATGCGCCCAATGTGCGCTACAATTCAAGCATGAATAGCTCGGACGGCAATGCCAGACTGCAAACACTGGCGAACATTCTGCGCCTTGAACAGCGCAAAAACTTCCGCGACGACGCTGTGATCGGCGGCTTGGACGCTTTCCTTCAGCGCTGGGGCGATGACCTGGGGTCGTCGGCAATATTGCCAGCAAGTTATGCAGAAATGAGCGTAGCGCAGCGCCGCCGATGGGCTGAAGACACGCTAACGAGAATCGGCTCAGAGAGGTCGGCGCCCCCCGCTCCCCAATCAACTTCCTCTGTGAAAGAACAAACGTCGCGCCAACCTGTAACGGCATCCGGTCGTTCCACCGCTCCCGCGCCGAAGTCTATTGCTCAGGACAAGCCTGCACAGCCCAAGAGTCGCCGCGTCCCGCCGCGCAAGGCGTCTGACGGGCGAAAAACTGCCGCCAAGGCAACACCTGTCAGACTTAACGATGATGTCGCGCAGCTTGGCAGCGTCAATTCCCGCACGAAGTCAAGGCTGAAGGTACTGGGCATCGAGACCGTAGAAGACTTGGTATTCCACTTCCCGCATCGGCACGACGACTTCACCAGCATTCGCACCATATCGCAGCTCGTGCCAGGCGAAACGCAGACTGTTGTAGCGGAAATCTGGGAAGTGTCGGAAACAGGACGGGGGCGCGTAAAGAATGCTCAGGCGGTGCTGGGAGACCAGACAGGCAACATCAGGGTAATCTGGTTCAACCAGGCGTACCTTGTTAAGACGCTAAAGCCCGGAACGCGCATCGTCATCAGCGGAGAGGCGAAGGTGTACCGCGGGCGGATTGTGTTTCAGTCGCCCGAGTACGACTTCTTTGATGAGCGAGATGGGTCTATGCACGCCGGGCGGCTCGTCCCCATTTATCCCCTGACGGAAGGATTGTACCAGCGCACAATACGCCGCGCCGTCCGGCAGGCGCTGGATGCCACACTTTCTCAGGTGGGAGAGTATTTGCCGGAAGAGACGCGCCGCCTGTACGACTTGATGCCCCTTGAAGACGCCATACGGCAGATGCACTATCCGGATGCGCCTGAACGCGTCGAGGCAGCGCGGCGGCGTCTCGCATTCGACGAACTGCTGATGCTGCAACTCGCGGTTGCCCGTCGCAGGATAGAGTGGCAATCGTCAGGCGGCGCAGTTCGGCTGAATGCTGAGGATGGTCGCCTCGACTGGGTTCCTTGATTCGCTCCCTTATGCTCTTACGAATGCACAGCGGCGTTCCCTCGATGAGATACTGCAGGATATGCAGCGCGATATCCCGATGAGCAGGCTGCTTCAGGGCGATGTGGGCAGCGGCAAGACGGTGGTGGCGGCCGCTGCTCTGCTCGTTGCGGCGCTAAACGGCCAACAGGCGGCGTTAATGGCCCCCACGGAGATTCTCTCCGAGCAGCACTTTCTTACGGTTGCCAAGATGTTCTCCGCCGGGTCTGCCCCGACATCATCTGAACCCTACTTCACAGCTTTTCTGCCGCCTGATGACAGTCAACTCACTATATGTCTGCTCACGGGCAGCCTGCGCAAGCGCGCGAAAGATGAAATGCACAGGCGTATCGCAGACGGCGAAGTAGATATTGTCATTGGCACTCAGGCGCTGATACAGGAATCGGTGGACATTCCGAGGCTCGCGTTGGTGGTGGTCGATGAGCAGCATCGCTTTGGCGTAATGCAGCGAATGAACCTGCGCGACAGGGGCGGCACGCCGCACATGCTAGCCATGTCGGCGACGCCCATACCGCGCTCCGTGCGCCTGACCATGCTGGGCGACCTTGAACTGTCCACCATCGACGAGATGCCTCCGGGCCGTCAGCAGATTCGCACCCGCTGGGTCGAGCCGAATCAGCGCGACAACGCATACGCAATCGTTCGGCAGGACGTCAAGGCAGGCAGGCAGGCTTTCATCATCTGCCCGCTCATTGAGGAATCGGAAGCGATACAAGCGCGCGCGGCGACAGAGGAGTACGAGCGCCTGTCCAAGCTGGTGTTCAGCGACTTGAGGCTAGGATTGCTGCACGGGCGGATAAGCCAGGACGAGCGTGAGAGCGTAATGCGCGGATTTCAAACAGGCGAGATTGACATTCTCGTGGCAACTTCGGTTATTGAAGTGGGTATCGACATCCCGAACGCTACTATGATGCTGATAGACGGCGCAGACAGGTTTGGGCTGGCGCAACTCCATCAGTTCAGAGGGCGCGTTGGCAGGGGCGAGCATCCCAGCCAGTGTCTGCTGCTGTCCGACAGCCCGGGCGTGTCCGCCCATGAGCGCATCCGCATTCTGGAGCGCACAATGGACGGCTTTGAGATTGCGGAAGAGGACCTGCGAATACGGGGCGCCGGCGAGTACATGGGAACGCGCCAGAGCGGCATGAACGACCTGAAAGTGGCGCGCCTCACAGACCTCGACATTATGCAGATGGCGCGGCAGGAGGCACATCGGTTGCTTGCCACCGATCCGGAGCTGACGGACGAGGCGCACACCGCGATTGCAGAACGCTTCGACAGGTACAGGGCGCAGCGGCCACGTGGAAATTAGCTGATGCCGTGGCTTTGCCCGACAACTCAGGTCTAGGCACGGAGCCACAGGTGTCTCTTTGCTAACGAATGTTCCGCCGCGCGATTGACAATTGTTATGGCTATTCATATATTGTCCGCATTGTTCTACTACTTCTCTAAAACAAACGAACAGTTCGGCAAAAGCCGCGACAGGAGGAATGATGGCAAAAATAAAGCATATAGCAATTTCATCGCAGCAACCTGACAAGACCGCGAAGTTCTACAAGGAAGTTCTTGGGCTTGAAGAGGTGGGCAAGGTTACAAGCGCCAATGCGGATGGGTACTACCTCAGCGACGGCAATGTGAATATCGCAATCCTGAAGTTCAAGAGCGATGTTGTCAGCGGCGACTTTGACGTAGAGTACAGCGGCATACATCACATTGGATTCCAAGTCGATGACGCAGCGGAAGCAGACGCTCGAATGAAGGCGGCAGACGCCTATCCGATGGACGATGTGAACGAGGCGCTGCACGGCGGAATGGGCGCGCCTCAGCATGGGCGCAATGTGGAGACGAAGTACGGCGGACCGGACGGCGTAATGATCGACATATCCCAGGGAGGATGGGTCGGAACCGATTCCGAGTAGGACAACTGAATAGTCGAGTCTGATGACGTCCAAAGAGATAGGGGCAACCGTACCACGGTTGCCCCTAATATATTCAGGCCATTTTACCTGTGGAAAAGGTTAAGAGCCGAGCCGAGCCTGAACCATTCTAGCTGTGATTCGCCGAAAGTGTGGTTGAGCTGCAAGGTTTCGGTTGTGCCGTCCGAGTGCGATACAATGCAGTCAACAGGCTTGCTGGGCGCGAGCTCTGATAGCCCGACGAGACTGATGCGGTCATCCTCGCGTATCTTGTCGTAGTCAGCCGTGTCCTGAAATGTGAGCGCAAGTAGGCCCTGCTTCTTCAGGTTGGACTCGTGGATGCGGGCAAAACTGCGCGCGATCACCGCTGTGCCGCCAAGCAGCCTGGGAGACAACGCGGCATGCTCGCGGCTGCTGCCCTCGCCGTAGTTGTCGTCGCCGACAACGACCCACTTGACGCCCTGCGACTGGTAATTGCGCGCCGTAGCCGAGATTGCCCTGCCTTCTTCACCTGTGAGGATGTTCTTTCCCGTGCCAGCGTCGCCGGTGTAGGCGTTGGTCGCGCCCATGAACATGTTGTCGCTGAACTTGTCGAGATGTCCGCGGTAGCGCAGCCAAGGGCCCGCAGGGGATATGTGGTCTGTCGTCGTCTTGCCTTGCGTCTTCATCAGCACCGGCATGTCGGTGAAGTCATTTCCTTCCCAGGCAGGCCAAGGCTTCATCAATTGGATGCGCTCGCTGTTGGGGTCAACGGCAAGCTCGATGTCGCTGCCGTCCGCGGGCGGTGGCTCATAGACGGAAGCGCCGCTTGCGAAGTTTTGCGCCGGGACTTCGGGCGCAGCACTGGGCGGCTCGAACATGAACTCGTTGCCCTCGCTGTCCTTAAGAGTATCGGTGAGGGGGTTGAATGAGAGGGTTCCGGCGATTGCCATAGCCGTTACGATTTCAGGGCTGGCGATGAAGTTCATCGTGGTTGGGGTGCCGTCATTGCGGCGCGGGAAGTTGCGGTTATAGGAAGTGACGATGGTGTTCGGTTGTGAATTCGCCTCGTTGGATCGTCGCCACTGACCGATGCAGGGACCACAGGCATTTGCAAGCACGGTGCCATTGATGTCGAGCAGGGATGCCATCTGCCCGTCGCGCTCAATGGTTGCGCGAACCTGCTCGGATCCCGGCGTTACCATGAACGGCACGGCTGTTGCGACGCCTCTGGCTTTCGCCTGCTCCGCGACATCGGCAGCGCGGCTCATATCCTCGTAGGATGAATTAGTGCAACTTCCGATGAGCGCAGTAGAAATGGCGTCCACGAACTGGTTGCTGCTGTCGGCGACCTCCGCTGCAAGCTGTGATATGGGGCGGGCTCGGTCAGGGGAGTGCGGACCTACCATGTGCGGCTCAAGAGTTGACAGATCAAGGCGTATCACGCGCTCATAATGTGCTTCTGGGTTTGCCTCGACCTCCGGGTCAGGCTCTAACAGGTGCTTGTTGGCCTCTGCGTGAGGCACTATGTCGCCTCGGTGGGTTGCCTTCAGGTATGCGCCCATATGGTCGTCGTAGGGGAACATCGAAGTTGTCGCGCCAATCTCGGCGCCCATGTTCGTAATGGTCGCCTTGCCGGTTGCGCTAATGGTGCGCGCGCCGGGGCCGATGTACTCCACGATGGCATTCGTCCCGCCGGAGACGGTCAGCTCCCCCGCGACATACAAGATGATGTCCTTTGGCGCAGTCCAGCCGCTCATCTCGCCGGTGAGATATACGGCGATGTGGCGCGGGTAGAGAACTTCCCAAGGGAGACCTGCCATCACTTCAACCGCATCCGCGCCGCCAACGCCGACGGAGCAAGACCCAAGACCGCCACCGTTCGGCGTGTGCGAGTCAGTGCCAATCATCAGCGAGCCGGGGAAGGCGTAGTTTTCGAGCGCGACCTGGTGGATGATGCCGCCACCGGGGCCCCAGAATCCCGCGCCGAACTTTGCCGCTGCGGAGCGCAGGAAGTTATAGACCTCGCTGTTTTCGTCGAGTGACTCGCGCAGGTCGGCTGCGCCCTCGACGCGTGCCTGAATGAGATGGTCACAGTGGATGGTTGTCGGGACGGCCACAGATTCGCGCTGCGTCTGCATGAACTGGAGCATTCCAGTCTGGCCGAGCACATCCTGCAGTATCACGCGGTCCGGGCGCACATTCAGGTAGCTCTCTCCAGGTACCATCTCCTGATTCTCAGGGTCGTCGAGGTGTCCGAGCAGCACCTTGTCGGCGAGTGTGAGCGGCCTGTTGAGTCGCCGTCGCACGACTTCAAGAGTTTGCTCGATAGTCTCATAGACTTTCGCCGCTATTTCCGGCGTGGATTCAATAGTCACCATATTGATGCTGCCCTCCCAATATCAACGAGTTGATTATGCATTTGCACGTGCGTTTGTTCGCAATGCAAATGAAGCAATGGCAATGTCGGTTATCCGAACAATGCCATTGACGCTGGTCTGAATTCAAGTCAATCGCCTTGAGCGTGGCAAGCCGGACCCAATTGTATGAGCCGGAATCCGCTACCGCGACAGACCGAAGTATTCGTAGTTGATGTCGATGAAGTTGCGCCACTCTTCGGGAACGTCGTCCTCGGCGAATATGGCGACAACGGGGCATACAGGCTCGCATGCTGCGCAGTCGATGCACTCGTCGGGATGGATGTAATACTGGTTGTCCGCGTCTTCGGTGTAGATGCAGTCCACAGGGCAGACATCCACACAGGCACTATCCTTCAGGTCAACACAAGGTTCGGCTATGATATAGGTCATTGTACGAATTCCTCCTGCTTTCTCGCTGATGTCAGCCAACGGCTGTCCGACGGCTGCAACTATTCCTGAATTATAAATCGCTAATGGCTTGGCTTTCAACTAATACGCAGGTTAATCGATTGGTCGGTTTATTGGCAAATCCGTGCTTCAGCGAGTAATACCGAGCTCGCGCAGTTCCAGAATCTGTTCGGGAGCGTAGCCGTAATGGGTCAGCACGCTGTCTGTATGTTCGCCGAGGGCAGGGGAGGCGATGGTTGGTTCAAGGGGGGTTTCACTCATTTTCAGCATAGGGCCTACCATCTTCACCTTGCCGACAACCGAGTGCTCAAGTTCCACGACGAGGCCGTTGGACACCACCTGCTCATCACCGACCAGCTCCTCGACGAAGCGTACAGGGCCTGCAGGTACGCCCGCGGCGTCTAGTGTTTCTAGCCATTCGGATACAGTACGCTGCCTGAATAATTCCTCTGCCTGCGCTGTCAGCTTCTCGTAGAAGGCAAGAGACTCTTCGCTGTACATGTCGTAGTCCGGCTCAAATCGTATGTCGCGGAGGCCGAGCACATCTATGAGGCGCTTGCGAAGCGCGTCGCTCAGGCAGCCTACCGCCAGAACCCCGTCGGCAGCCTGATATGTACGGTAGTACACTTGCAGAGAAGACGCGCGCCGCCGGTCAAAGTGTTCCCGGTAGTAGCTGTGCATGTCCTCGTAAGGTACGCCGGCTTCCTGCATCAGCTTCAGGCTTTCGTAGAACTCGGCGCGGCTTTCGCTGTCAGTGCGCTCGACCTCCATGAATCGCATTGATTGGACGGCAAGCGCCGAGCCTAGCAAGCTGGTCTCAATCTTCTGCCCATTGCCGCTGCGCTCCCTATGAAACAGCGCGGCGCAAACAGACCATGCTGCGGCAAGAGCCGTTGAGAAGTCGGCTACGGGCGTGGATGTAACCTGCTGCGGCACCCCGTTTTTTATCTTGTCTTCTGAGGCCATTATGCCGGTCATTGCCTGCGCTATGATGTCGTATCCTGGCCGTTGGCTATGGGGCCCGCTGCGTCCGAAAGCTGTGTTCTCGCAGTATATGAGACGGGGATTTATCGCGGAGAGCGTTTCGTAGTCGATGCCTAGGTTGTACGGTACGTCGGGGCGATAGTTGATGATAACCGCATCCATGTCAGGAATAAGACGATAGACAACATCGCGCCCCTCTTGCTTAGTCAGATCAAGGGGAAGGCTGCGCTTGCCGCGGTTGAGGCTCATAAATGTCTTGCTCTCACCCGGCTCTATGGGAAACGCATGCCGCCACGGGTCCCCCCATGGCGGTTCAACTTTGATGACATCCGCACCCATGTCCGCAAGCAGCATGCCGCCGAATGGTCCCGCGATGATCTCCGTGAACTCCAGTATCTTGATTCCGTCCAATGCGCCCGGCATTTTCTGCCCTCCGCTACTGCATGCCTGTGTGTTTGCGCTTTGATAGTACAATACATTAGCCTCAATTGGCACAGATTGGACGAGATGATACAAAGAAAGGATACTTAACCACATGACGAAAGTTCTTATTACGGGCATGAGCGGCCTGATAGGTGGCCTGCTGCGGAATCGCTTGGAGGCGACTGGCGGATATGAACTGAGCGCGCTTAACCGCAGCGAAGTTGAGGGCGTTGAGTGTTACCGCGTGGACATCGCAGACTTTGACGCGGTTAAAGCGGCATTTGAGGGCAAGGATGTGGTCGTGCATCTTGCAGCGTATCTTGGTAGCGACGACTTCGAAGGTCAGCTTCGCGGGAACATCGTAGGCACATTCAATGTCCTCGAGGCGGCGCGGCTCGCGGGCGTCAAGCGCGTAGTGTTCGCCAGCAGCGGCAACACCATACGGGGCTACGAACTCGATGAGCCGTACAGGTCGATTGCCGCAGGAGAGTATGAAGGCGTTCCTGAGGACTTCCCGCGCATCACTCACGAAATGATACGACCGGAGGGCATCTACGGCGCTGCAAAGGTGTTCGGTGAGGCACTTGGAAGCTACTACTCGGATGCATACGGGCTTTCGGTGCTGTGCGTGCGGATCGGTCGCGTTACGAAGGACAACAAGCTGGGCGCTGTACGCGATCGCTCCATTTACCTGAGTCACGACGATGTGGCGCAGATACTGCACCTATGCGTGGACGCTCCCGACAGCCTGAAGTACGATGTCTTCCTTGCGACTTCCAACAACAAGTGGAATTACCGCGACTTGGAGCATCCGCGAGATGTGCTGGGCTACGAGCCTAAAGACTCGGCTGAGGACCTTTACTAGGCGGCGCACTTTGTGCAGGTGCTCATTTACTGTGCATCTCGCTCTGGCGGAGTCTGTTGAGCAGCGGACTTGGCAGTATGTGCTTCTGAGGAGGCATCAGTGACTATGGCAAAATTGACCACATCGCGTGTAACTACCATTGCGGCTGACAATGCAAAGTCTGCTGCTGAAAGTCATGTTGGCGGAGTGGCCGCCGTTGCAGCCGCAAATACCTTTAGTGAAACGCTTACAGGCGCGCAGCGCGCGCAAGCCATGCACGCCATCGATGACCCTGTGCGTCCAAACTGGTCGAACCTGCCGTCAGGCATCTTAGACTTTCATCGAAACGGTGTGCGAATAGGCGACCTGGACGACAAGCAGGTTTCCGCTATGTTCGCGTTCTTGGCGTCTGCGCTCAGTTCGGATGGATACGGCACTGTCGTTGATGTGGTAGGCGCTGACGAGGTGCTTTCACATTCAGAGCGAGCGGGACACTTCGCTTGGACGGATGAAAACTACTGGCTCGCATTCTTCGGAACGCCCTCGAACTCCAAGAAGTGGGGATGGCAGTTTGGCGGGCATCACCTTGCGGTGAATGTCAATTTGGCTGGAGGCAGAAGTTACCTGTCGCCCACTTTCATTGGTGTTGAACCGGCTTCGTATGAGGCAGGCGATACTACGGTATCTCCCTTGGCGCCAAAACTAGCGGCGGGCATCGAGCTAATCAACGCGATTGGCGAACGGCAGCGTTCACTCGCGTTGGTTGGCGATCGACCTGTTGAAGTCTGGACGAGTGCAGGGAATGACGGCTTCGTGCCTGATCCGGAAGGCTCGAAGGTTGCTGAATGGAGCGATGCGCAGCGACAGATGCTCGTCGGTACCATCGGTCTGTGGATTGGCATGCTGGATGAAGAAAGCGGCAAGGCGACGATGGCTGAAATCGAGCCGCAATTGGACGACATGCGCTTCGCCTGGCATGGTGGTTTCGATGGGAGCGGGGACATCTACTATCGCATTCAAGGGCCTGCGCTCGTCATCGAGTTCTCCACTCAAGGCGGTGTTGGGGCGGATACCGGACACTTCCACTCGATCTATCGCGATCCG
Source organism: Dehalococcoidia bacterium (assembly GCA_965225795.1). Taxonomy (GTDB): domain Bacteria; phylum Chloroflexota; class Dehalococcoidia; order Lucifugimonadales; family JADFKI01; genus Bin90. The sequence continues at coordinate 1,527,630 of OZ245324.1, read as the reverse complement.
ACCAACGAGTACGGCGTCAATGTGGGAATGCCTTAGCCTTGAGTGACTGCTGCAGATTCGTCTGTCACGGACGAATCTCCGTATGCGGCTAAGCCGCCTGGATCGAAGCGGAACTTGCGCCAGTAGTCGCCGGTCAGCAGATGCAGTGCCTCGGCCCAGGCCTGCCTTCTGCCGTCACATTCAGATAGCAGTGCGTACTCATCCTCGAGCAGCATTAGGTATGCCTCGAAATCCTGCCTGAATGCCTGAATGTCGGGATATGCGCGCGCCCTGACCTTGTTCAGCACACCGACTGCCGCTGACCTGCTAGGCTCGTCGCCCACCTCTGAGTTTCGGCGTATCAGAGCGTCGAGGTTCTGGTTGAACATGGGGATGGTCTCCATGCCCATAGGCTGGCAGTATCCGTCGGCGTGGGCGGGCGGGTGCGAGAGCGGCATGTACCACTTGAACAGTTCAAGGTAGAAATCGTGTAGGTCTAGCGGGGGCTGACGCCCTGAGGCTGAGCGCTCTTCCGTGACGCCGCCAATGTCTATGACGGTTATGGCTGCCTTTGCGGGGTCGAAGTAGATGTTCTGCGGACGCATGTCGAGTATCAGCGAGCCCGCACCATGGATAGCCTCGGCGACTTCCAGCACTTCGCGGACGATGCTGAATCTGCCGCGCTCCCTGTGCACGATTACCGGATGAACTGCGAACAGGTTCTGCGGTGCGCCTATTGGATGGCGCTTGATGCCGTCAATGGCGCTTCCGACTAGCGGGACGCCGCGCGCGCGTTCCTCGACTACAACGCTATACGCCTCGGCCATATTGTCGCCGAAAAAGTCCCCGTGAGCCGCCAGCCTGCCGTATGCCAGCATCTTGGCGACATGGGGCAGCTTGTCGCCGAGCCGCTCCCGCAGATCGATTGCTTTTGCCATACGCTGCTCGACGGCACCGTGCTGTGCGCGCATTATCAGCATAGGATGCGGACGCTTTATGACGACGGGCAGTCCTGTCTCAGTGTCTGTGGCGCCAAAGACCTCGGAGTCTGCTCCCTCCCCGAGTTTTTCGTGAAGCTGAAAGCGTTGTAGTTCCGCGGTAAATGTCATCAATCTGTGAGGTGGCTAGGATTCGGTCTTGGTGATACTTTTGTCTGGTGTATCATAGCATCGCATTTGAGCAATCTGAAATAGAGAAGGACAGGAAATGCCTCTAATCATTGGTGTAACGGGTTCGATAGCGACTGGGAAGAGCAGCGCGTGCAGGATGATGACAGCGGAGGGAGCGATGCATCTTGACGCTGACAGGCTAGTGCATCGACTATACGACCCAGGCAAGCCTGCGTTCGACCGCATCGTGGCGATATTCGGTGACGAGATTGTTGGCGCGGATGGCTACATCGATCGCAAGATTCTCGGCTCAAAGGTATTTGGCAAGCCGGAAGAGATGACGAAGCTGACGACGGCTATCGGCAATATCGCGGAGGCGGTGAAAGAGGTGGTTGAAGAGTGGAACGCTACGCTGGGCGATGACGATGTTGCAGTGCTTGAGGCTGTGAACCTGATAGAGGCGGGGTATGGGCAGTGGTGCGGCGCGGTGTGGCTGTTCGCATGCGACGATGATGCGGCGCGGCGACGGCTGATGGAACGCAACGGCTTTTCAGTGGAAGAAGCGGACCAGCGGCTTGCGAGCCAGAGAGCATGGCAGGACCGCGCGCCTGCATCCGACCGCGTATTCCACAACGATAGCAACCTGCAGGAATTCGAGGCAGAGGTGAGCTCGGCATACGAAGAAGTCGTCCGTCTTTCGCAAGGCGGACGACTTCCTGAGTCCAATTATTGTGACTGGTGGGAGCGTCGCACTTCCTAGTCTAGTTCTTGAAGGCGGGCATAACCTCTTCGGCGAACTGCTCAAGCTGCTCGATTATGACCGATTGGGGCGTGCCAACAGGCATGCCTACATTGATCTCCTGCAAGCCGGGGTACTGCTTCTGGATGCTCATGAGCTGCTCGGTAACCATCTCAGGCGTGCCTATCAGCCATGAGCCACCTTCCACTGCCTCATCGAGCGTGGGAAGCCCTGCCGTGTACACGCGGTCAGGGTCGCCCAGCGCTTCTATCTGGTCGTCGGTCAAGCCGCGCACGAAGCCGAGCGGCGCGAACATCTTCATGTTCTCCTCGAAGAACGAGCGCGTCTCGCGTATGCCCTGCTGCGCGGATTCGGCGAGATAGACCGAGAAGCTGATGATGAGGTTTCCGCCTAGCTCGGTTTCTCTGCCGTGCTCGGCTTCAATCTTCTGCCACGCCTCTACGACGTTTTGCTGCGCACCGCCTGGGGCTGCGCCGCCGCCGATGATGCCCTTGATGCCGTGCTTCGCCATGAAGCGCAAGCCGCGATCGCTTGCGCTAACCACAGGCTGCCAGCATTCCACGGGATAGTTCATGGGGCGGGGCACCAGCGTAATCTCCTCCAGCTCATAGCCCCTGTACGGCACACTCGGAGGGATAGTGTAATTCTTGCCTTGGTGTGAGAAGGACTCGTTGTTGAATGCCTTGAAGATGATGTCAATCTGCTCCTCGAACAGGTCGCGGTTGGCGTCTGCGTCAAGCATGGGCGCTCCGAACACTTCAACCTCGCGGGTGTGGTAGCCCCTGCCCACGCCGAATATGGTGCGCCCCTTGGTGAGGATGTCGGCCGTGGCGAAGTCCTCGGCGAGACGCAGCGGATGCCACATTGGAGCGATGTTGAAGCCGCAGCCAATCTTGATGTTGTCGGTGATGTGGCAGAGGTGGACTGCTTCCATCAGCAGGTTGCCGATGCACTCATAGCCCTCGCGCTGGAAGTGGTGCTCCGCCATCCAGAAGGTGTCGTAACCTTTCTCGTCCATCGTAGTCGCGATTGCGTCTGTCTTGTCAAAGACGGACGCAAGCCGCTCGTTGGAGTAGAAGCGGTCGTTAGCGGGCGTAGCGTCGAAGCCCATGTCGTCCAAGTCTATGTGGCCTGCGAACAGGCTGCCGAACCTATTAATCATTAGTGCGCCTCCAATAGCGATACTGGCGTGATTTGCGCCTTATTGTAGAGAAGTGGTGCGGAGTGTCAAGTGTTGCTGATTAGGTGCTCAAGAGTGGTGAACAACCTGTCGCAATTGGGGGCCGCCCTGCGTACTCTTGATGCATCAATGACCGATAGCAGGTCTGGAGCATGTCTGGTCTTGTGATATTTCTTCTTTGAAGTACTGCGAGTGGCATTTTCGAGGCTTGTGATTACGTCGCCCTTGGGAATCTGCTCGACATTTGTATTCTGAGGCAGTCGTCTTGATAAGAATCCACGCCCATAGTAGGCTGCTAATGTATCCTTGTCTGCCAGAAACCACGATTCCATGACCTGAACCATGAAGTGAATTTGGTCGTCCTCCACGCCGCGTCCCACATGGGTATCCCAGCTTGAAAGCGATTTGACTGACGCAACCAGGTTGTGATTATCGGGGCGGTCCGAGTCCACCAGCAAAATTACGAAAGCGTCGTGGTAGTCTTGTATCGCGTCCAAGAAGTCCCTGATAGTTTCGTCGGTCGAATAACCCGCAACTGCTTGAAATCTGACACCTCGTTGGCGCATCAAATCTATGGCGGATTTGAGGAAGGCGTTGAAACCCAGGCGCAGGCTCCGGTCCCCCTCGAAGTAGAGGTGGATTTCTGCTACCACCTTGTACCTCCTATTTCGCCTTTTTCCCATAACTCGCCTAGTTCGTACCGTTCAAGCCACTTTTCCAATCTATCGGCTGAAAGACGCTTGAATTCGGTGCTCGAGTCAAAGTTTCGTTCGCAAACGACTATGCTCTCTGGATCGTCCGAAAACTCATCGACCAGCGCCTTTGAGTGAGTGGTTACAATGAGTTGAGTGCGCTCGGATGCGGATTTGAGCAGTTTTGCAATCTGCGGGATCAGGTCGGGGTGAAGTCCCAGTTCCGGCTCTTCTATGCAGATGAGTGGCGGGGGTGTTGGGTGGCAGAGTATTACCAGCAGTGCGAGAAATCTCAGTGTGCCGTCTGACAGGCGCGTGGCCGGAATTACATTATTCAAGCCCTTTTCGCGAATCCAGAGCTGTGCAGTGTTCGCCTGAATCCCAACTCCAATCTGCTCATAGGTGTTGTAGAATAGCCTTAAATTTTCCTCTACATCTCGAAACGAGGCATCCTTCTGCAGGTCGTTAAGTACGAGTGCTAAATTAGAAAAGTCTTCCAGGAGTGAGTTGGTAGGATTGTCAGTTTTCTGAGGCTTTCTTACGACACTGTGGCGCCCCATGTTCCACTCCCTGTAAAAGTGAATAGCATTAAGTTGAACGCTAACCCAGGACATCTCTTGGTCAAGGAAAGGGCCCCGTACTTCGTGAAGAACGGACTTTCCAGGTGCGAGTTGCTCCGAACTTAACTCCATTGCTACCATCTGTCCATCATCCTGCCTGACCATAATGTAACCACTGCCCCCCTGTACGTGAAAGAACTTGAAAGGCTCCTCGTGCCCCGGGTAAATCAACACACTTTCCAGCAGTTCTTGGACGATATTCGCATGCTGTAGTAACTCTCCCATATCCAAGACGTAGTGCAGCGGCATCCTTTCGATAGCCGCAGGATAATTCAGTACAGTTTCAATCCTCCCGATTCCTGCAGGCCAAGCCTGTGGTGTAGCCCCTTTCCAGAGCCACTCACTCACGCCACCATGTTGCCTAATATATCCTGCTAACTCTCGAGGCGCCGACTGCAACAACGCGACCATTTCAATTAAGTTGGACTTGCCGGATGAGTTGGGGCCGATGAGCACATTCAAAGGACGCAGTTCCAGTGACACGTCCTGAAAGGACAGCATGCCTATGATTCTTATGGATCTTATCAGCATTTTCTTGTCCTTGTGGACTTAATGAATGAGCTAGAACACTCTGATTTTAGCACGACAGCACCGTGCCTAGCATCCTGCTATAATCGCGCACTATACGCATGTTGTAGCGAAAGGGAGAGAGATTATGCCAGTTACAGGACGATATCTGTTCACGGCGAGTATGGACATTCCAGCGGAGCAAGAGGCGCTGTTCAATGAGGTGTACGACAAGGAGCATGTGCCTCTGCTGAACAAGGTTCCCGGGGTGGTTTCGGTGGCGCGCTTCAAGAGGCAGGAGCTTACGCTTGCCATCGGCGGTGAACTTCAGACTATCGTGGTGGAGGACGAGCCGCGATACAGCGCCATCTATGAGGTGGAAAGCGCGGATGTGATTACGAGCGACGCCTGGATGGAGGCATCCGAGTCGGGGCGCTGGCCGGGCGCGGTTCGACCATACACGCACAACCGCAGGCATACGCTGAGGAAGCTCATTCTCCCGGGCGAGACTGATTAAAGTGCAGGCTGAATGAGAATTGCCACAGGTCCTGTGCCCCGGATAACGCGCAGCACGAACTATAAGTGGTGGGTGTTCGCGTCGGTTGCGCTGGGGCTGTACCTGACGGTTACCGATCAGTCGGGCATCAACATCGCCCTGCCGCGAATCGCACAGCATTTCGGCGCGGACTTGCCGGCGGTGCAGTGGATTGCGCTGGGATTCACGCTGAGCACAAGCGTGATGTTTATGCCGGTGGGACGGCTGTCGGACATCTTCGGGCGGACGCAGGTGTTCATGCTTGGGTTTGCCGTATTTGTAGCGGCTGCTCTGCTGGGCGGGAGTGCGGTCGCGTTCCCTGTGCTTATTGCGGCGAAGATTCTCCAGGGCGTCGGCGTTGCCGGAATCGAAGCGAATGGGATGGCGATGGTCGCCGACATATTCCCGGAGAAGGAGCGGGGCAAAGCCATCGGGCTGTACATGTCCATCATCGGCGCGGGTGCGGTTGGAGGGCCGGTCATTGGTGGGACGCTGGTGAGCCTGCTGGGCTGGCGGTCCATCTTCGCAGTGAGCGCGGGCGTAGGCGTCGTCGCGCTGGCGCTGGCTGCCGTGGTGCTGAGGCGTGGCGTTTCGGTGGAAAATCGCCAACCCGCCGGTACGAACTTTGACTGGACGGGTGCGGGGCTGTCGGCAATTGTGCTCATATGCTTCCTCCTGTCCATTACGAACGGGCACAAGCTTGGCTGGTACTCCCCTGCGATAATGGCCGGCTTCGGGATAGCTGCGGCGGCGCTGGCATTGTTTATCTGGTGGGAGGGGAAGGCGAGCGCGCCGATGCTCGACCTAAGCTTCTTCAGGAGCAAGGTGTTCACGCTCGGTGTGTCGGCGCGTTTCCTGTCGTTTCTGGGCGGGTCTGCGGTGTACTTCCTGATGCCGTTCTACCTTGTGCAGGGGCTGGACTTTGAGCCAAGCAAAGCGGGGCTGCTGATGGTGCCCGGTTCGGCGTGCATTGCCTTCTGGGGGCCGTTCAGCGGCAGGCTGTCTGACAGGATAGGCACGCGCTGGCTGACGGTCGCCGGAATGGCGCTGTGCAGCGTAGGTATGCTGATGTTCGCGCGGCTGGATGTGGACTCGTCTGCGTGGGAGATTGTGGTGAGCATCATAGTCGAGGGGACAGGGATAGGGTTGTTCTCTTCACCAAATACCAGCGCGATAATGACGGCGCTGGACAGCCGCAAGTTCAGCGTGGCGTCGGCGTTTCTGAACCTGGTGCGAACCTCGGCGGGGCTGAGCGGCATTGCGATATTCACGGCTATCGTAGTGTTCACGATGGCGTCGCAAGGTTTTGACCCGGATCTGTCTGCAGTGTCGGAGTCGGGGGGCAACGACGTAAGGCTGGCGTTCATTGCCGGGATGAGCCGGGCGTTCGTTGTAGGCGCTGCGGTTATGGTAGCGGCAATGGCTGTATCTGTGCTGCGGCCGGAGAACCCTTCGATGGTGGATGAAGGCTAATGTCTAATGTCTAAGGACGGGATCGAATGGGGTCACTGCTCCAGTACCCTGTTTTCACGGAGGCTGGCCTTCGCAACCTCAGGACAGGCTACACAGCCTTTCTTCATCGTAAAAAAGACGTGGCGTAGTTAGATGCCGCGCTTTGCCCTGGTGAACAGGTTTGTCATGCGATCTGCTTCTGGGTGGTCTCTGCCGGGAAAGTGCACCGGAATGTCCCGCGTGCCAACGACAGTGAACACGACGACTGTGAATGGTTTGATTCGCATTACGCTACCTATGATGAGGTAGAAGCCGAGAAGTATTCCTGCCGCGCCACCGAGGAACAGGAGTACCTCGATGAGATCTGATGGTAGCAGCTTGGCGAACAGTACCTGAAGCACCGTTATCACGGCGCCGGCACCAAGAAACATCAGGCCGGGCTGCATGCGGCTTTCCTGGCCTCCGTTGGTCTTTTTGTAGCTGACGATGTCCGAAAGTTCGGCCTCGTCCGTTATCTCTGTACGGTTCTTTCTGTTGAGCGCCGCGACGAGCCGCTGATTCGTCAGCAAAGCCCATTCCGCTTCGCTGAGTATTTCTTCTTCTCCGCGCAGGTTCACATCGAGTGCGCACATTTTTTCACCGCCAAGTTCCGGATTTTACTTCTGCCATTATATCCAAAGTGTCAACGGGTGCGGTCAGCTGGTCGAAATCCGGGAGCCCGTGCTCTATACTGATGTAAAGTGAGAGCAGGAATTATGGCGATGAGTGCGGAGCGAAGGACACATAGAATTCGAGT
>OZ245324.1:0-1515000 GCA_965225795.1 Dehalococcoidia bacterium | reverse complement strand
GTATGTCGTTCGCGCCGATTGCGCGCGCGGCAGTCACGTACTCCATCTCACGTATTTGCAGGGCGACGGAGCGGATTACGCGACCACCGAATGGGATGCGCGTGATCGATATTGCCAGAATTACGGTCCCCAGACTCGGGTCAAGGGCCGCGAGCAGAAGCAGAGCTAGTATGACGTCGGGGAATGCTTGGAGTATCTCCAGCAAGCGCTGAAGTATGAGGTCAACTTTGCCGCCCAAATAGGCGCTCACAATCCCCAACAGCGACCCGCCGGTTGTGCCGAATAAGACCGCTATTATAGCGACGGTGAGTGTGGTGCGGGTTCCAAAGATAACCCTGCTCAGGATATCGCGCCCTTGCTGGTCAGTCCCGAAGTAGTGGTCCGCGTTGGGTTCACCCGACATGTGGGTGAAGTCCCCTTTGTGCTCTGGCCACGGAGTGATCAGGGGTGCGGTAAGCGCCATAAAAATCAGCAGAAGTAGCACCACTGCGCCTGCTGCGCCCAGCGGGTTCTGTACGATGAAGCGGCGCAGCCCTCGCCATAGTGTGCCTCTTCTGGCGGGTTGCGTTTGCTCTACAAGGGGAGTTGCTTCTGTTTGCATGTAAGTTTATGTCCGCTATAGCTGCTGTCGTCAGATTATGAGTAACGTATTCGAGGGTCTAGCCACCCATACATAATATCTACGACGAAGTTCGTCATAGTGAAGATTATTCCGTATAGTAGGACGAGGTTCTGAATCATCACCACGTCCCGCTCGGCTATCGCGCGTATCAGGATTTCGCCGAGTCCTCTGACATTGAAGACCTTCTCCATTGCCACCGAACCGCCGAGCAGGAAGCCCAATATAATACCGGATATGGTAAGCACCGGCAGTATGGCGTTCTTGACGGCGTGGCGCATCATCGTAACCCGCTCCACAAGCCCCTTTGCCCTAGCCGTCCTGATGTAGTCTTGACCGATGACCTCAAGCAGGGAAGAGCGAGTCATGCGCGCGATGTATGTTGCTCCGCCGATGCCCATCATTAGCATGGGTGCCCAGACGATTTGCAGATTTGCCTTCGGGTCCTCCCAGAGCTGCGCAGTGGCAATTGGCGAAGCGTACCCGAACTGGACTGCCAAGAATATCACCAGCAGCAGACCGAGCCAGAAACCCGGTATCGCCAGAAAAAGGATCGTTCCGACACGTGTTACATAGTCTGCGATGCTGTTCCGTTTCAACGCGCCAATGAGTCCGACCGGAAATCCGATGAGCCACGATAATAGAGTAGCTCCAATGGCGAGTTCCAGCGAGAGCGGCGCTCGCCGCTTCAGTACATCCGCAACTGTGTCGGTACGGAAGAAGGACTTACCCAGCTCAAGGGTGGCAAGGTCCTTGAGCCAGCTAAGATATTGGATATAGAGAGGTCTGTCCAAGCCGAGCGCTTCCATAAGGGCTTCGCGCTGCTGCGGCGTTATGCGCGACACCTCATTAGTGCCATAGAAGGCGATGAGAATGTCGCCCGGAATTATGCGCAGTACAACGAAGATCACTACGGTTATCGCCAGCAGGGTAGGGATGGCGAATAGAAGTCTTCTGATGAGGTAGCTTCCGATTGTCTAATCCTCCGGGGAGCTGCTCGTAATGCCCATTTGCTTTCCCATTTGACAGGCTCAGGGCGATCACTAGCCTTCCCTTCATCCACTTGAGGAGAAGGCACTGTGCTCGGTCGTATGTAAGCCTGTCGGACTACAGGAAGGAGTTCGACAGGCTCTCTATATTTTGCTTGCTATAAGTAAATTAGCGAGGGAAGTGCGGGCTGTTCTGATCGAGCCACCAGGTTCCGCGGCGCTCGGCGTTGTAGATGCCCACGCTGTACTCGCCGGTTTGCCCTTTCACATATTCCCAGTAGGCGTCGGGGAACTCTTCCCACGCGGCGGTGGCAAATGGCACCTGCTCCTCAAGAAGTAGGTCAAGCTCGTGGACGTAGTCCTTGCGCTTAGTGGGATCCAATTCGCTGTCTATCTTGCTAATCAGCGCATCCACGTCCTCGTTGCAGAAGCCGCCGTAGTTCTCGGTCGCGCCGCAGCCGTACCACGCCCCTATGTAGGAGGACGGGTCGCCAAATGGGAAGACGGCGTATGATGTCGCAAGCTCGTAGTTGCCGTCCTGAATGCTCTGAATCGCCACGGGACCGTCAAGAGGTATCTGCTCCACGTTTATTCCCTGTTCGCTGAGCATCTGGGCAATCAGCGGTCCCCAAACGGCATAGTGGCCTTCGACAGAGTACTTGATGCTTATGTCCAGACCGTCGCCGTAGCCGGCTTCTTCCAGCAATGCCTTGGCTTCCGCCAGGTATGGACCCTTTTCGGCAGTGGGGACACAGGTCGGGCGTTTGCGCAGGTCTTCATAGGACGATGCCCAAGGGCTCCACCTGAATATATAGCCGCATCCGAAGCCGTTGAGTGACACGGTCTTGAAGACGCTGTCTTCCATCGCGTCGCGGTCGATGATCAGGTTGATTGCTCTTCGCACGCGAACATCGCTCAAGGGACCTTCTGTATCCTGCTTCATCCAGATGCCCTGTACGGTTGTCTGCGCGTATCGGTGCAGCTTCATCCCTTCGGGGGTGTCTGCAACCCAGTCATGGTAAGACTTGGGGTCGATAATACGCGCGTAGTCGGACTTCTTTGCCAGGAACGCTGCTATCTTGGTCTGCACGTCTGGCATGTGATAGATGTTGATACCGTCGAGGTAGGGAAGGTTGGGGTTCCAGTAGTCGGGGTTCGCCTCAATCTTCCAGAACTCCGCGTCCCGGTGTTCCTTATACCTGTATGGCCCTGTGCCGGGGTAGTTAGGAATGGTACGCAGGTCAGAATTGTTATCGTCAAGCGTCTGCTTGCGAACAATGACGTTAAAGCCGGTGGCAAAGGCGTTAAGTATGAAGTCCGCGGCACGCGCCTCCTTCAATACGATCCTGAAGGTGAAATCGTCCGGTGCCTGGACACCGTCATCTGCCACAGCGGAGAAGAGCGCCTGTCGCCTGCTCGATACATGGTCGGGCGGGAAGATGATGCGGTCGAAGGTCGCCTTGACATCTGCCGACGTCATAGGTGCGCCATCGTGGAACTTTACGCCCTCACGCAGCGGGAACGTGAAAGTCTTGCCGTCGGACGAAACCTCCCACGAAGTCGCTAGCCCCTGCGCGATGATGCCCCGGCCCGGGTCAGTCGGGTCGTTCATGACCAGAAGGTCGAACAGCGGGCACTGGGGCGAGCAGTTGTTGGTCGTGCCCGACTGGTGCATGTCAAGGTGCGGGGGGTTGGCAGCGAATCCGTATTCGAGCCAGCCACCGCGCTGCGGACCATCTTCGGGTGCCGCAAGATAAGTGAACTCGACTTCTGCTGCGGGCACCGGTGTGGCGGCCGCAGGGAGTGCGGGCTGCTGTCCGGTGGTGCCTGCGCCCGCTGCCTGCTTGGCCACAGGTACCACTGTGGCTGCAGGAGCTGCTGCGGGTGCGGCCTCATCTGCGCTGGAGCAGGCAATCGCGGCTAACACTAGTGCGAGGATTGCCGTAATCGGCAATAGAGTCTTGATGTATCTCTTCATTCGGCTCCCCCTTTGAAGGTCTAGTTCGTTGGTGTCTAGTGTATTGATTCCTTCCACATTCACGCCGATCATTTAACGGCGAATTACTCTAAATTGCCCCCGAATATATGCCTTAATACATCTGTTGTCAACTTCGCATGTAAAGCACTGGATCTGGTTTGCCCAGTGAGTGGGATGCCTTTTGTGAAGCAAATAGCATTGCGAAACGGAATACAATATTTCGCTCAATATGCCTAGAAGATATTGTGAAAACAGGCTAACCTTGAATGCTCTAATGCGTTGTAGTGATTTAGGGGCGCATCGGAGGAGGAAAGAAGCGTTGTGCTTCGATTTAGATCAAATATGACTTATATTTAGCATTGCATTTCTACTGCGGCTCTGGTATAAATAAGACATTATGCTAATAACCTCAAATAGCTTAGATACCGAAGAGCTTGAGTCCATGCGAAAGAGTGGAATAATTAATACGGAGGCAATCATGGAAGACCGTACCGAACTGACGGGTGCAGGCTTCGGAGATGCCAGAGATCAAGTCGCGAAGACTGCACAGATCAAGGGAAACGATACCCGGGACTTCGCCGGAGAGACGACTGATACCATTCGCGAATATCTGACTGCGATCGGACAGCATCCGTTGCTTAGCAAGTCGGATGAGATTCGCCTCGGCCTCGCTGTGGAGCGCCGGATGGAATTGAAGCAGCGCCGACAATCTTTTGAAGAAGAGCACGGTTATCCTCCGTCAACGGCTGAACTCGCGGCCGAAATCTTTCGGGGGCTGATTGACTGCAGGTTTACGCTTCTGACATTTACTGCGTTGCTTGACCATGAACTCACTGAGGATGCAACGCTGAGCGAGGTGCTGGCAATTTCCGCAGTCCGGGATGCTCTTGATATGCCGATGGACGCCGATATAAAGTCCGCGATGGCGATCGCACTCGAAACTAAGGATGGGGATGCCGCGTCGCTTGTCGGTTCGATCTCAAAGCTGCGCTGGCTGCTCCCGCTCCCGGTTATCGCTATGCTGGAAGACGATGCGGCCAATAAGCTGCCCGATGATACCATCAGGAAAGTTGAAGGCTGGTGGAAGTGGATAGAAAACGCGGGCAGGGACGCCGGCGAAGATCTGACAAACGCTAACCTGAGGTTGGTCGTAAGCATCGCGCGTAAGTACCAGAACCGCGGCCTGCCAATGCTGGACCTGATCCAGGAAGGCAACCTGGGCCTGATGCGCGCTGTCGAAAAGTTCGATTCCCACAAGGGCTTCAAATTCAGCACCTATGCGACCTGGTGGATCAGGCAGGCGGTTACGCGCTCTCTGGCCGACCAGGGACGCACTATTCGGTTGCCGGTGCACGTGGTTGAGCGCTTGCAGCAGCTAGGCTCGGCTGAGCGCGAACTGCACCGTAGGCTCGACCGCGAGGCTTCTCCTGACGAGATTGCCGAAGAACTCGGTTGGTCGATTGAGAATGTCGAGGTTCTGTTGCAGCAGAGGCAGCACACTGTCTCGTTGGAAACCCCGGTCGGCGAAGAGGAATCCACCCTTCAGGACTTCATACAGGACACAGGGGGTTGGGCGACGGACGAGATGGCGATCCGCTTGGTCACCCGCGAGAATGTTATTGATGCAATGCAAGATCTGCCGCCTCGCCTGCGCCTTGTGCTCACCCTGCGTTTCGGCTTCTTTGACGACCGTCCGAGAACGCTGGAAGAGGTAGGACAGGAGCTGGGCGTTACGCGAGAGCGCGTGCGGCAACTGGAAAGGCAGGCGTTGGACAGACTGCGCAGTTCAGGCCGTCTGCCATCCTTGGCAGAGCAAGGGGCGATCTAACCCTGCGAGCTAAATCTCACGCAAACGTAAGACGGGGCAACCATCTTGGTTGCCCCGTTCGCATTCGTATTCCTGATTTAATGGAAGGATCCGCAAGCGAATGTATGCCCCCCGTGTGCTATGGGCGCTTCAGTTCTCTGCTTACTCGAAACACTTTATCTTCAGCCATCCTCGCCGTGCGGAACGATCAACACGGGCGTGTTCCCAGCCCGGATAACAGCGTCCGTTACGCTCCCCAATACCCAGCGGCCCAAGCCGGTTCGCCCTTGCGTGCACATCGCAATGAGACTGTTCTGCTGCGCCTCGGCATATTCCACAATCTTGTTCGCGGGACCGCCTTCAAGCGACTCCCACTGCACACGAATTTGGCGTCCTTCCTCGATGATGGCAGCGGTGCCTTGCAGGTACTCTTCGGAGGACTCCTGAGCCTGCTGCATCAGGTCGTCTGGGTAAGGGTAAACCTCGGGCACCGCGCCGATATACAACTGCAAGGCGGACGGTATGCACGTTACGAGTGTCGTGTCGAGACTCAATGCCTCCGCAAATTCCATCGCCTGAGGTAGAACATCCTCCGAGCGTTCAGACATGTCCAGCGGGATGACGAGATTCTGGAAAGTTGTCTCAGGGACAATGTCGTCTTCCGGAGGGTGTATCACCAACACCGGTGTTTGCGCGCGCGGCAAAATTGTGGTCGTGACGCTGCCCACTACCATGCGCCGCACTCCCGAGCGTCCGTGAGTGCTCAGGGCAATCAGATCAGGCTGATGCTCATCCACATATTTCAGGATGACCGAGGCCGGCGCGCCGACTTCGTGGTGAGTTTCGCACTGAACACCTTCCGACTGAAGCCTTTCCGAGACGCTCTGCAAATAATCGGTTGCGTTTGGCAGCGATCCTTTATCGCGTCCCGCCCCCTATACGCCGAACATGTCCGCATAAGGGTCACTATCCGCATGGAGCAGCACGACTTTAGAGTTCATCCTGAGAGCAAGCGGGGCTACATAAGCCAGTGCGGCTTCTGAGAGCTTGGACCCGTCAAGTGGCACAACTATGTGATTGAACAATCCTATTCTCCTATTCGATTCGCTTCGGAGCCGCAGTTACGGGCTATGACGTAACAACAAGAATGCCGAGACTTGTGCGGATCTGTGCTCAAGTCCCGGCAATTCTGATCATACCCTACATTGCGGTGATCCGCCCGCGACTAGTTGCCGTTCGCGCTCTGCATCGCCATTGTGACAGAAGCGGGATTCATCGGCAGCTCGTCCATTCGCGTGCCTATTGCGTCATAGATGGCGTTCGCAATTGCCGCCATCGGCGGTACTATGGACACCTCACCAACGCCGCGCACTCCGTAAGGATGCGACGGGTTGGCGACTTCAACAATCACCGTGTCTATCATTGGCAAGTCGAGCGCGGTCGGCATGCGATAGTCAAGCAGGCTGGAGTTGTCCATCTGACCGTTGTCGTTCATGTAGTATTCTTCGTTTAGCGCCCAGCCAATGCCCTGCACGACGCCGCCCTGAATCTGGCCTTCGACATAGCTGGGGTGGACTGCCTTGCCCGCGTCCTGTATTGCCGTATAGCGCAGGATGGTTACCTTGCCCGTTTCGGGATCTACCTCGACATCCACAAGATGGGTGGCGAAGGTGCTGCCCGCTCCGGCTGGGTCGAGATTTGCGCGCCCGACGACGGGTCCGCCCGTCTCGGTGAGGCGCTCAGCCAATTCCTTGAAGCCGATACTCAGTTCGGGGTCGGACTTGTGCTGGAATGTGCCGTCGGCGAAGCCGATCTGGTCAACATCCGCCTCCCACATCAATGCTGCGCGCTCGATCATCTGGCGCTTGACATCCTGTGCCGCCTCGAAGCTCGCCCAGCCGGTCTTGAAGGCTGCGCCGCTACCGCCGGTCATCGACGTATAGCCGATGGTCTCGGTGTCGCCGACTTGCGGGTTCACATGCTCTACCGGAATGCCGAGCACCTCGGCGAACTGCTGCGCGGCGGCGGGTCGCGTGCCTCCGATGTCCACGGAGCCGATAGTCAGGTTAACTGTGCCGTCGTAGTTAACATTTGCAGTTGCGCATGCCGCGCCAGCGCCGTTCATCCAGAAGCCTGTCGCCACTCCTCTTCCGCGATTGGGTCCTTCCAGCGGCGTCTGGTAGTGCTCATGGTCTCTTGCGGCTTCGTTCGTCTCGATGCAGCCGATAACCGGGTTGACGACACCATAACTGCGCCTCGTGCCTTCCTTCGCGCTGTTCATGATGCGGAACTCGAGCGGGTCGATGTCAAGCTTGCGGCAGATCTCGTCTATGACCTGCTCCGACGCGAACGCTGCGCCGGGCGCGCCTGGTGCGCGGTAGGCCGTCGTCTTAGGCTTGTTGTTCACCACATCATAGCCGTCGAGTCGAAGGTGCTCGACGTCGTATGGCGAGTATATGCAATTCATCGCAGCGCCGACGGGTGAGCCAGGATACGCGCCCGCCTCGTATTTCAGGTCTGCCTGCACGGCAGTGAGCTTGCCGTCGTTCGTTGCGCCAATCTTCACCCACATGTAGCTTCCGGATGTTGGGCCGGAGGCTTCGAGCACATCGGCGCGGCTCATCGTAACTTTAACCGGGTGGCCGCTCTTGCGTGAAAGCGCTGCGGCAACAGGCTCCAGGTAGATAGTCGTCTTGCCGCCGAAGCCGCCGCCGATTTCCATCGGAATGACCTTGATGCGGGAGTGCGGAATGCCGAGCACGGCGGCGGTGCGGTCTCGAATCTGGAAATGTCCTTGCGAACTGCACCAGACAGTGATTCTGCCGTCCGCCTGCCACCACGCGGTCGCAGTATGCGGCTCGATGTAACCCTGATGGACAGTCTTGGTGCGGAACACTTTCTCGACGACGATGTCGGCTTCCGCGAAGCCCTTCTTGATGTCGCCAAGCGTCATCTCGGAGTGGCTGGCGATGTTGCCCTTGTAGTTTTCATGAATCTGGGGTGCGCCGTCCGCGATTGCTTCTTCGACCGTCGCAACCGACGGCAGCACTTCGTACTCGACATCAATAAGAGCGAGCGCTTCCTCCGCGGCGTGGACGCTCTGCGCTGCGACTGCGGCGATTGCATGCCCTTTGTAGAGGGCCTTGCCACCGGCGAGGACGTTGTTGCTGAGGTGCTTCAAATTCGTAGGCGGACCGGCAACTATCACCCGTGCCTCGTCAGGAGCCTCGGCGAAGTCCGCCGAAGTTACGACTGCGAGCACTCCAGGGTGCGCCTCTGCCTTGCTGGTGTCTAGGGACAGGATGTTGGCGTGAGCGTGAGGGCTGCGGAGCACCTGGCCGTGCAGCATCCCAGGCAGGTTCATGTCGGCACCATAAAGCGCCTTGCCCGTCACTTTATCGTAGCCATCGTGCCGAATCGGGCGCGTGCCTACTACATTAAATTCCTTAGTCGAAAGAACTATATTAGATGCCATTTGCGACTAGACCTCCGTAAGGGATGTATAGCGGATTATTTTCTGGCGCATTGTAACACAAACTGGTGAGTTATTTGCTAATGAAAGATTACCTTGCAAGCCTGAGTGGAGTCGGGTCTGACTTCAAATGCAAAATCTCCTTGCAATGCCATTCTTTGCGCCCCCATTCTGCCCTATGCTATAATTCGTTCGCTATTTTGGTGCCCACGCCTCTGATTCAAGAGGCGGCGCCGCAGCATAAATGAGGAGCACACATGGCAGCGATGATTGAGATTATCAACGACGGTAGCGTCACTTCCGCCAAGGGCTTTTTGGCAGGCGGAACTTACGCCGGACTCAAGACGCAGGATGACGGTGTTCTTGACCTGGGCATTCTGCTTTCTGAGACGCAGGCTAACCTTGCCGCCACATTCTCAACCAACAAGATTCTCTCTCCATCGGTAGTATTGAGCCGACAGCGCGCTCAGCGCAGCGTTGCCCGTGGCGTGGTGGCCAACAGCGGCTGCGCGAACTGTTGCGTAGGCGAGCAAGGGCTTTATGATGCTGCCGAGATGACGGAACTCGCTGCGGCGCATACCGGCGTCAGCGCCGACGATATGCTCGTTTGCAGCACTGGCATGATAGGTGTGGAGCTGCCGATGGCTCTCCTCCGACAGCATGTTGGTAATTTAAGTCTGTCGGGCGACGGCGGACACGATTTCGCTCGCTCAATAATGACCACCGACACGCGCCGCAAGGATCTCGCCGTATCAATTGACTTGGGCGGACGCAAGGTCGTTCTCGGAGGCGCGGCGAAGGGCGTTGGCATGATCCACCCCAACATGGCAACGATGCTCGCGTTTGTGGCAACTGACGCACCCGTTGAGCAGTCGTTCCTGCAATCGGCGTTGGGCAGGGCAGTGGATGACTCGTTCAATATGTGCAGTGTTGACGGCGACCAAAGCACCAACGACACCGTGCTTGTATTCGCCAATGGGCAGGCAGAAGGCGATGAAGTCGTAGCCGGCACACCGGAAGCAGAAGCATTCGAAGAGGCGCTGACCTTCGTCTGCACTTCGCTCGCCAAGGAGATGGTGCGCGACGGCGAGGGAGCGAAGAAACTCATTGAGGTTACGGTCGGCGAGGCGGGAACCCTGGCGGACGCGCGTAAAGCCGCAAGAGAGATTTCGACATCATCTCTTGTCAAGGCTATGGTGCATGGCAACGATCCTAATTGGGGTCGCATCATGATGGCGCTGGGCAAGAGCGGCGCGGACATGGACGAATCCAAGATTGACATCTTCATCGATGACATACAGATTGTGCACGAGGGCAAGGCGATTCCCTTCCACATGGATTCGGTGGTGAGCTCAATGGCTAGCTCGCCTGATGTGCGTTTCCGTGTCAGCCTTAATCTGGGCGGGGAGAGTGCCACGGCTTGGGGCTGTGACCTGACCGAAGAGTATGTAACCTTCAATTCGGCGTACAGCACCTAAACAGCATGTCAATATCTCACGACCATGCCGGCGCTATGGAAGACCCCGTGGGAATAAATGCGCCACAAGCCGATGCACAGACGGGGGGATTTGGTTCCGTGGAATCGGATTCTTCAACGCTCTCGGATGACGTGGAAAAGGAGACTAACTTCAGTGGGACGATTGTAGTCAAGATTGGCGGCAGCACCCTAGGCAGCCACGACACAACTCTGCATGATCTCGTCACGCTTCAGAGGCAGGGCATTAACTCCATAGTTGTGCATGGCGGCGGCAAGATAATCAGCGAATGGATGGCAAAACAAGGTGTAATGCCTCGCTTCGTGCAGGGCCTTCGCGTTACCGACGAACCAAGTCTTGACATCGTGGTCGCTGTCCTCACGGGCCTCATTAACAAGAACCTTGTTGCTTCCATGTTCGAGTTGGGCGCTCGATCCATTGGCCTGAGCGGTGCGGACGACGCGATGTTGCGCGCCAATATCCGCGACCCTGAACTTGGACTCGTGGGCGACATTGTTGATGTCAACACACATCCCATATACACCGCTCTCAAATCAGGGTATATTCCCGTAATTGCACCGGTCGGAGTTAAGTCTACCGAAGGGGGCAGCGGCTCACCCACCCTCCTGAACATCAATGCGGATACCGCAGCAGGCGAAATCGCCGCGGCTATTGGCGCAAGCAGGCTCGTCTTCCTGACGGATGTGCAGGGAGTTCTGGACACATCCCGCAGGCTCATACCGCGCCTGACGGAGCGACAGGCTAGGGGACTGATCAATTCCAACGTAGCGGCGGGTGGCATGATTCCAAAGCTGGAAGCATGCTTGACGGCCCTGCATTCCGGTGGTGTCTCTCATATCGTAGATGGTCGAAAGCCGTCAGCGTTGATGGACGTCATCTCCGGCAAAACTCTCGGTACACGAATTGGATAGATAAAGGCAGGCAGATTTTTTATGGCTGGTGATTACCAGAACGGCAGCGGTGGAGCAAACGACAACGATGGCGACGGTGACTCCACGGTGGAGCTGTACCAGTTCTTCAGGCAGATAGGAACGCTCGCAAAGTGGATTATCCTTGCGGTTGCCGTTATTGTGTTAATATCGCTCTTCGTCTTCGGGCGCAGCGTCTTTACGGACTGGCTGTGGTTCGACAATCTCGGTTATCGCGGAATATTCGTTAAGATCTTGACGACACGCATAACCCTGTTCTTGATCGGCGCGGCTGCGATGGCAGTGCTGTCAGGGATTAGCATTTACACGGCGAGCCTTCTATCCAGAGGTAGGGCGTCACTACCTCTGCCTGATGACCTGTTGGGCTTCATGGGCCGCGCCCTATTGGGCATAAGTGGGGGCGTGGTGCTTGTACTCGCCGTGGTCTTCGGCGCGCTGATGGCGGCGCGCTGGGAGATTTTCCTGCGCTTCTCTAACGCCGCGCCTTTTGGACAAATCGAGCCGGTGTTCGGGCGCGAAGTCGGCTTTTATGTCTTTACGCTGCCGATGCTCAGTTTTGTGCAGGGCTGGCTGCTGGGCATGCTGATTCTGACGCTGATAGTGACAATAGCTTTCTACTTCCTGCGCTTCAGCATGCAGGGCATGAAACTCGACTTGAACGCTCCTGGCGTGAAGATACACCTTTCAATTCTGGCTGCGCTGGTGATGTTCACGATGGGCTTCGGCCACTGGATCGACAGGTGGGACCTGTTGCTTTCGGAAGATGGCGCTGTGTTCGGCGCCGCTTACACCGACGTGAACGCGCGCATGCCGGCGCTTCTGATAATGACCATCATCGCGGTCGGCGCGGGCATTCTCATGCTGGCAAACACATACTTCAGCGGCAGGCGATTGCTGATTGGCGCATTCGCTCTCTGGTTCGTTGCGAACATCGTGCTGGGAAGCGTCTGGCCGAACCTCAATCAGCAGTTCACGGTTAACCCTAACGAATTCGTGCGCGAAGAGCAGTACCTTGTGCGCAACATCGAATTCACTCGCGCTGCGTATGGGCTTGACCGGGTGACCGAAGAGTTCTACCCGGCGGAGACGGCTGTCAGCACGGAGGTCATTCAGAGTAACCCGAAGACGATCAACAACATACGCCTTTGGGACTATCGCCCCCTTACCGATGTATATAGACAGATTCAGCTTATCCGTCCGTACTACGACTTCCACGACGCCGATGTTGACCGCTACGAAATCGATGGCGAATTGAGACAGGTTTTGCTCTCAGCACGCGAGGTCGCGCCTGAGAAGCTTGACGCCAATGCCCAGCAGTGGACGAATACGCGCCTGGTTTATACGCACGGAATGGGTATTGCGATGAGCCCCGTTACGGAGTTCACTCCGGAGGGAAGGCCCGAGTTTTTCGCCAAGGACATACCGGCCGATGGCGTAATTCCCATCCAATCCGCCGACTCGCAGGGTGAGCCGGAACTCCTGGTTACGAACCCTCGCATCTATTACGGCGAAAACACGCTGGAGTACGTGATAGTCAACACACTGCAGGAAGAGCTTGACTACCAGACCGAAAGTGGCGACCTTTTCCGCACGTACTATGACGGGCCCGGCGGTGTGCAGATGTCGTCGTTCTTCCGCAGGCTTGCTTATGCCTGGCAGTTCGCAGACGTGAATATCCTTATCAGCGGGCAGATTACGGGCGACAGCCGCCTGCAATATCGGCGCGCCATACAGGAGCGCATTCACACCGTCGCGCCCTTCCTGCTGCTGGACAAAGACCCGTACATAGTAGTGGCAGAGGGTGGCCTTTACTGGATTCAGGACGCCTATACTTACACTGACAGATATCCTTACTCAGACCCGTTTAGCTCAGACCTCAACTATTTGCGTAACAGCGTGAAAGTCACGGTGAACGCATTCACCGGCGACCTCCGCTTCTATGTATGGGACGAGTCCGACTCCATCATGCGCACATACGAGCGCATATTCCCAGACCTGTTCCTTTCACAAGAGGACATGCCTGAATCGCTAAGGTCCCATGTGCGCTACCCGCAAGACTTGTTCCGAATACAGGCGGAAAAGTATATTCGCTATCATATGCAGATTCCCCAGAATTTCTACAATAACGAAGACCTGTGGGCAGTCGCCGAAGAGAAGTTTGGGCAGGGCGACGCGCTTCAGGAGGTGGAGCCTTACTTCGTCATAATGAAACTGCCTGGCGAAGTGAAGGAAGAGTTCGTGATGCTTCTACCTTACACGCCTAACGAACGGCAGAACCTGATTGGCTGGTTGGCTGCGCGCAGCGACGGCGACAACTACGGCAACCTGATAGCCTTCAATTTCCCCAAAGACAGGCAGATTGACGGACCCGCTCAGATTGAGGCGCGCATAGACAACGATCAGGACATATCCGCCTGGTTCACACTGCGCTGTTCGACTGGCTCCGAATGCTTGCGCGGCAACTTGCTTGTCATCCCGGTTGGCCAGGGAATTATCTACGCCGAGCCGGTCTATATCCGAGCGGAGGGCGTCAATTTCCCCGAATTGAAGCGTGTCATACTCGCCACAGGAGACCGTGTGGTAATGGAAGACTCGCTAAACGAGGCGCTAGCCGCGCTCACCGGCTCACAGTCGTTCGTAACCGATGCCGAGGAACGCCCCTCTGAAACCACTCCGGCACCAGATACATTAGGCGGTGCCGTGGAGGCGACAGTCGAGACGATTCAGCAAGCCATACAAGATGTAAAGGAAAACCTTGCCGGACTTGAGGAAGCGCTGGACAGACTGACTGACTCGCTTTCAAATCAATAAATGCGTGGTGCCATTCCTGCAAATCAGGGACGGCCCTCTTTTACCTGTAAATTGAACGCTTATGACATTATGGAGGAAGGTCAATGACTTCAGCAGCAGAATGGAAAGAGAAAGAAAGTCAGTACTACATTCACACTTTCAACCGTCAGCCGATGGTTATAGAGCGCGGTGAAGGTGTGCGTGTATGGGATACGGAAGGCAAGGAATACCTTGACTTCACGGCCGGCTTGGCGGTGAACAACCTGGGTCATTGCCATCCTGCCGTCACAGAGGCGATTCAGCAGCAAGCAGCCACGCTGATGCAGACCTCCAACCTGTTCTACACTATTCCTCAACTTGAGCTTGCCGAAGCCCTCGTCGAGAACAGTTGCATGGACAAGGTGTTCTTCTCCAACAGTGGCGTGGAGGCAAACGAGGGCGCGGTCAAACTGGCGCGCAAGTATGGTCGGCTGCACCGCAATGGCGCGCAGGACATCATCACCGTGCTCAACTCGTTCCATGGTCGCACGCTCGGCATGATCGCAGCTACGGGCCAGCCCGCGTATCAACAGGCATGGCTGCCGCTCGCGCAAGGCTATACTAATGTGCCCTACGAGGACCTGGACGCGATACGCGATGCGACCACGGATCAGACATGCGCCATTATGGTCGAAGTTCTGCAGGGCGAGGGTGGCGTCAATGTGCCTACCGAGGGATACCTGAAGGGACTGCGGGAGTGGTGCGACGAGAACAATATCTTGCTGATATTCGACGAAGTGCAAACCGGCATGGGGCGGCTCGGTAGCCTCTGGGGCTATGAGCGCTTCGATGTTGAGCCGGACGTGATGACATCCGCCAAGGGTCTTGGCAATGGCGTGCCCATCGGCGCGTTCATGTGCAAGGATAGCTGCGATGTGCTGGAGCCGGGCGACCACGGCAGCACTTTCGGCGGCAACGTTCTCACCACCGCGGCGGGCAACGCTACAGTGCGCTACATGGTGGAGAACGACATCCCGGGTCACGCGCGGAAGATGGGCGAATACCTCGAATCGAAACTTGAAGAGATGCGGGTAGCGCGCCCGGATGTGGTCAAGGGCGTGCGTGGCATGGGACTGCTGATTGCGCTGCAATTGCAATCTCCGATTGCGCCCGCAGTAGTCGCAGTCGCGAACAACGAGGGCGTGCTGCTGAACCCGGTGCTTCCCGACGCTATCCGCTTTATGCCGCCGCTCGTAATAACCGAGGCAGACGTGGACGAGTGCATCGAAAAACTCAACCGCGCGATTGACACAGTACTGGCCGGATAGAGCGAAGCAATATTTGGGCAAAGGGCCGAACAAGGCGCGGCGTTTGTATGGTGCCAGGAGCGTCGTGGGGCAACACCCGATGCGAAAAGGGGCAAGTAATCACGAATGAACTGGCGTGAACTCAAAGATAGCAACATAATACATGTAGCAGGCGCGGTGTCCGGTGGTCTGGACAGTTGCACAGTTACGCACTGGCTGAAGAGCAAAGGCTTTTCCGTGCACTGCTACACCGTTGACCTCGGACAGCCGGACGAGGAGAGCCTCGATGCCGTGAAGGAGCGCATGCTCGGCAGCGGCGCGGAGAGCGCGCAGATCGTGGAGGGGCAGGACGCTCTCGCGGAGGCCGGTCTGAAGGTCGTACAATCGCAGGCGCGATACGAGGGCGGTTACTGGAATACGACGGGCATCGCTCGGCCCATCACGGTCGGCGCGATGCTCCCTAAGATTGAGGCGCAGGACATCGGAGTACTGTTTCACGGCGCGACAGGACGCGGCAATGACCAGGTTCGATTTCAACTAGCCGCGAACACACTCCAGCCCTCGCTGCAGGTCTATGCGCCGTGGCGCGACCCAGAGTTCGTGCAGCAATTTCCCGGCAGGCAGCAGATGCTCGATTACTGCGAGGCGAACGGACTTCCCATAAGGCCGTCTCGCGAGTCGCGCTACTCGACGGACGCGAACTTCCTTGGATTGACGCATGAGGCAGGAGACTTGGAAGATGTTCAGATCTCGCCCGTGTTTGTTGAGCCGGGGATGGGTGTCTGGCCCTGGGACGCTCCCGACAGGGATGAGATTGTCACGATACGATGGGAAGAGGGCGTTCCAGTGATGCTCAACGGCAAGCCGCTGGGATTAGTCGAGATGTTCCAGCAGGCGAACCGCGTTGCTGGCAAGCACGCCGTGGGTATTGGCACGCATGTCGTCGAGAACCGCTTCGTAGGCGTGAAATCTCGCGGCATATACGAATCGCCAGGCATGGAATTGCTTGGGCGAAGCTACGAGTACCTGCTGCAATTCATCCTCGACCGGCGCGCGCGCGAACTGTTCGACTACATCTCCGGCGTAATAAGCCTTCAGATATATCAGGGTTACTGGCTCGATTTGGCGACCACCTCGGCGCTGGCGGCACTGGAACCGATGACGCGCCTCGCCACTGGCACAATATCGGTCAGGCTGTACAAAGGTAGCATTTTCTTCGACACCGCCGAGGACACACCGGAGGCCATGCCGCACTCTCTCTATACAGACGACTCCTCGATGGAGGCTATGGGAACCTACGACCATTCGGACGCCGAAGGTTTCCTGAAAGTGCTTGGCATATCGTCGAAAAATGTGGGTACCCGGCAGTATCCACACTTAAACAGATAACACACATTCGAAAGATCGGCTAACGCCAAAAGCCATTAAGTGGGTAATACGCATGACACTTACTTCCACCGAGACCCGCAATCAGATGACGAATCTCGTGCGCGAATTCGTTCGCCGCGACGTCGATCCCGTTGTCAATTACTTCGAACACGAAGACATCTACCCTCAAGAGCTCGTGGACAAGATGGCCGAGATGGGACTTTTCGGCATCATGATTCCGGAGGAGTATGGCGGGCTTGGTCTCGACTACACGACATTTGCCTTGATATTCGAGGAGCTGAGCAAGGGTTGGATGAGCCTTACGGGGCCCCTCGGCACGCATCATATTCTCGCCTATGTCATCTCTACATACGGGACTGAGGAGATGAAGCAGCGATTTCTGCCCAAAATGTCAGAGGGAGTTATTCGGGGCGGCCTGGCGCTGACAGAACCGGGCGGCGGCAGCGATATGCAGAATCTTCAAACCTCCGCTGTCAAGGACGGTGAAGAGTATGTCATCAACGGCAACAAGATGTTCATCTCAAACGGCGAGCACGGCAATGCTTTCGCTGTTCTTGCCCGCACCGACAAGACCGCAGAGCCACCACATCGAGGCATAAGCTGCTTTGTCGTGGAGAAGCCTGCCGCCGGGTTCACGGTCGCGCAGAAGCTCGACAAGCTCGGCTATCGCGGCATAGACACCACTGAGCTCGTCTTCGACAATGTTCGCGTCCCCACTGAAAATCTGGTGGGCGAGGCTGAGGGTCAGGGCTTCAGGCAGGTTATGAGCGGACTGGAGGGCGGGCGCATTAATGTCGCGGCGCGTGCCGTTGGCGTTGCGACCGCAGCCTTTGACGCCGCCATCAAGTACGCGCAGCAACGCGAATCATTTGGGAAGCCAATCGCGCAGCATCAGGCGATTCAGTTGAAGCTCGCGGAGATGGCGACGAACATCGAAGCGGCAAGACTACTGACATACGAGGCGGCGCGCAAAAAGGACTCCGGCGAGCGCGTTGACCTGGAAGCGGGCATGGCGAAGCTGTTCGCCAGCGAAATGTGCGGCGAAGTTACGATGGAGGCGATGCGTATCCACGGGGGCTATGGCTATATCAAGGACTATCCGCTGGAGCGCTACTACCGCGACGCCCCGCTAATGATTATCGGCGAAGGAACCAATGAGATACAGAAGCTGATAATTGCGCGGCGGCTGTTGCAGAAGTACCAGATTTAGGCATCTGCCATCCAAAAAAGTCTGGAGTAGGAAAGCACTATGATTCACGACGGTCGAGATTCATTCGGCGGTTACCTTGAAGACTTCAAGCCAGGCGATGTGTTCAAGCACTGGCCTGGCAAAACCATCACGTCGATGGACAATCACCTGTTCACGCTGCTGACGATGAACACGAACCCGCTCCACTTCGACGAGCACTACATGAAGGACCACCCGCATGGCAGGATCCTTGTGAACGGCATGCTAGTCTTCAGCCTTGTGGTTGGCATCAGTGTACGCGATACATCCGGCAAAGCCATCGCCAATCTCGAATATGAGAACGCCACTCACGACGGCCCCACATTCGAGGGTGACACCATCTACGCGGAGAGCGAGATTCTCGACGTGCGTGTGTCAAAAAGCCGCCCTGACCGTGGAATCGTATATATGGAGTCACGTGGCATCAATCAACGTGGCGAGCAGATTCTTACGCTGAGGCGTCGTTTCCTTGTCACCAAGCGTCCCACAGAATCCTTGGTTGGCTCCGCTCAGTCCGATGCCTAGTCTTGGAGGGATGCGAGAGGTAACTTCAGCCTACACCGTCTCCATTCACTACGACCGCAGGCTGTATCGCCAAGACATCGCAGGCTCAATCGCTCATGCCCGCATGCTCGCCAAGCAGGGCATAGTTTCGGACGCTGATGCGGAGGCAATCACCAAGGGATTGCAGGAGATACTCCAAGAGATCGAGGACGGCAGCTTCGTCTGGCGACCTGAACTCGAAGACATCCACATGAATGTGGAAAGCCGCCTGCATGAGAAGATAGGCGACGCTGCGGGCAGGCTGCACACAGCGCGCTCACGCAATGATCAGATTGCGCTTGATGTGCGGATGTTCGTCAAAGACGCCGTTGGCGAGGTTCTAAGCGCAATTCACGACCTGAGAACATCGCTTGTCAGCCAGTCTGAGTCTAACACCGGTGTGATAATGCCCGGATATACTCACGTGCAACGGGCGCAGCCCGTGCTGTTCGCGCACCACATGCTTGCATACTTCGAAATGCTCGGGCGTGATTCTGACCGCTTCCGGCAGGCCTATGAACGCGCCGATGTGCTGCCCCTCGGCAGCGGTGCGCTCGCGGGCTTGCCCTATCCCATAGACCGCGAATTCGTGGCGCAGGAACTTGGATTTAGCCGAATTTCTCGCAACAGCATGGACGCCGTTGCCGACAGGGATTTTCTACTAGATTTTCAATCGGCGGCGGCGATATGCATGATGCACTTGTCACGGATGGCAGAGGAGCTTGTGCTCTGGTCGTCCGATGAGTTCGCTTTTATTCGGCTCAGCGAGGAATACACGACCGGCAGCAGCATTATGCCGCAGAAGCGCAACCCCGACTTCGCGGAACTTGCGCGTGGCAAGACGGGTAGGGTGTTCGGCAGTTTGATGGCTCTGCTGACGCTGATGAAAGGCTTGCCGCTCACATATAATCGCGACATGCAAGAGGACAAGGAAGGCTTCTTCGACACCTTCGACACGCTTCTTGCCACGCTCACGATTTTCGCCGACATGATTGCGAAGATGCACATAGTTCCCGAGCGCATGCGAGAGGCGGCGCAGGGCAGCTACGTGCTTGCCACAGACATCGCGGACTATCTGGTGGACAGGGGAATGCCATTCCGAGAAGCTCACGGTGTCGTTGCTCGCCTGTCGCGACATGCTGTGGAGCGCGGCGTTCAATTCGAGGAGCTGACGCTGGATGAATATTGTAGATTCTCGGCGCTGTTCGACGAAGAAGTGCTCGCAATCAGTGTTGATTCATCCGTCGCCGCGAGGGATGTGCCGGGCGGAACGGCGTTCGGTCGGGTGCAGCAGGCAGTCGCCGACGCCAAAACCCAACTTGTTAGTGAGCGGGGAGGCTCAAAATGACAGCTGAACGCCGCATCAAGATAGCGCCATCAATATTGTCAGCCGACTTCGGCAGACTTGGCGAGCAGGTTGCAGAGGCGGAACAGGGCGGGGCGGACGCCATTCACATTGACATTATGGACGGCAACTTCGTCCCAAATATCACGATGGGGCCGATGATAGTCGAGGCGATACGCGGCTGGACAAGCCTACCCTTCGATTTGCACATGATGGTTGACGCCCCAGAGCGTTACATCGACGACTTCGCTCGCGCCGGCGCTGACATCATCACTGTGCATGCCGAGGCGTGCAGGCATCTGCATCGCACGGTTCATCAGATACGGGAGGCGGGCAAGAGGCCGAGCGTAGCCATCAGTCCTGCCACTCCTGTGTCCGCAATCGAAGAGGTCATCTCTGATCTCGATCAGGCACTCGTAATGACTGTAAACCCAGGCTTCGGCGGGCAGGCGTTCATCGAGTCAATGCTTGATAAAATCAGCCGTGTTCGTGCACTCATTGACGAGCGCGGATTGGACACAGACCTTCAGGTGGACGGAGGCGTCAGCGCCGCCACTGCTAACAGCGTCGTTCAGGCAGGCGCGAATGTGCTCGTCGCGGGATCAGCAGTATACAACGACCGCATGAGCGTCGCCCAGGGAATTACGGCGATTCGGTCGTGTATCGTCTAGGTCAGTTCTGATTTTACGCCAAAGCCCGCCGCGCCGCGTTCAGAGTCGCCTCTATATCCGCATCGCTGTGCGCCGTTGAGACGAACATTGCCTCGAATGGCGACGGCGGCAGATACACACCCTCTTCCAGCATCCTGTGGAAGAAGCGGCCGAAACCTTCCCTGTCCGATGCTGATACCGTCTCCCAGCTGTTGACCTCGCCCGCATTGAAGAACAGCGTCATCATCGAGCTGACTCGGTTGATTCGCAACGGAATCTCGGCTTCTGCGAACACTTCCTGTAGTCCTGCCGCAAGTGACGCAGCCTTCGCCCCAAGTGCGTTGTACACGCCTGGCTCCTGCAACTGCTCCAGAGTCGCTATGCCGGCTGCCATTGCCACCGGGTTGCCTGACAGCGTGCCCGCCTGATACATCGCTCCCAGCGGCGCGACTGTCGCCATAATCTCCGCGCTGCCGCCGTACGCGCCCACAGGCATGCCGCCGCCGATGATTTTGCCCAGACAGGTGATATCGGCATTGATGTCGTATCGCTGCTGCGCGCCGCCGTACTCCACCCTGAAGCCGGTGATAACCTCATCGAAAATCAGCAGTGAATTGTGTTTCTCGGTCAGATCGCGCAGACCTTGCAGGAATCTGTCATGTGGCGGCACCACGCCCATGTTGCCTGCGACGGGTTCGACGATGACGCAAGCAATATCCTCAGGAAAAGCGTCAAAGTGCGCCTCTACGGATGCAAGGTCGTTGAATACTCCAAGAAGAGTATCCTGCGCGAAAGATGCCGTTACGCCGGCGCTGTCCGGTATGCCGTGCGCCAGCGCGCCTGAACCTGCAGCGACTAGCAGGGCGTCCGAATGCCCGTGGTAGCCGCCCTCGAACTTGACGATCTTAGACCTGCCCGTGTACGCTCGCGCCAGACGCAGCGCGCTCATCGTCGCCTCTGTTCCAGAGTTCACGAAGCGCACCATTTCGATGGATTCGTAGGCATCTACGACTAGCTGCGCAATCTCGTTCTCACGCTCGGTGGGAGCGCCGAAGCTGGTGCCGTCCGCCGCCGCTTGAGTTATCGCGGCGATTACCTGCTCGTTGGCATGTCCCAGAATCAACGGGCCCCAAGAGCACACATAGTCGATATACTCGTTGCCGTCCGCATCCCATACTCTGCTGCCAGAGCCTCGGGTGAGGAACAATGGATTGCCGCCAACCGCGCCCCAAGAGCGCGCAGGGCTGTTAACACCGCCGGGAATCATGTCCTTGGCGATCTCGTAAAGTTGCGTAGATCGTTCTCGGTTCAAGGTTCTACCTCACTGATGTTGCTGACGGTGTTTTTGAAATAACGCAGCGCATATCATACCATCATCCGCCTCCTTAGGTGCGCAACTTTGCCCTAGGTGGCTCGGGCGTTGTACACTTTCTTGTGAACGGAACACAGGCTTAGAAATGGGGCAACCATGAAAATCACAGGCATTAAGACGCACATATTCTCCTCACAGCATCGCAACGCTAAGCGCAACTGGCTTATATTGCGCCTGACCACCGACGAAGGAATCGAAGGCATCGGCGAGGCGTCGATGCTGAGCCACGACCCAATGGTGGCAACGCTGCTGCACGAATGGACGGAAGCCTACCTCGTGGGCAAGAATCCGCTACACCATGAAGTTCACTGGACGCGCATGTACCAGGACAATCTAGGGCGAGGAGGACGCCTTTTCAGCACTGCGCTCTCCGGCATCGACATCGCGCTCTGGGACCTGCGCGGCAAGGCGCTCGGCGTGCCCGTCTATGAGTTGCTGGGCGGTCCGTACACCGACCGCATCCGCGTATATGCCAACGGCTGGTACACCAACCCCGGCTCACCTGAGCAGAATGCTGAGGAAGCACTGCGCGTAGTGGAGATGGGTTACACCGCAATGAAGTTCGACCCTTTCGGACACCACAATTACATGACCATCTCCCCGCAGGAAGCACAACTCGCCGAAGACAGGGTCGCCGCGGTGCGTGAGGCCGTGGGCCCCGATGTGGAGATACTGGTCGAAGTGCATGCCAAATTCAATGTCTATACTGCTATACACCTCGGCAAGCGTCTTGAGCAGTATCGCCCGTTCTGGTTCGAGGAGCCGGTGTCGCAGGAGAATGTGTCGGAGATGAAGCAGGTGCGGGACAATGTGAACATTCCCATCGCCACAGGCGAAAGGCTTTACACGAAGTTCCCCTTCTTCGAGCTAGTGAAGAACGAGGCGGTTGACATCCTCCAGCCCGACATGTGCAACGCTGGTGGAATCACCGAACTGAAGAAGATCGCTGCCATCGCCGAGCCGCAGCACATCATGATGGCGCCGCACAACACCAACGCCGCTGTCGGCACGGTCGCCAGCTTCCACCTTGACGCCGCGATGCCCAATTTCCTGATTCAAGAGTATCACGCAGAGTTCTACGAGCCGCACTACTTCGAGGTATTCGACGGATTGCCCCGACAGAAGAACGGCTATGTGGAACTGCCCAAAGGCGCAGGGCTGGGCTTGACGTTCAATGAAGAAGTAGCGAACGCTCATCCGCACATGCCGCTGGGCCACAGTGAGCGGGGGATATAGATCATAATTCATTTAGATACTGAGGCGAGCATCCGAGTTATGCCTTCTGAACCTATAGAGTTAGAATACACGAAGCATGCGGCCGATGTTATCGAGGAGCGAGGGATACCAGTCGAGTGGGTCGAGCGTGTAGTGTCTGAGCCAGAGTTACGCACTCCAGATCCTCTCGACCATGAGGTTGAAAGGTTTTATCGCACCATTCCAGAATATGGAGACCGGGTTCTGCGTGTTGCGGTGAACACTCGCTCTACAATATGGCGAGTAATTAGCGTATTCTTTGACCGCAACATGAGAGGAAAACTATGAAATTGAATGTTGATAGAGAAGCCGATGCACTGTATCTGCGCCTTGACGATTCTACAATTGTCGAATCCGAAGAGGTCTCTCCGGGAGTGGTGCTTGACTACAACGAGTCCAACGAAGTCGTAGGCGTTGAGATGCTCTATCTCTCTAAGCGCTCTTCCAATTTAAATCTCTCACTCTTAGAGTTTGAGACGATTTGAACCCTCATTGCTGGCATAGCAGCGTCGGTTGAGATTCCACTCCGCAAACGAGGCAGTGAAACATATGAAAATCCTAGGCATCGAAACGTCCTGCGACGAAACCGCCGCCGCCGTCATTGAGGACGGCAGCTATATCCACTCGAATGTCGTTGCATCTCAGGCAACGCTTCACGCACAATATGGCGGAATCGTCCCTGAGATAGCCTCGCGCCAGCACATGATTACGATTATCCCCGTGCTTCGGCAGGCGCTGGACGAGGCATCAATGGAAGCGAATGAACTGGATGGTGTGGCCGTTACACATGGGCCCGGACTGGCAGGTTCCCTGCTCATTGGCGTGAACGCCGCAAAGGGCTTTGCTCTCTCCAACGAGCTTCCGTTCATCGGACTAAACCACCTCGAAGGGCACATTTACGCCGCGTGGCTTGAGGAGGGCGTAAATCCAGAAGTGTCGCCCGGCTTTCCGCTGATGTGCCTCATCGCTTCCGGCGGACATACCGACCTGATACTGATGAAAGGGCATGGCGACTACACTCTGATTGCCCGCACCCGCGACGATGCCGCGGGCGAGGCATTCGACAAGGCGGCACGCGCATTGGGGCTTGGCTTCCCCGGCGGTCCTGAGATTCAGAGGGTTTCGGAACATAGCATCGGAGGCGAACCGCGCTTCCCTCGCCCTGTGGTCAAGGATTCGTTGGACTTCAGCTTTAGCGGCTTGAAGTCTGCGGTGGCACGGCGCGCCGAAGAGTATGGGATGTATCCGTCGTCAGAGGACACGCCGCCCGACCCGCAGCAGGTTGCGAATGTAGCGGACGCCTTTCAGGAGGCGGTGGTTGACTGCATGGTGCAGCGGACGATTCAGGCTGTCGAGCTGTATCACGTGAAGGGCGTTGTTCTTGGCGGCGGCGTAGCGGCGAACAGCCATCTCAGGAAAGAAATGCACAAGCGTGTTCCAGTCGAAGTGGTTGTGCCAAGGCCCGGTCTCTGCACCGACAACGGCGCGATGATGGGTGCCGCTGGCTTCTTCCATTTCCGCGATGGCATAAACTCCCAGTGGGATGTGGATGTCGTGCCCAACCTGCGCCTTGGCTAAAGGTTCGTATGACTACCCGTGACTACCGCTAACTTGCATCGCTAGAGGCTACCTCGGTGCGAAGTAATTGGCGCGGGCGTATTTCGGCAGACTTCTCTCCGCCTTCAATTCGAACATCCTTGTGATGAGAGCCTCTGCTTCCTCCTGATTTTGCTCGCCTTTTAGATCAATCCGAATCTCCGTTCCTCCGGTCTTGAACACAAGCACATGCTCGCCGCCGGATGTCAAGCGGTCGAATATCAGATAGACTCCCATAAGGGCTACGATAACCGCGGCCCCAATCGAAATCGTCTGATTTTCGATGATGCGCCAAAGCGCAGCCGAAGCAACGAACGCCAGTCCTGCCCAAACGAAAGAGCCGTAACCGCCGGCTGGCTGCCGAATAATTTCTACAACGCTGATGTCTTCGATTGCGGCAAACGATGTCCTCCGCCTTGACTCCGATCCGCTTATCTGAATGACGCGTTTGTCCGTCAACACAACGACTTCTCTGTCGCCGTCTTTGGAATCTTCGCCTTCGGTGATGCCCAGCGATGCCTGAATTTCCTCATCCGCCATCAGAGTGACGCCCCTCATTCTTCCTTGCGCCAACTCTCCCTTCTTTGCCTTTGCTTTTAGCATCTGCTCCCCGTCAAATGGCCGTAAAATAAGTAATCGAAACTCAGTCGCAATCTTACGAGGAACGGCCAGTGCGCTTGTCCATATCGCGCTTATCCAAATGAGTAGCGCCGTCCTTCATCACATACTTCACGGCATTGCCGCGTTCCAAAATAGTCACATCGTCTAGCGGATTGCCGTCCACTAGGATGATGTCCGCGCATTTGCCCGCCGCGATGCTGCCGATTTCCGCCAGCCCCATGCAATCAGCGGCGTCGCTTGTTGCGGCGACGATAGCCTGCAGCGGCGTCATTCCCGCTTCCACGAGGCAACTGATTTCGTGGGCGTTGTTGCCGTGCTCCCATCCACCCTCGTCCGTTCCAGCCGTGACCGTGACGCCGTGCTCCAGCGCCATCCGAAGGCTCTTGACATGGTGCTTTCGTAGTGCGGCGGCGCGTGCCCTGCCGTGCGGCGTCCCCTGAGTGGCGTGGAAAGTGTACACGCCGTAGGTCGGAGTGAATACGATTCCCTTCTCGGCCATCATTTCAAGCAGTTCGGGATCCTCGTCAAGATAAGATCCATGCTCGATGGAATCCACTCCTACTTCAATAGCCATTCGCAGTCCCTCGCCGCCGAGCGCGTGGCACATCACTCTGAGGCCGCGCTTGTGCGCCTCATCCACCAGCGCTTCCAGTTCCGCTCGCTCGAACAGCACGTCCTTTGGTCCTAGACCGGCAGTCGAGCTTGCGCCACCGGTCGTCGCGGTCTTAATCACATCCGCGCCTGCGCCCACCATCTCGCGCACCTTGGCGCGCATGCCTTCCGGACCATCAGCGACACCCCAGGGCAGACCGGAATCCGCACCCACAGGCGGCTTGTAGCCGAGCGGACTCACCCTGTCGCCCATGCCTCCAGTTGGAGTAATGAACCCCAGCCCAACGTGAAGCCGCGGACCCGAAACCAGACCTTCGTCCACGGCAATGCGAAATCCTGCGTCCAGTCCGCCCGCGTCTCGCACGGCCGTGTATCCCGTTTTCAGCGTCTGCTTCAGTACGGAGGCGATTCGCAGGTGGCGCGTGCTGCGCGGCTCGGTAATACCCCAGCGACTCGCAATTTCATAGCTGAACGACGCCAGATGGTCGTGCGTGTCGATAAGCCCTGGCATAAGCGTCATCCCGGAGGCATCGATGACATCCGCGCCCTCTGGTATCCTCACATCCCCAGCGCTTCCGGCCTCCACAATGGCGCAGTCTTCAACCAGTACCACCGCGTCCGATACTGGCATAGCCCCCGTGCCGTCAATCATCCTCGCGCCTGTGAATGCCTTCATGTTCAACCCTCCTGAATCTCACAATACTCTATCTCTGCGATGATACCACTTCTAGCAAAGCCCCTCATATAATACTCCTGCATTGTTGGACGAAGTATCCCTGCTGTGCTATTCTCCAATCTGATTTGCCCATTTCAATAACGAACATAGGAGTTCTGTATGGAACGCCCAATCATCAAGCCCATTGGCACACCGGTAGAAGAGTTGGACACCCCTGCCCTTGTCGTCGACATGGACACGCTTGAGTCCAACATCGAGCAAGTTCACTCGCACTTTCGGCAGTTGGACGCCAAACTCAGACCGTACACCGAAACACACCGCTGCCCCACCATAGCGCACAAACAGCTTGCGGCGGGCGGCACCGTTGGCGGCATCGCAGTTGCGAGCGTTGGCGAAGCCGAATTGTTCGCGCAGAACGGCATCGCCGATATTCTCCTCGTGAACGAAGTCGTAACCTCATCGAAGATTAATCGTCTCTGCGCGCTCGCCAGGCAGGCGAATATTACAGTTGCGGCGGATAATTCTGCCAACATCCGCAGCCTTTCCGAGGCGGCTCGAAGCAGCGGTGTCAGTTTGAATGTCCTCGTTGATATCAACACAGGACAAGACCGCAGCGGTGTCGCGCCCGGTCAACCCGCCCTCGATCTCTCTCGCGCGATCGCCCAAAGTGAAGCCTTAAACTTCAACGGGCTGATGGCACTCGACGAGGCCGAACTTTCACACGATACTGATGCCATCGCAGGTGAAGCAGTCGGGCGCATTCAGCAAACGCTTGACACCCGCGAGCTGCTAGAGCAAAACGGCATAGAAGTGAGCATAGTCAGCGTGAGCGGCACCCACTGCTATCGTCATGCATCCGAAATGTCCGGCGTGACAGAGGTTCTGGCGGGAACCTACGCCCTGATGGACCAGCGGCATAGCAGGTTTCTACCCGAACTCCAGCCGGCGGCAAAAGTGCTTGCCGCCGTAACCAGCTTACCCGAACCAGGCACCGCAATCCTCGACACCGGACGCAAGGCAATGGGCGACGACTACGGCTTTCCTGTCATAGCAAACCGCGGCGATGTTGAAGTCACCTCGATGAGCGCGGAACACGGTAAGCTGCAATGGGAAGAAGACACTGATGTGGCATTGAGCCTAGGCGACAGAATCTGGTTCACGCCGATGGACATAGGCTCTTGCGTGAACGTGTACGACTATATTCAGGGAACGCGGCGAGGCAGACTAGAAACTGTGCTCGCCATATCCGCGCGAGGCCTATATCGCTAAGACAGTGCCACTAGAACACCATCCACACTCTTGAGACTAGATGGAGCATACCAATGGAGAACTACCGACCGCTCATAGGTACCGGCATAAGCGATCTCGACACGCCATGCCTGCTAATTGATATAGACGCACTTGAGCGCAACTATCAGCTCATCGCCGATACCTACCGAGATACCGAATGCAAGATGCGCGCCCACATCAAGAACCTGAAGTCGCCAATGTTGGCGCACATGCAGATTCGCGCGGGTGGCACGGTAGGCGGCGTCTGCGCCGCGAAGGTCTCCGAGGCCGAGGCAATGGTCGAAGGCGGCATAGACGATATTCTGATTCCTAATCAGGTTGTCGCACCCGACAAAATTGCTCGCCTCTGCACCCTCGCAAAGCGGGCAAAAATGATGGTAGCCGCCGATAACACAGATAACTTGCAGGCCATATCTGATGTCGCCAGCGAGATGGATGTCTCCATCGGCGTCGTCATCGAGGTTGACACGCAAATGGAGCGTGCTGGCATCCGTGCGATTGAGCAGGGCGTTGCGCTTGCCAAAGTCGCTGAGTCTTTACCCGGCATCGCGTTCAAGGGCGTAATGAGCCATCAGACGCTTGCCGGCCAGCCCGACCGCGAAACCCGCTTTATAGAGGGTCCCCGCTTCATCCAGAAAACACTCGATGTCAAGGACGCAATCGAAGCTGAAGGCATCGCCGTTGAAGTTGTCTCAGCAGGGGAGAGCTGGACCTACGACATTTGCCCGACCATCCCTGGCGTAACCGAAGTCGAGGGCGGCACCTATGCCCTGATGTCGCATGCCTACGCATACATGGATGAGTTCGAGTACGCCGGAATGATTCTGGGCACCGTCACCAGCACACCCCGCCCCGGCGTTGCCATCGGCGACACAGGTTCGCGCTGCCTGGCATCGCCCAGTGGCGTGCTGCCCGAAGTGCACGGCATGGACGGCGTGCGCGTGGACTCGCTCGGCGCGAACCATATCGTGCTGAAGTCCGAAGGCGACATGCCGCTGCAAATCGGCGACAAGTTCCAGCTAATTTCCGGACAGCAGGACATCATGGTTAATCGCTGGGACCAGTTCATTGGTGTGCGAAACGGCAAAGTCGAAGCGGTCTGGGACATTACCGCCCGCGGCTGCCACAACTAATTTACGGCTAGAGCTACTATGGCCATCAGCAAGTGGCTCTTCGCCACATGGTACGACCTGCTGAACTCCGGCGTCGAGGGCCGAGTCGTCCCGTACCGAAAGCTCACCGCCGGCAATGCCTGGGGCGATGTGCTGGAAATAGGCGGCGGCACCGGCGCAAACCTCCCATACTATCCAGAGGGTGCCAACATCACCTTCATCGAGCCGGACGCGCATATGGTCCGAAAATTGCGTCGGAATATTGTGCGGCACAAGCGGGACGCCACCATCGTACAGCAAGGCGGCGAAAGCCTTCCGTTCGCTGATGCCAGCTTTGACACCGTAGTAACTACTCTCGTGCTCTGCATGGTTCGCGACGCTGACGCCGTAGTGCGAGAGGCGAGGCGAGTCCTCAAACCCGGCGGCGCGTTCCTGTTCTACGAGCATGTCATTTCTCCTCGGCGGCGTGGGCGATGGTGGCAGCACAAGCTCAACCCGGCTTGGAAGTGCCTGACCACGGGATGCAACCTAGACCGCGACCTCACTGCGTCCATCCAGAACGCAGGGTTCGACAGCGTTGAACTCGAGGCATTCGACCTCTCAGTACGCTTGCCTGTCACAATACCAAACATAGTGGGCATAGCCAGAGTATGACACACGCATCATCTCGCCGTACGTGCCAGGAGTTCCAGAGGCCCGTCAAGGAGAGCGTCCCGGAATGGTACGACGACACAGGCAAGCGTGTTACACGAATGCCCGACGCCATATATCTTGCGGCAAGCGGCATAGTCTTTAATGAGAAGAGCGAAATACTGCTTCAAAAGCGCGCCGATAACGGTTGGTGGGGACTGCCTTCCGGATATGTTGACATTGGTGAATCGGTGGAGCAGGGTGCAATCCGTGAAATCTGGGAAGAGACCGGAGTTCGCACGCAGGTAAGGCGACTCGTTGGAATTTATTCAGACCCCCAACACAATGTCATCGCTGCCTACCCTGATGGCAGTCTAGTACAATTCGCAATAGTGGTATTCGAGTGTGAGTACCTTTCTGGTCAACTGAGAATCTCCGACGAAAGCACCGACATTGGTTACTTCCCACCCGACAATCTTCCTAATAACACGGTGCTTTGCGACATGCTCGCTATAAACGACGCTTTGGAAAATCAGACAGATCCTTTCATTAGATGAGGAGGTAAATAGCCATGGAATTTGAACGAGCTCGTCCATTTATGGAGACGCACCACAGGGGCGTGATATCAACGCAGCGGCCGGACGGCGCGTCCCACTCCAGCATTGTGGTCTGCGGCGCTTACGAGGGCAACGCCGCCTTCGTTTCCGTATATCCGCGATCGCAGAAGATACGCAATCTGCGTCGCAATCCCAACTGCACCGTCCTGTGCGTCACTGACGACTGGCGGGAGTGGGTGTCAGTCGAGGGCACCGCAACACTCTACGACTACGGCAACATGGACGCCGAGGAAGCCCGCGTGATGCTGCGCAAGGTATATATGGCGTGCAGCGACACTGAGCACCCCGATTGGGAAGAGTACGATCAGGCGATGATTGACCAGGATGCTGTGATCGTGCTTGTTGAGCCGAAGCGCGTTTACGGCTTGCTTCGAAGCTAAATAATTGTCTGAATATCCGCGCGGGCGCGTATAGCGGATATGCTATAATTGCCTGTGCCTTGAAGCGGAGAGATGGCCGAGCGGACGAAGGCGCCGGTCTCGAAAACCGGTATGGGCGCAAGTTCATCGTGGGTTCGAATCCCACTCTCTCCGCCAACTAGCCCGCCATTCTTACTTCCTATCACTCCCCACAATATCTCGTTCGGGCTTCGTTATACTGCTTAAAATGCCGCTAAGCTGTGTTCTAGTGTGCTTGTGAGTTCCCACTAATTCCTGAGCAATCCCACATATAGCGTGGTGAAAATCGTGGGATTGTGTGGCAAGACATGGGCACGCTAACGGCTGAAAAAGCCAAGAGTCTCAATGAGCCTGGAAGATATGGAGACGGCACCGGACGGCACCTCAATGTGTTGAAGGGCGGCTAAAAGAGTTGGGTGCATCGTATCACGATTTACGGTATTCGCCGCGACATGGGTCTGGGCTGGTATCCGACCGTAGGCTTGTAGCAGGCGCGAGCGACTCACAACAGGTCTAAATTTGCCATTGTCGTAAATCCAATTGTCGCGGAACGGCGAGCGGCAACGCCCACGTTCCGGGAGGCGGCATTGCAGGTTCACGGCATTAACCTACGTACATAGCGCAATAGTAAACGCACCGCTCAATGGAACAGCACACTCGAAAGCTGCACGTTCCCTAGAGTCGGCGATATGAAGGATGAGGCTATCATAGAGATAGATGTGCTTGCCTGCTTGGCTCCCATCTGGACTGCCAATCCTGAGACGGCGCGGCGAGTGCGGCAAGCCGGTCTACTGACGTCGCAACGGCTCCTCACGTCAACATCGGAGGAGACACCGAAGGAAGCGTAGAAGGACAAGGGCGGGTCAAATCTAACTTGGCGAGAATCCCAGACTCCTAACTTGGCGTTGACATACCAAGGCGATGGCGAGTTAAAATGCACAGCGTCCTTCATGGGCAAACATATAAAATACAAAGCGCCTTCGATTATAGCCGCCCAGCAGTGCTCCTTCTCGCATAATGGCTTCTACATCACACATCAACGAAGGACTTCTATACCAGCCTGACGAGCGGCCGAGTCATCTGGCTTCATTCCTCCACGGCTTTCAGAGTGTGATGGGCTCCATAGCATCCATGGCCGCTACCGTATCGATAGTTGCCCTCGCCGGCGGGCAGACGGAAGACTACCTGTCGTGGTTATACTTCACAAGCCTGGTGACCTGTGGCTTAGGCAGAATATTGCAGACCAGGCGCATCTGGCGATTCGGCTCCGGTTACTCGCTTATCGTCGCGTCCTCGTCCTCGTTCATTGCTGTCTGCATTACGGCACTATCAGATGGCGGACCCGCCATGCTGTCAAGCCTAATAGCGATTTCTGCTCTGATACAGTTCGCCTTCATCACAAGGCTTTCGCTGCTGCGTCGAATCATCACACCTACGGTGGCAGGTACTGTTCTGATGCTGATGTCGGCCACGATAATTTCGGTCGTGCTCGGCAGGCTGCCCGACATTCCCGAGGGCGCCCCAATGATCGCGGCGCCGATTCTCGCAGGGGCGACTCTACTTGTTCTAACTGGCATGAGACTGTTTGCGACACCCCGATTGCAGCAATGGGTACCCATAATCGGGATTTCCACGGGCTGTGCGGCAGCGGTGGCGTGGGGCTTGTTTGACTTTGAGCGCGTACTGGAAGCGCCGTGGGTCGGTATTCCGGCAAACGAATGGCCGGGCTTCGATCTGAGCTTCAATGCTATATTCTGGTCGCTGCTGCCAGGATTCGTGATAGTGGTAATGGCAACGGCTATAAACTCTATTAGTGACACGGTGACGATACAGCAGGTTGCCTGGCGCAGGCCGCGCGCAACCGATTTTCGTGTCGTTCAGGGCGCGCACAATCTCCTTGCACTGACCAATCTGTTCGCAGCGGCAGTAGGCGCTCTGCCCAACATGATCGGAGGGTCCAACTCGGCGCGGATAATCCTAACCGGCGTCGCCGCCCGCCGCATTGGAGTGTATGGAGGGTTGATCCTCATAGCAGTAGCCGTGCTCCCGAAGGCGATAGCCCTGGCCGTCGCGGTCCCGCGCCCGGTTATGGTGGCATACTTGGTCTTCATGCTTTCGCTTCTCTTCGTACAGGGAATGAGCATAGTCGTTCGGGACGGCATTGATGGGCGTAAGTCCGCGATTGTGGGGCTTTCCCTATGGCTGGGTGTGGGTTTTCAGAACCAGTTGATTTTTCCGGAACTCCTGACCGGAACTCTCGGGACTTTCCTGAGCAACGGCATGACGACCGGTTCGGTCTGCGTCATAGCGCTCACAGCCGTCACGGAGTTGATTTCATCCAGAAGCAAGCGTCTCAGTGTTAATCTGAGCATGTCCGCGCTGACGCCGCTCGATGACTTCCTCCACACTTTCGCGACGAAGTCAGGATGGGATGCGGCATCTGCGGCAAGGCTCCGCTCCGTCGGTGAGGAAACGCTTTCCAGTCTGAGGTCTCAGAATGGAGAAGAATCGGAACCCGACAAGCGCCTGATTGTCAGGGCCCGACGTGTTGGCGGCTCCATAGAGGTTGAGTTTATGGCCACTTCCGGGGGAGAGAATATCGAAGACAAACTGGCTTATCTCAGCGAACAGCCCGAGTTGCAGGATGAGGAGGACATATCATTTCGCCTGCTACGCCACTACGCCTCTTCGGTTCAACATCGGAAATACCACGACATAGACATAGTTACCGTACTGGTCGCCGAATTGCGAAGTTGACGACTACTGCAGGTTCAATGCAACAGAAGAGTGTTTGTTGCATAATGACGCATTCGCGCATCATGGCTCTCGAGTCGTCGCAATGAGGTACGACTGCTATGTCCTATACAAGGCGAGGCAAGTAATGTCGTCGGCCTGCGATGCGCCACGCACAAAGTCGTCTATGCCGGAAAAAACCATGTCTACGGCTTCTCCTGCGCCGTAGGAGGTCTCTTCCTCAAATAGCCTTGCCAGCCTGTCCTGCCCGAACTGTTCGCCCGCAGTGTCTTCAGCATCAGTTGCGCCGTCAGTGTAGCAAATGACCGTATCGCCAGGCGCCAGCAATATCGTGTTCTCCTCAAATGATTCGGACGGCGTAATCCCCAGAGCCATTCCGTCAGTCGAGGGAAGCCTCTCGAGGACGCCATCCCTGTGAATCAGAAGTGGGGATTCATGCCCACCGTTGGCGTAGGTTAGCGAGTTGTAGGAAGGGTCGTAAACAGCATAAAGGACCGTCGCATACTTTTCGGCGTCGTTTTCTTTGCATATAAGTGAGTTGACTTCCGCGAGTACGTCGCCCGGGTTTTCGTAGCTGATCGCCGCTCCCTTAAGCATTGTTCTGATAGACATCATGGACTGAACGGCAGGTACCCCCTTTTCCGAAACATCGGCTATTACTATGCCAACTTTTTCGTCTTCGAGACTTATAACATCGTAGAAGTCTCCTCCAACCTCCCGGGCAGGTTCCATACGGGCATGGATCTGGTAATCTCTGGATTCTGGGAACACGGTAGGCAGGATCGACTTCTGCATTCTACTGGCAAGTTCCAGTTCCGTCTCCATCGCCAGCAGTCGCTCCTTTGCGCACCGCGCTCCTCGCCACTCTTCCAGATGTGACAGCGTCCTCGAAATGGTCACCCTGAAATCCTGGAAGTTTATGGGCTTGGTTACGAAATCGAATGCTCCTCTGTTCATCGCCGTGCGTATGTTCGGCATGTCTCCGTACGCCGACACGACGATCGTCACGGTATCCGGATTGATCTTACTTATCTCGCTCAATAGAGTCAGGCCATCCATGCGAGGCATGTTGATGTCCGTTATGATGATGTCGATGTCCCTGTCGCTTGACAGGATGCCTACGGCTTCGACGCCGTCTTCCGCGAAGATGAACTCATACCTTCCGGCACGAATGTCCCTTCGCATCCTGCTCATGACCAGCGGCTTGAGGTCCGGCTCGTCGTCCACCATCAGTATTTTGCTCGCGACCATCGCATTCCTCCCTGTGGAATCCGACCTTGGCTCGGTCCCCGGCAGTATGTAGTGTATTGGTCAATGTATAAGAAATTGTTCAAACGTGCAACGTGGTCAGGAATCTGAAGTTGTGAGGTGCCGAGGTGTATTTGGCGAACCTAAACTCTATCGCGTAGGCTGCTCTACTTGTTTGATTGACGCGGCGCGTGGTGCCTGTACGACGATTAGGCACTTGAGGACATGCTTACGGAGGGCGTGATCGGGGGGCGGCACTGGACGTGTGGGGCGTGGGATTGCCATCCTTAGATAACCCTTTGCTAAAGCTGGACAACGTACTGGCGACGCCGCATAGCACCGGCTCGCCCCAGGAGTCCATCTGCAACATGAGCCCAGATGCGGCCCAGCAATGGCTGGATATCATCCCAGAGCAGCGCCAATCGCTCTTTGTGAAGCCTGAGGTGTGGCCGGGCTGGTGTCACACCGTAAACGTCCATCGTGGGCAATGCATCGTAGGGCTAGAACATACAGGCGTGCCGCCCGCGGGCGTCCGAAAAACTGGCGCGTGGAACGTCCTTGACATAAATCCAACCCATTCGTAGGACTGCGTACATAAAGTTCTCGTGGCAGTTTGGAACTAGCACGCCACTGACACCGGCGTGTTACAGTTAGCCTTGGCCTGCGCCCTGCCTGGGAAAGAACCCGTTGAGCGGTCACACTACAGCTCCTTTCGTAAAGGCCGGCGTACCATGGGAGCAGAGTGCTGGCTCTGCCCTGCCATTGGTGCGTATTTTGTTATTGACCTCCCTTGTGCCCACTTGCGCTACGTACACGGCTACGACAACGTGGAGTCCGTGCAGCAAGTGTCTGTAGACAGCCCCTGTCTGGAGACTCGTTTCGACTTCAAAAGAACTCGAACCATCACGAGAAGCGTGAACCTCACCTTTGACGTCTCGGCCAGAACCCGTGTCATTGGGCTGGGCTACTCGTTTGTGGAAATCCGCGAGCGCTCGATAGGCATGGACTTGCGTTTGTTGTGCTGGCGACGCCCATCGATGGTACGCTTATCGACCTGTCGCTGGTCTCGCAGGTGCGGGATATACACAAGCCGAGGCGGATGAATGCGGGCATGGGGTTTCTCCCAGTAAGATTGCGGGCGCGGGCCCATCATAAACAAGATAATAGCGTCTCAGCAAAGGCAGGACGTTCTGCAGGGCGTGGTAATATGGAGCCGCAAACAGTACCGTTCACACCCGCGCCTCTGTCGTTCCGACGGCAAAATTATGCCATTTAGGTAGTACTGCGCCCAGTTCTATCCCGATCCGGAGGACTGTGACAGCTCCACTTCCTAAGGCTCGCCGTTGGCAGCCTGACAACGCAATGCCTTCCTGAATCGCGAGCCGTACAATATGCACCCGTAATAGTTGAACGACTGCTT
This sequence comes from Dehalococcoidia bacterium, assembly GCA_965225795.1. Lineage (GTDB taxonomy): Bacteria > Chloroflexota > Dehalococcoidia > Lucifugimonadales > JADFKI01 > Bin90. Next base: position 1,478,879 of record OZ245324.1, on the reverse strand, counting down.
TGCTTCGGGATCGTCGAAGGGATAGTCTGCACCGATTTGCCTTGCAGCAGCGGGTCCGGTAACGAAGCAGGTTTCCTGGCTGTTGATCAACGTATGAGCACCACAGTGCCACGTTCGTCTCTTGCCTTGCACGAAACGGAACAGGTTGACGAGCAATGCAACGTGCGTCATGCACAATGTGCTGAAATGACTGTGTCTCAATGATCTTGCGTTAATCGATCGGGCTGACCCTGTTGTAGATCACGAGACAAGGCTTATCAGACCGATCTGCCCACGGCTGCTGGTTGTGCATGATGTACGTGATCTCATAATTGTCCGGTCTCGAACCATACTGCTGTATATGATTGCTCCGCGTTGACAGGGGCTTCACTTCGTTGTCCGGGAGGATTGAGGCGTCTGAGTTGACGACCGCCTTATGCAACTCCCAATCCTCATCAAGCAGAACGCATGATTACAAGCCCATGTCCAATCAATGCCCCGTGCAACTCAGGATGCATAGGCACCAGCCGCGAGTTGCCGCCCTTGCCGGAACGTACCCTGAACGTGGGGCTGGGCGTATCCAGCGACAGGTCCCGCACATCGAGGTCCAGGGCCCCGGCTGTTGAGCCAACCTTCGGCACATTCAACTCACACTTTTTGCAGCTCGCCTCTCACGGATGTACCGTCTGAAGTATCGAATCGAAAGCACCATACTCAGGTAAAGTCTTCTAGTACTGTTGTAACAGTCTAAAACTATTCACATGTAAGTACAGTGGCAATCTTGTTAAGCACTGCTCTGATGTGTACGCTATCACAAACTGGTGGAAAGAGGTCAATTCTAAAATACCTTAGAACCGATGTATAACGGCCAAGAACCCTATCGGCATCGCGGCAGGATATGAGTCATGCGGGATTAATGCATGAGTATAAGAAGAGCCATAGGCGTCACGTTCCCCACTCTCATCTCGGGTGCAATTGAGAGCGACCCGGATGAACTTAGGCACGGCGCGCAGATTGCAATCTGGGTCCGCTGGATCATACTGATCGGCGTCATGGCAGAGGTCAACTATCGAGTTGACTATGGGGCAGTCAGCCACATCCTCAATACGCTTTACGTCGCGTCCGCGATGGCACTCAACGGCTATGTGCATTACCGCATCCGGTCGAACAAGGCCATTGAGACCTGCTGGCTGCTGCTTCTCAGATTCACGGACGTGGTGTTCGTCTCCTTCAGCACTTCACTATCCGGTGGGCTTGGCAGCGGATACTTCGTCATCTACTACTTTGTTGTGGCATCTTTCGCGACAACTTTCACATCCCTGCGTTTCAACGTGCTATGGGTTACGGTGGTGGCTCTTATATATGCGGCCCTGTGCACACTGGTTTCTCCGGGTATCAGTCTTGAAGAAGAACAGGATAAAGTGTTGTTCTACCGGGTCGGCGGACTATACGCCGTAATGGGCTTGGTCTACCTCATCATCAGGGTTGAACGGACAAGGAGAAGGGACGCAGTGGAGCGCGAGGGGGAACTGCATAGGCAGCGAATCGAGATTTCTCAGACCATTCATGACACGACCGCGCAGTGGGCATACCTGATCGGTCTGGGCATCGAGGCAGCAGCGAAGCTAGGGGAACGGTCCAACCGGGAACAGATCGAAAAGCTCGATGCGACGGCGAAGCTATCGAAATTTGTAATGTGGGAACTGAGGCATCCAATAGACGGGGGACAGATATTTCAGGGCAGGAACCTTAACTAGGTACTGCGGGCGCATGCTTCAACTTTCACCGCCATCACGTCCGTTCCAGCAAAGTTTATGCAGACTGGCGACGAGCCTCCTCTCTCCACGGTCGAACGAAGTCTGCTGTTCTCGATCGCACACAACGCGCTGACGAATGCATTTCGGCATGCCCGCGCGGAGAGTGTTACATTGAGCCTCGAATTTAGGGCGGAAAGCCTTCGGATGTCCGTTGCAGATGATGGGATAGGGCTTCCGGAGGACTTTGCCGACAGAGGCCACGGCTTCAGAAACATGAGAGCGGATGCGGAGAGAATGGGTGGCCGACTTGACGTGGGAAGGGGTGCATCGGGATGCGGAACTGCCGTGACCTGCGTTGTGCCCTATGGAACGACTAATGGAGGTTAGAGGAATGTCCACCAACGCACGGATCAGGGTTATGCTCGTCGACGACCATTCGATCATGAGAGACGGACTGCGGCAAGTCCTGGAGCAGACGGGAGAATTTGAAGTAGTGGGTAATGCGGGAGACGACGAGGAAGCCGTGCGCACAGTCCAAAGTATCAAGCCGGACGTGATCATAATGGACGTGATCATGCCGCGAATGGACGGTATCGAAGCCTGCAGGGAAGTCATGGACATGTTACCTGATACCCGAGTTCTGATGCTTACCGCGTCCAACGAGGAGGAGTCACTTGTTCATTCAATCGCCGCGGGAGCTACGGGCTATCTGCAGAAATACTCCGGCATGGAGCAGCTTCTTGCGACCGTTCGTGATGTGGCTGGTGGAGAATTTCGAATACCTGCGGATGCGGCAAAGCACCTATTCGCGGCAATTCACGGCTCGGCTCAGGTGGATGATAAAGAAGCGCATGGGCTGACTGCGAAGGAGAGGGAGATACTCACACTGTTCGCGCAGGGTATGACATATGCGCAGATAGCGGAGGTAATTGGTAACACGCGACTGACCATTCGAAACAGCATATACCGCATCCAGAACAAGTTGGGAATCAGGACAAAACAAGGCATCGTGGTCTGGGCCGTGCGCAATGGACTGCTAGATGATTATGTGCAGTTAGCTGATCCGCGTGATTAGGTCACGGGCAAAGGCGTACCAAGACCGACCGCGTCTGCGGTTCTCCACCACAAACTGACGTTTTCGCGAACATTAGAATGTGCCGGAACACAATCCATCCAAATAAAACATACCAGGCTCTTCAAAAGAGTCCGCTTCTAGGTACTTCGGTGACCTAAGCCAACTGTGGTTTGGGGCATTTCCACAAAAGAAAGTAGAAGACCATTGGGCTGGCATCAGTGATCAATCCGTTTCATTGCGCGCCCGCAATCGCTCCAAAGAATTACCAGGGGCGTCGCCGCCGTCAGTGAGGCGCCGGTCGCATCGGGACTATGTGCGGATGTTGGGGTATAATACTAAGGCTGGTTGAGCTCCACGATTGTGCCAAGTGGTATAAATCGTGAGAAAACTAAATTGGCAACGTCGTTTAAGTAGTGTCAGACTGCTTTATGGCGATGAACATTAACCCACTCTCTCGCCGCCAGCCACATACCCCTCGCCATGCGTGAGAATCCTCCCGCCAATTTCGACTTCCAATTGGAAATGTTTGCCCCGCAAAAGAAAGTTTGAGCCAATACTTTAGATATGTACAAAGACATAATCAGTTACAGGCTTGCAAAGAATGTCTCTGAGGAACATCTTTTAGATGTAGCGAGTGACGTTTTCAGAAACTGGATGAGCAAACAGACAGGTTTAATCGGATGGGAAATTCACAGGAGTGACGATGGAGGTTACACCGACATTGTCTATTGGAAATCGAAGGACGATGCCAAAGAGGCAGAAGCAGACATGATGAATATCCCAAATGCCAAGGACTGGATCTCCTGCTACGAGGAAGGTTCAATTTCAAGCAGAAACCTAAATCAGGTAGCAAAGTTCAGCTAGGAACAGTCTATCAAGAGTCGAACACCTTCACCTCCCATTTACCCACCTGTCCGCTCCTTGCTTGGTCAGCCAAATCCCCTTTTCCTGCCTCGGTTTCGGCGCGTTTTTGCGTGGCTCAAACCCCCCTTGGTCGCCCACCTTTTGTGATAAGGTATGCCTGCTGGACTGGAGTCCTGCTCAAGTTTGAGTTCAGCGCGGCGCTTCCCTTACCCGTCGTTATACCCAAGTCCAGTCAGGGAGAATTACAATGCAGCCTGAACCGTTTGAGATACATATCAGCGACGACGTTCTGGACGATCTCCACAGGCGTCTCGACACTACCCGCTGGCCCGACGAACTGCCGGGAACCGGTTGGGACTACGGCTCCAACATGGACTACATGAAAGAACTCGTGGACTACTGGCGTAACGACTTCGACTGGCGCGCGCAGGAACGCCTTATCAACTCGTTCAGCCACTTCAAGGCTCCGGTGGGAGGCTTGGGGATACACTTCATCCACGAGCGGGGACAAGGTCCCAACCCGATGCCGCTTGTCATTACGCACGGCTGGCCCGGCACCTTCTTTGAGATGCACAAGATAATCCCCCTGCTGGTCGATCCCGCATCTCATGGAGGCGATCCCGCCGACTCATTCGATGTTGTAGCGCCCTCTCTGCCCGGCTTCGGCTTCTCGGACCACGCTACCGAGCGAGGCATGGAAGTATCGAAGACCGCCGCCCTTTGGGATGAGCTTATGACGCGGGTTCTAGGCTATCCCCGTTTTGCTGCGCACGGCGGCGACATCGGTGCCGGTGTTACATCGCGCTTGGGGCATGGACACGCGGACCGCCTGACAGGAATCCACCTCACTTCCATTACCAGGCCCGCACCGTACCTGGGCGAGGGTTCCCGGGTACTGTCCGACGCAGAAAAGACACACATGCGCGAAAGAGAGCAATGGCAGAATGCAGAAGGCGGCTACGCGCACATCCAGGGCACAAAGCCGCAGACGCTCGCCTACGGTCTGAACGATTCGCCCGTTGGCCTCGCTGCGTGGATAGTTGAGAAGTATCGCTCCTGGAGCGACTGCGAAGGCGATGTTGAAAGACGCTTCAGCAAGGATGAACTACTGACAACTGTCACCATCTATTGGGCGACCGAAAGCATCAGTTCATCTACCCGCATGTACAAAGAGAACCAGCGCCACACATGGACGATGGCGCGTGACGAGAAGATAGATGTCCCCACGGGTGTAGCAGCATTCCCCGTCGAGATAAGCCGCCCACCCAGAGAGTGGGCTGAGCGCTCCTATGACTTGCAGCGTTGGACGCCAATGCCGCGTGGCGGACATTTCGCCGCCTTAGAGGAGCCTCAATTGCTCGCCGAAGACATCAGGGCATTCTTCCGACCTCTTAGAAATGCCTAGCTGATACGCTGAGCATCCAATCTCTTGCAAATGAAACTTGCGATAAGGATGGCATGAAATATGAAAGTTGCATTGCTGGACGATTACCAACAGGTGGCGCTGCAATCCGCCGACTGGGATTCGCTTTCACCCGAATGCTCCTTCGCGGTATTCCACGATCATCTGACTGACGAGAGCGCAATTGCTGACAGGCTTAACGAATTTGACTTCGTTATGGCGCTGCGGGAACGCACGCCTTTTCCACGCTCCTTGCTCATGCGGCTGCCCAACCTCAAGCTAATTGCCAGCGCAGGGATGCGGAACGCTGCCATTGACATTGAAGCTGCAACCGATCTCGGTATAGTCGTCTGCGGCACTGGAGGCTTGTCAAGGGCGACGATGGAACTTACGTGGGGCTTGATACTCGGTCTTCTGCGACACATTCCTCTGGAACACCAGGAGACTCGCGCCGGAGCTTGGCAGCGTACTGTTGGAACAGGTCTGGACGGCAAGACGATCGGCATCATTGGGCTGGGCAACATCGGTACTCAGATGGCAGAGGTGGCGCGCGCGTTCCACATGAACATCCTCGCGTGGAGTCAGAATCTCACGCAGGAACACGCCGAAGCCAACGGCGCGGCCCTCGTCAGCAAAGACGATCTGCTGGCACAGTCCGATCTCGTTACCATCCACACGCGTCTCAGCGACCGGACTAGGGGACTGCTCGGCGCGCGCGAACTCAGCCTGATGAAGCCGACCGCCTATCTCATCAACTCATCGAGAGGCCCCATCATCGACGAAGATGCTCTAGTTAACGCCCTCAAGTCGGGCACGATAGCGGGTGCTGGACTCGACACATTCGATCAGGAGCCGTTGCCTCCTGACCATGCGTTCCTGAGCTTGGACAATGTCCTACTGACGCCGCACTTGGGCTATGTGACACAGGAGACCTACCGCGCATTCTACGGGCAGACCTTGGAGAACATCGGCAACTTCATTGAGGGCAACCCACAGCGAGTAATGAACCCCGAAGTTCTGGGCAATCGCCGCAGCTAAGCCGGCCGGCCGCCTCTGCCAAGTGAATGAATGCCGCAGCAGTTCGGTGGAGCTGCGACTGCTTGGCGGTTGAGCCATCTAGTCGCGTTGAGTATAATGCGGCTCACCAGTGTATTCGGCCTGTAGCGCAAGATGTAGCGTAGAATAGGGAGCACGCCATGACTGACACAAATCTCGCGTTGATGGCGCATCTTCTGCGCCGCGCCGGATTCGGCGCAAGTCGTCAGGAACTTGAACGATACGCCGCTCAGGGCTACGAGGCTACTGTCGAAGAACTGCTTCATCCGGAAGACGCGCCACCCGCCCTCGAAGATGAAGACCTTATAAGGCGCTACCACATCGACCAGAATAGCCTCATCTACGTGGAAAGCTGCCAGGCTTACTGGCTCTACCGCATGATTAACACCCGCCGCCCGTTGGAAGAGAAAATGGCGCTCTTCTGGCATCACATCTTCGCCACCGGGTACACCAAGCTCAACCAGCCCAAGGCAATCCTCAAGCAGGTCGAAATGTTCCGCAGGAATGGATTGGGGAGCTTCCGCAACCTTCTCGTCGAGCTTTCCCGCGACCCGGCAATGATTTTCTGGCTCGACAACAAGGACAACCATAAGGACGCTGTCAACGAAAATTACGGCCGCGAAATCCTCGAACTGTTCTCCATGGGCGTCGGCAACTACACCGAAGACGACGTGCGCCAGTGCTCCCGCGCCTTCACCGGCTGGACCATACGCAACGCGCCCCTTCACGCTTCGAGGGTATCCCGCGATTCTGTCTGGCCCTACGGACGCCTGGACTGGCAGTTCGAATACCTCAGCGAAGACCACGACCACGGCGATAAGGCGTTTCTCGGAGAGCGCGGAGACTTCAATGGCGAGGATGTGATTGACATCATCTGTCGGAACCCCGCAACAGCGCGGTTCATAGCGCGGCATCTCTATAACTTCTTCGTGGAGGATGAGGCGCAAGTCCCTGCATGGCAGACGGTCCCACCCAAGGACCCGGACGCTATCGACCTGCTTGCATCAGAGCTAATGGAAAGTGACTACGACCTTCGCTCTACAATGAGGACACTATTCAACTCCAACTTCTTCATGAAATCTGCGTTCCGCCGTGTGAAAAGCCCGGTGGAGATGGTCGTCGGCTCCGCCCGCATGAGTGGCAGCTTCGCCTTCCCCGAAGTAGAGGACATTCGACTTGGGCTTCAGGCGAACTTTATGGGACAGAACATCCTGGATCCGCCTAGCGTAGAAGGCTGGCATACAGGAACCGAGTGGATTAACACCGCAGGGCTGGTCAACCGCATCAATTTTGCTGTTGACCTCTTCTCCGACGCGAACAAGTCGGGGGTACGCGACATCATTGACAGAATCAGGGCGCAGGGCAGCCACTCGCCTTCGCAATTCGTTGACGCTTGCCTTGATCTGATGGGTGGCATCGCCCCATCCGAGCGCACTCGGTACGAGCTTGACGAGCACGCTTCAATGCAAGGTGACCTCTGTTTCGATACCGACTCAGACGAAGCCGAATCAACACGCCGAGCAATCGAGATGATGCAGCTTATCGTCTCCACCCGCGAATATCAACTGGCTTGACTTACTGATTGGGCATCCGCATGAACTACAGTTACAGCCACACCATCGGATTCCTTTCCGTCAGCGGTCGCGGCTTCAACAATCCCGTGGACCTCGTTGTTGGCGAAGATGGCATGCTATTTGTGCTCAACCGCGCTGGCTCGGACGTCGCCGAGCGCATGGTCTCCAAGCGCATATCCATCTGCACGATCGAAGAGGACTACTATGGCGAGTTCGGCTACGGCGGAGTCGGCAACGGCCAGATGATGTGGCCCTCCTCCATGACTATTAGCTCCGAAGGCAACCTGTTCATATCTGACGAGGCGCTAAATCGCATCTCTATCTTCGAAACAGACGGCGGCTTCGTGGGCTGCTGGGGCGTGCAGGGTAGAGGTAAGGGCGAACTCAACCGTCCTTCCGGTATCGCCTTCGACTCCGATGGCAACCTGCTTGTCGCTGACGGCCTCAATAACCGCATTCAGAGATTCACCCTAGACGGGCGCTATCTGGGAGGATGGGGCAGGGCAGGGACAGCCCCCGGTGAGTTCAACATTCCCTGGGGCGTCACAACGGACTCGAATGACAACGTATATGTTGCCGACTGGCGCAACGACAGAATCCAGAAGTTTGATGCCGATGGCAAGCCTCTGAAGATCTTCGGCACTCCAGGCAATGGAGACGGCGAACTGCACAGGCCGTCCGGCGTCACATTGGACGATGAGGGCAACCTTTACATCGCGGACTGGGGCAACCACCGCGTTCAGATATTCGATCCTGAAGGTAGGTTTCTCGCCGCATTTAGAGGCAGCGCCGGGATGTCCAAATGGTCCGATGACTACTTCCGCGCCAATCCCGACGAGTTTGAGGAGCGCCAGAAGGCAGACATGGAGCCTGCTCTCGACCCTGACACCATATACGACACGCGAGACGAGTCTGCCAGCATCGAAAAATACTTCTGGGGTCCCACGTCAGTCAAGCTAGATGACGACGGCAGGATGTTCGTCGTGGACAGTTGCCGCCACCGCATCCAGGTGTATCAGCGATAGCAGACGCGGGCCTGACCACAAAGCCCTCGCCTCAATCCATTCACCGAATCCTGTTACAATGTGTTAACATCGTTTCGGAAACTTTCAAGCCAAATTCCTAGGTATTTTTAATACTTTAGCGAGAGGGAAGTGAGGTCCACAAATGCTAAGCAGGATGTTGGGAGCAGCTCGCCTAAGCGTTGACACCTTCGAAGATGTGGAAAGAGACAGCAGCGCCACCATTCAGGCAGTCATTGTTGTAATCATAGTCGCACTCGCCAGCGGAATCGGCGAACTGCTCTCCGGCGAAGCCGACATATTGGGGGCATTAGTCTTCGGCTTGATTCGGGGAATCATTAGCTGGGCGATATGGGCGCTCATCGCCATGTTCGTCGGCACCAAGATACTGAAAACCGAACAGACCGAAGCTGATTGGGGACAGTTGGCAAGAGGCACCGGGTTCGCCCAAACTCCGGGTATCCTGACTGTCCTAGTGTTTGTTCCGGCCGTTGGTACAGTAATCGGAGTTATAGCGCTCTTCTGGCAATTGGCGGCGATGGTAGTTGCCGTTCGGCAAACTCTCGATTACACATCAACCTTGCGAGCCTTCTTCGTTATTCTGATAGCCTTCATCCCGGTATTAATCATCAACGCGATCCTGTTCTGGTTACTGCGCGTCTAAGGCTGGCTTCCAACCAACAAGGGCACTGTGAAAAAGGGCGCTCGACTTCAACTGCGCCGCAACCTATTAGGCGCAATGTCGCCAACTGCCTTCACGCGCACTCGTGTCGCGTTGCTTGGCACGTACGTTAGCGGCACCTCCTCAACATCGACGACCTCCACCGTCGAAGGATTGGCGCCGGCCATCACTGCTCGCTCGACTGCCGCTGCTGTGCAATCGGCAATGGCTTCATCCCGGCTGCAGCCCTCAAGCGAATACACCCGCTCCACCTGGCCGCCAACCTGCGCGATAGCAGCCCCGATGGCATTCGCCACGTCCGCGTGTTTTGGCCGCAGCACCCGTGATGCGCCAGCCATAGAATCCCCAAGCAGAACACTCCCGCCTCCAACCAGCACTACCGGCACGTCTTCATGGCTGAGCTTCACGCGATCCACCGCAGTCTCGACTTGTGCTTCAATCTCGGCAATGCCCCGTTGCACATCCGATTTTTCCAGGCTATTCACCAGCCGCCTGTCTCCAATTGAAGCCCGGCCATGAGCAACCGCAATGTCAGTCGTCGTAAGAGTCTCGCCGCCGAAAACCATCGCCTCGTCTGTAAGTCTATATCCGACGCTTTCCGGGCCCATGCGCCAGGGTACCCGCTCCACCACGGTCCCGCCGCCAAGCGCAATAGACACCATGTCCGGCGTACGGAAATTCGTGCGCACGCCTGCCAGATCAACTGCCACCGCCGATTCCCTGGGGAAGCCTTTGACCAGCGCGCCCACATCCGTCGAAGTGCCGCCAATGTCCACCACGATGCCGTCTGAGACTCCCGACAGGTGCGCTGCGCCCCGCATGCTGTTCGTAGGACCGGATGAGACAGTCAGTACCGGAAACTGCGAGGCGAACTCCGTATCCATCAGCGTACCATCGTTCTGACTCATGAACAGCGAAGCGTGAATGCCCAACATTTCAAGCGCATTCTCTATTCCCTTTACAGTCGCAACAGCCACATCCCCCAGGCAGGCGTTCAGGACAGCCGCGTTCTCCCGTTCAAGCAGCCCCATGCGCCCATTCTCGTGCGAAAGGCATACCCTCATTTCTGGAGCTAGTTCCTGTATCAGGGCAGCCGCCTCTCTTTCGTGCGTCGGGTCCACCGGAGAAAACACGCCGCTAACCGCTATCGCCAGCGCCCCGTGCCGTCGAATGTCCCGCACTGCTTCTCGGATGCCGTCACGGTCAAGAGACGCAATCTCGCGCCCGTCGAACTCATTGCCGCCTCCGACCATGTAGGCGAAACCGCCAATCGAGTCCTTCAGCGCGTCCGGCCAGTCGATCATTGGTGGCAGCAGTTGAGTAGCGGGTAGCGCCAGCCGTATAACGGCAGTGGGAGACAGGCCCCTCTGCTCCAGCAGTGCGTTCGTGAAGTGCGTCGTGCCCACCATGACCGCATCGATATCCGCGCTGTCAAAGCCCTGCTTCAGCAGTTCGGTAACCGCGTTCACAATGCCGGTAGTAACATCCTCTGTCGTGGGCACCTTGGCGGCTGCGGCGAGTTCCTGCCCGTCCATCAGCACAGCGTCGGTATTGGTCCCGCCTACATCCACGCCCACGAACATATCGCCAGCCTCAAACCGTCAAAGGGATGTAATCCGTCTCGTACCCGAATGCCCTCGGACCCGCCACAGCCAGGCCTTCCGCGGTCGTCCACAATTCGGGAGCAGGAAAACCCAGAATAGTTACTCGAAGCCCGTAACGCATAAGTTCAGTCGTCACCGGCTCACCCACATCGGTTGCCACGGCGCAAATCAGGTCCGGCACGATGCAAACGATCTCGCCGTCGCGACGGGCGATGAGGTTTTCATTCTGAAAGTCTATGACCATCCGCTCACCGCTGAATGAGTCAAGACCATCGATCGTTAGCGTTCCACGGGCGAAGCCGGCCGTTGTCCGACGGTCGATGTCCATAACCTTGCCGCTGAACAGAATCTTGCCCGGACAGGTCGCGAGAATCGCATCTAGCGGATCATCCCCATCGCTGCGGGCTGTTGCCACCGCGACGCCCAGATCCCGTGCCAACGACAGCGTATTCGGGATGGCCGTGCGCCGCACCTGTTCGGCGCTCATGGGAGCCACGGCATAGCAGGCTATGCAACCCATCTGTATCGTGACAGCCCGTGCAAGCCGCTCGGCCCAGTGCGGCGTTATGGTCTCCCTGATAATAACCGAGTTCCCTTTCTCGTCGGCAACTGCCATCGGGCAGCACGGCACGCCATAAACGAAAAAAGTCTTCATCTGAAATTCCGGGAAAGCTCGGCCCATCCCATCCCCGTCCACCACCGGCAGCCCGGTCATAGCAGCCGGAATCAACGGTTCCACCGAGTTGCTCCCACCGATCTCGTTGGAGATTAAGGCGGTCGCCTTTTCGCCGGTGTACTCCTCAATAGCGCGCAACGCGTAGTAAGACTGCAGGTCCCGCACCTTCTCGATGCCAACAGTCGGCGCGCCTATTCCACCCACGCAAACAACGCGAGCATCCTCCGGAACCTCCTCCGGGGACAACACCATAACGGGCCCCCACTTCCGTATTGCCTGCCGCGCCCGCAGCTGCCCGATGTACGGGTTGCCGCCGCCGCCCGTGCCAAGTATTCCGGCTCCGGTAGCGATATGTGCGAGGTCCTCTTCAGTAACTTGCCACATAAGCCACCGATCCGTCTCCCTTCGCGGTACTCTTCGGTTTGGAGCCTGCCGAAGCGAAGTCTATTCAAGGGCGCAAGCTATGTCAATTGGCCTCGTTCCAGTGGCACGCACTTCCCGCTACATCTGCGATAGAAGTGCAGTCTTCAATCTAAGTGTCGGTTGCTTAGCAGGAACGAGTTCTAGGGTCTTCGACTATTCACCTCCACCTGAAAGCGTTTGGATGATCTCAGAGGAGACACGGAGGGGGTCTAATTTATTGTGGAACGCCGCTCAACACTATGATAACCTTGCTGTGTGAGCATACTAGGAAGTGCAACCTTATCTCCTTCATGCTTTGTATAGTCTCCATTGAAACGCGGGTGGGGCAATGGTCAGAAGCAACGCCGCCACAGTAGAAGAATACCTTAACGAGCTTGCATCCGACAGGCGCGAGCAGATTGAAGCCGTGCGCAATGTTGTGCTCGATAACCTGCCCGAAGGTTACGCCGAATCCATGAACTGGGGCATGATCTCGTGGGAAATCTCCCTTGACCGCTACCCCAAGACATACAACAAGCAGCCGCTGATGTACGCCGCGCTCGCCTCCCAGAAAAACTACATGTCGCTCTACCTGATGTGCGTCTATGTACACGACGGAACGCAGACCGAATTCGAGCGGCGCTTCAAGGCAAGCGGCAAAAAGCTCAACATGGGCAAATCCTGCGTCCGCTTCAAGACCACCGACGATCTGCCGATGGACCTGATAGCCTATACGATAGCCTCAACACCGGTCGACGACTACATCAAGAGTTACGAGGCGGCGCGCAAGAAAAAGTAGAAGTCGGGCGAATCCAACGCCCACGAAAAAATCTAAATAACCTCATCGCGGAGAGGTGCTGGAGTGGACGAACAGGCACGACTGGAAATCGTGTGTGCCTGCAAGGGCACCAAGGGTTCGAATCCCTTCCTCTCCGCCAAATACATATCATAAGCCCTCCTCTGAGAACCCACTTTATCCCACCGTAGACTGCTTTATGCCACTTTCACTGCCTTGTCAGTTCCCTCTAAATCCTGTTGAATCCCACTTATACTGTGGGAAAAAGCATGGGGAAGGAGGAGAAAATGAACAGATTGACAGCAGCGAAAGTCAGGAGTCTCAACGACCCTGGCAGATATTCCGATGGCGAGGGCCTGTACCTGAATATAGCCAGGCGTGGTTCAAAGAGTTGGGTGCAGCGCATATCCATTGACGGCATTCGACGTGATATCGGCGCCGGAGGATATCCGACCGTGAGTCCGGCTCAGGTGCGCGACTTGGCGAGACAAACTGGTCGGCAGTAGCCAGTGGCGTCAACCCAGCCGCAGAGAAGAGGCGACCAGCAATGCCCACGCCGGGCCCCTGCTCGTCTAGGTAGTCCATGAGCCTCCCGATGACCTTGTCGTGGTACTCGACCATGTCCTTGTAGAAGCGCGGGGCGTCTCCCCAGGAGCCTTCCTCGAACTCTGCCGATGTCCTCCCGCCGCGCGTCCCGTTGGAAGGAGGGGCAAACGACTCCCATTCAGGACTGTCCGGCGTGGGCTCGTGAGGCTGGCGTCGCTGCCATTGGTCAGTACACGAAGGACGGTCTGTCGTCGTCCTTCCTGCGCTCGATGTAGTCAATAATGTTGTCGCAGAAAATGTCCTCGCCGTACATGCCTTCTGTGTCGTCCCTGTTTAGTGCCGAGCCCAAACGAAAGTGTATAGATGCTAGTCGCTAATCGCCATTCCCGCGAAAGCGGCAATCCAGAGGTTGGACCGACCGTAAAGGTCCGTGGCGCCGTCATCCCCGACGCTGAATAACCTGCTCACCGAAGTCTGAAATTAACTCACGCGCCGCCTGTCGGTCCACGGCCGCGAGCGCCACGTTGTTGACACCGATTGCCTCTAGGTCGTCCAGCTTCTCGCTGATCTCGTCCCCCGTGCCGGTCAGAGTGCGACCGACCATATCCGCCGAAACGAACCGATCTTCTCCATCTTTCAGGTATACATAGTGTCCTTCGTGAACATCGAGGTATCGCCTGTCGTCCGGCGTGGGATTCGGACGATTATCCCCGTATTCACGGACGTACCGGTCGTAGTCCTCCGCGAGGCCTGGATTGCTCATTCCCAGGTTTGAGCCCGGTCCATAGTCGCGCTCCCACATAGCGTGGATGCCTGGGACCAGCGTCGGCCCCAAGTTCCTGATCACCCGCTCGCTCGACACCGACTCGCCCTCTCTGAGAACGCACGCCGATGTGAGCACTGTCACGTACGGCTTAGCCCCGTGTCCGCCGAACTTATCGAAACTGTTGCCACTCGCTTCTGCAGCCGCCATGACCCTGGGCAGTCCTTCCGGGACGGTCGCGCTTCTCGCGGTCGTTATCCAGCCGTCGGATATCTCTCCGGTGATCTTCTGACCCCGTGGGCCGTTGGCGGCAAGCATCACAGGGATAGGGTCTTCAATGTTGAAGAACTCATCCCGTCCCGAGTTGGACTTGGAGTGGATCAGCCGTATCCATCTCTCTCGGCTTCCCTCCCGCAGCAGCACGTCCCCCCCAGTAAGCAGACCCTTGACCTGCAGAGCGTACTCCTCGAACTGGTCCATTGTCAGTGCGGGAAGGCCCATGGTGTTCCGACCCGTGTAGCCGGTGCCGAGGCCGACGATCACCCTGCCGGGCGCGATCCTGTTGATCGACGCCGCGGCGGCCGCCGTCACCGGCGCAAGTCTGTTGCTCGGTATTGCGACCAGCGTCCCCAGCTTGATGCTCGTAGTGTTCTGCGCTGCCAGCGCCATCGTGGCCCACACATCGGAGTAGATGAGTTGCGAGTCGAAGAACCAGGCGTGTGTGAAACCCGCCTCCTCAGCCGCTTTCACCTCGCGCCAGGCCTCTATGTACGATGGGATACCTATTCCATAGTCCATCTGGTCCGCTCTTCTCCCCAGGGGCAATGAAACTCAGACTCAAGCCCGCCTCCAACAGCCCCTATCCCTTGAGACGCTTGATGCACAATTGTCCTTTAGTAATTGAAGAGTGTGGCGAGTTCAAGATCAGGTCGACCGAAGTACCGGTTCAAGCATATGCCCAGGGCCCAGCGCGGTCAGTTTGGCGGCCACCCGGCTCAACATCTCCCGCATGCTACGGACACTGGAAAAATGTGTCAACGACGAGGAGTACAACCCACTAATAGATTAGAACAACTATGCTTATTGCAGTCGGATGCAAATACGGATGCTTCATCAACTGGGGTGGGGCATCGGTTCCAATACAGGTGAAAAGTCCTCAGTAGAGTATTAAATGGAGTATCAAAATCGGGCCCGTAAGGACCAGCGCACAGGGACATTGTCCTCTATGACCGCTCACGCCTGCCCGAAGTCGCACTGCGCGTGCCCGGCACAATGCGCCGTGGGAACGAACATCTCTCGCGTGTGACGCCGGCGCTCCCGAACGTAGTCCTTGACTATGGTGCATCCACCCGCAAAACCGTGCTCATCTCGCAGTCTCTCGAAGATGCGCTTTGCCGTGTGACGTTGCTTCTTCGGGCAGGCATAGGTCATCTTCCAGTATGCGGTCTATGACGCCCAAGTAGGGTTCGAGCTTAGGACAACGCAAACAGCGACGTGCCTCCGGGATACCGCGGCACGTCGCTGTTTGCCTCTGTATTTTGGGTTTGCCTGGTTACATCAGGTTTTGTTGGATGAACGCGGTCATCTGTTCGAGGGCCTGCTGTGCAACATCCGTGGAAAGGTCCCGCAGCACTCCTGCGCCCTCCTCTTCGAAGATCGTCACGTCAATCTGCCCACCGGCCTTGCGGTACTGCATGATGAATTCGTCCAGGTCAGGGCGCGGGTGCGCTGCCTCGTAGGAGCGTGCAAGGCACAGCGTGGGCGGCAGTTCCGTGCGCTCCCCACCGGCCAGAATTCGTGCTGGAGCACCTTCTGCCATTGTCTCTTCCGTCACCCAGTACAGGTCGTGCATGGCCACTGTACGCTCTCCAACTGACTCGGGGGGTTTGACGTCATTCCTAAGACCCTTGGCGTAATGATAGCGACCTAGGGGATCGATCACCGGGGAGACCATGATCACGCAGCCCAGGGTACCATCTACCTCGGTCGCGCCGTTGGTAAGGGACAGCGCCGCGTAGCGGGAATCGTTGGGCCGCATGCCTAGCAGCATAGCCTGGTGTGCGCCGCTGGAGGTGCCCATGGCGCCGATCTTATCCGAAATGCCGTTCCAGCCTTCGGCGTGCGCCTTGCACCAGCGGATTCCATAGTGGATGTCGGCGAAGGAGGCGGGGTATGGCGCTTCCGGCGGAACGCGAAAGTCCAGGGCCACCACGATGATGCCGTTCCTGGCCAGCGCTTCATTGCTGACATTGCCGTCCTCACGGTTACCATTCACCCAAGCGCCGCCATGCAACTCGACCATTACCGGGAATGGTCCGCTGCCCTGGGGCTTGAAGAGGCGCGCCAGGAAGGGCTTATCACCGTGCCGCAGATATTCCACGTCTTCGATTTGGACTTCATAGGTGGTCTGTGTGCTGATAGTCATGCCAAACTCCTTTAGGCAACTGGACTTTAGATGTGTATGAGCCTAGATTAGAGCCTTCGGGCCTCGCCGTCAATCGGCGTGCCGAAACGGCGGCGCACGGGAATCATTTCGAGAACGGAAAGTACGCCGAAAAGTTCACTCCACGGATGGCTGGTGTAAATGTTTGGGTCTGAACAAACGATTTACGTCTAACGCATTGATTCTGTGAATTTCCTGTGCCGGATCTTTTGGAGCACCGCAACAATGCCCGAGATAAGGTTCATGCAGGGCTAGCGCGCCCGAGCGGTAGGGAGGGCCAGGAACAGGGTCGATCTCTCGGCTTCCTGCTGGGTAATAATTTGGCGTTGGGAATCAAATACGATTTCAGAAACAAAAGCCCCGCTGCCAGGGCAGGGTCTTTTGAGCTATCCGATCCCTTCGTCCGCGAAGAAAACCTGGTCCTCAGGGCAATTACGTCTTCAATGCCTCCGTTCACCCGAGCCCTGATAGATGTCACCATGAGCCTGCCGCAGGGTGTAGAATCCTGCCGAGTGACCCTGACTCGACACCCAAGGATGAAGTGCCGTCTAGAAGTCTGCATTTTTCGGCTTCGCCTCGGAGTGACATTCATGTCAGATGCGGTTGCCCTGATGTAAGATATAATTCTAGGATTCGCAGTGGAGCAGGGGAATGCAGGACCTGGCTGTTCCGTCAGGTCGATGGCTATGAATCGAGGAAGTGAGCAATGGGCGGCAATTCTGAATGGACTCCTGAACTGAGCCGACGCTGGGATCAGGGAATAGTTCGTTACCCGGATCCTGCGGTGGAAGTGCTGGACCCGCGCTTCCGCGCCTACCGCATCGGGAATGCCGCAATAGAGCGCCTGTTTACAGGAACGCGGTGGGCCGAGGGCCCGGTCTGGTTTGGCGACTTCAGGTCCCTGGTTTTCAGCGATATACCAAACAACCGGATGCTGCGCTACTGCGAGGTAACCGATAAGGTCACGTTGTTTCGTCAGCCCGCCAACTGCAGCAACGGCAACACCCGAGACTTGCAGGGGCGCCTGATTACCTGCGAGCATCTGACCCGCCGGATTACTCGCACCGAGCACGACGGGAGCATCACCGTGTTGCTGGACCGCTTCCACGGCAAACGCCTCAACGCCCCCAACGATGTGGTTGTTCATTCCGACGGAGCCATATGGTTCACTGACCCTGGCTATGGAATTTTGGTGGGATACGAAGGAGAGCGGGCTGAGGCCGAACTGCCCAGACGGGTTTACCGACTGGATACCGTCACCGGTGCAGCCACCGTGGTAGCCGACGATCTGGTCATGCCCAACGGGCTGTGCTTTTCCCCCGACGAGTCGCTGCTCTACATTTCCGACAGTGGTATCTCTCACGATCCCGATGCACCGGGACACATCCGGGTTTTCGAGGTAGTGGACGGCAGGAAACTGCGTGGGGGCCAGGTTTTCGCTGATATGGCGCCTGGATTCGCCGATGGCCTGCGAACTGATCGAGACGGCAACCTGTGGTCCAGTGTAGGCTGGGCCGGGCCAGGGACAGACGCCGTGCATTGCCTTACTCCCGACGGTGAATTGATTGGCCGGATTCGCCTTCCGGAACCCTGCTCGAACCTGTGCTTCGGCGGCGTCAAAAAGAACCGTTTGTTTATGACCTGCAGCCAGTCGCTGTATTCGTTGTACGTAGAGGCCAGCGGTAACCAGCGCCCCTAGCAATGACTTCAGCGTTGAAGAGCGTTCGCAAACCCCGAATGACGGACTCGGCAACTGGCCTGGCAGGTAAGAAGTATCCGCGCTAACACCCAGAAATTCACTCAGAAATTTGCATATCACCTGGGGAAGTCGCTCGGTCACCTGGAGGAAACCTGACATGGAAGCGGTCGCCGTAATATAATTGGTCATCTTCAGCAAGGAGACTGATATTTATGACGCTCCAGCTCAAGGATTTTAAGGTACGAAACCGTCCTGTTGTTTCCGGCCGAAGGCTGGCTCCTGATATGCCGGAGCAGATGGCAAACAACATTCGAAATGCCGAGAAGCAGATCGCCGAACCCTTCAAGGGATTGACTACGGATGGCCAAGTAGTCCCGGGTCTGTTTACATTGCGAAAGACTGGCCTGTCCAATGAAGGGATGAAACGGGCCGCCGAAGCCTGGCTGGATTCCATTGACCCTGGCCAGCGCGATGCCGCCTTCTTTTCCGTGGACAGCGATGCCTGGCGCCGCTGGAGCAATATTCACGTCTTCCTGATGCGCCACGGTGCGATGATGGAGCCTATGACCCAGGACCAGCGGGACCTGGCTTTCGGTCTGCTGCGGGAAGGTTTCAGCCCCAGCGGCTTCGAATTGGCCCGCAACATTATGAAACTCAACGATTCCATCCGTGAGATTACCGGCAGCGATGAGGAACTGGGTGAATGGTTGTACTGGCTGAGCGTCCTGGGCGAGCCTTCCCTGGACGAACCGTGGGGCTGGCAGTTCGACGGCCATCATCTGAATGTCAACTGCTTCCTGTTGGGTGGCCAAATGGTGATGACCCCTATGTTCATGGGTTCCGAGCCGGTGGCTGTGGACATTGGTAAGCACGCCGGAACGCGGGTATTCCAGGCGGAAGAGGGTACCGCATTGAATCTTGCCCGTACGCTATCCGCGAAGCAGCGAAGCAAGGCGATAGTCACTGATGAAGTCCCCTCCGGCATCTTCACTGGCGCCTTCAGGGATAATTTTGAGATGCGCCATGAGGGCATTAAGCTTGATGACCTTTCCAGCCATCAGCAGGCCCTCATGTTCGACCTGATCGGCACCTATATCAACCGAATGCGTTCCGATCACGCCCAGCTCAAAATGGACGAGATAAGGCAGCACCTCGACGAGACCCACTTTGCCTGGATGGGCGGCACTGATGAGGACAGCGTCTTCTATTACCGGGTGCACAGCCCGGTGATTCTTATCGAGTTCGACCACCAAAATGGTATCTTCCTGGACAACGACGAACCCACGCGAAATCATATCCACACCGTGGTGCGGACTCCTAACGGCAACGACTACGGCAGGGACCTGCTGCGGCAACACCGGGAACAGGTCAACCACCACAGCCATTAGCGGCTGCCGCCTACACAGCAGGTGTGACCTCACCCCTTTGAAGTATCGAGCAGTATCGGGGTTTCTGGTCGAGACCCCGATACTTTTGGGGGGCCTAGGTGGTGGACCGAGCTGGACAATGCAGATAAAGAGTTCTCAGTCTTTCAATCAACATAAAAGGGCACGTTTCTCGTGGGCAGATGATTTGAATGCAATTGAGTAGAAGATTAAAACTGACCGACAAGTGGGTGCACCACCACGGCCCTGCTGGTCGGGTCGAACCCCGAGACTCGGCCAGCGAACACAAGCGAATCATCAAGAAGGGTCCACTTAGTCATGTCCCGACGGGCGCAGCGTCCATGGCGCTTTCGACGCTCAGGGATATACGCGTCTCTGCACCAAGAAGTTTGCTTTGAGCTGACTTTTCCAAACAGGCGAGCATTCTGTTCCAAAAGCCTGATGGGGCATCAGAGAGACTTAGTGAGGTGCTGGCGAGACTATAGGGGAATACAGAGGCCTGACTCCTAAAGGTGGGTAGGTATTTTGTGGGTCCCGAGGGACAATCGCTAAGCAGCAAAAAGCGGGTAAGAGAAGCCTTCGGCTTCGCTAGTCTCCGAGCTACTCTACTGGCATCAGGTCCGGAACTGTCGCACTTGGCTTGCGTAGTTTTTGCGAGTGTTCTCCGACTGCGCTCTCTCGAGTGCATCCGCAACTCGCCGCCGCTGTTCACCTGTAAGAAGTGTCGGTGCATTGTCGATTTTCTCGTGTGTCTGAAGCGTCATTTTCGGCACTTCCTATTTGCGAAATGAGGGTAATTGTACGGCGTTCATATAAGCCCGAAAACGGCCCCTTCCAAGTCATTTTCCCGTGGCGGCAACAGGAAATTAGCCTTGTGTACCTGCCTGTGTCGCGAGCATGCATTCGTGACGCTCACACTTGCGAAGAATGTGCCGAAGGTCAGCTCAACATCCCGCGATGCAGTTCCACGCTCTGCTCCGGCGTCAGACCGATGAATTTTCTACTGGTTCCAAATAGGTTTTACGGACGCCAGCTCCTCGGTGACATCGATCTCTATCCGCAGACCTTCGCTTTGGGCCCAGCCGGGCAGCATCAGGTCCACTAGCTCGTCACAATGAGGCAGCCAGCCAAGGTCGCAGTCATACCACCACTGGTCGTCTCGATGACCGAAGCCGTGCTCCTTCGTGCCCTTCGTGGATAAACCCGGCACTCTCCTGCCGATCTAGCACGGGCTTAACCGCCGCCCAGCTATTGCCGCCACCCAACCCTTTGTAATAAGATGCGCCCAAGGCAACCGGATACCATTCCAAGTAACATGCACCTGCCAACGGTCAGTGGAAGTGTGGATATTACGGCCTCCTGCGAGGCCCGTTACATCAGTGGAGGCTAAAATGGACCAAGAACGAGATCTTTACATGCTCATGCTCCGTCGGATGATGCTGATCCGCGAGTTCGAGGAGAACGTCAAGCAGCTCGTCCAGCGCGGCGAGCTTGTGGGCATGGCCCACTGCTACATTGGTGAGGAAGCCGTGGCCGTCGGAGCCTGTGCTGCCCTGCGGGACGACGACTATATCACCGGCAACCACCGCTCTCACGGCCACCCCATATCCAAGGGCGGCGACGTCCGGCGTGCAATGGCCGAACTTCTCGGCAAGGCCACGGGCTACTGCAAGGGCAAGGGCGGCTCAATGCACCTTGCGGACTTTGATATAGGGATTCTCGGCGAGTCCGGGATCGTCGCTTCGGCCCTTCCGGTCGCCGTCGGCGCGGCTATGGGCAGCAAGATGCAGGGCAATGACCGCGTGGTCGTCGCCTTCTTCGGCGACGGCGCCAGCAACCAGGGCGCGTGTCACGAGGCGATGAACCTGGCCTCCATCTGGAAGCTGCCCGTCATCTTCCTGTGCGAGAACAACCAGTACGCGGTGACCACCAGCTTCAAGGATTCCGTAGCCGTGGAGAACATATCCGACCGCGCCTCTGCATACGCCATGCCCGGCCTGCTCGTCGACGGACAGGACGCGATGGCCATGTACGAGGCCACTACCGAGGCTGTCAGAAGGGGACGCGCCGGCGAGGGCCCGACACTCATCGAGGCCCGTACGTACCGGTACGAAGACCACTCCGAGGGCCTGGTCCGCATCCTGCGCGAGTCTTACCGGTCCGATGAAGAGGTCCAGGCGTGGCGGGAGCGCGACCCCATCGATGTCCACTCTCGGTGGCTCGTCGAACAGGAGATAGCTTCGCAGGAAGAGATCGAAGAGGTCCGCCAGGACGTGGCAGACACGATAGCCGAAGCTCTCCAGTTCGCACGCGAGAGCCCGTACCCCGATGTGGACGACCTTTTCACCGACATGTACGCCGACCCCCTGCCCGTGTACAACTAGATACGAATAGCGTCACGTAAACAGACGAAGCAGGAGACATGTGCCATGCCTGAAATAACCTACTCAGAAGCGCTGAACGCCGCTATCAAAGAGGAGATGCACCGCGACGAAAAAGTATTCATCATGGGCGAGAGCATTCGCGGAGGCATCTACGGCGTGACTGGTGGCCTCTCCCAGGAGTTCGGCGACCGCGTTATCGACACGCCGCTGTCCGAGAACGGATTCATGGGCGCTGCGGTCGGCGCTGCCGCCGTGGGCATGAGGCCCATCGTCCAATCGCTCGCCAGCTTCCTCTGGGTGGCCATGGACCAGCTCATCAGCCAGGCCGCTAAGATGCGCTTTATGTTCGGCGGCCAGGTGAGCCTGCCCGTCGTGTACAGGTGCGGTATGATCTACGGCGTCAACAGCGCGGCTCACCACACCGACAGGCCATACCCCATGCTCATGAACATGCCCGGCCTGAAAATAGCTATACCCACGACCCCGGCCGACGCCAAGGGGCTGCTCAAGACCGCAATTCGCGACAACGACCCCGTCATGTTCTTTGAGGACAACAACCTCGCCGGGACCCGCGGCGAGGTCGGAGATGACGTCGACTACACCATCCCATTCGGCGTGGCCGACGTCAAGCATGAAGGCTCTGACGTTACCGTGGTTGCGCTGGCGGGTATGCTGCGACGCGCGATGGCTGTCGCAGAGGCACTGGACGCAGAGAACATCTCCGTCGAGGTGATCGACCCGCGCACCATAGTGCCCTTAGACACCAGGACCATACTCGACTCGGTCGAGAAGACTGGTCGGCTGGTCATAGTGGACCCGGCTCACAAGAGCTGTAGCGTCGCGTCCGAAATCTCGGCGATGGTCGCGCAGGACGGCTTCTGGAGCCTCCAGAGCCCGATCCAGCGAGTCACGAGCCTCGACTGCCACTTCCCGTTCAGCCCGGCTCTCGAGTCCGAGGTCTACCCCAACGAGGAAAAGATAACCGACGCCATTTACGCCACCCTGGACTAGCGGCCGCGTCCACGCGCTCTGCCCGCGACTGACTAGAGGATACTCATGGCTACAAACGTGCTGCTCCCCCAGTGGGGCATGAACATGGAAGACGGGACGCTGAATAAGTGGCTCGTCAACGAAGGCGACGAGATTGCCGAGGGACAGCCGCTGGTCGAGGTCGAGACGGCCAAGATCAACTCAGAGCTGGAGTCCCCCGCCTCTGGCATCGTATACCACATCATGGCCGCAGAGGGCTCGTTGGTTAAGGTCGGCGAGCTGGTGGCAGTCATCGGAGAGCCAGGCGAGAACCCGCCTCGGCCCGAACCCGGAGCGGCGGCGTCACCGGCTGGCGCTCGAAGACGCCAACGGCGGAGGGACGCGCGGCCCACAGGAGCCGCAGCCCACCAAGTCACGCCGGTGGCGAGACGGCTGGCCCGGGACAACGGCATCGACCTCGCCGAGGTCAGCGGTACCGGGCCGCGTGGTCGCATCACCGAACAGGACGTTCGCGACGCCATCGAGGCTAGGCAGAGCAGGCCGCGGGTTCAGGTTGTCCCGCGAGCGAGGATGCTAGCTCGACAGGAGGTCATCGACCTCGCCGACGTGGCCGGTTCTGGCCCGAGCGGCCGGATCACAGTCGCCGACGTGGAGCGAGCCATCGCCGAGCGGGCCGCCGTTGCAGCGAGCGCCGACGCCGTGGGCGAGGTGGTGCCGCTGACCGGCCTTCGCAAGATCATCGCGGACCGCATGACCCTGAGTGTAAGCACGATGGCCCAGGTGACGCTCACCACCGAGGCCGACGTCACCGAACTGATGAACCTCCGCGAGTCGTTGGTCACCGAGTGGCGGCCACACCGGATGCGGCCGCTGGACCTGGACTTCATCATCTTGGCGGTCGCCGGGGCGCTCAAGGCGCACCCGAGACTCAACGCTCACCTGGTCGACGGCAACGTGCTAATGCTCAAGGAGGTCAACATCGGCGTCGCGGTGGCCGTCCCGGACGGTCTGGTTGTGCCGGTGCTCAGAGGAGCCGACTTGCTGGATCTGCTGGGCATCGCCATGCAGATACGCACGCTCGCAGACAAGACCCGAAAGAACGCGCTTGGCGTCGACGACGTGACTGGCGCGGGGTTCACAGTAACCGCGCTCTCCAACTACGACATCGACGTGTTCACTCCCATCATAGACCCTCCGCAGGTGGCAATACTTGGGCTAGGTCGGGCCATCGAGAAGCCGGTCGTCGTAGATGGCGAGATCGTCGTGCGATCGATGATGCACTTGAGCGTGACCTTCGACCATCGTGCCTTGGACGGGGTGCCGGTCGCTGAGTTCATACGAACTCTTAAGGCAGGCCTGGAGTCGCCGGGGGAGCTAGTCGGATCGCCCTGACTGGTCTTCCGATACCTAAATACCTAAATGAGTAAACGGCGTTGATCACCCTCACCCCAGCCGTCTCCCTGAGACGCGTGATGCAAGTTAGGTGATTGCTCCCAGGGTATTTCGGTTATTGTGATGATCGTAGTCCGAGCAATCTGAGAGCGCCATTGGGCTGCCGTCCAATCGACCTGATAACGGCTGCGATGTTCGTTGCGCATGACATTCGCAGGATACCGATGATCAGGGTTGCTGAATGCTGCCACAACCTGCGGTGCTGAGCCGCTGCGCACACAGGAGCCGTCCTCTGCCATCGTTACATCCCACACGTAGTGCAGTCCATTCTCAATCCCCGAATGGCCACGCACCACTTGGAGCAGTCTATCGCGCGTTGCCTCAAGGAATTTGTTACCGAAATCAGGCCGTTGCCTCACAATGGTGTTACCCAAATTCAGGGAGGCATTAGATGGTCAGAGAAATCAGCTTGTCGACGAGGACTGAAGTGCTCGGGACCATTCGCAGTCGGTACAGAGAGGCATCGCAGAAGGACAAAAATCGGATACTTGACTAGTTCGTGGGCATCGCAGGCTGCCACAGAAAGCACGCAGTAGGGCTCCTGGGATAGTGCGAAGAAGTAAATAAGCGTACCGTCCCCAAAGGGCAACGTATCAACGATGAGGCGGTTCGGCAGGCGCTGATCGTGGTATGGGAAGCATCGCATCCGCCAAGAGTTTCCCCCGATAGTCGGACATTGCAAACAGAGGCACCTGAATCGAAATAGCCGCCCAGCGAGATAGATCAAATCTCGCACACAATACATCTGCTCCTAGCCTGCCTCCCTTATTCTCGACCTCTTCCTTTTGAGCCGTCATCCCCTCGACAGAATCATTAATCCTCCGCGCGTCCATCGCTGCCATAAACACTTAATTCCCCACATGTAGCATATGAACCAGTCCATTCCGAACTCTCGCACCAGAGCATCTTGACTTGAAAGACCGTACCTAAATGGTTCTTCCTGTTGAGATGAATCTTGCTTTATCCTAGGTGCATTGTTACCAACAATTAAAGTATTGCTGACCTGTGTTGATATAGGGGCGGAATCCACAAAAGTAGTTTCCATGGCGGCGCGATAATAATGCGCTTTGATGAACTAACGAATGCGGGGTGTGGCAGCTATGAAATTAGGCACAAGAACGAAGCTAATAGCATTCGCGGTAGCGGTCGCATTTCTCGTCGGCTTCGCTGCAGCGCTTCCTGCTGAAACTCAGACGGGAGAGGTTGGATCCGGCAACATCACAGTCCTGGTGCTGGACTACGGCGACGCCGGTTCCACCATAACGGCTGCCTGGGATGACAACCAGCAATGCAGCGCCGACTACAACGTCTTAATCGATGGTGTGGACACTGGCACAGTAAACCTGCCCGACGGCGCGACCACCGACGATTCCGGTCGCATTCACGCCGCGTCAGCTTAATCGACGGCGACGCAGGTCTCCGCAACATTCTCCGCTCTCGAAGCCGCCGCAGGCGTGGATCATCTGTCAGTGTCGGTCTTCTGCGACGACGACAGCACGGGCCGCCTGATAGCCACAGTGGATGATATTGCTGTCAACCCCGTCACCCGCAGGCCCGAGCAAAGATCTTACTCCAGCGGTTCGTCATTTGGCGGCTTGCAGCTCGACGGTATTGACGAGGCGATTGGCGATGGCGGCAGCGACGGCCCTGACCTTCTAGTCGCCGACAGGAGCGGACGCATTCTACCGAGCGGCGGAACGGGCGATATCGACTACTCCTCGATACGCGTGGGCTTCGCAGGCGGCGATGGCCGCGTGGGTTTCGCAAACGGCAATGGCGGAGAGACCCACAGCTCCATATCAACCACGATCGCCGACAGCGGCAGCACCGGCTCAACTTTTACGATAACATGGGTTGACGCCGATACCTGCACCGGCAGTTACAACCTCTACAAGGACAACATTGATTCAACCACCGTAGCCCTGCCCACCGGCGTCACCCAGGATTCGACGTCTGGTCGCGTCCACCTCGGTGCCGTCGCTGCGACCACCGATCCACTTCAGAAGGTTGCCACATTCACGACTGTCAAAGCCGTCTCTGACGGTGACCATATTGCCCTCTGGATATATTGCGGCGACGACGACACAGGCCGCAAGGTCGAGAGCTACGAACTGCCCGTTGACGGCACATCGGTCAGACCCGTTGCCGGAACCTATTCCAGCACGCCGGGAATCACTGAGCTGCAGATCAACGGCACGGGTTCTGACGCCTTCGATCCATACAAGACCGAAGAGGAGTACATCTATATTTGGAATGTAAGTGATGCGGACGAAGCAACAATCAAACCGGTGCTAAAGCCCGGCTATACCGCAACTTTCTACGGCTCGACCAAGACGGTGTATTCAGTCACTCAAGACGGTGTTGACCAAGGCAAATTCGCCACATGGTACATCAACGGCACGGTGACCGTCCCAGACGCCGACGACATGGAGGACGACTTCCAGATCTCGTTTGACGACAATGACCCCAACGGCACCGACATGTTCTTGATGAGCGTTAGCCGGGGAGACTACCACACCGGTCACCACTACCTCTTCTTCATTATCCGCAAGACAACTGTGGTCGGTTTAACAGAAACTACCTATGCGGAGGACAAGACCGACGCCGTCGGCACGTATTCGAATTCGACTGACTGGGATTTCTCTTGGAAGCTCTCGGAAAGAACCGGGGACGGCGAAGAAGACGACAAGGACGATTTCACCATTGCCAAAAACAATAATGGAAATGGCGTGCTTTCATTCGCCTCACAGCCGGACTATGAAATTCCCGCCGACAGCAACTCAGACAACGTCTATCACACGAAATTATTGGGCTGGGAAGTGAATCCGATTCTGGGTTACTGGTACGGGAACTACTTCGGCCTCCTGGATGTGCAGGTGACCGTAACCGATGTGACCGAGTAGTAAGCCACAGTCATTTGAACTATGCCGCCGCGCCCGCTCTCTATGCAGGCGCGGCGTTCTAATCAGGGAGAGTCCATTGCATCAGAAATCACAAAAAGGCCTCACAGTGATGACGGTTCTGGCTGTCGCAGTTGCCGCCGCGGTATTCCTGTTCTTGCAGATGCAGTTCGCCGCGCACGCGCAGACTGACCATTCACCAGTCTTCTCCAACACCGAGCCCGGTATCCGCAGGATAGCCGAAAACACCCCACCCGGGACCGACATCGGCGACCCCTTTACAGCCACCGACGAAGACAGCCACACCCTGACCTACCTCATCCTCAATAAGCTTGATTCCGACTCCTTCGACATAGGTTCCACCACCGGACAGCTGCGTACGAAGGCGCCCTTGGACTACGAGACAAAGCGCAGCTACTCGATAGTCATAGCCGTTCACGACAGCGGGCAAGATCACGAAGTTGACGACCACACGATCGACGCCGCCATGTCCGTCATCATCCTGGTCACCAACATCGTTGAGGAAGGCGAGGACGAAGTTCCGCCAACCAGCCCTTGCGTCTCCGATGGCGCAGTCCCGGGCGGAGCAGACAACCCCGGCCTGGTGCTGGACTGCGAGGCGCTCTACACGGCAAAGAACACACTTACGAGAACGGTGACTCTAAACTGGGCTCTCAACACGCCTATTTCGGATTGGGAAGGCATCACGGTCGGAGGGACACCACAGCGCGTGACCGAAGTCTCGCTCCCGGATAAAGCACTGAAAGGCACAATCCCTCCCATCCTGGAATTGCTGACAGGCTTGGAAGTGCTCGACCTCAAGAACAACGACCTGACCGGCCGGATACCATCAGGTCTTGGAAGACTGGAAAGTCTGGACGAACTCTATCTGGCCGGCAACCGACTCACCGGCTGCATACCTGAAGGACTGCGGGACGTTAGTCTGAACGACCTTTCATCGCTCAATCTTCCGGGCTGCCAGACCCAAGAGCCGCCGATAATACCGCCTGTAGCAATACCGTCACCAATACCCACCGCCGTACCGCCGTCACCAACACCAATTGCTGCGCCACCGTCAGATTCAGACTGCCTTGAAACAATAGATGGTGCTGGCACATACGAGGGGACTTGGACCGAAACTGACAATTGCCTCTCGCAAAAGCGACCCACTGGTGAAGGCGGGTCCGCCGATGCCGACTACTACGCCCAATACTACTCCTTTACTCTGGACGCGCGGTCAAGAGTATTGATCACGTTAGAATCCAGCGAAGACACTTACCTCTACCTGCTGCGGGGCAGAGGGCAGGAAGGCGAAATAGTGGACTCCGACGACGACATCACGCCGTCAGCCAACCTGAACTCGCGAATAGAATCAGATGACTTGGGAGTAGGCACCTACACAATAGAGGCGACAACTTATCACGCGCAGACGGCAGGTGGCTTTACGCTTACGGTCGAAATAACCGAGGCGGGAAGTCAACCTGAACCGCCTCCAACGCAACCTGATATCGTGTACATCGCCATCAGCAGCGGCGCGAATCATGTGTGCGCGCTAGCAACCGACGGCTCGATAATGTGCTGGGGAAACGAGGATGGTGACAGTGAAGGGCAGGTTTCCGAGAGGCCCACGACCGGCGTATTCACGGAGATCAGCAGCGGAGATAACCACACCTGCGCCCTGCGAAACGACGGCGCAGTAATTTGCTGGGGCAGCGTCACAGTCCCCTAGATAACACGCCGCTCACAGTCCTGATGGAGTCGGGTTGTTTCCGACACCACCTGAGCAATAATTGACAAAGCCCGCGGGCGCAAGTCTGCGGGCTTGCCTTTTCCCTTCAGACTCGGCGAGAATTACTAACACTAAAGTCTCTGGCACATATTCAACCTGTTATCGACTGCGAGGACCTCATGAACTGGAAAAACGACCCTAATCTCAGTGCCATGAGCGACAAGGACCATTTAACACAGGTCGCTCACAGCCTGACCGAAACCATTCACGCCAACCCCGACGACGCCCGCGCCTGGTTCCTGCGTGGCAACGCCTACCTTGACCGTGGCGCGAATGAGTTCGCAGTCAACGATTACAGCAAGGCAATCGAGCTCGTGCCCGACGATGCCGTAGCCTACAACAACCGCGGTATCGCGTATCGGAACAGTGGGCAGACGGAGCTCGCCATCGCGGACTACAACAAAGCGATTGAGTTGGAACCTGACTACCGCGACGCCCATAACAACCTTGGCATGGCCCTCTCCGACAAGGGTGAATACGAGAACGCAATAGTGCATTTCACCCGTGCAATCGAGCTTGACTCCAACTACTGGTACGCCTACAACAATCGCGGCATGGCGCTCTGGGCAGTGGGTCGCCGCGATGACGGCATCCGCGACTACGAGCGCGCCAAGCAGCTCGCCACATCATCACCGCGTTAGCCCTCTCTTTCTCCCTGCTTCTATGCTGTAGTAGCTACGACTTCAGGCCTCTGAGTCAGTCTCCATCTACTGCGTCCCCGAATGAGGTTAGATATTCTCACACTCCGAACAGAGCTTACACATCTTGTCAACCTGAACGGCTCTCCCATTCTGTCATTCCGAACGCAGTGAGGAATCCAAAATCGTTGCACATACGCCTTTCAAAGACTTCAGCTTCCTTGCTTTGCTCGGAATCGCATGGGACAAGTGGGAAATGTCCACACAGCCTAGCCCTCTAACGTTACCTTTGTACAAAACGTCACAAACATTGCCCTAATCGTGCTTGACACGAACAACCATTCGTTCTAACCTTGTTCTACCAGAAGTGCCATAGAGCACATAACTTCATTTACCTTCAGGAGGAACAATGGGAAACCCAGTAATTCACTTTGAAATCGCGGGCCCCGACGGCACGGCATTGCAGCAGTTCTACAGCGACCTGTTCGGCTGGGATGTGCAGGTGCAAGGCCCGGAGATGGGCAACTACGGCGTAGTGATGTGGTGCGAGGGCGGGATCGGTGGTGGCATCATGGAAACCACCGAAGATATGCCCGCTCGCAACTACGTGACATTTTACATTCAGGTCGATGACCTTCAGTCAGTCTTAAACAAGATTTCCAAGAAGGGTGGCTCGACTGTAATGCCGCCGATGGAGATCGCACCGGAGGTGGGCTCGTTCGCCATGTTTACCGATCCGGCCTATAACGCCATCGGCCTCTACACCGTGCCCGCAGCAATGAATGGCGACATGCCGCCAAGGAGCGATGCCCCTCCCGTAGTTCACTTCGAACTCGGCGGCAGCGATGCCGAGTCGCTCGAAAAATTCTACACCGAGATATTTGACTGGCAGATAAATGCCATGGACATGGGTGGGGGAATGACCTACCGCCTGGTCCAGCAGGAGCCCGAAGGCATCGGCGGCGGCATCTTCCAGCATATGGAGGGCATGCCCCCAAACGTTCCCGGCGTCGCAGTAGCCGTCGACGACCTGCAAGCCTACCTTGACAAGGCCGTGAATCTGGGCGGAACTGCCCTGATGCAGCCCAACGACATTCCCGGCGGCTTCGGCTCGCTGGCAATCTTCAACGACATCGCCGGCAACCGCATATCCCTCTTCAAGTCGCAGGAGGACCACGCTCACCCGCACGACTAATCTTCTGCCTGTGTCCGTTCCCCTGTGGGCTTCTCCAATAGGGGGATAACTTAATTAAAGGCAGTCCAATCTGGATTGGAAAACCGTCTTAACCTGTCATTCCGAACGAAGCGCAGCGCAGCGCGGAATCTAAAATATCTGCACGGCAGCGCCGCAACGACTTTAGATTCCTCGCTTTGCTCGGAACGAAAAACAATGCGCTTGCCGTAATGAGAAAGCATCAGACGAAAGGAACTTGGCATGATAAGGCACTTCGCCGGCGTCGCAGAGATAGTCGAAGACTTTGAAGCAGCCGTCCAATTCTACCGCGACACTCTCGGGCTGGAAGTCGAGTCCCTCAGCGAAGGCTACGCAACCGCGACCGTTCCCGGCGTTCTTCACTTCGGCATCTGGTCCCGCACCGAAGCCGCCGAAGCCACCTACGGCAACCCCGACGCCGCAGAACGCGTCCCTCTTGGTTTCACCATAGCCTTCGAGGTGGACGAGGTAACCGAGGCCGCACAGCATCTCAAAAATGCCGACGTCGAAGTGGTTCAGCCTACCAAGACCGAACCTTGGGGACAGGTAACTAGCCGCTTCATAACGCCCAGCGGTGCCCTCTGCGAGATTGCCGAAACCCCTTGGGCGCGCCGCATCACGCAGCCGATGTCGGCAGAGTAGGGCGGTGTACCCTCACCAACCCACCGCGCACCCGTCATTGCGAGGCTCGCTCCCGCCCGTAAGCGCTCCGCTCTCGGCATCCCGCGCAATCACCTGGCCACCCCCGAAATACAGCGGGTGAGACTCCGTTATGATAATCCTGTGCCCACGCTCTCGCAGGTCCTCCGCGACCTCATCGGGAATCCGTGGCTCCAGCCCTGTCTCGCCCTCCAGTGGCCTGTAGCTGAAGCGCGCCGCGTCCAGCGCATCCTGCGGCGTCATCCCGAAGTCAATCATGTTGCTAAGCACCTGAATCTGCCCCTGCGCCTGCTGCACCGTCCCCATCACGCCGTAGCTCAGCCACAGCTCGCCCTCCTTCGTCGCAATGCCTGGAATCAGCGTATGGAACGGCCGCTTATTCGGCGCAAGCACATTCGGATGGCTCGGGTCCAGCGAGAACGAAGCGCCCCGGCTATGCAGCGCGATGCCCGTACCCGGCACCACAAGCCCCGTCCCGAAGTCCGAATACACGCTGTTGATAAGCGAGCACGCATTCCCCTCGCCATCAACGCAACTTATGTACACCGTATCGCCGTCTATTGGCCCCGCACCAAGTGGCACATTTGCCATCGCGTGTTCGTCACGAATGAAGCGCCGCCGACCTGCCGCGTACCCCTTGGATATTAACCTCCCTGTGTCCATACGCATCTGCGCAGGGTCCGTTATGTGATACATCCCATCAATTAGCGCAAGCCGCACCGATTCGATCAGATGATGGTGCCGATCCGCAGACTGCGCCTCCATCGCCCCGATGTTGAACCCCTCCGCGATGTTCAGCCCAAGCAGCACATTCACACCTTGGTTGTTCGGCGGACACTGCCAAACTTCCACGCCACGGTAGTCTGTGCTTATCGGCTCCTCCCAGGTCGACTCGTGCTCCGCCAGGTCCTCGGTCGTCAGCCACCCGCCGCGCTCCTGTACAAAAGAGGCAATCTGCTCCGCGATCCTGCCTTTATAGAACGCATCCTTCCCGCCGTATGCAATAGTTCGCAGGGTAGCGGCAAGCGTGCGCATAGTCATCACTTCACCCGCTCGAGGCGCTCTTCCTCTCAGCAGTAGTTCTTCGCCGCTATAGCTCTGCTTCAGCCGCGATTCCGCTCCCGCCCACTGGAACGCGACCATCTCCGACACCGGATATCCGTCCTCGGCATAATCGATTGCGGGACGAAGAACATCAGCCATCCCCATATTCCCAAACCTGTCCAGCAGTGCCTGCCATCCGCTCACCGCGCCCGGCACCGTTACGGCGTAAGGGCTGTCGTTCGGAATGCCTGTGTAGCCAGTTGATCGAAGCAAATCAGCGTCGGCCGCTGCCGCCGATCGCCCGCTCGCGTTCAGCGCGTACACCTTGCCCGCCCGCTCACTCCACACCAGCGCGAACACATCGCCGCCCACACCCGTCGAGAACGGCTCCACAACATTCAGCGCCGCCGCCGCTGCAACCGCCGCATCCACCGCCGTCCCTCCGCTCATCAGCATTCGCAGCCCAGCCACCGCCGCCAACGGCTGGCTCGTTGCCACCATCCCGTTTCGCGCCCGCACATTCGAGCGCCGCGAATCAAACTTCATCCTGCCTACTCCAATGCTGCAGATGTCCTGAATGCCCCATCAATAGCAGCAGCCCGCAAGGTCTCTTCGATCTGCACCACTCGGGGACCCTTGTCGCTCAGCCGAACCTCAGCCCGCTGACCCGGCTTCAGGGTGAATGCACGCTCGCCGTCCAGCGCCACCGTGCATGGCCGCAATTCCACATCAACACTCTCCCCGAATTCCATCACATGCCATGACTCTATGCCAACCGAAATTATGACTCCGGGTGCGACCGGCGCAGCCACCGTCTCGCCGCCCTCGCCCAGCCGTAAGTGCAGCCCGCGCTCATCCGTCATCGAAACCGGCAACAACTGCGCCCCAATCGCCGACAGCCCTATGCTCGCAGGCTCCGCGCGCGCAAGATATAGCTCGTCCACCGTCTCCATATTCCAGATGGCGCGCGCTCCAACGAACCGCTCCTTTGATATGGCGACATCCACCAGCGCTATGTCTCGGAACTCTCCGTCAACAAGCACTTCCAGCCGTTTACTGCGCGCCGTCGTTGTTTCCGATGGCACAAGCCCGCGCGCAATTAGTCCTGCCGCCAATCCCGCCAATGTACCCTCTGTCATCACCGGAAACACATTGTTCGTCCCTGTTGAAACCGGCACCAGCGGCACATCCCCGCACCCCTTCGCTACGACACGGTTCGTTCCATCGCCACCCAGCGTGATGATGCAGCCAACGCCCGCCTCCGCCATTAGGCTTGCCGCCCGCACCGAGTCCCTCTCAGCATTGAAAACCGGCATATCCACGAAAGTCAATTCTAGGCCAAAATGCCCATTGTCCAGCGCGCCCTTGCCCAGCATCGCCATGTCAGGCATCATCACAATCTGCTCCACGCCCACGGCATCAAGCCCCGCCAGAATGCGCTTCAGGATGTTGACCTTTTCCTGGTTTGGTATGAATCTGCCTTGCGCCACAAGCCGCCGAATGTCCTTGCCCGCTGCGGGATTCGCGATAATGCCTACGGTCTCCAATTCTGCCTCACATTCCTATCCTGTTCATCCATGTCAGCCCGCGTACAACGGATGTTATACTATCACTTCGCATAGCAAGAAGGGGAGCATCAATGACCGAATACGCCCTCGTAGCCGACGTTGGAGGCACCCGGACCCGTGTCGCGCTTGTGGATGCCACAGGCGCCATAGTGGTCAGACATTCCGCAGAAACACTGGCGCGCGAAGGCAGGGAAGCGGTGATGAACAGGCTCGCCGACGCGCTTGAGCATGTTGCATCTGAGCGCCGAACCGAAATCAAAGGTGTGGGCTTGTCCCTTGCCAGCCCCGTGGAGCCGGGAACCGGCGTAATGTACAACCCTCCGAATCTCGGACCTGAGTGGCATCTCTTCACTCCAATACCGATGCTGCGCGAACGCCTATCGCTGCCCGTCTATGCAGAGAACGATGCCACGCTCGGCGCGCTCGGCGAGCATGCATTCGGAGCGGGCAGGGGATGCGACAACATGGTCTATATGACCGTCAGCACGGGCATTGGCGGCGGTGTCATCATTGGCGGAAATCTCTACACAGGCACAAACGGCTTCGGCGGTGAGATTGGCCATATGACCATTGACCAGAATGGTCCTCTGGACAACTGCGGCAATGTGGGGTGCCTTGAAGCGCTGGCATCCGGTACAGCGCTTGCTAGAATGGCGCAGGAGCGGATTGGGGCAGGGGAGAGCAGCGTCATGCTCGAATTCGCTGGCGGCAACATCGAAGCCGTGGATGCCCGCATAGTCGTGCAAGCCGCCCAGCAAGACGACGCGCTGGCGCAATCTCTGATGCAAGAGGTCGGCCGCAGCCTCGCAAGCGGCATCATCACCCTGATGCACATATTCGACCCGCAGCTCATTGTTATCGGCGGCGGCTTGGGTCAGAACCTCGACATGTTCATGCCCACCATCGAATCTGAGGTCAAGCGCCGTGCGATGGCGCACTTTCAGGGCGCAGTGCCCGTAGCAAAGTCGCAACTCGGCGACGACGTCAGCCTGCTCGGAGCCGCCGCCCTCGTATTCAAAGAGGATCAAGCATAAGTCCCCGCAGCCATCCCCATGCTGTTATTGTGCACGCATCCGCCTCCATTCTGTCACTCTGAACGCAGCCATCCCCATACTGCCACTTTGAACTCAACCATCTCCGTTCTGTCATTCTGAACTCAGCCATTTCAATTCTGTCATTCTGAACGCAGCGTAGCGGAGTGAAGAATCTAGAATCGCTGCACACCCACCAGTCTCCGATTTCAGATTTCCCGCCTCCCTTGAAACGACATAGAAAAAAGCAAAATGGTACAGGAAAAAGCAGGTTTATCCTGTCATTCCGAACGCAGTGAGGAATCTAAAATCCATGACCGCAAGCCCAGACAAGCGATACTATGTGTACATCATGACCAATGGGAAAAGGACACTGTACCTCGGTGTAACCAACAACGTTGTACGGCGAGTATATGAACACAAGCATAAGTTGGTAGAGGGCTTCACCGAGAAGTATAACCTGATATATCTCGCATATTATGACGAAACAACGGATATTATGTCGGCAATTGAGCGTGAGAAGCAAATCAAGGGTTGGAGAAAAAGCAAGAAAATCGAGCTAGTCGAATCGGTCAATCCGAAATGGAAGGATCTGGCAATGGATTGGTACGATCATTGAGGATAGGGGTGTATAGGCAAGATGATTATAGGTAAGTAGAGCGTACTGGCATCTAATGCACAAGTCATCTGCTGACTCAAAGTATTCCGCCTATTCTGCCATTTGAACGCAGCCATCTCCATCCTGTCATTAAGAGTGCCGCCATCCGAAATCTGTCACTCTGAACCCAGCCATCTCCATTCCGTCATTCTGAACGCAGCGCAGCGGAGTGAAGAATCTAGAATCGTCGCACACCCGCCAGTCTCCGATCTCAGAATTCTCGCCTCCCTCGAAATGACATAGGAGAAAAGCGAATCGACGAAAATACTGATAGACCACATCGGAATACCCGCATAACCTAGACTCATTCAGCATATGGGGATACATGAACATACGCATACGACACGCGAAACCTTCCGACGCTGCTGCCATAGCGAGGGTCCATGTCGATTCTTGGCGCTCGACTTATGCAGGAATCGTGCCACAGGAACATCTATCCGGGCTCTCCTACACGGGTAGGCAGTCGGTTTGGGAAGAGAGCCTGAGGACGAGCAGTCCTAGGAAGAGCCACTTCTTGGCAGAAGCCGAAAATGGCGAGGCCATTGGCTTTGCGGTGGCAGGCCCTGAAAGCGAAGGCAACCTCGAATACAGAGGCGAAATCTACGCAATCTACTTGCTTGAAGTCTATCAGCGCCAAGGAGTGGGTCGCCGCCTGTTCCTCGCTGTCACTAAGCGGTGCTAGACGACGGATGAGTTCAATGCTTCTGTGGGTATTTGAGGACAATCACGGCGCAAGACGGTTCTACGAGTCGCTCGGAGGCGAAAATACGAACCGGAGTGCAGTGATCAAAATCGCCGGCTCGGACATGGTGGAAATAGCTTACGGCTGGACAGACATCGCCCCGCTTGTGCGTTAGAAGCCGAAGTCGAGGGGATCCTCGTCGAACTCCAGGTTTTCCAGAGATTCCATGGCAGCCTCGATCAGGGCGTCTTCGCCCGAATCGGCGGCGCGCCGGAGCGCCCGCTTAGCAAGCGGTCCCCCTATGTTGCCTAGCGCGATTGCCGCCGCGCACTGCACTTCTATGTCTTCGTCGCCCATTAGCGCAGCAACCTTCGGTATCGTGGATTCGTCCCCCAGCAGCCCGCAAGCATTTATAGCCTCATAGCGTATCGCGGGGTCCGCGGCATTCATCTCACGCAGCACTATTTGCATCCAATCGCTGTTGGAACTGCGCCCCATCGCATAGATAGCCGACTGCTGCAATGTGGGGTCGTCGCTGTCGTATGCGGCTCTCACTATCTGCGAAATCTCCGGTGTGTCGAAACTGCCGAGCGCCTCAATTGCGCGCCTTAGCACGCCAATGTCCTCTTCATCACGAGCAATTGCTGCGAGTAGCGCCTCTCGTATGCGGTCCGCGTCGCGTGAAATCAGCTTGCCTTGTTGCGCCAGGTCCGCGAAATTGGACAGCGTGATTGCCGCCGACTCCCGCACCTTCGGCGAGGGATCGTCCCTGAGCAGTCCGATGAGCGGCCTGATTACCGCTCGGTCGTCCGTATCAAGTAGCCCACGAGTCGCCTGTTCCCGTACCAGTTCGAACTCGTCCGACAGGCACGAGCGGTATATTGCGCTGAAGTCCAGCTCAAGATTGTCTTCACTGAGTTCCACCAGCGTCGCAAGCACTTCACGCCTGCGCTCCCTGGCGACCTCACGCCACTGACTGCGAAATTCGCGAACATCATCCCTCGTAAGGCTGGACAGCTGAAGCAGACCGGATCGCTTCATAGAACTTGACTCGTCCCCAAGCTCCCTTATATATGCGCCAAGCGTCATCAATATTCTCCAATACATTCCATATAGAGGTAAACATTGCAGAAGCCGCTGCTGACTTATCTGTCGTCACTCCTGCGAAAGTAAGAAACCACAGGAGTTTGTCAATCGGTCTTGGAATTCGTGCTTCTGCAAATTCCGTAAGTCGTTAATTAGTGCGTGATGGCATTTGATACACAAAGCGTTTTAGACTTGAAAATTAGGTTTATTCTGTCATTCTGAACGCAGCGCAGCGGAGTGAAGAATCTAAGATCGTTGCCCACCCACCAGTCTCCGATTTCAGATTTCTCTCTTCACTTGAAATGACAGAAGTAATGAAATACAACCTCAAAATGTCAACACAACCCAGTATGCATCAGATTGGTATCCATCAGATTGAGATTAAGTGAGAATTCAAAACCCTGTCAAGCGAATGTTGAACTGCCTCTGCTGTGTTTTCCGCTCATCCTGTCAGCCCTCGCGGTGCGCCGACAGCCCGTCACACCACTCCTTGACACTCCGCCCGCCCGCTCTTACCATTCCAACGACTACACACCGCATCGTCGCCTAAGTGATGCCATACGCAAGATGGGATCACTCTAGGCAACGGCGAAGCCGAGCAACATCCACCCGCACTCGCACGCTCAAAGGAGGCCGAACATGGTTGACATCATCATTCACGGCGGTCAGGTCGTAACCCCCGCAGGCGTCGGCAACTTCGACATTGCCGTTCATGGCGAGAAGATCGTCGCCATCACCGATCCAGGCGGCATCGACCTTGAAGCCGACAAGCGCATAGACGCCACCGGCAAGATAGTCATCCCCGGCGGCATCGAGCCGCACGCCCACATCGGTGGCCCCCGCCAGCCCGAACGCTCCCCTGCGGCGCCGGTGTCCCTCGCTGCCATTCACGGCGGAACGACCACGGTCTTAGACTTCGCAAACCAGGCCCCCGGCCATGACCTCCACCACGCCCTCGGCGAGGCAGCCGATCGTTGGCGCGGCAACGCCTACACCGATTACTCCTACCACCCCATTTTCACTAGGGGAGCGGAGGACCACGTAATCG
Organism: Dehalococcoidia bacterium; assembly: GCA_965225795.1. GTDB lineage: Bacteria > Chloroflexota > Dehalococcoidia > Lucifugimonadales > JADFKI01 > Bin90. The sequence goes on along the minus strand of OZ245324.1, from coordinate 1,440,011 downwards.
GACAGATAGGCGAACTCGTCCAGGACGGCTACGCCAGCTTCAAGATATTCACCACCAGCATCCGGCCACCCAGCCCTCAGATGCAGGACAACAAGACAGACTTCGGCAGGCTCGCCGTAATCATGGACGAGATCGCTGGGAGCGGCGGCATGCTGATGATTCACTCCGAAGACGACGACATGGTCATGTACAACTATGACCACGCTCCGGAGCGCGATCTATGGGACTGGTGGAACATGCACCACATCCACTCCAACCTGTCCGAGGATGTCTCCTTCCGCCGAGCAATCCGACTGGCGCAACAGAAGCTCTGTCCGGTCTATTTCGTCCACGTCAGTGCGGGTGAGGGAGTTCGGGCGGTCGCCGAAGCCCGCGCGCAAGGCTTCCCCATCTACGGCGAGACCCTGCATAACTACGCCTGCTTCAACGCCGAAAACTACCGCGAAGACAACGGCATGAAGTACCATACATACCCCTCGCTCAAGTCCCCCGGCGACGCCGACACGCTCTGGCAGGGCCTCCTCGACGGCAGGCTCTCAACCGTCGCCACCGACCTCGTTTCCACCACCTGGGAGGAGAAGATCCGCTTCAAGACCGTCGCAGACGTTACAGGCGGGCACAACGGCATCGAGACGCGCGTGGGCATCGCCTACACCGAGGGCGTCGTCAAGCGCGGCATGTCCCTCGAACGCTTCGTTGACATCACCTCCACGAACGCAGCCAAGATATTCGGTCTGTATCCGCAAAAGGGCGCCATCGCAGCCGGCAGCGACGCCGACATCACCATCATCGACCCCAGCATCAAGGGCCCCCTCGCCCTCGACGACCTGCACCTCGAAGACTACAGCATCTGGGAAGGCTGGCCCATCGAAGGCTGGCCCGTCACCACCATCCTGCGCGGCACCGTCATGGTCGAAGACCGCAAACTGCTCGGCGCTCCGTCCACCGGCCGCTTCGTCCGCAGAAAGATCGACTCCGAGGTCTCGCAAAGCCTGTCTGCTAACCAAGTTCTTTTCATTGTCATTCCGAACGCAGCGCAGCGCAGTGAGGAATCTGAAATCGTTGCAGAGACACATTGCACATACTTGGGATACCTAGCTTCGCCCGAAATGACAAGACAATTCGGAACGAACTACAAGCACAGCATAAACGAGAAACGCTATCACTCAGGAGGAAAAAAATTGGCAGCACTCACACTGGCGGAAGCAGACCAGATAATCGCGGGCGCCTGCGCCAAGATGGAGGAGATCGGCGTCAAGCTCACCATCTCCGTCGTTGACGGCAGGGGCGACCTCATCGCCCTCGCTCGCGTTGACGGCGCATCCTGGCGCACACCATACATCTCGCAGGGCAAGGCAGTCGCGTCAGCCACATGGGGCCTGTCCAGCGCCGACATGGCAGCCCGCTGGTCCGAGCCGATATTCCCTGGCTTCATGGCGCTTCAGGGCGGACGCTTCATCCCCAGTCAGGGCGCGCTCCCGATATACAAGGACGGCGAGCTCGTCGGCGCGGCTGGCGGCAGCGGCGGCACAGCCCAGGAGGACGAAGACTGCGTTCGCGCAGGCATCGAATCAGCCGGCTTCGCAACCGGCGCATAACGAGCATCATGCACAGGGGCAACCACTTACGGTTGCCCCTGACTCATCCTATCTGCCTATTTTATCCGGCCAGCCCCGTCATCTCCCACCGACAACCTCAAACGCATGCGCCGCCAGCACACGCACGTCCTCTGGCGGCGGCACCGTGCCTCCATGCCCTGAATCCAGCGCCACACCGCTCGCTAGTTCATCCTTGCTCACCCACACCCATCCTTCATTGACGGCATTTGGAATACCCACGGGCTTGCAGAAGTAAATCATGTCGATGTGCTGGTGCCACCCCTGCACCGGATCGTCAATATCCTCGATTTCTATCGTAAACGGTGCGTGGACCTGCTCCGGATAGTCCAGATCGACTGGCGTCCCTGTCGGTACAACCTCCACTTGCACGCCCGTCTCCTCCTCGACCTCTCGCAGCACCGCCTGCACCGGGTCTTCGTTTTCCTCGATATGTCCACCCGGCGGCAGCCACATCTTCACCTTCCGGTGCCAGTGCAGCAGAGTGGCATTCTCATGCACCACGAACCCCGTTGCCGTGAAGTGTCGAATCGTCGCCATTTCAACTCTGTTCCTCCGCATCGCCGTCTCGTGCCGCGGAAAGGTAGCTCTCGTCAACACCTGATTGTGATGGCGCTCGCCGCCGTGAACTTTCTATCAGGCGTCGTCTGAATCGCATAAAGCCGTATATGACCGCGCCTACAATGAGCAACACCGGGCTGAATATCACCACCCAGATTCCCACTGTGCCCGCTGCCTGCGCAAACCCCGACAGCGCTCGCACCGCGCCCTTCAGATTTTCCTCAGCGCTCCAGCCCGAAACTACAAACCCCTTCGATTCCTGCACGAACACCTCAATCGAAGTACTGCCCTCAACCTCACCGGCCTCGCTGTCCGCTGATACCGTAAGCGTAACCGTGAAGGACTGCGGCCTATGGTTCTCGTAGACATGCGTTACTGTTACCGTGGTCGCGCCCTCCTCAGGCGCCCCTGTCACAGCTTCAGTCCCGTCGCTGAACTCCCAGCTATACTGGTAGTTCGACAGACCCTCCGGTCTCGTGAACGAACCTGAGAACTCTACCTCTTCGCCCTCTTCCACGAACCTGTGCTCGCCCGCGAACACCGTGATCGCCGGCAGTTCGGTTACGGTTGCGATGAAAGTGCCCGAGCCCTCCACGATTCCCGCTTCGCCCCGCCCGGTCATCGTAACTTCAACAATGAACGGCGACTCCAAGTCGCTGCTGTACTGGTGATGGACCGTGGCTGTAATTCGCCCTCCGCCCGGCCTCGGCGCGCTTCCTGTTCCTGTCGCAACCCGGGTTCCGTCTCCGAAGTCCCATACGAAGTCAAAGTCATCTATCCCTTCAGGCGGGTAGAACGTCGCCCTGAAGCGCGCATTTTCACCCACGCTGAATGTCATGTCCTCGCCCGCGTCAACACGCATATCCTGCGGCGCGAGGTTCAGGGAAATATTCACCAGCGAAAACGCTGCCGTCTCTTCCAGCAGCTTGATACGTCCCAAATGAGCCTCAACCTCCACTTGCACCCGCGCAAGCTCCCGCTGCACCTCTAGCGCATCCTCAACATCTGCAGCCCTGTCCAGCAGCCTGATTAGCGCCTCTTCCGTGGCCTGCAAACTCTTCACCCGCGAGCGCAGGTCATAGTATTCGTCAGTAACATCGGTGCTCGTTGAAGCCTCCGACAGCACATCCACGCCCACCCCTCGCATCCACTTCAACGCTTCATCCAGCTTCGCGGCAGGAACGCGCACTGCTATGTAGCCGTAATGCTTCGAGCTGCGGTCAGTGCTGACCACCCAGCCGCCATCCCGCTGCACACTCTGCGAAATCTCTTCTATGGAGTCCGCTACATCATCCACTTCAAGAGCGAGTTGCACAGTCCGCACGATGATACGGTTCTGCGCCACAAGCGCCGCCCGCTCCTCGCTGAACTCACCCGCCTCTGAACTCTCGTCCGATTCTGAACTCTCGTCCTCTATTGAATGAAGCTCAATCTCAAACTCTTCGAGAACTATCTTTTCCACCGCCATCTCGCTCGTCACCGAAGGGCGCTGCCGTAGGCTGCAGGTTGAGCAGGTGCAGCGGGCAGCGGCAGGACGCGGCCCGTGCAGCAGGTGCCTGCGGTCGAGCCTGACTTCCCTGAGAGCCCAGTTAATCCAAACCCTTTTTCCAATCCAAGCTCTTCACGCAAATTGTCGTCGTTCGCCGAATCCTGCATGATCTGGGCCGGCGCGGCGGCGGATTCAGACCCGCACGCCACCAGCGTAACCAGAACGACCAGCAAAGCCGCCAACGATATGACCAATGTTCTCATTTTCATCATCCAAGCCTCCATCAACTTCACTTCCAACATTACCATACATACCACAGCAGAGTTCCACTTCAACCCCCTCCTACTACCCAAACGATTGAACTCCCCAAATTTTGTTCCCAAATTTTCATCAAATTCCCAAATTCCTTAGGCTCTGTTGACATTCGATTCACAATGCGTTTTGGACCTGAAATTTAGATTTATCTGTCATTCTGAGCGCAGCGTCCTATCCTGCCATTCTGAACGGCTCTCCTATTCTGTCATTCTGAACGCAGCGTCCTTTCCGTGTCATTCTGAACACAGCCATCCCCATCCTGTCATTCTGAACGGAGCGCAGCGGAGTGAAGAATCTAAACTCATTGCCAATACACCATTCACAGACTCAAAATTCCCTCCTGCGCTCGAAATGACAGGGGACGAGTGGGAAATGTTCACACAACCCAATTTCCTCAGATACCCCTTGACAACCCAAACATCCGCGCTTATCATACTCATAGCAGAACAAATAGTCTTATCCATCTACCCTGACTCGGTCAAAGAGAGAACAACCCGAAACCTGATATGTGCAAACTAAACGAGATGCAACAGAACATACACAGCGTCACCAAAGACGGCTACGACATCGCCGCCTTCCTCGCCGACACCATGCGCGGCGAAACCCCGGGCGTCAAAGTCTGCCACCGCATGGACGCAGCAAAGCTACTTATCAAGTACGGCTTCACCGATACCGACTGCGACAACGTACCCGTTCATCCTGAGTCTGTCGAAGGACTTGTCGAGCCGCCGAATCAAAGTACCCTCTCCCCTGGGGAGAGGGTTAGGGTGAGGGGAAATGAGATTACAAATCCCATCTCCCACCTCGACATCCTCAATTACGAAACAGCCCACCTCATCCGCCACGAAACAGCCGATGGACACACCATCGTCAACTTCCTAGTGGACATCATGACCGGCAGGGACAGGCCATTCACCCCCAGGAAGTTCTGCATAAAGCCCGCAGACCGCATGGCAGCCGCAAGAGAACTCCTGCGACGCGGCTTCGGAGACTTCGGCTCTAGGCGCAAACTCTCAGACAGCAACGACGAGGCAAACGCCTACGACAACCTGCACACAGACCTCGCCAGGCGAATGCGCGAGTACAGCGAGCGCGGCACGGACACCATCCGCTTCCTGCTCGAATTGATGTCTGACCCCGACCCTGAAAAAGAGTTCACCATCCATCACCGTATGTTCGCAGCGCAGGAACTTCTGCGCCGTGGCTGGGACACCAACTACGACAACATCAAGCCTGAGCACCTTCAGGACTACTGGCAAGACAAGGAATCCCCACGTCTGTCCGTAGGCCAGAAAAAGACCCTAGCCGGTCTCACAACCTCCATCGACGACCACGACAACTACGACGACACAGACTACGAAGCCATCGCCAAAGAGATGAGAGAAGAAGAAGACCGAGACGTCAATTCAAAGCCTCTTCGTTTCCAAGCGACCGCCCCATCTTCTCGCCATTCCTCCGAAAGCAGGAATCTAGAAGACCGCCAAGCCGCCAGTCCTGCCACAAAGCTCCCTCTCCCTCAGGGAGAGGGTTGGGGTGAAGAAGGCACTAATAATTCCCTTCCCTCTCGACGGGGGAAGGCTAGAGCCTGCCCTGAGCTTGCCGAAGGGACGGGGGTGAAGAGTCCCGCACAAAGCCCGCTCCCGAACAAGGCGGCCACCGTCAGTGAACAAGGCAAAGCCATCATCAAAGAGTTCAAGGAAGCCATGGACAAGGGAGACGAGCGGGCAGCCCTCCGCGCAGAGGCAAAGTACCGCCGCATAGACGTAAAACCAGAAAAGAACATCTACGACTACGGCCCCAACGATCCCGACCCAACAATCGACTACTACTTCGAACCCCTAAACCCCGAAGAACAGACAAAGTTCGACGAAAAAGAAAGAAGCGAACACGGCTTAACCGAAGAAGAAATATCGGAATTCTCAAGCATGCCCACCCCAAGAGCCAAATCAGACCCGCTCGTGCAGCTAGCCCAAGCCGCCGCCGCCCACAACACCCCCATCCTTTCCAACCCGCTCGCCGGCAAGCACAAAAAACCCACCATCCGCAGTCCTTAGATATCCCGTATTTCCTGTACATTCATGTTATCTCCCGTCCGCCTGACCGACTGGGTGACTGACCGACCGACCGACGGCTGAGTGCTGACGGCCGAACCCTGATACACTCGCCGACTCGTTGACTTGCGTGCGGTCATAGGCTATCCTGAACCCACAACAGAATTCGCAAGCTGTTGGGGGAGCTTGGGCAAGCCAGGCTGAGAGGCTTCGACAATTCGGAGCGACCCCTCGTACCTGACCTGGATAATGCCAGCGTAGGGACTGTGTAACCGTGCAATCAGAGCAGCCGCTGGCATGACAACCAGCGGCTTTTGCTTTTTTGGTATGATGCTATAATCATTGGCGATTCTCCGGTGTCAGTATCACTTAGACAGCGGTAGCACTCAACGGCAGTATCAGTTCGACAGGAGACTTTCAGATGCATGACCCTCTTATCATCGCAGGCAAGGAGTTTAAGTCCCGTCTGATGGTTGGCACTGGACGCCACCGCAGCATGGAGGAAATGGTCGCGTCCGTGAAGTCATCCGGCGCGGAAATCATCACCGTGGCCATACGCCGCCTCGACCTCGACAATCCTGCCGAGAAGAACATCCTCGATTTCTTCGACTGGGACGAATACACCATCCTTCCCAATACCGCAGGTTGCAAGACCACGGAGGAAGCTGTCTTCACCGCGCGCCTCGCGCGTGAAGTGACTGGTTCATCATGGATAAAGCTGGAAGTCATTCCGGAACCGAAGCACCTGCTCCCCGACCCCATAGGCACCTACGAAGCTGCATGCCAGCTCGTCGATGAAGGCTTCACCGTGCTGCCCTACATACACGCTGACCCCGTGCTCGCCCGGCGCCTCGAAGACATCGGCTGCGCCACCGTGATGCCGCTCGGCTCGCCCATCGGCTCAGGGCAGGGCATACAGACCCTCGAGGAGATTCGCCTGATTGTCGCCGACGCCAATGTGCCGGTCGTAGTTGACGCCGGACTCGCCGTTCCGTCCGAGGCATCGCAGGCTTTGGAGATAGGTGCTGATTGCGTGCTCGTCAATACCGCCATCGCTCAGGCAGAGGACGCAGAGCTTATGGGCGAAGCGTTCAAGCTGGGCGTTGAGGCTGGCCGCAAGGCATATCTGGCAGGACGCATCCAGCGCAAGCTGTCTGCCACCGCATCTAGCCCGACAGAGGGCGTCGCCGCTCCGGTCGGCAGTGTCGGCTAAGGCGCGCGCGATGCAGTTCCATGTTCCGACACTCTGCCTCGTAACCGACCGCCTCCGCTGCAACGGACGGCGCATCGAAGATGTTGTGGACGCTGCGGTCGATGGCGGGGTAGGGCTGGTGCAGCTGCGCGAGAAAGACTTGCCCGCCGCCGAACTATACGCTCTGGCGCTGCGCCTCAAAGATGTTGTGGGCAGCAGGGCATTGCTGTTCGTTAACGACCGTGTGGACATAGCCCTGGCAGCCAACGCCGATGGAGTGCAGCTCGGCGAGAACGCACTGCCGCTCGAAGCCGCAAGGCAGATAGCCGGGGAGAGTCTGCTGCTCGGACGCTCCGTCCACAGCGTTGCCGGTGCGCTGAAAGCCGAGGCTCAAGGCGCAGATATGCTCATTCTGGGCACAATCTTCCCGACAGCATCGCATCCGGGTGCATCCACTGGAGGCTCCAGGATTGTGCGGGAAGTTGCTTCTGCAGTCAGTGTGCCATTCCTCGGCATCGGCGGCATCGACGCAACAAACGCTGGTGAAGTAATCGCGCAGGGCGCAGTCGGCGCAGCCGTAATCACCGCAATCACCACCGCAGAAAACCCTGCCGCCGCCGCAGCCGACCTGCTGGCAACCATGCAGGCAGCAGTCTCGTCAGTGCCCGCTAAGGCCATGTGAGGTCAAGCATGATTACACTAACCATAAACGGCAAAGAACGCACATTGGAAGCGCCCACGCCTCTGGTTGACTACCTCGACTCGCTTGAGGTGAACATTCGCTCCATCGCCGTCGCCCATAACGGCATGGTAATCCGCCGCGAAGAGTTCGATGATGTCACGCTCGCTGAAGGTGACGAAGTCGAGATTGTGCGCGCGGTCGGCGGCGGTTAAGGAGCCTTCAGCTAAGGTGCCTGCAGCCAAGTTGAAATAGGCTTTCGCGCCTTGAACACGATGGCGAACGGAATCCTGCTCAGCCGCTCGCGCTGGCTCTCCCAGTATGCGCCGCCGTAAGGAGCTTGTTCTCGCCTCGGATCATCCGCGGCGTAGGGCGCTGGCTCGATGACCTGCTCCACGTGAAACCCCGCTTCCACCAGCATCCCAAACATCTCCTGGAAGCTGCGAAAGAAGGTCAGCCCCTTCTGGGTTTCGCCCTGAGTCGGCTCCTCCCAGACCTCCACTGGCGGGTTGAAGTAGTCTGTAACGCGCAACATCTCGTCTTCAGCGTCCCACTCGAACGCCGTCAGCGGATGCACCGTCCCTATGACAAGCATCCCGCCGCCTCGCAGCACCCGGAAGCACTCCCGCAGGCAAGCCCCAGGATCCGGCAGAAACTCCATACCAAAACAAGTAATGATGATGTCGAAGCGGCCGTCGCGGAACATCGCCAGCCGCTCGATATCCCCTTGCACCAGATCGACCTGCACACCCTCCTGCGCGCTCAGCTCGCGCGCTCGAGCCAACTGCCGCTCCGACAGGTCAAGAGCGGTTGCGCGTGCTCCCCACTTGGCGAGCGCAATGGAGTTCTGCGCCGCTCCGCAAGCCAATTCCAGAGTCCGCAGGCCTCCCACGTCGCCTAGGACTCTCAACTCGCGCTCGCCGGGGCATAGCGGCGCGTAGTGTACGTCGCTAAGGGAAATCAACGTCTCCGCTTGATAGGACTCGGACATCTCGTCCCAGCCTAAGCGGATGGCCCTCTTGATGTGTTCGGAGGACAAAATTGAGAAGACCTGAAATGGAAATAGGGAAGGTGTGGTAGCCCCAACGGAATTCGAATCCGTGTTTGCGGCTTGAAAGGCCGCTGTCCTAGTCCTCTAGACGATGGGGCCACAAAGCGGGCAGGAGAAATTGCCCATCAACTGTATTGTAGAGACTCGGCGGGCAGCCTGCAATGAAATCCAGAAGGCTTCGAAGCCAGAAAATGAGCCGGCGACAGTTATGGGTACAGCGCCAACTGGGTAATCCCTTCCCCTTCCGGCAGGCCAAACATCAGGTTCATGTTTTGGACTGCTTGACCAGCAGCACCCTTCACGAGATTGTCGATGCAGCTGAGCACGATGAGGCGATTGGTTCGCGTGTCAACCGTGGGATAGACCACGCAGTCGTTGTTCCCCAGCGTGTGCTTGGTCATCGGCGGCGCCGGCACGACCTTGGCAAAAGTCTCATTAGCGTAAAAGTTGTCGTAAATTTCGCGGATCTCGCTCTTGGCGCCTTCACCTGAAGCGATCGCACCCTCTTTGAGAGGGGCGTAGCAACTCGCTAGGATGCCGCGCGTCATCGGAACGAGATGGGTCAAGAAAGTGATGCGGAGGCCGTCGCCAGCGTCGAGCAGGTCCAACTCCTGTTGAATCTCCGGCAAGTGGCGGTGTCCGTCAACGGAGTATGCCATAAAGTTCTCATTGACTTCAGAGTAGTGGGTCTTCAGCGACAAGCCGCGTCCCGCTCCAGATACACCCGATTTGGCGTCGATAATGATATCGCTCTCTATGATACCCGCTGCCACAGCAGGTGCCATCGCCAGAATCGAAGCAGTCGGGTAGCAGCCGGGATTCGCGACGAGGTCGGCGCCCGACACTTCGTCGCGGTGCAGTTCGGTCAAGCCATAGACCGAACCTTCCATGTACTCTGGGCAGGGATGTTGCACGCTGTACCAATCTTCGTACACGCTGAGGTCATTAAGACGAAAGTCAGCGCTGATGTCGATAGCCTTCACTCCTTCAAAGAGAGCGTGACCGATTCGCTCGGCACTCGCAGCGTGCGGTAGCGCGGAAAACACCACATCCACCGATTCGGTAATGTCTTCGGTAATGGTCAGGTCAATCTCTGATAGATGCGGGAACACATCACCGAGCTTCTGCCCGGCGGCGCTTCGACCTGTGACGGAGGTTATCTCTGCATTGGGATGTCGGGCGAGAATACGAGCAAGCTCCACGCCCGCATATCCCGTTACGTTGATGATGCCAACTTTTACTTTCAACGCATCTGCCTCCTGCAACTGATGATGCCAAGTATATCTTTAGCCTAATCAGCCGACAAGGTTTACTTGGATTTACGGCTTCTCTTACGCTGCGCGCGCAGTGCTTCCCGCTCTATTTTTGGACGCTCTCGGCAGCCCCACGCAAGGGCGCACTCATCGCATAGTGGTCGTTGTGCCTTACACACTTGCCGTCCGTGCTGGATAAGATACATGTGGAAGGCGAAGACATCCTCAGGAGCAACCAGCGGCTCCAATATGTCGTGGGCTTTGTCAGCGTTCACCTTTGGTCCAATCAATCCAAGACGCCTGGAAACCCGGAAGATATGCGTGTCCACGGGCATTGCCGGCATGCCAAGAGAGAAGCAAAGTATGATAGCCGCGGTTTTGGGACCTATACCGTTCAGACGCTTTAGCCAGGCCTTCGCCTCATCGAGCGGCATTTCAGCGAGGAAGGATAAATCGAAAGAGCCAATCTCATCTCGGATCTGGCACAGTACATTCTTGATGCGAGGCGCCTTCTGTTTCGCAAGGCCTCCACGGCGAATCGCTTCCTCAATTGCTTCAACAGAGGCGTCCGCAACCGCGTCCAGCGTTTCAAAGGTGGCGATCAGGCTCTTGAAGGCGCGTTCGGAGTTCAGGTCGGAAGTGTGCTGTGACAGGATCGTATAGACAAGCTCCTCTGCCGGAGTGTAGCGCACATGCCACTGTACGGGACCATACTGCGCACCCAAGTAGTCCATAACATCTTGGGTACGGACCTTGCGCCGTCTGCTCGGCTTAGCAGGCTGTGTGGCCGACTCTTTCTGCATTGCCTTTAGCCTTTGCCGAGCGCGTTTACTATTGCATCGCCCACTTGAGAAGTGGACGATGTGCCACCGAGATCGGGCGTTAGAATCTCACCCTGAGCAATGAGAAAAATCACTGCCTTGTCCACTACGTCCGCGGCATCATCGTGTCCCAAGTGGCGCAGCATCATCGAAGCGGATAAGACTGCAGCCATAGGATTCGCTATACCCTTCCCCATTATGTCAGGCGCACTCCCGTGAACCGGCTCGAACATAGAAGGGAAACGGCGTTCTGGATCTATGTTGCCACTTGGAGCTAGCCCCATGCTGCCGGTAATTATCGCGCCAATGTCGGTTAGTATGTCGCCGAAGAGGTTACTGCCAACCACCACATCGAAACTCTCTGGGCGGCGCACGAAGTCCATACAAGCTGCATCAATTAGCAAGGAATTGGTCTCTACATCGGGGTATCGTTCGGCTACTCTATCGAATGCCCTGTCCCATACGAGCATCCCGTAGCCCAATGCGTTTGACTTGGTGATCGAGGTTACATGTTTGCGTCTATGTCGCCGCCGAGCCTGCTCGAACGCATAGGTTATGATGCGCTCACATCCGCGCCGGGTGAACACGCCCGATTGAATGCCTATTTCCTCTTCGAAGCCGGCGTATTGGAACCCCCCCACCTCGGCATATTCCCCCTCGGTATTCTCGCGGATTACAAGCATGTCAATGTCATATGGCTTCGGGTCACGCAGAGGGGAAGTAATACCGGGATATAGCACACTGGGACGCTCGCACACATACTGGTCGAAAGTGCGTCGTATGGGCAGCAACAGTCCGTTCAGTGTTACATGGTCTTGCAGGTCGGGATGACCCACGGCGCCCAAGTATATGACATCCGATTCCGTCATCTGATCCAGCGCATCAGTTGCCATCATCCTGCCATGCTCGAAGTAGTAGTCGGAGTTCCACGGATGCTCAATGAAGTTCCACGTTATGCCGTACTGCTCGCCGACTGCGGTCAGCACCTTTATGCCCTCTTCAATAACCTCGACGCCGACACCGTCGCCTCGAATCACGGACACCTTGTGCTCGGACATATGAACCTCTCGCTGGTCTTGGGGCTGTATTAATCCCTAATCGGTACACCGCTATAATACACTACGGTTGGCGTTTTATCCGTTCAAACCATTGTTGAGTTTCTCTCGCTGACCTGAACCGCCTGACATTCATGTGACTGTATTCTGGGGAAGATACATCGGCAGCAATGGACTTGCGGCGACTCCAATGGGTCTGTAATGCCCAAAGGAAGAGTGAATCTTTGGTAAGAAAGTGACGCCAAAGATCTTCTCTATTGTTGTTCCACAGGCGAGTTCGCATTATTCCCCGTGTCATAGTACGACGAAAAAGCCGCCAGAAAACTAGCGGAAAGGAGTAATCCAGCCAGATAAGTGTCGTTGCGCGAGGCCAGATGAGGTCGCGCGCAACGCTGTAATTTCCATCAACGATCCAACCCTCGCTATTAAGCGAATCAGCCACTCGCTCTCTGAATACTTGATCAGGAGTTTCGGTCCAATTGGGCCCGTGCCGGAAGGCATCCAATTCTACGGCCGGAATTTGTAGCACGTGTGATAGTCTCTTTGCGAGCGTGGTCTTTCCAGAACCTGTTGTGCCTAGAATGACTATGCGTGAGAAGTGCGAAACGTCCATGGCAGAACTACCATAAGCGGCAATACTAAGGATCCTTCAGAATTGCTTCATTGTGACAATGTGATTACGAGTGCGTCACTGAATCCGGACAAGTGTTATTCTTTCCTGCGCTGTCACCCGCCAGATGGACATTATCTTGACGCCAATCCCGCCCAATGTTAGGTTATTTTAATACAGATACGAAAAGCGTTGAAGGGGAGTAGTAGCGGAACAGTCTGGCCTTCAGAGAGTCGGGGATGCTGGAATCCCGGTGCGCCAATCTGCCGTGAACTCGCCCCCGAGTTGCCGATCTGAACTCGCTGCTTGCGAACTAGGGTTGGACGGGTTAGCCCGTTACAGCATTCGAGTGCCCTGGTTGAAATTACGATCGGGGAATAAGGGTGGTACCGCGGTATCTTCCAAGTGGAGTCCCGTCCCTTGCAAGGGGACGGGCTTTTTTTGTGTGACTCTTGACTATTCGCACGTAGCGGAGGACTAACTATGGCAGTTGTCAGAACGACAGAGCAGCGATATGACCACAATGCTATTGATGCCAAATGGCAGCAGCGCTGGCTCGAGGGCGGCGCCCACAAGGTCGACGACGACGACCCGCGCCCGAAGTGGTATGAGCTGACGATGTACCCTTACCCCTCGGGTGACCTCCATGTCGGTCACTGGTATGCGATGAGTCCATCTGATGCTCATGCGCGCTTCCGCCGCATGCAAGGTTACAATGTGCTTCACCCAATGGGCTTTGACGCATTCGGGCTGAATGCTGAGAACGCGGCCATCCAACGTGGTATCCATCCCTTCAGGTGGACAACAGAAAATATGGAGAACATGCGGCGTCAGCTCCGCAGTATGGGAGCAATCTACGATTGGGACCGAGAAGTCGTTACCTGCGCCCCAGAGTACTACAGATGGAATCAGTGGTTTTTCCTCCAGTTCTACAAGAGCGGACTGGCATATCGTGCCTACGCCCCAGTAAATTGGTGCCCGTCCTGTCAGACTGTGCTGGCTAACGAACAGGTGATAAATGGCCTCTGTGAACGCTGCTCGACAACGGTAACGCACAGGGACCTCAACCAGTGGTTCTTCAAAATCACAGACTATGCAGAGGAACTTCTTGACCATTCGAAGATTGACTGGCCCGATAAGATAAACACGATGCAGGACAACTGGATCGGTCGCAGCGAGGGCGTGGACATTGAGTTTGATATTTCCGAGTATGGGCTGGAGGAGAAGTCCATCACCACATTTACGACTCGCATTGATACGGTGTACGGAGTAACATTCGTCGTTTTGGCGCCAGAGCATCCTCTGGTCGAAAAACTGACCACTTCAGAACACAAGGATGCGGTTGAAGCTTATGTGACGCAGGCGCGTACGCAAACGGAGATTGAGCGACTGGCGACCGACCAGGACAAGACGGGCGTTTTCACGGGTTCATACTGCGTCAACAAGCTGAACGGCGAGCGAGTGCCCATTCTCGTTGGCGACTATGTGCTCTTGAGCTACGGAACGGGAATAGTGATGGGAGTGCCAGCCCACGACGAGCGCGACTTTATTTTCGCAAATAAGTACGGATTGCCGATTCGCGTTGTCGTCGCGCCGCCCGACTGGGATGGCGGAGACCTGAAATGAAGCTTATTTGAGCGTGGGTACGCAGGTCAACTCGGCGGAGTTCGACGGGTTGAGCAGTACGGAAGGCTGGCAGCGCATCGCAGATCATATCGAGGCGAACGTCTGGGGACGCCGCACAGTGCAGTATCGCGTGCGCGACTGGCTGATTTCGCGTCAGCGCTACTGGGGCACGCCAATTCCCATCATCTACTGCGATGACTGTGGCGATGTGGCTGTTCCAGACGATGATCTTCCGGTGCTGCTTCCGGAGGACGCAGAGTTCCGACCAACGGGCGAATCCCCTCTGGCTCTCAACGAGGCGTTTCTGAACACTGCCTGTCCAGATTGCGGAAGTCCCGCCAAACGCGAGACCGATACTATGGACACCTTCGTTGATTCGTCCTGGTACTTCCTGCGCTTCACCAGTGCGAAGTACGAGGACGGTCCTTTCGATACCGATAAGCTTGCTCTATGGGGCGCGGTTGACCAGTACACGGGAGGAGTGGAGCACGCCGTGATGCACCTGCTGTATGCGCGATTCTTCGTCAAGGCGCTGCGTGACCTAGGCCTGCTCGACTTGGACGAGCCCTTTGAACGTCTCTATAACCAGGGAGTTATTCTCGGTCCGGACCACGAGAAGATGAGCAAATCTCGGGGCAATGTCATTGCACCGGATGAATATGTGGATGTCTTCGGCGCTGATGTGGTGCGCTGCTTCCTGATATTCTTGGGCCCCTGGGACCAAGGCGGCAGCTGGAGCGACTCAGGTATCAACGGCATGGCGCGCTGGATGAACCGCGTCTGGGATGTCGCCACTCGTGATGCGAGACAGCTAGACGACTTCCCAGAAGACGACAACGCCATCCGGGATATGCAGCGGCTTATGCACAAGACAATCAGGCGGGTTGGCGAAGACTTGGAGCGTTTCAAATTCAACACTGCGCTGGCGGGACTGATGGAGTACACCAATGGGCTGAACCAGCATTGGGAAGCGAAAGGTGTTCATTCCGAACATTGGGCGGAGGCAATCAGCAACCTTCTGACGCTCATGTCGCCTATGGCTCCCCATATAACCGAGGAGTTGTGGGAACTTACGGGACACAAAGGAAGTGTTCACTCGATTGCCTGGCCTGAATGGGACGAAGAGCTTGCTGCCGATGAAGTCATCACGCTTGTAGTCCAAGTGAATGGGCGTGTGCGGGATAAACTCGAAGTAGCAGTATCCATTGCCGAAGAGGACGCTAAGGACGCAGCGCTTCAGAGCCTTAGGGTTGCTCCGCATATTGAAGGCAAGAATATCTCGCGAGTGATTTATGTGCCCGGGAAGTTGGTGAACGTGGTCGCCCGGTGAATTTGGGCTTGCGAGCCTGGCTCCTTGATGATGAGGGCTCGCAGCCCTATCGGACGCCCACGCGAAACTCTTAACACCGCTTTCGATTCGAGAGCATGTCGGTCTTGCTAGACCAATTGCAGCGTATTCGCACTGGGAACAGTTCAGTGGGATCCACAGTGTTCGGAATCACTTTCTGCTCGACGTTGAATCCAACAAAAGATTCCAGCGTATTCAGAGCATTTGCGTATCCGTACGGGATTGGGTCATCACCCACTATTTCTGCCCTATCAAGCAGTACTTTATCCTGTGGGCTGGAAGCGTTTCCGGAGCGAAGTTCCTGCATATACGGAAATTTTGCTCTGCTGAACAGGTCGAATAGCTCGTGTGCGATGCCCTCTTGAGACTCCAACAGTTCGTCCTTTGCTACCAGCAAGTGGCTGATAGGATAAATGCCTGTCTTCCGGTGCCAGGATTTGTCATCTTCAGACGCATTAGGGAATAATGCCTGAATGTCTGAAGAATTTACTGGTCCGGCACCTATTGCTGCGTCGATTTCTCCCGAAATGAGCATTTCGCCAAGATCATTATTGGGCGACGATACGACGTTGGCAGGAGCCACAAATTCCTCGACATGCTCATCACCCGACAGAACCCATGTTACGGCGTCGAGGTCCACGCCGTATTCGGTCTGGAGAATCGCGCGTGTCCAAACTCCAGGAGTCAGAGTATAGCTCCTGACGCCTACCCTGCGCCCTTCCAAATCTTTCGGTGATTCAATTCCGCTGCGACTGTTATAGACCAACCCACCATGGTAAAAGTCGTGTGTAAGGAAGATAGGCAAGGCTGTGAAGCGCTTCCCGTATGCACGGGCGCAGAGGTAAGTCGAGAGGGCCATTTCGGCAACATCGAATTCCAAGCCGCGAACCATTCGTCGGAAAATCATCGGCACCGGAGACACTTCTATGTGCTCCATGTCGAACATTTCTGATGTTACGCTGCCATCTTTCAGGGGAGTAGTGTGACCATAATTTGCAATTGCGAACTTCAACACAGGCTTTCTCAATTTTCCAATCTCCTATCTTGTTGGGTTACTTGCGCTGACCATATCTTTCAAATATCAGCGTCGCTGTTACAGCGTTTCAAGATTAAGCACGTTTAAGATACAGCAAACCGCCTGCCGTTCCAATCTTGCAACGAGCATTGTCGTTAACTGGTACCGCATTGCGCTCTTCGCTCTGCCACCCCGATGGTCTGCATTGGCAATTTCGCTCGAACCTGCTTCGAACACCGGGAACAGCATAAAGATGCGAATCGTCAGACTCTAAGGCGTGCTGAAGAAGGTAAGCCATAAATCGCAAAGAAATAAACCTAAATATGGCTTGCCCAAACCCCAAGACTATGCTGCACTAACAATAGGGGAACGCAGGTTTTGAATGAAATCAAATTGTTTTCTAGATTTTGGACGAAAATTGGAGCTTGAAATAGTGAGTGATAGAAGAGGTAACAGCCTCGGAATGACGGGTCTGGCAGCGGCCCTTCTGACGGCAATTTTCAGTCTGTTTGTGGGTTTATTCGCCTTGGCCTTGCAGGCAGCCGTCATGATTTCCGGTCGTCGAGGTACAAGGGATGCGAAACTAGCTGTGGACAGCGCAGATGCGAGGGGCGGAGAGTGTTCTCTTTGTCGCATCCAACCACAGGAATCTGTTGGCGATTAACCTAAGGTACTTTGGAGAAAGTGTTGGCGTTATCGGGTTTACACATGGAATGATTTCACAGGGATCTGAGTTATTTTCGTCCCGATAATGTGTAAATGGAGACATAACCTACCGATGACGAGTTTTCAGCCAGTTAACAAGAGTGTCGTAGTAGTTGGCGCCGGCATCTTAGGCGCCAGCATTGCTTGGCGAATCGCTGCTCGTGGCTATCAGGTTACCGTAATCGACAAGGCGGCACCGGGTAGCGGCGCGTCTAGTCATAGCTTTGCCTGGATCAATGCGGGTTCTAAGCAGCCCATTGGCTACCACAATCTGAATCGGAGGTCACTGGAGATGTGGCCCAGGTTTGCCGCTGTTCTGGCCGACGACGGGGACGGAGCTAGTATCGGCCTGCGCTGGGGCGGCAAGGTATCCTGGGAGTCCGACTCATCCAAGGCCGAGCAATTGGTAAACGAAGTAGGGCAACTGCAATCCTGGGGCTATCCTACACGCCTGATCAGCGCCAACGAACTGTCTGAACTGGAACCATCCCTCTCAGTCGGCGAAGTGTTAGCTGCCGAATACAGCGAAAACGAAGCACAGGTGGAGCCTCAAATGGTTGTCGATGCCTGCATGCGCCGCTTGGCCGAATGTGAGGCGGTAGTCCGCACGGACACTGAGGTCACCGGATTTGAACTAAGCAGTGATGGCCGCATTTCCACGGTAAAGACTACGGCAGGAGACATCGATTGCGACGCCGTTGTAGTGGCGGCAGGCACGGGCACCTCGGTGATTTCAGCCAAAGCCGGCGTGAATGTTCCGCAAGAGAAAAGTCCGGGTGTGGTCATACGCACGACACCACTTCCACGTTTGCTTAACAATGTTCCTGTTGTGTATGCCCCTGCGCTGGGTGAAGGTAGGCAGGAGATTCACATACGTCAGTGTGCGGACGGCAGGATGATGATCGGGGAGGGGAGCCAAGAAAGTTTGGCAGAAGATGACAGCCAAGCACATGCGGATGACCTCCTGGAGCGTGCCCGGCATTACCTTCCGGGACTCGCGGGAGCTGAGGCGATACCTGTACCTGTGGGTTGGCGCCCCATGCCGTTGGACGGCTATCCGGTGATGGGTTTTGCGAATGAGGCTCCAAATCTCTATGTGGCACTGACGCACAGCGGTGTTACCCTTGCGCCGGTGCTTAGCGAGTTGGCGGCTCTGGAAGTATGTGACGGCGCGTCTGCAGATGCCGTGCTGGGACCGTATCGCCCGGGCAGATTTGCAGGTGTGCTTGCTGAATAGGCTGAAGGGTTCGAATGCCACTACGCCGCAGCTAATATACTTCAGTCAAATCGCGCGAGCCTGAACATTCCAATGTCGTGGCTTGTCGCGCCGTCAATTGCGAGGTCTGACAGGATTTCTCCAACGACACTGGAGAATTTGAAGCCATGACCCGAGAAGCCAGCAGCGACGACTACCTGCGGGGAATCTGGTAAGCAGTCTATGATGAAGTGCTCGTCCGGGGTGTTGGTGAACATACAGACCTTCATTGAAGACGTCGCGCCGGCGGCGCCCGGGAAATATTTTTCCGTGAAATCGCGCAGCACTGATTCATCTTGGGCGTTTGGCTCACGGTCAATCGTGTCTGGGTCAACATTCTCCTCGAGATGGTGGTACTTTCCCAGTTTGAAGCCAGGTATGCCAAATTCTGGAAAGCCGTAAAACTGACCTTCGTCCACCACCAAGTTGAAAACTGGAAAAACATCAGGAGTGAAATGCTCCGGGCGTAGTATCTCAAACCACGCCAGCACCTGACGCTCCGGGATAGCTGCCGCGCTTAGTGCGGGAAGTAACTTGGACGCCCACGCCCCCGCCGATATGACCAGTGTTTCGGCTTCGTATTCACCGCGCTCGGTGCGCACACTTACGCCATTCGTGGTTGGATGCCACTCCAGCGTGCGCTCGTTCGTATGTACAGTCGCGCCGAGGGTCTGCGCCTGCTCGACGAACAGGGAGATGCAGCGCTCCGGCAGCAAGAAACCCCCTTCGCCCTGAAAGACAGCCATTGTCTCAGATGGCAGTCGGTAGCCCGGGAATCGCTTCGTAACCTCAGCGCTAGTAAGCACATCATGGGGGAGGTCATGTTCCTCACAAGAGAGAAGTGAGCCTTTGAAGTTTGAACCGTCCGGCGGCCCCGCATCTATGGAGCCGGTGATGTGTAGAATCTGTTCCTCAGTTTTGGCTTCTAGGTCGCGCCACAGTTCGTAGGCGCGGCGCATCAGCGGCACGTACGACGGGTGTTCGTGGTAGGCGAGGCGTATGATGCGGGTTACGCCGTGCGAAGAGCCGAGCTCATGCGCGATGCCGAACTGCTCGATGCCAAGCACTCTCTTGCCGCGCTGCGCGAGCTGATATAGCGTAGCGCTGCCCATTCCACCAAGCCCGACTACGATGGCGTCGTACTGCTGTGTAGTGGTCATTGCGCCGCCTCCTGAGATTACCGTTGGCTACACCCGTCCGGCAATGACATCGCCCATTTCAGTCGTCTTGCATACCTCGCCGCCGTCGCTTGCGATGTCCGGCGTGCGGTAGCCCTCCGCAAGAACGCCTTCGACGGACTGCTCAATAGCCTGTGCCTCAGCGTCGAGACCCAACGAGTAGCGCAGCATGGAAGCTAGGCTCAGGATTGTGCCGATGGGATTGGCGATACCTTGCCCCGCGATGTCGGGGGCGCTGCCGTGGATTGGTTCATACAGACTGACCGGACGGCGTCCGTGTCCGCTTGGATTGGGAAGCCCGGATAGGCTGGCAGAGGGCAGCATGCCCATAGAACCTGCGAGCACGGATGCCTCGTCGGTTAGTATATCGCCGAAGGTGTTCTCAGCTACGATGACATCGAAGTGCGCGGGATTGCTAATCAGTTGCATTGCAGCGGCGTCAACGAGAACGTGCTCAAGCTCTACGTCTGGGTAGTCATCCGCTACTTCGGTTGCGATCTCACGCCAAAGCCTTCCCGTTTCTAACACATTTGCCTTGTCCACAGATGTCAGGCGCTTGCGGCGACCCTGCGCCAGTTCAAATCCTACACGAATGATGCGCTCGATCTCTTGCTCGGTGTACTTCAGGGTATCCACGCCACGCCGTCCTCTCGACGTGTTCCAGCGCTTCTTTGGCTTGGCGAAGTACAAGCCGCCTGTCAACTCGCGCACTATTATCATGTCAACGCCCTCCAGCAGATGTGGCTTAATCGGGCTGGAGTTTATCAACTGAGGATAGACCTTCACCGGGCGAAGGTTAGCGAACAGTCCAAGGCTCTTGCGGATGGCTAGGATGCCGTCTTCCGGTCGAGTCTTGGCGCGCGGGTCATCCCATTTGGGACCGCCGACCGCTCCAAACAGAATGCCGTCGGTGTCGCGGCACATCTCTACTGTATCGTCGGGCAATGGCGTGCCGAAGTCGTCAATGGCGTTGCCGCCGACCCTGCCATACGTGGTGTCGAATGAATGGCCAAAGCGATTCCCGACGGCGTTCATGACCTTGACTGCCTCAGAGACGACCTCAGGACCTATGCCGTCACCCGGCAGAACCGTTATAGAAAAGTTCATTGCTTACTCCCGCTGATGAGACTTATTAGCGCATAATTGCACGGGATATTATATGCCAATTAAGAAGCCTCCACATGTTTTGTCTATGGAAGTCAGTGATGATCGGGCGAATGGGTAGGGCGCGGCAACGGCGTGACGAGCAATATGACCGCGCCTAGAACAAACAATACGGCGACATATGTGAATGTGGCTTGGGGGCCGGTGAGATCGATGCCCCCAAATGCGAAGCCGTTGTCATAGAGAACGCCTGCAATGATAGGGGAGGCAGCACCAAGCAGGAAGCGTTCGAGGGACAGGATTCCCAGGACCGTGGTGGGAACTTCGTCACCGGCAACATCAAGCGCCAGGGCGGTGAGTATGGGCTGGTCGCCGTACAGGAATGTGCCCATTAGCGCGATGATGACTATCAGACCAAGCCCGGGAACGGAGTTGCCAAGCAGGTACGAGAGGATGGCGAGCAGCAGCAAGCCCGGCACCAGCACCGCCTTCCTGCCAATGATGTCGGAAAGCCAGCCGACGACGGGCGTGGATACAATGCCGACCGCAAGCAACAAACCGAAGTGCAGGTTTCGGACGAACGTGGTCATCTCGAATTCGCCAAATGATATAGAGAATAGTGAGGGTATGGATAATTCGATTGAGAATGGCCTGCCGTCCAGAGCGATGCCAAGGTCATTTATGAAGATTATGAAGAAGGTTATGAGTCCGAGGAATGCCATGCCTCTGATGCCGCCGACGAATGCGACGACCCACAGGGTGGGGTTGCGAAGGACTCGCTTTGTTGCCTGCATCTGGATGCCCGGCTCGTTGGCGCCGTCTTCTTCGCCGGTCCTGCCGATGTTCTTGAACGCCCAGTAGACGAGGAAGGCGAGGAAGATGGGAAGCGCGGCATAAATGCTGATGATGCCTCGCCATGCGAGGAAGCCGAGCAGGATGCCGGTTACGGGAGGCGCGAGGACATCGCCAATCTGCCCACCAACGCCGTGGAATGAGAGGGCTGCGCCTTTGCGGTGCGAGAAGTGGTGTGACAGGGACGCCATCGCAGGCAGATGCCAGATGGATGCCGCAAGAGCCACAATCGCCATGCCGAATAGCAGGACGTAGTAGTTGGGTGCGACGCCGATGATGAGCCATCCAATGCCGAAGACTGCCATACACAGTGCCAGGACGAGACCCCAATACTTTCGCAGCGCGTCGGCGATGATGCCTCCCGGGAGCGTTACGACTCCGGAGACGAGTTCTCTGATGGAGGTAATTCCACCAATGCCGACGCCGCTTAGGGCGAAAGCCGCTTGAACCTCCGGCAACATTGCGATGAAGCTCTGAGTGAACCAGTGGAAGACACCGTGCCCGCCGGTTAATCCGGATAGAATGAATCCGCCCCTGCCACGAAAACCGTGGGAGTGGTGGTCCTGCTCCTGCTCATGATGTTCGCTTTCTGTGCTGCGTGGGCTTTGCATGCGGGGTCGACCTCTCGTGGCATAAGGCTGTCGCGGAGCGCACGGTTACGCGCCGGGCGTAGAGTGATGTTGACACTCGCGCAATGGGTTGTCAAGACGGCTGTGGGATCGCCAAATTGTCAGTTGGAGAGACAATGCCTCAATTTCCACCAACATTTCTTCAAGACACATGCCTTTACCCCTTAGAAGCGAAGGCGATTGCTCTTAAACCAGAGCCTGACAGAGTCTATTCTGGAACAGGAATGGCGGTCTCAGTTGCCAATAGGAGATTTACAAACTGGAGCGATAGGTGCGGAATGGATATTGGGACGAGGCGACATTATCCGCCGTTCTGGTGTTCGTCCTCGGTAAATCTGGTCCAAGACTCAAAGATAGGGAAGGGTGAGGGCAGAATACCGTTGGGGTCGTTCACCTTAAAAGCTATCTTGTCGTTGTCGAAGAGATTTCTGATGGAGATGGAGACGCCTGCTGTTGGAATACAGTTTTCACATTCGTCGGGAAGGTTGCGTTGGGTCATTGCGCCTTCTAGGTGGATCGTGACTTCAGATATGTCTCCGTGCTTTTCGATGCGGTATTCGTGGGTTACGATTTCCCATTCGTCGATGGCGCGCTCACCCACTGCATATTGCGCCCACAGCACCACAGGACCGAAGAAATCGAGGATGACGCCTTTTCTCTTCTCCGCATCCTTAGACGGGTAGAACGCGCGAAATGAGCGATCTTGAAGTGCCGCCATTACCTCGGCTTTCTCGGATAAGGTGACGGGTTTGGGCGAGGGGCTGCCGATGCAAGCAGTTATCGAAAATAACCCCAATGCAATGACAGTCAGATACAAGAATCGCTTCAGTTCGGCCTAGCTTTCAGGACGAACTGAGAACGGCCCAATCCTTGCTCCACATCGAGTTCATATGAATACGATAGCAGATTCGCGGGCACGTCTTTAATGCTAGGTCAGTCGTTCATGCCGAGTTTGAGTAGGATGTCCCATTCCTCTTTGGATACGGGCTGGACGGATAGGCGGGAGTTTTTGACTAGGGGCATGTTCTCTAAGCCCGGCGTCCCCTTGATTTCGCGGAGAGGAACGAAGCGCTTGAACTCTGAGTCTGCCTTGATGTCCACCATGTACCATATTGGGTTCTCGGGCGTGCTCTTAGGGTCAGGGTGCTCGGAATCGGGGTCCCAAGCAGTGTTGTCAGGGTAGCCTTCGCGCACGATGACGGCAGTTCCGACGGCTCCGGGAGGCTTGGCGTTGGAGTGGTAGAATATGACACCGTCGCTTGGCTTCATATCATCGCGCATGGTGTTGCGTGCCTGATAGTTGCGGACACCGTCCCATTCGGCGGTGCTGTCGTCCTCGTTCATCAGGTCGGTGAAAGAGTAGGCGTTGGGTTCGGATTTCATTAGCCAATAGCGCTTTTCAGCCATGTCTTATCCTCCATTGATGTATGCTATCGGGGCGAATCCAACAGGATTAGCAGGATTTTCACATTTTATCGCAGTTGAGTGTTGTTTGGGATTAGTTGGATGACTGCTGAACAAAAGAAATTAATTCTGCCGCCTGCCGAACACCTGGGCTTCGAGGTTGGCGAGGACAGGAAACTGGCTGGCTGGCCTGAAATTACAGACTACTTCAGTATGCTTAGCGAGCTCTCCGAGAAGGTGCAGACGTTTGAAATCGGGAAGAGCACGAAGGACAACCCCTTTCTGATGGCAGTTATCTCCTCTCCTGGTAACCTTGTCGAACTGGAGAAATACAGGAGTATACAGGCACGACTAGCAGATGTTCGCACTATTTCGGATGATGGAGAGGCGGAAGGTTTAATAGCGCGGGGCAGGGCGGTCGTAGCCATCACTTGCAGCATTCACGCGACTGAGGTAGGAGCGGCGCAGATGTCTATGCTGCTGGCGCACCAGCTTGCGACGTCGCAGAGCGTCGATGTACAGGCGATATTGGACAATGTGATCTTACTGCTGATTCCCAGTGTAAATCCTGACGGTCTGATTGATGTGAAGGCGTGGTATGAGAGCACTCTGGGGGAGTCATACGAGGGTGTTATGCCGCCTTTTCTGTACCAGCACTACGCGGGGCACGACAACAACCGCGACTGGTTCATGTTCACGCAGCAGGAGACGCGGCTGGTGCTGGAGCACTGCTTCAACGCCTGGCGTCCGCATGTGGTTCTGGATATGCATCAGACGCGCTCGAACGGGGTGCGGTTGATGGTACCACCATTCGTCGATCCGATGGGGCCGAATGTGGACGCGATACTGAACGCTGAGAGTGCGATGCTGGGCGCGGCGATGGCTGCTGACCTAACGGCGCAGGGCAAGGCGGGGGTCGCGATGAACGTGGTGTATGACTCGTTCAGCCCGAATCGTGCGTACCAGCAGTATCATGGAGGAGTGAGGTTGCTGACGGAGGCGGCCGGAGCGCGAATAGCAACGCCCGTGAATGTGCCTGAGCAGGACCTACAGTCGGACCGGGGAGAAGCGCCAAAGGAAGTATCGTGGAATCATCCGTTGCCTTGGAAGGGCGGGATCTGGCGCCTGCGGGACATCGTAGAGTATGACTTTGCAGCGGCGATGTCGTGCCTCAGCCACTCCGCGCGACTGCGCGAGACGCTGGTGCGCAACTCTTACACTGTGGGCAAGAATGCGATAGAACAGAACGGGGCGCCTTATGCGTTCGTGGTGCCGTTGCAGCAGCACGACCACTCTGCTGCCGCGGAGATGTTGGACGCGCTGCGTATGGGGCTTGTGGAGGTGCATGAAGCAACGGAGTCGTTCAGTGCGGATGGCGAGCCGTTTGCCGCCGGCGCGAGGGTGATTCTGTGCGGTCAGCCGTATTGGGGCTACGCAAGGACGTTGCTGGAACAGCAAAAGTATCCGGAAATGCCGACTGATCCAGGGAGTCCCCCGCAAGCGCCATACGATGTTACGGCGCACTGCCTGCCGATTCAGATGGGGGTCAATACTTACACGATTAGAGGTAGATTCGCGGCGCAACTGAGACTGCTTGAGGAAGGCGAGTCTTCGATGCCGGAATCGGTGTTGGTGGCGAGCCATCAGCAAACCAGCGTAAGCGTTCCGAGGACGGGGCATATTGCGCGTGACAGACGACAAAAGGGAGTAGCAATCATACCAACCGAGTCGAATGCGAGCGCTCGTGCGGTGAATCGTCTATTGGCTGAAGGGGCGCCGGTCTCGCGAGCGCGTGAGCCGATTACGGTTGGAGGCGTGTCCTTTGCGCGGGGCGCGTTTATCGTAGAGGATTATGGCACTCTGAACGGTTTGATGTCAGATGAGGATGAAGGACTGCTGCAGGCAGTTGAGGGGGTGCCGGATGCGGGGAGGCATGTGATGGGGAAGCCGCGTGTTGGGGTGTATCGAAGCTATGTTGCTGCGGTCGAAGAGGGATGGACGCGGTATGTGCTGGACGAGTATGGCTTCGATTATGTGTCATTGCTGGACGGGGATGTGCGTGAAGGAGGGCTGGCGGAGCGATTCGACGCGATCGTGCTGCCGAATCAACCAGTACGGCATATTCATCGGGGACACCGGGACTCGTACCATCATCCGAAGTATTCGGGCGGACTGGGGGAGAAGGGGGCAGAGCGACTGCTCGAGTTTGTGGAACAGGGCGGAACGCTTATCACTTGGGACGGGTCGGCGCGCTACGCGATACGGCACCTGGGTCTGCCGGTGCGGAATGTGCTGGCAGACTTGAAGCGGGCGGACTTCTACTGCCCGGGGAGCCTGCTGGCGGTGCTTCTGGATGCGGGGCATCCTATAGCCTATGGAATGCCGAGACTCGCGGCAGTTATGTTCTACGACAGCCCTGCGTTCGACATACGGCGGGGCAGGGTAGTGGCGAAGTACCCACTGCGTAACCCGCTGTTCAGCGGGATGCTGATAGGGCCGGAAAAACTGTACAACAGGACGGCGCTGGCAAGCGTGCCGCTGGGCGAGGGCGAAGTGGTGATGTTCGGGTTCAGACCGCACTTTCGGGCGCAAGCGCGGGGGACTTATAAGCTGCTGTTCAATGCGCTGTATGGGAGCGCGTATCAGGGATGAGATGAATTGATGGGACAGAGGCAGCCTTATCGGCTGCCCCTATGAAAGCGCGATGGGCTAGGACATGTTTAGCGATTCGCTTATCCCGTACTCGTCCGCCAAAGATTTCAGCAAGTCCCAGGTGGAGTCTTCGACGGTGATGCCTTCTTCGAGTAAGGTCTGCTCCCTTAAGTGCTCCAACTCGCCGGGGTAAAAGACTTCAGAAAAGCCTGCGGCTGTGGGCGTACTCTTGAGATACTGGGCGAATTCGGTTACTTCTTGTTTAAATTCGTCGAGAGGACGGAAAGCGTCCACGTTGAAAACTGCCAGGAAGCAGCCGTCGTTGTGGCGCCCTGAGGGGTCGTGTCCGAAGCCCAAGCCTGTGAGGATGCCTGAGAGTATCTCGACCATGACGGAGAGGCCGTATCCCTTGTGTCCTTCGGGGCCCCCGAGGGGCAAGACTGCGCCGCCGTTGCGGAGGTCGTTGGGGTCGGTTGACGGGTTGCCGTCCTTGTCGATTATCCAGCCTTCGGGGACAGATGCGCCCCGCGCGACCGCGACTCCGAGCTTTCCAGCGGCGACCGCGCTGGTCGCCATGTCGATGAACATGGGGCCCTCTAGGTTGCTGGGCATGGTGATGCAGATCGGATTTGTGCCGAGGCGAGGCTCGCGTCCTCCGAATGGGACGACTCCTTTCGACGACCTGCCTGAGTCGGCGGTCATGATGCCAATCAAACCTTCACTGGATGCCATAAGCGGGTAGTCTGCAACACGTCCGACGTGGCTCTGGCGGAATACGGTGGCTGCGGCGACGCCGTGCTGTTTCGCTTTCTCAATGGTTATCTCCATCGCGCGCTCCGAGACGACATAGCCGAATCCCCAGTTGCCGTCGATGACGGTGGTGGTTGAAGATTCGCGGATGATGTCGAAGGGGGCGCCGGGCACGATGTGGCCGCGCTTTACTCGATCGATGTACGTGGGAATCTGGATGATTCCGTGCGAATCGTGGCCCGCTAGGTTCGCACCTATGGAGTGCTTCGAGACGATTGCGGCTTCTTCTTCGCTTGCGCCTGCTCCAATGAGAAGCTGAGCGGCGATATTCTGGAGTCGGTCGGCTTGGATGGTAGGCATTTTTCGCTCCTTAGGCTAATTCACAAGTTATGGATAGGACATTGACGATAGGATATGGAATTATCAGGATTCTTGCCAGTTTTTGGAACGGTCAATGGCGCGAAGCCAGTTTTTGTGGAGGCTGGCGCGCTTGTCCGGGTCCATTGACGGGTCGAAACGCTTGTCAGTGGCCCAGTTTGCTGCGATTTCGTCCGTGTCTTGCCAGAAGCCGGTTGCGAGACCCGCGAGGTATGCCGCGCCCAGAGCGGTGGTCTCGGCGACGGCGTGCCGCTCGATAGGAATGCCAAGTATGTCGGACTGAAACTGCATCAGCAGGTCGTTTGCCGTGCCGCCGCCGTCAACACGCAACAGGGGAATGTCCAAGCCCGTGTCGTTCTTCATCGCGTCCACGGCGTCTCTGGTCTGGTACGCGGTGGATTCTAGGGCGGCGCGGGCGATGTGGCCGCGGCTCGTCCCGCGTGTGATGCCGACAATAGTGCCACGAGCATACATGTCCCAGTGGGGGGCACCAAGTCCTGTGAAGGCGGGTACGAGATAGACACCTCCGTTGTCCTCGACCGAAGCGGCGAGCGTTTCGACATCGGCTGAGGCTTCAATGAATTGCAAGCCATCTCGCAGCCATTGTACGGTTGCGCCGGTTGAGAAGATGCTGCCTTCTAAGCCGTAAGTTATGGCGTCTCCCAAGTCCCAGGCGATGATTGACAGCAACCCGTGGTCGGAACGCACCCGCTCTGCCCCTGTGTTCATGAGGATGAACGAGCCTGTGCCGTAGGTGTTCTTCGCCATTCCCGGCTCGAAGCACGCCTGCCCGAAGAGAGCGGCGTGCTGGTCTCCGGCGACGCCTGCGATGGGGATCGCCTGTCCGGCGAAGAAGTTGCCACCTGTGTATCCGAATATGCCGCTCGATGGCCTAACTGAAGGGAGCATTGCGAGAGGGATGTCAAGTGCATCAAGCAGGTCTAGATCCCATTCGAGGGTGTCAATGTTGTAGAGCATGGAGCGGGACGCGTTTGTTACGTCAGTGGCGTGGAGCGTGCCGTTGGTGAGATTCCAGAGCAGCCAAGTATCGACAGTGCCGAATGCGAGTTCACCGTTTTCGGCACGCTGTTGTCCGTCGGAGATGTGATCGAGTATCCAGCGAATCTTGGTTGCAGGGAAGTATGCGTCAATGGGCAGGCCGGTTTTCTCCGCGATGTCTTCTTCGAGGCCGCGCGCTATAAGAGCATCGCAGAGGGCAGCAGTTCTGCGGCACTGCCATACGATGGCGTTAGCGACGGGACGGCCAGTGCTTCGCTCCCACACTATGGTTGTCTCGCGCTGGTTCGCGATGCCGATTGCGATGAGCTGGCGTGGGCTAATCTCGGTGGATTCGAGCAGGTCTTCGACAGTTTCCATCACGGATTCGAAGATCTCGCTGGGATTGTGCTCAACCCAGCCCGGCTGTGGGTAGATCTGGGTGATTTCTTGGTACGCTTGCCAGACGACCCGTCCGGAGCCGTCAACAAGCAGGGAGGTAGTGCCAGTGGTTCCTTGATCGATCGCGAGTATGTAGCCTGACGGTGGCATGAGCATATCTTTCGGCTGACGGGATGTAGAGGATAGGTTGATGTATAATTCGGTGCTGAGTATAAGACGCTGGGTTATGAATTGTGAAGGGGTAGGCTGAAATGGACGAGCGAAAGATTACGGTTACGGCGGGCAGTGTGCTGGTTGCGGCGACGCTTAATGACAGCAGCACTGCGGAGGCGCTTTGGAACGCGCTGCCGTTGGAAGCGTCGGCGAATACTTGGGGCTATGAGATTTACTTTAGGATTGCGGTGCAGGCGGATGAAGAGGATGGGGCGAGCGATGTGGTGGACATGGGCACATTGGCTTATTGGCCGCCTGGTCAGGCGCTGTGTCTGTTTTTCGGGCGGACGCCTGCGAGCAGGGGCGATGAGATACGGGCAGCGAGCACCGTGAATGTGATTGGTTCCATTGAAGGGGATGCGACTGTGCTGAAGCAAGTGAAGTCAGGGGCGCGTGTGTCTGTGGAGAGGCTAGAAGGCTGAGATAGATTTATGGGATCCGAGGGAAAGATGAAGGATGCAATATGGGCTTTTCTGATGCAATGCGGCGGGAATGCGCCGATATATGGGATACCGAGCACAACCATCCACTAGTTGTCGGAATTGGCGACGGCTCTCTTGACCTGGAAAAGTTCAGATACTATATGAGGCAGGACTATATTTATCTGATTGATTATTGCCGGGTGATTGCGCTTGCCGCGGCCAAGACATCGGATGTTGAGGATATGGGGTGGTTCGCCAAGCTGCTGGATGAGACTCTGAATACTGAAATGTCGCTGCATGTGAGTTTCTGCGAGGACTTCGGAATCAGCGAAAAGGAACTGCTAGCGACACTGCCTTCGCCTACTACTCAGGGTTATACTTGCCACCTCCTGCAGATCGCCTTCAGGGGGAGCATCGGTGAAATTTCGAGTTCCATCTTGCCGTGCATGTGGGGTTACAGCGAGATCGGGCAGATGTTGTTTGACAGGGGCGTGCCGGAGAACGCACCGTTGTACGCTCGCTGGATCGAGATGTATAACTCGCCGGGGTTTGCCGATCTTGCGGCGTGGCTGCGGGAATTTCTGGACCGCATTGCGGAGGGCTGCGGAGAGGCGGAATTGGAGCGCATGCGCGAGGCGTTTGTGGTGAGCAGCCGGTATGAGTACATGTTCTGGGACGCAGCGTGGCGTATGGAGGAGTGGCCAGTTTAGAGCGCTGCCAGCGATGGACTGGATTGCACTGGATGGGGTGATGAGTTACCTGAACATGTCCTTCGAGCGTTCGCGTATTAGGGGCGCGATGGTGGAGTTCTCCATGGGTTCGTAGTCGTAGCCGCGTATGAGGGCGACAGGGACCTGGATAGCCTTTGCGGTTACGAGTTCGGCGGTTGCGGCGAGTTCATCTGCTGCTGCGATGGTGGTTACTTTGAGAATCATGCCGTTGACATCGAGCGTGCCGCGATAGTCCTTGACCGGGTTCATGCCCGCGACGCCGATGGCGATGTTGGCGTGACCGTCTCGCCAGGCGCGTCCGAATGTGTCGGAGATTACAATTGCCACATCCGTGCCGCCGGTATAGCGCCTGATTTCGTCTCGGATTTCGCGTGCTGAACGATCGGAGTCTTCGGGGAGCAGGCATACGATGTCGTCGCCGGGGACGTTCGAGTTATCTATGCCTGCGTTGGCGCAGACGAAGCCATGCCGTGTCTCGCTGATGATGATGCCGCGTTCGGAGTCCATACGCACGACCGCTCGGCTTTCGCGCAGCACCAGCTCGACGAGGCGAGGGTCCTTGTGCGTCTCTTCTGCGAAGTTCAGGGCGAGCGGGGAGGGCTCTATGCCGTTTAGGTCAATGAGCCTGTGCTCTGCCTTGGAGACTATCTTCTGCGTTACGATGAGGACATCGCCCGTCTGCAAGGGAGTGCCTTGATCCCGCGCAGCGTCTGCTATCAGAGTCCCCAGCGATTCGCCGCCGATTATTTCCGGGATGCCGGTAATTCCGAGGACTTCCAGTCTTGGAACGTTTTTCATGCTTGCGTTCTCCGAAACGAAGGCTAACATGGATGCCCAGTAGGGACTAGCCAATTGGTCTGTCAGTATATCAGCAAGATAGACTGTGGGCATGTCGGATTTGGAGGCAAAGGAATGACCGTATTGCGAAGTCTACTGTTCGTGCCCGGAAACCAGCCACGCATGCTGGAGCGCGCGTCCGGATTGAAGCCGGACGCCTTCGTACCGGATATGGAGGACTCCGTACCGATCGACGAGAAAGCGAATGCGCGCGAGGTTACGTCGTCATATCTTGCTCAGCTCGGGTCGGGTGGCACTCCGGTGATTCCGCGCGTAAATTCGCTGGATACGGGCTTGCTAGACGATGACTTGGCGTCGGTTGTGGGCGAGCATGTGTTCGGCGTGTCTGTGGGGAAGATCGAGACGCCTGAGGACATCGCCACGATAAGCGGGAAGTTGGATGCGCTGGAGCGCAAGGCGGGGATCGAGGTCGGTAGCGTGAGACTGCTGCCGTGGATAGAGACTGCGATGGCGATAGTTCATCTGTTTGCGATATGCAAGGCGTCTGCGCGCATAGTGGGCGTGGCGTTTGGCGCTGAGGACTTCACGAACGACATGGGCATCGAGCGGACGGAGTCGGAAACCGAGACCTACTTCGCCCGCAACAGCATCGCGGTGGCGGCGCGAGCCGCGGATGTGTTGGCGCTGGACACCCCTTATTTCACCTTCCGCGATCCTGACGGACTGCGCGAGAATGCGAGCGTCGCGAGGCAGTACGGATTCAAGGGCAAGTTTGCTATTCACCCGGCGCAGATTGACATCATCAACGAGACTTTCTCCCCATCCGCCGCCGAGATTGAGCAAGCGCAGCGTGTGGTGGAGGCGTTCGATGAGGCGGCACGCAGAGGTCGCGGCTCGACATCGTTGGACGGAAAGGTGGTGGATGTGCCGGTGGTAAAAAGAGCGCAGGCGGTTCTCGAACTGGCTGAATCTATGAGGGACAATGGCTGACTCGGCACACTGAGAGGAATAAGAGATAGATAGGACGCCGATATGGGAGATTCAATTAACGGGCAAACAGATAAGATCATGCTGAAGGGGCTTGCATTTTATGGGAATCATGGGGTGAGTCCGCATGAGAAGGCGCTGGGGCAGCGTTTCATCGTGGATGTCACGCTCGAATGCGACACTCGCGCCGCCGGGCTGTCCGACGACCTGACGGATGCAGTGGACTATGTTCCCGCCTACGAAATCGTGAAAGCGGTTATGGAGGGCGAAAGCAAGAACTTGATCGAGAGCGTTGCAGAGGATATTGCAGGGCAGATACTGGAGAAACTCAATGTGGGCGCAGTAAGCGTTACGATCAAGAAGCCTGAGGTGGCAATCAGGGGCAGTATCCTGTCATACGCGGGATTGGAAATATACAGGCGGGTTGAGTAGGTCTCGCTGCCTTCCTTGACTTCCCCTACCGTTGGATATGTTCGACGTAACGGGAGGCCGAGCGGCGGACCGCTTCCCTGCCACCGTGCGTTACATTGCGGCCCCACCAGCCGCCGTAGATGCGGTCGAAGTCGTAAGGCTCCACAGCGGCTACGATGTGTTCGATCTCCGGGGCCGAAAGCGGTATGAGATTGGGGTAGCTTGTCATGAAGCTGACGAACCGGCGGTCTGGAACGACTGTGATGGAATCGCCCACGAAAAGCGCCCCCTTGCCGTCCGCTCCGTCTGCCCAGTGCAGCACCGCGCTGCCTTCAAAGTGGCCCCCACACTGGATCAGGGTTGCGCCGGGCATAACCTCTAGGGGCTGTCCGTCCCAGTATTGTATGTTGGCGTGGGGGCGCATTACGTGTTCGCGGTCGGCTTCCGGGACGATGATGGGCGCGTTATCGAATGCGAGGCTCCACGAAACCATGCTGTCGTAGAAGTGCGGGTGCGAAAAGCAGATAGCCTGTATGCCGCCACGCGCCTGTATCGCTGCGATTGCGCTGTCGTCGAGAAGGCTGATGCAGTCGTAGAGTACATTGCCGCCGGGCGTTTGCAGCAGCAGGGCGCGCTGTCCAATGGAGAACGAAGGCTCCATGCCGATACCGGTAAGACCTGGTTCAAGGTCCCGGACTTCATTGGCGTAACCTTGTGCCTTCAGATCATCCATCGTGGTCCACTGCTGTCCGTCCCAGCCGATGTACTGGCGCGGGTCATCGCAGATAGGGCAGTTCGGCGGAGGCGCTTCGCTCTCGGTGAACTCGACGCCGCATGTCTTGCATATATAGTTTTGCATCGTAGCTGCCAGTATATCAGTTAGTCGGCTTGTCGGTGTGCCCGTGGCGGCGAATGTCTGTTATTATTATTGTGTTCATCGTGGTCTGGTGGCTACGATCTTGCTGTATTACAGCAGCATGCAGAGCATGCTTTGAAAACATGGGGATGGGAGAGCGACTATGCCCGGCAAGGCTAAGACACTTGGTGAACTGCGAGCGAGCGACTACAAGCCCCTGACAATACGCGAAGAGATACGCAATAATCTCATTGTTAAGATTAAGAACGGCGACGAACTTTTCCCCGGTATTGTCGGCTTTGAGGATTCGGTCATACCGCAGTTGGAGAACGCGATTCTCGCAGGGCAGGACATTATTCTGCTGGGCGAGCGTGGACAGGCAAAGTCACGGCTGATCCGGCACATGGTGTCGCTGCTTGACGAAGAAGTGCCTGTTATGGACAGGTGCGAGCTTAACTGCAATCCCTTAGAGCCTATTTGTGCGGAATGTAAGGTTACGCTCGATACAGAGGGCAATGAAGCAAAGGTGCGCTGGCTGCATAGGGACGGGCGATATAGCGAAAAGCTTGCTACTCCGGACATCACCGTCGCCGACCTGATAGGCGAAGTTGACCCAATCAAGGTGGCCGAGGGGCGCTACCTTTCGGACGAGCTGACGATACACTACGGTCTGATACCGCGCACCAATCGAGGGATATTCTGCATCAACGAATTGCCCGACCTATCTGAGCGTATACAGGTGAGCCTGTTCAATCTGATGCAGGAGCGGGACATCCAGATTAAAGGATACCGCATTATGCTGCCGCTCGATGTCTTTTTGATATCGACAGCGAACCCCGAGGACTACACGAACCGCGGACGTATCATCACGCCATTGAAGGACAGGTACGGGGCGCAGATTCGGACGCACTACCCTCGTTCACTGGACGAAGAGATATGTATTGTGGAGCAGGAGTATGCAAACTTCGAAGATACGCATAGCAGCGTTAAAGTGCCGCATTACATGAAGGAAATTATCGCAGAGATAACGGCTCTGGCGCGGCGTAGCCCAGACATCAACCAGCGTTCGGGTGTCAGCCTGCGAGTGTCCATTGCCAACTATGAGACGATTCTGAGCGCGGCGTTCAAGCGCAGCCTACGGCACGGCGAGCCGGCATCGCCACGAGTTAGTGACCTGCCTACCATTGTTGCATCCACCACCGGCAAAATTGAGATGGAGAGTGTGGAAGAAGGACGCGAGGTTCGGGTAATCGACGATCTTGTGAAAAAGGCCGTGCTAAACACTTTCGGACGCTATTACCAGGCGCGCCAGTTCGCGGACCTTACGCAGCGGTTTGAGGAAGGGCTGACGATTGAGACGGGAAGCGATGTACCTTCTTCTGACTATCTCCGCAGCTACGCCCATATGGGTGAGGCGACTGAGCTGATAAAAGACATCGAAGAGTCCGAGGATGCCGCAGCCATCGCTTCAGCGGTGGAATTCATACTGGAGGGGCTGCACCTGAACAGGCGGTTGAATTGCGACAGGGCCGGGGGCCAGTACATTTATAGCGGATAGGGCAGATGCTGACATCGATAGGCAGGATGGATAGGAAGATATCCATCGGTTACTTGAGGATTGAAATATATGGCACAGGCTAAGCCTTTGAGCGAGATTCCACGAGCATACGAGCCGCAGAGCGTTGAGAGACGCATCTATGACTTCTGGTCGGATGGCGGATACTTCGCGCCGGTGATCGACCATGAACGCGAGCCGTTCACGGTTATCATGCCACCGCCCAATGTTACCGGCGAGTTGCACATGGGGCACGCGCTTACGATTGCGCTTGAGGACCTGATGGTGCGGTGGCATCGTATGAAGGGCGATCCAGCGTTATATCTACCCGGCTCGGACCACGCGGGCATCGCTACGCAGGTGGTTGTGGAGCGGATGCTCGCGGGTGAAGGCGTGACACGCCATGACTTGGGACGCGACGGGTTCAACGAGACAGTGTGGCAGTGGGTAGATAAGTATGGCAGCAGGATATACGAGCAGACGAAGCGCATAGGCGCGTCCTGCGACTGGACACGCACGGCATTCACACTGGACGAAGGCCCGAGCAAGGCAGTGCGCACGACTTTCGTCAACCTGTACAAGAAGGGGCTGATTTACAGAGGAGAGCGGATTACCAATTGGTGCCCGCGCTGCCGAACGGCGCTCTCAGACCTCGAAGTGAAATATCAGGAAGAAAACGGCAGTCTGTATAACATCCGGTATGTATTGGAGGACGGTAGCGGCGCGCTGGTTGTCGCCACAACGCGGCCTGAGACGCTGCTGGGTGACACGGCGGTAGCAGTGAATCCGGAGGATGAGCGGTACACGGATTACATCGGTAAGAGCGCCGTGTTGCCTGTGCTTGGCAGGAAGTTGCCGGTCATTGGGGACGAGGCCGTCGAGCTTGGATTCGGCACAGGGGCGTTGAAGGTTACGCCGGGCCATGACCCGACGGACTTCGAGATAGGGCAGCGACACGGGCTGCCGAGTGTCAGCGTGATGAATCTTGACGGTACGCTGAATTCAAACGCCGGACCTTACGAGGGTCAAGACATGTCGGAGGCTCGTAAGAATATAGTCGCGCAACTTGAAGAAGAGGGGCTGCTGGAACATATCGAGCCGTATCACCATTCGGTGGGGCACTGCGACAGGTGCGACAATGTTGTCGAGCCGATTGTCACGAACCAGTGGTATGTGAAGATGGAGCCACTGGCGAAGCTGGCGCGTGATGCTGTGGCAAGCGGCGAAACGCGGATAATCCCTGAGCGGTTTGCCAGGGTCTATTTCAACTGGATGGACAATATCCGCGACTGGTGCATCAGCCGCCAACTTTGGTGGGGACATCGCATACCGGTATGGTACTGCGACGACTGCGATGAGGTGATAGTGGAGCTTGAGGACCCGACAGATTGCGACGGGTGCGGGTCTAGCGCGCTGAGGCAGGACGAGGATGTGCTGGACACATGGTTTAGCTCGGGACTGTGGACGCACTCGACGCTCGGTTGGCCGAATGACAGCGAGGACCTGGACTACTTCTACCCGACGAGCGTGATGGAGACGGGCTACGACATCATTTTCTTTTGGGTGGCGCGGATGATGATGATGGGCATCGAAAATATGGGCACGTCGCCTTTCCATACCGTCTATCTGCATGGGCTTGTACTCGACCCTGAAGGCGTGAAGATGAGCAAGACTCGGGGTAACGTGCTTGACCCGCTTCAGCTAATCGACATATACGGAGCGGATGCGCTGAGGTTTGCACTGACGATTGGGAACTCGCCGG
Source organism: Dehalococcoidia bacterium (assembly GCA_965225795.1). Taxonomy (GTDB): domain Bacteria; phylum Chloroflexota; class Dehalococcoidia; order Lucifugimonadales; family JADFKI01; genus Bin90. Next base: position 1,403,289 of record OZ245324.1, on the reverse strand, counting down.
GTAACGACCAGCGTCTGAACGAGCAGAAGCTGGAGGCGAGCCGAAACTTCGCCAACAAGCTGTGGAATGCCGCGCGCTTTGTCATGGGCAACCTGGAGGGCGCAGGTGCGGCGCTTGACGGCTGGCACAGCCCTGAATTGCCGAACCACAGGCAGGATCGCTGGATAATGAGCCGTCTGAACCGCATTGCGGCGCAGGTCGAACAGTTCATGCAAGACTACCAGTTCGGCGAGGCGCAGCGCGCGATTCACGATTTCTTCTGGCATGAGTATGCGGACTGGTACATTGAGATGGCGAAGATTCGGCTGCGGGCCGACGGCGATGACGAGGAGACACCGTTGCCGTATCTCGCTTATGTGCTTGAGCGCGTGCTGCGGATGCTGCACCCATTCATGCCGTTCGTGACCGAGGAGATATGGCAGGCGCTGAAGGAGCGCGTGCCAGCCGATCCCGATGCGCCCGATGCCCTGATTGTAGCGGAGTATCCGGATGCGGACGCGTCGTTCTACGACGACGAGGCCGAGGCCGACATTTCTCTGGTAATGGAGACCGTGCGCTCGATACGAAACTTGCGTGCTGAGTTTCGCATACAACAGCACCAGCGCATCGAGGCGGTGCTGGATCTTCCACAGGACGGCGCAGTCGCGGAGGCGGAGGCGGACTCAATTAAGATGCTGGCGCGCGTGGAGCCGCTGAAATTCGGCGCGGAGAGCAACGGGGCTATATCGAATGACAGCGTTTCGCTGGTGCTGTCGAAGGGCGTGGTTACGATCGCACTGGGCGGGCTGGTGGACTTGGACAAGGAACGCGAACGTCTTCGCAGCGAGATTGCGGACATCGAGCGCAACAGGGATCGGCTTGCCGCGCGCCTGAGTGATGAGCGGTTCTTGTCCAGAGCACCCGACGAGGTGGTAGAGCGCGAACGTGAACGGCTGGAGAGCATCGAAGAGCGTAAGGGCAGGGCGGAGGATATTCTGGCAAGGCTGGGTGGGTAGGGCGCACCCGCGCTTAGGTCGAAATGCTTCCGCTACTAGTTACCGCTCGGCGTCGTAATGCGATGGATTCCTGCAAAAGCAGGAATGGCGAAGAGCGACATCTGCCTGCGCGAAAATCCTGCTGATGCTATCACGCATTATGCCGAAAGTGGGACGCGACGGCAATATCATTGTTGCTGCCGCTGCGCTGCGAACGCTGGATTACGGCTTTATCAGTGTCTTTCTGGGCGTTTACCTGACACTGCTGGACTTCAGCGCGCTGCAGGCGGGGCTTGTGTTCAGCGCGATAATGGCTGGAAGCGCGCTTTCGAACATGCTGGCAAGCTGGAAGGGCGACACCATCGGGCGCAAGCGGATGTTCATTGCAATGTCGCTGCTGATGGTCGCGGGCGGGGTGGGCTTCTCGATTTCCTCAGACATTGTGGTTCTGATGTTGGTCGGCGTGTTCGCGGTGACGACTTCCGGAGGCGGCGACCGCACGGCCTTTATATCACTGGATACTGCCGTGCTGGCAGAAGCTACCGCGCCGTCGCAGCGCACGGTGGTGTTTAGCTGGTATAACCTTGTGACTATCTTTACGCGGTCGCTGGGGGCTCTGCTGATTGCGCTGCCTGTGCTGTTTCAGCAGTGGACGGATATTGGCGAACTGGCGTCATTCAAGCTGATGTTCGTTATATACACCGTCATTGCCGCTGGCGCTATTCTGCTGTATGTACGCCTATCGCCGCGCATCGAAGTGCAAGGGAAGGCGGTTTCTGCTAGCAGGGAGAGCGTTCCCGATGGGGCTCCGTCTGCTCGCGGTGTTATATGGAAAATGACCGGATTGTCGGCTCTGGACGCATTGGGCGGTGGGTTCGCAGTTCGCAGTTTTGTATCATTCTGGTTCGTGAACCGCTTCGGCGTTGACCTGCTCGGCATATCGGGCATCTTCTTCGCGGCGCAGCTGCTTAATGTGGTGTCGGTTGCGCTTGCTGCGCCGGTGGCTGCGCGCATAGGGCTTGTGAACACGATGGCATTCACGCAGGTTGCTGCGAACCTAATGTTCATCGGGATGGCGTTTTCGTTCAATGTGTGGCTGGCGGTGGCGTTTTTTCTGCTGCACGAGATATGCAATGACATGGATGTACCCACGCGCCAGTCCTACACTATGGCAATTGTACCCGCGGAATCGAGGACTGCGATGGCCAGCCTTAATAACCTTGGGCGCAATGCGGCGCAGACAATCAGTCCGACCTTGGCGGGGATTATCGCGCAGGTGGCGTATCTGGGTGCGCCTTTCCTCGTGGGCGCTGTCACGAAGCTCGTTTACAACGCCCTGCTGTTGCAGATGTTTCGCGGAATAAAGCCGCCCGAGGAGCATAGCGAAAGGGGCTGACTTTGTTTGTTAGATAGGACTGAGGGGATAGAGGCCGGATGTGATCCGGCATGCTCACCACTGACAATCGGTTGGGTCTAGGGTTGTTCTGGGGCGTAGCCGATGGCTGTCGAGTTGGGCTGGACGTTGGCCAGTTCTTGAAGTTGAGCTATGCCTTTCCGGGTGTCGCTTGCTATTTTGGCCTTGTCCGAGATGTGAACGCGGTGCTTGAAGAGCCAGTATAAGAACTCCTTGCATTGGCTGAGGGACATTGAACTCGCGTCGGGATAGCCCATCTGGTCGCAGAAATCTTGAAAGAGTTCTGTCCGGCCTCGCCGATAAATCCTGAAGAAGGCCTCTTCAGTGAAGTCGTCCTGATACTGATTGCCATTGCTGACTTCGCGCTTATGCACTTCGCGCTCAACTGCTAGCTGCAGGGCTTCCTCGACGACCACACCGTAGAAGAAATTTAAGTATCCGCTATGCTTCTGCACACCGAGCAAATCTCTGAAGCCTTCTGCATCGAAACTTTCCGGGAAGCGGCCCGTGAAGAGCAGCGTTTCACGCTCGTCCTTCGGAATAAGGTCGCCGGCAACATCGATCAGGCGCTCCGCCATTAGCAGCCAGTCGAATGCTTCGCCGTCGATGAAATAGTTATTGTACCTGTCGCCTATTGTTTCTGTCGCAGTGCGCCAGATTGACATGGTTTGCAATATCGCAGTGGGCCAGTCCACGCCGCGCTCGAGCGCCCCTAGCAGGTGCGCTATTGCTTCTCCGTCTTCTCCGTCTGTGGGCGCAGTCGGGGCGACGGCATCAATGACATCATTCTCGTGCAAGTCTTGCAAACGCTTCCGTCCTCCCGCTTTTGGGCAACCTGAGATATTCGAGGAAACTGTCGAAGGGTAGGGTGTTGAGGATGTGGTGAGGTTCGCACCACGCCCTGCGCGCCACGCCAACTCCGAAGCGGGTGTTGTTCAGCGCTTCGGTGGTATGGGCATCCGTACTGATTACTAGGGGGACGCCAAGTTCGCGGGCACGGGCCGCGTGGCTGTCTCTGAGGTCCAGGCGCTCCGGGGAGGCGTTGATTTCCAGGGCGGTACCGGTTTCCGCCGCTGCCCTGAAAATGGCTTCGTAGTCGGCCTCTACGGGTTGTCGTTCACCGACGAGCCGGGTGCTGAGGTGACCGATGACATCTATGTGAGGGCTGCGCATCGCCTTAATGACACGCTCAGTCATTGTGGCTACGTCCTGCCCCATGCCGGAATGAATAGAGCCTATCACCCAGTCTAGGCGCTCGAGAACATCGTCATCGTAGTCAAGGCTGCCATCCCCACGGATGTCCATCTCGGTGCCGCATAGCAGGCGAATGCCGCTGATGTCGAGGTCAAGTTGGCGGACAAGCGCCATGTGCCTTTCGAGCCGCTCCACACTAAGCCCGTTTGCGATTCCCCTGCCTACAGAGTGATCGGTCATGGCAAGATACTCCAAGCCGCGTTCTTTAGCCGCGAGAACCATCGCTTCCATGGGGTCGCGCCCATCGCTCCAATCGCTGTGATCGTGGAGGTCGCCCCGAATGTCGGACACTTCGACAAGTCGCGGGATGCCATTTTTGAGGGCTGCCTTTACTTCGCCGACACCCTGTCGAAGTTCAGGCGGGATGTATTGCAGGTCCAGACGGTTGTACAGTGCCTCTTCGTCGGGGAACTCTTCGATGACGCCTGTCTCCCTGTCGGTGATGCCGTACTCGTTCAATGACAGGTTAAGGGCGTTTGCCCTGTCGCGCAGCAGAATGTTGTGTTGCAAGTTTCCTGAGAAGTATTGCAGCAGCGCTCCAAAGTGCCGCTCGTGCACCACACGCAGGTCAACCTGAATCCCGTCGCTGAGATACACGGACGCCTTTGTGTCGCCGTGTCCGATTACATCGGCAACGTTGGGCATGGAGACGAGCGCATTCAGCACTTGAGAGGGGTCGTCAGAGGTGCATACCAGGTCAATGTCTCCAATGGTCTCCTCGAAACGGCGCAGGCTGCCGCCAGGGACGATGCGCCTGATGCTAGGGCATTGTTCCTGCAGTGAGCCGATGAGCCTGTCGCAGATCGGCTGCGCGCGTGCGATTGGCATACGCTTGCTCTGGCTGCGTTGGAACTGGATCTGGCGAGCGATGTTCTCGGCGGTCTTCTTGCCGAGGCGGGGGAGGGAGGCTAGGCTGCCGTCGTCTATTGTGGCTTGCAGTCCGGGGATGTCGGTTACGCCGAGTTCCTGCCAGAGTCGGCGCACGGTCTTGGGTCCCAATCCCGGAATCTGCATTACTTCGAGGATGCCGTCTGGGAACTCCGCCTTGAGGTTGTCGTAGTAGCGCAGGGAGTCTGTCTCGACCATCTCGGCGATCTTTTCTGAGATAGCCTTGCCGATACCGGGGATCTCGCGCAGGTCCTGCTCGTCGCGGAGCATGTCCTGAAGTTCCATGGGCAGGCGCTCGATGGTGCGTGCGGCGCGCTGGTAGGCGCGGATAGTGAAGACCTTCTCGCCCTTCATTTCAAGTAGGCCGGCGATGTTCTCGAATGTTTCGGCTATCTGAGCGTTGTTCATGGTATGCAGGTCAATCTTTCAGTTTCTCAGAAATTCAGTGTTCTGGCGTTCTGACAGGATTCACAATGCGGATTGCGTGTTTATCTTCCCCACCCCAGCATTTCCTTTGGGGTGAAAGCGCTCTCTTTACGCTGCCTTCGATTCGGCGGGTAGTCGGTGTTATGCGCCGTGGCAGCGCTTGTATTTCTTGCCGCTTCCGCAAGGGCAGAGTGAGTTGCGTCCGACTTTGCGGCTGCCCGCGGGGACGGCTTCGCGCTGGCTGGATACGACGTTGGTCATCACGCTGACGTTATCGCGCTCCGATGCCCCGTTCGATCTCTGGCGGCGACCGTTGGCATTAGCGTTCGCGTTTCCGTTGAGGCGCGCGTTCTGCTGCATCATATCGCCGATGTTGTAGATTGCATGCACGATGTCGCGCTGGATGCGAGACTGTAAATCCTGGAACTTCTCGTGGCCTTCCTTCTTGTACATTACGAGCGGGTCGCGCTGTCCGAATGCGTGGAGACCGATGCCCTGCCTCAGGTTCTCCATCGCCGTAAGGTGCTGAACCCAGTTGCTGTCGATGACACGCAGCATCACATGGCGTTCCAGGTTGCGCATTTCGTCGGCGCTGAGTTCGTCCTCAATCTTCTCGTACAGGAAGGAGGCGTGTCCCAACACACCTTCTTCTATCTCTTCGGTGGAATAGTCGCGCATGTCTTCAGGGTCTCTGAATTCGGGCGGCAAGGGCATTATGCCGCTGAGTTCGCGTACAAGGGCTTCCGTATTCCACCGCTCAGGATTGCTGCCTACGAGATACTGTTGCAACATCTCTACGAGATTCGCCTCGACCATGGAGACCATATTTCCCTTGAGGTCGGCGCCGCCGAGAAGCTTTTCCCGCTCCCCGTAGATTACATCTCGGTGTGTGTTGACGACATCGTCGTACTCGACTAGATGCTTGCGGATGTCGAAGTGGAAGGATTCGGTCTTGACCTGCGCCGATTCAATGGCCTTGCTGACCGCCTTACTCTCGATGTGCCCCTCTTCCTCCATAGCCCAGCCCATGAAGCGCTTGATGGTGTCGCCGCCGAAGCGCCGCATAAGTTCGTCATCGAGCGCGACATAGAAGCGCGACTGCCCCATGTCGCCCTGCCTGCCGGAGCGCCCGCGAAGCTGGTTGTCGATGCGACGCGCTTCGTGGCGCTCGGTACCTAGGATGAACAGACCGCCTTGCTTAAGCACACGATCATGTTCCGCCTGCCACTCGTTCTCGGAAATGCCTAGGGTTTCAGGGTTGCCGCCAAGAATGATGTCCGTGCCGCGCCCCGCCATATTTGTAGCGACTGTCACTGCGCCGGGGCGACCGGCCTGAGCTATGATTTGCGCCTCGCGCTCGTGCTGCTTGGCGTTCAGAACTTCGTGCGCTACCCCTGCCTTGCGGAGCATATCGCTGAGCATCTCAGACTTGTCAATGTCGGTGGTGCCTACAAGGATGGGCTGCCCGGCGTGGCTACGCTCTTTGATCTCACGCACGACGGCGCTGTATTTGGCGTCTTGATTTGGATAGATTAGGTCCTGATCGTCCTGCCGAATCATCGGCATATTGGTGGGAATCTCTACGACTTCAAGCTTGTAGATCTTCCAGAACTCTTCGCCCTCTGTGGAAGCCGTGCCCGTCATGCCTGAGAGCTTATTGTAGAGCCTGAAGTAGTTTTGCAGCGTTATTGTGGCGTAGGTTACGGACTCGCGTTGCACTTTGACGTTTTCTTTTGCTTCGATCGCCTGATGCAGACCGTCGGAGTAGCGACGGCCCGTCATGAGCCGTCCCGTGAACTCATCCACGATTACGACCTCGCCGTTCTGCACAACATAGTCGCGGTCGCGCTCGAATATGGCCTGCGCCTTGAGCGAGTTCTCGGCATAATGAACAAGCTCGAAGTTGTCCTGTCCGTAGATGTTAGTGACATTCAGCATCTTTTCGAGCTTGGAGATGCCCTCGTTCGTAAGGGCTGCCGTGCGGTGCTTCTCGTCGATGGAATAGTCGTCTTCAAGTTGCAGGGTTGTGGCGAGTCGGGCGAAGCGTCGGTATTCGTTGGGTGATTGCTGCGCGGGGCCGCTGATGATGAGCGGTGTCCGCGCCTCGTCGATGAGGATGTTGTCTACCTCGTCCACGATTGCGAAGTCGCGGTTGGTCTGCACGCGCTGCTCAAGTTCAACGACCATGTTGTCGCGCAGGTAGTCGAAACCGAACTCGTTGTTCGTGCCGTATGTGATGTCCGCGGCGTAAGCCTCCCTGCGTTCAACTCGGCGTAGCTTCTCCATGCCTCGTTCGGAAGTCTCTGCGAGCGGGTCGAACATGTAAGCAGCCTGATTCTGGAGCACGCCAATCGATGCGCCTAGGAAGTGATAGACCTCACCCATCCACTGAGCATCGCGGCGGGCAAGGTAGTCGTTGACGGTGACAACATGGACGCTGCCTGTCAGGGAGTTAAGGTAAGCGGGCAGAGTGGCGACGAGCGTCTTACCCTCGCCTGTTCGCATCTCGGCAATTTTGCCTTGATGGAGCACCATTCCGCCGATGAGCTGCATATCGAAGTGGCGCATACCGAGAACACGCTTTGACGCCTCGCGCACCGCGGCGAACGCTTCAGGCAGGATGTTGTCGAGTTCTTCGCCGGCTTCGAGGCGCTGACGGAACCTGTAGCGTAGCGTCACGAGGTCGGCGTCGGACAGGCGCTCGAACTCGCCTTCGAGGTCGTTTATGTCTCCAACTGTGCTGCGTAGCTTCTTGAGCGCCCCTTCGTTGGAGCCGCCAAGCAACTTAGTGAGTGATTTCATCATGATAGATATGCCCCGTAGTCAAGAGATTCGTTCTTGCAACCGAGAAAATTGGTCCCACGGTCTCTTCTGTCGCTTTGCCTCGGCGAGCCGCCGAGTCGAGCATGGCGAGCCTCTAACTCCTAGTATAACCTACTTGGCAATTCGAGTCTTAAGGAAGGTAAGAAGGAGGGTTTTGAGGCGGCTGATTACAATGGCTAGCCGCCTGCACACAAATGACAGAAAGGGGAGATGTTACGTGCTGCCGCCGTTGAACATAGCGCCGACGGATGTGCCGCTGTGGATGCGCTGAATCGCCTCGCCTAGGATGGGAGCAACAGATACCACGCTGGTTTTCGTACCCATCTTAGAGGGCGGAACGGGCAGAGAGTCGGTTACGACCAGTTCCTTGATCGTGCTCTTTTCCAATATCTCGGTTGCATTGCCCGCGAGAACGGGGTGAGCGGCGTAGCAGTAGATGTCGCGTGCGCCGTGGTTTCGCAGCGTGTCGGCGGTGGCGATGACAGTGCCGCCAGTGCCGATTTCGTCGTCAACGATGATCGCGGTCCTGTCGCGCACATCTCCAATGAGGGTCGCTGCCTCCACGCGCTCCTGATTGCCAATACGCACCTTCTCTACAATGGCGAGTGGAGCGTCAAGCCTGTTCGCCATGTTGCGGGCGCGCTTGGCGTCGCCGGCATCCGTTGCCACGACGACGATGTTGTTCTTGACATTTCTGGCATTGAAGTGATTGGCGAGGTTAGGAATCGCGCTGAGCTCGTCGAGAGGAACGTTGAAGAAGCCCTGTATCTGACCTGCGTGAAGTTCGAGGGTGAGCACGCGATCTGCGCCCGCCGTTTCGATGAGGTTGGCTACAAGGCGAGCCGTGATGGGCACTCGGGGCTGGTCCTTCTTGTCGCTGCGGGCGTAGGCATAGTAGGGGATGACCGCGGTGATCCTGCCCGCTGACGCGCGCTTGGCGGCGTCGATCATTATCAGCAGTTCCATAATGTGATCGTTGACGGGGAAGGCGATGGGTTGAACGAGGAAGACGTCCTGCTGGCGGATGTTCTCTAGTATCCTGACGAAGGTATTGTCGTTGCTGAACTTGAACACCTCGCACTTGCCAAGAGGAATGCCCAGGTAGGCGCAGATGTCCTTCGCCAACTTGCGGTGTGCGTTTCCGCTAAACACTTTTAGGTCTTCATACAGAGCCATCGCGTTCCTCAGTCAACATTCTTTCACGTCTCTCCCGTGTCTGATTTGGTGCGTCTCGGGAGGCGCGCCAAATACGCAGGTTCGGTGACCGCGAACTTACTGGAGTGCAATTATAGCACAGGCTCATTCGCCACTTTCTACGCTGTTGTGAGCAAGATTTGGTTAATCTTGCGCTGCACGGGCACACCATGTGCCGATAGCCATGCCCTCATTTCTGGTCTATAATCAGCGCGGCATCAGTGCGCGAACAGACGCTGACTGTGGCGAAACGGAGGTGACGGGATTGGCAAGGGAATCGGGTCGGAGCGTTCCCACGCATCCAAAGTTGAGGCTGCTGGAGCCGCAGCTAGTGGATTATCAGGGGCAGCGCATGATTTATCTGCACGATAGCCTGGGCATAGCCAGGGATGGTGCTCTTATACCACAGCCACTCGCGCCGCTGCTGTCCCTATGTGATGGAACGCGGGACATATCTGGGCTGCGCTCTGGTTTGCTGGTACGGATGGGCAACACACTTCCTGAGGAGGTCATCGCGCAGATTATCGAACAGCTCGACGATGCGCTGCTGCTGGAAAACGGCGCATATGAGGATGCCGCCGCCGAAGTCGTGCGGCGTTATCGGCAAGCAAGGCATCGTCCACCGTCGCATGCTGGGCCGGTTTATCCGGGAGACGCGGCAGGTCTCAGCAGCGCGATGGGAGGCTACTGCGCGGAGACGCCGGTTCAGCAGAACAGCGATGCTCAGTCCGGCGCACTCGTCGGGATGCTGTGCCCTCACATAGACTACGCGCGCGGAAACAGAACATACGCAGAGCTGTGGCAGCGCGCCAAGCCGTCGCTTGAAGATGTGGAGCTGGTCATTATATTCGGCACCGACCATTCAGGTGGGCTTGGCATGATTACGCCGACACGACAAAGCTATCATACGCCATACGGCACGCTGCCTACAGACACGGATATAGTTGACGGGCTTGCCGATGTTCTTGGCGAGAAGCGGGCATATCAGGAGGAGATTCACCATATCAAAGAGCATTCCATCGAGCTTGCGTCTGTGTGGCTGCATCACTTTCTCGATGGGCGCGCATGCTCTGTCGTGCCAATCTTGTGCGGCTCGTTCCATCACTATGTGACGGGAAACGGGAATCCGACAGAGGATGAGAAAATAGCTTTGGTACTTGACTACCTGAAAGATGCGACGGCCGGTCGCAACACACTGGTCATCGCCGCAGGTGACTTGGCTCACCTGGGGCCGGCATTTGGGGACGATACACCATTGGATACAATAGCGCGCGCCAAGCTCGCTGCGGCGGATAGCGAGTCGATGGCTGACATCTGCAACGGGGATGGCGCGGCTTTCTTCGAGCGTTCGCGCACGGAATCGGACTCGCGCCGGATATGTGGCATATCGCCGATTTATCTTATGCTGGAGTACCTGAGCGGAAGAAGCCTACGTGGCGAATCGATGGGCTACGATCAGTGTCCGGCTGACCCGCAGGGTGGATCGGTGGTGTCGATAGCAGGTGCATTGCTGTATGACGAGAGTTAACATCCCTAAGCGTGATGGATAGGATGCTTTTACGGCATGAATTGTCCGACAAGTTCGCAGGGACGAAAAGAGTTTTTTAGTGAGCCGGAGGTGCAAATATGCTCGGCGTAGTATTTACGGGTAACGGAAAGTTGGAAATCAGGGAATTCGCGGACCCGTCGCCGGGTGTGGGGCAGGTCGTCGTGGAAATGAAATCGTCCGGACTGTGTGGGAGCGACCTGCGGCCATACCGCTCTTCGGCGGAAGAGCTTGGACCCCGCGCTGAAATGATTACCGGTCATGAGCCTTGCGGTGTGGTGGCGGAAGTCGGCGCCGGTGTGCGGAATGTGCGTGTGGGCGACCGCGTGATGGTGCATCATTATAGCGGATGCCAGCGATGCGAATACTGCCAGACCGGTTGGACGCAGTTATGCCAGAGCGAGTACCAGAAGGTCTATGGCTCCGGTGCGCACGGCGGCAACGCTGACTATGAACTCATCGAGGACTACATGTGCGTACCGATGCCGGACGGGCTGAGCTACGAAGAGGGCGCAGCGATAGCGTGCGGCACAGGAACGGCATACCAGGCTCTGCGACGGCTCGATGTGTCGGGGCGCGATGTGCTTGCAGTATTCGGGCAGGGTCCCGTAGGACTGAGCGGCACATTCCTCGGGGCGCGAATGGGCGCTCGCGTGATTGCCGTTGATCCGGTGGCGGAGCGTCGGGAGCTTGCTGAGGCCTCAGGCGCGTGGAAGAGCATCGACCCGATGCGGGACGACCCGGTGAGCGCAATATATGAGTTGACAGGCGGCAGGGGCGCCGACTGCACGCTGGACGCCACGGGCATCGGAGATGTGCGCGCAAACGCCATTCGCAGCACGCGCATTTGGGGGCGCGCCTGTCTCGTCGGGGAGGGCGGCACACTGACCGTCGAACCGTCGCCTGACATCATTCACCGTCAGCTTAACCTGTTCGGCTCGTGGACTTTCAGCAAGACTGTGCTGGAGGAGCTGGCGACTTGGGTCGTAGAGCGCGAAATTCCGTTGAGCGACATCATCACTCATCGTTTCACGCTGGACAAGGCAGAAGAGGCGTTCACGCTGTTCAGTGGCGCGACCACGGGTAAAGTGGTGTTCAACTGGGACTAAACGGCGGCTTAATCCCCGAAACGGGCGCATGTGCTAAAATGCGTGTGGCTTGCCTGAGGCATGGTGATCCGTGAATTGATAACACGCCAACTTGGTTGGTACTGTGAAGGAGCAAAAAACATGCGCCCAATAATGGATGTCGCGGCTGAGCTGGGACTGGACACTCAGGCACTCATCCCGCAGGGACACTACAAGGCTAAAATACCGTTGAGCGCCGAACGCACGGGCGGCAAGCGAGGCAAGCTCATCGTCGTAACAGGTATTACACCGACACCTGCCGGCGAGGGCAAGACGACCACGACCGTCGGCATGGCGCAGGGGTTCGGAAGGCTGGGCAAGAAAGTCGTTGCGACGCTGCGAGAGCCTTCACTCGGACCCATATTCGGCATCAAGGGCGGTGGCACAGGTGGCGGTCTGTCGCTGGTGGAGCCACAGGATGAGGTGAACATACACTTCACTGGTGATGCACATGCCGTTGGTTCGGCGCACAACCTGCTCGCAGCGCTGACGGACAATGTAGCGCAGCGTGGACAGATTCCCGGTTTTGGATCTACGGGTATCACCTGGCGGCGGGTGACCGATGTCGAGGACAGGGCGCTGCGGACAATCGTTTCCGGCATCGGTGGTTCGCCGAACGCTCCGATGCGCGAGTCCGGCTTCGACATCGTAACTGCATCAGAGATTATGGCAGTACTCGCGTTGTCGTCCAGCCTCGAGAACCTGCGAGAGCGGCTGAGTCGCATCGTGGTTGGGCTGACGGATTCAGGAGAGCCTGTTACGGCTGAAGACGTGAACGCTGTCGGCTCGATGATGTCGCTGCTGCGTTATGCGATACAGCCGAACCTCGTGCAGACGACGGAAGGGCAGGCAGTAATAGTGCATGCGGGGCCGTTCGGGAACATCGCGCACGGCTGCAGCTCAGTGATGGGAGACAGGATTGCACTTGGATACGCCGACTATGTGCTGACCGAAGCGGGCTTCGGCGCGGATTTGGGCTTCGAGAAGTTCATGCACATCAAGGCGCGCTTCAACGGCCTTGAGCCGAGCGGCGCTGTAATCGTGGCGACAGTGCGCGCACTCAGATCGCACGGAGGGGCACTGCGACGCGAGCTAGATACACCCAGCGAGGAACGAGTTCAGCGGGGCATGGCGAATCTGGTACATCTGATTGGCGCAATCCGCTCGTTCGGCTTGCCAGTCGTCGTCGCGCTTAACAGGTTCCCACCTGACACAGAAGGCGAGCTTGCAATAGTCAAGCAAGGCTGCGAAGAGGCAGGCGCATTCGCCGCTGTGGATACACGGGTATTCACTGAGGGCGGTGCAGGCGGCGTTGATCTCGCAGAAGCCGTAATCGAGGCGACTGCCGGAGACGATCCTGAAATTACTTACATGTACCCAGTGGACGCTTCGATTCGCGACAAAGTGCTTGCGCTGGCGCAGAAGATGTACGGAGCGGACGATGTTTCGTGGGCGCCATCCACACGGAGACCCCTGCGCCGCTACACAGAGCTAGGGTGGAGCGACCTGCCGGTGTGCATGGCGAAGACGCACTTGTCTATATCGCACAATCCGCGTCTGAAGGGCAGGCCTTCCGGTTACACATTCGAGGTCAATGATGTGCGTGCCTCGGTGGGCGCGGGCTTCATCTATCCGATCGCCGGGAGCATAATGACGATGCCGGGGCTGCCGGGTTCGCCGCGCGCGCTTGATGTGGATGCTGCGGGGAATATATTGGGGCTGTAGGTCAAGGCAGTCGGTTTTAGCGGTACGTCCACTTATTACATGGATCGGCACGCCGTTCACCTATGACGAATTTATAAAGTGTTGATGCGATGCCTGAGTTCTTCAATGTGCTTGCACCGGACGCTGCATTCGAGGCGGTAAAGCCGATGCTGCCTTTCGGCGTAGGCGCCGAGGTCATATCGACATCAGAAGCGCTCGGTCGTATTACGGCTGAAGACACTTATTCGAACGAAGACCTACCTGCCTTTGCGCGCTCGACTATGGACGGGTATTCGGTGCGGTCGCGGGACACCTTTGGCGCAAGTGAGGGACTGCCAGCGTACCTTGACCTTGTCGGCGAAGTGTCGATGGGCGAGGCTGCGAGTGTGAGTCTTGACATAGGACAGGCGGCGAAGGCGTACACGGGAGGGATGCTTGCTCAAGGCGCGGACTCAGTGGTGATGGTTGAGCGCACGCAGGCTCTGGACGAAACGGCAATAGAAGTGTTGCGTGCGGTCGCGCCCGGCGAGAATGTCGTGCAGGTAGGAGAGGATGTGCGTAAGGACGATATCATTCTGCCAAAGGGCAGCTTGATTCGCCCGCAGGACATTGGCGGAATGCTTGCGCTCGGAATCATCAAAATTGCCGTGAATCGCAAGCCGCTTGTGGGGATTGTCTCGACAGGCGACGAGCTTGTGCCGCCGCACTCGGAGGTTGGCGCCGGGCAAATACGCGACATTAACACTTACACCATTTCTGCCCTCGTTGCGCAGGCAGGCGGGAAGCCCAAGACGATTGCATTGGCACCAGACGACTTTGAGACGCAGCGCATTGCAGCCACTAAGGGACTGGCTGAATGTGATGCCTTGGTGTTCTCCGCGGGGAGTTCTGTCAGCAGCCGAGACCTGACCGCCGACGTCATCAATAGCCTCGGCGAGCCGGGCGTAATCGTACACGGCATATCCATCAAGCCTGGCAAGCCGACGGTCATCGGTATGGTGGACGGCAAGCCCGTATTTGGACTGCCAGGCAACCCAGTGTCTGCAATGGTCGTGTTCGACTTGGTAGTGCGTCCCGCAATATTCCATCTTAGCGGCTGCAAGCGAGTTCCCCCGCCGCCAACCGTGCAGGCTACGCTGCTACGGGACATACCATCGACGGCTGGACGTGAGGACTATGTGCCGGTGCGAATAGAACGTGCGGGCGATGTAATCAGCGCGGAGCCAGTCTTTGGCAAGTCCAACCTGATATACACCCTGATTCGCTCGGACGGCGTCGTCAAGGTACCGCTGGACAGGTCGGGACTGTATGCGGGGGAGGCGGTTGATGTGCGGCTGTTCTGAAGTTGTTAATGGAAATGAGAGGAAAGTATGAGCACCGAGCCGCAGCTTTTCAGAATCAACCCTGAGAGCAAGGAATCCGAGAAGATAATGGAAGTTGACTTTGCGCAGTTGGGGTTGCAGGAACGATGGGATATACAAGAATGGATAGCTGCCAATCCGAGCATATTAGGCGACAACCTGCTGATTGTTGGCAAGGAATTTAGCGGTTTTGACAGGACCAACGAAAGATTGGATCTTCTGGCCGTTGATTCGGACGGTGCTCTTGTCGTAATCGAGCTAAAGCGTGATCACAGTGGTACAGATGTTCACTGGCAGGCTATCAAATACGCTAGCTATCTTCGTCATGCCAAGCCCGAGGATATTGTTCGAATGCTTGTGAATTATGGAAATGTAACCGAAGCAAATGCCGTGGACATAATACTGCAACATCTTGGGTCTGACGACTTCAGCGCTTTGAACAATGACCAGCGCATTATCCTAGCAAGCCGCAAATTTGCACCGGAGGTGACGTCGGCTGTCCTTTGGCTTAATGAAAAAGCACCCGGCGAAAACTTAGTAACTTGTGTCCAACTAACACCGTATAAAGACGGTGACTCGCTGTACGTACAGGCAAGCACAATTATACCGTTAACTGGCTCAGATAATATGGAAATTGGAGTTGGAGAACCTCTGCAGGATCAAAATGACAGACGCCACAATGATTTTGCGACTAACCTGAAGAGGACGTTCGATCGGAATAAAAACGACGATGTTACTCGATTCCTGAGAAAGGTTGGAAACCTAGCCATAAGCGGCCTTTTGGGCGATCTGAGACCAGACAAAAGAAGTAAGTGGGCTGGTGGAATGGCAGGTGGAGCCCTCGATCATCGCTACTACTATTTGTACTACTCGGGCTCTCCCTGGGGCAACTGGGATATGTACTACAGGGTCAAATTATTCCCCAAGGGCAGTGATGGAGGTGCAATGTGGTTGGCAGATATGGGGTTTGAATATTCAAGCAAAGGCATTTCTAAGGAAGAAATCAGAATTCTGGAAAACCAACTAGCAAATTTGAACGTTCACGAGCGCCAGAGAATCCAAACAACTACTGCAGGCGGCTCGCTAGTAGTGGAACGTGAAAACGACATACTTGACGACGCTTTTGCCGAAACTATTGGTGACACTCTTAGGTTGTTTATTGTGGCGATTACGCCCGTTATCTATGAGTTTGAGGACGAACGCAACCAGGAAGACTCATAATGACTCACTCCCACAGGCACGGCAGGCGATACTATCTCAGCGACATTCCTCTTGAGGATGCGCTGGAGCAGTATCTTGGCGCGCTGGACGTCGCTGGGGCACTGGAGCACACGCAGTCTGAGATCGTGCCGCTTAACAGCGTGAGAGGGCGGGTTACGGCCGAACCCGTTTGGGCAAAAATCTCCTCACCGCACTACGATTCGGCGGCTATGGATGGGATTGCGGTTCGAGCCTCGGACACTGTCGGCGCAACTGAGACTTCTCCGCTGCAACTGGCCGTCGGTAAGCAGGCGGTCTGGGTGGATACAGGTGATCCTGTGCCTGACGGATTTGACGCCGTTATCATGGTAGAGGTGGTGCATGAGGTTGACGGCAATGTACTGGAAATACAGTCGCCCGCCGCGCCATACCAGCATGTGCGCCCACTTGGTGAGGACATAGTTGCGACGGAACTGGTGCTGCCCGAGAACCACACGCTACGTCCGGTTGACCTCGGTGCTTGCGCTGCCGCGGGGTTGTCGGAACTTCCGGTGCGCCGCAAGCCGAGCGTTGCCGTTATTCCCACGGGCAACGAGCTTGTGGAGGTGGGAAGCGACCTGAAGCCGGGTGATATTATCGAGTTCAACTCGCTGGTGCTGGCGGGCATGGTTGAGGAGTGGGGCGGCGAAGCCACGACATTACAGACTATTCCGGACGATTTCGACACGCTGTTAAACGGGGTTTGCGACGCGGTGCGGCAGCATGACATAGTCCTTGTAAACGCTGGTTCGTCTGCGGGCAGCGAGGACTATACTGCACGGGTGATAGAGACTCTTGGCGAACTGGTGGTGCATGGCACGGCTATTCGCCCAGGGCATCCTGTCGCGCTCGGAGTCGTGGCCGACAAGGCGGTGCTAGGTATCCCGGGCTATCCGGTGTCTGCGGCGCTGACATGCGAGTTGTTCGTGAAGCCTCTGATTGAACGCAAGCTGGGCGTACCTGCGATCAATCGCAGCATTGTGAAGGCGAATATCACGCGCAAAACACTGTCGCCGATGGGCGAAGATGAGTTTCTGCGCGTGCGATTGGGGCGCGTGCGTGAGAGGTTGGTGGCAACGCCCGTAGAGCGCGGCGCGGGTGTGATTATGTCTCTGGTACGCGCTGACGGCATAGTTAAGATTCCGCGCTTTTCCGAAGGGATGGACGCTGGCGCAGAGGTAGAAGTTGAACTGCTGCGGCCTGCCGAGGCTATCGAAGAGACGGTTGTTGCAATCGGAAGCCACGATATGACGCTCGATCTGCTGGCGAGCCATGTGCGGCGCGAATGCCCGGCGATGACTCTTGCATCGTCGAATGTAGGCAGTATGGGCGGGCTGATGGCGCTGGCGCGCGGAGAGGCGCACATGGCAGGTTCACACCTGTTGGATGAGGCGACCGGCGAGTACAACCTTTCGTTTATCCGGCGGTTCCTAAGAGGCAGAAGCGTCGTCGTGGTCAATCTTGTGCAGCGCATACAGGGGCTTATCTTGCCGAAGGGCAATCCGCAGGGCATTGAAATTCTGGACGATCTGACGCGTGACGGCATAGTGTTTCTCAATCGGCAGCGAGGCTCTGGGACGCGCCTGCTGCTCGACTACAAGCTGAACGAAATGGGCATCGAACCCGATAGCATTCAAGGGTACGACCGCGAGGAGTACACTCATCTTGCCGTCGCCGCTGCTGTTGCGGGCGGTCGCGCCGATGTGGGCTTAGGCATCCTGTCTGCCGCTAACGCGATGGGGTTGGACTTTGTGCCGCTGCTGTCAGAGCAGTATGATCTTGTGATACCTTCAGAACACTATGGGAGCGAGAGAGTGCGGTTTGTACTGTCGCTCATCAGAGGCGACGCATTCAGGGCTGAAGTGGACGCTCTTGGTGGGTACGACACCGCGACGATGGGGCATGTGGTGGCAGAGTTGGACTAGTATAGGACTGAAACTGATAAACAGGATGGACAGGATGATGGGATTATCAGGCATAGTGCTGGCGGGCGGGCTGAGCCGCAGGCTGGGGCGTGACAAGGCGATTGAACCTTTCGGCGACGAGCCGTTGATAGCGCGGGTTATTAGTCGTCTCAGCGGCCTGACGAATGAGACTGTCGTTGTGGTCAACAGCGTGGCGCGCGGCGATGAACTTCCGCTTCCTGATGAAGCGAGGGTCACTGTGGACATCTACCCTGAATCAGGTTCTCTTGGCGGTATATTCAGCGGTCTCACGGCAGCCAACAGCGATTGGGGCTTTGTAGTGGCGTGCGACATGCCCTTCCTCAATACAGACCTGATCGCTCATATGCTCACCCTGCGGGAAGACTATGACGCCGTTGTGCCCCTGCTTGACGGATACCCGGAACCAACGCACGCTGCCTACTCGAAGGCATGCTTGCCGCATATAGAGAGCCGGCTCAAGGCCGGTCAGTTGAAGATTGCGGGCTTCTTCGACGATGTGCGCGTCAGGTATGTCTCTGAGAGTGAAATATACAACTTCGACGCTGAGCGTCTGAGTTTCTTCAATGTGAACAGGCCTGACGACCTCGAGCGAGCACTTGCGCTCGTTGAAGAGGGCAGGTAGCAGCGCCGTGGGATCGACCGTCTGCATCTCCATCGAGCTGTTCGGCACGGCGCGCATGGCCTGTGGACGTAAGCTGATTGAGACACGAGTCCCGGCCTATGGAAGCATAAGAGAATTGGCGTCGGTTCTTGCGCGAATCTGCCCTGAACTGGTTGGTGTGGCGTTGCGCGACGACCTGAGCGGCTTGCTGGCGAGTTACACGCTCAATCTGAATGCCACTGAGTTCGTTGAAGGTGATGAATTAACGCTCAGAGAAGGCGATACACTCCTTCTTTTCTCCAGCCAGGCAGGTGGCTAAGGCAGTACTTCCCCTGCATGGTACAATGTGCGCAAGTCGCAGGCTGAAACGCTAGTCACGCGGCAACCTTGTCGTAGGGTGTGAACATTTTGCTAAACGGCCAGGCCGGGCTTTTCGGCTACAATGGCAGAGCGCTAGTCGTTGACCTCACACGACAACAGAGTCACTGGCAGACGCTCGACGCGGATGTGCTGCGCCGATTCATTGGCGGTACGGGCCTTGGCACATATCTGCTGTACACGCATTGCCCTCCGGGAATAGATGCTTACGACCCTGCGAATCCGCTTATCTTCGTTACAAGCCCCCTTGTGGGAAGCAGGCTGACCACATCTAGCAAGTTCGCCGTGCTCACCAAGTCCCCGCTCACAGGCTTCATAGGCGACTCGTTGTCGTCCAGTTTCATGGCGACCGAGTTGAAGAAGACTGGCTGCGACGCGCTAATCGTCACCGGCAGGAGCGAATCACCGTGCTTGCTGTCCATCGACGATGGGGAAGTAAAATTCCTCGATGCAGGCAAATTCATGGGGATGACTACGCTCGATACTGAACGGGCGATCAAGCAGCAACTAGGACATCGCACCCGCGTTGCCTGCATAGGGCCTGCCGGTGAGAACCTTGTTCGCTTCGCCAGCATCACGAACGATGGAGGGCGGCAGGCTGCCCGCACAGGACCTGGGGCGGTGATGGGGTCAAAAAACCTCAAGGCTATCGCGGTCAAGGGCACTCATGCTGTCCCTGTCCGTGATCACGATGCACTGAATACCATCGGCGCTGACCTTACCCGGCGCAGTCTCGGTCCAGCAACCGAGAAGTACAGGACACTCGGCACCATGGCGAATGTGTCGGTGTTCAACAGCCTTGGCACGCTGCCCACTCGCAATTTCCAGCAATCCACATTCGACGGCGCGGACGGTGTGAGCGCGGAGCAATTCCACAAGTCGAACTTCGTGAAGAACGCCCACTGCGCGAATTGCACCATTGGCTGCGAGAAGATTCTCGTCACGAGCGACAACGGCAAGAAGGCAAAAGGACGCATGGAGTACGAGAGCGCCTTTGCCCTGGGGCCGCTAGTTGGTGTTGCGGACGGCAATACTGTTATTCGAGCATCTACTCTCTGCGATGAGCTTGGCATGGATACCATCAGCGTGGGTGCGACTATCGCATGGGCGATGGAGTGCTTCGAGCGGGGAATCCTGACCACCGAAGATACGGATGGAATTGACCTGCGCTTCGGCGGTGGAGATGAACTCCTCGAATGTGTGCGGCTCATCGCCGAACGCAGAGGCATAGGCGACTTGCTTGCGGAAGGCAGCAGAGGTGCGGCGCAGTTGATCGGGCAGGGGACGGATGCCTGGGCTATGCAGGTCAAAGGCTTGGAGATGCCGGGCTACGAACCCCGCAGCCTGAAGACGATGGCGCTTGGCCTTGCGGTCAGCACCAGAGGGGCGTGCCACAACCGCTCTTCCGCCTACGAAGCGGATTTCTCCGCGCGCGTCGATAGGCTCAAAGTCGATGAGAAGCGCGGGCGCATTACTGCTGAGGGCGAAGACTTCTCCGCAGTCTTGGACTCGCTGATATGGTGTAAGTTCCTGAGAAAGGCATTCGACGACCTATACGAAGAGTCGGCTGAGATATACCGGCATATCACCGGATGGGATATGACCGCAGAGGAGCTTCAGCTGGCAGGCGAGCGCATCAACAACCTGAAGAAGCAGTTCAATATCCGCGAAGGCTGGTCGCGCGATGACGATACCCTGCCGCCCCGAGTGTTTGACGAAGTGCTCCCTACGGGGGTAGCCGAGGGCGTAGGCTTGAGCAGGCAGGACCTGGATATGATGGTGCAAAGCTACTACCTAGCGCGTGGCTGGCGTGAGGATGGTACCATACCTGCCGCGAAGCTGAAGGAACTGGGGTTGGAGGATGTTGTGCTAGAAGCGGTTCCTTCGCTCTGAACGTCGGCGTAATGAGAGGCTACATTGAATAGAGACAGGAACGAATTGCGGGCTACTTTGCGGCAGAACTTTCCGCGCAATCGCGGCCAACTGCTGCCAGCGCTTCATTTCCTGCAGCACGAGTTTGGCTACCTGCCGGACTGGGCAATGGAGGTAGTAGGCTGGCATCTCGGCATACCTTCGAGCGAGGTGTATGGCGCTGCTACGAGTTACACCGAACTTCGCATACGCAAACCAGGCGATCACGTGATTCGAGTCTGCACAGGGCTGAGCTGCTGGCTCAATGGCGGCAGGGAGCTTGTAAAGATGGCGCACGCCGAACTGGGCACCGACGGTCTGCGCGATACGGTTACACTGGAAGAGACGCCCTGCGCCTACATGTGCGGCGTCGCGCCAGCAGTTGAGATTGACGGGGTGTGGCGCGGTAGAGTCAGCGCGAAGTCGTTCAGCGGCATGGTGCAGGAGGTGTCGTCTTGACGGACGCCGTATCTAGGGCTCTGGAGTCCATTCGCAATTCTGCTGACGAAGGGCAAAGGGCGCGAACGGGCATGACCCGCGTTGTGGTACAGATGGGGCACTGCTCGCAGGCGGTTGGCGCGGAGGATGTTGCGGATGCAGTGGCGCAAGCCCTGCCCCAGGACGCTTATCTGGTAATAGCAGGCTGTGACGGCGCGTGTTTCGGCGCTCCCAAAGTATCTGTGATCCTGCCGAGCGGGCATTTCACTGAGCAGTGGAACATGTCTGTCGAGAACGTGCGGAAAGGGTTCTCATTCATCAGGTCTGTTGATCCAACTGACTCGGAGCTTTCCGACCCATCTGACTTCCTAAACAAGCAGCATCGCTTGACCCTTGCGGGATGCGGTATGTTAGACGCTCTTGGTATTGACGACTACATCCTGAGCGGAGGTTATGGCGGCCTGGCTCGCGCCCTATCAATGCAGGCGGAGGATGTGATAGAAGATGTGCTGGCATCAGGGTTGCGCGGACGCGGCGGTGCGTACTTCCCGGCGGCGCTGAAATGGCGTGGAGCGCGGACGGTTATGAACGCCCCGCGTTACCTCGTAGTGAACTGCGAAGAGGGCGAGCCGGGTATCTTCAAGGATCGCCACATCATGGAGGGCGTGCCGCACCGCCTCATTGAAGGCGCGGTCATTGCCGCCTATGCCTCTGACGTTCATGAAGCATACATCTACATCAATGCCGAGGCGAACCTGTCCGCAGATCGTATGCAGATTGCCATTGAGCAGGCATACGCCAGCGGTCTTCTTGGAGATAGCATCCTTTCTTCAGGCTACGCGCTCGAAATGCGGATTGTTCGTGGCGCGGGCGGCTACGTGTGCGGCGATGAGACGACGCTCCTTAATACGATGGAGGGGCAGCGCCGCGAGCCCCGTCAGCGTCCGCCATTCCCGACGGAAGTCGGGCTTTGGGGTCAACCGACCGTCATCAATAACGCTGAGACCCTTTCGAGTGTGCCATATATACTCGCAAATGGAGCCGACGCCTTCGCCTCAATCGGCACCGAAGATGACAAGGGCACGAAGATAATCAGTCTGAGCGGTGCGGTGCGACATGGTGGACTCTTGGAAGTGCCGATGGGGACTACGCTGCGGCAAATTGTCTACGACATGGGCGGTGGCACACCCAGCAACACCGAGCTAACTGCGATTGCTGTGGGAGGTCCATCGAGCGGTATATTCCCCGTGTCTATGCTGGATACGCCGATAAAGCCGGGATTCATCCACGAGTCGGGCGTTATGCTCGGCGCGGGCGGCGTCATCGCGCTCGACGACAGTGTGAGCGTCGTGGATATGATGCGCAAGCTCGCGGCGTACAATGCAGACGAATCGTGCGGTAAATGCACTCCCTGCCGAGAAGGGACGCCGCGCATGGTGGAGCTTGTTGACAGCTTCGTATCGGGACAGGCGTCGGTTAGCGATCTTGAAGAACTGCGGCAGCTCGCCGAACTGGTGAACGCCGCTTCTCTTTGCGGACTAGGGCAGGCAGCTGGGAACCCTGTGCTTAGCGTGCTGCACTTCTTTGGCGATGAGCTCGCGATGATGGCAAATCGTTCATAGGGAGACGGCATTCAGGTTGGGCTCTGCGGTCATCATTCTACCGGAAATTTGGAAAGGCGCGTAATGGGCATCACACTCAGTATTAACGGACACCCGCTTGAGACCAGCGAGGGCTCGACTGTGCTGGACGCTATAAACCAGTCCGGCACTTACATCTCGCAGCTCTGTAAGGACCCGGACATGAAGCCGATCGGCGCCTGCCGTACCTGCCTCGTGCAGATTGAAGGTACGCGCGGCTATCCTGCTTCGTGCGCCGTTCCGGTGACGGAGGGAATGAGCGTGTGGACGGATACGCCGGAAGTTAGGGCAATGCGCAAGGGTGTGCTTGAGCTTACGCTTGCGATGTTCCCTTCCAATGGCACAGCGGGAAGCAAGGACTACAAGGAGCTTTCCATCGCGGCGGACAGACACGGCATCACGAATTCGCGCTGGCAGGGCAGGGAGCGCGAAGCCGTTGACAGCAGCAATCCGGTATTCAATATCGCGATGGATAGCTGCATTCTGTGCCAGCGTTGTGTTCAGGCTTGCCAGGACGGGCACCAGTTTATAGGTGCTATTGACCTGCTCGGCACCGGCACGCAGGGGAGGATAGGCACTTTCGCGGAGCGCCCGCTTATAGAGTCTGTCTGCACAACTTGCGGCCAATGCCTCTCTGTATGTCCGACCGGTGCCATCGAGGTCAAGACACCCCCGCTCAAGGTAGCCAAGGAGGTAATAACGACCTGCCCCTATTGCGGCGTTGGCTGCGGTATCAAGGCGCAAGTTGACGACACCGACCGAATCGTGGCGATACTGGACGACCCGGACAACCAATCGAGCATCGGAATGCTTTGCGTAAAGGGCCGCTTCGGCTACTCATTCGTGAACCACGAGGACAGGCTGACCGCGCCGCTGATTCGCAAGGACGGCATTCTGACCGAAGCTAGTTGGGACGAGGCTTTGGAATATGTCGCCGACAATCTCGCCAGGTATCGGGGTGACGAGTTTGCCACGCTTTGCTCGGCTAAGGCGACCAACGAGGACGGTTACGTACAGCAGAAGTTCTCGCGGCTGGTGATGCAGAGCAATCACATTGACCATTGCACGCGCCTCTGCCACTCGCCATCAGTGGAAGCAATGTTGACCTCGCTTGGCAGCGGTGCCACCAGCAATTCTTACCAGGACTATGAGGAAGCGGGCTGTCTTGTCATCATCGGCTCCGACGCCAACTCCAACCATCCGGTCGCAGCATCGCGCATGCGGCGCGCCGTCGTCGAGCGCGGTGCGAAGCTAATCGTCATCAATCCGCGCCGGATAGAGATGTGCGACTTTGCGGAGTTGTGGCTGAGGCCGCGACCGGGCACTGATGTCGCACTGCTGAACGCAATGGCAAAGGTCATTCTGGACGAAGACCTCGTTGACTGGGATTTCGTGAGCGGTCGCACAGAGGATTTCGAGGAGTGGCGCGAGCTCATCGACAATTACACTCTCGACTATGCGGAAAGCATCACAGGCGTGACCGCGGAAGAAATCGCGCAGGCGGCGCGAATATACGCGAAGCCGCCGTTCAGCGGTTCCTGCCTGATATGGGGTATGGGCATCACGCAGCACATGATGGGCACAGCGAACGCGCACAGCCTGCTGAATCTGTCGTTCGTGGCAGGGCAGCTAGGCAAGCCCGGCTCCGGCATATCGCCTCTGCGTGGACAGAACAATGTGCAAGGCTGCGGAGACGCGGGCTGCCTGCCCAATGCCTTCCCCGGCTACCAGATAATTTCCGAAGACACCGTCGCCAAGTTCCAGCGGATATGGGGCAATCACCCCTTGCCTCCGGTAGAGGGGCTTGTCATCACCGAAATGATGGGCGCGATGGATGTCGGACGCATAAAGGCGATGTATGTTACCGGCGAGAACCCTCTGCTCAGCGAACCCAACCTGCATCACGCCGAAGAGACATTCGACAAATTGGAGTTTCTAGTTGTGCAGGATATATTCTTGCACGAGACGGCTCAGATTGCTGACGTGGTTCTGCCAGCCACTTCCTTTGCAGAGAAGGACGGCACATTCACGAACAGCGAAAGGCGGGTGCAGCGCGTCCGCAAGGCAGTCGAACCGATAGGCGAAAGCCGACCTGACTGGGATATTCTCTGCGAATTGGCGCAGCGCTTGAGTCGCAATCTCGGGCTTGGCGTAGAGGACCAGTTCGCCTACTCTCATCCGTCCGAGATTTGGCAGGAGATGGCGGACAACACGCCCATCATCGCGGGCATCTCATACGATAGGCTTGAGAATGAGGGGGGGATACAGTGGCCCTGCCCGACGCCCGACCATCCCGGCACGAGATTCCTTTATGAAAGCGACTTCCCACGTGGATCAAGAGCGAAATTTGTGGCGTTCCATCAAGGTCCCGCGGCGGAAGAGATGCCGAGTAAACGCTTCCCGCTAATCTTGAACACCGGTCGCATCCTCTATCATTGGCACGGCGGAACGATGACGCGAAGGGCGTCCAATCTGCTCGCGCGTGCTCCCGAGCTGCAAATCAACATCAGCGCAGAGGACGGCGAAACGTATGGCGTTGATGACGGCGAGTGGATAAGCCTGAAGTCCAGGCGCGGCGTGATGGAGGGCAGAGTCCTCTACACCGAGAAGATGCGGGCAGGGGAGGTGTTTGTGCCTTTCGTCAAGCTGCAAGAGCACGCTGCGAATTTCCTGACCAGCGACGCTCTCGACCCGTTCTCAGGCATACCGGAGTACAAAGTCTGTGCCGTCCGCATTGAGAAGATAGGCGAACCTGTTCACTCAGCAGACTGAGGCACGTAAATCCAGCCTTCAAGCCTCGCTGCCGATAGTTCATCGGTGTTGGGATGCCGAAAGCGCTCCGGGTTCCTTGCCCAACACGCCGCCGTTACCGCCGCGACCACGGCATCAAGGCAGTCGTCGTTGGCAAGGCAGTCGTCGCGCAGCTCGGACAGGTTAGGCAGGGCGACGCCTGACTTAGAGGATAGGTCGTCGAGGATGCGGTTTCGGCGCTCGTCTCGATGTTGAAGTGATTTTGGTTTCTTGTATCCCTTGTAGATGGTGCCTATAGCCTTCAGAAAAGCGCCCGGCATCGTTTCCAGAAGTGTAACCCCTGTCGCTGATGCATCGCTCGACGCCTGTAATGGGGGCACAAACCAGCGCTCCGCTTGGCTTCTGCTGAGTTCGTGCATCATCTGCATGCCGTAATAAGTCATCGGAATCATGTTGGGATTGACCTTGTGCAGGGGAGAGAAACTTTCCGAGAAGTGAGTTGCATCTCCCGCTCGCTTTGGTTCGCCGAATCGGTCCACAAATGCGTCTCGCGCTGCGTTGAAGTCTCCCAGTCTCAAGTCGGACACTATGCGCCACGCTTCAGGCATGGATCTAACGCCCCCGCTGGTATTCAGGAAGTCCGCGAATTCGAGTGGCACACCGAAAGGGAAGTCGATGCCTGCCACCGCAGGTGTTGATGTGTTCGCCAATAGTTCGGTCACATCGTTACGGCGTCTCATCTGCGCGCTGTCGAATACCAGCGCACCATCCGATGTCAGGCGTCCCTGTGCAACCCACGTGTTGTGGTCACTCTTCGCGCCGCTGTAGTCGATACCGATGATGGTGGTCATAGTCGCCTCTGGTTGTACATGGTTGCGGAATCTCGGCTGCCGAATTGTAGCACCTGCACCCTCATAGTGCACCGAATTTTCTGGGGAGTCTGGTATCATGGCGCTGTTACATCAACTCACGAGGGACGGCCCATGACGACACCGTTAAGCCAAATGCCCAAGCCTGAAGCAGGACAGTACGCAGGAAAGCGTAAGCTCTTTCTGGTGCCCATATTCCTGTTTCCGCCGGACCTACCAGACGACGCTTCGCGGCTGCTGGAGCGCTACTGGTCGGAGGTGCGCGACCATATCCAGAACCTCGAACGCTCGCTTGGCAGCGTAACGCATGTGTTTCACGAGACCATCTACGCCAATGGAGAGGAAGGGATGAGGATGGCTGAGGCGATGAATCCGTTCGGATGCTCTTTCATTCAGGCGCTATGCAGCACAGGCGCTTCTTTGCAAGCCACCGAGGACAGGGCAGTGGTGGAAGAACACAGTGACTGGCAGCGCTGCCTGTCCATTGGCCTGATGAGCGAGAAGGTGATGAACCTCGCAATAACTGGTATTCAAGAGACTACCCAGCAGCGCTTCATACATATCGCGGAGCAGATATCCAATACACTGAAAGAGGGAGAGGCCGGTATCCTGTTCATAAGCGAAGGTCATCGTGTGCAGTTTCCAGCCGATATGCAAGTGTTTTTCGTTGCACCGCCCGCTCTTGATGCGCTAAGGCGCTGGTTAGACGACCAGATGCGTTCCGCTACTTTATCCCAGCAGCAGGATGTGCAGCAATGAGCATGAAATGGAAAAGCCGAAGCTTCAATATGTCGGAGCAGCACAGGTGGAAGGCTAAACCTGGCAACAAGATTTTCGTTGCGAATAGAGGGGCCGTGCATTTCGAGTATCCTCGAGATTGGATAATCGTATCTGAGGGAGGCTCCATCTGCATATACGATGGCAAGGAGCCTGACGACAACATTCGCCTGCAAGTCTCGGTGACTCAGATAGGTCCCGCCGGGTCGATCGTCAATTGGAGCAAGCTGCCTTCGCTCGAATCCCAGATGGAGCACTCGGTGATATGGGATGACAGGCGGCATCGCACGCGGCGGAGCCCTACGCTGAAGACTCGGCGGCGCGACCTAGAGTATATGTGGCTTGAAATCGACTTCATAGACCCTACTGAGAAACGTAAGGCGCACTCCAGGGCCTGCCTCGCCCGCGGCCGGAATGTGCAGACGATCATTACGATGGAATTCTGGCCAGAAGACCATACCCTCGCCAACAATGTCTGGAACGACGTTCTCGAATCGCAGAAGCTCGGCGAATATGTGGAGAACCCGTTCCGCGGTCCCATGAATAATCGACAAGGAGCAGAATAGCAATGACAACCAACGGCAACACCCTGCGCAGTCGCGAGTGGTTCGATACGCCCGAACTGTACGGTTGGCTCAGGCAGGCTGCGTTTAAGGCGGAGGGTTTCGGTGAGCCTGCTTATCAAAACAAACCCATCATCGGCATTTGCAACACTTGGAGCGAGTTGACGCACTGCAATGCGCATCTGCGCCAACTTGCCGAAGCTGTAAAGCGTGGTGTATGGCAGGCCGGCGGCTTTCCGATGGAATTCCCCGTCATGTCTCTGGGCGAATACAACATGCGCCCCACGACGATGCTCTTCCGCAACCTGATGAGCATGGATGTAGAGGAATCCATCAGGGCGAATCCGCTTGATGGAGTCGTGCTGCTGGGCGGCTGCGACAAGACAACGCCCGCCCTGCTGATGGGTGCCGCGAGCGCGGACATTCCCGCCATTCTGGTCACCGGTGGCCCGCAGCTCAAGGGCAATTGGCGCGGTGAGGAGCTAGGTTCCTGCACAGACTGCCGCCGATACCACACAGAATTGCGAGCAGGGCGCATCACCGACGAGCAGTGGGCGGAGCTGCAAAACTCGATCGTTCGCAGCCCGGGCCATTGCATGGTCATGGGCACCGCCTCAACAATGGCGTCTATGGGAGAGTCGCTCGGTATCGCGCTGCCTGGCAACGCCGCCATACCTGCAGTAGATTCGCGGCGTGCCCAACTCGCCGAGGCGTCCGGCAGGCAAATAATGGCGGCAGTGGAGCAGGACCTGCGCCCATCAAAGATTATGACGCAAGAGGCGTTCGAAAATGCCATCCGCACTCTGCACGCGCTGGGCGGCTCTACCAACGCAATCATACACCTGACTGCGATCGCCGGACGGCTTGGCATAGAACTGCCGCTCACTCTGTTCGATGATCTGTCACGCACCACGCCGTTTATTCTGAACCTGAAGCCGTCGGGCGAATTCCTGATGGAAGACTTTTTCTATGCGGGCGGCCTACCTGCTCTACTGAACGAGCTGCGCCCGCTGCTGCATACGGATGCGATGACGGTGACGGGCAGAACACTCGGCGAAAATGTGTCAGGTACGATCAACCACAATCCGAACCTGATTCGCAGTATGGACGAACCGCTCAACTCGGAGGGCGGGCTTGCGGTGGTCTATGGTTCTCTTGCGCCGAGCGGCGGTGTCATCAAGCCGACGGCAGCGTCTCCTGACCTACTGACGCATCGCGGCCGGGCGCTCGTCTTCGACAACCATGACGACATGGAGCACCGCATTGACGACCCGGACCTTGATGTTAATCCTGAAGACGTGCTTGTGATGCGCAACGCTGGACCTCAGGGCGGACCTGGCATGCCCGAATGGGGATTCCTGCCGCTGCCTAGAAAGCTGTTGCAGCGCGGTATTCGCGACATGGTGCGCCTCAGCGACGCGCGCATGAGCGGCACCGCGTTCGGCACCGTGGTAGTGCATGTTACGCCCGAGTCCGCGTCTGGCAGCCCGCTTGCCGCAGTGCGGGACGGCGACATCATCGAGCTTGATGTTCCCAACCGCAGGCTCGATCTGCTCGTGGACGAAAGGGAAGTGCAGCGCAGGCTCACAGAGGTCCCGCCTCAGAAGCCGCACTTCAGCAGAGGCTACGGTATGATGTATTCGCAGCATGTGATGCAGGCTGACAAAGGATGCGACTTCGACTTTCTGCGTGCCGAAAGCCTGTAACCCGTTTCTGATTTATGTCGCCGTATCGAATTACATTTGCCGCCTTAATATGAAATAAAAGAATCTTAACGCGCACTGCACGCCATAGCGTTAAATTTGCTATCGACTCTCTCCCAGACTGAGGAGGGAAGTATTATTGTTTGCCGGTGACCACGGTGCGAATGGCTTCGCGTTCTTGCTCGCTCATGACCCAACCGGCGGCTATGGCGTTTTCTTCCATCTCGGCAGCGCGGCGCGTACCCACCAGTGCCACGCTGACTGCAGGGTTGGAGATGATCCAAGCCAGTGCCAGTTGAGCCACCGTCATACCTTTCTCTGAGGCGATGCTTTTCAAGGCTTCTACCTTATTGAGGTTCTGCAGGAAAGTGTCCCCCTTAAACAAAGGCTGTCCGAAGGCCATAAGGCTGCGCCGCCAGTCGTCTTCCTCGAACCGCGTGTCAGGCGTCATTGCTCCTGTCAGGAGGCCGTGAGCGAGCGAGCCGTAGGCCATTGCACCTAGCCCGTTCTGAACGCAGAATGGAAATACGTCCACTTCAGGGCGAAAATCGAAAAGGTGATAGCCGACCTGATTGGTAATGATCGGGAAGATGTCCATGCAATCTTTTATCTGCTGGACGCTAAAGTTGCTGACGCCCCCATAGCGAATCTTACCCTGCCGTTGGAATTCTTCGAATGCTTCCATAGGTTCGGACATCGGACGAGACTCGTCAGGCCAATGTATGAGGTAAAGGTCCAAATAGTCGGTCTGCAGACGTCGAAGGCTGTCTTCAAGCCCTTTCGTCAGCGCCTCCTTGGAGCTGTCTCTCAATTGTGGATTGTCAGGGTCATCCCACTGCCGTCCGCCTTTACTGACAAGTACAACCTTGTCGCGCCTGCCCTTTAGCGCCCTGCCCAGAAGTTTCTCGCCCTCGCCCCATCCATAGACTGCAGCCGTATCGAACAGGTTTACTCCCAAATCAATCGAGGCGTCTATCGCGCGCAAAACCTCTGCATCATCGAATGAGCCGTAGTGTCCTCTGCCCATAGGCCACCCGCCAAAGCCGATGACCGATGTTTCTAACTCGAAATCTCCGAACTTGCGATACTGCAAGGCTAGCCTCCCTGATGTATCTGCACCTTCACTGAGCCGGTCGTCTTATCGTATGCGGTTGTGAAGCCCTGCTGGATATCGTCAAGGGAGTAGATGTGCGTCACCATCGGCTTCAGATCAACCCTGCCGGACGCCATCAGGTCTATTGCGACTTCATAGTCGTGCCTGCCGTTGATTATGCCGTAGCACGATGAGAAGACGATCGTCTGCTCTTTCAGCATCGGTGGCAGCCAGTCAACCGTGATTGGGGCTCGGTATCCCCCGATGACCACGAAACGTCCCTGTTCTCGCGTCAGATCAATTGCCTGAACGATCGGCTCAGGTCTCCAACCGCCGACCGTCTCCACAGTGAGATCGGCGCCAAGCCCTTGTGTTGCGTCGAGAACCGCGTCGTTGAGTGCAGGGTCGTCGGGTGCGAATGCGTGATCGGCGCCCAACTGTTTGGCAAGCGTCGCCTGCTGTTCGTGGCGCGCGGTGACGAATATTGTTCCTGCGCCGAGAGCACGAGCCGCTGCCACTGCCGTCAATCCGATAGTGCCCGCGCCGAGCACGACTACGGTCTCGCCGCCGATGAGTTGACCACGCCGAACGCCATGCACGGACACGGCGAAAGGCTCGACAAGCGCTGCCTCGTCCCACGTCATATCGTCCGGCAGCGTGTAGCATCCCCAAGCCTTGCGCTTGATATACTCGGCGAAACCGCCACCTTCGGGCGGAGCCTTGTCCGTGCACTGCTTATACTGGCCCATGCGACAGTACCAGCAAGTCAGGCAGGCGCGCCCGTGTCCGATGGTCTCGATTGCAACTCGCGTCCCGACCATATTGGAATCGATACCTTCGCCCACGGCAATTACTTCCCCTGCGACCTCGTGTCCAACGGGCGATTCGTCGGCTTCCTTCTGGTCCGCCTTCATTTGCAGGTCAGAGCCGCAGATGCCGGTGGCGCGTATCCGAACTATGGCGTCTCCGGGCCCCGCTTCCGGTTGCGGGTACTCACCGAGGGTCATCGTGCCGTTGCCGTCGTAGAATGCCGCTTTCATCATTGCCATGTCGCACTCTCCTATGCTCTATATTCAAGGGGAATCCTGCGGGTGCTGCCTGCCGCGATGCCGACAAAGTCTGACGTACTACGCGTTTGCCGCAAGGAACTCACGCGAGCCGTTCAGTATGAGGTCGTTAAGCGCGATCGCCGTGTGAATGTCGGACGATATGTGCCTACCGGCAGCGTGGATTCGCTCGCCTACCGCGTTCTGTGCTTCCTGCACGACAGGATGCTCCGGCTTACCCGGATAGCCCATTGATTGGGCCAGGTCGTTGGTGCCCCATGCAAATGCGTCGATGCCTTCAACCTCAAGGATCGCGTCGAGATTCTCGAACGCGGTAGCCGATTCGAGCTGCGCCATAACAAGCATCTCTTTGTTCGTCAATTCCATGAACTCGCTGCGGTCAAGTCCTGGCTGGTCTATCAAACCGCTGTCGTTGTAAAAAGTGCCTCTTCCGCCGCCCCAGCTGCGTTCGCCCTCCGGGGTGAAGCGGCAGGCATCCACAAGCGCCTTCGCTTCTTCGGCACTCTCCACATGCGGGCCCATGACTCCCATCACGCCCCTGTCGAGGTAAAGATTGATGAAATTCGCCGACTTTTCTGGCACGCGCATGATTGTCGTCAATCCGTACCCGTCTGCCACGCGCACCATAGCGTCAGCGGATTCCTGTGTGAAAAGGCCGTGCTCGGCGTCCAGATTCACAAAGTCGAAGCCGCCCAACATTCCGACGAGTTCAATTGCTTCTGCGCAGGGATAGACAAGGCTTAAGCCGAGTCCTTTTTTGCCTTCGCTATTCTTCGAAAATATGTTGTTTTCTCTGATTCGTACCACGCTACTGCCTCCTTTGGCATTTGATTTGTTATGTGTTAGTCAAGTTTCAGATGCAGGAAAGTGGAGCCAATCTATCACGCTGATGCAGTCGCGGGTGGGAGCGTATCCCGTATCCATTCTGCTAGGTCTGTGAGCGTCTGTTGGCTGATCTCGTGCGCCATGGAGTATTCGTGATAAACGGGACCGTATCCTTCCGCTTCCAGAAACTCCCTTGCATCGTGAGCAGACTGCACCGCGACCATCATATCACCAGTACCATGCGCCACGAAAATAGGCTGCGAGCGGTCTTCGGGCAGGCTATCTCTCATCGTGTCCGCATCAGGCACAACGGCGCTCAATACGACCAACCCCTTGAACAATTCGGGGTTAGGCAGACCGTAGCTGTACGTCATCATCCCGCCCTGCGAGAAGCCTCCGAGGATGACTTGGCCCGATTCCGTGCTGTACTGCTCTGTAACTTCTTCAATAAGCACGGCAAGCATGTCCACTGCATTCTTCAAGTCATCTGGGCTGCGTAGGTCGCGGGGCGGAGTCCAACCGAAACCCGTCATTCCCGGCCCAATCTGGAACGGAATAGGCGCGTTGGGGAATATATACACATACCCTTCAGCGTCGATGGCAGGGGCAAGGCTTGCTAGATCCCCCATGTGCGCACCGAAGCCGTGCAGCAGGATTATCATCGGATATTTTCGAGCCGGATCATAGCCGTCCGGTTCTACGGCGATGTATTGGAGAGTCTTGCCCTGAATCTGTCTGGCTTGCAAATCAGCCCTCCTCGCCGTCATACATGGGCCGCACCATTTCATACACGTCGTGCGTGTTGCAGTACATGTTGCCCGCGAGCCTGCCTACTGGCTTTAGGCGTTGGTGATTGATGCGGTGGCCATTGATGATGTCGTCGCGGATGTGCATCAGCACAATCTCGCCGATAACGATAGCGTGCTTCGTCCCGTCTCCAACTGCTACCACCTGATTGAGTCGGCACTCCATGTTCACAGGCGACTCCGCAACGCGGGGAGCGCGAACCAATTCGGATGGTGCGGCCGTCAGCCCTCCCACCTCGAACTCATCTACATCGGCGGGGAACTCGGCGGCTGTGCTGTTCATCGCTTTCGCGATGTCGTCCACAACCACATTCACAACGAATTCGCCGGTCGCCTCAATGTTCGCAAGCGTGTCCTTTTCCTTCCATCCGGCGCTGCGCGATATCCCAAGCACGATGGTCGCCGGGTCGTAAGCCATGGCGTTGAAGAACGAGAAAGGCGCAAGATTGACAATGCCATCAGTGGATACGCTGGATACGAATGCAATGGGACGCGGCACGATCACGCCGGTCAGCACACGGTTGAAGCCCTCGAAAGTTTTTGGGTCTATTCGCAACTGCACTCTCCCTAATTCCCAGTCGGTCAAGCCAAAAGCGACCGTAGCTTACAAATATCTCACATTGCTCTTCGCGACTCAAAGTTACCTTGCTGTTGAATCGGTCAAAGGGTAATACTGGCAGGCGCCAATAGCAAGTGATAACCGCAAGTGCGTTGACTTGCATGCCTGCGCGAACATAAACTTGAACACGATCCCTATAACTTGCGCCTTGCCAAATCGAGCGGCGCGCATTCCTGACACTCACACTTGAAGAGGTTCTTAATGAGCAGACTTATCGACCTATTGGACAAGACGCAATCGACTTCGCCCGGAATTGGCTTCGCGGCGTCACGGCAGGCGGCCGCTGCACCTGCCATCGCGCTAATTGGGCGCGTCACAGCCGTTGAACTATCGGAAAATTTCAGTCTCGCCGATTCCCCCGCAGACGCCTTATTGGTAACACTCGACGCCTCGGATACCGCCGCCGTTAAGCGTGTATCCGAGGCGCTTGGTGACAGGCTGTGGGGTGCGAGGGTGGGCAGCGTTAGCGCTGATGACGCCATTGCATTGAAGGATGCAGGATGCGACTTCATAGTCTTCGACGCAGAGGGTACTGCCGCTGCGGTTCTCAACGATGACGAGCTTGGCAAGATAATCGCAGTCGGTTTCGACGATCCTGAGTTCGATGAGGATGAGGCAAAGGTAATCCGTTCTCTGGATATTGACTGCACCTTGCTGACGCCGCCTGACACTCTGCTTCCCCTGACTGTGCAGAAGTTGCTGGGCGTCCAGAAGATGCGCGCCACCGTCAGGAAGCGGTCCATACTGACCACTCCCTCCGAGATTGGCAAGGGCGAGTTGGAGACGCTGCGTAACGCAGGTGTCGTGTGCATCGCCGTGAGCCTCTCCGACGCCGAGGACGCCGTTCAGCGCATCAAAGACGACATAGCAAGCCTACCCCGCCGCAGGTCGCAGAGTAGTAGGCGAGGGTCGTCAACACCGAATGTGGGCTTTGGGAGTGGATCGTCGTCGGTCGATGATGACGAAAACGAGGACGACTACGAGGACGACTAAATCCTGACCATCAGCAGCCGCCCGCGCTATCTGCCAATTGCCAGCCTGTCAATCAGGTAGTCGGGCAGTTGACGCTCCCGCATCTTCGCCTGCGTAGCCTCAATGTCGTAGGCGACTCGGTGGTGCACGAGCGTCTGCGCCGCATCGTCATAGATGACATAGCTCGCCCTTGGGTCGCCATCGCGCGGCTGACCGACCGAGCCAGGGTTGATTATGAGCGCGCCTTCATCCAGTTGAATAGCTCTGTCCTGCGGGAATCCCATAAACGCCGCTCCATCCGCTCGCGGTATGCACAGGAAGGGCATGTGCGAGTGCCCGACGATACACCAGTAGGTGTCGATATGTGTGAAGCAGGCAATGGCGGCCTCCACGGTAGTTAGGTACTCCCAGACGGGATCGCGCGGGCTGCCGTGCGCCAACGTGAACTCGTCAATTTCCACCGTCAAGGGCAGGCTGCCGATATACACTGTCTGTTCGTGAGTTAGCTGCGATGCTGTCCAGCGATTTGCAGCCGCTGCATAGGGGTTGAAGCGATCAAGCGACAGTCTGCCAATCGCAGCGAGATCATGATTGCCTGCGACTGCATGGTGCTTGTGTGAGCGAAGCAGTTCCACGCACTCAGATGGCTCGGGTCCGTAACCGACGAGGTCTCCCAGCGACCATATCTCATCGAAACCGCCGCGTTCCTCAGCGTCCACTATCACCGCCTGGAACGCTTCAAGGTTGCTGTGAACATCCGATACTATCAGCGCCTTCATTCCGCCTATCCTGCGTACCGCTGCGCATTCCAATGTGCCGCGCTATCTCTTACCAGCCTACGTAGGATTCTGGTATCCTGTCTTGGGCGACTTGCGCGTCGTGTTCCTCGCGCAGAGCCTCTTTCAGAATTGCATGATACACCGCTAAACAGCCATTGGAAGTCTAGACTTACACGCTGTGGATTCTAAACGCGAGCATAGCATAACAATTGCATCGCACTGCCCTGAGCAGACCCAGGCAATTGGACGGCTGCTAGGGGAATGTGCCCTCGCCGGCGATGTGTTTCTCCTGTCCGGTGAGCTAGGCGCGGGCAAGACATGCCTGACGCAGGGCATCCTATGGGGACTTGGCGGCGATGAGTACGCCCGGAGCCCGACTTTCGTGCTGATTTGCGAGTATCACGCGCGTCTCACGCTCTACCATATGGACTTGTACCGGCTCGACAGCCTTGGCGAGATCATCGACCTCGGCCTCGACGACTACTTCTTTGGCGAAGGCGTGTGCGTTGTGGAGTGGGCGGAAAAGGGTCTTGACGCCTTCGACGGGGAGCACATTCGCGTTTCTATTGAGGACACAGGCGGCGAGAGTCGCAGGTTGATGTTCAGCTCCAATTCGACTCGATACTCCAATATGCTGAGCGCTCTTAGAGAAATGGTCTTGGCGTGCGGGAGCATGTCCG
Organism: Dehalococcoidia bacterium; assembly: GCA_965225795.1. Classification (GTDB taxonomy): domain Bacteria; phylum Chloroflexota; class Dehalococcoidia; order Lucifugimonadales; family JADFKI01; genus Bin90. The sequence goes on along the minus strand of OZ245324.1, from coordinate 1,366,921 downwards.
AGTTCGAATTACCGAATGGCGAGGCGCAATAGTGGAACTCGCCATTGACACATCCACGCGCTTTGCCTCGATTGGATTGTCGAGAGAGGGCGAATCAGTGATCGAGCTGACATGGCGCTCCGACCGCAACCACTCCGTCGAGCTTGTGCCGAATGTCAGGCGGCTACTGAAGCGAGTTGGCATTGGCGTAGCCGATCTTGAAGCGATATACATCGCAGCAGGACCCGGCGGATTCAGCGCGCTGCGGGTGGGAATGAGCGCCGCGAAGGCGATGGCGGTGTCGCTTGACATTCCTCTTGTCGCGGTCGGCACATTGGACATCGAAGCCCAGCCCTATCTTGGGCTTGGCAGTCCCGTATGCGCTCTAATCGGCGCGGGCAGGCGGCGAGTGTATTTGGGAGACTTCAGTGATGCCGTGCATCCGACTTATAACGTGGTAGAGCACAGCGAGCTGCTATCGGTGGTGTCGTCCGATGCGCTGTTTTGTGGCGAGGGTGTGTCACAAGTCGCGGACCTGATACGCGGCAGTTTGGGCGCAGAGGTGAAAATTGCGGATGTCGTGCCGCCGACACGGCGCGCTGGCGTTATGGCGTGGATTGGTTACAGGATGCTGCGGGAAGGGCGCACCGCAGACGCTATGTCCCTTGAGCCACTTTATCTGCGGAGCTCGCAGGTGAATACAGCGAACAGAACATGGCGAAACAGATGAGACAGGAGTGATTGGCACTGATGCAAAGAACTTTGGTACTGTTAAAACCTGATGCCGTGCAGCGTGGGCTTAGCGGCGAAATTATTGCCCGACTGGAGCGGCGCGGGTTGAAGCTCGCCGGAATGAAGATGCTTCACGTCACACGAGAACTCGCGCACAGGCACTATGGCGCGCACGTTGACAAGCCGTTCTTCGAGGGGCTGGTGAAGTTCATCACCTCCTCGCCGCTGATTGCGATGGCGGTGGAAGGGGAGAACGCCGTGGATGTGGTGCGTACAACGATGGGTGCAACCAATCCTGTGGAAGCAACGCCCGGCACAATACGCGGCGACCTCGGCCTGACTATCGGAATGAACCTGATACACGGCTCGGACTCGCTGGAGTCGGCAGAGACAGAGTTGGCGTTGTTCTTCGAAGAGGGCGAAATAATAGGCTACGAGCGCGGCATAGACGACTGGATCATAGAATCCTGACCAGCTCGATAGCCTCGGCCCAGGCGGATTCGAGGTCGTAGAATTGCCGCTCCTCAGCGCCAAAAACGTGGATGACCACATCGCCAAAGTCAAGCAGCATCCAGCCGGATTCAGGCGTGCCCTCGCGGTGATGGCGCACACCGCCCTTCTCTTCAAGCGCGTGCTCAAGGTCTTCCACGAGCGCGCGCATCTGCCGTGTTGACTCGACCGTGATAATTACGAAGTAGTCGGCGAAGTCGCTCACCTCTCCGATGTCCAGCATTACGATGTCTGACGCCAACTTGTCGGACGCGACATCGGCGGCGTGACGGGCATATTCCAGTGGAAGCAAAGCAGTTTGTTGTGTCATGGTCATATTATAGATTTGCCTTGTGAGTAAGGTCAACGAAAGAGTTTCAGCGCCGTGACCTCATTCTATCGGACTTAACTATTGCAATGCAGGCGTTCTTCGTTCAGAAAATGCAAGGAGAGGTGCGAATCCGTTGAACCGCTCAACCCCGTATGTTACGCTCATTCTATGAATACCAAGCGTGTCGTAGTCGCAATGAGCGGGGGAGTGGACTCCTCCGTTGCCGCCTTGCTGTTGAAGCAGCAGGGTTATGATGTCGTGGGCGTAACGCTGCGCTTGTGGTCGGTGGAGGACGAGGCCGCCGCGCCGCTGAACAAGCGCTGCTGTTCGGTCGAGGATGTGCAAGACGCCCGTCGCGTGTGCGACGCCATCGGCGCGCGCCACTACTACATGAACTTCGAGCGCGAGTTCCAGCAGCATGTCATCGACTACTTCGTGCGCGAGTACGATCGCGGACGAACGCCTCATCCCTGCCTCGCCTGCAACGACAAGATTAAGTTCGACTTTCTACTCCGCCGCGCGATGTTCATGGACGCCGACTACATTGCAACGGGTCACTATGCGCGCATACGGCGGGACAGCAAGCGCACACGCCTGCTCAAGGGCATAGACGCAAGCAAAGACCAGTCATACGTGCTGTTCACGCTGCGCCAGTCCGAGCTTCAGCGGCTTCTGCTTCCCGTCGGTGAGTACCCGAAGAGCGACATTCGACGCATTGCTGCCGACGCAGGTCTGCCCGTCGCCGACAAGCCGGACAGCCAGGAGATCTGTTTCATCCCGGACGGGGACTATCGCAAGTTCGTGGGCGAGCGTGTGATGCCCAAGCCGGGCGATCTGGTTGACGTCGACGGCAATGTGCTGGGCAGGCACCCGGGTATACAGTTCTTCACCATCGGGCAGCGCAGAGGATTGGGCTTGCAGGGCAACACCGGCTCGCCGATGTACGTTACTGCGATAGACGCCGATGCCAACCGTGTGGTACTTGGCAGGCACGAAGACCTGATGCGCCGCCAACTCTGGGCGTCGCGCCTGAACTATATCTCAGGCGAGCCTCCTGATAAGCCAGTTGAGGTTACCGCCAAGATACGCTATAAGGCGAACGAAGAGCCTGCAACACTGACGCCGCACGGCGACTGGGCAGAATTGCGCTTCCACGGGCCGCAGAGGGCCGTTACGCCGGGACAGGCTGTCACCTTCTATCAGGGCGAGGAAATCATCGGCGGCGGCATTATCGAACTCGAAGCTCCGATTCCGGCAGAAGTAATTGCGGCGAGGTGATATATGGACTTCAGAGACATCCTGAAATCTCAAATGTCCGAATACTCGGAATCTCTTGCGAATGCGCTCGAGGGATTGACGCCTGAAGAGAGGCGCTTCCAGCCCACGCCGGAATCGAATCACATAGACTTCATAGTCTGGCACATGGCGCGCGTCGAAGATACTCTGCTTAACCGCGCTATCCTGCGCCAGCCCGACCTTTGGGAGCGCGATGGCTGGGGCGAAAGGCTTGGCATAGCCGAGAACCAAAACGGCTATCGATTCACCGCAGAGCAGGCGGCAAACCTCTCAGAGTTCTCACTTGACGATCTGATGGATTACTACCGCTCGGTGCGCGTTGAGCTTTTCGAGTTCATCGACTCGATGTCGGAAGATGACCTTGCCAACCTCCCAAATCCCAGGCGCCCGGAATTCCCAGTTGGCGATACGCTCAAGCACATTATCGTCGAGGAATCCCAGCATGTAGGGCAGATAGCCTACATTCGCGGCATGCAGCGCGGCATTGAAGGCTAAGCGCAAGGTAGCCCGTATGCCTCTCCAATCTGCGCCAACCTACGCTGAGGAAGCCGCTCTGATTGAATCTGGCTATACGCTTATCGCAGGCGTGGACGAAGTTGGGCGCGGCACACTTGCAGGCCCGGTTGTTGCGGGTGCAGCGATTTTGCCCCTGCACCCTAGGGGCGATTGGCTCTCCGGCGTCAGAGATAGCAAGATGTTGACCCCTCATCAGCGCGAAGCATCAGTCTATGCGATGGAGGCAGCTTCCGTAACGATGTGGACTGGCGCCGCTACTTCGCAGGAAATCGACGCAGTTGGCATCGTTGAGGCCACCCGAATCGCCATGGCAAGAGCGATAGACGCACTTCCAATTCGCCCCCAATTCCTGCTTATTGACGCTCTGTTGCTTCCCGATGTGGATCTGCCTCAGCGCGCTATCATCAAGGGTGATGCCAAGTGCCTGTCGATTGCGGCGGCGTCCATCGTGGCTAAAGTTACGCGCGACGCGATGATGAGGGACGCAGACACCGCCTACCCCGGCTACGGCTTCGCGCGGCACAAAGGCTACGCCACTCGGCAGCATCTCGATGCGCTCGAGCAGCTTGGCCCCTGCGACATTCATCGCTTCACATTCGCCCCTGTGCGACGACTTGCGGAAGCCGACGCATGAGTCTGTCGCATAGGGACCGGCGACAACAAACAGGCAGGCTAGGAGAGCTTGCAGCGTGCCGTCATCTCGAAACCGAGGGCTATACCATTCTCGGCACGAATGTGCGCTGCGGCAGAAGCGAGATTGACATCGTGGCCGAGCACGAAGGAACGCTCGTGTTCGCTGAGGTGCGCACACGCCGCAGCCACTATCTGGGAACGCCTGAAGAGTCCATTACGGCGCAGAAACAAAAACAGATGCTCGCGGCGGCGCATAGCTATCTCGAAGAAACGGACGGTTGGCATCGCAGCTGGCGCATAGACCTGGTTGCCGTCGAACTTGACCACCTGGACAGGATTGCAAGGCTGAACGTCATTCCGAATGCCGTAGAACTTTAGCGTCCCATTGAAGGGACGGCATGCTACAATTCACTCCCTTGAACCAGCATTATCCATTGCGCGAATCCCCTGCGAGGAACTATGAACAATCACAACGAAATCCGCCAACAACGCTGCCGGCAAGTTCGTGGCTTGTATGTCATTGTTGATCCCGAAGCCACGAAGGGCAGAGATGTCGTCGAGGTCGCGGAAGCAACCCTTCGAGGCGGCGCGAGCGTCATCCAGCTACGCGACAAGACGCGCGATAAGGGCGAGGTGCTCCAGATCGCCCGCACTCTCAAAGCATTGTGCGACGCGCACGACGCGCTGTTCATCGTCAACGATGACGCGGACATAGCCCTGCTGTCCGATGCGCACGGCCTGCATGTTGGGCAGACCGACCTGCCTGTTGGCGAAGCGCGGCGTGTCCTGACACCTGAGCAGATCGTGGGACGATCCAACAACGGCGTCGAAGAGTCGTTGCACTCGGCAGGGCAGGGCGCGGACTATGTGGCCGTGGGCGCGATATACTCCACGACAACAATGGGCAAGAGCGGCAGGACCGCGCTCGGCCCCGACGTGATACGCCAAGTCAAGCAAGCCGTATCCGCGCCCGTCGTCGCAATAGGCGGCGTCAACGCCGACAACATCGCCGAAGTCGCCCGCGCCGGCGCAGACTGCATCTGCGTAGTCAGCGCGGTTACTTACGCAGATGACCCTGAGAGAGCAACCGCCGAACTTGTGAAGATAATTGAAAGCGCACGTTAATCTACGAAGGATACATCACTTGCCAGAAATATCGAAGGCACACTCCAGTCGCATCCAGCAACTTCGTTCCATCGCGGACTCCACGCGCGAAGCGCTCGCCGATACCGATAGGACACGAGAGCGCGCTCTGCGCCTCTCCCGCGAAATGATACGCCACTCCGCCGACTCCATCCGGGCCATACACCGCGGCGAATTCGATACGGCTCGGAAGCTCATAGACAGCGCATCATCTCTCGTCGAGGAGTCGGGAACTTTACTGCGCGAGCACCCCGAAGTCTATTACACGGGTTACATGCAGGACGCGCTCAAGGAGTATGTTGAGGCGAACGCCGTTCTTGCCTTCATACATGACAAGCCGTTGCCCACACCGGTCGAGCTTCAAGTCGGAGCCGCTCCGTACCTGGGCGGGCTCTCGGATACCGTTGGCGAATTGCGCCGCTACATCCTCGACAGGCTGCGCCGCGACGATTTCAGCCGCTGCGAGCAGACCTTGGAGGCGATGGACGAGATATATACCATTCTTGTGACGATGGACTTCCCGGATGCCGTAACGCGCGGACTGCGCCGCAGCACCGATATGGTTCGCGGCATCTTGGAGCGCACCAGGGGCGATCTCACGGTCGCGCTGCGCCAACGCCGTCTTGAGGCGATGCTTTCTGAGCGTGGGAACGATGCTTGAAAGCGCACCTAACTTGACCTTCACATGTGCGCTGTGATACTTTTTTAACGCATTGGAAACATCGCATCTAAGTTATGAATTGCTAGGTCTGCCCATAATGGGGAGACCATTTTTGTGGAGGTAACCGTGGAGATACTACTTCTCGCTGTGGTCGCTGGTATCGTCGCCCTTTTGTTCGCGCTTTTCCTGGCGATGAATGTCATAAAGCAAGATCCGGGCAGCGAGGAAATCCAGTTCATCGGACGCGCCATACAAGAGGGCGCAAATGCATTCCTGCGCCGCGAATACACGCTGCTTGCCGTTTTCGTCGTGGTTGTCACGGTTATTCTCGCTTTATTCATCGACTTCGACATCACAGGCAAGGTCGGAGGCGGAAGCAGCATTCCCGCTACTGCGATCTCCTATCTGATTGGAGCAATCGGCTCAGGTCTGGCGGGCTTCATCGGTATGAGCATTGCGGTGCGCGCCAACACCCGCACTGCGGTCAAGGCGATGCAGGGACTGAACCCCGCGCTCCGCGTGGCGTTCAACAGCGGCGCGGTAATGGGCGTATCAGTTGTAGGCATAGGCCTGCTTGGAGTCTCAATTCTCTACATGATTTTCCGCGACATCACCGTCGTGGCAGGCTTCGGATTCGGCGCATCGTCCATTGCGCTCTTCGCTAGGGTTGGCGGCGGCATCTACACGAAGGCTGCTGATGTAGGCGCCGACCTCGTGGGCAAGGTGGAACAGGGCATACCCGAGGACGACCCGCGTAACCCCGCCACGGTCGCCGACAATGTGGGCGACAATGTGGGCGATGTCGCGGGCATGGGCGCCGACCTATTCGAAAGCTATGTCGGTTCGATAATCGCCACGATCGCGCTTGCCGCAGTTGGCGCGGCTGCTCTCGGAATCGCAAACCCCGGCGGCTTCGACGGGATGCTGCTGATGCTCCCCATTTTGGTTGCTGCCATTGGAATTTTCTCGGCGATACTGGGCACTTTCCTCGTGCGCACAGGCGAGGACGCAGACATGGGCAAGCTGCTCTGGTCGCTGCGCACCGGCATTCTTGCATCGGGCCTGCTTGTACTGATTGGCACCGGCATAGCAATCTACGCGCTTGGATTAGATTTCAAGCTCTTCTGGGTTGTGCTCATTGGCTTGGTCGCAGGGCAGATAATCGGCACATCTTCGGAATACTACACATCATTCGAGTTCAACCCGACGAAGCAGTTGGCAGGGCAGGCAGAGACCGGTCCCGCGACCGTGATCATCGGCGGGCTTGGACTTGGAATGCTGAGCACAGTCATTCCCGGCATCGTGGTCGTGGTTGCGATGGGACTAACTTACTGGATGGCGGGCACCTATGGCGTCGCGCTCGCAGCCGTGGGCATGCTCTCAACCCTCGGAATCACCCTCGCCACAGATGCTTACGGTCCCGTCGCGGACAACGCGGGCGGCATAGCGGTGCAGGCGCACCTCGACCCATCGGTACGGGAGCGCACCGACGCCCTCGACTCGCTCGGCAACACTACCGCTGCAACCGGAAAGGGCTTCGCCATCGGCTCTGCGGTGCTGACCGCCCTTGCGCTGATGGCAGCCTACTCGCAGGCGGCAAACATACAGGAGTTCGACCTGCTGAACATAAGAGTGCTGATGGGTCTCATCATCGGATCCATGATGCCCTTCCTATTCGCCGCGCTCACGATGCAGGCGGTCGGCAGGGCGGCGGGCGCGATGGTCGAGGAAGTGCGCCGACAGTTCCGGGAAATTAAGGGATTGCTTGAAGGCACTGCCGAGGCCGATTACGCTCGGGCCGTTGCCATAAGCACGAACGGCGCGATGAAGGAAATGGTGCTTCCTGGCTTGTTGGCGGTCATTGTGCCAATAGCGGTTGGCGCGGTGCTCGGCCCAGAGGCGCTTGGCGGCTTGCTCATCGGCGCGATTGCCACCGGCTTCCTGCTCGCAATCATGATGGCGAACGCAGGTGGCGCATGGGATAATGCCAAAAAGTACATTGAGGCGGGCAACCTCGGCGGCAAAGGTTCGCAGCAGCACGACGCCGCGGTCGTGGGCGACACCGTTGGCGATCCGTTCAAGGATACCTCCGGTCCCGCACTGAACATCCTCATCAAGCTGATGTCGATAGTGGCGCTCGTGTTTGCGCCTCTTTTCCTCTAATTTGCAGGATTTTTCTCGTACTAATGACCACTGCCTGAGATTCGACTCTTAGTGGTCTTCAGACTGATTGGGCGGCAGCGTAGATGGCGCTGCCGCCTTATTCGTGCCCATACATTTCGGATTTCGGAGCGCCACCGCACGCTCAAGTCTATGCTACAATTTATATAGCGTTCCTTACTTGGCGAGGTTGAACGCGGCTATGCCGAGGTGGCGAAATGGCAGACGCGGCGGACTTAAAATCCGCTTCTCGCAAGAGAGTGGGGGTTCGAATCCCTTCCTCGGCACCACAAGCAACACATAAATAGGGGCTTGGCAATCAGCCAAGCCCCTATTGCTTTGCCGCTCTAAGTTCGCCCCTACGCCATGCTCATGACCTGATCCACGATGCCCACGCCAACCGTTTCGCTCCACGCCGCCAGAAGTTGCTGCGTAATCTCACCTGGCTTGCCGTCCGCCACCTTTCGGTTATCAACCTTGGTGACGGGCAGTATGCAAGGTCCGGTGCGCGAGAAGAAGACCTCATTGGAAGTATAAAGATCGTAGGGCTGCAGGTCCTCCTGAGCGACTGGAATGCCAAGCTGGGTGGCAAGGTCGAGCACCATATTCCGGGAACCACCTTGCAGAACCGTACTGTCTCCGGGCGTCCTGATTACGCCGTCCGTGACAATAAACACATTGTTGGATGTGCCCTCAGTGATGTTGCCGTTCAAGTCTAACAGCAGCGGCCATGCTTCAGGATCCACATCACCCGCCTCAATCTCCGCAAGTTCAAAGTTCATGCGGCTCTGGTGCTTTATCTTGGAGTCGAGTGATTCGGGCGAGAAACTGCGGGTGCGCGCTATGACGGCGTGCAGTCCATCCGAGTATGCCGGCGCGTAGCGTCCAAGGTCGATGGGGCTGACGCGCACACAAACACTCGGCGGTCCGGCGCTGTGCGCCCAGATGCCCTTGCCTCGGGTTATGAACTGTCGTATGTAGTAGTCACCGACTTCAAAGCGGGCAGCCTCGTTGCGCGCCACGACCTCTTCACTGACGGCAAGCATCTCGTCAGGAGACAGGCCCGGATCCATCCGAGCGTACTTTAGCGAGCGGTACAGCCTGTCAATGTGGTAATTCAGCCGGAAGGTCCGTCCATTGAATGTGCGCGCCACATCAAAGACCACATCGCCTGTCGTGAAGCCGCGGTCGTCCGGGTCTATCCGCACCTGGCTTAGCGGCACCCATTCGCCGTTGAAATACGATACGTAGTCCGTCATAATGACCTCCTCTGTTCTGCGTATATTGATCTAATTCTCCGACATTTTGTAACAACTCTGGGTGATTCCATGAACCGAATGTATGACGACTTCGCTCATCTCTGGCCGCTCATTAGCCATCACTCCGACTATGAATTCGAAGCCAGATATTGGCGAGACGCTTTGACCGCCGAGCTCGGGCAGGGCAGGTTACGCATCCTCGAGCTCGGAGTGGGTGGCGGCAACAACCTGCACCACATTCTATACTCCAACTGCGATGGGCGCCCATCGCACGATCCCGCCTGCAATGGCGAGCACATGCGGCAAGACCAACCCGCTCATGATGTCGTTGTTGTTGACCTGTCCACCAAAATGCTTGCAAACTGTAAAATGCTTAACCCCTCGATTCGGCAACACATCGCCGATATGCAGACCATACGACTGTACGAAACATTCGACGCCATTCTGATACACGATGCTGTCTGCTACCTCATTAGCGAGGATGACATCAGGGCAACCCTTGTCACCGCCCGTGAACACCTCACTCCCGGCGGGGTCCTCATCATGGCGCCTGATTGGTACACCGAGACCTATCCTGGCACCCAATTGAATTGTGGCATCAGGCGCGACATTACGCCTGAGTTCGCCTCCATCGAGTATGAGCACGATCCTGACCCCAGCGACAGTACCCTTGAGTCGGTGTTCATCTACTTCATCAAGAACGAAGACGGCAGTGTCACAGTCGAAGAGGACCGCCATATAACCGGAATCTTTTCTATCCGAACTTGGCTCCACCTTATGGAGCAGGAGGGCTTTCGCGCCAAGCGTCTGCCGTATCCGGTTCATGAGGATGGCAGAGATGGCTTCCTGCTAGTAGGCGTCCTCGAAGCCGAGGCCAACGCGCCAACCCCGTCCTAACGCGCAATAAACCCTCCGTCAATCACAAGTTCCGTGCCTGTGATGAATGACGCATCATCCGACGCCAGGAACAGCACGCCGTTGGCGACCTCGATAGTCTCGCCCGTCCTGCGTAGCGGCGTCAGACGTACCTGCTCTTCGCGCATCGCGTTGTCCGGCGTGGACGTGCGCATCGGCGGCATAAAGCCGGGATGCACAGAGTTCACGCGGATGTTGTCAGCCCCATACTGCACGGCCATCGCCTTCGTGAATATCCGCACTGCACCCTTGGATGCGTGATACGCCGGATGCCCGCCTTCACCGCCGACAAAGCCCATGATCGACGAGATATTGACGATGGAGCCTCCACCCGTCTCTCGCATCTGCTGCACAGCGTACTTCGTTCCGAGGAACACGCCGGTTGCGTTCACATCCATAATCCGCTTCCATCCGTCGAGGTCCAGCCTGTCGTCCTCGGACGAACTGCTGACGCCGGCGTTGTTCACGAGAATGTCCAGCGTGCCGTACAGAGAGATGGTCTCCTCAATGAGGCGCTCCCAGCTGTGCTCACTGGTGACATTGATGCGTACATAGGTCGCTTCGCCGCCCGCCTCCGCAATCTCCGCCTCCACTTTCTTGCCTTCGTCGTCCAGCACATCGGCTATGATCACCTTCGCGCCCTCGCGAGCAAACAGCCGCGCCTCCTCCGCGCCCATGCCACCCGCCGCCCCCGTGATGATTGCTACCTTGCCTTCCAGTCGCATAGCGTCACCTCCTGCGAAACCCATTGTGAAAGTTTCAAGCATTCTGTATACCAAAGTCTGTTCTGATAGGAGGATTTCATTGTGCGCCAAAAGATAGCTGATACGCGCATTGTCCTTTGCTTTGACCGGCGCCAATCGGAAGGCACATTCTTACTTGCGACTTGCATATCTTCACAGTCTCCTCCTGTCAGTTTCGCTGACCCGCTGCCTGATAGGAGGCATTGTCCCAAACGTGTACATCGCCAATCGAAATATCCTGTTCAGAATATCGCCTTTTTTCGCATCCCGATCTATCTCGTCTATCCCGTGTTTGCGCCTTAACAGACTACGGAGTATAATCCGCCCAACATACACAAAATCCTCGAAAGGGAGGTTATTGCTATGGCAAGAGAACGAGGCGACGTAATCATCGGAGACGGCAATATCAAGTTTGGACTGGAGTACCGCGACCTGCTCAATGATCAGGGCGTATGCCTACACGCATTGGGCGACGTTGACGGCGAAGAAGTCGAGCTTCTGCGCTTCGACTGCTTCGACCACCAGCCGCACTACCACTATGGACCGGAAAAGCGCAACACTCGCCTTATGCTCGATAAGACGACGGAAGGCGACTCGCTCGACTGGACGCTGAAGCAGCTCAACGAGCATCTGCCTGAAATGGTGCGCCGCGCGGGATACGATGAGCTTGCGGACAGCATCGACATGGATAGCCTGCAGGACGCGCTCGCCGAGACTGAGAGCACTGCGAAGCAGATGGCTGTGGATGGTCGCCGCACTGTAAAGCACGACCGCGGCGATGTCATCATCGAGGCGGGACCCGTGCGGTTCGGCATCGAGTTCCGTGAGCTTATGAACGACAGGGGAGTGGCGATACACGTGATGGGCGATCTGGGCAGTGACGAATATGAGCTGCTCACATTTGACTGCTTCGAACGCGCGCCGCACTACCACTATGGCCCGCGAGCCAAGAATCAGCGTCTTTACCTTGACATGACTGCCACGCCGGATCCGCTGAACTGGGCGCTTAGCCTGTTCAAGGGCGGCAAGCTGGCGTCAATGCTGGAGCGCGCCGGTTACAGCGATCACGCCGCAAGGTTGAACCCCGCTGTGCTCGCCGAAAAGGTGGCCGAGGTGGAGCAGGTCGCAACAGAGATGCAGGCAGCCAACGCCAAGTAGCGTATAACGCTCATTCGTAATTTAAGCTAAGTATCCTCCTGTGAAAGCAGGAGACAGGGATGCATTAGAACGACACGCAGCCTCGACGATTGCATATAATCGCGGGGCTGCGCTCGTAAAGTGTCCCAGAAACTAATTGTGAATTGGGTTAAAACCTGATACGGTATTCAAGCGTTTTTCTTCGCTATTTGCACGCTTGACACTGGCATTAGGCTTGCATCTTTGCGGGAAGGATATCCCACGCATGAGAGTGAATGAATGAAGCGAACTCTACTTATTGCGGTCTTTGCGACCCTCGGACTTCTGGCATGTCTGCCGGATGTCTCGACCGAATTGTCTGAGCCGGAAGCTCGTGCACTTATTGAGCGCGAGGTTCTAAATGTATGCAAAGGCAAGAGCACGACGATTATTAGCAAACTGTTGAACTCGGTCGAGGGCGCCGAACCTCTTGCAACAAGGGATAACTGGATTTTCACACTTGACGTCGCCGATTCTCAGGAAGACTTGGAGACGTATGTATTCCCCTCGAAGATCGTCTCAGGCCCCTTCGTAGTACACCTGCAAACAGACACCTGCAAGTAGGCACGCGATACATTTCTAGGGCATCTCTCGAAGGCGTTTCTGCGTAACCAGTATCAGCGTGGTCACGCCCAGCAGCAGCACCGCGAGTATGCCCACCACTGCCTGACCACCAAAGTATTCTGCCAACGTGCCAGCAGGCAGAACTCCCAGCGGCATCAGCCCGAAGTTCAGCATGAACACGCTCATTACACGCCCGCGATACCTGTCCTCCACCTCTTCCATTATCAGCGACTGGTTCAGAGTGCGCCTGCCCGCATCGCCCAATCCAAGCAGCAGCATCAGGCCTGCGGCAACCAGATAGACGGGTATGAGCGCAACGAACAACAGCGCGATGCCCGACATGAAGCTGCCTATGATGAGAAGCATGCCCCGTCCGCTCTTGCCGAGTGACGCTATGAACAGCGAGCCAGCCAGCGAACCTCCGCCCATAATCGTAACAAGCAGTCCCATCGCCTCCGGTCCCATCCTGTACACATCCACCACGAATATCGGCATCAAGAAGCGGAAGGGCATCGCCAGCAGCGATGTCGCCAGGCCCATCAGCAGCAGTATGAGCACAATCGGACTGCGCCGGATATAGACCAGCCCCTCTAATATGTCGCCGAGCATTGGCGCGGGACGGCGGCCCGACCCCGTGCCAGTCTTGGGTAGTAACCCGGACAGTGCAAGAAGGCGATTATTGCCAAGCCCGAAATTATGTAATAGACGTTGTACGGTCCCAGATAGGCGTAAGCCCAGCCCGCGAGCGCCGGCGCTGCGAGCGTCATCGCGCTCATTGCGGCGGCGTTCAGCGCCATTGCGTTGGACAGCCGTTCCTGCCCCACGAGCTGCGGGATTATTGCTTGGCGCGCAGGCATTAAGAAGGCGAATAGGCTGCCCTGCACGATGGACGCTATCCACAGGTGATACCATGCGACGACATCCAGGTGGATGGCGACGCCGATGACGATGGATAGCACCGCCGCCATGCCCTGACCGAACTGGATAATGTACTTGCGCTCGAATCTGTCGGCGAATGCGCCGCCAAACAACGATAGGCCCAACAGAGGCACGGCGAACCCCGAGCTGACCACACCCAGCAGGAAGGGCGATGATGTCAGCTCATATGCTAGGTAGCCCCGCGCGATCATCTGCATCTGCATCCCGCCCATCATGACGAGCATGCCGAGCCACAGGTACAGGAAGTCGCGGTTGTCCAGCGAACTGAATGTGGTTCGCCAGCCCGACGTCGGCGGCGTTCTGCGCTCTGTGCGAGGAGCCGCTGCCGTGGATGGCGCGGCTGCAGTGGGTCTTGCCGATGCGGACTCCGCGGCAGACTGTGCTGCTAGAACAACGGACTGGCGTCTCGCAGGATTATCGGAGGCATCGGGCATAACGGCAAGTCTATACCCATACTAAGCCATCCGCAAGTTCACACCGAGACGGCTTAATAGGCCCCTTCCCCTTTGATGCGCGAGGGTTAGGATGGAGGTGAATGACCTGCCGTGTTGAGCGTGCTCCGTACTGCGCGAAAGTCGGTTGCGCGTGGGCTGCGGCGCGATACCTGCTGAATGGCGACTCTGTTGCCGATAGTAGTGGTGATAGGTATGAACTGGAAGCCGACCCCAATAGTGACCAACAGAAGCAAGGTTCATCCGGCACCTAGCGGATGTACTCGTTCACTGGTGCTGCTGCCAAGGCCCGCTCCCAGATTCTGCTGCTCGCATCAGTTGATCGAGCGTCAAGCGCAAAATACGAGCACATTACCGATTTGTGCAGGGGACAGTCCGCTTGCGATGTGCTTGTCAGAAATACGGCAATGCAAGCAAGAGGGGAGGGAAATGGAGCAAAAAAGGGCCTGGGCTGCAAGCGGCGCTCATCCGACTAGCGGTAGGCGCTCACAGGTGTTCAACCCAGACCCGTTCTCAAAGTTAATGAACGGCAATTCTACCACAACCTTACCCGCGAATGATAGGATGTAAAGGCTCCGGCGCAGCCTTCAGTGAACTTGTGAGACACGAGAATGCAGGTGCAGAGAGAAAGCAAGCTAAACCGAAACATAAAGACTTCATAAGACTACCTAAAGGAAACGCAAAATGGCAAACACATTCGGGCATATGTTCAGAATCACTACTTGGGGAGAATCACATGGTGACGCAATCGGCGTTGCAGTTGACGGCTGCCCTCCAAGACTGCCTCTTGAAGTCGAAGATATCCAGAAGGAACTTGACCGCCGCCGTCCCGGACAGAGCGAAATCTCCACACAGCGCAGGGAAGGCGATCGCGCCGAGATACTCTCCGGAGTGTTCGAGGGCGAGACACTAGGCACGCCCATACTCATCGGCGTGTGGAACAGCGATGCCCGCAGTAAGGATTACGACCACATGCGTCGCGTCTATCGCCCGTCTCACGCCGACTACAGCTACGACGCCAAGTACGGCATTCGCAATTGGAAGGGCGGCGGTCGTGCCAGTGCTAGGGAAACCATCGGTCGTGTCGCCGCAGGCGCGATTGCCAAGAAGATTCTAGCCCGAGAATTCGGCGTTGAGATTGTCGGCTACGTGAAGCAGGTGTGGAAGCTGCACGCCGATGTTGACCCGTCCACAGTGACACAGGAAGATGTCGAATCCAACATCGCCCGCTGTCCGGATCAGGACATGGCTGTGCAGATGATAGAGCGCATCAAGGAAGCCCGCAAGGACGGCGATTCGCTCGGCGGCGTGGTGGAGTGCGTGGCGCGCGGCGTCCCGTTGGGATTAGGTGAGCCTGTATTCGACAAGCTCGAAGCCGATCTAGCCAAAGCCGTTCTGTCCCTGCCTGCCTGCAAGGGCTTTGAGGTCGGCTCCGGCTTCGGCGGCACTACACTCACAGGTTCACAGCACAACGACGCCTTCTACAGCGAAGGCGGACGCATTCGCACCCGCACAAACAACTCAGGCGGTATCCAGGGTGGAATCAGCAATGGTGAGGACATTATCATCAGGGCAGCTTTCAAGCCCACCGCGACGATTATGCGCGAACAGGAAACGGTAGATGTTGATGGCAATGAGGTGAAATTGCGGGGCAGGGGCCGTCACGATCCATGCGTCCTACCCCGCGCCGTGCCAATCGTGGAATCCATGATGGCGCTCGTTCTCGCCGACCACGCCCTGCGTCAGCGGGGTCAAAGAGGCAGCGTGTAGCGACTTAAGCCCAACGTATGATGCCCAGGACAAAGGCCATCATTGTTCCGGCACTTCAAATAGAAAAAGGGGCGCGTTTCACTGCGCCCCTTCGCATTCATACGACTTTTAGTCTTGCTACACGACCGGCGATGTTCCTCCGTCGATGTTCACCGCAACGCCCGTAATATAGGCGGCGCGATCCGATACTAGGAATGTTACGAGATCGCCTGCCTCACGTGCCTCACCGACACGACCTATGGGAACTCGCTTGCCCATATCCTCATAGTAGGCTTCGAGAGTCAGGTCCGGGTTCTGCTCGTGTGCTGCTTCCCAGCGCCTTTCATGCTGCCCCGCCTTTATCAGTCCGATGCAGACGGTGTTCACCAGGATGTTGTCACCCGCGTAGTCTTTGGACATCTCCTTTGTCAGCGCGATGCCCGCCGCGCGACTCACGGAAGTCGGCACGGACCCGGCTCCAGGCGCCTTGCCGCCCGGTGTAGTGATGTTCACGATGCGCCCGCCGCCATTTGCCTTCATCAGCGGAATTGCCTTGTTCGAGCAGCGAATCGCCCCAAATAGCTTGAGTTCGAGGTCGTAGCGCCATACTTCGTCGCTTATGGTCTCGAACAGGCCGGCGGCGGAAGTGCCCGCGTTGTTCACAAGTATGTCGAGCCTGCCGTACTTCTCCACAATGGTGTCGAATAGCCTGTCCACATCGGCGTCGCTGGTGACATCCGCCGACACTGGCGTAACCTCTCCGCCTGTCGCGGCTCGTATCTCCTCGGCGGCGGCGTCCAGAACTTCTTGCCTGCGCGCGCAGATGACCACCTTCGCGCCCTCAGCGCACAGCGATGTCGCCGCGCCCTTGCCTATGCCGTCGCTGCCGCCCGTAACCAGTGCGACCTTGCCGCTCAATCCCATATCCATAGTTTCAATTCTCCTTCGTTCAGTATTCTGGCGCGATTACGCGCCCCGTGATTGCTATTCCTTGCTATACGATTCGTCCAGCAGATCTGTGATGTACCGCACCTCAATGTTCATCCCGTCACGCTGTGCGCCGTACTGAAGTTGCATCAGGCATCCCGGATTCGCCGTTGCGATGACATTCGCTTTCGTCTGCCGCACTGCGCGCATCTTCGTGTCCAGTATCCTCATCGAGAAGTCACGCTCTGTAATGGTGTACGTACCGCCCGCGCCGCAGCACTTGTCCGCGTTGGATAGCTCTACGAATTCGATGCCGGGGATGGAGCGCAGCAATTGTCTTGGCGCTGCCGTCACGCGCTGCGCATTCGACAGGTGGCACGAGTCCTGGTATGTAACTCGGTAGGGAAGGTGTCCCTTCGGCGGCTCAATCGGCAATGCTGCCAGAAGTTCATGGATGTCCCGTACCTTCGCGCTCAAAGTATCGGCTCTTTCTGAATATGCAAGATCGTCTTTGAGAAGATGACCATACTCCTTCATTCGTGAACCGCAGCCTGCCGATGCCACTGCGATGAAATCCGCATCTTCATCTAGGAATACGTCGATGTTCTGTCTCGCAAGTTCACGCGCCGTTTCGAGGTCACCCACATGCGAGTTGATCGCTCCGCAGCACACCTGCGCCTTCGTTACGACTACATCGCAGCCGTTCCGTGTCAGCACGCGCACCACGGCGTTCATCTGCGGCCCGTTAATCAACGGCATCACGCAGCCGGACAGAAGCGCAACCTTCGCCTTTCGCTCACCTTGCGCCCGAAACACCTGACCCTGAGCCTTGAATACCTCGGACGGCAACACGGGCATGGATTCTTCAAGCTCGCCCATATTGCCGGGCAGCAGTCGCAGCAGCCCGCTCTTTCGCATCGCCTTCTGGACGCCCAATCGTTGATACAGGCGCATGCTGCCCACGACCATCGACAGCAGGCCTTGGTTCGGCAGCAGCCGTTTGAGCACAAGCGATGAAATCTTGTCGTTGACGAAACTTGGCTTCCGCTTGTCGGCAACCTGCTGCATCGTCGCCTCGATGAGATTGCCATAAGGCACTCCGGATGGGCACGCCACCTCGCAGGCACGGCACTGAATGCACAGGTCCCAGTGGCGTATCACAGAGTCTGTAATGCCGATTCGCCCCTCGTTGACCGCCTTCATCAGTGCGATGCGCCCACGCGGCGATTCTGCTTCTAAGCCGGTCTCGACATAGGTGGGGCAGGCTTGAAGGCAGAAACCGCAGTGAACGCACTTATACAGGTCCGACTCTTGAGGAGCGTCGGGTCCCGCGAACAGGGACAGTCCGACATTGGTTTGCGGCTTCTCGGGGGCGGTTGCCATTCAGATTCCTCCGGTAAACCTGTTCGGATTGAGAATGCCGTTGGGATCGTATTGAGCCTTCAAGCGCCGCATCACTTCCACCGACTCGCCCTCATAGTCCCAAACATCAATGCCTTCCTTGATGTTCAGCGGCGCGCGCTCGATTATCAGCGAACCGCCAAGGCTATGCACGGCTGTCCTCATGCTGCGGATAGTCTCGCCGAAATCGGCACTATCGTCGAACCAGTGAGCGTTCATCATACCATAGCCCGGCTGAGCGACGATTGCCGCGCCATCGTGCGTTTCCAGCGCCTCGGCAACCTTGTCTATGCTATTGGGCAGAACGGCAATACGCGCAGACATTACTGAGGCGTTGTCTTTGTCATAACCGAAATCTGCCAGTTGCGACCACAGTGACGCCGCCTCGTCTTCCAGCCTGTCAACCTCCGGCGTCTGCTCTCGAATTACGAAGAACGTTTCGTTCTCCATTCGTCTCAATGTGCGCGGCCTGCCTCCAAGCCGCACGGCAAGCCCATAATCGCCGCTTCCATCACCGTTCTCCAGCTCGATTCTGTCACTCACATTGCCATTGAAAGCCGTCATAGCAATCGGCATCACGCCGCTGTTGAATATGCCGAGGGCCGCGCTCAGACACCCTGAAGCCGAGTCGAAATGTGCTAGGAGCGTGGTTTCATGTCGTGGCATAGGCGTCAGTTTGAAAGAAACCTCGGTAATAATGCCCAGCGTGCCAAGTCCGCCCACATGCAGGCGCGCCATGTCGTAGCCGCTCACATTCTTGACCACATTGCCGCCGCTCTGCGTAATCCTGCCGTCCGCCTGCGCCACCTTCATGCCTATTACCAGGTCGCGCGCGCTGCCATACTGCCACTTCAGCGGTCCACTGACGCCTGCCGCGAGCGTTCCACCTATAGTGGCGCGTTCTGGTAGAGGAGCGTCCAATGCGAGAAATTGTCCTTCTGCCGCCAGCGTCTCGCGCAGGGTCACCAGAGTTATGCCTGCTTCTACCGCAAGCGTCAGGTCTGCCGCATTGTGCTGCACGACACGGTTCAGCGCGGACATATCCACGACCACATCGAGCCGCCGTAAGTGATTGCCCAATGCAAGCTGCGTACCACCACCGCGCGGCGCAACGGCAAGCCCTTCAGAATCGGCGACGGCAAGCAATTTGCAGAGCTCGTCGGAATTTCGTGGTGAAATCACAACATCAGGCTTAATGCCGTCTATGGCGTCTGCGGTGCAGCCTGCAGTTACGACATCAGCGCCAAGCGCATCCGCAATCGCCTGTATTGGCAGGGTAAGGCTTTCTGTGGTCATGATGAGGTCTGGCGCACTGCTAAATCCACGCGCCTGCGCCCGCGCGCGCGATAGCGCCGGCAAACGCCACTTCGTTGCAGGATGCGCCCGTCGGGAATATCTTCGCCGGATTGAGCAGGTCGCGCGTGTCGAATGCAGGCTTGAGCCGCGCCATCGCCTCCAGGTCGTCATCGTTAAACATGAACGGCATGTACTCCTGCTTCTCCAGCCCGATGCCATGCTCGCCCGACAGCACGCCGCCCGCCTCCACGCACATCTTCAGTATCTCGCCGCCGAGAGCAAGTGCCTTCTGCGTATCGCCCGGCTTGCGCTCGTCGAACAGGACGGAAGGGTGCAGATTGCCGTCCCCCGCATGCAGCAGGTTGGCAATAGGGAAGCCGCTCTGCTGCGATAGCTCGCGTATCTGCGACAGTACCTCGACGAGCTTTGTTCGCGGCACTGTGCCGTCCACAAGCAGGTAATTCGGCGCTAGTCTCCCAAGAGCGCCAAGCACTCCCTTGCGTCCGGCCCACAGTCTGTCGCGTGCCTCCGTGTCTGTCGCGGTGCGTATCTCAATCGGGTTGAACTCGTTGCACACATTCTCAATCTCCTCCACCTCTTCCTCCACCGATTCGGCAAACCCCTCGACCTCCACTAGCAGCACCGCGCCCGCATCGGCAGGGTAGCCTGCATTCACCGCAGGTTCGACTGCCTTAATGCACAGGTCGTCCATCATCTCGATAGCAGCAGGCACTATGCCTGCTGCGATGATGCCCGACACCGCCGCGCTCGCCTGGTCCAGCTCGCGGAAGACCGCAAGAAGCGTCTTGACCGCTTCGGGCTGACGCAGTAGCCGCACGATGACCTTCGTAACAATCGCGAGCGTACCTTCAGAGCCTATGATGATGCCGCGAAGGTCGTAGCCCGGCATCTCGCGGGCGCGTCCTCCGACCCATTGCAAAGAGCCATCCGCCATGACCACTTCCATGCCCAGAACATGGTTCGTGGTAACGCCGTATGCGAGGCAGTGTGGCCCGCCGGAGTTCTCCGCCACATTGCCGCCGATAGTACAAGCCTTCTGGCTTGAAGGGTCGGGCGCGTAGCACAATCCGTACTGCGACACATGCTCCGTTAGGTGCAGATTGATGACGCCCGGCTCAACGACCGCGATACGGTTCTCCACATCCACTTCGAGGATGCGCGTCATGCGCGTGAGCGAAATTACGATGCCGCCCATTTCGGCGACAGCGCCCCCGCTGAGCCCCGTGCCTGCTCCCCTCGCCACGACTGGCACTTCGTTCCGGCGCGCAAGCTTGACCACCTCGGCGACCTGCTCAGCTGTCTCAGGTATGACTACGATCGCGGGCATAGCCTTATCGGCTGAGCCGTCGTACTCGTACACAATCAGGTCTTCAGGCTTGTACACGACATAGTCGTTGCCGACAATCCCCTGCAATTCGCTGATTATGCCCTGTTTTATGCCGTCTGTGGTTGCCATGTCGCACCTCTGCTATGTGCACGCAGTTTGGTGCGAATATGATAGTGGATTGAGTAGGGCGTTGCAAACGAAACGGCGCGGCGCAGAGCTATCTGAATTTGAATGTCCGAATCGCAGCAGCAGTAGACACGACTATCCAGCCGCAGACTATGGCAAGCTCCAAGGGAAACTCCCAGAATGCCATAGAGTGCAGGATCACGCCCCTGACCATCTCCAGTACGGGAGCAAGCGGCAGATACTCGACTATGAGGCGCAGAATTCTGGGCAGATTTTCCACCGGAAAGAAGACGCCCGACATGAACATTAGCGGCAGTCCGACCGCGTTGCCCAACCCGCTTGCCGCCGCCACGGTCTTTGAGAACGCGCCAACAACGAAGCCCAGATTGAGGAAGACTATGTTGCCCAAAACGACCAGTAGGGCGATGTGCAGCAGATTCCCCTCGACAGACACTCCGAACAGGAGCCATCCAGCCGCAAGAATTATCGCTGCCTGCAATACGGACAGGACGAGAGCCGACAGCACACGCGCCGCGAAGAAGACGCGCACCTTCAACGGCGTTGCAAGAATACGAATGAGAATTCGCTTTTCGCGGTACGCAGCCATCGAAGTCGCGATCCCTATTACCGAAAAGTTCATCACTCCCCAGATGGCAAGCCCGGGTATCAGAAAATCCAGGTAGCTGATGTTGCGGCTCGACACGCCTTCCGGGTCGAGTTCCAGGCGGGTAGGGGCTTGAGCCATCTGCAAGTTCGCCCTGTCAACGAAGCTCGATACGACCCCAAGGACGATACCGCTAAGCGGGTCTGTATCGTCGTACAACAGCGTAATCTGCGCCGGCGGGTTGTCGGTAGCTGTCGCGGCGAGTCCCTCCGGTATCAAAAGCAGGTGTCCTAGGTCGCCCTTGCTGATCTCCCGTCGCGCGATCTCCTCGTCATCACGAGGGACAACATCCAAGCCCGGCACCTGCTCCAGGCTCTCGATTAGCTGCACGGACATGGAGTCCTGAGCGTAGTCGATCACTGCGAGAGTCTGCGCAGATTCAGTGTCCCTGAAGAACAGGCCAAACACAACAACGAATATGAGGGGAAACAGCAGCGCCCAGAACAGCGCCTGCCTGTCTCGCGCAAGCATCTTCAGATTGGCTACGGTCAAATGGAAAAGAAGCATAGGTAAAGAAGATTACTCCAACAGCGCATGCCCCGTAATCGACAGGAACACATCTTCAAGATTTGAGGGAACGACCTCAAGGTGCGTCAGCTTTATGTCGGACCTGACCGCCCATTCCAACAGCGCGGGCACCGTGGCTGAAGCGTCTTTCGAGAACAGTCGCACGCCTGAATCTTCCGCGAACACGTCTTTCACGCCCGCCAGCCCGCGAAGCTCTTCCATTCGATCGCCGCATTCCGCGCCGACCTTGACTTGGTACGGAACGGGTAGGGAGCGCACCAGATTTGTGGGCGTGTCCAGCGCGACAATCTTGCCCTTGTCCATGATGGCAATGCGGTCGCAGAGATACTCCGCCTCTTCCATGTAGTGCGTGGTCAGCACGACGGTGCGCCCTGCGCTGTTGATGGACTGCACAAACTCCCACAGGCTGCGTCTCGCCTGCGGATCAAGCCCTGTCGTAGGTTCGTCTAGGAACACCACTTCAGGATCGTTGACCAGTGTGGCGGCAATGGTAAAGCGCTGCTGCTGCCCGCCTGAAGTTTGGCAACTGTTGTGTTCGCCCTGTCGGCTAGGTTGACCCGCTCCAACAATTTGATGGGTGCAACCCTGCGATTGTAGAACATGCCGAACAGGTCAAGAATCTCTTTGAGCGTGAGGAAATCAAAGTACGCCGACGCCTGAAGCTGTACGCCGATGCGTTCCTTGACCTTCTGCGGCTCGCGCTGGGTATCGATGCCAAGAACGCTGGTCTTGCCGCTGGTAGGCTCTACAAGACCTTCTATGCACTCCAGCGTGGTAGTCTTGCCTGCGCCGTTCGGTCCAAGAATGCCGAACACCTCGCCGCGCGCAACGCCGAATGAAATGCCGTCAACCGCCTTCAGCTCACCATAATGCTTGGACAGGTCGTCAACCTGTATGACTACGTCATCAGGTATGTCATCAGGACTGAGTGAATCCGCCATGCCTCTCCTTGCGGCTAACAGACGTCTTGCTTCGATCCACGCAACATGTTAGCAGGAAGCGGTCTCCCAATGCCATAATTACGACAGCGAGCGACCTTCGCAGACACCTCTGGCTCAGTCCACAAGCTGCCTTGCGAATGCCATCGGATCTGTCACCGGCAGTTGGCAAACATAGTTCTCACACAGGTACGCCGTGGGCAACCCATCGACTTTGCGTCTATCAGCAAGAAGCGGCATTCCGTCCGCCTCAGTCTCGACGCCCCTCGCGCCAAGCAGCACGCGATTGGGAATGTAATGGCGGTACGCCTCTGCCAGCAGCGCATCCGTATCGGAGTCGCCTCGCTCACCAACAATCACGATTTCCTTAGCGCGTGATAGGTAGAAATCGAGCGCACCGAGCCAGTGTCCCGGCAGCGGTGGGGAAGGTCATCATAAGTTGGCGCATGGAGCGCAATGCAGTCGAGGCCCGCCGCTCCATATCGCCGTCACCCGTGATAACGGCAAGGCGCAGCAGCACATCCACAGCCATAGAACTGCCGCACGGAATCGCGTTGTCGGTAACATCCTTGGGGCGCACCACAAGCTTCTCGTGGTCGTGTCCGGTATCGAAGAATTGCCCCGACGCCGCATCCCAGAACAGCTCTACCATTGCATTGCCCAGCTGAATCGCGGCATCAAGCGTATCGCGACTGAAGTTGACCTCGTGCAGCGCGAGCAGTCCGTCAATCATGAAGGCGTAGTCTTCTAGGTAGCCATTCAGCTTTGCCCGACCGTCCTTGTAAGTGCGAAGCAACCTGCCATCCCTCTGAAGGTTAGTCAGCAGGAACTCCGCATTGCGCTCGGCGATTTCTGCATAGTCCTTGCGACCCAACACTGCCGCCGCTTCAGCGAACGCGGCAAGCATCAGCCCGTTCCAGGAAGTCAGTATCTTGTCGTCCAGAGCGGGCGCAATCCTCTCATTCCGCACTTCAAGCAGCTTAGCCCTCGACCGGTTCAGTAGCTCGCCAAACTCTGAGGCGTCAAGCCCCTCTTCGCGCGCGAGGTTCGCGGCGTCCATCGCCACGCGCAGGATGTTACGCCCCTCAAAATTGCCGTGCGTTGTTACCCCGTAGTATCGGCAGAATATCTCGCCGTCCTCATCTCCCAGCGCCTCGGTTATCTCCTGTGGCAGCCAGATGAAAAACTTGCCCTCGACGCCCTCGCTGTCCGCGTCCTGCGCTGAGAAGAAGCCACCTTCAGGCGATGTCATCTCGCGCGTCACATATTCCAGCGTCTCCTCCACTATGCGGCTGTACATCGGATTGCCCGTAATCTGGTAGGCATGCAAGTAGAGGCGCACAAGCAGCGCGTTGTCGTAAAGCATCTTCTCGAAGTGCGGCACGAGCCAGAATGTGTCGGTCGAATAGCGGTGAAATCCTCCGCCAATCTGGTCGTATATGCCACCCATTGCCATGCGCTGCAATGTAAGCTCGACCATGTGCAGCGCTTCAGAATCCCCTGTTCGCTGATAGTGACGCAGCAGAAACTCATAGGTCATCGGCTGCGGGAACTTTGGCTGCAGGCCGAAGCCGCCGTGCCTGTCGTCGAAGTCGCTCGCCGCCTTGCGCATTGCCAGCCGCATCACTTCATCAGTCAGCGGCTCAACGCCCTGTTGAGCGACCGCAAACATCTGGCGCATGCGGTCTAGGAGGTGCTCCGTATTCTGTAGCACATCACTTCGGTTGTTGCTGTATGCGTCCGAAATCGCCTCAAGCACCCGCGGGAAGCTCGGCGTGCCGCCCCTGTCCTCAGGTGGGAAGTATGTGCCGCCGTAAAATGGCTTGCCGTCCGGCGTCAGGAAGACGGTCATGGGCCAGCCGCCATGCCCCGTCATCGCCTGAACGGCCGTCATGTATATGGAGTCGATGTCGGGACGCTCCTCGCGGTCAACCTTGACGCTCACGAAGCTGTCGTTCATCTGCGCCGCGATGTCCGGATTCTCGAACGACTCGCGTTCCATCACATGGCACCAGTGGCACGCCGAATATCCCACACTCAGCTCATCGTCCGCCCGTGGCACGCCCTGAATATGAGCGACGCGCAAACAGGATGGCGCATGTCGCTCCAGGACCGCGCTCGCTCCAGAATTCTCTTCGCAGCCCACGGATACCAGTCCACCGGTTATTGCTATACGCGTCCTGAAATCAGCTTCCAGCACGGCGCGGGAAGCTCGGCATGCCGCCCCTGTCCCGTTGCTCAGGCGGGAACCGATATGTCGCCGCCATCTAAGGGCTCTGCCGTCCGGTGTCAGGAAGACCATGTCATCCGACCAGCCGGCACGATTGCTCTGCCCTACAGCGATTCATCGCTCTTATTGGCTTCACATTGAATGTGTTCGAATGGAGCCTCATAAAGCGTTCCTCCTGTGACATGTCATTTCCG
The DNA here is from genome assembly GCA_965225795.1 of Dehalococcoidia bacterium. Lineage (GTDB taxonomy): Bacteria > Chloroflexota > Dehalococcoidia > Lucifugimonadales > JADFKI01 > Bin90. The sequence continues at coordinate 1,341,532 of OZ245324.1, read as the reverse complement.
AAATCTACTATCCACATGTCGCGTCTGATTGATGTCTCTGCCGATCCATGGCTTGATTACATCGCTGTTTGGCTTGCCATGTGCGGAGCATTTCCTCTGCTATTTCTCGGCTCAATTTCAAAGGGTTTTCATGTCGCTCAACGAAACTGATGCCCGCATTCTTAGATGTGTCAGATCAGGTCCTCGCGTCAGGTCTTGCTGTGCCGCGTGCCGAAGCTGATTCTCGTCAAAGCAGACGATGGAAATGTGAACGACTCGCGGCGTTCGGGTCGTTGCTCCTCCAATCCCTGTCTGCACCACATGGAAGATGTCACCACTCTCTTTGATACGCTCAAGGCACTGGAAGCGTATTGCCTGCGTCGCCAGCAGCCCTCCGCTTGCAGCGCCAGCCTCGATTTGGGCGCGTGCAACCAATAGCAGCACAGAATTGGGGCTGCGGTCGCCATAAAGCGCATACACGGCATCGCCCATCGCCGAGTTCCTCGCGCATGTCCCAGAAACGGCGGGTTCGCCCCACGATAGTCAGCAGCTGGCCATTCGGGTTCGACGGGATTGCCGGATTCGTCCCTTTCAAGGATGGCGTCGCGGCGCTGATGGTGTTCAGCGCGCCGAGATACAGGTTCGCGCTGGAAAGGGTCCGTTCGATTGACCACTGCATAGCACAATCCAAAGCCGCGCGAGTTCGCTGCATTCGTCCCTCTCTATGCCCAGGAACTGCTCGAGACATGAGTCGTGAAGTCGTCGATGTTCGATGGCAATAGCCGATTCCTTCTCCAAGGCCGAAGCGCGACATACAGGAAATTGCTGCCGCACGCGGGGTCAGGCACTGCACCTGGAACTCGCGCAGTCTTGCCTTGTTTTCGTTACGCTGTCCCTCGAACAGCATGAGCGCCCCCACTTTGCCCTGAAGTTCAAGCCATTCGGCGTGCAAGGGGTTCATTATGACAGGGTTGATGACAGTCAGAATGTCCGCTTCTGTGGTGTATTCAGCGCCGATGAGTCCCTGTTTTGCCGGGTCTATGACGCGCTCGAACAGTGTACCGAAAATGGACGGGTCTATGTGCGCCCAATTGGGCAGGGTAGCTTCTACCAGCTTCTCGAGTTCGCCTCCCGTCATCAAAACGGTCGCAGGGTCTTTGAACAGGTCGCCGTTGAAGTAGGGAATTATCAGAGGTCCGAAGCGTCCACCTTCGTTCATGCGCCGGAAGAGTTCCTCTATCCCGGCGTCGAACTCTGTTGGGTCGGTGTTGAACCTTTCGCACAGATCAGTAAGTATGCGGTCGGGCAGCAGTCGCACATCTTGGGCGAAGAAGCAGAAGACCAGCCTATTGAGGAAGCGCGCGACTTCTAGCGAGTCTATGCCACGCTCTCGCATGGAGACGGCTATGTCGGCGAAAATGTCGGCGGTCTCTCTTGTTACATCGTCCGGCGTTATTTCCGGTTCCAACTCGCTTGGCTGGAAGAAGACCTTACGCAGTATGTCCAGCGGTTCCAGTTCACCCAGGTCTTCTAGTCGGTATCGATAGACTTCCGAGACCTTGTTAGTGAAGTTGGTATGTATTTCGATGTTGCGGAAGTCGGATACTACCAGTATGGGCGGATTTCTGAGCGCCTCACGGTAACGCTGAAGTTGGGCGTATGCTTCGTTCAGGTCGCGGTGCAACCCTTTGAACTCCCAGGCAAAGTAGCCGCGCTTATATACATCTGCGCGTCCTAGACGACCGGACACCTCTCGAAGCGAACGCTCGAATGTGAACCATTCCTGCTGCGGGTCAAGTTCGTTGGGGGTGCCATGCCCCACAACGCGGCACAGGTCTATGAACCACTCCTGCGCGCCTGCCGCTTCCTGTCCGCGACTGCGCCGCCACTTGGCGATAAACTGCTCCGGCGTCATCGACTTCCCCGTCCCATCCTGCCTAAATCCTGTCCATCCATTTCAGCCTAGAACACACATGATAGCCCTAAAGCCCTTCGATCTCCAGCGTGCTCACTTCGCGTGTCTCGAGGTTCGCCACTCGGATGGCGTGGTTGTTCGTATCCGCGATGTACAGCTTGCCGCGCGCTACGCTCAGCCCGGCGGGTTCGTGGAATTGCGCGAAGGCGCCGGCACCGTCCTCGTGTCCAGGCGTGCCAATGCCGAGGTATGATGTCGCCCCTCGAGTGGCTGGGTAGATGCGCTTTATTTTGTTGTTGTATGTGTCCGCGACATACAGCACGCCGTCGTGCCACTCAATTCCGATGGGGTGTTGCAAGCGCACCTCGTCACCGATGCCGTCCACATCGCCGAACTCAAACAGATGCAGCCCGACAATGGTTTCAACCCGTCCTTTTCCGTTTATATCAGCTGACCGCACGGCGCTTGTTTCGCTGTCCGTGAAGTACAGCTTCTCACCATCGCTCACGATGCCGCTCGGCTGGGCGAGTTCGGCATTAAAAAGGACGCCGTCGGTGATGCGCTCGCGCCCGTTGCCCGCGTATGGGTTCGCTTCCTTGGTGAGCAGGTCGTAGCGCCATAGCTGATGAAAACCTGCCATTGCTATGTACAGGTTCATGCCATCCACGACCACATCCCACGGCGAGTTGAGCTGCACGAATCGCGCGTTGCCTCCGCGATGGTACATTCGCGCCTGTTCGCCGGTCCCTGCAATGGTTTTTACGCTTTGGTTCGCTAGATCAACATCTCGCAGCGTGTGGTTCTTCGTGTCCGCGACATACAGCGTTTCGCCGCTGAGAGCCATGCCCTGCGGATCGTAGAATTGCGCCTCTGAATAGCCCCCGTCGCGCAGCCCGTGCTCGCCGCTTCCGATGACTTCGAGCAGCTTTCCGCGCAAGTCCGTAACTACGATCCGGTTGTGGTTAGAGTCGGCGATGAACAGCCTGTCGGACGCCTCGTCTGCAAGCACCTTGCCCGGGAATGACAGCGCGCGCTCCCACTCCCTGTCTTTCTCTAGGTTGAGGGTTAAGGGCGTTCGGTTGACGAGTTGGTTGTTGTCGTACTCTGCTATCATCTTTGAGAACAGGCCGTCGAGGTCCGAGACCGCGAACTCGCCTTCGTGCTTGCCCAGCAACTTGCCCTCCGGGTCGATGAACATTAGTGTGGGCCAGGCGCGAGCGCCGTACTGCTGCCACACCTGGAAGTCCTTGTCGTTGACCACCGGGTGCTCGATCTCAAGGCGCAGCACTGCCTTTCGCACATTCTCGTAGTCCTTCTCGGCGGCGAACTTTGCGGAATGCACTCCCACTACGACTAATTCGTCGGCGTATTTTTCTTCTAGTTTCCGCAACTGCGGAAATACATGCATGCAGTTGATTCAACAGTATGTCCAGAAGTCCAGCACGACGACCTTGCCGCGCAGGTCCGACATTGACAGCGGCTTGTCGATGTTCAGCCATTCCAGCCCGGCGGGAAACTCCGGCGCGTTAACTTGGCCCGCGTACATTCTCGGACTCATGGTTCCTCCTTTTCTTTGCTGTTACTTCTCCGGCAGATCGGGGAATCTTTGTGTCGGGGTGAAAGTTTCTTACCCTGACCATCCTGTTAGCATCGGCCTGCAATCATACAGGCCAGTCTTCCATGTTGTACGCCATCGTCCAGAACATGAACTCGTAGCGGGAACTTGTAATAAACGCGCTGCGCATCGCCTCACGTGTTGCCGGCCCGCCGATCGCAGCATATTCGTCCACAAGCTCGCGCCACGCAGCGGTGCTTTCCTCAAGCAGGCCGTCGCGGTACGGCTGTGCCCAGTAGCTGTAAATCGGATGCTCGGGCACGACGATCCTTTCGCCGATCTTGTGGTATGTCCACGGACAGGGCAGCAACGCGGCCGCCGCTTCGCCGACTCCGCCCATCGATGCCGCTGTCTGCATGTGGTTGATGTATGCCATATTGGTGGGTGAGAGCGGAACCGCTTCAACTGACTCTTCGTTCATCTCCAATAGCTCGAACATCTTGCCATGCAGTGGTCGCTCCACCGGAGTAGTGATGCGGCGCGTGAGCCTGCGAAGCGTCCGCGTGTCCGGCGCCTTTGAAAGGGCGGTCGCGACTACCTGCCCGAACCCGGCTAGATAGTGATAGTCCTGCTCCACATAGTAGCGGAACTTCTCCAGCGGTAATTCGGCAGCCTCGATCTCTTCGAGAAATGGGTGAGCGAAGATGCTCTCCCAAATGGGCAACGCCTCCTGCCGCAGCGACTCCGAGAAACTTTCGGCCATGTTGATTCACCTCGTACCGATGCCTTTTGCCAGTTGGCTACCGCGTTCATGCGACAAATATATCACAGCCGACATCGCTTCGCCGACGCTCACTGCGCCGTAAAGCTCTTGGGCATCTGCACAGGGGACAGGGAATCGCATTTTCCGTTAGGAAGATGGATGGCGTGTCTGTTCGGATGTGTCTCTGCAATTAGATGTACTTTTTATTGGAAAAGGATTAAACAAAGAACAAAGCAGGGTAGGGGAGTGGTTGCGCATTGTCAGCCACCGAATTTGCGGTGTTTCATTCGTTGGGGATCGGCTGCACACCTGCGCTTGCGAATCCATAGCGCAGGTGTGCCATAACGCGATACCTATCCCAATCGTCTATTGGACGCCGGCCTCGTCATGCACCGCATGTTTGACTGAGAAGAACAAGCGCCTCGTTGGTTGAATCACCTAGACGCCGTGATTTCTGCGAAAAACTGAGGATTCCCATCCAATACGCAAAATAGAGAGCCAAAATCACCTTGACAGATATTTTGCGTTGCAGTTAAACGATCTCTCATCGTGGCCGGTGTCGAAGTGGCTTGAAGATGGTCTAACCAAGAATGTAACTTCACTCTGTAACAAGAACAATCTCTGTTTGAGAGAAATTCTAGTATCTATGCACATCCACCGCTAAATTCGGCGCTCTCCGCGCAATCTCGAGCGATGCGTCCTTCCGCGGCTCGCGAAAAAGCACGAGGTTGAGGTGGGGAGCCTGCTTTTCCTCGTGTCAGGGAGTGTAGCCAGATGAAGGGCAATCCCTGATCCTCGCGGCCAATCGCAAACCACAGTTTGTGGCATTCGCCCATAGCGACGCCAAAAGACATATAAAAATATTCTAATATGAATGGTAGTAGCAGAAGGCGGCGCGGTTACATAATACCCAGCATGGCAATATGGCAATATATGAAGAAGTCGCCGAATGACATGCGGATTTCAGATATGGAGAGGGGGAGGGAATCAGACCTGAATATGGCGTCCCTGGCAGGATTCGAACCCGCGACCCGCTGCTTAGAAGGCAGCTGCTCTATCCACCTGAGCTACAGGGACGCAATGAACTTATGAATGAGCCTAGCAATATATATAAAGTGTATCAATGCCAATATCGTGGGTCAAGCGATCCTGCGGGCAGGTCCCGCGGACTCAAGGCATGCGCGTGGTTATGCGGTGCAGCCTCGGCGCTTCGCCGGGCCACGCCTTGGATATGCTTTCGACCTGCAGCCCGTCCATTTCCGATAGGGTAGTGTATCGGCGCTGGATGGCGTTGCCTATTGGCCTGCTCAGCAGCGCGCCCGCCACGACCGCGCCCAGCACCAGCGGCATGCGCTTCCATCGCCCTTCCTTGCGCTTGCCCAGCGCCAGCCTTGTCAACATACCGGAGATGAGTACAGCGACTGCCATGTTGGTGCCGCAGTGGGGCGAGATCGCCATCTCGCTTTGCCCGTCGTTGAGCCTTCCAAGCGCCTCGTTTATTAGGCGTGTCAGCTGCTCGGTCGATATGCTTCCGATGATGAAGAAGCCCCAAGGTGTGGAGTAGCCGCCGAGGGGACCTCGCACGCCTTCCTCGAGCATCAATGTAACCGTGGCGTGTTCCAGGGCATGGTTGCGCCTCACGCGCCTGATACTCTCTTGAATCACTTGGACGACACCTCCTCGGCGGCACTCCGTTTATCATGACGACCAATTATACACGACTCCGCCGTCGTGCGGTTGAGTGGTGTAGAAACAGGCTGAAAATAACTGAATAAGCTTGAAAGGCGTGGAAACGTCTGGAAAATTACGGAAAAGTGTTGAAAAAGCCATTGACCCTTTGTATGGCGGAACGCTAATATATGTTCAATAGGTTCAACCAATACATTAAACACACTCCAAGGAGGAGACACATGAGGCGCAAGACCAAGAAAATGCTGGCAGTTGAAGAGAAGTTCAATCAGCCGCTTGAGAAGCTCCTGCCTGAGTTGGTTACGGAGAACGGACTGTCCGCCACCGCTGACTACCTCGGAGTCAGTAAGGCGACGCTGGGGTACTGGCTGTTGAAGCTGGACATCATCGTCAGGCGCGTCGCCCTCGCGCCCGGTGAGACCCTGGAAGTGAAGCGGGTGGGATAGGGTAACCCGTCCAACCGTCATTACGCAGATGTAAAGGAAAGAGCGCCGATGAAAATCGGCGCTCTTCTCTTTGCAGTTAGCGCTTGCGATGCTGTGGTTCTGAGTCATTCACTCATTAATGCCAACGTCTGACATGTTGCGTGGGGGCGGGTAGGGCGACTTTATCGGCGCACTGCCTGCATTGCCTCTCGTTCGCGTTCGCGCTCGATTATAGCGCGCCGCTTGTCGTAGAGCTTACGTCCTCTTGCCACTCCAAGTTCCACCTTGGCTCGGTGACGCCTGATGTAGAGGCGCATCGGCACCAGTGTCAGCCCTCTTTCCGAGACCTGCCGCGACAGGCGGATTATCTCGTCCTTGTGCAGCAGCAGCTTGCGGGGTCGCGTTGGTTCGTGGTTGTTGCGGGAGCCTGCGGAGTACTGCGCTATGTGCATGTTCACTAGCCACAGCTCATCGCCCTCGGGTTTGCCGTATGCGTCGCTGAGGTTGACGCGCCCTTCGCGGATTGCCTTTATCTCGGTTCCGGTCAGGACAAGCCCAGCCTCCACGGTGTCCAGCACATCGTAGTTTCTTCGCGCCCGACGATTGTTTACGATCGTGCCGCCCTGCTTTTCCTTCGTATTCGCCTTTGTCTTCGTACTCATGCCGCCGGCCTCATCTTCGATTGTGCGCTGCGGTGAATCTCCTCTTCCAATGTCTCTATCGCCTTTTCCAGCTGCCTGATGTCTTCCTGCTGCGCGTCACCATGCGTTATTTCTATATCAGGCTCAAGCCCGTTGCGGTCGATGAGCCTGCCGTCAGGGGTGAACCAGCGAGCGAATGTGAGGAACAGCCCGCCGCCATTGTCCAACTGCCGGAGGATGTTCACGCTGCCTTTGCCGAAGGTCTTCTTGCCCACAACGGTTGCGCGGCCGTGGTCCTGAACGGCACCGACGAGAATCTCGCTTGCGCTTGCGCTGTACTGGTTCGCGAGTATTACCATTGGGACATTTTCCAGCAAATCATCGTTTCGCCGTACCACCCAGTCCTTGCGCCGTCCTTCGCCATCCATTTCGTAAAGGATAAGCCCGTCCGCGAGGAACAGGCTGGTCACATCGACGACCGAGTTGAGCAGACCGCCGGGGTTGTCGCGCACATCGAGTACGATTCCCTCTGATCCTGCTTCCATCGTATCGCGGATTGTCTCTGCAAGTTCGTCAGCCGTGTCCTCGTAGAAGTTTGTCAGGCGGATGTGCGCAACTCTGTGACCCGGCTCAGTCCGCAGGATTACGCTCTGCAGCGGAATGACGCCGCGCTCAACTTCTATAACGACTTTCTCCGGCCTTCCCACATGCTGCACCAAGAGCCTGACGACGCTGCCGCGTGGTCCACGAATTTTCGACACGGCCTCAATGATGCTGAAGCCTTGAATGTTCTCGCCATCAACCTCCAGGATGATGTCGCCCGGTCGTATGCCTGCCCTTTCCGCCGGGCTGTCGGCGATTGGCGCGACTACTACGAGCCGCCCGTCGGCGTTCATGGATACATGCGCGCCGATGCCCTCGAATCGTCCCCGTATGTCTTGGTTTTCAATTCCGAACACATCGGGGCTGACGTAGTTCGTATGCGGGTCGTTTAGCGCAACGAGCATTCCTCTTATGGACGCTTCCGTGAATATCTCCGGATCGAATGTGGCGCGGTCAACATGTTCGGCCGCGAGCATCGACCACACCTGCCATACAACTGCAAGTTCCTCCGGTACTCCCTCGGGTATTTCCAGGGGCATGCCCTGCGGTATCAGCTCGGGGAGTAGGGGAGCGTCCAGTGTGGAAATCTCGCTGGGCGTTCTCGTCGGCAGTTCCTTGACCGCCGATTTCCCGCCGTCATTAGAAGTGTAAGGTGTCGGCGTCTCTGAAGGCGTACTTTCGGTCGCGGCAGGCGCGGATGTAGCCGCACTTTCAGTTGCGGGAATAGTCGTTTCCACTTGAGAAACTGGAGCGGCAGCGTTGTCGCTCCCCATCTGGCAGGCCGCAGTCATGAGGAAAGCAAAGCCGGCAGCCGCAACACTCCAGCGTCTGAAATTCAGCATATAAGGCAATTGTGTTCACCTTGAATCCGTTACGTGCAGCAATCTCACTGCTAAATCCATTCTAACACGCGCCAAATTGTGCTGGGCACACACAAAAATGACTACATGGATCAAAGGCAGTTCTAATAGGTGAGTTCATAGAAATGCATGACGCAGTGCAGTGGGATTGAGTGAAAATCTGTATTTTATTTTCAGAAATCAGAAAAAATATGCTTTAATGCCTTTATTGACTGTGTTTTCTTTTCATTATGCTGCAAATAGATTGACTGCTATTCACATTCACATTATACTGCACATGCGATATTAACTGGAAGTAGTGTTGAGGGTACAACTCTATGGACGATAACGAACTTGAAGATCGCAAGAACGCGCGAACTTATCAACTCCTGTTTTCGATCCTAAAGGTAACTGCTGCCTCCATACTCGCGATCATCTCGTTCGCCTTCCTTGCGCTAGGCAGTACGGAACTGCTAACAGGTGCTGCAGGTTTAGGCTTCGTTGTAGCTACAGTTAGTCTGTCTCACCTTATTTTGGGGAAAGGATGATGAAAATGACACAGGCTTCCGATGTCGGCAGGCGCACCAGGGTTACTAGGCCATATCCTTCTTATACGCTGCAAGACTCCGTGAGTGTCGCGAAGGCAATCTACGAAGTGAACGCCGGGTTGCCCTTTGACAGAGAGCTGCTTGCGGGCGCCTTGGGCACTACGCCGAAGAGTAGCGCGTTCACGATGCGTCTGAACGCCTCAGCAGCCTACGGCTTGACGGAGGGCGGCTACAACGATCCCGACATACGGCTCACGAATTTGGGAGAGACTGTCGTTGCGGGAGACGGTGAGGACGCGCGCGTGCGCGCGCTTGCGGAAGCGGCTATGACTCCGGAAACTTTCGCCGGGTTCTATGAGCTTCTGGATGGCAGGAAACTGCCTCAGAGCGAGTACTTGCACAATATCCTTCAGCGCCAATTGGGCGTTCGCCCGGATCTGGCGGAGGAGTGCCTCGGAATTCTGCAAGAAAATGGCGAGTTTGCCGGCATCATCTTGGAGGTTGACGGGGAGTCTCTGGTGAGGCTTCCCGAGCCTGATACCGCCGTTCAGCCCGTTGTCGCTCCCGGGAAGGTTGCCACAGAGCTGCCGACGCCATATCAGACCGGCGGCCGACAACCTGATGCTCCTACACGCCGAGAACCCGTTCGTGATGCGGAAAAGAGGATATTCATCGGGCAGATCGGAGATTCCGATGCGGCTAGATACGTCGCATCGATGCTGGAAGAGTTGGGCGTCTCAACCGCCAGCCCGCAGATTCCCGAAGGCGACGCGGATCTGCTCGTGCCTAAAGATGTCTCTCAGGCTATGCGGGAGTCCAGCGCCGCAGTTCTTGTTTTTCGCAGCGGCGATAACGCATGGTCGTCCAGAGATAAGATGATTGGTATGCTCGGCGCAGCGTCTGTTTTGTTCGATGACCGTGTCGTGCTGCTTCACGAAAGTGGCGAACAGATGAATATCGGTTTGAACGAACTCAATCACATTAACTTCGACCGAGAGCGTCCGGGCGAGTCCGGACTGAAGTTACTTATCGCTCTGCACAGGTCGGGCGTTATCAAAGTTTCTGCTTGAAAGCCGCTAGGTCGGCAGCGAATTCGGCCTACTGGGAAGTGTGATTCTCTAAAGGCCAAGCACTCTGATACCTCTTGAATGAAAATCGAGGCTCTACGGCGATTCTGGAGCGATGCGATTTTTTTGCTTCCTCAATCGGGGAGAGACTATATCTGGAATGTCTTTGCCGCATTCTTGCATCACCTTAGATGCGGAGCCTGTGACATGAAAAGAGTGGTGGGCAAGAATCCGAGTCTCGCTCAACGGCGCCGGGTGCTGGATATGCTAACTAGCCAGACAAACCAATGTGTGACAACCTCTCAAAACTAATGCGTACTAGTTATGTCAACTGTAATATGTTATGTCAAATAAAGGGCATTCGCAGCTTGTGTAACTTTACATAAGATTTATAGTGCGAACATGCGCTTATGGGAGTTTACCTAACCACATGTCGCCACATTCCGTGCAATGCCCCTCCCCTAGAAGCGCCAGCCACCTGCTATTAGGCAATCAAACTCTGAACAGGTACATCACATCAGAAAATGAAAAGGGATACTCGGTGTGGAGTACCCCTCTACATTGGCAATTGTCATGTGAGATTTCAGATTCGCCGTGCTCCGTATGTGCCGTCCAGCACCGCCGTCAATTCACGGTCTTCGTCTTCTGCACTCAGCGCGTCGTCGATCTCGCGCAGTAGCGTGTCAAGTCCTGTCCCCGTCTCGGCCGATGTGAACACGCCGCCGAGTTCGCCGTCCGCCAGTTGCAGCGCGCGGCTCAGAGTTTCGGCGTCCACATTTTCGTCCAGCAGGTCGGCCTTGTTAAGTGCCATCAGCCGTGGCTTATCTGCAATTCCCAAATCCTCGAGGATGCCTTCGACGACGGCCGCCATCTGTGCCGCGTTCGGATGCGTGATGTCCAGCACATGCAGCACCAGCGTCGATTCCTGCACCTCTTCGAGAGTCGCGCGGAATGCGGCGACCACAGCTGTCGGCAGCTTCTGTATAAAGCCCACGGTGTCGGTCAGAAGCACATCGCGCCCCGCCGGCGTCTTGATGCGCCGCGTAATCGGGTCGAGTGTGGAGAATAGCAGGTTTTCCGCCATCACATCGGCATTCGTCAGCCGGTTCAGCAGCGAGCTCTTGCCCGCATTGGTGTAGCCCACCAGCGACACCACGGGCACCTCCATCTCGATGCGCCGCGCCCTGTACCTCGCCCGGTGCCGCCGCACATCTTCGAGGTCGCGCTTGAGCTTCTGTATGCGCTGCCGCACGAGCCTCCGGTCGGTCTCGATCTGCGTCTCTCCAGGTCCGCGAGTGCCTATGCCACCACCCAGACGCTCCAGGTGCGTCCACTGTCCGGCAAGCCTCGGCAGCAGGTATTCGTGCTGCGCTAACTCCACCTGCAGGCGTCCGTCCTTGGTGCGCGCCCGCTGCGCGAAGACATCCAGAATCAGCGCGGTTCGGTCTATGACTTTCGCGCCGCCGAGTTCCTTTTCGAGGTTGCGCTGCTGCGTGGGCGTCAGCTCGTCGTCGCAGATAACGGTGCTCGCGCGCTTCGCGTAGAGGAGCCCCTTCAGTTCTTCCAGCTTTCCCTTGCCCATGTACGTCTGCGTCGGCCTGTCCATGCGCTGCGTCACTGTAGCAACGACTATGGCGCGCGCGCTTCTCGCAAGCTCCGCAAGCTCGGTGAGCGATTCCTCCAGCCCCCACAGGGCGCGCCTGCGCTTCAGTTCCACGCCCACTAGGATCGCGCGCTCAAGTCTTGGCCGTGTCGATTTCATTCGTTTAGCGATATTTTCCTCCTCATACAGGGAAGTGACTTCCCTTTCCGGGGGGAAGGTTAGGAAGGGGTGATCGATGCCCCTTTGATCCCTTCTATCAATGCTAATCTTTAGAAGGAATCTGCCACTCCGAGAGCCGCGCCAGCCCCTTCTCCATGTCTTCGTCATTGATGGTCAGCGAGAGCCTTATGTAACCCTCGCCGTACTCCCCGTAGCCGTTGCCGGGCGTTACCACGATGTCCGCCTCGTCCAGCAGCAGCGCCGTGAACTCCGCGGATGTGAAGCCCTCCGGTATGCGCGTCCACACATAAAGGCTTGCCTTGGGCGGAATGGCGTCCAGCCCGATGTCGCGCAAGGTCTGCACCACGCGGTCCCTCCGATGCTCGTAGATGGCGTTGCGCTCGTCTATCGCGTCCTGCGACATTTCCATCGCCTCCATGCCCATGTACTGGATGGCGTTCGGCACTCCGGAGTCGAGGTTGGACTTGATGACCATCAGCGCGCTGATGATGTCTTCGTTGCCCACCGCCATGCCGAGCCGCCACCCTGTCATGTTGTAGCTCTTCGACAGCGAGTGGAACTCCACGCCCACGTCTATCGCGCCCGGCGTCTCCAGGAAGCTGATCGGACGGTAGCCGTCGAACGCGACCTCGGAGTACGATGCGTCGTGCATCACGGCGATGTCATGCGCCTTGGCGAAATCCACGACCTTGGCGAAGTAGCCGGCGTCCGCAATCGCGCCTGTCGGATTGTTCGGATAGTTCAGCCAGATGACCCTTGCCTTGTCAGCGACATCGTCCGGTATCGCGTCCAGGTCCGGCATCCAACCGTTCTCCTCCAGAAGCGGCATCCAGTGGCACTCGCCGCCCGCGAACCATGTGCCCACCGAATACACAGGATAGCCCGGATCGGGCACCAGCGCGATGTCGCCCGGCTCGATGAAGCAGAGCGCCGCATGTCCTATCCCCTCTTTTGCGCCGATGAGTGGCAGAGTCTCCTTGTCCGGATGCACCGATATGCCGAATCTGCGCTGGTACCAGTCCGCGACCGCCTGCCGAAACTCAGGCAAGCCATCCGTCTCAGGATAGCGGTGATTCGGACTGTCCAGCGCCGTCTCACGCAGCTTCGCGACTACATTCTCCGGCGTGGGAATGTCCGGGTCCCCGATGCCAAAGCTGATGACATCTATCCCCTGCGCCCTCTTCTCCGCTATCTTTCGGCTTATCCCCACGAACAGATACGGCGGAACCCTGTCTATGCGGCTGGCGAATTTCATCTTATCTCCATCAACGATTGCAAACTGTTCTTTTTCCCGAATGCGTCAATTGGGATCAATTGGCACATGATAGCAGAAACGTCATAAGGTACGCAGACTTAGCAATAAACTCTGGCAAGAATAAACCCCGTGGTTCACGGGGCTTAGTGAGCGGCGTTACAGAGCGTCTGAGTCGCGTATTATGAAATCGACTTGCACATCACCGTTATCGAGCATCTTATAGGATGCGAGCCACTCGCCATCTGAGAATACTATCGTGCCTGAAAGGCTGGAGAACTGATGCTTGTACTCGTCGTCGGGTTCAGGGTCCAAAAGGATGGAAAACAGAATGCACCATGCAAATATCCCTAAGTCCCTTAGTGTTGAATCAACGCTTGTGGACAGGAGTAGCTCTGGAATGTGCTCGTCAGTCAATACGCATTCTCCGTTTGATTTCAGAGATTGGTATTCTGATGCACTCGCCGCGCTCAACTTGCTCGCGGCTTTCAGTCACTAATGCCTGTATTGCCGGTGAATTGAGCAGCACTTCGAGCTCCGCCCTGCTTCGCGGCTTCCCGCTTCCTGCGCCGATCGTCTCTGGTGTGGTCGCCATACGTCGCGCCTTTCCCTTGCAGCAATGATTTCCGTAGCCTTGTAGCCTATAGTCTATACGTTCGTGAGTATAGCACAATTAGTCATCGGCTCTATGAGCTCCTACAACAACATGCAGCAATCAGTGAACGCGCTCAGACCGTCTGACCGGCTGATGAACTGACCGACTACCCCACCCACTCCCCGTCAAACACCCTCGTCACCGGCCCCTCAAGCACCACCTCGCCCGCGCCGGACCACTCCACCGTCAGGTCGCCGCCCGGCAGCGCGATTGTCGCCCTGTCGCCCGCAAGTCCGTTCAGCCGCGCCGCCACCTGCACCGCGCACGCTCCCGTCCCACACGCCATCGTGATCCCCGACCCGCGCTCCCACACCCGCGTCTTGATCGTCCTGCCGCCGTCCAGAACATTCGCTATCTCGAAGTTCACCCGCGCCGGAAACAGCGGGTGATGCTCCACCATCGGCCCGATTTCCGTCAGTGGGAAATCGTCCACAGGCTCGTCCATGAACACCACCGCGTGCGGATTGCCCATCGACACGCAGGTCATGCGGAACTCCCGCCCTGCGATCTTCAGCGGCTTGTCTATCACGGCATCCATGCCCTCTATCGCCACGGGCACATCCGGCGGATTCAGGCGCGGTTCGCCCATCAGCACGCGCGCGCCGACCATCCCCTGCCCGTCGTCCCGCAGCGGCGTTACATCAAGCACGCCCGCCATCGTCTCCACCAGCACCGGCGACTTCTCCGCCGCGACGATACCATTGTCGAACGCGAAGCTCACGAGGCAGCGTATCCCGTTGCCGCACATCTCGCCCTCCGACCCGTCCGCGTTGAACATCCGCATCCGCAGGTCCGCCTTCTCCGACGGCAGCGCCAGTATCAGCCCGTCCGACCCGACCCCAAGGTGCCGATCGCTCATCGCCACCGACAGCGCCGGCCAGTCCCGTTCCTGCCCCCGCGCGTCAACATAAACATAATCGTTCCCAGCCCCATGCATCTTCGTAAATTTCAATTTCCCGTCTCCGTTGCGTCATACTGCCGTATCTTCGTTAAGAGTGGATTGTAGGGGACATCGAAAATTGGATGCTCCTCGCACCGAAAAGCAACCACCATTAACTCATTCGGTTAGGACCATCCCCTATTACGCTCCCAATCCTGTTGCTCAACTGCTTTCGCAAGCTCTCAGGGTTTGACCAGACGATATGGTTGAATTGTCGAGTGTCGAAATGTAACTTCTCAACCACATCACCACGGCAAGCAAAAATGACGTCCAATCCTAACCCGTGCGCGAAGCCCGCTTCGTAATACACACCACCTCTTGCTCCATCATCTCCATTTGTAAAGTCAGCTATCAGGAAACGCGAACGTCTTATTTCTGCGACTATCTCATCGTCAATCTTGCCGTTGAATTCTAGTCTGTCTATTCGCAGAGGTGAATATCCTGCGCCTTCAATCGCCGGTCTGATGCCTTGCTCATATGCTGCGTCCATGCTTTCGTGAAACCACATTGCCACAAAGCACTGCGACGCATCAGGATTCGTTTCCAATTCTTCGATTCGGCTGTACCCTGGAATCTCTACCCTGCAAAGAACACCATAATCAGAGTACGTTACGCCAATACGTCTTCCAACTGTAATCCACCCCATCCTTTCTAAGTAGCTAAAGAGAAATTCTAGCTCCTCATCAGTGATTGACTCCGACCACGCCATAGCAGCTTGAGACAAGGCAGAACTATGTCGGTCCAATCCGTTACGCAATGCGACTGAATGCCGAATGAGTTCCATCAGACTACCAATTTGGGACGACCTATTTGCGAGCAGCCTCAGCAGCCTCTCAGCTCTTTCATAGGGAGGAAGCTCCTGCCTGCTTGTGGCTTGTATAACATCATCCTCCGTGAGTCTCGGCACATCAACGCCCCTCAATTTCTGTTCTACAAGAACTGAGGTAACGCGAGCCTTCGCTCTCTCGTCCAAGTTCGTCAATGCGGCGTGTGCAGGGAAAGCAATCTCATAATCACCACCGGCTCGAAATGAACCTTTCACAAGGTCGATGTTACGGGAGAATGGATTGGACTGAGAAAAACTACAATCCACTCCCCATATCGGACACTTTCCTTCAGTTGTAACCAATCATAACCTCCAATTAACTGTTCCCTGCCCGCTTGTATCCCGACTCTACTCCCCATCCTCTTTATCCATCCTGTCAAAATAATGGACGCCGCGCCGCATACGCCAGCCCTTACATCCGAATGGCCTCGTGATGCACCCCCGCCAGGTTAATGAGCTCCCCAAAACCGTATCCACCATCATCTACCTCCCTGTCCGCTATCTCCGTCCGGTAGTCAGCCAGATTCTCCCGCCGGTTGCTCTTCCGCATTTCGTGATACGAGCACAGCGACGCGCGGTTCTGTATGTCATTGCTGCCGTCCTTCGACTTCATAACAGGATGGTCTAGGTGGAATATGCGTCGTGCCGATGTTGAATTCTTCCCATAAGCAACACAAGGTTAATTGTAGCACACATGCACTTATTCAAAGGACGCGAAACTGTTGAATCAGCTCATCCTGTCCATCCGTATCACTTTTCCAGCCACTCCCGAACATCCACAACCAGCCCCGCATACTCCGCATCCCCCACCGGCGCCTCCAGCCACCGAATCCGCTCATCGCCCAGCCGGAACCAGTTGTACTGCTGCCGCGCGTACCTATGCGTTCGGTACTTGATTCGCTGCACCGCCTCGTCGAGCGCCATCTCCCCGTCTAGGTGCCGCATCAGCTCCCCATACCCCAGCCCCGACAGCGCAGTATGCTCCAGTCCATACCCGCGTTCCCGCAGCCCGCGCACCTCATCCAGCCATCCCGCCGCCATCTGCGCGTCAATCCGCGCATCGATCTGCTCATACAGCGCTGGCCTCTCCATCGCCAGCCCCACCACCATTGCATCGTAGTCCGGCGGAATCTTGCGCGGTCGCTCGTCGTCACCGCCCCGCGAATGAGCATCGTCCTCGCGAGAAAGTGCAACTTCGAGCGCCCGAATCACCCGCCGAGGATTGCGCCCATCAACCCACTCCGCCGCCTCAGCGTCCACCCGCCTCAGCTTCTCATAAAGTGCCTCCACGCCCTCGGATTCCATCCGCAATTCCAGCGTTTCCCGCACTTTTGTGTTTGGGTTTACTTCAGGAACCTGCCATCCTTCAAGCAACCCCCACACATACTGCCCGGTCCCCCCTACCACTAATTGCAGGCGTCCATGCACTTCTTTTGCGTTAAGTATGGTTCGCTTTGCGTCCCGCAGAAACAGCGCAAGCGAGTACCGCTCGTCTGGTTCGATGGAGTCAACTAAATGATGTGGAATCTCCGCGCGATCGGCGCCCGACGGCTTTGCCGTGCCGATGCTCATATGCCGATATACCTGCCGACTGTCCGCCCCGATGATCTCGCCGTCGAACTCGCGCGCCAACCTCATCGCCAGAGCGCTCTTCCCCACCCCCGTGGGCCCAACAATCACCAGCAGTTTAGTCGCCATCCCCCTACCCCATCCTCAGCTTCCTGTCTATCCTCTTGCCTCCGCCGCAACCTTCACGATCTCCACGAACGACCCCGCATCCAGACTCGCCCCCCCCACCAACGCGCCATTGATATCCCGATGGCTGAGGTATCCGGCGATGTTCCCCGCATTGACGCTTCCCCCGTACAGCAGCGGCACAGCAGATGCAGCATCTTCGCCGCCAATGTTTGCAAGCGTCCCGCGGATGTGCGCCATCATCGCTTGCGCTATCTCAGGCGACGCCGACTGACCCGTGCCGATCGCCCATACAGGTTCATAAGCAACCACAATGCCGGGACCAACCTCGACGCCATCCAGTCCTGCCCTCAGTTGCGATTCGACAACATTCTCCGCGCTTCCACCTTCACGCTCATCAAGACTCTCGCCGATGCACAGTATCGGAGTCATGTCCACTCCCAGCGCCGCCCGCACCTTTAAGTTAACGGCCTCATCCGTTTCGCCAAATATGCTGCGCCGTTCCGAGTGTCCAACAATTGCATATCGACATATCTCGGCAAGCATGTCCGCAGATATTTCCCCTGTGTACGCCCCATTCGCCTCATGATACAAATTCTGCGCCCCAACCGATATGTCGCTATCTCCCAATGCCCCCGCTACTGAAACCAGTGACACGAACGGCGGGCATAGCACCACCTCCACGCCTGTAACATGCGCCAAACCCGATAGTATCTCAGCAGCCAGCGCCTCACCCTCGGCAATCGTCGTGTTCATCTTCCAATTGCCGACAATCATTGATATAGACATATTAACCCTTCAAGAGCCAAATTGCGCAAATACACAGCTGCGTATCAATATATAAATATGGCATGCGCTGCAGGTTACATATCCTCAAGCTACTGCCAATACAAGATGATCCATTCAAGGTCCATATTTCAATAGTTTGCCTGCATGAGCCATTGCCAGCATCATGACCTCCGTCGCCGGAATGCGCCCCAGAGACCCTGTCGCGCACGCCCGCTCGGTGAATGCCTCAATCCCCTCACCTTTGGTCCAAGCCGAATGAATGAGCAGCGGCACCGCATGCCAGCTGTGCGCGCCTAGGATAGCGGGCGTAGAGTGATCCCCCGCAACTACGAGCGCATCCGGCTGCAATTCCATCAAACGAGCAATACAGGCGTCAAGATCCTCCAATGCCCGCACCTTCGCGTTGAAGTCGCCGTCCTCCCCTGCCGCGTCCGCCGGCTTGTAGTGCAGGAAGAAGAAGTCGTGCTCGTCGAAATGATCTTCCAGCGTGTCCAGTTCGTCATCGAAGGCCATGCCGGTCGGTATCACCCGCATCCCAACAATCTTCGCCAGCCCGCGATACATCGGATACGCCGCCACCGCCCCTGGATTGAGACTGTATCGCTGACCAAAGTCCGGCAGTTCCGGCAGAAGCGAGAACCCGCGCAGCATGGCCATGTTTGCGTACTCCCGCTCTCGCAGCACTTCTCCTGCCGCCGTAACGAACGCCCTCACATGAGCCGCCGCCCGCTCGGACGCATCGTTGAGAGCCCTGGCTTCGAGCGGCATGACGCCTACCATCTGCGGGTCAGTCTCACTTATCTTGTCGTCCAGCTCCTCGCCGTGCATAACCAATACAAAACGATAATCTTGCACCGGATACACCTTGACATCCACTCCCGAGATCTCAATGTCATTGAGCATCTCCACAAGCGGCGCACTCTCGGTTGTTGGTATCCGCCCTGCTCTTCTGTCCACGATGTTGTTGTTGTTGTCCACCGTGCAAAGATTGCCACGCGCCGCCAAGTCACCCGCCCCGAGCTCCACGTCAATACCCAGCGCCTCCAGCACACCGCGCCCCATGAGATATTTCACAGGGTCGTATCCGAAGAGTGCCATATGACCGGGCCCGCTTCCAGGCGTGATTCCCGGCATAACAGGCATCGTCAGCCCGGCCGCGCTGCGCCGCGCCAAATTGTCCAGATTTGGCAGATCAGCCGTTTCGAGTTCAGATTTTCCCGTTTCAGGATGGGGCGCGCCGCCAAGCCCATCTACGACAAGCAGCACGATCTTTGATTCGGTGGGACGGCATATATCGGCGAGAAATGGAAGGTCAATCATTAAGCTAACCCAGACGCAAGGTATTTTTTGGTTATCATTTCGCCTATTTTCGCAGTTATCGATGAGATTAGTACAGGGGATAGACTCGGTGCTGACGCAGGGGACAACTCTACCCCAAATCATCACACTCGTAAAGGGAGCAGGTCTCCGTCAATTCCTGGCTGTATTGTGCGGTGCTGAGTCTGAGATAGAGCAATCCCGCCCCAGTAATTGAGACTTATCTATCAGGCAGCGCCGTAACACCCGGCAGCTCCCTGCCCTCCATGAATTCAAGCGATGCCCCGCCTCCGGACGAAACATGCGTCATTTTGTCCGACAGCTCCAGCGCCGAAACCGCCTCTGCCGTAGAACCGCCACCAAGCACAGTCGTCGCGTCATCAAGCGATGCAAGGGTCTCGGCTATCGCGCGCGTCCCCTGCGAGTACGCCTCCCACTCGAAAACGCCCATCGGCCCGTTCCACATCACCGTCTTGCAGTTCCGAAGTGCCTCGCTGTATCGCCGCGCAGTGTTCGGTCCGATGTCCATGATCATAAAACCGCTTGGAATCGAATCAACGGCGACCAGGAGTTTGTTGGCGTGCTCCGCAAACTCATCTGCGACCACAACATCATCGGGCAGCATTAGCTTCACTTCACCCTGCCTCGACCGTTCAAAGAGGTTTCTAGCAAACGACACTCTGTCACCCTCGACCAGCGAATCGCCGACCGAGTGCCCTAGCGCCTTGATGAATGTTCCCGCCATGCCTCCGCCTATTAGCAGGAGATCAACCTTGCCTGCCAAGTTTTCCAGCACTCGGATTTTCTCCGACACCTTTGCGCCGCCCAGTATCGCGGCAAATGGTCGGCGTGGCGCATCCAGCGCGCTCCCTAGGAAACGCAGTTCCTTCTGCATAAGCAGTCCGGCCACGGATGGCAGGATTCGCGCTACCCCTTCAGTCGATGCATGCGCCCGGTGAGCCGCTCCGAATGCATCGTTGACATACAGCGTCGCCAGCGATGCCAGTTCGCGTGCGAACTCCGCGTCGTTGCCCTCTTCGCCAGGGTGAAAGCGCGTGTTCTCAAGCATTAACAAATCGCCTGGCGCGAGTGAATCAGCCGCCGCGCGAATTTCGTCGCCTGTCGTATTCAGACACTGCTTCACAGGAATGCCCAGAAGCTCCCCCAGCCGTTGAGACACAGGCGCCAGTCGCAGTGATTCGACAATCTGACCCTTGGGGCGTCCCAAGTGCGAGCAGAGCACTAGCTTGCAATCGCGCTCTAATAGGTAGCGTAGCGTTGGCAGGGATGCCTGAATTCGCCCGTCGTCCGAAATCTCCGTCGTTCCCGGCCTGAACGGGACATTGTAGTCAACCCTGACAAGTATGGTCTGACCGCGCAAATCCACATCCCGAACGCTCTTCTTCGCAGCCATTCCCCTACCCCACGAGCGAGTAGATGTACTTTTGGATGCGCGATCTGCCTTCGACTGCAACACCCGGACACTCGACTGCTGCCGTCGCCTCGCCTATGAATCCGGCAGCCATTTCCTCGCAAGCGGCGCGGGCACCCAGCCCCTCTATTACCTCGCGCAGTTTCACGGCGTCATCGGCTTCGAGCACACGCTTGAAGTATATTTCGCCCATCGCGCGCTTCTCGCTTATCGAAGCCTTCTCAAGCGCATAGACGACCGGGATGAGTTTCTTCTTGTTCAGCACTTCCACATTCGGCTGCGAACCTTCCCCGCTTCCCCATATCGCCGCGAGGTCGGAGCGCACTTGCAGCGCGACTCCCAACTTCTCGCCGCATGTCGCCAGCGCCTCGGCCGTGCTCCCATCCGCGCCGCCAACCAGCGCCCCGACCTGCATCGCGCACCCGGCGAGCGCGCCCGCCTTGTCAGCGGCCATATCCATATACGCGGATACACTCAGATCGATGCGCTCATGCGCCTCTAGGTCCCGGAAGCGTCCCTCACAAGCTCGCAAACTCGCTCTGTCCACAAGCCGCACTATGTCGAACACGCGCTCATCTGAAACTCCTCGCTCGACGAGCCGCAGCAGCGACAGCCTTCCTAATGCGTGCATTCCGTCACCTGTGTTTATTGCCTGCGCCGGCCCCCACACCCACCAGACGGCGTCGCGCTCGTTGCGCAGCGGGTTGCCCTCCTGAACATCGTCATGAATCTCAGCGAACTTGTCGACAAGCTCTATCGCGGCAGCGGCAGGCAGGCACGACTCCACATCACCCCCGACAGCGGTGCTTGCTAGCAACGTCAGCACGCCATGCATCCGCTCTTGCCGCCTCGGAACATCATCGGCATAACCAGGTGCCCCTCTCCAGCCCAGATGGTAGCCCATCATGTCGTACAGCGGAAAGCCACGCTCGTTGACGATCGCCTCAAGCTCGGAATCAACCCGTGCCGTCAATTCATCAATGTATGTTGATGTAGCCAATATCTCACCAAAAACCTTGCTTGCCGTGATCGTTACAGAGGTTCAAGTCTGACCGTACCGCCACGCACAACTTCGATGTGAAGCCCATATCCTCGCATCAACGCCATCCCGACCAGAGGTTGAATTTCAGCCGACTCTACGAGGGCAGCCACCGTTTCCCCTCCCAATTCAACCAGTCCGTCGAATACATCTACAAATTGCCGGCTGCCGTCTCCAAGTACGACTTCATGCCGCATATTTGAGTGGAGGCCCAGTTCAGATATTGCATTTCTTGGAAGTGTCAAGTATCCATTGAATCCCGTATCAATCGTCGCTTCAACTTCTAACCTGCTGTTGTCCGGTCCGTGAACGCTAATACTCACGACCGCTTCGAGGTTAGTCTTTACTGTTCCTGCAATCAACTTATATCTGTTCTTCCCTCCCGCTGGTCATCCGTCTCCAGGGAAGACTGTGTACTGCGACATGGCCTATGCGGACGCACCAAATCTGCGCGTGGGGATTGCGCTCAATGAGGCGATGGGACGCCGCAAGTGTGTCTCTGTCAACCTCGTAGTCGCCGTTTTCGATGTCGATGGCGACTATCTTTCCCTTATTCCCCTCTTCCACCAACAGGCGCACCTTGGACTCATACATTTCGCCGCCCAATCGCGCGTGTTCTTCTTGGCTGTACTTGAAGTTCCTGGAGGCCATCAGAATCATCCTTACTCACTATTCTGATTCAGCGCTGCGTCAATATCTTCTTGCGACACCGCACCCTTCCGCAGCACTCGCATCTCGTCGCCGCACAAGTCCAGTATAGTTGATGCCACGCCTCCCGGCGCATCGCCCCAGTCCAGCACGTAGTCGATCGCATCGCCGAATTCTGCCCTCACTGCCGCCGCGCTCGTCAGCCCGGGCCTGCCGCTCAGGTTCGCGCTCGTTCCCGTGATCGGCGCACCCAACGCCCTGGAAACTGCCCTGGGGACAGGATGGTCTGGCACTCGCAGTGCAACCGTATCCAAGCCTGCCGTAACCGCGTAGGGCACTTCCGCGCTTTTTCGCAGCACCAGAGTCAACGCCCCCGGCCAGAATTGCTCGGCGAGCGTCATTGCGTCCGGCGGTACTTCCTCGGCGCACCACCGCGCATCTTCTGCGTCAGACAGAAGCAATGGCAGGGCCATTCCATCAGGACGCCCCTTCAGCTCAAATACTTTCAGCACTGCCGATTCGTTAAAGGCGCAAGCTGCAAGTCCGTAGAGTGTATCAGTGGGAATGGCGACGACGCCCCCATTTGCAAGCACATCTACTGCAGTTTCGATTTGCCTCTGCAGGGCGTCATCTAGGCGTAAATCGTACATCGGCGTCCCAACTCAAGGTTGAATTAGTATATCATAGATGGTAGATTTTAAGCACTTTGTGTGAGCTGAGAAACCCCTCAACTATCAGGTAAATACTGAAAGAATCAGACTTGACTAGCCGTAGTTCTGCCGCAGATGTCAACGACGCCGCGCATGTTCAGCGCGAGTCGGTCGTTGTCATAGATTTTGGTTCGCAGTACAGCATGCTTATCGCTCGCCGAGTGCGCGAGAGCAGCGTCTATTGCGAGATTATCCCGCACACCGCCGATTGGGATTCAGTTGCGTCCCTCAATCCTAAAGGAATCATACTTTCAGGCGGTCCCGCCAGCGTCTATGAGGCCAATGCCCCGCTCGCGCCTTCCTGGGTGTACGACTCCGGACTGCCCGTGCTCGGCATCTGCTACGGTATGCAGGCTATGGCGCACCAACTCGGCGGCACGGTGGCTCCTACTTCTCGCAAAGAGTACGGTCACGCCGTCATGCAGCGAAGCGCAGGCGATGACCCAATCTTCAAGGACCTTCCTCAGTCCATGTCCGTGTGGATGAGCCACGGCGACCAGATTAGAGAGACGCCGCCAGGCTTCCGGTCCCTCGCCCGCTCCGAAAATTCGCCAATCGTCGTGATGGGCAACGGCGCGGGTATGTTGGGCTTGCAGTTCCACCCGGAGGTCGTTCATACGCCGCAGGGCAAGACGATTATCGAGAACTTCCTCTACGAAATCTGCGGCTGCGCTCCTCTCTGGACTCCTGGAAACTTCGTCAGTGACAGCATCGAGCGAGTGCGCGAGCAGGTCGGCGGCGGCAAGGTCATCTGCGCCCTATCTGGCGGTGTCGATTCCGCTGTGGCTGCGGCGCTCATCCAGAGCGCCATCGGCGACCGCCTCACCTGCATTTTCGTGAACAACGGAATGATGCGCAAGGGCGAGCCTCAGGCTGTTCGCGACACATTCCAGCGCCACTTCAATACGAACTTGGTGTACGCCGATGCCACCGAGAACTTCCTTGGAGCACTCCGGGGCGTCATAGACCCCGAGCAGAAGCGCAAAATTATCGGCGAAGAGTTCATTCGCGTCTTCGACGAGGAAGCCGCCCGCATCGGCGCCGTTGACTTCCTCGCGCAAGGTACGCTCTATCCTGATGTCATCGAGAGCGAGACGACCGATAACTCCGTGTCCGCAAAAATTAAATCCCATCACAATGTCGGCGGACTGCCTGAGCACATGAAACTCAGCCTTGTCGAGCCGCTGCGCTACCTGTTCAAGGACGAAGTGCGCGGTGTGGGCTTGGAGCTTGGCTTGCCCGAAGAGATCGTTTATCGGCAGCCCTTCCCCGGTCCCGGTCTAGCCATTCGCATCATCGGCGAAGTCACCCACGACAAGCTGAGTGTCCTGCAGGAGGCGGATGCCATCGTAATGGACGAAGTCCAGAGGAACAACCTCTACCGTGAACTCTGGCAAAGCTTTGCCGTCCTGACTGACACTCGCAGCGTGGGCGTAACCGGTGACTTCCGCACCTACGGACATGTCATCGCCATCCGCGCCGTCAGCAGCGAGGACGCCATGACAGCGGACTGGGCGCGCATCCCTTACGATGTGCTGGGGCGCATCTCCAACCGCATCGCCAACGAAGTGCCAGACGTCAACCGTGTCGTATACGACATTACCAGCAAGCCGCCGGGTACAATCGAGTGGGAGTAGTCGGGCTGTGCCAGCATCAACAGACGCCATAACCAGAGAAGAATTCGTAACAGCCGTTTCGCGCCTGGCCGGAAGCGTGTACGACTTTCATGCCCGCTTCAGCATACCGAACCTAAACGACAAATCTCATTACGACGATCCATTTCCCCGCCTCTGCACACGCCTCGTCTTCCTCATGGAAGAGACCGGTGAACACGCAAAAGAGCTTAATCAAGGCGTTCTTGACCGTGCAGTAGACGAAATGGCGGACGTAGCGTTCGTAGCAATGGGAACTCTTCTCGAAATGGACTCCCTTGGCGCAATTGCCTGCCGTGAAGTCGCAAACAAAAACGACAAAAAGACTCTGCATACCCACATGGTTGAACCTTCTTCCGGCAAGCTCATCAAGAGGTCGCAGCCGCAATGAACGTCCTCTTAGTCGGCAACGGCGCTCGTGAACACGCCATCGCTTGGAAGCTGTCCCAAAGTCCAATGGTCGGGCTGCTTTTTGTCGCGCCGGGCAACGCGGGAACCTACTCCGTCGCCCGAAATGTCCCCATTGGCGCAGAAGATATTCCCGCCCTTCTAGACTTTGCTTGTGACAACGCCATTGACCTGACAGTAGTTGGCCCCGAAGCCCCGCTCGCAGAAGGCATCGTCGATGCTTTCACAGACGCCGGACTGCTCGCCTTCGGCCCCACCAAAGACGCAGCCCGCATCGAAGGCAGTAAGGCTTTCGCTAAGTCGCTCATGGCGGACTGCACCGTTCCCACCGCAATGTCGGATACCTTCACTGACTTTGAAGGAGCCAGAGCGTACCTCAATACCTGCCCTATTCCTATAGTGGTCAAGGCTGACGGTCTCGCCGCCGG
Organism: Dehalococcoidia bacterium; assembly: GCA_965225795.1. GTDB lineage: Bacteria > Chloroflexota > Dehalococcoidia > Lucifugimonadales > JADFKI01 > Bin90. The sequence goes on along the minus strand of OZ245324.1, from coordinate 1,315,934 downwards.
CAAAGGCGTAACCGTCGCGCAGACCCGCGAACAGGCATACACAGCAATACGCGAGGCAATGCTCGAGCGGCAATTTGGCGTGGCAGGCGACTGCGTTGTTATCGAAGAATGCTTGGAAGGTCAGGAGGTCAGCGTTTTCGCCTTCGTTGACGGCACGTATGTCTCACCGATGGTCGCGGCGTGCGACTACAAGCGCGTCGGCAACGGCGACACCGGCCCCAACACTGGCGGCATGGGTAGCTTCAGTCCGCCCCTTACCCAGCACTGGAACGCCGCCATAGAGTCGCAGATACGCAGCGCCATCATGGAGCCTGTCGCGCAAGGCTTGGTGAACATGGGATGCCCCTATCGCGGCTTGCTCTATCTCGGTATGATGCTCACAGCGGACGGCCCGAAGGTAATTGAGTTCAATTGCAGGTTCGGCGATCCCGAGACACAGGTAATCCTGCCTCGCCTGAAGTCTGATCTCGCCGAGGTTCTCCTCGCCACCGCACGCGGAGACCTGCAGGGCACGCAGATAGAGTGGGACAGCCGAGCATGCGTTGGAGTGGTCACAGCATCCGGTGGTTATCCGGTCGCCTACACCACCGGCCATCCGATCACTGGCATCAATGAGGTGGACCACGAATCAATCGTATTCCACGCAGGCACAAGACTTGAAGGAAGCGGTGTCGCAACAGATGGAGGCCGCGTCCTCACTGTGGCATCGCTAGGCGACACGCTAGAGCAAGCCCGGGCAATCTCCTACGACAACATCAAGCGCATAACATTCAAGGACGGCTTCTACCGCACAGACATCGCTTCCTTTTAATGTCCGCTAGAGCCAATTCCGTCGAAGGACCTTCAATTTTCCGAACTGAAATCTGGCAAACCGAATTACCGAATAACTGAGATACCAGACCCCCGAAAGGAGGTACGAAAAATGCCGCTTGTAGGCGTCATAATGGGCAGCAGTTCCGACGAGGCAGTAGTCGCCGAGACTGTCAGCGTCCTCGACCAGATGGGAATTGAAAACGAGGTTACGGTCGCATCCGCGCACCGCACCCCCGAGAAAGTAATGGAGTACGTAACCGGCGCGCGCGATAGGGGCATCGAGGTGCTCATAGCAGCTGCAGGCGGTTCGGCCGGCTTGCCCGGCGTCGTCGCGTCTTGGACCACCCTGCCCGTCATCGGTGTTCCCCTGCCCAGCAGCGACCTCAATGGCGTGGATGCCCTCTACGCCATCGCGCAGATGCCCCCGGGCATACCCGTAGCCTGCGTCGCAGTCGGCTCTTGGGGAGCGCGTAACGCCGCATTCCTCGCTGCGCAGATTCTCGGCATCAAGCACGACAGTATCCGCGCCGCCTACGACGACTACCGACAATCCCTCAAAAATCGCTAGTCTATCCCGTAAATCCCTGTCACTTAGGAGAAAAAGCCCAATATGACCACAATCCGAGAAACCACCCTGCCCAACCGCCTTTATCAGGGCAAGGTGCGCGACACCTACGACCTCGGCGACGGCCTGCTTCTCATGGTCGCCACCGACCGTATTTCCGCATTCGATGTCGTGCTGCCGACCGGCATCCCTGAGAAGGGCGCCGTCCTGTCCCAGATTTCCGCTTTCTGGTTCGACATGACCGCCGACATCATTCCTAACCACTTCGTTTCGCTCGCCTCTGACCGCAGCGACCTGGGCCTTTCCGACGAAATCGCCCGCCGCTCCATGGTCGTCAAGCGCGCAGACCGCATCGATGTCGAGTGCATAGTGCGCGGCTTTATCACCGGCTCCGCTTGGTCTGAATACCGTAGAAGCGGCACCGTCGCCGGGCAGCAGATGCCCGAAGGCCTACGTGACGGCGACATGTTCCCAGAGCCTCTATTCACTCCCAGCACGAAAGCTGAGGAAGGACACGACGAGAACATCACCGTCGCTCAGATGGAAGACCTCGTAGGCAAGGAACTCACGGATCGCCTCGCGCAGGCGTCTATTGATGTCTATGCCACCGCGCGCGACTACGCGAAGGGAAAGGGCATCATCATCGCCGACACAAAGTTCGAGTTCGGCATCATCGACGGCGAAATCTCGCTCATCGACGAGGTGCTCACACCCGACTCCAGCCGCTTCTGGGATATGGACGGTTACGCTCCCGGCAAATCGCAGCCCAGCTACGACAAGCAGTTCGTCCGCGACTGGCTGGACGATGCCGGCTGGGACCACGAGCCGCCGGCGCCCGAGCTGCCAGGCGACGTAGTTGCCAGCACTGCCGAGCGCTACCTAGAGGCATACCGCATGTTGACGGGTAACTCGCTATCCTAGACAATTGAATATGCTTCCTGTCTGCTCAATGAACTCGCTGGAAGTAACCTAAAAGCATGGTCAGAAGACTTATGACCACTCGGTGGAGAATCAATGACCACTAGTTCAAAAAGACCAACCCCCACCCAGCTCCGCGCAGCCCGCAGAAGGCGACATGCGCGTCGCAGGAGACTGCTCGCGATTGGCGGACTAACTGCGGCAAGCACCGTTGCCCTCCTGCTGATCCTAGGCCTGATCCTGCCCGGTCTGCCCTTTGACGCGCTATTCGGCGGCGCTGGCAATCGGGACATCTTTGAGACCGGCGCGGCCCAGTCGCAGCCTAGGATTGAAGTAACCGATGTCCAAATCGTTACTCCCGAAAGCGTGCAGCCCGACCAAAACGTCGCTCCCCCGCTGCCACCTAATCCCGTGCTCGGCGGCGTGGACATCTTCTACAACTGCCCCGACGGATGCGACGACCTTGTCGCGCAGCTCTCCACCATTAAAAATGACTTTGACGCAGCCGACTCCCCTATAGGCCTCACCGCCAAGACGGACATGACGGCAAAGATCCTGCTTGTCGGCGCAGACGCCAATCAGACACTCGAAGACTTCGACGATGCCGCCATCCGCGCCTTCATTGAAGCCAACACCAACCAATAAGTCCCCTCTCCCTCCGGGAGAGGGCTAGGGTGAGGGTAAAGTCCCTTTCATCCTGCCCATCCATGTCAGCCCGTCCGCAGGAGCGCAATGTACCTCGCCAAAGTCTATATCCAGCCTCGCCCCACCGTCAGCGACCCCCAGGGCCAGACCATCCGCGGCGGACTCCTCCAGCTCGGCTTCGACAGCGTAACTAGCGTCCGCGCCGGCAAGTACATGGAAATCACCCTCGAGGCCGACACCGAAGCCCACGCCTCCGACCAGGTCCGCCAGATGTGCGACAAACTCCTAGCCAACCCCGTCATCGAAGACTACCACTTCGACCTCGAGCGCCAGTGGCCGACATAACACACATTTCCCGTTGTCCACATCTGGTAGGCTATGGAATCTCTGTCAGACTTTCTACTCTTCCGAAACATTAAATGCTTGTCGAATCAGTGGTATTGTCGCAGGGATTTGTTGTTGACTCCAGATGTCCACGAATGTGCCGCAATCGCGGTGAACTACATTTTGCAAAAACTTGAAACTTGTGGCGTCTTTCGCTACGCCTTCAGGGTCATCCACTTCATCGAAGTCGATAGGCAGCAGTAGCCTCACGCGGTGCGCCATTGGCAGGGCTTCTGAGAAGAAAATTGCCGAATTATCATAGAAGCATAGAGACCTATACTCGATAATTTCGATGGCATCAGTAATGTTTTGTATAGAACCTCGAATTTCGTTTAGCAGATTACGAACGTGTTCGCTCAACTCTAAACTCTCTGCCTTTCTGTGGGACGCACGGCTCCTCAGTTCCTCCAACTCTATTTCTCTCAACCGCTCTTCGTCAGCATCGTGATGTGGCCATATTTCTAACGCGCGCTCCGCGAGGATGCCGCCCCTCTTTTCCATTTCCACCTTAGTCCACCGATTCTGTTCCTTGACAAACTGATTTAACCTTACTGCACTAGTATTAAATCCGCCTTTAATAGTCTTTTTCGCAGTAAATGGCCTGTTTGAATATGTACTGTTGTAGGCCGTGAGGGTCAAGTTTCCTAGGCGATGAATCCAAGTTTCATGATCAATTTTCCAATTATCGCCAACCATTTTCTGCCATTCCTGAACATTGTCGATGCTCTGAGGCATAATGTGTTCGATGGAATATTCCCTCGTTGGGCTTGGCTCAAGCTGCCCTGCATTTTCTAGTTGCGTAAGAATGTGCCAACAGATTCGAAGACCATACAAGTCACGTTCCTGAATTCCCTGCCTAAATCTATCATCCGATGGAAAGATGTAACTTTGTCGAGCCAAGGCAACCTGGAGTGATTCGAAGGTGGACTCGTCATCAATTGAATGGGCAATACGGGCAAATACTGACCAGTAATTCCTAGTCTGGAGACCTAACACAGCCCGACGCACAAGGTAACTTGATATAAGCTCCAATGCACGTACGAACTCATCCAGACTCAGCTGACCATCGTCAAAAGATTCAAAGAGACGCATGGTGAGAAGTGCGTGCGCGGAACCCAACCAGCGGACTCGCCGCATTGCGTTAGAAAGTGTCTTGGATTCAATTCGCTCAGGCGCTATGCATGATACGTAGTAGCCGGCAAAGCGAACCATATTTTCAAGGAGATCAGGCAAAGGCATCCCGTCCGATGGCTTCCAGAAGTCCTTAAATTCGGTATAAATGCGATCGGCACGCGTCTGAGTTGTCAACTTCGACTTTAAAGCGATGTAGTCGCGTAGGAATTGGTCAGGCGCGCTACCGGATTCGCGGAAGATCGTCTCAAGCTTGCTCCAGTAAGCGTTGTAGAGATCCGTTTGTTCTTGCTCCGACAGCCCCATCAGGAGGTAGTTTCGAATGAGGTCACTTTCAGTGAGATCAACTCCGGTGGAGTTTAGGCTCTCAAAAACTAGTTGAGGACTGTCGATATGGCGCTCAAGCTTCACGTCGACAACATTCAGGCGTGCGATTCCTCTGTATACTTTAGCTGGATCGGCTTCAAGGGAAGTCAAAGCATTTCTGAAATGACGGTACGCCTCTACAACCAACTCTGAGGACACTTGGCCTTCGGACGGATCGCGCCCATCTACTAGGGCCCGTAGCGTTTCATCGTCGTGACGTCTCAACGCTAGCTTGTATGCCCGATTCCCAGTCTCTTGAACGTTCTTAAGGAAGTAAGCATCAATCTGTTCCGGCGTTGGATCATCTGGGTCGGTTCCAACCCATGCCTTATCTCGAATGTGGTCCCGAAGCGCAACTAGTAGGAGTGTAAGCGTTGTCAACCGTTGCTGTCCGTCAATAACTAGCCAACTACTGAACACCGCCCCGGTGTTCCCCGCCACATAGACAAATGATCCCATGAAATGGTTGTCAGCGTTTCCTTCACCTGAACGTACAATGTCATCCCACATTTGGCGACATTGCTCACTCGTCCAACTGTAGTCCCTTTGGAAGACAGGGATAATGAATTGCTTATTGCCGTTGACAACACTCACAAACGGGTTGTTTATCGCCTGCATACCTACCTCAATTGCCCTATTGATTCTCCAATATCAGAAAAAGTTCACGGGTATTCACATCTAACGAACGTGCCAATTCCAAATTTTGCCTCAAAATGTGTTACCCAATACTCCCCTTCGTGCTCGCCACTTCCCCACCCAGCCGTTCATCCACCTCCAGCGCAGCACGCATCGACCGCGCGAGGCTCTTGAACAGAGCTTCCGCCTTGTGGTGATTGCTACTCCCAGCCAGAATCCGTACATGCAGGTTGAACGCACCCTCGCGCGCCATCGTCTCCAGGAAGTGCGGAATCAGCTCCGCTGGCAGCGCGCCCAGGTCGCTGTCCAATAGCGCCGCGTCAATCACCGCATACCCGCGCCCGCCGAAGTCAACCGCCGTTAGCGCAAGCGCCTCGTCCAGCGGCACATACGAGTGAGCCATCCGCCGTATGCCGCTCGCATCGCCAACCGCATCCTTCAGCGCCCTGCCCATCACGATGCCTGTATCTTCGACAAGGTGATGCCAGCCCACATGCGTATCGCCCCGAGCATGCACCTTCAGGTCAATAAGCCCGTGCCGAGACAACTGCGCCAGCAGGTGATCGAACATACCGTTACCCGTGTCGATCTCGTATTCTCCCCTGCCGTCCAGGTTCACCTCGACGCTAATCTGCGTCTCCCTAGTCTCGCGGCTCAGTTTTGATACACGCACTTTAGGAATTTCTCCCTTGATAAGAGTCTATAACTGAATTGTAGTAGCAGACTGAAATGACAGGCAATCTCACTGACGGTCCGAAATACTGACGCACTGATGGACTATATCACTTCCCTCAGGGCATTCACGAAAATGTCCGTCTCTTCGGGCGTCCCCACCGCAACGCGGAAGAAGTCAATCAGCCGCTCCGAGCTGAACATGCGCACCACGATTCCGCGCTGCGCCAGCGCCTCAAACACCTGCTTGGCCTTCTCTGCCGATTCCAGGCGACAAAGCACAAAGTTCCCCGACGATGGCCACGGCGTTACGCCCGCAATCTCATCAAGCAGACCAGTCAACCTATCCCGCTCCGCAACGATCTTGCCCACATTGTCCAGCAGCAGTTGCGCGTCCTCCAGCGACGCCAGCAGCGCAGCCTCAGCGGCAACACTGATGTTGTACGGCTGCTTGATGTCGATCACATGCTGCACCAATTCCTCGTTCATGATGCCGTAGCCAATGCGCAGTCCCGCGAGTCCTGCCCACTTGCTCAGCGTTCGCAGCACCACAAGGTTCTCGTGCTCCGATACCATGTCCGCCACCGTCGAATCGCAGAATTCGTAGTACGCTTCATCGACGACCACGATGCGCCCAGTGTCCAGCAGTTCACGAACATGCTCCCTTGGCGTCAGGTTGCCCGTCGGGTTATTCGGCGAAGCCAAGAAGATTATCTTCGTCCTATCGTCCAGCGCATCGCTGGCCGCCGAAACGTCTATGTCGAAGACTTCATTCCGCTGCACCATCGCAGTTTCACCGCCGGCAACGCGCGCAAGGAAGCCGTACATGGCGAATGTAGGATCGAAGTCGAGCACCTTGTCGCCCGGCTCCATGAACAGCCTGAACATCAGGTCGATAAGCTCGTCGCTTCCCGCGCCCGCGATTATCTCTTCGGGAGCCGCGCCCGTGTACTCGCTCAGCGCCTGCCGCACCTTGCGCTGCAGCGGGTCCGGATAAATATGCATTGGCGCATTCGCGACGGCATCGGCAACCTTCGGCGAGGCTCCATAGGGATTCTCGTTGCCGTTGAGCTTCACGATTTCGCTCTCCGGTATCCCCGCCCTCCGCGCGATCAACTCCGGTGGGTCAACTGCCTCGTATGTCTGCACATCTGCCAGATGCGGTCGTAGCAGTCGCTTAATTTCTCCTGCCATCGCACACTCCTCTCAAGCTGTCCCTTCCTCCATCAAGGGGGAAGGCTAGGATGGGGTGAGAATCCTGCAAACTCCCCCGTCCATCATAGTCAGTAAATCTCAGGTCAGAAAAGTTCTTCCCTGATCTCCGCCGCCTCCGCATGCGCCGTCAGCCCCTCCACCCTTCCCAGCACCGACGCGGCCTTCGAAATAGCCGCCGCCGTTGCAGGACTCAGCGCCACCACAGGGCTAACCTTAACGAAAGAATGCACGCCCAGCCCTGAGTTGAACCGTGCTGTCCCGGCCGTCGGCATAACATGGCTCGGCCCCGCCACATAGTCACCAAGCACCTCATGCGAGAAGTCGCCGATGAACACCGCTCCCGCGTTCCTTATCTTTCCCAGATACTCCCATCCGCCATCCATCATCAGGCACAAGTGCTCAGGCGCGAATTCGTTCGCCAACTGCAGGGCGTCGTCCATGCTCTCGACGAGCGCTATGCAACCCTGCTCCTGCGTGGACGCGCGCGCAATCGCTCCTCTGTCCAAGCGCTCCAGCCTCGCCGTGATCTCGGCGTCCACCGCATCCGCAAGCCGCTCCGATGTCGTTATCAGCACCGGCCTCGCCAGTGCGTCATGCTCAGCTTGCGCCAGCATATCCACCGCGCATAGCGTCGGATTGGAAGTGCTGTCCCCTATCACCACTGTCTCCGTTGGCCCATACAGCCCGTCTATGCCCACATCGCCATACACCAGCTTCTTGGCGAGCGTAACGAAGATGTTCCCAGGCCCACAGATTATGTCAACGCGCGGCACACTTTCGGTCCCGTATGCCATCGCCGCGATAGCCTGCGCCCCGCCAATGCAGAAGACCCTATCGACGCCCGCGATGTCCGCCGCCGCCAGCACCGCCGGATGCGGCAGTCCCCCGCCCTTCGTTGGCGTACACATCACCACTTGCTCCACACCCGCCACCTTCGCCGGAATCGCCGTCATTAGCACCGTCGATGGATACAGCGCCGTTCCCCCCGGAATATACGCCCCTGCGCTCCCAACTGCGTTCACAATCTGCCCGTACCCCTCGCCGTAGTCCGTCCACCCTCTATTCAGGCAGGTTTCGTGAAACCTGTGAATCCGTGCAGCCGCAGCCTCCAGCGCGTCAACCACATCGGCAGACGCCTGCCCTCGCGCCTCCTCGATTGCCGACCTCGGCACCTCGAATGCATCGGGCGCAGCGCCATCCAGCAGCTCGGAGTATTCTCGCACCGCCGCATCACCCTCGGCTCTCACTCGCCGCACGATGCGCTCCACCACTTGCAGCGGAGTCAGTGCCTCACCGAATAGGTCGGCTATGCCCTCAAGCAGCGCCTGCGGCACATCGTCCAACCCCAGGCCTCTGCCTTCGCAAAGAACCTGCCGCGCATCCTCAAGGCCGCGCACTATCCTCATTGCAGTCGTCCTCTATTCGAATGACAGTCAATGTCGGCGTAGCCCCAGGTCCCACGCATGTCGCTAAAAGACCTCACGGCAGGTATGCCTCAACGGCTTTGGTCAGCGATGCTACAACCGCCTCCTGATAATCTTCCTCACTCCCGCGCGGGATGTACGCATACATGCGCTCCATACCGTCAGAGGCGTCATTCACGAAGACGTCTGCAAGCTCATGCGCCGGATGTCCCTCTTCTCCCGACGCGATCCGCCGCGCCATGAACCGAAGCCGCTCCCACGAGAATCCGCGGTCAAGATTAGATGTAACCCACTGCACCCAGTCCGAAAGCGTCTCGTCCGGCAGGAAATCGACCCGCACCTGCTCTACCGAAATGTCGAGCAATTCTCTCAACGGTCTTATCTCCAGCCAGCAGCGCCTGTCAAGCTCCAGCTGCATCGCCCTGTCCATCACCAGACCCAGCACGCCGTCTTCGAACACATCCCGGTTGCCGAAGAACGGCCGGAACATGTTCACGATCCATGTTTCATCCGCGAGCAGATGCGTCAGGTACCCGGCCATGAACGCCTGCGTAGCCCCGCTGTGTGCCTCCGCGTCGCTCAACTCCGGGTGATGGTGAAACAGACCATTGATGCCCGTGCCTATCTCTTCGAAGTCCAGTTGCGCGAAGTGATAAACCGACCGGTCTTTGCGAGTAATCACGCGAATGTCCGGCGAAGTCGAGCCCATCAGATAGTAGCCCATATTCGCGTCGATCGTGTCGTGGCGAAGGAGGTCCGCAGCCTTGCGCGCAAGGTTCATGTGCACTGGCGGATTCGGCAATTTCCCCTCCTTCTACATTGCAACCCGTTCGTCCTGAGCCTGTCCAATGACTTTTTTCGCCGCTCTCGGCCTACCGCTTCAATCTGCAATGACGCTTACAATCCGAACCAGCGATGAACCGATTTTAAACTGACAGGCCGTCTAATCGCCTGTCAGCCTATCCTGCGCCTCACAGTTGGAATTGAACACGTAATTCAGGTCAGAGACCGTTACGCTCGTGCCGCCCGCCTGCCGCAGCCTGTTCACGGCGTCCGCTAGGTTGCGCTTCCTGATAATGACCGTCGCGGCGTACCATCCTACGCCGTCCTGTGAGTACACCTTCGCGATTGTCGGACCCCGAAGCCCGCTTATCTCTGTGTGCTCCAGTACCTGCCGCGCGACATCTTCCGGTGTCTCCCCTCGCATATTCGCCGTAACACTGTAGTAGGAGCGCGATCGAAGATGCCCCTCCATCACGTCCACAAGCCTCTTTGCCCTGTCTAACTTTGCGGAATCCGCGCTCAGCAGCCGCTGATTGCTGATCAGGCAGGCCTGTGAAGAAATAATCGTACCGCCGCTTATCGTCTTGAGTCGGTTTTCGCGCATCGTCGTGCCGCTCTCCGACACGTCCGCGATTATGTCCGCGAAGCCCATCGCTACCGCTGCCTCCAACGTCCCGCTCGAATGCACCAGCGAGAACAGGTTGATGCCGCTTCGCAGCAGGAACCGTTCCACGAGCCGCGGGTACTTCGTGACAACTCGCAGGTCCCTGCCCTGCTGCCGAAACTCCATCGACAAGTCCGCAAGGTCCGCAAGCGACACCATATCCACCCACGAGTCCGGCACACCTAGCACCAACTCGCACCTGCCGAAGTCCAGGTCGTCTATCACTACGCCACTGTCGCCGCCTTCGCTGCTCATTTCGAGATAGCGGTCGAGTCCCACGATACCCAGGTCCGCGCTGCCTTCTTGCACCTTCGGCGTGATGTCTGCGCCGCGCTGAAACATCACTGTCACGCCCGGGAGCGCGGGAATATCGGCGATGTAGCGGCGCGGATTGCTGCGGGACACGCCTATGCCGCACGAACGCAGAAACGCCTGTGTGGGCTCGAACAGCGCGCCGTCGCTCGATATGGCAAGTCTCAGGCTGCCGTTAAACACCATTCGTCTGCGCTCCGTTGCCTTGTGCTCCAATAGACGAAATGCTGCTGTCTTGCAGCGCATTAAGCAGCGCATTCACATTGTAAGCAAATCCCATCGCGGGAACGCCCACGTTGCCGCCTAATGCCTGCACCAGCCCGTCGTATCGCCCGCCTCCGCCCAGTGCCGCGGCGCCATCGCCACCGCCACCTGCCGCAAGCTCGAAGATGACGCCCGTGTAGTACGAGATGCCGCGCGCCATGCCCATGTCCAGCGTTACCCGCGACTCCGAGATGCCACCCACGATGTCTATAGAATGCGCACGCTCCAGCAGCGCTCCTAACTCGTCCAGCGGCGCGGCATCTACACCGCACTCGTCGGCCGCGTCGCGCGCCGCTTGAAGCGTAGCTGGCGGCTCTCCGCAAAGACCCGAAAGTGTCCGAACAAAATTCAATGCGCGCTCGAAAGATTCCGGGCAGTTCGCCTGCCTCACCTTGCTCAGCAGCCGCGCGACGATCTGATCGGTCGTCCGCCTTCCAAGTGGTTCCGGCATCGACTCTTTCAGAACCCCTAGAACAAACTCCTCGGCTGCTTCCGCGCTCATGCTCTCCAGAGCTGTCTCCAGCCCAATTCCCAGATCGACGCTGCCGCTCAACAGCCCAACCTCACCCGCATGTTCCATCAGCCCTGCCACATCTGACTTGCCTTCCTTCAGACCGTTCATATTGCTGATAATGAACAGTTTCGCAGGCTCCGAAAGACCGAATTCGTCCAACAGGCTGTGCAGCACTCCCAGATGTCCGAGCCGCAGCCTGAATCCGTCTAGGCCAATCTCCTGCAGACCGGAAACGGCAAGAGAAATTATCTCGATATCCGCTTCTTCTGATGTTGCGCCGACCAGTTCTGCACCCGACTGCGTGAACTGCCGATAGCTCCCTAGCTCTGCCGGAGAGTATCTGAAGACCGGTCCGCTGTACTGCCACCGCACCGGCAGCGACAATGACTCTTCGTTGTCTATGTAGTGGCGTATGACGGAAGAGGTGAATTCAGGGCGCAGGCTTACGGATGTCCCGCCGGGGTCAGTGAAATTGTACAGCCGTCCTGCGAGGTCGCCGCCCGACTTTCTCACGAACAGCTCCGTCTCCTCCAGAAGCGGTGTATCGATAGGCTGGTAGCCGCGTGAACCCATGTGATTGCGGAGGGAAGTTAGTATATGGTCGCTGCGCCGCCACGCTTGTGAGTCGAGATCGTTCATCCCGACAAGGCTGCGTATGTGCCTGCTTGCGCTTCGTTCATGCAACTGGCTCACGGCGCTTGTCCCTAACATCTTTCCTGCGAGGCTTTTCCCTGCGAAACCAAGGGAGAATGAATCCATCAACTGGCCCGAAATACGCCGCCATGTTCGCACTTTCGCAATTTAGTGTCAACCAAAACCGCACTATCTCCAGAGTCATTTCATTGCCGCATTCCTCTGTCATGTCAATCCAAACGCTCTATCATGTCATTCCGAACACAGCCATCTCTATTCTGTCATTCTGAACGCAGCGCAGCGGAGTGAAGAATCTAAAACTCCCTGTTTATAAACAGTGGTCGCGTAGCCAAAGAAATCTAGCCGCTTCAACCGTTCACGGCGACAATTGATAGACCCTGCACCATTTCATACATGCTAAACTAGCAATGCATCCCATCCTGTCTATCCTTTATAACCATCCATGTCAGTTTCTTCCAAAGTCGCAATAGTGGTTGACAGCGCCGCCTCGCTGCCGCCGGGTTTTGCCGAGCGCCTCGGTGTCTATGTCGCGCCCATGACCGTGACCCTCGACGGAGCTTCGTTCCGAGACGGCATCGACATAACCAACACTGAGTTCTACCGACGCATCAGAACCGCTTCGTCGCCCCCCACGACCTCGGCGCCCTCCACTGCCGCCTACGTGGAAGTGTTTAATGCAGCAGGTCGGGATCAAGACGCCATCCTCTGCATTACCGCCGGTGACCGCTTCAGCGCGTCCTTCACCTCTGCGACAGCCGCGTCAGAGGAGATGCGCGCCACCACGCCCTCGGTCGAAATCCGCGTTGTGGACTCGCAGACCGCCGCAGGTTCTCAGGCGCTCATAGCCCTCCATGCGTGGCGAGCAGCCCAAGCAGGCGCATCTTTGGAGCAGACCGCATCAGCAGCATTGGTCGTCACAGAGCGGGTCCGCCTTCTCGCCTTCATCGAAACGCTGCGCTATTTGCGTCGCAGCGGCCGTGTGCCTCTTGTCGCTCACTTAGGCGCATCCCTGATGCAAATCAAGCCCCTATTCAAGCTGGAGAAATCAGAAATAACCACCCTCGCACGCCCTCGCACACGGCGCGCCGCAATCCGCCGCATGATTGAATTAATGCGCTCCGAGGCGGATCCCGGCCCCTTACATATCGCCATAATGCACGCCGACGCCCTGCAAGACGCCGAATCCATCAGAGGTATCGTCAATGATGAATTCGACTGCGCTGAGCTTTACATCAGCGAGTTCACCCCCGCAATGGGCGCGCATATCGGCCCCGATCTTCTAGGCATAGCCTTCTGGTCCGAATCTCCCTAACACAGTTCAATTCCTGCTAAACCTTCCTATCACACAATCACGGTGGGTCTGCCGTCCACGCGGCCAACCGTGTCCGGATGAGTTCCCCGGACATCCAGTCCGCACATCCAGCCCGGACATCCAGATTGACACTTCACGCCCTCTAATATACATTCCGAAAAACCTTATGGAGGTATAAGAAATATGCCAACCCCCTATTCCATCAAAGCCGACTTCAATGTCCCCATTCAGATGCGAGACGGCGCCACCACCTACGCCGATATCTTCCGACCGGACGCCCCGGGTGAACAGTTCCCTGTCCTTCTCACAAGAACCCCCTACGACAAGAGCAGCCCCCAAAACCGCACCGGCACCCTTGACGTAGTGCGCGCCGCGATGAGCGGATACGCTGCCGTAGTGCAGGACGTGCGCGGGCGCTTCACTTCCGAAGGCGAGTTCTACACCTTCACCAACGAGATCAACGACGGCTACGACTCCATCGAGTGGCTCGCCTCACAGCCTTGGTGTACAGGCAAGGTAGGCACATTTGGCATATCCTATGTTGGCGCAACCCAGTGGCTCGCTGCCAAGTCCAAGCCACCCTCGCTGACTGCCATTGCTCCCGGCTTCACAGCGCACGACTACCATGAGGGCTGGGCATGGCAGGGCGGCGCATTCGAGCTTGGCTTCAACCTCTCCTGGTCTATCGGCTCTCTCGCCGGCGCTAACTGGGCAAATCTCTCACAGAAGATAAACAAGGACATCGCCGACCTGAATGCCCTCATTACCGCCAAGGACACGCTTGAGGGCGGATTCTCCCACCTGCCGATGCAGGAAATGCCGCACCTGAAGGAAGGCGTAGCGCCCTATTACTACGACTGGCTTTCCCACGCTGACTACGATGACTACTGGAAGCAAGTCTGCATCGCCGAGTCCCACTCCGAAATCGCCATCCCCGCGTTCAATGTTGGCGGCTGGTACGACATATTCCTCGGTGGGACGATCCAGAACTACCTCGGCATGCGAGCCAACGGCGCCTCCGACCTCGCCCGCAGTGGTCAGCGTCTGCTCATCGGCCCCTGGATTCACTCCGGCTCCGCGCCCGCCGTCTCAGGCGAGTACAACTTCGGCACTCGCGCGGCGGCGGCAGCCATCGACCTCCCCGGCGAATTCCTCCGCTACTACGATCACCACCTCAAGGGCGAGGACAACGGCGTCCCAGACGATCAGCCCGTCCGCATCTTCGTCATGGGCATCAACGAGTGGCGCTACGAAAACGAATGGCCCCTCGAACGCGCCGAGGACGTGCGTTACTACCTGCACAGCGGTGGTCGTGCCAACACCCTCAACGGCGACGGCAGCCTCAGCCCCGAATCACCCGCGGACGAGTCGCCCGACGTATTCGTGTACAACCCCATCAACCCTGTACCCACCAATGGCGGTGGCTTATGCTGCGACCCCGCGTTCATGGCGCCCGGCGCCTACGACCAGCGCCCCGTCGAGGTCCGTCCCGATGTGCTGGTCTATTCCACGCCGCCAATGGAGCAGGACACCGAGGTAACCGGTCCCATAACCGTAACCCTCTACGCATCCACATCCGCCATAGACACCGACTTCACCGCCAAGCTCGTCGATGTCGAACCCGACGGCTACGCGCGAAACCTCACCGACGGCGTCATCCGCGCCCGCTACCGCACCCCGCGTGCGCCCGCGTCATACATCACACCGGGCGATGTTGTTGAATACACGATCGACCTCTGGGCGACAGCCAACGTCTTCAAGAATGGACACAGCATCCGGGTCGAAATCTCCTCCAGTAATTTCCCCCGCTTCGACCGCAATATGAACACCGGCGGAACCATAGGCGAAGACGGCTCATTCGTCTCCGCCCTGCAAACCGTGCACCACTCCGCCGCTCACCCCTCCCACATCACCCTCCCCATAGTCCCCCGCGACTAGCCCAATAGCAAAAGGGGCAGGCTTCTACAGCCTGCCCCTCCTCCGTTCAACCTACGACACTTTCTTTAACAGCGAGCGATGCCGTATTTGCCCATTGACTCTATGTGCCGCCAATGGAGAACGACATGACCCTCAACCTCTTCAACCTCCCGGACCCGCTCCCCCACAACGAAGACATATTCGATCTCGTCCGATCCGACGACATAAGGATAGAGCGCATCGTCTCCACCGGACAGACTACCCCTGAAGGACAATGGTACAACCAGGACGAAGACGAGTGGGTAGCCCTCATACAAGGCGAAGCCGTCCTCGAATACAAAACCGGAGAAAGACTGAATATATCCGCAGGAGACCACGTCCTCCTGCCAGCCCACTGCCGCCACCGCGTCGCCTACACCAGCACGCAGCCACCCTGCATCTGGCTAGCCGTCTTCGGCAAACTGCGCTAAAAAATTAGGCAGGCCAAATAAGCCTGCCCCTTACGGAAATACTAATGTACTG
Source organism: Dehalococcoidia bacterium (assembly GCA_965225795.1). Lineage (GTDB taxonomy): Bacteria > Chloroflexota > Dehalococcoidia > Lucifugimonadales > JADFKI01 > Bin90. Next base: position 1,300,223 of record OZ245324.1, on the reverse strand, counting down.
AGAAACCGACTAAATTAGTTGGCGCGCCTGAAGGGATTCGAACCCCCAACCCTCGGTTCCGAAGACCGATGCTCTGTCCATTGAGCTACAGGCGCGCAACCAATCCTCACGCCCATTATAGCAGGTGTCGCGTTGCGGATTGAAGTTGCGCTTCACTTCTCTGCTATAATCGCTCAAGCAGTGATTCGGCAATCGACAGACTTGGAGGTATGACCATGGCACAGGCAATCAGGGTACAAGAGGCAACTAGAGAGTCAAATGAAAAAGAAGTCCCTCTGATGGAAAAGATTCACCGGTACTCGGAAGCCATACCCGAGTGCGAGCTTGCGAAAATTCCATCCGACTTGTCAGAAAACCTGGACCATTACATATATGGCGCGCCCAGAAAGTCAGAGGACGAGAAGTCGTAATACATGCCCGAAGTATTCGTAGATTCTTTCTTCTGGATAGCCTCACTGCTTCCACGCGATCAATGGCACGAACAGGCGCTCGCAGCTAAAGAAAACCTGGCGAGTGACATAACACTGGTGACCACAAGAGAAGTTCTAACTGAGTTCCTTGCCGCCACTTCAAGAAATGCGCCTATAGTCCGACAGGCAGCTGTCAAAACAGTTAGGGCGATATTAGAGGACGAAGCCGTAATCGTGATACCGCAATCGCCGGCTCTTTTCTCCAGAGGGCTGGACTTATACGAGCAGCGCCTGGACAAGCGTTTCAGTCTTGCCGACTGCATCTCAATGATTGTCATGCGTGAACGAGGCATTCAAGAAATACTCACGCGCGACCGGGATTTTGCAGCGGAAGGATTCGTTGCACTGATACGCTGAACGAGCTCACATCCCCGCAATCATCTCCCTGTAATTCTCGCTCCCCTTCGACCGCATCCGCATATCCTCCCACACCTCGATGTCCCCCGTATCCTCCAGCAGCTCGATATGCGCCACAATCTCCGACAGCGCCATATACAGGTTGCCCCCTATCAGCTTGCGCCGCGCGAACACCCCTCGCGTGATGTGCTCCAGCGACGTCGGCTCCGTCCCCAACCTGTGCAGAATCCGCTCCAGCCGAACCGCGTGATGCTGCAGGATATCCTCCGCCCGCTCCACCGTCTCGAAGTTGAACTTCCCCTTGCTGAACAGCCGATGCGCCGGCATCACCGCCACATCGTCGCCTAGGTTCGCAATCAGCCTTAGCGACCGCAGGTAAGTCTCCAGTCCATAAATCTTATCTTCGCAGTGGTACCGCTCCGGCACGCTCTTGCGTATCGGGGCGCTGAACCGCGCCTTCGTCGTCGGATGCGGCGTAATCTCCGGCAGCACATGGTCGCCCGTGAACACCAGCCCGTCCAGAGTAACGCAAATCTCGTCCGGCGAATGCCCCGGCGCGTATATGAACTTCAGGTCGCCAGCCGTTTCGTCATCCTGAAGGCTCCGCCCCACCTCAAATTTCCTGCGAATCTCCACATGCCGCTTCTGCCGCTCCGCATACCCCGCTGACTGCCGCGCCGAATCTCCCGCATTGCTCGCCCTGTCCGCAGTGACCACTCGCTCCATCTCGCGCTGCAACGGCGACGACGGATTGCGCTGTATGTCCCACGGATTGTACTGAAGCAGATGCGTGTACATCTCGTGCGCCCAGATTTCCGCGCCCGCCTCTTCCGCCAACTGCCCCGCCGCTCCGTCGTGGTCCTGGTGCCCATGCGTAATGATTACACGCTCGACGTCACGCACCTGGAATCCCGTCGCCTCGACGCCGTCCGTAAGATGCTGATAAGACCCCGTAGCCCCCGCGTCTATCAGCGTCATGCCGTCGTTCTCGAACAGGTACGCCCACGTAGGCCCCGTGCGAGAGTCATTGTCCTGCGGCACCCCAATCGCGTGAATTTGCCTCCCCTGCTCCGTTGTCAGCCGGACCACCATTCGGTTGCCGTCTGCGTCACCTTCGCGAATCGTCACCACATCTTTGAATTGATTAGTCAATGCAAGTCTCCGTTCTCGGTCAAAAATCGCGCAATTAGACAAGGCAGACGATCATTCTGGGGAAAAAAGTGGGTGGGGTGGGTGAGGAGATTTGAACTCCCGATCTCCAGGGCCACAACCTGGCGCCTTAACCGCTTGGCCACACCCACCACTCATAAGCCGATTTTAGCAGTCAGCAAACACGATGGTCAACCATTCCCATCCGGCGCAAAACTCCCTCTCCGTCGGTGAAGAAAAGTTAGGACGTAGGTGATGCAACACAGGCGATTCGGGCGGGAAAATCGAAGGCTTCATATAAGGCATTCGATCCATCATTGCCGGCCTCGCCCCTACTGGATCAGTAGTTCCTCCGAGTCCTTCGTAGTGAGCGCCTCAAGTAGCTCGTCAACCATCACATCCTGCTTCGTGTGGTGGCGCAACGGCTGCGAAGGATTCACGTCGTAAACGTTGCGCCGACCCTCTTTGCGCCGCTCTATATATCCTGCAAATTCCAAGTCCGAGATTATCTTGTGCGTCGTGCGCTCCGTAACACCGATGTAATTCGCTATATCACGAGCGGTGCTGCGCGGATTATGGAATATGAAAGAAAGAACCAACCCATGGTTGGTAATGAAGGTCCAACGCGGAGTTGTGGTCACAAGTACATCTCCACTTTTCGCATTCGGTCACCTCAAATCTTATCATAGCGCTCATACCCGCACAACAGCGCCGTGCCGCATGGTCTTTCGATTGTCGCGGGCTATGAGTAATCCGTTCATGGTGAGCTCATCGAACTATGAGAGCGCATGCCTGCCCATGCGCCATCAACCCTGCCCAGAACATTAACCGGCTGACTAACCGCAAAACTAATCGACTTTCACCCCTTGACACTTCAAACATCCGTACGTATCATAGTCAGAGGCAAAAGCACAATTGTTCGTTTTGAGTGCAAAGCAAACACAAAAGGACATTACACCGTGCCGTCTGTAACCGCTGTCTATATTTCTGAAACGTCAAAAACCGTGAGCTGAAGACCATGACCATTGCAGGCAGCATAAAATCCTTGACCAAAGATGGACACACCATCGCCAAGTTCCTCGTCAACACGATGGAGGGACAGACCGACGGCGTCAAAGTCCACCACAGGCTAGATGCTGCCAAGCAGCTCATCAGGTACGGCTTCTCAGAAGAAGACTCAAACTTCTGGGGCCTCATACCGACACCCGAAGAACTGGCTGCCAAGAGAAAAGATAAGGAACCCACACCCGAACGTCCCACGCGTCAGGTGACATTCCTCGATATCCTAAACTTCGACATCGCCCGGCAGATTCGCGACGAAACGGACGATGGCCACCTCATGGTAGAGTTCCTCGTCAAGGTGATGAACGGTCAGCAGCGACCATTCATAGACAACAAACAGCGCATCAAGCCCGCGGACAGGATGGCGGCAGCAAAGGAACTACTCAATAGAGGCTTCGGCAGCTTCGGTTCATCGCATTCGCGTCTGTCAGAAAAGAAGGACGACTACGACACGATCCACGAGGACATCTCGCAGCGCATCCGGCAGCACACAGAGTACGGCAGCGACATAACCCGCTTCCTGCTCGATGTGATGGCCGGACAGCTGCACGATGACGGCTTCACGATGAGCCACCGCGTGGGAGCGGCTAAGGAGCTTATGCGCCGCGCCTATGACATCAACTTCGACGGCGTAACCTGGGAGCAGGTCGAAGGCTACTGGCGTGCCCAGCGTCCCATAGGATGGACCGAAGAAGACGAACGCAAGCTGCAGAACGAACTCACATCCGAGCGCGTCACGGCAAAGCACGCTTCTCCCGCGGCCTCTTCTCCCACAACGGTAGAAGGGCCGGATGAGCGTTTGGAAGTCCCTTCTTCCCCTCCACCGATGTCAGAGTCGGACTACAACCCGACTGTCATGTGTGCGTCGAAAGACAAAGGCACTGGTAAGACTGCCGAACATGAAGACCAACTAGCGACAATCCCAGCATTCAACGCCACAAAAGATATAGGAGACGAACAAGCCGCCCTTGATACCGAAACTAGGTACTACGGCAGAAATACCGACACCACTTCCCCACCCATCCCTTCGAAAGAGGATGCCCCTGCGAAAGCAGGAGCCGAGAACATTGAGGCAATCGAAGAACCCACTTACTACGAATGCGGCCCCTCCGACTCCGACCCGACAGTGGACTACTTCTACGAACCCCTGAGTCCCGAGGATCAGGCAAAGTTCGACGAAGAAGACAGGCGCGAATACGGCATATTCGAGGAGGAATCGAGCGAGAACCGGACAACCAACCCAACGCTAAGAGACGTGTCCAACCGCCTCGCGCATATAAAGGAAGCCGCGGCAATCTACGGCACTCCCGTCCTCCCCAACCCGCTCGCCCGAAGGGTCAAGAACCCAACCATCCGCAGCCCATAAAGTTGCTTCTCCTGAAGGAAAACCAGAGCGGGCGCCCAATGCTCCGTTCGCGATGAGTTCGAACCACCTGTCCCAGTGGCTACCGAACACGCGCCGATAGAAAACCATTTCTGACGGCTGACCCCTGATGCAAAACTCTCCCTAACCCGCCAGATCACACACCAGCTGAACCAGCGTCCTCACCGGCACGCCAGTCGCGCCCTTCACAGTCGCGCCACTGCTGCCCCGCGACCGCGCAGTTCCAGCGATGTCCAGGTGTACCCACGGCGCCCCGTCATTGAACTCGCCGATGATCAGCGCGCCCGTGATAGACCCTGCCCCGCGACCGCCCGTGTTCTTGATGTCCGCGATATCGCTGCTGTACTGCGACTTGTACTCATCGAACATCGGCAGAGGCCATGCCCTCTCCCCCACCGAATTGGCGGCGCAAACCACCTGCTGCGTGAACTCGTCGTCGTTGCCGAAGGCTCCCATGCACTGGTCCCCTAGCGCAACCGACATCGCACCCGTCAGCGTGGCAACGTCCACCAGCCGGTTCAACCCAACCGATCGCGCGTAAGACATCGCGTCCGCCAGCACCAGCCTGCCCTCGGCGTCCGTATTATCGATCTCGATTGTCTTGCCGTTCATCGCCCGCACCACATCGCCAGGTCGCTGCGCGGTGCCGCTCGGCATGTTCTCCGTCGCCGGCACTATGACCGTAACATTGATCTTCGGCTTCAGTTGCGCAATAGCCTGCATAGCCGCAATAACCGAAGCGCCTCCCGCCATGTCGCCCTTCATAGTTGACATGCCCGCCGCGTTCTTGATGTCCAGGCCACCGCTGTCGAAGGTGATGCCCTTCCCCAGCAGTCCGATGTTGTTCGCCTCGTCATCTGCATCCCCGCTATACCGCATGATGATAAACTTCGGCGGCTCTTCACTCCCCTGCGCCACACCCAGCAGCGCCCCCATGCCCAGCTCCTCCATCCGCGCCCGCTCCAGCACTTCAAGCTCCACTCCATGCGTGTGAGCAACTTTCAGTGCCTGCTCTGCCATGTCCGACGGAGTCATGTAGTTCGCAGGCTCGTTCGCCATATCCCGGCAGAAGTTCACCGCCTCCCCTATTACGCAGCCTTCGCTCACGCCCTGTTGCAGCGCATCCACTTTGGATTCGTCGAACTCCACGATCGTCATCTCGCCAAGTCCGCCCTCTGATGCGTTCGACTTGTACTTGTCAAAGCGGTACATCCCCATAACCACGCCCTCTGCCAACGCCCGCGCGCTCGCCCTGTCGTCCAGCCCCGCAATCCCCGCGCCATGCAAGATGGTCGCCGCGGACTTTACGCCGATGCCGCTCAGGTGGCGCGCGCTCTCCGCCGCCACGCTCCGAACCCCGTCCGGCGTAAACGACTCCGCCTTGCCCAGCCCGGCAACTAGCACTCGCTTCGGCGCAATCGTACCCAAGGAATGGATAAGTGTTAACTCACCACGCTTCCCCTTGATCTCGCCGTCAGCAATCAGTGCTGATATTGCCCCGCCCATCGCGCGGTCAACTGCCCCCGTCGCGCCACCCGGCGCGGTTACTCCCTCGAAGAGATTCACCACAACCGCTCCCACATCTTGCTGCGCTATGTCGCCTGCAACCACATTGATCTTCAATTCGATCCTCCTTTGTTCGCACAAGTCGCCGATATTATATGCCAGCCTACTCCACTTCTGCTATCCTTGCATTAGTCAACGAGACTGACGACCCAGCACGACTAAAAGGAGCGACCCAGTGGCAGAGCGCACTATATCCGCAGCAGAGTCCGAACTGATTCAGAGAGCCCATCGTGTTATGCCCGGCGGTAGCCTTGGCAACATTGGCAGGGATATCGTAATCGCCGAAGGCAAGGCAGGCAGGGTACGCGACGCAAGCGGTAACGAGTATGTGGACTTTCTTCTCGGTTCAGGCCCCATGCTCATTGGCCACGCCCACCCGGAGGTCACTGAGGTCGTCCGCGAGCAGATTGAGAAGGGTACGACCTTCTTCGCCAACAATGAACAGGCCATTCTTCTTGCGGAAGAGTTGGTCAGCGCGGTCGCTTGCGCCGACAAGGTGCGCTTCACCAGCAGCGGCACGGAAGCTACATTCTATGCTCTTAGGACTGCGCGCGCTTACCGAGGTCGCGACAAGATTTTGAAGTTTGAAGGCGGCTTCCACGGCATGCACGACTACGCCCTGATGAGCATGTCGCCCGCCAACCCACACGACTTTCCCCGCCCAACTCCCGACTCTGCTGGCATACCGCGCTCCATTCAGGACGAAGTGCTGATTGCGCCCTTCAACGACCTTGAAACTGCAACTGCGATTATCGAGGAGCATCACGACGAACTCGGCGCAGTGATTGTCGAGCCGTTTCAGCGCCTCCTGCCGCCAAAGCCTGGCTTCCTGCAAGGCTTGCGCGATGTAACCGCTCAGTACGGCGTCCCATTGATTTTCGACGAGGTGGTGACCGGATTCCGTTTCGCTTACGGCGGGGCGCAGGAATTCTACGGCGTCGAGCCTGACATGTGCTCGCTCGGCAAGGTCATCGCTGGCGGATTCCCCTTGGCAGCCGTTGCGGGCAAGGAAGAAATGATGTCACACTTTGATGCTTCCTCCACGGAGGCAGGTGCCTACCTCCCGCAGATAGGCACACTTAGCGGCAACCCGGTCGCGTCTGCCGCCGGTCTCAAGACACTTGAAATTCTCCGGCGTGAAGGCACTTACGAGCGCATATTCGCTACCGGTAATCGCCTCAGAAATGAACTTCAGCGCATGCTCAGCGAAGCCGAGCTTCCCGCCAGAGTCGTCGGCGAAGCGCCACTATTCGACGTCTTCTTTACGGAGCAGGAAATTACTGACTACCGTTCCACTCTGCTCGCGGACAAACAGATGCTTGGGCGATTCAATGAACTCCTGCTCGCGCGCGGCGTTCTGAAAGGCGACACCAAGTTCTATGTCTCCCTCGCTCACGACTCCGCCGATGTTCAGCACACCCTCGATGCTTTCGCCTCGGCTATTGAAGAGTTGAAGAGCTAACTAACGTACACGCCTGAACGCCGATTATGCGTTCTGACCGCATGATTGGCGTTCCACCTGGATTTGCCAGACCGCCGCAAGAGTTATGCCATTTGTCGCTTGACGCAAGGCAAAAGCAGTTACGATTTTCGTAACTTCCATCTTGTTTTAAGTGAACAACTATTCACCAAATACAATTCCTTGCATTTTTCTCTTTGTATTCTTCTGAAACTTGTCTTAAATTCTGATTGACTTGTTTCAGGGACTAAGACTATGTTTTATACACGGAGAAGGGAAGGCTTACGGGTTGAGGTTGGTGTCTGGCGGACTATCTAGGCTTTCCATCTCCTGCGATCTGCTCCCGAAACTCCTGGGTTAGAACGCAGTCCTGCTCATTGATTAGCGATTGCAATCCTGTTCCTGGGTGGCTTCACTTCCGGAGCGGTCTTTTCATTAAACCTTGTATTTATGGCGTTCCTTTCGCCTGGCGACGCCTGTAGGAGATTGCTATGAACCTTGGAACGACCACGATCGATGTTGTCAGCGATGGTACATTTCTGATGGACGGTGGCTGCCTATTTGGGCAGATACCCAAGACCGAATGGGAGCTTAAAATTAAGCCAGACCGGCGGAACCGCATTCGTTTAGCGCTGAATTGCATGTTAATTCAAACTCCCGAGTTCAACGTCCTGATTGACACGGGTGTTGGCTCTAAGCGCCAGGACAAGATGAAGGAGATGATTCGTCTGAACGGCAACAAGCTGCTAAAGGGTTTGAAGGCGAAAGGCATCACTGCCCGCGACATAGACGCTGTCATTCTCAGCAACCTGCACTTTGACCACTCCGGAGGCTGCACTAAATTGGATCGCTCAGGTACGCCTGTGCCCACCTTCCCCAAAGCCAGGTATCTCGTGCAGAAGAGCAGTTGGCAGGAAGCTAATTCACCTAACGAGCGCTACAGAGATATCTTCTATGAGGAGGATTTCTTGCCACTTGCCGAGCGCGAAATGCTCGAGTTCATTGACGACAAGCACGAAGTACTCCCCGGACTGACGGTTAAGGTGACCAACGGGCCGTCCGATGGTCATCAGATTGTACTGGTAGAGCGTGGCAGCGAGAAGATTGCCTATGTCAGCGACTTGATTCCCACGCCATACCATCTTCCTCTGCCCTACATCCCTGCAATGCACGAGTATCCTAATGCTACGCTAGAGCAAAAGCGGGAGTTCATTGACATGGCGGTCGAAGGCGGTTGGTTAGTTGTTTTCGGTCACGCATACGAGCAGAACGCGGGCTACATAGTTCAGAAGAACGGTGCCACTCAATTCTTGCCAGTTGAGGTCTAATTCTAAAGGTCTGACATCTGGACCTTAGGGACAAATAAAACCAACAAAATGGAAAGGGGCGCTATTTCAGTGCCTCTTTCCATTTGCATCATGCTAGACAACTTCAGCGCGCACACTTCCTTCGACGTCTATACTCGCCAGCGTCGCCGGCGTAATGACATTCAGGAGCGGGAGATTACTCTTCGACTTGACACGGATGTAGTTGTCGGTCAGCCCTGTCCATTGGATCGCTCCCTCATCGGCGATCTGGCTCTCCCACAGCACGGGCCGCACAGTGCCGAGTGCGTCCTGTCTGAACTGATATGCCATAGACTTGCCAAGATTTAGCAAGGCTTGCATGCGTTCGCTCTTGGCGGGAGCCTGCAATTGATCGTCGTAGTACGCGGCGCTGGTGCCGGGGCGCACCGAGTAGGGAAACACATGCAGGTCAGCGAACCCTATACTCTCGCATAGGTCGTAAGTCGCCCGGAAATCTGCGTCAGTCTCGCCAGGAAAGCCCACAATGACATCGGCGGTTATGCTTGCCTGAGGTATCCTCTCGCGAATTCGCTTTACAGTTTCGACATAGTCTTCTGCAGTATAGCGGCGCCTCATCATCCGCAATATCGAGTTGCTGCCGCTCTGCAATGGCATATGAAAGTGCGGGCACAGTCGTTTGTCGCTCCATAACGCCAATAGGTCATCAGTAATCTCCCTAGGTTGGAGAGATGAGACTCTCAGGCGCTCAACGTTGCACCGAGACAGGATGGTTGCAATGAGCAATCCGAGTGACGCGCCAACTAGGTCAAAACCGTACGACCCAAGTTGAGTTCCTGTAAGGACTACTTCTTTGTAAACATTGGCCGTGAGGAGCTGGACCTCACTCACCAGTGCCTCTGTGGGTATGCTGCGTTCCCTGCCCCGAACTTTGGGCACGATACAATAGGCGCAGACCTGGTTGCAGCCTTCCTGTATCTTCACCATCGCTCTGGTGCGTCCGATCCGCGGACTGATGTAGTCGGCCTCATCGCCAGTTGCACACGGTACAGCGTGTTCGCCTCTCCATTCGACAATTTGTTGCACTAGACGCGGCTTATCAACATTGCCAAAAACAAGGTCAACCTCGTCCATTGCGCTAAGCTGATCAGGTGTACGCTCGGCATAGCATCCCGTAGCCACAATTGTTGAACTAGGATTACGGCGCCTTGCCGCCCTGAGCGATTGCCGAGCCTTCCGGTCGGCGACATGCGTAACCGTGCAGCTATTTACCACGTAGACATCAGCAGGCTCATCGGTGCTAACTTGCCTCAATCCTGCTCCGGCAAACTCTCGCGCGAGTACCAGAGTATCCGCTTGGTTTAGCTTGCATCCATGGGTTTCTATTGCGAATGTAGCGCGGGCTTGGCTCGTTACCGTCAAAGATAATTCCTTCTATGTTCAAAATGTTGCTATGCTATTATAGGAACTTGTCGAACAGGCGGTCAATTCAGAATAAGCACTGCCCTATCACAAGGAACCCAAGCAGTGTAATGCGCGAAAACGATTGGACTCAAATGGACATAGATACGGCCGATCAGGGGACGCCCGAGTGGATCGAGCGAGCGCGCCGTATGGCTGAATACCACTCGGAAGCCCTCGGATTCATCGATCGAGCATCGGAACATTTCGCCACCAATCCCGAGCATGCTCAACTACTAATGCGCCTATGGGTCGAAGCGGATATCCTCGACGGAATGGTACTGCAAGCTTTGGATGACCTGAATGTTGGGCTATTGGATGGCCAAGGCGAATTGGATACGACCCGTGGTGTGACGATGCAGCCATCTGCGTTAGGCGTACTCAGCGATGTGAGTGCTGATGAAGAGATCATATACGAATGTATCTGGTCGCTGATCTGGGGAGCCGGCCTTGGTGTGTCAGTGACGCTGTCCGCAAAAGACAATGGCGTATTCCATGTTCAGGCGCGCGGCACCGCATCTTTGCGTGAGCACCGAGTCGGTTATCCCGTTACAATTGGGGCTCTCCAGGATGCGCTTGTCGACGTTTATGTAACGGAGGCAACCTCAATGTGATCAACTGTTTCTCTAGATAGTATCCATAGAGCAACAATACTGCTATAGTTCACGATGTAGCGAGTCTCGAGGAGCCACCTGGACCCGGATGAGGTTCGTAGGGAATCCAGTAGGATTTAATCGGCAAATTACCCGAGACAGCGCACTAAACAAACTGGAGCAAAATTCAGATGAAGAACCGAGTAGTAGTAACTGGGATCGGAATAGTCAGCCCATTGGGACTGGATCGTCAGTCCACCTGGCATAGTCTGGTGGCTGGTAAATCCGGTGTCGCTCCAATAACCTCATTTAATACAGAGGGCTATCGCACTACCATCGCCGCTGAGGTAAAGGGCTTCGACGCGGCGGCATTCGTCGGTAGGAAGGAAGCGCGCCGGATGGACAGATTCGTGCAGTTGGGGGCGGTCGCTGCCCTTGAAGCAGTTGAACACGCCGGTCTAAAGGTCACTGCCGACAATTGCACGCGGGTCTCGGTAATGATTGCGAGCGGTATCGGCGGTATCATCACGCTCTCTGAACAGGTAGGCGTTTTGGGTTCTCGCGGACCCTCACGCATCAGCCCTTTCTTGGTGCCTATGATGCTCCCCGACATGGCGTCCGGGCAAGTGTCGATTATGCTCGGAGCCAAGGGACCGAACTACTCTACTGTATCTGCATGTTCCAGCGGGGCAGACTCCATTGGCCAGGCTCTTGAAGTGTTACAGGAAGGAGACGCTGATGTAGTTCTCGCTGGTGGCGCCGAGGCAGCGATATGCCCCATCGGAGTTGCTGGCTTCAATGCTTGCCAGGCGCTTTCGACCCGTAACGATGATCCCAAGGGTGCATCTCGTCCATTTGACGCCGAACGAGACGGGTTCGTAATGGGTGAAGGCGCTGCCGTAATTGTGATGGAGACATTGCAGAGCGCGGTCAAGAGAGGAGCAACGCCGCTGGTAGAAATTGTGGGATACGGCTCCACCGCTGATGCCAATCATATTACTCAGCCTGCACCGGAAGGTGAAGGTGCGTCGCGCGCAATGAAGATTGCCATCAGGAAAGCCGGATTGCAGCCGGATGAGATTGGATATGTGAACGCGCACGGCACATCGACGCCACTTAACGACAAATACGAGACGATGGCCATGAAGGGCGTGTTCGACGAGGAAGTTTACAGCGTCCCCATCAGCTCCACCAAGTCTATGACCGGTCATTTGCTCGGAGCGAGCGGTGCGCTTGAGGCTGCTATTACGACACTTGCTATATCTGAAGAGACAATACCGCCGACCATTAACTTAAAGAATGCCGATCCTGAATGTGATCTAGATTACACGCCGAATATTGCAAGGCATGGGCGTATCAATGCCGCGCTCAGTAATTCTTTTGGTTTCGGCGGTCATAATGCCTCTCTAGCCTTCCAGCGATATGAAGAATAGAAAAATCGCCGATTTACATCTTCAGTGTTCTGATCGAAGATGCAGATGGTAGGCGCGATGGGCAAGCGCTGGGAATTGCGTGATTTCCCTCCAATGGGATTCGCCAGACAGTTGGGCTTTCCTCCATTCCATGCCCACCTCCTGTACAACCGAGGCATTCGTTCCGCAGGGGATGCCGACCTTTTTCTCAATCCTGATGCGCGGCTCAGGCACGACCCTTGGTTGCTCCCCGAAATGGACAAGGCAGTTGCCCGTTTGAAGCTCGCACTAGAAACGGGCGAACATATTGGCATTTTTGGAGACTTCGACGCGGATGGCATTACGGGCACCGCTCTGCTGACGACAGCACTCAGGGACCTGGACGCGAGAGTAACACCTTATATTCCTGACCGTGTTGATGAGGGGCATGGCCTCAATGCTGATGCCATCGAGAGGCTGAGCGAGAAGGGCGTGTCCTTGTTGCTGACTGTGGACTGCGGCGCAACTTCAATTGATGAGGTTGCCATGGCGTCGGCACTAGGCGTCGACACCATCATTACTGATCATCACAGCGTGCTACCCACTCTTCCTGCGTCTCACGCCCTCATCAATCCCAGGCACCCTGACTCGCACTATCCGTTTGGCGATCTAACGGGAGTGGGCATGTCATTCAAACTAGTTGAGGCGCTTCACGATGCTCTTGGCTTGGCTTGGCCGGACCACTTGCTGGAGTTCGTGGCGCTGGGCACTGTTGCGGATGTCGGGCCACTCAAAGACGAGAACCGTTTTTTGGTCAAGCGTGGTCTGGAACGCATCAACAGCACGGATAATCTCGGAATTCGTGCGCTTGCCGCCAGTGCCAAAGTAAAGATGGGCACACTTGATACCGAAGCATTGTCGTTCAACATTATTCCTCGTCTCAATGTAGCAGGCAGGCTTGGTAGCGCGCGTATCAGCCTGCAACTTCTGACCACCAATAGCGCCGAAGAGGCTCGCTCAATGGCTGGTGAGATAGAGAGCAAGAATCGCGAGCGGCAAGAGCTTACGCGCCGCGCCGTCGCCGAGGCGGAGCGGCAGATTGCAGGACGAAGTGAGATTCCTTCTATCCTCATCGTAAAGAGCGAGGATTGGATTCCGGGTGTATTGGGGCTAGTTGCGGGAAGGCTGGCTGAAGACTACTACAGGCCTGCGGTGGCAATATCTGTGGGCGAACATACCAGCCGAGCCAGTGCCCGCAGCATCCGGGAGTTCGACATTGTCGATGCGCTTAGGCAGAGTGCGCATCTGTTTGAGCGTCACGGCGGCCATCCGCAGGCAGCGGGTTTTACCATACGCACGGAATCGCTCCCCCATCTTGAGCGAAGCATTGAGAGCATCGCGACTGAGCAGTTGAAAGGAATCGAACTTTCGGCATCAATTGACATAGACTGCGAGGTGCAGTTGTCTGCATTCAGCCCTCAAAACTTCGACTTTATTCGGTCTCTCGGGCCATTCGGTGAAGGTAACCCTGCGCCGATGTTCATGACCCGCGGTGTTCGTGTGCTTGATGTTCGTCTAGTTGGCGCAAGAAGGAACCATCTAAAGATGCGATTGTGGCATCGTGGCACGACGATCAACGCAATAGGTTTCAATCTGGGACATAAAGTGCAGGAAACACGGAACAACATAGATGTCGTATTCACTGTCGGCTTAGACACTTGGGGAAGCCAGCCAAGGCTTCAGATGACAGTTCAAGACCTACGCGCCGCACTTTGATTAGCTGTCGCGCTCACGCCGCCTGCGCTCGGCACGTGATAGCCTTCGTGAACGTCTTTCCGCGATCTCCTCACCCTCTGCCGCGATCTGATCCGGAGTAGTAGGACGCGCCTTTATGACAAGTAAAGGTATAGTAATGGCCAAAACTAGAATCGCAATGAAGTGCGCTTCTTGCAGTCCAAGCGTCCAAACCTTGTCCTGTCTCAGGAATGTAACGAAGAAGCGACCCACTGCATAAAGCGCTAGGTAGAGCGCGAACAGCATGCCGTCCGGCTTTATTCTATCGCGCAGTTTCCAGATGATGAACAACGCCCCTAGATTCCAAAGCATTTCATACGCAATCACTGGTTGAACAGGAACTCCCACCCCGTTGGCGCACACGCGCGCATCGCTTTCCGGGCGAATCCAGTTGAATGCCAATATGAACTCCGTTGCAACTCTGGCACAATGCTCGCCGTTGACGATATCGCCAATTCTGCCAATCGACTGAACCAGCAGTAATGACGGCGCAGTGAGGTCCGCAATTACACCAACCGGGTGCTTCTGCAATAGCGCATACGCTGCGCCTCCAATGAAGCCGCCAAGGATGGCGCCCCAGATGCCAATGCCGCCGCTCCAGATGAACAATATCTGCAGAAGGTTATACTGGTAGAAGCCCCAGTTATCTACCACATGCGCAATGCGTGCCCCGATGATGCCGCCGAGAATTGCCCAAATTGCGATTGAGTAAATATCGTCGGGGTCTATGGCCTTCATGGGTGCCCAGCGCCCCACCAAATACACGGCGGTAGCAACTGCGATAAAGCTGAAGAAGCCGTGCCAACTCAGCAAGAATGATCCTGACGAGATTAAGAATGGCCCTATGTCGATTTCAATCATTTGCTACCTTTGCGTGAGTTGCTCCTCGATTGCCCAAGGGATTGTTGCAATCTGCGCTTGAACTATTCCTCTTGTAGGAGACTACAGTTAACTCAGATGGCAGGTCAAAAATAGCGGTGTACAGTTCGTGTGTCAATAGAATGCAGGTCGGACAAGGCCCCTACATTATGCTAGAATGAAGGTTAGTCACAATATTTTAGGAGTGTTTAAATCTGTTGCAGAGTAGTGTAGACGGGTTTCTGGACTATATGACAGTCGAGCGTGGCGTGTCGCCAAATACTCTTTCCGCCTATAGAAGTGATCTGGCACAGCTTATTGAGTACTTGAAGACCAACTGCTTCAACGGTAACGGCGGGGGATGGGAAGGCGTTGACGAGGACATGATGTCGCAGTATCTGCTTCATCTTCATGCATTGGAGTATTCTGATACGACCCGAGCTCGCAAAGTTGCTTCGAGCAAGTCGCTCTTCAATTTCCTAGTCGACGAAGGCATAGTTACTCGCGACCCAACCGAAAATATCAGCTCACCACGCATCGGACGCTCGTTACCGGATACGCTGAGTGCCGACGAAGTTGATAGTCTTTTGGTTTCAGCATCTAAGCAGGAAACTTCCGACGGCATGCGAGACCAGGCAATGTTCGAACTACTTTATGCAAGTGGTCTTCGAGTAACCGAGCTTGTATCCCTGAATATCGCAGACCTGGACCTTGAGCAAGGCACTGTACGTTGCCTTGGAAAAGGCAGTAAAGAGCGCCTGATTCCGGTTCATTCCGGTGCAGTTGCCGTCCTTCGACGTTATATCGGCGAGGCGCGTCCCTCATTCATCAAGAATACTTCAGAGCGCGCCTTGTTCCCGAATCAGCGAGGACAGCGTCTCAGTCGGCAGGGTTTCTGGCTAATTCTGAAGGCACAATCCAAGCGTGCAGGCATAACCAAAAAGATTACGCCGCATACGCTTCGCCATAGCTTCGCAACTCACCTGCTGCAGGGCGGAGCACCTCTGCGGCATGTTCAAGAATTGCTGGGGCACTCCAGCATTACTACCACGCAAGTCTACACACATCTGACCAGCGAACATGTAAGAACCGAATACGACAAGTCGCACCCGCGGGCGCGATGAGCTCTCTGAAGCAGTTCATCTCGACGCCGGCTTGAGAAATCGTGCTTGATATTCTTCTCCACGAGTTCAGGTATTTTCAGGAGATTTTTCACAATGCCAAGCAAAGCACAACGCGCTGCATCACGACAGGCGCGACTAAGCCGCCGAAGAAGGCGCGGCAAGGCCGCACCTCAGGACTTCCAAGCAGTGCCGACACAACCGACCGCCGTGAGTGATCCTGCTACCGCAGTACAGAGCCGCCCTGTCAGACAAGCCTCCACTTTCAGATCGGAAGTCGCAACCGAAGCGGCGTCGCCCGCCCGACCTGCTCTGCGCTCCAGGCGTCGTGGGGCAGACACAGGTACATCCAATACTAACCGATACCTTGGCCGGGAATTGCGCCAGATCGGTGCTATAACATCGCTAATCGCCGTCATTATAGTCGGGCTGACCTTCGTGTTAGGCTAGAGTTTCAACGCCCCCGTTAAAGCTGCCAATCGACCTGCGGAACATCAGAATGCCGCATATTGACTTCTCTGAGCGCCTCAAAGCTACACCCGCTAAGCCGGGAGTGTACCTTATGCGCGACAGTTCTGGGGATGTGCTGTATGTCGGCAAGGCAGCGGGACTTCGTAGTCGTGTAAGTTCATATTTCGCGTCGAGCGCAAAACTACCGCGCAAGATTGAAAATATGGTTGGCAAAGTTGCCGACTACGAATACATCGTCACTGAGTCAGAGCAGGAAGCTCTTATCCTTGAGTGTAACCTGATCAAGGAGCATCAGCCTCCATTCAATGCTCGCCTCAAGGACGACAAAAGCTACCCGTTCATTAAAATTGACGTTTCTGAGGACTTCCCACAGGTCTACATTACGCGACGAGTAAACAAGGACGGTTCTCGCTACTTTGGCCCGTTTGCAAGCGCAGGTAGTGTTCGACGCACGCTCAACCTCCTAAAGAAGCTCTTTCCGTACAGGTCCTGCACTAAAACTATCACCGGCAACGATGCGCGCCCATGCCTCGATTTTCATATTCATCGCTGTATCGGCCCGTGCATTGGAGCTGTTGATAAGCAAGAGTATGCAGAGGTCATAGACCAGGTAATCCTCTTTCTTGAAGGAAAGACCAATAAGGTCGTGGGTTCAATTAAGAAGCGCATGCTGGATGCGGCGGACAGCCTCGAGTTCGAGAAGGCGGCAGTTCTCCGCGATCAACTAACCGCAATCGAGAAGGTCAACGAGGGCCAGAAGGTACTCCACCTGACGTCCGAGAATGTGGACGTGATTGCGACCGCCCCAGGAAGCCGGGAAGCATGGGTTGAGGTCTTCTTCATACGGCAGGGCAAGCTGATTGGGCGCGACAACTTCCTGATGGCAGGTACTCAGGACGACGAACCGAACAAGATACTCACTGCGTTCGTGAAGCAGTTCTACGACGCTACCCCTTATGTGCCACCCCGCATACTGCTACAGCATCCTCTTGAAGAGGCCGACAGCATCCTGAAGTGGCTGCGAGACAAACGTAAGGGCAGCGTGCGATTCCACGTGCCGCAACGCGGTGAAAAGCGCCGCCTTGTGCAAATGGTCGCCGAGAATGCCGAACAGGGTCTTGAGCAGTTACGAGTGAAGCAGACATCTGACACTGTTGCGATGGACGCCGCGATGTTGGAACTGCAAGAGGCGCTTAGCCTCCCCTACCCGCCCAAGCGCATTGAGTGCTACGACATCTCCAACATACAGGGTACAAATGCAGTCGGCAGTATGGTGGTTTTCGAAGACGCCAAGCCGAAGAAAGCGCACTATCGCCGCTTTCAGATCAAGTCCGTAAAGGGTGTCGATGACTACTCAATGATGCGCGAAATGCTGACGCGCCGATTCAAGCGCCTATCACAGTCGAGGAAACCCCGCGAATTGGACGCGCTTGAAGGCGATGTAGAATCGGCGGCAGTTTCCAATGGCAATGCAAGTAGCAAGAACGCTTGGGGCATTGAGCCTGATCTTGTGCTTATAGACGGCGGCAAAGGACATTTAGGTGCCGCACTGCAGGTATTTTTGGAACTTGGCATTAACGACATTCCGCTTGCAAGTCTAGCGAAGGAAAATGAAGAGCTCTTCATCCCGATGATGAGCGAGAGCATAATGCTGCCGCGCAACTCCCAAGGGCTGTATCTAGTACAGAGAGCGCGCGACGAGGCACATCGTTTTGCAATCACATTCCACCGCGAACGTCGCTCTAAGAAAAGCGTTCAATCTGCGCTTGACCTTGTGCCTGGTATCGGTCCAAAGCGTAAGAGGATGCTTATCCGGCGGTTCGGCTCAGTTCGCGGCGTTAGCAGCGCTTCCGTGGATGAAATCGCTGCTGTACCCGGAATGACATTGTCGCTCGCTCGCAGTGTCAAGAATTACGTGTAGTCACGCCCATTTCTGTTGGGAACGAATTTGTTTTCGCCTTGCATCGCACCCATGTAGTTAGTCGATTCAGACTCGTCTAGTCCGCAGCAGCGTCACTGCTGCCGGAACTGCCTTGCTGCATGCTGGTGAATCGGTTCAGCAGGCTGGTGAACTCCATCGGGAAGATGAACTTAGTGGACGAACTTTCACCCAGCTTCTGAAGAGTATCGAAGTACTGCAAACTCAGTGTGTTGGCGTTGATGCTCTGTGCCACGTCGTTCACCCTGTCAAGAGCAAGGCTGAAACCTTCGGCGCGCAACACGGCGGCTTGCTGGTCGCCTTCGGCTGAGAGAATATCGGCCTGCCTTGCGCCCTCCGCCTTCAGGATAGCCGACTGCTTTTCGCCTTCGGCAACGGTAATTGCCGCCTGCCGTGTGCCTTCCGCCTCGATGATGGCGGCGCGGCGCACGCGCTCTGCGGACATCTGGCGGTTCATCGCCTCTTGAATGTCGCGCGGCGGCTCGATTTCCCGTATCTCCACCTGTGTTACCTTGATGCCCCAACGCGCCGTTATCTCGTCCAGCTTCAGCCTCAAATCTTCATTGATCCGATCGCGCTGCGAGAGCACATCGTCCAGCGGCATCTCACCGATGATAGAGCGCAGGGTAGTAGTGGCAATACCGATGACCGCGCTGGTGTAGTCCACCACCTCCAGCACCGACTTCTGGGCGTCGTTGGGTACCACCCGAAGATACACCAGGAAGTCTATGTCAATGGGCGCGTTGTCGCTTGTAATGCTCGTCTGCCTAGGGATGTCTATCACATCTTCCCGCAGGTCAATGGTCGTCGACGAGTGAAAGGGCCAGAGCATGACTTGCAACCCCGGCGGCTTCAGGCCAACGAACTTACCCAGCCAGAAAACGGTTAACAACTCGTACTGCTGAACTACCTTGATGTATGGAATCATTGCATCTCTCCTCTAACTCACACTAAATCCTCGTCCGCCTTAAACACCTTGAGGACGAGACCGTCAACTTCCAGGATTATAACACGCTCGCCGCTCGATAGGGACGCGCCGGAATCTGATACTGCACTCCACTGTTCTCCGGCTATGAGCACACTCCCTCTAGGGTTGAGCGCGGTCGTTGTCGTGCCTACCTGACCGACAAGCCTCTTCGGGTCAGTGGGACTGGCGTATCTACCAGCCTTCCGAGACTCGTACATTGCCTTAATTGTCAGCGCAACGGACCCGAGAGAGATGATTGCCGCTCCCCCCACGATAGATGGGCTGCCACTGCTCAGCAAAAACACTCCTAGCACCAAACAAGCTGCACCGCTCAGCCCGAATACGCCCATCCCCGGCATCTGTGTCTCCAGAAAGAACAGCACTAAGGCTGCTACAACCAAGCCAGATCCCCATCCCAAAAGCTCTATGCCCATCATTGCTGCATATGTCCTGGGTAGGTTGCTTCTTGTACTACTCTTAGAGTAAGTCCATCAACTTCCACTATCATAACACGCTCTCCCATTTGGAGTGGTTCACCGGAATCTGAAACCGCGCTCCACTGCTCCCCCGCGGCCTGGACGCTTCCGGTGGGATCAAGTTTGGTCGTGGCCGTGCCTATTATGCCAACCAGATTGTCGGGGTTGCTGGAAGAATAGTCGTAGTATGGTTGTGCTCGACGTACTTGTTTCACAGCCCGGATTGTCAACACCATCGAGGCGAATAGAAGCGCGCTCATCGCCCCAATTATCCATAAACTTACGGTGAAGCTAGGTGCATTTGGCAGGTCCGGAACTTCTGGTGAAAGGGTGATGTTGCCAAACAGCAGAAAAGCGCCAATTAGAAAACCTACCGCGCCGCTGACGCCGAAAATTCCGATGCCCGGTGCCTGAGCTTCTAGGTAGAAGAGTCCCATTGAAAGCAGTATCAGGCCGACACCAACCCAGTTCACGGGCAGGTTTCCGAATGCAAGAAAGGCTAAGATGAGGGCTATGACGCCAACAACGCCGGGACCTATCAGTCCCGGGCTGAAGAGTTCGATGATGATGCCGATGCCGCCAATGGTCAATAGGAGAAATGCCACGTTTGGATTCGCCAGAAAGCGAATGAAGATATCCACGGGCGTGCGCTCAATGGTTGTGGTAGCGAGTCCTTCAGTATCTAACTGCACCTGCTCGCCATTGAGGACAATGGTCATGCCGTGAAGCTGATTAAGCAGATCGGTGAGGTTCTCAGCCTGCAGGTCAACGACCTGCAGTTCCAATGCTTCTTCCGCAGTATAGGACTTTGCCTCTAGAACTGTGTCCTGAAGTGCCTCGGCGTTGCGATTGCGCTGTGTGGCGATGCTCCTGAGGAACGCTGCCGCGTCCTGAGTCACCTTTGCCTTGATTGTATCCGGCAAGTCATCTCCACCTGAGCCGACCGGGGATGCTGCACCGATGTTGGTCGCCGGAGCCATTGCAGCTACGTGAGCCGCCGCTGTGATGAATGTACCGGCGGATGCCGCGCGTGCGCCTGGAGGCGATACATATACCACTACCGGCAGCGGAGAGGCGAATATGTCCTCAACCATCTCGCGAGTTGACTCAAGTAGTCCGCCTGGTGTGCTGAGCTGGACTATCAGTATTTCTGCGCCTGTTTCGTGCGCCTTGTCGATCGCATTGGAAAAGTGCTTCGCTTCCAACGGCGTAATCGCGCCGTCAATTACAAGTATGCGCGCGTCGCCGCCGGATGCTTCCGCTGTGTCAATTGACTGAGCTGCTAAAAAACCGCATAACCCGACGATCATGAGCGCCAGTGCGACGAAATGTCTCATTGAGTAAGGCTCCCGCCTAGAGTTCACTACCGCGGCGTAGACAGTGTAAGTCAGTGACTCATGCAGCGAGGGTTAACGGCGCAAGAATTCTAGCGTGACTACTAGGGTCGGTGCCTCTCGTCAGCGGGTCACTTAGTTACATGGTAGTGCTGGGACGCCCCTCAGGCAAGGCCATTCAGCGGTCTTTGCGATTGGATTAGGTATTAATCAATGCCTAGAATACCGCAAGTAGATTCGCCTTGATGGTGCGGGGAACTGGAAGGAGAGCGGCGCAGGTAACTTTTGCGTGTTGGTTTGGTTGCAACATTGCACCGCAGATGGAGTCATTCAATCAATAGGAAGTAGTTTCGACGTCGAATTGCTCAAATGACTCAGTATCGCGAGTGCAAATGGGTATGCCGAGTTGTTTCGCCGTCGCTGCTGCCACGGATACATACGCGCCCTTCCGACCATTGATCTCCTCATAGTCGGCAAGCCACAGGCCGGCGGTTCGCGCTATCTCGATGTCCGGCTGTGCTTCTTCAATAAATCGAAGTACGCTCAGGAAGCCGATTTCTGTGCGCCTGTCGATATTGCCAAGATGCCAAAGTTCGCACACTGTCATGGGCGACACAGCAGCGTTTACCTCACCCTCAAGGATGGCTTCGACTAACTTGCGCGCTTCGTGATCGCCTTTGCGAAGGTCATTGAAGACTGTGATATCCAAAAGCATGTCAGCCATCATTTGCCTCCTCCCCGCCCGGTATGCCGAACAGGAGCGCTTCACGCGCTATTTCTGCGGCATCCTCATCCGATAACTGCACTGGATCGCCAACTTGACCACGCAATCTACTTTCGAGTTGGCTCTTTCCGGTGTCAAAAGAAGTTTCATTGACATCAGCCGGGGCGGCAAACGCTCCCATAGCCACCCGTCGGGCTTCTTCTTCTGAAAGTACAAGTGGCGCCCCTAACGGCTGACGCGCCTGAGCTTCCAAGTATTGGTCATCCCAAATGGACGGCGCCTGTGGAGTAGAAGCATCTTCGGGATACCAGACCGCCATTGGCGCGGCGCCTTCAGCTTCTATGGCATTCGCCAGAGCAATCTCAATAAAACGCCGCATCGGCAGACGCAACTCCGCAGCGCGCGACTTAGCTGCCAGGTAAACGTCCTCACGAATTGAGGCGTATATCTGGCGTGTGGGGAGTGAGTGTTCCCGTGTTCTAGCCATGCGGAAAGGTTATTTGAATATGAAAATATAGTCAAGGCGCGAATACCCTTATTCTACCCAAATTACGTCAAATTAAGGATGCAAGTGCATATCGCCATATTGCTTGCTTGCTTGATTTCATTGCTACGAACCGGATGTTGCTTGCGAAGGATTGTTAAATTTTTCAGACACCGTCGCTATGCAGAGAGGGATATCTCTCTAGGCTTCGCCGTGACCGGGCTCACCTGTGAATAAGCAATCCCGCTGAATGTGATTTCATATTTGTGGTGTTACATGCAATCTCTGTCAAGAATGTTGGCATTCCCATGATATTGTCAGTCAATAGCATTACTTATGCTCATTTTCGGTGGAACACGCATTGAAGTCATTTGCGTCGGCTAAGGTGCTACGGATTGCCCTTCACTGGGATATCCATCTTACTTGATTGTCTGAATAAGAGTCGAATGTGGGGAGCAGATTGAGTAATGGCACACTGTGAATATCTGGTCATCACTCCCCTCCCCTGCCAACTCACAACTTGAAGCGTGTTGATAAGCAAGATGTGCGCGGTCGGCGCGGCGAGTGATATAATTTGCCATTATGAAGATTCTCATTGCACCTCAGGCGTTCAAAGGCAGCATATCGGCGCTCGATGCAGCGGCGGCTATGCGCGAAGGAGTTCTGCGAGTTGAGCCGGACTCGATGGTAGTCGCGGTTCCAGTCGCTGATGGAGGAGACGGCACCTTAGAGACACTTGTTGAAGGTTCGGGCGGACAGATTCACCAGATTGAGGTTACCGGACCTCTTGGCGAACGGCGTTCTGCGGAGTGGGGTGCTATGGGCGACGGGGTTACGGCAGTCATTGAGATGGCACGCACCTCCGGGCTTGCGCTAGTGCCTGATGAGAAGCGTAATCCGCTTATCACTACAACCTATGGGCTTGGCGAGACGATCAGACATGCGATGCGGTCGGGTTACGGACGTTTCATCATAGGCATTGGAGGTAGCGCTACTAATGATGCAGGTGCGGGAATGGCTCAGGCTCTGGGCGTCAGATTGCTTGACAAGGAAGGAAACGACCTCCCGTTCGGTGGAGCCTCGCTTGCGAGTCTTCACAGCATCGACATGTCGGGCTTGGACGCGAGCATTACTGAGGGCGAGTTCCTGGTCGCCTGTGATGTGAACAACCCCCTGACTGGGCCAACTGGTGCGTCCGCGATCTATGGACCTCAGAAGGGCGCGACTCCCGATATGATTGCTCAACTGGATGCTGCGCTGACGCACTTCGCCGAAGTTGTACAGCGGGACATAGGAGTGGAAATCAGCGACGTGGCTGGCTCTGGCGCGGCTGGTGGGCTTGGAGGCGGTCTGATTGCCTTCGTGGACGGTCGTCTTCGCGCCGGCGTTGACATCGTGCTTGACACTGTACGTCTTGATGACCACCTTCCGGGCTGCGACCTCGTGATAACCGGCGAGGGCAGCATGGACCACTCGACCATCTACAACAAGGCGCCGGTGGGTGTGGCGGTACGAGCTAAGAGGCTGGGTATTCCCGTTGTTGGCATTAGCGGATCGCTGGGAGCGGGCTATCAAGATGTGCATGCACACGGTATTGACGCGCTGTCGTCGATAGTACCAGGGCCAATGTCGCTTGGCGAGGCTTCCGAGGATGCCTCCGCACTCATAGCTAATGCGGCTGAGCAGGTGATGCGCTTGATCAACGTCGGCGGGATAGTGTTCAACAGGGGCTAATCGCCCGTGCCCTTTCAGCCGAGAAGAATCATATGGACTTCCCCGGGACCATGTACTCCTGTGACAAGCTGATACTCTATGTCTGCGGAGCGGCTTGGGCCGCTGATGAGGTTCATGTAGCTGCCAAGATCACCAGTCAAGAAGTCCTGCCTGCGGAGAGTAAACAGCTCGTCTAAGCTGGGTAGAACCTGGCCAGATTCGACGACCGCGATGTGGACGGGAGGCAGCAGCGAAACGACACGGCTGATGCCTTTGCGTGGCAGAAGTACGCAGGAACCAGTCTCTGCGATTGCGTAGTCCACGCCGGTTATTCCAATGTCCGCTGTGATTGCCTGCTGGCGCAACTGTGCGCGCTCAGATTCGATTGTATCGCCGGGCGCATCATCATCAACCGCCATTATGCCGAGCGATATGCCGGTGCCATGCATGGCGGCTTCGATATCGAGAGCGTCTAATGCGGAGTGCGTGGAGCGGAGCATGGCGCGTGCCTCCACATCTCTAGCGACCTGGCGGATGTAGTTGGCAGCGTCAAGTGGCGATTGGGTGCGAAATACATTCCAGGCAGCTTCAGCAGCACTCTGCTCAAGATGTGCCATAAGCTCGTCAGCGCGGGAGGCGATGTCCTCCGCAATGCGTTGCGCCCGCCTGTGTACCTGCTCTGCTCCGTGCGACAGATGCGTGGATGCCGCGGGCGCGAGGGTCGGGGCGGCATCGCGTCCTAGGCTTTGGCTTATGCTGGCGAGGAAGTCTTCTGATTTCATGCTGTGCCGATCTTGCGGTAGCTTATGCTTGAGTTCTATGCCCTCCCTGATAGGCTTGTTTCCCTTCAATGATTTCATCGCAGACCCCTCGGATGCCATCATTTCTAACTTTATAGAACATTCTATCATGATTTCCAGCGTTTGCGGAACGGGTGTGCTGATATTTTGGGCAGAGAACGGTAGCGGGTCCAAGCTGTAAGGGGTGAAGATGAGGGCCTATCGCTCGTTGTGGCAGCAAGTATGGGTTGGGCGAGCCTGCCGAGCCAGTTTGCGATGCCCATGGTGAACGGGTTGGATACTGCTATGCGCCAGGCCTTCATAGCCAATCGTTCCTTGGTCGTTGATGTCCTGTGCTCCGGGTAGTTGTCGCCTTCGGCGAGCTGATGGCGCAAGTATAGGAGCATTCGAGGGAGGTTGATTTTGACTGGACACGCCTCTTTGCAGGCGCCGCAGAGGCTGCTGGCGTATGGCAGATCCTTAGCTTCAGAGAGGTTGGTGAGCATCGGGGAGACGATTGCGCCGATTGGACCGGGATATACCCAGCCGTAGGAGTGCCCGCCGACCTTGCGATAGACGGGGCAGGCGTTGAGACAAGCTCCGCAGCGCAGGCAGTAAAGCGCCTCTCGCAGCTCAGGGTCGGCGAGAAGGCGTGAACGTCCATTGTCCACGATGACCAGATGAAACTCTTCGGGGCCGTCCTCGTCGTCGGATCGGCGGGGACCGGTCACCGTGGTTACATAGCTGGAGATGCGCTGCCCGGTAGCGGAGCGAATGAGCAATCGAAGCATAATGCCCATGTCTTCGAGCGAGGGAACGACCTTCTCCATACCGGTGATGGCCACATGGATGCGCGGCATCGAAGTACACATGCGGCCATTGCCTTCGTTGGTCACGAGGACCAATGTACCGGTTTCGGCGACGATGAAGTTGGCTCCAGTGATGCCCATGTCGGCAGTAATAAACTTCTGGCGGAGCTGCCGGCGCGCTTCTTGCGCCAGGTCGTCAATACTTGAGTAGTGTGGCGAGTTGAGCTTCTCTTCAAAGAGATCGGCGACGTCCTCGCGGGACTTGTGGATGGCCGGGGCGATTATGTGGAAGGGCGCTTCGCCGGCGAGCTGTATGATGTATTCGCCGAGGTCTGTTTCGACGGACTCGATGCCGGCCTCTTCTAGGCGCTCATTCAAACCCATTTCTTCGGAGACCATGGATTTGCTCTTGACGACAGTCTTTACACCTTTGGAGGTGGCGAGTTCCGTTACATAGCGAGTTGCTTCTTCGGAGTCTTTGGCGAAGAAAACAGTGCCCCCTGCCTTGCGGACGTTTTCTTCAGCCATTCGGAGGTAGATGTCGAGGTTTTCCAGCGTGTGCGCCTTGATTGCGCGGCCACGGTCCCGGAGTTCTTCCCAGTTTTCCGTGGCGGCGGATGCGTCTAGGCGCGCCTGATGGAAGCCGCCGTACAGCCCGAGCAGATTCGCCTGGATCTTCTCGTCCTGCAAGGCGCCGGCTGCGGCTTCGTTGAATTGCTTTGTTTTAACTTGCATAGGGTCGCGTTTGCCCTCGTACAGTCTTCCCCATCAAATGGGATATAACTTCAGATTCCTGTCAGTTGCTCGTCCATCAGCGATGCCAAGTGGAGCGGCTTAATGGTCATGTCGCGCTTTTGGATGCCGCCACCGATGTGCA
The DNA here is from genome assembly GCA_965225795.1 of Dehalococcoidia bacterium. Taxonomy (GTDB): domain Bacteria; phylum Chloroflexota; class Dehalococcoidia; order Lucifugimonadales; family JADFKI01; genus Bin90. Next base: position 1,273,681 of record OZ245324.1, on the reverse strand, counting down.
TCAGGCAACTGCTGTCACAGGCTGTGACGGCGTCGGCACCTGTGTCGGCGGCAAAGGAGAGTTTGTCGTTAAGCATCGCACCCGAGATTTCGGGGTACTTGACGGAGAACGTGCCACCGAACCCGCAGCATACCTCGGACTGCTCCATCTCAACCAGCTCTATTCCCGGGAGAGTATTTATCAGCGTGCGGGGCTGGGTGAGGACGCCTAGTTCACGGCGAAGGTGGCAGCCTTCATGGTAGGTTACTTTGCGTGTCGGTGCGGTGGATTCCGAGTCGGCATAGGGGCTCAGGTCCGTGATGCTCAGGATGTCAACGATGAACTCGGACAGTTCGAAGGTGCGCTTAGCAAGAGATGCGATTCTGGCTTTAAGCACCGGTTCGTCGTGGAACAATTCGGCGTAGAAAACACGCATCATGCTGGCGCAGGAGCCGGACGGAACCACGACATATTCGTCGTTCTGGAACAACTCGATTGTGCGGCGGGCGAGGGGCTTGGCGTCGCTCCAAAAGCCAGCGTTGAAGGCTGGCTGGCCGCAGCAGGTCTGCGCGGCGGGAAAGTCGAGATCGACACCCAAGCGCTTCAGGACGTTGACCGTGCTCTCCCCCACTTCGGGGTATATCTGGTCGATGATGCAGGTTACAAAGAGCGATGCCCTGGCGGGTGGTGACGCTGCTGTCATCAGAGCACCAGACTGTGCACTGCGAAGCCTACCATCCAGGCGACGATGAAAACCGGACAGGCTGCGAAGAGCTTGCCCTCGGTTTCCTGCTTGGCGGGGCCGTGCAGGAACATATAGAGCACGAATGCCCCTAGACCGACGGCAACTAGAATGACGGAGACGAAGTTGACTCCGAGCGCCGCGCCGATGACGAAGCCAACGATCGCCCAAGAGATGGGGGAGTCGATGTATCCAAGTATTGCCATGATTGCCTTATGTTCAGTTGGGTCCCTGCTTCCCCAGAAATGTCCGCGATGAGCAGGCTATCAGACGGGAAACGGTTCCAAGATGTGTGCCTAGTGTTCAGGCTGCACGGCAAAGGATACTACTTGCGCGGTGTTGGCGCAATAAGTGGTGGTGAGTTGTGGGTATTCAGTTGTCGGTTAGGCCGTTGGCTAGGTTGTGCGGACATTTCCCATTTGGCGCGTGTCATTCCTAGCGAAGCGAGGAATCTGAAGTCTGTGAATGGCGTATGTGCAACGATCTTAGATTCTTCACTCCGCTGCGCTGCGTTCAGAATGACAGAGGATAAAGGCGCTGCGTTCGGAATGACAGAATAGACCTACACTTCTGGTCCAAAACGCTCTGCGTATCGGATGTCAACAGAACCTAGGGACTGCGGATGTCGGGGAACGGAAGCATGTCACCGAGTGAGATGGGGATAGCGGTTCCGCCATTGACCGCAGCGGCGTCGGCTCTTTGCACGAGAGGGTCGGTGTATTTCCTGCGAGCGAGTGGGGGCATGTCTCGTTCTGTGCGGTCGTTTTTGCATCTCGACTTGCCCTCGAGACTCGCTTGTTGTTCAGGAGTTAGTGGTTCGTAGTGAAGGTCGAACTCCGGGGCGGGATCGTTGGGTGTGGGTGGGTGGCTTTCTTTTTTGGCGCTCCTCTGCTCCGCTGCTTTCTTGCCTTTTGCTTCTGCGGGGGCTTTCTTGTCCGACTCATTCGGGGCGGATGAGGCATTGTCTGCTTCAGCGTCCTTCGACAGGTTCAGGTCGAATGCTCTGTCTGACATAGATGGGGATGATGGGAGGGATATTTCACCCTCACCCCAACCCTCTCCCTGGGGGAGAGGGAGCTTTGTGGAAGGACTTGCGGCTTCGCGATCTTCGTCTTCGCGGAGTTGGCGGGCTATGGCGTCGTAGTCTATGTCGTCGTAGATGTCGTATTCGTCAACATAGGCAGACAGGCCTGCCCGCTGTTTCTTCTGGCCCACTGACAGGCGCGGTGAGGTCTGATCCTGCCAGTAGGCAGCTACATCCTCGGACAGACTTCTATCGTAGTTGGTGTCCCAGCCTCGGCGCAGAAGCTCCTGTGCTGCGGACATCCTGTGATGGACTGTGAATCCCTCTTCAGGGTCAGGATTTGCCATTACTTCGAGCAGGAAGCGGATGGTGTCCGCGCCATGTTCGCTGTACTCGCGCATTCGCTTGGCGAGGTCGGTGTGCAGGGTGTCGTAGGCGTTTGCTTCGTCGTTGCTGTCTGACAGCTTGCGCCTGTATCCGAAGTCTCCGAAGCCTCGTCGCAGGAGTTCTCTTGCTGCTGCCATGCGGTCTGCGGGCTTGATGCGGAGCTTCTTCGGAGTGAATGGCCTGTCTCTGCCGGTCATGATGTCCACGAGGAAGTTGACGATTGTGTGTCCCTCGGCGGTTTCCGAGCGGATGAGGTGCGCTATTTCGTAGTTGAGGATGTCGAGGTGGGAGATTGGCTTTGCAATCTCTTTTCCCCTCACCCTAACTCTCCGAACCGGGCTTCCGATGTGCCCCTCCGGATTCCCGATTTCGCGGGAATGACGGTTAAGGAGGTCTGGCTGGTCGTCAGTGAAGCCGTACCTGATGAGTTGCTTTGCGGCTTCGAGGCGGTGATTGACTTTGACGCCTGGGGTTTCGCCGCGCATGGTGTCGGCAAGGAAGGTGGCGATGTCGTAACCGCCTTTGGTGCATTCGAGGATGTTCTTTTGTAGGGTGTTTGGGATGCACATATTGGCCATCAGCTATCAGCGGTCAGGTTTCAGGCGGCTTGCCCATCGACAGGCTCACCACTCATCTATTAAGTCGTATGTTCTATTATAGCTTAATTGTTCGAGTTGTCAAGGGCGACTCTCACGTCAAAATACGGGATTTATAAGATTGGTGGTCGGATGTTTGGTACACTTAAGGAAACGGAGAATTTGAGTTGGGCATTTTATGGGAGGCGTTATGTTGGGAGCGATAGAGGCTTGGAAGCTACGGGTTGAGGCGCATCATGCGCAGTCGGAGGCGGTGATGGCTGCGGCTTCGTGGTCGGATGATGACTTCTGGCAGCCATACGCGCGGTTTTTTCGGCTGGATCCTCGGCGGCGGGATGACCCTGTGCTCGACCTGCTGATGTCTATGGTGGAGCCGGGCAGCACGGCGCTTGATGTGGGAGGCGGCGCGGGACGGATGGCTCTGCCGATGGCGTTGAAGTGCGAGCAGGTCACTGTCGTCGAGCCTTCGGACAGCATGATAACGCAGCTTCGAGAGTCGGCGTCGGAGGCGCGTATCGGCAACGTGTCGGTTACGCAGGCCGTGTGGGAGGATGCGCGGGTCGAGGAGGCGGATATTGTGCTGTGCGCTCACGTGGTTTACGGGGTGGCGGACATCGAGCCGTTTGTCCGGAAACTGGACGCGCATGCAGGTTCGCTGGTGGTGATACTGGCGTTCGTGGAATCTCCGATGGCGCGTATTTCGCGCTTCTGGATGCCTGTTCATGGCGAAGAGCGCATTGATATGCCCGCATTGCCGGAGTTGGTCACCGCGCTGTGGGAGATGGGCATATATCCGGATGTGCAGATGATGGGACCGGTGATGCCGGACAGGTTTGAGGACCGCGATGTGGCTTTTACGCAGCTACGTAATCGGCTGTACGTGCCGGCTGGAAGCGAAGAGGAAATTCGACTGAAAACGGCGATGGACGAACTGCTTGTGGATGTGAAAGGTGGGGTAATGGTGCGGGGTGTTGCGCCCGTGCGGCAGGGGTTCTTGTCCTGGAAGCCGGAACGGGGCTAGGCTGGGTGGACATCTGCGATTTGTTCCCTGTCATTCTGAGCGAGGCGAGGTATCTGAAGTCTGTGAATGGTGTATGAGCAACGATTTCAGATTCTTCACTCCGCTGCGCTGCGTTCAGAATGACAGTGAAAGAGGCGCTCCGTTCAGAATGACAAGGAAGGGACGCTGCGGTTGAATTGACGGAATAGATGAGCCGTTCAGAATGACGGAATGGACCTACTTTTCAGGTTTCAAACGCTCTCTGTGTATCGAGTGTCAACAGAACCTAGGCAGACGTGTACAGGATAGAAAGCAAGATATGGAAAAACAGGGGCAGCAATGACGCTGCCCCTGTTTTCGCTAAGGGTAGCTTGCTAAGAGTATCTTATAGGCCTTCGGCGTAGGCTGCCTGGAAGGTGTCAACGCCCCCGCGGACGCCGTCAGATCCGCGGACGATTGCCACGGGGCTGGCGAAGGTAGGGAAGCCGGATTCGATGAAACTCTCAGGGATCGAGCGAATGTCATGGCCGCGTGCTTCTAGCTCGGCGACTACATCGGGGTCGAGACGCGGGTCGACGCTCGTGTGCGGGGTGCTGCAATCGATGCGCGGGGAGTCTATCGCGGCCTGAGGACCCATGTCGTAGTCGATGACCTTGATAATCTGCTGAGTTACGCAGTTGGTAATGCGCCTGCCGCCGGACGCGCCGACTGCCATTCTGACGCCGTCGCGGTTCATTACGAGCGCGGGTGTCATGTTGTTCAGCGGCAGCCTTCCAGGAGCGATGGAGTTGATGCGTCCGGGAACAGGATCGAACCACATCATGCCGTTGTTCATTACGACGCCTGTGCCCTTGGGGATGATTCCCGAGCCGAAGCCGGACATAATCGTGTTGGTGATCGAAACGCCGTTGCCCTCGGAGTCGGTTACGACGAGGTGGGTCGTGCCCTTGTCCTCGGCGGGACGGCTCGCCGGTAGAACGCTGGTGGGCTCCCTACCCTCCTGAATCCAGGGGTTGCCAGCTTCGATCGAGCCGTTCATTCGGTCGCCAATTGTGGCGCGGCGAAGCTCGGTGTAGTCGTCGGAGACCAGGCCGTTCCAAGGGACATCGGCGAACGCGGGGTCTGCGAGGTACTGGAAACGGTCTGCGTATGCGAGGCGCGCACAGGAGATGTAGGAGTGGAGCATGTCGGCGGAGTTGTGCCCCATCGACGGCACATCGAAACCGTCTAGAAGCTTGAGGGTCATAGCGCTTGTGATGCCGGCGCAGGCGAAGGGCGGGACGCGCACGGTGTGTCCGCGATACTTGAACTCAAGTCCTTTGTCCCAGACTATCGGCTTGTAGCTTGCCATGTCTTCCTCGGAGAGGCTACCGCCGTTGTTCTGGATGTCCGAGGTTAATGCCTTGGCGATGTCGCCCTTATAGAAGGCGTCAGGACCGCCCTTGCCTATTGCTTCGAGGATGTTGGCGAGTTCGGGCTGCTTGAGCACTGCCCTGTCAACGACGTCGCCCATGGGCATGTTGTCGCCGGGCATGAGGACTCGGCGCAGCTCGTCGTAGCGCATGAGCATGCCTGCTGTGCTGCTAATCTGGTTGAGGCCGAAGAGGTTGGGAATGAAGCCGTCGCGCGCGAGGCTGACTGCCGGGGCAAGGACTTCACTGAGAGGGAGCTTGCCGAAGCGCCGATGCGCCTCGCATAGTCCGGCTACCGCGCCGGGTGTTGCGATGGAGCGGAAGCCCTCGATGTTGTCGTCGTTGACGACACCGGGCCAGCCAAATGAGCCCGTTGCAGCCTCGCCTGTGAGTTCGTACATGTCGGGCTTTGCACTGATGGGGCCCTTCATTGGGAAGCCGATGACGCCGCCCTGATCGCCTACCTGATAGACGAGGTATCCGCCACCTCCGATGCCACTGGAGGCGGGTTCGAGGACGCCGATGGCGAAGCAGGACGCAACCGCGGCGTCAATGGCGTTGCCGCCCTGAGCGAGCATTCGCAAGCCTGCGCGGGTTGCCTCACGGTCTTTGGTAGCGACCATTGCACTTGGGGCGCGGGCTTCTTCCTTGACTACGCGGGTGATAGTAGGTTGGGTGGTCATGTGTGGGAGTCCTCCTAAGCATTCTGCGATTCCTGACGGTAACTTTAACATAAGAGCAAGCGAGGGGCTAACAGGATACAGAGGATGGCCAGGATTGAGACGCGAGATTGACCATACCGACGGGCACGCCTATAATCTGGGCAGACTGAATTATCGTGGAGATTGCTTTTGAGTACGCAACCATTGACTTCTGAATTGCTTGAGTTTGAGGGTGCTTCCGATGTGATCGAGCATTACTTTCGGTCCGGCTGGACGGACGGATTGCCGGTTGTGCCTCCGACGCCTGAGAAGGTGCGGGACTTTCTGGACTACGCGGGGCTGTCGCCTTCGGAGATCCTGGGGACTGAGCCTACCAAAGGGCGGGTCATCACGGCGGAGAAGGTTGCAATCAACGCGGTTATGGCGGGATGCCTGCCGGAGTATTTCCCGGTGGTGCTTGCGGCGATCGATGCGCTGCGCGAGCCGCAGTTCAACCTGCATGCGATCACGGTGAGCACGATGGGGGCTGCTGTGCTAGCGGTGGTGAACGGGCCGATTGCGAATGATCTGGCGATGAACTCGTCGGTGAGCGTGTTCGGGCCGGGACATAGGGCGAACGCGACGATTGGGCGCGCGATTCGGCTGGTCATCATCAATGTCACCGGAGCGGTGCCCGGCGTGCTGGATAAGGCGACGCTGGGGCATCCCGGCAAGTACACGTGGTGCATCGCAGAGGGCGAAGAGGTCAGTCCGTGGGAGCCACTGCATGTGGAGCGGGGTCGGGATGCGAACTCCAGCGCGATTACGCTGTTCGCGGGGCTTTCGGCGACGCAGGTGAGCAATCATACCGGGGACAACCCGGAGGCTATTCTGACGAGTTTCAGGGACGCGATGTTCTCGGCGGGATATGGGCAGGGCGAGGTTGTGGTTGTGCTGTGTCCGGAGCATGTGGGCTACCTGGGTGGCGCGGGCTGGAGCAAGGCGGATGTGAAGCGTTACCTGCACGAGAATGCACAGCGCACGGTGGCGGAATGGGTGAGCGCGGGGCACATGGCGCCGAATGGTGGAGACGCGGAGGCGATGCTGGCGACTGCGCAGTCTGCGGATAGCATAACAGTGCTGGTTGCGGGCGGTTTTGCGGGAGCGTTCTCGCAGGTGATACCGCTGTGGGGCGGCGGGTCGAACTCGCAGTCTGTGTGCAAGGATATTGTTGTTCCGTCGTAGTGTAGAATTCTGGCAGGCGGATCGAAATTGTGGTTGCGTAGATGACGACTGAAGTTCAGGAGAGTTCACCTCAGCGAGTCGATGACCTTCGCTCTGAGATGAATAGAGGCTTTGACGGTACGCACAGGCGTATTGACGATGTGAACAGTCGATTTGATGATGTGAACAGCCGCATCGATCGGCTGGAAGAAAGGGTCGAGGCGACACGCAGGGAGACACGCACGCTCTTCCTTGCATTGATTGGAATCATGGTAACTATACTGGCGATAAATGTGGGTGGCTTTGTTGCGATTGCCACACTGATTCTCCAGAAAACTTAACAGCGAAAACTGAATCGAGATAATTCGCGCAGAAGCGCATTTGCAAGAAAGGGGTTGGCCATGGTCGTAGCAGAGAGGCTTCAGGTACTTGATCCGACGGTGCAGGCGATACCGGAGGATGCGGTGGTGGCGAGGCGGCCGAATACGCTGGACGGCAAGGTGATTGGGCTGCTGGCGAACGGGAAGATTAACTCGGAGGAGGTGCTGGCGCTGACGCAAGAGGTGCTGGCGGACCGATACGAGTTCAAGGCTGTGGTGGCGCGTAACAAGCGCAACGCATCACGCCCTTGTCCTGAGCATATTATTGACGAGCTTGTGGAGCAGTGCGACGTGGTAATTACCTCGTCGGGTGATTGAGGGTCTTGCTCATCGTGCAGTGTGCACGACGGAATTACTCTTGAGAAGCGCGGCGTTCCCACGGCGGTCATCTGCACAGAGCCGTTCATATCGAGCGGGAAGGCGATGTCGAATATCGGCGGAATACCTGACTACCCGTTCGTAGTGCTGCCGCATCCCCTGGGCAGTCTCGACGAGGAGCGCCTGCGTGAGCGGGCGATGCAGGCAGCGCCTGAGGTGCTGAAGATCCTGCTGGCTCGGGGATAAATTGCCATCGATGGGCAGGATGAAGGGATAATCTCTCTGGCACTTTTACAAAAGCAGAGGGGGCAGTCTCCCCCATCCTAGCCTTCCCCTATTTAGAGGGGAAGGAATTTACCGCCTTGCTTCCCTTGTCGGATGAATGGTCCTCATTAGTGGTTGGCAGGTCTAGTCTGCGACTTGGAATCGCTCGGATTCTGGGTGCTGGGACCATAGCGCGTCTGCGCCGGTCATTACGGCGGCGCGTTCGGGGCTCGCTCGCCACCCTTCGTATATGTCATTGCTGGTCCACTTGACCATGGTGGTGATTTTCGTGGGGTCGGTGAGCGAGTAGAAGGTCTCGCGGCTGACGAAGCCGGGGGCTCTGCTCTGTGCGTCTCCGTTGCGGTCGAGCAGTTCCCTTGCTTCGTCTATGAGGTCGTCTTTTGCCCAGTGGTGTGTGAGTACGCCGATCATTTGAGAAATTATCTCCTTGCGTGTTATGACTTCATAGTCCTTTTCCGAAATTCGCGTTATTCCGCCCTGCAGATGGGTCCCCCATTTTTCCTTATTTGTGATGAACCTTAAATGGGCCAATAAAGTTTTCGCGGGTATGTGCTCTTCCCACTCATCAATGTCAGCTAGCCTGACGCCAAACTCTTCATTCAGGAAGACTTCTTCCCTAATGAGCCTTTCGTGCTCTTCCTCATTCAGAACCGTGCTAGATATGATTGCAGTGCCAGCGAACGCCATCGCGGGGCTCGTGAGATAGAACACGACCTTGTCTCCCGCATTCAAGTTGCGAAGATTGTTGGTCTGTGAACTTATTCCCCAAAGTTTATTTTCCATTCGTAGGTGGTAGGAATCTACCGCTCTGACTGGGCGATTATTTGCCGTGAAAATCCAGTAATTCATGCTTGTACTTCCCTGTCTCCACGCAATGGATCGCGTATATTCGGGTACAATCTTCGCACAGTGTAATTTGCTGTGCAATGGCAAAGTTTAAGATTGATAGGGGGACATGTTTTGTGAATAGGAAGCGAGTGCTTGTTACGGGGATGGCGGGGCAAATTGGGGGGATTATTCGGCGGGAGTTGGGTGAGCGGTATGAGCTGAGTGGGATTGACCGGGTTGATGTGGATGGGACGTCTACGACGGTTGCTGATATAGCTAACTTAAACGATATTTTGCCTGCTTTCGAGGGGGTCGATGCGGTGGTGCATCTTGGGGCAGACCCTAGTCCGCGCGCTTCGTGGGAATCGGTGCTGAGCAGTAATATCGTGGGGACGCGGAATGTGTATGAGGCGGCTCGGCTTTCGGGAGTAAAGAGGATTGTGTTTGCGAGCAGCAATCATGCGGTGGGGAATTATCCGCTCAGGCAGGACCCGTACAAGGCTATCTATGACGGTAGGCTCGGGGAAGTGCGCCGTCCTTTCCTTCCACTGACGACGGATTTGCTGCGCCCGGACAGCTACTACGGGGTGAGCAAGGCGTTTGGCGAGTCACTGGGGAGCTATTTTCATGACGAGTACGGCATGTCGGTTATATGTCTGAGGATTGGCTGGGTGATGACGCCCGACGATCCGAGCTTCTCTCCGGCGGCGCTGTCGTTGTGGTTGAGTCATAGGGACGCGGCGCAGCTAATACAGCGGAGTATCGATGCTCCGCTGTCGGTGGGGTTCGCAATTGTAAATGGAGAGTCTGAAAATACGCTGAGCATCTGGGACATCGAGAGTACGCGGCGGATTCTCGGGTATGAGCCGGAGGATGGGGCGGGCGAGGACTGGACGGAGAGGCCCGGGAGTCCTGGAGTCATCTAAACATAAACACAAAGATAGGTTTAAATAGGGTTGATGGATGGGATTTTGATTCCAGAATCCGATCCAAGGTGGCCTGTTCAACAGGGGTTGTTTCATAGCTGTAATCGACGGGCGGAGTGACTTGGTTGTGTGGACATTTCCCATTTGTCCCCTGTCATTCCGAGCGAAGCGAGTAGTCTGAAGTTTGCGAATGGCGTATGTACAACGATTCTAGATTCTTCACTTCGCTCCGCTACGTTCAGAATGACAGAATAAACCTACTCAGCAGGCCTAAAACGCTTCGCGTTTCAATTTTCAACAGAACCCTAAGTCCCCGCTGCCATTCCGTCTTGATTTTAGGCAAGGAGTGAAGTTCTACCACGTGTTCAGGTTTCGCGGTGGAAGAACAGGCGGTAGAGGTAGAACGCTGCGGCCAGGCAGTTGGCAGCGATTATCGAGGACACGATTACCGTGCTTAGCAGGTCGCCGATGTCTATGACGGGGACGCGGTGTGAGCCGCCAAGGAGGCCGTAGTAGGTGTATATGCCTCGAATCTCGATGGTGAGCCAGGCGCAGAGACTAGTGGCGGGGGGAATAACGAAAGCTCCCATGAGTCGAAAGAGGAGCGGGCTGTCGGGATTCCACCAAGCAGCCACCGCCCCGATACCGGCAGGGATGCCAATTATGAGGGACTGCATGATATAGATGGTGGTTTCGTCGAGGGCCAGGTATTGGAGGAATAGCCTAGACAGCACCCAAGTGACAGCAGACAGGACTACCGACAGGAATATGCCGAGGCAGATACGGACGACAATCCACACGGTGGATTCCAAGGTTATCATTATGTCAGAAGTACCATCCCAGACTGATTTCTTCGTTCTTTGTGGTCCTGCGCGCCTCTATGTGCAGAAGCGGGTTGCGTTATTTCCCGCGTGTCGCAGATAGCAGTTCAAACGCTCTCCTGGTCCGCCCATGGGTCGTGGGAACCGATATTCCAGAGCTGTCCCTCGGGATCGCGGACGGACAACACGCGGCCGCCGTAGTGCTGTTCTTCGAGTTCCGTAACGATGTCTGCCTGGGCAGCCTTCGCGCGCTCGTAGGAGGCTTCGATGTCGCCGGCCACTATGTATGCGCTCTGGGTCCATAATTCAGTTGCTGCGGGCGGAACGACGGAGTCTCCAGCATCATCTCTACGGGAACCAAGCATGATCATTCCGTTGCCGAGGGTCAGTTCCGCGTGGGCAACGCCACCCTTGCCGTCCGGGACAACGAGGTGTCGGGTGAAACCGAGGACATCGCAAAGCCAGTCGATAGCGGTGAAAGCGTCCTTATAGCGCATTCCTGGGATGATATTCGATCTCAGGTCCGCTCGGTTCACAGTGTACTCCTAGTTGCGGAGAATGATGTCGTCTGCATTATACCGTTGTAATGCGGAGTATAGGAGTTTTATTCAGGATTACATCAGATCGCTGCTTGAAATCAGAGCGAGCTTGATTTTCATCGCTCCGTCCGGGGTAAGTTCAAACGGAGGCAACCTCGGTAAAAGGCAGGAAATTGCCCTACCCTTCCACGCAGAGTAAAACCGTAAGCACTCCGTTTGGGCAGCAACGAGGTTGCTCTCAAGCAGCGCACCGCAGAGAATTCGGAATTAGGCTATCTGCTGGAGTCTGGGGTCGAGTCGGTCGCGGAGCCAATCGCCGGTGAAGTTGAGCGAGAGCACGACCAAGAAGATGGCGAGTCCGGGCAAGACAGTGGGCCACCAAGCGGTGCTGATGTAGCCCCTGCCTTCGGAGACCATGCTGCCCCAAGTCGCATCGGGAGCCGGCACGCCCGCGCCGAGGAAGCTGAGGGCGGCTTCGGCAAGGATGAGCGAACCGACGCTGAGTGTCGCAATGACGACTGCCGTGTTTATTACACCGGGCAGGATGTGGCGGATCAGGATGCGTGTGGTGGAACATCCGGCGACACGCGCAAGGTCCACATACGCATTGTTCTTGATGGTAAGAGTTTGGCTGCGAATGACCCTGACAAACGGATTCCATGCAAGAGCCGCCATTAGCGCGAGAAGCAGTGTGGTGCTCTGTCCAAAGATGAGGACGCAGACGAGCGCGACCATGAGGAATGGCAGCGCCTGCCAGATGTCCACCAAGCGGGTGACAATTTCGTCTAACCAGCCTCCTGCGTAGCCACTGACTACTCCGAGGGCGGTTCCGGTTACAAAGCCGCTGAGCAGGGCGATTGCGGCTACGACGAGGGATATTCGCGCTCCGTGAAGCATGCGGGAATAAACGTCGCGGCCTGAGTGGTCAGTTCCAAGAATGTGGAATTGGCAAACATCGGCGCGCCTAGTATTCTCAGCGTTGCCTTTAAAGGCATTCCAGAGGCAACTCCCAGGGGATAAGCCGCTTTCCCTTAGTTTGTCGTAGCGGTCGTCTTGCATCCAGATGGGCGGAAAGTGGCGCTCACGGATGCCGCCAGCAGCCTCGCCGTGTGTGGCTAGCCCGCCCGCGAATACGCCGGCGAGGGCGAGGATAGAAAGAATTACCAGAGGAATGACGGGCCAGCGCCTGATGAAGCGCCATAGCATATGAAGTTCATGGAGTACGGGAGGATATTCCCGCATTCCAAGAATGTCTTGTTCAAGTGTTGTCATGCGAGGTGTTGTCTGCATAGCTATTCGTACCGTATTCGCGGGTCTATCAGAGCGTAGAGTAGGTCTGCCAAGAATGCAAAAGTGACATAAATGCCGATAAATACGAAGACCGTGCCTGCGAGAAGAGGCCAGTCGTTGTCGTACACCGCTTGGTTTAGGGCGACTGTGCCTATTCCGGGCATCGAGAATATAATCTCGACGACGAGCGCGCCGTTGAGGTAGTCGGCCAGCAGTACGAAGGCGGAGGTCAACGGCGGGATTATGGCGTTGCGTAGGCCGTGCTTCCAGATAATAGTGAATGGGCCTACGCCCTTTGCGCGGGCAAGCTTGATGTATTCTGAGTCGAGAATTTCAAGCATCGAGGAGCGGGTGAGGCGCATAATGCCTGCGGATGCGGGCCAGCCGAGAACGATGCAGGGCAGGATGTAGTGCTTGGCATTGCCCCAGTGGAGGGGGAACCCGTCGTATTCGCCGATACCGCCCGTCGGGAAGAAGTCAATCCCGAACCACTGTCGCAGTAGCACGGCGAAGAAGAAGATGGCAAGTACACCGGACCAGAATTGAGGGGTCGCCTGCCCCATCAATGCAAATGTGCGTCCGATATAGTCCCAGTAAGTGGCGCGCTTGACGGCCGCCAACACACCAATACTGAGGCCGACGGCAATCGCAAACGTCCAAGCTCCTGCGGCAAGTATGAGAGTTACTGCGATGTGTATTCGGATTATCTCACTGACGGGCCTGAGGGTGCCTATAGACTGCCCCATGTCGAACTGGGCTAGATTCCAGATCCAGGTCAGGTATTGGAGCGGCAGCGATTTGTCGAGACCCAGCTGTTCTTTAATCAGCTGGATCTGCGCCTCTGTGAGCTCAACCTGAGCATCCCCGATATACAGAGTAAGCGGATCGGGCCCGAGCCGAGTGAGGATGAATATGAAGATAGTCGCCCCAATGATGGAGATGAATATCGACAGTACTCTTCTTGCCAGGAACTTTGCCATAGACGACTTGAACCTCTTTATTGGCCTCGCCTGATTTTACGGCTTTGCTCTTACATCAACAGGGCGCCACTTTTCAGTTATCGTTCTGAAGGGGTGAGAGGGATAAATTGCGCCGAGGATTTGACAGGGCCCTTAAGCTCTTCGCCCGCTCCGCTCCCTCAGAATGACAATTGAAACACCGTGCATAAGATGCTAGCGCGATTTTGGAATCGTTTCGGTGTGAATGTGCGAAGAGGAGAGGGAGTGAAGCCCCCTCTCCTCTCTATTTCAAAAGGTGTTTGTTACTGCGCAGGAATGATGTTCTGCGGCGAGTGCCAGAAGCCGCCAGCACTGGATCGTGATGTCCAAGATTCTACGGTCTCAGGGTTGCCTGCAACACCGCGCGGCGGCTGAACCATGCCGCTGTAAAGCTGCCAGTAGTAGTAGTAGTCAACCATGTCAAGGTGAAGGTCCTCGCGCACCTGCTTTTCTCTCTCGCCGTTGATTCCGACGTACATATAGTCCAGGAAGCGGCTCTCGAACGAGCAGCCCCAAGCCGGGCGGCTGAAGGAACTGTCCGCAGAAGGCGGAGGCCAGTCGAACGGGTAGTTGGCGGTTTCCACGCTGCAGTTCTTGACTACGGGCCAGGGCTGCGTGCGGTCACGCATGCGCGGTACAACAACTGCGCCGTACTCTTCCGTTAGGAGGGCGGTACTTACGCCGATGTCTTCCCAGCCTGCTGCCACAGCGTCAGCCTGCTCGAGGCAGACGTCACCGGTTTCGCAGCGGTACTTGTTGAGGCTGATTTCAAAGCGCGTGCCATCAGACTGCCTGGGGTAGCCAGCCAAGTCGAGAATGCGCTCGGCCTCTATATAGTCGGTCGGTATCGTCCAGGGCCACTCGTAGTCAGGCTCGGCGGCGGCTACATCGTACTCGGGCCAGTCGGTGCCGTTGCCGAGGAGGTCGCTGCTGTACTTCTCGTGCGAGGAGTTAATCATTCCCTGGTTCACTGTGCGCTCAGGTTGCCAGCCGGGGAAGAGGGGTCCCATAAGCTCGAGGTAGATGGGCGTGCCCAATCCAGCCTGAAGAACCTCGACAATGCCCTCGCGGTCGATAGCCATGGAGAGCGCCCAGCGAACGAGGCGAGCCTGTTCCATGTCGCTCATGCCTTCAGGGTTGTTGGTGTCTTCGTACTGGCAGTCCTTGCCAAGGTCGCACCACGGGTTGCCAAGGTGCGGGTGGTCAACTTCGTACACGGGCGAGAGCCAAGGCTCAAGCGCCTCTTCGGTCTTGGCGTTCTTGTCAGTCCAGAGGTTGCCGGGCCAGATGACGCTGAGGGTCATCGTGTCCCTTTCAGACATAGTCGGAATGAACTTCAGGCCTTTTTCTTCAAGTTCGGTTAGCCTAGCGAAGTCGATGGAGGCGAGATCAATTTCGCCGGTCTCCATCGCTGCCATGCGTGAAGTAATCTCAGGCATCTGCCTGACGACGAACTTGCCGATGTGCGCTGTACTTGCCCAGTGCTCAGGTATGGCGTGGACTTCGCCGCGGTCATTCGGCTTCCAGTCGCCGATGGTGAATGGGCCTGAGCCAACGGGTACGAACTGTACTGCTGCCGCGCCCATGGTGTCATAAGCCTTCTGGCTGTCGAGCCTGACGGTGGTGTCGTTGATGTCGAACTCGCTGATTGGGATGCCCCAGAAGATGTCCGTTATCATCGGGGCTAAAACGGTGTAGTCGTCAACTGCATTGACTTCGCCGAATGTCGCGCCAAGCTGAGCGCCGATAGCAGCGCCGAGGCTGGGGTTGATGACCGCGTTCTGGCGGTTCAAGTTCCAGGCGACGTCGTGTGCTGTCAGTTCGCCAAAGTCGTTGCCTGCGAATGCCTCAGGGGTATTGAATTTGATGCCTTTTCTGATCTTGAGCGTCAACTCGTTACCAGCGTCGTTGATGCTCCATTCTTCGGCGACCCACGGTGAAAGTGGGTCTACGCCGTCATGAACCAAAAGATGGTCGAAGTAGCCCATGTTGATTTCGCCGGGGCTACCACCATAGGTCTGCACTTCAAAGTCGCCGAATTGCTCGGAGACTTCAGGGATGCCCATGGTGATGGTCACCGCGCCAGCCATAGCAGGCGCAGGTACGAGAGTTGGCGCGGGCGCGGGCATTGCCGTGGGCGCTGCTGCCGCGGGTGCCGTAGTTGCGGCGGGTGCGGGTGCAGGCGCAACTGCCGCAGGTGCGGTGGTTGCCGCGGGTGCCGGTGCGGGCGCTGCTGCGGGTTCTTCAGCGCCGCCACAGGCAATGAGAGCGAATAGAGCCACTGACGCCATTGCTAAGAGGCCTAAATGCCTCCACTTCTTTTCTATAACAGGTAATCTACCCATTATCCCTCCTTCAGGCTTTCTGCCTTTTTAGTCTATAAGCCTCATCGATACAGGAATTTGCAGTCTGAAGCCGCCCAGTCTAGCTGAGACTCAAATGTATGGATGCAATCATACCTACTGGAATGCAACTGTCAAGTCATATTGACGGAAATGGCCAAAATAGACCTAGACAAACAGCCAGACAAAACGCTTGTTCACGTTCGCGTTTGTTCTGGCTGCAATAAGGATGGCGGGAGCGAGAGGGAGTCGAACCCACCGTCCCGACCGCAGGGCCGGGACCATCGGATTTGAAGTCCGTGGAACCCACCGGAGCACATCCGCTCCCACGCCATTGGATTGTTGGCATTTCAGTTCGTCGGCTAGTCAGAGTTTCTCTGCCGCCTTGATTCACCATCCGTCAAATATGTTTGCTTAAGCGAAGTCTTTCTCACGCGCATTTCAATCTTCCTCTAAACAAAGAAGGGATACAGATATGTACTATCTGCGGCGCCTGTATTCGATGAAGTCGGCGATGATTGTGTCCACTTCCTCCCACCAGAGGCTACCAAGAATGAGGCCCTTTGGGACATCGAATACCATCCAGCCTTCGACCTGAAACTGTCGGTCGAGCTCGACCTCTCCCCAAAGGAAGGGAGAGTACAGGTCTTCCTCCGTATCCGCGACATCAACGACCCTCGATGACTCAAAGGGGTCGATCGCGTCTATGCGTTGGCCGCGTCTGTCGCCGATCTGGGCGGCTTCTTCGTCTATCAGCAAGGGAGTGACCAAGCTGGTGCGGTTGACGAGATTGACGTTAAGCAGGACAAGCTGGCGGTTTGAAGCTCTTGGGCGGATGACGCGGTGCTGACCGCTCACGTCCCTGAATGCTACTTTGTCCACAATCAATGGATAAGTCGTATGCACCTCAAGGCTTCTTCCACGCGCCCTGACCTTTTCCGTTTCATCAGAACCACAGGAAATGAGCGTGAATACTGCCAGCGCCAGAACCATCAGGGCAAGCGGCGTCAGGCAACCTTTTATTTTGTTGAAATTGTCTGTGAGTAGTTTGGGAGTCTTGGTATGTATTTTCAATTCTGTCGTGTTGCTTCCTAATAAATTGATTGGCGGAATCAGGTATTTGGAGGGCAATGCAATTATCTTGCCGTGGACAGTGAAGGCATTGCCCTCAGCTTGCCGATCATTTCGGGCAGTACGGAGAGCAGATAATCTACATCTTCGTCAGTATTTTCCCTGCCGAGCGTCATTCGGAGGCTGCCCTGCGCCAAGTCTGCGGAAAGTCCGATAGCCAGCAGCACATGGGACGGCTCCAAGGACGCGGACGAGCAGGCGCTTCCGCTAGAGGCGCAGATACCTGCGAAATCCAGACCTAGCAGGACTGGTTCGCCCTCCACTCCTTCAAACGATATGTTGACATTGTTAGGGAGACGATGAACCGAGTGGCCGTTGAGTCGCACGCCGTCTATCGTCTCAAAGATGCCCTGTGTGAGCTTTTCGCGCAGACGGAGGCAATGTGCCGCGCTCTCTTCGCGCTCAGTAACGGCCAGATGTAGAGCCTCGGCGAAGCCAACGATGCCCGGGACATTTTCGGTGCCTGATCTGCGCTGACGTTCTTGTCCCCCGCCTGCGTTCTGCTCCTCGAAGGGAGTGCCGCGCCTGACAAAGAGCAAGCCTACGCCCTTGGGTCCGTATATCTTGTGGGCGGACAGGCTCAGCAGGTCAACGCCGAGCGAACGCACATTGATTTCGAGAAGTCCTGCGGCCTGCACGGCGTCTGTGTGAACGATTATGGTCTGGTTGCGTCGCTTTGCCTCTGCCTTTACCAAGCGTGTAATTTCGCTGATGGGTTCAATCGTGCCGATTTCGTTGTTCGCCATCATTACACTGACCAAGATGGTCTCGTCGGTGATGGCGTTGACGATGTCGGCGGGGTCAACGATGCCATACTCATCAACGGGGATATAGGTTACATCGAAGCCGAACTGCTCAAGTTGGTAGCAGGTGTGCAGGACAGCGTGGTGCTCTATCGCGGTGGTGATGATGTGGTTGCCAAGGTTGCGGAGGGCGAATGCCACGCCCTTTAGAGCCGCGTTGTCGGACTCGGTGCCGCCGCTGGTGAAGACGATCTCGCTCATGCGGGCACCGAGGAGGTGCGCTATGCGCTCGCGGGCATCGTCCACTGCTTTTCGAGCTTCCTGCCCGATTGTGTAGATGCTGGACGGGTTGCCGAAATCGCTGGTGAAGTGCGGCAGCATGGCTTCCAACACCTCGGGACGAACGGGGGTGGTTGCGGAGTGATCCATGTAGATGATTCTTTCGGATAATGTCATCGCTTCCCCCCTTTCCTTTGAGCTACGGTCTGCCTGTGCAAACAGCCTGATGCAACATTCTAGCATGCGGAGGCGATATTGCTCAAAGATTGATATCCAAAGGGTATTGCATGTAGCGCCGTGCCTCAGTCAAAACGACTAGACGCCTGCATTCGCAGGAATAGCGATTGCCCGTGAACCGAGTTGACGGTTGGGACGTTGTTAGTCGTTCTGCGTGGCGTAGCCTACGAGCTTGTAGGCAAGCTTGGCGGCGGTGAAGGCGCAGGCTGCGGGGCCTTCCGGCGGGCATAGCTCCACGATGTCGAAGCCGGTAATGTTTGCCTCGCGGCTGACGGCGCGCAATAGAGCGAGAATCTCGTGCCAGAGCATTCCGCCGGGTTCGGGGGTGCCGACAGCTGACATGATGGACGGGTCGAGCACGTCCAGGTCGATACTAATGTACACATTTTCGCTGAGGTGCTCGGATGCAAGAGCAATTGCTGCCCGGATGTTGTCGGTGGACTGTGCCGACCAGAATTGAGTTGGTATCCCCTGCCCTCTTAAAAAGTTCATCTCGTCCGCGCTTATGCTGCGGATGCCGACAAGGACCAGGGGGCATATATCGTATATGCGGCGCGCGACTGAGGCGTGGCCCCATCTTGTGCCCTGATAACTCTCACGTAGGTCGGCGTGAGCGTCGATGTAGAGGACGGATAGGTCCTCGTAGAGGTCGCTGTATGCCTGCACGGCGCCGACCGTGACGGTGTGTTCGCCACCGAGAATCGCGGTCAGCTTGCCACGCGATGCTGCGCTCTTGACTGCGGCGCTGACGGTTTCGACCATCGCCTTGGGGCCGTCCATGTTCGGCTGCACTTCAGGCGTAGTGTGGATGCCGACTTCGGTGATGTCGCGGTCGAGCTCGATATCGTAGTCTTCCAGGTGGCGCGAGGCGTCGATGATTGCGGCTGGGCCGTGGCGCGCGCCGGTCTTGTATGAAGTGGTGCTGTCATAGGGAACGGGTATGACAAATACGCGGGCGTCGCCGGGGTCGGCTTCAGATGGCGGCGTGTCGAGGAATGTGCGCCAATGGAGAGGGGTTTCGCCGAGCCAAAGATAGTCCTGAACTGACATTTCAGTGGGAGTCGCGCGTTGTCTGCGCGGACGCTTCGCTGCCAATGTGGACGCGCTCGCGGACCATTCCGTTGTAACCTTCGCGCGGTGTGGAGTAATCTATGCCGCGTTCAAGAGTCCAGACCTTCACTTCTGGCAGCGAGAATGTGCGCTTTACGATCGAAAGGGAGGAAGTTGCATCAAAGTCTTTGCAGGAGAAAATGTCTATGTTGACATATTGCCTGTCCGGAAAGGTATGGATGCTGATATGGCTCTCGGCGATGATGACAAATCCGGAGACGCCCCAATCCTCGGGCGTCTTGCCGTGATATGTATAGACCTGCGGCGGGACAATCTTAGTCATACCGATGGCTTGAGGGTATTCGTCAAGGAAGCGATAGACGAGGTCGGTGTCTTGTAGCTTCTCCGGGGTTGCGCCGTAACCGTCAACAACTAAATGCACTTTTTGCGTCGCCTCCAAGCCGTTCGTCGAGAATTAGAAAGGGCAGTTCAGGGTTGAAATAGATTAACACTGATGCCGACCGCGTACAATAACTGTTGATATTGTCTGCTCGGTTTAGATAGAATGCACAATTGCATACATTCAAGGTGGCGGTTGGTCAATTGCCTGTGGATTACTGTTGGCTGAAGGCTAACCTCAGACGATCAGGTACGTTTATCTAGTTAGAGGGAAGACTGCATCACAGACGATGGATGGCGGTAAAAGATGATTGAGCTAGAACATGTCAGCAAATACTATGGGGACTTCCCGGCCGTCACGGACATTTCATTCCGTGTGGAGCAGGGTGAGATTCTTGGATTTCTTGGGCCGAACGGCGCCGGCAAGTCAACGACGATGAAGGTCATCACTGGGTTTCATCCGCCGACGAAAGGAACCGTAACGGTTGCCGGCTATGACATCGTGAACGAATCTCTGGAAGCGCGCCGGCATATCGGATACCTGCCGGAGAATGTGCCGTTGTACACGGACATGGAAGTGCGCGACTATCTTGCATTCATGGGCAAGATACGCGGAATGTCTTCGGACTATATTCGCAGGCGGACCGGCGAGGTCATTGAGATCTGCAGACTTGAGGATTACAGCTCGACGGACATTGGCAAGTTGTCAAAGGGATTCAGGCAGCGTGTGGGCATCGCGCAGGCGATACTGCACGAACCGGATGTGCTGGTGCTGGATGAACCCACCATCGGGATCGACCCGATTCAGGTTGTGGAGACACGGCAGCTAATCCGGGACCTCGGAGGCGAACATACGCTGATTCTCAGTACGCATATTTTGCCAGAGGTCAGCATGATCTGCGAGCGGGTAATCATTATTCATGAAGGGCAGATTGTTGCGGTTGACAGACCGGAGAACCTGGCGACCCGACTGCGCGGAGTGGAGCGGATCGAGATTGACGCGAGAGGTCCTTCTCGTGAGATTGCGACAGCGTTAGAGGGAGTGGGCGGCGTGGAGTCTGTGGACCATAGGTATTCGCAAGATGGCGGACACTCCACTTTCATCGTGGGAACGAACCCGGAATCAGAGCCGCGCTCGGTGCTGGCGCAGACTGTGTTAGGCGGAGGCTGGGAGCTGCTGCGACTGCAGTCGGTAGGGATGTCGCTTGAGGAGATATTCCTGCAGGTTACTACCGAGGAAATTGTTCCGGACCCGATTCCTGTGGAAGAGGCAGCCTCGTAAGCAGTCGGAAATTCGACAATCTCTTCGATATGGTCAGTACGGGCCCACGACGGACGGATGCCGAGTTATTGGCGGAATCAGGGCCAAATCGGGAATGACGGAGTAAGGATAGAGGATTGAACAATACTATAACGATAGCCTGGAAGGAGACGAAGGCGTACTTCACGTCGCCGCCGGCGTACATCGTGGGAGCGATGTTCCTTGTGCTGACGGGCATATTCTTCGTCTTCGACATGTCAAGACCTTTTGCGGAAGCGAGCGTGCGGAACTTTGTTTCGTGGGCGAACCTGTTCATAATGTTCGTGGCTCCCCTGCTGACTATGCGCTTACTTGCTGAAGAACAGAAGATGGGCACGCTGGAACTACTGCTCACCGCGCCTGTGCGTGACTGGGAGGTAGTGCTCGGTAAGTACATTGCGAGCTTCTTCGCGCTAATGGTAACCCTCGCATTCACGCTCTATTACGTGATATTGCTGTATGTGTTCGCCACTCCTGACACGGGGCCAATACTGAGCGCTTATTTCGGGCTAGTGCTGTATGGCACTGCGGCGCTCGCAATCGGAATCATGGCATCCTCGCTGTCGGGCAATCAGATTGTGGCGGCAGTGGTCGGCATCGGCATACTTCTGACGCTGTCGTTTATAGACAGGATTTCCGCCATAGTGGAGGGCGTTGCCTCCGATGTGCTGACTGGCATCTCGATGAACGCGCACTTTACAGACTTCGCGCGCGGCGTTGTCGATACGAGCCACATCGTCTATTACGTGAGCATGGCGGCGGTGTTCATTTTCATAGCTGTAAGGTCATTAGAAACGCGCAGGTGGCGGTAAATGGTAGATAGATTACCGGATGGTGGATCCGGCGGCGGAGGCAGCTTCAGAGACCTGATACTGTCTTTGCTGCAATCGACGGGGTTCTGGAGCTTCGTGCTGGCGGTTGTTGGCGTCGTGGCGCTGATCGCCGGTGGAGCGATGTACTTCACGGTCGAGGAGATAAGAGAGTTCTCGGTCACTGTGATTGTGATAGGGCTGGTGCTGGTCTTTCTGGCGCTGGTGCTTTCGCCCAGGGCGATAGCGATCTTTCTTGTTGGACGACAGGGGCGCTATGGCAGCAACATCATTGTGCTGACCATTGCGTTCTTCATCATAGTCTTGCTGGTGAACTTCCTGCTGTACAGGAATCCGACTCGTGTGGATGTAACAGCGACGAGGGTGTTCACGCTGTCTGATCAGACGGTGCAAGTTCTTGACAACCTGGATGGCCTGGTGCGAGCAAACGCATTCTTCGTGCCGTCGGACACACGCAGCGCAGCAGCGCAGCAGCAAGCTGAAGACCTGCTCAACGAGTTCACGCGCCGCAGCAATATGTTCAGTTACCGCTTCGTTGACCCGGAATTGCAGCGAAGTGTGGCGCAGCAGTACGGCATTACTTCGTTCCCGGCAATCGTGTTCGAGGACCTGGCGGAAGGGACGCAGCAGGGCGTTCAGTCGTTCACCGAGCAGGGCTTCGTTACGAGCATTCTGATTGTGACGGGGACGGACCAGAAGATTGTTTACTACCTCACGGGGCACGACGAGGCGGGTTCAACGCGCGATGTTCTGTCCGGGGCAATTGATGAGGAAAACGGGCTTGACTACGCCATTTCAGGGATGCAGCGGGACAATTATAGAGTGCTGGCGCTGAATCTGAAGCAGGATGTGAGCGTGCCTGAGAATGCGGCGGTTGTGGTGATCGCAGGACCTAAACAAGACCTCGACACTGAGGAATTCAGGGCCCTGGACAACTACATCAAGGGCGGCGGCAGGGTAATCGCACTGTTCGACCCATCGACACCTGACAGCTTCAATCTCCTCCTTTCGCAGTGGGGAGTGCTGGTTGCTACAAGGGATCCGTTAACCAATAAGCCTCTTAGTATCGCGGACGCGGTGAGCAATGTCGCCGGTGAGGAGCTTACACCGCTGCTTCAGAAGGCGAATGTGCAGTATTCCACGAGCACATCACCGTCCACGCTGGGCATACCGATTGCCGACCAGATTGACGTGACATTCTTCCCGGAGGTAACGGCGGTTGACAGGCTGATACCTTTGGAGGAGACGCCGCCTTTCGTGCGGATACTACCGATTGCGATGACGACGCCCGCAAGCTGGCTGGAATCGAACACGGAAGAAGTGAGCTTCAACGCGGGCGAGGAGAGGCTGGGACCGTTCCCGATCGCGGTGGTGATCGAAGCCACCGGAACGATTGATGAGACGCAGCGCCATCCACTGACAAGGTTGGTTGTGTTTGGCGACTCGGACTTTACCAAGAACAAATTCTTTGCGTCGAGCGACAACGCCGATTTATTCCTGAACTCAGTGAACTGGCTTGCGGACGATTACGAGCTGATTTCTATCCGCCCGAAGGTGTTCCCTTTCCGTGAGCTCGTGGTAACCACGCGCGAGCGCGACTTCATCAAGTGGTCGAGCTGGTTCGTGCCGCCGGTGATTATGCTGATTCTCGGTGTAGTAGTGTGGTGGCGAAGGCGCTAGTAGTCGGTCAGTATTGTAGTCAGTCGGTCTTAGAGCAACTAACTTACGCCCTCAGAGGGCAAAGAGGCGGCTGACAGGGAGAAACACTGGATGAATCTGAAGGCAACGGTGGCAATAGTCGTGGCGGCGTTGATCGTCGGGATTATTGCGTGGAGCAATGTATATGAGCTAGCGTCCACGCGCTATGAAGAGGGCAGCCTGGACAATTATCACATTGTGCAGAGTGGTCTCGGACGCTTTGTGCTTCTGGAGAAGAAGGTCGAAAAGTCGCCGTGGTTCTATCAGGTCGCGGAGGATGATATTAGGACGATTGGTGTCCGATATCTCGACGACAAGAGCGTGAGTTTCTACAAGACAGAAAATAGGACATGGGCATTCACCGATCCGGAGGGCATTCCGCCGAACTTCAATCGCTGGGGTGGCATAACCCTGCTGCTGAGCGGGCCCGGGACCAGGCGAGATCTGACGGCTGTACAGCCAGTGATCGACGATCCGGCACAGTATGGGCTGGATGATCCGGATACGATTGTTGATGTAGGACTGACTGCGAACAGGAGCGTACAGTTCAGGCTGGGTGACCTGACTACGGACGGCAGGCATCATTATGCGCAGGTCGTCGGATTTCCGGACCTGTTCCTCATCGCGTCAAGCTGGGGCGATGTCATAAGCAGGCTTGCGAATGAACCTCCGGTCCCGAAGTGGTATGTGAGCCGAGACCCCAGCACGATTGTGGAACTCAATATCTATTTCGGGAATCCCACGACAGAAGACACACACCTCGTCTCCTTCATACAGGACTACCGGACCAACGAATGGAGTGTAATAGACTATGAAGTTGACGAAGTAGGGCGACCTATCGACCTGGAGGTGTGGGAGCCGCTCATTCCCTTAGTGCCGGGGCCCGAGGGCATGACGGTCACGGTGCCTGCGGTGGATGATCAGGACTATACGCCGTGGGGCATCGGGGAGGACTCGAATGCGGTCGAGATAAGGTTCTCAGGGGAGACAGACCGGGGCACACGTTTTACAGATGGGGTATTGCTGATACTTGGCGACAAGAATGAGGACGGCACAGCGTATTACGCAAAGTCGGAGTCAACCTTCAGCCGGCAGCCGATTATCAATTTGCCTGCGGAGTGGGTGGATACCTTTGTGGGGCTTGCGGAGAATCCCCCATACGGTGAGGAGAGCGAAGAGGCAAACTAAGATTGATTGAATGGATGGACAGGATAGGATGAGTTGTCTTTCGGCAGGCTCAGGATAAACGGAGTTTATGAATTATGCACGCTGAGATTCTGTCGATTGGCACAGAGCTTCTTATGGGCGAGTTGGTTGACACCAACTCGTCTTTTCTTGCGTCGGAGCTGGCAAAGCTGGGCATCGAGGTTCGCTGGGTTACGAAGGTGGGAGATGACCCGGAGAGGCTGTCTGAAGCGATCGAGCGCGCTTTCAAGCGGTCCGATGTTACGCTCACATCGGGTGGACTGGGACCCACCTCAGACGACCTGACGCGAGAGACCATCGCAAGGGTGTGCGGCGAAGAGATGACGGTTCAGGACGACCTGCTGGAGCATCTGAAAGGGCTGTTCGCCAACAGGGGCTTTCCGATGCCGGAGACTAATGTTAAGCAGGCTACGCTGATTCCCTCAGCAGAGGCTATTGCCAATCCGATGGGGACGGCGCCCGGATGGTGGGTGGAGCGCGAAGGGAGCGTAATTGTGGCTATGCCTGGACCGCCGCGCGAGATACAACGGATGTGGGCGAATGAGGTTGCGCCGCGCTTGCGGGAGCGCAATGCAGGAATCGCCATCGTTACGCGGAACCTGAAGACATTCGGCATTTCGGAAGGCGGACTTGACGAGATATTGTCGCCCCTGTTCGAGAGCGAAAATCCGGTACTTGGAATATATTCCAAACAGGATGGCATTCACTTGCGCGCAATTGCTACGGCGGCGACTGACGAAAAGGCTCGCGCTCTGATCATCCCGATGGAGGCTGAGATTCGCGGCATCATCGGGGACGATGCGATCTGGGGCGAGGATGACGAGACACCGGAATCAAAGGCCGTTGCGCTACTCGGGGGCCGAGGTCTGACCCTTGGGGTTGTAGAGGCGTTCACAGGCGGCTTGGTGTGCAATAACCTGACAGAGGTGACAGGCAGTGAGGATGTACTGAAGGGCGGCTCGGTAGCGAGCAGCGCCGACGCTCTTGTGCGCCTTGGCGTGAGTGCATCAATTGTCGAAAAGCATGGGATTGCAAGCGCGGAAGCAGCCGAAGATATGGCACGGGCTGCGCGTGAGACACTCGGCGCTGATGTGGGTATTGGAGTCAGTCCCCTTGCACTGGAATCTGCCGATGGGCGCGTCGTAGCAGGCACTTCGTTCATCGGGTATTCGATGATTGGGCGCTCAGGTTCGACTTCAGGGCACTACCCTACCCGCCGTCTGAGGATACGAGGACGCGCGGTGACGCATGCGCTGCTGGGAATGATCAGGTTCGTGAGAGGGCTGCCGCTGGAGGCTGCGACGCTGCGTAGGTAGGGCTTTTGGTCTGCCGGAGAGTTATGCTAGTCCCTCGCGCGAGAGGGGCCAGTCATCAACTAACAGGATGCTTGGATCAGAGGAAGATAGTGGCAACCGTTGCGGTTGCCACTACTTTATTTCACCCTAGTGTGATGGATTCCTGCTTTCACAAGAATGTGGAGAACATTCGTTACATTGTGAGCTTCTTGTAGAGGTATAGGAGGCGCGAGGGAAGCTCGTAGATGTCGTCGAGGACTTCGTAGCCCATGTCGGAGCACATCGTCTTGAGGTAGTCGTGGCCATTTTTGTCCACGGTAAGAGCGAAGGCATTGATGCCCTTATTCTTCGCCTCGTCGAGCGCCATCTTGGTGTCGTGGACTGCGTATTCTTTTTCGACGCCTTCGCGGCTGTATCCCCTATCCTGCGGCCTGCCGTCTGAGATCAGGAACATCAGCTTGGTTCGGGCGTCCTGCTTGTCGAGCTTGTAGGTCGTGTGCCGAATGGCGGGACCCATGCGCGTCGCATGCAGTGGGGCGATGCGGTCTATGCGCTTCTTGACGCGGTCTGAGAAGTTTTCGTCGAGGTCCTTGATCGTGTAGAACTCGACGTTCTCCCTGCCGTAGCCGGAGAAGCCGTAGATGCCGTAGAGGTCGCCGATCGCCTCGAGCGCGTTGATGAGCAGGACGATTGCCTCTTTCTCCACGTCGATGATGCGCTTGTAAGAGCGGCGCATGGCTTCCCCACGGCGGGTTCGCAACCAGACCATGTACTCCACCGGGTCGTCCGGGGCGTCCCAGTCGTCAGTGTTCTTTCGAGTATCGTCAATCGCCTCGGCGGTGGATGCGCTTGTGTCGAGGAGGAATGCTACGGCGACATCGCGCTGCACCTTGTTGCGCCGCCAGTAGAACTTGTCGCTAGGGCTTGCGCCAGTCCTCATGTCCACGAAGGCTTCGATGATTTCGTCGATGTCAATCTCTTCGCCGTCTTCAAGCCTGCGGACTTTGCGGAACATTTCCGGCACCATCATCTCGAACTGTCGGCGAATCTGCGTTACAAGAGTGCCGTAGTTGCCGAGCGTGTTGCCGTAGTATGAGGGGTCGCCCTCCTGCATCGTCTTCTGGCGCACGATGCACCAGCGAGGCTTGTAGTCGTCAGCGCGGAAGTCCCATTCGTCGTACACGAAGGTCTGCGGCTCGCTGGCTTCGAGTGCGCCGCCGTCCTCATCGACATGGACGAGGGGGCCTTGTCCGAATTCGGGCGACTGCGGGGCGTCGACGCCGGCTTCCTTCATCAGGTTATTCGCCATTGTGTTGCTGGACTGCTGGATTTCGCCCTGCACGGCTTCGAGCTCCAACTCGGCGCTGTTCTGCAGAAGCTCTTCAAGCATTTCCTGCGTGATGGGTTCACCGCTTGCCTCTCCGCCTTGGTCTTGCTGCATTCGGAGCTGCTCGAGGAGCTGGACGAGTTCAGGCTTGAAGTCGCCGCGGAACTCTACCTCGTCGGTGGATTCGTAGTCCTGCTCGCCATCCGGGCGCACCTGCATCTCCATGCCCTGCGCTATCTGCTGGAGGAGCGACTCCATATCGTCGGGGTCCATGTAGTCCTCTTCCATGTCCTCGCTCATATCCAAGTTCTCCCAGTCCTCCGGGGGCGCTTCCTCGTTTGGAATCTGGGAGATGATGGCGTAAATGCGAAGGGTGGCTTCCGCAGTGTCTTCGACGGTCGCCTCCGGGTTAAGCACTTGTCGGATGATGCGCCCTATCTGCCGTGCCTGCTCTGTGTACTGCTCCGGCGCGGGCAAGTCTTGATATTGCTGGAGGCTCAGCCTGACAAGGAACTCGACCATCGCCTGACGCATGGGCAATTCCGTGATGTTCGGGCGGTTGGGCAGCGAGTCATGCTGAATCTCGGTGTACGGATTGCGGATGCCCCGATACTCGTGCTTCACGCGGGCGTCGAGGCGCGCGTCCTCGACGACTGTGTAGATGTCGAGGGCGAGCTTGCGGTCGTCGAAGAGGTCGAAGAAGCGCTGGGCATCGGTGAGCCAGGCGCGTTCGAGCGATTCTGCATCAATTTCGGGCATTTCGGCGGTCTGCGTTGCCATTACTTTCTGGCGGTCTAGTTCGTAGCGCAGGTCGTTGAACATTACGGATGGCTGGTCGAACTCGAACCAGAAGCTGCCGAATTCAAGGTGCGCTACCTGATGTGTGGAGACGACTTTGAACCAGTTGAAGTTCTGGATCTTCGTGATGTAGCGGTCAACGAGAGAAGGAACGAATACGGTGGAGCCTTCGGTGGACGGCGACTCGCTGGAGACCCAGCCGATGTTCTTGTTGGCAAGGTCGCCGCTTTCCGCAAGCTTGATTTCCGCGCCTGCGAGGCCGCGGCAGTACATCTCCATTACGTCCTTAATGCGGGCGAATTCAACGCCGGAGGACAGGGTTTCGAGCATTTCTTCGGAGCGGGCGGACTCAATCTTGAAGTACGCCAAGCCACCGTCCTGGTTCTGCTGGAGGATGTTGACACCTTCCGCATACCACTTTTCGAGTTGACTCATCGTTAACTTGTCGAGCGCCTGCGGACATGCCTTGATGAACTCGGGCACTGCGGCAGGCGACTGAAGCAGCAGAAGTTCCGCCATTCCGAGAATCTGCTCGTGTTCGTGGGACTCAATCTGGGCGAGGGCGTTGGAAGTCTCCAGCATAACGCTGGGAATGTTCATGCCGCCGCTGTGTACGAGTTGCTCGGAGAGCTTCAGGAAGCGCATGCGCTGGGAGCTGTCGATGCGAGGCAGGGCACGCGCGCCAGATTCGAAGAACGCCTTGATTTCGCGCCAGCCAGAGTCAACAAGAGCTGATGCCATGTTGATGAAAGTCGCCCTGTCTTCGCCAATCATCGGGAAAAGCTGCTGACCAAGTGTCAGGCAGTCGGATGAGAGGTCGTATGAGCGATGGGAGAGCGCGTCAAGGAACTTTGCGAATCGCTCCATCTCGGGGAAGCTAAGCGTCTCGAGGAGCAAGGGGCTTGACTGGAAGAACTTGCAAGCTAGGGTGCTGGACTTCCATGTGCCTTTGTAGAGGCTTCGGCCGAGGTTAGACCAACTCTCGATATGGCGGGAGCGGAGCTTGCTCATGGTACCCGGGCTTGACTCGAAGTAGGCTGCGGCGAGTGTGGGGGATTCAACGCAGAGGGACTTGCCGCAGTCGGACCACTTGAAGAAGTAGTTGAGCGGCATGTAGCCGAGCACTTTGGCGCTGACCTTGTAGAACTCGGCGGCGGCTTCCCAAGAGCGGACGGTCTCCTGCGCGAGCTCGAGGCCTGCGTTAGCCCACTGGCGCATTTGCGCGTCGGTAAGGTTGGGGGGCATCTGCTCCCGAGCCTTGTCGAATTCTTCGACTACTGATGCGGGGTACTTCCCAAGCTCGACTTTGATGTCATCTAATGTTGCCGACAGGTTGTTCAAGGCATTCCCTCCTACCGAGAGGTTTC
Source organism: Dehalococcoidia bacterium (assembly GCA_965225795.1). GTDB lineage: Bacteria > Chloroflexota > Dehalococcoidia > Lucifugimonadales > JADFKI01 > Bin90. Next base: position 1,244,289 of record OZ245324.1, on the reverse strand, counting down.
GAGCAGCTGCAAAAAACGTTGTAGAATCCGCGCCGTTGCGCCGAAAATAACGTGCCCGCCATAGGTGAACACCGGCGCATTCTGAAGGTCGCCATTGGCGATGCGAATCTCGTCGCGGCGGTTGGCACTGTCCATCAGTGAGGATACAGGCACTTCAAGCACTTCCGCAACCTCCGCTTCCTGCGGATGGAAGTCATAGGGGTACGGAATTGTGCCAGCGAAGGGGCTTGTGCAGAAACCGGTTGTGGTGGCGGTTTCGTCAAGCGCACCGAGCACTTCAATGTCCTGTGGGTCAATGCCCATCTCTTCGTGGGTCTCGCGCAGGGCGGTGGCGAGAAGCGTGGTGTCTTCAGGGTCCACCTTGCCACCGGGGAACGAAATCTCGCCCTTGTGGGAGTCCACTTTGGTCGACCGCTTTTGGAGCAGTATGCAGTGGTCGCCATCCTTCGGGTAGATGAGCACCATTACGCCTGCGGGCGTGAGGGAGGGGTCATCAATGCTTGTTCGCTGGGTGCCAGCAATGACGCGCTTTATGCGGTCTGTGAATGGGTTGCCCATGTAGGCGAGTTCGCTTTCGTGGATGGTTGCTTATTAGTGTCACAGGTGTGACTTGGGCGGATTGAATATGTCCTGCGAAGGGTAAAATACCTCTTCAGGGCTTCGCTTCTATGCCCTATCATACGCGTCTTGCAGTTGGCTAATGTCAATTTTATACATTTGGGGGAGAGCTTCCATGACTTTGCCGGACTTGGAAGCGTCGCTAAGCATGTCTGACAGCACGGCAGGGACTACCTGCCAGGACACGCCGAACTTGTCCCTGACCCAGCCGCACATGTCCTTTTCGCCGTCCTCGGAAAGCCGATCCCAATAGTGGTCAATCTCACCCTGAGTTTCGCAATTGACCACGAAGGATATTGCAGGGGAGAGCTGGAACATCGGGCCCCATCCAGCGCTTTGAGCACCTGGCCGGCAAGTTCAAACGATATGATGCTTGCGCCAGCGCCGGGACCTCCCTACAACTTGGACGCGCTTGTGACTCCTGAGTCCTCGAATATGGATGTGTAATATTCGGCAGCCTCCTCAGCCCTTCCGTCAAACCAAAGGAACGGTGTGATTTTCTGGATGTCCGGCACGGCGATCGACTGCCCTACTCGAAGATGGAGGCGATAATCTCCTCGATGCTCCGCTGCACGGCATGGTCATCTGTAACCGCCCAGTTGACGGCGACCTGGCAGGCGCGGCGGTGCGGGATGCCCTGTGACATGAGCTTCCCAGCGTAGATAAGCAGCCGTGTGCTTGCGCCCTCGCCCAGGCCGTGCTCACGCAGGTTACGGACCTTTTCGCCAAGCATCGCGAGCTGTGTTGCGTCGTCGGAGCTGCAACCGGATTCATGCTGGATGATTTCGGTTTCGATGTCACGCGGCGGGTAGTCGAACTCGATGGAGACGAAGCGCTGGCGCGTGCTGTGCTTAAGGTCCTTGAGCGCGCTCTGGTAGCCGGGGTTGTAGGACAGAATCAGGAGGAAACCGTCTGCCGCTTCGAGGAGTTCCCCGCGCTTTTCGACCGGGAGGATGCGCCTGTGGTCGGTCAGAGGGTGAATGAGGACGGTAGTGTCCTTGCGCGCCTCGACAATTTCGTCCAGGTAGCAAATTCCACCGGCCTTGACCGCTCGGGAAAGTGGGCCATCGATCCAAACTGTGGAATCGCCTTCAAGCAGGTAGCGGCCAACGAGGTCGCTTGCTGTGAGGTCTTCGTGGCAGGCGATTGTTACCAGAGGCAGGGTCTCGCCTTCTGGCCGCTCGACGCCCCTGCTGTCTGACTGTTGTATTTTTGTGAGCGGCTGGGCTAGCCTATAAGACATGTACTCCACGAAGCGCGTCTTGCCGCAGCCTGTCGGGCCCTTAAAGATTAGAGGAATGCGCTGCTGATACGCAGCCTCAAACAACTCTACCTCGTCTGCGACGGGGACATAGTAGGGTTCTTCGGTGAGGTGGTATTCCTCGATGAGATAGCTTCGGAAGAGGGTAGTCGTTGATTGCGTCATCTTGTAAGTTTGCACTCCTTAACGGGTAAGAACCCTGCTTTTCCACAAATTCTGTATTTTGGCCGATAATTCTTCAAGGCTGCCAGCGTTTTCAAGCACGACATCGGCGTGCTGGACGCGTTCCGACTGGGGCATCTGTGAATTGATACGTGAGCGGGCGGTATCTTCGTCCATGTTGTTGCGCTCTTGCAGACGGGCGATGATGTCTGCTTCCGGCGATACAGTGACCCAAACTTCGTCCACCAGCGGCGTCCACTTTGCCTCGATAAGCAATGCGGCTTCAAGCACCGCCGTATTTTCGCCACGCCCGGCGAGTGCGTTGAGCCGTTGCTCTGCGAGGGCGTATATACGCGGGTGCATGATCGCGTTCAGTTGCAGCAGTGCATTCTCGTCGCTGAAGACGATGCCACCAAGATCCCTACGGTCGATTTCGCCGTTGTCTGCAACAATCTGTTCGCCGAAGGTGTCGACAACTGCGTGCCATCCCTCGGATTGAGGCGCGTAAACTTCGTGTCCGAGCAGGTCGGCGTTTACGATGGCAGCGCCCGAATCTTTAAGCAGGCCTGACACGTAGGTTTTGCCTGTGCCGATGCCGCCCGTTAGTCCAATTACGAACATAGCCTCCTTAGAATGGAGAAATCCTTCACATTCAGAACATTTTACCAAGCGTCTAATGTAGGGTCAACAACACGCAAGTTTACCATCATTCGGTGGAATAAGGAATTGCAGGCGCGGAATCGCTTATAATCATGGGCGGGAGATATGAAATGACTTCAGCGTACAGATCTTTGCCCAGCGTGGAATGGTTACTTTCCGATGAACGCCTAGCGCCCTTGATAGAAGCGCATTCGCGCCAACACGTTCTGGATATTGTGAGGTATGCACTCGACGACGCTCGCGGTGAAATCGCTGCCGGTAGAGCTGCTCCGAAGGCAGACCAGATAGTCGCAGTCATCAGAGAGCGCGCCGCGGAATTGAATCAGGGATGGCCGCGGCATGTGATAAACGCGACAGGTGTGATACTGCATACGAATCTTGGACGCGCGCCATTGAGCGACGACGCAATTGAAGCGATGGGGCGGACAGCGCAGGGATACAGCGACCTGGAGCTGGACCTTGGAACGGGACGGCGCGGATCACGGCAGGCGCATATTTCGGAGCTCGTGGCGCGGGCTACGGGCGCTGAGGCTGCGCTGGTGGTGAACAACAACGCTTCGGCGGTGATGCTTGGGCTGGCAGCAATCGCTAGCGGCAAAGAGGTTATCGTGTCTCGCGGCGAGGCTGTGGAGATTGGCGGCGGCTTTCGTGTTCCCGATGTTCTGCGACAGAGCGGGGCAACACTCGTGGAAGTGGGGACGACCAATCGCACTTACGGGCGCGATTATGAGAGTGCAATAACGGAGAATACGGGCGCACTGCTTGCGGTGCATGCAAGCAATTTCCGCGTGATGGGATTTACGCATGCGCCGGAGATGAGGGAGCTTGTCGAGATTGGGGCGCGACGTGGCGTGCCGGTGCTGCACGATCTGGGGAGCGGCTGTCTGCTGGATTCGGCCCGATTCGGGTTGATGCACGAGCCTATGCCGCAGGAGAGCGTCAGGGCAGGTGTGGGGTTGTCGTTCTTTTCCGGCGACAAGCTGCTTGGGGGCCCGCAGGCGGGGATAATCGCAGGCGACAAGGCGCTTGTCGATGCCGTTTCGCGACATCCTCTGGCGAGGGCGATGCGCATCGACAAACTGAGCATGGCTGCGCTGGCGGCGACGCTGGAGCATTATATTCGCGACGAGGCGTTGGACAAAGTACCGATATGGCGGATGATTGGGATGCCTGTGGACGAAGTGAAGGCGCGCGCCAGGGTTTGGGCTGAGAAGATTGGAGAACGGGCGTCGCCGGTTAAGGCGCAATCTACTATTGGCGGCGGCAGCCTGCCCGGGGAGACTTTGCCTACCTGGGCATTGGCGATTAAGTGCGACGGCGTAGATGGTGGCGCGGAGGCAATAGCGAGGCGACTGCGAGAGGCAGATAACCCGGTTCTAGGGCGTATTGAGGATGGGCGAGTGCTGCTGGATGCTCGTACTGTACTGCCGGACGAGGATGATGCGCTATTGAAGGCTGTGCAATCGGCGTTGCATAGTCAGAACTAACCCGGAAGGATAGAGCCTGATGACACTCTTCGAGCATCGTTCTCGGCAGGAACTCGGAAGCAGGGCGCCGCTTGCAGCAAGGATGCGTCCGCGCACTTTCGAGGAGTACATCGGTCAATCACATATCATCGGGCCGGGAACGGCGCTGAGAAACAGCATCGAAGCCGACCGCCTGCCGTCGATCATACTCTGGGGGCCGCCGGGCACAGGCAAGACTACACTTGCGAGCCTTATTGCCAATGTGACGGATAGCCACTTTGAGCAGGTGAGCGGGGTGGCGTCCGGGGTGGCGGATCTTAGGCGAATTGCGGGTGAGGCGCGTGAACGACTGGGCATGAGCGGGCAGTCAACGATCCTGTTCGTGGACGAGATACACCGTTTCAACAAGGCACAGCAAGATGTCATCCTGCCATTCGTAGAGGACGGGACCGTTGTCCTTATAGGCGCGACCACCGAGAATCCGTCGTTTGAGGTTGTGTCTCCCCTACTCTCCCGCGCCAGAGTGTTTGCGTTAGAATCGCTAAGCGACGAGCAGGTGCGTTCAATCGTGATGGCTGCCGCGACGGATGCAGATCGCGGACTTGGGGCACTGATGCCTTGCCTCAACGATGATGCCATCGGCGCGCTGGTGAATCTTGCCAACGGAGATGCACGCACGGCACTGAACGCGCTTGAGCTTGCGGTGACTGCGACTGCGCCTGACGCTGAGGGCAAGCGGCATATCAGCGTTGCGATGGTTGAGGACGCGATGCAGCAGCGATCGCTGAGGCATGACAAGGGCGGCGATCTGCACTATGACACGATATCGGCTTTCATAAAGTCGGTGCGGGCCTCGGATCCTGATGCTGCTATCTACTGGCTGGCGAGAATGCTGGAGGCTGGCGAGGACCCGATGTTCATTGCACGGCGGTTGGTAGTTCTTGCGGCTGAAGACATCGGCATGGCGGCTCCACAAGCACTGACGGTTGCGGTTGCGGCACAGCAGGCTGTGCATTTCATCGGGCTACCGGAAGGACGGATTGCGCTTGCAGAGGCGACGGTATATCTGGCGACCGCGCCGAAGAGCAATGCTTCGTACATGGCCCTGAACAGGGCGACAGAGGATGTACAAAGGACGCGTAATGAGCCGGTGCCGCTGCATCTTCGGAACGCGGTGACAGGGCTGATGCGAGGTATGGGTTATGGCGAGGGCTACAAGTACGCGCACGACTTCGAGGGCAATTTCACGAAGACGCAGAACCTGCCCGACAGTTTGAAGGACAGACGCTACTACCAGCCGGGTGATCAGGGCTATGAGCGCACGGTGCGGGAGCGAATGGAACGTTGGTGGGGTTCGGGAGAATCGGGAGCTAACACGGATAGGCAGGATGAATAGGATGCCTTTAAGTGAAGTGGTTCGGCAGGCTCACCGCAGGCGAGCCATCTGAAGTCTGTGAATGGCGTATGTGCAACGAGTTTAGATTCTCCACTCCTCTCCGCTCCGTTCAGAATAACAGAATAAACTTACTTTTCAGGTCTAAAAGGCTTTGCGTATCAACTGTCATCAGAGCCTAGGCAGTCTCGTTGCGAGCTGACGAAGGTACGGGCTGCTCATCGCGGTACTTGCCAATGAAAGTGCGGATGAGACGCACGCCGTTCAGGACGACCACGCCGCCGCCTATGGATATTGCGAGCGGCGCTCCAACCAGGGCGGCGATAGCGCCCATATGGAAGCCTGAAAATCCGGTCAGCCCCCAGGTAAGTGTCTGAAAGCTTAGCACGCGCCCGCGCATTTCGTTGGGGACGCTTGTCTGTAAGAGCGTGCTCAGCATGGTTTCGTACATTGCCACGCTCGCGTAGGCGGTGGCGATGAGTACGAGCGACAGGATGAGAGAAGTGGACATGGCAAAAAGAATCAGGAACGCTCCAAAGCCAATATAGCCACAGATGAGCGCAAGCCCTTTCCTGTGTATGTCTCTTATGCTCGAAAGCAACAGAGAGGACAGCAGGGCGCCTGCGCTACCCGCCGCGATAATGTAGCCCAACCCGGTGGGACCTGCGTTCAATTCCTTGCCCGCCATTACTGGAATCATGGATTCGTGAGCCCAACCAAATAGTTCGGAAGTTACCATGAGCATTATCAGCAGTCTGACCGACGGTGTAGTAAAGACATAACGGACTCCCTCTTTGAAGTCCTGAATGGGGGAGGATGCGGTCTTTCGCTCGCTGCTCGTGACGCCCTTCATGAAAGTTAGCATCAAGGCCGACAGCATGAACGCAACGGTCATGGACGTGTATGCCCAGCCAATGCCGTGGATCTCGATTAACTGCCCCGCTAGCGGTGGGATGATGATTCCTGTGCCCGTCATAGCTGCGAAATTTGCGGCTGTCGCACTCTGGATGTTAGGACGTCCTGCAACATCCATTATGAGCGCCATTCTGGAGGGGACTCTGATGGACATCATCGCGCCATCTACGAACGAGCCGACCAGAATGTGCCAAAGCTCTATCTGTCCGGCGAAAATCAGTAACGCCAGCGATGCCGCAACACACGACTGACAGACTTGGGTGGCCAGAATGAGATATTTGCGGTTCAGCCTGTCGGCCAGCACGCCTGAAACTGTGCTGACCAAAATTGTGCTCAGCCCGCTCGCACCGAAGACCGCACCGACCCAGAATGCGGAGTCAGTAACTGTGAGCGCAAGCCAGCCGTGGGCGATGAAATGGAACATGATGCCCATTTCGCCTACGACGGAGCTTGACCAGAGAAGACGGAAGCGTGGATTGCGCAGGATTAACAGCATAAGTCGCGTGCGGGTCTGGAGTGATATACGGGATGGGTGGTGGCCATGCACCCCATAGTAGCCTCCCAACATTGTGAAAGGAAGGCAATTCGTCCTTAATAGGCTACGTGACGGCGTCGGCGGGCGTGGGAGAGGTCTGGTCTTCGCGGTATCTGCCTACAAAGGTTCGGACAAGGCGCAGGCCGTTCAGGACTACTACGCCGCCACCTATGGAAATTGCTAGTGGCGCCCCTATCAGAGCGGCGATAGCGCCTGTATGGAATCCTGAGAAGCCTGTGAATCCCCAACTGAACATCTGGAAGCTCAGGACGCGCCCGCGCATCTCGTCGGGCACGGTGGTCTGCAAGAGCGTGCCAAGCATGGTTTCGTACAAGGCGACGCTTGCGTAGGTGATGGCGATGAGCACGAGCGATAGGATCAGCCATTCGGACAGGGCGAAAAGAATCAGGAATACGCCGAATCCTATGTAGCCCAGAATTAGCGCAATTCCTTTTCTGCGTATGTCTCCGATGGCGGAGAGGATCAGCGATGAGATCAGCGCGCCTGCGCTTCCTGCCGAAATCAGGTATCCAAGCCCGGTCGCGCCGGTGTTCAAGACTTTGGCTGCCATCACCGGCATCATGGACTCGTGCGCCCAACCGAACAGCTCGGATGTGAGCATTAGCAGGAATAGCAGCCTGACTTCGGGCGTGGTCAAGACGTACTTCAATCCCTCCTTGAAGTCCTGCACCGGGGAGGTCTTTGATTTTCGCTCGACTCGCCGAACGCCTCGCAGGAAGAGCAGCATGGTCGCAGAAAGCAGGAAGGCGCCGGTCATGGCGACATACGCCCAGCCTATGCCGTGAGATTCGACCACTAGGCCGGCAAGGGGCGGAATGAAGATTCCCGCGCCGGTCATGGCGGCGAAGTTCGCAGCCGTAGCCTTCAGCATGTTCTGGCGGCCAGCAACATCGAGGACCAACGCCGTGCGGGATGGCACCTTGACGGACATTATTACGCCGTCGATGAACGCAGCGACGATGATGTGCCAGAGCTGAATTTGCTCGGCGAATATGAGCGCGGCAATTGATGCCGCTACGCATACTTGGAATGCCAATGCGATCAGGATTAGTGATTTGCGATTGAGCCTGTCCACAAGGACGCCCGCGCCGGTGCTGAAGAGCATAATGCTCAAGCCGTTGACGCCGAATGTCGCGCCTACCCAGAATGCCGAGTCGGTGACTTGTAGTGTAAGCCAACCGTGCACGGTGAAATAGAACATCAAGCCCATGTAGTTGACGACATAGCTCGACCAAAGCAGGCGGAAGCGAGGGTTACGGATGATTAGCAGCATAAGGTAAAAGAGAGGCAGGCGATTGGAAGTCGGCCTGCCTCTTGATCTGTGCGGTGGATTGCAGCGCGATTATGTCGTGGCGTACTTTCTGCAGGCGGCTTCCATGACTTCCAAGGCATAGTCAATGTCGTCGGAGGTGATGCCATAGTGGGTGACGAAACGCCAGCCGCGGGTTGGCATGCCGCCCTTGACGCCATGTTTATTGATTTCTTCCATAATCAGGGCAGGGTCGCCGTCGGTAATGGTGAAGAAGACGAGGTTCGTAGGCAGGCTGTCAGGGTTGATGTCGATGCCGGGAATCTCAGCCAGTCCCTGAGCCAGCCTGCGGGCGGTGGCGTGGTCGTCGTTGAGGCGGTCGACCATGGTGTCGAGCGCGACGATGCCTGCGGCTGCGATAACGCCTACCTGGCGCATGCCGCCACCGACCATTTTTCGCCACTTGCGCGCGCCTTGAATGAACTCTTCGCTGCCGCATACGACCGAACCTATCGGACAGCTCAGACCCTTGGACAAGCAGAAACTCACACTATCTGCGTCCTTCACAAGCTCCGTAACAGGCGTTTCGAGGGCAACGGAGGCGTTGAAGATGCGGGCGCCGTCAACGTGCAGGGGAACCCCGTGCCGATGGGCGATTTCGGCGACTGCCGCCGTATCGTCTGCGGTCAGGGGCGCGCCACCACAGGCGTTGTGAGTGTTCTCCAAGCCTATCATCGCAGTACGTGTGAAATGGACATTTGGTGGCTTGATAGCGGCTTCGAGTTCATCAAGGTCTAGCATGCCGCGATGGTCGTTGGGCAGCGTGTTATATGCGACGCCGCCCAGCGCAGATGCGCCCCCCGCCTCGCTGCGGAAGATATGCGCCTTGTCTCCGATGATGATTTCATCGCCGCGTCCCGCATGGGTCAGAATAGAGACGAGGTTGCCCATCGTGCCGCTTGCGACGAAAACGGCAGCCTCCTTGCCCAATCGCTCGGCTGCCATTGCCTCAAGGCGGTTAAGCGTGGGGTCGTCGCCGAATACATCATCGCCAAGCTCGGCTTCCGCCATAGCGCGGCGCATCTCCGGCGAGGGGTGGGTCACTGTGTCGCTGCGTAGGTCAACCTCTCTCACTTGGGGCCTCCTCAGGCGGTTGGTTAGTTGGTCGGTAAGTTGGTTAGTCAGTCAACGTCTGTCTGATATGTAGCTTCCTGCAATGCGAAATAGGTCAAGCTTATTTTCCTCCGACAGGCTCAGGACCAACGGACTTCGGATGTCCGTCGGCTCTCCCGAACCGCTACCATTCTAGCAATCGCGCTTGTCAAAAGCCATAGTGGTCGCCTAAACTTTAATCGGTTCCTTTGCGCGGGAACAGCGAGAACACAAGAAGGTTTTGTGCGAGATTATGGCAGCGACAAGACACGACATCACATTTGCAAGCGGCGACCTGGCGATTGAGGGGACTCTGCATCTGCCCTCAGAGAAAGGGCGCTTTCCTGGTGTAGTGATATGCCATCCGCATCCGCAGTTTGGCGGCGATATGTACAACGTCATTGTTGCGTCACTGGCGCAGAGTCTTTGTGCCAGGGGCATTGCTGCACTGCGGTTCAATTTTCGCGGCGTGGACATGAGCGAAGGTTCCTTCGACGGTGGAGCGGGGGAGATCGAGGACGCGGTGGAGGCAATGAACTTCTTGGCGCTCAGCGACAATATCGACTCTAGTCGGATCGGCATTGCAGGATACTCGTTTGGAGCGGCTGTTGCGCTTGCTGCCGCGGCGAGAAGCAATCTGGCACAGGGTATGGTGAGCATTGCCTGCCCTTCACGTGTTTTCAACGAGATGAGCGCACAAGAGTTGCTTCTTCCGAAACTACTGATTCTTGGTGAGCACGACCACGACTTCCCGGCACAGCAGTTCAAGTTTATGGCGCGCAGGTACACTGACCCCAAGACTATCGAAATAATCAGAGGGGCAGATCACTTCTTTGGCGGGCACGTGTCCGAGGTTACAGCCCTGGCGACCGATTTCTTCGAGCAGTGGCTCGGAGACGAGAGGCTGCGCTCGTGATGCGTCAAACTGCGATTGCGTTCAAGAGCAAAGGGCTGACTCTGGAGGGCGTTCTGGCCCTTCCAACGGAACTGCCGCAGGCCTACCCTGCTCTCGTGATGTGCCATCCGCATCCGATGCTGAGCGGCAACATGGATCATTCTGTCGTATCGACGGTATGCCGGGCGGTGAGCGATGCCGGTTTCGCGAGCTTTCGCTTCAACTTCAGGGGGGTCGAAGGTAGTGAGGGCGAGTTCAAGAACGGCGAAGCGGTGCACGACGACATTAAGGCGGCGCTGAATATGATGAGGCGGTGGCCTGGCGTTGACGGCAAGCGGGTTGCGCTGGGCGGCTACTCATTTGGCGCAGGTGCGATACTACGCGGGCTGCAGCATTTCAGAACGGCGCGGAGCCTCGTGCTGATTGCGCCGCCTCTTTCATCGATTGAGGATTCACGCATTGTCAGGGACAAGCGTCGGAAGCTGTTTGTCGTTGGGCAGAATGATCGCCTCGTATCGTCCGTGGAGTTGCAGCGGGTTCTGGACGAGGTGCGTGAACCCCTTCAATTTCGGGAGATTGCGGGCGGCGACCACAGCTTGAGCGGGTGTGAGTGGGAGGTTGCGGATCAGGTTGCGGGGTTTGTGAGAGAATCTCTCACGTAACTGCGATTTGGATTTATGCCTCCGCCGGAATGGCGAGTGAAAGCAAACAAATATGGGAAGTCTAATCGTTGATCAGGAGCAAAGATGACACAGGAACAGAAATATCGAAGCGAGCGGGACTCGATGGGCGAATTCCAAGTGCCTGCGGACGCCTATTATGGGGCGAACACGATGCGGGCGGTGTTGAACTTTCCAATCAGTGACTTGCGGTTCCCGCGCTCGTTCATTAGGGCGCTAGGGCAGATTAAGCAGGCAGCGGCGCAGGTGAACGAGGAGCTTGAACTGCTGGATGGCAAGCTTGCGGACGGCATTGTGCAGGCGGCGCAGGAAGTTATTGATGGCAAGCTGGACGACCAGTTTGTGGTGGACATCTTTCAGACGGGCAGCGGCACATCGACGAACATGAACGTGAACGAGGTGATATCGAACCGCGCGATCGAGATGATGGGCGGCGTGATAGGGTCGCGGTCGCCGGTACATCCAAACGACCATGTGAACATCGGACAGTCATCGAACGATGTCATTCCAACCGCCATCCATTTGTCGGCTTTGAAGGCGATTCATGACGACCTCATACCTGCCCTGGAGCAGCTTCTAGAAGGGTTGCTGCAGAAGTCGGAAGAGTTCATGCCGGTTATCAAGACGGGAAGGACACACTTGCAGGACGCAACGCCTGTGCGCTTGGGGCAGGAGTTTCTGGGGCATGCGGGGCAAATCGAACGAGGCATCGAGCGGTTGCGACATGCGGAACGCGAACTGAGTGAGGTTGCGCTGGGTGGCACGGCAGTGGGCACGGGCGTCAATACGCACCCTGAGTTTTCGGGTCGGGTGTGCGCGCGGCTGTCGGGTGTGCTGGGCGTGGAGGTTCGTGAGACGACAAACCACTTCCAGGCGCAGAGCACCCTCGACAATGTTGTGGAGGCGAGCGGTTCACTGAAGACGGTTGCCGTGAGCCTGATGAAGATATGCAATGATATTCGCTGGTTGGGTTCGGGACCGCGCGGCGGCATCGGTGAGATAGAACTGCCGGAGGTGCAGCCGGGAAGCTCGATCATGCCGGGCAAGGTGAACCCGGTGATACCGGAGTCTGTCTGTCAAGTTGCGGCCCATGTCATCGGGAACGACGCCGCGATTGCCGTTGGAGGGCAGTCGGGAAACTTCGAGATAAATGTGATGATGCCGGTGTGTGCGTACAATCTGTTGCAGTCGATTGACCTGCTGGCTGCGGCTGCGCGCAACCTTGACGAGCAGTGCGTGCGCGGATTGAAGGCGACGAGCGCGGGGCCCGATATGGTCGAACGCGGGCTTGCCATCGTGACGACGCTTGTGCCGCATATCGGCTACGATGATTCGGCGGCGATTGCCAAAGAAGCGCAGGCGACTGGCAAGACGGTGAAGGAAGTAGCTATCGAGAAGACGAGCCTTTCGTCAGAAGAGCTTGACGAGATTCTAGATCCTAGTGGCATGACCGAGCCGGGGCTGTCGGCGGGTGGAGTGTCAGTGGGTTAGGTGTATCAACAGTCCTAGCCGCAGGCGAATATGATTACAAGCGCGCCCGGATGAGATTGACCTCGTCTTGGCGTGTTTCTGTTTGCTCATCGAGACGGGCAACCAGCAGGTCGTGAAGAAGTTCGCCGACCAGTGGGCCTTGAGGCACGCCGAGAACGAGCAGGTCGTTGCCGTTCAGGATTGGCTTGATATGGCGCAGTTCGTTCAGGTATAGCATCAGGCTCTGCGCTTCACGGCTACCTTCGGCGAACAAGGCGCATCCGAGTATCGCGTATTCATCAAGTCCCCGCAGTCGCAGGTATATGTCGCTGCGGCTCGCCTCGTCAGCAATAGATAGGTCATCCCGTACACCGGCTTGCGCTCTTCCTGTGTCGTCAACGACCTGCGCCCAGCTGGAGATTAGGTGCAGGCGATCGATGAAAGAGGGTCTTTCTTGCACATTCATTTCGTGAGACAGGATCGACAGGTAGATCGAGGGCTTGTCTGCGTAATTCGATTCTTCCGCAAGGCGAAGGGCGCGTTCGGTTGGAGGATCGAGCGCTAGGGACGGATGGATGGATCGCAGTGCGCGTAGGTGGTGCAGCATATCGAGCGTTGATACTGCCCTGCCCTCTTGGAGTACCCGTTCGAATTCGTGGCGGAGTCTTGCGCCGGAGATAGTGTCAAGGTATGAAGCGTCTCGACTAAGCAGGTGTTCAGTTTGCGGATGCAATGTAAAGCCAAGCCTGACGGCGTATCGGGCTGCTCGGAGAATGCGGGTTGCGTCGTCCTTGAAGCCGTCATCGTGCAGGACACGCACGACGCTCCGGTTCAGGTCATTTTGACCGCTGAATGGGTCAAGCAACTCCCCCCATGAGTCTGCGTTGATGGAAGCGGCCATCGCATTGATGGCGAAATCGCGCCGAGCCAGGTCCTGCTGCATTGTCCCGGGAGCAACGGTAGGAAGCGCTCCGTGATGGGCGTAGGTCTCGTGGCGCGCCATTGCGAGGTCGATATGTCTGCCAGACGCATTCAGAGCGAAGGTGTTGAACTGGGAGTGGGCGACAACCTTGCCGTTGAGCGCAGCTGCCGCTCCGCGCGGGAAGCCAGATGTCATGCCGACGACGGCGATGTCGATATCAGTGACTTTCAACCCAAGCAGTGCGTCGCGAACCGCGCCACCAACCAAGTAAGGTCGGGCGCCGTGTATTTCGGCTACGGCTGCAATGCCGCGCAACTGGCGCAGCGAGAGGGTGTCAAGCTGCGCCTCTAATGTTGCGGCGATGTTTGTCACATCGTGCCTTCGTTTAGCTAGTTGCTGCGGCTACTTTCGCATTGAACGCGGCTGCGCCGGTGCCGACCCATGCCTGCCAGCCGGTCATCATGAACTTGACGCCCAGACCGAGGTAATGCTCAACATTGTCGTCGTTGACGAGTGAGCCTGCTGTGCGTCCGGATGCGACAATCTTTTCGAGCGCGCCGTCGATGGTGGCAGTAACATCGGGGTGGTCGATGCCGCCGAGGTGTCCCATGGACTGGGCGAGGTCGCTTGGCGCCACGAAGAAGACGTCTATATTGTCAACGGCCAGTATCTCGTCCAGGTTGTTGACCGCCTTGATGTCCTCGATAAGGACTACTACAAGCGTCTCGTTATTTGCCTTGTAGATATAGTCGGGGTCGCCGTAGCCCTGCCTGCTGCCGAACATCCCGCGATGCCCGACAGGCGCGAACTTGGCGGCGTCCACGACCGCGCGCGCATCTTCGGCAGTGTCGACGTGAGGAATGACTATTCCCTGCGCGCCGACGTCGAATGTGCGATAGATGATGCCGGCGTTGTTCCGGTTCACACGCACGACGGATGTCATGTTCCAGAGGTCGCAGGCTCGCGTCAGGTCAGGGATGTCGGCGAAGTCGTTGGGACCGTGCTCAGCCTCGATCCATACCGCGTCGAAGCCGAACTGTCCCAAGAAATCTATGATGTGCGTAGAGTTCAGTCCAGAGATACATACAACTGGTTCGCCGCGCTCCAATTTGTGCTTTGCCGTGTTTTCTCGCATATTCTTTCTCCCTTTCGGTGTTAGGCGTGGTTATTATATCGCTGGTAACCGTCAGTTGTCAGTATTCAGTTGCCAGTATAGGAATTGAAGAGTGGTAAGATGTTGGCTGGCGTAAGGATTGTCAATGGTGAGGTCGAATGCTATGCGCGGTGAGTTCAACTACTGTCAGCGGTGCGGCGGGGGGCTTGCGGAGAAACACATCGAGGGGATGATGCGCCCCCATTGCCCTGCCTGTGGGCATGTCGTATTTCTGGACCCGAAGGTGGCGGCTGTGGTGCTTGTGGCTGACGGCGACGGGCTGGTGATGGTGAAGCGTGGGGTCGAACCGCAGTATGGGAAGTGGGCATTCCCATCCGGGTATGTTGACCGAGGAGAGGTGGTTGAGGCGGCGGCCGTGCGAGAGGTGAAAGAAGAGACGGGACTGGATGTGGCGCTGGAGAGGCTCGTCGGTGTGTATTCACTGGAGGGGAGCCCGGTGGTGCTGGTTGTGTATTCGGCGCACATCGTTGGCGGAAAGGTCGCTGTGGGGCATGACGCGCTTGACGTGCGGACATTCGCGCTTGAAGAACTTCCGCCTCTACCGTTTCCTCACGATGGTCAGATAATGAAGGATTGGCTTAACGGTAATTGATGGGGTGCGCTAAGTGCGAAGTTTGTTTTCTAGCGATTTCGTCATGCGAATAATTCGGAAAGAACAGGGGCTTCTTATCGTGTATAATCCGCCCATTCGGAGAATTATCAAAATTGCAGGAGGTCAGTTATGAAGTACGACTACATCATCATCGGCGCAGGTTCAGCGGGTTCGGTGCTGGCTACTCGACTGACGGAGGACTCGGACCGAACGGTGCTTCTGTTGGAAGCGGGGCCGGACTATCCTGACATTGAGCATCTGCCTGAAAGCGTCAAGCAGGGCAACAATCCGTGGCACTCGGCATACGGGCCCGACGCGCATAGCTGGAATTATGAGGGGAACGCAGTGCCTGGCCGTGAGCCGTTCATCGTGCCGCGTGGGAAAGTCACCGGCGGCTCGAGCGCGATCAATGGGCAGGTGTTTTTCCGGGGGATACCGGAGGACTATGATGAGTGGGCGGAATTTGGAAACAGCGAGTGGTCGTTTGTGAACTGCCTGCCGTTCTTCCGCAAGAGCGAGACGGACCTGAAATATGGCGGCGACGACTTTCACGGATCCGACGGACCTATTCCGGTGAGGCGCTATGAAAGGGACGTTGTCAATCCCAGCGCGAAGGCGTTCTGGGCCGCGTGCGTGAATGCGGGTTTTCCGGAGTCGATGGACCAGAACCATCCTGAATCGACCGGAGTGGGACCACGCCCGCTGAACAATGTTGACGGCGTCCGAATGAGCACTTCCCTAACCTATCTTTCCCAAGTTCGGCATAGGCTGAACCTGACAATCCGCGGCAATGTGATGGTGCATCGAATACTGTTCGAGGGCAAGCGCACGGTTGGAGTCGAAGGTGAGAGCGGGGGTGAAGTGTTCAAAGTGTTTGCGGATGAGATCATCCTGAGCGGAGGCGCTATCAATTCGCCGCAGACGTTGATGCTATCGGGAATCGGCCCTGCTGAGCACCTCAAGGAAACGGGCATCGATGTGCTTCATGACCTGCCCGGCGTAGGTGAGAATCTGCGCGACCACCCTTCCACTTTCATTCCATTCAGCACAAATCTGGAATTGGCGGACATAAACACGCCTTCCATTCAGGTGGGTATGCGCTACACGACGCCGAACTCCAAATATCGCAACGACATGCAGATGAGTCCGATTCTCATGACCAGCGAACACAGGCCGTCGAATGTGCAGTTGAACGAGGAGGGCACTTACACCGGGTTCAGCGTGGCATTGCAGAAGGCAGTAACCGCAGGTACGCTTCGGCTCGCATCCCCCGATCCGAACCAGCAGCCCGTGCTGAATTACAACTACCTAAGCGATCCATGGGATAGGGAGCGGATGCGTGGTGCGGTGAGGCTGTGTGTTGAAATCTCGCAGAGTCCAGAGTATCAGGATATCCTGATCGAGCGGCTTACGCCGTCGGATGAGGAGCTTCAGGACGATGACGCGCTGGACCGATGGCTGCTGGAATATGTGGGCACGCAGCATCATTCGTCAGGCACTTGCAAGATGGGCGATTCGTCTGACGAGATGGCGGTCGTTGACCAGTATTGCCGGGTGCATGGTATCGATGGGTTGCGCGTCGTGGATGCGTCCGTAATGCCTGATGTGGTACGAGCTAACACGAACGCGACCACTATCATGATTGCGGAACGGGTGTCGCAGTGGATAAATGACGGGGTATAGGGTTTGTCGAGATTACTCCCGTGGGGTACGCAGGCTCGTTTTGGTGGCCGCATTGGGACGCTCGCGCTTTTTGCTAGCGGCAGCAGTAGTGGCCCTTGCGGTGTCAGCGTGGGCGTGCGCGGAGAGTTCGCCAGAGTTGGATGCCCTTGAGGCGGAGGAGGCATACTCGCGCGGATTGGAACTACGCGAGCAGGGTCAGATGCGCAACGCATTCGACGAATTCAACCAGGCGTTGAGTCTAAATCCCCGTTACGCAGAAGCATACTCGGGGCGGGCGTCCATCTACTACGCCTTTGGAGACGAGACTAAAACTATCACCGACCTCAACCAGGCGCTGAGGCTTGACCCAGAGATTGCAGAGGCATACTACTACCGGGGTCTCATCTTCATTACCAAGGGTGATAGCGACAGCGCCGTGATTAACCTCACGCGAGCACTGCAAATCGATCCAGAGCATACGGACGCATATTTCAACCGGGCGAGAGTGTATTTCGCGCTTCAGGACATAGATGCGGCCCTGGGCGACCTGACTTCTGCGGTTGAGATTGAAGATGGTTCGGCGCAACTGTACTTCCTGCGAGGACAGGTTTACCTGGTGGCTGGGGAGACAGAGAAGGGCCTCGCGGACATCGAACGTACTCTTGAACTTACCGACGACGAAACCCTTGCCGCGCGCGCCAAGGAGTTGCTCTCAAGGGTGAGGTAGCCCAAGTTCCCAGGTTCCGGCGAGATTCAGCAATTGACCGTGGAGGCGTCGTGGAAGGCGAAGAGACCCGGGCTTCGTTGCTCGATCGCCAGCTTGGCGGAATAGACTTGCGGAGCCTAGCGTGGCTGCTGATGATGTCCACGACGCTGTTCGTGATGCTGTTCCCGTTTTCGAGCTATGTTGCCGCGCTGCCCATCATTCAAGACGAGTGGGGGCTGAATAATACGCAGGCAGGGGCGATATTCTCGGCGTATCTGGCTGGGTTCGCTGTGTCGGCGCTCGTGGTAGTTCCACTGACCGACCGGCTAGGTTCCAAGAATATCTTCGTGTTCTCGACAATTGTGTCGGTAGCGGCGAATGTGCTGTTCCCCATCGTAGCGCACGATGCGATCACGGCGTCTGCGCTCAGAGCGGTTGCCGGCCTTGGTCTCGTGGGAGTGTACAACCCTGGGATGCGGATTGTTGCGGAGCGATTCGCGAATAGGGGTCGAGGTTTTGCCGTAGGGACATTCGTCACCTTCTTTTACGCCTCAAACAGCGTGTCACTGACGTTGACGGGCATATTAATGTCCCAGTTCGAGTGGCGGGACGCCTACCTGATAATGGCGGCGGCGTCGAGTGGGAGTGTGATACTCGCATACTTGCTGCTACGCAATCACAGGTCGCAGACTAGCGCGCGGTCTTCAGGTCGCCTGGACCTTTCGGCTCTGAGGAATCGGGTTGCGCGCATTTACATCACAGGGTATTCCCTCCACGCGGCGGAGCTATACATCGTGCGTGTGTGGCTGCCTGCCTTGCTGGCAGCGGCAATGATAGCTCATGGCGAGGATGAGGTGAGTGCGGCAGTGGGAGCTGCCACAATCGGCGGTCTGGCGATGGCAAGCGGGGCGCTTGGCCCCGTGATGGGCGGCGTGATATCTGATAGGTGGGGGCGCGCTGCGTCGGCATCAGTTATTTTCGCGCTGAGTGGCGTGTGCTCGTTCGCAGTGGGATGGATGGTTGGATTTCCATGGGCACTGTTGGTGGGCGTCTCGATTATCTATGGCTGGGCGATTGCTGCGGACTCGGCGATTTATTCTACTGCTGTCACGGAAGTTGCTGAACCGCAGAGACTTGGCTCGACAATGGCGGTACATTCGTTTGTGGGATTCATGGGCGGCGTGATTGGACCTATATTCGCGGGCGCGATATTGGATGTTTCGCCCGACGCGATGAAGTGGGGGCTAACCTTCTCGGCAACGGGGATTCTGGCGATCGCGGCGATATGGGTTATGCGAGGGATGTGGAAAGAATGAACATGCCGAAAAGCTACCGAATAAGTAACTTTCCGGTGGTCTGGCCTGAAGTCAGCTAGTAGACTGTTTTTTGGCGTAGGCTCAAGGGATTCAATTGACATTAGCGTGGCACCAGATGGCATTCACTTTGCCATAAGCGACCATTATTTCCGCCAACAGTTGTGAATTGTTTCACGCCCCACTATAATTTATCGTAAGCGCCTGCGAGAGTTCCGCGAAGTGAAGGCCGTAATTCGAGTGGACGCGATGGATTATCCCCATAAATCTATCCAAAGGGGGTATCAGAAAATCATGAAGATATATTTCTGTCCCGAGTGCGGAGCCTATGATTTCGACGACGGCGAAGTCTGCGTGGACTGTGAGGAACCGATCCCAGAAGACAGCTGGGCGGATGTGAGCGAAGAGGAACTTGCGGAGCTAGACTACGCAGACGAGTTCGAACTTCCTCCGGGTCTGCCGTCCTGGGAGTACGAGGTAGTGCGGCTTGAGACGATCGCTGAGGACGACAAGCAGCAGTTCGCCATGCAGCTGCTAAACAAGATGGGCAGCAACGGCTGGGAACTGGTAAGTATCGAGGCGCTTGGACAAAGCAACGACAGGCAATATGGTGTGTTTAAGCGCGCATGGGTGGAGGATTTCGGAATTTGAGCTAGCGTTCTTCCCTGCCCTCTCGTTAGCGATTTTCTTCAGTCAGGTCGGCTTAAGCTCCGTCCGACTGCGCCCCAGCTAACTACTCGCGCCGGCCTAATTCGGATCACAGTGCATCCGGGTTCCAGCATTTTTGTGTACTGCAGATACTTCTCTCGCAGCAGCGTTTCAGCGCGCTGCCTCTCCTTGCCGCTTTCAACTATCTCCGCCCTGCCGCGTATCATCACGTAGGCGAGTTTGTCCCAGTCTTCCGAATAATCGTCGATTACGAGTGCAACATTTGGGTTTTCGAGGATATTGCGGACCCGCTTGAGGGGTCTGCCGCCCGCGCGCTTTGGCTTGAGGTCGATGGCGCTATATATGCACTCTCCGTCAAATGCGTAACAGATCGGGACAGCGTAGGGCGCACCGCCCGCGTCGGCTGTTGCGAGGCGGGCGATGCGGTGCATTCTTATGAATTCTGCTGCTTCAGGCGTGAATGTGTCGTCCATTTGCGTTGAAGTCTGTCCCGCCTTGCTCTTCACCTAAGAAGGGGAAGAGGTGGACGTTCTGAAACTAGATGCCCTGCCAGATGCGGCGTCCTTCTAGACGGACGAAGTTGCCGAAACCTGGGTCGGGGAAGTGTCCGGCGGACACAAGGGTTCCCTCCGATTCCAGCATGTCCAGGACGCGGTGGCGCGTAGGGCGCGATATGTCAGGCTGTATATCGAACATTGGGTTCCAGTCTGTGTAGTGCGCTTGCGCCGGGCTGTGGGCTACATCCCCAAGGACGAAGGCTCGCTCGCTGCCGGATGCTATGAGGAGTGAGGTGTGGCCCGGAGTGTGGCCGGGTGTCGATACGGTGATGAGTTCGTCGGTTACCTTGTAGTCTTCATCGAACAGATCCAAAAGGTTCAGCTCGGTCAGTGGCACTACGTGCTTCTGGACATGTTCAGCTGCCGCGAGCACGTCAGGCTGTAACCAGTAGTCGTAGTCGGACCTGGGGGCGATGTATCTGGCGTTAGGGAATGCGGGTTTGCCGGTGGACAGGTCAATGTTCCAGCCAACGTGGTCGGGGTGAAGGTGAGTCAGGAATACGATGTCGATGTCCTCCGGTGCCGCTCCTTTGGCTCGCATGTCGTTGAGCAGGTCGCCGCCGGTGGCGGTCTGCATGCCAGTATCAACTAAAATGAGCTTGCCCTGGGAGCGTAGGACGACCGAGCCATATCTGGACTGAATCTCGTTGTTTTCATCCAGAATCTCGGGGAATTCCTGCCATTGGGCAATTTCGGTTTCAGGGAAGGTTACGGTTGGGTCGCGCTTGGCGGAGAAGCCATCCTTAACGGACAGCACTTCGACATTGCCGACGGTGATCGAGTTATTTGCCATTGGTCTCAACTCCTTTGCTCGGTCATCAATTCTGCTGTGGTGACTTACGCTAGCTGGTTATTAGTAAAGAAAGGCGTATATTTCTGCTTCCTTCTTCCACAGGGACCTACCTGGCACGAATTACGGCGCAAATTTGAGGTATGTAGATGTCTAGATGCCTTGCCAGATGCGACGACCGCCTTCGCGAACAAAGTGGCCGAATCCGTTGCCGGGGAAGTGACCGGCTGACACGAGCGCGCCTTCGCTCTCAAGGCTGTCTAGTACGGTGTGGCGTGTTCTGCGGGACAGGTCGGGATCGACGTCGAATCCCGGACTCCAGTCAGTGTGGTGTGCCTGAGCGGGGCTGTGTGCGACGTCGCCCAGGATGTAGCCGCGCTCACCTGCTGAGGAAACTACAATCGAAATATGTCCCGGAGTATGACCGGGAGTGGCGACTGCCGTCAGATCGTCTGTGATGTTATAGTCAGCGCTGCCGATGAGGTCGATGATGTTCAGGTCTTTAAGAGGCAAGGCCTGTTGCTTGATATGGTCGGCGGAATCGATAACCTCGGGCGATGTCCAATAATCCCAATCCGCCTGCGATGCCAGGTAACGGGCGTTGGGGAAAGTGGGACTGCCGTCCGTGAGGTTCCAGCCGATGTGGTCGGGGTGTAAGTGCGTCAGAACTACGAGGTCAACCGCGGCGGGGTCGATGCCCTTGTCGCGGATGTCGTTCATGAGAGCGCCATCGGGAGCTTGCAGTCCTGTGTCAACGATTATGAGCTTGCCAGAAGAGCGCACTGCCGTCGTGCCGAATCGAGGGTGAATCAGGTCTCCGTCTAGGAGTTCGGGGTACTCTGACTGCCACTGCTCTAACGTGCTTGCCGGGAATACTTCCAAGGGCTGCATGTCGCCCTGTCCATCAGTAAGGGCGAGCATTTCCACATTTCCAATGGTGACGGTGTATTCTGCCATTAGAACCTCCGTGTAATTCTGGTATGATAGTCGCCTAATGTTACCCTGAATGTGATACTGGTTCAATCACAGTCGAGTTATTAGAGCGTTAGCAATCGAAAAGTCAGGGAGAGAACGCCATGACGCAAACACACGAGGAAATACGGCTGACGGAACTCGCAAGTTGCGCGGGTTGAGCGTCGAAATTCAGTCCTAAGGACCTGGCGCAGGTACTGCGTCAGCTGCCGACAATAGACGATCCTAACCTGCTCGTGGGAATCGCGACGGGCGATGATGCTGCCGTTTATAAGATGAGCGAAGACATGGCTATCATCTCAACGGTAGACTTCTTTCCGCCTATTGTTGACGACCCGTTCAAATTCGGCGAGATAGCGGCGACCAACGCGCTGAGCGATGTGTACGCGATGGGCGGCAAGCCCATAATCGCGCTGAACATCGTAGGTTTTCCGGTGGGTTTGCCGCATGAGATTCTTGGGCGGATTTTAAGCGGCGGCGCGTCGAAGGCGACAGAAGCGGGCGTGCTCATCGTTGGCGGGCATACAGTTGACGACGCCGAGCCGAAGTATGGCATGTCCGTGACGGGCGTGGTCCATCCGGGCGAGCAGGTTACCAACGCGGGCGCAAAGCCCGGTGATATCCTCGTGCTGACAAAGCCGATTGGGACAGGCATCATTACAACGGCGGGCAAGCAGGAGCGCGTCAGTGCGGAGACGCTAGACAGAGCGGTTTCGATTATGAGCGAGCTGAACCGCGAGTCGTCGGAGGCAATGGTGCATGTGGGTGTGAATGCGTGTGTGGATGTCACGGGGTTCGGGCTATTAGGACACCTGCGGTTGATTGCTCAGGGAAGCGGCGTTAGTGCGCGGGTGAAAGTTAGCGATGTTCCGGTAATTGAAGGGGTTCTGGAACTTCTTGAGATGGGCATTGCGCCAGGCGGCACTCATCGCAATCTGGAGTCGCTTGATGGCGTTGTGGACTGGCACGAGGACATTACTGATCAGACGCAGATACTCCTTGCGGACGCGCAGACATCGGGCGGTCTGTTGATAGCGGTCGCGCCTGAGAAGAAGGACGCGCTGCTTGAGGCGCTTGAGGATGTGGGTGTGCAGACGCGTGCGGTCATTGGGGAGATACTTGCGCGGGACCCGCAGGGAGCTGCGATTACGGTTGTGCCGTAGCGAAAGATTTCAGGTGTCAGGCATCAGCGGTCGGGGCTATGGCTTTGCGAGGTGGGGCTGGCTGGCTATTGTTCTCTTGGTCTGGATGGCGGTCTCTTCGGCGTGCGGGGATGCTAAAGGTGGCGACGAAGAGGCAGTCGTTACGGTTAACCCCGTGCCTGCCGCTACTATGCCTGTGACAGTAAGCGCGCCGCCTGAAAGCGCAAAGCCTGTATTCGCGGCTGCGGCTGCGAACATATTGGTTCGGGAGTTGCAGGCGGCGACGGCTACACCGCAAGTGGTTAGTGCGGCGGGTACGCCGATGTCAGTGCGAACGGCTTTGGAACCCGCGAGTTCGGCGCAGACTGGGAATATGTCCGCAGACTCGGAGAAGGAACTGCCGACCCCGACCGATGCAGCAGCGGCTATACCGTTCGACCCCACTGCTCTGCCCGTGTTCACTTCAACACCGGAGGTGACTGCAACAAGTCCAACCAATGCTGTTGTTTCGCTTCAGCCCAAGCCTTCTGAAACGCCGGTGAGGGTGGCAGTGGGCGCGGTGGATTTCACTCCAACCGCTACGCCCGCGGGGATGCCAACCGGTGTGGTAGTACCTGCCTTGCCAGTTACACCGACATCGACCACTGTTCCTGCAGCCACACCTACGACAAGTCCGACACCAGCGGCAACCGGGACGCCTTCGCAAACTGCCACCTCAACGGCAACGGTGCTCCCCTTGCCCACTTACACCGCGACCGCTACGGTTATGCCGACATTTACGGCAACGGCTACCTCTACGTCCACGCCTTTTGCGACTGTCACTCCGACTCAAACGCCCACGTATGCACCCACGCATACTGCTGTGCCTGAACATTGCCGCATAAAGGGGAATATCAATATGGAGAGTGGTGCGCAGGTATATCACACGCCGGACAGTCCGTGGTATGAGCGAACGGAGATTGACACCGAGGCGGGTGAGCGGTGGTTTTGCACTGAGCAGGAGGCGCAGGCGGCGGGATGGCGAGCTCCTAGACAGAGGCAGGCTATGCCGACTGCGACGGCTGTTAATAGCAATTCTTCTGCCGGTTGTGAAACGGTGGTGAATGTCAACAGGGCCGGTGTGGAAGAACTGGAGGAACTGCCGGGTATTGGACCTGTAAAGGCGCAAGCTATTGTGGACTATCGCAATGCCCACGGCGACTTTGCGAATGTCGAAGAGCTTGATGAAGTGAAGGGGATAGGCGCGAAGACCCTGGAGAAGATTGAGCCTTGCGTAATCTTCGAGTAGCGGAGTGAGGTGGACCCAATAAATCGGACAGGTGGATAAGAGAGAGCCCCGCTCCTAAAACAATGGGAATAGAGGAGCAGGAAAATGAAGCAGAGCAGAAAGAAGCACAGCCCGGCGTTCAAGGCCAAGGTAGCCTTGGCCGCCCTCCAGGGGGAAGAGACCGTTGCTGAGTTGGCCAGCCGGTTTGAAGTTCATCCCACGCAGATTCATGCCTGGAAGAGGGCCCTGATTCAGGGAGCGCCCGAGGTCTTCGGCAACGATACCGCAAAGGCGGAGAGGGACCAGGAAGCGCTGACTGCGCATCTTTACCAGCAGATTGGGCAACTCAAGGTGGAGCGGGATTTTTTGTCGCGCAAGTCCGGGCTATGAGTCGTCGCCGGCGTCTGGCTATGGTGAACCGAGGACACCCCGGGCTTTCGGTAGTGAAGCAGTGTCGTCTGTTGCAGCTCAGCCGTTCCGCGGTGTACTACCGGCCGACACCGACTAACCCTTTGGATCTGGACCTGATGGCCGGGATGGACCGGCGGTATCTGAAGACGCCCTTTTATGGTTCTCGCAGGATGACGGCCTGGCTCCGGACTCAGGGGCATCAGGTCAACCGCAAGCGGGTACGGCGACTGATGCGGGCAATGGGGTTGGAAGCCATCTACCGCAAGCCCAATACCAGCAAGCCTGCGCCGGAACACAGGATATACCCTTACCTGCTCAAAGGAGTGGCAGTCGACAGGGTCAATCAGGTTTGGGCAGCCGACATCACCTACCTGCCCATGTCCCGGGGATTCCTTTATCTCGTGGCCATTATGGACTGGCACAGCCGATACGTGCTGGCCTGGAGGCTCTCCAATACTCTGGAGGTGGGCTTCTGTATCGCGGCCCTGAAAGAAGCCTTGAGCAAAGGACGGCCGGAGATCTTCAACACCGACCAGGGGAGCCAGTTCACCAGTGAAGCCTTCTGTGGCCTGCTGCTGGAGCGGGGGATCAAGGTCAGCATGGATGGCAAGGGCAGATACCTGGACAACATCTTTGTAGAGCGTTTGTGGCGGAGCGTCAAATACGAGGATGTATATCTGAAAGCTTATCGCAATGGCAGTGAAGCCAGGAGAGGAATTGACGCTTATCTGGACTTGTACAACCGAGAGCGGCCGCACCAGTCTCTGGGCTATCGGACTCCGGCTCAGGTGTTTGCAGAAGGAAGGCCACTCAGGTGTTTACCAGAGCAGGCATCGACGTTATCATCTCGTGAGCCAACGTCAGACTTTCCAGCGGGAGTCTCACTTAACCTGGCCTCTTCGTTGTCCTAACTGTGGGGTCCACCCCAGAGTGGGCTACGGTATCATGCCAGGAAATCGGTAGCGTATGGGCGATGGCTTTGGTATCGTTGTCTTAATTCGCATTTTGGAGAGAATGGTGTGACTGTTAGAGAACAAATCGCGGAACTTGTAAGGCAGGCTATCGACTCGGCGCAGGCATCTGACGCTTTACCCAAGGTTGAAGTCGGGGACATCGCGGTGGAGCGCCCGCAGAACGCGGAGCATGGGGATTTCGCAACTAGCCTGCCCCTAAAGCTTGCGCGTCCAATGCGAATGAATCCGCTGCAAATCGCGGAGCGTCTGGCGGCTCACCTGCCGAATGGCGAACAGGACGGCGGTTTGATCGAATCCGCTACCGTGGCGAGGCCTGGGTTCATCAACTTTTCGCTGAATCGCAACTGGCTGCGCGCGCAGATTGAGGCTATCAGAACGGACGGAGCTGCGTTCGGCAATGTGGATGTGGGCAAGGGACAGCGCGTGCAAATAGAATTCGTGAGCGCGAATCCGGTGGGCCCGCTGCATATCGCGCACGCTCGGGGCGGCGTTATCGGCAGCGCGCTGGCTAATATTCTGCAAGCGACCGGGTACGATGTCACCCGCGAATACTACTTCAACGACGCAGGGGCGCAGATAGGGCACTTCGCCCGGACTCTCCAGGCTCGTTACCTGCAGCAGTGTGGCAGAGACGCGGAAGTTCATGAGGACGGCTATCAAGGCGAGTATATGGTTGACCTTGCCGCCGAGATTTTCGGCGAAGAGGGCGAGCGCTTTCTAGAAATGCCGGAAGACGATGCGCTGCGGACGCTTGGCGAGCTGGGCGTCGCCAAGTTCATGGATCGCATCCGCGAGGACCTGGTAAAGCTACGAATTGAGTTCGACGAGTGGTTCAATGAGAAGACACTCTTCGTCAACGGGCAGTTCGAGGACTCAATGGCGCTGCTGGAGGAAAAGGGGTATGTCACCGAGCGTGAGGGCGCAGTCTGGTTCGCTTCAACGCTGCTGGGGGACGAGAAGGACAAGGTGTTGGTACGGGGTAATGGCATACCGACCTATTTCGCCTCCGATGTAGCGTATCACTACAACAAGTTTTTCGAGCGCAATTTCGACCATGTGATAAACATCTGGGGTGCGGACCACCAGGGACATGCGCTTTTCATGAAAGCGCTGGTGGCGGCGCTTGGGATGCCTGAAGACAAGCTGACTCTGATCATTAATCAGCTCGTTACGCTGAAACGGGGGGGCGAGACGGTCCGACTGTCAAAGCGCACTGGAAACATCATTACACTGCGGGAAGTGATTGACGAGGTGGGCTCGGATGCTTGCCGGTTCTTCTTCCTGTCGCGTGCGGCGGACAGCCAGATGGAGTTCGACCTGGAGTTAGCGAAGGAGCAGTCACAGGAGAACCCGGTCTATTACATCCAGTACGCCCATGCCCGAATAGCCAGCATCCTGCGTCTTGCGGAAGAGCGCAGCATCGAATGGAAAGAAGGTGATGTGTCGCTGCTGGGGCATGAGTCGGAGCTTGCGCTGATACGCAAGATGCTGGAGTTGCCGGAGCTTATCGGCATGATGGCTAACAACCTTGAGGCGCACCATCTGCCCCATTACTCGTCGGACCTGGCAACGGCATTCCACTGGTTTTACCAGAACTGCCGCGTCGTATCCGGTGTCGAAGGTGAGGAAGAGCTGAGCAAGGCGCGGCTGAAACTGGTGGACGCGGCGCGAGTGGCGCTGGCGCGCTGTCTAAGCTTGATGGTGATGGACGCGCCGGAGAAAATGTGAGGGACTGCCCCGACTCTCACTACCAATCTAGCCTTCCTCCATCAAAGTGGAAGTGACTGTTACTGAACTGAGCTACTCCAGGTTTCCCTGCGCCTTGTACTTTTCTGTCTTTTCCATGTAGACGTCACAATACCATTTCATCTTGGCGAGGTGACGTTCGCCGACTTCGCGCAGAACTTTGCCGGGTGAACCTACGACGAGGGAGCGCGGTGGTATCTTGACGTTGTCCACGAGCATTGTGCCGGACGCTATGAGGCTGTACTCTCCTATCTCCACGCCGTCATTGAGGGTCGCGCCGTTGCCGATGACCGCGCGGTTGCCGACGGTCCTGGCGTGGCAGAGCACCTTGTGGCCGATGGTCACGTAGTCGCCGATTTCTACATCGGCGTCGCCGTGCACCGCGGAGTTGTCCTGTATGTTCGTATGCTTGCCAATGACGATCTTGCCCATGTCGGCGCGGACGACTGCGCCGGGCCAGACGCTGGAGCCTTCTCCGATTTCGACATCGCCTATGACATAGGCGAACTCGCTGATAAATGCTGTGGGGTGGATTTTAGGAGTGGCGTCTCCTAGGCTGCGTATCATGTGGGGTTGCTCCTTAGTGTATTTTCATATTCTGTATTCCGGCTTCCAAGTTGCAAATTCTCTAGTCGAACTGGGACACCCTAAAACGGACCCGATCGGTCTGAATTCAGATGTGTGACCGCTGCACGAGCGCCTTGTATAGGTGAATCAGCCCCTGCTGACGGCGGGCGCTCAGCTTCAAGCCACTGTCGATGTCGCATAGGCGGCGCATTTCGCGAGTAATTTCGTTGTCCTGAAGCTTGGGCGCGGCTGCGTAGGCTTCAAAGGCTGCATTTGCGAGAGCAGTCACGCCCCTTGACCGGGCATGGGCGTGGAGGAATGGGAGGGCGACATTCACGAGCATGTCCCGGACGCGGCTCCTGCCGATGTGCGGGGGATGTTCGAGGCGAGCGGTTAGCGATCTGTTGCCACCCTGCAGCAGTTCGCAAGCAAAGCCGTCTGCCAATCCGGTGTCGAGGCAGTCGTCGATTAGTTTAGCCCCGCCGATGATACGCCGCACCGGATGGTTCGCGGGACGGACGCGGAAAAGGTGCCAATCACCCTTGCTCAACGACCTCGTTAGCGGCAGGCGCTTGTAAAGGCGACTCAACTGAGCGGGATCCTCGGATTCGTCCACAAGCTGCATGAGGCCGGATGCGCCGAGAAGCATTGCCTTGAGTGCCAGCAGGCGCGTCGTTGGAGGTTCGTTCTTGAGGTGCGCGAGCGTTTCATATGGGACGCGCTGAGCAAGGATGCGGAAGGACTCACGGTTGGATGCGTAGCCGAGGGAATCCATTAAGCCGCCATACAGCGCCTGGTCAGAACCGACTTCCTCGATTTCCAGCATGAAGCCGTGACTCTTTGCGAGAAAGCGCGCATCTCCGGCGGCGTCAAGGGCCGAGGCTATGTCCGTGCTGTGGCGCAGAGCCTCGAGTGAGGGCATACTTGGTGGACTGTTGGAGTTTGCCTTGTCGAGGTTGTGCGCCACAGCTTCGAGAGCTGCGACCGGAGCTTGTGCGCCGGACTGCTGGCCGGTGCTGCAGTGTCCCTTTGGCGAGAAAACTACGTGGAGCACGACGCCGTTGTAGTTAGGGTCTGAGTGATGGCCGTGGCTGTACCAGCCGGGTGCAGTTGTGTGCAGCTCGACATCGCCTGTGATTGCGCTGCCGTCTTCCTGAAGAAACACGGCGTCACGGAAGTCGGGCCCGGCGCGGGCGCTTGGTCGCCCTGGGTAGATGACGCGCATCCGCTTGCCGCCTTCGGTTATGAGCGCATCCGCAAGCGTGTGAGCTCGGCTCCAGAGCGCGGAGAGGGCGCTTTCGGAGTAGGCGGCTGGCCGTTCGGCGATGGCGAGCATGGTGGCGTCACTCGGCGTCCGCGTGTTCCAGGCATTCGTGGCAGATGCCGAAGAGGGCTATGTGATCTATGTCGGGCTGGAACCCATAGTCTACCATTATTTCCGCGCCTATGTTCTCCCAGTACTTGTGGTCTAGCAGCACTACTTTGTCGCAGCCACGGCAAATTAGATGGTGGTGGCGCAGGTGGTTAATCCATTCGTAGCGGTACTCGCCTCCGCCCATGTCCGTCTCTGAAACGAGGCGCATCTGCTTGAGAACGCCGAGCGTGCGATATACGGTGGATACGTCGATGTATGGGTAGGAAGCCTTCACCTGATCATAAATTTCCGATGCCGTAACGTGCACTTCCGAGTGGCGTATTACAGAGAGTATCATGAGGCGCTGCGGCGTCAGCCTGTGGCCCGATTCTCTGAGTGCCTGGGCGGTCGCCTGTTCACAGCTCATGTGCGGCTCCTGTGGAGAAATTTGTCAGTTCGTCAATGTGTCAGTCGGTCAGTTCCGATGCCTCTGCCTGCTGCCTAGAGTGCAATCTGCGGATGTAATAATGCCTGATCGAATACACTTAACAGCCAGAGTGTTCCCCCTGATGGTATCAACCCTGACGCCAGTAGTCTATAATCGGCGATCGTATATCCTTGGGTGACTCCAATATTCGGACAGGTGATATGTCAGTGGCCGATGCTAAACGCCTGAAAGGACTGATTGAATCCGGGGCTCTGCTGCATCCGGTATCGGAGGCGTTGAGCATAGTTGACCTCGCTAATGCGCTGCACAACGTCATGGGAGTTCCAGACGCAATTCTCAACGACCGAGCAATGGGCGTGAAAAAGCTCATCGGTGAGCCGGAACACCTCGTACTTGTGCTGGCAGATGGGTTCGGGATTAATTTTGTGGAGACACTGGATGAAGGTGCGTTTATTCGCAAGTATTTGGTCGCCGAGATGCGAACGGTGTTCCCTTCCACGACGCCAATCGTTCTGACGACGCTTGCAACTGGGGAATGGCCCGGTAAGCACGGAGTAATTGGCTGGTTTCTGAGACTACGAGAAATCGATGCCGTGTCAACGATCATCAGTTACATACGCACGGCGGACAGGAAATCGCTGTCGGAACTTGGCGTTCGTGCGCGGGACGCATATCCTGTGCCTTCTCGGATTGGGAAGGCAAGCCGGAAGGCACTGCATATTATGCCGCAGCAGATTGCCGGCAGCGCGTATTCCAACTACTGGACAGGCGGCACTCCGCAGGCGGGCTATGATGTGGAGTCGCCGGAGCGGGCGATTGAGATGGCAATTGGGCACGTCCGGTCGGCGCAGGGGCCCACCTGCACGTATCTTTATGTCCCGCACGTTGACAGCGCGGCGCATAAATTGGGCGCGACCCACAGTGATACGCTGAATGCGGCAATGCAAGTTGATCGGCTGCTAGAGTCACTTGCGGATTCGCTGCCATCGAATTCGAGAGTGGTCATGACAGCGGACCACGGGCACCTGGATGCGCCAGTCCACAGGAGTTATGAGCTTGGTGCCTCGGACGAGATTATCAGCTTGTGTAATGGGATGCCGACAGGCGATCAAAGGGCGATGTACGCCCATGTCAGGGATGAGAACTTGGAGGCCTTCAGAGCTAAGATACACGAGCGGTATGGCGACGACTTTCTTGTGCTCTCGGCAAAGGATGTCGAAGAGCGCGGATTGCTGGGTGTCGGGACGCTGTCGGATGAATCGCGCTACCGAATGGGGAACGCACTGGTGTTGTCCACAGGTGATGCCGTGCTGGACTATCGAGCCTTACTCGGCGATGAAAGGCACCCAATGGTTTCGCATCATGGGGGGCTGACGCCTGCGGAGATGCGAATTCCGCTAGTGGTGGCGTAGAGGCTGCTGTCTCGGTCTGCGTGCTCCGTGGGGCGGGACGGTAGGGATCGCTGGGAATTTTTCAAGCACTGAGGTATCAATTCTTCAAGAGCATTCCGGGCTGGCAACGGCGGCAGTAGCTGGTGATACGTTTGTTGGCTGTAATATGGCTAATGGCATTCCCGCAGCGTGGGCAGGGTTCGCCTCCCTTGTTGTGGACCTGCAGGAAGTCGCGCACCTTCAGGTGGATGTCATTGCCGATGCGTTCGCGGACCCGTGGGATCGCGTCAGATACGACGAGCCGAGACTGGTCGTAGAGGCGGCGAAGTTCGACTTCGGATAGCGCCTTGCGCCTGCGGAATGGGTATATCTGCGCTGCGAAGAGAATCTCGTCAGACCAGGCGTTGCCGATGCCTGATATGACGCGGCCTCGCGTGAGCACGCCTTTAATCTCGCCATGGAAGCCTTTCAGGCGCTGCTTGAAGTCTTCAAAGGTGTAGTCGTCGAGGACGTCAGGGCCCTGCTCGTGCAGACGAGGGATTTCGCCCATCTGCTCCTCGGCAACGTAATAGACCATGCCCATCTGCTTGTCGTCGATGTATCGAAGTTCGCTGCCATTGGATAGCGCCAAGGTGAGACAGGTGCGCTTGTAAACACGCCGCTTTGGAGCGCAGTACTGAAGCGCGCCGGTAAGCATTGGATTGATTGACAGCAAGCGTCCGCCGGAAATGCCGAGCAGGATGAACTTGCCGCGCCGCTCCACGGACTCAAAAGTACGACCGGGCAAGTCCTGCGCGATGTCACCGCAGAGGGAACGAAGGACGCTTGGCTTCAACACTGTTGCGGCGTCTATTCTCACTCCGATGATGTTTTCGACTAGAAAGTCTTTGACCACTTCAAGCTCGGGCGCTTCCGGCATGTTCTGTCCCTTTTTACTGACCTGGATGGAGTCCAGAGAATGAGACTGGTCTGATGGTTTGAGTGTACCATTCTGCCGAGAGCTGATTGCAAGGTGGTGTGTGCTAGAATTGGGGCGCTAAGTCTAATTGATGCGGGGCGCCTTGGGGCGCAACCGTGATGTAGGTAAGTGAAGGAGAGACAGATGGAGAAGCGACGGCTGGGTAGAACCGGTCATGAAAGTACGGTTGTGACATTCGGCACTGCGGGTATTGGGCGTGTGAGCCAGGAAGTTGCAGACAGGGCCGTGGAGCAGATACTTGAGCACGGCGTGAATCATATAGACATTGCGCCGACTTACGGCGAGGCGATGGAGCGAATGGCACCTTGGATGCCTAAGATACAGGATAGTATGTTCCTTGGCGCGAAGACACGAGAGCGTACTCGCGAACTGGCGTGGGCGAACATCGAAAGTTGCATGAGCAGGCTGGGCGTGGAGTCGTTCGACCTGTTTCAGCTACACTCGGTTGGCACGATGGAGGACCTTGATAAGGTAACGGGCAGCGGCGGAGCGCTGGAGGCGCTGGTGGAGCTGCGCGAGCGCGGTCTGACTCGATGGCTGGGAATAACCGGGCATGGGCCGGGTGCTCCACGCGTACACCTGGAGGCGCTGAGGCGGTTCGACTTTGACACGGTGATGTTTCCGCTGAATGCTACTCTGTACCGCAATGCTGATTATCGGGAGCATGCTGAGGAGCTGCTGTCGGTAGCGAACCAAAGGGATGTGGGCATTCATACCATCAAGATGCTTGCGCGTGGCGGCTGGGGGGACCGCGATCGGGAGCACACGACATGGTACGATCCGCACCGCGAGCAGTCGGAGATTGACAGTGCGCTATGGTGGCTGCTATCACAGCCTATGCACACGGCACCAAGCGTGGGTGATGTGGAGTTGCTGCCGCGCGCGCTGGATGCGGCGCAGCGATTTAGCCCGCTAAGCAGCGATGATCAAGAAGCCGTTGTGGTTGGTCAACGCCCTCCACTGCCAGAGCCGGGACTGGGAATATTGGCTGCGGACTGAGAAAGTTCATTGGGATGCAGGAGTCTGTGAGGACGGGTACTCCTTGGTGGCGACTACAACATAGACGGGGTCGGTGTAGTGCGGCGACTGGGGAGAGATGTTTAGCGCGCGGATATTCTCCCAGCCTCCTGAGTTCTGGAAGTATGATGCGATGAGCGAGGCGCGCTGCTTGTCATCCAGAGACTGCCAGATCGCCACAGCCTTGGTCGGGAACATCCGGTTAGAATAGATTACATGGAATGCGGCGCCCGGGTTCAGGACACGATTGACTTCCCGAAATACCTCGACGGGCTTGACCATGTACTGGATGGATACGGTCACAACGGCGGCGTCAAGGCTGCAATCTTCGAGCGGCAATTTCGGGTCGGCGTTGAGGTCGTGGACTATGCGATCGTGCAACTGGGGATTCTCGTTGAGTTCGATTGCATTCAGTCCGAGCCCAACCAGGCGACTGATGGGCAGGTCGGGCGGCATGTGTGAGCGCCAGCTGGACATCAGGTCGAGGATGTGGCTGTTGCGCGGCAGAACTTCGCTGAAGTAGGCACTGATCGCGCCGATCGCGGGATAGTCTATGTGGACGACGAGTCGCGGCTCATCATAAAAGAGGCTGTCGTCAGACTCATCGTGCCGTCTGAACAGGTCGGGTGGATATAGGCTCTGACCTTCGCCCTTTTCCAACGGTATGTGACCTCAACCAAGTTTCGAAGAATAGACGATAAGAGTGAATTCAATGGCTAGCAAGTGGGATTTAGGCGAGGACGACTGGATAGATGCGGCTGACGAGGCTTTGGAATTCGTGGGGGATGTGGACGCGCGTGGACTGATCCTTTATCGCTTCGAGGGGCAATATCTGCCGGCGCTCCAGAAGGCTCGAAATGCTGAGCAGATTTGGAGGGCGTGGAATGCCTTCTACAGCTACCTCACATTTCGGGAGTCGCGACGAAAATTCTTCTCCTTATCGGACAATGACGCGCTAAAGGTTATAGCGACCTTGACCGATGTCCTTGAATTGCCTCCCTATTTGGCGGACTAGCAAGGACATCGGCGGTTGAGCATGGGGAAATCCGGAGTCGTCTTTAACTCACTGTGGAATTCGGGTTTCTGACCGTGAGTTCCTCAACTACCTTGTCGCGATCAGTGCCGGATGACCAAGGGCTGGGAATTACGTTGGTGCCGAAGAGCTTGACTAGCTGCTTGTCCGGCTCGCCGTCTATGAGGTGCTCGGTGACCCAGCCCTCATCCTGCTGAACGACTTTAATCTCGCGGTTCTCGCCGGTCCATCCGAAACTGACCATTACGGGTGCGTCCATTTTTTACCTCCTATAAATGCTCGATGCATGCATTGGTGGATTGATTGAGACCTCACATACCTAGGAAGCGCCGTTGGGCGTCTGCCGTTTCACGCTTCAATGTTAGATTTTAGAAAACTGGTTACCCGATAGTCAATATCCAGGCAATTGAATTGAAGATCCGGCGGCTACGGCAACGAGGAACGCCGCTCACATTCTAAAGTGAGCGGCGTTCTGTTTGGCTATTGCCTTACCGCATCATTGCGGCGTATGCCGAATTTAGTTTCGGGACGCGCCTGACCTGAAGCAGTCGTAGCAGTACACGGGGCGTGCGCCGGTGGGCCTGAAAGGAACCTCGTCTTCCTTGCCGCACTCTGCGCAGGTGATGGAGTAGGTCTGGCGACTGCCGCCGCCGAATCCACCGCCTCCACCGCCGCCTCCACCGCCGAATCCGCCACCGCCGCCGCCTGCGCCGCCGCGGTTATAGGAAGCGCGACGCGAGCGCCGACAATCCAAGCAGCGCTTAGGCTCGTTGGTGTAGCCTTTCTCCGAATGATACTGCTGATCGTCAACAGTAAAGATGAAATCCGAGTTGCAATCCGAACATTGAAGCGTTCTATCCTGAAAGACCAATTTGATCTCCTTAAGAAAAATTCGTTGCCTACTGAATATCGCCGGGGCATCCGAATCTGCTTCAGGAGTCGCCGGGTACTATTTTCAGAACAACCAAGCCAAGTATAACACAGAGAGAGATGGCAATCAATTGAATTGTGAATGTTTTAATGCCAGAAGTTGACCGAGAAATTGTCGGCTGGTAACTTTAGGCGGGCAGCCCGGGAGAAATGATGTCTTCGAAGGCAGTATAATTCAGGGAAAGTAGAATGAAAGTTGGGAACATTGCGCCATCAGACATACGGCGCGTTGCGGTGCTGGGCGCAGGCACGATGGGGGCGCAGATTGCAGCGCTAATTGCGAGTTGCGGCGTGGATTGCGATCTGCTGGACTTGAGCGTTGATATGGTCGAGAAAGTCCGGCGACGACTTATGACGATGCGGCCCCGGGTCGTGGATGACCACGCTGTGTTGGAGCGTATTCGGGCGGGGTCTTTTGGGACTGATCTGCATCGACTCCGGGAGTCAGACTGGATTATCGAGGCGATCGTAGAGCGGGAACAGCCGAAGCTGGAGTTGTGGAGCGAGGCGGCGCTATATGTGCGAGAAGATGCCGTGCTGAGCACGAACACTTCCGGCATACCGATCGCTCAGATCGCGAAGGCGCTACCCACAGAAGCACGAGGACGGTTTCTTGGGACGCACTTCTTCAATCCGCCGCGCTACTTGCATCTTCTTGAAATCATTCCCACCGATGAGACTGAACCTAGCGTGGTTGCCGCGGTAAGAAGTTTCGCTGAGGATGTGCTTAGGAAAGGTGTTGTGGAGGCGCACGATGTGCCTGGCTTCATCACGAACCGGATTGGCTGCTTCTATTTCCTGGCGGCGATGAGGGCTGCGGACGAGTACGGCTTGACACCGGACGAAGCCGATGCAGTGTCGGGTCCGCTGATGGGGCGGTCGAACAGCGCGACATACAGGACCATAGACATCGTGGGTGTGGACATACTGTTGGACATATGCGACAACACGCGCGCTGCCGTTGAATCAAAGGCGGAGCAGAGGGCTTTCGAAGCACCGGAGTATCTGCGGGAGATGCGTCGCAGGGATTGGCTGGGCAACAAGAGCGGGCAGGGCTTCTACAAGCGTGTGAGGCAAGGCGGCGAATCGCGTATCCTGGCGCTGAATACCGGCGAAATGAGCTTTGCCGAGCGCCGAAGGTATGCACTGGCAGAATTGTCAGAAATAAGAGAGATAAAGGATACGGGTGAACGGCTTAGAAAGCTAGTCGTCTCCGGCGATTCGGCAGGGCACTTCGCATGGCGTACACTGTCAGCCTTGATGGCGTTCTCGGCGGCGAAGGTAGGCGAGGTGGCGGATGATGTGGTGAGCATCGACAGGGCTATGCGCTGGGGGTTCAACTGGGAACTTGGGCCTTTCGAGACTTGGGATGCGTTGGGAGTGACGGAAACGGTGATGCGCATGGAGGCTGACGGTCTGGAAGTGCCTGAATGGGTGAAGGACATGGCGCAGAGGGGCGACAACTTCTATTGTTGTGTGGACGGGAATCTGATGCAGGCTACGCCATTTGGCAAGTACTCGAAGGTCTTGGACTGAGGTCGGATTGTGTCTGCCGAATCCTGCCCGCTTTGCCTCTCTACGGGCACAAGGCCGTTTCATAAGGGCGGCAAGGCGTCTGCCTACCGTGACTTTTTCCAGTGCGATGAATGTGACATGGTATTCGTACCGCGCTCGCAGGTGCTCGACGCGGCAGGGCAGAAAGCTCGCTACTTGCAGCATAACAACGATGTTGACGATCCTGCATATCGCGATTTTCTGGGAAGAATGTACTATGCGCTGCACCCTCATCTGAAGCCGGGAGCCCGAGGGCTGGACTATGGGGCGGGACCGGGGCCTGCGCTGCAGCGGATGATGATAGAGGACGGCTTTGAGGCGTACACCTATGACATCTTCTTTTATCCGGACGAAACCGTATTATCAGCAACATATGATTTTGTCACATGCACAGAGACGGCGGAGCACTTCGACGACCCAAGGCGAGAATTCGACTGTCTGGATGTCCTGATGGGCTCCGGCGGCTGGCTAGGGGTAATGACCGGAATGTTGGAGAATTGGGATAAATTTCCCGGATGGTACTATCATCGCGATCCGACGCATGTGAATTTTTTCAGCAAGAATACGATGCAGTGGATTGCGAGACATTATGGCTGGGACGCATGCTTCCCAAGGCAGAATGTGGCGCTATTCAGAAAGAAATGAGTGAGAGGAATATGGCGCGCGCCGATGTGTGTAAACTTGCCGCGTAGTGCGGAGAGGCGGTGCTCGTTGAAATGAGGGGGATGTTCGGCTATACTCGGCGCAGGTGGCACGGTTTTAAGGTTCATCTAACAATTCAGGAGGTCAGTTATGGTAAAGCCAAGGCAGTTGGGACATTTGGTTCTCCGTGTGCGTGATCTGGAGGCCTCTGAGAAGTGGTACTCCGAGGTGCTGGGGCTGCACACTACGACCAAGCGGCCGGGCGGTATGATATTCATGAGTGCAAAAGAGGGATCGTCCCACGAATTGGCCCTGATGAGTGTGGGGCCGGATGCACCGGGTCCAGAAGAGACGCGTGTCGGTCTGTATCACTTCGCCTGGGAGATGGATTCGTTCGAGGACCTGAAGGAACTCTACGAGCACATGAAGGCGAAGGAGGTGAACATCGGCGGTATAGGCGATCACGGCATATCGATGGGTGTGTACCTCTTCGACCCTGATGGCAATGAGATCGAAGTCTATTACGAGATGCCTCAAGAGGAGTGGCCGGATAGCGAGTATCTGTTCGCGGGAGAGTATCCGGAGAAATTGGAAGCGGAAGAGGTGGCGGTGTAGCCAGCCATTGATTTAAGCAGGCGCTGGTGATGCAGGTCATCCAGCGCCTGCTTTTTATTCAATTATTCATGCGGCGAGATTCGATGGACCGCTAAGCAAGGGAGGTTCGATATGGTAAAGCCAAGGCAGTTGGGTCATATTGTGATACAAGTGCGCGACCTTGACGTGTCCGAGAGATGGTATTCCGAGGTACTTGGGCTTAAGACGATGAAGAAGTACCCCGGAACGATGACATTCATGAGCGCAAGGGACGACAGCACGCACGAATTGGCATTGTCCAACGTCGGTCCGGATGCTCCCGGTCCTGATTCGACTCGTGTGGGACTGAACCACTTCGCGTGGGAGATGGACTCGTTCGAGGATCTCAGGGAGCTTTACGAGCACCTGAAGGCCAAGGATGTGAACATCAGGAACATTGGCGACCATGGTTTGTCTCTTGGTGTGTATATCACCGACCCAGACGGAAACGGGATTGAGGTCTATTACGAGATGCCGAAGGAAGAGTGGCCGGAAGAAGGCGTGCTGTTCAGAGGGGAGTTCCCGCGAAAGCTGGAGGCTGAAGAGGTCGCTGTCTGAGGCCAGCGAAGTGCAGAGACAGTTGCTATTTCCATCGACTGGCTGCCAGTCGTGCAAAGAGATGGAGTTCGCAATGACGCCCCTGCCTGTGCAGGGGCGTTGCTTTTGGCGATAATGGAAGTTGGGCGAGTCGAAAAGGTTAGTCGCTACGGAAGTGGTCCCAGCCTCCTGAGCCGACTTCGAGGACGTTCTCACTTTCATCTAACACGGTTATGCCCTGCCCTGCCTCGAGTATTCTGCCGATAACGGTTACTGGGGTGCTTATGGTCGTTACGGCACGGCCTATCACCTCTGCAGGTGCGGTAAAGAGCAACTCATAATCCTCTCCGCCGCCGATGGCGAGGGCAAGCCACTCGTCGGGGAAGACGGCTTTAAGGCGGTGGTCAACGGGTATGAGCGGGGAGTGGAGCTGCGCGCCGACATTGCTGGCACGACAGAGTTTTCCGAGGTCGTCCCAGAGGCCGTCGCTGATGTCCATCGCGCAGTGCACGCCGAGTTCGGCAAGTGTCTCGCCTTCTGATACGCGTGGCACAGGCCGATTATGGGCGGTCATTAAGAATGCGGCGGCATTGTTGTCGGTAACACCTGCGCTTTCCGCATGCAGCTTGAGGCCACCTCCAGACGAGCCTAAAGTACCTGTTACCGCTATCAGGTCGCCGGGCTTGGCTCTGTCACGAAGCATGAGTTGCTCAAAGGTGCCCCGGAGGGCTGCACCTTCCAGCGCAACGGAGATGAAGAACGCGGGCGATTTCACGATGTCTCCGCCCACGACTGCGCCACCGCATGTTTCCGTGAGGTCCATCATGCCTTTGTACATCTCCACTAAGCCGTCAACAGGGAGGTCTCCTCGGAGTCCAAGCGTTACCGTGGCATAGGTGGGTGCGCAGCCCATCGCTGCGACGTCGCTGATGTTAGTCGCAAGAGACTTCCAACCGAGATCGCGCCAGCCGGTGTACCGCAAGTCAAAATGGACACCTTCGACCATCGTGTCCGCCGTGAAGACTCGCACGCCTGACGGGGAACTCCAAGCAGCTGCATCGTCGCCGATGGCGCGCAGCATTTGGAAACCGCGCTCATCCAGGGACTTGATACGCTGCTGATTGCGGTCGGCTATGGCAAACGCGAGGGCGTCTATAAGTTCAAATTCGCCTAATTCTCTGACTAACATTGCGAAGGCATTATATCCAGATTACTGCGGCTTACTCAACAATGACATTCGAGGGCGGGATTGTCATGATAGACAGGACGCGCTTTAAGGGCTTACGATAGGTCGGGTTCAGGTTACCAGAGACGATGGGAGACAGTAAGTTGGCATTTACAGACATTATCTACAACAAAGAGGACGGAGTGGCTCGAATTACGATAAACCGTCCGGAGGTGTACAACGCGCTGAGAGGCAAGACCACGGACGAGATGGTAGTTGCGCTTCACGATGCGCGAAACGACGACAGCATCCGCGTGGTCGTCATTGCGGGGTCGGGACCGAACGCATTCTGCTCAGGGCGCGACCAGGCGGAGGACCGCTCCAGCCCCGAGTACAGC
Source organism: Dehalococcoidia bacterium (assembly GCA_965225795.1). Lineage (GTDB taxonomy): Bacteria > Chloroflexota > Dehalococcoidia > Lucifugimonadales > JADFKI01 > Bin90. The sequence continues at coordinate 1,204,267 of OZ245324.1, read as the reverse complement.
GGCGCGAGTGAAGAGGACTTCATGAACATCATCCGGCGATTGCCGAAACCGGTCATTGCGGAAGTGGACGGGTTCGCCATTGGTTCGGGCAACATACTGGCGTACATGTGCGACTTCACAGTGGCGTCGGAACGCTCCACATTCGGGCAGACCGGGCCGCGGGTGGGCAGTCCGGCTGCGGGCTTTGGCGTAGGCTACCTCGCGAGCGTAGTAGGGCAAAAGAGGGCGCGGGAAATCTGGATGCTTACGCAGCAGTATTCGGGCAGGAAGGCTTATGAGTTCGGATTGGCGAACTCGGTGGTGCCGCATGAGCAATTGCGCGCAGAAGTCGATCGATACTGCGCGCTGATAAAGAATAACAGCCCTGTGATACTGCAGTTGGAGAAAATTACCTTCAACGAGATGACCGAGTATGCGGAATCCATTCCGAACCCGACCGACCGGTATGCGCGTGATTACATAGTGTCCGAAGAGGCAGAGGAACGGCGACTGTCGTTCATAGAGCGGCGTCCCATCGACACGTCAAAGAATATGCCGCTGGTGAAGACGGACAAGAACTGACAGTTATGAACAGGACAGGATGAGTAGAATGAGCAGCAATGCGGGCGTGAATCTTAGTGTGTATTTGCCGTTTCCGAAAGCGGGAGTGGCGTTCAGGATCAGGGTGGAATCGGATGAAACTCCTGGCATCTCCACTTTTCATCTGAGCGTGCATAGGTGGGTATCGGACGAAGATGTTCCAACCAGTTACGCCCTTGGACCCGCGACGGATGAGCGTGGACAGGATGCAGTGCCCTTCAGCGTCCATGTGTCTCCGTGCCTAGCGGACTGGGTTCGAGGATACACGCGCTGGCTGGTGCGCGCAGGTGTGAGGGCGAATCACAACTCGATACGCATAGAGGGCACCTTCCGCGACGGGATGACGGCTGAGCAGACTCTGCTTGGCATGCGCGAAGCATGCGACATGATACGGCAGCGGTTTGAGCTTTATGAAGAGAGCGTCATTCTTTAGAACTTCCCTGCCCTATCCTTCGTCTTTTATCCAGGTCATCCTGTAGCCGTTCATCAGGTCTTCGATTTCCTGCAAGTCGTTTGCGGACAAGACCCAATCCGCGCCTTTCGCGTTGTGATAGACCTGCTCGGGAAATTTGGCTCCGACGAGCGCGGAGGATACGGCAGGGTTCGCAAGCACCCATGCGATTGCGAGCTGCACAATGTCTCTGCCGTTGTCGCGTGCCCAGCCGTCGAGATGCTGCGCGATCTCGTAAGCCTGCTCAAAGTCCTCACCGCGGAAGAAACTGAAAAGCCTGCGCTCATCGTCGGGAGCGAATTGGTGACCGGGCTTGTGCTTTCCAGCCAGAACTCCCTTTGACAGAACTGAGTGCGGTATGACGCCGATGCCGTTCTGCAGGCAATATGGCAGCACATCGTCTTCAAGATTGCGCCACATTAGATTGTAGCGGGGCTGCGAGCTGTGGATGGTGGCATACAGCATTGCTTCCCGTGTCTGCTCAGGCGAAAAGTTGGACACGCCGATGAACCGAACTTTTCCGGCATCACGCAGCTTGACCATGTTTTCCAATGTGCCGGCAATTGGCCAATCTGGAGAAGGGCTGTGAAGCTGATAAAGGTCGATGTAGTCCGTACTAAGTGTGCTGAGACTGTTCTCGAAAGCGTTCGCCATGTGTTCGGCAGAATGGTCGCTGCCCGACAGCTTAGTCGCAAGGAAGACTTCATCACGCTTACCTCTGATTGCCCTGCCTACGACGGACTCGCTAGATTGGTAGCCTTCGGCAGTGTCAATGAAGGTCATGCCGACTTCAAGGGCCGCTTCAACCGCGGCTATGCCCTGCTCTACCGGCACATTGCCAAGACCGCCGCCGATGGGCCATGCTCCAAAGGCTATGGCGGAGACGAGAGGGCCGTCTTTGCCCAGTTGACGCTTTTCCATGCAGAATGTCACTCCAATCTACTCTCAATATCCCGGCTGTATCTGATCAAGAGGTATCCAAGCGCGCCGGCAGCCAGCGAAGCGATGAGAATAGCCAATTTGGATTGCAAAACCAGCGCCTCGTCAGTGAATGCCAATCCGGTTACGAAAATAGCCATCGTAAAACCGACGCCTCCGAGCAGCGCGGCCCCTGCAATCTGTACCCAGCTAATATCTCTTGGGAGCGATGCAATCCCCGTTTTGACCGCAATCCACGCGAATAGAATTATGCCAATTGGCTTGCCGATAACAAGTCCGACAATTATGCCAACCGTGACAGGAGAAGCAAGCGCTCCTGCGGCGCCTTCGCCCAGAGATACACCTGCGTTCGAGAGGGCGAAGACGGGCATAATTGCGAACGCTACCCACGGATGCAGGACATGTTCAAGGCGCTGAAGTGGCGACTCGACTTCCTTAGACGCATCCTCTAATTCCTCAAGTATGCCTCGCTGCGTCTCCGTTGTCAGGGCATAAGTACCCCGACGAGCGCCGCCCGAACCTTCGCGCTCAAAGAGATCCATCAGCGTCCTGCCACGGGCAACAAACTGCTCAGGATCAATGCGGACTCGCATAGGAATGGTCATTGCGATGAGTACACCGGAGACAGTGGCGTGAATGCCGGACTCGAAGAAGGAGACCCAGATGACTACGCTTACCAGAAAATACACAAGGGTGTTGCGAACGCCGGATACATTTAGCGCGACCAGAAGCAGTAGCAACCCTACACCGACTCCCAGATTTACCCAGTTGATTGTTTCGGTGAAGAAGATGGCTATAACAGTAATTGCGCCTATGTCGTCCACGATGGCGAACGCGGTCAGAAAGACTTTTAGAGATAGTGGCGCTCGGGTGCCGAGCAATGCCAGCACTCCGAGCGAGAAAGCGATGTCGGTTGACATGGGAATGCCCCAGCCGCGCGAAGCTTCGCCACCGCTGTTGAGAAGTAGATAGACCGCAGCCGGGACAATCATTCCGCCAAGCGCTGCTACGATGGGTAGCGTCGCGCGACGCACTGATGCCAGTTCTCCAAGGAGAAGGGACCGCTTTATCTCCAATCCGACGACGAAAAAAAACACCGCCATGAGCGCGTCGTTTATCCAGAAGTGGAGTGTCTTGTCCAACAGGAAATCGTGAAACCCGAATGCTAAGTGAGTTTCCCAGATTTCCTCGAATGCATGGTCAAGTGGGGAGTTTGCCAGCACGAGCGCTGATACTGCGGCAATCAGCAGAAGAATGCCGCCCGCAGCTTCTTCGTGAATGAACCGCTGTACAGGGACTAGCAGCCTGTCGATGGGCGGCTCTTCACGGTGGCGTAATCTGTTGATTAGTCTCTGCATCAAGGCGTTGCTGTCGATCTTGGTTTAGTTGGCTGCCGGTGCACCACTGTACTGACCGTCGTGCAAGAGGTACATTGACGGCCTGTAAACCGAAATCAGGGAGCCGCTGCCATACCCTGAGTTGCCGCCGCCACCACTCAGCAGAGTTGTTTCATTACCCATAATCACGGCGGAGGCCGCGCTGAGGGAGATTGGTACACTTATGCCGGTCGGCACTTCGACTCGGATTCGGACGGCGTAGGATATGACACCGCGCTCGGTGCGCGCCTCGCTGCCGATAAAGCTGACGCTGCCGCCGAGTGGCGTGTCACCGACGCTCTCGATGTTCACGACCGCGCTTGCGCCCTCGCTGACATAGGGCCTTCCTGCGGCGTCGATTACGCCATCTATCTCTACCACGTCTGTGCTCACCACACTGATGGCAACCAGTTCGTCGCCTACTGGATCGTCAGCATCTATGTTGACAAGCGCAACAATGCCGTCGATCGGTGACGTTAATACTGCCCCATCAAGGGACTCTCTCACTTCGTCAAGCGTTGCCTGAGCCAGAGCGAGTTGTGCCTCTGCCGTGGCTACCTGGTCGCGCACCAATTCGTGCACCACATTGAGATTCGTCTCGGCGTTCCTGAGCGCTGCAGACGTAAGGTCGAGGTGTTTACCAGCCCTCTCTACATGAAGGCTGTCATCCTGAGCGCGCACAAGGGCATCGTTGGCTTCCTGGAAGGCGACTTCGGACTGAGCGACGGCAGCCCGCGCGAAGGAGATGTTCAATGGGTCGATGTCCACGGTCAATTCGGCAAGGTTATCTTCTGCCTCTTGCAAGGACGCCTGGGCCAGCTGCAAGCGTTTCTCAGCGCTTTCGATGAGGCTGGCATCGGGTCCTTCCTCCAATTCTTCCAGCGCGTCTTGCACGTCAGACAGGGCGGCCTCAGCCGCTGATACGGCATCATCCGTCTGCTCGGCTGTCGTTGCAGCGTTGTTGCGCGCGGCCTCCAAGCCATCCTGCGCTCTGTCGTAGGCGTCGTATCCGTTCTGGAGTTCGCGGGTTATGCATCGCTGAGTCTTGGCGAGCGCATCCTCGTCCGTGCATGTTGGCACGATCCCGGAGAAGTCTACGCTGAGGTTGAGCCATGCCCATATTTTAAGCTCGTTCCAGCGAGTAGCAGGGTTGTCCGGGGTTGGCTCAAGTCCTGCATACTCAGGGTTGAGACGCTCGAATGTAGCATCAAGGTCGATTCCCCATTCCTGGATGACCTCGTCTGAGGTCATTTGCAATTCCGCCTCGGTAAGCTCAGTGCCCAACCAGAACTTGAAGAGGGCGCTATAACGCTCTCTAACAAGGTATTCGGCATCCTCGGCCTGCTTGAGGGCATTCTGTGCCGCTGCCTGAGCGTCGGTCCCACCCCTGCTCGCGGCTTCCAGCGCGGTGGTGGTAAATGAGACGCCGTTTCGCGCGTCACGCAGGATTTCGTCGGGGTAGTTGCCGTCCTTGATGTCGTCGTATCCTTCTTGGGCGGCGTCTAACTCCACTTTTGCTGCGGCGACTTGGGCTTCCGCCGCAGAAACGGCTATCTGCTGTGGGGTTATAAGGTCGCCTAGGCGCTCGCGAGCGGCGTCGAGGGCAATCGCGGCTTGGGCGACTGCCAACTGCGCACCGGCGACATTTATCCCAGGACGCTGCATGAGATTGTCCAGTGCGGCTTGTGCGTCGTCCAAGGCCACCTCTGCGCTAGCGACTTGCAGTTCAGCGTTGGCAATCTGGATGTTCGGTTCAAGACGGAGTGCGTTGAGATTGTTCTGAGCGGTAGTTACGCTGAGTCGCGTACCGGCGACTGCGGTTTGAAGTTGTGAGATGGTCTGTTCGTCGAGCGATACAAGCGGCTGACCGCTTAGAACGACATCGCCTTCAGCAACCAGAACTTCACCAACGATGCCGGGGGATTCGAAGGACAAGGACACGGTGTTGGGGAATACGAGGCTGCCCGATACGGGAATCTCACGCGGTCCGGTCTGAGTCTGTATGGATGCAGCTGCATCGGCGGGAGCGTTGTTGGAAGGATTGTCTCGCCCACCGCAGGAGGCTAGTGCGATTGCGGCAGTAAGCGCCACGAACAGAATTGCCAGGCGGAAGGTGAAGTTACGCTTTGTCAAGTTGAACAACGGGCTGTTCATTCAGTCTTAACCTCTCTCATTTTGCCAGATGGCAGTCGGGCGAGCGCAATTTTAGGATGTAAGGCAAAATGCCCTCGGACATGATAGCACAGGAAGCAGCGGCGGGAGGGACTAGCTTGCCAGCAGTCGCTTGGCGATTTCTCTAGCTTCGTCAAGATCCGCAGCGAAGTTTTTCTGCGGGACGTTCTGCAGGACGTTGAGCGCTTGAAGGCCGGAGGCAATGAGCCCTGTCAAACCCATTACAATGCATTCCGTGTCCTGATCAATGGCAGTGTCTATCATCTGCTCTACCACGAGCGCGGCGCTGTCATCGATGTAAACCGTATTGGAGAAATCAAGAATGACGACTTCGTGCTCGCTTATATCGGCGCTGATCGCTGTTATCAGTTTGCTGGATGAGGCGACCGAGAAACTTCCTCTCAGCGCTACCAATCCGACCCGTGCAGAGAATGGGTCTATTTCTTTAGATTGGTCGTCCAGAGCGCTGTTGTTGTAAAGGAATGTCTGATCAAGAAGCGGAACCGAGACAACGCTATCCAACTCCATTCTTTCGAATTGGCGCGCGCTCGCCATGCCCGCAGCAATCAGCCCAATAGCAACGGCTGTGATCAAGTCCAGAAACACCGTTAGTCCGAGAGTAATGAGCATTACGAGAAGGTGCTCCGGCTGGACGCGGTGGATGCGCGTGAGGAAGCGCCAATCTATGATATCCCAGCCGACTTTCATGAGTATTCCTGCGAGAACTGCGTGGGGGATCGCCTCGACATACTTGCCCAACCCCAGGACTAGCCCAAGCAGAATGAGTGCGCGCAATGCCCCCGAGATCTGGGTTCGCCCACCGGCGCGGATGTTGACTACGGTACCCAGAGTGGCGCCCGCTCCCGGGATACCACCTATGAATCCCGCGATCATGTTGCCTAGACCCTGCCCCACCAATTCGCGGTTCGGATTGTGTCTTGTGCGTGTCATCGAATCGGCTATGAGTGAAGTAAGCAGACTGTCGATGGAGCCTAGCAGGGCGATAGTCAAAGCGGGTGAGAAGGCCCGAACCAGGAAGCTAGGGGTAATTACCGGCAATTGAGGAGTTGGCAGGCCAGTTGGAACATCGCCTATGACCGGTGTACCGGATAACCAGAAGACGCCCATCAGTGTGCCGACGACAAGCGCGGCGAGTGTAGGAGGCAGGAAGCGCCGCAGGCGGCTGGGCCAGAGTATGCCAACTAAGAGAGTCGCACCGGCAATCGCAAAGGCGCTGAAGTTGACATAGTCAAGTTGACTCATCACGTCGGGCCACGTTGTTATCGCGGCAAGCGGCCCGCCTGAGGCGGCAGGCTCGCCTATGAAGGGCAGAACTTGCAGCATTATGATAATGATGCCGATGCCCGACATGAACCCGGATATTACCGAGTACGGCGTGTAGGCAACATAGCGCCCGATTCGGAGCACACCCAGCAGAACCTGGATCAGTCCCGCCATGATAGCTATGGTGAATGCTTCGGCGAGGCTGGAGGCATGGGTGGTCACGACGACCGCCATCGCTACGGCCATTGGGCCGGTGGGGCCGGAAATCTGAGAGCGAGTGCCCCCGAAGATCGAGGCAAAGAATCCGACTGCGATTGCACCGTAAATTCCGGCGACGGCTCCAAGCCCTGACGCAACGCCGAAGGCAAGCGCCACTGGCAGTCCTACCACGGCTGCCGTTACACCGCCGAAGAGGTCCCCGCGAAAGGTTTGAAGGTCGTACTTCATCCTCTAGTGCCTTTGACGGTCTTGTTCGTTTGTGGTTTAGCTTATTAGGGCGTTCGCACAATAACGAGTCGTAAGTTGCAATAATTGCAACGGCGAACTAAAAAGAGAGTACACTTTCAAACGGAAAAGTGCGAGTACCGAAAAGCAGGTAGTGGAAGAGAAGTCATGAGCCCACGCATCGAATCTAGTGAGAAGGTCGGAAGAAGTAGGGTCGGTAGGATTGAGCGTCATTGACGAGCGGTGGCGCTGTTGGGGATGGCGACTGGGGGGCGCAATTCGCGAGTGCGGCAGTCTTTAAGGAGGGTTGGTGGGCCATCGTGGACTCGAACCACGGACCTCAGTCTTATCAGGACTGCGCTCTAACCGGCTGAGCTAATGGCCCACAAATTATGCGGCGTCAATATGAACTATTCGACGGCTTTGCCCGTTGCCGGATCAAATTCGACGACAATTTCGACGGGTGCGTTGCGCGCAACGATGAGTTCCATAGGCTCCGACAGGCTGTCATTGACGGGCTGATGCACGGAGTCAGGGGGAACGTATATGAAGTCGCCCTTCTCTATGTCCAGGGTATTTTCAAGATGCTTGCCCGTAAGAAAGCGGCCTTTGCCGCTCACAACGTAGATGGCGGACTCGCAGTTGACATGGTAGTGCGGGCTGGATGCGCACGCCGGTGGGATGGTAGCAATCGCAAGATGAATGCCTTCAGTGCCTGCTAATGCCTTCGACACCCCAGCCAAACGCGTCATGCTCCCTGACGATACTTCGACTTCAAGTCCATCCGGATGTATTACTTTGCATACAGCGTCAAATTGCTTGCCCATGGTACGAGAGTATATCATTCGGTAGCTGACTTGGGAATAGAAAATTGTAAAATGTGTATCTGCGGATGGGTTTGAAGGGATGTAGAGTTGCCAAAGGAAGACTTCAGATTCATGTTCAGGCTGCGAGTGAGGTGGGGAGAGTGCGACGCACAAGGCATCGTGTTTAACGCTCAGTACATGAACTTTATCGAAGTGGCGCAGGCGGAATACTTTCGCAATCTGGGAATGCGTCTGTACAGCGAGGAGCTGCGGAATCGCTTCGACCTCGCAACCGTCAAAGCCACTTTTGAGTTTATGGCTCCCGCGCGAGTTGACGATATGCTGAACATCTACACAGGCGTTGCCCGAATCGGCAACAGCAGCATTACATTCAACACCGAGATGTATATTGCAAACGCCGAGCAGCCCTGCGCCCGCGCAGAGGTCATCTATGCGAACTTCAACGCGGATACGGGTATTGCACGGCGCATCCCTGACGACATACGCGGTACTATCGGCGAGTTCGAGGAGATGGAGCAGGCTTGTCGTGCGCCTAGTCAGTGTTGACCTTAACAATCACTGCCGCGTTTGCCATGATCGTGACATCGCCAGAGCCCTCTCTGCCCTCAATCTCTAAGCCGCCCTGCACGACCTTCAACACACCCTTGCCGTGAGGAAGCACGCTGAGAACCTCGTCTTGGTTCACGGCGTCGGGCTTAGGGATGCCGATGGTTACCTCAACAATCATCTCCTGCGATGTGTTGGGACCGAGCAAACCGAGAAACATCAGGCTGCTCTGGTGAACGGCGTTCCATGTCGCGCGCTTCGCGGCTTCGGTATAATTGTGACCATGTAGGTCTATGCCCATGCCCATTTCGAGAATTGCGGGTGTCAGCGGCATCGTTTCTCCTCCCATAATCGGCTACACTTTTGTTCTACGAATAAAAGTGTGCGTCTAACCTGGTCTGGTGTCAAGCAGGAGTGCATCGTCGCCGACGGGCAGGATAGACATGAATGGGGAGCGCCTGCTAAAATCGCTTGCGTAAGCGGGAGTAGCTCAGGGGTAGAGCATCTGCTTCCCAAGCAGAATGTCGCGGGTTCAAATCCCGTCTCCCGCTCCATTTTTTCAATCGGGACTGTCCTTCAGTGTTGGCCTATTTTCCTTGGCTCATTTCTCAGAGGACGTTCTGCGTGAGTATCAGTAGTTTGTCGACTGATGGTAGCTGAATGAGCCACCTATTGGCGAACCGCGATAGTTTCAAGGAGAGGTTATGCCTATCATAAACAGGGATGACTACGAGAAGACTGAACTTTCGCCTGGAGTTAACCGTTGGGCGTTGGTGGACGGAGAGAAGGGTTCGGAGTCAACTAGCGTGGGCGATGTCGTCGTGGGCGTGGACGGTATTGTGCCTACACACATTCATCCGACCGAAGAGGCAATGGTCATTCTGGAAGGCGAAATGGACGCCATACTTGGCGATGAAGTGATAACTGTCCGCGAAGGTCAGACTGTGCTCGCTCCTCCGGGAGTGCGGCACGGATTCGTGAACCGCTCCGGAGCTCAAGCTCGCGTGCTGGCCATTTTCCCGACCGCCAATATGGAACGTACTCTGGTGGACTAACTCTTTCCTTCGGACAAAAATCGTTCATATTCCCCCATTCCATGAGGTCCATGAGGAGCCACAATGCAGGCAACTGCCAAGCGCGTCGAAGAGGTCGTTGAAAACATCAAGGAGCTGTCGGCACAGTTCGCGCACCAACGCGCCGAGAGACATAGGCGGCGGGCGCTGGATAAGGCCGACTTCGATGCATTAACCGACGCGGGTTTTCATCTGACGGGCGCGCCACCGGAGATGGGTGGCATCAATGGTGGCGTTACGGAGTTCACGCGCCCTCTGTGCGAGATGCTGCGCATTCTCGCGAAAGGCGATCCTAGCGTTTCATTGGTGGCGTCAATGCACCCGGCCGTCATTGGCGGATGGCTGGAAGTTACTGAGGCTCCCCCACCCTACACAGACGCATGGGAGAAGCAGCGCAGGACAGTTTTCGAGACTGCGCTTGAAGGTTGCTGGTGGGGCACCATCATATCGGAGCCCGGCAGCGGAGGTGATCCTTCTAAGAGCCGGGCCGTCGCAAAGCCACGCCCTTCCGACGGCAAGTATCTCATCAGCGGGCAGAAGCATTTCGGCAGCGGATCAGGCATGACATCGTTCATGATTACGCAGGCGGTGCCTGAAGGGGAATCTGCACCGGATGTGTTCTACATGGATATGCGCGGTGTACCCTGGGACGGCTCTGCAGGAGCGGAGCTTGCGCGGGCTTGGGACGGGCACGGTATGACCGCCACACAAAGTCACGCGATGAACTTCAAAGATATGCCAGCCACACGCGCAGCATGGCCCGACAATCGGCAGCGGCAGCGCGCGCGCGAAATTGCGGGTCGGCCGGCAGGGCATCTTTTTACCTCCGTGATTGTCGGTGTTGTGGAAGAGGCAGTGGAGAATGCTCGCAAGCAAGTTCAAGCCAAGAAGGGCTCAATGCGACCTTTTGAGCAAGTCGAGTGGTCGAGGGTGGAGATGGAGGCATGGCTGATTCAGCAGGCCTACGAAGGTGTGCTTCGGGATGTGGAGGCAGGCAACGGAAACGCGACACGGAGCGGATTGCTGTGCAAAGAGGCAGTGGCGGAAATGGCGGAATCGGTGATGCTGCGGATAAGCAAGGTGGTGGGCGGTGGCGCCTATTCGCAGAGTTCGTCGTATGGCTTCTGGCTTCAGGATGTACGGGCACTGGGCTTCCTCCGGCCGCCGTGGGGGTTTGCCTTCGACCGCATCTTTGATGGGAGTTGATGGGATGGGCACCACGCAGCCACTGGTCTTGAGCGGAGTGAATGTCATTGATGGCGTTTCGCCGACACCGATTAGGGATGCCAGCGTAACGATTGAGGACGGGCGTATCGCTGAAGTGGTGGATGGAAGCAAGTCGCCTGACACACGAAATGCCCACGTTCTAGAACTTGACGGCGCGTACCTGCTGCCTGGTCTGTGGGATGTGCATGTCCATCCTGAATACCCCATCGAGCCGGGAACCACAGTCGCACAGCAGACGGCTGATTTCGGCGCGCAGTTATCTCGGGCGCTCACGAATGGAGGCGTAACAAGCGTGCGCTGTGGCGGCGCTGCGAACTTCATGGATGTCGCGTGGAAGCGCATTTTCGATTCCGGCAAAATGACTGGCCCGCGTGTGTTTGCCAGTGGATACTTTCTGACCACGACCGGCGGACACTTCCTGACTTCGGGGCAGGCGAAGGAGTGCGATGGACCTTACGGCTTCGTTCAGGCGATCCGCGAGCAGATGAAGGGTGGCGTGGACCACATCAAGCTAAACCTGTCCGGTGGAATCATGGGGCCGCCCTGGGATTTGCACAGGCACTCCTTTTTGCTTGAGGATGAGCTGAAGGCCGCATTCGCACTCTGCCATCAGCGTGAGTTCAAGGTGATGGCGCATGCCACGAATCCGGACGCGGTGAAGGCAGCTATCCGCTTGGGGGCGCACACGGTTGAGCACGGCTATATACAGGACGAAGAGTGCTTGGATCTGTTCCAGAGCAGCGGCGCGTGGTATGTTCCAACACTGGCGATTTCGCATCTTACTCACGAGCAGGCGGCGAATGACTGGGAAAAAGAGTGGGTGGAGCGACGGCAGATTGCTGCAGACTTGCAGCGTCGCGCGAACGATGCGAGCGACGAACATGCGAAGTGGTTCAAGCGCGCGTTGGACGCGGGCATCAAGATGGCGCTCGGTTCGGACATTCGCCCGTTGAGCGAGGCTGCGCTGCTGGAGATGGGGCTATGGGTGCGTGACGGCGCGACTTCGTGGCAGACGATTCAGGCGGCAACTCGCAATGCCGCAGAACTTTGTGGCGTGGGCGACTACCTCGGCACTGTGGAGGCGGGCAAGCTGGCAGACTTGATCGTGGTTGCAGACAATCCGCTGGACGACATCGGTAACATCCGAAAATTGATGTTGGTGATGAAGGATGGGCGGATTGTGTCCGACAGGCGCGGATAGATAGTGCCTGACAGTGCGACCGACCAGAGTTAGCCCTGGTCGCCGGTCATGAACTCCTGCCGCACAGCCGCAGCAACTGGCGTATCCAGTGCAGCAAACCGCCTTCCAATTCAGGCCGCGCATCCGCAGAGATGTTGGTGAGTATCCACATGTAGGTCATTGCCTGATGCAGCGCTCCAAGCGGCCTTGATATATCGAATGCTTCCACCAGCCGTTCCATTGGGATGCGCGCTGTCCAAGGTTTCAAGTAGGCGTCTCGGAGGCGAGTGTCGGCGTCCTGGTTATCTTTGAGAATGCTCTCGTCAAAGTAGGCGTCGGAAATTGTAGCCATGTCGAAGAACGGGTGCGATACGCAGACGTCCGTCCAGTCGAAGATTGTGTATCCGCTTTCTCCAATGATTATGTTGCCGCCGAGATCGCCGTGCACCAGGGTGCTAGGTACGTCGAACTGAGCAAGCCGGGCGGACATCAATTTCAATGGCATTGACAAGGAGCGAAGGTCGCTTACTTCAGATTCTGACAGACCGTTGGCACCGCCCGTGAGCATCTGTGAGCAGGAGGCAATCAGCGGGTCTATCATCGCAACCATGCGACCCAGTCGCCTGTCGGGAATGTTAAGCGAGAGCCATTGCTGTACAGGCTCTACTTGCTCAACCTGAGACTGCGAGAATAGGTGCAGCGCCTCTTCCCAGCGCGTGATGTCCGGGCATTCGTGGAGCATCTCGCCGCCGTAGTCCCGCATCAGCACCCATCCGCGCTCCGGATCGATGGCGAGCGGTGAGGGCAGCAACTTCGGGCAGCGCTCGGCGATAACCTGCATCGCGCGTCCCTCATGCGCCATGAACGGAGGCGTCGCCTTGAAGTACACGTCGCCCTTCTCGGTGCCGACCTTTATTGTGCATGAGAGGCCCCAAGCTCGCTGCTGCACTATGGGATCTTGAATGGTGAAGCCAAGGGAAGAAAGGTGAGCGCTAATCCACTCACAGGCAGCATCGTGCCAGCCAAACCCTTCCCAGGGAGCGCGCAACTCCGATGGGCTGTCGAGATCGGCGTACCATGCTCTGACTGCTTCCTTGACTGACGGATTTGCAAAGTTAGCCGACAAAGCGCCTTCGCGCTCCAGCCATAGTGAGCCGGAAGGAGGGGATGCGCCGGACTCGCGGGCGACGGCGATGAATATGCGCCAGGGTTTGCCGTTGTCCTCGCCTCGGGCGGCGCACTTAAGCGTCCAAACCTCGAAGCCCAACTGCCGGTGAATCTCTGCGTTTATGCGCTCGACGATGCGGGCATCTGTGGTGTCGGGCGTGAACGACGGAACCGTACAGCCATTAGAAGACGGCAGCACGAGTACGCTGCCGTCTTCCGGACGAGCCACTATGACGTAATATTTCACAGTTGCGATTAGAAAGCGCGTCTGTGCGAGAAGGCGCGCTCCTCGTTGGTGATGAACTCAAGCAGCGCCGCTTGCCCGTTCTCGGTCGCTGCCTTCGCGCGCATGATTGCGGCTGCAACATCGTTGGGGTCTTCGACGCGCTCTGACCATCCGCCCATATCGCGAGCGAGGTCGGCATAGCGTCCGCCGAGGTCGCGCGTGCCGTAGAGTCCGTGGGACACGGACATAGCGTCTGTTTCTATTGCCATCGTGGAGTTGTTGAAGACTACCGTAAGTATGGGGATGTTGCTGCGAACGGCGGTTTCGAAGTCAAGCCCCGCCATGCCAAAAGCGGCATCCCCCATGAAGTTCACGACGAACTTTTCGGGGTCAGCGAGCTTCGCGCCGATGTTTAAGCCAAGCCCCGTGCCCAGTCCGTGCGATTTGCCCCAGCCGAGATAGGTTCGAGGTCCGCCAGCCTGATAAAAGGGCATAATCTGGTCGCGGGGACTGCCTGAGTCGTGAGTGACGATTGTGTCATCGGAGTTGATATTTTGCATGAACTCCCAGATGACGCGGTATGGCGTGATCGGGCTCTGATTGGAAGTGAGAGTTGGCATCCACTCGTCTAGCCATTCCTGACGCACGGAGGCAATCTCCTCGGCGACCGAGCCGTCTCCGCGCTGTCTGCCGCCAAGTATATCCTTACAGGCGTCGATGAACTGGCGCAGCACCAATTTGGCGTCGCCGACGATCGGGTGGTCTATTGAGTAATTCTTGTCTATATCGATAGGGTCGTTGGTCGCGTGGATTAGTATCTTACCGGTGGGCACAGGCATCGTCATACCGTGTGTGGTGAAACTGGTGCCTATGCCGAAAAGGACGTCCGCCCTGCTAACAAAGTGATATACCGGGCGACTCATGACGCCGGAGCCACTGCCTAATGCCAAGGGATGCTTTTCGGGGAAAGCGCTCTTGCCCGCCATAGTGGTCATCACCGGGATTTGCGCCAGTTCGGCAAACTCGATCAGATCTTCAGTAGCATCGGCGTACATTACCCCCTGCCCCGCATGTATGACCGGGTTGGCGGCGTTCATCAGGGCTTCGGCGGCTGCCTGTATAGCGGCCGGGTTGCCTGCTGCCGCTGCGGGCTTGACCGGACGATAACCATCCACGATGCCGTCTGGCACCTCAGCAGTCGCCACATCTGCCGGAATCTCGACCATTACGGGGCCGGGCCTGCCGCGTTTGAGGGCGGCGAATGCGCGGCGCATCGTGTCTACTACACGTTCCGGAACATTAATCTGCTCGATCTGTTTCGTCACTGAGGCGTAGCTTCGGAGCGAGCTATAGTGCGGGAAAATGCCGTCGCGTTCCCGGGGATGACCGAGCGGCAGGAGAAGCATCGGCACCGCATCGGAGAACGCGGTAGCGACGCCGGCGTAGGCGTTTTCTGCGCCGGGGCCGTACTGCATTGCAAACACGCCAGGCGGCCTGCCGTTGGTTACGCGGGCGTATCCGTCTCCGATGCCCACGCCCACACGCTCCTGTCGGCAGATGATGGGGCGTATGCCCGCGGCTGCTGCAGCCTCGATGACGGGTGTTGTGGGGAAGGCGCTCAAGTACTCGATTCCCTCTTTTTTCAAAATCTGTGCTATGGCGTCGATGGTTCGCATTTGTTCGTCCTTATCTGTTCATTACCGCTCGTTCGGTGGAGTGTACCACACCGCTTCTGTATAGTTGTCTTCAATTACTCGTCAGACACTTTGATGAGCAGCTTGCCGAAGTTCTCGCCATTCATCATGCCGATGAACGCGGCGGGCGCGTTCTCGACGCCCTCGACCACATCCTCCTTGTACTTCATCTTGCCTTCCTTGATCCAGCGGGCGATACGCTGCCTACCCTCTTCGTGGCGGTTTGCGAATTGGAATACGAGGAAGCCCTCCATACGCGCCTGGTGGGTTGTCAGGTTGCGCGTGTTGCGAGGTCCCATCTCCGGCTCCTCTAGGTTGTATTGCGAAATCTGGCCGCACACGGATATGCGAGCAAAGTCGGCGAGGTTATCCATCACAGCATCTGTAACGGGGCCTCCAACATTGTCGAAGTAGATGTCTATTCCCAGTGGGCAGGCAGATGCAAGCGCATCGGAGACGTTCTCGGTCTTATAATTGATGCCTACATCGAAACCGAGCTCGTTGACGATATAGTCAATCTTTTCCTGAGAGCCGGCGGTGCCTACGACGTAGCAGCCCATGATTTTTCCAATCTGGCCGACGACTTGCCCGACGGCGCCCGAAGCTGCCGATACAACGACCGTGTCTCCTGGCGTAGGATTGCACACATCCAGGAAGCCAAAATACGCGGTCATGCCGGGCATCCCAAGAATGCCGAGCGATGTCGAAAGGGGGCCGAGCGCGGGGTCAACACGCCGCAGGTCGCGTCCGTCCGATACAGCGTACTCTTGCCAGCCAAGCCTACCTTCGACAATCTCGCCTATGCCGTAAGCAGGGGTGCGAGATTCAATGACGCGCCCGACTGCGCCGCCGACCATCACTTCGCCAAGCTGCACGGAAGGCGCATAGGACGCGGCGTCTCGCATTCGTCCACGCATGTAGGGGTCGAGAGACAGCCAGAGAGATTGGATTAGCACCTCGCCCTCGCGCGGCTGCGGAATTGGCTCTTCAACCAGTTCGAAGTCCGAGAGTTCAGGGTAGCCGTCGGGTCTCGATTTAAGTGTTATCTTGCGGTTTGATTCACTGACCATGTTTTTGCACCTCTATTTCCGATTCTCTTTCGATTTTCAAACACTTCTGATGGTGTCGTTATTGAACTTTGATTGCCTGTTCTACGCTTCCTGTGATGCGCCTCATCCAGAGCCGCGTGAGGGCATTCGAGCGGCCGCACAACAGGGACAGCGCAATTATGCCATATACGGCGCGACGAGGTATCTTGATGCGCGACTCAGGATTCAGCCAGTCGTCGCTGACGGCCAGCGTGGAGAGGGTCTTCAGGCCGATGAGCACCGGCCAGAGGGCGGCGAGGCGCAGACGCAGGTTTCGCCTCGGTATGGCGAGAATATACTGCTCGGCAGCACTGAAATGGTCTAGTGTCCTGCGAATTCCCCACGCTAAAATTGGGCGAGCACGGTCGGTGTTGACAGAGTTAAGCAAGTCTTCGGCGCGCAAGCCTATCCTGTTGAGTTCGCTTTGCGGAAGGTAGCAGCGACCGATGCGAAGGTCTTTTGGCACATCGCGTAGGATGTTGGTCATTTGAAGCGCCTTGCCGAAGCGCACACCGAGCGCCTGCATTTCTTGCTCATCCCAATGCACGAGAGAATGTGTGTGCGCGATAGATGTGGCTGTCCAAAATTCGCCCACGCAACCTGCTGCGAGATAGCAGTATTCGTCCAGCTGCTCGGGCGTTTGTAGGGCTATGAGTCTTTCGGAGTCCTCGGAATGGAAGTTCGTCAGGTCGAAGAGCATGCCGCTTGTCAGCGTGAGCACGACCGCGCGCGTTCGCTCGTCATCGGGGGCGTCCATACCGTTGTATAGCGCGAAGACTTCCCGGAGCGAGTCGAGTAATTCGCGTTCACTACCTGTCGGTTGCAGGTCTGCTAATTCTGCGGACAGTTCCTCAGCTGTGTCCTCGCCATCCTCTCCCGTCAGAATTCTCCGGAGCTTGCGGAGTAGCAAGATCCTCTGTTCAGTGGACAGAGAGGCTGTATCCGCGATGGTGTCGGCGGCGCGAGCAAGCAAGTACGCAATGCTGACAGGTTCGCGCATTGCGGAGGGTAGAACGCGCATTGATAGATAGAATGCTCTTGAGACTGACTTCAGCAACTCCGTGAGCATGCGGCGGCGTCTTTCGGGTGAAACCGAAAGGGCTTCACCTGATGTTCGAACTGACACACCTATGCCCATACTGCGACCATGCGGCCTTTCTCCAATTCTTACTTGCCGAAACCGCGCTTCAATCCGCGGATGAAGGAGACCTGTCCAAGATGCTGGTCCTCTTCGCCTATGAGCTGGCGGAATATCGTACTGATACTGCGTCCTCTGAAGTAGCGCACCGAGGCAGGGAATTCGGGGAAGGGCGTCCTGTCTTCCGGTACTGCGTCGAAGTCTTCGTCGTTCAGGCTACGGACATAAGCCAGTGTTTCGGTGCGGATGGCGTCAAAGTATTGCTGCAAGTCGTCTTTAGTGATTGGTGGTAGCGCTGCTACCTGTTCCAGAGTGTAGTTGACGCCGTGGTCTGCCCCCGGGATGCCTGTCTTCGCGCTCCAGCCGTCACGTGTCCAGACCTCGTCCGCGCCTCGCGCAAATACGTTGATGAGCCTGTCTTCTACTCGTGCAGTGTGCCAGATGAGGAAGGCAATAGAGTTGGATTCGGCGTCGGGTCGCCAGTGCATTTCCTCTTCGGACAGGGGCGCCGTTGCCGCGTACACGCGCCTGCGATAATCTTCCAAACAGTGTTCTACGAATTCGTTCAGCTTCATGCCAATGCCTTTCAGTCAAATCTGTGTTGGGCAAATCTGTGTTGCGCATTATCGCATGTCTCCATGTGCCTGCGTAAGTAGGACACGGCAAGATTTGACGCTAAGCTGTCTGGCGCATAGACTCTGTGCTCAGAAAGCAGTTCATCAGAGGAGACTATCGTTGACAGCGAATCGAGCGCCAATGCCTCAGCCTACGCCGGAGAGCAAGCCTTTCTTCGATGCGCTGAAGCAGCATAAGTTGCTCATACAGCGATGCGCCGATTGCGGACACGCGTATTACTATCCGCGCCCATTTTGCCCTTCCTGCCTATCGAGCGATGTTGAGTGGGAGGAAGCGAGTGGCAGGGGTAGACTGTACTCGTTTGTCATCAACCATCGCGGCGCGCCCGGGTTTGATGCACCTTATATAATCGCGGTCGTGGAGTTGGACGAAGGACCACGAATGATGACCAACTTGATTGAGGTGGAGCCTGACCCCGAGTTTGTGCGATGCGAGATGCCTGTGGAGATAGTGTTCGATGATGTCGACGACGATTTTACGTTGCCGCGCTTTCGTCCGAGTGGAAGCTGAGACGCTGGACAGGATAGCTAAGATATGGTGAACAAGGCGCGAGACATGCGGGGCAAGGTGGCTATCGTCGGAGCGAGTGAGTCCGATGAGATTGGCGTGCTGCCCGACAAGTCTGCGCTGACGCTGCATTCTGAATCTGCTCGCAATGCCCTGAATGACGCCGGGCTGCGAATATCGGACGTGGACGGCCTGTTCACGGCCGGCGTAACGAGCGTTCAACTCGGCGAATATCTGGGCATCGTGCCGCGATACAGCGACGGCACGAATGTCGGCGGCTGTTCGTTCATAATGCATGTGGAGCATGCGATGCTTGCTATCAACGCAGGCATCATTAAGGTTGCTCTGATAACGCATGGCGAGAGCGGGCGGTCGCGCGTGGGCATGGGAAGCGGCGGAATCGCGCCTGATTCTCCGCAGGGCCAATTCGAGATGCCCTACGGCGCAATGGGACCTACAACCTTGTTCTCGCTGCCGGCTACACGTCACATGTACGAATATGGCACCACTCGC
This sequence comes from Dehalococcoidia bacterium, assembly GCA_965225795.1. Classification (GTDB taxonomy): domain Bacteria; phylum Chloroflexota; class Dehalococcoidia; order Lucifugimonadales; family JADFKI01; genus Bin90. Next base: position 1,185,200 of record OZ245324.1, on the reverse strand, counting down.
GAGCAGATGGCGGAGGTAGCGGTTTCTAATCGCAAGTGGGCAGCGATGCACCCCATGGCGATGATGAAAGAGCCAATAACGGTTGATGATGTGATGAACTCGCGCCCAATATGCTGGCCTTATAGTCTATTCATGTGCTGCCTTGTAACGGACGCCGGCGGGGCTATCGTTTTGACAAGCGCAGAGAGGGCGAAAGAGCTTCGAAAGCCGCCGGTGTACGTACTGGGCACTGGTGAGGCTACAGAGCACAACATGGTCAGCATGATGGCTGACATGACGACATCGCAGGCGGCAAAGGTGTCGGGCAAGGCGGCGTTCGAGATGGCGGGAGTGTCGCACTCTGACATCGATGTGGCTGAACTTTACGACGCATTCGCGTTCACGCCAATGCTTGCGCTGGAGGATCTCGGTTTTGTGAAGCCGGGCGAGAGTGGTCCCTTTATGGCGGAACAACGCACCGGGCCTGGCGGCGACTTTCCGATGAACACGAACGGCGGCGGGCTTTCATATACGCATTCCGGGATGTACGGTATGTTCACGCTCATAGAACTTACGAGGCAACTCCGAGGAGAGGCCGGAGAGCGACAGGCCCAAGACGCAAAGGTGGGGATCGCGCACGGTCCTGGCGGCATGTTCGCGGCAGCAAGCACGCTGATCGCGGGCACCGCCGATACGGTATAGCAAGTCTGCTAGAAGGCAAGGATTTGGCGATAGACAAGATTACGATTGCAATCGAGACCGAAAGTGATGCGCGAGCGAGCGAGATACTTGCGGACCTTCGAAGCGCAGCGGAGACACTCTTCTACCCTATGAAGCAGGTGGGGTTTTGGGATTACGCGGCAGACTTGCACCTGTGTCCGCAAGAAGAGAGGCGGGAAAGGTGCCCGCACAAACTGCCATGCGGCCATCCTGAACGCGTGGAGTATGTGAGCACGCTGCAAAGGGAGCGCAGGGCGAGTATCGAATTAAACTTCCCTCACGCAGGAATTACGATATTTCTGAGTTGAGGCTTTTCGTAGATATAGTAGATATACAGGAATGAGGCTTCGCTTGAGGACGCTGCGCCAGTATAGGAGGTAATGAATGACCAGCATTGCGACTGTCCGCCCATCGTTGGCGCCCTACCCTAATTATCCTTTGCAACATATTCTGAGTGCCACAGCCCGGCGTATTCCGCAGAAGGCGGCGATCATAGACGGCGAGTATGTGTACACATACCAGCAACTGGATATGTACAGCAGCAGATTTGCGGCAGCGCTTGCAAAGCTGGGAGTTGTCAAGGGCGACTGCGTTGGGCTTCTCGCGCCAAACTGCATTGAGTTCGAAATTGCGTTTTTTGGCATTATCAAGGCGGGCGCGGTGGTTACGACCATCAACTCAGGCTATCGGGAGCGCGAGATCGCACATCAACTCAGCAACAGCGTCGCAGAAGTTCTGGTTGTGCATGACTCGTTGCTCAAGGTTGCTGAAACGGCTCGTGATGGCGCACCCGAATTGAAGCGCATGATCGTCATTGAGCCAACATCACGCGAATCGGATTCATTTTGGGGACTGTTAGAACGCTCGCCTGCATCACCCCCGTCCGTCGAGATCGACGCCAAGGAAGATCTTGCTGCGCTGCCCTACTCAAGCGGCACAACGGGACTGTCGAAAGGCGTGATGCTGACGCACTTCAATATGACCGCCAACCTGCGGCAGTTTATGGAGCGACCGGGCGAGGCCCTTCAGCAGACAGAGGACGATGTGCTGCTCGCTCACCTGCCACTGTTCCACATCTATGGGATGCAGGTGCTGATGAATGCTGTGATAGCGTCCGGCGGCACTCAGGTGATGATGGGGCGCTTCAATATCGACGAGATGCTGCGCCTGATTTCCGCGCATCGAGTTACGCACTTGTACACGGTGCCTCCTGTAGCCATTGGCCTTACGCTGCTGCCAAACATGGGGGACTATGACATGTCGTCGATGACGGCGGCGTGCCTGGCGGCGGCGCCGGCGTCCGAAGAGTTGCAAATGCGGGTGCAGGAGGTTGTAGGCTTTCCAGTGTTCCAGGCGTATGGAATGACCGAATTGTCGCCCGTGTCCAATGTGGACTACATCGAGCCTGACAGGATGACGCCTGGTTCGGTAGGTCCCGCGATAGCCGACACAGAAGAGCGCGTGGTTGATCTTGAAACGGCTTCTAAGGATGTGCCTGTCGGCGAGGTCGGCGAACTGCTTGTGCGCGGTCCGCAGGTGATGAAGGGCTACTACAACAACGAGGAAGCTACGCGCGAGACAATCAGCGAAGATGGGTGGCTATACACCGGCGACATCGTGCGAATGAACGAAGATGGGTGCGTCTGGATTCTCGACCGCAAGAAGGAGCTGATCAAGTACAAAGGCTTTCAGGTGCCCCCTGCTGAGCTTGAGGGACTATTGTTGGAGCACCCAGCGATTGCGGATGCCGCCGTTATTGGCAAAGCCGATATCGAGTCAGGCGAAATCCCGAAGGCTTTCGTAGTTGCCAAGCAGGGTGTCGAAGTGTCCAACGAGGATGTGATGGGTTTCGTGGCTTCGCGGGTCGCCACATTCAAGCACATCCGTGAAGTGGAGTTCATCGACGCAATTCCTAAGAACCCATCGGGAAAGATTCTGAGACGCCTGCTGATAGACCGGGAGAACGCTTCGCGCGGCTGAACAATCGGCTTTGCAATAAGCAGGCGCTTGGGTCTATCATGCATTTAGCACTTGGGTATCATCGACTGTGAGGTGAAATACATTGGCAGAAAAGGTTCTGGTTTATTCGACAATCGGATGCGGGTACACCGATGTGGTAAAGGCCAAGTTGGACAAGGCCGGCACCCCCTATGAGGAGGTCAATCTTTCGCTTCATCCTGAGCGATGGCCTGAAATACTGCCGCATACGGACGGCATCAGGCTGACACCGGTGGTGATAGTCGGCGACGAAGTTACCGTTGGGGTCAACGGTATTGGGTGCGTTTCCTAAAGAGCTGTCTCCTGCTTAAAGCACCGAACATACGGAGGTAAGAGGTTGGCAGATTCCAACATTGTGATCTACACGCATCCGACGTGCGAAATCTGCGTCACTGTCAAGATGGAACTTGACGAAAAGGGCAAGCAATACGAAGAGATTGACCTTGCCGTGCATCCGGAAAAGTGGGCCGAACTCGAGGCGCTCACTGATGGCGACAGGATAACGCCCGTTACCGTGGAGAACGGCGAGGTCACGATTGGCTACCACGGGATCGGCTGCATGTTTTACGATTAGGCGCGCGGCACCTGCTTGGCCACCCAGCAAGTTAGACTTAGTGGGCACGCATCAGGCAGACCCATGTTTGGAGAGTCATCTCCACACGCCGCCGCCGCAGGCCGTCCTCATTGTCCCAGAGCGCCCGGTCCACACCAGGCGGAGGTGTGCCCTCGTAACGTGTTTTCTCCCAATGCGATAGGCTGCGGTAGCCCGTGGCAATTATGATCTCCTGCGGATTTGTTTCAGCTATGGTAGTCCATAGTCCAAGGATGCAGGCGTCCATTGCTTCAATACGAGGCCAGATGCCGTTTTCAGAGCAGTTCACGAAATCGTCAAGGTCCTGCGGGTGAATGAAGAAGCGCCTGAAGCCGTAAACCTGCCGGCGGTCTTCCTCAGGTATCACTGTTTCGGGACGAGATGAAATTGCCCTGAGCAGGCGGACCTCTTCGGAATGATGCAACTCGGAGGGACCCTCGCGAAAAGCGGTCTGGGCTTGACGCCATGCATAGAGTGATCGCCACGAAGTAATTTGGACAATTTCGTTCTGGGGATTTCCAATGAGACCGCTGAGAAGGCAAATCACTTCACCGCCGGCGGCGCGGATCGAAGGTATGAGTTCGCTGCGGTGTCTTGAGAGATATTCGTCCAATTGATTGGGAGCGACAAGCGTGCGACGTTCTTCGAATATCATTACTCCTCCGCTGTCATCTGCATATTGGGGACTGGAATTTGATGCATTCGCTAATCTACTGAAGCATATCTCATTATGCAGTTCTTACAAAGCATATTAAAGTGCGAAGAATTTGGCACTTTTGCGTTTGGCTTGACCAGAAATCCATTAGGGCGTAGGCTTTGCAACACCACGCGCAGCACAGATTCGAATATGCGCTTATAGAGAGGATACGATGCAGTTTGGTTCATTTATGGAGTTCCATCGCCGGGAAGGTCATACGCAGGCGGACGCATTCCGGGAGGCCTTCGGGCACATTGAACTTTCGGAGTCGCTTGGGCTAGATGCTGTGTGGCTGGCGGAATCACACTTCAACCCGGCACGGTCGGTATTGTCTTCGCCTCATGCCATCGCATCGGCAATAGCGGCCAGGACTAAGCACCTCAGAATAGGAACCGCTGTCAGCGTGCTACCGCTTGGCAATCCGCTTCGTACAGCAGAAGAGGCTGCAACTATTGACCAGATCAGCGAAGGGCGCTTCGAATTTGGCGTGGGGCGCAGTGGCCTGCCCGGTTCATATGAAGGCTACAATATCCCCTACTCCGAAAGCCGTGAGCGCTTTTACGAATATCTTGAAATCATTCTTGAAGCGTGGTGCAAGGAACGCTTCACCTACAAAGGTCAATTCTATGGCTTTGATGACGTATGCCTAGTGCCAAAGCCATACCAGCAACCTCACCCGCCCATCCGCATCGCCGCAACCACCTCTGATACCTTTCCGGTGATTGGTAAGATGGGATTTGCGATCTTCGTTGGAGTGCGCGGCATGAGTCTGGACGGTGTTGCCGAGCAAGTTGAGAGCTACCGCGCCGCATGGAGGGAAGCAGGGCACGAAGGTGAGATCGATGTGTCACTGCGTGTCCCCGTATATGTGGGCGAGACTGAAGAGGACGCGCTGACAGCGCCGGAAGAGAGCTTCATGCGCCAATTCAGGCGACTTGGGGGACAGCTTGCTGCCTCTGCATCTCGCGCCGGATCGGACCCGGGCGAAGAGCGCGCAGAGCGCGGAGCACAGCTCGCCAGCATACAGTGGGAGCGCAATGTTATCGGGCAAAAGGCGGCAGTGGGAACGCCTGAAATGGTGATTGAGCAACTCAAGGTTATGAAGGATACGCTGAGTTTGACGGGTGTCGTCGCGGAATTCAATGCTGGTGAGCTTATATCCGAAGATAAGATTTCGAACTCGCTGCGTCTGTTCTGCGAAGAGGTAATTCCTGCCTTCAGATAAACGGATGCCTGTTGCAATTGGGTCCGGACACAGTGGTTCTGTATTCGCGGTCTGAGTGTAGATTTCTCTATGGATAAAAGCTGCGAGCTACTGATCGCACTTGCAGCCGATGCACTGGAAGACGCACGAATATGTGGCATTGCATTCGATTACCCCAATGATGTAGATGGCGTCCGCCGGATCGGCAATTACCAGAGTCAGGTATGGGCAAGCGTGCCAAGATTATTCCTGATTCTTGAGTCTGCTCAGTCTGATGGGGACTTCCCGTCAGCCGAAGTGCGTACTGACGGCAGGAAACTCCGGAATCATAGGACATTCTGATGGGCCGTGCTTCAGTCGATAGCCTTCTCCTAGGCTTTTACAAAGTACATGGAGGCTACCTTGTCCACGAAGTTCTGGCCCATGATCTTGTACCCCTCCGCATCCGGGTGCAGGTCGTCAGGCAGCAGGTGAGCAAGGTCTTGTCCGAACAACTCCAGTCCACTAATGTAATGTAGGTTCGTGTCCCCTTGGGCTCTCATTGTAAGGACCGTCTCCGCCACTTCCTGCCTCATCTCCTCAAGAGTGAATTCCACAGCGTTCTTCGATGTCTCTCGCGGTGGCGAGAATATGGGAGAAATGACGACGAATGGAGTGTCGGGGTGCTTCTCCCGCACTATTTGCACGAACCCAATGATTGCCGACTGGAAAGTGCGCGGACTGAGGCTGCCTGAACCATAGATGTTAATCCCGACCTTCATTGACAGGAAGTCTGCCGGCATTTCTCGTATCATCCGGGCGATCATCGGCTCCAAGTGGCAGTTGCCGCCGTAGCCCAAGCAGGTCAGGTTCAGCTCGTGGTTCCGGGACGCTATAGCGGGCCAGGTGAGACTGGGACTTTCGGCGGTGCGACAATGTGTGATAGAACTGCCGTAGGTGACCCACTTGGGGCGGGAGTCTTCGAAGGGACTGATAGTCGCTCCGTCAGAGAATTCGATTCCCCTCAAGCGGAACTCTGCGTGCTGAGGTAGCCACAGCTCAAGCAACTTCTCCCCGGCGGGCAGGCTATCAAATCGAAAACTATTCTGCCCTGCGTACTCCACCGAACCACTGAACTCACCATCGCAGTACAAGTCTATGCTGCTAGCTTCTTCCGATGGTTCCACGAGGCCCTCGATAAATTCCGTATCGGAATAGCAGGAAATTCTGACGCCCGCGGGCATTGCGGCTCGCTCACGCAAGGCGTCCGGCGGGAATAAGGCAAGCTGCTTGTATGGAATCCTCCACGGCATACGCCAATTGTTCGTGTCGTCGAAGGATATCGTGCCCTGCCAAGTGAGCCTGGGATCGTCGGGACGGACCTTCTGGGCCATGTGCTTATCCTCCTACGGAAGTTCTTTAAACGCGAGTCGTCTGGTGTGGTTCTCGTAGAGGAGTATATATCAGCAACTTGTCAACAGACTAGCGAGGCTTAGGTAGAAAAGACGAAGCCAGCCTGCGCGGGTCATTCGCACACAATCGCACCGATGTAGGAAGCACTTATATGCTTTCCCGTGCTTGGATTGCAAAGCCTCGACTGCACACGCGGTGATAGACTGATTCGAGCGTAAGTTGAGTGAGCCGCAAAGTGATCGGGCAGTGATCTGGTATGCCGAAATGCTGAGAATTCGGAGTAGTGAATATGAAGGTCGCAGCGCTCGCATTTTGGGTGGCAGTATCACTGATTACTGTTTCCTGTGGTGACGCCGGAATCGGCGCGCAGCCCGACGCACCCGGGCTTGCGCCTGAGGCTTCAGCATCGTCTTCGAATCCGGCGGATCGGATGTCGGTCAGGATGGCTTTCCCGTCCATTAGCATCCCGGGCGGTGCCTATGATATGGCATATCCTGGTGATGGCAGCAATAGATTGTTCGTATCCTCGAAAGAGGGTCGAATCACCGTCTTCGAGAACAGACCCGATGTCACCGACACTAAGATTTTCCTGGACATTCGAGACGTAGTTCATTCACGTGCATCGGAGACAGGTTTGCTAAGTATCGCGTTCGACCCCGATTACAGCGACAACGGATACTTCTATGTCCATTACAATACACGGAGCGGGGGCACTTTGGAGACAGTTGTCTCCAGATTCAAAGTCAGCGCCAACGACAGAGATGCAGGTGACCCTCAGAGTGAGAAAGAGATATTGCGGTTTGCGCAGCCTCGCTCCAATCACAACGGAGGCAAGATAGCATTCGGCGAGGACGGATACCTATACATCAGCTTTGGAGACGGTGGGCGAACTCCATCAAACGCACAGGACCGAACCAATCTGTTTGGCAGCATCATACGGATTGATGTAAGCCCTGACGATGACTCGGAGCCTTATTCGATTCCTTCAAGCAACCCGTTCTTCGGCGAGAGCGGTGGATTGAGAAGGGAGATATGGGCATACGGATTGAGAAATCCATGGCGGTTTTCCTTTGATCTTCAGACCGGAGTCCTGTGGGCAGGCGACGTAGGACAGAACAGTTACGAAGAGGTTGATATCATCGCAAGCGGTAGGAACTACGGATGGCCCACAATGGAAGGATTCGGGTGCTACCGGGAAGCTAACTGTGACAGCACAGGTCTTGAGCCGCCCCTGGCTGTGTATGAGAATACACTCGGCAGTTATGCGGGCGACTGTTCTATAACTGGTGGGTATGTCTACAGGGGAAGCCGCCTGAGCAGCCTTACCGGCAAGTATATTTACGGGGACTACTGCTCTGGCAAGATATGGGCATTGGGACAGAACGGAAGTAGTGCATCAGATGCTCCGGAACTGCTTCTTGATTCAGAACTCAACATCGCCTCGTTCGGAGAAGACCAGAGCGGCGAGTTGTACATTCTAACCCCAATTGGGCGTCTCTATGTCCTGGAGCAAGAATAGGCCGCGCTCCGCTTGCCGTCTATTCCAGGCGGAGCGCAAGAAGAACTGTTAACTCCGGACGCGCGCCTCGTCGCGGCGGTGGCGTTTGCGATCGTGGGCAGAGAGTTCCGCCTTGCGGAGGCGAAAATTCAGGGGTGTGACTTCCAGCAGTTCGTCATCCGAGATGAACGCCAGCGCCTCCTCAAGGCTCATCCTCATAGTGGCGTTGAGGCGCTTGGCAATATCAGCAGTCGATGAGCGAACATTGGTCAGCTTCTTCTGTTTGCAGACGTTAATTTCGATGTCGCCGTCACGTCTGTGCGAGCCGACAATCATCCCCTCATAGACCATAGTGCCCGGATCGATGAATGTGTCACCTCTGCCCTGGGCATTGAGCAGACCGTACGTTACGGCGGTGCCGGCCTCGGATGCCACGAGCACTCCTCCGCCCTGCGACTTTATCTCCCCTTCCATAGGTTCGTAAGAGGTGAAGAAGCTGCTCTTCAATCCATCGCCCCGAGTGGTCTGAAGAAAGAAGGCGTTAAATCCGATTAGCCCCCGGGTGGGAATCTTGTACTCTAAATCTACATAGCCGTTATCGTCGTAGCGCATGTCGCGGAGTTGTGCCATATGTGTAGAGAGATATTCGGCGAGCACGCCCACATACTTCTCGTGAGTGGTGATATTCAGAATTTCGTACGGTTCGTATTCCTTGCCGTCAATCATCTTGGTGACGGGGCTAGGACGTGATACCTGAAACTCGAACTGTTCACGGCGCATAGTCTCAACCAGAATTGACAGGTGCAGTTCGCCTCGTCCGGCGACGACGAACACATCCGGGCTGGATGTAGTGTCTACTCGCAGGCTGATATTAGTTCGCAATTCTCTCATCAGCCGTTCGTGAAGATTGCGGGACGTACAATGAATGCCCTCTTTGCCCATAAAGGGAGAAGAGCTCACGCCGAAAGTCATGCTCACCGTAGGTTCGTTGATGTCGATTGTCGGTAATGCCTCCGGGTTCTCAGTCGAAGTAATGGTATCGCCGATGGACACGCCATCAAGGCCGGAAACTGCTACGATGTCTCCAGCGTAGGCCTCGGGTACTTCAACCCGCTCCATGCCGCGGAACACGAAGATGCGCTCAATGTTGTGCATACTTATTTCGCCGTCGCACCCAAGCAGGGCTACATCATCCCGCATCCGCAATGTGCCATTGGATATGCGACCAACCGACACCTGGCCCAGGTAGTTGTCGTAGTCCAGGGCTGCCACGAGCATTTGCAACGGGGCGGCCAAGTCGCCGCTGGGCGGTGGGACCGACTTCACGATCGCATCGAAGAGAGGCTGCATGTCCGTCCCCGGGACGCCCGGATCGGCAGTGGCGTAGCCATCGCGAGCAGAGGTGTACAGCACTGGGAAATCAAGCTGTTCTACCTCAGTAGCCAGCTCCAGGAACAAGTCCTGGATCATCGTCACCACCTCGGCCGCGCGTGCCTCGGGGCGGTCTATCTTGTTGATGACAACCATCGGCTTGACATTCTGCTGGAGTGCCTGGCGAAGCACATAGGTAGTCTGTGGCATGGGACCGTCCACCGCGTCCACCAACAGCAGGCAGCCATCCGCCATGTTCATGACACGCTCCACTTCGCCGCTGAAGTCGGCGTGGCCCGGCGTGTCGATGATGTTAATCCGCACGTCTCCATAGGAGACAGAGGCATTCTTGGCGAGGATAGTGATTCCGCGCTCCCGCTCAAGGGGGTTGGTATCCATGATTAGCGCGCCCACCTGTTGGTGGGACCGAAAAACTTTACCCTGTTTCAGCAGCGCGTCCACAAGGGTCGTCTTGCCATGGTCAACGTGGGCAATGATAGCCAAATTGCGAATGTTTTCGTTCTTGCAGTCAGTCAAATTAAGGCACTCCGAACACTGAGACACTTGCAAAAGCATCTTTCAGTTCGCTAACGGTCATTTCTGGGAATGTGGGAATCCTGATGTAGGATGCTCCATGGCAATGAATACCGTACTTTTTCATCTCTTTTACGAATACCATGATAGCAGGGCGGCTCGCCACTTGTTAGAATTAGCACCACTTCCGAGACCAGAGCGAGAGTAAAACCAGCGGTACAAATCATATTGCTATCGGCAGCACTTGGCGGCTCAACCGCAGGCTTAGTCGGCCAGCGCCCGCCCGGAGGATGAATTCCAGCGCCTGACTGTGAACCTGCGGCCCAGCCCTCGCTCAATCTCATTCCACTTGCGCACTTCATCCGGCGTGATAAAGGTCACTGCCTCACCGGAGCGTCCCATGCGGCCCGTCCGGCCTACTCGATGCGTGAAGAGCAAATCTGTGTCAGGCAGGTCAAAGTTGATGACCTGTGCAACACCATCAATGTCCAGGCCTCTTGCAGCCACATTAGTTGCTACAAGAATGGGTGTGGCGCCGGAACGAAAGTCCGTCATCACGCGTTCGCGCGCATTCTGACTGAGATTTCCCTGGAGCGCCCCCACAGGATAGCCCAATGAGTCGAGCTGTCGTGCCAGCTTTTTAACGCCGTGCTTGGTCCTGCCGAAGACGATAACCGGATCGCCGTCCTGCTCGTCCAGAAGCGTCTGAAGCGCTTTGACTTTTTCGTTTTGTTGAATTGTATAAACCATGTGCTCCACGGTGGGCAGCGTGCGCAGATCTGTGTCTATTTCCACTCTTACGGGGTTACGCAGGTGCTTTCTGGCTGTGATAGCCACCCACTCAGGCACCGTTGCGGAAAAGAGAGCGGTTTGGCGCTCGGAGGACGTCCCGCTTAGGATTGCCTCAACGTCTCGCGCAAACCCTCTGTCCAGCATTTCGTCGGCCTCGTCCAGCACAAGAAATCGCACTGAGCGCAGGTCGAGAGTTCCCTGCCGAAGATGGTCGAGCGTGCGCCCGGGGGTCCCAATGATGATCTGCGCTCCATTCCTTAACTCTGCGTATTCCGGCTTTGCGGAACGCCCACCATACAATAGGGATACGCGCAGCCGTTGAGATGAGCATAAGGCTTTCGTGACTTCTGCCACCTGAATTGCAAGCTCGCGGGTGGGTACGAGCACGAGTGCCTGAACCTGACGGATAGACGGGTCGCACTGCTCCGTGAGTGGCACTGCAAACGCCAGCGTCTTTCCTGAACCTGTGCGTGCCTGTCCAATCAGATCTCGACCCTCCATTAGATGTGGGATGGCTTTTGTCTGAATGGGTGTGGGCTGTGAAATATTCATCAGGGAAAGCGCCTGTTTGGTAGCAGTTCTCAACGCCATTTCTGGAAACACTTCGACGCCGTCAGGGGCGGGCTCGTCAAAGCGGTCGTTTGGGCCAATCGGCTCGCTCACAAGTGTATTGGGTTTGGCGGATTGACCGTTCCGACGGGCATCGAAGCATGAGCGGCAGTACACCGGCCTGCTGGCGACTGGACGGAATGGAACCGTTGTGGACTCATTGCAGTCGGCGCAAATGACAGCATGACGCTGTGAGCGGCTGGACGAACGCGGACGCGCGGTTAGAGATTGTAAAGACATACTGAATCAGACTCCTAGGTCAAAAGGGGGCAACACAAGCGACTTTGCGCGAGGCGGCCAAAAATGAGAGTGGTAGATGAAGGGCCCTGTGTGGAAACTTGGGGGAATCGTGAATACCTTGTGGACTAATCTTGAGAGGTTTATGTGATGAGCTACATCATTATAGCAGATTGTCCAGTGCGGGGACTATGGATTGTTGAAATGTCCCTTGATAAAGGGTGAGAAGAGGCCAGCGCAGCGAGCCGTGCGGTCCATGCACGTTCGAGGAAGCTCTGCGGGATGCCGTGCGTGGTGCAGCACAAGCTCTATGAACTGTCTGTGTCCTACTGAGAGTACGCATGCGTCGCCTCGAACACGGAAGAGCATATGGTTGTCTGACGGAACGACCTGTTCCTTTTGTCCTTGTCACTCGTCTAAGATACCACTGAACGCCTGTAATCCCGTGAAGGCAGATTTCTGCGGTATTGCAGTCACCAATAGAGACGCTATCCGACGCTTTTCGGGGCATCCCTGTTATAGAGGTCTCGTCTTCCGGAGAAGCCCAGGTGTTTTGTGCGAAAATTGTAGAGGCGCTTTGCAATTCATGGACTGTACGGGAAGACAAGCATGCCTCTTTCGCATTTGCTGCGGACAGATTAAACTCACCATGAAAAAGATCTTAGGTTCAACCCTTGTGGATGAGCAATGGCAAGACCGATGAAGAACTCGATCACGCTATCGTGCCTTCAATCTGAATTGGCCTCAGAGGTGAGAGGTGCGTCATCGGAGTTAAAGGACTGTTGTGACGGTTCCCTCATAGTGGGACTAGGGAACGCGGACAAAGTAGATGGCCTATCCCAATTGCCACATGACTGATAAAACTCTACGTCAGGTACGCTGACGGCGCAAAAGGAAGGACTGATGATGTCTAGCCAAGAGAGGGATTTCATTGGATACGGAGCGAACCCGCCGGTTATAGAGTGGCCGGGGAATGCCCGGCTAGCCATTTCGGTGGTCGTGAACTACGAAGAAGGCAGCGAGACCTCGCTGCTGGACGGAGACGCTGCTCACGAATCGAACAACGAGGTGCCGTCGCCGATCCCGGCGGGTCAGCGAGACCTGTTCAACGAATCGTTCTTCGAATATGGCAGCCGGGTGGGTGTGTGGCGGATATTGAATTTGCTGGACAAGTACGATGTAGAGAGCACGTTTTTCTGCTGCGCACTGGCTTTCGAGCGGAACCCGGAGGTAGCGCGGGCGGTGGTGCACCGCGGGCACGAGGTGTGCGGTCACGGCTACCGCTGGGAGGAGTATCACAACAAGACGCGAAAAGAAGAAGAAGACGCTATCAGGATGACGGTGGAGTCGCTGACCGCGACCACGGGCGAGCGGCCTGTGGGCTGGTTCACCCGTTACGGGCCCAGTGTTAATACGCGGGAGCTCGTAGTTAACGAGGGTGGGTTCATCTACGACAGCGGTGTGTTCAACGACGATCTGCCGTACTATACCGACGTGGGCGGAAGTCCATGGCTGGTGCTGCCGTACAGCTTTGAAACGAACGACGCCCGGTTCTGGCGGGGTGGATTGAACAGCGTAGGAGACTTCTACGAATATCTGAAAGATACGTTCGACGTGTTATACGAAGAAGGTCGCACGCACCCTAAGATGATGTCGGTGGGGTTGCACTGCCGGATCGCAGGACGGCCGGCGCGCTCGCGAGCGTTAGACCAGTTCCTGCAGTACGCCCGTAGCCATCCGGGGGTGTGGTTCGCGAGGAGGGACGAGATAGCAAAGTGGTGGCTGGCGCAGTATCCACCAGGGACGCTGCAATAGAAGCGAAAGATCTTCGTCGAAACGCTAGGGCGAATGACGATTCGCTTCTACATTGACACCCACTCATCGCCTGAACACGAAGCGAACGACGACCAGAGTGTCGCATTCTAAATGCAACAGAATGCCAACCTCCGTTCCATCCCCTGTCGGCTTCCTCTATGACAGTCTCCTTGGTCGGTAATCCGGGGGATTCATTGGCAAGGCGCTCATTGCGTTAGTGACATTCGTGCCGCTGGCTCAAGACGGATGAGCGCACGGCGTAGAATTTCGTCCAGCGCACGAGTATATTGGAGCCATGCCGAGTTGGGTGTCAGCGTGTAATCCCTGGGAGAGTGGAGTAACTATGCAGCATCATGAAAAACAGATTAGAAATCGGGCAAAGGAACTGCTGAAGTCGGGCGAGGCAGTTCGAGCATTCAACGTGTTCGAGTCGCTGAGACCGTCAGTGATCAGCGTTCTTGCGCAGACCGGTTGTGAGATGGTGCTGGTCGAGACCGAGCACATATTTCACAACCCCGAAAGTCTCACAAGCTTCCTGGTCATGGCTCGTTATGCGGGGCTCTGCCCCACAGTAACTATACCCGAGGTGTCGCGAACCCTCGTGTCGCGAACTCTGGATGCGGGAGCGCTCGGAATATGCCTGTCGCACTCGGAAACTCCAGAGCAGGTGGATGAGCTGGTCCGCTGGATGAAATACCCACCGGTCGGTGAGCGCGCATTGGCTCATGGGCCCAATGCCGGCTATCAAATTGAGGACGCCTCCAGCTACTGCAACGAAGCCAACGACGCAACGCTTCTGATGCTCAAGATAGAGTCCCGTCTTGGACTGGAGAACGCCGAGGAGATGATTGCCAACGAGTGGGTGGACGGTGTGGTCTTCGGACCGGGGGACCTAGCCGCAGATATGGGCTTGCACGGACAGCAAGACCACACTGACCTGATCAATGCGATGGAAGCCGTAGCACAAATAGCGCTATCCCAGGGCAAGGCTGTGGAGTCGCCCGTCTATGCGACCACCTCCGCAGAGTTCACGCTCCAGAGGGAGCGCGGAATCCAGATATTCGGCCCTATCAGAACGACCGAATACGATCTGCTGAAAAAGGCGGCGACAGAGGCCATCGCTCCATTCCAGTAGGTACGCGCCGGCAGAGCACTGACAACGCGGGGGGGCGGCTACTCAATCCCCAGGAGTGTCAGCGCGTCCCTCTGAATTATGCCTTCAAATAGTTCCAACGGGACCTCCGGAAGGTGGTGCCGCTGGGAAAAGTCGTTGAAGCCTCTCAGGTTGTCAATCGTCTCTTGAGGAGTCGTCAGCGGCCAGTCCGAGGCAAATAATAACTTGTGCATGACGCTCCATTCAAATGCGAGTCGCATGCCATTGTACATTTGCCAGGGTCGGTAGAACTGCCCTGAGACATCCGCATAGACGTTAGGGTGCTTGCGAATGACTGTGATGCAGTCTTCGTGCCATGGGTGGCCCATATGCGCCATGACAATCTTCAGATCGGGGAAGTCCATCGCGAGTTCGTCCATCACCAGCGGATGCGCGTACATAAGGGGTGCCGTTCGCATGGGAGCCGTGCCTTGGTGAAAGACGATTGGCAGCCCTCTTCGCTCGGCGACTTCATAGACTCTACGTGCATTGGTGCCCAAAGGGTCGAAGTTCTGATAGTTGGGGGCAAGCTTCATGCCCTTCAGCCCAAGATCATCAACACACCGTTCAAGTTCGTCCATCACGTCCGAAGCGTCAGGATGAACCGACATAAACCCTATCACCTTGTCCGGATATGTCCTCGCGAGGGCTGAGGCCGTGTCGTTGACATCCCGCTGCGCCGTCATCACCCCCATGTCATCCTCGCTCCCGTGGGGGTTGATTGCCACGCCGAACGCGATTGCCATGTCAACCGGGCCCATATCCCTGATGTAGTCGCCAAAGCTATTGTTGAGCCTGACGCTAACATCGGGGCGCATCACCTCATTAAGTTTCTCTTCGTCAGATGGCACCGCGTCGGCATGTGTTGGTATGTGGGTATGCACATCGATGATCAAAGCTGACTCCTGCATCTACTGACTCGCCTCAATTCTGTTATGACAGTCTATCGCAGCAGTGCGGGTCCGCAAGCTACTGTTAAAGACAATTCAGGCGTGAATTCCCGGATTCAATGCACTTGTTCGTTTCCTGTTGCGGGTCAGGTCTATCACCTGACTACTTTCCACCCATAGTGCATTCGAGGACGTGAACGTGGTGCCATGCCCTATCTACGGATTATCCGGTCATCCACCCGTGCTCCCGAAGTGCTATTGTAAGATGCGGATCGTACAAGTTAGGCAATGCGCGAGAGGAACGATATGTCCAAGATTGAGAACCCTGCCGTCGCGCGGGCGTTCGACATGTACTCCGGGCCAGGCGCAAGAAGGTAATGGGCTATCGACAGTTGGTCTTGGATTCAACGTCGGGGACGCCTGACCATACTGGAGCTCTCTTCAGAATCTCTGAATACCATGAGCGTTCCAGCTATCCTGCGTCGGCCATGAAGACTAGGGTGTGTTGACAATTGCATTAAACTTGGAGCATGTCAGCAGTTAAACTAACATCTGAACAGTGGTCAAAGATACTCGATTTCCTGAAAGAGAGGACTGGCGTCTATGTCAAGTCTGAACAGGAGTGTAAACGATTCATAGAAGGTATTCTGTGGATGAGCAGGTCAGGCGCTCCGTGGAGGATGCTTCCGGCAGGATACGGCAAGTGGTACAGCGTGTACAGGCGCTTTTCCAGATGGAACGAGCAGGGGATATGGGAGAAGATGCACCAGCATTTCGCTGATGATCCTGATATGGAGCATCTGATAATAGACAGCACGACGGTGCGCGCGCATCCCTGTGCGGCGGGTGCGCCGCATAAAAAGGGGGACAATGGTCTCAGGCTCTTGGTAGAAGTCGAGGGGGTTTCAGCACGAAAGTGCATGTGAGTGTTGACGCTCTGGGCAATCCACTGAGATTCACTCTTACGGGAGGTCAGGCACACGACATCACCCAAGCCTATGAACTG
The DNA here is from genome assembly GCA_965225795.1 of Dehalococcoidia bacterium. Classification (GTDB taxonomy): domain Bacteria; phylum Chloroflexota; class Dehalococcoidia; order Lucifugimonadales; family JADFKI01; genus Bin90. The sequence goes on along the minus strand of OZ245324.1, from coordinate 1,168,713 downwards.
ATAGACGGCATCGAGAGTGAATATGTGATAGCGGATCGCGGATATGACTCACAGCGGTTTCGTGAGCGCATCGTCGAGATGGGAGCGACGCCTGTAATACCGCCGCGTTCAAGTAGAAGAGAGCCTCAGCCATACGATGAGCATTTATACGGTGAGCGCCACTTGGTCGAGTGCTACATAAACAAGATGAAGCATTATCGGCACATATTCAGCCGGTTTGACAAGTTGGCGAAGATGTACCTTGGTTTCCTACACTTTGTCGGCACTCTCATATGGCTGAAATGAAATGTCAACACACCCTAGCCTTACTCCCTTGAATAAATATGCTCTTCTGTTGAATTTGCGCCCGGTCACAATGCGGTCTTCATTTCAACTGAAGGATTTCGTCAGACCTTTTGCGGAACGGTGTAACGACTGCAAGTCTTAGCTAGGCAGAAGTGTATCGAGAAAATTTCTATTGCGCTGCGTCCCTTGACACGTGAAATTGTGCAGAGATACGCTGCGCTTGGTGAGAGTCAGAGAAATTCCCAGACTCAATGTCCGCTAATGCTCACGGCGAAGCCGTCAACTGGAAGGAGAAGCTCGAATGTCCCCCAAGTACGACTTGCTACTAAAAGGTGGTGAGGTTATAGATCCCTCACAAAGTCTCCGAGGCGTGCGAGACGTGGCTTTTAGCGATGGCAAGGTAGCGGCATTAGAGGAAGACATCTCTAGTGACGACGCGCGGGAAGTGGTTGACGTATCAGGGAAAATTGTCACTCCTGGCCTGATAGACATCCATGGCCACTATTTCGAGCACATCGTGCCCTTTGCCACTGCCGCCGATAGAGTGTGCCTTCCCAACGGTGTGACCACTACTGTGGACGCGGGTAGCTCCGGCTGGCTGCACTTCGATGGCTTCAAAGAGTTCATCCTCAAGCGTGAGCAAACTCGGCTTCTGGCTCTGGTGAATCTCTCGGCTCTGGGCATGATGGCGCCGCGCAGGAGCATAGGAGAGGACTTCGGCCCGACCATTGGCATTAGCGGAGGACCTCAGACCTTGCTGGACCCCAGAAATGTGGGAGAACTTCAGGACCTTCGCTACGCCCAGGTGGAGGAAGCCGTGCGGTGCATCAGGGACAATCCCAACGTCGTCCTGGGAGTGAAAATTCGCATAGACCACGAGATCAGCGGTGAGGCGAATACCATTCCGGCGCTGGAGCGCGCTCGCGCGGTGGCAGACATGACGGGATCCTTCGTTATGGTTCATGTGGCCCGCGTGCCTATTCCCTTGGCAAAGGTGTTCGAGTATTTACGCCCAGGCGACGTCGTGACCCACATTTTCCACAGCGCTGAGAACAACGTGATCGACGAACAGGGTAACGTTAGAACGGAAGTCAGGGAGGCAAAGGACAAGGGCATTGTTCTAGATATAGGCGCGGCGCGGAGGAACTTCGACGTTCATATTTCGAAGGCCGCTATCCAGCAGGGGCTTCTACCGACAACACTAAGCAGCGATATAACCAAATCCCGGCCGCAAAGCCCCGTTGTCTATAACTTGCCTGAGGTCATGACCCTCTATATGTCTATGGGCATGTCTCTTGAGGAGGTGATAGCGGCCACCACATTGAACGCCTCCAGTGCGATTGGTCAGGCAGAAGTGCTCGGAACCCTCGCCGTAGGTGCAGTTGGCGATGCAACGGTCATTGAGTTGGAGGAAGGAAACTTTGCCTACGACGATGGAAATGAAGGAGTTGTCAGTACTGACAAGCGCATCGCACCGTCTATGACCATCAAGGAAGGCAAAGTCTGGAGATCAGGACAAAATTAGTGGGTTGATGTTACACTCAGCGGCGGCGAGGGGCTAGTGTGTGCATGCGAAGGAAACGGGCATAACCACCTCCACCCAATCCCAATTGACGAATCAGTTTTGTTCAGCGCCATTTGAGAATACGTTTGTAGAGAGGTTGTCGAACCGTCAACAGATTTTCGCAGCACCTTGTTCGACAAGCTAAGCAACAGCGGTCAAGGCGCGAAAAGCATATTGCAATCGTCCTGTTTAGGACCTTCTAACACTCGTCAGACTGGTGGAGAGGGTCGCAGAAATCGAGAACGGAACGTTAACGCTGAACTCAAGGAGTTGAAAATGGCACGCTTGGAAGGAAAAGTGGCCGTGATTACCGGGGCCACCGGCGGTATCGGAAGCGCTGCCGCCAGGCTATTCGCGGAGGAAGGGGCGCGGGTGGCCCTGGTCGACCTTGACGAAGCCGCGCTACAGGAGACGGTGCGGTCAATCGGCGAGGAGAAGGCCAGCTACACCGTGGCAGACGTTACTCAACCGGAGCAGACCCAAGCCTACATCAATGCTGCCGTTGACCGCTGGGGCGGCATCGACGTGCTGCTGGCCAATGCTGGAATCGAGGGGACTCTGTCTCCCATAACCGACTATCCCGTCGACGTATTCGACCGGGTGATGGCGGTCAACGTGCGTGGGGTGTGGTTGGGAATCAAGTACGTGGTCCCCGTAATGAGTGGGCGCGGAGGAGGCAGCATAGTCATCACCTCGTCCACAGCAGGAATCGGCGGAAGCGCGGAAATGTCAGCGTACACCACCAGCAAGCATGCGGTGATTGGCCTGATGCGCACCGCCGCTCTGGAGGGCGCTCCGTCGGGCATCAGGGTCAATACCGTCAACCCGGCGCCCATTGAGACCCGCATGATGCGTTCGATCGAAGACATGCGAGTGGCAGCGCTTGATGACTCGAAAGTAACCGTCGAGGTGGCGAAGCAGTCATTCGCAGACCGCATACCGCTGCAGAGGTACGGAAACCCCGAGGAGGTGGCCAGGATGATGCTGTTCCTCGCCAGCGACGACAGTAGCTACTGTACGGGAGGCGTCTACATGGTAGACGGCGGAAGGTCGGCAGGCAGCCGCTAGCCCTCACCTCGCTGGACAAAGCCCTGCAGACTACCCCCATCGTTGCGAAGGCGACGAATGCCGCAGGTGTTGAAGGACAGTACGCGGCGACGTCGGTGATTGGGCGCATCAAGGTTGGCTGTCTGGACCACGTGAAAGTACGGGCTGCATAGTCGTTAGCCGAGGAGGCACACTATCGCCGCATTCCCCTATGGCAGTAAGGTCTGCGCGGTCGACAATCGATGCCCCCACACGGGCTTGCCCTTGGAGAACGACTGTATTGCTTAATATCGCGAGACTTCTGCTTCTGGTGACGATACTCTACAACATCGTGGAGGGGGTTATCGCGCTATGGTCAGGGATCGCTGCGGGAAGCATCGCGTTAGTCGCATTCGGCGCAGACAGCTACATCGAGGTGGCCGCAGCTTCTCTTGTGCTCTGGAGGCTGGGCATTGAGGACGACGAGTACGCGGAGGTGGTGGAACAACGGATTGTACGATTCATCGGCTGGACTTTCCTACTCCTTTCGGCCGCCATAGCATTCAGATCGGTGTGGGCACTCTTCGAACAAAGCGGTGCCGAAGAGTCGCTGGTGGGCATTGGTCTAGCGTTAGTCTCAGTGACGTTCATGCCTCTGGTGGCCGTCTTGAAGCTCCGAATTGCGGCGAAAGGGAATTTGCAATCCATTGCAATCGAGGCTAAGGAGACGATCGCCTGCTCCCTTCTCTCACTCACCCTGCTCGTTGGCCTTGTTGCCAACGCCACGCTGGGCTGGTGGTGGCTGGACCCCATTACGGCTCTGCTGCTAGTACCCTGGCTCATTCGGGAGGGATTAGAAGGCATCCGCGGCGAGGAGTGCCACGATGAACTGCAAATATGCTCCTGCCGCTCTTGCCTTTTCGGCCTGAGGGCTTGCAATGCCGTTTGCTGCACGCCCTGATAGACCAACGTATCGATGGTCGTATTGATCGTGTCTCAGATCATGACGACTCCGAACTGCGGATGGGTCTGTGAGCCTGCATGAGTCTATAGCTCAATGCATGGTCATGCCAGTCCCGCAGAGGTTGAGGGACGTGTAGAAAGGCTAGCATGCTCACCTCTAGTAAGATCGCGACTATCCGGTCCTTGCAGTAAGTGCACAGGAAGAAGACCGGCACCACGGCAAGCTCTAGGATGCTCTCCATAAGTCCGCTCTTGTCGGTTCCCGGCTGCGCTAGGTGGAGTGACACAGTCGGAGGAAAAGGTCCACTGAGGCGGCGGTATTCAGTGCAGGTGTCGACTGCGACCGGTATTGGAGTGGGTAGGAAGTCGGCTCGGGGACAGCATCGCGGCATCCTGACTGCTCTGATTGAGGAGGTAGCTCTCGCCGTTGATCGCCAGGATGTAAACGTGGTGAGTCAGCTAGTTGGTCCAGCAGATTACCATGGTGGAGTTACTGGCCGGATGGCCCCGGCGGATCACATGCTATCTGGTACAGAGTCGGGTAGCAGTCTGATGCTAGAAAAACTCACATAGGAAGTGGTACAAAGAACGAAGACAGGTTAGTATCGCGTCAAACACTAACTCACCGACGATCTAGGAGCACCGCAAAATGAACAGAAGTACATGCGATATTCTCATTCACAACGGCCAGATTATCACCATGGATTCGGAACGCAGGATCTATCGTCCCGGTGCGGTGGCGATCACCGGCTCGCGCATCGTGGATGTTGGTACCGATACCGAGTTGTTATATCGCTATGATGCGAGGGAGATGGTGGATGCCGGAGGGGGTATCGTACACCCGGGCTTCATCGATGCTCACAATCACATTGTGCATACTACATGTCGGGGAGTCTTCGGCAACGTCCGCGACACAGGCTCATCGTCCGTCAACTTCGCGGATTGGAAAGCCGGAGTCACCGATGAAGACGAGGCCGCAGCCACTGCTATGGCCAGCCTGGAGATGCTTCGGAGTGGCTTTACGATGTTCATCGAGCCGGGCTCGCTATTTTCGACCGCAGCGGGGGCGGGGGCTGTCGAGCGTGTGGGCTTGAGGGCCCTCTTTGCCCCGCTCTATCTCTGGGACCAGAGCGAGACCTTCGATGCGATTCCCTCGCTCGTGAGTTCGAGCCTGAGAGCTCGCGCACCCGTCAACCACAACCGGTCACTGGAGCAATTGGATGTGGAGCTTCACCGCAACAGTGACCCCGAAGCGTTGGTTCGCGGATACATCTTTCTCTACGGTCTAGGAACTGCCTCGCCTGAGCTGTTGCAGGCCGCCGATAAATGTGCTCGCGACAACAACGTACCCCTGCATCTGCATGCCGGTTACGTTCCCAAGGAGTCCGAGATCTATCGTGCCATGAACGGCGTCAGCCAGATCGTTCACTTGCAAGAGCTTGGTGTCCTGGATGAGCACACCGTTCTCGTGCATGCGAACGTGCTAGACGAGGCGGAGGAGACTGCGGTACAGGAAACGGGTTGCCAGATTGTATGGTGCCCGGCTGCCTTCTTCTCGCTGGGCATTGGGCGAAGTTCGAGTTTTACTGTGGCGGAGCGATATCGCCGGGGTATCCGCGTCTCGCTTGGAACCGACGCTGCCAGAGACAGCACACCGGGTGATACTATGCTCGCGGGACGCTACGTATCACAGACCTATGAGGATCCCCTTTCCCCTGGGGCGTTACTCGAAATGCAGACCATCAACGCAGCCGCGGCCGCCGGGCTGGATACGGAACTTGGAAGCCTGGAGTCCGGCAAGCGCGCGGACGTCGTGGTGAGATCCGCAGGAGTGGCCGAGGCCTATCCCGCCAACAATCCACTACACCTGCTGGCCCTTACGATGGGGACCGGAAGCGTGGATACGGTTTTGGTTAACGGTGAGGTCGTCTTCAGCGGAGGTCACTCAACCCGCGTGGACGAGATCGAGGTTTGCCGTACTGCCTCTGACTCGGTCGTAGCGCGAGCGAAGCGACTCGGTATCGATCTGGAGCCGGAGTGGCGGATCATAGGCTGATGGATGTACTGGCGGTTTCCTGTCATCTTTACATGCTTCTTGGACCGCGGCGATCTGGAACTGCCTTACAACAGGAGCGACCTACATTGTACAGTTTTGTCCCTACAAGCACAGGCGGATCTTTGGCTGGATCTGTATTACACAGTGGCACTCGTTGCACCTGTGAGATCATTTGGAATGCTGCCAATGTCGAAGGTTGAGCAGATGTCACTTGACAGAAATCACACCCGTTTCTAGCATCGATAATGTGCTCAAGGGGGAGCCAACGAGTCCGCACAAAGGCCAAGCCTGCCTCTTTTTATGTTCAGTCCACTGAACCTCAGACACTCTTTTCAGCCCGTAAAAGCGGACACCGGGCCACAGGAAAGGAGCGCTCATGCCACTTTCTCCCCTACCCGCACGGCCGAATCTTGAGCACCTCAGGAATCAGGCCAAGGATTCGCTGAAAGCGTACAGAGCCCGCGAACCATCAGCCCTCACGCGTTTCCGAGAGTCCTCACCTCAATATTCCCAGCATTCAGACATAGACTTGGCGCGGCTGTGTTTGTCCCTTAGGGACGCTCAGAGTGTTGTTGCAGTGGAATACGGATTCCCACATTGGCAGTGCCTGAAAAAGTATGTCGAAGGAAAGGAGATATTCTCAATGATTGAAATGAACGTTGATCACGTGAGAGTGCAGGATGCCACTGACAGTAGGATAATAATATTGAAAGCCAAGGCAATGGACAGATACCTAGATGCCTGCCTATATGGGTCGGGAAATGGGAAGGTGATGCCATATCGCTAAGACTGCAGGGCCAAGATATGCCTCGCCCTATGACGCATAGCCTAATGGCATCTATGCTGCGTGGCCTAGGAGCGGAGATCAAAAGAATCGTGATCAGCGACATTGTGGACGACACGATCTTTTCGACCATAACGTTGAGAAATGGGGAATCCATGATTGAAGTAGATTCCAGACCAAGCGACGCTATCGCCTTGGCCGTCCACTGCGCTCACCTTTATTGGCATCTCAAAAAGTGCTGAATATGGCCGGTGCCGAGCTTGACTCCAAGACCGGTAAGCTTTCGACACTTGTCAGGAACGAGGAGCGGGAACGTGCCGAAACTGCTGAAGCGCGTGTGGCGGAGTTTGAGGCAGAACTGCGACGTCTGCAGGGCGAATAGCACGCTCAGACGTCGCGGTGCCTTTTACAGTCTAGTCGGACTTAAGACTGGCGTTGCATACGGTCAAGTGTCGGAACTTCGTGAAAAGGGCCCCCTGAACCGAGGATAGAGGATGCAACAGAATATTTACTTCTTGTCGCATCAACTCGGTAGCTTTCTGCCTGTCATTTGCCGTCTTATGGCTGTTTTACGCGGTATTACAGGTGTTTAATTCTTTTATGAAGGAATGACCTGTCTCTTGCGGACAGCTCATTTCCGAACCTGTATCATGCAAAGAGACGGCTCGACGGATAGCCGTCCCATTCGACAGCCTCAGGAAGAACGAATGCGGAAGAGACGCCCGAGCTCCCGGGAGACGTACATGCCAATCGTAGATCAGAACAACGCAACGGAGGATCGAATGGAGAAATGCGATGGACTATAGACCTTTAGGTAGCACCGGGCTTCAGGTGTCCGAAATCGGGTTTGGCTGCGGCAATGTTGGCGGTCTGATGATTCGGGGCGAACGTAGCGATCAGGTGAAGGCGGCGACGCGGGCCATGGAGTTGGGAATCAACTACTTCGACACCGCCCCTTCCTATGGCGATGGCCAATCGGAGATCAACCTGGGGCACGTGCTGAAGGAGTTGTCGGCTGATGTCTACGTTGGAACCAAGTTCCGGGTCACCACCCATGAGCCGGAGCGCATCAGGGGTAACATTTTAGCCTCGGTGGAGGAGAGCCTGACCCGACTGCAGAGGGAGCAGGTTGACCTGATCCAAATGCACAACCATGTCGCGTCGATGGCAGAGGATGGTTCAATCACTCCCGAAGAGGCGCTGGGCGAGGTGGTGGACGCGCTGCGCGAGTTGCGGGATCAGGGTAAGGTCAGGTTCTGGGGTATCACCGCAGTGGGGGAGACAGCGGCCCTGCACCGAGTTATCGACTCGGCAACACTGAACACCGTCCAGTCGGTGTACAACCTGGTCAACCCCAGCGCCGGATCAGCCGTACCGCCCGGATTCGATATGCCCGACTATGGGAACCTGATCGAGCACGCCTCAGCCAATGGCATGGGGGTGCTGGTAATTCGAGTCCTTGCGGCGGGAGCGCTGACTGGGGAGGCAACGAGACATCCCGTTGCTGTCCCTACTGTTGCGCCCATAGGTTCAGGTAGGGACTATGGGCAGGACCTGGCCAGGTCGGACGAGTTCCGTTTCCTGCAGCAGGAGGGGTACGTAGACAACCTGGTGGAGGCATCCCTGCGGTTCGCTTTGGGCAACGCCGGGGTGAGCAGCGTGCTGGTGGGCTATTCGAGTCTGGAACACCTGAAGCAGGCCGTTGAATTCGCAGCAAGAGGGCCGCTTCCTCCGGAGGCGATGGGCCGGCTGTCGCAGGTGTGGGCCGGGTTTGCCGGATAAGGCGTTGGGCCCTATGCTTCCGAGGAATGCTAGGCAAGTTTTCACGGCAACGTCTCTGATGACCGTCGTTGCGATGTGGGCAGTGCGCTATTCGTGTCCGAGGGATACCACGTTTCTTAGCAACCATGGCGTGCCTAATGGCATCAGTGCGGGCCAGACTGGCTGAAGTCAACAAATGCACAGACTTCTGCAGCAAATTTCCAAATTTCGTTGCATTTCTGCTACCCCCCTGAGTCGTTCTTAAACCTCACGCTAAGCGCATAGCCTGATAACTTAATCCGCTCGCAGCCCGATTGGTATAATGACTGCGCGAACTCCAAAGTAGCTGCACTGAGGCGACATACCGCGACTCACACTTGACGATAGACTTCCAATCTCGAGGCGGACACAAGCTGTTTCGGCAAAGAGCGGGGGTGTGCAGATGGCAGGCAGGCGCAATGCGGTCAACCGGAGTGGCATGATGAACCTCGTGGCAAAAGGCTGCTTGGCAGTCCCGCGTTCATCGAGACTCCGGGAGCGCTGCGCCGGGGACGCAAGGGCAGGATGCGCGTCGACACTAGGCGCGGCAGATGGCACGATTTCGAGTCCCGTGAGAGCAGCGGTGTCGTTGACCTTGTTTCGCGCTGTATGAATCTCTCGCGGTCGGAAGCCGTAAAGTGGCTGTGCGACGATGGCTTCTTCACGGCGCAGGCCGTTTCCGCGACCGAGTGACTCAGGGATGACGAATAAGATAACGTCCCCCGACAAAGGTGCAATTGTGGCGTGTCCCCTGCCCTGTGCATTACAATGTGTGCTCAAGACCAAGCTACAGACGAAGTCGCGGAAGTCTTCTGTTGTACGCTGACCAGACAAGGCCATCGACCAGATTGACCTCGATACAAGGGGAGACAGAAACATGAGGAACAGAATTTCATTTGCTTTTGTGCTGGGACTCGGAGCGATGATTGCCCTGCTGCTCGGCTGCGGTGCAGCGCCCGCGGCCCAGACTGCTGAACCTCCTTCCGCAGTCCAGAAGCCGATGCCCGACGCATCAGTTAATGACGGCTCGGAGGCCGAAGTAGTGGAGGTCGGCTATCAGGTGGGATTTCGCGCACCCGAGTTCGGCATGACCTTGCTGGACGGCAGCAGTGTTACCACTTCCCGCATCGTCAACGAGGGCAAGCCGGTCTTGCTATACTTCCACGCCACCTATTGACCGACCTGTCGCGCCGAGTTACGGAGCATCAAGGAACAGGTTGGTACAGACTACGACGACAGTGTTGCGATCTACATCGTCGGCACAAGCCCGGGCGAGAGCATTGAGAAATTGGAAGCGGACAGGGTGAAGAAGGACCTTCCTTGGCCCGTCGCCTACGCTGAAGAGGGCATGCTGGCATCACTGAACATCAACTCTCAGGCCTCGAAGATAGCAATCGGTGGGGATGGCACGATAACGCACCGCTACGGTTCCGGCAGAGGAGGCTACGGCAGCTGGGCTGAGTTGTTCGACGACATCAGCGCGAACTAGCGGGCGCCTTCTAGCTGCGATCTGTCTTAATGCAGAATGCGGAGTCGGTGCAATGGAATAGGGACTTCTATTACGTCGTAGCTTTCGCGCCCATGCACAACTTAAACCGTCACCGCCTGCCGTTCCTCTTGGGACTTGACGGAGGGCAGGCCCAGAATGTGTTGGCGGTCGCATCAAATGCCGCTGCGCAGGTGGTCAACATGCCTAACGATACTCGGGGAGTAGTACCACTCGGATGTAGCGGTCATTGGGGAGGTAGCGCCGTGCCGCAGCCGCAACTTGCTCCAGAGTCAACGAATCCAGCCTTTCGTCGAAGCGGAAGATCTCTACGAACGAATCACCCCGCTGCATCGTGGTCTGGATCCGATTGAGCCAGAAGCCGTTGCTCCGTAACTGTTCCTTTCTTGGGGTTCGCAGTAATTCCTTGACGGTGTCCAAGTATTCCTGTTCGCCTCCCGCGCGCAGCCAGGCAAGTTCCTCAACCACCTCCTCAAAGAGTTCTTCGGCACGGGAGGGATCACTGCCGAAAGCAATGAACATCTCGTACTCCGAGTCAGGCAGAACCCTGGTACTTACATTTACACCGATACTGTAAGTGCCGCCCAATTCCTCCCTCACCCGTTCACGCAGGCGGATGCCGAGCACCTCGCCTGCCGCCTCCAACGCCAGCGCCTCCTCGCGACTCCACTCCATATCTCCTGCGAAGACCAGCACCGTTGTACTGCGGGGCTCGATGCCGCTGCGGACGACGTGCTCCTGCACCTCCATCGGAGGATCGATTCCGACGTCACGCCATTGCTCCGCACGACCGGTGGTCGGCAAGCTCGCCAAATATGTCGAGGTCAACGACCGCAGTTCTTCCCAGTCGAAGGCGCCGACGAAAACGAAGGTCGCGTCACCTAAGTCAGCAAATCGGTCGGCGTACACCGCTTCCGCCCGCCCCAGGCTAAGTTCTTCCAGCAGTTCGAGAGTAAGAGGCCGCTCGCGGAAGTGACTATGGCTCAGCACTGTGTTCACAGTGTCGTAAAGAACGGCGTCTGGTCGGGCAGATCGAGTCTCGGCGATGCTGCGAAGACTTGATTCGTACCTAGAGAAGTAAACAGGATCGAGCCGTGCCGCGGTTGCGTACAGCGTAATCAACTGGAACAGGGTCTCCATATCTTCCGGCGAGGCGCTGCCTCGGAATCCTTCGAAAAGCTCGTCGATGTAGGGCGACACGGAAACATTCTTTCCGGTCAGCAATTTATCAAGAGTGACATTGTCGTGCAGCCCAGCGCCGCTGCCGGCAACCAGTCGGGCGGCGTATATTGCTGACACATGGTCGGTGTCGGCAACCAGTGAGTGCCCACCCGGACTGAATGCACTGAATACTAACTCGTCATCGCGGAAGTCGGTCTGCTTGGCAATTACGGTAATGCCATTGGAAAGTGTCCATTGTAGGGCATCGATAGACTCGATCTGCTCTTCGGCGATGATGCTCCCCGGAGTCGGGAGGGTCGCCAGCAGTGGGACGTCGTCGAAGGCGTCCACATAGGGATCTACTTTCAGTGTGTCAGCAGCCTCGAATTGTGCCTGCACAGCGGCTACCAGTTCATCATCTGTGTTAGCGTTAGTCCCTTCGGGACGCATTATCAAGAGTACAGTGTTCCCGACTTGCATCCATGAAGAGGCAAGTTCATCGACCTCCGTCAACGAAACCTGTGGCAGCAGCACCTGGTACAGTTCCCACTCCACCTCGATGCCCAGAACTGGCGTTTCGCTGAGAAAGTTGTCGATGTACGACTGAGCCAGGTCGCCCGACTGGAGTTGGTGACGTTGCTTGAACACGCTTTCCACTGAACTCAATAAGTTGACCTTCTCTCGGGCTAGTTCGGTGTCGGTAAAGCCGTGCAGCCTGATACGTTGAATTTCCTCCAGCAGGGCCCCAAATCCGCGATTTACGCCGTCACGCTCCACCCACGCTGAGAAATTCACGATGTCAATTGGATCTACCAACGGTCCACGACTGCCTCCGGCCCATAGGTAGGGGGGATCGGCGACCTGCCTCCGCTCAGACAGCCGCGCGTTCAGCATCATGAAGGCAAGCCTCTCAACCACGCCTCGCCGAAATGCGCTCAGGTCCTTGCTTCTTTCGGGTGTCGCCTTACGTGCCAGTATCAACTGCGTACCGGGCGCTTCGGGATCGGTAAACACTGAGACGCGCAGCTCATCGTGGTCCGGAATATCAAACTGAGGGCGATCGGTGGGAGATGCGGCGGCGGCACGCTCCTGAAGTGCCTCGCCCTCGGGAGGCGGCGCAAAATGACTTCTGACCTTGGTCTCGATCAGCTCGGTGTCGAAGTCACCCACGGCGATCACGGCCATCAGGTCAGGCCTGTACCAGCGCTCGTAAAACTCCTTCAGGCGATCTACAGGCGCGGTTTCTATGACATCGGGAAGGCCTATTGGGGGCCGTTCGGCGTAGCGCGAAGACCCGTAGAGCAGCGGGTAAAGATTATCCTGCAGGCGCGAGTTGAAGCCCTGTCGTCCGCGCCACTCTTCCAGAATCACGCTGCGCTCCAGCTCCACCTCGTCATGCTGGAAGGTCACAGCGTAAGCCCAGTCGCTGAGAATCTGAAATGCGGTCTCGATGATTTCGGGATCGTCAGTCGGAATCTCCAGCCAGTAAGTGGTGTAATCGTAGCCGGTCTGCGCGTTCAGGTCGTCACCGAAGGTGCTGCCGATGGATTCGAGGTATTCGACGATCTGCTGCTTGGCGAAGCGCTCCGTGCCATTGAACGCCATATGTTCCACGAAGTGCGCCAACCCACGCTGACCCTCTTCTTCCAGGACTGAGCCGGCCTTTACCACCAGTGATAGCTGCCCTCGGTTGCGTGGCTCCTCGTTGCGCCTGACGTAGTATGTCAGTCCGTTGGTAAGGGTGCCTCGCACGACTAAGGGGTCAAATACAAGCAGAGAGTCGGCCTCAGTTACCGGCGCAACTGCCGGGTTTGATTCCGGTGTCGCAGTGGGCGTATGTACTGCTGGCACGGATGTAGACGTGGGTTCCGGAACCGATGTTTGTGTGGGTGTTACCGGCGCTGTAGTGGTTGTGGCTGTGGCTTGCGGACTTGCAGTGGGAGTGAATTCTGCCGATGCGGGAGTGGCAGAGGGCGTGAGGCTTGCGGTCGGTGTGGGACTTATAGTTGGCCCGCGTGCCACTGACTCAGTGGTGGCCGCTGGTTCCGGAGTTTCAGTGGGAGTATGTGTTGCGGAAGCAGCCGTGGCCGTAGATGGCGGGCCTACATTGAGCGGAGGTTCGGAATCGCACGCGACGAGCACCACCGCCATAAGTGTGAGCCAGACAACGACTATCGATAGATTCAGATTTACACTCATCTATTTCCTTATCCGGTATTCATCGAGGTATTTTGAACGATGTATGGCCTCCGCTACCGACCGGCTTACGGGTCTTCCGCTATTCCGTCATGGCTATTCTAACCTACTGGAACTTGTCGCTGATTCGCACTTCGATTTTAGGCTTTCTGCTTATCCTTGGCGACGGAAGAAAAAGCTCGGCATCCATTGAAAGCTTGAATGGGTCTATCCTGTGGGAGATAACGAATTCTGTTGCTTTCATTCGCAGGCATCTGAGCTTGAAGCGGCCGACATGGACACGTGGTGGGCTGGTCATAGGATTTACCGGCTCAACCCTTGCCGGAGCATGAATCGCACTTTCGACGGGCATGCGGAATCGAGATGGTACTGGAATTGCCCACGGCTGACACCGCCGCCGATGTCCGGGCCAAAGTGGATACAACAGAATACTCACTCCCGTTGCATTCACTCTCACAAGTCACTGTGCGGTTTCATGCTGTGTACCCTCTCTCATCAGCATAAATGCTCACGAATCCAGCGTTAGTCGTCTTGACTCTGAGTGGGAGCGATAACGACAATGGGTACAGGAACAGAAGTAGTGTGGCGCAATTGAGGTTGGCGGACCGAGCCTCCAATCCTGACAGACCGGAGGTTCCTAGCGAGCCTTTCAGGGGTGGGATGACCGACTAGTTACGGTCATAGCCCCCAGCCAGAAGGTCGATGTTCGATACGCCTCAGCCCACCAGATCCTGACCCTAGATTTCCAACAGATTCAGCCGCACGAAACGCATATTGGACTGAACGCAATGGCAGACAAGAGATCCAGTGAGCCAACAAAGGCCGGCACCAAGCCGGTTCTCCTTTCGGGCGGCAATCCCCAGATCGCGAAGGCCGACGGCGACGCCCCTGTGTAGGCCTACATCGCGGCCATGCCGGGCTGGAAAAGCGAAGTCGGGCGCCGACTCGACGACCTCATCGTGCGCACTGTGCCTGGAGTGCGCAAGGCCGTGAGGTGGAACTCGCCCTTCTATGGCGTCGAGGGTGAAGGTTGGTTCCTGAGTTACCACGTCTTCACCCGCTATGTGAAGGTGACGTTCTTCCAGTGTGCTTCGCTGCAACCCGTTCCGCCCGGCGCTGGTAAGGATAAGGACTCGAGGTGGATCGACATCTACGAGGACGGACTCGACGAGGGACAGTTGGCTACGTGGGTCCGGCAAGCGGCCGCCATGCCCGGCTGGCGTGGGTTCGACAAGCTGTGAACTTGATTCGCCATCGTTCAGCAGTCCTTCTTTCTATCTCCCCGCCTCAAGTGATTTGCCTGTGGGATCAATGTTCTGACTTTCAGGGTAAGCACTATTCGCTCACTACGCCGACAGGGTACGGGTCCTGCTCACTAACGAGCGCCTGCGACTCCCGTATGGAAACTCCCAGCTTGGTCTTGTCTTCCCAGAGACTTTGCACGTATTCAAGTACGGCGACAATCTCCTCTTGAGTGAGTCGGTCGCCGAACGCGGGCATGCCGCTTCTGAAGTTCGGATAGATTGGGTCTTCGAGAGTCTTTCCACCCTCGCTGACTATCAGGTACAATAGGCCGTCCCCGTGATGCCAAGTGTGACCGTCCCCGTTGAGAGGCGGTGGTGGCAGTGTGCCATCCGCTCTCTTAACGTGCCATTCGGGTTGACCTTCGCCACCGTCCCCGTGACAGACGGCGCAGTTTGCGGCGTATATCTCCTGTCCTGACGAAAGTTTGGAAGCCGAAGTAGCCGTATCGCCGAATGGGAATGTACAACCGCCGATCAGCATGGGAGCGAGAACTACCGCGAGACCTCTCTTCCAGACGCTGCTGTGCAGACGAGGACCGATTCCGAACATTGATTTCTCCTGGTACACGAGCAAACGAGGCAGTCTGGCGACTGCATCAATTGAACTGACAGTCTCCAGGATAAGGCCCAACTTCCTTACGAAGCGCATATGGACTAACTTGGCCATAACACCTTGCTCAGAGGCATCGTGTTTTCACCGACCCGTTAGCAGACAGTTGGACAGGCGTCGCCCTCAAATGTGCCGTTACCCGCTGGGTCTCCTGCAGATAGAAGATGATCTTATCCAACTCGTTCGATTTGCGGCTCGCAGGCTCTTTCAACTTTGAATTGAATTTACACCAAAGGCAATTAGCCCCTAAAGCCCGCCAAGCCAGGAAAACATCGTCTCAAACAGCTCTCCCTCGCGTCCCACGTAGCCATGGTTGGCCCCGTCAATCTCGCTAACCTGGACGTGCGAATAGCTTGCGGTTTTCAGGCCGCGCCGGGCCGCGCCGCAGACGGGCAGTTCCTGTGGCCCACCAACGGCGCACTCCTCCGAGCCGAATATAAAGAGCGTGGGGCAGCCCGTGTTCGCAGCGTGCATCGTCACACTGTAGCGATTGTCCCGATTGAAGCAATCTATGTAGGCGCGCGCGCTCCACGTTGACCTCCATGGAACTCCCGGGCGAAGCAGCGTGTCCGGGCGGCCCTCCGCTACGTTTCGCTCAGACTCCTGAAACGGTCGCAAGAAGTTGTCTCCGTGAAGCGCAATGACTCCTTCGTGGTTGTACTCGCCTGGTGACACTGGGATAACCGCCACCACGTTTGCGAACCTCTCTGTTGCTTGCGCGTAGGTGGCTCGCACTGCCCCACCACTGTGCCCGCCGATGGCTATGCGGCGGTGTCCTCTCTCTCGCAGAAGCTCCAGCCAAGCCCCGAAGTCCGCTCGCGAGTCATCCACTGACTCGAAGGCGTAGCCGGCGAGCGGACCTCCCCTCACACCATTTGCGACATGGTCGTGGCCCCGGCGGTTGGCTGTCAGAAAGGCAATTCCCTGCTCTGCCATGCGCTGGCCTAGCCAAAGGTAAAGGCTGCTGTAGAAGTTACCGCCATCGCCGTGAAAGAACAATATGGCATCCACCAAATAGGATCGGCCCACGTTGGCCGGGGCGAAATATGCGCCAGACAGTACAATCCCCTCAGGTGTAGTAACTTCGACCAGGTCCGCAAGCATCTCGCCTCCTTTTCTGTCCAATGCCATTCGCAGTTTGATTCAGAAAGCGTATGAAGAATAACTATTGTAGGCAGATTGTCGCATAGCCGAAAGAGGCCACGACGTCTCCCTATCCTGTCAGTTGACACGCTTGCAAAGGAGTGAACCCGTGGCCGTTGTATGGCCTGAACCTGTCCTACATGCTGAACGCTTACATTGCAGTTGATACTAACACGGGGGCAGGTCAATCATGGTCTGCTCCCCGATTGTTGATCCAGCCGGGATTGTCAGCGCCAAGTTGCCCTCGGGATGCTGTCCGGGAACTTGGACAATCTGATGCAACTGAATATCTACTTTTCTTACAACGAGCGGGCATATTCCACGATTTCGAACATCATGCGGGAATTGAACACAGGCAAGTCGAAGCGGATCCGAAGTGGATGTTGACCTCTCGTTAAACAGCAGTCCTATGCCTATAACAATGGGAAGGGGCTGGTAGTGACTTGAAAGTGGATGCGGTGTCTGTCTGACCTGCCCCGATGGTGTGCACCATAGCAATATTACAGGCCGTTTCGAACGAAATCCGCCACGCGCTCGCCGATCATAATGGTTGTAACGTTGGTATTCGCACGAACGCAGTCGGGCATTATAGAGGCATCGGCCACTCGAAGCCCCTCTATCCCATGAACCCTTCCATATTGATCCACCACGGCCATCGGGTCGGACGCCGGTCCCATCTTGCATGTGCCGACCAGGTGCATCCCGGTCGTCACCCTCCGCATCATCCAAGCGTCCAATGCGTCGTCAGAATCCAAGTCATACTCTGTGGGATCTGTGCGCTCAGCCAGGATGTCGCTGAAGGCGTCGTGTTCCGCAATTTCGATACACTTTCGGACACTTTCCCGGCAACGCTCTCGGTCAAAGGTATCCTCGAGAAAACGGAAGTCCACTGAAGGCTGAACGTCTGGATCGGAAGAGATGAGCTTCAGATCCCCGGCGCTTCGCGCAAGATTAAGCATCACCAGCAAACTCACGCCCGAGGCATCGGAAGGGTTGTCTGAGTTGATAATGGGTCTAGTACCGAACATTAAGATCATCATGTCGTTACGAAGGTCTGAGTTCAAGGCCGTATACCGTAGGGCCACCTGGATTCCAGGCGCGCTTTTATCCTGTTCAAATCCCTCCTTCGTTTGCCACGACACGTATATCTCAGGGTGATCCCGAAGGTTCTTTCCGACTCCTGGCAGATCGGCCAGCACTGGAATGCCCATTTCCTGTAGTTGGTCAGGCGGACCTACGCCTGACAGCATCAGTTGATGCGGTGATCCAATTGCTCCTGAGCACAATATGATCTCCTCTGCCTCAACTGCGAAGATCTCTCCGCCGCTCTCTACGACTACTCCAGTGGCCCGTGTGCCGCCGAAAACAATACGACGCACCTTGGAATTGGGCCTGATGGTCAGGTTCAATCTGTGCCTAGCCTGGTTTAGGTAGCCCAGTGCGGTGCTCATTCGGATGCGGTCAGGATTGTTGAAGGGCAGAGGACCGACGCCAGTGCCATCAGGATGGTTGAAGTCTGGGTTGTCGGCGTAACCCCCGTCCCTGCAGGCGTTGTAGAATGCCTCCTGCACCGGTAGCCACTCGTGACGCTTAAAACGGCGAGCGACGATAGGGCCATCGCTGCCATGAAAATCGCCGTGGAAGTCCGTGTCGGCCTCCAGCTTTCTGAAGTATGGGAGGAGCTGTTCGAAACTCCACCGGTCATTGCCTAGAGAACTCCACGAGTCGTAATCCTCCGGCACGCCACGCAAGAATACTTGGCCGTTTATTGCGCTGGTTCCACCTACGACCCTGCCCGCCGGAACGGCCACCGGCTCCGCACTGTCAGTAACCTTGCCTACGTAATCTCTGTCATGGGTCCCCCCAACCGCGGAATTCGCTGTGAAGCCAAAGCGAGTGCCGTACCCGAATTTCAGCTCGTCTGGAAGGTGGTTGAAATCCGGATAGTCGGGACCCTCTTCCAACAGCAGTACCGAACGTCCAGCATCTTCCGATAGGCGGGTCGCTATAGCCGCACCAGCGGACCCTGCTCCAATGACAATCATGTCATACTTCATCCGGATTCCTCACTTCAAAGTCGCTATTGCTCGTGTCGATTTTCGGGAGTCTGAAGAACCCAAAATTCATGATGTGCGTAATGATACCATAATGACATTGTTGTGCTCTTTTGTACTTGCAGGTTGGTCGCACCGATGAGGAGAGCTTTTACTGGTTTAGCGCCGTAGACCCACGCGTTGCTTTCACAGATTGAGGATTGCGACTCCGGTAGAGGCCGCAACAGAATACGTACCTCTGTTGCACCCGCAGCAGTTCCGAACTTGCTGCCCGGGCTACGGCAGTTTCGACAGTGCGCGCGTACCTCTCCACTCCGCAGACTGTCTTGCTTTACTACCCAGTTTTCAGTAGTTTTGTTGCATGTCAGATGCTTCGGCGCCTATACATCACTCGGCACAATCGACGACTGATGTCGCCGCTGAGGGCGCGACATCACGCGAACACAGAGTTCGCATCTCCCTGCGTGTTCCTCGGGGTCCGCGGCTGAACACCTTCACCTCACTCTCCAACCGTAATTTCCTCTTTCTGTGGATCGGGATGCTGTTCCTCATGGCGGGGACGCAGATGCAGATGCTGGCTCAGAGCTACCTCGTATATGACATCACAGGCTCAGCCTCGGTTCTTGGCATCATAAATCTGGGCATCGCGGTCCCTATGCTTACCATTCCTCTCTTCGGCGGTGTGGTCGCCGACAGGTTCGAGAAGAAGACGATCATACAGGTGGCACAACTCGTCGCTGGCTGTCTGGCTCTGGTGATCGGCCTCGCAATCGATTTAGAGGTCATAGCCTGGCAGCACCTCCTCATCTCATCTATGGTAACGGGCGGGCTTTGGGCGTTTATGATGCCTGCAAGACAGGCCATCATTCCCCAGCTTGTTGGGCCGGAAAAGATAACGAATGCGATGGCGCTGAACGCGGCGGGCATCAGCGGAACTACGATGGCCGCGCCGGCGCTGGCAGGAGGCATATACGCCTTAGTTGGACCATGGAACGTGTTCTATCTCATAGGTGCGTTAACCCTGGCATCGGTCGTCCTGACCGCATTTATACCCAAGACGGGTTCGGCGGGGACAAGTGCAGGGAAAACGGATGTGTTCCGCGATATCGCCGATGGCATTTCCCACGTGTGGCAACGCCGCATTCTCCTCGTACTGCTTCTAATGGGATTGGCGGCGACCATGCTTGCGATGCCCTTTCGGTTTATCCTGCCGGTGTTCGTCGTTGACATCTACCGCCAGGGACCTGACTCGATGGGTTTGCTCGTCGGTCTAATGGGAATGGGTTCTTTGTTCGGCTCACTCTACGTCGCGTCAATGGGCCAGCGCTATAGGGGCATGGGCTTGATAATCGCGTCTATGATATCCGGTCTCGGCCTGGTATTGATTGCTGCGATACCCGTGTACAATGTAGCCGCCGTGATAATGGTGCTGCTGGGCATAGGTGACTCAGGACGTCAGGCGCTCAACCAGACGCTGATAATCGAGAAGGCAAGTCCCGAGTATCGCGGAAGAATCATGAGCCTGTTCATGCTGAACTATGGCCTGATGCCACTCAGCATCACGCCCGCGGGCTTCCTCACCGACTATCTTGGTGGGCAGACGGTCATCGGATTCATGGGCTTAACGCTCATTGCGGTCATGACTTTCGTTCTGCTGACCCAGGGAAGGCTAAGACGCCTGTCGTAGATTTTGTGCTCCATTTTCCGACAAAATTGGGGTGAAGTAGAGCAGTGCCAGCGAAAAGTCCTTGAGGAAGTAGAGTACATATGCCCTAGCAAGAGAGACAGATTAGGAATCGGTCTAAGGAATTGCTGAAGTCCCGCGAGGCAATTCTAGGATTTCAACGTGTTCGAGTCGCTGAAACTCCTCAATGGTCAGTTCTCTCGCTCAGACCGGTCACGACATGGCGCTTGTCGAGACCGAGCACATCCTTTTCATAAACGAATCCTTCACCAATTTCTTGGTCATGGCTCATTAGCCGGTGCTCCCCAAACAGTGACAACCCCAGAGGTGTCCCGGATCCTGGATGGAGCAGCATTAACCTCGATTACGCTCGCTGGCACTCGGATATACGTGGCGATGCGATGTCCCAGGCTCCACTGGCCAGCGAAGTGAATGCAAGAAAATACATACATCTGCTGCATAGCTTGGGATGAAAAGGTGTTCATAAAAGCTCGCTCTCTGTTTCAAGAACAGCACTTTATGCGAGAAAGTAATGCTGCTGGAGAATTGCCTGCTCTAATAGATTTGCAAGGTTGGTGCGCTATAAGGGGCACTAGGGCGCACGTACACTCAGACAAGTGTCTGGGCCTTTGGCAACGACCTGCCTCAATTCTATTATCAAGAACTAACGAATATCACGACTCAGACTCCTCAACGATCTCCACTACCTGATCAGCCGCTACATCCTCGATTACCTGAATCCTTCCGCTCGGCCACCGCACCCTGATCTCATCCACTATCGCAGCAGTTCCAATGCCGAACTCCAACGCGATGCTGTCCATCGACAGGTAGCTCGATCCCGCGCGCACCTCCTGAACTTGCGTGCGCCCTCCCGCATTCAAATATACCCGCGCGCCCACAGCATCCGCGTTACTGCCCGTGCCATCTACTCCCATACGCCCTTTCAGTACGAGCGTTACCCAATGGTTCTCGCCCCCTCCGTTCATCCAAACGAACAAGAGCCCCATTTCCGGCACGAACTCGTTCCTCAGCGCATCCCACCTCGGCCCGCTGCTGTTCGTGCCAATCAGGTCAAGGTAGCCGTCCCCGTTCAGGTCGCCGTGCGCCAGCCCTTTGCCATTCAGGTGAAACCTGCTGCTGATTCGCTGAGCGTCAGCATTGAACTTCGGCGAGTCAGAATCAAGCACAGAGTAGTCGACATCACGTATATCCAGCAGGCGCGCCCGCACCGTGATGTCCTCGAAGCCGCCCTCACCATCTCCCTTCAGCATTCGACCCGCAGCCGGAAACGACGAGTTCCCCGGCGGCCCTTCAGAACCCAGCCAGTATAAATCCTGATTGCCGTCATTGTCGTAGTCGAAGAAAGTCGCGCCATACCCGAAGTCATAAGCGCCAAGACCTGTAGGAACATCCCAGTCGGGGTGAATCCGCTTCCTGTCCAGCGAGCGCGGCGGCATGAGTGGGCTTGGCTTCACCTCGGTCTCAGACACGACATTCGGGAATAGCCCTACTTCCCCTAAGTCCGGCGCGCTCCGTGTTCCATCGTTCCGCAGAAGGTAATGCAGGCATGTTCCCCACTCGAAGCGCTCAGTGTACTTGCAGTCGCCGCCTGGCTCTATCTGCGGAGCGAAAAGGCGCAGGTGATAGCCCACATTCGGGATGAACACATCCAAGTCCTCGTCGCCGTCGTAGTCCCCCACCGCGAAGCCCATCCAATTTCCCGACTTGTCTATGCCCATCGCCTCCGCAACAGGCGTGAAGCGTACAGCTCCATGTGCAGAGTCATTGCGGAACACATAAGGATGATGCCCATCATTCGCCGCCCACAAGTCCTGGTCTCCGTCGTCGTCATAGTCGAAGAACATCACCGCGTGCGTGCGGCCAGATGGGTCCGCAACGCGATTTCCGCTGGCGTCCAAGATGTTCGGATCGTAGCCCTCATACTCAACGCCCGTCTCTGGGTCCTCGAAGGTAATCGGCGCGCCATCCTCGTACCGCAGCGTTATCTCACCGCCATCCACACCCGCCGACTCCGAAATTTCCGCGAAGGTCATGTCGCCGTTGTTATGGTACAGCCGGTTATAATGCCCCGGATGTGACGCCTGATCGAACATGAACCAGTCCTCATCCACCGCGTTGCCCACATAAATGTCCAGCCAGCCATCGCCGTCCACATCCGCGCAAGCGATACTCGACGCTGAGCGCAGGTTCGCGTACTCACCAAAAGCCGACTCCGTGATGTCGCTGAATGTCCCGTCGCCGTTGTTCAGTAGTAGGTGATCCTGTATCGCCGACCTGAACTGGGCCGCATCCTCGTCATCGCCCATTGCCGATCTGAAGTCCAGCTCGTCGCCAATGATGCCCCTCGAACCTACATACAGTTCTTGGTAGCCATCATTGTTCAGATCGCACGCAACAGCGCCGCTGCTATTGCTCGCCGCTAGGGCAGCGCCTGCGTCCTCAGCCATGTTCTTGAAGCTCCCATCCCCTTCGTTGCGATACAGCAGGTTGCCATGCCCGGCGTTCGATGTGATGTACAGGTCGCTGTCTCCGTCACGATCGTAGTCGAATACCACGACCGCCGGACGATAGTTGCTCACCTCATAGCCGTCCTTCAGTGCTTCAAGCGCAACATTGGTGAACGGCGTTATACGAGGTGTTTCCTCCTCCACTCGCTTCGCACCCTCTTGCAACTTCGACGCCGGATTAGGAGCGACTACAGCAGCGGATACGGAGGTTGGAGTGGAAAGGGCGACAGGCGATGACTGTACAGTAGTCGGTGCAGGTTCCTGCGAACAGGCCATAAGGGAAACTATCGCCAGCACAAAAAGCGTAGAGTAGGCAACCCATGTTCCACCCAGCGTCAACCGAACCACGGCATGCCCCTCCTTATGCCAGCAGTTAAGGCCCCTCTGCCGAGCTAGATTCCGGCGCGCTAAAGCTGCCTCAACCGCGGGTCCAGCTTGTCACGCAACCAGTCGCCGAAGAAGTTCATCGAGAACACTATCAGCAGGATGGCAAACCCAGGGAAGAAGGAAATCCACCAAGCCGAAGAAATATACTGACGCCCCTCGGCCACCATGCTGCCCCACGACGGCTGCGGCGGCGGTATCCCAACGCCGAGGAAACTGAGCACCGACTCCGTGAGTATCAAAGAACCTACCTGCAGGGACGACAGCACCATCACCGTGTTTACGACGCCCGGCAGGATATGCCTCACGGTGATGCGAAAGCCGGACGCGCCCGCGACCCTCGCCAGCGCCACATAGTCCATCGTCTTCAGTTGAAGAGATTCCGCCCTCACCTGACGCGCGAACGGCGCCCATGTGAACAGAGACAGCAGGATTATCACGAGTTCCAGGCTCGCGCCCCAGACGACCGACGCTACCAGAGCGACCACTATGAATGGCAGCGCAAACACGAAGTCAACCAGCCGCATCAGCACCTCGTCAACTATGCCGCCCATGTATCCCGCTACCAAACCTACAAGCGTTCCTAGCGCGGCTCCCGCAATCAGCACCGTTACGGCAACGATGAGGGACACACGCGCGCCGAAAATCATGCGGCTCAGTACGTCTCGTCCTATATGGTCTGTACCCAGCAGGAACTCGGAACTGCCCTCCTCGGCCCATGCGGGAGGTTCATTCCTGTCGTAGGTGTCTCCTGAAAGTGGATCATGCGGCGAGACGAGCTCGGCGAATATAGCCACCACGATCAGAGTCAAGGCAATTGCGACCGGAATGATAGGCCACTGCCTGAACCACTGATAGGCCCTGGTGATTCGCCCACCACCAGTCTCGAACTCGGCGATGTTCCCGCCGATTTGCTGCTCACTCATAGCGAATTCGTGGGTCCAGAATACCGTACAAAACATCGGCGAATAGGCTTGCGACTAGGAATATCAGCCCGAACACCAGTGCGAGCCCGGTTACGAGCGGAAAGTCGGTATTCAGCGCCGCGTTGACCGCCAACCTGCCTATACCAGGCCACGCGAAGACTGTCTCCACCACCACCGTGCCTGTCATGAATCCCGCAAGCAGTATCATTGCGAAGGTGAGCGGGGCAATAAGCGCGTTTCGGAAGGCATGCTTCCATATTATATTCAGCGAGCCAACTCCCTTCGCTTTGGCAAGCTTCACATATTCA
Organism: Dehalococcoidia bacterium; assembly: GCA_965225795.1. Classification (GTDB taxonomy): domain Bacteria; phylum Chloroflexota; class Dehalococcoidia; order Lucifugimonadales; family JADFKI01; genus Bin90. Next base: position 1,144,430 of record OZ245324.1, on the reverse strand, counting down.
CTGTCCAGCACCTCTAACATCGACGAGCGCGTCAAGCGCAGCAGCCCAGCCGCCGGAAGCCACCCGAGGGTTGTCACCGGCAAAACGTAGTGCGTCCAATCGCCCCGCCTCGAGGTCGGCAACCAGTTCAGCTGTACGCTAAATATCAAAACCAGTACAATCGCAATCCAGAAAGGCGGCACAGATTGCCCCAGCAAGGCGAAACTTCGGCCGATGTAGTCCCAAACGGAACTCCGCCTCACTGCAGACAGCACACCCAGAGGCATGCCAAGCATCATCGCAAACAGAAAAGAGATGCCCGAAAGCTGTATGGTGGCGGGCAGCGCCTCTAGTATCATCTCCAGCGAATTGCGCTGGTAATAGACCGAAGTTCCGAAGTCCCCACGAACCGCCTTGCCCACCCAGATGACATACTGCACGACCAGCGGCTTGTCCAGTCCCATCGCCTTGCCCTGCGCCTCCCACGCCTCAGAGGTCGTCCTTGTGTACTGCGTCATGTACAGGTAACGCGGGTCGCCCGTGGCGTGCGACAGGGAAAACACGAGCATGGTCAGCCCGAAAAGCGTGACCACTATTGCAGCCAATTTCCGAAGGATTAGCCTTAGCATTTCACCCGCCGGCTCAATAGATAGGAGGATAGATTAACGCAATCACCCTCATCCCCATCAGAAAATTGGCGCGGGATGAGAGTGACTTGCGTCAGTCTGGGCGCCCAGACCGGTAAACATGCTCACGACCTGGGAGCGCAGAAATATTACTTGTCGATAACGACAGTTGCCGGGTTGTTGAAGTTGTTACCCCAGTAAGGGTGCCACTCTGTGACCTCTGGCAAATGTACCCAGAAAGTCTTCACAGTCGCAATTCCAGCGTTGATGTGCCAGTATGCCATGTAGTTCTGGAAGTAAATGCTGTTTTCAATGCGTTTTTGAAGGTTCGGTTCTACGTCGTTTTCATAGCTCACGTCGCAGACCACCGCCGGAAGTTCCGCGCCTCCCAGGTGTCCCGGAGTCGGGCAGAAGAATGGCGCTTTTGTCCCGCCGGGCGGCATACCCCAGCCGTGCAGCCACGGTACATCCATCTCTTTCGTAACAGTCTCAGGCCTGCGGGAAGCGTACGGCGACTTGTCGACGGTAACATCCAGGTTCAGATGCTCCCGCCACATCTCCGCAACCGCGTCCGCAACCTCGGGGTCCCAATTGTTGGGAATGCTTTCAGTTGCCCAGAACACTACCGAGAAGCCGTCAGGATAGCCCGCATCCGCAAGATATTGCCTTGCCATCGCTGGATCGAACGGTACTGCCCACTCTTCCTGGAAGTTTGGGTCGCCCGGAGGGAACTGAGTGTGCATCGCCGTGTAAACCACATCGCTGAACCCGTCCATCACATTGTCCACGATCGCCTGGCGGTCTATAGCCATGGACATCGCCCAGCGAACCTTACGAGGTCCCTCCATCTCAGGGCAGACCGATCCGGCGGGCGGCGGCACGGACGAGAACATCGGGTCATAGTCGCAGCCGTCGCCGTACGGGTTGCCAATCCAAGGATGTTCTTCGTCAGGCAGGAAGCCTGGTCTCGGCTCCTTAAGCAGGTCCATCTCTTCGCAATCGGGGCATACCTTCGCCCAGTAATTGCCGGAGAAGTAGATAGTATTCGGATTGGGCAATCCCATCGGTATAGCGGTGCCATTGGTGTCATCTACTACGTCTGCAACTGTCTTGACGGAAATATAAGTAATGTCCACTTCGCCCGTGCGTAAAGCGGCCTCTCGAGTCGCGTCTTCGGGCATCTCAAAAATTCTCAACGTTTTTACATTGGGGACTATTCGCCAGTGGTCGATCAGCGCCTCGCCCTCAACCTCATCGTTGCCAATCCACTTTCTGGCCACATAAGGTCCCGTGCCTATGGGAGTAGTAATGAACGCGCTCTCGCCTAACTCCTCGAAGCAGTGTTCGCAAGTTATTCCAAATGTCGCGTCCCACCCCAGTCCGCCGTGCAGCGTACCCCATGTCGGGCTGAACTCTCCGGGCACCACATTCATCTTAGCTGTGTACTCGTCTATGACCTCCCAGCCTGCTCTGTGGCCCGGCGAAAGCTGCTCACCCGCGTTGCTCACTGAGCCGAGCTTGAACGAGTTATTGAAAGTGAACGCCACATCCTCAGCTTTCAGCTCTCCCCAGTCGTTGTGCCACATGATACCCTTGCGAATGTTCAGCGTGGCACTGTTCATGTCGGCGGCTATCTCCCACGATTCTGCAATCTCCGGCTCATACTCTTCCTGGGAAGGTATCACACCCGGCTCGGTAAACTGCGCCCTGAAAATGCCTTCGAAAACCTGGAAGTCTGTGCCTGGTCCTCCAACTGTCCCGTTCGCGTCCTTCTCTTGCAACTGCACCAACGGATGCAGCAACGGAACGCCGACCACGAGCTCGCCTTCCGGTTGCTTCGACGGCGCGGCCGCGGGAGCGGGGGCAGTCGTTGGGGCGGCAGCGGGGGCAGGAGCCGCGGCGGCTGTGGTTGCAGCCGGAGCGGGTGCAGGGGCAGGAGCCTCCGCCTCCGGTTCGGACTGGCTTGCACATCCGAGTGCCAGCAGAAGCGCAGCGCCAGCGATAAAAGCCAGCAGCCGCGTTATTCTCAATCTTCTTACCATATCAGACATTGAGCTTCCCCCTCTCTGCTCTGAACCATCCTACTTGCCTTAACGATGACAGACTACCCACTCATCCCCAAAGTGTCAACATTCATTCAGGAAAGACAGAGTGTGAAACGGTTTTCAGGAAACAAAATGTCTGTAAACTTCAGTTAAGCAACACCGATTCTTTTCCTTTCGCTGGCCTTTCAGGACATGGGCTATTGCAAACTTCCCCTCCAATACCAACCCGCAGGGGCAATGCAACATCGCTACATCATTAAATGGACAAGGCCGAGAAACGGTAGCGAGTCTGAAGTATGTTAGGAAGTGGTTTGAGGTTCCGCGAACTAAAGGTACGGGCGCTAAAATTCGTAGGAGTAAAGGTTGAGATAACCAAAGACGTACTATCAATAGACGTACTATCAATTTCGCGGAATCGACTTAATTGACTTCTTTTGTTACTTGAAATAGTATCTGCTCAGAATCGAAAGGTGTGCACTCCATCATCCATGTTGAGATGGTATTCGAAAGCAGAAGATTCCACTGAAATCTCTAGTTTGCATTTTAGATAATCACTCAGGAGGGAACCGCATGGCCAAATACACTAGAGCAATAGTGATCGTAACTTTGGTGACTATAGTTGCGCTTGCGATGGGCGCGTGCAGTTCGACGCCGGCAGCACCGGCGCCAGCAGCGCCTACCGCTGCACCCGCGGCTGCTTCACAAGCCGCGCCTGCCCCCGCACCCGCGGCGACGACGGCGCCCGCCGCAGTTTCACCCGGCGCGGGCCAGTCAGAACTGGTAGGAAAACTTGAAGGTCCTTCGCTCGTAACCAATGCCAGCGAGTTCCCAACTTCGTACGGAGAAGCGCCTCAACTTGCTGAACTGGTCAGCGCTGGCAAGTTGCCGCCTATCGAAGAGCGCCTGCCTGTGCAGAGCGACCTTATGGTTATCGAACCGTTGGAGGGCACTGGTGAGTATGGCGGAATATGGCGACGAGGATTCACTGGGCCGGCAGACAAGTGGAACGGTTATCGCTGCTGCACCGGGCCTGACCATATCCTGTTCTGGGATTATACGGGCAACATTCCTCAGCCCAACGTCGCAAAGGGCTGGGATGTCAGTGATGACGGCAGAAGCTACACCCTTTACTTGCGCGAAGGGATGAAGTGGTCTGACGGGATGCCATTTACTGCGGACGACTTCATGTTCTGGTACGAAAAGATGTACCTCAACGACGAACTGGTCCCTACGAAGTCATCCTGGTTAGCCATCAACGGCAAGCAGGGCACCATTGAGAAGGTGGATGACTACACCATAAGAGTTGACTTTGAAGACCCATACTACTTTTTCCTTGAAGTTTTGGCGGGATCAACCCACCTAGGTGGCCACGCATACCAGGGACCGGCAGCATTGGGAATGGTTGCGCCTAAGCACTATATGGAGCAGTTCCACCCTGACACGATTGGTCAGGAGGCCCTTGACAAGTTGGTTGAGGATGAGGGATATGACAACTGGGTGAACCTGTTCAAGTACAAGAACGACTGGGCACTCAACGTCGAGTTGCCCGTAGTTACACCTTGGGTGACGGTCAACCCTATTAATACAGCCACATGGAAACTGGAGCGCAACGCCTATTTCTGGATGGTCGACTCCGCTGGAAATCAGCTTCCTTACATTGATGTAGTGGTATTGACGCTGGCGGAGGACCTTGAGGTTATCAACCTTCGCGCCATTGCGGGCGAGTACGACTGGCAGGGCAGGCATCTGAATATGGCGAAGGTGCCCCTGTACCTTGAGAACATGGAGAAGGGTGAATACAAGCTCCACTTCGATACGCAGGATGCGGGATCCGATGCAACGGTCAAGTTTAATATGGCCTACAAGGATGACCCTGAAGTTGGCAAATGGCTGGCGAACACTGATTTCCGGCGCGCTTTGGCTTTGGGGATACAAAGGGACCAGCTGAACGAAGTGTTCTTCCTGGGTTTCGGTGTCCCCGGATCGTTCGCTCCGGCTCCCAACAATCCTTATAGCCCCGGGCCGGAGTCCGAATGGCGCGGCAAGTGGGCGACTTTCGACCCTGACACCGCTAACAAGATGCTCGATGAGATTGGCTTGGACAAGAAGGATGCAGAGGGCTTCAGGCTGCGTACTGATAACGGTGAACGCCTGGTGGTCGTGATAAACGCACGAACAGCCCAGTTTATCGAATTCGTGCAGATGTCTGAAATGATTGCGGAGCACTGGGAAAAGAATCTGGGCGTTAAGACTTCAGTCAATGCGCTTGAGCGCAGCCTAGCAGGACAGCTTGTGGCTGCTGGCCAGAACCAGATTAGCGTATCCTGGGGAGACGGCAGCGAGCATCTGTTCACATTCCCTGGGCACGTATTCCCTGCGTTCACCAGCAATGAGTTCGGTTCATCTCTGGGGCTATGGTTCCAGACCGATGGCGAAAAGGGCGACGAGCCGCAACCCGAACTCAAGGAGGTAATGGCGAATTACAAGAAGGCATTCGGCGTGCCCGAAGCCGAGCGCATTGAGTTGGGCAAGGAGATTTGGCGCACCGTGCTTGACCAGGCATGGTCAGTGGGCTTGGTTGGGCAGTCGCCTGCATCTCTAGGCATCAGAGTAACCAAGACCGATCTTGGCAATGTTCCTGAGAGGCAGTTCAACAGCCCGGACACCAAGACACCCGGCATTTCACGCCCGATAACTTTGTACTGGAAGACCCCTGAAAACCGACAGCCGCAGCCACTGTCATACCAATAGAATTTGTTATGCCTTAAGCCGCCACCTCAAACCGCGAGGTGGCGGTTTGCCCTGATGCCATCTTGCACATTAGAGAGGTTGTAACTTGTTATCATTCGCGGTGAAACGCCTTTTCTTTGCGTTCCTAACCATCTGGGCGGTCTCTGTCGTCTCATTTGCAATCATCCAGTTGCCCCCTGGCGATTATGTTACCGCCTATGTCGCTCAACTCATATCCACGGGCACGCAGGTTACGGACGAAGAAGCGGCCAATCTGAGAGACCAGTATGGTCTGGACCGCCCTTTCCCCGTGCAGTACGCCAAATGGGTAAGGCAAGTAGCTAACGGCAACTTCGGCTTGTCTATGGAGTATCAGCGTCCTGTCACTGAAGTTATAGGCGATCGCCTGTTTCTGACGGCGGCGTTAGCGTTTGCGTCCATAATTTTTACCTGGATACTGGCTATTCCAATCGGCATCTACTCGGCGGTGAAACAGTACTCTACGGGGGACTATGTTTTCACATTCATAGGATTTATTGGCCTAGCCGTGCCCAATTTTCTACTTGCCCTCGTGCTGCTTTATTTTGGCTTTGTGTTCTTCGGCGCGAACATCGGAGGGCTGTTCTCCCCGGAATACGCAGATGCGCCGTACAGTCTCGGCAAGGTCATCGACCTGCTCAATCACCTATGGCTGCCCTCGATTGTGCTTGCCGTAGCCGGCACTGCCCAGCTCGTCCGCGTGCTGCGCGCCAACCTGCTGGACGAATTGCGAAAACCTTATGTGGTAACCGCTCGCGCTAAAGGGTTGTCGGAGTGGCGGGTCATCCTAAAGTATCCACTTAGGGTCGCGCTTAATCCATTGATGAGCACTATTGGCTATCTGCTGCCCCTGCTGGTTTCCGGCAGCATCATCATATCCGTTGTGATGAGCCTGCCTACCGTTGGGCCTATGCTGTTGAGGTCGCTGTTGGCTCAGGACATGTTCCTGGCGGGCACCATAATCTTTCTTATAGGGATAATGACCGTAATTGGCACTTTCATTTCGGACCTGTTGTTGGCGTGGATTGACCCGCGTATCAGACTGGAGGGCACATAAATGGCAGAGGAGAGTGCAGTTCTTCCGAGAGCGGCCAGGGTATTAGAAGAAATATCCACAGAACAGGTTTATGTCGCATCTCAATGGCAGTTGATGTGGTGGCGGCTGCGGAAGCACCGCTTGGCCATGATTGCGGGCATGGTCCTTCTTCTGTTCTATGTCGTGGTATTGGGAGCGGAATTTCTTGCAACTTCAGACCCCATTCTGAGTGAGGCAAAGCGCGGCGAAATTCCGCCACAGCGGCTTCACTTCTTTGACGGATTGAAGCCAAGCCTTTATGTGTACGCCATTTCAGGAAGTCGCGACACCAAGACCTTCAAACGTGTCTATGTAACAGACGAGGACACAAAGATACCCGTGCGCCTGTTCGCTCGCGGCTTCGAGTACAAATTCCTGGGCCTCATCCCCGGTAATCGCCACCTGATAGGCGTTGACGGCGATATCAATGCCCAAGAGGTGATATACCTCCTAGGCACTGATATTCAAGGGCGCGATGTCTGGTCTCGGCTTATGTACGCGACCCGCATATCCATGACGATTGGGCTTGTCAGCGTTGCCGTAAGTCTGTTCCTGGGAGTTTTGCTGGGCGGCATTTCAGGCTTCTATGGCGGGTGGGCGGATACGATCATTCAGCGCATAATCGAGATTCTGCGTTCCATTCCCACCATTCCGCTCTGGATGGGACTTGCGGCAGCCGTTCCGCGCGACTGGTCTATCATCAAAGTCTATTTCGCCATAACGATTATCATATCGCTTATTGGCTGGACGACCTTGGCGCGAGAGGTGCGCGGCAGATTTCTGTCTCTGCGCGAGGAGGATTTCGTTACCGCTGCGGACCTCGCGGGCGCGAGCCAAATGCGCATCATCTTCAGGCACATGGTGCCATCCTTTATGAGCCACATCATCGCCGCCACGACACTTGCATTGCCTGCCATAATAATCAGCGAGACTTCGCTGAGTTTCCTCGGGCTTGGGTTGAGACCTCCTGCCATCAGCTGGGGTGTGATGCTTCAGCAGGCGCAGAATATTCAAGCGGTCGCGCTTACGCCATGGCTCTTGGCTCCGGCAATTCCAGTAATCATCGCCGTCCTTGCATTTAACTTCCTCGGAGACGGTCTTAGAGACGCAGCCGACCCTTATGGACAATAGTGATATGACGCAGCCACTTATTGACAGTAATCCGGGTTCTGAGCAACCTCTACTTTCGGTGCGGAATCTCGAAACACACTTCCCGCTGGACGAAGGTACGGTCGTTGCCGTAGATGGGGCGAGCTTTGATGTGCTTCCGGGAAAAACACTCGGTATCGTAGGTGAAAGCGGCTGTGGCAAGAGTGTGGCGGCGCGCTCAATACTTGGCATTCTGGATAGACCCGGCCGTATAGTTGGCGGTGAGATTCTCTTCAGAAGACAGAGCGGCGTTGGCGTGCAGGGCGACGGGTTCGTTGATCTGACCGAGTTCGACCCCGACAGCGAAGAGATGCGTTCTATACGCGGCGGTGAAATCGCATATGTTTTCCAAGAGCCTATGACCTCATTCAGTCCTGTGCATACCATCGGCAATCAGATTTTCGAAGCCATTATGCTTCATCAGGACATTACAAGGGCAGACGCTCGCGACCTTGCGGTTCAGTTGCTTCAGCAGGTTGGCATTCCCCTGCCGGAGCGACGCCTGGACGACTATTCTTTCCAACTTAGCGGTGGTCTAAGGCAGCGCGCAATGATTGCGATGGCGCTTTCGTGCAGCCCCAGCATACTTATCGCCGATGAGCCGACTACGGCGCTCGATGTTACAACGCAGGCGCAAATTCTGGACCTGATGCGCAGCCTTCAGCAAGAGTACGGCATGTCGATAATCTTGATTACGCACGACCTTGGAGTGATCGCGGAGATGGCAGATGATGTTGCCGTAATGTACCTCGGGCAAATTGTGGAGAGCGCTCCGGTTGACGACATATTCTACGCGCCGCAGCATCCGTACACTCAGGCGCTGCTTAAATCCATTCCCCGCATGCAGTCCAATTCCAATGACCGATTGGCTTCTATCACCGGCTCCGTTCCGCACCCATACGACCGCCCGCCGGGCTGCTCATACCATCCGCGGTGCAGCTCTTTTATGCAGGGAAAGTGCGATGTCGTTATGCCAACTTTGCAGCACACTGATCCGATTCATCAGGTGAGCTGTCTCCTTTATCACGGAGGCTAATTCGTGGCGCAACAAACCACTCAGAAAAATGTAAACAAGATTCTGGAAGTCAAGAATCTCAAGAAATACTTTCCCATAAGACAGGGTTTCTTAAGACGAGAGGTTGGCGCCATACGCGCGGTAGATGATGTGAACTTCTACATCAACGAAGGTGAGACACTTGGGCTGGTTGGGGAAAGCGGGTGCGGCAAAACTACGACTGCGCGCTGTATTCTAAGAGCAGTCGATCCGACAAGCGGAGAGATCGCCTTTCGCACGGAGAGCGGGGAGGTCGTTGACATTGCGGAAGCGCCTCGATCGAGGCTGCGAGACCTTCGCCGCGAGATGCAGATGATATTCCAGGACCCGTTTTCTTCATTGAACCCTCGCATGACACTGCTAGACATCGTCGGCGAACCTCTTATGCTGCATGGCATGGGGAATAGATCCGAGAGAGAAGAGCGTGTCGCAGAGCTGCTGAACCTTGTGGGGCTTCGCCCTGAATACCTGCGTAGATTTCCGCATGCGTTCAGCGGTGGTCAGCGACAGCGCATCGGCATCGCCCGCGCGCTCGCGCTCAATCCTCGGCTTATCGTCGCCGACGAACCGGTGTCTGCGCTGGATGTATCGGTGCAGGCGCAGGTGCTTAATCTGCTTCTCGACCTCCAGCATGAGTTAAACCTGACATACCTGTTCGTCGCCCACGACCTCAGTGTAGTGAAGCACATCAGCGACCGCGTTGCAGTGATGTATGTCGGCAAGCTGGTGGAAATGGCGCCCTCCGACAAACTGTTCAGCGAACCGAAGCACCCGTACACGGCAGCGCTGTTGTCCGCTGTGCCTGAGCCTGATCCCAGGGCGCGCTCTAATCGAATTGTACTTCAAGGCGAGGTAGCGAACCCAGCGAACCCGCCCTCTGGCTGCTACTTCCATCCGCGCTGCCAGTTTGCGATTGATCAGTGCCGCATTGAAACGCCGCAGCTTCAGGAGGTTTCGCCCGAACACTTTGTTAGCTGCCATCGCGCAGAAGAGTTGGAGCTTGCTGGCGTACCGAGTCTTGGCAACTCGCAAGGGTGATGTGGCCGCCCTGCGCGCCGAGATCACCCTCAGCGTCAGCCGTTGACTAAGCCATTGTATGTTGCTAGATTGAACTAATGGCACAGACTTCGTCCACACTCTCTTTTTCAGTTGTTCAGGCGTTTCGATCCCCGCGTGGGCGGCTGACGGCATCCATGGTCATCCTCGGCTGCGCTCTGGGCGCGAGCGCGTTGATAGTTTCTATGCTCGCGCAGTCCGCCAGTATGAATTACCCAGAACCACCAGTGCGTTTGGGGCTCATACCTTCGCTCATCTTTTCGGCCGGCGGAGGGCTTGCCGGCGCGCTTCTTGCAGGGCTTTTCGGATTGCTGATGGTTGACAGCAAGAGGCCGCGGGCGCACAACATTCTCATGTGGGAACTGGTAGGCTTCGGCTTTGGCGTGCTGCTGCCAGTGTTGACGGGCGTGTTTCTACCTATAACTGCCGTCCTAGTGGAAGCTTGGCGTGGCGTACTTGCTTCCGACAGCGTGCTCCTGGAGGTCAGCCTCTCGCTGTTTCGCATACCAAGCTCTGCATTTGCGCACGGGCTTTACGGCCTGTACACAGGAATGCTTGCGGGCTTTATCTTCGGCAGCATCGGCTGGGTTGTGAATCGCCTTAGTATGTCCGCAAACATCACCTTGCTGCGATACGCCCCATACGCCATCGTCGTTTTGCTTTCCATCGCAATCGTGCTTATCACGGCACTAGCTCCTGCACAAACGCTCGCCAAGCTGGGCTAGACTGGCACTTGACCGCCATGCTTGCAATTCCTACAATTGCGTCATATGCCACCATCCCCACGAGGCGTCTGGAGGGAATATGTCCGACTTTACCTTAAAAGTGGGCGCCGTTGAAATCGTCGCCCTTTCCGATATGAACTTCCCATTCCCAATCCCTCTGCCCGAATTGTTTTCGACAGTCCCTGACAAAGCGTGGGCGCCCTACAGAGAGAGCTATCCCGACACTTTCGATGGAGACCACATGCTCATAGAGATTGGGTGCTACCTGGTGCGCTCGCAGGGCCGGACGATCCTCATCGACACCGGTTACGGCGAGGGCCCCATCGAGTCGATCGGAGGCAGGCGCGGGGAGCTTATGGATGACTTGGCCGCCAATGGCGTCACTCCTGAGGAGGTTGACACCGTCTTCATCTCCCATCTTCATTCCGACCATGTGGGCTGGAATGTGGTGGAACAGGATGGCAGGCTTGTCCCCGCCTTCCCCAACGCCCGGTACATCGCTCATCAGGCTGATCTTGACCACTTCCGCAGGTCGGACATTCAGGCTGCTTCCAGCTTTCCTTTCATGGATAGGTGCGTGGAATCCATCGTCAACCTGGGGCTGTTCGACGTGCTGACCGAAGACACAGATCTGACTTCGGAAGTAAGGGCGCTGCACACGCCCGGCCATACGCCCGGTCACATGAGCATCCTGGTCTCCTCCCAGGGAGAAGAAGCCCTGATACAAGGGGATGTGCTGATTCATCCGGCGCAGGTAACCGAGGACGACTGGAACTGTCACTTTGATTACGACTGGCCCATATCGACTGAAACTCGCAGGAAGGTGCTGGACGAAGTGGAATCCCAAGGGACACCTGTAATATCCTGTCACTTCCCCGCTCCGGGATTCGGGACGGTCAGACGAAGCGAAGGCAGACGTTACTGGCAGGTTGGACTCGGCTAGTAGAGGTGAGACATGGACGCAGAAGCAATTCAAAGGATTCTGGACAGCGTCGACCGGGAGGAGATGCTCCGGCTCGCCGAGGACCTCATCAGAATCCCAAGCTTCAAGACCGAGGAGAGCGACGTTGCCCGTTATCTTGGAGAATACCTCGCGCAGAGGGGCTATGAGGTGCAGTTGCAGGAGGTGGAGCCGGACCGCTTCCAGACAGTCGCCACTCTGAGGGGAAGTGGCGGCGGCAAGTCGTTGATGCTCAACGGCCACATCGACATCGACCCGCTTGCCATGGGCTGGAAGCGAGACCCTTGGACACCCAGTATCGAGGGCGACCTAATCTTCGGTGCTGGCATCCGCAACATGAAGAGCGGCGTTTCATCCTTGGTGACGGCAGCCGAAGCCATACGGAAGTCTGGCGTAACCCTGAAGGGCGATCTGGTGCTGGCCTGCGTGGTAGGAGAATTACAAGGCGGTGTGGGCACAACCTACCTCTGTCAGAACGGCCCGCTCACCGACATGGCGGTGGTGCCGGAACCCTTCGGCGCCGACAACATCCTCACAGTCCACGCTGGCGTGCTAGAGATGGCGGTACACGTTCTGGGCAACTCCCGGCACATCAGCCGAAAGGAAGAGGGAGTGGACGCCATCGCCAAGATGTGCAAGGCAGTGCCTGCCATTGACGGTGTGGAGTTCACCTATACTCCCAGAGACGACCTGCCCGGCCTGCCGCGGATAAACGTCGGCGCAATTATCGGAGGCCGCGGACGCGACTACGACATGCGCGGGCCCAACTTCGTTTCCGACTTCTGCACCGTGCTGGTTGATGTCCGTTTCCTGCCGGGCATGACTTCTACATCGGTCAAGGCGGACATCGAACGCGCCCTCGACCGGATAAAGGCTGAAGACGCCGACTTCAACTATGAAATAGAAATGCCGCCCGACCCGAAGCACCGAGTGTTCAGAGTCGTCATGGAGCCTTTCGATCTGCCTAAGGACGAGTACATACTCGACTGCGTCCTGCGGCAGTACCGCACGGTGACCGGCGGACGTGAACCCGACGGCGTGGGCACGGTGCTGCCCGGCTCCTACACCGGCGATGACACCACCCACCTGTGGCGGGCCGGAGTTCCATGCGTACTATACGGTCCCGGCGGAGGCTCAGAATCGGACAACATACCGGACGAATTCAGCCGCATAAGCGATATGGAGCAGGTGGCGAAGGTCCTGGCACTCACCGCTCTGGATGTCTGCAGCCTTCCAGAATGATGCTACGGAGTGCGGTTGTATTTCCAAAGGTGATTTGATTTCACGGCAAAGCAGTGGCTCTATCTACCCCGCCCATACGTCAGGGGGAGAAATCCGGCCTAGTCCTTCACCTACTCCCGGTGGTCCTTCTCCGGCGGCAATGGACCTCGCTGCCAGCTCCTTGCCAGCCTCACGCTCATACCTAGAGCCGCCGCCGCTGCCTGTTGGAGTTTTCAGGGCATTATCCGCCTCAGTAAGAGAGCGTTGCCGACCCATGATCAATCGCCATCTCCTGGTGGAAGATAATAGCTTACGCTGATCGGCACCGATAATTATCATACCGACAGGAGAGAGCTGATTCGTACCGCGGCGTGTATGGTGTCAGATGCCCGTCGCGAAAGTGTGCTTAGGTCAGCGCACTGGATTGGCGCACCGACTTGGTGTAAAGTGCAAAAAAGGAGGGCCGCCATGCCTCTACAGCTAGACCACACAATCGTACCAGCCTACGACAAGGTAAAGTCCGCGAAGTTCATCGCCCGTATCTTTGGATTGGAGTACGAAGGGACTTGGGGACACTTCGCCCCTGTCAAGGTCAACGAAACGCTCACGCTCGATTTCGATGACTCGGATGACCCACGCTCCAACCACTACGCCTTTTTGGCTTCGGACGAGGAGTTCGATGCGGTGCTTGGGCGCGTCAAAGACGAGAGCATCCCCTTCGGGAGCGGCCCCGGCTCTCGGACGGATGGCAATATCAACCACAAGCACAATGGACGCGGGTTCTACTTCGACTGCGAGAACGGACACGTGTGGGAGGTCATCACCCACACATATATCACCGACTGATATCTATCGTATTGACGCAGGAAGCAGTTCGTTAAATCGCTGTGCCCGAGGTGGAAATGAAGACCACGATTGTCAGAGGCAGACAAGTTGTTTGCAAGATCACCGGTCGGGATTCGGCCGAGGTGGTTGATGACGGAGCCGTCGTGATCCAAGAGGGTGCGATTGTCGAAGTGGGTAGATATGACGACCTGCTCACCCGCTATCAACCCGATGAGGTGATTGGCTCCGCTCGCCACGTCGTCATACCCGGACTGATAAACGCCCACCACCATGTGGGGCTTACGCCGTTTCAGCTTGGCTCGCTCGATATGCCGCTGGAAACATGGATTATCGCTCGGTGGGCACTGAGAGAGGTTGACCCCTATCTGGATACGCTGTGGTGCGCTATACAGATGATTGAGTCCGGGATTACAACCGTGCAGCACAATCATATGGCTGCAAGAGTGCCGCTGGGTATGAGCCTGGTCGAAGCGGGATCCCAGATTCTGGACGCCTACGAAGCTAGCGGAATGAGGGTCGCCTTTTCGATGTTCACGCGCGACCAGAATCACCTTGTCTATGAAGAAGACGAGAAGTTCCTGGCAACCCTGCCCTCCCAACTCGCGGATCGAGCACATGAACGCATCAACATCAGACCCACAACCCTAGACGAGTACCTGACCTCTACAGCGGACCTTCACGCCCGGAGAAGCGGGCCGAAAACCAACATATTCGTAAGCCCTCACAACGTACACTGGTGTTCAGACGATATGCTGAACGCAATGAGCGACCTGGCACGGCGTCTGGAGACCGGGCTCCATGTGCATGTGCAGGAGACCATTTACCAGCGTATGTACGGATTGCGCCACTGGAATAAGACACCGCTGGCTCACTTGGCTGAGCTTGGAATGCTAGGTCCGGAAGTATCCTGCGCTCACGGAGTCTGGCTGTCCGAGTCCGATCTCGACATTTTGGCTGAGACCGGAACCGCGATCTGCACTAACCCGAGCTCCAATCTTAGACTGAAGAGCGGGGTTGCGCCCGTGAACAGGCTGCTGGAACGCGGCGTAAATGTGGCGCTCGGCATAGACGAGGCAGGCATGAACGACGATAACGACATTCTCCAGGAGATGCGTATCGCCCAGAAAATACACCGCGAACCGGGTGTATCCTCCCCCTACCCCACCTCCCATGACATTTTTCGGCTCGCTACGACCAATGCCGCCAAAGTAACGTTCTTCGACGATGTGGGAACCATTGAGCCTGGCAAACGCGCCGACCTGGTCCTGATAGACATGGAACGAATTGAGGAGCCGTACCTCAACCCGAACACCGACATCATTGACGCCCTGGTTTACCGCGGCAAGGGACTGGACGTGGACACCGTAATCGTGGACGGTGAGGTTCTCCTCAGGGACAGGAAATTCTTGAAGATGGATAAGGCCGAAGTGGCAGCGCGGCTGAAGGAGTCTCTTTCACGTGAGCTGACCGACAGGGAAGCAAGAGCTGGCCGTCTTTCGGAGGAACTTCTTCCGTACATAAATCGGTGGTTTTCGGAGTGGGAACTGGAATCAGGCGCGGGACACTACTCCTACAACATACGCTGAGACTGAGAATAGACGAAGGCGGTCATGCAGCAGGCTGCTTATTACCGCGCGCCGCATCCGGTGTTAGTCGTTTATAGGATTGCAGTTGCCAAAACCCCAGCACAAGCAAGATATGCTATTGCAGTCCTGCCAACGCATCCTAAAACCTGTACAGCGGATCGTCCGACGGCCTTGCCGCGCCGCCGCTGAAGCCCGCCGGAACGCCGTCTGCCCGGTAACACGCAGCGCCTCGAATTACGCCGTTCGTGTGATCGAACATCACCCCGTTCATTCCGCCGGCGACCCTCGGCGTGACCTGCACTTTATGCCCCATCCCCTTCAGTGCCTCTCTGACTCCGTCGGATATGCCCGGTTCTACCTCAAGTTCCTGCCCCTGCGTCCATATCCGCGGCGCCTCCACCGCCTCTTGTAGGCTCATTCCGTGGTCTATGACATTCACAATCGCCTGCAGTACCGAGGGGAATATGCGCGTTGCGCCTGGAGTCCCCAGCGCCATTAGCGGCTTGCCGTCCTTCATCACGATAGTCGGAGACATGCTGCTGACCATTCGCTTGCCCGGAGCAATGGAGTTCGCGTTGCCCGGATGCGGATCGAAGATGTTCATCGTGTTGTTCAGAAGCATACCTGTTCCGGGTGTCGTAACTTTAGAGCCGAACACCGCGTGAATCGTCTGTGTCGTGGACACAACGTTGCCGTCCGAGTCGGCGGTCGTGAGGTGAGTCGTGTCCGCGCCTTCACCGACATAGAGCGATGGGTTCCCGTAGCTGTAATCACGTGCATGAGATGTGTCGATCTCGCGCCTCCGCGCGGCAGCATAACTCTTGTCCGTCAGGGCGCCGACCGGGACTTCGACGAAAGCTGGGTCTCCCAAATATTCGAAGCGGTCTGCGAATGCAATCTTCATAGCTTCAGCCAGTAGATGCGCTCCTGCCGCCGTGCCGAATCCAAGCGATGTTACGTCGAATCCCTCCAGTATATTCAGTATCTCGACAATCGCCGTGCCGCCCGAACTGGTGGGCGCGACGGATACGATATCGTACCCTCTGTAAGTACCGCGCACAGGTTCCCTGAGATGTATGCGGTAGTTCTCGAAGTCGTCTTCCGTTACGATGCCGCCGTTCGCAGACATATCCGAGACTACCATCTCACCGATGCGTCCCTTGTAAAGCACGTCAGGTCCTTCGGCGGCAACCGCCTCCAGAGTGCGGGCGTAATCCGACCTGACAATGGTCTGACCGACCGACGGGGGTTTGCCTCCCGGCAGAAATACCTCCGCGCTCGCCGGAAACATAGCCAGGTCTTCCTGATTGAGGCGGATAATGTCTGCGAGGTAGCGGCTGACGGCGAAGCCACGCTTGGCGTGGCGTATCGCGGGCTGGACCACAGTGTCGATTCCTAGTTTGCCGTACTTCTCCTCTGCGTAGCACCATCCCATTAGCGCGCCGGGCACCCCCACCGATCTATAGCCCACCAGGTTGGCGCGGTCCGCAGTCTCCATGTAGTCAGGCCAGGTATCGGAAACGGTCTCATACATATCCGGCGTGGCTGCTGCCGGAGCGACCGAATAGTTATCGATGTTCACGAAATTCCCGCTTGTGGCGTCATAGTAGTTGATGAATCCTGCCCCGAATATGCCGACCATCATCGGCTCTACAACGCTGAGCGCGAAGACGGACGCCACAGCTGCGTCCATCGCATTGCCGCCCATTGCCAGCATCTCTAGCCCCGCAGCCGAACCCAACGGATGGTTGGTGGTAACCATCCCATTGGACGCAACCGCGTCTTTCTTGTAAGTCTCAAATGGGCTACCTGCAAGCTTTCTCCAGGACATTCGATCCTCCAAGTGTGACTGTCCGGTTTAACCGCCCAGAGTCTCAGCCTATAGTAGGGCGACGCAAACGACTCAATTGCTCCTCGCAGACCTTACTTTGTCCAGCATCACAGGCGGCAAAGGGAAAACCCAGCCCCTATTCGTGATAATCTCACGCGTCAGGGCGGCCGGAACTGCCACGATAATTTCCGGTTCAATGGAGAACTTACCATCAAACCCGCCCATCGCACTCCTGGCATGGATTCCCGCAAACCCACCAGGATCAATGCCATCCTTGGCATAGGCGCTCCTGGGCCCTCCGAAAACCGAGTGCCATCTGAACGAAAAGCCGTTCGTAACAGCAGGCGCGGCTTCGCTCGCTCCACCACCCGGCGAAACTACCATGCCCAGCGCTTTCACAGTGTACAAGACATCATTCAAGTCACCTTCGCCACCGCAACTCAGCGTCCAGTGCAGCCTGCGAATCAGCCGGTCAGCCGTATCCTGAGCCGCCTGGAATCCGTGCTCGATACGCTCTCCGTCGTCGTTCATCGGATAAGTTCCTGCCGATGTACCTGATAGATACACAAGTCCGCTTTCATGCACAACCGCGGCCGCGATTCCCGCACCCTCCAGCGACACCACATCCTCGCTGAAACTGCCCAATGAGATGCCGAGTTCCCGAATCCTGTCGTACACATCGAAGGTGCGACGCAACTCATCGGGTAGCAGCGCCTCGTCATAGAACTTGCTCACACTCAACACCTCACATAAGTAAATCCATAGTCAATGGCGTTACAAGGCTACAGTAATATCGTGGAATCAACGCACGCGCACGTACTTGTCCACGCTCTGGCTCGTCGTCAGACCGAGATAAATGTCGCCTTGCGAATCAATCCAAATTCCATGAGCGTGGCGCACATCCCAGCGAGCGAGCACTTCGCCATCGCCATCGCGGACTGTGACGCGCGGAGGGTTGCCGTCAGCCTCCTGTTCGCAGATGTAGAACAGTCCATCCGCGCCCTGCACGATGTCATTCGGTCCGCCCATGCCTGTCCACATCGTGATGAACTCACCTTCGCAGTCGAATATCTGAATTCGTCGGTTGGTCCGGTCGCAAACGTAAACCTTTTCTTCTCGATCCACCATCAGGCTGTGAGGCAGGTGAAACTCGCCGGGTTCCGAATTCCCTGGCGTCCCCCACGACTTGATGAGCTCGCCTTCTTCGGTGAACTTGTGAATCCTGCTATTTCGATACCCATCCGCAACATAGATATTCCCCGACGGTCCTTTCACGATCTCAGTAGGGTAGTTGAACGGACCGGCGGCGCGAGGGACCATATCCCCGGGGCCCTCGCAGCCCGTGTCGGAATGAACGCCACGCTCACCCAACACCAGCAAGGGCCTGCCTTCCAGCGTATATGCCACCGCGACAGAATCGTCACGGTCGGTCATATAAATGACATCGTCGCTGATACTCATGCCGTGCGGCGAGTTAAAGGCGCCATGCCCCCACGCGTCTAGATAGTTGCCATCTTTGTCGAAGACAACTACCGGCGGGTCCTTCCTCTGGAAGACATAGAGCCTGTCCTGCGAATCGGTAGCGACAGTGCTGACTACCGCGAAAGTCTCCCCTTCGGGAAGCTTGGGAAAATCCTGGGCGAGTTGAAAAGTGAGTTTATCTGTGCCAACGGTAGTCATAAATCATCCCCTTCAAATCCAGTATCTCGCGAAGAAAGTGGTGAGACGCTGCGGTAGAGTGTAGCACTAAAGCAAGTAGTGAACCATTCGATAGACTCGAGCCTAAACTATGGCGGCGTCAAGCGCACCTTGAAAGATAATAGAAATTATCCGGCACTAGAAAATTATCAGCGAATTGCAGCACAAGCCTGCGAAACTGTCGGAAACCGAGACTCACTCCAATTGGCTTGTGGCCTCTTTGCCATTCAATATGAGCGTACTCTTGATGGGCACGGCCGTTTCCACCAACCTCTCAGCGAAGCAGCCCCGCTTCGCGAGCCTGATGACATAGGCTATGTCTTCTTCGGGTTCGTCGGAGCTAACATCGAATTGGGAGCGTACCTCAGTAACCCCGCTGTTTACCGTTCCCGCCAGCACCGAGCCGGACAGATAGTAGTCCATCTCAACATGCACGCGCGCGCTATTGATCGTGAGTTTTCTCATTGTAGCGTACCGCTTCAATTGGGTAAGCAGTCAGAACCCGATCCCAGAGGTGATGTAGGTCAATGGTGGTGGATATGCATTTTCGCCACCCATTCTTTCCGGCTCGTCGCAGTAAATCTCAAAGTGCTCTCGCGTACCCTTGTGGAGCATCTTCTCAACATGTTCACAGTCCACGGCGACGGTGCTGCGCGTCCCTCTCTGGGGAAGTTCATCTCCATGTACTTCATGAGGAATATCGGTAGTCATATAATCTCACCTCTTTCTCTGTTAGCCTGCCGATTGCCGCCTAGAAGGCGATGCAGGGCGACGGATGTGAGTGTAGCAGGTCTATAAAAAGGGTCAAGCAGTGCAATCGCAGTAATCGACCAGTAGTTGTTCCGGTTGGCAGAATTACTGAAGTGAGCAGAGCAAAACCCTAACCGATTGGGCAAGCCGCCATATCAAAACACAGTGCCAGAAATACTAAGCCATCTGAAGAGCTAAACTAAGATGTAGTGGAGCCTGAAAATGCGCTGGTGGAATAGATTTGGTCTCCTCAATACACAGGCTAGACTGACTCAGTTGCTCGTGCAAACTTTACATAGGCTGCCGTCTTTCCTCGTCACTTGCCGCTTATGGAACGGCTATGGTCATTGAGGAAATACCACAATCTCAGATCCTTCTTTGACAGCAGTAGCATTCATCAATAGTATGGTCGCATGAACAGATTGAAGATGAGAGTCGGGATAGCTGGCTGCGGGACCATTGGCCGAAAGATCGCGTCTGAGATGGACGCGGGAGCAGTGCCGGGAGCCGTTCTTGGCGGCATAACCAGTCGTAGCCTGGATCGCGCCGCTCGCTTCGCTTCAACGCTAGACTGCCATCCTCCTGTGATAGAGCTTGGGGATCTGGTTGAGATTGTTGATCTGGTTATCGAGGCCGCACCCGCAAGCGCAATGGAGTCGATTGCGGTGGCGACCTTGTCCGCCGGTAAGGACCTGATGGCGCTCAGCGGCGGAGCGCTTCTGGAGCGCGACGACCTTCTTAGCCTGGCCGAGAAGAACGGCGCCACGATATACGTACCATCCGGTGCGATAGCCGGTCTTGACGGCGTCGCCGGCGCCTGTGCTGGGCGCATCGACTCGTTAACCATGATCACCCGCAAGCCGCCCGAGGGTTTGAAGGGTGCTCCCGGCATCGAAGTCTCAGGGATCGACCTCGAAGCCGTCTCAGAACCGACAGTCGTGTACGAAGGTCCGGCTCTTGAGGCGTGCAGGCTGTTTCCGGCGAACGTCAACGTCTCCGCCGCCCTCAGCATGGCCGGCATAGGTCCGCATCGTACCCACATACGCATCTACGCCGACCCGACTGTGGACAAGAACACGCACGACATCGTTGTCGAGGGCGAGTTTGGCAGTCTAAGCATACGCATCGAGAATACGCCTTCAGAGACTAATCCCAGGACAGGGAAACTATCAGCCCTGTCTGCGATCGCGACACTGAGGAAGATAACTTCGACCGTTCAAGTCGGAACGTGACGCTAAAGTTTGCTGTCCACCGGCTTGCAGATCAGTTCAGGTACTCGTAAGAAGGGCGCTCGCGGCATGGTTCAGGTGGCCGGAGCGCCCGCTTTATGTCCTGTTATCAATCCAATTGAATGCTCATAACTTCCGCGACTACTGACTGAACTCTCCACTGAGTTGCCTTTTCCAGACTAGTCTGCGGCTGCCACTGCTGCCGCGCCGCGCGCAGCCAATGCCTCTTCCATCGTCCTCTTCTCCTCGGCCTCAGTCTCCGGTGAGAACCGCACCAGGAACACCATCGCCGACGCAAGCAGCACCGTCACGCCCACGAACAGCAGTCCCTCTTGGTACGATATGCTTTCCGCGCGGAACAGGAAGCCGAACGCCACCGCGCCCGCATTGCCGCCTGCGCCCACGATGCCAGCCACAGAACCCAGCGCCTTGCGGTTGACGAAAGGCACCACCGAGAACGTCGCGCCCTCCGACATCTGCACGAACAGGCTGAACACTATCATCGCACCCACAGCAAGGAACAGCGTCGCCATCTGCGAGAACACCATCAGCGCGATGCCCTCTACCAGCAGCACCACTCCGAGGAACATCACGCGCCCCTTCAGCCCGAACTTGATGCCGAACTTGTCGCCGCAAATGCCACCCAGCGTGCGCGCGAACAGGTTCATCAGCCCGAACAGCCCTGCTATCAGCCCAGCAGTCTTCAGATCTAGGTCGAAAGTGTCGAAGTAGTACAGTGCCGCGATATTGTTGATCGTCAGCTCCACCCCGAAGCACGCGCCGTAGATGACGAACAGCGCCCACACACGATAGTCCTTCGCCGCCATCAGGAACGTCCCGCGCACCTGCGACGCCTGTGGCATCAGCCCATTTGCCCGCAGATCCTTGTAGTTGCCCAGAGGCGCGTCCTGTGTCAGGAAGAAATACGCGATCCCCACAAGGAACAGCGCCACGCCCGGCACAACCATCGCCAGCCGCCAACCAAAGGTCTCACCCACGCCGAACATCAGCGCGCCCGCGAGTACCAGTGGCATCACCATCTGTGTCACGCCGCCACCGAGATTTCCCCAGCCCGCCGTAGTAGCATTCGCCGTGCCAACCACATTCGACGAGAACATCACCGAAGTGTGGTACTGCGTAATAACGAAAGATGCCCCGATAACACCGATTGCAAGCCTGAACAGCAGGAAAGTCTCGTAGCTCTGCGCAAGACCGATGCACATCACAGGAATGGAGCCAAAAATCAGCAAGCCACTGTACGCGATGCGGGGCCCGATCCTGTCGCACAGCTACCCGATCGCCAGACGCGCAACGACGGTTATCGCAACCGATGCGATGATCGTGTTGCCAATCTGCGCCTTTGTCAGCAGAAGGTCCTCACGTACCAGCACCATTAGCGGCGCAATCCCGAACCACCCGAAGAACGCCAGAAAGAACGCAAACCAAGTCAGATGAAAGGCTCGCATCTGTGGGGTCTTGAGACTGAACAGGTTGATGCGCTTCGCCTTGCTGCTCTCCCACATGTTCGCTGCTGTGCTCATTTCGCTCCTCCAACTTAGTCCGTGCGCCGCATATCACGGCATGCATACAATGCTAAGGAGCATCTTTTACAGCCCAGTTACACAGGAGTTAAACAGATGTGACAATTTAGTAAACTAAATGTTACATGAAATCAGTATCTTCCTCGCGAATAATAGGGATGCCCTCGAAGAATAAGGAAAAGCAGAAGGGGCAGGCTTCCAAAACCTGCCCCTCTTGAAACCTATCCGTTGTGCCAGTTCGGTTTCAAATTGCTCGCGTGCGACTCCTGCCTCCTCACACGCTCCGCCGCCGAGCATTGAGCCATCACATCCGCTCAAGCGATAGCTTGTAGGATCCCGTGTTGCCGCTGCTGGAGTAGCGAGTGCCTACCTCAACATAGTAGGTGCCGGGACTGTACTCATCCTCAAGCGACGCCACAGGCACATTCCTTTCGAAGTTTAATGCATGACCCGTGCCATCCACGGTCTTCCAGATGCCAGCATCCTCTGGCCTGTCGCTTACCGACAGCAGGTATGTGCCTTCTTCAGATATCTCGAAACGAAATACATCGCGGTCATCCAGCGACTCCAGCCCCCAGATCGGTACGGCTTCACCATTACCTGCTTCCAGCCAGTCCCAGGAGTTCAGGCCGGGATCGTCCCTCGGAACATCGGAATCGATCACGCCGGTCACCGAGTCGCCCGGACGAAGTACCAGGCCCGACTCAACATTGTCGTCGTCCGCGTGGTCATCCGCGCGTACCGATAGCTCGTAGTAGCCAAGGGCGCTACGGTCCTGTGCGCCTGCCCCAATTGCAATGTAGTACGTTCCGTCCTCGTCAGGTGTGAAGAACGCCCGCGCGAAGTTCCGTATGAACCCTCCCTGGCCGCGCTCCCCCAGCACCTGGTCACCCTCTTCGTCCACAATCTCCAGTATGCTTGGGTCCACCAGGTGCCCCGGCACGTATTGTATGCTGGGGTATCCGCCGCCTGTCCCATCGAATCCGGTGATGATCATCTTGTTCTTCACCTCTATTATGTAACTCTCGCCGCCCTCAGCATCGAAGCTGAACCAGTCTCGTCCGTCGTCCTCCTCCGTTAGCTCACCGTCCGTCAGCCCTCGCAGGTTGGACTCGATCGACAGAGAACTCTTAACCCATTCCTCTGGCTCAGGCGTGGGAGTGGGAGGCGTGATGGTGTTATCTATAGGCGGTACTATAGGCGGCTTATCATCGACCGGTTCCTCGGCCGGCAGCCTTACGACTACATGGTCAGGATCGTCGCCAAGGCCGTTGTAGAATCGATTCATCCCGTCAGTACTGGATGATGACGGCCATAGCCCTATGTCACCCATGTCCTTGTTGAAGTAGAACCCGGTAGCTCTACTCTCGCCAAATATCCTGATGCTGATGCCCCCTGCCTCCACACTGATGCCGTCCGCGTCCTCATCATCTTCCTGCACCGTGTAGCCGAACACTAGAGTATCCGTGCCTTCGCCTCGCAGCAAATTGGCAACTCTGCGGTTCTCCCCCACCTGTATGTGAACCCCGGCATAGTCGGCACGCTCACCGGTCTCCCCGTTGAGATTGGTGACTCCCTCATTGAAGCGAGAGGTTATTTCGATGACGTCTCCGGTGCTGTACCCCACCAGAGTTTCCCCGTCTTCGGACGCATCGGGAATCTCCCTCGGCTCGGATGTAATCTCAAGATCCATGATCCCCGCACCGTCGTCGTCCACGATGGTTATGATGCAATGACCGTCGTGGCCGTGGTCAACCGAGTTGTTGAACCGAACCTTGAAGCTCTCGTCCCTTTCAGAGTAAAGGTCATCTGTCGTATGGAAGTTGCGTCCCATCACGCCTGACTCGGACTGAGAGCCGTTGCTTGACTGCCGCTCGGCATAGAGATGTTCGTAGTCCGACTCGTCTGCGGTGATGGAATCCGTGTACCAGAACACCCGCATGGTTGGATGTGGCCAGTCAGAGTCGTGCTTCTTGCGCACCTCGAGCCTGAAGTCTTCCCCCTCCTCAACAAGAGGTTCCAGGCACTTGATCTTCAGCCACGGTTCATTCGACCGGTGAGGTGCCGCATACACTGTTCGGCCCGGCGAGAAGAGCGGACCACTCAGTAGTATCGCCAGCGACACCGCCGCAACCACCGCCATCCAGGCTATAATGCCGATGCCCCATATATTTTCGTTTCCCAGTTTTCTGCCAGTTTTCTGTGTGACTGCCATTTCCCAACTCTCCTTCCCTTTCTCTGATGCCTACCAGCGCGGAACCGTCTGAAGTTCTACTAGGCAGGCATCTGCTATATATTGCTCAGCTAAAATGCTGGCTTATCTAATGTCACTTTAACATATAGAATTCTATATGTAAAGCAATGCACCATAAAGCCGTCTGTATTCGCTCAGAGATGACAGCATGGTCAGGCGAAGGCAGAAATTACGACCGAAGATCAGACGAGGAATCGAGACTTTGGTCGGTGATCAATCTCCCACCTCCTGATGGAAGATAATCCCCTATAACGATAGGCAAGTTCTAGTGTCGTGACCGGCAAAAGTAATTGTCGCGTATCAACAAGCTCTAGGTATATGAGCGTAGTCTGAATCGAAGGGTGCCCCAGCCAGCGCGACAGGTAGTTGATGGGGATGCCGTTCATCAGCAGGTGCCGGGCGAAGCTGTGGCGCAGCGCGTGGGCCCCAATCCGCTTCCCCGGCGCGATTGCGCATAGTTCCTCAGCACGTTTCACCGCTGCCTGCACCCAGCGCCACGCTGTCGTAGGATGAACCTCGATGATTCTGCCCTGGCCGATGTCCCCGTAAGCCAGTGCGCTGTTCAACGCCCCGTGCAGCTCCGGATGATGCACCGGCACCAGCCGTGACTTGCCGCTCTTGCCTGACCATGCTGTCATCTCTGAGCGAATACAGACGGCTTTATGGTGCATTGCTTTACATATAGAATTCTATATGTTAAAGTGACATTAGATAAGCCAGCATTTTAGCTGAGCAATATATAGCAGATGCCTGCCTAGTAGAACTTCAGACGGTTCCGCGCTGGTAGGCATCAGAGAAAGGGAAGGAGAGTTGGGAAATGGCAGTCACACAGAAAACTGGCAGAAAACTGGGAAACGAAAATATATGGGGCATCGGCATTATAGCCTGGATGGCGGTGGTTGCGGCGGTGTCGCTGGCGATACTACTGAGTGGTCCGCTCTTCTCGCCGGGCCGAACAGTGTATGCGGCACCTCACCGGTCGAATGAACCGTGGCTGAAGATCAAGTGCCTGGAACCTCTTGTTGAGGAGGGGGAAGACTTCAGGCTCGAGGTGCGCAAGAAGCACGACTCTGACTGGCCACATCCAACCATGCGGGTGTTCTGGTACACGGATTCCATCACCGCAGACGAGTCGGACTACGAACATCTCTATGCCGAGCGGCAGTCAAGCAACGGCTCTCAGTCCGAGTCAGGCGTGATGGGACGCAACTTCCATACGACAGATGACCTTTACTCTGAAAGGGACGAGAGCTTCAAGGTTCGGTTCAACAACTCGGTTGACCACGGCCACGACGGTCATTGCATCATAACCATCGTGGACGACGACGGTGCGGGGATCATGGATCTTGAGATTACATCCGAGCCGAGGGAGATTCCCGATGCGTCCGAAGACGGGGAAACTCTGGTGGGGTACAGCACCGGAGACGTCATCGAAATAACCTCTCGCTTCAATGAGGGAGTCACCAATCTCAACGGGGAGACCGGTGAGCGTGCCGACTATGCCGGGGTTCACATACAGGTGGGGGAGAACCGCAGAGTTGCCAATTTGCTGCGAGGCGAAGGCACGGATACTCTAGTGTTCGGCTACACGGTGCAGGAAGATGATGAGGACGCGGACGGCATCAGTGTGGAGGCAGGGGGCATCAGCATCAGGATATTTGGCGAGAGTAGAGCTACCGGGTTCTACTTCAACAAGGACATGGGTGACATAGGGCTATGGCCGTCATCATCCAGTACTGACGGGATGAATCGATTCTACAACGGCCTTGGCGACGATCCTGACCATGTAGTCGTAAGGCTGCCGGCCGAGGAACCGGTCGATGATAAGCCGCCTATAGTACCGCCTATAGATAACACCATCACGCCTCCCACTCCCACGCCTGAGCCAGAGGAATGGGTTAAGAGTTCTCTGTCGATCGAGTCCAACCTGCGAGGGCTGACGGACGGTGAGCTAACGGAGGAGGACGACGGACGAGACTGGTTCAGCTTCGATGCTGAGGGCGGCGAGAGTTACATAATAGAGGTGAAGAACAAGATGATCATCACCGGATTCGATGGGACAGGCGGCGGATACCCCAGCATACAATACGTGCCGGGGCACCTGGTGGACCCAAGCATACTGGAGATTGTGGACGAAGAGGGTGACCAGGTGCTGGGGGAGCGCGGCCAGGGAGGGTTCATACGGAACTTCGCGCGGGCGTTCTTCACACCTGACGAGGACGGAACGTACTACATTGCAATTGGGGCAGGCGCACAGGACCGTAGCGCCCTTGGCTACTACGAGCTATCGGTACGCGCGGATGACCACGCGGACGACGACAATGTTGAGTCGGGCCTGGTACTTCGTCCGGGCGACTCGGTGACCGGCGTGATCGATTCCGATGTTCCGAGGGACGATCCCGGCCTGAACTCCTGGGACTGGCTGGAAGCAGGTAATGGTGAAGCCGTACCGATCTGGGGGCTGGAGTCGCTGGATGACCGCGATGTATTTCGTTTCGAGATATCTGAAGAAGGCACATACCTGCTGTCGGTAAGCGACAGGCCAGAGGATGCTGGCATCTGGAAGACCGTGGATGGCACGGGTCATGCATTAAACTTCGAAAGGAATGTGCCTGTGGCGTCGCTTGAGGATGAGTACAGTCCCGGCACCTACTATGTTGAGGTAGGCACTCGCTACTCCAGCAGCGGCAACACGGGATCCTACAAGCTATCGCTTGAGCGGATGTGATGGCTCAATGCTCGGCGGCGGAGCGTGTGAGGAGGCAGGAGTCGCACGCGAGCAATTTGAAACCGAACTGGCACAACGGATAGGTTTCAAGAGGGGCAGGTTTTGGAAGCCTGCCCCTTCTGCTTTTCTGCCTTTGTCTGAGCGCACTCTGAGCGTGGGTCTGTCGGTGTCGAGCATAAGGTCCGCAACTTCAAGCGTGAGGGCACCGGAGACACGCAGACCAGTTCGCCACTGCTCCTTTTTTGGAACAGTTCCACAGGAGTCACTTCCCGTTTCCCGTCACGAACAAGTAACTTGAAACAGGCTGGTTTTGTGCCACTCTAAATGGGTTATAAATTACACTTATACGGCTGCGATGATATTTTATGGGCAACCCGGGAACGGATCTGACCCATTATACGGCTGACTCAGATGTCCTCTAAATGATCTGTCGACCCGTTCTCGAGATGGCCCATACGGCCTCAACGGCTTCTGTGAGTAGTGACCTAATAGGAGCGGTGGCTTCAAGCCCCATCGCAGTCTTGTCCGCTCACTCAACCCATGTCCCATACTCCAGGAGGTAGAAATGCTAGGAGTCGTACGTCACGAAAGCAGTCGTGCTGTTCAGGTTATCATCGGAGTAGACACTCACCAGGACCAGCATGTAGCGGTGGCCATTGACCAGCGAGGTATCCGCCTCAACGAACTCAACATGCCAGCAACCACGTGCGGGTATGGAGAACTCGAACGGTGGTCCAGTAGCCTAGGAGAGATTCGCGCGTTCGGGATCGAAGGCACAGGTTCCTACGGCGCAGGAGTCGCACGCTTCTTGACCTGTCGGGGCTACACCGTCGTAGAGGTCAATCGACCTGACCGATCGGTCCGTTATCGCAAAGGGAAGAGCGATACCACTGATGCGGAGATGGCAGCACGCGCAGTGCTTGCCGGAGTAGCCGACACGACTCCCAAGTCAGGCGGGGGCGAAGTCGAAATGATTCGCATGCTAAAGAGCGCCAAGGACTCGGCTGTAAAGGCTCGTACCCAAGCCGTCAACCAGATGAAGGCACTGGTTGTCACAGCTCCGGCTGAGCTTCGCGAAACGCTTGATGGTCTCGCCACCAACGCACTCGCTACACGGTGCAGAAGATTCCGCCCTGGTCGTCTGCACAATCCCACGGCAGCGGCCAAGTACACACTCCGCTCGCTTGCCTGCCGTTACCGTCAACTCAACAAGGAGATCGAGGACTTGAAGGCCGAGCTGGAACGGCTCATCCGGATGACAGCGCCAGCACTGGTCAAAGCCTTCGGCGTAGGACCCGACACGGCTGCGGCCCTATTGGTCGCCGCCGGCAGCAACCCTGATCGACTCCACTCCGAGGCTGCCTTCGCCTCGCTGTGTGGGGTGAATCCAATACCTGCTTCATCCGGCAAGACCAACCGGCATCGGCTCAACCGCGGAGGGGACCGCCAGGCCAATGCGGCGCTTTATCGCATAGTGGTGGTCAGGCTGCGTCATGACCTGAGGACCCAGGCATACATGTGCCGCCGCACCGGCGAGGGAATGAGCAAATCCGAGGTCATCCGTTGTCTCAAACGCTACGTCGCTCGCGAAGTCTTCACAATCATCCAGAAGTCCGCCGCATTGGTCAGCAAAGCAGCTTGAATTCTATAGGAGCATCATTATTAACCTTGTGACTCAGGTGCTTCCTCCACTCTCTCTCGCCGACCGCTCGCCTGCACATCCGGCAAAATCTATTGACGCAACCGGCAAAATAGCAACTGTGTTGCAAGTCAAGCGGAATGATCGGTCACCTTCAGAGTCAAGTCGTACTAGGGCGAGCGATGCTTAAGGATGGAGTTGAGGATCACAAGTAGTTTTCTCATACAGGCTGTGAGGGCCACCTTCTTCGGCTTGCCAGCAGCTAACAGCCGCTGGTAGAAGTCCCTGATGACGGGGTTGTAGCGACTGGCTGTCAACGCTCCCAGGTACAGGGAGGCACGAACTCTGGCGCGCCCACCCCAGACAGTTCGCTTGCCCCTCATCGTGCCGCTGTCGCGGTTGAAGGGAGCCACCCCGACCAGCGCGGCGACCTGCCGGCTGTCCAGCGTGCCCAGCTCGGGCAGGTGAGCCAGAATAGTGAGGGAGACCTGCTCTCCGACTCCGGGAACGGTGCGCAGGAGGTCATCCTTCTCCCGCCATACAGGACTGCGTCTAATGGTCTGTCGCAGGTCTGTGTCTAGGTCGTCCAACTCCCGTACCAGCCACTCTATGTGGGCCTCGATGCTGGGGCGTACGGCGACGGTAGCGGCGGTGCTGAGGCGGTTCTTCTCCGAGACCAGCATGGTCATCAGTTGGTGCCTGCGAGCAACCAACGAGTTGAGCAACTGGCTCTCTGCGTCCCGCAGAGGTCGCACCGGAGGCCGTACCGCTTCGCCGAAGTGGGCCAGTACCGCCGCATCTAGAGTGTCGGTCTTGGCCAGCTTTCCTGTGGCCCTGGCGAAGTCGCGCACCTGTCTTGGGTTGACAACGACGACCGGCATCGCCTCGACCGCAAGAGCCGCCACAAGGGGCAGTTCCAAGCCTCCCGACGCCTCCAGCAGCACGATGGCAGGTTCCAAGGGTTTTAGGCGGGACACCATTTGTCGGATCCCTGTGTTGTTGCTTAGCGATTACGTCCACACTAACTGCTGAGCGAAAATGTCCACATGATGGAGAATGTGACATTGACGCAGCAAGAACAGGCAAGACTTCAGGTACTCAACAACTTACTGGCTGGATATATGACGACGGAGCAGGCAGCGACACTGATGGGAGTGAGCACACGCCACACCAGGCGCATACTGGCGGCTTACAGAGAGAAAGGAGCAGCCGCAATAGCTCACGGTAACAGAGGTCGCAGCCCTGCCAACGCTACACCGAGCGCATTGGCGAGCGAAGCAGTACGTCTGGCGCGCAGCCGATACGCAGGAGTCAACCATACGCACCTGAGCGAGTTGCTGAGGGAGCGGGAGGGCATTGAGATCGGTCGAGACACGTTACGCAAGATACTGACTGACGCCGGTGTGAACAGCCCTCGTCGGCGTAGGCCGCCGAAGCACCGAGTGCGGCGGCAGCGGATGCCGCGCGAGGGTATGCTGATTCAGGTAGACGGCAGCTACCACAGATGGCTCGGAGAAGATGGACCGCAGTTCACATTGCTGCTGGCAGTGGATGACGCCACCGGTATGGTGGCCGACGCCCTGTTCTGTGAGCTGGAAAACACCCACAGTTACTTCTCGCTCCTCGATGGGCTGATACGCCACTGCGGCATACCGATCGCACTGTATGCGGACCGGCATGCCGTATTCAAGTACACTCCGCCGTCAGAAGCTGCCGCTGCGCCCACTCAGTTCAGTCGCGCGATGGACGAGCTTGGCATACAGCTGATATTCGCTCGCTCGCCGCAAGCCAAGGGGCGGGTTGAGCGTATGGCCGGCACCTTCCAGGACAGGCTCGTAACCGAACTGCGACTCGCGGGCGCGATCACCATCGATGACACTAACCGTGTGCTCGCTGACTTCCTCCCCCGCTTCAACCAACGCTTTCGTGTGCCACCACAGCACGCGGAGACCGCATATCGCGTCCTGGATGCGAAGATGTGCCTCGACACAACCCTCTGCCTGAAGTACAGGCGCAGAGTTGGCAGGGACAACACGGTGAAGTACCGCTGGCGTACCCTGCAGTTACTGCCTGGCACGGATCGACCGAGCTATGCCGGAGCGGTGGTGGATGTACTTGAGGGGCTGGACGGACAGTTGGCAGTGCAGCACGAGGGATAGATCATCCCCACACAGGAGGCACCGCAGCGCCCCAATATCCTGCGCGACTTCACCGAGAGAACCACGCATACTCCTTCGCCTCATCTCGACAGCAATGGCCTGGGCAGACGCTGGGTAGACAAGCTTGCGCAACTCGACGTCGATGTACCTCGCGACACTGCCGACGGCAACGGCGCTGGGAGGGTTCGCAAGGTCGTTAGTCCTCGCCAGCGGAAGCCCACACCACTTCAGACGGCGAGATGGAGAGCGGTGCGGAAGGCGAAGCGCAAGGGGCTGTCCATTCGTGGCATCGCCAGGGAACTGGGCATACACAGAGACACCGTGAAGAGGTATATGAACGCTGAGAGTCCACCTATGTCGCGCGGGTGCGCGACGTCGACGGTATCGTAGTCTGATAGCATGGCAATTCACAGGGGGTGACATTTCCCCTTAGCACTTAAGCGGACATAGTCGCTAAGCTTCGACAGACGTGGGACACCGTGCCCCCGGGGGAGTCGCTCCCCTGAACGCTCTCTTCGATTCGTTCGCCCGCCGTTTCGCGCCCCTTGTGCGTTAGTGGTCATTAAAACCTCCTTCTTTGAATGGCCTATTAATCTGACCGTGCCGACTACTATCCGTTGAGGTGCAAGGTCTTCCTAGCACTCCTAAGCAACGCTCCGCTATATGGTAGTGGCTGTGGTAATATAGTCAATCTTGATTCGAGAATCAATATAAATGACGCACAACAATCGGTTCCTGTCCGCGGTCGAGGCTGCTCACGAACTCGACGTGGTCGTCTTCACCCTCTACTCCTACGTCAGGACGACAGTATCGTATTCGACTGAAAACTCGGGATTTAGCGAGAGATGCGACTTTCAGGGCAGAAGCGCCCCGCGAGAATCGCTGTAGAGCGATTATTTTGAGGACCGCAACGCTGTAGCATACCAGTTTTACACGGTGTTACAGGCGTTTACTGGCATGTGTTTAGACCCATATCGGATCGTTTGGACCGACGACCAAACCAAAGATGGCGACCCGACACCAAGCAGCACGGCAGCCGACCAGGAGCAGTACGCCTTCATTGACTGGGTTATGCTGCACGAGTTTGGCCACACTCTGGGGCTGCCGGACTTCTATGCAGATACGTCAACACTTCAGGGGCAGATCGCCATAATGAACGAACATTGGGTTGCCCAGGACATTAAGGATGAAGACATAGAGCAGTTGAAGGCAATCTACATCCTTCATACGAGCCACTAAGGAGAACCACGATGCGAATGATCCTCATCGCTCTCTTGACGGGGATGCTGATGGCGTGCAGCCAGGGCACGGGAGCCAACACGCCCGGCGATGCGGTTCCTGCCCAACCTCTGGCAAGAGACACGAGCGTTCACTCTGCCGCAGTTCCTGTACGTGGTGAGACTTCGTTAGAAGAGAGGGTCGCCAACTACCCCACTGTCGTCAGGGCCCGGATGACTAGCGAGTCCATTGAGGTTGTGGCTGGGGCGGGCAGGCTTCAGGGGAAATACTTCGCTACCATGAAATTCGACCTCGCGGTCAGTGAGTACCTGAGTGGGGCAGGTGACGACAAAATCACAGCGATATGGGTGGGCGATGACTTCGACAACCGCCAGGAAGCCGAGGACGCATTGCCCGACATCCGCGCCCGAAGGGATACCCAGTGGGATAATCGGGAGGCGGTCTTCTTCTTGCAAGATGTACCGCTTGATCTCCTCCCAACATTGCAGGGTGACAACCGGTACTTCCTGGCGAGCGGATTTTCTTACGAGGACAATTACAGCCTGTCCAGCAAATACAGTAAGTTGTGGCTGCCGTCGACCGAGATCGCTTCGGGCGCTACCGGCCAGAGCGGGACGGTGGGGGACGGACAGGAGTTCCTCCTGGCCATGCCGACCGCCCCAGTCGGCGCTACAGGCGCAAGCGGTGCCAGCGCACCTGCGGGTCCAACGATAACGCTGGGTGACCTGAAGCAGCTG
Organism: Dehalococcoidia bacterium; assembly: GCA_965225795.1. Lineage (GTDB taxonomy): Bacteria > Chloroflexota > Dehalococcoidia > Lucifugimonadales > JADFKI01 > Bin90. Next base: position 1,111,533 of record OZ245324.1, on the reverse strand, counting down.
ACCGCAGCCGTCAACGCCGAGCTGGACGCCGGCGACGGCTCGGCAGAGTACAAAGATTGCGTCAGGCTTAAGCATCGATATGCGCGCGAGGATAGATACCTAATGGCCGAGGGTAAGGGGCGGAGAGTCTTCCGCATGTATCCCACACATGAGTTCGACTCCGCCCAGCCCGCCGGCACCACGATCTATGAAGACCAAGTCGCAGGGGCGAAATCATCTGAAAAGAGATCAAAGCTCTGGTTCGATGGACGAGACGCTGACCTGTTCAATGTCGTGACTGGCGACCTCGTGCCAGTACGCTCCGCATTCACATTCACCCAGACCGTGGTCTCTGCGCGTCCGATTCCCGCAGGAGAATACCGGGCCAATAACAACTTCCTCCGGTTCCCCTTCATCCCCTGCAATCACGTCTTCACCTACGAAATGACGATGACCGTGACGGCACCCGAGGGCACTGTTCACGAGGCGTTCTTCGATCCGGTGGTGATTGGCGCGGCGGTAGGCGCCGACGGCTCACGTGGTGTTTTGAAGCCGGCGTCGTTTGCCATTGAGGGGGTGGGCACAACAGACATCAAGCGGATCCGGTGGGAGTCAGCAAGGGTCGAGATGCAGATTGATCCGCCCGGGAGGCCCACAGGCCATCACATCGACTTCATCGCCCTAGACGGGACGGTCGTGCTGCGGCTGGATTTCGACGACGCTGTCGACGTTGTTGAGGAGGGCCGCACGCGCGCGCTGACCTGGGGGGTATGCGAGCGGCCTTGGAATGACGGAGACCTTCTGATGCTGCGCATCAGTGAAAGTCCTCCCGGCCTGACTGGCGCGACCAACGATGTGCTATGTCCCCCGCCACCGCCTCAGAACCTGACGGCTTCCTCCACGCAGGACTCGGTGACCCTGACGTGGGATGTGGCCGACGACCCGACGGTAACGGGCTACCTGGTACTGAGGAGGATCGCGAGGCAGAACACCTTCAGCAAGTTTGAGGTCACCAACGGCACTGCCACAACGTATGTCGACACGACCGACATCGAACCCGGCACCAAGTACATCTACCGTGTCCACGCGGTCAACGCTGCCGGGCTCAGTGAGGTCTCACGCGTGACCGCTACACCGGCGGCGACTCCCAGCAAGGTCACGCGGCCTGGTGCGTTCGCCCCAAGCCCGCAACTTCTCGCACGCGCCATTGGCGGACTCTTTCGTTAAGTATCGCCCTGCTGATCAAGACTCAATCCTCTCCGACAGGATGGTCGCGTTCAGCCGCAGGTTCCAGCGCCGCCTAGTCGGTCCCTGACCTGGCATGCTGGGGTCCAGAAGGCTGATGCCGGAACTCAATTGCTCTCGGCATGCCCGCACAAGCGCGGGAGCCTTGATGCCCAGAGTTTCCAGAAGGTATCCCAGGCGCTTGAAGACCGTTCGATTTCCCAGGCGTCCTGCGTATTCCAGCAGAAGGGACTCATCAAGGTGTTCACTGTCGAAGTAGGAGTCCAACACTTCTGCAACATGCCGAATACCAGCGCCAAGTTCAGGTGCGTCAAGAATATCAACCAAGGTGCGGGATGGGTCGGAGATGTCCACTTTACTCCGTCCTCTCCAGACGGGCTGGGTTCCAAAGAGGTTGTCGTGCCGCGCGTGTCTGATCCGAAGCGGAGATCCCTGGACATCGGTTTCCGTGCTTCTTACTTTTCGTGTGGTGAACAACACCGTCGCATTAAAAAGCTGGTCCGTCAGATTCCAGTATTCACAGGCAGTCCATCCGCCAATATAGCAGGAGGGGCCGTAAACCTTGGAAGCGATAAGCCACGGGTCTTCCCGCCATTCGGTGGGTACGATAGCATCCAGCGGGACTGTCGCGTAGTATCCGCGACTAACGCGCACCAGCCAGCCCCGTGCCGCAAGATATGCGAGGAAGCGATGGGATCCCTCGATGGTATAGCCGAGGGCGAGGGCGGCTTCTCTGACCGAAAACGGTCCGTCGAATTCCTGATTGAGCAGCGCAAGTAGCTGCCGGTTTCTGGTAGATATGCCTCTGGGTGCTGGAGTTGTAATAGTCAATGCACCGTACACCCCTATTTATGGAATATATAACACTTATAGTATTACGGCTAATGCGAGGGGTGTCAAGCTAAACTTGGCCTACGGCTCCCTCGCCAGGCTCCCCGTCGGGTCAGGCACAAGCTCAAGGTAGATGAGTGTTGTCTGAATCGACGAGTGCCCCAGCCAGCGGGACAGGTAATTGATCGGAATACCGTTCATCAGCAGGTGGCGGGCGTAACTGTGGCGCAACGTATGAGTGCTGATCCGCTTCCCCGACGAGATCGCGCCCAGTTCCTCAGCGCGTTTCACTGCCGTCTTCACCCAGCGCCATGCGGTCGTGGTATGCGCCTCGATGAGTCTGCCCTAGCTGATGTCCCCGTAGGCAAGGGCGCTACTCAGAGCGCCGTGCAGCTCCGGATACCGGCACAAGCCTTGTCTTGCCGCCCTTGCCTGAACGTACTCTGAGCGTCGGAGTGGCCGTATCGAGCGACAGGTCCCGCACTTCGAGGGCCAGGGCCTCGGATACTCGCAGTCCGGCGCGCCACTGTTGCAGAAGTAGCAGGTTCTCCTTCGGGCTGGGCGTGGCCCTGATGATCGCGTTCACCTCGTCGGCTTCGAGATACTCAGGTATGCGCTCCTAGCGTTTGGCTACTGCGCCATCCTGTGTTTTGGGGCAACGTCCGCGGGGCCTGCGCCGGCGTGTGAGTGCGGCGGGCAAGGCCGGATTCCTACGCTGATTTAGTCGTGCAAGACATGCTCCGATACATGCTTGCAAATCGGCGGTAGGTTGTCCATTTTAAGGAGATGGTCCAGGTAGGGAGCGAGGTCTGGAATGCAAGGAAATACCACTTTTCTTGCATCCAGCGTCGGGCAGGTTGTCGTTCGAAGTGTTGCACACTATGCCGCAGCCCTTGGCACGACTTTTGTGTTCATCTTCAATTTCGATTACCCAGGGTCGGCACCTTACTTGTTGTCTCCGCTATTGCTGAGGAGCGCCATAATCACCATCAGCTATGAGGACAATGCTAACAGGCAACATAAATGTGTTGAATCCAGGCACATCGACAAGGCCTGCAAGGTCATAGATGGCTGAGAGAACGTAGCCTAGCAACTACCATGCGCTACGCCTGGTATCGTGCAATCGCCGGACAGTCACGGCCAGAGTCGGCGTAAATGTGGCAAGAATGAAGACATAGATGACGATGTAAGTTGCGTGAAGAATAAAGGCTAAAGGGACGGACGCCATACCCGATACCGAAAAGATCCCTGACAAGTGCTACGGCTATGGCACTGAAAGAGTTCGCAAAGCTGCGACTCCGCGACGCAGAAAGCCGACGTCGCTACAGGCGGCCAGATGGGAAGCGTGCAGAAGGCGAAGCACAAAAATCTGTCCATTCGCGGGATAGACCGGGAGTTGGGCATCCACATAGGCACAGTAAAGAATTACCTGGCTGCAGAGAGTCCGCCGATGGCGCAGTCTCGTGCATCATCGAAAGTACCGTAGTCTGGTAGAATAGCAAATTATGGGGGTGACATTTGCCCTGAACATCGACACCTTGATGGCACATTAAGGTGCTGCCCTTGGCAGGCGGCGTACCATTACGAAAGCGCTTCGGCAGCCCAAGCCATTTGCAGCCCTGCTTTGCGACATACAGAATGGCGTTGAGCATCTGTATGTTCCGGATGCTTACTTTGCCACGCTGCACAGGTAGGCGGGGCTCCAGTTGGCATTGAGCTTGTGTGAGTTCCATACAAGTATAATACCTCCATCACGCCTGTTAGCATCAACACGCCCTAACATAGCAGGTGGTACAAACATCGGAGCAGATCAGTGGAATACAACTCCGAAAATCATATCGGCTCGGCCAGTCAATCCGCCGTAGACGCCGGCTTAAGACTTGTGTGCCGAAACCTGTGGAAGGTGTTTGGGGATGGGGCCCTGGATGTGACGGACTCCATCGATCCTGCCCTATCTAGGGAAGAAGTACTGGCCCAGACCGGCTGCGTGCTCGCCGTCAGGGATATCTCTTTCTATGTACGAGATGGAGAGACTTTCGTCATCATGGGCCTCTCCGGCAGCGGCAAGTCAACGCTCGTCCGCTGCCTCGGCCGCCTCATCGAACCTACGCGCGGACAGGTCCACATAGACGGTGAGGACCTACTCGCGATGAACAAGCAGCAGTTGCGCGACATTCGCCGTCATAAGATGGGCATGGTCTTCCAGCACTTCGGAAACTTTCCCCACAAGCGGGTCTTGGAAAACGTGGTCTACGGTCTGCAGGTCCAGGGCATTGACAAGACCACCCAACGCAGACGCGCGGCTGAAGTCATTGACCTGGTGGGGCTGTCGGGATGGGAGGAACGGTACCCGCACGAGCTGAGCGGTGGAATGCAGCAGCGTGTTGGTCTCGCCCGTGCGCTCGCCGTCGACCCGCAGATCCTCCTCTTCGACGAGCCGTTCAGCGCTCTCGATCCGCTCATCCGGAGAGAGATGCAGGACCAATTAATTGGACTCCAGCAATTGGTCCAGAAGACGATGGTCTTCATAACCCACGACTTCCTCGAGGCACTCAAGCTCGGGGACCGGGTGGCCATAATGAAAGATGGCGAGTTCGTTCAAATAGGCACGCCGGAGGAACTGGTCTCCAACCCTATCAACGACTACGTGAAGGACTTCACGCGGGACGTGCCCCGGTCCAAGGTGCTCACCGCACGTTCTGTTATGACCCCATCCCGAGTCTATGCCACAGCAGATGAGGGACTAGCCGATCTGATGAACAAGTTGGCCGCTCAGGAATGCGAAAGCGCGGTGGTGATCGACGGGCAGAATCGCTTCATCGGAACAGTGCATTTGTCGGATGTGCCCAGTATTGGTGTGGCGCACTCCAGCGTCGTCTCCGTCATGCGGCGCTCCTGCCCCGTCGTGGAGCCCGACACTCGTCTCGAACGGCTCATTCCTCTCGCCATCGCCAGCGACGGCCCCATCGCTGTCCTGGACAGCGGACGATGCATCGGCACAATCAGCCGCGAGGCGGCGATAGCCGCCCTCGTAAGCGACGAGGGGGCAGCGATGTGATCCTCGCGGAAACTCTCCAGATTAGCTTTCTCCGTGAACGCCGGTACCAGGGCATTCTGTGGGCGGTCATCGCCGTCGCCGGGTACATCCTGGCCTATTCACTAGCAACTACCAATGCGGCCACCGACTTCGGAGACTGGCCGCGGAGTTGGGAGCTTCCCATTCAGGAGCCGATCGACGACTTCTTTGAGTGGATCGGCGACGCCTTCGCTTGGTTCTTCAATCCTATCTCCGAAGTCGTAGACACGGGTCTCGCTGGGATAGACATGTTCCTACTTTGGCTCCCTTGGCCCTTTGTCGTGGCGGCGGCATCGATGTTGGGGCTCAGGCTCGGCGGCAGATGGCTGGGGCTGTTCTGCGGCGCGGCTGTCTTGTTTATCGGCCTAAACGGGTTCTGGGACTCAGCGATGCTCACATTGAGCGTAGTGGGAGTTTCAGTAATCATCGCTGTGGGACTAGGTATACCGATCGGCATATTCGCTGCCTTCAGCAACCGCTTCGAGGCAGTTGTTCGCCCGATTCTCGACACCATGCAGGTCCTGCCCGCCTTCGTATACCTCATCCCCGCCCTGATCCTATTCGGAGTGAGCGGCACTCAGGGCGTATTCCTTACGGTGGTCTACTCCATTCCTCCCGTCATCAGGCTCACCAACCTGGGGATCCGCCAAGTCCCCCTGGCCGCAATAGAGACGGCCCACTCGCACGGATCGACGACGTCCCAGACGCTGCTTCAGGTGCAGCTGCCATTGGCAAAGGCCTCGATCATGATGGGCATAAACCAGACCATAATGATGGCAGTTTCCATGATTATCATCACCGCGCTCGTGGGAGTGGAAGGACTCGGGAGGGACGTATGGCTCTCTTTAAGGGAGGTGAATGCGGGGGAAGGTCTGGAAAGCGGCATCGCCATCGTGCTCTTAGCCATCATCGTGGACAGGTTTAGCTACGCCCTCGTGAAGTCTGGCCCCAACTCCTCTTCATCTGGCCTGGCAATCAGTCCTCAGGCCGAGGGGACGGACGGCCAAAGCCTTCGGGACAGGGCTGCCGGATACGCCATTCCCATAGCGAGCGTGCTTCTCTTAGCCGTCCTGCTGATCCTTGGTTCCTTGGTTGGATCCCTGAGAGACTTCCCGGACGAGCTGACCTTCTCAATGGCGGATCCCGTCAACAGGGTCTTCGATTGGATGGCCGTCAATCTCCACTTCATCACAAGTTGGGTACGGGATAGCCTGTTCCGGGAGCTTGGTTACTCACCTATTCACACGCTGCTCCTCTGGCTCCCCTGGCCGGCGTTGATGGTCATCGCGGCCGGGCTGGCCTATTTCACTGCGGGATGGCGCGTCGCGCTTCTCGCGCTGGCAGGACTGGCTTTCGCAGGCATCGGTGGCGTTTGGGACGTGACCATGGACACCTTGAGCCAAGTGCTGACGGCGGGTGTGTTCACGGTGGTGGTGGGTATCGCTCTGGGTGTTTGCGCCTCGCAGAGCAGGATCTTCGAGATGGTTCTGCGGCCCATCCTGGACACCATGCAAACCATGCCGCTCTTCGTTTACCTGATCCCGGTCATAATGCTCTGGGGTATCGGGCCCCTGGTCGGCATCATAGCCACCTCGGTGTACGCGCTGCCTCCGGTGATCCGTATGACCAGCCTAGGAATCAAGGAAGTACCCACACAAGTGATCGAGACGGCACAGTCCCACGGCTCGACCGACCTTCAGACCATGCTCCAGGTCAAGATTCCCCTAGCCTTCCCAACGATTGTGATGGGTGTCAACCAGACCATTAATATGGTGTTGGCCATGGTGATCATCGCCGGACTTGTGGGCGGCGGCGGCCTTGGTCAGGAAGTTTTCATAAACTCCATCTGGCTCAGGATGGGCCAAGGCCTGATTGCAGGGATGACTATCGTCTTTATGGCGATGGTGCTCAACCGGATGACCCAAGGCAAACAAAGCGATACAATACAATTTGTGGCAATGAGGTAGCGAGAATCGGGCACGGATCCTGCGGGTCCGCACAGGGAGGAATGCCAATGGGACGATAGAGCATGAGGCAATCAGTCAGATTTGACTAATACACTTCCAACCCAGAAAGGAAAAAGAAAGTGAAAACAGCGAAGAAAACGTGCATCGGTCTCTCAGTGATCGTGGTGCTGGCCATACTACTTTCCGTGGTGTTGGCCTGTAGCGAAGTCGCCGATGAGTCAGAGACTAGAGGCACACTGTATCTCGTCGACCAGGACTGGAACGGTCAACTCGTTACCACTGCCGTGGCACAGATCCTTTTGGAGCAGGAGATGAACCACACTGTCGCGACCAAGTTCGCGCCCGCCGACTCGGCACCCCTATTCATTGGCCTCGAAAGGGGCGACTTCCATTACGCATGCTGCAACTGGCCTTCCTACAGTGCAGCCCTCCTGGAGGAGTATGTGGACGCCGAAGACGGTGGGAAAGTGGAGCGCATGGGGACGGTTGGCATCACGGGTGAGACGGGCTGGTACGTTCCTTCCTACGTCATCCATGGCGACGCCGACCGAGGCATCGACGCCGTCGCACCCGACCTCCGCACCGTTAGCGACCTGAACAAGTACAAGTCCATCTTCGCCACGAGTGACACCGGCACCAAGGGCAGACTCCTAGAGTTCACCGCGGCATGGGACACAAAGCCCGAAGAACGACTTGAAGCCTTTGGGGCCGACTTCCAGGTGGTGTTCGCCGGGTCTGAGGGCGCAGCATTGGCTGAAGTCGACGCCGCCTTCCAAAGGGGCGAGCCCTTCCTCACATATCTCTGGGAACCCCACTGGGCCCACGCCAAGTACAACCTCGTGCAGGTCGAGATGCCCGAGTGGTCTTCGGACTGCTATCCTGACGGTAGCAATTACAACTGCGGATTCCCAACCGACGCTGTAGCCAAGCTGGTTTGGCCAGGCCTCAAGGACGAGTTTCCGGAGGCGTACGAGTTCCTCTCCAGATTCCAGATGACCAACGAGCAACAGAACGAGATTGTCCTCAACCTCACCGAGAACGACCTAACTGTACGCCAGGCCGCGCAAGAGTGGGTTGATGCCAACGAATCAGCCTGGAGAGCTTGGATCCCATAGAGAGAGGTCCTGGGTCCTGCCATACGTTTAATTCGCGAAGCCATGATTTCAGAGGTCGTGAATTGACATCTAAGTAGGATTAACGTCGGACTAGATCGTCGAGTTAATCATCCACGACACCTGGTACGGTGGAGCGCCTGCCGGCATCCAGGCGCTGACGCTTTACAAAGAGGTTTTTGAGGAGCGAGGGATAGACTTTACGCCGGGGCCCACTTCCACGATGCGGCCAGGTCCGCCAACGGAAGCTGAGAAGGAACTGGCCCGTATACCGGAGAATACTAATGGGGAGCGACCTGGACCCGACCGGGGCTTTATCTCACCAGCCGTTGTATCCGCACCGTGAGGTGCCTAGCTGATTTGGGCCGCGAGGGGCCGCTGCGGAGCCACATCCGTGGCGCGCTGAACATTAGTTTGACTCAGAACCAGATCATCGAGGTGTTCGGTCACATGACGCTATACCCCGGCATACCGTTCGCCCGGGGTGCGATGGACACCTGCCATGATATTTTCGGCAGTGCGTGAAGATGCTGCAGCCCTTGGCAATCCAAGACGTCGCTCTTGCGACAGTAACATCCCGTCAAGTAGGGTGGGAGTTTGTCAACCTTATTGTTCTATAAGATCGCAGTTGGCTGTGTGAGCGCACCTCCGGCAGTGGCCACGTTGTAAGTCGTTGAAGCCGGCGTCAGGTATCGTAGGCCGACTATCCGCTCATCGTTCTGCTCAGCAAGCACCGCGCCAACCAGCCGCAGCGTCGCCGGTCGGTTCGGGAAGATGCCCACCACAGCGGTCCGACGCCTTATCTCCTTATTCAACCTCTCCGGCGGGTTGTTTGACCAGATCTTCTTCCAGTGCTCCATCGGGAAGCTCGTGAACGCCAGTATGCCCGCTCCGGCCTCCTCCAGCATCACTGCGGCCTGCGGGAAGCGTCCCTGTAGCTGCTCGACACCTTCTCCCGCGCTGGGAGTGAACCTCTACGGCAGACGGATGCTGATGGATGCTGCGCACCATCGTCGTCGCCCAAGGCTGCGCACGCTTGGGAACCCGCGTCAGCAGGTTGGTCATAAAGTGCGAGGGGTTCCGCACAATGCAATAATTGCAGGTAATTCGTTGCATGTAGGACTACCGGACCAGAACCTGTATTCAAGAGCAGGGATATCAGCCCCTGAACAACCGGTCAGTAGCTTTGAGGATTTTCTCAAACTGGCACTTGTAGGTGAACATCAGTTGCTTTCTGGATTTCGTGAGACCTGAGCCTCCTGCTTGAGCAAATTTAAGCTGAAGTTAGGCATGCGGTTCGACAGGCTCACCACGAACGGATCAGGACTTGATGCGGATATCCCAAGCCCCCTCTTACCGGTTCAGGCGGATGGCCTGTTGCCCCAACTGGGGCCAAGCGGCCGGAGCGCTGCATTTCTCCAGCCGCTCCGCTAGAGGAAGACTATCGTCCCAGCTGTAGGCTATTATGCGCCGACCGTTGAACTCACCCGAATCATTCGAGGCCAGCCAGACCACCGGCTTCTGCATCACTTCGGGCTGGATTAGCTGGTTTCTCAAGTTGTCGTCGCCGCTGTAGGTCAGGTTAGTGTAGGTGGCTCCTCCGGGAACCAGAACATTGGCGGTTACTCCAGTGCCTTCCAGTTCCTGAGCCATGATGGCGACCAGTGCTTCGTGTCCTGCCTTGGACGGGCCGTATGGAGCCCCACCCTTGCGCCACATGGTATCCATGCTGGTGGTCACTCCGATTATGCGACCCCATCCCTGGTCCAGCATATGGACTACTGCCGCTCTGGCCATGTAGAAATTACCGCTCAGGTTAACCGCCACCACATGGCGCCAGGCCTCTGGAGAGTTCTCCCAGAAGTTGGTGGGGGTGGCCCCGCTAGTGGTCCCCAGTCCGGCGGCTCTGGGGTTGGTGCCGGCGTTGTTTACCAGGATATGCAGCCCGCCCAGCTGCGCTATGGTGGTGTCCACTGCATCCTGGCACGCCTGCGGGTCGGTTACATCGCAAATGATGTCGATGGCGCAGTCGTCGCCACAAATCTCTCGTACCTCGTTGATGCTCTGCTCCAGCCACTCCTGGTTTATGTCGGTCAGCGCCACCTTGGCCCCGGCCCGCACCAATCCTAATGTAAGCGCGTGTCCAATCCCAATGGGACTTCCAGCGCCGGTGATTATCGCTACTTTCCCCTCCAGCGGTCTTTCGGCCACAGTGCACCTCCTCAGTAGTTAACCGATATTTTCCAGATGGCATCCAGTTCTTACAAACCATGCTCTCCTGAGAGAGTACCGACTACATAAGATAATAGCGGAATTCTGAAGTTGTCAAATACCACGAACCGCACTCAAAAGTAGTGCCTTGCGCTAGGGAACGCGACGGTTCAGTCGTCGTGGAGCGCCTTGTGCGCTGAGAAGATTCTCGGCACATGATGCGAAGCGGCTGTCCTCTGTCGGCGTGTCCGCCTGACTGGCACGGCGCACAGCGTTTGCTCAGGCAGAACCAAATGGTGGGCACTGTCGTTTCTGCTGCCGTGCAGCCTGGGGCCTGCTCCGCGGCACACAAGCGCAAGCTGATGGCAGCTCTTTGCGGGCAGGAGGTCCCCGACAGGCCTGGACGCCGCTGCCCCCTCTACAAGAAATGCGGGTAGTTTGTTGCATCGACTCACCTTAATCGTCTTGGGCGTGTCGAAGTAGTAGCCCGAGGATTAGGGATTCAGTTTCTGGTCGGCAATGGCCTTTGCCGTCGCGTAGATTGGGGGGATACTAGATTGTGTCATGATCCCGGCCATTCTTACCGTAAATCTCCCGTCGTTCCCACCACTTCTGCCACAGTGGTTGGTACGGTAGTTCCTGTTGTGGGTCCAGGGTTACCTCTCCTTGGCCACTTCCGGAACGCCTTTAGGTTTAAGAACTGGAACACAGCGGAGAAGGGATCATTACTGGGGCTTCTATTGGGCAACTGCAGGAGGGATTCCGAGATCTCCCTCTTGGTCTCGCCAAGGAGGGCTGATGTCCGTGTAGTTCTGCCGCCGCAGACAATGGTGCAAAAGGCGATGATAAGGGGCTCATGCGGAGAACGGAGACGGGCATGTTGCCCCCGTCCTCCAAGTCGTCTAATATGGCATCCCACCCATCAGCCATGATGTCTGCCCCTCCGGCTTGGGTGGGTCCACACCATACCGGACACCACAATTTCTCATATGCGATTGCCCGGAGTGTCCCCGGTTCAAGTCCACGTCAGTCCGCCAGATTAGTGACCGTGATTGTGACTTCCAGACTCACAGTGTTGCCGTCATCGTCCGCAGCCTCCACCGTTACCTCGTACACGTTGTCGTCGTCGGCATCGGCTGGATCTTCGTAGTCTGGAGAGTCGTTGAATTTCAGCACCCCCGTCTCGCTGATGGAGAGTGCGCCGCTGTCATCCCCCGCCAGGCCCCAAGAAACGTCGCTCCCCTCCGGGTCCGTGGCCCGGTAAGTGTACAGGTCAGACGTTCCATTCTCCTGGTAAACAAACTCGCTGGTGCTTCCGCTTCTGAACTCCGGCGCCTCGTTCACTGCTTCTACTGTCACGGTAACTTCTAGGTATCCATAGTATCTGCCATCGGAAGCGCGGACCGAGAAAACGTACTCGTTGTCTCTGTTGGAGTCGGCCGGCCGCTCGAAGTCCGGGTTGTTCCTGAAGCTCAGTTCACCTTCCTCGTTGATTGTGAAGTCTCCCCCGTCTGTGCCAGTGACACTCCAAAGGGTGACTTCGGCGGTGGGGTCCTCCGGGTCGGTGGCAGAGTAAGTAAACAGAACTACTTCGCTATTTTCCCTTACGGTGATTTCGGTGTTGACGGAAGTCTCCTGAATTTCCGGCCCTTCGTTCACGTCGGTAACGGTGACGATGACGTCAAACGTACCCTTGTTGGAATGTTCATCCGTAGCCTCTACCGTTACCTGGTAGTCATTGTCATCGGTGCGAGGCGGAGTCTCAAAGTCTGGAGGGGCTTTGAAGGTAAGTTCACCCGTGGAGGTGGTGTCGAAGTAACTGTGATCCTGACCGCCCACAGACCAAGTGAAGTCATCTCCCTCCGGGTCCGTTGCCCTGTATGTATAGACGGTACTTGTACCGTTTTCCGCGAAGTTGCGGGCGTCGCTGCCCGCGATGACCGGCGGCTCGTTCACCGCTTCTACCGTCACGGTAACCTCCAGGTCGCCATAATATCTCCCATCAGAAGCGCGGACGGTCACCATGTATTCGTTGTTCCGGTTGGAGTCGACAGGGCGGTCATGGTCCGGTGTGTTGCGGAAGGTGAGGTCGGCAGTATTCTGCCCCGTTTGGTCACTGGTATCGGTGATAGTAAGGTCGCCGCCATCGGGGCCCGACAGATTCCAGCTGGTGACGTCGGAGCCCTCCGGGTCTGTGGCCCGGAAGGTGCCAAGAACTAGTGAGTAGTTCTTCGCGACTGTGAATTCGTCGTCGCCTGTAATCTCTGGGCCTTCATTCGCGTCGGTAACGGTGACAGTCACATCCAGGGTGCCGCTATTGGTCCCGTCGGAAGCGGCCACCGTGATTTCGTACGAGTTGTCAGCACCCCTGTCAGCCGGTTCCTCGTAATTGGGCGGAATGCTGAAGGTCAAGACACCCTCATCGATATCGAAATCATTGCTGTCGTCGCCTACCAGCGACCAGGTAATAGTCGTATTCCGATCCCTGTCCGTGGCCCGGTAAGTGTACAAACGGATGGCGGTGGGAGTGTTCTCACTGAATCTCAGGGTCTGGTTGCCCGTGACCACCGGATTCGCCTCGTTCTGGTCCGTGACCGTCACCGTCACGTCCAGCGATCCGTATCTATTGCCCTAGTCATAGGCGCGGATGGTCACAAGGTACTCGTTGTCCCGGTTGGAATCAGCCGGACTGTCGTAGTCCGGGGTATTGCGGAAAGTGAGTGCGGCAGTATTGTGACCGGTTTCAGTGATTGTGAAGTCGGCGCCGTCGGACCCCGCCAGGCTCCAGCGCGATATAGCGGATGCAGGTTCCTCCGGGTCGGTGGCGGTATAGGTTGCCCCGGTCAGAGTTCCGCCCTCGGCGACGGAGTAGGTCGTGGTGCCGGTAATCTCGGGGCCTTCCTCTACTCCTCTGACCGCCACGTTGATGTCCAGGGTGCCTTGCCTGCCTTCGTCATCTGTTGCTACCACCGTCGTAAGGTATTCGTTGTCCCTGTTCGAGTCTGCCGGATTTTCGTAGTCTGGAACTGCTTTGAAGGTCAGGGTTCCCGTCTCAGCGATTTCAAAGTCACTTCCGTCTGTACCCCTGACCGACCAGGTAATCGTAGTGTCCCTGTCCATATCGGTGGCGCGGTAGGTGTAAAGGCGAGTCGTAGTGGCAGTGTTCTCATTGAAACTGAGTGTCTGATTCCCAGTGACCATCGGGTCCGCCTCATTCTCGCTACCCACCGTAACCGTCACGTCCAGGGAACCGTATCTGTTAGTAGCGTCATAGGCGCGGACGGTCACCAGGTACTCGTTATCCCGGTTGGAGTCGGCCGGACGATCATAGTCCGGTGCGTATCTGAAGGTGAGGGCACCGTTCTCGCTGATCAGGAAGTCTCCCCCGTCGCTGCCCACTAGGGTCCAGCGGCTAATGGTCGATCCCTCCGGGTCGGTGGCGGTGTAGGTTGCCAGTATTTGTGTTTGCGGATCGAGGTTAGAGTCTGTGTATTCCTGAACAGAAATTGTTTCCCGACCCGAGACCTCCGGCCCTTCGTTTACGTCGGCTACGGTTACGGTCACGTCAAAGGTGCCGATATTAGAATTACTGTCTTCGGCCCGCACCGTCACTAGGTATTCGTTGCCATCGGATCCGGAGCCTGCGGGACTGTCGAAGTCAGGCGGAGCCTTGAAAGTGAGGCCACCCCGGTCGCTGATTTCAAACAGATGTCCGTGTTCACCACCGGGCGCGATCCAGGTGAATTCATCCCCCTCTGGATCTGTTGCCCGGTAGGTGTAGATGGTGCCGGTGCCGTTCTCCGTGAAGTTGCGCTCGTTGCTGCCGGTGATGACTGGTGGTTCGTTGGCTGCCGTGACCGTAACGGTAACGTCGTAGGAGCCGTACGTGCCACGATCGTCGTAGGCGCGGATTGTCACCAGGTACTCATTGTCCCTGTCAGAGTCGGCCGGCCGGTCCACATCCGGCGGATACCTGAAGGCCAGGTCAGCCGTAGGTCGCCCAGTCTGCTCACTGGTATCGGTAATTGTGAAATCTCCGCCATCGACGCCCGTCAGGGACCAGCGGGTTACATCGTCCCCTTCCGGATCGGCGGCAGTGTAGGTCCTGTCGGTCAGGTCCTGATGGAATTCCTGGATGGTGTAAGAGGTCATTCCGGTGATCACTGGGCCTTCGTTCAGGTTCCGAATCGTGATGGTCACGTCCAGAGTCCCACGGTTTGTCCCATCCGAGGCCACAATCGTAATCTCGTAAACATTATCCGTGTCTCTGTCCGTAGGTTGCTCGTGGTCTGGTGGGCTGCTGAAGGTCAGGACACCCTCATCGATGGCGAAGTCACCCCTGTCATCGCCCTCCACCGACCACATAGTCGTCGTATCCCGGTCCGCGTCGGTTGCACGGTAGGTGTAGAGCCGGGTCGTGGTGGTTGTGTGTTTTCATTGAAGCTCAGGCTCTGAATGCCTGTGACCACCGGCGTCGCCTCATTTTCGCTGGTTACCGTGACCGTGACGTCCAGTGAGCCGTACCGGTTTCCGATGTCATAGGCTCTGACGGTTACCAGGTATTCGTTGTCCCGGTTGGAATCCGCGGGCCGGTCGTAGTCTGGTGGGTCGCGGAAGGTCAATACTCCGTTCTCGCTGATGGTGAAGTCTCCGCCGTCGCTGCCGGACAGATTCCAGCGGGTTACATCGTCGCCCTCCGGGTCAGTGGACGTGAATCTCGCGCCCACCAGGTCCTGGTTCTCCTCCACCGTGAAGGAGTCCCACCCCAGTACCGCCGGTGTTACCTCCGGGCCCTCGTTAACGTCAGTAACCGGTGATGGCCAAGTTCAATTCGCCCTGGAGGCCCTGGTCATCTCGGGCCACCACAGTGATGTCATAAACGTTGTCGCCGTCCCTATTCGCCTTGGCCTCAAAGTCCAGCGGGTTGGCGAAGGACAGTGTTCCCCGGTCATCTATGGTGAAGTAGGAGCCGTCCACTCCGGATACCGACCACGTAATTGTGCCTCCCTCAGGGTCCGTGGCCCGGTAGGTGTAGATTGTTCCCGTCCTGTTCTCACTGAAGGTGAATTCTGTCCGGCTGCCCGTGCTGAAGGCCGGAGGCTCATTCTCGGCTGTCACGGTGACCGTCACGTTCAAATTGCCATAGGCTCGGCTGTCGTAGCCTCGCACCGTCACCTCGTACACGTTATTCCGGTCGGCGTCGGCGGGGCGGTCATAGTCCGGCGCGTACCGGAAAGTCAGCGCTCCGCTCGTCGGGTCGATGGCGAAGTCGCCGCTGTCCCTGCCGGCGAGGGACCACTGGGGATGGACGGTGCGTCCGTCCTTGGCGTCTGTGGCCGTGTATGACCCGAGGACCTGGGTTATGTCGTAGTTCTCCGCCACTGTGTAGGAGGTCCTGCCCGCTATCACCGGACCCTCGGACTGGTCGGTGATGGTGATGGTGGCACTGACGGTGTCCCGCAGGCCCGCGCGGTCGGCGGCCACAACCGTGATCTCGTAAACATTGTCCTTGTCAGCGTCCACCGGATTCTCCAGGTCCGGCAGCCGGCGGAAGGTGAGAATGCCGTTGTAAATGGCGAAGTCCTCCCCGTCCGCGCCCTCCACCGACCACCTGATTATGTCGTTATTGTCCTGGTCCGTGGCCCGGTATGTGTAGAGGGTCGAGGTGGAGTTCTCCCGCAGGCTGAACTCGGTCCTGCTCTTCGTGGTTATGACGGGCGCCTCGTTTACCTCCGTCACCGTCACGCTCAGGGGGTCTTCCAGCATCCCATAGGTCCTGCCGTCAGACGCCCTTATCGTCACCTCGTACACGTTGTCCCGGTTCGAATCGGCTGGTCGCTCGTAGTCTGGCGAGGAACGGAACCGAAGTTCGCCCAGTGCGCTGATGACGAAGTCGCCGCCGTCTCTGCCGGATGTGCTCCACCGGTAGATTCCGGCCGTGGGGTTCTCAGGGTCGCGCGCCGTGTACCTTGCGAGCACCTGGGTATCCGCGGTGTTCTCTGGAACGGTGGTGGTTGCCGTGCCGTCCAGCGTTACGACCGGCGCTTCGTTGATGTCGGTGACGGTGATGGTGAAGTCCACCCTGTCGGTGTTGCCGTCATCATCGGTAGCCACCACTGCCAGTTCATATTCGTTGTCCCGGTTGGCATCGGCGGGACTCTCAAAGTCCGGCACACTGTTGAACGTCAGCACTCCCCGGCCGCTGCTATCGCGGGTGATAGTAAAGGCGCCGGCATCGCTACTCGTCAACGACCACCGGATGGTGGTTTCCCGTTGCGGGTCGCTGGCTCGGAAGGTATAGACCGTTGACGTATTGTTCTCCCGGTAGGTGGAAGGCGGCCTACGGGTGCTGATAGTCGGCTCCACTCCTTCGTTGTGGTTGGTCACGGTGATGGTGAAGTCCACCCTGTCGGTGTTGCCCTCATCATCGGCAACCACGACCGCCAGCTCATATTCGTTGTCCCGGTCGGCATCGGCGGGACTCTCGAAGTCCGGCGGACTGCTGAACGTCAACACTCCACGGCCGCTGCTATTGCGGGTGATGGTGAAGTCGCCGGAATCGGACCCCGTCAACGACCACGTGATGGTGGTTCCCCGTTGCGGGTCGCTGGCTCGGAAGGTGTAGATCGTGGATGTTCCGTTCTCCCGGTAGGTTGAAGGCGGTCGCCGGGTGCTGATGGTGGGCTCCACGTTCTCGTTGTGGTCGGTAACGGCAACCACAACGTCCAGAGTGGCGCTGTTGAAGACGTCGTCCCGCGCCTGCACCGTCACGTTGTACACATTGTCCCCGCCGGCATCCCCAGGGGCGTCAAAGTCCGGCGGGCTGTCTTCCTTAAAGGAGAACCGGCCCTGCTCATCTATGGCGAAGAATCTCCCGTCGGTTCCTGCCGCAGTCCAGGTAACTGTCCCTCCCTCCGGATCAGTGGCGCGGAAGGTGTACAGGGTGGAGGTCCGGTTCTCCGGCTGGCTGAAGGTGGTCCTGCTGCTGGTTGTAATGGTAGGCGGCTCGTTGACGTCGGTCACCGTTACCACCTGGACTTCCTCCAGGGTGCCTGTGTTCCGCCCGTCCGACGCCCTTATGGTCACCTCGTACACGTTGTCACGGTTCGAATCTGCCGGCCGCTCGTAGTCCGGCGTGTTGCGGAACCTCAGTTCCCCCAGGGCGTTTATTACGAAGTCGCCTCCGTCGGTGCCCGCAGTACTCCAGCTGGTTATCCGGACGGTCGGTCGCTCCGGGTCCGAAGCCGTGTACGTGGCCAGCACCTGGTTGGCTCCTTGGTTCTCCGGCACGCTGCCCGGGGCGCTGCCCTGGCGGGTGATCACCGGCCCTTCGTTGACCTCCGTGACCGTCACAGTGACAAGCAGGCTCGCCGTGTTGGACTCGGGGTCCCGCGCCTGGATGGTTACGTTGTAAAGGTTGTCCCCGCCATCATCTCCGGGGGTGTCGAAGTCCGGTGGGCTGTCTTCTTTGAAGGAGAACTGGCCCCGCTCGTCGATGGTGAAGAGGTTCCCGTCCGTTCCCCCTACAGACCAGGTAATCGTCCCCTGCTCCGGGTCGGTGGCGCTAAAGGTGTACAGGCGGGTCGTGCGATTTTCGGGCTGCGTGAACGATGTCGTGCTGCCCCGCCTGATCTCCGGCGCTTCGTTCACGTCGGTGACTGTGACGGTCACCGGGTAGGAACCGGTGTTCCTGCCGTCGGAGGGCTGGATGCTTACCTCGTACACGTTGTCCCGGTTGGAGTCGGCCGGCCGCTCGTAGTCGGGCGGGGACCGGAAGTAGAGGGTGCCACCCTGGGTGATGAAGAAGTCACCCCCGTCTCTGCCGCCGACGGTCCATCGGGCCACATAGGCGCCCTCGGGGTCTCTGGCGGTATAGACCGCGTTGGGCAGGCCCCGGTTTTCGGCAATGGTAAAGGTGGACGGCCCCGAAACCTCCGGTCCCTCGTTCACGTCCCTCACCGTGACCGTGACGGGCAGCGAAGCGGTGTTGAACCCGTCGTCCCGCGCCTGGATCGTCACGTCGTACACGTTGTTCCCGCCCGAATCCCCGGGAATCTCATAGTCAGGTGAGTTGTCTTGCTTGAATGAGAACTGACCCCGCTCGTCGATGGCGAAGAAGCGTCCGTCCACGCCACCCACCGACCAGGTCACCGTGCTGCCTTCCTGGTCGGTGGCCCGGTAGGTGTACAGGCGAGAGGTCACGTTCTCGTTCTGGCGCAGCGCAGTCGCCGAACTGCTGGTCGTCGTGATGGTAGGCGGTTCGTTGACCGGTGTCACCGTCACCGTCTCTTCAAAGCTGCCGTACACCCTGCCGTCCGACGCTCGTACCGTGAACACGTACACGTTGTCCCGATTGGCATCGGCGGGCCGCTCGTAGTCCGGCGTGTAGCGGAACCGCAGTTCCCCCTGCCCGTTCATGACGAAGTCGCCGCCGTCTGTGCCCGACGTGCTCCATTGGGTAATCTGGGCGGTGGGCTCCTCCGGGTCCGTGGCTGTGTACCGGGCCAGCACCTGCATCTGGTCCTAGTTCTCCGGCACGCTGCCCGGGGCGCTGCCCACACGGCTTATCTCCGGTCCCTCGTTCACGTCTGTGACGGTGACGGTGAATAAGAGCCTGTCGGCGTGGCTGTCTTCGTCAGTGGCGAAAACCGTCAATTCGCAGTCGTTCTGCCTATCTGAGTCCGCCGGAGCCTCAAAGTCCGGCGGAGTGGAGAAGGCCAGCACCCCCGGCCGCTGCTGTCCCCGGTGACAGTAAAATCTCTTCTGTCTGTGCCCTCCAGCGTCCAGGTTATGCTCTGCCGCTGCGGGTCGGTGGCCCGGAAGGTGTAGACTGATGAGGTGCCGTTCTCCCTGTAGGTGGATGGCGGGTTCCTGGTGCTGATGGTTGGCTCCACGCCCTCGGCATTGTTGGTAACCGTCACCGTGACGGGCAGTGAAGCGGTATTGAACCCGTCGTCCCGCGCCTGGATCGTCACGTCATACATGTTGTTCCCGCCCGAGTCCCCGGGAATCTCATAGTCCGGCGGGCTGCTCTCATTGAAGGAGAACTGGCCACGCTCATCTATGGTGAAGAAGCGCCCGTCCACGCCGCCCACCGACCACGTCACCGTGCTGCGTTCGGGGTCGGTGGCCCGGTAGGTGTACAGGCGGAGGTCCGGTTCTCGTTCTGCCTTAACTTGGTTGCCGAACCACTGGTCGTGGTAATGGTGGGAGCCTCGTTGACGTCGTTGACGGTGACCGTAACGTCAAAGGAACCGTAAAAGCGCCCGTCATAGGGTCTTACTTGCAGCTCGTAGATATTGTCCCTGTTCGAGTCGGCAGGACGCTCGTAGTCGGGCGTGTAGCGGAACCGCAGTTCACCCTGCTCGTTCATGACGAAGTCGCCGCCGTCCCTACCGCCTATGGTCCAGCGGGTTACGGTGCCTCCCTCGGTGTCGAAGATCGCATAGACTGCGTTGGAGAGGTCCTGGTTTTCGCTGATGGTAAAGGCGGACTGACCACTGGTTACTTCCGGCCCTTCGTTCACCTCCCTCACCGTAACCGTGACGGACAGCGACGCTGTGTTGAACCCGTCGTCCCGTGCCTGGACCGTCACTTCATACACGTTGTCCCCGCCCGAGTCCCCGGGCTGCTCGAAGTCCGGTGGACTGCTCTCACTGAAGGAGAACTGGCCCCCGCTCGTCTATGGTGAAGAAGCGCCCGTCCACGCCGCCCACCGACCACGTCACCGTGCTGCGTTCGGGGTCGGTGGCGCGGTAGGTGTACAGGCGGGAGGTCTGGTTCTCGTTCTGACGCAGCGCTGTCGCTGAACTGCTGGTCGTTGTGATGGTGGGCGGTTCGTCGACGGGAGTGACAGTGACCGTCTCTTCAAAACTGCCGTACACTCTGCCGTCCGACGCCCGTACCGTTACCTCATACACGTTGTCCCGGTTCGAGTCGGCGGGCCGCTCGTAGTCCGGCGTGTAGCGGAACCGCAGTTCTCCCTGCTCGCTGATGACGAAGTCTCCGCCGTCGGTCCCCGAAGTGCGCCAGCGCTAAACTGTGCCTTCCTCCGGGTCGGTGGCCGTATACCTGGCCAGAACCTGCATCTGCTCCTGGTTCTCCGGCACGCTGCCCGGGGCGCTGCCAACCCGGCTTATCTCCGGCCCTTCGTTCACGTCGGTGACGGTGATGGTGAACGAGAGCCTGTCGGCGTGGCTGTCTTCGTCGGTGGCAATTACCGCTAGCTCGTAGTCGTTTTCCCTATCCAAGTCCGCCGGAGCCTCAAAGTCCGGCGGGGTGGAGAAGGCCAGCACCCCCCGGCCGCTGCTGTCCCCGGTGATGGTAAAGTCTCCCCTGTCTATGCCCTCCAGGGTCCAGGTTATGCTCTGCCGCTGCGGGTCGGTTGCCCGGAATGAATATACAGTTGACGTGCCATTCTCACGATATGTGGACGGCGGGTTCCTGGTGCTGATGGTTGGCTCCCGCCCCCGGCATCCTTGGTGACCGTCACCGTGTAGGTCTTCGTGATGGTGTTATCCTCGGCAGTCACCTCTATGGTGATGACGTTCGCTCCCACGGACAGCGATACCGTGCTGCCAGCGTCGGTCACCCCGCCAGCTTGATGACATAGATTGCCCCTGAGTCGTTCACGGTGGGAGTGACCGTCGTCTGCGAGACGCTGTAGGCAACAGTGGCAGTGTACAAGGTAGTGTCTGACGAGAATGTGCCGAAGTCTACGCCGCTCAACGTCAGGCCGCTGAGTGTTGCGTCAGTTGAGAGCGGCACAGGGGTGGGCAGAGCAGGAAGATGTGCGAAGCCGTAGCCCCATGTGTTGTTGGGCACAGCGCCGCGCGCCTGCGCGTTGTTCTTCAAGTAGGTTGCGATTTGCTGAGGTGTGTATCCGGGGAAGCGCTGCTTCACGAGCGCGGCGAGGCCCGCCACATGCGGCGAAGCCTGACTCGTCCCGTACCAAGTGCCGTATGTCTCCGACGAGCCTCCGTCAGCGCCGACTATGTCCGGCTTGGTTCTGTTGTCGGTCGTGGGTCCTCGGCTGCTGAACCCTTCGATCGTGTTTGTGTCGCTAAGACGCGCTGCGCCTGCGGCGACCATGCCGGAATTTCTGCTCTCGGCAGGGTTCCCGATGCTACGAGCAGAGACGTAATCCTGCAGATCACCCGACGCGCCCCACACCAGCAGCTGAATCCAGGACGGTGCAGCGCCACTGGATTTCTTCACGGCAAGGCAGTATTCGCCGTTGTCTATCTGTCCATGACTGCGGCGAATCGTTTCGTATGGAATGTGGTTTCCGGCTCCCACCTGATTATTCTCGCTGGTAGCTACGGCGTCGGACAGAGAGACGGTGCTTCCGGACACGGGAATGAGGTACAGGTTTAAATCTTTGCTTGCGCCGCCCCATGAATCTGCCCATCGAAGCTGCGCTCTGAAGCCTTCCAAGGGGTCTAGGTCGATAGTTACGCTGTTGCATTCGTTCCCAGCCGCGTTGAACTGGTGAACTCCGTCGGAGTCCGAGTCTTCGAATGCTCCATGCCACGAATCCTTAGCTTGGTTTCCGGCGGAGTTGACCCAGATAATGCCGCCTCTCACGGCCGCATCTACGCTGTCCAGCGGCGCATTGTTGTAATAAGCAGTGCCGTCGCCCGGCCCGTCGAATGTCCAGCCGAGCGACACGTTGATGACATCGACACCCTCCGACACCATCCAGTTGACGGTGTTAAGCAGGTCGCTATCGGAGCCCGCGTCCGATATGTAGTAATCTGCCTGGGGCGCTATATCGAACAATGCCTCGGTCACCGCCGTACCGTGTTTTCTCGCACGTTCAGGGACGTCCGTGTAAATGCAGTCTGAGAGATTCGACGTGAAATTGCCAACGCTGGAGTAGCATCTCGCTTGGACGGTTGCGGGCAGCTCGCTTCCCATCAGCCCGGCGAAACCCTTAAAGCTTAAATCGATCACGCCAATCTTGACGCCTCTGCCCTTGTAGCCGGCGGCATGCCATGAGGGGACGCCGTGCGCCGCAACGCCGCCGCTCACAATCGTGCCCTGGTCAGGATGTGGAGGAATGATGGTTCGGAGGCTGAGCACGCCTTCCCGCTCGGACGCTTCCACAAGCAGGGATACAGGGATGTACGCCTCAATGTAGTCTGCGCCGATGTTGCGCGGGGACGCGCCGTTGGCTTCGAGATAGGAGGCTATAGCGTCGGCGTAGCCCTCGATGATGTACAGCGTAACGGCGACAGATTGACCGTGATGCATTGGCGCGCTCACGGCTGCGGATTGCGCAGTGAGCCGGCCTGTCCACACTTGCTCGACGATGTGGTTGAGATCGGAGTCCAAGTTGAGATGCCTGGGCGTCGAGATTTTGCCTTCCGTCGGAAGGATCTGGATGTCGAATACGGGACCCGGCTCAGCGGCAGGCGTAGGCGTGGCAGCGTCGCCCTGCTGGGCATGTACGCTCTCACTTCGTGAGCCTGCCAGCAAGACGATGAGCAGCAGCGCAGAGGCTGCGAGTGCCAGGGATATGGACAATAGGCGGTTCATGAATGCAATTTGCCTTTGGAGAAAATAGCGACAATACAATTTTGACAGCGGTGATAGCCTCGGGGTCCGTCACCAAAGGACGGTCTGGCAGTAAGTCAGGACCAGACGCCAGAAGATAACTTAATCACGTGTGTTAAGTGTGTCTTTACCCATCCGTGTTGGATACCATAGCTACACTATCGTCTTCTACTGAATTCCGTGCGTTGAGAATTGAACATAATCTTTCATCTGGGATGGTGCGGCGCGGCCGCTTCCATCTAACCTGGCGCGCGCGCTGCGGGTGATGCTGCCGTTATTCGGTTTCTATACGGGGAAGAGGGTGCGTATGCCCCCGGTGCCTGTCGCCCGCACCGGGGGCATTGGCTTCTGAATATTTACCGTCCTCCGTTCGTCATCCGTGGCAGTCGTTTCTTAATCATCGGGGAGTGTGTATGGCGGATGGGGCGTCTCCCCTATCAGCAAGGAGTCGGCGAGTACCGGCGTCCCACACCAGACTCGCACCACAAGACCAGCGACATCTATCTGATAAGGCAGCGGTATCGTGAGGCTGCGCAGGTGCGGAGACACGACACCCAGGACATGCTGTATGAAGTTTATCTCAATGTCATCGTGCGGATTGGACGCCAGAAATATGGGATCGCTTCCGCTGACCGGTATGGGCTCGCGTGGGAGAAGATCCCTGTCAGGGTCAAAAATGTTGACCTTGTAGTCCGCGTGACATTCTCGCTCGCCGTCAGTGCCATCGACCCAGGTCACAACCAGATTCACCGAAGTTCCGACTGTTTCTATCACAGCGGTTGCCGACGTGCCCGGTCTTGGAGGCCTATACGGATCCCCCAATACCGGAGCTCCGGGCGTCTCGGCATCCGGCGGCTCCTCATCCGGCGACTCGGCGTCAGAAGGCAGGGGCGTAAATCTGATGTCAGCGAATTTGCTGTGTCCCGTGGCGTTGAACGGCGTAACGTAGTAGATGTAATCCCAGTAGTTTGTATTTACCTTTATTCCGTCTGTACCGCCCATATATTCCGAAGTGTCCACATAACTGGTAGCGGTTGCGGCAAGATTGCTCACCAGAACCTCGGCAGCGTCGGAGGAGTAGTACGAAATATTGCGATGAATCTTGTAGCCTGTGATCGCAGGGTTGTCACCGGACTGGTCAGGCGCGTCCCACTCGAGAGTGATCGCGCCAATCCTCTTGTCGGTCACTCGCAAGTTTGTGAGCCCTGCGGCTCGACCAGTCACCCTACGCGCCTCTCGACCTAACAGAACCGGGTCACTGAGGCCGTTTGCATTCTTGGATCTGAACTCGTATGTGTATCCTGACCCTTCTATGACTTTGGTATCGACATATTCCAAGACTCCCAGCGCGTCCGCTTCAGTGGCTTGGACGGTTACATCCGGAAACGCCTCCTCAAGAGAGGGGACCTTGGATTGAGTAACGGTTCTGGAGATGACAAAGGCTGTAACCGATGGGTCACCACGGTTACTAGGGTCATCGGGGAGGGTTAACTTTTGTGTACCACAAGAGCCTTATGCCGTTAGTGTCGCTATCATAACTGCCGGTAAAGACGCCTGGCTTATGGGGAACGTCTGACTCTCGCGTGTTCGTCCTGATGAAACCTGAAGAGTGGGAACCCTTATACCCGCCGCAGGTCGCCCATACTCCATAGCCGTATACGGTGTCCGGCTCTACTGCCGTGTCGGTGTAGGTGCGCTCGGAAAGATCTGAGGCGCTGACCAGGGGGTCGCGGTAAACGTCGTAGGTGCAGGGCGTTACCGGCGCGTACTCGGGCTCGTCCCAGGTAACCACTACATCCCCATCCGTGTTCTGAGTCGCGCTCACATTCAACGGGCTCGTGGGAGTGTTGGCGACCGGGTTGGTGGTCAGCCGGATCTCATTCGATTCCTCCCCCTCTATTTCTCCTCTGAGAGCGCTCACATAGTAGCCGTAGAAGGTCAGGCTTTCAGCCGTGTTGTCCGTGAATGTGGTGCTCCTGCTTCCGGTGTCTTCGGAAAGGACTTCCGACTCCGTAACGACGCTGATGGTATATTTCGAGCGGTAGACCCGGTAGCCGTCCGGCCGTGGGCCTGACGACGGGGCATCCCACGACAGTATCACGGAGTTGTCGTGGTTGATGACGCTTCTGCCTGTCTCTCTCACGACTTCATCAGAGGCGCCCGATGCCCCGGATGCCGCGCCGATGCCTTCGATTGCGGAGCGACTCATGAACCTCTGCAGCCCGGCGCTGGTCTGCGGGTTGTCGTCTGAAATCCTCACCGACACAACGGCGCTCAGGTTCTTGACCTGACCGGGTTCGGGTTCGGGTGTGGGTGTCGTCCGCGGCCCGGGCGTGGGTGTCGGCGCCGGCGTGGGCGCCGGTGTGGGAGCTGGCGTTGCCGTCCTCTGGGGCGTCGGCGTTGGGGTTGGAGCGGACGCCACCTTTATGCGGACTTCGGCAGGGGTGCTATGACTTATGAGATCTCGAATGTAGTGCCCTTCCAGCCTGACCAGGTATTCTTCGCCCTCTTCAAGGCCGGTCAACGTATGGGAAGCGGATTTAGGAGAGGGGTAAGAAGAGTTCCATCGGTCTGTGCCAATGTGTGTATATCTAAGCTTGTATTGGATGGGCGCAGCGACAGGCTTGACCCAGCTGGCGGTGATTGTGCCGGGTTCGACGCTCCTGACCGCAAAGTCCTTAATGGAATGAAAGTATGTGTGCCCCCTCATCGTGAAGCGGGTTTGGTTACTCCAGGGACCGTACCTATCGTGGTAGCGCGCCCTCACCCAAAATGTGTGTTCTCCGGGAGGAACGTAAATGAAATGAGGACCAACAGTTTGGAATGGACCGGGGTTCGCTGTTGTGCCGCGAGCCGGGTTTGTAAAAAGTTGGTAGCCTATAGGCGCTTCCGAAGGCTGGTTCCAGATGACCTTGGCATTCAAGTAGCGAACATCGGTAATCGTGAGGCCTGAGACCGCCCGTTGCTGTTGGAAACCACCCGTCCTGCCGCTGACCTCTTTCCAGGGACCCAAATCTACCAAGTAGGCCGCCCTTACCCTAATCTTGTACGCTTCGCCCGGCACAAGGCCGGTCAACGTATGGGAGAGCTTGCCGCCATCATCAAGTTGATATATGCGCTTGGAACCTCTCGAAGCGTTATAGCCGGCTATATCCACCCAGGCAATGTCGTATCCCTGCGTCCATATCACAGGCGGTTCCCAGTGGATGGTGATGGAGCCCGGCTCGTCGCCGCTTGCAGTCAGGTTCCTTATCCTCATTTGCTCCGGAGAAGGGGACTGTTCCGATCCCACTGACGTGCCGCCCCCGGGCGGCGTCTGGGCGGATACGGACCAGGCCGACATAAGATTCGCAAGCCCTAGATGAGTAGGACGATTAATATCCTGAAACGAGTGCAATTCACTGAATTTAACATCACTTGCCCTCCATATCATCCCAACCAATAAATACAGCATCACCCATAGCAACTTTTTGGAATTGCATTACGCTGATGCCAACGCCGACCTGGCGTTTTCGTACATTTAAACTTGGCGGTAACATCCCCACCTGTAAAGTGCTGAACGCCACATTCCAATAGGGGCATATCCTCTGCCATACACGCAGCAGATAAGCCTCCCAAGAGGGACGGAATGCCGCTCTTTTACACGCCTTTGGAGGCTTCGTGCCTGCGTTAACCGGAGATCAGCATCCGGGAACACAAAAGACCGGCAGCAGGACAACCGTTGCGCGGCGCAAGGACCCTCTTTGGCAGGTACAATCGCTACCTCCACAGAGAGGCATGTAACTCTTGAGGATATGCCCGCTGTGTGTTTAGCTTTGTGAAAGATGCGCCTTGGAACGTCCCCAACCGTCAGGCGCTCACAAGCTTACGAACGTTGGGGAGTCGCAATGTCTCAGGTTGCACACCATAGCCGGGGAGCTCAGATGGCCAACGCCTGCCGGATAACGGACCGGATACTCAACCGGGCTGAGTTCCCGATGCAAGAAAATACAGTATTTTCTTGCATCGGACTCTTACTCAATGCAGACCGGACTGGTCAACGACAGTTATTTTGGACGATTCCTGCTGCCTCATCAGGATTGGTACCATCAGGGCACCAGAACCTTTATTTAGGCCGTATTTCCTTCCGTCACTCCGGCTGCGATCGTCCGCACCGTAAAGCCATAGCCCACACCAGACTGCAACCCGTCGGAATCAACGTAACTGGTCACGTCTGCATCCAGATTGGTGACCGCCTGCACATCCGCACTACCCAGCACGTATTTGAGAATCTCATAACTCTGAACATCGCCTGCAGCCGGCGCATCCCAGGTTAGCGTTATCGTGCCCGGGCAGCATTATTCCTGACGAGAATTTGTAGCCGTCCCTCACCTATTGGGGATGCGACAAATTGGCATATTGTGGCGGTACCTTCAATTGCCCTGGCGCGTTGGCCTCCTGCATTGGAGGTTACTGGGCGTGGGTTAGCGGCAAGCGAAGCGACCTCGATGGGCATCGGACACCGACACCGGCTCAAACGCTAACTCCGGCACGACCACTTTCCATTTATCGCAGACCATGCGGTCCTGGTACTCCGGCTCCGAGCGTTCACGTTCCCAAGAGACGACAGCCGTGACAGTGGTAAAGACGCACCGCATGCCGGCTGGTTTCTCAAGGCCGCGGGCGAGTTGACCAACTACCACTCCCTCTCTATTAAGTAACTCCCAGCGTTCGTCTGCGCCGCGCACCTGAAGAATATCGCCGGGTGGAAGCGCAGCAATTGCGCGATGTACCCCATGGGCAGGATGGCGATATCCTGCAAACCCAAGAAACACTTCGCTTAGTTTGAGCCGTCGATACTGCCGGACGAGTTCGGCCGGAGCAGGCGGAATGTTTTCCTTCTCTGAGCGAACCAACACGGAAGGGCTGTTCAGCAGCGTATGCCGGAAGGGATTGCCCCTGTCCACATCCGCGACTGTCAGGCTTCGCTTGGCTCGCGTCATCGCCACGTAGTGCAGGCGCCGAGGGGCATCTCTGTCCTCGCCGCGACCGATCCGGTCCCATCCCCCGTCCAGCACGACCACGTGGTCGAACTCCAGACCCTTAGCCCTGTGTGCTGTGAGCAGCAGTAGCCCGTGCTGTCTGTGTCTCACTTCGCGCCCCCACTCGGCCAGCCATTCGATGAAGCTGGCGACTGGCGTTTCGGATTCGCTTGTTTCCAGCGCGTATGCTTCAATAGCCTCTTTCAGCAGCTCATTCCACGGGCTTTTGGGCTGGCTGCATGTCCAGTCTCTGAGTTCCTCGCTCTTCACCAGATTAGACTCGCGACCCCGCAGCCGGTTGACCAGCGCCTGGGTCTCCCGAAGATGCCAGAATGCCGAGATCTCCTCATTTCAAGTGCTATCTGGATGACTACGGGTAATGGCGATGGAGTTTAGCAGCAGTTAACGGTAAAACAACTGCAGACAGCGGCAAGGGATATGACAGTGAGTCCGGCTGAATATCCCTTGCCGCTAAAAGATTAGAGCGCATAGCCACGCAATGCCGCCATTAAGGTGAACGACTGAATAAATGGTTCCTTTCGTTCATAATTCCCATCAGTTATTCTCTACCCTCATAGCAGCCTATGAAGCAGGTGGATTAGGGAGGGACAGCTCCTGTCGAGAATGTGCGCGACGAATACACAGCAGGCAGAGGATCGCCTATCTCAGACCCGCTCGCAACGGCACGAACATCATAAGATGTACTAGCATCCAATGGGGTTATCCGAAACACTACCAAGTTCGAAGAAGCGGCCCTTACCTGGTCAGTTTGCGTCTTCCATACTACATTATCAGGGTCGGCGGTCTTCTTGTACCATACTCTCACGTAATCGCCCGCCCTGCCGTTAGTCAGGCTCACTAACATGTCTGCTGAGGCGTGTGTCACATAGCTCTCGAGCACACGGGAAACATTCGGGTCGGGGGTCGTACGGATATTCAGAGTACGCACGCCGCTGGAGAAGTCGGCCGTCAACGATGCTCGGACAGTATAGACAATACCAGGATCAACCGGAGACGGGATAGTAAACTCCACGTCGAGAGATTGTTGGAGTATGTCGTTGAATGCCTCGCTGGTCTTCTTGCTGTTCGGCAAGTCTATCCATGCCGTCTCTCCCTGCTTACGATATTGCGCGTAAACGGGAGTCTTGCGAGGAGTTCTGACCGTAGCCTTCGCCTTGACAACCCGCGATGTAGCATCTGGAACATTCGCCAAGCCGCTCAGAGACGGTGCCTGCACCGCGCGCATGTCAACCCTATATGTCCCTAGATTATTCGAGTTATGGTGCCAATACACCGCGACGTAGTAGTAGTCACTATACTCGGCTTCAAAAGTGGCGATGGTCGTCATCTTGCACTCGAAGATTGGGCGAGTTTTTCTTAAAGATGTATCTACATCCACATACGATTCTTGACCCACAATCGCGCAGATTGCCCCACCAGGGGTCGCGGCGGAATCAAAGATACTATCATCACCAGGTGTCAAATCAACAGCGAGACCGGCATCTGCGCCCTGTGAGCCTTCCAGCACATTAAACCCAACTCCTAGTCTAGAGCTTGTGTCAAATGTTGTGGAAAATGCCTCCAGGTCGTTTAGCTCATCAAGCGGCGACGGCCCCCTCGCCGCTCACCGGCAGCTCGGCCAAGATACCGTCCTCGAACCGCGCTCCATCTATCAGCAAGCCCATAAGGTTTCTGCCTCCGTTCAGCGGACGCCAGCGCTCACTCAGCCTCAGCGACACCTTGAACACAAGGTACAATGCGCTGTCTCGACGCTTCATCCGCCGAGTGGCGTCCGTCCTCAACCTCACTGCGCTGAACACCGACTCCAACGGGTTCGTCGTCCGCAGATGCACCCAGTGCTCGACCGGGAAGTCATAGAAGCTCACGAACGACTCCCAGTCCCGAAGCACCGTATCGGCGGCATCTGAGCGACCATCCGCTCTCAGATCGGAGACGTACTCGTCCCTCAAGCGCTCGCACTCCGCGCGTGAAGTCGCAGCAGACATATCCCTAAGCCGCTTGCGGACCTCAGAGTTCAGCGCTTTCGGCAGCTTCGCCTGCACGTTCAGCGCACGGTGGTTCCAGCACCTCTGATGACCCGCAGTCGGAAACACCGCATCCAGCGCAGCCCACAGACCCAGCGCACCGTCTCCCACCGCCAATAGCGGCGCACTCAGACCCCGATCCCTCAAGCTCCTCAGCACACCAGACCAACTCTCCGTGCTCTCACGATAGCCAAGCTCCATACCGAGAAGTTCCTTCACTCCGTCCTCCCTTGCCCCCACCACGCATAGCAGCGCAGTCTTCTCCCTGTCCACTCCGGCCCTCAGGTACACTCCGTCCGCCCAGATGTAGGCGTACCTGCACTCGTCCAACTTCCTGCTACACCACGCCCGATACTCCGACTCCCACTTGCTCTTCAACCTCACGATCGCGTTCGGACTCAACGCCGCAGTCTCTCCCACCAACTCACGAAACACCGGCTCGAAGTCTCCGGTGGACAGTCCCTCCAAGTACAGCTTCCGAAACAGATCCTGCGTCTGACGACTCGTGCGCTCATATCGCCTGACTATCTTCGACTCGAACCCACCACCAGCCACCTCAGCAGGCACGTCCGACACCCTCGGCGCCTTCACCTCCACCGCTGAGACTCCACGGTCAGTTCCCTGCTGCGGTGATAACCGTTCCTGTATCCGCGGAACTCCTCGCCCCGCTCATAGCGGTCCCTGCCCAAGAACCCGCTCACCTCCTCTTCGAGTGCTGCCGCGAGCATCCTTCTCGCCCCTTCCCTGACCATCGCTTCCAGCGTGTCGTCAACTACGTTCGCATCTTCTTCGTTCTGATATACTTCCCTCACGGCGTGTCCCTCCAGTTTTTCGTCTCATCGACGGTTTGTGATACCTGGAGGATACGCCCTTTCTCTTAACTGCGACTTTTCATTTTCCACAACTTCTGATATTAGCTCCCTAGTCCATCATTCTGTGCTCTCTTCCGAGTATCTTCCAAACTTGAATCATCTGATTTATCTGAAGCATAACTCCAAGATCTAACCGCTTCGCTCTGTATGAATACATCGTAAAGCCCTGGGGACACTCCCTACGGAATAAATCGATATCATCGTAAGAGTCTATACGAGCAGTACTCGCAATGCTCCCAATCGAACTAGACAGAGAGTATGTCACCCCATCGCCGTCCGTGTACGTCTCGCGGGTAATGAACACAGACATGCCGGGACTATCCGACCCCAACAAGTACACGTCTTCCGCGTCATACATAAGTGGAGATTGAGCGTCCGCCCGCGCAGGATGCGGAGGAACGCCTTCATCGCGCACAGTAATGCGATAACCGCCTACTCGGCTCTGAATACGCAATATGTCTACCGTTATGAACATGCAGGTTTCGTCTGCACCTAAATCGGCCTTTGTATTAGCCGGATTATCGTCGTCATCAAACTCGGCGATTCCAAGAAGATCATTCGTAATTCTGTTATATTGGAACACGCCATCTACAGACACTGCCCTACACTTGCGTGCATACGGTCGCACAAACTCATCAAGGATTAACCCTTGCAGTCTCGTGGTGTTGCCGCCAGGATGACCGGGCGTAGAAAGATTAACGGCGACCGAACTCAGGGTGATACTGTATCGCCTTCCAGGAGTTCCCGTGACCTCAAAAGAGTCTCCATCATTAAGATAGCTGATAGTGCCGGTGACCAATCTGCTCGTGCGGCCAGTCATATCTATCATCCCGTACGCAGGAGTAGGCGTCACCGACGCATTAAGATTTCTCGAAGGGCGGTAGTCGTCATATCCTGGATATGACAGCCTGCCACTCTGGTCTAAATTAGAGATTACTGCAGGTGGAGCCTCACAAGTTACGATTATCTTATATCCGCCTGCCCTGGTGCCGGTGACTTCCAGAATCTCCTCGCCGCCCGACGTGAGTACCCCCGACAAAGATGTTCTGAACGAACCACGATTGTTAGGAGCTACGCGCTCACCAAAATTGCGAACATAGAGCCGCATACTCAGGCCCGAAGCCGAGTCGTTTGTCGCAGTATCGCCGTCCAGGTCCCTGCCGGCGGCGGAAAAGCTACAAGCCGTAGCTGACTGACGCGGAAGGTACCAGTCAACATCGCCAGCAAAATGAATCTCGCCATCTACCGAGAGCTTATTAGCGACTAAGGACCCATTTTCGGACACGGGATCGTCGATATTGACCGGGAGATAGAATGACGCCTCGCTGTCCATTGACATACGACTCATGCCGCCGAGCGACTGTTCGCTGATACGAGATATGCGGAACTGCATAGTGCCGTATTCTTCCGTGACACTACCGAAGCCCGTACCTATATTCAAGTAATAGTAGCTAGGGTAGTCGTACTGATAAACGCAGTCAGTTTCTTGTAGTAGCGACACTTCAGAAGATACGTTGCAGTCTTCATCGCCTCGCGGGTCGAAGACGTTCGGCGTCCTGAAATCTTGATAAAGCATGTTTGACCATATGCCTTCCTCAAGCGAGGACGTGTTATAGCTGAACCAAGACGTCGCCTTCGCCAGAGTAGTAGTAGGATTGCCGTCTTCGCCTACCTCTACTATGAACGGAGATCCCGTGCCGGAAGTAATCGCCGACAGATCGATCAGATTGTTAGTTACCAGCATCGCCACATCAATCGCCGTAGAAGATGAGTTCGAATTGGCGGTACGGAACTCGACTCGGTAGTTCGTGTCCTTCTGCAAGCGGACCTTGTAGATGGCATCACCATATTCGCCTGCACCCGTCAGGTTTACAGATCGCCAGCTTCCAAGGCTGTATGTCGAAACGCCATCGTTAGGCGCAGATGGACGACTAGGCACAGGAGTGGGTTCCGGCTCAGAAACATCTACCGGCTTCGCAGTGCCCGTTATGAGGATTTGAATCCTATCCGCAGCCGTTGGATCAGCCGACCACGAATTATTAGCCCGGTGCCAGGTTGGTCCAAGGTTAAGATCGTTGGGAGTATCAGCATCGAGATCCGCAGTAGCGGCCTTACCTACTTCAATCTCACCCGAATTCACAGAGACTATAAAGTAAAAATACTGAGACTCGGGATTATAACCGCTCGGATCAGGATTGGAGAAAGTCGCTATGCCATCCGGTGACACAGACACGGATGAGTGGGGTGGACCCCACAGTTAGGACAACGAAGAGGCCAGGTTAAGAGAGACTCCCGCTGGAAAGTCTGACGTTGACTCACGAGATGATAACGTCGATGCCTGCTCTGGTAAACACCTGAGTGGTCTTCCATCTGCAAACACCTGAGCCGGAGTCCGATAGCCCAGAGACTGGTGCGGCCGCTCTCGGTTGTACAAGTCCAGATAAGCGTCAATTCCTCTCCTGGCTTCACTGCCATTGCGATAAGCTTTCAGATATACATCCTCGTATTTGACGCTCCGCCACAAACGCTCTACAAAGATGTTGTCCAGGTATCTGCCCTTGCCATCCATGCTGACCTTGATCCCCCGCTCCAGCAGCAGGCCACAGAAGGCTTCACTGGTGAACTGGCTTCCCTGGTCGGTGTTGAAGATCTCCGGCCGTCCTTTGCTCAAGGCTTCTTTCAGGGCCGCGATACAGAAGTCCACCTCCAGAGTATTGGAGAGCCTCCAGGCCAGCACGTACCGGCTGTGCCAGTCCATAATGGCCACGAGATAAAGGAATCCCCGGGACATGGGCAGGTAGGTGATGTCGGCTGCCCAAACCTGATTGACCCTGTCGACTGCCACTCCTTTGAGCAGGTAAGGGTATATCCTGTGTTCCGGCGCAGGCTTGCTGGTATTGGGCTTGCGGTAGATGGCTTCCAGCCCCATTGCCCGCATCAGTCGCCGTACCCGCTTGCGGTTGACCTGATGCCCCCGAGTCCGGAGCCAGGCCGTCATCCTGCGAGAACCATAATAGGGCGTCTTCAGATACTGTCGGTCCATCCCGGCCATCAGGTCCAGATCCGCCGGGTTAGTCGGTGTCGGCCGGTAGTACACCGCGGAACGGCTGAGCTGCAGCAGACGACACTGCTTCACTACCGAAAGCCCGGGGTGTCCTCGGTTCACCATAGCCAGACGCCGGCGCCGACTCATAGCCCGGACTTGCGCGACAAAAAATCCCGCTCCACCTTGAGTTGCCCAATCTGCTGGTAAAGATGGGCAGTCAGCGCTTCCTGGTCCCTCTCCGCCTTTACGGTATCGTTGCCGAAGACCTCGGGTGCTCCCTGAATCAGGGCCTTCTTCCAGGCATGAATCTGCGTGGGATGAACTTCAAACCGGCTGGCCAACTCAGCAATGGTCTCTTCCCCCTGGAGGGCGGCCAAGGCTACCTTGGCCTTGAACGCCGGGCTGTGCTTCTTTCTGCTCTGCTTCATTTTCCTGCTCCTCTATTCCCATTGTTTTAGGAGCGGGGCTCTCTCTTATCCACCTGTCCGATTTATTGGGTCCACCTCAGGGATTTAGGCGGTGCGGGTTTGTCCAAGAAATAAGGTGTACCAGCCTAACAAACCCGCACCGCGTGTTTCGTTGCCCCTTCTGAGGGGTAATCCCATTCCTTCGTGTCAGTATTCAGTCAATCACCTCGTTTATCTAGTAAAGTATGTAATTCCCATTGGAAAGCTACTGAAGCACCTGACGGAGCAGGACGCTGCCGTGGTTGTGTGCGAGGCCACCGGTGGGTACGAACGACTGCTGGTAAGCCGGTTGAGAAAGACCGAGATTGCGATGCACGTGGCTCACCCGAGCCGAGTGCGCGCGTTCGCGAAAGCGTGCGGGTACGAAGCCAAGACCGATCCGCGGGACGCCCAGGTGCTCTCACGATACGGACAGGTATTTCCAGAGGCACAGACGCCGGAGCATGAGCTGGGACCCGAGCGTGAAGTGCTACGGGACCTGCTCAGCAGGCGCCGGCAGTTTGTGCGGCAGCGAGTGCAGGAAATGGGTCGTCTGGACAAGGGAATCACTTCTATCGCGGCCAGATCGACAAAGCGTCATATCGCTTGGCTGGAAAAGGAGATAGCCCGTCTGGATGTGGAGTACAAGGAGGCGCTGGAGAAGTGCATCCCTTTCGCCGACCGCGCCGCGCTGTACCGCACCGTGCCGGGCGTCGGGCCGCTCACCTCCGCCACATTGGTCGCCTACCTGCCAGAACTGGGCTGTTGGGACAGCAAATCGCTGACTTCCCTGGTGGGGTTGGCTCCCTGGTCCCGAGACAGCGGAAAGAAGCGGGGCAACCGTGCTATCAGAGGAGGGCGAGGCTCGGTGCGGAGTGCCCTGTACATGTGTGC
Source organism: Dehalococcoidia bacterium (assembly GCA_965225795.1). Taxonomy (GTDB): domain Bacteria; phylum Chloroflexota; class Dehalococcoidia; order Lucifugimonadales; family JADFKI01; genus Bin90. The sequence continues at coordinate 1,076,230 of OZ245324.1, read as the reverse complement.
TTGGTCGGTGATACGCCACGACAGTGAACTGCGCCGCTTTTATCAGCATCTTCGTCAACGGGGGAAGCCCGGCAACGTGGCGGTAGTGGCGGTCATGCGCAAGCTGCTTCTGCAGTTGAATGCTGTGGCACGTCGAGGGACGCCCTGGTTCCCGAAGTCAGTGCCAATCAGGTCTTCTTGAACTCGGCTCAGGGCTTGACATTGAACACGGATACTCTATGGGACACTACTCTTTTACGATAAGACAGCGAGAAGCTTGAGAACCAAGTAGAAGTGAGTGAGACGACTCACAGGGCTTTGTCCAGGTCGTCGCCCTTCAGCTCGCCCGCCTCCTGAAAAGCGGGAGCGTCCGGCGCAAAGTACGCCACCGACCCGCACGCGAAGTGAATGCAATCAGTGTCCACTTCAACTTGACTCAGGGGAAGTACATGAATATCACGCTGAACATCGACGATGAGATCGTAAGGAAGGTCCGTAGGATTGCCATCCACAGGGACACAACTCTGACGGCGATGGTCAGGGACTACCTTACGTGGTTGACAAGGAGCGACGCTCCGGACAGGCAGCGGCGCGGCGCCCTGCTGAATGACTCGTTTCAGCGGATAAGTCGTGATATGGGACCGCGCAACTGGAGCCGTGAGGACATACATGCTCGACGGGCCTGAACCGGACATTGCATCCGTGCAATCGACATCCTCAACGGCAAAATAGATTAAAGTAAACGAAGTCAGAGGCTGGGTAGGAGAGGAGCACACAGATGAAACAACCTGTTACCCGAGGACTTTCACGTACAGCCTTCATAATTGTGGTCATTTTGGGCGGCTATGTTGCATTTAGTGCGATTTCGCTGGGACTGGGAACAGGAAACTGGCTGCTAGTCCTGTTAACTACGCTCGCAGTCCTCTCCTCCTTGCCGTACATCAATAGGCGATTCGGAGACAAACTACCCATCCTCAATACATTGGGCAAGTTCACGAAGAGTTCCGGATATCGCCGCTATCTGGGGCCAATCCTCTCAGAGAACGTCGCTCCGAAAACCGTGCAGACGGGAAAGCAAGCTGCCATTGGCGCTTTGACGTTTGGCTCGCCATTCATACTCATCTTGGCAGTAGCGGGCGCCCTTTCCATCTTTCACCCTGTTCCTGCGGAATTGAAGTTTTGGCTAGTTATCTCCTTTTTTGTCAGTTCCATGACCATGGCAATTTTCTTTATGACGATTAGACTGAGAATGCCCTACAACCTGACAAGCGCAATTTCGGCCATAGTGATCTACGCCCCGATATTCACGATCGCGCTCGGCAGCCAAGTGATGCAGCGCGACCTTTTGAGGGACGACGCGTTCCGTCCTTCATTGATACTTATCCTGTTCGTCTGCTGCTGTGGCATCCTTATAACCAGTTTGTTTTCATTTTCCAAGGGCTTCAGAAAAAATTCCGCGCCCGCGCCTGCCTTCATATCACACCCACTTTACCAGCGAATAGAAATTGCCCTATCAATCGCATCATACACAGCAATTACGCTCCTTCTCCTCTCGTCGTTCTGGAGATGACATCACCACAGCAATATCGCAGATGTCTCCACTACATATTCCTATCTGAGTCGCCGGAGCATAAAAGAAAGATACGGCCCAGCGCCATACTGCCCGACGTTCCTGAATCGAGCTAATTTAGATAAGGCTCCATGCGGTCGGGACAGTCGGCGCTGGTCAGCCCACACCAGTGACATTCGGAGAGGAAATGCAAGCTTTTGCAGTATTTTAATGCACGACATCTGTGCGCCCGGCTTACATAAAGCGGCGATCGAAGTCGTCTCTCGGACTTCCAACAACATCTCGTAGACTGGTGCCCTCATCGTGCCGGAACCGGGCGCCTGTCGATGCAATCACTACATAGCCCAATCCCGCGCGCTTTGCCGTCTCCCCAATTCTCATAGAAGAGGAAGCAATATCCGCGCTGCCAGCAGTCCATGCATTCTGTGACGCGAGATATTTGGCGCTTCATAATCGAGTCTCTGTTGAGCCTTGCAGAAACTCAGGAAGCCTTCCCTGTCCTATACATCCCGCTCCCGCACTCCCCGCACTTCCCGCGGGTCGCCGCCCGGCCGTTCTTCATCGTGACCTGCTCGGCCTCCTGAATCTCTCGACTCTCTTTGCACTTCAGGCAGTATCCTGTCATCGTAAACTCCTTTATACCGCAATTAGGATGTCCAAGAAAGAAATGGCGGCAGCTTTGCTCATCCATAGTATTGAATGCACGAAGGGCGCAGAATGTTCAGTTCTGCGCTCTGATAATTTACGGTCCGAATGCCTCTTAGAGCCGGTGAGCGAAGATATGTCGGCTATGGGACTTCGATGTCGCCCCAGCATATGACTGCGCCGTCGTCACGCAGGGCGCAAGTATGCTTGTCACCGCTGCTGATCTGAGTGAATCGCCCGCTTCTCGGCCTGTCCGATACCTGCCCTTCGTCATTATCGCCCCAGCACATAATCGAGCCGTCAGCCGCCAGCGCGCACACGTGGTTCGCGCCGCTGCTTATAGCGGTGTACTTAACATCAGACTCGGGTTCCGGCATCGGCGGCTGAGGCTGTGCTACCTCCCATTCGATAACCACGACCAGCGTGAAGTCGCCGCTCGTCTCAGGGTCGTATGTCGTAGCCTCGATGGTGTATTCGCCCGCTTCCAGGTCTTCCTCTTCTATACGCGAGTTCCTGTCTGAGTTCGCCTCGATGTCGTCATTCTCTTCCTTTATCGGCCCATCCCCAGCAGCGCCTTCCATCAGGTAGAGGAAGGTGTCCACTCCCGAGGCGGAGGTCAAGGTTATGGTCACCATCGCGTCTTCTTCCAGCGTGAAGGTGTAGAAGCGCGCGTAATAGTCGCCATCGGCCCGCCCGCCCTCTCCGTAGGGCCTGTTCGCGGACAGGCAGCTTTCGGCCCAGCTTCCGGTGACGGTGCCTGAAGGAGACAGGGACTGGACGCAGCTATGCACAGACTCCTCATCGACGTCGGTGACGATTACTGTCACCGCCAGGGTGGCGTCCAGTGAGTGGTCGCCTCCGTCGTGGTCGTCTCCGCCGTCATGCACCGCCACTGTCAGCCGGTAGGTGCTCTTCATCTCGTAGCGCAGAGGAGCTTTCGTGAGCAGTTGGCCTGACGACGGGTCTATGTCGAAAGATTCGGCATCGAGTTCGTCCAGGATAAGATAAGTCAGGGTATGTCCATCGGCGTCGGTCGCGGTGAAGGGTTCACCGATCGGGGTTCCTGGAGGAGTGTTCTCCGCCACTGCTCTCAGACCGGTCTCTGTGTTGGAGAATACGGGGGCGTGGTCGACAGCGGCCTTCACGGGATTGAAGGACACCGCCTGCGCGCTCTTGTCTGGACCCTCTCCGTCGATGTAGGACGCCGTTACCCGAAGATAGCTGCCAACGTCTTCGTCCGCCGGCTCGTATGAACCCGAGCCCGCTCCGTCAATCACGCTCCAAGTTGCCCTGTCCTGGGAAAGCTCCCACTGCCATGTGACATCTCCTACACTGCCGTCCGGGTCGTCCAGGTAGGCAAGCGCCTCATCGCCGGCAAAGGGTTGAGGCGTGGACAGGGTTATCGTTCCCACTTCCTCCAAGTTGGCAATGTCGACCATCACTGTGATGGCGTCAGAGGCGTTGGTGGGGTCGGTAACCGTCAGCATGATCGAGTAACTGTTCCTGGACTCATAGTCCAGTCGAGCCTTAGTGAGCAGCTGACCTGACGACCTGTCGATGTCGAAGAACGCTGCGTCTGCTCCGCTCAGTGTGTAGGTAAGGACATGCCCTTCTTCGTCGCTGCCTGCCACCGGGGCGCCGATTGGAGTTCCGGGTGCGGTGTTCTCCGCAATGCTGCGGACGCCGGTCTCTCCAGGTGGGAACTCCGGCCCATGACCCGGAGGGTGGGACTCTCGCACCAAGTTATACGACACATTCTGCGCTCTCTTGTCCGGTCCCTCCCCATCGGTATAGGCCGCAGTGACTCGCAAGTATCTGCCTACGTCCCCGTCAGCTGGCGTATAGACGTCCGACGTTGCATCGCTGATTGGAATCCAGGTTGCCTTGTCGATGGAACTCTCCCACGCCCATACAACGCTTGCAAGTCCGCCGTCGGGATCGGTCAAGGTGACTGAGAGCGGGATACCGACCTCCGGCTGCAATGAGGAGAGGGATGCCGTTCCCGGCTCGTCCACATTCGTAACGGTGACGGTCAGATCTGCCGTCGTGGTGTTGGCGCCATCGGTGACATTGACGGACACTTCATAGACGTTATCGCCGTTGGCATCGGTTGGAGCCTCGTAGTCGGGCGGCGCACGGAAGTTGAGGCTCCCATCATCGATGACGAAGTCACCACCGTCTGCTCCCGTCAGGAACCATGCCAGCATGGTCCCTTCATCGTCGGACGCTCTGAAGGTTCTGACCGTTTCAATGCCGTTCTCTGCGTACGTCTTCTCGATGCCCTGAGCGTGCGCTATCTTCTGTGAGTCGGAGTTAAGGATGAACGCAATCAGGGCTGCAAGCAAGAAGGCGCCCAGCGCGCCCAGGGTTGTGTTAAGTTTCATCGCTTTACGGAACTGCCCCTTCAGACGAATGACGGCTGTCAGCCGCCGTTCTCCATCTAGTTCAGCATTGGCGCTTCATTTGCATCTGTGACGGTCACCGTTACGTCCAGCGTGCCTGTGCTGGTCCCATCGGAGGCTTTTATCGTCACTTGGTACACATTGTCCGTGTCGGAGTCCGCCGGAGACTCGTAGTCGGGGGACGTGCTGAAGCTGAGGACGCCCGCGCTGCTGATGGAGAAGTCCCCGCTGTCGTCGCCGGAAAGGGACCAGGTGATAGTCGAGGTTCCCGCGTCGGCCACAGCGTAGGTAGCTACCGCTGTCGTGCCATTCTCCGCGTAGTCACTTGAGGCGATTCCGGACACCGTGAGCGCCGGCGCCACTGCGTTGTCGGCCGTTTTCGCGGCCATTCTGCGGCACTGGTCGTTGTAGCTGTTCACTACGCGGCACTGGCGGTCGATGTAGAACAGGGTGACCTTCAGAAACTTTCCTTCGTCCGCTGCCACTGGAGTGTAGGAGGCCTTACGGAGCGAGCTGATGTATTTGAAGTTGAGGACGGTGAACGGGCCATCTGCGGTATCTGCCCTGGACCACTGAACTTTGGAGAGCACCACCCAGCCGTCGGGATCGTCCAGGGTGGCAAGCAACGCGCTGCCCACCCTAGGTGTGGCTTGTGACAGCGTGACGGTTCCGGGCTCGTCGACGTTGATGACTCTGATTCTCACTGAGACGGTGGCGTCGGTCGTTGCTTCGGACTCCGCAGCGCCGGAGGCGTCCTCCCCGTCGGTCGCGCTGACGGTGATCGAGTATGAACTGTCCGACTCATAGTCGATGGAAGCGCCTGATTTGACGGTGATCTCGCCGGTGCTCGCGTCGAATGGGAATGTCTCATTGAATGCCGCGGCGTCGGTTCCGCCGACGGAGTACATGAGGGAGTCGCCGTCATCGTCGCGGGCGGTCACTGTGCCCACGACTGTGTTAGCGGTGGCGGATTCGTTCACTGGTAACTCGTAGGAGTCTATCGTTCCGTTGCAGTCGGAGTCAGGAAAGGCCGGGGACGATATACTCGGGGAATCGCGGCTGGCATAGATGGCCATCCTCATGACATAGCGCAGGTCGAATGTGCTGAACTCACGCCACCTATTTACTGAGCGATAGAGAATTTGGTCGCCGATTGCCCAGTCTGAATCCGTTTCGGAGTCCTCAGCGGGCGATGAAGTGACGTCGAATGAAAAACCGCCGGTTCCCCTTGGCCGGTTGACCACCACCCAGTAGGGGGCGGCGGCGGTCAGTTCATAACCGCCGCTCGTGAAGTCGGCGGCGGTGGCCTCGGAACCGTCGATGAGCGGGTTGGTCAGGGTATCGAGCACCGAGCCCGGTTCCCCCGAACTATCGGAGCGTATGGTCACGACGGGCGCCCAGTCGGATCCGTTGGACTTCGTGTACATACGCACCTTGTCTAGGGTGACAGCGACACTGCCGGTGCAGAATGACTGCGCGTACTCCTGATCGTAGCTTATGCCAACATAGCCGTCCGACGGCTCGTCGAAGTTGCTGATCCTGACGGTGGTGGTCCCCTGCGATAGCGCAGGGGTGGCGTGGGTCATCACGAGCATGAGCGTTACGACCATAGCCAAAATTAAGAGAACACCTGCACGAACGCGGTTACGCATGCTTGCCATCTTCATCGAGGACTCCTACCGTCAGCTCACAACTACGTTCGTGGCTTCCTCGTTCCGCTATACTTCCCTACGCTTATTCCTGCACACAATTAAACCAAGACTGTGCTCGCCGTAAGAAACGCAAGTCATCTCTCACCACCATTTCCCAGAATCAATGCTGCGGTTGTGGAATGATTTCCCCTCTCAGCCACGGGAAGTGCCGTAATGTCACGATTAGTCTTCGCGTTAATGTCCGCGCCTGCTTTCAGGAGTGCTTCAACCGTTGTGGCGTTGCCGCATAGCGGACGACGGAAACGTCGTCAGCTATGCGGCTTAGGGACGTTACGGTCAGTTGGGACCGGATACGGTCAAGTTCAGCGAGTTGGACAGTTTATCGTCGTTACCGGTGCAGATGGCTCCCCGCGTGGCGCAGTTGGTGGTGGCCGGGAGTTCCACGGTAACATCGGCGTTCCCCGAGGGCTGCACGGTTATCTCCCAGCGGAGGTTCTTGCCGCTGACCAGCCTTCGCGCGCCGGTTACATCGCCTCCGGTCACCGTGAAGGCGTGGTCGCGCATAGTGGTGTAGCTGAAGCTCGATTTGGGCGCCTCACTAAGGGCAATCCTGATGCGGAACGAGTTGCTGCCGTTGTGGGACGTCGGGGTGCTCTCGACGCTCACAGTCAGCGGGGAGGGCGCGGCAGTCACTGCTGCGGTAGCCGTGCTAGTCAGCGTCTCCTGGTGACCTCTGTCGTCGGTGAAGGACAACCGAACCTTGACGGTTTTTTCCTCGTCTGCAGCCGCTAGGGTGTAGGTCGAGCCGGTCGCGTCAGTGATGTCCGTGTCGTCGGCCAGCCACTGGTAGGTGAAGGTGGCGTTGATCAGGCCGTCAGAGTCGGCTATGCCGGTGGTGTTCGCCGTGAGCGTCTCACCCACCTGCGCCGTGCCAGTGATGGTGGGCTCACCGGTCGCCGGGGTGTTGGACGCCGTCACCGTTGCCGTGGGCGCGCTGGTCAACGATTCGCCGTTGCCCGCGTCGTCGGTGAAGGTGATCCGCACCTTGACGGTCTTTCCCTCGTCTGCGGCAACCAGGGCGTAGGTCGAGCCGGTCGCGTCAGTGATGTCCGCGTCGTCGGCCAGCCACTGGTAGGTAAAGGTGGCGTTGTTCAGGCCGTCGGAGTCGGATATGTCCGTGGTGTTCGCCGTGAGCGTCTCACCCACCCGGGCCGTGCCGGTAATGGTGGGCGCGCCGGTGGCCGGAGTGTTGGACGCAATCACTGGCACATCGCGGATAATCAAGGGCGGGGCGAACAGAAACGGGTAGCTGGTCAGCGACTCGGGGTTGCCCGCGTCGTCGGTGAAGGCGACCCGCACCTCGATGGGTTTGCCTTCGTCTGCCGCGATCACGATGTAGGTGGAGTCCGTAGCGCCGTTGATTTCAGCGCCGTCGACCAGCCACTGGTAGGCGAAGACCACGCTCGTCAGGCCGTCCTCGTCCTCGATGAGGTCCGTGGTCGCGGTCAGCGTCTCGCCGGCGCCCACCGTGCCGGTGATGCCGGGCCCGCCGGTCGCCGGGGTGTTCGAGGACTGCCCCTGTCCTGTCTGCGCACTGGCATAGACGGCCATCCTCATGCTCCAGCATCCAAAGGATGCCTCCCCCCACCTGGACCCTAGACCGAAGAAAAGATTTTCGCCCAGCGACCAACCATCCTCTCCGGTGTACGGAGAATCAGGGGTCCCAAGCTCATTGCACCAATTATTATCAGATCCAGTCTCCGATAACGTGACGCTAAAGCTGAAGGGCTTGCTGCCCCATTGTCTGTGGAACACCACCCAATAGGTGGTGTTGGCAGCGAGCACATAACCGGTCGCCGTGAAGTCCTCGTGTGTGGATATGAGCGAGTCGATGGAGGGGTTCGTCAAGGCATGCAGACTCCGGTGGGGTTGTCCCGAATTATCAGCGCGTATGGTGACAGCGGGCGTTGATTCGGCTCCGCGCAGATACAGCCGGACTTTTTCAAGCGTAACGGCAGTATTGCCGGTATGGAATGAATGCGCGTAGGCCTGGCCAGGGTTCAACCAAATTCGACGGTACTCCGCTTCTCCCAAATTGCTAACCATGACGGTCGCAGTTGACTGCGCCGTCGCTGGGGCGGTATTGGACACCACGAGCAAGAGCGCTATGGCGACGGCCGATAACCAGACCCTGGATGCCCGAACCCGGGTTACGTCGCTTGCCATATTCATCGGGTGAGTCCTTTCTTCTTGGTCTGAGACTCCTCTACAGTCCTGGAGGCGGTTTGATAGAGCCCGATTGCCGGATCCGCGGCGGCTGCCTTCTGCTGGATGCGCGGGGAAGATGAGTCCGGCGTGGCTGTTATAGCTACGGCCGGGCCTGCTTCGCACTGTCCTTACTTCGCTATTTATGCTCCTTACAAGTCCATTCAGCCACTGCCCGCCTTGTGTTGCTGACCCGGATGACATAGTCGCATCGGAATCGTTGAGGGCCGGCGTACCGTCGTCTGCGACACGTTTCTGGCGACGGACGAAAAGTATTAGCGCAGCCACATCTTGATTATTGGGTAATGAGTCATTCCAGATCCCGATAGAACCCGCATATTTCAATAGTATTCGTGAGCAATTATATAGAAACGTAACTAACATGAGGGTAACTTTCACATCGAAGCTGATGACGTTATAATGACTTAATGCCTGAAGTAGTATAATAGGCTCAATGAAAGGCCGTCAGGCGTCCGGTCGAGGACCCGAGTACGTTACAGCAGAGGTGGAAGTTGACTGAGTTAGACCGGCGCGACCAGGACAATGCGTCAGCCCTGCGTGAGCGGCTGACCCGGCTGAGTGAGGCCAGCCTGCACATCAACGAGAGTCTCGACCTCGACGCAGTGCTTCAGGGGGTATTGGACAGCGCGCGGGCGCTCACTGACGCAAAGTACGCGCTCATTACTACAGTCGACCAGTCGGGGCAGGTGGAGGACTTTCTGGTCTCAGGGCTGAGCGACGAGGAGTCGATGCGGCTGTGGGAGATGCCGGATGGGCCGAGGTTCTTCGAGTACTTCAGCGCAATCCCCGGGTCGCTCAGGGTGGCGGACTTCGCGGCGTACGCCGCCTCGATGGGCTTCCCCGAGTTCGTTCCTCCCGTGCCGGTCAGCTCCTTCATCGCAGCTCCCATACGCCATCGGGGGGAGAGCGTGGGCAACATCCACGTGGCGAAGAGCGAGCCCGGGCTGGAGTTCAGCCCTGAGGACGAGGAGACGCTGGTGATGTTCGCCTCGCAGGCGGCGCTGGTGATCGCCAACGCGCGAAGGCACCGGGACGAACTGCGGGCGCGCGCCGACCTTGAGGCCCTGATAGACACCTCACCGGTTGGCGTGGTGGTATTCGACGTGAGCACGGGGGCTCCGGTGTCGTTCAACCGCGAGGCTAGGAGGATCGTGGACGCGCTGCGTGAGCCGGGTCAGTCTACCGAGGGACTGCTTGAGGTGCTGACCGTGCGGCGCGCCGACGGGCGGGAGATCTCCCTGCGGGAGTTCCCGCTGGCGCAGGCGCTCAGCATCGCCGAGACTGTGAGAGCAGAGGAGATCGTCCTGGAAGCTCCCGACGGCAGGAGCGTCACCACTTTGCTCAACGCCACACCCATTCGCTCAGACGACGGAGAGATGCAGTCGGTCGTGGTCACACTGCAGGACCTGACGCCGCTTGAGGAGCTGGAGCGGTTGCGAGCTGAGTTCCTTGGCATGGTGAGCCACGAGCTGCGAACCCCACTGACGTCCATAAGAGGGTCCGCGACGACCATGCTGGACGCGACTTCTGACCTGGACCCCGCTGAGATGCGGCAGTTCCTTCGGATCATCGTGGAGCAGGCGGACAGCATGCGCGACCTGATCGGCGACCTGCTGGACGTCGCGCGCATCGAGACGGGCACGCTGCCGGTCAGTCCGGAGCCCGCGGAGCTTCTGACGCTGGTGGACCGCGCAAGGAACATCTTCCTGTTGAGTGGAGGCAAGAACAGGCTCGAGATCGACCTCTCGCCCGACCTGCCCCTGGTGATGGTGGACAGGAGGCGCATAGTCCAGGTGATCGGCAACCTGCTATCCAACGCGGCCAGGAACTCTCCGGAGTCGTCCCCGATCAGGGTGAGCGCCGTACGGGATGGCGTTCACGTCGAGGTCTCCGTGGCTGACGAAGGCAGGGGGATTCCCGCCGAGCGGCTGCCGTACCTGTTCAGGAAGTTCTCGCGGGTAGAGTCCGGGGACGACAGGGGCGACACCGGCCTTGGTCTCTCCATCTGCAGGGGGATAGTTGAGGCCCACGGGGGGCGCATCAGGGCGGAGAGTGACGGGGCCGGACTGGGTGCGCGCTTCACGTTCGCCGTTCCGGCGGTCGAAGCGGCCACAGCCGGGAGCCATCATACCGACGCGGCCACTACACAGGATGTGAAGGGCAAGCACTCGGTGCTGATAGTGGACGACGATCCACACACGCTCAGGTACGTCCGGCAGACGCTCGAGGACGCGGGCTACGTCCCTGTTGTGACCGCAGATCCCGAAGAGGTTCTCGCACTGGTGGAGCATAATCGACCCAGCCTGGTGCTGCTGGACCTGATGCTCCCGGGAACGGACGGCATAGACCTGATGAGGGACATCTTCGGCATCGCGGACGTGCCCGTGATCTTCCTCTCCGCCTACGGACAGGACCGGGTGATCGCGCAAGCCTTTGAGATGGGCGCCTCAGACTACGTCGTCAAGCCCTTCTCGCCGACCGAGCTTGTGGCCAGGGTAGGCGCTGCCCTGCGCAGGCGCACGGAGCCTTCCCATTCCACTCCGTCTGAACCGTACAGTCTGGGGGAACTGACTATCGACTATGCCGAACCGCTCGTTACAGTGGACGGTCGCAGGCTGGACCTGACGGCGATCGAGTACCGGCTGCTCGTCGAGCTTTCGGTCAGCGACGGGCGGGTCGTGACCCACGAACAGCTTCTGCGAAGGGTATGGAGCCCAAAGAAGCCGGGCAACTTGCAGACGCTGCGCACGCACCTGAGGAGGCTTCGTGTCAAACTCGGAGACGATGGGACCGACCTCTCCTACATCGTCGCCGAGCCGAGAGTCGGATACCGCATGGCGAAGACCGACGAATCCAGACGCGACCGCTAATCGCTCTGTGCCAGACTCAGGGGGGCGCCTGAATGTGCCAGAAGCCGGATGCAAGCTTTCATGGTAATTTCTTGCATCCGATTTTAGGGGTAATTTTGCATATGCGGAAACATGTCCGGCTGGCGATGGGACTAGAGGGGGAAGGGTGCTATTCGCCGCGTAAGCGTCGAAGCTCGATCTCAAGCTCCGCAAGACGGGACTCTGCCGCTACGCGACCGGCTCGCTCTTCCTCAGTGCGATTTTCGGCGGTCTCAGCGCGAGCCTCTGCGGCCTCAGCACGATTTTCGGCAAACAGACGACTGTCCCGCTCCTCCTCGTGACTCAGAAGCCAGTGACCCGCCACGGGGTCCCAGAACCGTAACTCACCATTCGCCCACCACAAGTCTAGGTTCAGCGCCTCACTGTGTGACCATGCCCGATCGTCACTCTCTCGTCGCATCTCAATGCGAGAGTATTTACCATCCGCCAACCGTTCTCCTACCAGAGGCTCACCGTAGAACTCCCCACCAGTCGCGTCGTAGCGCCAGTATTCACTCACTCCCAGCTCCGCATACAACTCGCGCTTCCTAACAAGGTCGGCATTCGCCGTGCTCTCTGACCCTATCTCCAGAATGAAGTCCGGAGCCTTGCCCACCTCCCACAGCAAGTAGGTGTTGTTTCCTTCCAGGGATAGCGAGCGCAGTGCGGCTTCCGACAGACCGAAGACCACATAGCAGTCCGGAGACACCGAACGGCGCGGGTTGCCCTCAACATAGTAGATGAACGTGTCTCCGTTCACCCTCGCGCCCGGAATGTCCCTGAAGTGAGTCCTGAGCGTACTGACGATTCTGACATACAGCGGCGCTTGAAACTCTCCGTCGGGCAATGGCATTCCGTCCGTTTCGGGATAGACTATGGAGGTGGCGGCTCTCGTGGTCATGAACTCCTCCTTGCTCACCTCAATTCTATCACACAGGAGACAGCTGAGGACATTTCAGCGCAGGGTGCGCCAGTGGCGAGGCGGAGCTAATATCAGAAGTTGTGGAAAATGAAAAGTCGCAGGTAAGAGAAAGGGCGTATCCTCCAGGTATCACAAACCGTCGATGAGACGAAAAACTGGAGGGACACGCCGTGAGGGAAGTATATCAGAACGAAGAAGATGCGAACGTAGTTGGCGACACGCTGGAAGCGATGGTCAGGGAAGGGGCGAGAAGGATGCTTGCCGCGGCCCTCGAAGAGGAGGTGAGCGGGTTCCTGGGCAGGGACCGCTATGAGCGGGGCGAGGAGTTCCGCGGATACAGGAACGGTTATCACCGCAGCAGGGAACTGACCGTGGGAGTCTCAGCGGTGGAGGTGAAGGCGCCGAGGGTGTCGGACGTGCCTGCTGAGGTGGCTGGTGGTGGGTTCGAGTCGAAGATAGTCAGGCGATATGAGCGCACGAGTCGTCAGACGCAGGATCTGTTTCGGAAGCTGTACTTGGAGGGGCTGTCCACCGGAGACTTCGAGCCGGTGTTTCGTGAGTTGGTGGGAGAGACTGCGGCGTTGAGTCCGAACGCGATCGTGAGGTTGAAGAGCAAGTGGGAGTCGGAGTATCGGGCGTGGTGTAGCAGGAAGTTGGACGAGTGCAGGTACGCCTACATCTGGGCGGACGGAGTGTACCTGGGAGCCGGAGTGGACAGGGAGAAGACTGCGCTGCTATGCGTGGTGGGGGCAAGGGAGGACGGAGTGAAGGAACTTCTCGGTATGGAGCTTGGCTATCGTGAGAGCACGGAGAGTTGGTCTGGTGTGCTGAGGAGCTTGAGGGATCGGGGTCTGAGTGCGCCGCTATTGGCGGTGGGAGACGGTGCGCTGGGTCTGTGGGCTGCGCTGGATGCGGTGTTTCCGACTGCGGGTCATCAGAGGTGCTGGAACCACCGTGCGCTGAACGTGCAGAGCAAGCTGCCGAAGGCGCTGAACTCTGAGGTCCGCAAGCGGCTTAGGGATATGTCTGCTGCGACTTCACGCGCGGAGTGCGAGCGCTTGAGGGACGAGTACGTCTCCGATCTGAGAGCGGATGGTCGCTCAGATGCCGCCGATACGGTGCTTCGGGACTGGGAGTCGTTCGTGAGCTTCTATGACTTCCCGGTCGAGCACTGGGTGCATCTGCGGACGACGAACCCGTTGGAGTCGGTGTTCAGCGCAGTGAGGTTGAGGACGGACGCCACTCGGCGGATGAAGCGTCGAGACAGCGCATTGTACCTTGTGTTCAAGGTGTCGCTGAGGCTGAGTGAGCGCTGGCGTCCACTGAACGGAGGCAGAAACCTTATGGGCTTGCTGATAGATGGAGCGCGGTTCGAGGACGGTATCTTGGCCGAGCTGCCGGTGAGCGGCGAGGGGCCGTCGCCGCTTGATGAGCTAAACGACCTGGAGGCATTTTCCACAACGTTTGACACAAGCTCGCGAGGCGTGGTGGCGGGTCAGTTAGTGTATGCTTCTGCACAGCGGAGTGCAGGGATTGTGGCTAACCTCGGGGACATCCGACCTGTGAGCGACAATTGGAGGCCGTAGATATTTCGGTAACTGCGATGATACCTTATGGGCCATCCGGGACGGGTCTGACCCATTCGGTAACTGTCTCAGATGTCCTCAAATTGATCGACAGGTCATTTCTCGATCAGGCAACAGGCCGGCAAAATGGTTGACGTGCTACAGTCAGAGCGATGGTGTCTCCATACGGCGCAAGTTCCATTATGGTCTTAAGGGACTTGCAAGACTTGACACCATCGCACTTATCGCCTTGATGAGGGCGAAAGAGACAAAGAACTGAATGAAAAGCCAGGCCACTTTCTCGCCAAACGCCTCATACAACATTCTTAGCATCTCGCTGGTGATTTCTGGCAAAGACATGCGGATGTGTTATCATCGGCACACCCCGCAAGCAAACGGAACTAGGAGGCCGCATATGGAATCGAGAATTTCGCTGACGGAAGACTCGATCCTAGACCCGGAGATTTTACCGAGGGCAAAAGCAGGAACTACCCGATTAAGAGAGGCGTCTTCGGTCCTGATCACTGGAACGACCGGATTCCTGGGTTCCTTCTTGCTTGACCAGCTCCTTCGTACCACTGGACAGGACACGAGGTTTTACTGCCTCGTACGTGACCGGGACCCCGGGCAGGGGAAATCCTCCAACCGGGTGCTGGAGACCCTTAAGTTCTATGGACTTGAAAGCTACTCCGCCGATGAACGGATGATCCCTATTGTTGGGGACCTTACCCTTCCGCGGATGGGTCTGGACAACGATCAGTATCAGGCTCTGGCGGAAGACATTGACCTGATATTCCACTGCGCCGCCTCCGTTAACTACACATACCCCTACACTGCAGCCGAGCCCCACACCGTCGGAGGCACATTGGAGGTGCTAAGGTTCGCCTGCACCGCTATGCCAAAGCCGGTCCAGTACATTTCATCCAACGGAATCTTCCCAGGAGGAGACGACACTCCGTATCTGGAGAACAACGAGATAGACGACTTCGTAGACCGCATGGAGGGAGGCTACAACCAGGCTAAATGGGCCGCGGAACGGCTGGTGTGGAGCGCCGTATCTCGTGGACTGCAGGTGTGCATATACCGGCCGGGCAACATAGGCCACCATAGCCGCACGGGCACAGTGAATCCCAACGACTTCCTGTCGTTGATAATCAAGGCCTGCGCACGCTTGGGGTGCGCACCCCTGGTGCCGGACTGGTTTTTTGAAATGACCCCCGTCGACTTCCTGATCGACGCTATCGCCAAGGTGGCCGACGATCCGAAACACTTTGGTAAGGTCTACAACATCGTGCAACAAGACCCGGTTCCAGCAGACCAGGTTTTCGCCCGTATGGAAAGCAACGGACACGTAACTGAGCGCGTTCCGCTGAAGGACTGGAAGTCGGGATTGCAGGCAGCGGCCGACCGCGACGACGACCTGGAGCTGAAAGTCCTGGTCCACTCCCTGGACTCAGTGGAACCGTATCTGTCCGATACCAGCGTCTACGACATAAGCAAGTTCACCAAGGCACTTTCGGAAATTGGTCTCACAATGCCAGCAGTTGATGCGGACTACGTGACCATGTTCCTGGAAAAGTAACTGACGGTCAACGAGTCTTCAGGAAGGTGAGCAGGGCGGCAGTTGGCTGTCCGCTTGAAACAGACAAAGTCCTTTGCCCGGCTTTATATTGCGCGGCACTCCTTGGCCAGGGGTTGACTCTCCACACTTGACTTCGCCTCCAATCGCTCACCTCTCCAGCGGCTGCTATTCTGCCGGCTTTGCTTGTAGTTCCAGTAAAAGGCGGGGCTGGCAAGCCCAGGAACATTATCCGCAAGACTCGCACAATAGCTGGTAGAGAATGGGAAGCAAGATCATACCTGCGAAAAGCTATTGCAGGTATTCAGGATGTGATAAACGCATTGATCGCCCCCGTTTGCAGGAGTGGCACTATTGCCTATGAGGAAGACGATATAGCCTATGGGGTGAAACACCAACTCCCGCTTATCCGAGAATCTGCAGGCCGGCGACTACACCATAGAGGCGACCGCTTACTACGCGCAGACTAGCGGCGACCTTATTCTGACCCATTAGACGAGAAGCTTGTCTGCCAGATCCGGGAAGTCAACCGCGATTACGTCGAATTCCGAGGAAGCCGAGTCCAGGTCGGATGATCTAGGATACACGTCGGATTCTTCCTCCCGGTGGACATACGCCGTGTGAAGGCCCGCCGCCTTCGCCCCTTGAAGGTCTCCTGCGTGCGCGGCCACCATCATCGCCTCCGAGGGCTTGACCCGTAGTAGCTTGAGCGCTGTCAGGTACGCTTCAGGGTCGGTCTTGTAGTGTCCGAGGAACTCGCAGGACAGAATTCCGTCCCAGTCAATACCGTTGTACTTGGAGCAGTCCGCTACTATGGAAAAACTGAGAATGGTCAGCACGACTGTCGTGTAACGGCCGCGGAGTCTCTCTATGGCGTCCGCGGCATCGGGCCACGCGCTTAGCCTGTGCCAGACCTCGTTGAGCTCGTCCCGTTCCGATGCGGACAGCATTAAGGCAGAATGCTTCTCGAGAACGTCGTCCAGGACGCTGCGGTGAATCTGGTCGGCGTTCCTCCAGGAGAGTTCGCCAGACCTGACGCGAGCGAGTGTGGCAAACATCCACCTGCGCCAGTCCGTGGCGCACTGGGTCACATCAACGTCGGCCTCCTGTTCGGCGGCCAGTCGAGTGACTTCCTTTTGTATCGCCCCGCGCCAGTCGAATACCGTGCCGCCTACGTCGAAGGTCAAAGCCTTAATCTTTGAGAGGTCCGTCACTGTGTTTAGCGCCTTTCTACTGATGTGATGTCGTTACGCTGAAGCCGGCGTACTTCTCCGCAAGACGCGCCTGCGCTCTAGCCATGAGAATTATACTCATAACTTAACTTGCCGGGTAAGTTCTGTGAACTTGACTGCGCGAAAGAGCGGATTGCCTCTAAGCTCGCGCTCCCCATATGTACCGATAGCGGTGATGTGTAAGATTCTGCTGCATTTTCTTGCATTGACTTTCGCCGCGATTTCATTGGTTCGTAGAGTTGGCTGGGCCGCGTCGGGCACCCCGGCTCGTTGCGGCCGACAATGATTTACTTCAGTAGGATGGCAGCTACCGTTCCTTCACCCAAGAGAGAACCCGAGTCTAGGGCTCCTGTTGCTTCAGCCTTCTCTATCCTTAGTTCTGATGCCGGGTCTATCAATGATCATCCGACACAGGAAGGTAACTTCAGAAAGTGGTAGGGAATACTCGCATGCCTTTTACGTCTTACGTCGGAACTGACATGCCAGGTCTGCGGCGAAGGCTCAGGAACTGCCACGAAGCTTGAGATGTGACTCTTGGAATTACTGGGTATTCACCACACCACACACAGGCAGACCAACCCAGTCATACCCGTACTCGGTCATCAACCTTATAACCCGAGGTGGAACGCAACCGGTTAGCTGGTTGTCGGAAAGGTCCAGGATAGATACACCCTCCAACCCCGTCAGATTTCCGAGTTCAGGCGGTATCTGCCCGCTCAATTGATTGTCATTGAGCAACAATTGCTTCAGGTTAGTCAGGTTCCCCAGTTCCGGTGGTATCTTACCGCTCAACTGGTTATCAAAGAGTTGAAGTTCCACCAGGTTGGTCAGCTTTCCCAGTTCGGGAGGGATTTCGCCGGTCAAGCCGTTATAGCCTAAGCGCAGAAACTTCAGTTCGGTCAGTCTTCCGAGCTGTGGTGGTATGCCGCCAATCATTCTTCGCGCAGTGAGGTCTAGGCCGATAACTCGTCCATCGGAACCACGTTCGATTAGAAACCGGCTCCTATCAGCCTGACTGGTTTCCAGAAATGAAATTACAATGTCCATGTCCAATTCCGCAGGCGTCTTGGTCGGAACCGGCGTGGGTGTGGGAATAGTCCCGAAGGCGTCATCACAAGCGACAAAGGATAAAAACACGGCAACAGCAAGAAGTGTGGTCACAGAAGCCTTCATTTGCAATCTCCTGAGTCCTGGTTATTCATGCATCGAGCAGGCTGATTCCACTGAGGATGATTGTGATCGCTCAGAAAGCTGAGGCGTGATTGACTCAATCCAAATGCAACAATGGTGGGTAAAGTTATGCATTCTGAATTCTGTCAATCCATCGTCCCGCTGACCCAGGATGTTCAGCACCTGAGACCTCTTGGCGAGCATATACTTCTAAGTCGCAGTAGCACTTTGGGGAGGTGCCTGACGGAGGCCGTTCAGGTTCAGGCTTCACTCTCCGTCAATACTGAGATCAACCACCCGAAGAGTGGATCCCTCCTTCTAGGGGCGTGCTTACTGCCGATGCCATCGCTGTCATTTCCGCTCTCAGTTCTGCCTGTGGAATCAGCGCCTCATCGGCCGAGAACCTAGTGGGCAGGATCCAAATTATGAAGTTGCCCTGTTCTTACGTGGATTTCCAAGACTATCACTAGACCAATGGGTCCGAGCACCGCTCCCAGTATAAATCCGAGACAGCCACTCAGTCCTTTTCGCGATGCAATGATTGCGCTCCCTACGCCGAAGAGCGCGAAATAAATCGTGAAAGATTACAATACGACTGACGTGGGCAAGTTAATTCCAAGTGCATCCATAATGCCTAATCTACCTCAGATGGAAACTCTTACACAAGAAGGGTTGCCAGGTAGGGACCAGTGGCGCGAATGCAAGCTTTCATGGTATTTTATTGCATGCCCCTGCAAGCGGTTGAACGGCCGGCCGCAGACGTGTCTGGCCAACGTTAGCATCTTGAGCAGTCGTCTCGAATCAGGCGGACCGCTGCACCTAATCCAACAGGAAAGTGCTGAACGAGTACTCAGCCAATCCCTTCAACTCGTCGTATTTCTCTGCCGGGAAGGTATACGCGACCCCTACAAAAGCCACCGAATCAGCCAGGTAATACGTTGCCACAGCTATCTTCGCCTCCCCGGGCGAAATGACCGACCGCTCCATCGGAATCCCTCCCTTCGTTTCCCCAATCCCCAGAGACTCAAACTCGTCGTCATTCAGGTCGGGCCCCAACCAGAATAGGAAGAAGAAATTAGCGGCGGGTCCGAGGTAGTCAGTGGTTACACCCAGGTGGCCTGCAGACTCTTTCACTTCGGCTAACATCCTGTTATCGAAGGCGATTACCAGCTCCCAGGCATAGTCCGGACTCGAAGCGCGGTGGATCTCTGCGAAGGGATCGTGTTCCCCCTGGTCCGAGCTATGGTGCCAGCCGGCAGGCACTTGTATCGAGAAGCCTCCCAACTCACTCTTGTAAACTGTCATAGGCCCAAATGGGCTTGATACATCCCCCTCTATTTTTGCTATGGGAGGTATGAACACCGGCTCCGCTCCCGCGGGAGCCATTTCAACCGTCAGATAGTACCCGGCGTTGGCGCTGACCTCAATAAAGAAATCGCCCGAGTGCGGGGCCTGGTAGACTATGGAAAAATCATTGGCCGATTGTATGCCACCGCCCGCGCCTCTTCGAAGCACCTTCTGGTTTTCCCTGGAACCCGGAAAATCTACGCCCATGCTCATACCGTAGCTATACGACGCTACCGATTCTCCGGAAATCAGCACAGCTTCACCTTCCATCAACCCTATCCTGAACCAGTCGTTATCCAGCGGGAAATCCGCGCTTCCAACAATAGTGTCGCCAACCGATATCGTCTTGCCGTCGTCGGGGTCGTGCAACGGTTGGAGACGGTAGTTGCTCCGCAGTCTTACCTCCTCAAATTCAGCCGTGCCTTCGAGGCTATAGGAAGGGCTGTACCTGATCGTCAGAAGGTGCGGACCTTCCGATTTCAACTCCACGCTGCCGGCCTTGTGCTGCATTTCATTAACCGTTCGTTGGTATCTTTGGTAACGGTCCTCTAATCCCAGGAAGGGCTGCAGAGAGAAATCAAGGTCTGAAGCGTTGCCGATCAGGTCGATATCAACCACGGTCCCTATGGGCTCAAGTAGCAGAAACCTGCGCTGGTAATAGTAAGTCGGCTCTTCCCATTGAATATCCCAATCGTCTCGCGTGTTGAAGACGAACTCGAACTCCCCGTCAGTCGACACCAGGGGGCGGTCATTCAGTTCCGGGTGGGGAGCGCGATTGATCAGCCGTGTGACGATTGGAGCGATATCCGCAGCCGAGGCTGCCATTGTAGATGTTCGTCTCTCGAAGGATTGTACCGGGATAGAGATCCCGATTAACTCCCCTTGTCCGTTCACCAACGCTCCTCCGCTTACCGTATCAATCGAGTTGACTACGACCTCGTCGGTTAGGCCGTCGGCTACCGAGATGTCAGTCTGGAAATAAGTTATGCCAGCCCGCTCCGGCTCCCAGAGATCCTGCAAGCTGCCGCGGCCAATGACCGGTTCGGGGAACGATTCATTCTCCTCGGCATACACAATCAGGAAGAGCTCACTGCCCAGCGCGGTACTCTCCCCATTGCCCAGCGTAAGCGGAGGCGCCGGCGTGTCGACCGGCCCGAGCAGAGCCCAGCCCGCCAGCGGGTCATAATTGACGACAGGTACGTCCGAATACTCGGAGCCGTCGGCGAATACAACCCGCACCGCGCTGTATGGCCACACGGCGAGGTATGCGGCGACGATATAGCCTCCTTCAATCAGGACTCCGCTGCCTGTGTAGGAATAGTCGGGTTCGTCCACGACCCGGTCAATCTCACCGTTCAGCAGGGATACCCGTCGCCCGCCGTCAATAATTGGCGTCTCAATGAACGCTACCGAGGGAGCGATGCGCTTATAAAGCTCCTCCTGCGATAAGGAATTATCAGACGCTGCCAACGGCGGGGTTGGCGACGGAGGAGCAGTGGGCGCCTCCGTGGGATGGGGTTCGTGGTCCGCCTCCGATGGCTGTGGAGTAGGTTCATTGACGATGCCGACTTTCCCCACCGGAGTGGGCTGGTCCTGCGCCGTAGAGTAGGTGTTGGGTTCGGCGGTCTCGCTCACCGGCGAAACTACTGCAATATTTTCGTCCCCTTCGTAGGAGGGTCCGTTCTCCGAACTGCAGGCCAGTAACCCCAACATTGCCAAGAGCAAGGCGGGAAGAATCAGGAGTTTCAACACTGCACCTCTAAGACAATGATGGTGAAGCCGTGGATGGTCCAACGCTTGCTGGGCCTGCATCCTTTTCTGTACTGGGCGGGGCGTTCGTCGATGATTTGTGAATACCATGCTCAATGCTTAGTAGCCTAACTCAGTGGCTTCCGGTATACGAAGGGCCAAGTCGGTTGAACTTGATCCCGAGCGTGTCTGACCTGGCGGCCCGTCCGAGGCATAGTGGACCGATTTTCGAGTGTAGCGGAATCAGCTGGTCGAGGCTGATGAAGTGGGTTGTGGATGTGCTGCCAAGCCAGGATTTCCGGTGGAGTTACCGCCTGGCCCTTAACCCACCAGTCCCGCAGCAGGAACCGGCGGAAGCCCCGGCCCTGCTTGATCTGGTCAAACACCGGCTCCGCCGTCTCCATCCGCAGGGCGTCAGTGGTCTGGAAGTGCGCCTCTCGTCCTCCCGTACGCCAGTTGGCGTCCCATCACGGCACAGTGATGCTGCCCCAGCAGATCACCGCGCCGTCGTCGCGCAGTGCGCAGATGTGGTTGCCGCCGCTGCTAAGCGGCGGCAACCTGCGGTCATCGAACGAGTGGTCACCACTTAACATCCTCGCGCCGACACCGGCCAGATCCACAGTGGCGGGCATACGCTTTTCCACGTTCATCGATACGCCCGCCACTAGCCACCACCGCTCGGGATCTCGCAGGATAACTTATTCTTCGGTCGCACCAATTATGTGCCAGTGGCTGCCCATAGCTCTCTCAGCAATGCGGTACATGCTCGATACGTGGCCTTCACCGTGTTGTTCTGAAGATTCCCCCTTGGTCCCGCTAGGCGGCAGAATCTCTCCAGTCTCCGGGTTCAATTCGATTCCGGCCTTGGCGAGCACTTCCGGGGCGGCGAATACGGGTGCTCCGCTGTGCATAGCCAGGGCGATTGCGTCGCTGGGCCTGGTATCGTAGTCGATCGCACTCTTTCCGTTCTTTACCCTCAGGACAGCGAAGAAGGTGTCATCCACGATGTCGTTGACGACGGCCTGCTCTATCTCGCCGCCCAGGTCGCGTATGATCCTGTCCATTATGGAAAATGTCATGGGACGAGGCATCTCCTGTCCCTGAAGCTTCATCGCTATGGCGTCTCCCTCTGCCTTTCCGATCCAAATGGGCAAACGCCTTTCGTCTTCCTTTGCCTTCAGTACCACCACACGCTGGTCCGACACATAGTTCATTCTTACGTGGTCAACTGTCATCTCGATCATACTGAAACCATCCTTTCGTCTGATGTAGTTACGCATATGCAGCCAAGTCTGGAATCCATACTCCGCGGCAACGACCAGTTGAGCGTCCCCGAGAGACAGCGACAGACGCCTCAGGTCGTCGTCAGCGAGCCGGGAGTAATGGGATAGTGAAGTCCGAAAGCGCGCGATTGCAGACGGTTGTCCGGAACGGTACGCTTTCAGCAATTCCTTGGCCTGATTCCTGAGGTGCTCAAGATTCGGCCGTGCGAGTAGAGAAGAAGGTGGCATGGGCACTCCTTTCCTATGGCCCGGTGTCCGCTTCGACGGGCAGAAAAGAGTGTCTGAGGTTCAGTGGACTGAACATAAGAAGGGGCAGGCTCGGCCTTTGCGCGGACTCGTTGGCTCCCCCTTTGAGCACGTAATCGATGCTAGCAACGAGCATGATCTCTGTCAAGGATGCCAGGGCGGCGGAGTGGATGCGGGCGTCCAGACCAGAGAGCCGGAGCGAAGACAGATTGCGGCCCATTTCAAGTTATCCGGCCGCATTTGGGAGTATGCTCTTAAACTTGCTGCTACTCCGCTAAAGGTGCTGGCACAATAAGATGCGATTGCCCTGAACACGCCTTTACCATAAAGAACTAGCGCCCAACTGCTAAACTGGTGTATCGACCAGATACCAATCGGGAGGCAGTCATGACAAGGTGGTGGCTCATCGGCGCAGCGGCGTTCCTGGCCGTGCTCCTGATTGCAAGCATCGTGCTCGCGTTGACATCGAAAGAGACCGAGTTCGCGCCCGGCACACCAGAGCACGCGGTCCAGACCCTGTGGCGCGTCGCAGAGAGCGAGGACATCAAGACTGCTTACACGATGCTGTCACAAGAACTTCAACAGAAATGTACGCTCAAGAATTACATGGATGGTAGCGGAGTCCCTTTCAGTATCCGCAACAGCCGCAACAGCCGCATAACTCTGCGCGACACCCGGCTCGTCGGTGACATCACCTTCGTGTCCGTGCGCGTAACTCGGTTCTACGGCAGCGGTCTCTTCGACAGCGGCGAGTCATCCTATGACAGGCGCTAGGCCTTGCAGCAGGAAGAGGGTGAATGGAAATTCACCGAATACCCCTGGCCCTACGACTACTGTGTCGATTCCGACAGCGAGTGATCTGCTTCCATTTAAGGGAGTGCGCCAACTACGGAGCGTGGGCCGGAATGCAAGCATTCATGGTATTTCCTTGCATCCAGCTTTCCGAGGGTTTGTGGCGGCGCACATCTCACAGAGGGACGCTAAGCGCACTAATTGGAACCGTGGGGAGTGGAAGCTACTACTTACCGCGCAGACCGCGAAGTTCCCTCTCCAGTTCAGCCACCCGTGTCTCAGCTGCCAAACGAGCTGCTTGCTCCTCATCAGCACGACCCTCTGCTGCCAAACGGCTGGCACGCTGTTCTTCAGCGCGAGCCTCTGCGGTCGAGGCACGATCCGTCTCCTCCGTATGAGTACGAAGGTATCTCTCGGTCCGAGGATCGAAGAACCGCAGCCGCCCTTCTTCCCAGCAAACATACAGCCTCAACGCCTCGCTGTATCCGCGAAGACGACCATTGTCCAGCGTCTCGATGGCGATGGGATCGTACTTGCCATCTACCAGAAGGTCCCCAGCGAGCGCCGCATCATGGTACTCGCCGCCGCTCGGGTCGAAGCGCCAGTACTCCGCTATACCGAACCGCTCATAGTCCGCACGCTTCTCCGTGTAGTCGGTGAGGCCACTTCGAGCACGAAGTGGGGAGCCTTACCCTGCCGGTCTATCGCATAGCCGTGTTGCTCGTCCACAAGGGCAATATCGCAGTGGTATGCTACGATGAGGTCCGGTATTCGGTAGTTTCCCTAGGGATCCAGCGTGGGAGCCAGTGGACCCTCTCCATGTACCAGTGTCGTGTCAGGATTGCCGATGTGTATAGCGAGGGCGGCCAGAATCGAGCGACGATGGAGATGGGACGTGTTCTGCATGTCTTCTCGCGGCGGGAAGTCGGGAAAGCGTTCGAGCTTGCCCGCATCCTTTGTAAGTGTAGTCGTCTTGCTGGTCATCGCGGACCTCTCCGAGCCTGAGTGAGTTGAGCGACTGCCGACTGCCGACATTATACCACTTGCATAGCGGGGGCATGAGGAACATGGAGGTGGTCGTACTACTTGGATTGATTCGACACCCCTTGCAATAAGATCCGGTCATTTGCCGTATCAGCCAAAATGCGTAAGTCCATGGTGCAGGATATGAATAGGCGATCGGGGAGATACAACATGATGAAGGAGCAAGAATCTCCAGCAATGCGTCACCATTGCCGCGACTTGATCTCTCTTCTTGACATTGGCATTCCGCACATACCGAGCTGCAATGGATTACTGTATTGGCGCTATTCCCATCACGCGGAGTCTTTCTAGAATTAGTGACCATATGCGCTGTCGGGATTCTAGAAGCTATCCCGCGTTCTGCTGCTATAATGTTATGTCAAAGTGCCTGTGGCTTCGATCGGGCCTGACCGCCAATATTGAATGGCTTCGATAGGCGTCGATGCAGTCAACGTGGATGGACTTCAACTCACCGGGAGGGAAACCCATGCCGAGAGCAGTTTTGGATCTGATGAACACGGAGACGCTGAATCTGGTGCAAGGGCAATGGCGCAGGGCACTGGGTTATGTTCCAGGGGAGGCCAACGAGGGTTTGGTATCGCAGCTTGAAGGCAGCCCGGCGCGACTTCCCGACTACAACGACTCTGCTTGGGATGTCTGCGACGACCTGACGGAAGCCTTTTCTCGCGGCTTCACATTCGCTTGGTACCGGATCACTGTCGTTGTGCCGCAGGAGATTGCAGGGCGTTCCTCTGCGGGCATGCGCTGCGTGTTCGAGACCTGCGTGGACGACTATGGTGAGGTGTGGATTGACGGCGAGTGCGACAGGGAAAGGGGCACGGTTCAGGGTTTCAACGTGCCACAGCGAATTTACATCATCGAAGAATCGCAGCCCGGAGATACTCACACGATCGCCATTCTCGCGGCAAACGGACCGCTCGCCTCTCCGGGCGGCGCGGTGTTCGTGCGCTACGCCAACCTCTGCTTCGAGTGGGGTGGGCGACCACAAGACGAGCAACAGGACAATTGACCAGGAGGATCGCAATGACCACTTACACCTACGACCACATCCACCTGCGCAGCCTCGCACCGATGGAGACTGCCAGGTACTTCGAAACGATGTTCGACGCGAAAATCATCGAGTCCATCCAGACCGATGGACAGCCTCGCATCGACCTCGACATCAACGGCTTGGCGATTTTCATTGCGGAGGCCGATGACAGCGTGCCGCCGGGACCGATTGCCCCTCATCATGGCTTAGATCACTTCGGCTTAAAGGTTGACAATTTGGAGCAGGCCGCTGCCGAGTTGAAGGAAAAGGGCGCAGAGTTCGTCCAAGAGCCTGAACTGATTCGCCCGGGCATCAAGATTGCCTTCATCCGCGCTCCCGGTGATGTGCGCATCGAACTTGTCGAACGCTTCTAGTTGCAAGCAACTAGTGAAATGGGATTATTGAATGCCTCTTGACATGTCGCAGATGTAAATCTAGTATCTGCTCATAATCGAGTTGGGTGTTCCGCACTGCTCTCGCCCTATGCGCTAACGCGCTGTGCAGCCTGCATAGGGTCGATTGGAGTGCGTTAAGCTCCCAAAACCTAGCGAGAGGGGATGCTTATGCGTATTCGAGCAATCACATCCGGCATTGTAGGCCTTGCGTTACTGCTTGCGCTTGTAGCGTGCTCACAGCCTGCCCCCAGCGGCGTAACCTCAGAAGAGTTACGGTCCGTGGTACAGGAGGCGGTGGCGCAGTCACAGCCGCCACCCGCGCCGGCACCGGCAGGGCCATCCGCGGAGGAGATCAGGGCTATGCTCCAGGCTGCCGTCGAGGGCGCGGTGCCGGAAGGTACGAGCGCGGAGGAGATAAGCGCGATGGTGGAAGCGGCCGTCGAGGCGGCGCAGCAGCCGGCTCTAAGTCCCGCGGACATCGAAAAGCTGCTATCCACTGCCGTTATGGAATCCACAGCCGACAGCCCGGAGCCGCTTTCGGCATCTGAGGTTCAAGGCATCGTCACCGCGGCTATTTCAGCGATCCCTACCCCGGCTCCGGTAGTAATTCCCACGCCTGAGACAATAGTCGTCGTGGCAACACCCGAACCGATGATGATGGAATTGACGGACTCCAAGTTCCAGCGCGTCAGCATCGCGCTGCCGCCGCCCGATACGCAGAACAACCGCATCTGGTCGGGACCCTGGGGCATCCTTGTGCAGCATGACCCCTACGGCGAGACTCTGCTCGGCAACGAATCCAGAACCTCAGCGTCCGTCCCGATGCTGGCGAAGAGCTGGGAAGTATCTAACGGCTTCAAGACCTGGTCCTTCGACCTGCAGGAAGGCGTGCAGTGGGACGGTGGCTTCGGCGAGTTCACATCCGCCGACGTGATACACACGCGCGAGCTGCTGGTCCGCGAAGACAGCATCAGCACATTCAAGTCGCCGTGGAAGACCGCCAGTGCGACCGCAGATGGCGACTACGGTGTTACCTTCAACTTCGACCCTCCGATGATTGACGGCACGCGCCTGTTCTCGCGCCAGGGCGGCGACCTGATAATCCACAGTAAGGCACAGTGGGACGCCGCCGGTGGCGATGCCTCGGCATACGACGACGCAGTTGCGGGCACCGGCTCGTATCGTTTCGCCGAACGCCGGGTTGACCAGAATGTGGTGTACGAGCGCGTTGACGGCCACTGGGCGGGCGTGAACCCCGACTTCCAGGAACTCGAATGGGTCTGGGCGGCAGAGGACTTCACGCGCCAGGCGCTTCTGCTCTCCGGCAGGGTGCAGGGCGCCAACCTGTCCCGCGAGCTTCGGCAGGGTGCTAGGGCCTCGGGCATGAAGATAGTCTCATCAAACAACCAGAACAACATGACCATCGGCATCTTCGGCGGCATGTATCTCAACTCAGGCAACGAGCACTACATGGGCCCTGAGCCGTTCCACGACATCAGAGTGCGCGAGGCAGCCAACCGCGCCATCGACCGCGATGCAATCCTTGACGAGATCTTCTTCGGCGACGCCAATCCGGTCAGCATCGAGTTGATGACGCCGTTTAACGAGGGCTGGAGCGACCGCTGGGTCGAGGAGTTCGACGCCAAGTACGGCTACGACCCGGACCGCGCCCGCGAGCTGATTGCCGAGTACGAGGCGGAGCATGGCGACATTGAAATCACGCTCAACTCGACGACATTCTCCGGCAACGAGGAAATGCCTGTACTGACGCTGATTCTGGCTGACTTCTGGGAGGCTATCGGGATCACGACCGAGGTGCAGCCGCTGGACTCCGGCGAGTACAATCGCCAGTTGCAGCAGCACGACATGCACAATAAATTCGCCATCTCCCGGAACTCGCCTATCAGGACGGTGCAGGAAGGCTTGCGCGTCTTCTTCTATTCCCTCAACCACGCATTCCAGCATGACACTATGGACGCAGCATACGAATGTTTGCTGAATTCGGTGGATGCCCAAGAGAGGGATGATTGCGCGAGGACAGCCGGAAACTTCATCTTCGACGAGTATGCTGCCGTGCCGTTGTTCCAGATTACATACGACATAACGGTTGACCCGGTGTACATTTCGGAATGGCAATACCCCGGCGTGGGTTCGGCGCACCCGACTCATGTGCATAACATCAGGGCGTGCTTGCGCGACCGCTGCGACTAGCCCCGATTTAGACGATTAAAACCTAACCCTGATTCAATTGCCGTGGATCGGCGCTTCCGCCGGTTCCCGGCAATCTCTATGATTGAACTGTTTCGCCTATGAAACGCCTGATTCTCATCCGGTTCGCACAGGGGCTATTCGCGCTCTGGGCGGTTTCCGTCATTGTGTTCGGGCTTGGACGTCTTTCCGGCGATCCGACATTCACCCTGCTGGGCATAGACACCACCGAGGAGCAGCGGGAGGAACTGCGCGAGCGGCTGGGACTGAACGAGCACATCGTCGTCCAGTACGGCAGTTATCTGGGCAACGCGCTGCGGGGAAATCTGGGCGGCTCACTGAAGTACCCTGAGATAGGGGCAGCCAGAGTTGTTTTCGACAGGTTGCCTGCCACCCTCTACCTCGCAGGTGTATCACTGGCATTGGCTGTTGGTATCGGCGTGCCCCTCGGTGTGTTGGGCGCCGTCAAGCGGGATACTCCATTCGATCAGGTATCGAAGGTGCTCGCCTTGCTGGGCCAGTCAATGCCCAATTTCTGGCTTGGCCTCATGATGATGTGGGTATTCGCAGTGCAGCTCGGCTGGCTGCCGGCGGGCGAGCTTGGCGGCTTCAAGCACATCATCATGCCCGCGGTCACGCTGGGTTCGTTCCAGGTTGCCGCCATCACGCGTCTAGTCAGGTCGGCGATGCTGGAGACTCTGGACAGCGAGTATGTGAAGCTTGCTCGTATCAAGGGCATCAGTGAGACAAGGGTAATCTGGAAGCACAGCCTTCGTAACGCAGCGCCCACGCCACTGACTTACTTCGGCGTCTTCGTGGCGGTTTTGATGACCGGCTCCGTAACAACCGAGACGATATTCTCATGGCCCGGCACCGGACAGCTCGCCTTCCAGTCGGTCATCGCCCGCGACTTCGAGCTTATACAGGCGCTCGTGCTCGTCTTCGCCTCGATTTTCATCCTATCAAGTTTCATTGTGGATGTACTGTATGCCTATCTCAACCCGCGCATCCGCTTCAATTAGCGCTACAGGAATACGTGACTGATGGCGCTCGACGTATCCCCGCCTCCAACATTCGCTGGCAGGGCAATGAGCTTCGTGTTACGTGCGCGCAGCCTGCCTAAGGCAGCCACGCTTATGCTCCTTTTTGTGCTGGTGATTCCCGCGGCATTCGCCGCTTTAATCGCCCCCCACGATCCGCTGGTGCCCCCTGATGGACTGCGGGGAAGACTGGAACCTCCGGCTTTCGCGGGCGGCACCTGGCGATTCCCGCTAGGCAGCGACCAGACGGGTAAAGATGTACTGAGCCGCGTTATCTACGGATCTCGCGTCTCGATTGCCATCGCCGCGACCGGGATCGCCATTTCAGGGACTATTGGCACAGCGCTTGGGTTGATAGCCGGATACTACCGCGGCATCATCGAAGCGATCATCATGCGGCTGGTGGATATATCGTTCTCCATTCCGCCCGTTCTGCTGGCGCTGGCGCTGGCCGTCATTCTGGAGCCGGGCTTCCGTACCGTGCTGATAGTGGTGGGAGCGCAGCTCTGGTCCGTCTATACGCGCCAGGTCAGGGGCGATACGTTGGGCGTGATGCAGCAGGACTACATCATGCGGGCAAAAGTCGCAGGCTCTTCCGATATCCGAATCCTGTTCAAGCATATCCTACCGAACATCACGAACACCCTCATCGTGCTCGCAACGTTGCAAGTCGGCTTCATCATACTGTTTGAGGCAGGACTCAGCTTCTTAGGCGTGGGACTGAACCCACCGACGCCGTCGTGGGGCTTGATGGTGGCGGACGGGCGCGTGCTGATCGTCGCCGCGTGGTGGGTCGCGCTCTGGCCCGGACTGGCAATTATGTTCACCGTCTTCGGCTTCAACCTGCTGGGAGACTGGCTTCGCGATAGGCTGGACCCACGCCTACGCCAAATCTAGGGCAGATTGAAGCCCGTCAATTACGGAAGCAGCACGTGCAGTGCAACTGAAGGGCTGAGGTCAACATGGGTGTGGCCCGGCGGTGTTACGTCCTCCATCAGACGCACGTCCCCCGCGCGGAATATGTGCTTCGTGCCGTCGGTCGTACCTATCTCCACCTCGCCTGAGAGATGCACGATAAGGCGACGTCCCCGCGGGTCATTCGGTGCGGGATGAAAGTCCATGTTCCGCTGCCCATCGAACTCGTTGATGCTCACCTCGGCTGTTACCCGGTTTTCGTCCGCCTGCGGGTCGATCCCCGACAGCGAATTGCTGAAGACCGCATACTCAGGGTATTCCATCGGGTTGACTTCCTCCATGTGGCTCTCGCCATCCTCGCCGTTCCATACTCGGTAGAATGCCATTTCCTTCTCCCTGATTTGACCACACAACTTATTCCCGCGGTCTGGCTTCGTCATGCTTTGCACCTGTTAGTAGAACGACAGAGTTATCTGCCCTGCCGGATGAAGTCAGCTATGCGCTCGCCTATCATCATCGTCGTCACATTGGTATTCGCGCGGATGCAGTCCGGCATAATCGAGGCGTCTGCAATGCGCAGGCCCTCGACTCCATGCACCTTGCCGTACTGGTCAACCACCGCCATCGGGTCGGTCAAGGGACCCATCTTGCACGTGCAAGATATGTGCTGACCCGTGCTGGCTATCCGCAGCATGTAGGCGTCCAGCGTATCGTCGGTGGCGAGTTCTTCGTCAGTCGGCGCGATGCGCTCCTCAATCAACGCGGCGAGAGCCGGGTGCTCGCCCAGCTTCACAGAAAACCTGACGCCCTCCCTCATCCGCTTGCGATCAAACTCTTCCTCAAGGTAGTTGTAGTCGATGTAGGGCTGCTCGTGTGGATCAGCAGACACGAGCTGAAGCTCACCTGAGCCGATAGCCATTTCCAGCAGCGTTACGAAGCGGAAACCGACTGCCTCCTGCTCAGTACTCTCTCGATACCAGTCTTCGACGGCGTGCGAGAGCATCACGATCATCAGGTCGCGCCGCAGGTGTGAGCCCTCTGCAGTCCAGCTTGCTTGCATCTGTATTCTTGGATTGTGCTCGTCCATAGGATGGCCGGACTTCACGCGGTAGGTTACGGGAACTATGGGATGGTCCCTGAGGTTTTGGCCGACGCCAGGGAGGTCATGAACCAGCGGAATGCCAGCGGCATTGATTTGCTCTGCCGACCCCACCCCTGACAGCATCAGGATGTGTGGCGAGCCAATAGCCCCGGTGCATAGGATGATTTCCTCTCCCTCCACCACGAAGCACTCGCCCGAATTCTCGACCTCCACCCCCGTCGCGCGATTGCCGTCGAATAGCATGCGCCGTATGAAGGTGTCGGGCCTGATCGTCAGGTTCAGGCGGTGCCGTGCGGGGTCGAGGTAGCCCAGCGCGGTGCTCATGCGAATGCCGTTGGGATTGTTCAAGGGCGATGGCCCCACCCCTGAGCCTTCAGGATGATTCAGGTCCGGGCAGTCGGGGATGCCGTAATCGAGGCAGGCTTCACGAAACGCGCTTTGCTCCGGCAGAATCTCCTGTGGTCTGAACCTTCGCACCACGATAGGCCCATCGGAGTTGTGGAAATCGTCCCCGCCAAACTCTGTGTCACTCTCGATCATGCGCAGATAGGGAAGTACCTGCTGGAAATTCCATTCGCCGTTGCCCATCGCCGCCCAGCTATCGTAGTCCTCCGGAATGCCGCGCACGAACATCTGCCCGTTGATTGAGCTTGAGCCGCCTGTAACCTTGCCTCTTGCAACCTCCATGGGCGGCGCGGTGTCGGTGGTTCGTGCGGTGAAACTCCAGTTGTGGTCCCTAGTGATTACATCCGTGGCACTGGCGTAGCCGAACTTCAGCTCGTCCGGCACCCGCTCAAAGTCCGGGTAGTCGGGGCCTGCCTCAATGAGCATTACCGAGCGCTGCGGATCTTCTGAAAGGCGCGCGGCAATAATCGCTCCCGCGGAGCCTGCGCCAAGAACGATGTGATCGTACTTCATGCTCAACTACCTCCTGTGCTGGGTGAGGGTGTACGGCAACGAAAGGGAATCTCACTGCGCCGATATTCCGCCGTCTATAACCAGTTCCGTTCCCGTAATCCACGACGATTCGTCCGACGAGAGGAATAGCACCGCGAGCGCAATATCTCGCACTGTGCCGATTCGTTGCAGCGGCACTTCGGTCCTGCGGCGCTCTGCGTCCTCTGCGCTGCCGGTTACGCTGGCGAGCATCTCCGTTTCCACCGGGCCCGGGTGAATCGAGTTGCAGCGAATGTTGTCGGCGGCGTAATCGATGGCGATGCCCTTGGTCAGCAATCGAACCGCACCCTTTGATGCGGTGTAAGCGTAGGGCGTACCCTTGCGACCGAGCAGCCCGGCTATGGACGATATGTTGACTATCGAGCCGCCACCCGCTTTCTTCATAGAGGGGATGGAATGGTGAATCCCCAGATATACGCCTCTCACATTCACATCCATCATCTTGTTCCAAGAATCCTGGCTATTTGAGGGCAGGTTGATACCGGCGTTGTTGACCAGAATGTCAAGGCTGCTGAAGCGTTCCTCCGCAAGCTTGACTGCGGCTGCCCAGTCATCGTCGCTCGTTACATCTAGGCGCACATAGACCGCGTCGCCACCCTGCTCCCTGATTTGTTTCTCAAATTCTTTGCCTTCGTTGTCCAGCACGTCGCCGAAGACCACTTTCGCCCCTTCCTGCGCGAATAGCAGTGCTTCGTCTGCGCCCTGTCCTCGCGCCGCACCGGTGATTATTGCCGTCTTGCCATCCAATCTGCCCATGATTCTCCCTCGCTGATTATGTTTATTCCGCTCTATTTTCCATCCAAGATGAAGTCCGACAGCCGCTCCGCCATCGTCCTGACCGTGCATTCGGTGTTGGCGCGGACGCAGTGCGGCATAACCGAGGCGTCAACGACTCGCAGGTTGTCGATGCCGTGAACTCTACCATACTGGTTGACCACAGCCATTTCGTCCGCAGCCGGTCCCATCTTGCATGTGCCCACGCTGTGCTGCCCTGTGGTTACGGTACGCATTATGTACGCGCCCAGCCTATAATCGTATGCAAGCTCATCATCGGACGGCTCAAGGCGGACGTCAATGATGTCCTTAAACGCCGCGTGCCGTGCGAGTTGCGCCGACACGCGGACGGCCTCCCGCATGCGCTCCAGGTCATACGCACATGTGAAGTAGCTGAAATTTATCGCTGGGTGCTCGTGCGGGTCGGCAGACATCAGCGTAACCTCACCAGCGCTCAAGCTCATGTGCAGGCTTGGAAACATGCGTATGCCGATTGGCTCAACTTGGTCGTTGCCGGGCCCAGTCCGCCTCGTCGCATACGACTGCATGTAAATCACAAGGTCATTTCTATATGGGGAGTCAACCGCCGTCCAGCGCAGCATCATCTGCACGCGGGGAGCAAGCGGGTCCATTGCGAACTCCGGCTTTGTCGCCCAGACCACGGGAACCATCGGGTGGTCGCGCAAGTTTCGTCCGACGCCGCGCAGGTCGAGCAAGGGTTCGATCCCCACACCGCCCAGAACTTCCGAGGGCCCCACTCCTGACAACATCAGAATCTGCGGAGAACCGATGACACCGGCGCATAGAACTATCTCATCCGACTCAACGGTGAAGACTTCTCCGCCGCTCTCGACCTCTACCGCTGTGGCGCGCCTGCCGTCGAAGAGAATACGGCGCGTGAAGCAGTCGGAGCGAATTGTCAGGTTGAGGCGGTGACGGCATGGGTTGAGATAGTTTATCGCAGTGCTCAAACGCACGCCGTTCACATTGTTCACCGGGACCGGGCCTATCCCTGTAGCGTCGGGCGCGTTCAAGTCCGGTGCGTAAGGAAACCCGGCGGTCTCGCACGCCACACGGAAAGCCTGCTGGTCGGGCCTGATCTCTTCTGGACGGTAGCGGCGAACCGGCGTCGTGCCCTGCGATGAGTGGAAGTCGTCATCAGGGAAATCGGCATCTGCCTCTACTCTGCGAAAGTACGGTATCAGGTTGGCGAATGCCCACTCACCGTTGCCTTGCAAAGCCCACTCGTCGAAGTCTTCAGGCACGCCTCTGAGGAATATCTGCCCGTTGATGGCGCTTGAGCCGCCCGTCACCTTGCCCCTCGGCACCATTATTCTCGGCGCGGCGTCTGTCGCCTTGCCCCAATACTGCCAGTTGTGGTCGAGCGGCGTGTCGTTCTGTGCGTAGCCGTCCTTCAGCGACTCCGGTGTCTGCTCCAGCAAGGGGTAGTCCGGTCCCGCCTCCAGTAGCAGCACAGAGCGTCGCGCGTCCTCGGTGAGACGCGACGCGACAATCGCGACCGCCGAACCGCCTCCTACAACAATGGTATCGTACTTCATGCGGAATTCCGGGTCTCTCAGTAGAGATGGCAGCTGACGCGATGTCCCGGCGCGACTTCCCTGTCCTCCGGAATATCGGTGGCGCATTTTGCTATTGCGAAGGGACATCGCGGATGAAAGCGGCATCCGGATGGCGGATTCAGCGGTGAGGGAACCTCGCCCGTCAAGACTATCTCTTCTTGGTTCAGCTCGGGATGAGACGGCAGAGACGCCGAAAACAGTGCCTTCGTGTACGGATGCAGCGGTTCGCGGAACAGATCCTCAGTGTCAGCGTACTCGACAATCTGCCCCAAGTACATCACGGCGGTCTGGTGCGCCATGTACCTCACCGTCGCAAGATTGTGCGCTATCAGCAGGTAGCTCAGGTCGTGCTCTTCTTGCAGGTCCTTTAGTAGGTTCATTACCTGCGCGCGTATGGATACGTCCAGCGCAGACACAGGCTCGTCCAGAATTATCAGTTTTGGATTGGACACCAGCGCCGATGCCACCGCAATGCGCTGCCGCTGCCCGCCGCTGAATTCGTGCGGGTAGTTGTTCGCTTGGCCTGCATGCAGCCCCACCTGCTCCATAGCTTCCA
Source organism: Dehalococcoidia bacterium (assembly GCA_965225795.1). Classification (GTDB taxonomy): domain Bacteria; phylum Chloroflexota; class Dehalococcoidia; order Lucifugimonadales; family JADFKI01; genus Bin90. The sequence continues at coordinate 1,041,322 of OZ245324.1, read as the reverse complement.
GTACGCGCCTGTCCCTCTCTTCGTTCGAGACCTTGTAGTTGACGACCAAGGCTTCGGCGACAATCTCCTTCACCCGCATTCTGGGATTGAGGGACGACCATGGGTCCTGGAACACAGGCTGCACCTTCGTGCGGTAGTCGCGCAGGTCATCACCTCTGAAGCCATGGATGTCACGCCCTTCAAGATATATCACGCCCTCCGTCGGCTGCTCCAGACCAAGTATGAGCTTGCTCGTGGTCGTTTTGCCACAGCCCGACTCACCTACAAGTCCTAGCGTTTCTCCCTGTCTAATGGTGAAGCTGATGCCATCCACGGCCTGCACGTATCCCACCGTCCTCATCAGAATCAGGCCTTGGGTAACGGGGAAATACTTCTTCAGACCTTCAACCCGAAGCAAGACTTCATTCTCCGCTGTATGTGTCGCCGCTTCTACCATTCGGAATCCAGTCTCCAGCAGTTCGCCGTATGCCCGTCACTTACAGCGAAATCAGGCGGATATTCAGTATGACACCTCTCTGCTGCATACGGGCAGCGCGGGGCGAAGTGGCACCCGTTCGGCAGTTCGGAAAGCAGCGGGGGTTGTCCCTCAATGGACGCCAGCCGCTCAATCTTCTCTTCCATCTTGGGCACGGACGCAATGAGCGCCTGCGTGTATGGGTGGGAAGGTGTATTGAATATGTCAAGCACAGGCCCGCTTTCCACGATGCGTCCGGCGTACATCACGGCTACGCGGTCGCACATTCGCGCCACCACGCCGAAATCGTGCGTGATAAAGATAATCGCCAGTCCGGTCTCCGCCTGGATGTCCTTAAGCAGGCGCAGGTACTGGAGCTGGATGGTCACGTCGAGGGCTGTCGTTGGTTCGTCGGCGATAATCACGCCCGGCTCTCCCGACATTGCGATTGCTCCCACGACCCGCTGCTTCATTCCACCGCTCATCTGGTGCGGGTAGTCCCCCATCCGGCGCTCCGGGGCAGCGACATTCACTTTACGCAGTGCGTCAACTGCGCGCGCCACCATGCTTTTCTTCCGCTCGCTATGCACTACTCCGATTGCTTCGAGTATCTGATCGCCGATGGTGAAGACCGGGTTCAGGGAGGTCTGTGGGTCCTGCAGTATCATGGAAATCTGGCGACCGCGAACCAGACGCATCTGGGCATCAGTCTTGGCGAGAATATCCTCGCCGTTGAGCACGATGCTGCCGCTCACAATCCTGCCCGCAGGCTTCGGCACGAGCCTTAACAAGGATAGAGCGGTCATTGTCTTGCCGCACCCGGACTCGCCCACCAGTCCCAGAGTCTCTCCTTCGTGCAGGCGGAAACTCACGCCATCGACAGCCTTGACCACCGATGCCTTGTTGAAGATATGTGTGCGGAGGTCGTTAACTTCCAGCACAACCTTGTGCGATGCTTTCGACACGAGCTAAAGTTCCGTGAGAAATGTTGGTTGGCAGGAAATGCGGCAGCGTCAGTATATGCTTGGTATGTAGTCGCCACCCATCAGTTTCTTGACGCCTGCGGTGGCGCACTCCTCATCCTGTGGAGGGATGCTGCCGCCCACGCCACACCCACCTTCTATGAAGCCGTTGCGAATGATGGGCACGCTACCCTGCCCCAAGATCATCTCGCCACCGGAGATCTGCCTGACGCTGCTTGGCGTAGGTGTGAACGCCTGCTCCTGCATCTCACCGGTGGGTCTGCCGAACGCCGAGGCGCCGATTGCCTTGCCGATAGAGCCGTATGTCCCCGCCCAGTGCGCGCCGTCCATCTTGTTCACTGCAACGATGCGCCCTCCGCCGTCCACCACCGCAACACTGACCTTCACGTCAAGTTCCTCCGCCTTCTCGACGGCACCCTCGATGATCAACTTAGCTTCGGCAAGTGAAATTGGCATGAAGACCTCCGTGCGGGCGAGAAGTGGCATGATTCTAACACCTGCACTCCTGGCGCACAACGAGACGTTATGCGCCACCTGAAGGGTCCTCTAAGTTGGTGCTCCTCAGGCATCGTGCACAGATAGCAAGCAGATCACGGATGCGTTGCTTCGCTATTGAGGATCCAATACATAGTGCCATGCACGATTTTATAGAACCATGATGAATGCTGTGGCCTCTGAGTTTGCATGGTTAAAGATGCCTGAGGCTCGTCCCGGTTTGGTGACGCCATCTGGTCAATTGTGCATACGGAATGCAAGCTTTCACCTACTTTTCTTGCATTGGCTATGAGTGCCAGACTTTTCACCTGAAAAAGGGTATGCGCCGCCGGCATACCCTTTTCGTAGTCGTTCCTGGCTACTCCTGCATGCCGTAGATGCCTGTTGGAGCTGCTCCTTACACTTTCAGATTTCATCTTGACAGTTGTCAAAGGATTTAGTTTGATGCTATTGGAAGAAACATCCAGCACTCGCTTGAGTATGACTGAGCCCCAGATGAGGTGGTCTGCATACTAGGCGGGGTTAGCTTCTCGGTCGAACGAAGGAATATCGCCTATGCCAAGAGCTGTCATTAAAGATCTTCGAAATATAAATGGAGCAATTGTGCTCGTCGATGGAACTTCTTCCGGTTTCATGCATAACTCCGCAATGCGTTGTAAATCACGGGCCAAGGTCGGTGATGTCGTTTCGGTTGAGGCTGTAACAAATAGAGACGGTGCCGGTATCGTCTACTCTGAGCGAGCCTTCTATGACATCAATATTGCCAGAGGCAGCGAGGTAATGGGTAGGGTCCGGCATGTTACAGACGACGGGAATGTAGCCTATGTTGATATCGGCGTCGTAAGAAATGGCATACTCGGAAAATCCGACGCTGTAACGCACAGTACCAGGGAGAGGTTAACGGTCAAAGCCGGCGACCCTTTGAATCTTCGCGTAAGGCAAATCGGGAACAATTCCGATGGCACGAGACAATTCTATCTTTGTACGAACGAAGTGTACGAGAGAGACGAATTTCTGAAGGACAATCAAGCAGAGTGGGGTGAAAGGCTGGCACACTGGAAGAATGTCCTCGGCGTGCGCCAGGCGACTATTGAGTACGAACATTCGCTTCTGAGGCAGTTCAAGTACTGCGAGCACATCATAGATCGCAACAGTGTGAAACTTCTCATCTCATCCAGCCAGAAGGAGGCCCTGGAGCAATATGTCGGCCAGGAGATTGACTTCCACATAGTGCGGGAGGATGGAACTCACCTGGATGCGTTGAAAGGCATCGAAGAGATTGAGCCTGCTCCCGAATCCGACCTAATAGAAGTCACGGTTGGCAGAAAAAACTGGACCTTATACGACAGGGATTTCGAAGAAGGGGAATTACAGGAGTGTAAGCATGACACGAATGTAAATCGTCAGCAAAGGGCACTGGAGAATTTCGAGAAGCTTCTGATCGCAAATCCAAGGGTTGGTAGTACGTTTATCAATATTGAAGCGGCTGCACTAAAGGGACGTCCCTCCCCTATTACCTACTTCGATAGAAACATCGCGAAGAACGGTAACCAGAGAGACATAGTAGAGAGGGCCCTTGCGTCTGACCCTCTGTTCCTAATACAAGGCCCCCCGGGCACCGGTAAGACCACAGTAATAACCGAAATCATTCTACAAGAGACCAAGAAAAATCCCGATTCCCTCATATTGCTGTCATCTCAGAGCAATATCGCTGTGGACAACGTGCTGGAAAAGCTCGTCGACAGCCCGCTTGGCAACTCCTTTCTGCGTTACGGGCAGGCAGACAGGGTGCAGAATTTCGGTTGGACTCTGGAAGGCAGGATCGCAGCCTCCTATGAAGCTCACAAGAATTCTAACATCGCGCTACTGACGGAAGAACGAAAGGAATGCGAGAACCACCTTCGCACTCTAGAGGCACAGTTTCAGGCACATCAAGAGCGCTTAAGGTCACTTCAGGAACTCAAGGCCAGCAGACCTTGGGAGGCAGTTCAGGAGCGACTTGAAGAGGCTTATCGTCGCTGGGAGAAAAGTGGCGAGGTGGAGAAAGGACGAAGGAAAGAGGTCGAACAACATGAAATAGACCTGAGAAGGGAGAAGGATGGTTCATTGTCGCTGCGCAAGAAGCAGACGTTGCTTCAGAACGAACTAGACCGGGTCAGAAGGATTGACCCGGGGGAGCCGATCCACAATGTGCTGGCTGCGAAGGAGAAGTTAGATCTTTCGATATGCGACTTCGAAACCGCCAAGGAAAGAGTTCAAGATCAGAGTGATAGAATCAACACAATTGAGGACAAATTAATCTCAACGAAGCAACAGTTGTATCACCTAAGCGGAAGGTGGTGGCGAAGGCACTTCAGTCGAGATCGCATTGCGGAACTAACTGAGAGTTCCTTGAAAACTGAAACCAAGCTAAGCAGTGGCATCGGCAAGCACCGGGACCTTTTCCAGACGATGCACAATTGCGAAGAGGCTGCTAAGGCGGCTCATACTGATCATGATAAGTGGCGCGCCAACTGCCTTGCGATGATGCGGGAGCTACAGATCAGGGAGGGAGGTCTCAGCGAAGAAGAACTTCTACGTGGTTTGCAGGAAAGCCTCACTCCTGAGTATGCAGGTGGCATGGAAAGGCGGCTGACCTCCCTACGACAGAATCAAGTCACGGACATCCAATTCGAAATAGACCAGACCAAAAGCAGTATCTGCAAGGCTGAAGAGAATGTCGCCTCTCATCAGAAAACCCTCCTCCAGCTAAGAGCCTTGCACGAAGAGGCTTTACTAGTCAAAAGTGAGGACAGGAAAGCATTTGTATTGACCTGTAAGGAATCGCTGAAGGACGAGGGGCCAGGTTGGATAGAGTACAGGAAAGCCGCGGAACTTTCACTTGAGGATTTGTATAACCACTTGGTGAAGAAAGAACGTTTCACCAGCCTTACCTTCACCTCCAAATTGGACGGGCCTGTGAAGGAAACCAGATCTGCAATAGTTTCGTGTGAAAAATCTATTCAGATTACGCGAAGTCGCATCCAAGAAATAGACCGTGAGATAACTCGCTTTGAAAACAATGAAGACAAGGCGGACAAGCTCCAAGAGTATGAAAAGGCGATCATCGAAAGCTGTAGAGTAATCGGAGCTACTTGCAGTCATGCTGCAAGCGGCAGGGTGGTAGGTTTTCTAGAGGCGAGAGGAAGAAATGCATATGACTTGGTCATCATAGACGAAGCCGCCAAAGCCACAGAACCGGAAGTTCTTGTTCCTCTACAGCGCGCGCAGAGAGTTATCCTCGTGGGCGACGAGAAGCAATTGCCTCCCTATCTGGATGATGAGGATTTCGATATAGTCAAGATTCAAGAACACTCGCGAGAATTCATCGGCGCGCTTGTGGAGAGAGACCCGGATGAACTCAAGGACATATTGAGCACAAGTCTCTTTCAGTCCCTCGTTGAGCAGGCTGCCACGCGAAACGAGGATATATTGCGTCTTCTTACAACACAGTACAGGATGCATGAGTCAATAGGAACTATGGTTAGCGAAGTCTTCTACGAAGGCGCCCTTGAAAATGGTCCTCAGGACAGAAATCATGGTATTGATGCGTTGAAAGCGTCCGGATTCTGGTACGCTACGACTGGCCCCCGCTCAAGGGAGCTCTCACCGAGTGGCGGACAAGGATTCTACAATCCCTATGAGGTGAAGATCATTGAGGATCTTGTCCTAGATTTGGAAGAGCAGTACAGGCAAAATCCAACGGATACGGCAGTTGAGGTAGGAATCATTACGGGATACAGGGCCCAAGTGAGCAATATCACAAGGGCGCTCAGGCCTGGCGATAAGAATCGGTGGAAGGCAATCAATTTGGAAATCGCCACTGTGGATGCCTTTCAAGGGAAAGATAAGGACATAATCCTGTTTTCGGTGGTACGCTCAAATGGAAATGGAAATGTAGGCTTCCTGAAGGATCCGAGAAGACTGAACGTCGCTTTGTCGCGTGCGAAGAACCTGCTGATAATCGTGGGTAATACCGATACTGTCGAGAAGTCGGGGGAAAGAGGCAGGTCATATCTTAATGAGGTGTATCAGCATATCAGGCAAAGCGATGGGTGGCACATTGTCAGCAGTCTTTCCTTAGTCGCAGCCTAAGAAGTCCGGGTCGATGGGAGTACGGGAATCTCTCTTCTGCCTGTTCCTACCGATGACAGCTTCACGAGAGATTATATTCTGATGACCTACCGAAAGGCATACTGACTTGAAGGGGGTAGCCTGTGTAATCGGCTGCCGAAGTAGCAATCATCGTTTTCCATTCCATCGGAACAGATGGCGCCAGCGAATATAGCTCCATCTCTTTCCTCCGTACTCTTTTGGTCTGCCTTGAGAAATGTGGCAATCGCCGTCTTTGTGCTTTCCAGGTCTGTCCCCCTCTGAACTGGGTCACGTCGTTCCACTATGACAATGACCGTCGCAGTTTGGGACCTTGCTGCCACTGGTTGAGGGACGACAACCTTCCCTTGAGGCACTGGTGTCGAGCAATATGGCTTCTCAGTTCCCTGCACACTCAGCAAGCGCATCTCGTGAGGTTTACAGACGGGTGGTGTGGCTGTGGGAGTCAGGCTGTTCGTTGGGGTCGGACTACTTGTAGCCGTCGGGGTCACGGTAGGCACGGGAGTATGCGTTGTTGTAGGGGTTGGCGTGCTGGTGTAAGTCGGCGTTGCCGTGGGCACGGAAGTATGCGTTGCTGTGGAAGTTGGCGTGCTGGTGTGAATCGGCGTTGCCGTAGGCACGGGAGTATGCGTTGCTGTGGAGGTTGGCGTGCTGGTGTAAGTCGGCGTCGGCGTTGCCGTGGGCACGGGCACTAGCGGCACCGGAGTTTCCCTTGCCCAAGGAAATATCCATTCTGTGCCACTAAACCTTATTCCATCGCCAGAAACTACATCGAAATACACTAGACCGCCAATTGAAATTGCTACCAATGCCCACAGCACCCATTTTCTCGACCCCGCCCGGCCACCTCGACTACTAGTGGCTTCTCCTTTTCTGACGTCTGTCGGATAAATGTATTGAGGTATTTCGATTGCCAGTAAACCTAGGCGAAGTCTGTGGATCGTGTCAAGGACAAGTTCCACGTAAGCATCATCTGTCAGATCAACTTCTCCCCGCCGAAGACCGGAAGCCAGCTGGCTGAGGGTGAACACTGACTGATGGTTTACGTCAGTGGAACTTATGTCAGGCGAGTAGGTTCTACTCAGGCGATTTGATAGAACAGCGAGAATATCCTCCAGATCGTCGGACAAAGCGATATCGTCAATTTTGTCGAATCGACGTCTGCCTCTCCAATCATAAAGAATAAAGTCTACAAACTCGTCCTGATTGCTCACCTCACGTGCCAACTCGCCAACTACCTCACGCGTCTCCGTCAGGAGTTGTTCCAAAGCTGAGTCGACCCGATTTCGATTTGGGTTGGCTCTATCCGTCTCATTCATTTGGAGTCATCTGTGAAGGGTGAATTCCATCTCCTGCCGAATACTATGTCTCTTTGCTCTTATGCACGCCGATGGCGCGTGAATGTCGGTAAACTGCGGCGGTGCCGATTATACCACTTGATACGCGACAATAACTTTTGCCGGTCACGACACTAGAATTTGCCTATCGTTACAGGTGATTATCTCCCTCGCAGGAGGTGAGGAGATTGATCACCGATCGACAGGTAGTATTGATGAGGCAGAAGCTTATGAGAGGCAATGTCAGTGCTAATTGCTGAGCGAAAATGCCACCTGCGGCCGTGTCCGGCTGGATGTCGCAGGGCTGCCTTATGATGGCATGGAGTCGACCCGACTGCTCTGCCTGAGGCGGTAGCTGTCGCCGTTCATTTCGATGATGTGAACGTGGTGAGTCAGACGGTCGTGCATAGCGCCATTCACATGTTACAGCCACTCCAGCGCTTCAAGCGCCTTCTCGCCCCGGGTGTACCGCGCGGGCATTGACGGCGACTTCCAGCGCCCGTGCGTCTGCACCGCCTGCAGCGGAGCGCCCCGCCGCGTCATCCTGATCGCCAAGCCCACACGCCCCGAATGGCTCGAGTATCCCCCTCCCAGTCCTGCGGCTCTCGCCATGCTGTCAACACGGCGGCTTATCTGCGACATCGCCAGCCCGAACACCGGCGCATCGGCATCCGTCATCACGCCTGAGTCCTGACGCAGCTGTTTGAGCGCCGTCAGTGTCTCCGGAGTGATCGCCACATAGGCCCCCTCACCCGCCTGGTCGGTCTTCGAGCGCTCGATGTACACAAGCCCTGCTCCCGTCTCCGTATCCAGGACGTCGCGCCACCTGAGCTGCACCGCCTCCGAGACCCGCAGGCCGGCATCAGAGAGCACGGACGCCAGGGCTATGTCCAGACGACCACGCTTCAGGGCAGTGTCCACTGACTCCAGCGAGCCACCACGTGACCTGCGCGGTGTGAACGCAGTCGCTCTGACCGCCGCCAGCGCGTCCGCATCGAGAGGCTTCGCCTGCTTCTGGCTTGCGCCGACCCGTCTCGCCAGGCCCCGTAGGGTCACGCTGACAGCGGCGTTCACAGGAGACTCCAGGCCCACGCGCCTGTGAGCGTCAACTATAGCCGCGACCGCGAGCCGGACCGTTGACATGCTCTCGCCGCCGTCGACCAACTACGCGGCATAGGCCGCTACGACTTCGGGCGACGCCGGCAGCGCGGTCTGCCCTTCATGTTCACACCAGGCACGGAACTTCCGCAGCTGGCCGGCATAGTTCCGACGAGTGTTTACGGACTGAGCGTTCTCGAGGGCGTCCGAGACGCGCCGGCGCTGCTCGTCGGTCAGAGTGGCCGGAGCGTTCACGGTATGCCGTGTCTGGAGCCTCTTGGCGTGCCCCGTCTAAATGCGTGATAAGGGTAATTATAACGCATTTAGATTGACTGAAAACAGCCTGTTTCAAGTCATGTGTTCGTGTCGGAAACTGGAAGTGAACCCTGTACAATTTCCTGTAAGGCATAGCGAAATGTGCGCCGATTTGTCGGAAGATGAGCATCTAAACACTGTTCAACAGCGACACCTGCCACCTGCCAATTAACAGGGGCTCGATCGACAATCTATCGCGCAGGCTGGGGCACTCGTCGACACAGAGCACGCTCATCTACCTTGAACTTGTCCCGGACCCGACGGGGACCCTGGCAATGGTGCCGTGAGCGATTTAATAACTCCCAGAAACAGAATCTGTAAAGACCAAGTGAGACCGCACTCTGCAAGTTTGTTATATGTTCCCACTTTATATCTTTATAATTGACACTTATATGCAAATCTTCTACAATCCCACAAAGACGAAAAGGCACATCATATGACAAGGGAGAATGTCATGCCGCATTGTAAAGATATTCGTATAGCACAAGGGCAGCAGAACAGCATCGCCGACATTATCAAGATGCGCATGGAAGAGAGGGGAATGTCTCAAAGAGACTTAGCACCAATCATTGGGAGTCGGTCGAGAGTCTCCGAGATCCTCACCGGCAGACGTGACATCACCATTTCGATAGCCCGTGCGCTTTACAAGCACTTAGATATTCCCGCGGACATACTGCTGCAGGAACCCACTAGGGTCTCGGAGGGGGAGACTATAAAGTGGGGTAGGTTTCCAATCCGTGAAATGATGAAAAGGGGCTGGATCGAACACGCACCTGACCCTTCAAAGCACGCTAAGGAGCTGATTGGGCCTTTGCGCCAGGCGGCGGGTGTAGAGCATGCCGTATTGTTACCTCGCAAGAATGACCAGAACCGCGTAAATGCAAAGGTGAACCCGTATGCACTACTAGCGTGGCAATGGCAGGTGCGTAAGGAAGCTATGGCGACGAACCCGCCCAAATATAAGCGAGGCACCGTAACTCCTGAATTGATGCAGAAGGTAGCTCGGATGAGTCCGCGCAAGTCCGGTCCGCGTGATGCTGCTGAGTTCTTGACAGAGGATTGCGGTATCCCTGTGGTGTACGTTCCTCACTTGAGTCGAACCTATCTTGATGGCGCCGTCTTCTTTATGCAAGAACGCCCGATTGTTGGAATCACGCTTCGATACAACAGGATCGACAGTTTTTGGTACACGCTGATGCATGAACTATCACATATCTATCTCCATTCGGACCTGTCCCAGGAGGGTTATATCGACGACATGACCATGCATGTCGATGAGGAAAATAGCGTCGAGAAAGCTGCAGATGACCTCGCTGGGCAATCTCTGATTCCCGACATGGAGTGGGAAGTTAGTGGCATCTTAGATTCGCCGACGCCACAGGATGTGACCGCCCTTGCGATGGAAATTGGTGTTAATCCTGCAGTCATCGCCGGCAGAATCAGATATGAAACTGGAGACTACCGAAAATTGTCACAGTTCGTAGGTAATGGAACGGTAAGGCAGCTGTTCATGTAGTGATGTAAGTCGCACATAACATCAGAAGCACATTGTTCCCAAAATAGAACAATGTGCTTTAGGTCATATTGACAACCTCTTAGACCCAGCATATCATGGTCACAGGATAAGCTAGATGTCGAGGAGGTTTTTTATGGCTACTCAAGAGAACAATCACGTTGAAATTTTTCTGGTTGGCAGTGCGGAGTCGGTCTGGGTCACTGCGCCGCATACCAACAAGTTGATAATCTTGGATTACGCCCACACGAAGACCGACTCCCCCGATGACAAGCGTACTGACTTACGACAGAAACTCTTGGATCGAGTCGGCGAAGGTGGAAGTGTAGATTTTGTTTCATTCAGCCATGCCGACAAAGACCATCTTCAGGGTGCTTCGGATGTGTTCCGCATGGAGCAAACGGAAAAATATCAGGGCAGCGGGCGCGTCAAAATTGAAATGATGTGCGTTCCTGCTCGCTTGATTACGGAATCCCGCAACGACTTGTCAGCAGACGCCCGCGTAGTGCAGAAAGAAGCACGCGATCGCCTAAAGGACGGCAAGGGTATAGTCGTAATCTCAGAACCAGACGGACTTAACGAGTGGCTGGAGAATGAGGATATAGACCCTAAAGACCGCAGAGATTGCATCGCAACCGCTGGGACTGTCCTCTCGAACTTCTCCTTGGAGGAGGATGGCGTCGAGGTGTTTGTTCACTCGCCATTCTCATACCAAGATGACGATGGCAACAGATACGACAGGAATGCTTCATCTAGTGTTTTTCAAGTGTCCATTGATGACGGAGATGGACAGACAGCTAAGCTGCTATTCATGGCGGACGTCGACTGTGAAGTTACGGCAGACATAGTCCGCACAACAGAAAAGCATGGAAACAAGGACCGGCTGGAGCACGACGTCATGGTAGTTTCTCACCACGGAAGTCGAAACTCCCTTATGCCAGAAGGCAGCGATGAAGTGGACCCTGACGTAGACCGTTTATTTCGGGAATACGGACGCAGTAAGGCGACATATGTAGCTTCAAGCCGCTCAATGTCTGACAAGAAGAGCAGTGAAGATAAATTGCCCCCTCACCAAGACGCTATGGATTACTACGAGGAGATTGCAGAAGGACACGGAGGGGAAGCAATAATCACCATGGAATATCCTTCGGAGGATGAACCTGCACCTGTATGCTTTTCCGCGAGCGGCGAAGGGAAAGGGTTTGTGAAGCGGAAGGCCTCTACGTCAGAATCTTCTGCGTCATCTGCTAGGAATACTAGGGGGAGCCACGAGAGGGATGGTAGTGATAGTCCATCCAAGAGGGCAGGTAGCGATGCCCGCCGCACCACATCTCGATATGGAGCCATCCCTCCTCTGCGTGGGCGCGATGAAGCACGAGGGGTAGGATGATGACAGAAGAGCATTTCGACCCAGACTCATTCCGCAAATTCATAGCGACGTTGGACTGTGCCGGGTTCAAGCAGGTTGGAGGTTCTACCAGCCGACCTGTTATGAGGGGGCCTATTCATTCAGCATTTCAAGGGCTAACCGATGCGACTACGATGGACGTTGCAATCACCGCTGGCTGGCCCATTTACCCTCCAATGGTTTTTGTCAATGGACTTCATACGAACCATTTGACCCCAGGTGGGTTTGTATGCTTGTGGCAGGAAGGAGACTATGTGCCCGATGAATGGGTCGCGGTTGAGGCACTATATTCCAGAATAGAAGAATGGTGTGAATATGCCAAGCAGGGTTGGGAGAACAACGACCTTGGAGAAGATGCCATTCTCAACTTTGAACCAAAACTTGCTAACGTGGCAACGTTCGACTGGAATGAACTTGATGTCTCCAAAGGTGGTTGGGGCGAGTTTCACGCACTGTTTAACACGCACTCACTGAGCATAGACATTTTGCCTGGTCGCAAGAAATCGGAAGGCCAATTACGCGCATTGTGGTTCCATGCAGGAGAACTAACTGTACCGTCCAGAAATCTTGATGAAGTCCCAAGTTACTTATCTAAAGCACAGAGCAAGGGCTTGAAGCGAGCCTTGGATGGACGACAAATAGCCGGTCTCTTCAGAGCCAGTCTGGGAGCAGACCTAATCCTTTTCTGTTGGGACCGGCAAGGGAAGCCCAACTTGCTGGTAATAGCATGTGAGGGAACAGGAAAAGAAGTGACGGGGAAAGCACTGCAACCCGGGCCAAACGACGAAGAAAGCCTTATTCTGCGAGCAGGCCCCGACTCAGACATCTTGCGAAAGTGCAAGGCGGTCATGTTCGGCGCCGGAGCATTGGGTGGGCACTGCGCTACTTTACTTGCTGAAAGCGGAATTTGTTCATTGGACATCATTGACCCCGATGTTCTCTTACCCGGAAATGTAGTGAGGCATGTCGCTGGGCATAAATATGTGGGAACTCAGAAAACACATGCGGTTCGAGAAATAATCGAGGAACATGCGCCTTGGACCGATGTCGAATGCTTCCAATCTTCACCACGCACGCCAACTGAAATGCTCGCCCGTATTGCTGACGCTGACGTTGTCATTGACACAACAGGCAGTGACTCGTTAATTACCTCATTAGCTGTGATGACCGGAAAAGCGGGCAAACCGTTAGTCTCTGGAGCGCTCTACCGGGGAGGTTCTGTTGGGCGAGTGAGACGGCAAGTGCCGTCTAAGGATACTTCGCTATTTGATAGGCTGGACTGTGCCACTCGGTATCCGAAGATACCCGCGGCGAGAGATCAAGATATTGCCAAAGAAATAGCTGTTCCGCAATTGGGCTGCTCCGCTCCTATTCACAACGCCCCACCCTCGGCGGTTGTGTCTTGTGCATCCCTGATTTCTCAGATTGCAATAGATGTTTTGACTGAACGGTTCAGATTTGCTGACGACGTAGTCGATGTGTACAGGGCAATTCAAGAGTATCCATTTGATCGTGAAGGAAGGTATGAGTTCTCAAGGCAGTATCAGCGTGTTTAAGGGAACTAGAGACGGGGTTGGACTGGCTTTGTCAGGAGGTGGCTTTCGAGCCACTCTTTTTCATTTGGGAGCACTCTGGAGACTGAGCGAACTCGGCATTCTGTCGCAAGTCAGTCGTATTTCGTCGGTATCAGGAGTTCCTACCTACTGAAAGGATTACCTGTCCATGACACTAAAATTCATCACTTGAGATGTCGAACATGGGACTGCCGCGTATATCCGGACTCCCAATGGTTCTCATATAGTGATTGACTTGGGAGCTAGAAGGTCTGCGGATATAAACTTCAGTCCTCTTCTGCATTTGCAGCGTCAATAGGGCGTTGCTGAACTGGACCTAGTGATCATAACGCATCCACATTTAGACCACATTGAAGACATTCTGCACTTCGATTCTCTGTCACCTAGGGCGTTGATCATACCAAGTCATCTTACGGAGGAAGAGATTTGGGAGGGAAACGAAAACGCATCTCCAGAAATCAAGGAGATTTTCGGGAAGTACATCGATGTGAGCCAGAGGTACAGTCAATCGGTTAACTCAGCAGAGAATCCAACTCTCGAATCCAACATTGGAGACGTTTCCTTCCAATTCTTTCGTCCTACTCAATCCTCCACACAGAAACTTCAATAATCACAGTGTCGTCACGGTCATGACGTATGCAGGCGTAAAATTCCTTCTCCCCGGAGACAATGAGTCCACCTCTTGGCAAGAGTTATTGAGTGATCCGAACTTCATCCACGCAATCAACAATACGCACGTGGTTGTGGCTTCACACCATGGACGACTTTCCGGTTATCACAGACCGCTATTCGACCACTTCAGTCCCTTGCTAACGATTATCTCAGATGGTCGGGTTGTCGGCACCAGCGTGACAGAAAAATACAGCGAGCACTCCAGAGGGTGAAACGTCCGCAAACGGAGCGGTGGGCGAGAGAAACGTTATTGCATTACGACGCGCAGCGACGGAGTGATTGACATTGAAGTTGTCCCAAGTTTGACCGGAATCGGAACACTATCAGTGACAATGGCATGACCGGAAAAGCATCGTAAAGGACTAGAAGATCAGCGTTCGTGTGAAGGAAAGAAGATTATAGTTGACCAACTACCGTGTGGTGACTGCGTTCCTTGTCGAAGGGGATGCCTGCAATTAAAGGAAGGTTTCCTGTGGATTCCATTCTCAACCTACTGAGATTGACGGACCGATATGAAATTAAGGCTAGACTTATACCTGCACTGATTTCTTGTTTAGCAGCCGTACCAGGTGTCGCCGCCCTATTCAGCCTAGGCATACCGAATTGGATCTTAAACCTGTCAGCAGGTGGAGGAGTCGCTGTCGTGCTGGCTGTTGGGCTGTCATACGGATCCTCTATGGCTGGGCGCAAGTACGAAGGAAGACTTTGGACGCGGTGGCCGTATGATGCTCCTACTAATCTCTGGCTGCATCCAGATGACTCGCATAAATCTCTGGAGCAGAAGCGTATTTGGTATGAGGCAATAAAACGATTGACTGGATTGGACATCGGCCAGGCTGCAATGGAAGGTGATAAACAGAATCTCGAACGAGTAATCAACGATGCCGTTGTCGCTCTCCGCCCTCGATTTCGAACACTGAGGCAGACGGAGATTGGTGGAATGCTCGCAATCCAAAACGAAGCCTACGGATTTACAAGAAATCTGGCTGGACTAGGTCTAATCTGGTTACCTGCAAGCGTTCTCAGCGCCATCGTATCTTGGATTGGATACCGCCTACTTGGTACCTGGCTAGGCTGGGGCTTTTTAGCAATCTTGGTATTGGTTTTGACTATATACCTATTCTTCAGCTTGCCAGCGTTCGTGCGCCAACAAGCCGACCGGTACGCTGTGAGTTTCTTTGGTGTTCTGATGGAGCTCGACAGAATGAACTCAGGAACTGGAGAATGATCTAAACAATATAAGCCAACGCGGTTTGGGAGGAGTTTTGTAGAGGCGATGCCTAGAATTCATTTTTTGAACGTCAAAGATGGCGATTGCTCAACAATACAGCACTATTCAGGTCATGTGACTCTGATCGATGTTTGCAATGCTGAGCCAATTACTGTTGCCACTTCAGGGGCAAGTAGTCGGATGTCCAGACGATTTATATATTCTGTACGAGGGAACTTTGGACAGAAAAATCATCCGGTTAACCCCACAGAATACCTAAGTGTCAAGGGCGGCGACATAACATGCCACCGGGGCGGCGGAAAAGTGTACCACCAGGCGCCACTGTTCAGGATAAATGTCAGTGCTAATTGCTGAGCGATAATGTCCTCTATGGCCGTGTCCGGCTGGATGTCGCAGGACTGCCTTATGACGGCATCGCGGCGGTTCTACTGCTCTGTCTGAGGCGGTAGCTGTCGCCGTTCATTTCGATGATGTGGACGTGGTGAGTGAGCCTGTCCAGCAGAGCGCCGGTCAGCCTCTCGGAGCCGAACATCTCGGTCCACTCGTCGAACGGCAGGTTGGTGGTCACGAAGACCGAGCCTCGCTCGTATCTCTGGCTGAAGACCTCGAAGAGCAGCTCCGCCCCGGTACGTGACAGTGGCACGAAGCCGAGTTCGTCTATTATCAGCAGCTTCAGTCGGGCAAGCCTCTTCTGCAGGTTCAGCAGCCTCATCTCATCCCTTGCCTCCATAAGCTCGTGTACCAGGGCCGATGCCGTGGTAAAGCCCACTGTCAGTCCCTTCTGGCAGGCGGCGAGCCCCAGTCCCAGCGCGATGTGCGTCTTGCCTGTGCCACTGTTGCCTATGGCGATGACGTTCTCGCGACTCTCTATGTACTCGCAGCGCGCGAGCTGGGTCACAAGCTGCTTGTTCACCGACGGTATGGCCGGGAAGTCGAAGGTGTCCAGGCTCTTGACGGCGGGGAAGCGCGCGGCCTTTATCCTGTGCGCCACCATACGGTGATGGCGGTCTATGAGTTCAAGCTCCGCCAGCCTCAGCAGGTAGTCGGGATGGTCCACGCCCTCTGAGGCGCACTGTGCCGCTATCTTGCCGTACTCTCTCAGGAAGGTCGGCAGCTTCAGCTCCTTCAGGTGATGCTCCAGCAGCAGTGTCGATCTGTCGCTCACGATGCCTTCCCCCTCAGCAGCTTCATGTAGTCCTGCGCCGATGTCGTGCTGACGCTCACGCTCGGCAGGTGCGGATACAGGTCAAGATCGAGTCTTGGCGGCCGTCCCTCGATCCTGCACAGCAGCAGATGCTTGACGGCGTCGTAGCCGGTCGCTCCTCTGCTTATGGCATCTTGCACGGCGGCATGCACCTCGTCAGCGGGGAAGGTCTCAAGCAGCCTGAGCACCCGCACGAACTCCCTCTTGCCTGGCCTGCCCATCCTCGACTCCTGAAGACGCCGCAGCCTGCCGTACTCCTCGGGAGGATCCCATCCGGCAAGTGGTGCCGCCTGGTCCAGAGCGCCGGTCTTCTGCTCCAGCAGCGCCAGGTAGTGCAGCGGGTTGAAGACGAAGTCGTCGTGCTCATACGACCTGCGGTGGCGGGCTATCACGTCGGTGCCGCAGCTTATGACCACCTCGTCGACGTAGCCTCTCACCAGCACGTCCCTGTGTCCGAATGCAACGGGCACCGAGTAGTCGTTGGTGCGGTAGCGCACCAGTGACTGCGAGCTCACACGGGTGGCGTGCTTGTCGCTCGCGTCGTAGGGGGCCGCGGGCAGGGGCAGCAGCGCCCCGAGGTCACGCTCCATACGCTCGCCTATCGTCTCGGTGTGCCCCCTGAGCCTCGCGTCCATACGCTCCAGGCACTCACTCTCCAGGTGCGCGTTGAGCTCATCGAAGCTGTCCGCCCTCGGGATCG
This sequence comes from Dehalococcoidia bacterium, assembly GCA_965225795.1. Lineage (GTDB taxonomy): Bacteria > Chloroflexota > Dehalococcoidia > Lucifugimonadales > JADFKI01 > Bin90. The sequence goes on along the minus strand of OZ245324.1, from coordinate 1,024,186 downwards.
GCACCAGGAAGTTCCTCCTGCCGTATCCCACCATGCCCTCGACACTCCCCTTGTCGTTGCCCTTGCCAACTCTGCCGAACCTGTCGCTGAACAGGTAGTGCGACTGAAGCTCCGTGAACGTACTCGTGCGCTTGCGACGTCCTCCGCCCAGTATCTTCGCGACGGCAATCTTCAAGTTGTCGTACAGGATGCTCTGCGGCACTCCGCCCAGGAAGGCGAACGCCGACACATGCCCGTCGCAGAACGCCTCCGTGGTCTCCCCAGGATATGCCTTTATGAATATGCCGTCGCTGTGAGGCAGCGACATCAAGAAGTAGTGGATCCTGCGCTTCTTGCCCCCTATGAACGCCCACGCCTGCCCGAAGTCGCACTGCGCGTGCCCCGGTGGGTGCTCCAGCGGCACGAACATCTCACGCACCACACGACGGCGCTCCCGAACATAATCCTTGACTATGGTGTAGCCGCCATCGAACCCGTGCTCCTTCTTCAGCCGCTCGAAGATGCGCTTGGCTGTGTGGCGCTGCTTCTTCGGCGCGCTCAGATCATCTTCGAGTATGCGGTCTATGACGCCCGTGTAAGGCTCAAGCTTGGGGCGATGGGGAGGGCGCTTCCTGCGGTATCCCGGTGGCACGGGGTGCGAGAGCATCTTGCGCACGGTGTCTCGGTGCAGCCCGAACACCCGGGACGCCTCCCTGATGCTCATCCCCTCCACCAGGCACGCCCTGCGCACGCGCAAATACATGTCCACGATGTACATCCTTGTCACCTTCCATCAGAGTCTCGATAGACTCTATCGGAAGGTGGCAGGCGGTACGGTTTTCGACCGCCACGTTCAGGCTGTCGAGCCGCCTTCGTGGGACATTATCGCTCCGCCGTTTACAAAAGACCGCGAACACAAAGACGCCCAATATCCCAAGGAGCCTTGCAAGCCCATACGTTGCAACTAGCGTTGACCACTCACTTACAAATGTCAGCCAGACTGCGCCGGCAGCACCCATCAACCAAACTGCACCGGAGATAGCCCACCGCAAGCCAGCAGAGGCAAGGAAACGCGGCGAAATGACACTCAATCTCTTGCGCCTCGGAGCTGGTCTCGGTCTCGGGATCACCAGTCCACTCCGAACATACTGAACACTTCATCGATTGAACGTCGCGCCCACTCCTTCACCCATGCCGCCCATTCGTGCGGCCTCCCAGCAGTCATTATCGCCAATACTTGCAGAGTTGGCTGCTCGTTAGTTTCGAGTTGCGCTCGCATCACCTTCACGAAGCGGTCATCGTCAAAATACATTCGCGCCAACATCAGGTGATTGAAAGTAAACCACAATATGGGAACCTCATACGGGAACTCTGAGCGATACGGGGTCGACATGCTCACGCGGGGTAGCACCCGACACTCACCGCCAGCCACCCACGAGCGCAAACCTAGTTCCTCGTCGATTCCATGGGGGTGGGCAAAGAGTCTGAGATAGCCGCCGCCCAGTCCGTCGTAGAACTTTCGGCTCATAATGTGTCCGGATGCAGCAAGGGTCATGACGGGGTATGGGTCGAGAGTGGGCTTAATCGGCATATATGCGAGTTGCATATCAGGTGTGGGCCAGTATTCGCCTTGCTCATATGCCTTTTCGTCGTTGATGTTGTGCATCCGGGGCCCGAAGATCATTCGATCGCGGGCACCAGGGCCACACGCCTCAATGGATTCTTCAAGGTCATGCAGCCATCCTTGTTTGACCGACATGTGGGCGTCGGTGCTGATTATCATGTCACCGTGTGACGCAGCCACACCGAGTTTTCTTGCTCTTGATGTGCCGAGTCGTTCTTTGGGCTCAAGGGTGATCGGTCAAGTCCCCGGACGTGGTGTAAGAGTGCGTCATCCTGATTGTACTGCTCAGGCTGCGGCTGATTGTGTCAGCGGGGCCTCCTGCAGCGCCTCTTGCTTCGTGGTCACACCGGGTGTCAGGTAGCGCCGGCCTACTGCCCACTCGTCGTGCTGTTCAGCGAGTACGGCACCGATGAGCCGGCGCACCGCCGGCCGGTTCGGGAAGATGCCCACGACGTCAGTCCGCCGCCTGATCTCCTTGTTCAGACGCTCCTGGGGGTTATTTGACCACACCTGCTTCCAGTGAGCGCCGGGGAAGCCCGTGAACGCCAGTACGTCGGCTCCGTCTTCCGCCAGCATCGAGGAGGCCTGGGGGAAGCGCTCGGCTAGCTGCTCGACCACCTTCTCGAACTGGGAGTGTACCTCCTGTGGCGACGGCTGCTGGTAGATGGTGCGTACCATGGTAGCCACCCAGGGCTGGGCGCTTCTGGGCACCCGAGTGAGCAGGTTCGTCATGAAGTGCGTGCGACATCTCTGCCAGCTCGCACCGGCGAACACAGTCGCTATGGCGTCCCTAAGTCCACGGTGTGCATCCGAGATCACCAGATCCACACCGCTCAGGCCCCGCGCGGACAGCGAACGCAGGAACGCAAGCCAGAACGCGCCGTCCTCGCTCGTGCCCACGTCCATACCAATGATCTCCCTTCTGCCCTCAGCGTTCACCGCGGTCGCCACAGCCACGCTCACGTTGACTATCCTTCCTTCTTCCCTGACCTTCTGGCTCAGCGCGTCCAGCCATAGGTAGCAGTACGGTCCTCCGTCCAGCGGTCGGTCAAGGAAGCTGTCCACCACACGGTCGAGCTCCCCGCAGATACGCGACACCTGGCTCTTGGAGATGCCTTCGCATCCCAGCGCCTTCACCAGATCGTCAACCCTCCTGGTGGACACGCCCTCCACGTACGCCTGCTGTATCACCGCCAGCAGCGCCTTCTCGCTTCGACGCCGCGGCTCAAGCAGACTCGGAAAGTAGCTCCCCTCCCTGAGCTTCGGTATGCGAAGCTCCATCGTTCCGACCCTGGTATCCCACGCGCGGGAGCGGTACCCGTTGCGGTGAGTAAGCCGATCGGGACTGCGTTCGCCGTGCTCAGCGCCGATCCTCGCCGACACCTCGGCGTCCATTATCGCATCCATCAGCACCCGCAGTGCCTCACGAAGGAAGTCCACGTCTCCGTCCACTCCACTCTTGCGCAATAGCTCCAAAAGATCCATGCTTTCCTTGACCATCGTCGTTCTCCTTACTTCGGAATTGTCACTCATCGATGATAAGGATGACGCGATGGTCTGTCTCTATACAGTCCTCTCTTACACCACCTTACGGGACACTACTGGGTGATCAGTTTCTCAGATGTGAAGTCTTCCTTTAGCCGTGCAATGCTACCGTCGGTGGAGCTGTCACTGACCACTACGATTTCGAGACCTTCGTGGTGCTCGTCGCAGCACTGTGCCGCTTTGAAAAAGCTGCGGACGGTGCTATGCAGATATTCCCCTTCGTTATGGGACGGAATTATTACGCTGTAACTCATTTCAGCCTCCAAACAGTCGCTTGTATGCCATGACTGCTTTGCGCAGACAACCTTGACGGCTTGCCGGAGACGGTCCGTAAGCTATCTCGCTTGGTCGAGCGTCAAAGCCCATTGCTTGGACTGCGGTTCCGTGTCTCGTTTCCGTCCAACTTTGCCTCTGCCAAGGGCCTGACGAGCACTTGGCAGCGAGCATCAGAGATATAGCCTGTCTGCTGCTCCCGTCTAAAGCAGAGACCTTGAAGTTATCTGGCGGCTTGGATGTTTCCGTTGGAATCCTTGTCCTTTCGCACGCTGCAAGAATTGTACCGAATAAATCTTGCATATCGGGCAAAGGTTGTCCATTTTAAGGAGGGGTCTCAGGTACGAGCTGCTGTCGGAAATGCAAGCTTTCATGGTATTTTCTTGCACTCGTTGATTCTTCCCATGGTTATTCGTTCCGCCTATTTTGTAGCGATTCATTTGGACGGAACGTTACGAACGAGACAGGGCCTAGATGTCGACATTGAGTCGATTATTCCATCGCAATCTTCTGGAATTGCGACACATGCCATAAAAGAAAGACCCTGACTGACGGAGAGTCGCCATGGGGAACGGATGCATGCATGTCAAGGGCGGCAAGGCACGGGCAATTAAGACTGCGAGGCAATTCTTCCCACTTCCTTTGGACTCTTAGGCCCCTGCTGGCGTCCGTTCGGAGAAGTCTGCATAAGAGAGCCCAGCACGCACATCTTGAACGCAGGAGCAAAATTTCAAGACTCAGGTTCCGTAATCTGAACAACCTGATCTCCCGGCACATCTTCAATCACCTGCGTTCTTCCGCTCGGCCACCGCACCCTGATTTCGTCAGCCATTGCAGCGCTTCCCAACCCGAACTCCAGTGCAATGCTGTCCATCGAAAGGTAGCTCGATCCCGCGCGCACTTCCTGTACCTGCGTGCGCCCTCCAGAGACGAGATACACTCGCGCTCCTACAGCGTCCGAGTTGCTGCCTTTGCCATCCACGCCCATGCGCCCCTTCAGAATGAGTGTGATCCAATGATTATCGCCACTGCCGTTGATCCACACGAAGATCGGCCCCTCTTCGGGTACAAACTCCTCCTTACGCTCATCCCATCTTGGGCCGCTACTGTTCGTTCCTATCAGGTCAAGGTACCCATCTCCGTTCAGATCGCCGTGCGCCAGCCCTTTGCCATTCAGGTGAAACCTGTTACTGATTCTCTGCCTGTCGGCGTTAAACTTCGGGTCGTCTGAATCCAGTATGGAGTAGTCAACATCGCGTATGTTCAGCAGGTTCGCCCTCACCGTGATGTCCTCAAAGCCACCCTTCCCGTCTCCTTCAAGCATGCGCCCTGCAGCCGGAAACGAAGAGTGTCCAGGAGGACCCTCTGAGCCAAGCCAGTACAAATCCTGATAGCCGTCGTTGTTGTAGTCGAAGAAAGTAGCCCCATAGCCAAAGTCGTAAGCGCCAAGCCCTGTGGGCACCTCCCAGTCGGGGTGAATCCGCTTCCTGTCCAGCGAACGCGGAGGCATAAGGGGACTTGGCTTAACCGTGGTAACTGACACCACGTTCGGGAACACTCCCACTTCGCCGACACCTGCCGCTTCTCTGGTTCCGTCATTTCGCAGCAGATAGTGCAGACAGGTCCCCCACTCGAACCGCTCGGTGTATTTGCAGTCACCGCCCGGCTCCATCTGAGGCGCAAACAGTCGCAGATGGTACCCCACATTAGGGATGAAGACATCCAGGTCTTCATCGCCGTCGTAGTCTCCCACTGCGAAGCCCATCCAGTTCCCCGACTCGTCTATCCCCATCTCTTCGGCAACAGGCGTGAAACGAACTTCCCCAGTCGCAGAGTCGTTCCGAAACACATAAGGACGATGGCCGTCGTTCGCCGCCCAAAGGTCCTGATCTCCGTCGTCGTCATAGTCGAAGAATAGAACTGCATGTGTGCGACCCGACGGGTCCGCCACCCGATTGCCGTTGGCGTCCAGAATGCTCGGGTCATACCCCTCATACTCGACGCCCGTCTCCGGGTCCTCAAAGTTAATCGGCGAGCCGTCTTCATATCGCAGCGTTATCTCAGCGCCGTCCACTCCCGCAGACTCGGAAATCTCTCCGAAGGTCATATCTCCGTTGTTGTAGTACAGACGGTTATACTGTCCCGGATGCGACGCCTGATCGAACATGAACCAGTCCTCATCCACGGCGTTTCCCACATAGATGTCCAGCCAACCGTCGCCGTCCACATCCGCACACGCGATGCTCGACGCCGAGCGCAGGTTCGCCTCCTCGCCGAAAGCTGACTCGGTGACGTCGCTGAAGCTCCCGTCTCCGTTGTTCAGCAGCAGGTGGTCTTGTATCGCTTCCCTGAGTTGCGCCGAGTCCTCGTCATTGCCCAACGCCGACCTGAAGTCCAGTCCGTCGCCAATGACACCTCGTGACCCCACATACAGCTCCTGATAGCCGTCGTTGTTCAGGTCGCAGGCAACCGCGCCACTGCTGTTGCTCGACGTCAGAGCCACACCCGCGTCCTCTGCCATGTTCTGGAAACTGCCGTCCCCTTCGTTACGATATAGGAGGTTGCCATTCCCTTTGTTCGAAGTGATATATAGATCGCTGTTCCCGTCCCGGTCATAATCGAATACCACGACGGCAGGACGATAGTTGCTCACCTCGTAGCCGTCCTTGAGAGCTTCGGGTGCTACATTCGTGAATGGCGTAATTGGAGGTGCCACTTCTTCTACCCGCTTCGCCCCTTCTTGCAGTCTGGCCGTGGGATTAGGCACGACAACGACGGCCGGCATGGGTATGGATGTCGCGGTGGGAAGTGCGGCGGGCAATGTCTGGGAAGTAGTGGGTGCGGTCTCTTCAGAACAGGCAGCCAGCAGCAGCACCAATAAGATGAGCCAGATGCAGGCAGCAGGTTTCATCCTCAGCGTAAGCCAAACCACTACATCCCCCTCTCTGTGTCAGCAGATAAAGCACGCCTGCCAAGCCGTCAAAGGCGCGCTAAACTTGCCTAAGTCGCGGGTCCAGCTCGTCCCGAAGCCAGTCACCGAAGAAGTTCATCGAGAACACTATCAATAGAATAGCCATCCCCGGGAAAAATGACATCCACCACGCAGTTGCGATGTACAGCCGTCCCTCTGAAACCATCGTACCCCAAGACGGATCCGGCGGAGGAATGCCAACTCCCAGGTAGCTCAACACCGACTCAGTGAGAATCAGCGAACCTACCTGAAGTGAAGACAGCACCATTACAGTATTGAATAGCCCCGGCAGTATGTGCCTGAAGGCAATTCGGAAACTCGAGGCGCCTGCCACTCTCGCTAACGCCACATAGTCGGTCGTCTTTATCTGGAGCGTCTCTGCACGCACTTGGCGCGCAAAGGGAGCCCATGTGAACAGCGCCAGCAGGATAATTACAAGCCCCAGACTCGGACTCCAGACCACGGCGGCAACCAGCGCAACCACGATGAACGGCATTGCGAAGACGAAATCAACGAGGCGCATCAGCACTTCGTCAACTATGCCACCCGCATAGCCCGCTACCAGTCCGACCAGAGTACCCAGCGCCGCGCCCGCTATCAGCACAGTGGCAGCAACCTGGAGTGAGATGCGACCACCGTATATTGTGCGGCTGAGTATGTCCCTCCCTATGTAGTCAGTTCCAAGCAGAAACTTCGTCCTTCCCCCCTCTGACCACGCCGGCGGAACGTTCCTGTCGGCGACATCTCCCTCCAACGGGTGATTGGGAGCTACGAGAGGTGCGAAAATCGCCACCAGAACCAGCACCAACACTATACCGACCGGAATGACAGGCCACTGTCTGAAAGAACGCCAAGCCCGTGCTAAGTGGTTCGACTGAACGACCAAATCTGCGTCACTCGAAGCGGTATCGAGGTTACTCATATCGTATTCGCGGATCCAAAAGGCCGTAAAGAACATCCGCTACGAAGCTGACAAGAAGGAACGTCAATCCAAACACCAGCGCCAACCCTGTTACCAGGGGGAAATCGACATTGACAGCCGCCCTGACAGCGAGCCTTCCGATGCCTGGCCAAGCGAACACCGTCTCGGTTACAACGGTGCCGGTCATGAAGCCCGCCAGAATTATCATCGTGTAAGTCAGAGGCGTTATCAGCGCGTTCCTGAAGGCGTGTTTCCAGATTATCTTCCTGGATTGCACGCCCTTTGCCCTGGCAAGCTTCACATACTCGCTGTCCAGCACTTCAAGCATGGACGATCGAGTGAGGCGCAGTAGCCCGGCGGCGGGCAGCCAGCCAAGCGTGACCACTGGCAGGACATAGTGAGTCCAGTCCCCCCTGCGAGAAGTGGGCAGCCAACCCAGGTACACGGCAAACACATATATGAACACTATAGCTATCCAGAAGGGAGGCACAGATTGTCCCAGCAGCGCAAAACTCCGCCCGAAGTAATCCCATATCGAGCCTCTCTTCACCGCCGACAACACCCCCAGAGGCACACCCAGCACGATGGCGAAGAGAAAAGCGACTCCGGACAGCTGTATTGTCGCAGGCAGGGCCTCGATGATGAGGTCCAGAGAATTCCTGTGATAGTGTAGGGAGTCGCCGAAGTCTCCTCTTGCCGCGTTGCTTACCCATATCAGGTACTGGACCACCAATGGCTTGTCCAGTCCCATTTTCCTGCCTTGTGCCTCCCACTGCTCCGAAGTAACCCTCGTATATTGCGTCATGTAGGCGTAGCGCGGGTCTCCTGTCGCATGCGACAGGGCGAACACGATCATGGTGAGTGCTAACAGCACCACTACGATGGCAGCTAACCTACGCGAAATGAGCCTGAGCAATATTCTTCCTGTCTATCCTATTCGGCCAGAACCACGCTAACAGGATGGCTGAAAAGAGGCCCCCAGTACGGCTTCCATTCAGCGATGGTTGGGTTGTAAACCCAGTAACCAGGAATCGTTACAAAGGAAGGCATCAACTGCCAGTACGAAAGATAATTGTTGAACTGCACATTGGCTTCAAGGCGCTTATCCAGGTCAGGCTCAATGTCAGGTAGGAAACCGACATCGCAGACAGGTTCCGGCAACTCAATCCCGGAGACTATCCCAGGGTTCGCGCACATCGAAATCGCCTTGGACGACCCCGGAGGCAGACCCCAACCCTGCATCCAGGGGACATCCATCTCCTTCCGGACGGCCTCGGGACGTCTGGAAGCGTAAGCAGACCTGTCCAGAGTCACATCGAGACCAAGATTGTTTCGCCACATCTCCGCGATTGCCGCAGAGACCTCTGGGTCCCAGGCATTTGCCAAGTCGTCGTTGGACCAGAAAGTCAGGGCGAAGCCATTGGGGTAGCCCGCCTTTGCCAGGTATTCCCGCGCCAGTTCAGGGTCGAAGGGCACTATCCAATCATTCTTATGAAACGGATCCCCCGGAGGGAACTGCGACTGCAAGTGTGTGTAAGAAACCACTCCGTACCCGCCCAGCAAATTGTCCAGAATTGCCTGACGATCGACCGCCATTGACATAGCCCAGCGCACCAGACGCGCATTTTCCATTTCAGAGCATACCGGCTTGGACGGCGGCACCTGCAGTGACGAGATGTTGTCGTAGTCGCAGCCCGGAGCGAATGGATCCCCTATCCAGGGATGTTCCGCATCGGGCTTAAAGCCCACCCTAGGCATGGCCATCAAGTCCTGCTCTCCCTCCGGGCAGTCAGGACACCACTTGGACCAGTAGTTGCCCGACATGTAGATGGTCTGGGGCCAAGGCATTCCCATAGGCAGAGCCGTGCCACCGCTCGCCGGAATGATGTCAGGAAGCCGCTTGGCAGCTATCTGGGCGAAATCTACTTCACCCGTGAGCAGTGCCGCCTCTTTGGTCGCCGCTTCGGGCATCTCAAAGGCGCGCACTGTCTTGACATTCGCGGTCTCCTGCCAGTGGTCCGGTATTGCCTCAAGCTCTAGCTCGTCGTGCCCAACCCACCTGTTAGCCCTGTAGGCGCCGCTTCCGATGGGCGTGACTAGAAAGTCCTCCTCACCCAGCTCGTCATAGCAATGCTTGCACACCATCCCATACGTGCCGTCCAGATGTCCCAAGCCAATCTGCCAGACGCCCCAGACGGGAGAAAATTCACCTTCACGGACATTTTGGACGGCAGTGTACCTGTCCTTGAGGTCCCAGCCCGCCTTATGTCCCGGAGGAACCGACTCGGCGGCATTGTTGATTGAGCCCTCTTCGAATGAGTTGTTGTATGTCCAGACTACATCCTCTGCCGTAAGCTCTCCCCAGCCGTCGTGCCACTCAATCCCCTTGCGTATGGCGAAGGTTATCTTGCTGAGGTCCTGTGCAACCCGCCACGACTCGGCGACCTCAGGAACATATATCTCCTGAGATGGAATTACGCCAGGTTCTGTTAGCTGGGTCCTGTAGAGCCCCTCATACACCTGGAAATCTACGCCAATTCCGCCAACACTGCTGTTGTTGTCCAACGAGTAAAGTTGGACTAACGGGTCTAGCCGCGTCCATGCTACAGTAAACTCACCCTTTGGCTCGGGCCTGACTTCTATAATGATCTCCTTTGCGGGCAAAGGCGCCGCGGTCGGAATGGTCCTTATTGCATCTGATACTATCTTCTGCACTTCGTCGGAGGAGAGGGTTGGCTGCTCTGACATCGAAGCGTCAACCACAGCCTTCGCGATCAGCCCTTCAATCTCCTCTTTGCTGGCACCGGGCTGCATCGAGGCAGTCACGGCCTGCTCCACCATGGATTTGATGTCTTCGGGGCTGGCTCCCTCGGGAACTGCCGCCGCAATCCCCACTTCCACCATTCGCTGAATCTCAGCGGCGCTGACGGGTGCGGGAACATCAGGCTGCTCAGGAACAGCCTTTGCGACTGCATCCTGCACGAGCTGGCTCAACTGATTCGGGTCTAGTCCCGGCTCCGGCGCTGGTGCTGGCGCCGGCTGACTGGAACAGGCAAGCGCCAGCATAAATATCGCGGCCGTAGTCAATGCCAGAAAATGTTTAAGGTTCAATTTTCCAATCAGTCCCGTCATCGTACGTCTCCTGCTGCCTTTTCGCTTTCATCATTCAATTCGCTGCGTTGCATTAATGGGTACAATTGGCCGATATGGATGTAGAAAACCTCAATGCTAATTATTTGTCCTTCAAATGGAAGCCAGCTTAACTATTTAGCTGTCACGCCCCTGCCCTGTAAGAGGAGAACATTGCAAGAGTTCCTTCCCCCTTGATGGGGGAAGAGCCTGCCCCTGCGGAGTCAGAGTTTAAAGCCTGTCCTCAGTTTGCCGAAGGGATGGCGGTCAATATGCCTACTCATCGTCTCTGAAGCTGCACCCTTGCAATCTCCTTTACAAGAAGAGTAAATCCAGTGCTGGAATCACCTTCGCGATGGCGGCTAACCGACGCGAAATGAGTCCGAGCTATCTTTCTCCTGACCAGCCTATTCAGCGAGAACCACGCTCACAGGATTGTTGAAGTGGTAACCCCAGTAAGGCTGCCAATCCGCGATTCTATTGCTGTGAACCCAGTATCCTGGAATGGTCACGAAGGATGGCATCAACTGCCAGTACGAGAGGTAGTTGTTGAACTCGGCGTTGGCCTCAAGGCGCTTTTCGAGTTCAGGCTCTGTGTCCGGTACAAAGCCCACATCGCACACGTTCTCGGGCAACTCAATGCCGGAGACAATGCCGGCATTGGCACACATCGAAATCGCCTTCGCCGTGCCAGGAGGCAGTCCCCATCCCTGCATCCAGGGAACGTCCATCTCCTTGGTCACCGCTTGCGGCCGCCTTGACGAATAAGCGGACCTGTCAAGCGTGACATCAAGGTTCAAGTTCTTCCTCCACATCTCCGCGATTGCGGCAGAAACCTCAGGGTCATGAAAACTGGGTAGATCGTCGTTCGACCAGAACGTAAGGGCAAAGCCGTCAGGATAGCCAGCCTTTGCCAGGTATTCCCTCGCTAACTCAGGATCGTAGGACACTACCCAATCATCGCTGTGAAGGCGGTGTCCCGGAGGGAACTGACCCTGTAGGTGGGTGTATGAAAGTACTCCGTAGCCGCCCAGCACATTGTCCAGAATGGCCTGACGGTCAACGGCCAATGACATAGCCCAGCGCACCAGACGGGCATTCTCCATCGAAGGGCACACCGGATTAGGCGGCGGTACCTGCAAAGACGAGATGTTCTCATAGTCGCAGCCTTCTGCGTGCGGATTTCCAATCCACGGGTGTTCCGAATCGGGCTTAAAGCCCATCCTGGGCATGGTCAGCAAGTCCTGCTCGCCCTCCGAGCAGTCGGGGCACCACTTGGACCAGTAATTGCCAGACATATAAATGGTCTGAGGCCAGGGCATACCCATTGGCAGAGGAGTGCCATCCGTTGGCGGGATGATGTCGGCGAGTCGCTTCGCGGCAGTTTGGGCGAAGTCAACCTCACCCGTGATAAGCGCCGCTTCCTTAGTTGCTGCTTCGGGCATTTCGACTACATGGACCGTCTTGACGTTTCCGACTTGTTGCCAGTGTTCGGGGAGCGCTTCGACAACTATTTCGTCATGCCCGCCCCATTTGAGAGCCTTGTATGCGCCGCTTCCGACTGGAGTGACCAGAAAGTCTTCCTGTCCAAGCTCGTCGTAGCAGCGTTTGCATACCATTCCGTAGGTGCCTTCCAGATGGCCCAAGCCGCCCTGCCAGACACCCCATGTCGGCGAGAATTGCCCTTCTTCGACGTTCTGAACTGCCGTCCACTTATCCTTAAGTTCCCAGCCAACCCTGTGTCCCTGGGGCACAGCCTCCGCTGCGTTACTGACAGACCCCTCTTCATAGGAGCTGTTGAAGGTCCATACTACATCCTCTGCCGTAAGCTCTCCCCAGCCGTCGTGCCACTCAATCCCCTTGCGTATGGCGAAGGTTATCTTGCTGAGGTCCTGTGCAACCCGCCACGACTCGGCGATCTCAGGTACGTAAATTTCCGGCGATGGGATTGCTCCAGCCTCAGTGTGCTGGCTTCTGAAGAGCCCCTCGTAAATCTGTAAGTCCACCCCCAGGCCACCCACGCCGCTATCGTTGTCCAGCGAATAAAGCTGCACCAGCGGAACGATCCGGGTCTCCGCTACATAGATCACACCCTTTGGCTCGGGCCTGACTTCTATAATGATCTCCTTTGCGGGCAAAGGCGCCGCGGTCGGAATGGTCCTTATTGCATCTGATACTATCTTCTGCACTTCGTCGGAGGAGAGGGTTGGCTGCTCTGACATCGAAGCGTCAACCACAGCCTTCGCGATCAGCCCTTCAATCTCCTCTTTGCTGGCACCGGGCTGCATCGAGGCAGTCACGGCCTGCTCCACCATGGATTTGATGTCTTCGGGGCTGGCTCCCTCGGGAACTGCCGCCGCAATCCCCACTTCCACCATTCGCTGAATCTCAGCGGCGCTGACGGGTGCGGGAACATCAGGCTGCTCAGGAACAGCCTTTGCGACTGCATCCTGCACGAGCTGGCTCAACTGATTCGGGTCTAGTCCCGGCTCCGGCGCTGGTGCTGGCGCCGGCTGACTGGAACAGGCAAGCGCCAGCATAAATATCGCGGCCGTAGTCAACGCCACGATATGTCTGATGTTCAAATTTTCGCTCAATCCGATCATGGCACTTCCTTTCGCACTTATTATCCGATTTCAAGTCGATGTGCTAGGGGTAAGTAGGCAAAATTGAGCGTGATGTATATCGGTTATGCTGATAATGCCCATTTGTAATATTGATGGAAATAAGTTATCCGTTCTTAACATAACTGTCAAGCCTTGCGGAAAAGGGGAATGGTAAAAGAATTGAGTCTGGAGATCGCAGAGAGGCTGCGAGTTAGCGCTGCTTGAGACGATAGCTCTCTACTTTCATTTCGGGCGGTGAGCAGGTGAAACTTCAGATAATCGGACATCTTTCCAAGCCAGACGCTTTCAGTCGAACGCTTCGGTTTACCCGATTCACGACGAATCGCCTCAGCGACTATGCCGTCACGCAGTTATCATTGATAGAAGACGACGGAATGAAGTAATGCCCCAGTTGGAAACAACGACGTGGAATGGGGCTTGCCAACCATTTGGTCGTGAGCGGAAGTGAGTTGTTATCGACGTTTAGGTACCATTGTCAGCGCGCAGTCTCCACTAATCCCTGATGAGGCCAAGGCTGCAGAGGACAGAGAAATAGTAAGTCAGTGTAACAACAAGAAGAGAGCGTATCTCTTTGCACCAGCTCTCCGAATGTTCTAGTTACAGAATTTGACGCAACGCAGCGCGCAAGAAAACAGGTCATCGCAACTTGTCGAAGAGTAAGAAGTTTGCAGAGTCAATGAAGGCGATTAGGCAGTGTTCGCTTACACTTAGAGCGGACGTTGAAAGACTTGACGTCAACTGAAAAAGCACACCTCTAGAGACGTTAAATGGCCAATGGTGTTAGTCTTAGACAGTGTTGAAAATACCACGGGGACGCTCCATTCTGTGAATTGAACAACGCTCGCAGAGGAGGACCGAACCGCTTTGCAGAGTAGATGACGCAATAAAAGACCAAATCGCAACCAGGAGGCGCTTCACCTAAGCGAATTGGTTACAACCGGTCTACTCTACGCCGTCAAGGTCGTGAGCGACGGAGCCTTCTACCGTTGGCTACATGCCAGCTACATAGACATGTTCCCGCATCTGCCTGAGTGCACACGCCTGTTCCGCCATATTCGCACGCACAGGGACTGGACAGACCGTTTCCTGGCATCCCTACACTGCTGGGCGTTGCGGATACATACGGAATTGAACTGATACATCCTGTGCGCGAAGGCAGAAGCCCAACACAGATAGGCAAGAAAGGGAAAGTCTAACTATCGATGGTTAGTTGGAGGCAAATTCTGCCTCGTGCTCAACCGACTCGGACTGGTCGCAGCTTGGGACTGCGACACCGCTAATGTGCACGACAGCCGATTCCACCAGCTCATTGACCGATTCACCGACCACATGGTCATACTGGGCGATATGGGCTTTCACAGTCCCAAGCGCGACCCCGCCAACCTCAAACTCTGTCGCAGCGGTGGGTGGAACGAGCGTATAAAAGTAGAAACTGTGTTGTCTATGCTGACGGTAGTACGTCATGTAAAGAAGATGCGCCATAGAGTCTGGGATTACTTCAAGGCTCGGCTTATCTGCCTAATGGCCGCGTTTAACATTCTCACCCAATGGAATGGATTCTGCCCGGATGAAAAGGGGATAGTACGCCTTTCCACCGCTCAATTCACTCTTTTGAACCCTTCAACTAGCACCATTGGTTATGTTAACGTGCTTATGGCATCTTCGGCGCTATAGCGATGCAACGAAGATGTAACGAATAGGATCCCCTGCGTTCACACCATACTTGCCGCAAGATACAGTCCGAAAATTGGCTCGTCAAGGTTGGCCGAATCACAACATAACGGCCCGCGTTTTCAAGCGCTACGGAGACGAGTTGTAGATGATCAAAGAAGAAAGTTGAAAGACCTGTCGGGAAAGGACTGTATTACGGCTGGGTGATCGTGTTCGATGATGGCGACGGCGCGTGCGGATTGCGCTGGGTCGCTACACGAGTCTATACACCTGTACGCGGTGGCGGTTACCCTCGGTTACGAAGAGCCTGCCCTTGCCGTCCAGCTTTACGGACACTGGGGCCCAGAAGTATTTCTCAATGTGCGAGGATACATCGTGAGGGTCGTCGGGGTCGAAGAAGTCTATGTCAAGCTCGAGGTTGGCGCGTGAGCGTGCCTCGCCCTCTTCGCGGTTGATGTTCAGGAAGTTGATCGCCCACGCAGAGAGTGTCGCCTCACCGCGCAGAAGCTGGAGGAAGTTGCCGTCGGAGTCAAATACCTGCACGCGCTCGTTGCCCCAGTCGGCTACATACACATTCCCTTCGTCATCTACGGCGACGCTCGCTGGCTTGATCAACTGTCCCTCGCCCCGCCCCGGCCCGCCGTAGAATGACACGAACTCGCCGTCCGCATTGAAGCGCGCGATTCTGTCGTTGCCCCAGTCGGCTACATAGATGTCGCGGCTCGGCGCGATCGTTACACGCCAAGGCATCGAGAGTATGCCCTCGCCAAGTAATGCGAGAAATACGCCGCCGGCCGTGAACTTCTGCACACGGTTGTTGTAGGTGTCGCTGACATAGATGTTGTCGTCCGCATCGAAGGCGACGCCGCAGGGCCCGTCAAGTTCGCCCTCGCCACTACCGTGCGTTCCCCAGACGCGCAGCAAGTTTCCGTCCGCGTCGAAGGCAGTTATCCGGTGCAGGTAATCGTCGCTCAGGTAGATGTGTCCTTCGCTGTTCTTGTCGCCTGCGGCCAGCCAGATGAACTGCCCGTCGCCCTCGCCGTAGGAGCCGAATGTGCCGTAGTATTCGCTGTCTATGTCGCACATCGTGACGCGCACTCCTCTGTCCACGCCGTCCACCGAGCGGTTGACGACGTACAGGCGGCTGTTGTCGCCAATCACGGTGTCCGTCGGGTAGTAGAAACCGCGCCCCTCCATCACGGAAAGGCCGAGTGTGCATTCGTAGCGCAGTAGTTGGGTTGTGGTTATGATCGTCATGGTCTAACCTCAGTCGTCAGCAACCCGCTATCAGTGATAGATGGAAGGCAATCCGCGCCTACGAGCCTGCCCTTCCACAAACTCAAGGCTAACGGATCGTGGAAAGGGATCTATCGACGTAGCTATTAGCTTCGCTGGAACTCGTAGGTGGCGGTGGCGAGACGCAGGAGATTACCAACCTTTTCGCGGGTGCGCTCTTCGCCCATCTGCCCGGCAACACGTTCAAGCACCCCGTACGTTTCGTCGGAGACTTCGATGACGCCAAGCTGGTCGAGGCACGCATCAACAAGGCGCGCAGGCGAGGTGGCGTATTCGTCCGCCATAACGCCGTCAATCATCGCCCTGATGCCTGCCTTGCTCACATCTCCGAACTGCTCGGATGCGAAGTTGATGCGCTCGACGAGAGTACCAGTGTCCACCCACTCCGTGCCCTGATGCCAGCCCTCGACGCTGGGTGGGTTGTTGAGTGTCTGCCCCATGAAGTTCATCTGAAAGGACCTGTCCATTATCTCGCGGCGCGGCCTGTCGAACTCGCCGGTCAGCCGCAACACGCCCGCAACAAGCTCTGCCGGACTCTTCACCTTCTCGTAGCGTACGCCCTCGTCCTTGAAGAAGTCGGAGGTGAAGAGCGTCCGCAGCATCGCCTTGATGTCGTAATCGTTATCGAAGTACGCGTCCACGAGCGTCTGTATGGCGCCCTCGTCACGCGGCGGCGTGTACGGCCAAGCGGGCACCGGCGGCTCGTCAGCGACGAAGAAATGGTACATGTGGCGCGCGATGAACCGCGCCGTCGCCTCCTGCCCGCAGATGATTTCAACGATGTCATCGCCGTTGAAGTTGCCAGTCTGCCCTAGGAAGGTCTTTTCCCCCTCGTCGTGGTCCTCGGGGCGGTAGTCGAAGTGCCAGGAGATTTTTCCATAGGGCCAGTCGGAGTCGCGCTCGGAGCGAAGCACCATGTACTCGGTGTTGCCGATGGTCCAGCCGGTGAAGGCGCGGGAGGCTTCCTTGATGTCTTCCTCTGAGTAATGACCGACGCCAATGCTGAACAACTCGAGCAGTTCGCGTCCGTAGTTCTCGTTGATCGCGCCCTTGTGGTTGTCGTGGTTGTCCAGCCAGACAATCATCGCGGGGTCCTTTGACAGTTCCACGAGCATATTCTTGAAGTTGCCCAAGCCGTGCTTGCGGAACATGCGAATCTGGTTCCAGAGGACCTTGCCGTGGACGACCTTCGGGTAGCCGGTGGCGAAGATGCCGTGCCAAAACAGGCAGATCTTCTCCTGAAGCTGTGCCTCAGAGGTTACCATGCGATACAGCCAGTTTTCGCCGGAACCGCGGAAACCCAGCATGCCGGACTGCTCATAATGGAAGCGGCGCACCATATAATCGCCCATCCACTGCGCGTTCTCAGGTGGATTAAGCAGTTCAACGACTACGGCGTCGTAGCCCTTGGCTTCAAGCGCATGAAGCTGTGTGCGAGTTGCACCGAAGCCAGCGCGGCGCATCAGGTGTGCCAGCAGTCGGAGGTCTCTCTTCGTCTCGACAACCATGGTGAACGCCTCCTTTAGCCATTGTTGGTCTAGCTATGTCAAAGTGCCTATGGCATCCGTTGAGGCTCGGGGCATTAAGAACAACGATTTGTCAGCCTTCAAGCCGAACCGCGCATGCCGGAATTGTCGGAATTATACCATAATGCGCGCGATATCACGCGCCGAAGATAGAAGTTTCAAGCATCAAGGAGAGTACGGAAAGCAGCACCCAAAGATTGCCATAGTACTGCTGGGCGATCGTGTCCGCGATGGCGACGGATGGGGCGGCAAGTATGGCAATGGGATCGCTCAATTTCGGGCCGTTCATCAAGCCTATGAGCGACTCACTGGGCATCGGTCGGTCGTGTTTCGGCTGGGGCAGACGGTACGGCAAGGTTCCAGCGCCCTGACCAGCCCCGCCGTAGGATGGCTCATAGACCTCAACGGCTCGCGTGTGATGCTGCCGGTCGCCGCGTCCGTGACATCCGTGCTTGTGCTCAAGGGGTTCGTGCGTGAGCGCGGCAGAGCAATCGCCTACGTGGAGCTCGGCATGCCCGTCGCCGCTATGATTTTCGTGCCGCTGACGCAGATGTTCATTGACTGGTGGGGATGGGAGACTACGTGGATAGTCCTTTCGGCAATAGGCCTAGGCGTGATCGTGCCGCTGACAGCCATTCTTGTCCGGCGGCATCCGGAGGACATTGGGTTGCCGCCGGACGGAGATTACCTGCACAGATCCCCGAATGGTGAGGCGGTTCAACGAGGAGCTGAGGTTGGGAATTCTGTCTCGGCAGATGTGCGCCGACTCAAGGCTGGGCTGGGCAATTGCCTCTGTCGACAGTTGAAAATCACCGACTATAATCTGAATCGCCGTGCACTCAGAAGTGTGCAATTCGTAACTCAGCCTGCCAGATTCTTGCTTTTCAACAGGCCATTAGCTCCGCCTCTTAAGCATTGAGCATCGCTCCGGCCGGCGCTTCGCCAGGCACGTGCAAGGAAAGTGGGTATTTCGTTGCACTATCTGAAATGGGTAATGGCCGTCACACCCATTCCGTAGTGGCTCTCAGCTGAATAACAAACCTGGCGAAAAGGTTCCTTATCCTGTACACAAAAACGGTAGGGAGGCTTTCCTTCTAGTAGGCACGCTCTGCTCATAGAGCCGCTGTTCATCGCGTCCCGCCACAGGGCCGTATCACAAGACACGCGCGTATCCAGTCCTGTCAGCCTCGCACTTAGCGTGCGATAAAGCCGCCGTCTATCACGAGCTCCGTTCCGGTGACGAAAGACGCCTCGTCCGACGCAAGGAACAGCACGCCGTAAGCAACTTCTATGGTTTCGCCGGTCCGCCGCAGTGGTGTCTGACGTGCCAGCTCCTCTTCTGTAGCCGGATTCGGTGTGAATGTGCGCATTGGCGGCATGAAGCCTGGATGGACAGAGTTCACGCGGATACCCTCGGGTCCGTACTGCACAGCCATCGCCTTGGTGAGAATTCGCACGGCCCCCTTGGATGCGTGATACGCTGGATGACTGCGATCACCGCCGACAAAGCCCATTATGGATGAGATGTTGACGATGGAGCCGCCGCCGGTCTGCACCATCTGCTCCACGGCGTACTTCGTTCCAAGGAACACGCCGGTCGCGTTCACATCCATAATCCGCTTCCATTCATCGAAGTCCAGTTTATCAATCTCAGGCGAACCACCGCTGACGCCTGCGTTGTTGACCAGAATATCCAGCCTGCCGTATTGTGACACCGTCTCTGAGATCAGGCGCTCCCAGTTGTCCTCGCTGGTAACGTCTGCGTGCATGTAGGTGGCTTCTCCGCCTGCCTCAGCAATCTCCGCTTCGACCTGCATGCCGTCGTCGTCGAACACATCTGCGATGACCACCTTCGCGCCCTCGCGCGCGAACAGCCGCGCCTCCTCCGCGCCCATGCTGCCCGCCGCTCCGGTAATGATTGCTACCTTGCCCTCAAGTCGCATTGCGTCACCTCTCTCGAGTTCCATACTGGCCCCTGCGCGATAGCACGCATTGTGCGCCAAAAGGTCAATATTGTCCAGAATCAAGTTTCAGACAGGACTGTCCAAAGACGATTTCATAAATCCCTTTCCCCTTGATGGGGGAAGGTTAGGATGGGGGTGAAAGCAAATTTGAACGCCTAAAATCGGTTCTTTAGTCGAGCATCATCCGCTGGAAGCGGCGCTTCGTACCTTCTTGATCCTTCAAGGCACAGTCGTGGCAATTCATTGACCCGCCTGGGCCGTATGGCCGGAGCTCAGCGATCTTGCCACGGTCGTCAAACTGTTGCGGGTTTTCGTCTTGGATTATCAATGTTCGTCCGATCCTTTTCGTCATCTGAATCCTCCTTAACGGTCCTTTTTCCAAAACGGACTCATTCATTAATCAGTGAGAAAGCGCGCCATTGGTGAGACTTTCCTGTGTTGTTGCGCAACTAATCTGTCTGACATCTCGGCATACAACATCGTGGTTTCGATGCTGCTGTGCCCCATGACACGCCGGAGTGAGAATACGTCGCCTCCGTTAAGCATGTATTGCGTGCCGAATGTGTGGCGCAGGGTGTGGGGACCTAGCTTCGGCGGCTTGAAACCAGCGCGAAGCATCTGCCGCCGCACGATGTCCTTCAGGCCCCACGTGCCCAAGTAACCTCGATGACCTCCGCGACTCTTCCAGATTCCTCTTTCATCGCCTTGTCTGCTGACCAGATCGAAGACGCCTGGCGATATTGGCACGATCCTATCGCTGGTCTTGCCTGACACTCTGATTCCGTTTGGACTCAGTGCCTCTCCTGTGACGGATGCCAGCTCGCCCTCGCGGATACCTGTGTCGAGTAGCACGACCATTATGGCGTAGTCTCGCTCGTCGTCGATTGAGGCGAGAAGGCGTTTCGTTTCGCTCTCCGATAGAGTACGGGGGAGTTTTCGCCGGCACAGTGGAGCGGGAATGTTCGCCATGAGGTTAAGAGAATAACCTTCCTGCTCCAGCCACCGGAAGAGTGTACCCAAGCGCCTCCACAGAGACTTTTGAGGTGGACCCAACAAATCGGACAGGTGGATAAGAGAGAGCCCCGCTCCTAAAACAATGGGAATAGAGGAGCAGGAAAATGAAGCAGAGCAGAAAGAAGCACAGCCCGGCGTTCAAGGCCAAGGTAGCCTTGGCCGCCCTCCAGGGGGAAGAGACCGTTGCTCAGTTGGCCAGCCGGTTTGAAGTTCATCCCACGCAGATTCATGCCTGGAAGAAGGCCCTGATTCAGGGAGCACCCGAGGTCTTCGGCAACGATACCGTAAAGGCGGAGAGGGACCAGGAAGCGCTGACTGCCCATCTTTACCAGCAGATTGGGCAACTCAAGGTGGAGCGGGATTTTTTGTCGCGCAAGTCCGGGCTATGAGTCGGCGCCGGCGTCTGGCTATGGTGAACCGAGGACACCCCGGGCTTTCGGTAGTGAAGCAGTGTCGTCTGCTGCAGCTCAGCCGTTCCGCGGTGTACTACCGGCCGACACCGACTAACCCGGCGGATCTGGACCTGATGGCCGGGATGGACCGACAGTATCTGAAGACGCCCTATTATGGTTCTCGCAGGATGACGGCCTGGCTCCGGACTCGGGGGCATCAGGTCAACCGCAAGCGGGTACGGCGACTGATGCGGGCAATGGGGCTGGAAGCCATCTACCGCAAGCCCAATACCAGCAAGCCTGCGCCGGAACACAGGATATACCCTTACCTGCTCAAAGGAGTGGCAGTCGACAGGGTCAATCAGGTTTGGGCAGCCGACATCACCTACCTGCCCATGTCCCGGGGATTCCTTTATCTCGTGGCCATTATGGACTGGCACAGCCGGTACGTGCTGGCCTGGAGGCTCTCCAATACTCTGGAGGTGGACTTCTGTATCGCGGCCCTGAAAGAAGCCTTGAGCAAAGGACGGCCGGAGATCTTCAACACCGACCAGGGAAGCCAGTTCACCAGTGAAGCCTTCTGTGGCCTGCTGCTGGAGCGGGGGATCAAGGTCAGCATGGATGGCAAGGGCAGATACCTGGACAACATCTTTGTAGAGCGTTTGTGGCGGAGCGTCAAATACGAGGATGTATATCTGAAAGCTTATCGCAATGGCAGTGAAGCCAGGAGAGGAATTGACGCTTATCTGGACTTGTACAACCGAGAGCGGCCGCACCAGTCTCTGGGCTATCGGACTCCGGCTCAGGTGTTTGCAGATGGAAGACCACTCAGGTGTTTACCAGAGCAGGCATCGACGTTATCATCTCGTGAGTCAACGTCAGACTTTCCAGCGGGAGTCTCTCTTAACCTGGCCTCTTCGTTGTCCTAACTGTGGGGTCCACCCCAGAGCAGGGGTCGACCTTGACTGATGAACAGAAGAAGGAGCTTAGGAGAAAGAACGTCCTCGCAGTGCCAGACTTGGAGGGTGTAGCAATAGGAGCTAATATCAGAAGTTGTGGAAAATGAAAAGTCGCAGTTAAGAGAAAGGGCGTATCCTCCAGGTATCACAAACCGTCGATGAGACGAAAAACTGGAGGGACACGCCGTGAGGGAAGTATATCAGAACGAAGAAGATGCGAACGTAGTTGACGACACGCTGGAAGCGATGGTCAGGGAAGGGGCGAGAAGGATGCTCGCGGCAGCACTCGAAGAGGAGGTGAGCGGGTTCTTGGGCAGGGACCGCTATGAGCGGGGCGAGGAGTTCCGCGGATACAGGAACGGTTATCACCGCAGCAGGGAACTGACCGTGGAGTCTCAGCGGTGGAGGTGAAGGCGCCGAGGGTGTCGGACGTGCCTGCTGAGGTGGCTGGTGGTGGGTTCGAGTCGAAGATAGTCAGGCGATATGAGCGCACGAGTCGTCAGACGCAGGATCTGTTTCGGAAGCTGTACTTGGAGGGACTGTCCACCGGAGACTTCGAGCCGGTGTTTCGTGAGTTGGTGGGAGAGACTGCGGCGTTGAGTCCGAACGCGATCGTGAGGTTGAAGAGCAAGTGGGAGTCGGAGTATCGGGCGTGGTGTAGCAGGAAGTTGGACGAGTGCAGGTACGCCTACATCTGGGCGGACGGAGTGTACCTGGGAGCCGGAGTGGACAGGGAGAAGACTGCGCTGCTATGCGTGGTGGGGGCAAGGGAGGACGGAGTGAAGGAACTTCTCGGTATGGAGCTTGGCTATCGTGAGAGCACGGAGAGTTGGTCTGGTGTGCTGAGGAGCTTGAGGGATCGGGGTCTGAGTGCGCCGCTATTGGCGGTGGGAGACGGTGCGCTGGGTCTGTGGGCTGCGCTGGATGCGGTGTTTCCGACTGCGGGTCATCAGAGGTGCTGGAACCACCGTGCGCTGAACGTGCAGGCGAAGCTGCCGAAAGCGCTGAACTCTGAGGTCCGCAAGCGGCTTAGGGATATGTCTGCTGCGACTTCACGCGCGGAGTGCGAGCGCTTGAGGGACGAGTACGTCTCCGATCTGAGAGCGGATGGTCGTGGTGATGCCGCCGACACGGTGCTTCGGGACTGGGAGTCGTTCGTGAGCTTCTATGACTTCCCGGTCGAGCACTGGGTGCATCTGCGGACGACGAACCCGTTGGAGTCGGTGTTCAGCGCAGTGAGGTTGAGGACGGACGCCACTCGGCGGATGAAGCGTCGAGACAGCGCATTGTACCTTGTGTTCAAGGTGTCGCTGAGGCTGAGTGAGCGCTGGCGTCCGCTGAACGGAGGCAGAAACCTTATGGGCTTGCTGATAGATGGAGCGCGGTTCGAGGACGGTATCTTAACCGAGCTGCCGGTGAGCGGCGAGGGGCCGTCGCCGCCTGATGAGCTAAACGACCTGGAGGCATTTTCCACAACATTTGACACAAGCTCTTCGAACATGGGGCAGAACGGTCTGCAACGGCGCAGAATTAAACCCATGACGGAATGATGTGCTTGTACCACACCCCCCAATTATGTCAAATTGGTAAATCGTGGGATGCAGCGCAATGTGGGAAGTTTCGGCACTCACGGCAGAATCTGTCCCGCCTGAGTCCACATACAGCCGATTTCCCGGAAAGAAACTGCCCTTCAGAACTGGGGCACAGCGGGCTGTCATAGCTCACGGTGATACACGACAATAACTTTTGCCGGTCACGACATTAAAACTTGCCGGTTGGTATGAGGGATTATCTCGTACCAGGAGGGGTGAGATTGATCACCGATCAATAGGAAGTCTTGATGAGACAGAAGCTTATGGAAGGCAAGACACAGCAGGCAGCAGCAGCGGCATCGGGTATGAGTGAGAGGTCGGTGCGGACCTGGCGCAAGGGTCCGCTGCCGTCGGAGAATAAGGTCAGGCGCAGGCAGAGGACGAGACCGGTCCTGATTTGGCGCCCGATCCTCCGGCCCTGAAGCTGCGAAGCTGCGTCGCGCCCTCGATTCGCCGCTCCTGCTTGCTGGCAGCCCTCACTGTCTGCAGATACTCGTCGACCAGTTCAAGCCTCTCCTCGCGCGAAGGCTTGAAGCCGGGTACGAGGTTGGTCAGCGAGTGGAGCCACTTCCTTGGGAAGTTGGCTATCTCCCACTCTACGAGCGAGAAGACGTGCTCGAACGCGATAAGCTCCACGGGCGTCAGGCGCAGGCCTCCAGTACGGGGGATGAACAGGGTCAGCACCAACAGTGCGAGGGTGATCCTCTGCTACCGTCTGAAGCGACGCCTGGGTTGGAGTGTCTGTGATTCCACGTCTCTCATGCGTGGATGTGGATATTGTGGCACAGTGGATGAACCCAATGAGTCATGCCGAGAGGTGCCTTATGTTAAGATACGATCTGGCGACCTTCGCGGTTGATGCCCAATCTGATTTGATGGTGCCACACCATGCCTAAGACAACCGTAATCATCACCGTTGACGGATATGACCCCGAGTACATAGAGGCCTGCGAAGCGCCGAACCTGATGGCACTGGCGCAACAGGGCTTCTATCGTGTCGGGAAGTCGATGATGCCGTCGGTGACCAACGTGAACAACGTGTCCATAGTGACCGGCGAGTACCCATCGGCACACGGGATAAGCTCCAACTACAGGACGGTGCGCGAGACGGGCGAGGACATCTACATGGAGTCCGGCGAGTACATCCTGTCGGAGACGCTGTTCCAGCGCGCGAGCAAGATGGGCGCCAGGACGATCCTTTCGACCTCGAAGGACAAGCTGCGCACGCTGCTGTCCGACGGCGCGGACGTGGCTATCTCGTCGGAGCAGGCGCCGGTTTGGGCGGTCAAGGCCGTGGGAGAGCCGCCTCCGATCTACTCGCTGGACGTCAACGGCTGGACCATACGAGCGGCCAGCCACGCGATGAAACTCGAATCTGCCGACATCGTCTATATCTCGACTACCGACTTCGCCATGCACACGTACGCGCCCGACGAACCGGAGTCGCAGGAGCATATCTCTGTGCTGGACGATGCCATTGGTGAGCTCGTGGACGCGCATCCCGATGTCACGCTGCTGCTGACAGCGGACCACGGCATGAACCCGAAGAAGCGCATGGTGGACCTCGCGTACGCGCTTGCCGCGAAAGAGATCGGCGCGGAGGCGGTGCCCATCATCAAGGACCGCTACGTGGTGCATCACAACAACCTCGGCGGCTGCATGTTCATGTATCTTCACTCCCGCGACGCGTCGCGGACAGACGAGGCAGCCGGCATTCTGCGCGAGACCCCTGGCGTGGAGCGCGTGTACAGCCGAGAGGAGGCTGCGGACGAGCTTCGGTTGAACTATGATCGCATCGGCGACCTGGTCGTCACCGGAGACATCGACACTGTCTTCGGCCCGAAGGAGCTCGGAGACTCGTGGGACGACACTGGCGCGGGTCACAGCCTGCGCTCGCACGCATCGGCGCACGAACAGGACGTACCGATAATCGGCTACAACGGCGACTTCGACGGGTTCGAGTTCACGGAGAACCGGGACATCGGACGGTACGTGTTCGAGCGGGTGCTGGGCAAACCCCTAACAAAGTGGGTAGGGTCCGGATAATGTTCGACTAAGATTGAAGGTCACTTGCAGACAGTAAAGACGATAATTCAACAAGCGACTCGATTGCGCTGACATCTGTTGTGGCGAGTCACCTCCAGGTCGTACATTCGTTGGAGATTCAGAGCCAGAAGTCAGGGGGTCATCCCCAGAGCCTTACCGATTCGCAACGCTGTGTCCACAGTAATCGACCTGCGGCAGTGGACAATATCGTGTATCCGTACCTGGGGCACCCCTATCGTCTTCGCCAAGCGGTGCTGGGTGATGCCCAGCTCGCTCATGATCTCTGCCAGGTGTTCTCCTGGATGTATCGGTTCAGGAGCGGTCATAGTCTCTCTATTGTAGCGCAGCCGGTTGCGCCAACTACGCGTGGAGCAGCGGGATAATCGCCGCAACTCGCACCCGCCGCGGTTCTCGACGTGCTATCCTTGTAACATCAGCACGGCCAGAAGGGGAAATATCATGCTTACCAAGCCCTCTAAGATAGCCGACGAGGACCTTCCTCAAGGTCGCATGCTCACCGAAGAAGAAGACAGGGAAATGAAGGAAAACCTGGCTCGTCGTAACTTCGGCATGAGCCTAGATGAATTCACGGAGGCTTGGAAAGCCGGTAAGTTCGACGGCGACAAGGAAAAGCACGGAGATGTCGTATTCCTGGCCTCGATGCTGCCTGAGTATTGGACAGATTGACCATCGGAAGGACCTCCGCTGAGGCTGTTGCCAACTACCGGCACAGTATCCAGAGAACGGTTTCGTGCGTGACGGCTTCCGTGGTCGATGTTTCGGGTGGCTATCATCCCTCTCCAGTCCCTCATCACCTGGCAATGAACGGTGGAGTCCCTGTTGGTCTCGGCGGGCAGTCCCGTCTCATGTTTAGGCTGCAACAGCATTACCGCATTGAAGAAACTGAAGGTCCAGGTTCTCCCTGGAGAGTTGAGGTTGTCGAATACTACTACTCGGTTCACGACGCCGAGGAAAGAGAAGTGCTGCTGTATCACTGGCATCCCCGCGGCAGCAGCTCGGCGACGAGTCCCCACCTTCACTTAATCTCCGAGATAGAGGCATTGGAACTGCGAATAGCCCATGGTGTCGTACCCAGTCAGGTAATACATGCTTTCCTGCCTGAAAATCAGCAGGGCTGCCAACCCCCTGCGCTGCAACTCAGCCACAACTTTCTCCCTGCGGCCGGCCAACTCCTGCTCAGTGAAGTGCAATGGCGTTTCGCTCCTCCTGTCTCTTGTCGTATGGACTGAATTGACTATGATGGGACGGTTTGCTGATTCTACCACCGCCAAATGAAGCCAACACTTGTATAATCCGATGAGAGACAGCTTCCGAAATCGAGACCGCATGGAAAGACCGGAGCGAGATATGACAACAATAATAAACTCTGTACTGGGGCCATTGGATACGGCGGACCTGCGATTCACTCTGCCCCATGAACACCTGATTGATTCGTCCGCCGGCATCCGGGCCACGTATTCCGAGCTGGAACTCAGAGACCAGGTCTTGGATATGGCCTTGGAGTCCTTTAGCGAGGCCAGGAGTGTTGGAGTCGATACCGTCGTCGAAGTTTCTCCCATGGACCTGGGGCGGGATGTCCTCCTCATGAGGGAACAGGCCCGCCTACTTCGACAACGCCCCGACCATTCTGTGGTAACCTGACACCGCTTACGGTGCGGGTGAGAAAACCCGTCCGTTCGCGGGCAACCATGGTCGGCGAGATTCATCAAGTACACTCCCGAAAGGGGTTCCTTTGCCAACTCCCAGAGTAATCTACCAACCCAGACCAGGCAGTCCCATTGACGTCGACCGGGTATTTTACGGACGCTTGGGTCAGGAGACGGAGACCCGCAACCAGATCGAACAGTTCGTGGTGCCAATACGCTCCGGCAGAGCCTGGCCGGTACTGGCAGGCCAGATATGCCGCATCGTCGTGGTGGAAGGGGCGCAGGTGGCCGACTTCAACGCCTGGAACCTCAATAATCCCAGAGAACGGTTCTGGGCGGCCCGCACCAAGCAGCTGCACCGAGCCCACGTCACCACGTTCGACCGGCTATGGTCGTGCCTCCCGTACCTGCGCCCCATGCTCACCATCACCGCAGACACGGTGGACTATCCTCTGGACGAGGACGGCGCCGGATGTCA
This sequence comes from Dehalococcoidia bacterium, assembly GCA_965225795.1. Classification (GTDB taxonomy): domain Bacteria; phylum Chloroflexota; class Dehalococcoidia; order Lucifugimonadales; family JADFKI01; genus Bin90. The sequence continues at coordinate 996,511 of OZ245324.1, read as the reverse complement.
TGACCTGCTGGGCACCCGCTGCGATCCATACGTTCACAAGATGCTGAATGGCGAGGAATTCGACTACTGCTGCCACTCGAACTTGGTGCGGGCAGTCGCTCCGTACCATCTCAATGAGAGCGACGTTCACGACGTTCTCAACATATTCCAGGTGACCGGACTTACCACCGACGACCGCTACTTCGTGAAGCCCTCGCCGGCCAGGCAGGGAGACTACTTCGAGTTCTTTGCAGAGATAGACCTGCTCTGCGCCATTTCCACTTGTCCCCAAGGAGACCTGTCGGTCCAGGCTTGGGGACAAGACGCCGACGATCCCATCGACACCTGCCATCCGCTGGGCGTCGAGATTTATCAGCCCCATCCCGGACTCATGGAAGGCTGGCAGTCGCCTCCAACGAGCGATTACCGAGGCATCCACGGGCTTGACCGTCCATAAGAAGACGGCGTTGCGTATGCGGTGAGGCTGTCTGATCGTCAACCGCAGTAGTTTAGCCGGAGGAAGAGATGATAGTGGTAACCGGAGCGGCGGGCAGGTTGGGACGTATGGTGTTGCAACTGCTGGTGGACCAGGACAGAGAAGTCCTGGCGACTGACCGGTTGGCTGCCGACGAACTTCCGGCTGAGTTTGTGCGTTGCGATCTCGCAGACGCCAGGGCAGTAGAGCGTATTCTCAGGGACGCGGAATCGGTCGTTCACATGGGTGCTATCCCAGGCCCGCTTAGGGAAGACCCAAGTATCATCTTCGACAACAACGTGGCGAGTACCTTCAACGTCATGATGTCCGCGGCAGAGTTGGGACTTCGGCGCGTGGTGTTCTCGTCCAGCGCCTTCGGCATGGGATGGGCCCAGGACGGGAACGCATTCGTACCGCTGTACCTGCCGTTGGACGAGGAACACCCCATGATGCCCTTCGAGCCTTACGGCCTGTCCAAGCAGGTTGGAGAGGACATCGGCAGAATGATCGCCCGCAGCTCGGACACCACCGTCGTCAGCCTGAGGTTCACCAACGTCGCGCCTCCGGAAGTCCAGGCGGAGTTTCCCTGTCAGGCCCCGACGCCGGAGAACCCCCTGACACTGGTGATGTGGGCCTACGCCGACGCCAGAGACGTGGCAGAGGCCCACGTACTGGCGCTGGATGCGGAGATACAAGAGTATGAGGCGTTCATGATCGCCCAGCCTTCCAGCCGTTTCAAAGAGCCCACGATTGATCTTGTCAGAAACAACTTCGGCGACAGGGTGGAGATACGGGAAGGGCTGGGTGGCACCGCCAGCGTAATCAGTACGGAGAAGGCGCAGCGACTGCTGGGATGGAGACCACGCTACGAATGGACCGAAGGGAGGAGCTAAAGTGGTCCAAGCTGAGGGTTTACCAAAGAATGCCGACGTAGTTGTAATTGGCGCCGGCCCATCGCAACTGTCCGCTTGGAACTCCTCAGGCTAGCAGCGCAGGTAGCGGTCGAGGAAGTCGGCAACGTCCGACAGCATCTGCCGAACGTTGGGCAGCGTACCCACATAGAAGCCATCGTTGGGATACACCTTGTATTCTGTCGTCTTATAGTGCCGCTTCATCTCCAACGCAAAGTCCCTCGAAGTCTCGGGCCAGTCCTCCCTCCCTTCCCCATGCAGGACGAAGGTCGGCGTGGTCGCGTCTCTGACTCTGTAGAAGGGCGAGCAGCGATACCAGACGTCCTCGTTTCCCTCGAAGGCGCCGAACTCATGCTCCAGGAGTTTGATGTGCCGCAGTTCCAACTGGTGGCGCAACGCCGGCCAATCGCTGTAGCCGGACATGGGGACAGCCGCCTGGAACAAGCCCGGCGCAAAGGTGACCGCGCACATCGTGAGGATGCCGCCGTAGCTCGTCCCCGTAATCCCTATAGCCTGCGGATCCACGTATCCGAGCCCCTTGAGGAACTCGGCCCCGGCAATGGCGTCCTTCAAGTCGTCGCCGCCCCAGTCCCTGTCGTTCAGTTCTTCGAATGCCTTGCCGTAGCCCGAGCTTCCCCGGACATTGGGCAGCAGAACTACGTAGCCCCGTTGGACGAAGTATTGGACGTAGGGCTGGAAGTCATCGCCGAACTGATTGGTGGGCCCACCGTGGATGAACAGCAGCCCCGGGTATTTCTCGCCTCCCTCCCGGCTCCTGGGACTATAGAGATACGCGTGGATGACGAGACCGTCAAAGCTCTGGTAAGTAATCTTTTCGGGTGCGGTCAGGTGCTCGGTCAGCGCAGGGTCAACTCCGGCGCTGGTCAGCTGCATTGCTCGGCCGTCTTCCAGGGAGACGACCCAGAGGTCCATCGGAGACGTGGGGTCCCATATCGGAAGACTATTTTCGAGCCGTCCGGTGACCACTGCGGCGCCGAGCATACGCCCACGCCGGGCGAGAAGAGTGCCCCGGACTCACCGGTGGAAGCGTCCGCCACCCTTAATTCAAGCGTGCCGTTGCGGTTGGACGTGTAGGCCACCTGCTGACCTGCGGGGGACCAGACGGCGTGATCCTATTCCGCATCCTCGAGAGACAGTGGCTCCGGCTCACCGCCGGCAACGGGCGCTGTCCAGATGTTTACGTGTCCGCTGCGCTGGCTGCGGAAGAGGACTCGCTCACCGTCAGAAGAGACTAGGGGATAGCCAAAAGCCCCACCGTAGCTGTAATCAAAGAAATCTGTATCCTGGACGACGATTTCCTGTTCTTTGCCGTCCAGCGAAATCCTGATGACGTCGTGGTTCTCCCACTTGTCATCCAGTCGGACGTACAGGATGTGCCGACCGTCGGGAGTGAAGCCCGGATTTACCGCGTAGAGCGGGCCATCGGTTAGCCGCACAGACTTCCCTGATGAGACCTTCACCAGGTAGATGTCGTACGAGCCGTAGCGATTGCAGGACACCGCGACGCTCCTACTGTCGGGAGACCAGTTCATCGAGTGGATGCGACCGCCCAGCGACGTCAGTTGGAACCCAGCGTCGCCGTTGGCGGGCCACAGCCACACCTCATCCGCGCCGCCCTTCCTGGAGACGCAGGACACATAGACGCCGCATGGAGACCAGAACGGGATGCGAGGGGCTGAATCCCTGGCGCCCGCTCCTACCGTCAAACGGGCTGGAAACCCTCCGTCGGCCGGGACGCTCCACAACTCGGCCGTGTCTTCCTGGTGGGAAGAGACGAATGCGATTCGAGAGCCGTCCGGCGACCATCGAGGCGTCTCTGCGGCGACCAGAGGCCGGATGGACAAGATCTGGTCCAGACTCAGCTTCGATTCATCCGTCCTGGTCGAACTGGCCATCTTCTCGACTTCCTTTCGCGGGGTTCCATGTACTTTAGCGAACTCATTAATTCGTTCAAGTATTCCTCTCCCCTTAGACAGAGCAATCGCATCTAAACTTCAGTCTGGGCATAAATTCAGTTGATACGTCCCCACAGAGAAACAGGTTCTAAAACTGGTGACCAGTTTCAACCTGTTTAGACCAGTTTTCGCCGATCATGGGCAATTCTGGCCTGGCCGACGGTTTGACATATACACTCATTTATGGCCCTCTCGCCTGCCGCGCTTGCTTTGAGTCTGCTGAATTTGAACAGATGATAGCACATTGCAGAACTTTTGTACCATAGTGTATGGATGAAGAGGACTGGCCTACATCAACAGGATGACGTACTCTTACACCACGCTACGGGCGTGAAGCCCTTCTGTTAAATCGAGCCGCAGAACACTTAACAGAGTGCCGTAATGTGGGTTGAGCCTTCCCAGGTGGAACCTGAGCGTACCGTATTGCAGACCTTTTCACCGGGCTGCCCTTGTAGGACAGGAAGCTCTCCGCACCGTTTTCGACCTGTAGAGCCCCGATAGGAGAACGCATACCATGACTCGCCAACTTACCCGACACAAAGAAGAGATCGCCGCTCGCTCTAACTCTGCGATTGATGATTCGAGACAAGCCCTGTTCGACCTCTCGAAAGATATCCACTCCCATCCGGAGTTGAACTACCAGGAACACTACTCATCTAGCGCCCTGGCCGGGTTCCTCGAGAGTTACGACATTCAGGTGGAGCGCGGTGTCGGCGGGTTGGAAACGGCGTTTCGGGCCACCATCCCCGGCGGCGCTGGAGAAGGCCCTACGATTGCCGTCCTGGCGGAATACGATGCGCTGCCCGAGATTGGGCACGGCTGCGGACACAATCTCATTGCGATGGCCGCGATGGGCGCTGCCCTGGGGCTGCAGGCGAACGCACAGGACTTGCTCGGACGCGCAGTGGTAATTGGAACTCCGGCGGTGGAGGGCGGCGGCGGTAAGATACGGCTTTTGGAGGCCGACGTATTCGACGGCGTGGATGCCACCCTTTCGTCCCATCCTTTCTCCAATCGCACTTTAATACCGACGACCGCGGCGGTGGAGGAGAGTTGGAGCCTGGCGATGGTCGGCTACCGGTATATGTATCATGGGAAAGCCGCTCACGCTGCTGCCGCCCCTGAGGCCGGCATCAACGCGCTGAACGCGGTTATCCACTTGTTTACCGGAATTGATGCCCTGCGACAGCACTTGAGAGATGATGTTCGCATCCACGGAGTAATCACCGATGGAGGCATGGCGCCCAACGTCGTACCGGAATTCGCCGCCGCCAACTTCATGCTGCGATGCAGGGACCGGCGATACCTGAGCGACGTGGTGGTGGGCAAAGTGGAACAGGTGGCGGAAGGGGCTGCGTCAATGACAGGCGCACGTCTGGAGGTCCAGGAATTTTACCCCTTCTACGAAAATGTTCAGCCCAACGTGACTCTGGCACAGGCTGTCGGAACCAACGCAAAGACACTGGGTATCAGGATGGACGAACCCGTGGCAGGTCGTCCAGGCAGTGGAGCTTCAACTGATTTCGGCAACGTCAGTCAGGTAATGCCGGCTTTCGAACTGAGGTATGCGGTCAGCGAGGAACCTGTCGCTTCTCATACAAGAGAGATGGCCGAGACTGCCATTACCGATCTGGCCCTCTCGAACGCGCTCCTGGTGGCCAAGACGCTGAGTCAGACGGCCAGCGATCTGTTGCGCGATGCCACGCTGTTAGAGTCCGCGAAGATCGAGTTTGCTGATCGCAGCAGCTGACGCCTACGCTGCAACAAGCTCGCAACTCCACAGTCATTTGAAGACTCCTCTCTCTTCAATACTCGTCTGCTGGCTGGCTTGAGCGAGACCCCTCTGGTTGCAGCGAGGCTTTTCGTCCGCATCTCTAGGCTACTAAGGGGATATCAGGGATGACAACGTAGCTGTAGCAGGCACGAAGACGCTACGGGAGCTGGCTGCCTACAGGGGTGAATCGCTCATCGGTGGACGGACACAATCGATGAGAGGCTCCTGGCAGACCTGAGACGAACAATAAATGAGCTGATTCGCTGCAGTACTTCTGAACGGTTTGAACAGCGGGATCAGAGGCGCTACAGAATGCCAGCCGCTCGGCAATCCATGGGTCATCCCCCTACACTGCCACCCTATACGCTATGCAGTTCACAATCTCTATCGTCAACGGCGACTGCGCCAGGCCGGTCGTCCCAATCACAGCCCTGCATGGCATGCTGGAGATGAACTCACTGTAGATCTCATACAGCATCGACCACTTGTCCATGTCCTTCAGGAAGACGACCAGCGTGACGACGCGACTGTAGTCCGCTCCCGCCGCCTCGAGCGACTGTTGCACAGCCGGAAGGTCGCGCGGTATTGCTCTTCGTCGGATTTCCCCGCGAGCACGCCGTCGAACCCGGACGCCGTCGTTCTCCTGACGTGAACTTTGATCGCTCTCACCTTCAGCATCCGCGTCAGGTCTTCGTCGAAGTATTCCCCGTACAGCCCCACGCGGTACGAGTCGAGGTCCGTGGTCTGGTGCCGCCCGTCTGCGATAATGAGGTCCAGAAGCGCGTCCCTTTCCACGAATGACAGCGCTTGGGCGTCCTCTATGCTCATAGCGTCCAAATCGGCGAGAGTGTAGGTCATCGTAATTCTCCTAGCAGCCATGCTCGATTATCATCCATCTCGGACAGTGCCGTAACTAAAGGGAAAACAGAAAGGAAATAATAATGAAATTCGGCGTCAACCTTATCAACTTCGGTCCGGGTGCCAACCCCGAATCCCTGACCCGCTCTGTCAACCTGGTCGAAGCCATAGGATACCACCTGATCATGAGCTCCGACCACATCGCCGTCACACCGGACGTCAGCTCCAGGTACCCAGCCCCGTTCTACGAGCCGCTGACGACGATGGGTTGGCTCGCCGCTACCACCCAGTCCATGGAGATCGGTACCACAGTCGCCATTCTGCCGTACCGAAGTCCGCTAGAGATCGCGAGAGCAGGGGCCAACGTCGACCAGCTTAGTGGAGGCAGGTTCATCCTCGGCGTCGGTGTCGGCTGGGCCGAGCAGGGGTTCGACGCGCTCAACGTCCCGTTCCGCCAGAGAGGAGCCATCACTGACGACTACCTCGCGGCCATCAAGGCACTGTGGACGCAGGACGTCGCCTCGTACGAGGGTCGGTTCGTCTCGTTCACCGACGTCGACACCGCTGCGCGTCCCGTCCGCGAGCCTCACCCGCCAATCTGGGTCGGGGGTGCAGGCGACGGTGTACTCCGCCGGACGGTGCGCTACGGAGACGGCTGGCACCCGATCAGGATACGCGTGTCCGATTTCAAGGACAGGGAGATTCCTCGCCTGCGCGAGATGGCGGACCGCGAGCAGATGCCTATACCCGCGCTCTGTCCGAGGATACGCCTGCGCATCACCGAGTCGCCCATGCCCGACGACCAGCGTATCGTCGGCGAAGGCAGCCTCGACCAGATCAGGCCCTCGGCTGCACCCACGTCCTGCTCGACACCTACTACTACGACGTCGAGGCCACAACCCACCACGAGACCGCATGGAGAATGCTCGCGACAGTAGACGAAAAGGCCGCCGACCTGAGAAACGAAACGGTGCGGTGACTTCCAATATCAACACTATTCGTTGAGACATTCGGCCAGCTGTCCGGATCCCAACTTGGCCACCTGGTGTCCATGCTCAACTGGTTCAACACGAACTTGAATGAGAGAGCCGACGCTTACGTGGTCCCTAGACCACCGGTCGCGCCAGCGTCTCAGGCGACACCTTGCGCGGCAGCCATTCGCCGTCGGACGAGTTGCCGACCAGCTTCCCGTCCTCCACGATCACCTTGCCCCTCAGCATCGTCTTCACCGGGTATCCCTCGCACTCGAATCCCTCCCAGATGCTATAGTCGGAGTCCGCGTGGAGGTCGTCGAGCGTGAGCGTCTTGCGAACGTTCGGGTCTATGAACACAAGGTCGGCGTCGCTGCCCGGCGCAATGACCCCCTTCCGCGGATACAGCCCAAGGATCTTCGCCGCGTTGGTCGAGATTATGTCCGCGAACCGCGTCAGCGACATGCCGCCCTGCGAAACGAACTTCGTGAACGCAACTGGGATCCTCGTCTCGACGCCGTTATGACCTCCGCACACCGTCTCGATAGTCTGCCCCCAGAACTTGACGTCCTTGTACGTGGTGTACTCGTCCGTAGCCGTCGTGGATACCCGACCGTCCATCAGCCCAAGCTGAAGCGCGTCCCTATCCGACTCGTACTTGATAGCCGGGTACGTGTGAATTTTCGTGCCGTTCGGCTTCTTGTAGTCGTCGCAGGTGAACTCGAGGTAGTTGTGCAGTGCCTCGCCATACACCGGCTGACCCCGCTCCCTGGCCTCGCCGATAGCCGCCACACCCTCCTTGGCCGTGACGTGGACGAAATAGATCGCCACCTCCGCGTGCTCCGCCATCCTGATCACCTTGCGGAACGAGACGTCCTCGGAGATGTTGCTGTGCACCAAGTGCAGGTTGTGACCCTGGTCTCTGCCCTCGCGCTTCAGCTTCTCCTCCATGTAGGTCACCATGTCGTCGTCCTCTGCGTGGACCGCCATGATGCCCTCGTTCTTCGACACCTCCTCGAAGATGGCCTGCAGGTGACCGTATGGCACGCGACCGCCGAACGTCGTGAAGATCTTGAAGCTGGCCTGACCGGCCTGGATCGCCTCTCCGATCTCACCGATGGTCTTCGGACTCACCGCGCCCGCGAGTATGTAGTGGTACGCGAAATCGATGTAGCTGTGGCCCGCGAACGCCTGCTGCCGCGACTCCATCTGCCGCATGATCGGGTCCGGAGAGACAGGGTCGTCAGGCGTGACCGGCAGCGTCCCCGCGAAGTCGAGCAGAGTGGTGACCCCGCCGAACGCCGCGGCCCGTGTGGCCGCCTCGGGAGGCTGCGTGAACACCTCCGGCCGACCGGCCCACTGCTCAGGCACCGGAATGCCGATGTGCGTGTGTGGTTCGATCCCGCCCGGAAGCACGATCAACCCCGACGCGTCGACGACCTGCGCCCCTTCAGTCGAGAGCACGCCAGGATGCGCCAGTGCCGCGATCCTGCCATCCCAGATGGCAATGTCCGCCTCCAGCACCCCCTGCGGAGTCACAACCTGCCCGCCAGTAACAATAGTATCCAACATGAAGACCCACCTCCGCCTGAGCTTACAAGGCGGATGGTATGTTCGAGGCCGCACATTGTCAAGGAGTGGCACGGGAGCGTCAGCTACTCGTCGTTCCGGCGAAGGCCGGAATCCAGGGTGAGGGCGGCGCTAGGAAGGCTAGCAGGGCGTCATCACTTCCACAAAGCGGCGGCGGTGTTGGTCGAGTACGGCTTTGACTGCATTCGGATTTCTGATGATTGGGAGGGCGCGGATTTCCTGGCTCACCATCAGGAGTCGGGTGAGACCTTAATGGTTCAACTCAAGACTGGTTTGGTGATAGACAAGAAATACTGTCATCTGCCAGACCTGTACATGTGCTTCCCGTTGGACAATACGGGTAAGTGGTACTTGGTCAAGCATTCCGATCTGATTCAACTCGTGCGCGAGCGCTCGAAGCACTGGTTCGACTCCAGTAGATGGAAGAAACAGAATATGTATTGGAGTTGGAGAGCCAACGAGGCGATGAGGAAAGCACTGGAGCCGTATTCGTACAGCGCATGTTATCCAGGGCATGGTTTCAGGGAAGCCCGACAGAAGGTAACAAAAGCACTTACTCAAGGACAGAAGGATGACTAGGTATCAGCCATAAGCAAACGGAACCGATGGGAGTTCATTCGGGACATATTGGCTTTGTATGTTCGTCATGCGCCCTCACAGATTCCTACGGCATTCTTGATTCGATATGCACGAATGGCTGCCCATGGTGCTTGTGGTCTCCCAGGGTATGTGATAGTCGCACCATCAACTTGCCATCGATACCCTTCAGATTGCTTGTAGAGTAAGAGGACCGCGAGTTGCCTTTCATATAATTTCTCCTTCTATGCTATAATGAATGGGTGTTTAAGTCATTCAGCATTACACGTAAGCAGGTTACATTGGGTACTTTTCAGTCCCCTCCTCCGCCGAACCCATCGTGCGGCTTTCATCGCAATAGGCTCTCCAGAGTCAGTTCTGGCGTGGTTTGAATGAACCGCCGTGTGCTAGCAGGTGGCACGGGCGACACACCATTAAGGTGAGTCGTTCCAATGCTGCCTGTTTCACTATCCACGGGGCTTTGTTCGGTTTCCCTTTAACGAATAGATCTTTAAGTGCGCGTATATGATGGACTTCAATTCCTCCCACCTTTTCACACACTTCACAAGTATCCGCGAGTAAACGCTGAAGAAGTTCGCTGCGAAGATTTGTGTAGCGTTTAAGGGTTGCGTCTCGAATGGCTGCGATTGGGTTCCGTCTCAAGGGAATGCCACCAAAGACTGCTCTTAATGGGTCTTTGCCCTCGTCTTTACGAGTAATCACTTTCTCTATACATCTGACTTGTTGTCCAAAGCCGTTGTCTGTGTAGGCTTTATATTCCTTCCACATCTTTTGGCTGCTGGACTTGAATTTCCGTGCCAATGTTTTGAGTAATGATCTTTGCATAGTGCGGACAAGTTTCCACAAGTAATGAAAATTCCAAGCAAGCTTGAAGTATTGTGTGATGCCTCTTAATCGACTGCCATATCTGGCAATGATTGAGAAATCTGTTTCCAGACTCCACATTGTTATGTGAATGGGTTTACCACGCTTCATATATTCTTTGCAGTATTCATTGATGGTTTTCTGTGGGACACGAAGGCCGATTACTCCATTGATAACCCGATGACCTCGGTGGTCAAGTTGGTCGTTAGAGTATTGGGCTTGTACTTCGTATCCTAAGAACCGCGCTGGCTGGCCGCGAGCGTGGGTTATGAGGGTTTTTGACTCATTGAGTTCCAATTTGAGATTATCGTTTAGAAACTCCTTGAGCTTGGCCTTGATTTGCACTGCTTCCGATCTTGGGCCAGAAAAGCCGAGTAGGAAGTCGTCCGCGTATCGGATATACATCAGTCTCCTGTGATTAGGATCGTTGGGGTCTTTCGATGGGAGTTTACGCATTGCTGCGGTCAATTCCTTATCTTCTGAGTAATCCCCTTTTCGTCGCCTTTTGAAGCGCTTCTGTTGTATGCGGATGTGTTCTGGGTTTTGCTTTCTACTCGTTCCTTTGGTATGGGATGGAATGAGTTCAGTTTCTACGAATGTGTCCAACTCGTTTAGGTAGATGTTTGATAGCAAAGGGCTGAGGATTCCGCCTTGTGGTACTCCTGACAGGTTTTTCACCAGTTTCCAGTCCTCCATATACCCAGCGTCGAGATAACGACGGATGAGTGTCAGGAAGCGTTGGTCTTTGATCTTTCGACCCAATATATCCATAAGGATTTTGTGGTCGATGCTGTCGAAGCATTGTGTGACGTCACCCTCGATAAACCATTTGCTGCCTTTCCAGTAGCGTTGAACTGTTTGTAAAGCAGTATCGCAGCCACGGATAGGTCTAAAGCCGTGTGATGTATTGCTGAATTGGGGTTCAAAGTAAGCTTCCAAGATGGAGCGCAGAACTTCTTGCAATATCTTGTCCGACCACACTGGTAATCCGAGTGCACGACGTTTTCCATCCTTTTTGGGAATGTAAGTGCGTCGTACTGGTCGCCATCTATATCGTTCAGAGCGGATAGCTCCGATTGTTTTATAGATGTCGTCCATCTTCATACCGTCGGCTGTATCATCTGCGTCAATGCAGGGCGTAAGGGCCCCATCGTTGGTGTAAATCCTTCCGTACGCACGCAGATATAGGTTTGGGTTGAACAGCAGTCTGTATAGACCGTTCTCCAGTGGCAGCTTTTCGATACCACGTTGTTGTAAGACATTAAGGACAGTTGCGGCTTCCCTTCCTTTGGGATATTCCATAATGCCTCCCTTCCTTTATACGCCAGTTGACTCCTGCCTCACTTTGCCGTGCGCTTTCTATATAGGGCGCGGGTGTGGTTGGCTTTCCCAACCTCAGACTACTATTGAGGCTCCGTCACCGTATCCCTCGTGGGACTTAGGCAATCCCTTGCTTCTCGTCGTAAGTTATAAAAATCCGTTTTAGGCACTCCGTTTGATTTCTTTACCTACCTCAGTGGTAGATCGTATGCTCAACAAGATCGCGTATTAGCTGTCCTTAATCTATTGGGGCGAAAAAAAGTTCCCCTCGCGTTGAGCTACATCGGATTATAGGTGCGGCTACCGATGGGCCAGGAGCTGGGCCTACTGAAATCTAGAGTTCAAGTAGTGTAGCTTTTGCCATTACGGATGGATGTTGCGGGGTGTCAATGGCGGGGCAATGAAGGACCACCGGGGCGGCGAGAAGTTGTACCACTTGGCGCCATTGTTCAGCATAAATGTCCGTGCTAACTGCTGAGGGAATATATCAGGTGCAGACGTATTCAGCGGCGGCTCGAAGGTTATTCTGAAGCAGGTCTGCCGCTCTGTCTGAGACGGTAGCTGTCGCCGTTCATTTCGATGATGTGGACGTGGTGTGTGAGCCTGTCCAGCAGAGCGCCGGTCAACCTCTCTGACCCGAACATCTCGGTCCACTCGTCGAACGGCAGGTTGGTGGTCACGAGGACCGATCCACGCTCGTAGCGCTGGCTGAAGACCTCGAAGAGCAGTTCCGCCCCGGTCCTGGACAGCGGCACGAAGCCGAGTTCGTCTATGATCAGCAGCTTCAGTCGGGCAAGCCTCTTCTGCAGGTTCAGCAGCCTCATCTCGTCCCTTGCCTCCATAAGCTCGTTCACAAGGGCCGACGCAGTGGTGAAGCCCACTGTCAGTCCCTTCTGGCAGGCGGCGAGTCCGAGTCCCAGGGCGATGTGCGTCTTGCCGGTTCCGCTGTTGCCAATGGCGATGACGTTCTCACGACGCTCGATGTACTCGCAGCGCGCGAGCTGGGTCACGAGCTGCCTGTTCACCGACGGTATGGCCGGGAAGTCGAAGGCGTCCAGGCTCTTTACGGCGGGGAAGCGCGCGGCCTTGATCCTGCGAGCCACCAGGCGGTGATGTCGGTCTATGAGCTCCAGTTCCGACAGCCTGAGCAGGTAGTCCGGATAGTCCACTCCCTCTGAGGCGCACTGGGCGGCGATCTTGCCGTACTCCCCCAGGAAGGTCGGTAGCTTCAGCTCCTTCAGGTGGTGCTCCAGCAGCAGTGTCGGTCTGTCACTCACGATGCCTTCTCTCTCAGCAGCTTCATGTAGTCCTGCGCCGATGTCGTGCTGACGCTCACGCTCGGCAGATGCGGATGCAGATCAAGATCGAGTCTTGGCGGCCGTCCCTCGATCCTGCACAGCAGCAGATGCTTGACGGCGTCGTAGCCGGTCGCTCCTCTGCTTATGGCATCTTGCACGGCGGCATGCACCTCGTCAGCGGGGAAGGTCTCAAGCAGCCTGAGCACCCGCACGAACTCCCTCTTGCCTGGCCTGCCCATCCTCGACTCCTGAAGACGCCGCAGCCTGCCGTACTCCTCGGGAGGATCCCATCCGGCAAGTGGTGCCGCCTGGTCCAGAGCGCCGGTCTTCTGCTCCAGCAGCGCCAGGTAGTGCAGCGGGTTGAAGACGAAGTCGTCGTGCTCATACGACCTGCGGTGGCGGGCTATCACGTCGGTGCCGCAGCTTATGACCACCTCGTCGACGTAGCCTCTCACCAGCACGTCCCTGTGTCCGAATGCAACGGGCACCGAGTAGTCGTTGGTGCGGTAGCGCACCAGTGACTGAGAGCTCACACGTGTGGCGTGCTTGTCGCTCGCGTCGTAGGGGGCCGCGGGCAGGGGCAGCAGCGCCCCGAGGTCACGCTCCATACGCTCGCCTATCGTCTCGGTGTGCCCCCGCCTCGCGTCCATACGCTCCAGGCACTCACTCTCCAGGTGCGCGTTGAGCTCATCGAAGCTGTCCGCCCTCGGGATCGGCACCAGGAAGTTCCTCCTGCCGTATCCCACCATGCCCTCGACACTCCCCTTGTCGTTGCCCTTGCCAACTCTGCCGAACCTGTCGCTGAACAGGTAGTGCGACTGAAGCTCCGTGAACGTACTCGTGCGCTTGCGACGTCCTCCGCCCAGTATCTTCGCGACGGCAATCTTCAAGTTGTCGTACAGGATGCTCTGCGGCACTCCGCCCAGGAAGGCGAACGCCGACACATGCCCGTCGCAGAACGCCTCCGTGGTCTCCCCAGGATATGCCTTTATGAATATGCCGTCGCTGTGAGGCAGCGACATCAAGAAGTAGTGGATCCTGCGCTTCTTGCCCCCTATGAACGCCCACGCCTGCCCGAAGTCGCACTGCGCGTGCCCCGGTGGGTGCTCCAGCGGCACGAACATCTCACGCACCACACGACGGCGCTCCCGAACATAATCCTTGACTATGGTGTAGCCGCCATCGAACCCGTGCTCCTTCTTCAGCCGCTCGAAGATGCGCTTGGCTGTGTGGCGCTGCTTCTTCGGCGCGCTCAGATCATCTTCGAGTATGCGGTCTATGACGCCCGTGTAAGGCTCAAGCTTGGGGCGATGGGGAGGGCGCTTCCTGCGGTATCCCGGTGGCACGGGGTGCGAGAGCATCTTGCGCACGGTGTCTCGGTGCAGCCCGAACACCCGGGACGCCTCCCTGATGCTCATCCCCTCCACCAGGCACGCCCTGCGCACGCGCAAATACATGTCCACGATGTACATCCTTGTCACCTTCCATCAGAGTCTCGATAGACTCTATCGGAAGGTGGCAGGCGGTACGGTTTTCGACCGCCACGTTCAGGCTGTCGAGCCGCCTTCGTGGGACATTATCGCTCCGCCGTTTACACTTGTGTCCTGCCTGCGAACTGCCGAACCCACTGCGGTGCTGCTAGAGGCAACTGGTGGCCTCGAGGTGCCGCTGGTGTCGGCTCTGGCAGCGGCGTCATTGCCGGTGGTAGTGGTCAATCCCCGTCAGGTGCGCGACTTCGCCAAGGCTACCGGCAGACTTGCCAAGACTGATGCGCTGGATGCTCAGGTGCTTGCCCACTTCGCCGAGGCGGTACGCCCACCCGTGCGCCCATTGCGCGACGAGGACACTCAGGAGCTCAACTCACTGACGACGCGGCGCAACCAGCTGATGACCATGCTGGTTGCGGAGAAGAATCGTCTGAGGCGAGCTTCTCACTCCGTGCATCCCAGCATCCAGTCCCACATCAGATGGCTGGAGCAGGAGCTGAACGACCTGGACAAGGACCTGCGACAGACTCTGCGTCGCAGTCCTGTATGGCGTGAGAAAGACGACCTTCTGCGCTCGGTGCCTGGTGTGGGAGAGCAGCTCTCATTGTCGCTGCTGGCATACTTGCCGGAGTTGGGTACTCTCAACCGCAAGCGGATCGCCGCTCTGGTCGGCGTGGCGCCTTTCAACAGGGACAGCGGGTCCCGCCGGAGCAAACGTAGTGTCTGGGGCGGCAGAACCCGGTTGCGAGCGGTGCTCTACATGGGTGCGCTCGTCGCCAGTCGACACAATCCGGTGCTACGAGCCTTTTACCAACGGCTGCTGGCGGCAGGGAAGCCTAAGAAGTTGGCGCTGACGGCCTGCATGCGAAAGATGCTGACTATACTCAATGCGATGGTGAAGACGGGTCAGCACTGGACTCCTCGGCTCAATTCAACTTGACTTTCAAGACGGTTGCTTGACATAGCTTAATCTTCCTCGTGGTTTACACTAAAAATTCCTATGCTGTCAGGATTGGGGAGCCTACGGGACCACAACTCAGTGATCTCGTCGCTGAACAACTTCGTTAGGTTCTGGTGAATCTGGCTTGCGAAAGTACACGGGAGCGTATAGCTAACGACCATTTGTAGCACTAGAAAAGGACCCACTCTACAAAGAGAAAAGCGATAATTGCTGCACCTATAATCCATATACGAAGCACGAATCTAAAGATGTCGGACTCTTTGACTCCGATGGAAAACCTTTGAGAGAAGATGAACATGGTCAGTAATTGGAGTCCTGCGACAATAATGCCGTAAAGTATGATCGGCAATATAAAGCCCAACTCGCGATTGAAGAACACAATGCAGATCAAAAAGACGAGAGCGCATACCGAGAAAACCTTATTGCTCCGCACAGAGCCTACGCGTCGCCGTAGAATGCTGAAGACGAGCGATAGCAAGAGGGCTATAATTCCGGCAAGGCCGATTATCCCACCAAGAAATGCTAGACTCGCTGAACTATCCGCATCCATCACCCACACCTATTGTTCCTCTTATGCGCCCGGTCATTTCGCTAAGATTGGCTTCCAACTATCTCCAAGCCTCAGTAATAGTGACCTTGTTCGGACGCTTACCGTCCACAGTGACGATACTTGCTTCCGCAAGTATCGGAGCCACGTATGATGACTTCATGATGGTCCTGCCAGTGAATTCCCGTAAGCACCATTCAAGAGTATCTTCAGTTGCGTTGCTACCTTGCGTGGCCCCTATGGCGCAAGTGTACCCGGATTCGCCTCGATTGAACCCACGGCTCCTCAGCCAAAAAACCACGTTGCCTAGTTCTTCCCAAGTGATTGGCGTCTGATGTATTTTATCCACTTTGACGCCATTTCCTCCAACGGATTCCACGAGGAAACAACTTCCCCTCCGACTATCGGGTGTCCGCAATCGACTCCCAGACTTCACAGAGAATTCTATTGCCTGTCTGACTCTTGCGATTATCTGCTGGGACATCAGTTGCTCCTTTCTTATCTGAGGGCGATGCTTTCCCACATGCTATTCTCAGCAGTTTAGAAAGTTACGTCAAGCGGCACCCTTCTCCGCGTCGGTTCGATCATGATTACCTTTGTATGCGACACTGAGATATACGCCTTTCGTCTACTTCGGCACCTTCATTCCCTAGTTGGCAGCTCCAACATTGTACTCACGGCACTGTCGCCAGACTCCCCGTCGGGTCCGGCACAAGCTCCAGGTAGATGAGCGTTGTCTGTATCGAGCTGTGCCCCAGCCACCGACTCAGATAATTGATGGGGATGCCGCTCATCAGCAGGTGCCTGGCGTAACTGTGACGGAAGGTGTGGGTGCTGACCTGCTTCCCCGGCGCAATCGCTCCCAGTTCCTCAGCGCGTTTCACTGCCGTCTTCACCCAGCGCCATGCGGTCGTAGAGTGCGCCTCTATGATTCTGCCCTGGCTGATGTCCCCGTAAGCCAGTGCGTTGTTCAGCGCCCCGTGCAGCTCCGGATGCACCGGCACCAGCCGCGTCTTGCCGCCCTTGCCTGAACGCACTCTGACCGTAGGGCTGACCGTATCCAGCGACAGGTCCCGCACTTCGAGGTCCAGGGCCTCGGACTGAGGTGGACCCAATAAATCGGACAGGTGGATAAGAGAGAGCCCCGCTCCTGAAATATGGGAATAGAGGAGCAGGAGAATGAAGCAGAGCAGAAAGAAGCACAGCCCGGCGTTCAAGGCCAAGGTAGCCTTGGCCGCGCTCCAGGGGGAAGAGACCGTTGCTGAGTTGGCCAGCCGGTTTGAAGTTCATCCCACGCAGATTCATGCATGGAAGAAGGCCCTGATTCAGGGAGCGCCCGAGGTCTTCGGCAGCGATACCGCAAAGGCGGAGAGGGAGCAGGAAGCGCTGACTGCCCATCTTTACCAGCAGATTGGGCAACTCAAGGTGGAGCGGGATTTTTTGTCGCGCAAGTCCGGGCTATGAGCCGGCGCCGGCGTCTGGCTATGGTGAACCGAGGACACCCCGGGCTTTCGGTAGTAAAGCAGTGTCGTCTGTTGCAGCTCAGCCGTTCCGCGGTGTACTACCGGCCGACACCGACTAACCCGGCGGACCTGGACCTGATGGCCGGGATGGACCGGCAGTATCTGAAGACGCCCTATTATGGTTCTCGCAGGATGACGGCCTGGCTCCGGACTCGGGGACATCAGGTCAACCGCAAGCGGGTACGGCGACTGATGCGGGCAATGGGGCTGGAAGCCATCTACCGCAAGCCCAATACCAGCAAGCCTGCGCCGGAACACAGGATATACCCTTACCTGCTCAAAGGAGTGGCAGTCGACAGGGTCAATCAGGTTTGGGCAGCCGACATCACCACCTGCCCATGTCCCGGGGATTCCTTTATCTCGTGGCCATTATGGACTGGCACAGCCGGTACGTGCTGGCCTGGAGGCTCTCCAATACTCTGGAGGTGGGCTTCTGTATCGCGGCCCTGAAAGAAGCCTTGAGCAAAGGACAGCCGGAGATCTTCAACACCGACCAGGGAAGCCAGTTCACCAGTGAAGCCTTCTGTGGCCTGCTGCTGGAGCGGGGGATCAAGGTCAGCATGGATGGCAAGGGCAGATACCTGGACAACATCTTTGTAGAGCGTTTGTGGCGGAGCGTCAAATACGAGGAGGTATATCTGAAAGCTTATCGCAATGGTAGTGAAGCCAGGAGAGGAATTGACGCTTATCTGGACTTGTACAACCGAGAGCGGCCACACCAGTCTCTGGGCTATCGGACTCCGGCCCAGGTGTTTGCAGATGGAAGGCCACTCAGGTGTTTACCAGAGCAGGCATCGACGTTATCATCTTGTGAGGTAGTGTCAGACTTTCCAGCGGGAGTCTCTCTTAACTTGGCCTCTTCGTTGTCCTAACTGTGGGGTCCACCCCAGAATATCTGTTTAACTTCAGGACGTCGTATAGTCCCACCCGCAATGCCTACTGGCTGTATCCCCCCCAAGTAAGCGTCGTTCAATTGACTTATCGTGGTGGCAACATCATGACTCAAAGCCCGACGGCGGAATCCCCGTGATTCCAGATGCGCCCATATCCCAATGGAAGTAAGCTTCTGATGCGTTTGTTCGAGAGCGAACTGTGAAAGTACGTCCAGCACATTTTGGGGATTTCCCTCGACTCTAGAAATTGTTTTATTTTCGACTAAATCGTACAGATCATCCTCGTCAATTGTGCGGACAGAGGTGCGCGTGAGACGCTGATGTGCGTCCTCCTCGCTCGATGCTTCCCAACGGCCGTTTAAGGCGTCGAAGTGTCCACTCCACTCCTTGGAATCCAAGAAGTAGACCTTGAAACTTGCAAAGTTCTCCGATTTCCGTGCCCTATAGATGAGTTCATCCAAAGGGTGGGCCGCATGTGTAGACACAAAACAGCACGTTGCTGACAGGTCATTCAGCTTCTGGTAGAAGTGGCGTAACACACCCTCGCTTGCCAAAGACGCAAGCGACCAATAGCCGCTTCCGGTCAATTGGCGCTTGACCTGGTGGTGCTCAAGGCTATCGCTCGTTTCGATTGTGAATTCGATACCCTCTCCCTCTTGACCTGGCCGCTCTAATTCAATGGACATAGTCTCCTCCTGCATTACCCGGAGCATGCAGTTGACTGTCCATAAGAGTTCGTATCTTAATCCAGCCTTGGCGCTGGACCCACCCGGTAGAGGCATTGCTACATTCCCTTTGCAGATATGGCCTTAGTTAAGTAACGTTTAAGAATTTCCTAGAATCTCCGTTCTGTGCCGTTCGTGACCGACCTCATCTATTCAGTAATTCTCGCTGGAGTTCTCGATACGCTTGGTTGTCGTCGTCAAATTGGATCGATTTGTTTGCATTGTGGATTGCGTTGTCCTTATCCCTAAGTGCTTGCAACACTTACTTCCCTGGTGATGAAGTGACCTCCAAGGGAGTAGTGAATGATTATTGAGTGTTATAGGCGAATTCACGGCACCGAGGCAAGGCTCCCCGTCGGATCAGGCACAAGCTCCATGTAGATCAGCGTCGTCTGAATCGACGAGTGCCCCAGCCAGCGCGACAGATAGTTGATGGGTATCCCGTTCATCAACAGGTGGCGTGCGTAGCTGTGGCGCAGCGTGTGTGTCCCGATCCGCTTCCCCGGCGCTATCGCCCCCAATTCCTCGGCACGTTTCACCGCAGCTTGCACCCATCGCCAGGCGGTCGTAGGATGCGCCTCGACGATTCTGCCCTGGCTGATGTCCCCGTAAGCCAGGGCGTTGTTCAGAGCCCCGTGCAGCTCAGGATGCACCGGCACAAGCCGCGTCTTGCCACCCTTGCCTGAACGGACACGCAGCGTTGAGGTGGGCGTATCGAGCGACAGGTCTCTTACTTCGATGTCGAGCGCCTCAGAGACACGAAGACCAGCCCTCCACTGTTGTAGCATCAACAGCTTCGCCTTCGGGCTGGGGGCTGCTCTGATGATGGCGTTCACCTCGTCGGCTTCGAGGTATTCAGTATGCGCTTATCGCGCTTGGGAGCTGCGCCGTCCTGTGTTTTGGGGTAACGCCCTCTGGCTCTGCGTCGGCGGGAGAGTGCTGTGGTTGTCATTGGGTCTTACCGGTCCTCTTCTTATTGACTACACATAATTAAACAAAAACTGTGCTCGCCGTGGGAACCGCAAGTCATCTCTCGCCACCATATTCCAAAATCAAGTCGGCGGCATCAGCATTATTGAGTCCCTCAGCCAGTGCAAGGGCTGTTCTACCATCATAGATCTTCGCATTGACATCCGCTCCGGCTTCAAGCAGGGCAAGACTTATCTCCAGATTGCTATTGCCAATGGCGACATGCAGGGGTGTGACTCCTTCGAATGTAGCGGCGTTAACATCCGCTCCGGCTTCAAGCAGGGCAAGACTTATCTCCAGATTGTCATAGCCGGTGGCGGCATGCAGGGGTGTGACTCCCTTCGGATGTGGCGGCGTTAACATCCGCTCCGGCTTCAAGCAGAGCCAGACTTGTCTCCAGATTGCCATAGCCGGTGGCGACATGCAGGGGTGTGAATCCACTGGATGTAACGGCATAGACATCCGCTCCGGCTTCAAGCAAGGCCAAGATTGTCTCCAGATTGTCGTGTTCGGCAGCCTCATGCAGAGGTGTGAATCCATTGGATTTAACGGCATTGACATCCGCTCCGGCTTCAAGCAGAGCCAAGATTGTCTCCAGATTGTCGTGTTCGGCAGCCTCATGCAGTGGCGTGGATCCCTGGCGAGTAGCGGCGTTTACATCCGCTCCGGCTTCAAGCAGAGTCAAAATTGTCTCAATATTGTCGTGTTGGGCAGCCTCATGCAGAGGTGTGAAATTATAGGTTGCGGCGGCGTTAATATCCGCTCCGGCTTTAAGCAGGACTAAGATTATCTCCATATTGCTATGGCGGGCGGCCATATGCAGTGGTGTGGACCCTTCATTTGTAAAGGCATGGATGTCGGCATCAGCAGCTATGAGGGCTTCAGCTATCTCCCTGCCGGTTGTGCTACCAAGTTCGGCGTGGGCTGCCACTCTATGCAGTGATGTATAGCCCAATCTGTCGCTGGTGTTCACATCGGCTCCCGCAACTATGAGTGTCTTGGCTATTCCAATGTGACCACCTGTCGTAGCCGAAAGTAGAAGCCGTCCGCTGACACTGAAGAGTATGACCATCACCAATACGAGTGGCACCGCAATGCTCGCTGTCAGAATCAGCTTGCGGCGGAGAGACCTCCGAGCCTGAATCTTCTGTACGGTTGCTCCCCTGGCATCTCTTGCATTTGTGTCGGCCCCGGCGGCGATGAGCGTTTCCACAGTGACACTGTCACCCCTTCGAGTGGCCTCATGCAGAGGCGTCGACCTGTCGCCAGAGGGCACATTGACGTCCGCTCCCGCATCGATGAGTGCTGCTACCACGGCTCTGTCGTCTCCACGGATGGCCACTAAGAGCGGCGTTGACCCGTTTCCGCTCGGCGCGTTGACGTCGGCACCCGCGGCGGCGAGCTTTTCGATCACGACCCTGTCGCCTCTTCGCACAGCTTCATGTAGAGGAGTCGAACCGTTGGGACCTATCACATTTACATCGGCCCCTGAGTCGATGAGCCCACAAATCATAGCCCTGTCGTCGAAGGTGTAAATCCTTGTCACGTTGCCCCTTCTTGTGGCCTCATGCAGGGGCGTCGAGCCGTTGAGGGCTGCCACATTCACATCGGTTCCTGCGTCGATAAGCGCATTCACAGTAGACCTTTGTCCTCTTTGAATTGCTGTGTGCAGGAGCGTGTGTCCGGAATAGGATTGAACATTTACATTCGCGCCGCTTTCGATCAGTTTTTCCGCCACCCTCGTGTCATCTTGAGTTATGGCCAATTGAAGGGGCGACAATCCGTCTGGGTTGACGGTGGCCAGATTGATACCCTGATAGGCCAATTCAAGCGCCCGCTGGCGATTGCCGTGATAATAAGCGTCGAAAAAGGCCTGAGTCCGTTGGGCGCTCGCTCGTTCCTGTTCCGGGGCTTCAGAACCGAGTGCGTGTAGGCCTGGGGTCAGCGCTCAGCAAACAGAACCTGAGATCATTGGTCGCGTTGACAGCGTCACGCACATAGTTGAAGTCGTTATATTCTCCTTCTCCATGTGCATGGTCGTTCCGTATTCGCCTGACCTTGTCCACCAGCTGATAGTTGACCCCCGGAATCTCCAATAATGCCGGGCCGGAACGGTCGGGCAAGCATTCCAGCAGTACGGAGAGAAGGGCTGTCGGATCCATGGTCCGGGCGATGTCGTCCACGGTACGAAGATTACCTCTACTATCGGCTGGGATGTTCTCCAGAGAGAACCTGCTCTGGGCGGCCAGAGGCCTCACCAGTTCGCAGACTATCTCGCGTGTTTCCAGCAGGAACGTCTGCATTGCACTGTCCACCATGTTTCTGTTTTCTAGGAATCGCTCGTTTTGATTCACGACCAAATACCTCAGTTACTCTGCAATGTGTCACTTAGTCCCTTCTTCAGCAGATACGGCTATGGATACTGAAGTTGCCCGATGCCGTGAGAATCATTCATTACCTGTCAAACAGACTCCACGTCCGTAAGCGCGAAGTCCTCGCCCTTGTAAAGAAGCGGCTCTCCCGTAACTTCCGCCAGAGCGTAGGCGAAACAATCCCCGAAGTTCAGTCCCGCAGGGTGATTGCCCTTGCCGAACCTCCGCCACGCCTGGCGAGCAGCTTGCGCGTGCTCCGCTGAGACCGGCACCAGTTCTATCGCCGCCCTTCCGATGAAGAGGTCAAGTTCGTGACCGCCTGCCACCCCCGCGCGTCCCTCGACGACTAACGCCGCTTCCAAGAAGTTCGCCGTAGACATCCGGCAGTGAGGAGCTTCGGCTATCGCCCTGGTGAAACGCTCCGCGTCCGGCTCATCGAACAACACCGCGAGGATTGCTGATGTGTCGACGATCACCTGGGCAGCCCGTCCTCGCCATAAAGGTAGTCACCGTGCTCGACTGACGAGGGTCCATCACGGAGCAACCGGGCACAGCGTCGAGCTATCGACCGCAGCTCCTGCACGCGCGATTCGACGCTTCGCTCGTGTCTCTCTCGTTCCAGGCGTTCCTTGAGAGCGACGGTGATCGCGCCGGTCATGCTCTCACCGGTGAGAGTTGCAAGTTCCCTTGCCAGATCGCAAGTCTCTTCGTTCTTGATGTTCAGGCTCATGAGGATTCCCTGTGGGTAGATATGCTATTAGCCTATCTACCATACCATCGGCGTGGCAGTTCTTGCAAACGTGAAATCGGAGTTGGAGGCTGTGCAAGCCTTTCACCGATACCTTCTTGCAAACCAGGGGTAGATTGTCCAGTTTAAGGAGGGGTCTCAGGTACGGAGTGGTCGGGGAAATGCAAGCTTTCATGGTATTTCCTTGCATCGACTTTAAGAGGGGATTCGCAGGTGAAGGAACGAGTCCGGCTGGCAGTGGTTTTTTCTTGCATCGACTGAGCGAACTCGCCGGAGGGAAGTACGCCGGTCCAGCGAGTGAACAATCCAGTATCCTCGGAAGTTCTGGGCGAAAAGCGCCTACTCGCCGCGCAGTCTCCGCAGCTCCGCTTCCAACTCTGCAGCGCGAGCCTCAGCAGTTTCGGCGCGAGCCATATCCTCATCGTGAGAGCGAAGGTAACTCTCTGCCCCGGGATCGAAGAACCTCAGCATCCCGTCCTCCCAGCACACATACAACCCCAGCGCCTCGCTGTATCCTCGTAGGCGACGATTATCCAGTATCTCAATGACTATCGGCTGATACACGCCGTCAACCAGCAGATCTCCCGCAAGAGCCGCATCGCGGTACTCTCCCCCACTCGGATCAAAGCGCCAGTACTCCGTAACACCGAATCTCTCATAGTCCCGGCGCTTGTCCGTGTAGTCTGCTTTCCCTGTCGTTGGTGACGCCACCTCAAGCACGAAGTCAGGCGCCTTCCCCTGTCGATCTATCGCATAGCCCCGCTGCTCTTCCATCAGAGCGCGGTCACCGTCTCGCACGACCATCAGGTCCGGTATGCGCGCGTCGGCACGGACGGGCAGGCTCGGCCCCACGGGAACCTCGCTCGCAACCGTGACGTTCGGCTCGCCCGCGCAGTAGATCGCAAGCGTGGTCACCACGGCGGTCTCGTAGAGGTGGAGCCAGTTCTGCATGTCGTCTCGCGGGGGATACTCCGGAAAGCGCTCCTGTTCTCCCCGTTCCTGTGTGAGTGTTGTCGCCTTGCTGGTCATCGCGGACCTCTCCAAGCCTGAGTGAGTTGAGCGATCGCCGACTGCCGCTATTATATCACCAGTATTGCGAGGGAATCAGGGGTATGCCGTGTGTTACGGGACTGTTTCGACGCGCCGGCTGGTACGCGTCAACCATTTTTGCCGGCCGGTTGCGTCAGTAGATTTTGCCGCTTTTACTCCTTGTCTGACTGTTGATTCCGCGCTATGTTGACGCGTACCACCCGGCAAGAGGTACATCTATCGCGTGATGCTTTTGAAGTCCAACGACAGAGGATGGTCAACTTCTGCCGTACAGGTGACCACTCCCAGGTAGCAGGTCACCTAACAGCAGACGCCCCCGGATGAATCCCCTCGCCGGGGGCGTCTCGCGTCCAGTCCAACCATCGAGGAGGTACTGAGTGTGGAATTCCTCTTGAAAGCCTTGGTGTTCTGTGTTCCGGCAACACACTCCAGCTTTGCTGTAAGTTACTGGTTGTGGGGTGCGAGCGTGGATTCAGCCATTAGGACAGCAACTAACGCGTGTGGTGACGGGCTAGCGTAGTGATGTGCCAGGAAGTGGGCGTTGCCGTTACGGGCAGGTGGGTGAATCTGCTGCCCTCATCAGGATGGCGCTCCGGCGGGTCCGGAAGGACGAAAGCACCCAGGAAAAGGGTGTGGTCATATCGCACCTCGTGGGGCCTGCGAGTATATCTGGAGACCGGGCGGTGAACCGTCGTCCCACTGCCTCCCATGGACTCGACTATAACTAATGGGCTGGAGCGAGGGTCCGGTCGGCGCTGATATACTTGGTTACAGCTCCGGACGGCAATCTCTGAAAGGAGAGTGTTCGTATAGGGCGCGAACGGCCGTCCGGTTTTCCATTCCATGCAGGAGAGTGACTGCCCCGGGGGTCGTCAGGAGCCCCGAAATCGCCGGTTTTAAGCTCCGGTGGCTAATGCCACACTCGACTGACCGAAACGACCGTAATCACCATCTTCGGCCCATGCCGGTGGGTGTACGGGCTCAACTGCGGCGGTCTCGAAGTAGTCGCCTGGGGGAGCGGAATTCGTCAGGATGGAGAGCGCTGGTCGGTGGTTGGTAAAGACCCGGTTTGAGACCTTACAAGCCAGGGAAGTGCTGCCGGCGGCGCTGCGGCCTGTGGGCAACCACCCACTGCAGAATTCGCTATCCCAGCGTTGGTTCGTCCTATAAAGTTCATGTCAACTAACAGCGGCGGCCTCTTCAGTCGAGGCTCCCCAAGGCCGACTGTCAATCCCAGTCACTCTCTCAGGAAGCTGGTCACGTACTTCACGCTACCTGTCGGAATTGTCAGGCCGGTCTCCGCAAGAGCTTTGGAGAACTTGCTGATGTCGTAGGAGCTGGTATCGGACAGATAACCCTCAACCGATTCCAGGGAGCGTACCAGTACTCCCAACTCCAGGTCATTTTCACGGTCTGCCATTTCCTGGAGTCTTGATGTCCAGTCAGCCAATGAAACGCGATCCGTTACGTATCCGCGGTTCTCCATGTGAGCGAAAACGCTGTCGGCGAGGACGGGGTCCTGTTGGACCACGTTATAGACCCTTCCCAGATGCGCCGGCTCGTCGGAGAACTTCGCGATTGCGGTGGCCAGGAAGTCTACGGGGGTCATCTCGAAGCGCCAGTCCGGCACCAGGGGAGCACACCCCGCGCGGGCACAAGCCTTGATTATCAACGACTGGAAGTCATTGGGATTGACCGTGCCGGCACTGCTGTGATGGCCGATATTGCCTGGCCTGTACAGACTAGCCGGCAGTCCTCGGGATACCGCTGACCACACAAGTCTTTCTGCAACCCACTTCGCCTGATTGTAGCCCCCCTCCATCCTGTCGACAAAGACATCAATCTGGCTATTTTCCAGGTAGGGATCATCGTCTCCTCCGGGGAAAACACCGTTGGAGGAGATGTATTGCAACGTCTTTGTCCTGGCCGTGCAGGCAAACCTGAGCACCTCCGTTGTCCCGCCGACAGTGTGGGGCTTGGCTACCGTATAGGGATAGGCGTAATTGACGGAGGCGGCGCAGTGAAATATCAAGTCGATCTCTTCTGCCAACTCCTGATATCTCTCGTTATCCAGTCCCATCTGCGGCTTGGAGACGTCTCCCGGGACAGGGACAATCCGGCCTTCCATGGACTGGCGGAACAGCCCGTAAGACTTAAGGGTCTCCAATATCCGGTTGCCGGTCCCCCCCTGCTCGGAACCCCGGTCCCTTACCAGGCAATAGTACCTGGTGCTCTGCCCTGTAGTACCCAGCAGCTCGGCAAGCAGGAAGGCTCCCAAAAAGCCGGTTGCCCCAGTCACCAGGACCGATGATGCTTCGCTCAAACGTGTAGTCTTCGCACTACCTTTCGGCGAAATCTCGGGGGCCAGGACAGAGTCATTGGCCAGAGAGAATCGCGATTTCATATAAGACCCCCTACGTTCCAGATGTGCTGCCAACTCTCTTATGCTTGGGTGTTCGTAAATCTCGGTGCCACTAAGTTCAATCCCAAATGTCTGTTCGATGCCCAGAGTAAGTTCCAAACCTGCAAGAGAGTGGCCGCCAAGGTCAAAGAAGTTCCAGTCATCTTCCAGAGAATCTCTATCAACATCCAGGGTTTCCCCCCATAGCTCTCGCAGGGCCAGTTGGCGCTCCGCTGCTGTGGCGTCCTTTCGCAGCGGTGTTCTCCCCTCAACCATGGTCCTCCGTTCTCGTGGCTTGGGCAAGGATTCGCGCTCCAGTTTGCCCGTCTGCCGGTTCACGGGCAGCACATCTAACTCCACGAAACGGCTGGGCACCATGTAGAGTGGTAGATAGCGCTCTAGCAGCCTCCTGAGGTCCCTGCTTGTCCCGCTCCTAGCGTCGACATTCCAAGTTGCCTGCGATGAGCGTACGACGTAGGCCACCAGACGCTTGTTTGTCTCGTCCTCTGTTTCAGCCAACACTGCCGCATCACGCACGTCACAGTGGTTACGGAGCGCTTCCTCGATGGCGCCCAAATAGACACTGTACCCCCTGATTTTGACCATCGAATCGTCCCGACCAATGATTGTTGTCATCCCCGATTCATCAATCTCGGCCAGGTCACCAGTTGCGTAATACTTCTCGCCATTCCAGCGTACAAACTTCTCGGAATCCAGATCGGGCCTCTTCAGATAGCCCTGGGCGAGCCCTCGGCCGCCGATGAACAACTCACCGGCGCCGCTTGAGGTGAAAGCGGACCGCCCTTCCGGGAGCACTCGAACCGTCACCCCATCCATCGGGAACCCCACTGGACATACGTCCATTCCGTCCACGCACAGGTCCGTCAACTCAACGGTACAGACATCGTGAGTCTCACTAATGCTGTAGGTATTGAACACACGCACAGCGTCGGGCAACACACTCAACGCCAGCTTCAGCAGGCTGGTCGGCACCACCTCGCCATTGAGCCAGACCACTCGCAAGGACGACAACTGGGCCCGCAAGATCTCGAGTTCCGCCGAATTCAAAACTCCCTGTAACAGAGAAGGAGTAAACAGCATCTCGGAAATCCGGTGCTCTGAGATAAATGCGGTGAGCGATCGCGGCAGGAACACAATGTCATCAGGGATTACGTATACCGTTCCTCCCTTCAGCAGCGGGCGAAGGAACTCCCAGGCGAAGAAGATGTTGCATGCAACCCTGACTCCGACACTGTAGGAACTGAATTTGTACCTTGAGAAGTAAGATGAGACGATGGAGTTGCCGGTTAACATCACCCCCTTCGGGTCTCCGGTCGTACCGGACGTGTAGGGGATGAACGCCAGGTTGTCACCGGTGACGCGGTTCCCACAGGTAGCCGAACAAAAGCTCCTCCAGGAATGGTCGCTGTCAATGGACAGTATTTGCATCCCCGAGAACCCGTCCAGTTTGGACAGGTACTGAGATTTGGTGACCACCACTTTAGGTTGCGATTCGGCCACTATTGCGCGCAGTAAGGGTTCAGGAGAGTCGAGGGCCATGGGCATAAAGGCCGCACCGGCTTTCAGAGTTCCGATGCTCGCGACGATATACTCCAGACAGGTCTCCATGAAGATGCCTACCGGGTCATCTGTTGAAACACCGCAATTCCGAAGATAGGCTGCAAGTACGTCCGTCATATGGTCGAGTTGACCATATGACATCCGCTCGTGGCCGAACACAATCGCCGGCTCATCAGGAGTCTCCATTGCCTGGGCCTTGAAAAGGTCGTGCAGGCCACGCTCAACAGAATTCATTACGCTATCTCAAGCCAGACATAAATCTAGAGGTATTGAAGGTCATGATATAAGCCTACAAAATGTGGTACATAAAGTAAACCGATATAAAGCATTAAGCCGTTTTATCCACCGGGGCTTCAGCCCTGGGTGTATCACACTCGCACGGAGCTATGGCGGTTCCTGTCGGCCTCTCATGACCGCAGTGGTGTCCCATAACATGGTGTAAAAGAGAAGGTGGACTGGAATAGTGCGCCGCGTCACGCGGTCTAGGTAATCCGACATAGTGGGAGAACATTCAAAGAATATGTTCGGGTGATCCAGTTTAGGTCAACCTGAAAAGGCATGGCTGAACAGAGCATACTGGTCAGAAGCGAGAATGGCTGGGGGCGTGTTACCGACCAAGACTTGCAACACCCGTCTGATATGGCGAAAGCTATACTGCCTGAACTCCAGCTCCAAGTAGGTGCAAGTCCACACCCGTTGGTAGCAACGCCTATAACCCAACGTCATCTGATGAGAAAGGATTCTTATTCCGCCATTCTCAACTTTGTCAGATGAAACAATTGCCAATGAGGCATATCAAGGGACGAACGGAGCGCCTAAGTCAGACTATCACAACCTAGATTGACGGAACGTGGGATAGCCTACGGGGGGAGACCCCTATGGTTACGGAGTTCTCATAGTAGTCCGAGGCAGGGAAAGCCTGCTACATGGCGAAGGAGGGCAGGTGAGGTTTTGGCGTGACAGAAGGGAGGAATGCAAATGCAAACATCCACAACTATCTTGAACGCCACGCAAAAAGTTAACACTTCACTGGAGAGCCGTGTGCGGCGAAAGTCGCATGCACGGTTTGGAGAGGGGGAGTTGGAAAAGTACCTACTTAAGGCAACTCGCCGGCTTTCTACTCTACAGTAAAGCCATCGCGTCATCCTTACAGGAAGTACGAGATTGATCGAAGGAGGACGACGATGGCAAGAGACAGTATCGATCTTTTGGAGCTACTGCGCAAGCAGGGCATGGATGGAGACGTGGACTTTCTACGGGAGGCGCTGAGAGTGCTTACGGATGCGCTGATGGACGCCGAAGTCACAGCGAGGATCGGCGCAGAGCGCGGTGAACGCAGCCCCGACCGGTTTGACGTACCGCAACGGTTACCGCTCCCGCCAGTGGGACACCAGGGTAGGCACGATGGAACTGCGCATACCGAAGCTGAGAGAGGGGAGCTACTTCCCGAGCCTGTTTGAACCTCGCAGGCGTAGTGAGAAGGCGCTGTTGGCGGTGGTGCAGCAGGCGTATGTGGAGGGAGTGTCGACGAGGCGAGTGGACGATCTGGTGAAGGCACTGGGATGCGATGGCATCTCAAAGAGCCAGGTGTCGCGTATCTGCGAGGAACTCGACCGTGTGGTGGACAGCTTCCTTGATCGACCGCTGGATGGAGGACCGTACTGCTACGTGTGGCTGGACGCGCTGAGCCAGAAGGTCAGGGAGGAAGGAAGGATAGTCAACGTGAGCGTGGCTGTGGCGACCGCGGTGAACGCTGAGGGCAGGAGAGAGATCATTGGTATGGACGTGGGCACGAGTGAGGACGGCGCGTTCTGGCTTGCGTTCCTGCGTTCGCTGTCCGCGCGGGGACTGAGCGGTGTGGAGCTGGTGATCTCGGACGCACACCGTGGACTTAGGGACGCCATAGCGACTGTGTTCGCCGGTGCGAGTTGGCAGAGATGTCGCACGCACTTCATGACGAACCTGCTGACGCGGGTACCCAGAAGCGCCCAGCCCTGGGTGGCCACCATGGTACGCACGATCTACCAGCAGCCGTCTGCCGAGGAGGTGCACGTGCAGCTGGAGAAAGTAGTCGAGCAGCTAGCCGAGCGGTTCCCCCAGGCCTCCTCGATGCTGGCAGAAGACGGAGCCGACGTGCTGGCGTTCACCGGCTTCCCCGGCGCTCACTGGAAGCAGGTGTAGTCCAACAATCCCCAGGAGCGTCTGAACAAGGAGATCAGGCGACGGACTGACGTCGTGGGCATCTTCCCGAACCGGCCGGCGGTGCGCCGGCTCATCGGTGCCGTACTCGCCGAACAGCACGACGAGTGGGCAGTAGGCCGGCGCTACCTGACACCGGGTGTGACAACGAAGCAGGAGGCGCTGCAGGAGGTCTCGCTGACACAATCAACCGCGGCCTGAGTAGTACAATCAGGATGACGCACTCTTACACCACATCCGGGGACTTGACCAGAAAATTGGACAGAAGTACGCCACCATTCCCGCACGAACAGATTGTTCGCCATAAGGTAAAAGTTAGCAAGGGTATTTGGACGCCGCCTGGTGGCTCAGAGAACGACCGGGCGGCTACGGATCTGGGCAGTGAGGCCCAGGACAACAAAACAATCCGGAGGTGCAGCGTTTCAGACATAAGCGCGAAATTACGCTAAGGCATAGCGACAGAGGATATGTCGAGAGGACAGCCCAAGAATTTCAGGACCACTTTCAGTCCCGACCGAAAGTGTACTAGGAGAACTGATACGAGCCATGAGAAACACTGGATTTCAGGTACGAAAACGAGAGGTTTCAGCATCACCACCCATGAGTACCTGAGTTTTTGGTGCCTATTGTATACTGCGAATGTTTCGGTGGGCCGTCTCAATATGAAGGCCGGATCGTAGAACGCTACCTAGTTTCGAGGCGGGTTACTACTACTCATACCAGCCCGATCCAAATAGCAGCCCGTCATGCCGCACAATCCAAGTGTGTTTCTGACGGTTCTCGCCCGATTCCGGGTTGAGCAACACATAGTCGACCCAATGACCCGCCTCAGTGGCGCTCAGCAAGTCGTCGCCATAGAAATACCCCGTGGCGTCCACACGGAGGCTGGGATCACGCCCTCGAAACCGCGGGTTATGGTTGGCTATCGTGTAGCCGTCTGGGTCGATTATGAAGACATACCACTGGCCGTCAACACTCTCCTCGGTGTTATAGTAGGCGACGGTCTCCTCCAGGCCCAGGGCGACGTAGAGGTTCATGGCCTGCTGCACGAAGGCCTTGGTGTAGGCGGGGGCGTCGGACTTGCCGGGGCCGCGTTCGTACCAGCCGGACCCGAAGGTAATGTCGTCGTGGATCACCACCCAGGAGTGCTTGGTCTCCACAACGCCAGAGGCTGGATTGGCATAGGTGTAGTCGAACCAGGCGCCGTCCTCGTCAGCGGATGCGGCGACGGCGGACCCGGTGGGGTAGGAGTTGGGTCCGAGAGCCTGGGAGGCGTCCTTGCCCACGAGGTCGGGGTTGGGAGCATGAGAGATGATGGTCTGGTTATCATCGATTATGAAGACATACCACTGGCCGTCAACACTCTCCTCGGTGTTATAGTAGGCGACGGTCTCCTCCAGGCCCAGGGCGACGTAGAGGTTCATGGCCTGCTGCACGAAGGCCTTGGTGTAGGCGGGGGCGTCGGACTTGCCGGGGCCGCGTTCGTACCAGCCGGACCCGAAGGTAATGTCGTCGTGGATCACCACCCAGGAGTGCTTGGTCTCCACAACGCCAGAGGCTGGATTGGCATAGGTGTAGTCGAACCAGGCGCCGTCCTCGTCAGCGGATGCGGCGACGGCGGACCCGGTGGGGTAGGAGTTGGGTCCGAGAGCCTGGGAGGCGTCCTTGCCCACGAGGTCGGGGTTGGGAGCATGAGAGATGATGGTCTGGTTATCATCGATTATGAAGACATACCACTGGCCGTCAACACTCTCCTCGGTGTTATAGTAGGCGACGGTCTCCTCCAGGCCCAGGGCGACGTAGAGGTTCATGGCCTGCTGCACGAAGGCCTTGGTGTAGGCGGGGGCGTCGGACTTGCCGGGGCCGCGTTCGTACCAGCCGGACCCGAAGGTAATGTCGTCGTGGATCACCACCCAGGAGTGCTTGGTCTCCACAACGCCAGAGGCTGGATTGGCATAGGTGTAGTCGAACCAGGCGCCGTCCTCGTCAGCGGATGCGGCGACGGCGGACCCGGTGGGGTAGGAGTTGGGTCCGAGAGCCTGGGAGGCGTCCTTGCCCACGAGGTCGGGGTTGGGAGCATGAGAGATGATGGTCTGGTTATCATCGATTATGAAGACATACCACTGGCCGTCAACACTCTCCTTGGCGTTGTAGTAGGCGACGGTGGCATCTAGTCCTTCCGATTCGTATCTGCTGATGGCGTCTCTTACTAGGAACTTGGTGTAGTCGGCGGGCGTCGACTTGGGAGGTACGGTCGCCGTGGCATAACCCGTGTCCAACTGCTCCTGTATCTGCTCAATGAGAGACGCGACGGTGGCCTCATCCACTAGGCCGGGTGCGCCCGAGGAGCCCTGCGGCCCGGGAGGCCCCTGTTCCCCAGCGGGCCCGGCAGCTCCCTGGCAGGCAGCAATTGACAGGATAAGAGCGATGATCGGGATTACTGTGATTAACGCGCGCATTGTCAGACCTTCTCGTTTCCTTAATCTATTGTCTCAGACCTAACGCTGGTCAAAGCAGGATTTCCAGCATTTGGCTGAAGGCCAGCTTAAATTATAGACGGCTCGTATATCATGTGTCGTTGTTCAGCGAATATGTCCGCGTAAGTGTTCAGCGAATATATCCATCTGAGTAGTTTGTCATAGTATCAGATTGTGACGCGCCGGACTTCACCCTAGGGCGCATCATCGGCGGACTCTCAGCTGCCATGTACCTGCGCACGGTGTCTCTATGCATGCCCAACTCCCTGGCAATACCCCGAATGGACAGACCATTCAGCTTGGCCCTCTGCACCGCCTGCCACCTTGCCCTCTGTCGCGGCGTCGGCTTCCTGCGTGAAATGATCGCGGCCTTGCGAACTCTGCAGCCACTGTTGGGGGCGTCAGCGTGCCCGTCGACACTCACCGCTTCGGGTGATGCCAGCCTGTCTCTCAGATGGCTGCCAGCGCCGCTGAGGCCCTGATGCGGGGTAGGAGTGTGCGGGGAAGCCCCGTTGAAGCTCCGCAGGACACTCGGACGTGGCGGCGCTTCCTGTGTAGGGATAATGGCCCCTCGTGCTGCACTCGCAGAGTTCCGTCCAGCCCCTCCTGTACCTCCACCTTCGCTCCGGCATAGCTCGGCCTCTCCATACCGGGCAGTAGCTGCAAGGTATGCCAACGGTACTTCACCGTGTTGTCCCTGGCTACCCTTCGGCTGTGCTTGAAACAGAGGCTCCGATCCAAGCACAGGTCTGCGTCCAGTGAACGGTAGGCAACATCCGGCTGCTGCGCCGGCACCCTGAAGCGCTCGTTGAAGCGGGGCAGGAAGTCCGGGAGCACGCGATTGGCCCCGTCGATCGTAGACACGCCCGCAATACGCAACTCAGTAACCAGCCTGTCCTGGAACGTCCCGGTCGTCCGCTCCACACGACCCTTCGCCTGTGGTGAGAGCGCGAATATCAACTGTATCCCGAGTTCGTCCATCGCACGGCTGAACTGTGTGGGCGCGCCCACTGTGATGGACCCCACAGTTAGGACAACGAAGAGGCCAGGTTAAGAGAGACTCCCGCTGGAAAGTCTGACACTACCTCACGAGATGATAACGTCGATGCCTGCTCTGGTAAACACCTGAGTGGCCTTCCTTCTGCAAACACCTGAGCCGGAGTCCGATAGCCCAGAGCCTGGTGCGGCCGCTCTCGATTGTACAAGTCCAGGTAAGCGTCAATTCCTCTCCTGGCTTCACTGCCATTGCGATAAGCTTTCAGATATACCTCCTCGTATTTGACGCTCCGCCACAAACGCTCTACAAAGATGTTGTCCAGGTATCTGCCCTTGCCATCCATGCTGACCTTGATCCCCCGCAAAAGCAGCAGGCCACAGAAGGCTTCACTGGTGAACTGGCTTCCCTGGTCGGTGTTGAAGATCTCCGGCTGTCCTTTGCTCAAGGCTTCTTTCAGGGCCGCGATACACAAGCCCACCTCCAGAGTATTGGAGAGCCTCCAGGCCAGCACGTACCGGCTGTGCCAGTCCATAATGGCCACGAGATAAAGGAATCCCCGGGACATGGGCAGGTAGGTGATGTCGGCTGCCCAAACCTGATTGACCCTGTCGACTGCTACTCCTTTGAGCAGGTAAGGGTATATCCTGTGTTCCGGCGCAGGCTTGCTGGTATTGGGCTTGCGGTAGATGGCTTCCAGCCCCATTGCCCGCATCAGTCGTCGTACCCGCTTGCGGTTGACCTGATGTCCCTGAGTCCGGAGCCAGGCCGTCATCCTGCGAGAACCATAATAGGGCGTCTTCAGATACTGCCGGTCCATCCCGGCCATCAGGTCCAGATCCAAAGGGTTAGTCGGTGTCGGCCGGTAGTACACCGCGGAACGGCTGAGCTGCAGCAGACGACACTGCTTTACTACCGAAAGCCCGGGGTGTCCTCGGTTCACCATAGCCAGACGCCGGCGCCGGCTCATAGCCCGGACTTGCGCGACAAAAAATCCCGCTCCACCTTGAGTTGCCCAATCTGCTGGTAAAGATGGGCAGTCAGCGCTTCCTGGTCCCTCTCCGCCTTTGCGGTATCGTTGCCGAAGATCTCGGGCGCTCCCTGAATCAGGGCTTTCTTCCAGGCATGAATCTGCGTGGGATGAACTTCAAACCGGCTGGCCAACTGAGCAATGGTCTCTTCCCCCTGGAGCGCGGCCAAGGCTACCTTGGCCTTGAACGCCGGGCTGTGCTTCTTTCTGCTCTGCTTCATTTTCCTGCTCCTCTATTCCCATTGTTTTAGGAGCGGGGCTCTCTCTTAACCACCTGTCCGATTTATTGGGTCCACCTCGAGCTTAAGAGGAAGCGAGGTCCGCCGCGTGGTTGTTTTGTAGGATAGTGGTAAGGTGGAATAGTCGTACAGTGGTAAAGTCGGCTAGTTGTATAGATGTTTAGTAGGATGGTGGTATAGTCGCTTCGCTGTATAGTCCTATGATGGAATAGCGGTAAAGTAGCGGGGCGATCTCCCGTCACAATATTTACAGCGCTGAGGCGTCTGCGCGAATCCATATCCTTGTCCTTCTATTCGAATGGCACCAGTGCCTGAGCGGGCGAGCGGGCGATGTATGCACAGTGGAGTGGGGCAAGAGGTAGCCGAACAGTCCCGGTTCAGTTGGCAGGCTTGCCCGATACATGGAAAAGGCTGAAGCACTTTGGCAGAGAGCAGGACCAAGTTCTAGGGCACCAAGCGATGACGGTATAGGCGAGGTCAGGCGGCATCTGCCCTACAAAGGGCAGTGCTACCAATGCTGATTCAAGACGGCAGATCACAACTTTCTCTAAGGCATGACCTCGTCTAGTTGTGGAGTCGTGAACGCAAACCTCATGTGAGAGAGCGGCTGGCAGTGCCTTGTTTACAGGATGGCGCATGATCGAGACTTGAACGCAGCGGGCAACCTGCGGGACTGTCAGCTCTCCGGGCAGAAGTGGGGTGGAGCTCCGTGACGTGCAGGGTCTGGCGGCATGTGAGTCGGATCTTGACTTCTCCCGGGCAGTTCACTGGTTTCGTGCCTGTGTGGGGATATGAAGGAGATTGGCCGAAAAGAGGGATGCAGGGTAATTTGGGCATTCGGCTAAGTGTGTTATTATTCGTTAATAAGACATTTAGGTGTTTTTTGAGAATTGTTGCAACCCATCGCCCATGACACCCAGCACAGCGAGAGACTGCCGGCAACTGTCTCTGAAGATGCCAGGCGTCGAATTACTGAGGCCCTGGACCAATCGCTCGCTCCAACCACCCGCGCCAATTACAGGGCTCAATGGAAGCAGTGGGAAGAGTTCGCCACTGAAAATGGCTATCCGGTCTTTCCGGCCGATCCAGTGCATGTAGCGGACTGGATTACCCAGCGTGCCGCCGATGGTCGAAAGCCCGGCACCATACGCATGGGACTGGCCGCCGTCAGCGCTGCCCATCGCCAAACTAATCTTCCCAATCCTGCTGAAGACACGGGAGTTCGGGCGACAATGCGGGGAATAACCCGGGTCGCCGGCAGGGCGCAGAAACAAGCTGCAGGGTTAACCGCCGCGAGCCTGGCTGCGATTCGCGCAACGGCATGTGTTCCTCGCACCGGGCGAGGCGGATCTCTTGAGAGTGCGGCAACTGCGAAGGCCAGAGGACTTAAGGACATCGCGCTGGCCTCGCTTATGAGAGACGGTATGCTCAGGCGTTCAGAGACAGCGAGCCTAACTTGGGGAGACCTTGTCGAGCAAGAAGATGGTACTGGTAGGTTGACGGTCGCCCGGTCGAAGACCGACCAGGAGGGGGAGGGTGTAGTGTTGTTCGTATCTACGGTGACGATGGAATCGCTCAAGGCTATCAGGCCTCCTGAAGGGGATGATGGTGATTCCCTCTTTGGGCTTTCCGCAGAGCAGATTGGGCGTCGTATCTCAAGCGCGGCTTTGGCCGCGGGCTTGGGTAGGGGATTTACGGGGCACTCTGCCCGCGTGGGAATGGCCCAGGATCTGGCGCGCACGGGAACGGAGCTACCGGCACTGATGACCGCTGGGCGCTGGCAGTCACCAACAATGCCCGCAAGGTATACGCGGGGAGAACGAGCCGGACGCGGGGCGATAGCGAGATTTTACGGCACGGCCTAATCTATTCCGGTGAAATTGGCCAATCTTGCCGTTCCATCAAGCGTCTTCTGCTTGTATGCGAACTTGGGAGTCCTCCGAACCGTCCTTTCTTGGCGTGCTCTGCAGCGTTGTGAGGTCACATCATCTATAATGTCCCTCATGAGATTCGGTCAGGGCGAACTGCTAACTCGGAAACGCCGACAAGAGAGACGACAATGATGCAGAAAGTGTTGCACGTGAAAGCCAAAGTGCTGGCTGGAGGTAGGATCGAGATCGTGGATCCGGAGTTCCCTGTGAGTGAAGCCGTTGATGTGACCGTGCGCCATCCGTCAGAGATGCCGCAGCTGTCGGCAGTTGATATCCTCGAAGAAGCGCAGGGACAACGCCTATTCAAGACTCTCGCGGACGTCGAGTCATATCTCGATGACGAAAGGGCTTCGTGGAGTAGCAGATACTGCCTGACTCGGGTCCCGTATATCTCGACTCAAGCGGTTTCATATGCAGCGCTGAGCGCGTCGAGCCTTATCGTGCACTGCTCGCGGCTATGTGGCGGCAGGGGCAGGTCAGACAATTCAAAGTTGTTTGTAGCGACCTCGTTGTGTTGGAGACTCTCGTCAAGCCGTTTCGAGAGCACGACGCAGTCGTCGAAGCCGTGTTTCGCTCACTGTTTGAGTCCAGTGAAGTGATGCTGCACCCAACCACACGGTCGCTGTGGGAAGAGACGGCCTGGCCGCGGGCCGACACAGACTTGAAGACACCCGATGCTTTACATGCGGCTGCCACCATAAGCCACGAGTGATAGCGAATTTCGCCGTGTCCAAGCTCTCTCTGTAGTCACACTGGATTACCTCTTGGATGAGAAAACGACAAATTTGGAAGTAGTCGAACGAACAGTTGCACTGCTGGCTGATTGCTCCTAAAGAATGCAGGATACCAGTAGGCGAAGGAGCACGCGTCATGGCAAACAAGATCCGCCTGGGGTTTGTGGGTGCGAACGTAAACTCAACCTGGTCCTCTCAGTCGCACTTCCCCGCGCTAATGGCCAGTCCGGATGTCGAATTAACCGCAGTTTGCACCACCCGGCCCGATAGCGCGGAAGAGGCACGCCAAGCCTTTGGAGCGAAGCTCGCCTTCCATGATTTTCGAACAATGGTAGTATCTCCGGAGATCGACGCGGTGGCCGTGGTTGTGCGGGTGCCATCTCACTATGAGGCAACGAAGGCCGCCATTTTGGCTGGAAAGCACGTCTACACCGAGTGGCCCCTGGGACGGAATACTTCCGAAGCCGAGGAACTTGCAGCACTGTCCCGGGACAAAGGTGTGCAAACCGCGGTAGGTCTGCAATCGCGAGTTAGTCCCGCATTACTGTATGTCAAGGAACAGATTGAAGCCGGCTACGTGGGCGAGTTAATCTCGTGTCATGTGACCACCATGCGCGCCGGCGCGTTGGAGGGCCCTTCCAGCGGCACCTGGCAGCGCGATGCCAGCCAAGGCGCGAACACCCTGACCATCGCCAATGGACACGTCATTGACGCCCTGCGCTTCGTGGCTGGGAACTTCACGCGGGTAGCGTGCATGGTCAGCACCCAGGCAAAGCAATGGTTCGAGACCGATACCCAGCGGTTTGTGGAAGTCACATCTCCGGACAATGTGCGAGTCAGCGGACAGTTGGAGAGCGGCGCGGCAGTGTCGGTCCATGTTGGAGCGATCCCCTGGGCCGGCAGCGGCTTTCGAATGGAGATCTATGGGCGGGAGGGCACGCTGGTCACCACGGGGAGTGTCTCGTCGCAGCGCGGTGAGATGCTTCGGGTGCAGGGTGCAAGGGGAAGCCATGAGCTGAAGGATCTGGATATTCCTGAACGTTTCGTTTATGTGCCGTCCGACTTCCCCCGGGGCGATCCCTTCAACGTCGGGCAGATGTATGCCCTTTTCGCCGAGGCGATCCGAACCGGACAGAACCGCCTGCCGACGTTCGATGTAGCAGTTGACCTGCATCGTTTCATCGACATCCTCAGTCAGGCCTCGGACACGGGTCGGGAGTTGCCGGTTGCCTGAGGTGACATTTTCTCAAGAACCAGAATTACGCCAGTAACCGATAACCTTGTGAACCTGCGGAATCTTGAGTACATTCCACCTGTACTGAAGGTTAGCCGCTATCCTTCAATACAGGAGAATTCCTCGAGAGCCTCTTAGTGCCGTGCTGCATATAAATCTGTGTCGGTGTTGGCTCCTTCATAAGAGATTCGTCAACTCTAGGAGATCCCTGCCTCCTAGGCGCTCGCTCCACTGGGTCGGCCCCCCTCACGACACAATTATGTCAATGGCCAATCGGAAAATCACAAGGAAACAAGGAGGAATCAATGAAGTTCGTGATGTACAACGACAACCAGCCGGGCATTCTGACCGATGCGGGCGTTATAGACATAGGTGACCTCTGCCCCGGCGGCGGCCAGGCCGCAATTATCCATCTAATCACCAACTACGACGTCCTGAAGTCCCAACTTGAGACCCTCGCCGCCGAGGGCACGCCGGTCGCTGGTGCGCAACTGCAGGCGCCGCTGCCGCGCCCCAGCAAGATCCTCTGTATGGGCGGCAACTACCGCGAGTTCGGTGCACGGGAGCCTTCACCAATGTGGGGTTTCACCAAGAGGACCCACAGCATTCTGGGCCCGGGCGGCACCGTGGTCCTCCCTGACGTAGACGCCAACATCTTTCACCATGAGGCGGAGCTCGTGTTGATCTTCAGCAAGGGCGGCAAGGACATCCCGGCGTCGGAGGCCATGGACTACGTCTTTGGCTACACGGCAGGTGTGGATGTCTCGGCGCGAATGCCGGGAGGTAGCGGTGGCCGCGTGTCCAACACGCTGCCCACCGCGGAGCACAAGTCGCACCCCACCTTCTGTCCCCTTGGTCCCTGTATAGTGACCAAGGACGAAATCGCGGACCCGGAGAAGTTGCAGGTCACCTTGAGCGTCGACGGCGAGCTGCGCGTCAACTACAACACTGACGACCTCGCCCACTCCGTCGCCGAATCGATCGAGTACGTGGCGGCTATCGAGGAGATCAGCCCCGGCGACGTGCTCTTCATGGGCACCAACCACCAGGGCCTCGGCGCGATGCAGGACGGCGACACCATCGAGGTGGGCGTAGAGGGCGTGGGCAGATTCACCTTCACGGTTAGCGACCCGCTCAAGCGCCGTTGGCCCAGGGGCGTTGACGAGGCCACGGCCAAGGACTTGCGTGAGGGCGCCGGCGGCCCCGGCCGCCAGGCTCGACCCCTGCCGACCGGATAGCAGAAGTTCGGGGGAGTGTCGAATGACCCGGCCTCCTCATCGGCCAAAGCCGAGCTGAGGAGGCCGGGCCGGGCCAGCGGCTGTTGCTCGGGGAGGAGCGGCGAAATCGCGTGTACTGCGCACAGGCGATTCTGGACGTGCTCGAAGACCTTCCATAGAAGTTGAGTTGCAGGTTTCAGCACGTGCCGCTACGCCGTTCTTGAGGACACTGGACTGGCTGCGAATCGGTGCAATATCTTCTCCGAAAGGAATAAACTCATCTGCAGGAGAGTTCCCCTTTCTATGAGGACGGGCAATGACAAGGCAGACGGAAACCAGGCTCACCATATCGAACCTCCAATGCGACAAGTCCGTGGAAACGACGAACACGTCCACGGAGCTGTCGGCTGCGTTCCTCGAGGAAGCGCAGGCCCACGCGGACCGACACGAGGAGCAGGCGATAGAGATTGTGCAGCGGCTGAGGGTGTACAGCACCAACTGTGTCGAACCGACGCCACCGCCTCAAGACACGCGAGATGCAGCTGCCAGTCGCGACGCCGGCATCCAGACCGGCTTCTTAGACAGGACCCGCCGCATCGGTCAATGAAAGGTCACGGCAACATCTGTCATTCGTGAGATTAGAACACAGCCTGATGCCGTTTACTTATGGGTGATTAGCAACTTCCCTCATTCATACTTTGACACCGCTTTGGTTTCGGTAATAGATAGACTTATCAGTTCAGAGTCATCTTTGTCACCTGTCAGCCGCAAGAAAACGGACCCATGCGATAGATTACCGCATTCACGGACGGAGGAATGCAGAAGTGAATTGGGAGAAGACCTTGACTAACGATATAATCGACTCCACCGAAGATCCATTTGCGGGTCTGCCGGACTTACAGGTCGAGTACATGGAGACTTCGGACATGCTGCAAATCCCCACTGGCGATACCACTGGCGTGGCGGAGACTATCGCTCAGTTAGCATACATCTATCGCAACAAGTGCGATGAGATTTCCGGCATTTGCATTAGAGGCGCGTCTTATCTCTTTACTGACGAGGTTTTGGACGCTCTACGACGAAGGCGGGGTAACCCGCCGACCTAGTTGCCGGAAGGCCTGCAATTCCCCGGAAATCACGCATGTGGAAACCGCAATCAGCGATAGTGTCGTTGCATGCATTGCACATACTTTCAAGGGTCACACGCGGTTGTTCTTCGCCACAGATCTTTGAGCCTTGCGCAACCTCTCTTTACAATATACGAATGAGTGTTCTATACTGGTTCTCAGTACAGGCGCTGCTGCTGCGGCCAACAGGAGGTGCGCTGAGTATGACCAGACTGAGAACCAAACCGTAACATGTACGCCACTTGGATTCCCAGATATCTTACCGGAGAGAAGAGTTGCCTATGGGCCGCGTGGTTTAAGGCTAACCATCAGGACTATACCAAGATGCCAAGCGACTTCAACTCCGCCAAGTGGAACATGGAGCACACCGACCTGATGAACGCGCTTGTCGAGGAACTCGAAGACCGCGGCTGCGAGATATTCATCGAGCACCAGAACTCTTTCAAAGTCGAAAGTCCCCGCATAGGCGCGGTCATCTGCGGTACACTGGACATCATCGCGTTACACCCTGACAGGACAGTGAAGATATACGACGCGAAGACCGGTCGGGAGTCGGCGTCGCACATCGCGCAGGTGCAGCTCTACATGTACCTGCTGTCGAAGGCGCAGATTAAACGCTGGCGCGGCGTGAAGTTCGAGGGCGTGGTTGTGTACACGGACGGCAGCGAGAAGCGCATCTCCGCCGACAGCGTGGACGATGCCTTCGTCTCGCGTGTGGCTGAGTTCATGCGTAAGATGACCTCGCACATGCCGCCCAGACGTGTGCCGAGTCTGGCCGAATGTAACTGGTGCGAGTTGACCGGCGCCGACTGCCCCGACCGCGTGGAGCCTGGCGTTAATTGATCCGGTTCCGGCCCATCGAGCATCACATCGAGGACCGTGCCCAGAGCCGTCTGTGTGACGGCAGGCCCGCAGGTGCAGCAGACATATCATCAGGGGACTGGGGTGCCCTGCGCGATGCCCGCAAGGCCGCGACACTCTGCCCCGACTGCCAGGACAGGGTGAACCTGCGCGATGTCCAGCCTGAACTCTACGGCATGGGCAGGCACACGACCGCTCACCTGTATGCCGTGCCCGTGCTGGCCGCCTTCGATGCGATAAGGAATTGCTCGCACTGCCGCCGGTATACTTCAGACGACAACTGCAAGGCTGGCGAGAAGCCAGGAAGTCGGTAGCGACACTGGCGCAGGAAGCAAGACGGCTTGTGAAGGGTGGTGACGAGCTGCGGGACGCAACGGGCGGCTGCACCGCGGCAATCTACCAGTTCGCGTGCGGATCGGTGGCGTATTTTGCGCCGGACGCGCCGGACTTTCCGGAAGCGGGCGAGCTGAAGGACGACGCACTGGACAAAGCCCTGCGAGTCCTCGATGCTAGGGGAGCGCCCGGCGGAAAGGCAAACTCGACTTGACGCTTCTCCGGACACCGGGCTTCTGCGTTCATGGTTGAAGGCGTGCCGTACGAGCTTCCGCCGCAGAACCTGCATCGAGCGATCCTATTACTGCGGTTGTATCTGAGTGGCGTCCGGCTCGTATTTCCCGTGCCCCCACGCTGTTGCGAAGATCCAGACCGCGTGTTAGCCTGGCCTCGCTAACCCCCATAATCCTACAGAAGCAGGCTTGCCCGTCTTGCGGCGAGTCGTGCAGGGTGTCTCCTGATAGCGGCAATTCCCAGCATCCTCTTCACTCTTCAGGAAGCCGGGATGTTCTTCGGACTGGCACGCTACTCCTGGTAATTGCGAGTGGCCTAGCGTTTGTAGCCAGCGCCATGGAGAATATCGAGGCCGTGTAATTCGTCGGAGGCGAGATGTTCCGGAGTACCGGGTATTGTCCCAGTAATGAATCTACTTCAACGAAGGTCCAGCACAGGCACTCCCGTTGGCTCGAAGTGGCGCGCGTTGCGGGTGGCGACAGTCAAACCATGCTCCAGCGCTGTGGTGGCTATGAGAAGGTCGGCGCTGTCGTTGCCGAGCGTCGCGGACAACTGCCCCCACCGCCGTGCGGTGGCGGCATCGACGGGCAGAATACGGTCGCCGTACCAAGCCAGCACACGGTCCAGCCACACAGACAAGTCCCGCGCAAAGGTTGGATTGTGTCGCTGCTGTTGAGTGATACCCCGCTCTATCTCCCCGACCGTGACCACGCTTATATGCAGGTCCGCAGTCCGCTGACTTTCAACCCAACGGACAATCGCAGGATTCCGGTCACGCCTGCGTAGAGCCGACAGCACGTCGGTGTCGATGAGAAACATCACAGGTCCAGAGGCCGGGCGGGAATGGACATCCGCTCAAATTCCTGGTCGTCCTGCGGTATTTCAAGAAGCAGTTCGCCCAGTGTGGGAGCGTCAGCTTTTTCGAGTCGGCGCAGTCGCTCGTACTCATCTACTGCCAGCACCACCACGGCGGGTTGCCCCCGTCGGGTAACTTGCTGAGGTTCGCCTGCGAGCGCAGCGTTCACCAAGGCGCTGAACTTGTTCTTCGCATCCTGTAACGGCCAATTTGTCAATGTACGTCTCCAGCTAGATGGTCTGGCTAGATTATACAGTGAGTCGCACCACGACATCAATCAGTGTAGTGGGTGCGATCACCAGCCGATGAACGTTAGGTTGCAGTCCGGCAGGTGGCGCGTGGTAAAATTGTCGGAGACAGGTGGAGACAGGTAAGGAGGCGCTATGGGGACTCAGATACAGAACTCACTACCCTGGACCCTCAAAGGAATGCTGGCAAGAATCATGGTTGCGCTGTTGTTAGTGCTGCTGGCATTGCCAGTATTTTATCTGGGGATACTGGGAATATACTCTCTGCTCTGGAAAGGCTTTGCCATCACGCCATATGTTGTGACCACTCTTGCGCCGGTCTTTATACTGTTGTGTGCGTTTGGAACACTCTTATCGTTCCGATGTGCGCTGATGACTGCCGGGGCGCTGACCGTGTTTTACCTGGGCTGGGCTTTCATTGTATATCCGTTCTCCGGTCTTTTGCCGAATTCGTTCATATACTGGTCCTGGGCAATTATGTTTGCCATTCTATGTCTGAATCTGGCTTGGATAGCCTGGTCGCTCCGCGGGCGTCTAGCGTTGAGGGCGGCGGCATAACAGGACACTGAGGCGGCACGACATTAAAAGGTCCCGCGGGGTACAGGACGTGCAAGGAAATACCGTAGTATCCTGCGCATCACCGCTATCAGTACAAATGGGGGGCGCGAGCTTAGAGGCAGTCCGCTCTTTCGCTCAGTCAAGTTCACAGAACTTTCCCGGCAAGTTAAGGTATGAGTATAATTCTCATGGCTAGAGCGCGGGCGCATCTGGCGGAGAAGTACGCCGGCTTCAGCGTAACGACATCACATCAGTAGAAAGGCGCTAAACACA
Organism: Dehalococcoidia bacterium; assembly: GCA_965225795.1. Lineage (GTDB taxonomy): Bacteria > Chloroflexota > Dehalococcoidia > Lucifugimonadales > JADFKI01 > Bin90. The sequence continues at coordinate 952,096 of OZ245324.1, read as the reverse complement.
GTGACGGACCTCTCAAAGATTAAGGCTTTGACCTTCGACGTAGGCGGCACGGTATTCGACTGGCGCGGGGCGATACAAAGGGAAGTCACTCGACTGGCCGCCGAACAGGAGGCCGCCGTTGATGTGACCCAGTGCGCCACGGACTGGCGCAGGTGGATGTTCGCCACACTCGCTCGCGTCAGGTCTGGCGAACTCTCCTGGAGGAACGCCGACCAGATTCACCGCAGCGTCCTGGACGACGTTCTCGAGAAGCATTCTGCCTTAATGCTGTCCGCATCGGAACGGGACGAGCTCAACGAGGTCTGGCACAGGCTAAGCGCGTGGCCCGATGCCGCGGACGCCATAGAGAGACTCCGCGGCCGTTACACGACAGTCGTACTGACCATTCTCAGTTTTTCCATAGTCGTGGACTGTTCCAAGTACAACGGCATTGACTGGGACGGAATTCTGTCCTGTGAGTTCCTCGGACACTACAAGACCGACCCTGAAGCGTACCTGACAGCGCTCAAGCTACTACGGGTCAAGCCCTCGGAGGCGATGATGGTGGCCGCGCACGCAGGAGACCTTCAAGGGGCGAAGGCGGCGGGCCTTCACACGGCGTATGTCCACCGGGAGGAAGAATCCGACGTGTATCCCAGATCATCCGACCTGGACTCGGCTTCCTCGGAATTCGACGCAATCGCGGTTGACTTCCCGGATCTGGCAGACAAGCTTCTCGCCTGACGGATCGGAACACGGCAGTCTAATCGCAGAGGTATAAGAACGGCACCGTTCGCGACCATCCAGCACGAATCGCTATCCGCGCGTTATATTTAGGATATATCCACAGACTATAAGGCTGATGTCGGACTCGCTATACGATCTTACCATCCAGAAGTTACGTGCAGCAATTTACTCACATATGTTGCATCGCAGCACTATCGTTGTACCTAACTAGCCATCCAATACGGCAATGGCGGAGCGTTGATATTTTGGTCTGCTTAGCTGACTATCGAGACTCTTTAGTGGAACCGCGTGCCGTCAATTCGGCGCCCGTAGGCGACACAATCGCCCACACTTTCCGCCACAGCGGTTTCGCCTCCTGAAAGCTTGATCGTCTGCGGCTCAATCTCATTTAGCGAGGGGAAGGCGAATAGTCACGGTGACACCCTTCCCAAGCCCGTCACTTGTTGCGGCAATTGTACCCCCGTGCGCTTCGACAGTGGCCCGAGTGATTGCCAGTCCCAGACCGGTGCCGACTATCCCACTGCTACGAGACTGCTCAGTACGGTAGAAGCGGTCAAAGACGTGGGGAAGGTCTGAAGCATGGATGCCGATCCCGTCATCCATGATCGACATAGCCAACGCCTCGTCACCTTCCAATCCGGCCCGAAGCACGACGATCCCGCCCGCCTCGGTGCAATGAATGGCGTTGCTCAGTACGTTACCCAGTACCTGGCTCAGGCGCACTCGGTCGATGTCGATGTCCGGAAGGTCGGCGGATGCCTCCAGCGACAGTTCAACCTGCCGAGCCTGAGCCTGTGGCTGCCAGCGATCTACCTCTGCGGTGAGAAGCTGAAAAATCGAACTCTCTTCGAGCGTGAGCCTCAGCTCACCATGGTCGGTCTCCGCAAGCCAGTTCAGATCAGTTACGAGACCGCGCAGCCTATCCACTTCCTGGATGATGTGATCGGCGCCGCTCTCAGGTGTCTGAATTCCATCGCGTAACCCTTTTGCCTCCAGCTGTATGACGCTCAGCGGCGTATTGAGCTCATGAGAGACATCGTTAATCAGCCGTCTGCGAAGGTCGCGCTGAGTCTCCAGGGCAGAAGTCATCCGGTTGAACGCCGCGCTCATCCGTCCCAACTCATCTGAGGATTTCACTGGCAGCTGAGTCGTATCCCCCTGAGCAATTGCCTGAGTCGCTTCCGTCAAGGCCGTCACAGGCGCTGTAACACATCTGGATAACCAGGCGGCCAGCAATATGGCAACGCCTACTGTCAGAATACCGCCAATAACGGTTGTAAACAGAAGCGTGTTGAGAAATCCATGGGACTCAGCAGATAGGAATTCGCGGCTTACATCCACATGCACATAGCCTACGGGTCGGTTCGCAGCTAGATCGAACACCGTCTCTCGATGCCCGCCCAGATCTGTTGCGGCGGTTCCAGGTGATAGCTCCGAAAAGTTACCCCTCACCACACGGCCATCGACGCCAACTATGACGACTCGTACAGGGTCGCTGTGGAAGAGCTCGAAGGATTCCCCATCATGATCCTCAGTTCGCTCGCGCTCCAGAGCTCCATCGTTGAGGTATCCGGCCTCAGACAGCGGTTCGTCCACCGACTCCCAGCCACCAGCAGCGGTATACTCCCGGCTCAGGCTCCGCGCCAGCCGGCGCGCCTCATCATCACCTATCCCGTCCACGAACACACCCAGACGGTACTGCGTCGTGAAATAGCCCACACCAATGCTGACCAGGACGGTGAGAACGATGACTAGGACGGTCGAAGCCATGATTCGCCAGCGCAGCGACATCAGTGGTCCACCACCACGAACTTGTAGCCGGCGCCGTAGACTGTCTGAATAGGCTGACTGCCTCCTCGGCCGATCTGCTTTCGCAGTCGAGCGACCTGGCTGTCGATGGCGCGGTCGAATCCACAGAACTCGCTGCTGAAGGACAGCGAGATTAACTGTTCACGTGTGAGCACCTGGTTAGGATGACGCATAAACGTCGATAGCAGAGCAATCTGCGCCTCGCTCAGAATCACGGGCTCTTCATTGACCGTCACGGTCCGTGTGCTCTCATTCAGTGTGATGCTGCCGCGTTTCAGAACCTGCTGAACTCTGCCCTTGACGCGACGGAGCACGGCTTCGGCGCGCGCAATTACTTCCTCCGGATCGAAGGGCTTGACGATGTAATCGTCAGCCCCGCTGTCCAGTCCAATGATGCGCTCGGCGTGGGCTTCTCTGGCCGTCAGCATGATTATTGGAACGTCTGACTCTAGCCGCAGGATCCTGCAAAGCTGCACGCCATCGAGACGAGGAAGCATCAGATCGAGGATTATCAGGTTCGGATTCAGATTGCGGGCCAGGGCCAGACCGGATTCACCATCGTGAGCAACCTCGGCAGAGAATCCGGCGCGCTCAAAATACACCTTGACCCAGTTCGCGATTCTCTTATCGTCTTCTATTATCAATACTGTGCCGCTCGACATCATCCTTACCTCAAGTCGAATCCGCTCAGGTCTAGCCTCCACCCCGACGCTCGCCACGACCACCGTGTTCGCCGCCGGACTCTCTGCCGCTGCCATGTTCCCCACGCTGCTCGCCCGCGCTGCTGCCATGCTCACCACCGGCCCGCTGCTCCCCGCCCGGCTCGCTTCCCTCTTCTCCTGAACCCACCTCGGCATGTGTTGTCCATCCTGTGAACGATTCAGGTGTAGCAGGCAGGTCGATCAATGCTACCTCGCCAGGAGCCATGTTCGTCGGAGTCGTCGGGCCGAGTTCCGTTCCGTTCGAAAGATGAACTTCGACCCTGACCCGTTCCAGAACGCCGTCGGTCGTGTTCTCCACAGTGCCCCGGAAGGAGTTGCTGGAAGCGTCGTAGTTCAGTATAAGCCGGGCGCCGCCACGAATTGCATCAAGGGTCTCATCCGGCGCTAAGATATCAGCGGCGCTGCCTTCCTCTCCACCAGATTCAGGGGTCTCATTGCCGGTTTCACCACTGGGTCCGCGTTCACTGCTGCCTTCGATATCTTGTTCTCCTGAGTGAGCCGAAGGACCAGGGCCACCGCAGTCAAAAACTTCCATGTGAACGACGTATCCATCGTAAGAAACTCCCGCAAGTCTCGGTTCACTGGCGACTGTCAGGCTTGACATCACTTCCTGTCCAGGGTTCAGATGTCCCAGCCTGTCGGGACCGAGCTCTCCTACTGTCTTCGTTCCTGACTTCAGGTGAGGTTCGGCCTGTACATGGCAAAGCTCCTGGGAGAGCGTGTTTCGCACCGTCCCGTGTACAGACTGGGTTACTGCATCGTACTGCATGGAAACTTCCAGTCCGCCCAGAACACCGCTCCACGGCTGTTCGATAGGAGTGACCGGGCTCGACATGGCGGCTTCATTGTTCTCTCCACCGCCATGGGAACCCTCGCTGCTGCCATCGCCGCCGGAGCCGTGTTCGCTGCGTAATTCGTTGTCTTCGCGTCTACCGCCATGCTCACCTCCGGAGTCTCCACCTTCTCGTAATGCTAAGGTGTTAGTATCGCTATGCTCTTCTCCACCACCTTCAGAGGACTCATTGCCGCTGTCGCCACTAGGGCCCTGGTCGGCTACACCATCACCACTTTCTCTACTGGACTCGTTACTTTCTGGGTTGCTGCTGTGCTCACTTCCGGAGTCGCCACCTTCGCGCTCTGAGACATCCTGGCTCACCTTGGCGCGGTCAGAATCTTGGCTGTCTTCGAGTCCCCTGTCGACCGTACACCCGCTGATTATCGATGCGGAGAGTATAATTCCCAAGGCTGACCCGACCAGGGTTCTTTTCGTCATCAATTTCTTGAAAATAATCATTTCACCTCTTTCGTGAATTACCTTTGATACTACTCACGATAGCGATGAAATGTGGCAGAAATATGTCGTCCATTGCGGAGATGGGCTGTAAATGGCGTCGACGTCGGAACGCTTAAGAAGTGCTGCATCCTATCTGCACAGAATGATTCCAGCGTTGAGTGTTGGGAGCGGCGTAACATGAAGTATCCAAGGTCTTGCAGTTATCGAATTGCCGCTGACACTCTTCGAGATAATTCACAAGATAAGGCAATCGACGGTGATGCAAGGAAATACAGGAAAAGCTTGCATCCACGCCACTGGTCCCTACCTAGCGACCCCCCTTGTGTAAGAGCTTCTGTTTGAGGAAGATTTAAGCATTATGGACGCACTCGGAATTAACTTACCCGCGTCAGTCGTATGGTTATCTTACGCGATTTATTTCGCGCTCTTCGGTGGAGGGAGCGCAATCATTGCATCGCGAAAGGGACTGAATGGCTGTCTCGGGTTTATACTGGGAGCGGTGCTCGGACCCATTGGTCTAGTGATAGTCTTGATAATTCCACGTAAGAACAAGGCAACTTCATAATTTGGATCCTGCCCACTAGGTTCTCGGCCGATGAGGCGCTGATTCCACAAGCAGAACTGAGAGCCGCAATAACAGCGATGACGTCGGCAGCCAGCACACCTCTGGAAGGAGGGATCCACTCTTCGGGTGGTCGCTCTCAGTAATGACGGAGAGTGAATCCTGAACCTGAACGGCCTCCGTCAAACACCTCTCTAAAAGTGCGGCCGCGACATATAAGTATGTGCTCGCCATAGGGTTTCCGGCGCTGAACATCCTGGGTCAGCGGGACCATGGGTTGTCGGAATTCAGGATGCAAGAAAATACCCAGACCTGTTGCACCCGGGAAATGTAGCGCGGCCTGCAGACAATGTCCTCTGAGTGGACGAAGTGTTCGAGTTGCAGAGATTGCCCTGTGTTTCCCTGGACAAGCTCACTTATCGAGTACACATACACGAGAGGTACGACCCTCAAGCAGAGCAGTCAACCCTCACAACTTTACAGTGCTGGTAAGCGCGCCAGCCTATAAAACTCAGCGGATGTCATCGCCAAGCTTGTTGACATCACGCCGCATCAGACGGTTCAGGGTGTCGCAGGCTGCCTGTAGCGTCTCCTCACGCTACCGCCGTTCCGGCTCTTGTGCAGCGACTGGAAGGAGGGCTGGAAGTGGTTCACATACAGGCGCATCGCACCGTACAGGTGGGCCATTGTCTGACCGGCATTCGCCCCAGAGTAGCGTTCGTGTCCGACGAAGCGGCGCATTACCGAGCCGTTCTTCTGCTCTATCCACGCCTGGTCGTTCTTGCGGTACGCACGAGAGCGGGTGAACTCGATGCTCAGCTCGGCGCAGTAGCTCACAAGAGTCTCGTTGATGAACACGCCGTCGTTGTCCGAGTCTATTCCTCGGATCGGGACCTGGAAGACGCGTGAGATGGCTTCCAGTCCCTCGACCACCAAGGACTATTCACGCGCCAGCAGCGGAATCGCCTCAGTCCACCCCGAGCTGACGTCGGTAACCAGCAGACCGTGGATGAACGACACGGTCACCGTGCCCCGCAGTGCGCCACAAGATCCATTTCAAGACAGCCAGGCTTAGGCTCATTCCAGTCAGAGAAGGTGCGTACCGGGATACGACTTCCCATCTTCCTTTTCTTCCAGTTTGCTTCCTGATCGGCCCCAGCAGCCTATCTATGATCGCCGCACTCACCGAGAAAAGACGCCGCCGTACACCGGGATCGAAGTCAAGGTGACGGTGTCTCTACAACGACTCTACCATGCTGGGCAGCGCCGCCTTCAACCTCTTGACGCATATCCTGTCCGATGCTTCCCACACCACGATGAGCGTATGCCTCACCACCTCGTCGTACATGCGCCGCCCCTTGGTGACGGTACGCTCATTTGCCTCTTTGCATTGCCCCAAGAGCCTTACTGCTTGCTTTCGGTGGCACCCCGTTATGGCTACGAACTCGTCAGGCATCCGGCTCTTGTCCTTCCTCGATGCCTCTCTGTACCGACTGCGAATAGCTTCTGATACCTCAGACTTCGTCGCTGCACAGATGGCTCCGACCATAGTGCCTCCTGAATTTGGGTAACACCACTGTGAGACAACGACCGTTTTTCGGTAGCATCTGCGTGAGGCAATAGCACGCGTTCGGTAACAATTTCATTGAGGCAACGCGCCCGGTGCGGCGGTCGGTTCACCACCACCGCGGCGCTGTGAACATCCGGCAGCCACTATGCCGTATACTGGCATATATGGTTGATTCCAGACGCGCCCCCGATTCGGAGAGGTGTTTATGGCGATAGACACAAGCGGTGATATCCCCGACAAAGTGATTGCAGACATACCACACGGCGCGTCGGCTCCGGGGGGTGCACTTACACGACGCCCCAGTGAGACTGTGAAAACTTACTCCGGCCTTAACAGCCTTTTGCCAGGAAGAGGCGAGGCTGCGGGAGGAGTTCACTTCATTCATTATGATGGCACCAGTTACGCTGGTGGTCGCCGCAAGGGCGCGGACGAGCCATATGCGGCAGACAAATGGACTGAAAGCATCGACCTTGCGGATATTACCGATGACTCAATGCGCCTTTACCTGATGGAGATCAGCAGAGTCAATCTGCTGACCAAGAAGCAGGAGCAGACTCTCGCGCGGGAGATTGAGGAATGGAAACATCTGGAAGCCGTCGAAACAGAGTTGGAAGCTCTCACGGACGGGTCTCTGAGCGCATGGATGTGCGTTCTTCACCTGATACGGCGAATCGGCCAACTGGGGCCTATAGTGGATGCCGTCTGTCGCTACCACGCAATGCGCATTTCCGAGACTCTGACCGATGTGCTGATCGACGAGGAGTTGTCCGAGCGTATCGATGGTGTGCTCCCGGAGGAGATGCTGCTCTTCGCAGCGGAGATTGTGAACGGGGAGCCTGAGGAAGTCAAGCAGGGCCTCATCGAGCTGTCGCTGGCCATCCGGCTGCTTCCGACAGAGGCTGCGGATATGTTCGCCACATCCCCTGCAATCAGGGAGTTGCAAGACCTGGAGTTAGCGCCCGGGTTCATAGAAGCTCTGAAATCCTATGAGCCCGTGTATTCGAGGCATTTCGCCAGTGTGAGGAATGCGGGCAGGCGTGCGCAACTGCATCTCTCAGAGGCGAACCTGCGGCTCGTCGTCAGTATTGCCAAAAAGTATCTCGGCAGGGGGATGCCGCTATCGGACCTCATTCAGGAGGGCAATATCGGTCTGATGCGTGGCGTGCAGAAGTTCGACTACCGCAAGGGCTACAAGTTCAGCACCTACGCCACCTGGTGGATTCGACAGGCGGTCAGCAGATCCATAGCGGACCAGTCCCGCACCATCCGCGTACCCGTGCATATGACGGAGATCATCAACAAGCTGAATCGTGTCAACCGCCAGTTTGTACAGGAATACGGGCGCGACCCCACCGATGAAGAGATAGGAAGCGGGATGGACATTACGGCCGAGCGGGTGCGGGAGATCCGGAAGCTCACGCAACTCCCCCTGGCTCTCGAGACGCCGGTTGGCGAGGACGGCCACGCACAGTTAGGCGACTTCGTTGAGGACAAGAACCAGGTCCCCCCCGCGGAGGCCGCGTCATACCTGTTGCTCAAGGAGCAGATCGCCGATGTGCTGTCCACCCTCAGCGAGCGTGAGGCGAGGGTGCTTGAGCTGCGTTTCGGACTCGGGGACGGCATCTCACACACCCTGGAGCAGGTTGGACAGGAGTTCGGGGTTACGAGGGAGCGCATACGTCAGATAGAGGCGGTGGCGTTGAGGAAGTTGAGGCATCCGAACCACTCCAGGAAATTGCGGGACTTTCTGGACTAGGCGCGCTTGGAACTGGCTGGTCGTTAGCTCAAGACACGCTTCCCCGACTGCACAGACGGGGCTATGCGCATATTCCCGGTTGACAACGCCTTGTTGCCATTGTCTGAGCAAGGAGCGCTGTCGACGCGGCGTAATTATGATCAGCGACAATTACACTAGATTCCGCCGCCGCTAATTGACGCCCATGATCTGTACTCTTAGAAGAACGAGTGGGCACCATGACAACAGCCAACAGCCATGAACCGAGATGCAATAAAATACTGCAAAAGCTTGCACTTCTCCCATTGCTGGATACCAGACGCACACATTGCTCGCCCACCACATCACTTCCCTCCCGACGGAGTAACACCCTGAAGAAGGGATAGACCGTCGAGTTTTCGACCGCGGCGACGAGATACTCGAGCGACCCACTCGGTGCGGTCCAGCTTCGTAGCGCCGGAACTTACTGTGCCTCGAGGAGTCTATGGTTTCGCAGCCTCTCCTTTCGGCATGCGGTATCCGATTCGAGGCTCGGCGAAGATGTACGTCGGGTCTCTCGCATCGTCGCCCAGCTTGCGGCGGAGCCTCTTGACGATGGTGCGGGTGGGTCCCGAGTCGCCGCTGTACTCATGCCCCCACACCTGGCGCAGCAGATGCTCGTGGGTCAGTACCTTTCCTGCGTTGACCGAAAGCTCGCGCAGCAGGTCGAATTCCGTGGCGGTCAGGCGCACCACGCGATCGGCCAGGCTCACTGTCCTCGCATCGTAGTCGATCGTCAACTCGCCCAGAGCGAAGGGCTCCGGTGATTGGCGCAGGCCCGGCATCCACTTCCGAAGCGCCGCATCGATTCGCGCGACAAGCTCGGTCGGCGAGAAGGGCTTGACCACGTAGTCGGTGGCTCCCGCCTCGAAGGCTCTGGCGATTGTCTCATCCTGGCCGTATGCCGACAGGAAGATCACGGGTACGTCGGCAATCTCCAGTATTTCCTTCATCAGTTCCATCCCGTGGATTCCCGGCAGCATCAAGTCCAGCAGCACGAGATTAGGCTCTTCCTCCCTCATCAGGCGTGAAACATCGTGTGGGTCGGCTGTCATGACTGGAACGTAGTCCGCCTTCGACAGGATGTCCCGCACGTACCTGAGCGTCCGCGGGTCGTCGTCAATCGTAAAGATTCGGTGTCGCGTGCTAGCTGCCCGGCGAGCGCCTAGCGCTACACTGGGAACTGCCCTCAGCGAGCGGTCCTGAGCGGCTTCCGCGATGGGAAGCGTGAACGTGAACCGCGCGCCCAGGCCGGGCCCGTCGCTCTCGGCACGGATGCGTCCCCCGTGCGCCCCGATTATACCCTTGCAGATCGCCAGACCTAGTCCGGTGTCGCCTCCCCAGTCCTCGTGCCGGAGCCTGGAGAATTTCTGGAACAGGAGCGGAAGGCTCTCTGCCGAGATGCCCCTGCCCTCGTCGGTGACCGATATCGCGATATGGATATCCTCCGTTATGACGTTCACCCTGATCGCCGACGACTCGGGAGAGTGCCTGGCGGCGTTGGACAGCAGGTTGTTAAGTACCTGCACTATGCGACGCCTGTCCGCCATCACGAGCGGCAGGTCAGGTGGCAGTTCCATGCGGATATTGCCCCTGCCGCCGGCACTTAGGAACGTGTTCCTCGCCTCGTCCACAAGGTCCGCCAGATCCGTCGGTTCGGTTACCACTGAGAGTGCGCCCGTCTCGATGTGCGCCACGTCCAGAAGATCGTTGATCAGGTCGCGCATGCGGTTTGCCTGCCCCTCGATAATGCGGACGAGCTGCACTGTTTCGGCTGAATCCCGGGTGGACAGAAATTCCAGCAATGTAGCAGCCGAGCCCTTGATGGATGTCAGTGGGGTGCGCAGCTCGTGGCTCACCATGCCCAGGAACTCAGCGCGCAGCCGCTCCAGCTCTTCCAGCGGGGTCATGTCCTGCATGGTCACTATCAACGACTCCAGCTCACCCTCGTCCGAGCGGATGGGTGTGGCGTTCATCAGGATGGTTACCGATCTGCCATCAGGGACCTCGAGTACGATCTCTTCGGCGCGCACCGTCTCGCCGGTGCTAAGCGCCTGGGCGACTGACAGCTCTTCCAGGGACAACTCCCTCCCGTCTGCGCGCCGAATAGTAATCACATCCATCAGCTGCTTTGCCGTTCCGCCAGGCATGAGAAGGCCCTCGACAATCCTTGTCGCCTCCCTGTTGAACGATCCGGGGATGCCTGTCCTGGCGTCGATAACCACAACGCCCACCGGAGCGGTGTTCACCAGTGTCTCCAGGTCCGCTCGCGCCCGCTGCTCGTCCCGGTGCCTGCGGGCGTTGGCGATCACCAGTGCTGCCTGTGAGGCGAACATTACCAGAGTCTCCTCGTCTTCGGAGCCAAACTCAGGGCCGCTTTCCTTCCCGCCCAGGTAGAAGCTGCCGACTTGTGATCCCCGGTGATGAAGGGGAGTTCCCAGGAAGGTGTTCGCCTTTACTGGCGTATCGAAGCCCTGAAAGCCCAGAGCCCTGACGTAGCCCGAAAGGTCAGTCAGACGAAGTGATTCCTGCATCCCGCTGAAGTATTCGAAGAGCCTAGCGCCCTCTGGAATGGCCAGCAGATCCTCACTCTCCTGCGGACTCAGCCCTGATGTCAGCACTTCCCCCATCCGCCCCGACTCGTCAAGGGTGGTGATGACGCCGTAGCGCGCTCCGGTCAGCGCTCGTGCGCTGTCAAGGACTTCCTGCAGAACCGTGTCGAAGTCCAGCGTCTCGTTGATGCGCAGACTTGCCTCGCTGAGCCTGCTCAGACGCTCCCTGAGCGCATCGTTCTCCCGTTGCAGTTCGTCCGTATTCCGCATGCCGCATCCTCCGGATGTGATCTGTCTCAGCAGCGCATCGATCCTGCATTTGGGAGATCATAGGGTCTTTCGAATAATGCCACGACATTGCCGCAATATTTCCACGTTTTCGCCACAAAGAAAGGGCTGCAATACACTGTAACGCCACTTCCATATTGTAGATTGCATCAGTGAGTCTCAATATTAGACAACCCTTGATAGTGGGTGGGCACGTATCAGTTGCGCACAAGCCGAAGAGCCGGGGCAAGCAACGAGTTGCCGCTGGCCGCACCGGCTTCGATGTTGACAAGAGCAACACTGTCAGGATTCTCGTGCGAGACAGGGACGACACGTACCGCTCCGACTTGCCCAGCGCTTTGATTTGAAGGAGGTCGCCACAGTGCTCCCGTGGGCATTGAACCCCGGGTTCCTCGTTGAGTCAACGCAATGAACGGTATTGTGAGCGTGAAGAAAGGAAACGCGGCGTACTGCGCGCATCGCGCCTGGTACCCGCAAAATGAGCCGATTCGTCAGCCTGGCGCACTGAGTGGGCGCAGTTCGGAGAGAAGCTCAACAAGCCTCACGACCTGAGCGCGTTCGCGGCGGTGAGGAAAATGACCGCCGAACCGACGGCAGTTACCCGTAGGGGCGATGCTCACGCGGCAATCATCTGAGAGGAGACATACGGATGAGAGGACTTATGACTTCGATAGCTCGCCGGCCGAAAATACTCGGAGGGTTGACTGTCGCGGTTGCCGCGTCCGCTTTGCTTTTCATTCTGCTTCATCTTGCACACTCCGCTCATCCCGTCAGCGCTGCTCCGCCCCTGCAGTCGTCGTCGACATGGTCCACCTACATCGACCCGGAGCAGGACAACGGAGACGACGAGTACGGCTATGAGGACAATGACTTCGGGAATATTGGCGACAGCAGTTTCGCAGTCGCCGCTAGCGAGTCCCTGTCGCCCGATCCCTCGACCGTGAACTTCCGTGCCAACGGCAACTGGCACCGCTTCACCGTTAATTCCAGTGGCTCGATCAGGGTCTACGTCAACCCCGGAAGCACTCCGCTCAATGTGGAGGTGAACACCAGCAACAGCGGAAACCACTGCTCAAACGGAGCGGAAAGGGAGAGCAAGGTCCGCAGCAATGGACAAAGTGTATACCTGGCCGGATGCAATGCGGGGACTGGCACGGTTCAACTGCAGACGTCGTCGGGGACGGTGATTCGCACCTACACTTTCAGTATAGGCTCAGGCGGCGGCACTAATCCCACTCCCGCACCCACGCAGCCGCCAAGCACAACGGCATCTCTGTCGCCCGATCCTGCAACCGTCAACTTCCGTGCCATCCGCAACCAGTGGCATCGTTTCACGGTACAATCCAACACGCAGGTCAAAGTCATCGCCAATCCGACCGGCAGCCAGCGCAATGTCGAGATTAACACCTCTGATCCTGGAAGAACTCACTGCGGCCCGGAATGGAGCGACACCAAGACGAGAAGTAACGGACAGTACATCTATCTTGAGGGATGCGTATCAGGCACGGGCACCGTGGAACTGCGCCGGTCCTCCGACAACGTCTTACTGCGTACCTACACTTTCAGTATAGGCTCGGGTGGCGGCACGAATCCTACGCCCGTACCCACGCCGACGCCTACCACAACGGCATCCCTGTCGCCCGATCCCGCAACCGTCAACTTCCGTGCAGACGGCAGCTGGCACCGCTTCACCGTTAACTCCGGCGGCTCGGTCAGGGTCTACGTGAACCCGGGCAGCACTCCGCTCAATGTAGAGGTATACACCAGCAGCACCCCAGTAACCACTGCGGGAACGGTGCGGAGAGGGAGTACAAGTCCCGCAGCAATGGCCAGTCCGTGTACCTTGCTGGGTGTCAGTCGGGGACTGGCACGGTTCAACTGCAGACATCGTCGGCGACGGTGATTCGCACGTACACCTTCAGTGTAGGCTCGGTTGGCGGCACGAATCCCACGCCTGTACCGACGCAGCCGCCCACGCCCGTGCCCACGCCGACGCAAGCGCCGCAACCAACTGCCGAATTCAATCGCGATCCCGGAACAGTGAACATGCGGTCCGATGGCGCTTGGCACAGCTTCAAGATGGATTTGAACGAAGAGATAAAGGTTGTTGTGAACCCAAGTGGCAGTCAACTTATATTGAAGATTGCCGAGACTAACACCAACAATGCACCGCCGGATAATTGGTGCGACATTAGCGCTCCAAAAAAGAAAAGCAAGAATCTGGAGGATAACGACCGCTTTTATATTTCGGCATGCGCCGACGGAATAGCTACGATTGAGCTGTGGAGCACCAGCACCAGCACTCCGATGAAGGTCTCCTTCAGAGTGGGCTCAGGGCCGCAGCCTACTGCCACGCCAACAAGTACACCTGTGCCTACACCGGCTCCGACAGCCACTCCCGAACCTGTATGCCAGTCAGGGTCATCGAGCGGAAGCGCTGTCGGGTTAAACACCTGCTCATTACCGACTCCGGCCCCCAGCTGCAACGTGACTGATGTAGGCGACCTCACGAGCATAGGCGCGGGTAGTACGATTACCCAACACGACAGCTGGATTGGCGGTTGTACCACAGGCAGTCTACATAACGAATGGTATGTTCGCTACTACAGATTCAATTTGGATAAATCCACGCATGTTACTCTGGATGTGACGAACGGAGGCACCGCAATAATTCGCAAGGGCAGACGCACCTCCGGCCTTACGGAGTACACTAGCCCGGCGACCCTCGAGCAGACGGACGAATACACCGTCGCCGTGTCGAGCCACAACACAGGAAGTTTCACTCTGAAGATAAAAGGCAGGATACCTTGGTTGGGACACCAACAGGACAATATAGTGAAATATCTGATGGGCAGCATGCCCCAAGCACGGTCTTCTCCCCAGCCGACAAATCCCGTCCCTGATCCCGCGACGTTTATCCCAGAAGCAATGGACGAAGCTGCCAGACAGTGGAACATTGCCGCCAGGTCCAACCCGGGGCTGCTAGTCTGCAAGGATGACGGTTCTACAAATGGGTGTGTCTTTAATGGTACGGACAGAATCACCGATAACAAGGATGTGCTTGTAAATGCCTTGCCTGGCGACAATGTTGGATTCCTGCATAGGCGGGATCCTTGGGAAGTGTTCGTTCTGGGTAGCAACCACTGCGGGAATACCTACGCATGCGTCAAGCCCAGAGGGGTCCTCTCATCACTACAGTTCGTGACTAAACTCAGGTGGCTGCCGCTGGTCAACGACCATCTACAGGACTTGACCATGGTTATCGAAGAACCTGCGTGGTTATATAATGATAGCACCGGAAGATTCACCGGGCGCCTCTGGACTGATGTCGATTCCCGGCACCTCACGGCAGTGAATCCAAGTGACAGAGCAAATATTCCTGGACTTGAACAAGCTTCGCCTATACATGGATATATGCCCCCGGCGTGATTATGCACGAGTTCGGGCATACCGCCGGGCTTACCGACCTCTACCATCTCACAGGTTATTCCGGCTATTTAATGGATACGAACTACGACGAGACTTCCATACCCAGCAGGGACAAAGCCTACATCCGGCAGGTCTATCACAACCACAACAGGCACTAGAAGTGAACGCTGAAGACAAAGACCATAGGGGGAAGCCAGATGCTTGGTGGAATAAGAAAGGTAGTGGGATGGCGTATGAGTAAGCGCAGAGCCATAGGCTTATCGCTGCTTGCCATGATCGGCGTGATGATAATCAGCGGCTTCGCAGGCGACATTGCACGGGCGATGTTCTACAGACTGCCCTCAGGCGGCATGGGGGCGGCGCCCATCTACGAGGGCCCCGCCAGTCTGGAGGAGCGCATCCTGGAATCGGATGTAGTAGCTAGGGTAAAGCTGCTCTCCATGTCCCCGACCGTCGAGGTTTTTGGCGATGAATGGAGTGGGAATAGTGCATACGTCAGCGCCTTGGAGTTTCGTTTTGAGGTGCTTGAATACCTCAAGGGCGGCGGCAGCTATGAAATCGTGGGAATCGTGTATGGCAACGATTATTACGAAAGCAAGCTGGGGGCGCTGACACTTGGGGAAGACCTAACGGATACACACGACACGATCTGGGATGACAGAGAAGCGATAGTTTTTCTGGGCAAAGGAAGGGGCGTGTTGAGCACATTGGAGGAACCGGACCGTTATGTGCTGGGCTTCGCAGATTATGGGGTGTTCGACTCTGACTCCTACACGATAGATAGCCGCTATTCCAAGAGATGGCTTCCTGTGGCGGAGATCGAAGGGGCGTCGGTTACGCATGGAGCTGGCGGCGGAGGAGGCGAACAACGCTTTCTGACGGGAGCGGAACGAGCCGAAGGAGAAGCCCGCAAGGAGATGATCGACTACCGGGTTGCCAACAGCGCCCACAATAAAGCCCTAGGCACGGGCGGCGACTCCCCGACGATAACCATTTCGAGGCTGAATGACCTCATAGCCGAGTTGCAAGAGGAATTTGACGCAGGTGACGGTTCGGAAAATTACCGTGAATGCGTTCTAGAGAAGTACCGACAGTACAGAGAGGTGGAATACAAATACGAAGTATCCAGCGGAGTCACCTACGGTACCATAAGCTATGACCACCAACTCGGGTCCGGCCCGTCTGCGGACACCGTGTTGGCACTTGGCACAAGGCCCTTCCACCCTCCGGACGATTATGACCCTGCGAACCATGAATACGCCAATCCGCACTTTGAATGGGAGGGTTGGATAGAAGGCAGGGATGCCCATCTGCTCCATGTTGCAAACAGCAAGTCGGTCATCGCCACCACTCGCCCTCTTCCTAAGGGTGAATACCGTTTTTATTTCAACTCTGTGGACGCAAAGTATATTCCGTGCAATGCTTATCCTGATCGACTGCGGACAGGAGAGGAGGTTGTCGTGCATGTCTCCGCCTTTACCGGCATGCTGCACGAGGCATTCTTTGACCCTGTGGCCATCGACGAGGCCGTTGGGGCGGGCGGTGGAAGCGGAGTTCTGCGACCCGAACGGTTGGAGACCGACGATGGCGAAACTGTCATAGAGCGCATCGAGTGGCGGGACGGGCAGGTGGAGATGGAACTATCGCCTGCCGCCGACCTCTCCCACTACCGGATGGACTTCATCGCCCTCGACGGCTCAGTCGCGCTGCGTCTCTATTTTGAAGATGCTGTCGAATTCGTGGACGATGACGAAGTGGCGATGTTGACCTGGGGCGTGTGCGAGCAGCCGTGGGAGGACGGAGACCTCCTGATGCTGCGCATAGCTGCAGGCGACCCATATGATGGCGTTCAGGCCACGAATGACGCCGAGTGCCTGGCCGCAACGCAAGAGCAAATCACTGCGGACACTGCCGAGCATACGTCTACCCCTGAACCAACCCCTGAGCCTACGGCCCAACCCGAACTGACGGTCACACCGACCGCAGAGCCTACCCCCTCACCCGAACCGGAGCCGACGAACACGCCCCAGGCAACGCATACGCCCATAGCCACTGCGACTGTGGAAGCCGAGCCAACGCGTACGCCCACCCCAGCTCCGGAAACCGTGCCGACCGTTGCGCCCACACCCACAGCTGAACCTCCTCAGGTTATCAACACTCTCGCGCCAGCGACTCCACCGCTCGCGCCTCAGAACCTCACGGCCGTCTTGAACGAAGACGGATCTGTAATTCTGAGTTGGGACGCTCCCGATGACGACTGGATCACGGGCTACCAGATCCTGCGCCAACGCCCAACTGAGGGCGAGGACGAGCTACTGGTGTATGTTGAGGACACTGGAAGCACGGCTACTTCTTACACCGATGTGGAGGTAACTACGAGCATGCAGCGCGTGTACCGCGTGAAGGCTGTCAACGACACTGGAGTGAGTGAGGCGTCGAACTCTGCTCAAGTCGATCTTTAAGCCCGAAGCATTCCAGCGCAGGCTTGACTTCCGTGCCGCAGATCCTTCTTGATAGGATGAAGGCGCCGGTCGTCCAGATGCCGGCGCCATTCGCGACCACCCAACACGAATCGCTATCTGCAAGTTATACTCAGGAAATATCCACAGACTATGAGGTGGATGTCAGACTCACTATACGATCCTGCCATCTAAGAGTCACATGCAAGGAAATACCATAAAAGCTTGCATTTACGACCCCTCTCCGTACCTGAGCCATCCCCTTAAACTGGACAACCTACCTCCGATTTGCAAACATGTATCGGAGCATGCCTTGCGCGACTACATCAGCGTAAGAGTCCGGCTTTGACCACCGAACCGACCACCGCAATCTCCCGCAGCAGCAGGCCCCGCGGATGTTACCAAAAAAACACAGGACGGCGCAGTAGCCAAACGCCAGAAGCGCATACATGGGTATCTTGAAGCCGACCATGTGAACGTCATCATCAGGTCCGCGCCCAGTCCGAAGGCGAAGCTGCTGATGCTGGAACAGTGGCGGGCCGGTCTTCGTGTGTCCGAGGCGCTCGATCTCGAAGTGCGGGACCTGTCGCTGGATACGCCCAACCCGACGCTGCGTGTACGCTCCGGCAAAGGCGGCAAGTCACGGCTGGTGCCGGTGCATCCTGAGTTGCACGGGGCGTTGAGCAGCGCCCTGGCCTATGGGGACATCAGTCAGGTAAGAATCGTCGAGGCTCATCCCACAACAGCCTGGCGCTGGGTGTAAGCGGCGGTGAAACGGGCTAAGGAGCTGGGCGCGATTGCGCCGGGGAGGCGAGTCGGAACGCCCACGCTGCGCCACAGCTACGCACGTAACCTTCTGATGAACGGAATACCAATTAACTAGCTTCGCTGGTTGGGGCACCCGTCGATTCAGACGACGCTCATCTACCTTGAGCTTGTTCCGGATCCGACGGGGAACCTTGCGATGGTGCCTTGAACCGATTGCGATATGACCTGTTGTCGATTCCGCTGGCACTGCTGTTTGGCGTCCCTTTTCATGGATGCCCGACATGCAATCTGAACTTCGCTTACTTGACGAATCTCAACAGGAATCTTAAATTCACTCGGCCAAGTCCGATCGCATCTGCGGTTGTGCGTCTATGGCGGCGCTCACTAGGCTGACGACTGCACCGTTTGATCTTGTCTGAATAGCGAGCAACGTCATTGTGTGAGCCAGAGACAAGTATCAAATGACAAAACTTCGCGAGATCGAGACACCCGTCTCTGATACGACCTTTCACGAGGATATTGAGGCCGGGTCTGATAAAATCCATAGGTTGACCAGCGATAAATCGACAGCCCCGACCAAACTACGGGATAGAGTATGAGTAACATCATTAAGACCGTATGGGCAGCCCTGTCAATTGCCCTGATTTTGGGGGCGATGGCAGGGCTGAATATCGTGAGCGCGCAGACGGCGGTGAATTACGATGCAGACGGTGACGGGTTGATTGAAATCGAGTTGCTGGAACAGCTGAACGCTGTGCGCTGGGACCTGGACGGCGATGGTGTTGTGGATGACGAGAGTAATGCGGAGGCGTACTCGGCGGCGTTCCCGGATGCGGAGGGGAGGGAATGGGCTGCACGGACGGCTGCCGGGGCTATGAGCTGACGCGTGACTTGGACTTCAAGAAGACTGGCAGCTACGCATCGGGCGCGGTGAACGACAAGTGGACGAGCGGGAACGGGTGGTTGCCGATTGGGGTTGGCAATTCCTTCAACGCTACGTTTGAGGGCAATTACAGAACAATTACCAATCTGTACATCAACCGCAGTGGTGCCAACCAACCAGAAGCCACTAGGTTTTCTGGATTTAGTAATGGCGATATCACGCGGACAGGATTGGTTGATATTGAGGTGAGAGGCGAAGACCGTGTTGGCGGGCTTGTCGGAGAAAACGTTTGGGGCGGCAAGATCACAAATAGCTACACTACCGGACTTGTTTCGAGCGGAGAATATGGAAGTGTCGGTGGGCTTATCGGGTACAACAGTGGAAGCATCGCTTACAGTCATGCTACCAGCAGAGTTTCAGGGGGTGGAGGATATGCTGGTGGACTTATCGGATATAACGCAAATGGCACCATTACAGCAAGTTACGCCACAGGCAGTGTATCAGGGGAACTTGCCGGAGAACTTGTAGGAAGCAACCATGGAATCATTCTATCCAGTTACGCAACCGGCAAAATTAGCAGCATCTCAGGCAGTGGGTTTGATATTGCAGGAGGGCTTGCAGGAAGCAATAGCGGCACCATCACATCTAATTATGCCACAGGTAGCGTATCATCAGAGGCTCGCGAAGCCGGCGGGCTTGTCGGCAACAACGGTGGCTACATCGCATCTAGTTACACCACTGGTGGGGTGTCAAGTGGAAATGTCGCAGGAGGTTTTGCTGCGTATAACAGTCCTAGCGGTTATATTGCTTCTAGTTACTCCGCAGGTGCTGTAACAGGCAATCTGGCCGGTGGGTTTGTAGGGCAGAATATTGGCAGTGTCAAGTTCAGCTACACAATATCAACGGTCAGGCCATCTCCGAACACCGACAACACAGTTTTAGGTGGATTCGCTGGGACAGACAACATAGACGGTGACGGAAGCAGAGGGGAGGTTTCTACTGGCTACTGGCTGAAGGATGAATCCCTCGATATTGGCGATGCAGGTGAAGGCTCTGCGGATGGCATCGAAGGCAAGACAACTGCGGAGCTTCAAGAACCGACAGGATACACGGGCATTTACGCCGAGTGGCTCGCTGACTTCGACAACGCAGATGGGGACTTCGATGAGACGACGGGTGTGGATGATGTGTGGGACTTTGGCACTTCGAGCCAGTATACGGAGTTGAAGGCAGACTTGGACGACAGCGGCCATGCGAGCTGGTGGGAGTTCGGGGCACAGCATGGCAGACCTGCGCCTACGCCCTCACCGACTCCGCTGCCTACCGCTACGCCTACGCCCACTCTCACGCCTACTGTGACTTCCACACCTACGGTTACTCCTACGCCAACACAGACAGCGACTCCAACCAACACGCCCATTCCAACTGACACCCCGACGGCGACCCCAAGCCCAACAAAGACGCCCATCCCAACGGATACGCCCGTACCGACTGCGACCGCGACTCATACAGCCGAGCCTACTGACACGGCCGTGCCATCCAACACGCCTGAGCCTACGAAGACGGCAGTGCCGCCAACGCAGACGCCAGTGATAATCGTGGTAACGGCAACGCCCTCAGCGGATGCGCCGTCGGGCGGCGGGTGCAATTCGGTGGGCGCGGTGCCTCCGGGAACGGCGGCGGCAAACCTTTTGTTTGTGATGGCTCCGCTGGCTATGATTGGGCGCGTTAAGTGGAGGAGGAAAAAAATGATGCTGAATAGAATTTTACCCACTGGAGAGATGGGAAATGAGCGACTACATTCACATTTCGGCTATGAAACCAATAGCGATTGACGAGTATGGCCTGGGTAAATCCGTACCAGTTGGCCGAACTATGTGTGAGATAGAATACCAAGAGGGCGATCCTTGGGTTGTACCCCACGACCTGAAGGATGCAGTTACATGTTCAAAGTGTAAAGAAGGGATTGATAATTCAGCATTCGCTCACTTCTCATCAGAGTGACTCGGTGCTTAAAACGCTGGGCCAAGTTTGTCAGTGGTGAAATTCGTATCTGTCTACACGCTCGACCAACAGCATGGTCGCAGGAGGAAAAGGCGCTGATACGACACCCGCGAAGAATAATCAAAGAAAAGGCCCGATTATCACGATTCGCCGGCAATGCTCATAACGCGACTGCTGTGCAGTCGAAAAAGGGGCCTGTATGACCACCGAACAGCCCACCGCAATCTCCCGCCGGCGCAGGCCCCGCGGACGTTACCAAAAAACACAGGGCGGCGCAGTGGCCAAACGCCAGAAGCGCATACATGGGTATATCTTGAAGCCGACCATGAGAACGCCATCATCAGGGCCGCGCCCAGCCCGAAGGCGAAGCTGCTGATGCTGCAACAGTGGCGCGCAGGTCTTCGTGTGTCAGAGGCGTTGGACCTCAAAGTGCGTGACCTGTCGCTGAATACGCCCAGAGTGGCGCTGCGTGTACGTTCCGGCAAGGGCAGAAAGGCAAGAGTCCGCCGATACATCCAGAGTTGTCAAGGGCGGAGACATCGACCTGTTGAAAAAGCTTGGGTCGAAGGGGGACATGTTGGCGGCGTAGAATGGCACGAACATCCGGCGATAGGAGCGATAAGATGCTCGATCCATTGGACCGCCACAGCAGAGACTCTACGCTGCTCCAGTTCACCACTAAGAGGATGCGTGACTTCATTGATCCCAAGCATCTTCTGATCCAGATAGACGAGCAATTCGACTTCCAGAAGCTCGTCGAGCCACTGGAAGCCTACTACTGTCGCGACAACGGCAGACTGGCCATTCACCCGGAAGTGCTCGTCAGAGCACTGCTCATCTCGTCACTGTATGACGTCAGTTCATTCCGACGGCTGTGTGCTGCGATCTCAGAGAATCTGGCCTTCCGTTGGTTCTGCTTCCTGACGATAGACGACGAGGTGTTCAATCATTCCACAATCAGCTACTTCATCGAGCGCGTGAGCAACGAGGGTTTTGGAGAGATTTTCCAGCGGTTCAACGAGGAGCTGCTGCGACTGGGACTTCTGTCGCGGCAGATGTACGCCGACTCAAGCCTGGTAAGGGCGAACGTCAGTGGTCGCAGCTTATCTCCGATCAATATGTCGCGCGCCAACATGACTGCCAGAGGTGTCCTATAAAGGCCGAATGTCTGCCGCCCGGACAGATGCGTCGGTACGTGGCGTTAAGCATATTCCACTCCCTGCATCTTGAGGCGAAGAAGCGTAACGAGGGGGAAGCGTTCGAGACGGAGATGCTCAGGAGGAAAACGATAGCTGAGGGGGTGTTCGCGTCGCAAGACCGATTGGGCTGGGCAAGGAGCAGGTTGCGGGGGCTGTGGAAAGTGGACTGTGAAGGATACATATCATCGTTGGCGCACAATCTGAAGAAGGCGATTCGTCGTCTTGGCGACTTCGCGGGACCCCCGAGCCTGCTAATGCGCGAGAACCTGTTGCTTCGTTGTCCTGATAGTGTTCACAGAAGGATGATATGCCAACCGGAGGTCTGATAGCCTGATGGCTTGCAGTGGGCGATTTCCAACAATTCGTACCTGCCATGCATCAACATGCTCAATTCAGGAACAAGGGCAGTTTAGACTCCTGCTTTTTCAACAGGTCGGACATTTTGGGCCGCCGGGGCATGGATTCGGCGATCTAATCGGGACAAATGCAAATTTGGTGACAGGTCGGCTGAACTTTTAGGGGGTTATTCCAAAGAGCATCGATGCCGTTCGCTATCTACTCGCGGCTCTAGACATCTAAGCCATCTGACACTTTTGCCGTGCGTCTAGCTACTTATTGGTTGGTCGAATACCACTGGAATACCTTCACCCAGCAGAATCCAAATTAGGGTATTGTGTCGAACCTGACGTAGAACTCTCTAGTACCTTCAGTAATCTGGAATGCAGGCTCAAGTTCACTCGGGACCGGAACATAGATCTGATTGTTAGTCACTACCGTAGTAGTGGGGATCATGAAGCCGCCCGTTTGCTCAGTGTTGGGGTGGACCCCACAGTTAGGACAACGAAGAGGCCAAGTTAAGAGAGACTCCCGCTGGAAAGTCTGACACTACCTCACAAGATGATAAGGCTGATGCCTAGTCTGGTAAACACCTGAGTGGCCTTCCATCTGCAAACACCTGAGCCGGAGTCCGATAGCCCAGAGACTGGTGTGGCCGCTCTCGGTTGTACAAGTCCAGGTAAGCGTCAATTCCTCTCCTGGCTTCACTACCACTGCGATAAGCTTTCAGATATACCTCCTCGTATTTGACGCTCCACCACAAACGCTCTACAAAGATGTTGTCCAGGTATCTACCCTTGCCATCCATGCTGACCTTGATCCCCCGCTCCAGCAGCACCAGCAGTGCAATCGGTTCATGGTACAGATGCCAAACTCCCCGTTGGGTCTGGCACAAGCTCCAGGTAGATAAGCGTCGTCTGGACCGACGAGTGCCCCAGCCACCGCGACAGGTAGTTGTTGGGATTGCCGTTCATCAGCAGGTGGCGTGCGTAGCTGTGACGGAACGTGTGGGTGCTGACCTGCTTCCCCGGCGCAATCGCGCCCAGTTCCTCAGCGCGTTTCATCGCTGTCTTCACCCAGCGCCAGGCGGTCGTAGAGTGCGCCTCGATGATTCTGCCCTGGCTGATGTCCCCGTAGGCAAGGGCGCTGCTCAGAGCGCCATGCAGCTCCGGATGTATTGGCACAAGCCTTGTCTTGCCGCCATTGCCGGAACGCACACGAATCGTAGGGCTGGCCGCATCGAGCGACAGGTCCCGCACTTCGAGGTCCAGCGCCTCAGAGACACGCGGGCCCGCCCGCTACTGTTGGAGCATCAGCAGCTTCGCCTTCGGACCGGGCGCGGTCCTGATGATCGCGTTCACCTCGTTGGCTTCAAGATATTCAGGTATGCCCTTCTCGCGCTTGGGAGCTGCGCCGTCCTGTGTTTTGGGGTAATGTCCGCGGGACTTGCGCCGGCGGGAGATTGCGGTGGTCTGTTCGGTGGTCAAAGCCGGACTCCTAAGCTGAATTAGTCGTGCAAGCCTTCCACCGATACATCATTGCAAAACTGCGGTAGGTTGTCCATTTTAAGGAGGGGTCTCAGGTACGGAGCGGAGTCCGGAATGCAAGCTTTCATAGTATTTTCTTGCGCAGTACTTCCCCATTCTATGGAGAAACCACCCATGCGGCATTAACTGGGGTATTTACAAGTGGCCATGTGTTGGACGCCAATTGCTTTACCGCAGGAAGCCGCAGTCCCTTCGCAACGCGTGGTACATCAGGCTGAACTTCGCGCATCGAAGTGACGCGCATACAGCGGGCTTCTCGTCGTATGACGGCTCGTGATATATTCGTCTGGATCTTCAGACCGCAAGAGGTACTAAAATGAACGTCATCTGGATAGTTTCCGACACCTTCCGCAAGGATCACGTGGGCGCATACGGCAACCGGTGGATTCACACGCCCTCCATAGATACCCTGGCTGCGGGTGCGGTCAAGTTCGACTCTCACTACTCAGCAGGATTTCCGACTATGCCCACGCGGGCGGACCACCAGACGGGGCGCTGGACGATGTCATTCATGGGATGGCAGCCTCTTCCCACAGGTGTTACCACACTGGCTGAGATTCTGGCTGGGCACGGTATGCACACGGCGGCTTCGGTGGACACCCCGTATTATCTCAGGGACGGCATGAACTACGACCGGGGCTTTCAGTCGTTCTTTATGAACGTGGGACAGGACACGCTGTGGTCGTTGATTCCTGAGCCGGGATATCACCACGAGGCGCTGGATGTCAGGGCTGCGTGGCGCAGCGAATCGGACAGGAATGCGCCGAAGACATTCAGGTCTGCCATCCAGTGGCTGGAGCGACACTACAAGGAGGACTTCTTCTTGTATGTGGACACGTGGGACCCGCATGAGCCCTGGGACGCACCGTCATATTACACGGAACTCTACCTGCCGGAATACGACGGCGAACTGGTGCTCCCGCTCTACGGCAACTGGCATGACGTGCCGGGGTATGAAGAGGCGCAGATGCGAAAAGGGCACGCCACCTACTGCGGTGAGATCACGATGGTGGATACCTGGCTGGGCTTTCTGCTGAAGTCGGTTGAAAACATGGGACTGGCGGACAAAACGGTTGTCATTTTCACCACGGACCACGGCTTCTACTTCGGGGAACATGGCGGCCTGTTCGGCAAGATGAGCTCGGACAAGTACCCGGACGGAACGCTCCGGCCATATGACGAACCTGGCTCGCAGTGGAGTTATTCTCCGCTCTTTGAGGAGATCGTTCACTTGCCTCTTGTGATTCGCTCTCCCGGAATAACACCCGGTGCTTACGGTGGGCTGAGTTCTGCGGTCGATGTAATGCCCACAGTGCTCGACCTGTTGGGTCTGGATATCCCGGCCTTTGTACAGGGCAGATCGCTTGCGCCCGCGTTGCGCGACAATTCCTTCCTCGGACGTGAATACGTGGTCAGCAGTCTTCCCTTCGCCAACCCGGGCGACCCGGTTCTATCCGTGGACAATTTCCTCCGTGACCTCAAGGACCCTCCTGTCACGACCGTCACTTCAGGGGAATGGAGCCTGCTATACAGCCCTGCACCCGGCGTTTCGCAGCTATACAACCTGAATACCGATCCGCAGCAGCTCGATAACGTGATAGCGAGACACACGGATGTAGCCGGAGACATCCACCGGCTGTTAGTGGAGTTCATGCGTGAGAACGAAGTACCGGAACGGCTTTTGCAGCCTCGTCTGGAACTGCGTTTGTAAGCCCGTTGTGGTTCTGCGTGTCTGTGATTTCGACAGCCTCCCAAGGCGGGCTGGAGTACCTTATAGAACAGACTGAGCATTCCAGCCACGGCCGGGGCTATTGTCCACGGTCTGCCAATTCTGTGTTCAACCTATCGCCTATTTATGGAGCGGCGTCAAGTGGTGCTTACACACGGACGATGCTCTGACGAAAGTCTCCCACGTCTCTAACAGCTCGACTATGCGGCTGCAGTGGTATAATGATCTATATGCATACTCCACTGACAAAGTGTAGCCATGAGTAATCTGGCCACACGCTCAATCCCTAGCCAACGAATTCACGGTGGGAGAACGGAACCTAGAGTCGTCTGCTTCGGAATGGTAACGCCCGCAAGGGTGCTGGTCGTTGACGAGATGCCGGACTGGAACACGGGCGCGGTCTGGACTGAAGGCGCTGAATTCGTCTCGGACGACGCCGCTATCGTGGCAGGACTGCTCGCAGGAATCGGAGTCGAGGTTGAGCTTATAGGAAGCGCCCTGGGCGATGACGATGCGGGCCGCAAGACCGTTGATATGCTCAACAAGATGGGAGTCAGAGGCAATTTCGACCTGAGGCAGGGCATCGAAACCCCCTTTGAAATCAACGTTTCCGACTCCGATGGTGGGAGAACCTACTTCTGGAACCGACGCCCTGAATTGCTCGCGACGCTGGACGATGCCGACTTGTCCCCCCTACACGGCGCGAGCATGCTATATGTGGACTGGTACGATGCACCGTACATCGAACGTGCAATGCGCTACGCTAGGCAACTGGAAGTTCCGGTGTTCCTCAACATCGAACACGGCCATCAGGACGCAGAAGTGCTCAGATCTCTCATACCATACGCCACGATATGCCAGGCGGTCACTGACGCATCCCAGCTCGGTGGAGACGCGGAGCGAGTGGCGAGACTACTTACGGAGAGCGGAGTTCCCACCGCCCTCGTTACCCTGGCCTCGGCAGGAGCCGTCGGGATGGAAAACGGTGCTGTCATTCACATTGGGGCCCCAACTCTGGATGTTGTCGATACCTGTGGCGCGGGGGCGACATTCTCGACAGCCTTTATCAGCAGTAGGTTGAACGGAAGTGGATTTGAAAGCTCCCTGAGGTTCGCTGTCGCCGCGGCCTCACTCAAGTGCTCCGTCGTCGGACCGAAGGCCTTCCCTCCGGCAGAGGTGAACAGGCTGGCGGACTCCCTGTCCGTAACAAGTCTCTCCTGATCAGGAACACAGTCCATGGGGTAACCCTCCTCGAAAGTAGGTGGAGGCATTTCCTTATGCTGATTCCAGGATTGCCCTCGGACACCGCCGAATCACGAGTTGACAGATGCGCACAGGTCTTATCCGAGCGAATTAACATACGGCTCCAATAACAGGATGCACCAAGTGTGAGTATTTTCTTGCATCCGGAAGTCCACGCCGCGTCCGACGCCCGCTTCCTGATCAGCCGATGAGTGGTGCTAGGCCACCTAGGTGGAGAGAACTCTATAGCGTATCGTCAGAGCGCCGAAGTTCAGGCGACCTTTCGTGTACCTCGAGTCAGATGTGAGCACCATCCAATTCTCGGCAAGGCTGCGACAGCGACCCGGCTACTCCAGCAGCCCCATGCTCGCGAGGATGAACGTGTAGTCCTCCGCCACTTCGTACAGCCGGTCGTATCTTCCCGACCTGCCACCGTGGCCCGCTCCCATGTTGGTCTTCAACAGCAAAAGGTTGTCGTCAGTCTTCAATGCCCGCAGTTTTGCCACGTACTTAGCAGGTTCCCAGTAGGTCACCCTGGGATCGTTCAGGCCTGCGGTGACGAGTATTGGAGGATAGTCTCGTGACTTCAATTGGTCGTACGGGGAGTAGGAACGTATCAACTCGAACGCGGCTTTATCCATAATTGGATTGCCCCACTCTGGCCATTCGATGGGTGTAAGGGGCAGGGTATCATCCACCATGGTGTTCAATACGTCTACAAAAGGAACATGAGCGACAACAGCTCCCCAAAGCCCTGGCGCCTGGTTCACAACGGCGCCCATGAGTTGCCCGCCGGCACTGGCACCGGAGATTGCAACACGCCCTTCCGTCCCGTATCCCTTCCCTATCAGGCCTCGCGCGACATCCACGAAGTCGTTGAACGTGTTGGTGCGCTTGTCCAGTTTGCCGGCCTCGTACCAGTGGTATCCCAGATCGTCACCTCCGCGAACGTGTGCGATGGCGAATATGAAGCCGCGATCCAGAAGCGACAGGATTCGTGCGGAAAATGAAGGCGGGATAGCATGGCCATACGCGCCGTATCCATACAGATACAGAGGCGCAGTGCCATCCAGTGGTGTGTCCTTGCGTCGGACGGTGGAAACGGGAACTTGCGCCCCATCGCGGGCCGCGACCCACACCCGTTCCGTGACGTACTCTGTGGGATCGTAACCACTGGGGATCTGCTGTATCCGGCGCACCTCGAGTTCATCCGCGTCAACGTGATAGTCGAACACGGTGATTGGCGTCACCATCGACGTGTACTCAAGTCGCAGTGTGCCCGTTTCGAATTCCGAGTTAGTGTCTATGCGAGCGGCGTACACCGATTCGGGAAAGGTGATGAAGGTTGACCTCCCTGCACGGTCTATCAGGCGTATGTGGTCCAGGCCTCCGACACGTTCTTCTACCGCGATGAAATCTTGGAATGCATCAACAGCTCGAATGTAGTGCGAGTCGGAGGCTTCCAGTAACGGCATCCAGGAGCTTTCGGTAGGGTCGTCCGCGGGCGAAGTCGCCAGTCGGCTATTCTTGTGAGTGTCGTTCGTGCGGATCACGAAACGGTCTCCCTGATGGTCCACTGAGTACTCGTGCCCGACTCGACGAGGAGAGACAAGAACCGGCCCGGAGTCGGGGTCGGAAGCGGGGATGAGGCGCTCCTCCGAAGTCACGGGGTCACTAGTGGCAACGACTATATATTCCCTGGATGTAGTGGACGACACATCAACGAAGAAACCGGGGTCGGTCTCCTCGTAGACCACGACGTCCTGCTTGACGGGTTCGCCAAGCACGTGTCTGCGCACTTGCCACGGGCGCCAGTTGGCGTCAACCACCGCATAAAAGAAGGATGCGTCGTCAGCTGCCCACACGGCACTCCCAAGGGTATTCTCGATTTCGTCCTTCAGGATCTCTCCGGTGCCCAGATCCTTAACCACCATCCTATACCGCTCAGAGCCGTCCGTGTCGGTGCTGTAGGCGAGTAGAGAACCGTTGTTACTGACTGATACCGAGCCGACACGGAAGTACTCACAGTCTGTCGCCAGCGCCGGCTCGTCAAGAATTGTCTGGGCTTTGGCAGGTGGCGCTTCTTGTGTGTCGGAACCGCCGACTGCCCAGCGCCGCCATATCCGGTATTGGCTTCCTTCCTGGTAGCTCCACTGGTAGTACCAGTCGCCCCTCTTCCAGGGGACACTGGACAGGTCCGGCTGTTCACGCGCCTTGATCTCCCGAAAGATCGTGTCGGTTTGCTTCTGGTATGGTGACATCATCTCCTGGAAGTATTCGTTCTCCGCTACCAGGTATGCCAGCACGTCAGGGTCTTCCACGGTTGGGTAGCCGTTGTCGCGCAACCAGTGCCACGGGTCCTCAATCGTGATGCCGTGATGAGTGTAGGTGTGTGGCCGTTGGTCGGCCACGGGCGGTACGTGAGGCAGGGGGCAGGTCAACATGATCTCCTTACTTCCAGCTCCTGCGCATCAAGATGTCCTGACTTGTCAGTCATCGCCAAGAGTGATGAAGCCTGGGTCAGCAGTCTGAACGAAATCAGATTCCATTTCGTATTACTATAGAGGTGGGCTAACAATGGGTACAAGGCAATTATCTCGGAGCGGCTTAGGCAAACTATAGGATCATCTGCGATAAGACTGCCGTATTCTGACCCGTTAGGCGAGAAGCTTGTCTGCCAGATCCGGGAAGTCAACCGCGATTACGTCGAACTCCGAGGAAGCCGAGTCCAGGTCGGTTGATCCCGGAAACACGTCGGATTCCCCCTCCCGGTGGACATACGCCGTGTGAAGGCCCGCCGCCTTCGCCCCTTGAAGGTCTCCTGCGTGCGCGGCCACCATCATCGCCTCCGAGGGCTCGACCCGTAGTAGCTCGAGCGCTGTCAGGTACGCTTCAGGGTCGGTCTTGTAGTGTCCGAGGAACTCGCAGGACAGAATTCCGTCCCAGTCAATGCCGTTGTACTTTGAACAGTCCACGACTATGGAAAAACTGAGAATGGTCAGCACGACTGTCGTGTAACGGCCTCGGAGTCTCTCTATGGCGTCCACGGCGTCGGGCCACGCGCTTAGCCTATGCCAGACCTCGTTGAGCTCGTCCCGTTCCGATGCGGACAGCATTAAGGCAGAATGCTTCTCGAGAACGTCGTCCAGGACGCTGCGGTGAATCTGGTCGGCGTTCCTCCAAGAGAGTTCGCCAGACCTGACGCGAGCGAGTGTGGCGAACATCCACCTGCGCCAGTCCGTGGCGAACTGGGGCACATCAACGGCGGCCTCCTGTTCGGCGGCCAGTCGAGTGACTTCCCTTTGTATCGCCCCGCGCCAGTCGAATACCGTGCCGCCTACGTCGAAGGTCAGAGCCTTAATCTTTGAGAGGTCCGTCATGGTGTTTAGCGCCTTTCTGTTGATGTGATGTCGTTACGCTGAAGCCGGCGTACTTCTCCGCAAGACGCGCCTGCGCTCTAACCCCACGAGAATTATACTCATACTTTAACTTGCCGGGTAAGTTCTGTGAACCTGACTGCGCGAAAGAGCGGACTGCCTCTAAGCTCGCGCTCCCCATTTGTACTGATAGCGGTGATGCGCAGGATACTACGGTATTTTCTTGCATAGGCAAGCACTCGCCTCCGGCACATTCGAACACTCCTTTCGCACCGCCCCGTGCCAAGTCATCCTATGAGCTCAGTTGCCCACTGCCCAACTTGGCGTTGACATTATCTCGCTGTGTGCCAGAATGAAGCGTCAGCGCCAATGAAATCTGTGAGTGAATTGCCCGGAGATGGAGAGATTGTTGTGGGCTTCACCGACGATTTACGAGCAGTGACGGAATGCATACTCAGGGCAACGCCATGAAGGCATCTCTTTTCAATGGCCGTTTCCTGGTCACTCTTGGACTTGCCGTGATTACGAGCTCGACCTTGGCGCTGATGTTCGCAGTCTTTAACAACACTGAGCCCTCCTGGATTCTAATCGTGGTAGCGGTGATTATTCTTGGGGTATTGCCTATCCTTGCGGGCTGGCTATCGCAAGAGTTTCTAACCGCCTTTCTTTTTCCGACCTGTATCCTGGTTAGTCTTTCGGCTGCATCATTCATCAACGGGCCGCTTTCCTATGATTCAGACCCAATCGGATTTGTCCTTCTGCTCACCCTGATATATGGCGGTATTGCATACATTGGGTTCTCCGTTAGCTGGACGGTTCGGCAGTCGGTCAGAAGGCGACGAGGGAAGAGGATGAAGTGAGTTACAGAGATTCGGCAAATAGGGCTCCTCGCGACCTAGTGCGCTGAACTAAGTCATGAGATGAGTAGAACAACAGGCGAATTGCTTAAGGACATCCCTGGGGGAGTTTCACCGTTGCAGGCGCCAAACGTACAATAGTGCGACAGATGTGATGCAATAAATGTAGGTATTTTCTTGCATTCAACGACACGATGTTGGAATGGCACAAAACCCCCTCATCCATGAACAGCGAAGACACCCTGTAATCATAATATAGGTAAGTCGTGGTAATGTCTCGGCAAGTTTCATTGTGAAATTGTTTCGGTTAGTGCGGCTCAGAGAGCGTGTCGACGATCCTCCATTCGCCCACTCCCTCAGTTGCACCGGTGCGTCGCCGAAGCACCTAATATTTCTCTATGACATTGCCGTGATGAGGGAATTGCCACCTCAATTCAACGCTGTACCGACTGTCATTAGCAACAACGGGCTTCATGTGCACGCTTAGCACATTGGCAACCACATCGGAATACTGGCCGCAACCCGCGCCGACGCGGTATCGCGTCCCGCAAAGAGCACGGCACTCAACACTACCACCGCCAACCTCAAGGAAAGGATCTGTCACACTCCGTGCTTTAGTTTGCTCATCAGTCCCCCTAATAACTGGATCAAGCATTCCCGGGCGCTGTGCCGTCCATTTCAGGCGTCTCCTCTTCAAGATACCCGCGTCAAGTGGCCACTGAAAGTCTGTGTACAGAGAATAGTCATAAAACACGGCGTAATGCCAGGATGTGTATTATGCATACTTGCGTTTTATTTATAATACTCTTATACTATGCTTTACGTGAACTATATATGCAGAACAAAGATAGTAGATATACAAATCTGTCCTTTGCGCTAGGGTCGAACAGAACTCTGCTTTTTCAACAGGTCGTCTAAGTTGGCGTTGACACCCAAAGACCCTGTCTCGCCCGGTGGATTGGCCACGTCACACAGATTCCTAAAGGAGGGACATCATGGCGTATTCGCGTCCTCCAAGGCCCAGGGAATGGTTGAGTAATCTCAATATCCGCATACCGTTGCAAGCTTGTGCCCTATTAATATCATTGCTCATCATTGGTGCCGCAGCGAACCCAGTTCAAGCGGTCAATGACGAAAACGCTTTGGTCAGCAATCAGAGAGACGGCCGACACGGCAAGCTGGAGTTGAGAGAAAGCGCCCCGGTCATCGGGCAAATATTCACTACCGGAGGCGATCGCGCACGTTACGAACTTACCGAAATCGCCAGCACATTCGGCAATACCAGTCGCACTCACAAATTCGATCTCGAAGTTTCCCTGCACCTCGTGACTAGCGAACGCAAACCGGGATCCAAGGTCGTGGAAATGACCGGGAACATCCGGGACCGCAAGACCCATCAATGGAGACCGGCAAGCACGACGATACTGGAGCCCAATACCAGGTACATGATCGTATTCCGGTGTAACTCCGGCGCTGACAACGATCAGAATTGCAATGGCCGGGACGAGGAGGTCGAAATCAACCTGACCAGCGGCAGAAGCGAAGTCAGCCCAGACTCCGACGGTTGGGCCATCGCGAACGATCTGTACATCGAAGATGATGAAGGCAACGCTTCATCCTACCGGGGATCAGCCAGAATCGCGGTCAAAGGCCGAAGTGCCGGTGTGCCACACATCGTCGATAACGGCGTACATATGTACGAGGTGAACCGCGCCTCATCCGGCGGGTGGCCCATCCGTGTCCGGGGGGACGATACCTACGGCAAGGGCGAACTGCTCGCGGTTTCAGTTGAGTTCAGCGAATCTATAAGTGTGGATAGCGAAACGACTTTTCGTATCCAGATGGGGACGGCCACCCGCAGCCTGGTACCCGTGAGCACTTGGAACGAAACGGTGATTTTCGCAACATTGGTCCGTTCCTACGACAGCGATTCTGATGGAGTCTGGATCGGCGACAACACCGCAACCCTGGACCATAATGACGCGGACGCTATTCAAAGCACAGGCGATTCGCCGAGAAACGCTAATCTGTCTCATTCAAGTCTCGGTACCCAATCGAATCACAAGGTCGTTGGGAGCGCAATCAGGCCGAAGATCAGGAGCGTACGGATAGCGTCCACGCCCCAGTATGGGGACACGTACATCCGATACGAACCAATTCAGATTGAGGCCCAATTCGACCGACCTGTCGTGGTCAACGGCCATGTTTCCGCAAAGCTCATTTCAGAGGCTTTCCAGCAGAACGTCTCACGCTTCGCAAACTACACCCGAGGAAGCGGAACGTCCAAGCTGGTGTTCGAGTATGCCGCCTTCTTGGACGTCGACGTCGACGGTATCTTCATCCCTGGAAACTCCCTGGCCAAAAACGGCGATCTAACCGCGGGTGTCGAAGGAGGCGGATCAATCGCTGGCAGGTCGGGCGGGTTGCTCGCTGAACTGGCCAGCAGCGGGAGGAGCGAGGACCCGAAGCACAAGGTGGATGCCAGGCTCGCCGGCGTGCCGGAAGTGATGGCGAACGTCCAATGGGACTGGGAAGCAGATACGCCCAATAGCTCGTCGATCGAGATGGACTTCAACATTCTCAGTGACCCCGGGCACTTCTCGGAAGATCATGCCCTCGTCCTCGTGTTTGGCTGGGGACACATATCGGGCGATCGCTTCGCCTTCGGGCTGCGTACCGATGTGGATAAACCCGGCACGGACGGAACCCAGGGGAAAGGGATCATATTCAACCGATGGGGTACGGCGGACACGTCCACCTACTCGAGAACTACCGGAGACGGATGGACTGAGACCGGCGACTTTGGCGGTCCTTTTATCAGCCTGAGGAGGTCCTTTGATTGGAGCAGAGGCAATTACTCGGTCCGCATCGCCAAAGACGGAGACGATGACGCGGATGGACGCTGGTTCGGAATGTGGATCACTGACAAATCCACGGGCGTTGAAACCAAGATGGGGTCCGTGAAGTTCCCTCTCTCCGACGGAAGCCAGCCAACTATTCAGGCCAGGTCCGATGTGTTCGGATCGTTGATGGCGATCACGGGCGAGAGCGCGATCAATCCCAGCGCTATTCCGGTGTTCGAGGCCGCTCTGGGATTGCCCGATGATTCCGAAGGAGACCCGCCGAACGAAGCCACGGTGAACTATTCCCTGTTGGGCCGTGGGATAACGAACGCAAACGTACGCTACGATGCGGACACCGGAAAGGTCATAATGCGCGTGGGAGGTTCTACAAACAAAATGACACCCGCAGGAACAACCCTTACCGGGCTGGAGGTGCTGGAGGTGCCGCAACTGACGGCCAGCGCCGAGCGTGTCCCAAGTTCACACACTGGGCGTTCCCAGTTCGTCTTTAGGCTTCATTTCAGCGAGGAGTTTCCGCTCAGCTACAGGACACTCCGGGACAGCGCCTTCACGGTGTCCGGCGGTGACGTGGTAAAAGCGAGTAGGGTGTACCGCTCCAGCAACATGCGCTGGGAGATAAGAATCGAGCCGGACGGCAACGGCCCGGTCACCATTGTGCTGCCCGCGACGACGGACTGCTCTGCAACCGGTGCCATCTGCACTGGCGACGGCAGACCGCTTTCCAACCGGCTTGAGATCACCGTCCCCCGACCGGGCGGATAGGCCACCGAAGAAACAACCACCGCACCGGTCTGAGTGAGGCCTGGGGGTGTACCCCCGGGCCTCCAAGCAACACTCCAATTCCTCGACCCAAACGGAGACGGTGAGCACAGGGACACGGCTGCCCCGAGCGTGACAGCGACCAATATGAATGAGGTGCCCGTCCAGACGTGGGAGCCAACCAGAGCCTTGCGGAGAGCGCTTCGGCGACTGCTGGCGAATGGGAATTCCACTTGAGGTCAACATAGTTGCTGTGGCTGTGCCGGCCACTGATGCGCTTCAGACCTCTTGATGTATAGTCCGCCGAATCAGGGGGCTCAAGCCTCATCGGAAACACGCATTACTTCGCGAAGCTCCTATACCCTCCGAAAGGGTATTTTAGAATGCGACCCGGCACGAATGTATGAGATTCCGACGGCCTTCAGAGGCAGATTGGCCTTGTCTCCTTCTTGTGGCCTGATTTGCTGCTCCCTATGGTAGATGAATTTCCAAGTGCAAGAGTTGAGGGTAATTTGTTGCATCCAGCGTCGGGCAGGTTGTCGTTCGATGTGTTGCACATTAAGCCAAGGGGCGGGTTGACCGTATGGCCGGCACCTTCCAGGACAGACTAGTAACCGAGCTGAGACTCGCGGGCGCAGCAACCATCGATGATGCCAACCGTGTGCTCGCTGACTTCCTCCCTCGCTTCAACTAACGCTTCCGTGTGCCGACACAGCACGCAGAGATCGCTTATCGCGTGCTTGACTCGCAGATGTGCCTCGACACAATCCTCTGCCTCAAGTACAGGCGCAGGGTTGACCGGGACAACACGGTGAAGTACCGCTGGCGCACCCTGCAATTACTGCCCGGCATGGTCCGACCGAGCTATGCCGGAGCGGTAGTGGATGTGCTTGAAGAGCTGGACGGTTGCCTGGCGGTGCAGCACGGGGGCAGATCATCCCTGCATAGGAGGCACCGCAGCGCCCTAATATCCTGCGCAACTTCACCGAGCGAACCGTGCATACTCCTGCACCTCATCTCGACAGGAATGGCTTGGGCAGACGCTGGGCAGACAAGCTTGCGCAGCTAGACGTCGAGCTCTCCCTCGCCAGCGCCGACAGCAACGGCGGCGGAAGAGTTCGCAAGGCCGTGACTCCTCGTCTGCGGAAGCTCACACCACTTCAGACAGCGAGATGGAGGGCGGCGGTACGGAAGGCGCAGCGCAAGGGGCTGTCCATTCGTGGGATCGCCCGGGAACTGGGCATCCACAGAGACAACGTGAAGAAGTATATGAACGCTGAGAGTCCACCCATGGCGCGGGGGCGAGCGAAGTCGACGGTATCGTAATCTGATAGCATGGCAATTTACAGGAGTGACACTTTCCCTTAACACTTAAGCGGACATAATCCCTGAGCTTCGACACAGGTCAGATGAAGGAGCGGGCCATCGAAGCGGGGGAGCTCTTACCGGGGAGCACGGCACCGGGGTGGAGAAGCAGATGTACACGCACTGGGCCTTCACCGAACAGGACATGGCTGCGACGAAGTGGCTGGGGGTGGCCTTCTACCCCGATGCGGGCTTCAACCCCGGCAAGATCTTTACTGACGAGGCTCAGCCGCATCGGGAGTCGGAATTGCATATGCCCGTGCCCCAAGCCTCTTTGATGTATGTCTAGCGCCCGGATGGAACGGCAAATTCGGATTTCACCAGGAGAGAAACATGAGCAACTTTGAGAAATTGCAGGGCCGCCTGGCAGCGGGGGAGACGATCTTGATGGACGGGGGTATGGGCTCGGAGATCGAGAGGCGGGGGCTGGCAAGCCCCACCACGTGGTCGGGCGGTCCGATGCTCACCCATCCAGAGTTGGTGAGGGATATTCATCAGGAATACATAGAAGCGGGCGCCGAGATTATCATCACAAACACCTTTGGCACAGGGCGTGACATGCTGGAAGAGGGAGGCCTCGAGCATAAGATAGCCGAGGCCAACAAGCTGGGAATCGAAGCAGCGGTACAGGCAAGGAGAAACGCCGGGACAGAGGACTCGGTGGTCATTGCGGCCTCCGTATCTACGATGGCTCCCAAGGCACACGCGGAAGTTCCTGTGCCCTATGAAAAAGCTCTAGAGACCTACCGAGAGCAGCTGGGAGAGCTGGCCAAAGGCGGCCCGGACGTGGTGGTGGGCGAGATGCTGGTCCGGATATCAGACACGCTGGCGGTGATTGAAGCGGCAGCGGAGTTGGGTCTCCCGGTGTGGGTCGGGCTCTCCCTGGTCCGGGATGGAGACGGGCTTTACCTGGGCATCCAGGACAGGCATGGAAGCGAGACCCTTCAAGACGCCATGGACGCCATCAAGGACAAGGACATCGCATCGGTATTCATAATGCACACGCCGGTGGACGACACGGGGCCCGGGCTGGAGATAGTCAAGAAGAATTGGTCGGGAACCTTCGGCGCCTACGCCCATTTTCCCCGCCACGTCGGCCCAACCCCCAAGACAAATGGCATGGACCCACAGCAGTACCTGGAATACGCCAAGGGCTGGAGCGAGCAGGGGGCGCGGATAATTGGAGGGTGCTGCGGCACGAGACCCGACCACATCCGGGCACTCAGGGAGTGGCTGTCCGGCTCCTAGCCCGGAGTCTGCCCAGCTTCCGCATGACATCATGGCCATCCCTCACTCCCTGCAATGGGAGATCGATCAGATCCCTCGCAACCGTAAGATTACTCACGGGACGGGCCTCGGTTGGTCAGCCATCGACGGCTGAGAACGGCGGAGACATAATG
Source organism: Dehalococcoidia bacterium (assembly GCA_965225795.1). Lineage (GTDB taxonomy): Bacteria > Chloroflexota > Dehalococcoidia > Lucifugimonadales > JADFKI01 > Bin90. The sequence goes on along the minus strand of OZ245324.1, from coordinate 914,581 downwards.
TCGTTGTTCAGCGAATATATCCATCTGAGTAGTTTGTCATAGTATCAGATTGTGACGCGCCGGACTTCACCCTAGGGCGCATCATCGGCGGACTCTCAGCTGCCATGTACCTGCGCACGGTGTCTCTATGCATGCCCAACTCCCTGGCAATACCCCGAATGGACAGACCATTCAGCTTGGCCCTCTGCACCGCCTGCCACCTTGCCCTCTGTCGCGGCGTCGGCTTCCTGCGTGAAATGATCGCGGCCTTGCGAACTCTGCAGCCACTGTTGGGGGCGTCAGCGTGCCCGTCGACACTCACCGCTTCGGGTGATGCCAGCCTGTCTCTCAGATGGCTGCCAGCGCCGCTGAGGCCCTGATGCGGGGTAGGAGTGTGCGGGGAAGCCCCGTTGAAGCTCCGCAGGACACTCGGACGTGGCGGCGCTTCCTGTGTAGGGATAATGGCCCCTCGTGCTGCACTCGCAGAGTTCCGTCCAGCCCCTCCTGTACCTCCACCTTCGCTCCGGCATAGCTCGGCCTCTCCATACCGGGCAGTAGCTGCAAGGTATGCCAACGGTACTTCACCGTGTTGTCCCTGGCTACCCTTCGGCTGTGCTTGAAACAGAGGCTCCGATCCAAGCACAGGTCTGCGTCCAGTGAACGGTAGGCAACATCCGGCTGCTGCGCCGGCACCCTGAAGCGCTCGTTGAAGCGGGGCAGGAAGTCCGGGAGCACGCGATTGGCCCCGTCGATCGTAGACACGCCCGCAATACGCAACTCAGCAACCTGCCTGTCCTGGAACGTCCCGGTCGTCCGCTCCACACGACCCTTCGCCTGTGGTGAGAGCGCGAATATCAACTGTATCCCGAGTTCGTCCATCGCACGGCTGAACTGTGTGGGCGCGCCCACGCCGCCTGATCCGGGTGTGTGCTTGAAGACGGCGTGCCGGTCGGTGTACAGGGCGAGTGGTATTCCGCGGTGTTGGATCAGCCCATCCAGAAGCAGGAAGTAGCCGCGAGTGTCTTCCTGCTGACAGAATAGCGCGTGAACCACGCTGCCCGTTGCATCATCCACCGCCAGCAGCAATGTGAACTGCGGACATCGTTCCCCCAGCCATCTATGATAGCTGCCGTCTATCTGTATCAGCATCCCTTCACGGGGCATCCGTTGGCGCCGTACCCGATGCCGCGGTGGCCTTCGACTGCGCGGACTGCTCAGACCGGCGCTCAGCAAGATACGCCGCAGCGTGGTGCGTCCTATGTCTATGCCCTCACGCTCTCTCAGCAACTCGCTCAGGTGCGTGTGGTTGGCTCCCTCGTATCGCGTGCGCGAAAGGTACAGCACATCGGCCTCCTCCATCTCCGATGTTGCGTTGTGCGGTCGGCGACCACGATTGCCGTGAGCGAGTGCGGCGGCGCCATCCTCCTTGTAAGCCGACAGAATACGCCTGGTATGGAGCGTACTCACTCCCAGTATCTCAGCCGCCTGTTCTGTCGTCATATGCTCTGCAAGTACGCTGTTCAGAACCTGTAGTCTTGCCTGTTCTTGCTGCGTCAATGTCACATTCTCCATCATGTGGACATTTTCGCTCAGCAGTTAGTGTGGACGTAATCGCTAAGCAACAACAGTGTATCCCCCAGTAAAACCGTGCTCGTCCCTCAACCTCTCGAAGATGCGCTTTGCCGTGTGACGCTGCTTCTTCGGCAGGCTCAGGTCCGTCTGCAGTATGCTGTCTATGACGCCCGTGTAGGGTTCGAGCTTGGGACGATGGGGAGGGCGCTGCCTGCGGTATCCCGGAGGCACGGGGTTGGAGAGCATCTTGCGCACGGTGTCTCTGTGCAGCCCAAACACGCGGGAGGCTTCCCTGACGCTCAACCCCCTCCAGGCAGGCCTTGCGCACACGAGAATACAGATCCACGATATACATCCAGCTCACCTTCCTTCGAGCCTCAATAGACTCTATCGGAAGGTGACAGACGGTACAGTTTTCGACCGCCGCGATTAGCCTGTCGAACCGCCTTCGTGGTACATTATTGTGTCTGTCTCATAAGTAAGCTGCAAATCGGGGTAGGAACTGATCGATGAAGTATTGAGTTGACGATTGGTGCCAGAGGCGTAGTGCCATCAGTATTTTACGAGTGGGAACTGCCTGATCGGGATGATGGCGTTCCGAAGTGTGAGATGCGAGGCGTCGCCTCTTATTCGCTCTCAGATGAAGGCCGGGCGGGCCGCAGTTCTGATACGCCACACCCGCCAGAGAGTCCGTAGATTGAAGGCTGTGGCAAGCAGGCTCCATTCGGCCTTCACGTTGGCCAGTCCCCGCAGACTGAATTGCTGCGCACCGAGTTGGTTCTTGAGGATGGCGAAGAGCGGTTCGATCAGCGGCAGCCGACGCAGATATGCTTGCCTGGCTTCATCGGTCGCCATCCAGTTCCTGTGACGACGCAGCGCCACGTCGTATGGTCCAATCTCCAGAGTACGTCCGGCCGAAGCGTTCCTGGTGCAAACTCCAAAGGCTGGACATTCCCGGCACACCGACGCTGAGGCTACCCGATACTTTCGCACTTTCTTTCTCTTGTTGTTCAGACCCGCTAAGGCAAGGGCCTGTCCATGAGGACATGTGTAGCTGTCGGTATCCTCATCATATCTGAACTGGTCCTTGTGGTACGGATGGTTCGTTGGCCTGGCCTTGTCCGGCATCACCACCTGCTGGCCTCTTCGGTGCAATTCCGCCACGTGCTTGCCGGCGAAGTAGCCGGCGTCGGCCAGGGTCATCGGCACCCTTACCCCGGTCACCTCTTCAGCCTGCTTCGTCATCACGGTCAGACGACCGGTGTCATTGGGCTCGTCCACTACGTCCGAGGCGGTGACCAACATGCCGGTAACTCCCTCATCGGTGGCGACAGGCGATACCATTGCCTGGGCATTGTAGCTTGGCGCAATCCCCTGACGAGTCCGCATCAACCTGGCGTCCTTGTCGGTGAGGTTGATGCGCGCCGGACGCTTGTATCGATTGGGACGCTCCATACCCGGCACAGGTCCTTCATTGCCTGTCTGACACGCTGGCGCAGCGCTTTCTGCTCTGCCAGCTTCTCGGGAAGACGAGGCACAACTCCGTCCTCTCCGCCTTCGTTCTGAGCCTCCAGGGACTCTATGGCACACTCCACCCGATCAAGTAACTTCTGCAATCGCTTGGCGTCATAGGTCTGTATCGGCGCTGCGTTGGCGGTAACCTTCGTTCCATCCACCGCCTGTACCGCCAGGTCCACCAACCCCATCGCCACCGCCGTTCGCACCGTGCGCTTGAACAGTTCTCTCATACTCTGGCGATGTCTCCGGTAGAACCGCCAAAGAGTGTTATGGTCGGGATGCTGCCATCCTGTCAACCACAGGTAGGGGATATGATCCCGGCAAGCTGCCTCCAGCTTGCGGCAGGAGCGCACGTTGGTCATGAAGCCGTACAGCCACACACTCAGCAATGCACGTGGATGGTAGGCCGGCGCTCCCAGTGGTTCTCCATCCGGCTGCACACCCAGTTCTGTCCAGTCCTCCCTGTCCAGCGCATCCACGAACTCGGCCACGAATCGGGCAGGATGGTCCAGAGGAACCAGCTCGTCTAGAGTCGGCGGCAATAACCAGGCCTGCTCTCGGTTCATCTCTCGAAGGGGCATCTGCTATCCTCCCACTCCCAGATCTTCCCGACATTCTACACCCTGGCAATCACCCGGACTTATGAGACAGACACATTATTGCTCCGCCGTTCTCAATCCTAGGTAGTGGTAGGGATTTTGGGGGAATGCAAGAGGGTTGAGCATCAGGGTGTCGACCGAGGACATCTCGAGCAGGCGAAGACGCGGAGCAACCGCTTGGAGGCGTGGCAGGTCGAAGTGAATCAGGTTGTGACCGAGGACGAAAGCTTTGTCCTCCGACGATTCTTTGAGACGGGCCAAAGCGTCGTCGAAACGAGCTTCCTTGCCTTGGAAGATAAGGGTTTCTTCTGTGTCTGGACATACCGCCGCAAGCGCATTGATGCGTCCGTCTTTAGGGCTTACTTCAAGGTCCAAAGACAGGCAGTCGAGCAACGACGGGCTAGTATTGCCGTCATTTCCGCGCCTCAGGATGTTGGGTATCCAGTTCATGAAGTCTGTCGGTCCAAGTATTCACAGCCGGTCAATTCCAGATAAGCTACAGGAACACCCACGAGTTCACAAGGCGCAACATGTCCTGTCAAGGAGCACGTTAGACGCTGTGCAGCAGCTGCACTTCGTATGTGGACGGATTGACGACTGAAACAGGGATGCGCAACTGTCTCGCATATCTGGTCTCGAGGCCCACGCCTACACTGTTTCCCCATCCGTCTAAAGTAAGAATCCTCATCTCGTCACAGCGCGCCAGGAATTGGAGTCCAACGGCATACCAGACGCTGTTTGGGATACTGTCATCATCTAGCGACGCACCGAGAGACAGTGGTGAGAAGACGAGCGTGCGGTGTCGGATCAAGTATCCACAGTACCTGTTGACACTTTCAAACCTTTCTTCCCTTACAGATGGGTCTTGATGCCCGAGTGGTGCCGCCAGGTAAACGAGAGGGCCATCGAATTTCCTAAATTCGTCCAAGGCGTCAGCAGGCAGGAAACTGGGCAGGGGAACTGTGGTCATTGCAATTCCTCTCAGACAGATAACTCTGCGTGATAAGTTCCTGTATCGATTACTTTGTGCAAGAAGCTGCCATACTTCGCCCCGCAGGGATATGGCTGGCAGTTGCTACATGCCATCCCTGACAGAGGTATCGTCGTATACACTCATCGTTTCACTGAGTGTCGCGCACGAAGAGGTGCTATAGGTGCATAATGGGCAGTATACCGTGAAACGACAGCAGTATATGACAGGTGATCGGCATCAAGAATAGACAGGGGAAGTTTCGGTGACATCTTTCAGTGGGGCAACAGCGCCGACGATCTAATTGCCGTTGATCAAAGGCTTGTAGCGATGGCGCTCTCTTAAGTTTAGTCGCGAGCTACGCGATCTGATAATATAACGCTCACGCAGTTGGACTTCTTTGCAGAATATCAACGAACAGGAGGCACAGACATGCCTATCGAGAGGCAATCTCCCGCACTCGATGACATCATCGATTCCGATTGGGTCCCCATGATCGACTCCCAGGACTTCAGTTTTGGCGGCCCGGATGGCCCTGCTGAAGGTCCGCTGTGGTGGGTTGACCCGAACGAAAAATACGGCGGTCATCTGCTATTCAGTGATATCCATAACGACCGACGCATGCGCTTCACGTTGGATGGCAGACTAGCTGAGGACGGACATAAGTACCTAGGTTCGCTTACCGTAGAAGCGCAGCCTGTCAACCGTCACAACGGGCTAACCCGAGACCTACAAGGACGTCTCATTGCTGCCGAGCACGATGGGCGCCGCATCAGCCGCCTGGAGCACGACGGGTCCACCACTGTCCTAGCCAACCAGTTCCAAGGTCGCCAGCTCAACCGCCCAAACGACGTAGTTGTAAAGTCAGACGGCAGCATCTACTTCACCGATCCGTGGACTTTCCGTCGCCCCCGGGAGCAGTGGGAGCAGACCATTTCCGGCGTCTTCCGCGTATCCGCTGACCTGGGCACACTGACTTTGCTGGTGAGCGATTTTGTCGTGCCTAACGGCCTGGCCTTCTCGCCCGATGAAAGCATCCTCTACATCAACGACTCTCGAAAGGGCATTATTCGGGCCTTTGATGTGCAAGACGACGGTACCCTTGCCTTGGGTTCCGACCGGCTGTTTGCTGATATGCGTCCTGACGCCAGAGAGGGCGTACCAGACGGCATGAAGGTGGACACTGAAGGCAACATTTATTGCGGCGGTTCCGGTGGTATCCACATCCTCAATCCCGGCGGTGAGCGCCTGGGAATCGTGGTTCACGAACAGCCCGCCACCACTAATCTCTGTTTTGGCGAAAACGACTGGAAGTCAGTGTTTTTCACCACACGTGATAGCATCGGCACATTTAGAGTCAAAATACCCGGCAGCCCGGTGCCGGCGAAGTAATACAGCGCCACTCGGGTTCGGCGGACGCTTCCTCCTTGGCCGAGCAGCGCTCCCGCGCTGGGAAGTTAGTGAGAGTCGCCTACCGGCCGCCACGGGATGAGCCCGCGGTGTTCTTCGCTTGCCGCACAGGCAACGAAGAACGTTACTGGCGCATGGTGTCTCAGTCTGGAGCAATCTTGCACTGTGAATACCTCCTGATGGTACGTCTGATTGACTCTCAAGAGGAGCCAGGATGGCCGATTCCCTACGGGCTTGATCTAGAGCGGCTATTCGCGGCAGCAGCCAATTGCATTTGCATAACTTACAACGCGCTACTCGATCCCGCAGCGAGGTTTGCCTCCTTGCCTACAAGTCAGCGATGCTCGCTGAATATATTGAGTTCACCGGGCGCCTCCGCTGGCGGGCAATAAGACGAGGGAGACGAAGCTCTGTCAGCTGGAAGAAATAACCTACTGCGTCGTGAGCTATCCGCCCTCGGACGAAGAAGTACAAAGTCGCTGAGCACCTATCCATTCATTCCCTGAGGAACTGCACATCGCCGGCGCAAGCTTCGACGCCTTTCCGGACTGGTTCTGACAAAAATGTCCTATAAATGCAATTATGGGAAACGTCGCATCTGAACAACATTCTCGACCGACCACGCGCTTTTTCAAAAGATTGACTACTGCATCTGCGACATCTTCACTCCGGCTGCGGGATGCCGGCATTCCGCAGCTCCCTGCATTCGCGGTGCTGTCCCCCAGGAAAACCGGCATGTTCGCCGCAGATCCGCACCTTCCAATTGCCATTTATCTCCCTGCTGGCAGGCTTCACTCGTTGCTCTTCCGAGGATTCGGGCCCCGGGTAGCGCTACCCGGCTCAATCCCCACCGATGTGGCATTCGCGACGACACGGCAACGCACTTTACTTCTTGGGTCTTTGCACTCAACGTCAGGTCCTACGCCACCAGGTCCTACCTGGCAACTGTTGTGAGAACACTTCTCCTTGTCGGTCCGCGTTTCCGGCGTTCCAATACGATCTGGGCTGAAGGCGCTCGCAATATCGTAGATCCGAAACTGCGGCTAATTGCAGGGTTAGTATGCGGCCGATTGTAACTTCGCATAACAAATGAGCGATTCGATTGGCAATCCAAAACTATTGCAAATGTCGCGCAGTCGCCTTCCTTAGGCACGTACTCCGTCGCGAAGGCTATCTTGCCTGCACCATTCGGACTGGAATTCATCAGAACGTGCCTCGGTGGTACCTTACGCATCAGCCTATTGTATTAAGGAGTCAGAAAAGTATCTTCATTGTAAAAATCATAGGAGTGAGCCACGTGAAGCTTCTAAGGCTAGGCACTGCTCGCCGCCAGCTGCACACCCCAGCTTCTTTTTCTGATCGGTTAACCCCCGTTGCGCATACGCGCCATGGCGCATATACACTCACACGCATGGGCGTTTCGCCGCATATACACCTCGACTCTACTAACGAATGCAACCCTCGCAACGCGCAGGTCCTTGAGTGATATTTCCCCCATCCTTCGCATACCCCTTCACGATTGCAGGGAACAATTAGGCGTCAGCATCAAGAGCAGCCGCTGATGTGTATGTGCGTATGTGCGTGATCTCGCTTATGCGACATGTCGCCATGGCGTCAACAGTGTTCTTATACGGTTCACAAGTTGCTGGCGAAGATGCCACCTCTCAAGAAGTTACCAAGTCCGGTGTAAGTATTTGCAAATACATAGAACGACGGGTGATGCTACCGATCTTTGGGGGCATCAAGAACGGTGCCGATCGATTATCAGAACGAGAGAGCCTCCCATTTGATGATCAACCGGTCAACGCAAATCACGGCGAGTTTGCAGATATCGCCGTCCTTATGCACTTTTCCCCAAGCTCATCGGATGATTCTAAGCCGGGTTGGCACTGACAAGACCCTCGAATTCTGTTGTAATTCAGCCAAACACCTCTGTCAACAGTAGTTGGCCTTTCACTCTACCCAATCACCCCGCTCGATTCGGCCTCACTATGGGATGCCGGGCAATAGCTGGTGACGCCCTTGATCTCCATAACCGACACCCGGAGGAGAACCTAAGGCAAGAAATACCGACCACATTTGAGCCTCAGGCACTACGGCGCCGGCACGCTGCGCCGTACATACGTAGTATCGTACATGCGATACTACGCCTTGGCGCATCAGTGTCGGCATATTGCCACTGGACGGCCTCCCACAAATTGCCGCGATAGAGATCCTTCTCACTTCAAGTGGCAATCAGAGCCTATACCGAGTGCGGTCATCTACTGGAGGTCAATAGGCACAGCTTACGGTGAATCCCTCTGATTTGGAACTATCGCGATATTGAGCTGACCCACAAGGTCCAATCCACAGGATTTCGCTCAAGCGTATGGCAGCGAACCGCAATATGATGAGTCCCTAGGGCACCTTCACCAACACGCTCCGACACCTTGCTTTTCATTGAATCTCAACGCCATATATCAGGAGTAACCATATTACGGTGACCAGACATGTACCCTAGCAACTCGACAATCAGGCGTTTCCGCACACATGCGACGTGACGCAGCGTCGCAATTCGTGCAGACAGACGCGCAAAACTACTGGACATCCGCCCACGCGACAAGGCACAATTGCGTTATTGCGACTCGTCGCATATGCGACACAGCACTACCGCGTTAAGGAGCATGGGATGATAGTGGCCGCGCTTGGTGAAAAGGGAGGTACTGGGAAGACGACCTTTGCCACGAACCTTGCCGGAATGAGAGCCTATCACTCCGATGTCGTACTTGTGGACGCAGATAGGCAAGGCACGGCTTCAATCTGGATTGAGCGCCGCGCCGAAGATCCGAACCTTAGCCTGCCATCGTGCGTGCAGAGCTTTGGCGCCAGCCTCTCGCGTACATTACGCGAAATGAGCCGTCGATACGGGGATGTTGTCGTCGATGTCGCCTCCGGAGACCACGTAGAATTGGCCCAAGCTCTAGCTGCCGCGGACGCGGCTGTGATTCCAATTCAGCCCGCCGCCGCCGACCTTTGGACCTTCGGACAAATGGACATTAGGGTTGAGGACGCCATGGCGACCAACAATTCTCTTCGGGCATATGCGATCATCAACAAGGCCTCTCCGAACCCAAGAGCTGGCGATGTCGACGCAGCTCGCCAAGCAATGTCAGACGCCGTCGCCATAAATGTTAGCGAGTACACAGTATGCGAACGTGTCGCCATCAAGCGTGCCATCGCCCAAGGCACAACTGTCCCTGAGTACAGGCCACCCGACCCACGGGCCAGCGCCGAACTTGAAGCCATCTACGAACTGGTCTACGGCGATAAATACTAGGAGGAAAATAGAACGATGCAGGATCGAGACAACCTAGGGCTTTCCATACGCAGGGACGAGACAGTCCGCGGCAGGCATGGGTCGGGACCGGGCGCCCGTCGTACGCCACGTCGCAGCACTGATAACCAACCAAAGGCTCGCATGACCATAAGGGTTCCTATGGACACTTACAGGTTGCTCACACTGGCGGCCGCCCACCAGGGGCGCAACCTCTCGGACGTATGCGTCGATGTCCTTGTACCGGAGGCAGACAGACTCAGAAAGTTGTATGACATCAAACTCCAGGACTGAAACTCACCCTACCCGGCATCTCTCGATAGCTCGTCGGAGAAGACATGAGATCTCGAATATGTTTTTCGCCGGACTGGGCCGCTCGAGGACTCTTGGCAGCGGCCCCCTACGACTACAGAAGTTATTCCGAATATCGCACCAGCACACTGACTCACGGACACGGCCGAGTCCACTCAATACTCATCGAAGAGTTTCCCGTACCTTGCAGTCCCGGTTCTTCGTCCGAATCGCTCTGCTATTGCAAGATTGGCTCGATGTTAGCACAACTGTTTCTTGCGAAATGGCTCGTAGAAGCCCGCAATTTAGCGAAGAGGTATCAGGGGATGTGCGTGCCCGTTTTCAGAAGTGCGCTTCAACTTGGAATCGAGCCCAGTACAGCGTCTTCCGGCCGGACGCATGCACTCGGTCGGTACCGTCATAGATGCTCAGAACGTGAGCTGGAAAGATAGTCGAAAAACCCATTGAACGCATTTTGAAAAAAGTCCTATAATCAGGGTTATAATCCTTTTTTGATTTTGGCGGCGAAAGACCATTGATTACAAAGTCTCAGCTCTGGGAAGAAGGCTTTCTCCCATCAATCCAGCCCGCCGGCACGCACGACCCCGCCGCGCCCCTACCCTCGCCCATCGCCGAGGAGGAGCATAGGGCGAATGCTGAGTTCCTCGCAGGCGCATACGCTGAAAACACCGGGGTCGCCTATCGCTCCCAGTTTAAGGCGTGGCTAGAATGGTGCACCCAGCGTGACATTTCGTTCGTCCTGGCAGACAGCGACACACTGGTTACCTACCTGCGGGAACGCGTAGTGGGAGTTGAGATCGGTGGGCGATATTACAAACCAGCCAAGCCCAACAGCCTGCGCGTCGCGCGCGCCGCGATCTCAAAGGCTTACGAAGTCGCCGGGCTCCCCGACATCACCAAGTCGCCTCAGATAAGTGAAGCCCTCAGGTCACACAAAAACAGCGCGGCCCGCGCGGGCGTAAAGGTGCGACAGGCGGAGGCGCTTACCGTTGAGGAACTTGCGGCAATCCGTGCCACGGCACTCCATCCGAGAAGGGGTCGCGGAGGTGTCGAGACGGAGAACCACGCGCGCCTGCGGGGCCTTGTGGACATCGCGCTCGTCGGCCTGATGAGAGACTGTCTCCTGCGGAGAAGCGAGGCCGCAGCGGTTAGGTGGAACCACATCACCGTCGACGCCGACGGATCCGGGAGACTCTTTGTGGGCGTGTCCAAGACCGACCAAGAAGGAGCGGGTGCGCTGTTGTTCATCAGTCGCCAGACGATGCGTGACCTTGGCGCCATCAGGCCGCTGGGCGCGGGAGACCAGTTGGTGTTCGGCCTAAAACCAAAGGCAATCGGCAAGCGAATTGCAGCAGCGGCTACCGCAGCCGGCCAGGTCGGCGCCTACAGCGGCCACAGCGCCCGCGTCGGCATGGCGAGGGACCTTGCCAAGGCCGGCGAAGAGCTCCCCGCGCTCATGACAGCCGGACGCTGGAAGAGCGCCGAAATGGTGGCGAGGTACATCGCTCACGAGAGCGCCGGACGTGGCGCAGTTGCGAGATTCCACAGGGAGTCCTGACCGCCGACACGGTCGCCTCCTTCTGGAAAACCTTTACGTATTCCTTACAGAGAGGTTCTTGACTTCAAACCCACTGCACCGCCATGCCATGTCGCGTATGCGACAGGTCGCCTAGACGTGGCTGCTCATATGCGTCGACTCGTTTCGGCGACTAAGTTTGGCAGCATCATGTCGCATTACCCGGACACCATCCAACCATCCAGGAATAACCATCTTTCAACTCGGTCATTCCGCAGGACTCGGCATTCAGTTTACCATCAGGTGGCAGGTGCGAAGTGCAGTCCAGTGCAGGCCGTCGCATCGGTGGCCCAGTGTACCGGCAGCGAAGAGACAGGTCGCTCATGCGACTTATCGCATGAGCGTTTGAGCACGTAAGGGAACCGATAATCATCCGGCCCGGCCCCCATGAGTCGTTCATCTTCGCCAATCGCTACCCTTGAAATGACCGAGGCACCTAATTCGCCGCGGTCATGCGCTGATACGTATATGCGTCTCGGCGTTAACGCGCATCAGCGTTAAAATGTTCATGCGTTCCCACGCTGGTACGCCTTGTCGCACTGGATTGAAGCCACTCTTCCGATAGCGGACACCCAATAAGAGCCCATGGATTTGACTCCCACGCAGCCTTACCTGTTATTCATGCGAACCCGTAGCCTCTTCCCCCATATTACTTCGTCAGAGTATCTGTCAATGTACTTCATGCGCCAATCACACTGAGTGTTAGCCGGCGATCGGAGGGAATTACATCTGTACGCGAGTGCACGTCACACATATTGAAACTGTTAGTCCGAAGGAAGTGTCGGCACGCGGGCTGTGGGTGAAACCATTCTCTTGACACCTCGGCGCGCCGGCGTCGTGTCGCATGTACAAGAGAGCGACCATGCGCCGTATCACATGTGGCTGCCATTCCCTGCAAACATCTAGCTGTCAGGCGCTTACAATACGCGCTGCGAGCCCAACCTGCCATCTGAGAACAGGCACGCGGCTTGGAGCATTCTGGTGGAACTGTAATCTTTACAGTGACGAAAAATAAAAGGATCGCATATTGACCAGTAATTATTTGTGCTGCGGATGCCGAATGGCTTTCGGCTAAGGAGGCCCTTGCACTGAAGCCACATCTTGCGTCGCATCAACCGCGAGCCCGTTTAGCCTATGTTCGACCGAACAGTGTCATGAGGGCTGCGTTCCATCCTGTGTGTGAGGGATGGCATGCGACTAGAGGACGTAGCTTGTATAATGTGGCAGTGGAGTGTCGTCACATTATCCGCGGCGACGCAAGGATTCGAATAAGGGCGCAAATGCAGGTCGTAAGCAGCTGACCAGACACGCGGCAATTCGGGAGATTAAGATGCCGTCCTCAACAATTTCCGATGCCGATTGGACTGTTCTAGCGCCGGAAGTCTGTGTCCGCCTTCTCGGTGAACCGTCAAGCCGTTCAAGTAGGGAGTGGCGTTGAGGACGCCGCGGGTCTTTCAGGCTCAATCTCCAAACTGGCACGTGGAGCGACTTCGAGGCAGGAGATGGCGGTGGTGTCATCGCACTCGTAATGCGTGAAGAACGGTGCGACAGACCTGGGTCGGCGGAATGGCTGCGGCAGCAGGGCTTTTTGCCAGAGCGCGGCAGGTCACAACGCTCGACCGGGGCAATCCCACGTCTTAACGCGAAAAGTGGAATGCCCAGAGGCACTCGCTCGACGGCCAAAAAGACACGGCCGATTCCCAGCGCAGACAGCTTGTAAACGACGTCATCCGACAAGCTCGTGAAATTCCCTTGGATACGGAACACCCTGTAAGGCTATGGGCCGCGCAGCGCAATCTGTGGAGAGACGATGTTCCATTCCCCCGAAGAGTGACGCAGCGGGGTATTCGCCACACGTTGCTGTGGCTCCCGGCGTCGGCGCCATTCTTCAGAGGGCAACACCTAGGCGCCGGGTCGGTCGTGGCTCCAGTTGCACCAATCGCTGATTGGCAACGAGCGTACCCTGACCATCCAGCGCTGAAAGGGCTACAACTCATCGCGATTGACTCACGAGGCAATGCGTCCGTTGATAGACCAAAGGAGCTCGGTGGACTTGGTAAAAGGTCGTTGGCAATATACGGCGGCGCAATGAATGATGCTGTCTTGATGATTGGCGAAGCCAGACCTGAACTCGCAATGGGTGTTGCCATTAGTGAGGGGGTCGCCGACGGCCTTGCTATCGCGGCGCGGTTTCCCCAAACACCGGTCGTGCTTCTCGGCGCGGGCAAGGCCAAGCGTGTGGCCCCCGCGCTGGCAGATTACAACTTGATAGACTTGTTCGCGGACAGCGATGAGGCAGGGGAGCGGTGGGGCAAAATACTCCTGGACATACTAACCGCAATGGGTCTTGTGGGCAGAGTACAGTCAATGAAGTTCGTTCAGTCAAAAGACGCCGCCGAATCGGCCGCAGGAGCACCCTTCGTCCATCCGATAACAGAAACTATCGAGCGACATGCTTCTGATCTCGTTAGGGACGGTTATGACGAATATGAGGCGTTGCGTTTAGCTTTGACATTATCCATGCAGGAGTCGGCCGATGACACTTAGGGACCTGGACGTAAACGGTGTAAAAGCTTCGGATCTTGCTACCGAGATGGGGCGTATCTCTCAAGCCTTTCAGCTGGGTACGATAACTCCGGCCAACGCCCATGTGGTCGCCGACTGGATCAAGTCAGCCAGGGCGCGGAATAGGGCAGGCACCCAGGAGCCAGAGCCTCTGATTGGATTGGACATTCAGGACAGGCAGTCGATTACGGATGTTCTCAATCGCTACGAGGCGCTGCTACCGCTACCCGCCGTAATCCGCCACGATGAGATAACGCCACGCAGTTGGCTTGTCTACCAGGGCTGCCTGCAGGAGAACTCGCTCTTTTGGCAGGAGCAGGTGGTACGGGAAAGAGCCTCCTAGCACTTCAACTCTGCTACGCTGTCGCGACCGGCACGGACTTCCTTGGTGAAACTGCGTCGGTGTCAATGAGCGGTGTAAAAGGTCGCACGGTTTACGCAACATACGAGGACGGGGCGGAGGAATTGAATCGACGTTGGAATGCCATACACGACTACAGAAGAGCCAAAGACGATGAGCAGCTTCATGTCCTGCAGCTCAAGGGATTGGGAGGTCTGTGGATTGATGGCAAGGCTTCCGCTGTCCTGGACCGACTGCTTTCTCATCACTGCGGCGATGCCAACTTACTTGTCATAGACAACGTCAGCAGAGCCTTCACCGGCAACGAAAACGACCGATCTGAGGTGTCGGCATTCCATGACACTTTGGACGGGTTTGCAGCCCAGACTGGATGTGCGATACTGCTTATTGGACACACTCCGAAGTCTGGAGCGGCATTCAGTGGATCTACCCAGTGGGTCAACGGATGCAGGGTAGTGTGGGCAATGGAGCACCAGCAGGGCAATGGGGAAAATACCGGCAAGTACGCAACCAACTTGTCACTCTTCAAGTCAAACTATTCGCGGATTGTAACGCCCGTATGGCTCGCCTACCAACATAACAACCGTGCTCAGGCCGGAGTCTGGTATGAGTCGATGAACGGGCAGGGCAAAAACAGCCCCGACTGGAGGAGTTGAAGATGCAGCAGATGCTAATCTATGCTTCCGCTGAACTGAACAACCACCGAGAGATTATAGACTCCACCTGGCAAGCCCTGTCGCCTGATGACGGACGCCAGACGCCGACGATGAACGACATCGCGAATGACTTCGGCAGGGCTTACATGAATGGGGCCCGTCAGGAATCTCAGGAACTGTTCAGCAAGATGCTAGCCGTGGTGAATCCAGGCGAGGACGAAGACATCGAAGAGGTCAGCAGCCTACTGGCAGATCACATTTTTGCAGAATTAATGGCCGATGAACAGTTTACACACATCGGTTACTGGCTGGACTTCACCACCTTCCATTGGGCAGAAACCCGATTGGCCCTCGTCAACATAGGCTGCACGGCACATCCAGCCGCTCCTCTAATTGAAGCTTGGCGTCGCCTTACCGACATCGACCGACGCGAAACTGGCATCATGCCCCAGTCCGTACTGCCGCTCGGCACAATAAAGGAGCCACCGCCCAATTTGGCGCACCTCTGGAAGCTCGATACTCAGCCGGCACTAGGCTACGAGAGCGAGACTCTGGCTTACCTGACGGGGTTCGCCCCCGCACCCCGATCGGCACTCGTGCCGGCACTGCCACTGTACATGTACGATTCGGCAGGAGGCAAAAGCCTGAAGCAAGGACGAGGCGCCCCTTTGTCGCTTAGGCTCTGGGTTGAGATGATGCTGGCTGTACCGCAGCAGCGTAGAGTGTTTGGAGCTAACACTTTGACACTGACGCTCCGCGAGCTACGCGACTGGCTATGGCCCAACGGATGGCCCAGTCGCAGGGACGCTCTTCCCCGCTTGCAGCTGGCGATGTTCCAGGCGGACCAACTGCGTATCGAAATTCCGTATGGAAAGGGCCGTACTCTGTACCGCGCCGTTTCATTCAGGGGACTGCTGCCAATCGACGCTGGCCTGGACGACGTGATCATTGTTGACGTGCACCCTCCCGATAGCTCCAGTTCAGGGACACTGGTCCACAAGCCGTCCTTGCGTGCGCTCGGCGTGAAGTCAGCGCTCGAATAGAGGGCCGAGCTCGGGCTCGCTTACCTATGGGACAAGTATGGCTCCAGAAAAGGCACGTTCGAGCAACATATGCGACCTGTGGTGAAGCACGATCCCCGTGGCTTTATGATCGACAGGGATGGGAACGCGATACTCGAGCGGAACGGCAAGCCCAGCGCGCTAAATAATAATCCCAGAGCGGTGCCAATCCTCGACGATTCCGGCAATATGCAATACGACCGCAATCCACGTGCTGACCGTTACCCCGTGCTTTCCAATGACGACATACTCAGACTATGCTTCCCCGACGACCTGCCTTCCAGCGCTTCAAAGAGTGCCCATCGCCAGAGGCTGTATAACGCCAGACAAGCTCTCCAGGGAATGCAGGAAGCTGGGTACTGCATCATCGAAGAGGACCAGTACACACTGGACGGATTGGAAGGTTGGCGAATTCTGCCACCGGCGGGCTGGGGCGTTCACTACAGTTACGAACAAGCGAATATTGAAGCGTTGGTCGGCGTAAGCGGATAACACGTTGACGAGCAGATATATGAGAAGGGACGGGCAATTGGCGTTGGCCTGTCCCTTCTTTATGGTTTTATAGGACTATGGGGGATGTTGTTTCTGCCGTATTAGACTGCTGTAGCGCCTATAACCGTTAGCGCAAACGAATTCTACGTTAGTGCTGATTTCCCTCTGGTTAGCGAAATACACGTAGATCATTATTGCATAACACGTTGAGCGACGTCGGGTCATTGCGCTCCAGCGTTAGCCCATAACATGCGTTTTGCTGATTGAATAAGACGTTCTTGTATGTCTTCAATACGTCTGCCTAGGAACCGAAAGTGGAGGATGTTAGCGCAAAACATGCTCGGATCTGGTGCCAATCGCCGATGGCGTTAGCGCAAAACACGGTTTATCGGGCGGCTTAGAATCGGATGCGTTAGCGCAAAACATGGACTCTTTGACGGAAATGAGCGCAGATGTTAGCGCAAAACATGCTCGGATCTGGTGCCAGTCGCCGATGGCGTTAGCGCAATACACGGTTTATCAGGCGGCTTAGAATCGGGGTACCTTGGCGACGACACCTGCGAGCCAGTGTAGGTCTTCTAGGACGTTAGCACTTAACACGCTCCAGTCTTAGCTCATGAACAACGCGCCATCGTAGATTCTTCCTTCAGGTCCGGTTGGGACGGATGCTGGCAATTCGATCTTTGAGCTTTCCGCGGAGCAGATCGTGCGCCTGATCTCAAGCGCAACCGTCGCCGCCGGTTTGGGCGTGGGCTTTATAGGTCAATCTGCGCCCGCGGGAATGGCGCAGGGCCTGCCTTATACTGGAACGGAGCTACCGGCACTAATGACTGCTTGTCGTTGGCAGTCACACACGAGGCCCGCGAGGTATACCGGGGGGACGAGCTGGATGAGGGGCGATCGCCAGATATTATGGGGCCGCATAAACTCTACGATGAAAGTGAAGAAGGCTATGCCGCAACACAGTACTGCGATTGGCGTCTCAATCCATGGATATGCAAAGGTTCGTCTAAGTTAGGTAATGACCAATCTTGTCTATCTCAAGTGCCATTATCTCCTTACGTGCGCTTCGGCGTGGTGAAGCCATATCATCTACAATGTTCCCCAGGAGATGCAGGCAGGGCAAGTCGCCCGCTCAGAAGCGCTGACACAAGATACGACAGATATGCAAAGAGTGTTACGGGTGTAGACCCAGGTGCTGGCTGGGGAGGATCGAGATCGCAAGTCCGGAGCTGCCGGTTGGGGAATCCGTTGATGTGCCAGTGCGCCGTCCGTCAGATTTGCCGCATCGGTCGGCGGTTGACATTTTGGAAGAAGTGCCGGGTCAGCGCCTATTCAAGACTCCTGCGGATGTCGAGTCATATCTGAACACCGATAGGGCGTCATGGGAGCATTGACCATCTCACGCGGCGGGCCCGTCAATCTCGATGTGATATGGCTTCGTCCGGAGTGTGGATGAATGCAGAACAGATACGTGGGCGATGTCGGAGATTTCGGAAAGTACGGCCTGCTGCGATACCTGGTAGGTGTGAGAAGCTCCACCTCTGTCGCAGACAGTCTGCGCCTGAGGGTCATCTGGTATCTTCACCCCGGATGAGTCCCATAATTTCGACGGAAAACATACCACCTACCTGAGGCGAACTGCGCGCAATCTACAGGTGTTTCGGCAATGTGATCCCGATCTATACGATGTACTGGAGGCATTGATAGCCGCCAACCAGCGACGTATCTCCCGAATTCGTAACAGCGGCATTCTCCTGACTGACACCAACTACTACGAAGAAAGCTTGTCGTTCCCAGCTGAAGCCCGACATCCTGCCCGTGAAGAGGCCCGCGACAGATGGCTGCATGGAGCTTTGGAAGTTGCCCGCCCTGTGGATCTGGTATTTGTCGACCCAGACAACGGGATAGCCAATAGCGCCAGCCCATATGCGAGGAATGGCCCGAAATACGTCTTTCAAGAAGATCTGCGTCAATTTGTCGAGCAAGGTCAGTCGCTGGTCGTCTATCATCACTTGGGGAGACAGGCCGCGGCCGACGAACAGATAAGAATCTGGTCGGAACGACTGCGGGACTATCTAGGTCTTGGGAATTCACCATGGACGTTGAGATTCCGCAGGGGGAGCGCTAGGGTGTACTTCGTGATCCCCAACGCTCGCAACGATGCTCTGCTTGAGTCTCGGATAAACTCTCTGTTGGACAGCCCCTGGAAATCGCACTTCGCGTTGGTGTGAGCGTAATACGGGAAGAGCCGGAAGGGGAATGATGATAGTCGAGAGGCCTCCTTTCAATTCTGAATCGCTTGACAGAGCCGGTGCCATCCTTGTGACAGGTCCTGCACGATGGGAGTGAACAGGAATGGCTGGATGCTCTCGAACTCATCAACCAATGGCGTGGCGCTCATAGCCGACCTCTCAACACATTTCAAGTTAATCTGCGCAGAAGAGTTGGTCCTGATGGCATCGTGGCGCGTCGCCTCAAGCGCTTGCCATCAATACGTTCCAAGTTGGAGAGGCTGAGTTGGCTCAAGTTGTCCCGGATGCAGGACATCGGCGGTTGTCGGGCTGTCGTGAGCGCTGCGGACGACGCCTTCAACTTAGCTGCCGACCTGGCCGATAGCAGAATTCGGCATACGCTGGCCAGTTACAATAACTACATTGACGAACCTCGGCGAACGGGTTATCGAGGCATCCACTTGGTGTATTCCTACCATAGTGATCGAGTTGACCAGTGGCAGGGTTTGAATACTGAAATTCAGATTCGTTCTCAATTCCAGCATCAATGGGCGACGGCTGTGGAGACGGTGGGGACCTTCACCGGGGACGAACTCAAATCCGGAAGAGGCAGCGCGGATTGGCTGCGTTTTTTCGCCCTCATGAGTTCATTCATCGCCGGATTAGAGGAAAAGGCAATTGTGCCGGATACCCCGGCGAACGACAGGGAACTGTTTGACGAAATAGGAAGACTTGACGCGACGCTTGGCATAACCGAGCGTCTGGCAGCGTTCCAGAGCATTGCCGCCAGTCATACAGGACCTCGTAGAATCGCCAATCACTGGGTTGTGCTTGAATTGGATCTACAAGCTAGTGTGGTTACGGGACACGCCTTCAGGCCCAGCGACCTGGACAGTGCTATCGAATGGTACCCGAAAAGGGAAATGGAGAGCAGGGAAGAAGGGCGGATAGAAATAGTCTTAGTTTCGTCGAGTTCATTGTCGGAACTCAGAAGAGCCTATCCTAACTTCTTTGCTGATCTCAGTCTGTTCAGATTATTAGTGCGGGAGGCTATAGACCGATCGTGACGGCTGGCTAATATTCTTCTCTCCTCGGATCTGCGGTCACGCGCCATGACCCTCCTCATGATTCGCTCGAATCTCTCGGATGGTGTTTCAGCGCTCTTTGTGACTATCAATTTCGCAGCCATCGGTTAATCTCCCGTTCTGAACCGCGCGACAAAGCTCGGGAAATGACCGACTATGCCGGGCTTGTCATTTGCTAAACTCAATTCTATCACGATACAAGTCCGGTGGGGGAGTCAGTTGACGTGGACCTAAGCCCGTAGGCCCGATCATCGCAGTGGTCTGTTGTCAACTCTCTGGACCGAGTACAGCGTTTCAGGCTCTTCAGAGTCGATGATGAGGCAGGCGCCCAGAATGTGTTATGCGCTAACGCACCCGCTTCAAAGTGCCGGCGGCCACAGCCTGACATCTTCTCCTTTAGGGAACAAAAGACGCCTTGCTGAGGCGGTGTTTTGCTGACTTTTCGATGTCGATGAGCTACCGAAGGTGACCTTTCGGAACGTGTTGTGTGCTAACGCCTGCCTGCTATGACAGGGAACGTCTTCGTCTCGGCATATGTCCTTGCGGATGCTTGTCTGCGTCCATGCCAATGAGGTGAATCGACGTGCAACACTTCCCCCGAGAGGTTGTTGCAAATTCGGCGTAGGTTGTCCAGTTTAAGGAGGCGGCTCAGGTAGGGGAGTGTTGTCAGGATGCAAGGAAACTACTGATTTTCTTGCATTGATTTCGGAGCATTTCCGGCAGCCGACAGGCCTGCTCAATTGTGATAATAGTGAGCGTTCTTAGTCGCAGAGCGATTGATTATTGTGGGCCACTGTTGGTGTCCGAAGACTGCCGTCGCTCAATCTGTCCAGCCAACTTGGGTTGTCTCACGATGCCCCCCCTCGTACACTCACAGATAGTATCGCTTGTAATGTATCTATTGGAATTAGCACTGTGATGAACAGAGTGGATCAGATGATAGCTCATGTTGGAAACTTCCTGACGGCGACACATTCCATCACTCAGAGAAACGGGCTGAGGGCTCAAACTGTTGGGAATTCGTGCGGCAAACAGTGTGACGCCGAGGTGGTAAGGGAGACGGGCAGAACTATATGAGATAGTTCAATTGTGAGCGTCATTTTGCTCTCAGCGAACCGTGGCATGACCAGACCGGCAGGTGCGAGATGAAGAAATCAAAGCGGAAGCAGCAAGGCAGATCACGTTCATTCAAGGCGCCGCTGAGTGGGAGAATCATTGGAGTTCTAGTAAGAGAGCTCCATCTGCGCAACTCCGCACTCAGTTCAAAGCAGGCCCAGCGATACTTCCGTGGACAGAGAGTAAGCGACGGGAAGAAGCACGAGATTATCTCATCCGTGGGACGGGCCCTGGTTGACAGCGGCATTGTGCCGCCTTCGCCATTCCTGGAACAGAATGGAATGCCCCTGTCCCGAGCAATCGGAGAAGCCATAGGTTGGTACGCCGAGCAGTGGGACGAACTCGTTGGACTCTTGAGAAGTGCATCTGCCCCCGTGGACAGGCCAGAGTTAGCTGCACTGGCCTACCTTCGTCTGGCTGTTATAGACCTTGCGCTAAGGGCCACCGCCGTGCTGTGGCTTTCGGACATGTCAACGCCGGGGGAGGGAACTCCCGACTGGGTAGAGAGCAACAGTGGATCCGAATTCCTGAAGAGCCTCCTGAACCGCTGCAGGCCACCCGGAGTTACGCGTGAGACTTTCTCCGAGAAGTTAGACGTCTCCAATACCGTCGACAGCTGGCTTGACAAGGGCGCCAGGCCTCACATAGAGCACCTCGAGGGAATTGCACGTGAACTGGCACCCCGCGCCAATGATGTTGATGAGACCTCGCTGATGGGACAGCTTAGACGTCACTACGCATTCTCGGCAATATGCGACCTGCTCTCGACCCACCTGGGACGTGACGCCGTGATCGAGCTTGCAGAGGTTCTGACTAGGTACACAAGCCGAAATATAGAAGGACTCAGGGCACACAGCAAGTTGGAATCAGACGATGCGGCCAGACGACAATTTTTCATTCTGCTGCTCGGTACTAGATTCGTCGGCTCCGAGCACCTTCTCAGAGCGTTGTGGCGTCGGGAAGATAAACCGCTGTGGCGAACGGAACTTATGGCGGCTTCCAAGCCCTGGCACCTGCGACTCACCTACGTGATGCAGTGCCTCGGAGGACTGGAAGAGGCAGCGCGCAAGGCCAATGAAGAATACGGCATTCCGTTGGATTTCTTCGAGTCCAACATCGACAACATTCTGCGTGACATCCAGTCCGACCCAACCCGTCCGCACTTCACGGACCCGTCGAAATTGGATGAGCTGAACTTTGTCAGGGTGAAGGGAGACGCGAAGTTCAGCGCGGGGAACAGGATGTTTCAGTACGGACAGGCAAGATCCGAGGGAGACTTTCAGGCAGCAATCACGCATGTACGTCGGGCGGTCGAACTGCAACCTGAGAATGCTTTCTACCACTTCCATCTCGGTGCGACTCTGGGTATAGTTGGCGAGGTAACCGAGGGAATCGATGAGTGCTTCATAGCTGCCGAACTTGAACTCGGATGGGAGTTGCCCAAGGTCGAGGTGGGAATCATATTGCTCAATTCGGGAAGAAACGAGGAGGCGCGGGAACATCTGGAGAAACTTGCCCAAGGGGAGAACTCACTCTCGGCACACCTCGCATTCAATCTCGGCACCGCAAGAAGTCGGTGCGGAGCATTTGAGGAGGGGTTTTCAGTGTTGGAAAGAGTGCTCCGATTGCAGCTGGACAATGCGCTCGCGGCGAATGAGGCTGCCCACTGCGCTTTCATGATAGGTGAGCAGCGAAAGGGCCTCAGTTTGGCTAAACTCGCCGATTCCCTTGGCGCATCTGAGACTTACCGTAACTGGGAGATAGGTCGTTACCGCAGTAGGAAGCGAACCTGATCCTGGATTGATGTCCGTCTTCGAATGCCGCGGGCTTAGCCAAAGTTCTTCGCCGACACTCCTGGTCTGACTCTGGCAGGAGATATTGGCTGAGGGCCTATCTCTTGGTGCTGATGAGGCCCGACTGTCGGTCCGGACAATTGACGCCGTTCTCGGTCAGCGCAACCTGCGACGAGGACATCGACACCTTAGCCGAATGACCGTTGCCATAGGGTGAAGTCAGCCCGATTCCGCTCGGATTCACCAACCGTAGTGGCCACCCCTCTGGACGAATCTCTCCGGTACGACGCTTATGTCCCTCAAGGCTTCCATTACTCCAACCTTCAGGATGAATCGGCTGTAGTTGTGAAAACCGTCAACATTGTCGAAGAAGCGCCCGGCCGGATCAATCATAACGTAGCTACCGGACATCAACGTTGCTTTCGGGAATGACTGCGATGCCTAAGTTCTCAACTTTCCTATTCCGCTCGACGTAGTCGCTGAATTGCTCGTCCGCTACGATGAATCTGTTGACTTTCTCGTCGTTCTGCCCCATGACGGGAAGGACCTGGAGCAGCTTCCATCGTTCCGGTCGAACCTGTGCAATGAATCCGGTCAGGTCCTCCTGCCAATTCACCGATGATACGACGGTGTTGACCTTAAAGCGAATGTCGTACTGCCGCAGGAGGTCTGCGACCATCAGGTAGTCCGACTCGGTGAGTGGTCCCTGACGTGTGGTGCGACCAAGAATCCTCATCTTGTTTTCGTCAACCGTATCTATGCTCAGCGTTGCCCAGTCGAGAAACTCCCTGCACAGATTCCAGCCATTCGATGCTAATGTTTGTTCCGTTAGTGACCACGGCTGTTGTCATTCCAAGCTCTGAGGCCCTTGTGACCAAGTCCGGCAACCAGGGGCACAGAGTGGGCCCGCCGCCCGCGAAATTGATTTTGCGAAAGCCGGCTTCGGCGATCTTCCTGACGATCGACAGGCAGTCATTCCTGCCCACGTGTCCTTTCGGCAGCAACCGCCGCTTAACGTCCTGAAATGTTGCAAAGCAGAAACCGCACTTCATGTTGCACGGTTCCCATAAGTGGAAGTTGACGGATTGTACGTCCGACACGCTGAATGACTTGGTCATATTGGCCTCCTTATCGGTAGATGTGGAACAGGTCTTACACCCAGTATCGGAAGTCTTTATCGCGACGTCAGCCCAACTTCTGTGGACAAAATGGTGACGGCCAAGTGTGGAAAGGTAAATCTGGTGAGCCGACATTGGAGAAGCAAAAGGCGTGTAGCGGCCACAGTGGCGTCAGGTTCGACTCTGATGGCTGACTGAGCAGGCGGCTCTCATGACTACTAGCAGAGGTTACGAATTCTATATGGCATTCCTGCTGCAATCTGAGAAGTGGTGGCCTAGGTAGCAGATCGTCAGGATTTACGCATATCGACTAAATCCGAGTAAATCAAGACAGGCTGGTGGCATTCGCATAAAATACCTTAAGTGAGATCACAGGGACCACCTTCCCAACGAGGAGGCCGACAATTGAACCTGGCACACGAATATCAATCGAATCGCAACTTCTTCACCGAGTTCTTCTATGACGAATGGGTCACTGAATCCTTCTGTGAAAACCACTCCCGAAGCTCCAGGTACGACATCCGTGAGTATGAGAGACTTCTTTCAAACTTTGAAAGCGTGAAGTTGGTAGAGGTCAGATTCGCAATATGTTGGCAACAGGTGAATTCCGGATTCTTCGATGTTGAAGAATATTTGAACTACCACCTTGCCGCGCTAGAGTGGGCCAAGTCCTCCGTCTATTTGGGTGAAGACGATGTCGCTAGAGTTGATGAGAGCATTGGGGCCGACGTCGAAGACTATAGAACTTCTTTTGCCGAAAGGTACGAGTCTTGCTTGGAATTGTTGCCGGACCTTGTCAGAAGGAACAGACCCGAAATCCAACCGGACGGTTATGTCCTAGAGAGCCACGCCGTAGTCTACGTTCATCTCGCGGTCGGAAACGCTTTGATGCTGGAAAGTATCGAGCGAGCAAAGTCCTGAACGTTACTGGGAGCTGATTGAAGATGCGTTGAGGGTAATCAAGACCCCCAGGACAGAGAATATTCCGTCTTGGTATAGCACGCGGCCTGATATTCAGGAGCCGATAGAAATCTCGATGCTGCTGGTTGAGGCATATATATGGGCGAACCTTTTTCACAAAAACTACCTTCAGAACAACTTTGAGCAGGCCCTGGAATGCCTGAGCGAGGCTGCGGCCTTATGCGATGAGATATGCGACGAGAATTCAGAAGCATTTCACCAGGAGAGTCTGAACGTCTTTGAGTGGATGGCGAAACGGCCCAAGAACTATCCGGCCATACATACCGTAGAGATTGGCGCTCATCTGGTTGCACATGTTGTCCCGGCCCAGAGGGCGGTCGACGGATTTGAGAGGATCTTTGAGGACGATTCAAGGTCGATAAACTGGGAGCATCTCGCCGGGATATGCAGCTCGCTCGGCAATATTTGGGAGATCTATAGGGTTGGGGTAGGGGTCCAATCGGCAATCTCACCACAGGGCTATACCGAGGCTGTTACCTATTGGCAGATCGCTCATGCCTTGGCTGAACAGAAGACCAGTCCAGACGCTGTCGTCAATTTGATAAGAGCCGCTCGCGACAGTGAAGCTGAAACCCGTTTGCGGCTCTACTTTTTCCCTGAGGAATGGAAGAATATGCCGGAGAAGGCACGTGCTTCCCTGATTTCGGCCGACAGAGAGTATGAGAGAGCAGACGGAAAACGACCCATTATTTTCGACCACCTTCGCAGCGCCGCTCGCTCGATAATGGTTGAGAAGTTCTGGAAACATTACCGTGGGTTTTTAGGGGCAAAAGCAGTTCGAGGCCTGAAATACGGCGGCGATCTGGACCTGGTCATGAAGATAATTGAAGATGACCAGTCTGAGCCTGACCTCGCACAGCTGCTGAAAGCTCCGCACTTTGATGAATTTCTCAGCACTATCTCTGATGATCCGCGTTTTCTACGGAGACTACCGAATCAGTTGATGGAGCTAAACGAATGGGCCAATAAAGTCAGTCACGAACATCACTGGGGTTATAAAGGCTTTGAAGGTCAGGTGAAGGAAACATATGCCGAGTTTCTGGGCATCGGTCGGTCTGGTATCCTCGCCCGCCTCGTGCGCCTCCGTCCACAATCGAATTCACATGTGTCGTGACTGCAATGTGCAAATGTTTTCGCTGATTATGTGTCTTTCGAGCGAGAGTGCAGCGTCGTCTCATTTATAAGTCTTCGCGACAGATGATGTAAATGCACTGTCTGACGTTTCCGATCTCTCTCTCGAAAGACTAGGCCATTCACGGCTGGGACCTTAAGACTAGGGTGTGTTGACAATTGCATTAAACTTGGAGCATGTCAGCAGTTAAACTAACATCTGAACAGTGGTCAAAGATACTCGATTTCCTGAAAGAGAAGACTGGCGTCTATGTCAAGTCTGAACAGGAGTGTAAACGATTCATAGAAGGTATTCTGTGGATGAGCAGGTCAGGCGCTCCGTGGAGGATGCTTCCGGCAGGATACGGCAAGTGGTACAGCGTGTACAGGCGCTTTTCCAGATGGAACGAGCAGGGGATATGGGAGAAGATGCACCAGCATTTCGCTGATGATCCTGATATGGAGCATCTGATAATAGACAGCACGACGGTGCGCGCGCATCCCTGTGCGGCGGGTGCGCCGCATAAAAAGGGGGACAATGGTCGCAGGCTCTTGGTAGAAGTCGAGGGGGTTTCAGCACGAAAGTGCATGTGAGTGTTGACGCTCTGGGCAATCCACTGAGATTCACTCTTACGGGAGGTCAGGCACACGACATCACCCAAGCCTATGAACTGATAGACGGCATCGAGAGTGAATATGTGATAGCGGATCGCGGATATGACTCACAGCGGTTTCGTGAGCGCATCGCCGAGATGGGAGCGACGCCTGTAATACCGCCGCGTTCAGGCAGAAGAGAGCCTCAGCCATACGATGAGCATTTATACGGTGAGCGCCACTTGGTCGAGTGCTACATAAACAAGATGAAGTATTATCGGCACATATTCAGCCGGTTTGACAAGTTGGCGAAGATGTACCTTGGTTTCCTACACTTTGTCGGCGCTCTCATATGGCTGAAATGAAATGTCAACACACCCTAGTTACAGGTAAAACACGCTAATCTAGGAGATCGAATATGAACCAATCTGTTCTTAAAAGAATGCTTTCACGCGGAGCCTTCATATTTCTCGTGATCTTGGGCGTCTATTTCCTCGTGAGCACACTCTGGCTGACCATACTGAGCGGCAGCTGGATAATTAGCCTTGTAGTAGTAGTCCTTTTTCTCCCGCTTGCCCTACTATTTCTCGACAAAGCCTTCGGCGACAAACTCCTCTTCCTCAGCACTTGGCCCACCCCTGCCGCGAACTCCCGCATCCGCCACTATGTCAGCGTGATCTCCCTGCGCAACTTCGCCCCTATGACGGCGAGTACCCACAAGCAAGTCGCCATATCTCTGCTAATCATGCCGCTGACCATGCTGGCAATTGTCGCCGCTGTGTACTTCGCCGCCCTGTTCTCCCCGCTTTCAGAGTTCCGCGAGGTTTGGGTGAGAGCGCTTCTGCGGATTTCTCTCGGAATGGCGCTCTTTTACCTCGCGTTTCATGGACTGGTATTTAGGCTAAGAGTCAAGTACGATCTGAAAAGCGCCCTTCTCGCCTTGGCCATACATTCGCCGATGGTTACTCTCGCGGTCATGGCGTGGTGGGCGCTGTTGATGCCATTCGCGCGCGATGGTGAAGCCTTTCGCG
Organism: Dehalococcoidia bacterium; assembly: GCA_965225795.1. Classification (GTDB taxonomy): domain Bacteria; phylum Chloroflexota; class Dehalococcoidia; order Lucifugimonadales; family JADFKI01; genus Bin90. The sequence goes on along the minus strand of OZ245324.1, from coordinate 887,135 downwards.
TCTCCTGGTTCACAGTCTGGTTTACGCTCTTTTTCGGCATAGTCATGACAGCGCTGGCAACGCTGCTCTATCGCGTCGGCATAACCCCGGCCCCCGCTCCCGTATTCACCGCGCACCCTCTCTACCGGCGCATCGAGATTGCCGTATCCATCGCATCCCTAGCCGCCATCGCCACCATCATGCTCTTCGCATCCTAACGTCCCAAATCCTGCGCATCGATGTCAGACCCCATTTCCTCCTACACCTCGCAGAACCGCCCATACCGCACCATAACCGCACCACTAAGTAAGCGACCGATCCGCACGCGAACTGGTAGATATTCACGGCACAGCCACCCGTTGCGTGCCGCAGCTCGTACACACACTTCGCAATCCGCTGGGCCTCTTACGTCAGTACCGCAACCGCATCCCTGACTTCACGCCAAGCCTTGCAGTCATCGTCGGGGCTGCGCCGGCAGTGCGAGCAGTTTCTTATCGCATCGAAGGTGGACAGCACAGGCACGGCATAAAGATGCGCGGTTGACATCTTGTCGTAGCCATAGAGGTCCGACTGCACATCACGCGGGTTCACCTTGTCCTGGCAGTCGGGGCAGAGTGTCGTTTCCTTACGAGCATCGCGCAGAGCAGCCCAGTCTTCTGATGAGATGTCGGTATCGGTCGCGGGCCTGCCGTCGCACAGACGAGCATGGGGCGGTCCTCGATGTGATGCTCGATGGGCCTGAAGTAGATCAATTCAGTCCAGTCTCCATGCGGTCGGGGCAGTCGGCGCTGGTCAGCTCGTACCAGTGCCATTCGAAGAGGAAATGCAAGCTTTCATGGTATTTCCTTGCATCCCCCGTCCTGATGATTCCTACACTTTGCTTAGTGCATCCGTTGCGCTCAGTCTGTGCAACCCCAACCCACAGAGAGTACATCTCAGAGTTGCGACAATCTCTGCATTATTGACCGAACATTTCACTCTCAGCCAGAATTCCAGCTCCATAGCGGATGTCCGTCAAAAACTCACCGAAAGACAGCAGCAGACTATTTCCCTCATCTTACAGTTTACCATTCACCTGCTTATCGAACTGATAAAGCAATCTGTCAATGGTCTCAAAAGGCGTTTCAGAATCTATGCAAAACTTAACGAGCTTGTCCAGATAGTCGAAATACACAGAAACTTTCCGGTGCAAAGCTGAATTCGAATTCAGCGGATACTTCTGCCCATAAATGGCCCGATATGCACGTTGATCGATTATCTGAAATACCCTGGGGTTGCGAAACCTGAGGATTGTAGATGCCATAGGCAGGTCAACGCCCCGAGTTTCGAGCAAAGACTCCAATGCAGCTTCCCCTTGCCGGTGCTCCCGCATTTGCAGCGCCGTGAGGTCGTCTAGAGAGTGCAATAGCTCACTGCTCACTCGAGCATAACGATTCGTTTTCCACAGTACAATTTCGTTGATGGTTTCCTGAGTGAAGGGAACTGAGCCTATTGTGTCAAGTTTCGGCGTCAATCCCGGTTGGTAGTTATACTCGGGAAGGAATGCGTCCAAATCACCATCGTATTCGCGTGCCATCGTGATACCTGCTGCTTGCAGTTTCGAGTCCATAATCCGACCACCATCGGCTAATGCACTCGGTCGTTCACTTGGTAACCCTCCGCTTGCTGAGAATACATTATGTTGGAGATTCTCCTCATCTCTACCTACACCAAGAAGGACCCAGCGCCCTTTGTCCGGGTTAGCAATCTGTCCCTGCTTTCGAAGAGTTGTTCTTGCTGCCCTAAGCCTGAACTCCAATACATTAGTCTGTGATTCGCCATCGAATGTCACTTCAGCCAATTCCTCAGGCATGTCAAATTTGTGAATGGCATATTCCCGCATCTGGGCATTGGTTGCGCTACCGCCATGTGCTCGCAAGGCTTCCAACGTTGTCTTGGTTACCAAACGCTGCTTGGGCACATCACTGCTAGTGTAATTTCGGCTAAACATTGTCCTGACCTCCTGCACTCAGATCCTAAGTAACTGCAAACCACCTGACTTTTCGCTTCTTATAGTTCACTGAACGGGGTTGTTTCCCACGCTTCTGGTCCTTTTCTATCGTAATTGTAGGGTTTATAGGGACGTCTGTAAGGTCGCGTTTCATACAAATGTATTCCGAGGTCCCGACGGAGGTCATCCAGGAGTGCTTCCAGATCCTCGACTCGCTGCTCCGCATTTACTGCACGCTGCTGCTCCTGCGTTGCCCGTACCTCCGCCTGCTCGGCACGACGCCTCTCGTTATCATACAGCAGTCTGTATTCGGAATTGAATTCCTCTTCGAACCGCAGTTTCCCCTCGGCTTGCACACGGCGATTCCGTTCCTTAAGCAACTCTGTTCTGAGTTTATACCACCCGGCATCACGCAATTTCTGTTCAGCCTGAATCCGGCGCTTACGCTCAGCTCCCAGGAGTGCCTCAAGTACTTGCACCCTGTCAATTTCCCCCTGCTTCTTCCCCTTTTGCCTCCTGGCCCGCTCCTGACGTTGCGCCTCTCCTTGTCGCTTCCTTTCGGCGCGCTGCCAGTCAAATGTCCGCCGCCGGTTCTTATCTAGCAGCGTATCCCTGGCCATATTGAGAAGCTTCGTCCTCTCGTGTGCGTCCGCGGAAGCGTTCCTGTCGGGATGCGCTTCATACACCTTATATCGCCAAGCCAGCTCAATCTCAGCCTCAGAAGCCTCGGGAGATACTTCCAGGACTTCATACCAGTCAACGTTGTCGTACATTCACATTCCTCTCTGCCAATGAGTGCGGACACAGAAGCCGTCTGCCCGCGTCCGCACTCAGCTCTCTTATGAACTGTTATTCGTTAAAAGGCATCAGAGCATCACTCACCGCCGCTTGAAACGGCGAAGCTGCCCCAGCACAGTACCTCGCCATTGTCTCGTACTGCACAAGTTCCCTTGTCTGAGCTGCTGATCGCAATGAACCGTCCGGTCGCGGGTGGCGTTGCCTGGCCTTCATCGTCTGCTCCCCAGCAGGTGATCGACCCGTCGGAGCGCAGCCCGCAGGCATGGTCGGTTCCGCGGCTCACGTCTACATATCCGCTTGCCGGGGTTGGCGTCGGAGGTGCCGGCGTTGAAGGGACCGGTGTCGGCGTAGGAGCAGGCGGCGTGGGCTGCGGCTGCGGCCCTGAGTCGCTTATGACCAGTACAAGTGTGAACTCTCCGGCTGTGAGTGAATTGTATGTTGTGGCCTCTATCGTGTAGGTGCCGGGCTGCAGCTGGACTTCGAGCCTCGAGTTCGTGTTTGAACTGCTCTCGTCGTCGTTTTCGTGCTCGACGCCTTCGGCCGTAAGGTACAGGTAAGTGTCCTGCTCTGACGTAAGCGTTACGGTCACAGCCGCTGAAGAGTTCAGCGTAAAGTTGTAGAAGCGCGCATACCTTTCCCCGTCGCCCTGCAGCGCCGGCCTATCGGAGAGGCAGCTGTCGTCCCATGTCCCTTCGACCGTCGCGGGGCCGGCCAGCGTAACCAAACACCCGTCCGTGGGCTCGGGTTCGGGAGTAGGTTCAGGCGTCGGCGTGGGTTCCGGACTTGCGATAGGAGTTGGTACCGGTGTCGGAGTCGAGGCGTCCGATGCCGCCAGCCTGGCAAAGCCGTATCCCCAGATGTTATTCGGTACTTCTTCCCGCGATTCTGCGTGAGTCTTCAGGTATTCGTTGACCCGCTGCGGAGTGTAGGCAGGATATCGATTCTTTACCAGCGCCGCAAGTCCCGCAACCTGAGCCGAGGCCTGGCTTGTCCCCTCCCAGGCGCCAAGAGTGGAAGAATTGGCGCCGTCTGCTCCTACTATGTCCGGCTTGACCCGGCCGTCCGGTGTCGGGCCGCGGCTGCTGAGGCCCCTGATCTCGCTTGTGTTGTTCCAGGCAGCGGCTCCAACCGCCAGCAGCCCGGGGTTCGAGCTCTCAGCCGGACTGTCTATACTTCCCATGTCAGTGGTGTGCTGCAGTCCCTGCTGTGTGAAGGACTGAAGCTGAATCCAGCTGGGAGCCATGCCCCCGTAATGCACCACGGCCAGGCAGTGCGGGCCGCCCGTGACGGGAGTGTATGACAGCAGCTCGAAAGGATCGTCTTCCGGTCCGCCGGACTGTGCATGGATGCTGGATGCGACAATCTCAATGGAAGCGTCGAAGAGAACCATGTCCAGGTTTCGCGTCGCTCCGCTCCAGACGTCATCCCAGCGCAGCTGAGCAGTGAATTTCTTTCCCGCGTTAAGGTGTACGTCGTTGCAGGTGTCGCCCGTGCCTCCGAAGATCTGCAGGCTGAAATCAAAGCCGGCGACCTCCAGCCTGTTGGAATTGCCGTACCATGTTCTGCCGTTACCGTTACCTGCCGAATTTACCCAGACCGCTCCGCCTGCAACAGCCGCATCGACACTGCGAAGAGCGCCGTTGCTGAACGGGGTAGTGCCGTCTCCAGGGCCCTCCCAGGGCCAGGCCAGCGCGACCTGTATGACGTCTACACCCTGGCTGACCATCCATTCCGTGGCGGTCTTGAGGTCTCCCCTGGTAACGGGGTTCGATATGTAGTACGAGGCGCCTGGGGCTATGTCGAACACCGCCTCTGTTACGGCAGTGCCGTGGGAATTGCCCAACTCGCAATCTGCCAGGTCTGAGGTGACCGTTCCGGACTGCGTATAGCATCTGACCAGCGCAGTCGAGGGAACTTCAGTCCCCATCAGGCCCCGGAACCCGATGAAGTCGTCAAAAATGCCGATCTTGACGCCCTCTCCTTTGATGCCCGCTTCGTGCCAGGCGTCGGCGCCGTGGACGCCAATGCCTTCGCCTATTACCGATCCCTGTGCCGACTGCCTCTCGGTGATTGTGCGAACCCTCCTGACACCCTCCAGGCTGGAGACTTCGGGCAACAGGGCCACTGGTACGTCAACCTCGATGTAGTCCGTGCCGACGTTCCGGGGAGACGCTCCGCGGCCGGTCAGGAATTGGCTCACCGCTTCGGAGTACCCCTCCTCGATGTAGATCGTCACGGCGACTGTATCTTGGGTTTCTGCGGAAGAGCTGGTATCACTGGCCGCGGTCTGTGCCGCTCTGCCGTCTTCAAGTATGCGATTGAGGTTCGAATCCAGGTTGGGATGCCGCAGAGCCTTCGATTCGGCTATCTTCCGCGCCATCCCTTGTATGTCGTCATCCATAGTGATAGGCGTCGGTGTTGGCGTGTTCTGGGACTGCGCCTGCACGGCCGACATGTCCGGGCCAATCAGCAGCGCGCAAAGCGCTGCTGCCGACACCGCAGCTGCGAAAAGCACGGCCGTGGCCTTTCTTCTCTTCGTGGATCTGCTTTGATATATCAATCTTATGTCTCCTGTTAATCGTCTATGACATTAAGTGGTTTTCTCTGCAACCGTGGCACGGTCTCTTACCCGGTGCTGCCGGACATCACTCGCATCCGGCTATCTTTGATTCGCAAATTCCCGCTTTCAGCCATGCGCAGAGATGCTCTGTTTAGGACGAGATGTTTACCACACCTCTATTCTCTTTTCCGCCGAGCGAAGTTGCTTGTACCGGCGTTTCATCCTGATTCGTATTATTCCCAGGCCGGCGCATCCGGTGCCCGCCAGGATCAGCAGGCTGACAAATGGGGCTGCTTCGAACATCGTGAGCACGCCCCCTGTCAGGAGTACTCCGCCTGTAGCAATCAGCCCCATCATCCGCTTCCGGCTGACGGCGATCTGCCGCTCCTTCCGTCTTCTCAGTTGCAGTGTCCCCGCGGCGAGGGCAGCACAGCCGCCCAGCGCCATCAGGGTGGGAACGGCGGCAGTCGCCAGGGACAGGTACAATCCCAGTCCAAGCAGAAGCGCTCCGATGCCAATCTCGCTAGTCGGCTTCCCGACAATGCGGGCTAGCGCCCCTGCCGCGGGTTTCATCTTTATCGCTAGGATTATGAGACTCTTCATCTTGACCTCCTGTATGCTGCGCAACCTCGACAATGTAGTAACTCAGTAGAAATGTGGCGCACCCGTTTACGGCACGCACTTAGCGATTCTCGACTGAAATCCGAGCAATGCGGCGGCCGTTCTCTTCTGGGGAGAGGCTTCAGAAGGCGGATGAGATCTCAGCGGCCGTGCAGACTCCCATAAGCATTGATTCAGGGAGTCTGAGTCGAACGCACGCGGAATGGGAATGCCCGTTATGCTGCCCGGTCAGCGTTGTGCTGACCCGGGTCGACAGCGGGGTTTGAACTCTCGGAACCCGGCGCGGCGCGCATTCAGAACTCAGATCGCCTGCAACGAGCGCGCCTCGAGCCTGGGCAGGCATTCCGTGTCGAGTCTCTCGAGCATCCACTCAGCGTGGTATGTCAGCGCTGTCAGGGCACCGACATACCACTCGCTAAGGCTGCCTACCTGCCGAACTTACGCATGAAGACTGCGCTGCCGACGCACACGATGAGGAACACCGGCACGGTCGCGATGTCGTAGACGGGCCAGGCCTCGGTCAGCGCGGTCGTCCAGACGAACGTCCACAGCGCGGCCGCGAGCAGTCCCGCGAACATCGCGGTGACAGGAATAGTCAGGTAATTGAGCATGAGTCCTCCTTCAGGTCCGATTCACAAGGACCAGGCGAATGTGTGGAAGTAACCCGCGCAGTGCGGGCCGTTGCCTGTGAAGAAGGTTAGGGGTTTATTCCAGCTGAGGTCTTTCGCCCGCCAGGAAGGGGGTAGTCTTGAAGGTGGCGTATTGCCAGTCTCCCCTGGGGCGTTCTGTGAGGCGCGGCGCGTAAAGTATCGTCGCGATTGAAGAGATGACAGATGACCAGAGCTTCCACAGCCCCGTCATCAGTTCCAGGAGTTTTTCAGCGAGGTTTCGTTGATGAGACCGCGTCCAGCTATCCCACGAGAACGCGAACTCGATGGCAACAATGAAGTAGACGGCAAGCATAAGCTGCGCCGGCACCATGTAGGCCGGAGCGGCAGCGTCGCCGATGAATCCAAGCGTATACTCCAGGCCGGAGTGACCGAGCAGGCCGGCAAAGGCGCCGATGATCAGGGCAGCAGCCAGCAGCATTATCGTCGGCACCGCAAGCATCGGGACGACCAGCCCTTTCAGAGCCTGCCGAGTGGCGGTTCTATATTTTCGAAGGTCAGATTGTTTCATATGGACACCCAAGTCGACATTCTTCAGGCGGCAAGAAGCTGACAACCGTAGAAGCTTCTATTTTCCTGATTCCCCTGTCGTTGCCCCCGTATCAAGGTTCTCATATCTTCGTTTGTCTGAAGCCATGATAACAGTGATTCGTTTTTTAACAAAGCACTTTGCGCGTAATACTTCATTCTGAAACTTCTATGACGCGGTGGTGATAGCCAAGTGCGAATCAATTATCACCGCGCGGTGATGCGAGTAAAAAACCAGGAAAGGGCGACTACGTCGAGTTACACCTTAACAGTGAACTGAGAAAGGCATTCTGGAAGCATATCTCAACAGTGCCGCTCACCATGACAGTTTGGCGCAACTCCCACCGGTCAGATCGTTCGGCCGAACAAACCCAAATTCGTTTCCGAAGTCGAGCATCTCTGCACAACAGGATTGATACAGAATCAATTGTGTTGGCGTGAGAATAATAGGCATAGCATCTGTTTCGCGCCATCATAATCAGAAAGACATTGCGTCTAATGCTGAGGATTGGCAACTACCGTAGCTCGACCCTTGTCCGAGGAGAGGACTTGTGTGACTCGGCTTCCTGAGTCTGGCGTGCAATAATTTCCTTTATTTTATTGTATCGTGGTCCATGGCTGTTGGCTGTTGTCGTGGTGCCCACTCATTCTTCGATGAATACAGATCATGGGCGTCAATTAGCGGCGACGGAATCTAGTGTAATTGTCGCTGATCATAACTACGCCGCATCGAGATCCTGGGATCCTGCGTAGTCGGTGCTGCAGTCGTTCGTGTCGACAGCGCTCCTTGCTCAGACAATGGCAACAAGGCGTTGTCAACCGGGAATATGCGCATAGCCCGATCTGTGCAGTCGGGGAAGCATGTCTTGAGCTAACGGCCAGCCGGTTTCACGTGCGCCTACTCCAGAAAGTCCCGCAATTTCCTGGAGTGGCTCGGCTGCCTCAACTTCCTCAACGCCTTGGCTTCTATCTGGCGTATGCGCTCCCTCGTAACCCCGAACTCCTGTCCAACCTGCTCCAGGGTGTGAGAGATACCGTCCCCGAGTCCGAAACGCAACTCAAGCACCCTCGCCTCACGCTCGCTGAGAGTGGACAGCACATCGGCGATCTGCTCCTTGAGCAACAGGTATGACGCGGCCTCCGCGGGGGGGACGAGGTTCTTGTCCTCAATGAAGTCGCCTAACTGTGCGCCTCCGTCCTCGCCAACCGGCGTCTCGAGGGCCAGAGGGAGTTGCGTGAGTTTCTGTATTTCCCGCACCCGCTCGGCCGTAATGTCCATCCTGGCTCCCGTCTCCTCATCGGTGGGGTCTCGCCCGTATTCCTGTACAAACTCGCGGCTGACACGATTCAGCTTGTTGATGTTCTCCGTCATATGCACGGGTATGCGGACGGTGCGGGACTGGTCCGCTATGGATCTGCTGACCGCCTGTCGAATCCACCAGGTGGCGTGGGTGCTGAACTTGTAGCCCCTACGGTAGTCGAACTTCTGCACGCCACGCATGAGACCGATATTGCCCTCCTGAATGAGGTCTAACAGCGGCATCCCCCTGTCGAGATACTTTCTGGCAATGCTGACGACGAGCCGCAGGTTGGCCTCTGAGAGACGCAGTTGCGCGCGCCTGCCCGCATTCCTCACACTGGCGAAATGCCTCGAATACATGGTTTCATAGGACTTCAGAGCCCTTATGAACTCGGGCGCGAACTCCAGGTCTTGCAGCTCGTCGATTGGAGCAGGAGTCTCGAACACATCCGGAGTCTCCATCGGAAGCAGCCGGATGGCCAGCGACAGCTCGATGAGGCCCTGCTTGACGTCCTCAGGCTCCCTGTTCAGAATCTCCGCCGCGAAGAGCAGCATCTCCTCCGGGAGCACACCATCGATACGCTCGGACAGCTCCTCGTCGATCAGCACATCGGCCAGGGTCTCGGAAATGCGCATTGCGTGGTAGCGGCAGACGGCATCCACTATAGGCCCCAGTTGGCCGATTCGCCGTATCAGGTGAAGAACGCACATCCAGGCGCTCAGAGACCCGTCCGTAAGAGCTTCCACTTCTGTTTCGATGGCTTCCAGATGTTTCCATTCCTCAATCTGCCGCGAGAGAGTCTGCTCCTGCTTCTTGGTCAGCAGATTTACCCTGCCGATCTCCATGAGGTAAAGGCGCATTGAGTCATAGGCGATATCCGCAAGGTCGATGCTTTCAGTCCATTTGTCTGCCGCATATGGCTCGTCCGCGCCCTTGCGGCGACCACCAGCGTAACTCGCGCCGTCATAATGAATGAAGTGAACTCCTCCCGCAGCCTCGCCTCTTCCTGGCAAAAGGCTGTTAAGGCCGTCGTAAGTTTTCACAGTCTCACTGGGGCGTCGTGTAAGCGCAACCCCCGGAGCCGACGCGCCGTGTGGTATGTCTGCAATCACGTTGTCGGGGATATCACCGCTTGTGTCTATCGCCATAAACACCTCTCCGAACCGGGGGCGCGTCTGGAATCAACCATATATGCCAGTATAGGGCATAGTGGCCGCCGGATATTCGTAGCGCCGCGATGGTGGTGAACCGACCGCCGAACCGGGTTGAACGATGAGGAGTTCCGTTTGGTGGTTCCGGTGATGTTGGGGAAAGCGGTAGCGCGCATATATGTCAAGGGCGGAGCGATAACATGCCAGCGGGGTGTCGCTGTTCAGGATAAATGTCAGTGTAAGTGACCAGCATAAATGTCACCAACATGGTCCCTGATGGTATCAGATCAGCAGCCCTTCGATGTCAGTTGAGCGCGCGCCTTGGGCGGACTTTCAGCGTTAATGTACTTTTTCACCATGTCTCTGTGTATACCCAGCTCCCGGGCGATCCCACGCATCGACAGCCCCTTGCGTTTCGCCTTCTGCACCGCTTTCCACCTGGCCGTCTGCAGCGGGGTGGGCTTCCTGTGTCGCCGACGCACGGCCTTGCGAACTCCTTCAGTGCCGTCAAGACCGGAGGTGTCACGAGGCTCCCCCACATGGTCGGTATCGTCCGGAGTCGCCAGTTTGGCTTCCCATTTTCTGCCCAGACCGTTGGTGGACAGACGGACGGCAGGAGTGTGAGCGGTTCTCCCGCCGAAGCCTCGAAGGACGCTCGGGCGTGGTGGCGCCTCTTGGGAGGGGATGATGCGGTCTTCGAGCTGCACTGCCAGCCGTCCGTCCAGTCCTTCAAGCACATCCACAGCTGCTCCGGAGTAGGTCGGCCTGTCCGTACCGGGCAGCAGTTGCAGGGTGCGCCAGCGGTATCTGACCGTGTTGTCCCTGGCTACTCTGCGCCTGTACTTGAAGCACAGGATCCTCTCCAGGCACATCTCCTCGTTTACGGCACGATAGGCGACTTCCGACTCCCGCGCAGGCACCTTAAAGCGGCCGTTGAAGCGTGGAAGGAAGCCCTCCAGCACGCGGTTCGCATCGTCGATGGTGATTGCGCCCGCAAGCCGTAGTTCGGTTACGAGCCTGTCCTGGAACGTTCCCGCGGCGCGTTCCACCCGACCCTTGGCCTGAGGCGATTGAGCGAATATCAGCTGTACGCCAAGCTCGTCCATCGCGCGACTGAACTGGGTGGGAGCACCGGCAGCTTCCGACGGTGGAGTGTACTTGAAGACGGCATGCCGGTCTGCATACAGCGCGATCGGTATGCCGCGACGCCGTATCAGCCCATTGAGGAGCGAGAAGTAGCTGTGGGTGTTCTCCAACTCACAGAACAGGGCATTGACAACGATCCCGGTGGCGTCGTCAATCGCCAGCAGCAGCGTGAACTGCGGTCCGTCTCTCCCAAGCCATCTGTGGTAGCTGCCGTCTACCTGTATCAGCATACCCTCACGCGGCATACGCTGACGCCGAACTCGGTGCTTTGGTGGACGCCTACCGCGCGGGCTGCTCTCGCCGGCGCACCATTGTATTTTGCTTGTGCCAGTCTCTGGTCTGAATCCGCGTCTGTTAAGAATGGGTCGAAGCGTAATTGGGACTATGCGGATGTATGCATGGGGAGTCTTGGGCTGAGGCTTACTGCTTATAGTGAATCGGAAGAACAGGTAGAGCCTTCGTACTTTACTGACCTTCTTCGTTTCGAGGCCAATATCCACTTAGGTATTTGGGGGCTAATGCAAACGCCTTACGAAGAACTGTCCACGGCAGACAAACTCGCGCTCCGTTCGCTTTTCAAGGTAAAGCATTCGCATCCTGTCGACACTATGAGACGGGGCGGAGGTGGATGCTATGACTTCTATCCGCATTTGCTCTTTGGCCGGTGGACACCCTTATTCAAAGAGAACGGTCAGCAGTCAGGCGATCGTAGGAGTGGCGAGAGGGTTCAACATAATGGCTTCTTGGGGATTTACAATGGAGCAGTGATAACTTGCAATGAGGATTCTGCTAAGTTGACCGTGCTTGATGGCTACATGGAATGGGATTACGACTCTGATCAAGAAACTTGTTATCGGAGGCGATAGCTGAAGCCGGAAGTCAGGGCGGCCAGAAGAGCGGAGAAGATGCCGGCACATATCAACAGTAAGCACTAGGAGAGAAGAATGCGCAGAATGACAAGAAAAACGATATGGCTGGGGATAACGGTTCTGACGGTGCTGGCAGCGATTCTACTGACGGCGGCCCCAGCGGCGGGTCAGACCCCGCCCACAGACCCTCCTGAGGATGACCCTGAACTTTTCACGGCAAGGCACAGGAACCTCAATTACAACCGCTACGACTTCTTGGTCTCGATTGGGCAAGGAACTCGGTACTACTTGGGGATCAAGTCTGGTACTCTTGGCTCCGATTTCGCCGCATGGGAAGTCACTGCCGTGACCCTCACCAACCCGACGGGCAGCGCCGTCAATCACCTTCCGTCTACCTTGGCACTATGCAGACTGAATGGCAACAACCCCGCTGGCTGCGTTCGCAGCGCGGCTGGGGTGTCGTCCGCGGGTAAGCGGACATACACCTTCACCGGATACAGAATGGCGTCCGAGGTCCGCTACGCCATCGAGTACCATTTCGCGAGAAGCGCAACCCTCATCTATGCCAGAGCCGCTTCAGGCACTGCTCTAAACGCTCCCGCCGGATGGAGCTTCGACCATAATCCCCACAGGAAACTTCGCGGTGGCGACTGGAATCCTTATGCTTCAAATCTTGTCCCTTACACCGAGATAACAGGCCGCCAGTTGAAAACCGCCCCGAAGCTCATCGACACTAGCGGCCCTGCGCTCACGAGTGTACCGGCTCACTGGGACACAGCCGTCAACCCAACTGTCAAGTCGGTGTTCGGCCATGGAGATCGACTCCGCCTCAAGTTCACCCTCGATAAGGATGCGAAGGGACTTGCCGGCGCGAGTCTGCCCATCAAGGTTGGCGGGGAGTCGCGGAACGCTCTTCTCGTCTCAGCGTCGCTTGTGGATAACCCGAAACATCCGAGTTTTACATACGAGGTGCAGCCCGGGGACTATGGCCGAATTGAGGTCGACTCCAACGCCTTGGCGGCTGGCAGCTCAGGGAAGCTAACCAGAAAAGGCGGGCAAGCAGTTGAATCATCCACGTCCGGTCTCCAGCATAGCTCCGCGGTCTTCTCAACGCTGGTCGACGGGAGGCGGCCGCGGGGACCGGCTCCCGAGAGTCTGACCGTGACTTCAACGGGGCCTTACCACTACGGGGAAGTGATCAAGTTCCAGCTGGCAATGAGTTTCGGGGAACTGACTGTCCCTGGCTCGCCTCAGCTGAAATTCGAGCTGGGTTCGGATATCAGATGGGCAGACTACGACGCCGCTCTCAGCGACCTGTCGGTCGGTTATGTAGTCTTCACGTATACGGTGCAGGCCGCCGACAGGGACACCGACGGGCTAAAACTTTTCGGCAACTTGCACGGCGACTCAGTCGTACCGAGAACTGCCATCGTCGCCGACACGGTGTGGCCCGATGTGAACAGCGGGGGAGGAAGAGACAGGAGATGGGGAACAATCGGAGTCATGGGGGACCATAAGGCCGACGGCTCTGTTGGGGCCCCGACGCCTCCACACAGGGTGGAAAATCTGCTGATAACGCGCGTGGACACCACCGGAGCGGTCATCGTTGGCGGGGCTAGGCTCACGTGGAATGCCCCGGAGAATGTACATGCGGAGGTCCACATCGCGGGTTACGAATACAGGGTTGCCGGAGCGACATGGGTGAATGTTCCGGACTCCGCCCTCTCGAACTCTCAGAGAGAGTCTACGGCAGGGTTGCCGCCAACACTGCCTCGTGCGAATGCGTTCGGTTGCCCCTGCGATCTCACCATCACAGGGCTGACGCTGAACATCCCCCACGACTTCAATATCAGAGCCGTAGGGTTCATCGATACTGGTGAACCGGTTCAAGGCGCGGCACGCGGCCTCAGCACGATTCCTCGGAAGTCAAAGGCTCCGCTCGAAGTCAGAGATCTGCGATGGAGGACGACTAACGAGAAACCGACCTACAATCTAACCGCGGTGGCAGTGGGCTGGAACCCTCCGCTTTCGTATGGTTTCTCACCCATAGTCATGTACGAATGGGAGCTGTCCCGAGTGGGCAGCGGTGCTCTCCCCACCGGTCAGGCAGCTTCAGGGCACACCACTGAGACGTCGATAAGGCTGGAACTCGAACCCGGCGTCAAGTACACAGTGACGGCCTGGGCCGAGAACGGGGAGGCGGTCGCTGATCGCGTCGGTGTCAAGAGGTCGATCTTAGTCGTACCTGTGGTTGACTCGCGGGCGCCGACGGACAGCGCCCGCATCGTCGACGGTGACGAACTGGTCATCGTCTACAACGAGAATCTGTTCCCGGGCGAGCTGCCGGTCGGGAATTTCACGGTTTCAGTCACATCATCCTCGACCACAGCTGATGCCGTCGTGGAGGCGGCCCGCGCCCAGGGGCGCCGCGTCATCCTGACGTTGGGCGCGCCGGTGGGACGAACGGACACCGTCAGGATGAGCTACAGTGTGACCTCCGGCGCCCAGATTGAGGATCTGGCCAACAATCCCGCGGCGGCGATCAGTTCGAGGGCGGTCGTGAATGTGACTTGCTCTTCGGGCACGTGTACGCCGCGGAGGAACTCGGATGTCACTCCACCGGTACTGATCGAGGCGGGCGGTTCCAGCGGGGCCGCGATCGTACTGGCATTCGACGAGGACCTCGACACGTCCTCGGTTCCACCCTCCTACGCATTCCATGTCTGGTCAAGTATACAGACCCGCCATCATGTTCAGTCCGTCGCGGTCTGCGGGCGCCAGGTACAGCTGAACCTGCTGGAAGATCCGGGTGCGGGTGCCGTATGGGTCGACTACATCCAGCACAGCAACGTGATCCGGGATCGTTCGTCGAACAAGAACCCCGTCGAGCCGTTCTTTGGGCACCAAGTCATGGACGCCCCTGACATCGCGCTGTGCAGCTCCCTGTCCCCGAGAACGGTGGCTTTGTCGTCCCCCGCAGTCAACGTGACTGCGCTAAGCACGAAGTCGCTGGAAGTCGAAGTGAGGTCAGTGCCACACGCGACGATCTACCGGGTCCAATGGAAAAAGAAATCCGAGAACAGCTACCCTACCGGAAACGCGCGCATTGTTGACCAGACGAATTCACTCGTTCTCATAGAGGTCTCAGGGCTAACCCCTGCGACGGAGTACTCCATCCGCGTCAGGGCGGAGAACGACAACGCCCAGAGTGCTTGGGTGGAGACGTCAAGCGTAACGGGAAACGAGCTGGACCCTCTCGTAATGACCATCAGTTATGTCTCAACAAGATCCGCCTCTATGGCCTTTACAAAACAGGATAAGGCGACAGGATACGAACTGCGCTGGAAGGTGAAGTCGAGTAGGGAATTCCTGTCGGGAGATTCTTTGACTGCGACCGAAACTCCAGTGACGATCACCGGCCTCGTCTATAGTACAAACTACCTCGTACAAGGCAGAGCGCTGAGAAACGGGACCGTCTATCCCGTGTGGACCGAGGTCGAGTTCTCGACATTGGCCACAGAGCTGGCGACCCCTGCATTTCTTAGCATCTCCCCTGGCGATGATATTGCGCACTCCGTAATTGTAACCGCGGGCTATCTCTCCTCGGTGGACTACTACAGCTTCCAGATCCGCAAAGGGTCTACCAGTTACGCCCATCCCACGATGGTAGAAGGTTGCGGCCCCGGCCCTGACGATGAGCGTGACCTTGAAGCCGGCGAGTGCCTTAGCACAATTGAAATCACAGGCCTCGCCGCCGACACTGAATACGACATCAGAGCACGCGGAGAAGCAAAACGGGGCGAAGGCGCCGACGAGGAGACGATCACAGGCGGGTGGTTCATCTCTTCGTTCGAGACGATGCCCATACCAGCCTCTCCGGATGTTAGATTCAAGAACATCACGGCGTCATCAGCAACGGCCTACATAATAAAAACCGTCGCCTCAGCCTCGGGTTACGAGATCCAGTGGGGAAGGCGCGGGGGTGACCCGTTCGACTCCTCCGCCACCTTCCAGAAAGAAGAACCGTACTGGGAAGCAAGCCTGACTGGTCTGGTCGCGAACAGTGAGTACGAGGCACGAGTCAGAGCCGTCATAAACGGTGAATACACTGAGTGGCACTCGACAGAATTCCCTACACCCCAACTCGCTACCTGCGAAGCCTTCTCGGGTTTCGGAGTTACGATGTCACCGCCATATCCTGCACCCGGACATGGCACAAAAGACGAAGCGCAGTCTACCGCTCTGGGGCAGGATGTGTACATCATAAACAGACTCGAGGTGCTCATGCAGTGGAGTCCTCCGACTGGTGGAACCCCGACGGACTATTATGTGTCCTACAACCCCTCGTTGGTTTCGACCTGTCCGGGCAAAGAGCATTACACGTCATGTCAGTTCGAGCTCGGATCGCCAAGTACATCGGCTTGGCTCTTTCTGGACCCCATAAAGCCTAATCCTGGCAGGAATGACCTCAAGTTTCCGGGTTTCGACAAACACTACCAAGTGGAGGTGTCACCTGTGTGCAATGGAGTACAAGGACTAGGGGCCTATGCGTCCCTCCAATATGAAGCGCCAGGCGGGAATTCAACTAGAGCTGACTCCGACGCCACGCCGTCCGAGGATACTCTCCTCACCACCGACGTCCTCGGCAACGACATGAACGCCGCCGACGAGTAAGTCACTGAGCCGGATATAGGATTAGAAAATGGAAGGACTAAGTTCATTTACTGCTGAAAATACAAACCTCATAGGAGAGCTGGCTTCTTACAAGCGCAGGGCGACGGCGTTTGCCTGCGATGGCGTTATGCCGGGGATACGTGTAGACAGAGAAGATTGTAGTCCGGCAGACTGGGGAACTATGTTCGCTCGTGAGGTCTGTTTCAAAAGTACAATCTTGCCGATGATGGTGATGTTTACGTTAGGCATAATACTGCCGTTTAATTACCCCTTGCCTATTTTAGAAAATATACGAATGATGCAGGCAGGACTCGATGTGTTAATTTGGATAACCTTGACTCTGTTGGGAATGGTTGCAGTAGGCATAATACTGGTGAATTACCTTTGGCCCATATTCGACAAGTCAGGAATGAGGCTGGCTGGGCATGATGTATTATTTAGCACAACAGTTGTCCGCATGAAGTAGTAGACCGCAAATGAACAGGATGGCTTGCCGATGCCAATGTCTCTTAACGCTTCAGCGCTAGACGGATGGGACAGCGCAATGCTTCAGACAATCGCTCAGGCTCCCTATGCTGACGCTCGGGACCTAATAGCTCTAAGTGGTAGGCATTCGCACAGGCTGGTGCGCTGCGTGTTCTTCGCCAATGGCAATCACTGGTGGGTAAGACGGTGGTATGTAACCGGTTGGGGAGTGCTGTATCTGTCGATGCTCGATGGGTCTGACATAGAGGCTGTGATGCGCGGCTACCCGGTGTCTCTCCACTGGCAAAAGCGATTGCTTCAGCGGATCGACCGGGCAAGGCTAGTTTATCGAATCGCTCAGGAAGCTGCGAACGCGGCTGAAGGGCCTGTTCAATGGAAGTGGTATGGGAAGGGGAATATTAGAAGGTATTCTGCGTGTAGGAGACTTACACCTGTTTGGGGTTGCGGTGGTCGGCCGTAGTCAAGAACCGCAGGACATGGCTAGGTTACTGGGGCTGACCAGAGACTTGCAGCACGGCAGGGGCTTCCCTGAAATACTGGTGACAACTATGATTCCCTCGTTTTCGTACCTGAATCACGGCTCCCCTAGCTCGACACCACTTTTTCTACCAATATTTGAGTAACCTTCTAAGACATCAGTTGAGTAGGCATATCCTCATAATACTCGCTTAAAAGCGGTGAGTTGTCAAGATGTCGACATTCTAAAAGCATTGATGAAGGTCTCTGATGTGGGACGTGGCGAAACTCACACCTACAAAAAGTGTGGTAACTTCTCATAAAGCATCGTCGAGCTGCCGTGAGTCACGCGAGTGCAAGCCATGACTACTGAACAGAGTTCCGCCAACATCATCTTCGAGAACATACCTTGCCTTGGGCCGCACGCCGCCAGGATAAATGAGTACCTGAGCAGCAGGACGGAAAAGAGTGTCCGTACCCACCGCGAACGCTTCGAGGCTTTCGCTCGCTGGGCGTGGGAAGTTGAGCGTCAGGCCGAGATGAGTGGGCAACCAAGAACGGTCCTGCAAATGCCGATTGCCCCCGCGGACCTCGCGGCCTTTACCCTGTGGATGGACGATGATGGTTTGGCACTATCCAGCATAAGTTCCTACGTGTCTTCTATCGGATCGCTGCACGTCGCAGCCGGCTTCTTGAATCCGACAGGAAGCAATGAGGTGAAGGCTGCCCTGTCCGAGTTGAGGGAGAAGCATGCTGAAGACAAGTTGCAACGCGCCCGGGCCTTGACCGATGCCGAGATGGAGAGCATTCTCAGTGTTCTTTATATCCCACGCAGATCGAGGGGCAGACGGAGGGAAAGACCTGAAGATGCACGTAAGCGTGCCAACGTGGATAAGGCCCTGCTGCTATCCATGACCCAGGCAGGCATGCGTCGGTCAGAAGCGGCAAACCTGACTTGGGGCAATGTCCATCAGCAAGAGAACGGATCAGGACAGATTTTGCTGCCTATCAATTGGGCGTCTAGCCGGAATGAGATATGGGTTGACATCACAGAGGAATGCATGAAAGCGCTCATGGACATAAAGCTCGAAAGTGCGGGCGCCAGCTCCAGCGTGTTCAATCTTTCTGGTTCCCAGATAAACAGGCGACTGAAGCGGATGTGCGAGGAAGCGGGAATAGATTCGGAAGATATTAGCGGGTACACCCCTCGCGCAACCCTACGCAGGATCATGGATGAGAACCAGACGTCAGTTAATGTATACGGACTACAGCTCCGCTTGAAATTCCCTCAGTCGGTAGGCTGATCTTCGTCAATGGGGACGATGACTACGAAATAGGTCAGTCCCAACAGCAGGGCGAGGACGATGTGCCGTACACCACCTTGCTGTACATCGAGAAAAAAGATGAGCCGCGCTGACACATTCACAAGCGCGGCCCAGCTTCGGTCTATCCGTGAGCGCCTATTCGTCGAAGGCGGGTCGGCTGTCGAGCCACTTCTCAATCTCGCCCTCGCGCCAGCCGACGGAGCGGGTAGCGAGACTACCCAGCCTCACCGGTGTCGGGAAGTCCCCGTCGCGGACACGCCGCCAGACTGTAGTCTTAGATAGCCCGGTCACTTCCGCGACCTCCGGGAGTCTCATCATTCTTTCCATTAGATTCTCTCCTTCTCGCGGGCGCATAAGCGCCCAGTATAGTTGTTGAAACGGAGAGTCCTTTGCTAATATAGACATAGCCACAAGGACTTCCGCGTGGTGATCACATCCGTCCGGCGATAGTTTGCAGCTTGCGCCGGGCGGTTTCTTTTTAATAAGGCCGTCTCCATATCATGCCTAGGGCGGTCGTATCGTCATGCCGCAGATGTGCATGGGGTCCTCCTTTCTCCTGTGCCCGCGAGGGCGAACATGCAGGTCGTCTGCTTAGCGCAGCCGAATCGATACCCAACTACCAAGCGGGCCGCCAGGATAGCATGTTCCGGTGGCCGACTTTTATATTCTAAGTGGCTCTATTATAGAACATACCATCTCATATCACAACAGGCAAACCCAGGACATTCCGCATAGGAGACTGCTTCATAGCGCCTGTTTTGGTCTTCTTCGAGCTTGATTTGTGGTCATTTTATTGTTCGTGTTTCGTAAGACTCCAGGCGTATGCATGGACCCGATGGTGAGGTCTGAATGTCTGCAAATCCGCTGACTTTAGTCTTTACGGACAACGAACGGTCGTGCTACTTTAGGCATAAGCGACATTTCGTCTTGTGCCTGAGGAGGTGGTAGGAGCATGACCAGACCGAGAACCAACCCGTACCTGTATGTCACCTGGATTCCCAGATACCTCACGGGCGAGAAGAGCTGCATTTGGGCCGCGTGGTTCAAAGCAAACTTCCAGAATTACGAGAAGGTACCCAGCGACTTCG
This sequence comes from Dehalococcoidia bacterium, assembly GCA_965225795.1. Classification (GTDB taxonomy): domain Bacteria; phylum Chloroflexota; class Dehalococcoidia; order Lucifugimonadales; family JADFKI01; genus Bin90. The sequence goes on along the minus strand of OZ245324.1, from coordinate 867,495 downwards.
ACTCCGCCAAGTGGAATATGGACCACACAGATCTGATGAACAAACTGGTGGATAGCCTTGAAGAGCAAGGATCTCGGGTATTCATCGAGAACCAGAATTCCTTCAAGGTCGAGAGCCCCCGCTCCGGTGTTGTCATCAGCGGCAAGCCCGACGTGATCGCTGTCAATCCGGACGGTAAGGTCGTGGTCTACGACGCGAAGACCGGCCAGGAGTCGGCATCGCACGTCGCGCAGGTGCAACTCTACATGTATCTCTTGCCCAAGTCACAGTTAATACGCTGGTCTGGTAAGAAATTCGAGGGAGTGGTCGTGTACGCGGACGGCCGCGAGGTACCGGTTTCCGCGGACAGCGTGAACGATGCGTTCGTCGCGCGCGTGACCGAGTTCATCAGGAAGATGACATCTCCCATGCCGGCCCGCAGGGTGCCGAGCCTGCCCGAGTGTCGTTTCTGCGAGCTGACGAAGGCCGACTGCCCCGACAGGATAGAGCCGGACGCAGACTCAGACGCAGCATGATCCGCTTCTCACTCACCGAACATCACATCGAAGACCGTGCCCAGAACCGTCTGTGTGACGGCAGGTCCGCGAGTGATGCCGACATATCATCAGAGGACTGGTCTGCGCTGCGCGAAGCCCGCAGGGACGCGACACTCTGCCCCGACTGCCAGGACCAGGTGAACCCGCGTGATGTCCGGTCGGAACTCTACGGCTACGGCAAGATGTCCACCGCCCATCTTTATGCTGTTCCGGTGCTGGCCGCCTTCGATGCCATAAGGAACTGCTCGCACTGCAGGCGGGACACCGACGACAACTGCAAGGCTTGGCGAGAAGCCAGGAGAGCGGTAGCGACACTGACACAAGAAGCAAAGCGGTATGCGAAGGGTGTGGACGAGCTGCGGGACGCAACGGGTGGCTGCGCAGCGACAATCTACCAGTTCGGTTGCGGATCGGTCGCCTACTTTGCGCCGGACGCCAACGACTTTCAGGAGGCGGGCGAGCTTACCGGCGACGCCCTTGCCAAGGCGCTCATAATCCTCGATAGTCCGCAATTTTGACCAGAAGTGATACCATGTCGGCGCTAACGGAACGGGGCCATGTCGCTTATAGGCGGACGGACGACAGAAATGGACGACATCGAACATACAGCCGCCCCGCAACAGAGCATCCTGGACATGACGCGGGCAGGCGGGACCTACGCCTACCAGTGGCTCGCCTTCGCCCAGTGGTGCGAAGAGTCCGGTCGAAAGTCCCTGCCCGCCTCTCCGGAGTGCGTGGCGGACTATCTTGAATCCAGAGCTGACGCCAGGCCCTCGACGCTCAAGGTGATCGCCGCCGCCATAACCCGGATCCACCAGGAGTCCGGCCACGCCAACCCCTGCGTCGGTGTGGCGCAGACGACGCTCACCAGGTTGACACAGGATGAGCAGCCCGGGCCGCAGAGGTCATTGCCCCTTGACCTCGATGCCTACATAGCCATCAGGGAGACGGCGCGTCATCCACGCGCCGGCAGGGGCGGCAGACCTGAACGTGAAGAGTCCGCATACCAGAGGGGTGCCTTCGACATCGCCGTAATAGGACTGATGCGCGATGCCAGGCTTCGTGTCAGGGAGGCGACGCTGCTCAGGTGGGCGGACCTTGAGAAGGTAGAGGGTGGCGGAAGGATCGTCGTACGAGGCACGGACGGGCTGGGCGAGCCGGAGTACAGGTTCGTCAGCGAGGACACGATGAGTATTCTGGCCGAGACCAGGGGCGAAGCGGCAGACGACGACCTCATCATCGGTCTGATGCCCAGACAACTGGGTACGCGCATAGGCGCTGCGGCAAGGCAGGCCGGGCTTGGCGAGGGATACAGCGCCGAGAGTCCGCGACTTGGCATGCTCTCCGACCTTGAGACCGTCGGAATATCGCTTCTCGGCTCTCATGTGTCGAGATCACTCAGATCCGGCGGCAAGTCTTAACGCACGCAAGCGCAATCCACCACGTAAATAAGTCGCCCTTCGTCGCCCGTTCCCCGTTATAATAAGAGTACACAGAATAAGCTGTGGTTAAAGAACGGGAAGGGAGGATGAAGATGGGGTGTACGACAGGCAAGCAGGGACGATAAGGAGCAGACCGGCGGTATCTCCTGAGACATCGGGGCACCCGAATGGCCTGGAATCCACATTACCCATAGATGAAGCTACAAGTATTGTAGCACATTTTATGAGCAGTATATCCATTATACACTCCTTCATATTTAGGCCGCCAGATTCGGTCCGAGACCGTAGTATATCGCCACCGCTCCCCTTGCCGCCCTTTCGTTCCTGGTGTAGGTCGCCGGCATCGCGGGCGAAGACCAGCGCCCCGCGTTCATCAGGCTAGGCATCTCAGTTCCCGCTCTGGCAAGGTCCCGCACCATGCCTACACGGGGTGAGTGTCCGCTGAACCCATCCCCCAGTCCGGCCACCGCAGCCGCCCGTTTTATGCGGTTCGTCATCTGCTTGCGGCGCAGCCCGAAGATGCTTTCAGAAGGGGCAGCGTCGCGGCGTATCGCATCCATAAATACCATCGTGGGAGCGGAGACGAACATCACGGCCCCCTTGCCCTCCTGGTCGGACTTGGAGCGCCGGATGTGCAGCCTTCCGGTGCCGTCCGACACGGATTCAAGGTCGCGCCACGTCAGTCCCTCAGCCTCAGACACCCTCAGCAGCCCATCGCGCATCAGGCTCATCAGCGCCATATCGACGCTGCCGCGCCAGCGGGCCTCTCCTCTGGACTCCGGCCTGCCGCCCCGACCCCGACGGGATTCATAGGCGAACGAGTGTATCCTGGTCAGCGGCGCCTCCACAGTCAGGGCATCCGCCTGCTTCTGCTCCCTTCCCATCTTGCGAACTGCCCCGCTCAACACTCCCCTGACTTCGAGTGAGGCGCAGGGGTCTTGTAGTCCCGCCGCCCTGTGGATGAATCCTATTGCGGACGCCGAAGCCTTCAGTGTCGCGGGCTTGTGCCCCTCGTTCTTCATACGCCTCGCAATGTATGCCGCGACTACCGCCGGACTTGCGGGAAGGGGACTCAGCCCCTTTTCCTGTGCCCACATCACAAACCGCTGCCACTGTCCGCGGTAGCTGGTCTTCGTGTTCTCCGAAACCCTGTGCCTGAGAAGCGACTGAACGTTTTCGAGATCGTCTGCGTTTTGTTCCTCAAAGTATTCATCAGCGTCGAATGAGTGCAGCTCAATCTCTGCGTCCCCATCCGTCATGAAACCGTGCTTTTCGTCCTGTTGCATTGCGGCACCTCTGTGTTTGGCCTCTGTATAACTACCCATAACTTCATTTATGAGTAGTATGATACATTCATAGGCAAAAGTCAACATTTGGAACAGTTCAATACGAGTTGGCAATTGAAGAGACTGACTTTCACACAGAAAAGATTGGGTTCATACCAATGGAGGCACTGCTCATTCTGCTCGCCGTCTGGACTTCTTTGATTCGTTGACCGCACTCCGGTCGAGCCTCCGCCGCAGAAGGGTGGCAAGCAAGCAGATTGCCTACGCCTCCGCATCACAAGGTAAAACCAAATCAGCGTTCTTCACAGGAGCAGTTCATGCATTCATTAAAGATAGCCGACAGATGTCAGTGCCGACATCCCACGCGCCAGCCTGCGAAGGTTACGCCGCTTACGCGCTCCTCGAACAACTTAGTGCGGGCTATCGGTAGATGGGGGATAAAAATGTATCAGTTCGAATAGGCAGAACGCTATCTGCCAAACAAACAAACAAAAAGGGGATTCTTTTCCTTTTCATCTATCCGAATTCACGGTGTCCCAATAATCTAAAGACAAACGACAGACTGAACGTGACAGTTTACGAGTCAAGAGCCGCAAAAGAGTCAGGATGAGGCCGACCGTCGGCGATACAGTTCCAACAGGAATATTGGCTGTGCTGCTCCGGTCTGGCTCACGCCCGGCCTACGCGAAAGCGCTCGATAGCGGCACAACAAAGTGAAGGTATGAGAAATGCATATTTCTGGCATTAAGGAAAGACATGCTGAAGGCAACCGCCTGCGCCACTCGGCGTCCGTGCTGCTGGCGCTGGCTGCCGCGCTCGCGGTGCTGCTAGTGGGCAACGTGGACGTGGGCCAGGCACAGACTGCTGCATCCCTGATCGAGGTGCAGGGCGGCGGGACCCAGATCCACTTCGAGGGCGAGAGGGCGCTGGGTTTCCGTACCGCCGCATCGGCTGGGACCGGCAATGACGGCTGGGTGGTGACGGAGGTCGAACTGCGGATCAGGCCCGATGATGGCACGGGCGCGAATCGGACCGCGACACCGCCCGGGCTTGCGATATGCGAGGCGACTAATAGCGGTGACCCCGACCCCAACGGGACGTGTTTTCCGTTGACGGCGCCCGGCACAGTGCAAGTCCCGACTGCGATGACGAATGGGCAGGAGGTGACGTATACAGCTACCGGTAACGGGCACTTCCTGGCAACTGGCACTGAGTACACGCTGCATTTCACAGAGAACAGGAGCACCAATGCCGGTGATGTTCATTACCTGGATGCGTCGAATGACGACGGTGAGGCTGTATTCGTAGCAGGGGCGTTCGCCAACGTCATGCGGGAACTGAGGTCCGACAATACGTGGGGCGGCAGTAGCACGTCCGTCGCCTGGGCACGCATCACCGGCTATCCCAGCACCACCCCCGTCAACTCGGCCGCCACGGGCGCGCCGAGCATCACCGCGCCGAACGTGTTCCGCGTGCCGGCGGCGCTGGGCGTCGACCTGAGCGGCATCGTGGACACCAACGGCGTAGCGGGCATTGCAGGCAGCGCCACCTATAAGTGGCAGCGGTTCGGCGCCGACGGGACGACGCTGGAGACCGACAGCATCGGGACGGACTCGACCTACACCCTGACCGACGCGGACGCGGGCAAGACGCTTAAGGTGGTGGTCAGCTTTAGGGACGACGACAACTTCGCCGAGGGCCCGTTGACCAGCGCCGCGACCGCGGCCATCACCGCGGCGGCGACCTGCGACGCGCCCACTCTGACCGGCGGAGCGGTGTTCCTCGGGCCGGCCAGGAAGGTGGGGGTTGAGCAGTCTACTTTTGGTGGCGTAATTACCTACGGCTTCGCGAGCTCCACGAACGTAGGCAGTCTGGACAACGCCACTTTCACGACAGCCGCCTCCGACGACTATGAGATTCTGACACTCATTTCTGTGAATAGCGAGTTACAAGTCAGACTTGACACGGCTTTACCCGCCGCCGACAGGATGACGGCGGTTTTGTATGTCTGCGACCAAGCCTACGCATTCGCTTCCGCACACGTTGTAAACACCTCGTACACTTCCATAACCCCAGCCCAGAACTGGTCGATGCACGCGGAGCGCACGATCTACCTGAGCCAGGACACGGCCGCGCCGACGCTCGTCTCTGCCACGGTGAACGGCACGTCGCTGGTGATGACGTTCAGCGAGGAGCTGGGCGCGGCGGCATCGCTCGCGAATGGCGACTTCACGGTGAAGAAGGGCAGCGGGGGGACGACGCAAACGCTGAGCAGCACGGCGCCCTCGATCTCGGGCAGCACGGTGACGCTGACGCTGGCCACAACGGTGTCGGCGACGGATACGAACGTGAAGGTCTTCTACACCAAGCCGACGACGGGCACGGCCAACAAGCTGCTCGACACGTTCGGCAACGAGGTGGCGACGTTCACCGCCGACCAGGACGTGACCAACGAGCAGGACACCGTCGCGCCGACGTTCGTCTCGGCGACGGTGAACGGCACCTCGCTGGTGATGACGTTCAACGAGGAGCTGGGCGCGGCGGCATCGCTCGCGAATGGCGCCTTCACGGTGAAGAAGGGCAGCGGGGGGACGACGCAAACTCTGAGCGGCAGCCCCTCGATCTCGGGCAGAACGGTGACGCTGACGCTGGACACGGCGGTGTCGGCGACGGATACGGACGTGAAGGTCTCCTACACCAAGCCGTCGACGGGCACGGCCAACAAGCTGCTCGACACGTTCGGCAACGAGGTGGCGACGTTCACCGCCGACCAGGACGTGGGCAACCAGCTCGCGGACAACACGCCGCCCGAGCTAGTCTCCTCCAACGCCGCGGTGCTAGCCCGCGACGGGTTGACGCTGACCCTGACGTTCAACGAGGCGCTGAAGACCTCTTCTGTTCCGGCGGTGGCGGCGTTCACGGTAAAGGCGACGCCCGCAGGGGCCACCGAGGCGGTGGTGGACCTGGCGTCCAGCGGCGCCGTGACGGTGAGCGGCAGCACGGTGGTGCTGAAGCTGGGAATCCCAATTACGCACAACGACGGCTCCGCGAACGTAAGCTACGCGAAGCCAGGGACGGGCGCGGTCATCGAGGACACGAACGGCAACGACGCCGCGGACTTCACCAACCGGCCGGCGTCCAACAACAGCGCCGTACCGCGAGTAAGCATCGCGCGTGTACATGCTGACGCCTCGCCCGGAATCGCCCATGCGGAGTTCACGGTCACGCGCTCCAATATCTCAGCGAGCGCTCTGACGGTGAACATCTCCATAACACAGACCGATACATACCTCGCATCGACGACCGACACGATCACGATACCCGCCAACGCGACCTCCAAGACGGAGAAGTTCGAGAGCTACTACGAGGGTAACACGAGCGGCGACCTGACGGCCACGGTGTCGGAGGGAACGGGCTATGTCCCGGCGGTCACGCCGAACAACGCGGCCACCGTCCGGATGAAGGTGCCGACATCGGGCAGGACGCTCACCATCTCACACCAGCAGGGCAACTACTTGGTTACCGAGGGCGACGGCACAGTGAGCATTGGAGCGACGCTCACCACCGGCGATGCCTCAGCGGAGCCGAGGGAAACCGTATCATTGTTGATAGATACCACGGACGGGACCGCCAAGTCTGGCAACCCAAGCGACTTTGTCCAAGTCGCCGGCCAGATTGTGAGCGTCCAGCCGGGGAATTGGACGGCCAGCGGCACGGCGTATACGGCGACGTCGTCGGCCTTAATCTTGATCGAAAACGACAACGAATACGAAGGTAGCGAGCAGTTCAATGTGATCATAGGGCCCGACTCGACACACGCCATCTTCAATCTGGTTTGCCCACCGGGAACTCAGGCGAGCCGGGGCTGCCTGGCCACCGTCACCATCACCGACGACGAAACCCTGGATGTCGGACGTGGAGGTGACGACAACGCCGACGGGGGGCTACTACGACTTTCCTGGCAATATCGACTTCACGGCGACTCTCAACGGTAAAGTAAACGTTACCGGCTCACCGGAATTCGCCTTCGAACTAGGCGGAGAGACTCGCCAGGCAGAGTACGCCATGGGAGCCTCCAATACCACGGAGCTTGTATTCCGGTACGAGTTGACCACTGGCGACGGCGACGACCACGACGGCATCTCCTGGGGCGCCAACGCGCTCAGCCTGAACGGCGGGACGATCAAGTTCATGCACACGGACGCAGCCCAGCAGGTGAACGCCAACCTGAACCACGCCGCGCAGGGGGCGCTGCCGGGCCACAAGGTGGACACGACGAAGCCGAGCCTGGAGGAGGCCGAGGTGGACGACACCACGCTCGAGCTGATCTTCAGCGAGGAGTTGAACACCACGGCTCCCGCGAGCAGCGCGTTCACCGTGAAGGTGGATGCAGGCACGGGAACTAACCCCACGGCCGTAGCCATAGCCGGCCGGGTGGCGACCCTGACCCTGGCCTCGGGGGTAGGTCCCGAGCAGACGGCGACGGTCAGCTATTCCAAGCCCTCGGCGAACCCGATCAAAGACCTCAGCGGGAAGGAAGCCGACTCGTTCACCGACCATGCGGTGGAGTTCGCTACCGACATCCTCAACTTCAGCGCTGCACCCGGCAACCGGCGGGTAACGCTGAGCTGGGACAATCCCAACGACAGCACCATCAACCGCTACCAGTACCGCTTCATGAATACGTCCGACAGCGTATGGAATCCGGACTGGCGGAACATTTCGGGCAGCGGCTCCGGCACCACGTCATTCACGGCGACGGGCCTGACCAACGGCATAGAGTACACCTTCCAGGTGCGTCCGGTGACCCGCCAGGGCGGGCAGGATATGCCGGGCAAGGAGGCCAGGTGAATTCGGTGCCCAGGGGTTCCCTGGCTGCGCCCCGCAACATGGCAGCGTCCTCCGCCGGAGACGGAGAGATAGCGCTGATCTGGGACGACCCGAGCGACATCACCATAACGGGCTACCAGTACCGCTACCGGAACAGTTCGGATAGCGGGTGGAATCCGGACTGGACGGACATATCGGGCAGCGGCGCGACGACGACCTCGCACAAACTATCGGGCCTGACCAACAACTTGCTCTACACCCTGGAGGTGCGCGCCCTGCGCGATGGCACGGGCGGTCCGTCGGCCCGGGCCACCCAAAAGCCCCGGGGTCCGCTTGCCGCGCCGGCGAACTTCGCCGCGGCTTCCGGCGAAAACAGGCGGGTGACGCTTAGCTGGGACAATTCGGGCGACGATTCCATAACTCGCTACCAGTACCGCTACAGAATCAGCGCGGAGAGCGCCTGGAACCCCGACTGGACGGACATCCCCGGCAGTCGCTGGAACACGACGTCGTACACGGTGACGGGTCTGGTGAACCGGACGGCCTACACATTCGAGGCGCGCGCGCTGCGAGGGACACTGGAGGGTCCGGTGTCCACCGGCACGGCCACGCCTGAAGGACCGCCCACTGCGCCCCTGCCGCCTACGGGCCTGACGGTGCATGAGGGACACGGGAACCTTGGGTTGTCGTGGGAGCCGCCTACCATACAGGACGAACGGGCGCCAGTGACTGGATACCGCGTGCGTTACCGCGAGGAGGGGAGGAACTGGCGCACTGTGTCGCGATCCGATCTCTCCATCCAGTGGCAGACGATAACGGGTTTGAGGAACGGTTTGACCTACGAAGTTCAGGTGGCGTCGGTGAACAGAGTGGGCGCGGGCGCGTGGACCTCGTCGCGGGGCACGCCGCAGGGTGAGCTCAGTAAGCCGCCAGGTCCGGTGGGTCTGAAGGCGTTCAATGTGGGCAGCCTCAATGTGTGGTGGCTCGGTACCGATCCCAACGGCAAACACTGGGGCAATCTTCGGGAGATGGAGTCGTGCGCCGGTACCTATCCGTTCACGGTCATCTGGGCGGGTCCTGAAGACGACAGGAGCATGGAGGAATGGGCGGCGCACTTCAGCGCCCGCAGGGGACTGGTCAGCGTCAGACACAGCTTCAAGAGGTTGCCCGGCAGCCAAGAATACTATCAGATGGACGGCAGGGTGACGATGGATGGGCAAACCTACATGTCAATCGCCGTCCGCGGCCGGAACGGCGATAAATGGGGCGAGTGGTCGCCGACTTCGTCCCTCATCTGCCTGGAAGAATAGAAGATGTAGCCATCGACGTCGTGGACGATGACGAAGTGGCAACGCTCAGCTGGGGAGTATGCGAGCAGCCCTGGGAGGAGGGCGACCAGCTGATGATTCGAATCAGCGAGAGTGGAGCGGCCCTGACCGGCGCGACCAACGACGCCGAATGTGCTGCAACGGTAGCTGCTCCATAGATCGCTAACTTCCTCAACCTGTCAATAGTCTTGCGCGCTGTTTCCGAGACATCTTCGTGATTCTCGGGACAGCGCGCAGTGCTCTCTTGTGGAACTATGCAGGCCATCCGGCGACATCCGAAAACCGAATGCAAGAAAACACCTACATTTCTTGCATATCAGAATGAGCGACCGGCATTCCCGCCCTGCCTTACGAGTCCGACAACGCCTCCTCCTGTTCCCGCTACCTCTCGCCCTTCGGCGTCCGGCCACAGATCCCACAGAGTAGCAGGTTGGACCGCTCTCGCCCGGCTCCCTGGACTCGGGCCCCACTACTGCAGCTGGCGTGGGCCATGGCTTCTATGGCGCCGGCTGAGAGTCGATACTCACTACGACGTCGTCCACCAGGCCGTTCCGCACAGCCCAGATCACGAGTTCCTGCTTCGTCCCGATGCCCAGCTTGTCCTGTATGCGGTAGAGGGTGTTGCGAACGGTCACAGTGCTGTTGCCTCTCGCCTCGGCGATCGCGGCATACGTCTTGCCGCAGGAAAAAAGCTTTAGGGTCTCTCGCTCCACAGCCGTCAGTTTGCCCGAAAGCTGACGGGTATCGATCCTCCGTTGGTTTCGGAGCATAGTGAAGACCGCCCTCACTGACTTGTCGGGTATTCGGAGCCGACCCTCGGCCACATCCAGAACGGCTTCCACCAACTCCTCTGGCCGCGAGTATTTCTGAAGGTAGCCCGTCGCGCCGGCGGCTATCGCCTCTATGACCGCATCCTCTTCAGTCGAAGCCGTCAGCATCACGACCCGCGTGTCGGGTAGAAGCTCCATGATCTCCCGGCAGGCATCGATGCCGTCCTTGTTCGGCATGATCACGTCCATCACGATGACTTCAGGCGCCAGTTCCCCGACGATTCTCACAGCCTCCTCCCCATCTCCGGCCAGTCCCACCACGTCGAAGCGGCCCGATCCCTCCAGAACATCCCGAAGGCCGTTCCTCACGATCGGATGGTCATCCACCACCATCGCCCTTATCAGACCTGACGACGACATCTCAACCTCCTCTTTCGTCCATGTCATAAGGGATCACGCAGGTAATGGTCGCTCCACCACTTCCTTCGACGCTCTCCACGATGAGTTCCCCCCCCATCTGCTCAGCGTACGCCCTCATCCCGCTGAAGCCCCGGCCTCGTTCAGAATAGCCTTCGGGAAGTCCCACTCCGTCGTCGGATACGGACAGCCTTATCCGGTCGGCCTCGAAACTCAGTCTGACCTCGACTCTACCGGGCCGGGCGTGCAGGAACGCATTGGTCAGGGCATTGTGGGCGATGGAGAAGAGGCCGGTTCGGGTCTCTGTGGCAAGAGGGGGTTCGGTCCCCGACTGCGACATCTCGGTCGGGACGGCTGTGATCCTTTCGAATGTTGCGCAGTGCGACCACAGGACTCGTCCGAGCTCCCTGCCCTCGAGGATGTGGCCCGCGTCGATCGGGCCCCTCATCTCCCACATAGCCGACCTAGACAGCGCGGACGTCGCATCCAGAGCGGCCACCAACTCCTCGTTCGACTCACCGGCAATCTCCTTGGCCCTGTGAATCCCCAGGCCGATCATGTAGGCGGTCTGAGCGGTCGTGTCGTGAAGCGTCTGGGAGAGCGCGATGCGTTCCTGCCGTGCCTGCCTCTCCCTTGAAACTGAAGTCTGCCACCGGATGCGCTCGAATCGGATGATGAGGCTGAGGCCCAATACAAGGGCGTACATCGCCGCCAACCTGGCAACCAGCGCCTTTTCGTGGCCCGCTCCAAGATCGAAACCGGAGTCCACGGTAAAGCATACGAGGGCATAGGCGACGGCGGTCAATGTCGTCCAGGCCAGCCCGAGCCAAAAGGACGTAAAGACCACGGCAAACAGCGCCAGGGACGGGTAGTAGGCCACGAAGATGAAGCTGTCGAACCCGATGTGGATCATTATTTGGGCCGTGATCAGCGATACGTCCGTGGCGCAGAGCAATAGCAGCCACCGCCAGGTGACGGGCCTGTTGGTCAGGAGTCGAAAGTGGACAAGGCCGTTGACCATAAGCAGCAGGATCGAAGTAGCCAAGTACTCGATGTCATCCGGATACCAGAACTTCGGACGGTAGGCCAACAGAAAGGTGCTGACAAGCCAGATGAACCAGCGACCCCAGACGGAAACCCATGTGGCATACAGGACTGCGCCCGGGTCGCTCAGGCTGCCCATCGCCAACCACCTCTGCACGGCCCCTGTGCCAGCCTTCAGCAATTCGGGGCTCCCAGTCGAAAGTTACGTGCTTGCACGCGCTTAGACATCACAGATCGAATTCCTCGCATACGGCCGAGCAATCTACGGGTGTTTTCCTTCGTAATATACATCAAGGGGCCACTGGCTGCGAGGACACAATGTACCAATCTGAACAGGTGTAAAACTGTTCTTCCAGCAAGCAAATAACAAAGGCAAAGGTTTCCCTTTTCATCTATCCCGACATAGATGGCGAATGGCAGAATCAGGGAAGGCTACCAGATGAATATACATAACTCAGCTGTGTTGACACAGCGAGGTGATATGTCGCATCGCCAGTCGTCTAGGGATTCTCTCAGGCGTCCAGATGGGTCGATATGGCACACAGACAGCCGATTAAGGGCATAGAAAATGGAAGACGGACTTGATCATAAATGACGATGGGAGCTTCCGACCTGAAAATGCCTGTTCTCGATATGAGAATAGCCCGGACTACCATCCGCAGGCGGTGCCCCGCCCAAATCCAAATCGGAACCATGCAGGAGAAGGAGAGAAGTTGCAAAAATGCTAAAGCACATCAGAATGCCCATAGCAGTTGCATCTGTTGCGGCAATAGTAGCGCTAGCCTGGATGATGATCATAGACCCGGATCTGGTCGCAGGTCAGAGTTCACAGAGCGCGAGGGCCCACATCACAGTTCAGATCGGCAGCGGTGATGACACCGTGTCCTGGTACGACCCCGACGGTTGCACATCCAAGTACAACCTATACCTGTATGTCAATACCCCAGTCCCAGGCTCCAGTACTGGCCAAAACCACCCGCACACACCTTGGTTCTGCCCCTTCAGGCAGCACACAGGCAACCTTGCCTATCTCTCATGGCGGAGGTAGCCCCTTTCTTACCCCGAGGGTCAAAGTAGATCTGTACTGCGGAGAGTATGACAGCAGTTCGAGCCAGAACGATCTCGTCGCGACTACGAGTCTATCGGTTGGAGGATCAGGTCTCCGGTTTGGTACATTCTCATCGGCACCGCTTACGGCGCTGAGCGTAAGTTCAGCAACTCTTTCCCCTTCGTTCAACAGGGGCCTCGTCAGCTACAGAGCCGCGGTGCCGAGTGACGAGCGGAGGGTCACCGTAAGCGCCACCGGCTTGACCGGGTACCAAGTTGTATATCTCAGAAACCCAAGAACGGTCGTCACATTTGGAGGCGGCCTGGGTGAATGTAGTTATTCATATGGGAATAGCACGACCGTCTTGAGCGACTCTGATCCAGACGCGTCGGGCTTTCAGATCGACTTGAGCGGAAGGCAGAACCAATTAGGCATCGCCTTGCACAAAGGCGATGAGTGCGCCGGGATCACAATCTACAGACTGACGGTGGGCGTTGAGAGTGTTCCAGCCACTGGTAGGCCCGCGATAAGCGGTACGGCCCAAGTGGGCCAGACATTAACTGCAAGCACATCCGGCATATCGGACGAAGACGGACTGGACGATGTTAGCTTCTCATACCAATGGACACGCGTACATGGCTCCACGGAGACGAGCATCAACGGCGCCACAAGTGCCTCATACAGGATCACTAAAGCCGATGTCGATAAGACTATCAAGGTGCGGGTAACATTCACCGATGATGCAGGTAACCAGGAGTCACTTAGCAGCGCACCTACACCCGCCGTTACGGAAGCGGAAGCCAAATCGACTGACGCCACACTCAAGGTACTCACCCTGAGTGGAGTGAACTTCGGCACATTTGCTTCTTCTACAACAACTTATACCGCGCGTGTCTCGAATACCGTGTCTCAGACGACGGTCACTCCCACCCTTAATGATTCCGATGCCAGCTACATCATTAAGATAGGCGGTGGATCAGACGATGACGGTGTTATCTCCTTATCTGTCGGAAGCAATGTAATCACGGTCGAGGTCACCGCGGAGGATGGGGAGACTACTAAGACCTACACGATAACCGTCACCCGCTTGAATTCCCAATCCGACCCGATTTCAACGGACGCTACCCTGAGCGGACTTACACTCAGCGGGATTAGCTTCGGCACGTTCGTGTCCGAGACGACGTCATATACCGCCAGCGTCGCCAACAGCGTTAGGAATACCACTGTTACGCCGACAGTCAACCACTCGGGGTCGAGCTATGTAATCAAACTGGATGGTGTAACCGATTCCGATGGCGCGCTATCGCTTGCTGTAGGAAGCAACGTCATCACCGTGGAGGTCACGGCAGAGGATACCACTACAACCAAGACATACTCCGTTACAGTGACTCGCGCCGACCCGCCCTCAACTGACGCAACGCTTAAGCTCTTGAAGATCAACAGCACCGTGTTCCGCATACACCCGCTGCAGGGCGACACCAGTCACGGTGTGTCGTTTGGCTACAGCGTTACCGAGGCTACAATCACTGCTACCACAAATCACTCGGCGGCGAGTTATGTCATAAAGGTCGATGGCGAGGTGGATGACGATGGAGTCGTTTCCCTGGTCCAAGGCAGCAACCCCCCTATCACCGTAGTGGTCACTGCAGAGGATGGCACTACAACCAAGACATATAACGTGTTCCTCTTTCGTCAGGCGCCATCCAATGACGCGAAGCTGAAGGCCCTGACGCTGAGCGGATTAAGCATAGGCACGTTCGCGTGGGACACGCTGTCATACACGGCCTCAGTTGCCAACACCGTTTCGCAGACCGCGGTCACGCCTACCTTGAACGATTCGGACGCAAGCTACGTCATCAAGCTCGGTGGTGTGACGGATGCCGACGGCACAGTCTTACTAGCAGTGGGCAGCAACGTCATAACCGTCGAGGTGACCGCTGAAGACGACAGCACCACTCAGACTTACACAGTGACGGTCACGCGTGCTGCCTCCACTACACCTGAGCAGCCGTTGAGTGACGCCTCACTTCGTTCCTTGACGCTTAGCGGCGTGGACTTCGGCACATTCGCATCGGGCACCACCTCTTACAGCGCTCAGGTCGCCAACATCGTATCGCAGACTACCGTAACACCGACCGTAAACGATTCCGACGCGAGTCACGTCATCAAACTAGGTGGTGTAACGGACACTGATGGTGTTATCGCTCTCAGTGTGGGCAGCAACGTCATAACCGTCGAAGTCACGGCGGAGGATACCACCACTACAACGACATATACGGTGACGGTTACGCGAGCGGCTCCGCTCTCTTCGGACGCAACACTAAAGTCTCTGAGCCTCGGCGACGATATCAGCATAGGTACATTCAGTACAGTCACGACGTCATACAGCGTGCAGGTCGCCAACAGCGTGACTGAGACAACCGTCACACCGACCCTGAATCACTCAGGAGCGAGCTACGTTATCAAGCTCGGCGGAGTTACCGACTCCGATGGCGTGATACCCCTGGGTGTTGGCAAGAACGTGATCACCGTGGAGGTGACCGCCGAGGATGGACAGGCTACTCGCACCTACACCGTTACCGTCACGCGTGCCGAGCCGCCCTCGACCGATGCTACGCTCAAGGGCCTGGTTCTGAGTCGCGTAGACTTCGGCACATTCTCGTCGGCCACGACTTCGTATACGGCGCAGGTAGTCAACAGCGTATCGCAGACTACCGTCAGCCCGACTGTGAACGACTCCGGCGCGAGATACGTCATCAAGCTCGGCAGTGTTACGGACGCGGACGGCGTAGTCTCGCTTGCTGTTGGCGCCAACGTCATCACTGTCGAAGTCACGGCCGAGGACGACAGCACCACGAATACGTACACGGTAACCGTTACACGAGCTGAGCCGCCGTCAACAGATGCCACACTGAGCGCGCTTACGCTGCGTGACGTTGACTTTGGCACGTTCGACTCGACAACCACCTCATACTCAGCCCAGGTCGCAAACAGCGTATTGCAGACGAAGGTCACACCGACCGTGAACGACTCTGGCGCGAGATACGTCATCAAACTGGGAGGCGTCACCGCTTCAGACGGCACCGTCCCCCTGGCCGTGGACAGCAATGTCATCACGGTGGAGGTGACGGCAGAGGACGACAGCACCACGCAGACATATACCGTGAACGTGACTCGGGCCGAACCACCCTCTACTGACGCAACTCTCAGCGCCCTGACACTAAGCGACGTAAATTTCGGCACATTCTTGTCGGCCACGACTTCGTATGCGGCGCAGGTAGCCAACAGCGTGACAGAGACGATCGTGACGCCGACCGTGAACGATTCCGGCGCGAGCCACGTCATCAAGCTGGATGGCGTGACCGACTCCGACGGGACGATGTCCCTTGCCGTGGGCAGCAACGTCATAACGGTGGAGGTGACTGCCGAGGACGACACCACCAAAAGGACTTACACCGTAACGGTCACACGCGCCGCGCCTCCTTCTTCGGATGCCTCACTGAAGTCTCTCAGCCTGAGCGGCACCAGCATCGGCACATTCAAGTCAGTCACTACCACATACAGCGTGCAGGTACCCAATACCCTTTCGGAGACGACCGTCACGCCAGGAGTCAACCAATCCGGCGCGAGCTACGTTATCAAGCTGGACGGCACGGTTGACTCAGACGGTACAGTATCACTCGCCGTGGGCAAGAACGTCATTACCGTAGAGGTTACGGCTGAGGACGGTCAGACCACCCAGACGTACACCATAAACGTGACTCGGGCCGAACCTCCCTCGACGAACGCTAGGCTGAGCGTTCTGACGCTCAGTGGTATAGACTTCGGCACGTTCGCAACGAGAACGACTTCGTATAGTGCCGACGTCGCAAACAGCGTGTCGCAGACGACTGTAAGCCCGACGGCGAACGACTCAGGCGCGACCTACGTTATCAAGCTGGACGGCGTGATCGATTCTGACGGCACCGTCTCGCTGGCCGTGGGCGCCAATGTAATCACGGTCGAGGTAACCGCCGAGGACGACAGTACGACAAGGACCTATACGGTTACCGTCACGCGGGCCGAGCCGGACTCTCCGATACAGCAGTCCGGCGACGCCACCCTGAGCGCGCTGACCCTGAGCGGGGTGAATTTCGGCACATTCGACTCGACGACCACATCCTACACGGCCACTGTCGCCAACAGCGTGACGCAGACCACGGTCAGGCCGACGGTGAACGACTCAGGCGCGAGCTATGTCATCAAGCTGGACGGCGTGATCGATTCTGACGGCACCGTCTCGCTGGCCGTGGGCAGCAATATTATCACCGCGGAGGTGACCGCCGAGGACGGTGAAAGCACTCGGACTTACACCGTAACGGTTACACGCTCGGCTCCCCCGTCAACGGACACAAAGCTCAGCGCTCTGACGCTGAGTGGTGTGAACTTCGGCACGTTCGCTTCGGGCACGACCTCATACAGCGCTAGTGTATCCAACGGCGTGACGCAGACGACAGTCGGCCCGACAGTGAACCACTCCGGCGCGACCTTCGTCATCAAGCTCAGGGGAGTGACCGACGCAGACGGCACGGTGTCGCTTTCCGTGGGCAGCAATGTTATCACCGTGGAGGTGACCGCCCAGGACGGCAGCACGACGCGGACTTATAGTGTGACGATTACGCGCGCGGCACCAGTATCGACCGACGCCACTCTGAGCGCCCTATCCCTCAGCGACGTCAATTTCGGCACATTCGACTCGTCGACGGTGTCGTACACCGCAGACGTCGCCAACAGCGTGACGGAGACCGCCGTCACTGCCACTCCGAATGACTCCGGATCCAGCTTCGTCATCAAGCTAGGCGGCGTGACCGACTCCGACGGGACGGTGTCCCTGGCCGTCGGAGCCAACGTCGTCACGGTGGAAGTCACAGCCCAGGACGGCATTACGAGGTGGACTTATAGTGTGACGGTCACGCGCGCATCGGAGAACGAGCAACCGCCACGTTCAGACACTCCCGTAACGGGAGAGCTGCCAACGGACGATCCTAAGGTGAACTTCAGAGTGTCGGGCTACGCGCACGACTTGGTCGACATTGCCTGGGCCGTGCCGCAGAGCAGGAGCATCACAGAGTATGTGGTGCAGAAGTACGAGCACGACGGCAGTGAGTTCGTCTCTTCCGGCAACGGAGAGGGCTCGCGATTTACGGGCACGACCAATGACGGTAACAGTCACTCACTGCGCAACACCGATGTAGAAGCGGACACCCTTTACCAGTACGTGCTGTCGCTCAACGATGATTCCGGCACGACCATCATCGAGTCATCAACGACGGTGCGCACGGAGCTAATATCAGAAGTTGTGGAAAATGAAAAGTCGCAGTTAAGAGAAAGGGCGTATCCTCCAGGTATCACAAACCGTCGATGAGACGAAAAACTGGAGGGACACGCCGTGAGGGAAGTATATCAGAACGAAGAAGATGCGAACGTAGTTGACGACACGCTGGAAGCGATGGTCAGGGAAGGGGCGAGAAGGATGCTCGCGGCAGCACTCGAAGAGGAGGTGAGCGGGTTCTTGGGCAGGGACCGCTATGAGCGGGGCGAGGAGTTCCGCGGATACAGGAACGGTTATCACCGCAGCAGGGAACTGACCGTGGAGTCTCAGCGGTGGAGGTGAAGGCGCCGAGGGTGTCGGACGTGCCTGCTGAGGTGGCTGGTGGTGGGTTCGAGTCGAAGATAGTCAGGCGATATGAGCGCACGAGTCGTCAGACGCAGGATCTGTTTCGGAAGCTGTACTTGGAGGGACTGTCCACCGGAGACTTCGAGCCGGTGTTTCGTGAGTTGGTGGGAGAGACTGCGGCGTTGAGTCCGAACGCGATCGTGAGGTTGAAGAGCAAGTGGGAGTCGGAGTATCGGGCGTGGTGTAGCAGGAAGTTGGACGAGTGCAGGTACGCCTACATCTGGGCGGACGGAGTGTACCTGGGAGCCGGAGTGGACAGGGAGAAGACTGCGCTGCTATGCGTGGTGGGGGCAAGGGAGGACGGAGTGAAGGAACTTCTCGGTATGGAGCTTGGCTATCGTGAGAGCACGGAGAGTTGGTCTGGTGTGCTGAGGAGCTTGAGGGATCGGGGTCTGAGTGCGCCGCTATTGGCGGTGGGAGACGGTGCGCTGGGTCTGTGGGCTGCGCTGGATGCGGTGTTTCCGACTGCGGGTCATCAGAGGTGCTGGAACCACCGTGCGCTGAACGTGCAGGCGAAGCTGCCGAAGGCGCTGAACTCTGAGGTCCGCAAGCGGCTTAGGGATATGTCTGCTGCGACTTCACGCGCGGAGTGCGAGCGCTTGAGGGACGAGTACGTCTCCGATCTGAGAGCGGATGGTCGCTCAGATGCCGCCGATACGGTGCTTCGGGACTGGGAGTCGTTCGTGAGCTTCTATGACTTCCCGGTCGAGCACTGGGTGCATCTGCGGACGACGAACCCGTTGGAGTCGGTGTTCAGCGCAGTGAGGTTGAGGACGGACGCCACTCGGCGGATGAAGCGTCGAGACAGCGCATTGTACCTTGTGTTCAAGGTGTCGCTGAGGCTGAGTGAGCGCTGGCGTCCGCTGAACGGAGGCAGAAACCTTATGGGCTTGCTGATAGATGGAGCGCGGTTCGAAGACGGTATCTTAACTGAGTTGCCGATGAGCGCCGAGGAGGCAGCCGCCGCCTGATGAGCTAAACTACCTGGAGGCATTTTCCACAACATTTGACACAAGCTCGTGCGCACGCTCTCGTCCGACGCCACCCTGATCGCACTGACGTTGAGCGGAGTGGATTTCGGCACATTCGACGCGGATACCACTTCCTACGCCGCAGAGGTCACCAACGACTTAACGGAGACGACCGTAACGCCGACCCTCAACCACTCGGGCGCAAGCCACGTCATCAAGCTGGACGGCGCAGTGGACGAGGACGGTGATGTTACGCTTGAAGTGGGTGAGAACGTCGTCACCATCGAGGTGACGGCCGAAGACGGAGAGACCGCACTCACATACACGGTGACTATTACACGCGAAGAGATCTCTCTGCTGATCGGGGAACTTGCATCTGATGACCCTCCCGTGAACTTCCGAATTACAAGCTACGACGAGGACGAAGTGAGCCTGGCATGGGAGATACCGAATAACAGGGGCATCACAAGCTATGAACTGGAGAGATACGACCACGACGGCACGGAGTTCGCAAGTTCCGGCTGGAACGTATCCGGGGACGCTGGTGGTGGAGAAAGTATCTCCCACTCCAACACAGGTCTGGCCTCCGATACGCTATACAGGTACGACCTTGCGTTGAAGAGCGACACCGGAACAATCATCATCGAGAAGTCGCTGGAGGTGCGCACCCTGGCGGCAGGGGCTTCGGCGCTGTCTGCGGACGCCGCCCTGAGCGCACTCTCATTGAGCGGCGTGGAATTTAGAACCTGCCTTCAACTCATCTGCGCACCGCTACACTGCCAGCGTAGCGAGCGACGTGGCACAGACCGCCGTCGCGGCAACGCTGAACGACTCTGCGGCAAGCTACGTCGTGAAGCTCGGCGGCGCAGTGGACGAGAACGGCGAGATAGACCTCACGCCGGGCAGGAACGTGATTACCGTGCACGTCACCGCAGAAGACGGTGTGACCACACGCATCTACACGGTGGTCGTTACTCGCGCCAAGACCGCGGAAGCACTGTCCACGGATGCAGCGCTGAGGGCGCTCTCGCCAAGCGGCGTAGACTTCGGCACATTCGATCCGGACAACACTTCGTATACTGCCGACGTCATGAACGACGTTACACAGACCACCGTGACACCCGTAAGGAACGACGTCGAGGCCGCTCACGTGATCAAGCTGGACGGAGTGGAGGACACGGACGGCGTAATCGACCTGGCGGTCGGAGCGAACGTCATCACGGTCGAGGTCACTGCGGAGGACGGAGAGACCACGCGCACGTACACGGTCACCGTGACCCGCGAGGAGGCGACCGCGTCCGCACCGGATCCCGCGCCGACACCGGACCCGGCGCCCGATCCTGAGCCTGCGGACACGTGCGTTCAGTCGGTCGGGGCTGACGGCGCCGTCGCGGGTTCCTGGGACGATACCTGCCTGTCCGAGAAGAACGCTCCGGGAGGCGCAGGCGACAGGTACGCTCGCTTCTACACATTCACGCTCGATGAGGCGACTGATGTTGTCATAAACCTGAGTTCGGACGAAGACACCTATCTGTACGTACTGGAGGGTCACGGCAAGAGCGGTGACACGCTGCACTCGAACGACGACATAGCAGGTGGTGGAGTGAATCTCAACTCCCGTCTGTCCGTCACCCTGCAGGCCGGCGACTACACAATCGAGGCGACGACTTATAGCCCTGAGACTTCAGGCGCCTTCACGCTGACGATAGCGGGTCTGAGCCAGGCGGAAGCGCCGGCACCGGATCCACAGCCTGAGCCCGCACCTGACCCAGAACCAGAAGTCGACGCATGCGCCGAATCCGTTGACGCCGACGGTACAATCGAAGGGAGTTGGGACGACACCTGCCTGTCGGATAGAGCTGCGCTTAGCGGCACGGGCGACAGGTACTCACGCTTCTACACGTTCACGCTTGATGAGAGTGCGGACGTGACCATCACGCTTATGTCTGACGAGGACACGTACCTATATCTGCTTGAAGGTCACGGCAGGAACGAGACGGTACTCTATGAGGAGGACGACATAGATTATCCCTCCAACACCAACTCCCGGCTTGCAGAGACACTGCAAGCCGGAGATTACACCATCGAGGCGACAACGTACTATGCGGATAAGAGCGGCGAATTCACGCTGACAATCGAGGGGCTGGTGACCTCTCCATAACGGTGAGTTGACTCTTTCACATTTGCGTCGCCCGAAGCCCGATACGGACTCCGGGCGACGCGCTCGTTAGATCAGTATTCGGAATGTATGTCGCTGTGATATGGCTGCTGTTCCGGAACTAATTGCCTTCGCACCAACACCTCAAAGTCGATGCAAGGGAATACCATGAAAGCTTGCATTTCCTCTTCGAATGTAACTGGTGTGAGCTGACCAGCGCCGACTGTCCCGACAGGATGGAGCCGGACGCGGACTCAGACGCAGCATGATCCACTTCGGGACCATCGAGCATCACATCGAAGACCGTGCCCAGAGCCGTCTATGTGACGGCAGGCCCGCAGGTGTGGCCGATATATCATCAGGGGACTGGTCTGCCCTGCGAGATGCCCGCAGGGACGCGACGCTCTGCCCCGACTGCCAGGACAAGGTGAACCCGCGCGATGTCCGGTCGGAACTCTATGGCAGCCGGCCGAGCGAACCTCCCGCCTGACAGAAGCGTCCGGTCCGCCGCGGGTACGGCGACTTTCGCCGCACTCGCTCCAACGTCCTGGAGGTCACTCCTCCGTCACACCTGCCGTATCTTGTCGCGCCATGCGGTATCCTACGCGAGGTTCGGCGAGGATGTACTGCGGGTCGGCCGCGTCATCTCCCAGCTTTCGGCGAAGTCTCTTCACGGCGGTGCGGACTGCGCTCGTGCCGGCGGAGTGACCATACCCCCAGACCCGCTGCAACAGAACGTCGTGAGTCAACACCCGACCGGCGTTGACCGAAAGCTCGAAGAGCAGATCGTACTCGGTCGGAGTCAGATGAACCCGACTTCCGGCCACGCTCACTCCGCGTTCAGCGTAGTCGATGGTAAGGTCGCCTAGCGCGAACGGTTCCGACGGCTCACTCCGAACCTGTGTCGGGCCCCTGCGCATCGCCGACCGGACCCTGGCCACAAGCTCGGTGGCTGAGAAGGGCTTGACCATGTAGTCGACGGCCCCGGCCTCGAACGCCCGGGCGATGACCTCATCTCTGCCGTAGGCGGACAAGAAGACTACCGGCACCTCGGCTATGCTCAGGATGGACCTCATCAGCTCTATGCCGTCACTGCCCGGCAGCATAAGGTCCAGCAGCACCAGGTTGGGCCGCTCAGTCTCTACCAGCCGGAGCGCCTCATCAGGGTCTGTGGTCACCATCGGGAAGTAGCCCGCTTTGGAGAGGGCATCCCGAAGGTACCGCAGGGTCATCGGGTCGTCGTCCACGGCCAGAATGCGCACGACATCCCGCTGCGGCATCCTCGACCTGACGGCGCGCCGGGGACTTTCGCCTGCCCCGCCGGTCACGGCCTCTTCGACCACCGGCAGCGTGAATGTGAACTTGGTACCCAGGCCCAGTCCGTCGCTCTCGACGTAGATGCGTCCGCCGTGCGCCTCCACTATTCCCTTGCAGATAGCCAAGCCCAGTCCCGCCCCCTGGATCTCACGCTCGCCATCGTCACCGTCGGCCCGTGAGAACTTGCGGAACAGTTGGCCCATGCGTTCAGGCGCAACTCCCCGACCCTCGTCCGAAACGGAGAGAGACGTAACCGTTCTCCAGCACGCCGTTCACCCGGATGGGAGACGCCTCGTGAGAGTAGCGGGCCGCGTTGGAAAGCAGGTTGCCAAGCACCTGTATGATACGCCTCCTGTCCGCTATCACCAGGGGCAGGTCCGGCTCCAGATCGATGACTAAGTTGTCGCGGCCTCCCCCGCTGAGGAAGGTGTTGCGGGCCTCGTCCACGAGAACGGCGACCGCCGTGGATTCGGGGTTTACCGACAGATTGCCCGTCTCGATTCGGGCCACATCCAGGAGCTCGCGGATAAGGTCTCGCATCCTGTCGGCCTGGGATTTGATGATGCGCAGGAACTGCATCATCTCGGCTGGATCCAGGGAGTTGAACGATTCCAGCAGAGTGTCCGCGGAACCCTTGATAGAGGTCAGGGGCTCCCTCAGCTCATGGCTCACCATCCCGAGGAACTCAGCACGCAGCCGCACCAGATCTAGTTGCGGCGTCATGTCCTGTAGGGTCACCACCACGGACTGCAACGCGCCATTCCCTGAGTAGATGGGCGTACAGTTCATCAATGTAGTGACCGATCGGCCATCGGGTACGGCGAGAGTCAGCTCCTCGGCTCGCACCGTCTCACCGGTGCTCAGAGTTTGCGCCAGCGGATACTCAGCCAGGGATCCCGCCCTGCCGTCCGCCCGTTTGAAGGTCAGCACGTCCAGGAGTTGCTCTGCCGACTGCCCTGGATTACACAGCGCATCGACGATCCTCCTGGCTTCCCTGTTGAGCGACACCTGCATCGACGCCTCGACGTCGAATACCACGACGCCCACAGGCGAGGTGTCTATCAGCGTTTCCAGGTCGGCCCGGGCTCGCAGTTCATCCCGGTAGCGACGGGCGTTGGAGATCACCAGCGCCGCCTGGGACGCAAACATCGTGACGACCTCTTCGTCTTCGCTGAGGAACTCTTGCGCTCCCTCTTTGTTGGCCACAAAGAAGCTCCCCACATGCATACCCCGATGACGCAGCGGCGCAACTATAAAGCTGCTCAGTTGCATCGGACCAATCGAGAGGCCGAGCGATTCTGCGTAGCTGCGCAGGTCCCGGTGCCTCATCGATGTTGGAATGATGATGAATCGATTGAAGAGCTCCACGCCGTCCGGCAGACTCCACAATCGCTCGATTTCTCCTGGCGTAAAGCCGTGGGAAATGAAGTCCTCGTAGTCTCCCGATTCATGAAGGAGGGTCATGCCTCCATACCTGGCGCCCGTCAGGTCGCAGGCGTTGCTTACGACCTGACTCAGTACGGTGCCAAAGTCCAGACTCTCGTTTATGCGGAGGCTGGCCTCGCTCAACCTGGAGAGGCGTTCACGGAGCGATTCAACCTCTGCCTCAAGTTCTTCTACGCTCTTCATACATCACCTTTACTGCAAAGCGGCCTGCGCCGGGCTCGGCGCCTGGCCGGCCGTGTGGGGTTGAAAATAAGGGAAAACAGCTATTGTCACCCAGGATTATACCATTCTGCCAATACTGCTACCATACTGCTACAAAACAGAACCAGACCGTCACTGCAATGTCATTACAACTTGATAAACTCTTGCCCAAGGCAAGTATCAGAACGAACCAATGAACTCCTACAAGAGGGCGCACGTCGATCAGGAAGGCGGATACGGTGAGTCACTTCCGGGAGAACTCGGCCGGGCTACTCTTAACTGGCGCCTCGACATTCCATCTCACTCCGGCTCGCCCGTGAGACAGGGTGACTGTGCGGCGCCGAGCCGATGCGCGGGTGGATCTGACCACTGGAGCCGGGCGGGAAGCATCTGCGAGATGAAGTCAGCAGCTCGGAGGGACCCCGACAGGGACGAACCGTGAATATGGCTGTCCCGGTTCAGCAAGGCCTGTCTTCGCATCACGTCGATGCTGGACCTGGACAGCGTTCTGCAAGAGATCATAGACAGCGCCTGCACGCTGACCGGCGCCCGCTATGGAGCGCTTCTGACTTTCGACGAGTCCGGGGACGTAAGGAACCTCATAACCTCCGGCATCACCCCCGAAGAGCGCCGGCAGGTGGGAGACTGGCCTAAAGGTCAGGGACTCCTGGGGCACCTGAACGAGATCGCGGGATCCCTGAGACTGACGGATATTGCCGGCCACGCAAGGTCGATCGGTTTCCCCAAGAACCACCCGCCGAATTCGGGAGCGAATCGATTGGGGGCAAGACCGTCATATCTGAGACCGCACCGGCCACCGCACACAGGCCAGGGAGGACCATGATGAACCGAAATTGCCGCAGACCCGATAGCTGGAATTACCGCCTCCGGGCTATGAAACTCGGGGGAGGATGGCGGCCCCTAACCGCGCTCAGCCTGACGGTCGCGCTCCTGGTGCTGTTGATGCCCTGGGCGGCCGAAGCGCAGGGCATCAACGAGGAACAGCAGCAGCTTATCAACGTCTCGGAACCGAGTGACGGCGATCTGCCGGGCAACACCACTACCACGGGTTTTGTAACAATCGGAGGAACGGTATCCGGCAACGTGGGTGAGGGCGGTGATGTCGACTGGTACGGAGTAGAGCTGACAGAAGGCGCGTATTACAAGTTCAGTTTGCATGGCGCGGCGATGGCAAACAGCCAAGTCACACTCAGAGGCCTTGCCGACGAGAACGGCTCATACGTCACTCCCGCGCCTGGAACCTATCGGTGGTCTTCAATCTATTGGAAGCCATCCAGGACGGGCACTTTCTATCTGGATGTGGGGCCCTATCAGGACGAACGCAACGGAGCCTACACTCTTTCTGCGTCACTTATCGAAGCTGCGGAGGACGCCATTCCCGCCGACACAACGACAGCAGCGCAGGTGGACGTGGGTGGATCTCGCCTGTACGCAATCCAAACGGCCCACGACCACGACTGGATAAAGGTGGATTTCGAGGCGGGCGTCAGGTACCGCGTAGTTCTGGACGTGGTAACACAGCCCGGTCGTAGGGGATGGGCGGATATGTTCTATCCTGCTCTCGTCCATATCCGCGACCCTGATGGAGATCCGATAGCCAACACTTCGAATGTCTACGATGTGGGTGTCGGATTGCCCACTTGGTGGCGGCAAGACAGAGCGGAGACATATTACCGGGCAGCGGTAGAAGGCACTCACTACATCGTTGCGGGCAGTTCGGTAAACACTACAGGCATATTCGGGGTTTGGGTCGTTCAGACGATGGATGACGACTACAGCGGCAACAAGTCGACCACCGGCACGGTCACGGTGAACGGGGCCGCGGCGAGCGGCAAGATCGAGGTGCCCTCGGACAGGGACTGGTTCAAGACATCTCTGACGTCAGGGAAAACCTACAAGGTCAACGTCCTGGGGAGTAGCACCGGCGACGGAAGCTTGAGGTGGCCCAAGTTGACGGGAATCTACAACAGCAGTGGAGAACGATTCCCGAATACTGAAAACTACGACCATGGCTTTGGCCTCAACCCCAGAAAGTACTTCACCGCCTCGCAGACCGGAGACTATTTCATCGGGGTGGCCGGCTACAGTCTAGGCACCTATAAGGTCTTGCTGGAGGAGGTTGACGCGGACATTCCCGGCGATATTACAACTACAGCGAGCCTGACGATTGACGGAACGGTGACCAGCGAGTTTGACAGAATCAATGACGACGACTGGCACAAACTCCAAGTTACAGCCGATTAACCCTACATCATCACTATGAGTGGCGACGCGTACTCGTGTGTGTACATCAGAAACATCTACGACTCGAACGGAAACGTCGTGACGGACCTTGGAAGTGGGCTGACGAAGCCAGACAATAATACCAGTCAATGGTATTTCAAACGCACGGAAGTAGGAACTTACTATGTATCGGTTGGCGAATGCAGCCAGCCGGACGGCCAGGGAGGGTACGATCTGTCGACCCCTACGGGAACTTACACGGTGACGGTCATCAGTGCCTCTGAGGACGCCACTCTGAGCGGCCTGACACTCAGCGGTATAGAATTAGACCCGTCATTTTCATCGGACTTGGAGACCTACACTGCCACAGTTACAAACAACCAGACCGAGACCACGGTCACGCCCATGGTGAACGACTCGGGGGCGATCTATGTCATCAAGATTGACGGTGTCACCGACTCTGACGGTACCGTCACACTGGCAGCCGACAATAACTTGATCACAGTTAAGGTCAAGGCAGAGGACGGCGTTACGAAGAAGACCTATAAAGTCACCGTAACCCGCGCGGCGTCGCAACAGACCCAGACCGTCGGGCCCGGGATCACTGGATCGCCCACCGTGAGCGAGACGGTCACGGCGGATACTTCGGAGATCGAAGACGCCAACGGCCTGATCAACGCCAGCTTCAGCTACCAATGGGCGCGGCAGGACCTGGTCACCGAAGACGTGACCGACATCCCGGGCGCGACCGGCGCCACCTACGAGGTGACGTCAGATGACCGCGACAGCGCCATCAGAGTCAGCGTGAGTTATACCGACGACGGCGGCAACAATGTCACGCTGACCAGCTTCTGGGTGCTGACGATCACGCCGCCCAACAACCTGCCCACGGGAGCGCCGACGATCAGCGGCACGGCCCAGGTAGGGGAGACGCTGACGGCGGACACCTCGGACATCGGGGACGACGACGGGTTGACCAACGTTGCCTTCAGCTACCAGTGGCTGGCCAATGACGGGACCTCGGACACGGACATCGCGGGTGAGACGGACTCCAGCTACACCTTGGCAGCCAGCGACGAGGGCAAGACCATCAAGGTGCGTGTGTCCTTCACGGATGATGCAGCCAACGAGGAGACGCTGACCAGCGCGGCGACTAGCGAAGTGGTGGCTGCCGGAGCGCCCACAGAGCCGCCAGGGCGCCCTCACAACCTGACGGGCGCCGCCAATGCGGACGGCACGGTGACCCTGAGCTGGGACGCACCCAACGACGACTCGGTTACGGGCTATCAGATACTGCGCAGGAGGCCCAGGGAGGGAGAGAACACCCTTCTGGTCCACGTGAATGACACAGGAAGCACTGCTACCGAGTACACCGACAACGACGTCACGCCCGATGTGGGTCACGCCTACCGGGTGAAGGCGATAAACGCCGTGGGGCTCAGCAGGCAGTCCAACTTTGTCAACGTGACTCCTACGCTGCCTGCCGAACCCGCTCAGAACAGCCCGGCAACGGGAGCGCCGACCATCAACGGCACGATCCGGGTTGGTGAGGAGCTGACCGTGGATACCTCGGGCATCGCGGATGACGACGGGTTGACCAACGTTTCCCACAGCTACCAGTGGATAAGAAACGACGGTAATTCGGACACGGACATCACAAGTGAAACTGAGTCCACCTACACTCTGGTAGCCGACGACGAGGGCAAAACGATCAAAGTGCGTGTGACCTTCACCGACGCCGCCGGGAACGGAGAGTCCCTGACCAGTGCGGCCACGGTCTCGGTGGCAGCCCGTCTCAACAGCCCGGCCACGGGTAGGCCGGCGATCAGCGGCACGGCCCAGGTAGGCGAGACGCTGACGGCGGACACCTCGGGCATCGCCGACGATGACGGGTTGACCAACGTCTCCTACAGCTACCAGTGGGTTGCCAATGACGGAGGTACGGATGCCGACATCTCCAGCGAGACGGATGCCACCTACACGCTGGTGGCCGCCGACGTGGGCGACACCATCAAGGTCAAGGTGACCTTCACCGACGACGCTGGGAACGAAGAGGCGCTGACCAGCGGAGCGACTGACGCGGTGGCCGCCGCCGACCCGCCAGCGGAACCCACGGGCTTGTCCGCCACTGTCGTTTCCCACGACACCGTGACCATCACCTGGGACGACCCGCAGGACGACTCCATCACTGGGTACGTGATCTTGCGGCGTGACCGGGCGATCCACCCGGTGGGGACCTTCGTCACCATCGCAGGCGACACCGGCTCGACGGACACCACCTACACCGACGAAACGGTGGAGCCGGACAAGGAGTACGTGTACCGCATCAAGGCCATCAATGACCGCGGTCAAGTAAGCGAGATGTCCCACTGGCGCCGGACCGACACCCCGTCCATCCCCGTCCCCGACAAGCCCACGGGCCTGTCCGCCGTCGTCTCATACAACACCGTGACCATCACCTGGGACGACCCGCAGGACGACTCCATCACCGGCTACGTCATCCTGCGGCGCGACCGGGAGATCCACCCGGTGGGGACCTTCGTCACCATCACAGGCGACACCGGCTCGGCGGACACCGCCTACACCGACGATACGGTCGAGCCGGATAAGCAATACGTGTACCGCATCAAGGCCATCAACGAGCACGGGAAGGTGAGCGAGATTTCCGACTGGGTCCGGGGCTTCACCCCGGCAGCGCCGGCCCCGGCGGGCTAGCCGGCGCAGTAACGAGGAAAGGGTCACCTGAATGATGCAAGGAAATACCATGATTTCTTGCAGAGGGCACAGCGGCGACCGGAGCAGTCAGGAACCTCGTGCCTGCAAGCCGCCATCAGCCCGCACTTGTCTGCCGCGGAGAAGGTTTCAGGTTGCACGGCAGCAGAAACGACGGCACCCACCTGCGGTTCTGCCCGAGCAGTCGCCGTGCGCCGTGCAAGTCCAGCGAGCATCCCGATAGGAACTTTGCCAGCCGCCGGTCCTGCCTGGTCTTGCGCCTGTGGCAGCTCCGGCACAGCCAGCGCAGGTTATCCAGAGTGAACGCTAGTAGAACGCCGCTGGGCCTAGCGTCCTAGCTACCTCTATCGCCAGCCTGTGGTCCATTTCGTCAGACGGATCGCCGCATATCTCGCAGAGCGCGTGCTATATTCCCTATCGGCACAGTCCTGTTGCCACGCTGGTGGCACACTGAACGTCAAGGCTGTGAACCGCGGTATGCTCGGGTAAGTCATCGGTCAACCACAAAAGGTTCCTTCTTTATTCAACTCAATCTATCGTCACACTTTCTACAACAGTACTTTGGGTGACAGCCGCTGCCTCCCCATAGTTGCGTCCGTACAGTCGTAGCTGTATCCTCCTCATCACGTCCTTCCATCCCAGAGATCAGAGCCATGAAGAATACAGACGACATATACGAAATCCTACAAGTCCACCACGCTGCAGAGCCGGAAGTGATAGAAGCCGCGTACAGACGGCTGCTTCGCATGTACCATCCTGATGTGAACAAAGCATCGGAAGCTCACGAGATCACCGTGCGCCTGAACACAGCCTACGAAGTTCTGCGGGATCCCGGGAAGCGCGCAAATTACGACCGCGAGCGTACTTCACAGACACGGCATGACTACCGCCAACAGGAACAACAGGCGCACGGCGAGCGACAACGCCGCGAGCAGGAAGCACAAACAGAACGAGAACATCGAGCCCGTGCTGAACGCAAACAACAACAAGAGGAAGAGCGGGCAGAAAGACAGAGACAAGAATATCGGGAGTGGGAAAGGCAGGCCCAAGCACAAGCACAGGCTCGTGCTGAGCAAGAACGGGAAAAGCAACGTGAGCGGCTGCTATCTGATCGCCTTTTTCAGGCAGTAATGGATCTTGATATACACATGGTTAGGACGCTCATTTCGGAAGGCGCGAATTTAAACGCAAAAGAGTATGACAATAGTAATACACCCTTGCACTTAGCCGTGGGTATGCAAAACGCGGGAATACTATCAGAGCTTATTGCCAACGGCGCAAATGTAAACGCCCAAAACATCGCAGGGAGGACGCCATTGCATCACGTGGCAAGCGGGAACAGGACGGATTTGTTGCTGCAGCTTATCTCCAACGGTGCGGACGTCAACGCAAGGGACGACTATGGGGAAACTCCTCTACATGTGGCGGCTCAGTTGAGGCATGCTGACGCCCTGCTAACGCTTATCTCCAACGGTGCGGACGTCAACGCAAGGGACTACGAAGGCTATTCGCCTTTGCATATGGCGGCTAAGTGGGGGCGTGCTGACGCCCTGCTAACGCTTATCTCCAACGGTGCAAGAATCAACACAGAGGACGGCCCACGCAAGATATCTTTGCCTCTAGTGGAGTCCAGCACTGATTTTATCTTACATCTGTTGTGGGTTGTCTCTTCAAGCGGGCGTTACTCTGTTCATGAGGATCATATGTCATTGCTTGATGCAGCAAGAGTTGGACTTAGGGAAATTGTGCTGGACCTTATATCCGGCGGTGCGGATGTCAACGCAAAAAGCATCAGTGGCGAGACGCTCTTATATTATGCAGTAGAACTGGGACTTAGGGAAATTGTGCTGGACCTTATATCCGGCGGCGCAGATATCAACGCAAAAACCGACAGAGGCATGATGCCTTTGCACCAGGCGGCATCCGATCGCAATGAGGAAATGGTGCTGACACTCATTTCAGCTGGCGCTGATGTCAACGCCGAAACCAGAAGTGGCCTGACGCCCTTGCATTTCGCAGCAAGTGTAGGCTGCACCGAAATGGTGTTGGTGCTCTTTTCCGCAGGCGCTGATATCAATGAAATGTCCAATAGACGCACGCCTTTGGCTTTTGCACTAGAAAAAGGACATTTAGCCACCGCAACCTGCATCAGAGAAGAGTCGGCGCAACGTGAACTCCGTTCCATCAGCAAACTGACAAGTCGAAACATTGACCGGCTACAGGAACATTAAGTCCTTTTATCCTGTACAGTCCTACCGTTGGGCCACTGCGGATGAAGACCTCATCCATGGTGCGTGTGACGGAAGTTCCGAATGTCCCGCAGTCGACAAGGTCATGCGTCCTTTTTCGAGGCCTTGGCAATCATCAATAAGTCACCAAGCTGCAAGTTCTGAGATTCCGAACAATCCAGATTTCCTGCTGCGGCTTTGAATGCAAGGAAATACCATGTTTCCTTGCGTTTCCTCTCCGAATATCACTGGTACGAGCTGACCAGCGCCGACTACCCCGACCGCGTGGAGCCTGGACTCAATTGATCCACTTCAAGCCCGTCGAGCATCACATCGAAGACTGTGCCCAGAACCGTCTATATGACGGCAGGCCCGCGAGTGATGCCGACATATCATCAGAAGACTGGTCTGTGCTGCGCGAAGTTCGCAGGGCCGCAACACCCTGCCCCGACTGCCATGACAGGGTGAACTCGCGCGATGCTCGGACTAACGTAGCAAGTGGTAAAATTATCGGAGACGGCTAAGGAGGCGCTATGGGGACTCAGTTACAGAACTCACTACCCTGGTCTCTCAAGGGAATGCTGGCAAGAATCATGGTTGCGCTGCTGTTAGTGCTGTTGGCATTGCCCGTCTTTTATCATGGGATATTGGGAATGTACGCTCTGTTCTGGAATGGCTTTACCTTGGAGCCAACTTTAGTTCTGCTCGCTCTTGTGCCGGTCCTTGTATTGTTGAATGCGTTTGGAACACTCTTATCGTTCCGACATGCACTGGTCCTTGCCGGTGCGCTGGTCGTGTCTTATCCGGGCTGGGCTTTCACCGCATATCCGATCCCCGGTCTTATGCCGAATTCGTTCATATACTGGTCCTGGGCAATTATGTTTGCCATTCTATGCCTGAATCTGGCTTGGATAGTCTGGTCGCTCCGCAGACGCCTGGTGTCAAAGGCGGCGGCATAACAGGCCACTGAGGAGGCACGACGGTAGAAGTCCCTGTGGGTACAGGACAAGCACGAGGTTGGGATTCATGCTGTCAGTGATGACTATGCGTTCATAGAGCGTGTGAACCTGTCCATCTGGATGATGACCTCTCCGCCGCCGCTGCCTGTTGACTCTTTCCTTCCATTAGCTTCTGCCTTATCAATACTACCTGTCGGTCGGTGATAAATCTTCCACCTCCTGATGGAAGATAATTCCCTATAACGATAGGCAAATTCTATTGTCGTGACCGGCAAATCTCATTGTCGCGTATCACCTGTTTCCCACGAAGGCGCTGGCGCACGATCAGCTCGCGGGACTTCAGGAGATGCTCGACAGCAGCGGGATAGAGGTGGACTGCAACACCTACGACGGAGACACGCCAAGGGCTGCGCGCCCCGCTATCCGCAACAACAGCAGAATCATAATCACGAATGTCGACATGCTGCCCCTGTCCATCTTGCAGCAGCACCGGCAATGGCAGAGGTTTCTGTCGAACCTGACCGTAGTGGTGGTTGATGAAGCCCACTACTATCGGGGGCTTTTCGGCTCGCATGTTGCGATGCTGATGCGGCGGCGGCAGCGCATACTCACCTCTTACAGGGCAGACCCGCAGTTTGTGCTGTGTTCAGCGACCATCGCGAATCCCGCTGAGCATGCGAGGAACCTGACGGGCAAGCAATTCAGGGTGATAGACTCGGACGGCTCACTGTCCGGCGAGCGGGCCTTCGTGCTTCTCGACATGGTTAGCGCAGAAGAACACAACGGAGCGTCGGGGGTGAACATGCAGGCGGCATTATTCACATCCGCGCTGTTGCGGCGCGACGTCAAGACATTGACATTCGCGCAGAACCGCCAGGGCGTTGAGCGCATTGTGCAGTACGTCAACGAGATGCTCACAGGGCGAAGGGCTGGGCGCAACGCCCGTCCCGACCTTGAGGGCAGGATCAGGCCTTATCGCGCCGGCTACATGGCCGAAGAAGGGCGCGAGGTTGAGAGAGGTATTCGCAGTGGCGAGCTGCTGGCCGCCGCCTCGACTAACGCAATGGAGCTTGGCGTTGACATCGGAAGCATCGACGCCACGGTGATCTCGGGCTTTCCGGGCACGATAGCAAGCGCTTGGCAGCAGGCCGGCAGAGGTGGCAGGGGCAACGAACTGAGCCTGTCGCTGATGCTCATGAGGGACAACCCCGTTGACCAGTTTTACCGGCGCTTTCCAAGGGCGTTCTTTACGGCGGCGCACGAATCCGCGCGGGTGAGCCTGACTAACGAGGTGATACTGGGAGAGCATCTTCAGTGCGCTGCCGGTGAGCTTCCGCTGGGCCGCGAGGACTTTGAGATATTCGGAGAGGTTGCTCTGCGGCACGTAGCAAAGAAGCTCGTAGATGAAGGCAAGCTGGCTGTTGACAGTGAGAAGCGGCGCATACTTCCGCGCGGGGCGCCGCCCTGGTTCGGTGTCAACATTCGAAGCTCGGACAACGAGCGTTACCAGCTAATCAACAGGCAGTCGGGCCAGAAGATGGAGGAGACCTCGCGCACCTATGCGCTCAGGGAGCTTTACCCGGGTGCGGTGTACTCGCATAGAGGCACGACATACAGAGTCGTGAGCTTCGACGCCGCCGCGAGGCAAGCGGAGCTGCGTTACCTGAACGAGCGCATCTACACGCAGCCCTGCATGGAGACCGAGATCACCATCCTGTCGGAGAATGAGCCAGGCGTGAAGGTCGGCGGCCTTTCCATTCGCAGCGGCAAGGTGAAGGTGAGGCAGCAGGTCACCGGCTACTACGAGCATGAACTTTACTCTAGGGGTGACGGCGAGTACCACGCTGTTGAGATGCCGGCGTTTGAGTTCGAGACGGTGGCGGCGTGGTTTTGCGGCAGGCAGCCGGTCACCCGTTACGACGACCAGCCCGCGCTGCATGCGGCGGCGCATGTGGGGTCCGGCGCGCTGGCTACGCTGACGATGTGCGACAAGCGCGACGTGTCTGGCATGGCGATACCTGATCATCCGCAACTGGGAGCGGACACGACGTTCATCTACGAGAACGAGGTCCGTGGCGTTGGTCTCGTAGACTTCATCGAGACGCAGCCGACAATCTTCGTGGACAGGATGATTGAGATAGTGCAGTCCTGCAGGTGCGACGAGGGTTGCCCGAGCTGCATTGAATCATCGTTCTGCATGGACGAGATACAGGCGACACCCTCGAAGGGCGGGCTTGCCGCTTACCTGCGCCAGCGCGCGCATGAGAGACGCGAGTCTGGTCTGCATATCCATTGCGGGGAGTCTGAGAAGGGTTTGGGACAGTCCAGGAAACGGCACCTCCTGGACTGATGAACTAATTACGATAAACGGATATTTTAGCGAGCCATACCATTTGCTTTGTCTATATTAATATATATAATAGGATATATCCTATTACGCGATCACTTATCAGATCCGAAGCCAGTGTTAGAAAGGAGGGGGGAATTCCCGCGACAATGAGGCCCGTACCACGCGGTGTCTTGATGACGCCGCGTGCGACATCAACAGGAGGATGTTTTCATGCGTTTACATCAACTGATATCAAACCGCCGGTTCAACCGGTTCATCATTCGCGGCCTTGTGCCAGCGTTCTTGGTCGCGGCAGCAATTTTTCTAATGTCAGACTCCCCTGCAAATCCGGTCCTGGCGGAATCCGATGAGACCATTTTCGTCAGCAACCAGGAACAAAACCGGAACGGGGAAATGGAACTGCAAGAAGACACTCCCGTGGTCGGTCAGATATTCACCACCGGCGGTGATCGAGACAAATACGAATTGACCGAAATCACTAGCAGATTTGACAATACCAGCCGCACGCACAAGTTTGATCTGAAAGTGGCACTGCACCTAGTTACCAACAACAAACCTGGAAGCAAGGTTGTGGACATGACCGGAAACCTCCGGGAACACAAGACCAATCATTGGAGTCCGGCCAGCATCACCATCCTCGAGCCAAATACCAAGTACATGATCGTATTCCGTTGCAACACTGGAAGCAACAACGATCAGAACTGCAACGGCAACGGCGAGGAAATCGAAATCAAATTGACCGACA
The DNA here is from genome assembly GCA_965225795.1 of Dehalococcoidia bacterium. Lineage (GTDB taxonomy): Bacteria > Chloroflexota > Dehalococcoidia > Lucifugimonadales > JADFKI01 > Bin90. The sequence continues at coordinate 831,726 of OZ245324.1, read as the reverse complement.
GCAATGCTGAAGACAGCGGCAAGTCCTCGGGATGGTCGATCGCCAACAAACTCTACACCGAAGACGAGGACGGGAATTCCTCCACCCACTGGAGGTCAGCCAGGATCGAAGTCAAGGGACGCAACGCCGAGGAGGTCCCGTACATCGTCGATGGCGGCGTGGAGATGTACGACGTGAACCACGCTGAAGCAAGCGGATGGTACACGCGCACCATAGGCGACGATACCTACGGCGACGGCGAATTCATCGCCGTTTCGGTTGAATTCAGCGCACCGGTCCATGTGGATAATGATGCGACTTTCCGTATTCAGGTCGGGTCCCTCACCAAAGGTCTGGTTCCAGGGAGAACCACCGGCAACCAGGTGCTTTTCGTAGCGTTTATCCAACCCTACGACAGCGATTCCGACGGCGTATGGATCGGCGACAACACCGCGACCCTGGACCACAATGCGGCGGACGCGATCCGAAGCGTCGGCGACTCGCCCAGAAACGCCGCCCTGACCCACGCCAGCCTCGGCACTCAGTCCAACCACAAGGTGGACGGAAGCAAGACCCGGCCGAAGGTCACCACCGTCATCATTACCTCTTCCCCCCAGCATGCCGACGCCTACATACGCAGCGAGACGATCCAAGTCGAGGCCAAATTCGACCGGCCTGTTGTGGTCAGCGGCGACGTCTCTGCCCAACTCACAGTGGAAGCATTCGGGTCAGACACGACACGCTTCGCCAAATACGCCAGCGGCAGCGGCACGTCCACGCTGGTCCTCGAGTATTCCGTCAAGTTCTTGGACAACGACGGGGACGGCATCGCCATCCCCCAAAACGCACTGGCCCGAGACGGCGACCTCACGATGGGCGCGCAGGGCGGCGGATCCATCAAGGGGAAAAACGGCGGATTGCTGGCCGACCTTTACAGCTCTTCGAGAGGTGAGGACAGGAGCCACAGGGTGGACGCCAGGCTCGTTGCCATACCTGAAGTGCTAACCGCCATCCAATGGGACTGGGAAGAAGACACGCCCAGCAGCGACTCGATTGAGATGGACTTCAGCATCAACGAAGACCCCGGACACTTCTCAGAGGACCAAGTCCTCGTTCTAGCGTTGGGTTGGGGTCATATCCAAACCACTCGATTCGCCTTCGGACTCCGCACCGACGTGGATAAACCCGGCACCGACGGATCTCAGGGCAAGGGTGTCATCTTCAACCGATGGGGCACGACCAACACGGCCACCTACGCCAGGGCCGTAGCCGACGGATGGGTCGAAACGGGTGACTTTGGTGGCCCTTTCATCAGCGTTCGAAAAGCATACGACTGGGGTGAGGGCGATTACTCGGTCAGGGTTGCCCGTGACGGTGATGATGACACCGACGGACGCTGGTACGGACTCTGGATCACCGACAAATCCACCAACGTGGAAACAAAGATGGGCTCCCTCAAGTTCCCGCTCCTCAGTGGAGGGGATGCGCCCAAGATCCTAGCCCGCAACGATGTGTATGGATCATTAATTGCCCTCGTGGGGAGTGGCGCGATAAATCCCACCGAAATACCGGTATTCGAGGCGAGTCTGGGCATGCCCGACGCCTCCGGCGGAGATGACGAACCGTACGAAATTACGGTCGACTATGCCCTGTTGCACGGTCAGATCACCAACGCGAACGTAAGCTACGACGCGGACGAACATGAGGTCGTCACACGCGTGGGCGGCTCGACCCTTCAAGTAACTCAACCCGGGTCAACGATCTCTCTCGGCGATGAGTAGGCTCCAAAACTAGCCCGACAGGCCACAGAGCGTGTTACAACGACGTCAGGTGGTGGTGTTGGGCGGGGTATCGTGATCGGGCCCCACAGGGGTGCCTTTCCATACGATTGAAGCCTCCTGCTTTTAGCAGGGGGCTTCTCTTTTGCCCGCGAAAGGGACAGACACCATGACAATTCGGTGCGGTATATGCATAGACGAGAAGCAGAGCGAATGCGTCAGATGCGGCACACCGGCGCTGGAGCCGCCGCGATACGATGCTGACGCGTTAGCGATCGAGATAGAAGGCAGATCGACAGAGGCAATCGGCGCTGAGCAGGTACTACTGGTTCGAGGGACCGACGGCCAGGAATACCAGTTTGGGATTAGCCTTGAGGATGATGGGATTATGTTCACGATCACTCCCGGAGGCGACAAGGCTTGGATGGCGCTTGATGCGCGGCTTGGCTTTGATGCCAAGGAGATGGCAGTGGACAGTGGCACGGGTGGCTGATGTCATGTGTATGATCGCCTCTCCTGAGCCACAAAGAGTTGTGCCGAGCCTGGCCGAGTGTGCCGGGTGCGTATTGACCAGCGCCGATTGCCCCGACCGCATGGAGCCTTCGCTAAATTAGCCCAAATCAGGAACGTCGGTCATACAGACTCTCACGCTTCCAAGTGCGCGGTCCCATATCCCGGCTTATTCGCTGGAAGGAATCATCCAGCAGGGCGATGCGCCGCTGCCTGTCCGGTGTATCTGTCATAGTTATCTACTTGCCCCTGGAATGTAGGATGAATCAATTATAAGAGAAGCGTCGCCAAGATTGGATCGGCGCTGACTTTGCTCCGGACGATACCCCAAGACACAGAGCATTTGATGCTGTCGAGAATCGACATGCTATAATCCAACCGTACTGACTGTCACTCAAGTGGCCGTCCCAGCTCGGAGGGACCCTACAATTTAATGATCGGCAGTATTGGTCGAGTCCAAAGGACTTAACCATAAACCTCGGTATAGGGCTGTCGTGGAACGCAAGTAAAAGAGGGCGAAGCCCGGGCTGAAATTTCAGCGTGGGTAATTCAGCCCTCCTTTGTATTTTGGGGTGTGATAATGAGGACGTACTTCCTGCTAATATCCGTGCTATTACTATGTCTCACACTTGGTTGTGAGCAATTAGCGCAGAATCAGGACGATGAGCAGGTGGCCGCGGCAATGCCTCAGTCACCTGCTACCCCAGAGAATTCGCAAGAAGCGAGTGAATCCGGCGCACGGCCCAGCACGCCCAGACCTGCCGCAACTCCCGTTCTGTCTGACACTCCGTTGTCCGCGGGGACACCGTTGGCGGTGCAGGCGTCGTACGCACCAGTGCCAACCGTGACTGCGGAATCAACCCTCATTCCCTCTGCAACTGAAGTTCCCGCCACAGGGCCAATTGTCACCGCTGTACCAACATTAGTTGTTCCACAGTGGTTGCCCACTGTGTGAACGGCGGAGACATAATATACCACGAAGGCGGCTCGACAGCCTGATCGGGGCGGTCGAAACCTCGACTTTGTACATTGGAGTAATCGAAGCATGCAGATATACAGACGCTCAAGCTGCGTAGGCAAGGCAATCCACAAGACGATTGAACAACGGCAGTGGGACTTTCGCCACATCAGGCTCGGACGGCGATGTGGATAAAGTCTGAGAAGCGAACCACAGATGCCGCCGCACCAGCGCGATCGCATCGATGAAAGTGGGCTCACACTTGGCATACCAGGCGCACGAACGCGGGGCAACCGGGCGTTCGTGCCGCAGCAACCCGGCGGCGAGCGTAACCCAGGAGAACAGTCCCAGCAGCAATGGCGTGGTGCGGGCGATGGCTCTGTCCGACCACTGGCGCTGAGTCTCCACTCCGAGGTGGGCGCGCACCTCCTGGAAGGTGACCTCGATGCGCCAGCGCAGCAGAAACCATTGGACGATCTGAAGGGGATCGGCCCCAGTATCGGTGCAGACCAGTGCCTGCGTTCTCATCTGGCAGAGCGGGTCTCTGATCAGTACCCATCTGATATGCACGGGAGGTCGTCCCCAGCGATACCAGACTGCGGTCTCGGATGTAATCTCCAGTGTGCGTGCCGGCCCGTCCTTCCAGGGCACAGATACCCGGGTCCAGGACACATCGGGGTTGTCCAGGAGTGCGATGGGAGAGGGCAGTCGCTGTCCTTTCAGGCGTGGCCTACCTATCTGCCCGGGCAGTCTGGGTGGAGCGGGCTCGAAGAGCGCAGCATCGAGTCTGAGTCCGCTGATGAAGGTGACTGGCTGGCGCAGGGACTGGCAGCTGTGCAGGAGTTCGAGCGCTGCGTATCCCCTGTCGGCCACGACGACTATGCTGCGGTCTGGCAGCCAGCGGCGCAGTTGGATAATCATCTGTCGTGCCCAGTCGGTGATCTTCTTGTGTGGGCGACCCACCTTCTGATGGTAGCTCTCTGCTGGAGCCAGCGCAGTCCGCTTGCTCTGACCAGATGCGACTCGGTGGAGCGCATGGCGTCTCGAAACACTCCCTTGGCGTTGATGCGACTGCCGCGTCTTCGTTCCAGCGTCTCGTCGATGCCGAACACCAGTGGCTCGTCATCCAGTGCAAGATGCTCGATGAGCAGCATAAGCAGCACACGACTCAGTTGCAGCGGAGACCAGACCGCTCTGTTGAGCACGTGGTGATACTTCGCGAAGCCGGCATCGTCGCTGAGACCCATAACGCGCAGGGCTGACGTGACGGTGCGCTTGCGCGGGGCGAGGATGGCGCCGACGAGCAGTAGCTGCGCCTTCGCCCAGGTTCGCTGTCGGAACATGCTTGAGAAAGGCTGGAGCACGGATATAATGGCATCGGGCAGGGTGAGCATAACCAGGACCTCTGTGATGGGGTGGTTCGGCTATCTTATCCTGTTCTTATATCCTGTCTATTTCTTGTACGAAATGTACAAAGTCGAGGAAACGGACTGTTGAAAAAGGTCGGTCTGGGCCTCAAGCACCGAGAATGGCAATTCCGCGCTGGCGATATTCGTCATGACACACTACCGCATGTCCTGAGTTATTAGACACAGGCGCCAATTGGTACGGTATTCGTCGGAACAAATTGGGCGCTTTTCTTACCAAAGGCTTTTTCAACAGTGTCGAAGCTCAGGGATTATGTCCGCTTAAGTGCTAAGGGAAAATGTCATCCCTGTAAATTGCCATGCTATCAGACTACGATACTGTCGACTTCGCGCGCCCCTGCGACAAAGGTGGACTTTCAGCATTCATATACTTCTTCACGGTGTCTCTGTGTATGCCTAGTTCCCGGGCGATTCCACGAATGGACAACCCCTTTCGCTTAGCCTTCCGCACCGCTCTCCATCTCGCCGTCTGAAGTGGTGTGGGCTTCCTGTGGCGAGGACTAACGGCCTTGCGAACTCTTCCGGCGTCGTTGCTGTCGGCAGTGTCTTGGGAGACCTCGACGTCGAGTTGCGCAAGTTTGTCTACCCAGCGTCTGCCCAGGCCATTGCTGTCGAGATGAGGCGAAGGAGTATGCACGGTTCTCTCGGTGAAGTTGCGCAGGATATTGGGGCGCTGCGGTGCCTCCTGCGTGGGGATGATCAGGCGAGCTAATATCAGAAGTATCTCTGCATAGCACTTTACACACTTACCTATTTTTCAGAATAGCACTGTCTATTTCGATTTAAGAGTGCCATATCGGTTCTTTTCAATACCTTCCTTTTGTTGTATACTTTGTTATATACAGAGTGTTAACAGTACTTGAATGTTCCCCTATGCAGCATCTGTATCACACCAAATAATTATCATGAGGTACACGTGTGTTTGAAACTACCCGAACTAGACTACTGCTGTTGGTTGCAGCCATACCGGCGACGTTAGTAGTTCTAACGTTATTCGCGTACTCGGCGTTTGCACAGGGCGCAAGCACCGGTGATCAGCCAAGAAACCTGAGAATCCAAAGTGCCGAGGATGGAATGCTCCTCACCTGGGATGCGCCCGCCGAGGACGCCGAGTCCGTAACCGGCTACCGCATAAAACGGAGGGCACCAGGCAAAGGGCAACAGTATCTCAGGGTTCTGGTTGCAGATACGGGCAGCACGGAGACCATATACCTTGATACCACCACTAAGAACGGCGTGCGCTATGTCTATCGCGTACTTGCGCTGCGAGGCGAGGTGGTTTCCGCCGTGTCAAACTTTGCCGAAAGAAAGTACAGAAGTCCCGCTACCACTACGCCCACGCTTACAGGGATACTGGTTGATAACAGCGGCGCCGTCAACTCATTTGAAACTCACCAGATGGGTGAAGTCAGCGCACAAGGGTTTACGACGGGTTCAACACCCTACAATCTGACAGGTGTTGAGATGACAATCTACTTCTTTGAAGAAATAACGCAAGACTTGAGCTTCAGCATCAGCGAAGCAACAAGCGCGGGACAGCCCGGTGAATCGATCTATGATCTTCAATTTGACACGCCGGATAGTCCAGGGCTGGCAACGCTCTTTCTTGCAGCACCTTGACGAGGCCACCCTTAAGCCGAATACCGAGTACTTCGTTCATATCGATGGCGGCGTCGTGCTGCTCAATAAGACAACCAGTACGGCCGAAGACGCAACAGGGCTAGCCGACTGGAGTATTGCCGACAAACACTGGTCCTACGACGGCACCTCCTGGACAAGCTCCAATTCGCATGTTTACGAGATCATCGCCAGAGGAGAAAAGATCGCCGACGCGGAAGGAGATGACCCGCACACAGCGGTAAGACTGCCATACACCAGGTCTGCCGGGGAGTCGCCCTTTGTTCGCGCATTTCTGAATCACTCGACCGATGTTGACTGGTTCAACACAAGATCCGATTATGACTCCAGAGCTAGGTACCGAATTGACATCGACCCGGTGGCGTTGACGAACGACTACGACATCCGCCTGAGTGCGCTTTACCCTGAAGACGGCTACTACCGACCCACCGAGGAAATCCTCGAACTGGAGGAGTTGACCGACCCGCCGGAGGGCTTGATTTCATATTGGGTAACGGTCCCTCGCGATGCCGGCCCATATATCAAAGTACGGGCGGACAACGGTGCCATTGGCGAGTATCGAATACGCATAGTCTATGATCCGGTTCGGACATGGAACGGCAAGGAGTTTTTTGGTGACCTGCCCCACGACGACACGACCTGGGCAACGGCGACGTTAGGCGTGTCCCAGACGGGAGTGTACGACTACTATGACGATCATGACTGGTTTGCGGTCGAGTTGGAAGAGGACGAAACTTACGTGGTTCTTACGGTCCCCCCACCCAACTCTCGGGTCACGACACCGGACATAGGCACGGTAGTGAGGCTCTACGACTCGGCGGGCGACCAGCTGGAGATCGACTACGCCAACTCGCGTCTTAGTAATGCCCTCATTTCCTACACCGTTCCAACAGGAGAAGGGGGAACCTTCTATGTCGACGTCTCATACGCCAACTTCCTGGACGACCCAGATGCACTTGCTGCGCTCGGCCTGACTGAAGGCATTGAAACCGGCTCGTCGCCCTTCATCAAGTCCAGATACCTCTTCACAGTATCGCAGCAGTAAGAGCAGACCGTCCGGCACATCTAGTAAGACTTAACGGATTGCGTCGACATATACACAAGCAGGGTACTAGCCGACGAATCGCGGCATCACTTCGTCGGCGAACAGCTGCATGGAGCGCATCACTTTGTCGTGCGGTATGCCGCCCATGGCGAAGTTGCAGCCGAAGTATTCGACGCTCTGCACTTGCAGCTCCGCTATCTTCGCGGAGCACTGATCGGGCGTGCCGATGAAGGCGCGGTTGTCGCTGATGTAGTCGAAGCTCAGGGGAAGCTCAGTTCGCGCCCTGCGCCATTCGTCGATGCTGTACGGCACCTCGCTGCTTTCGCTGAAGTTGCGCCGCCACTGCATGATGTCGAGGATCCAGTTGATGTGCGCCGCAGAGTCTTCACGCGCCTGCGCCTCCGTCTCGGCAACATAGAAGTAGCGGAAGAATAGCACATCCGCCAGCGTCGGGACATCGCCCGCTTCCTCTGACAGCGCAAGGTAGCGCTTGCAAAGCTCCAATGACTGCTGCGTGTCCTGCACGACGGCGATGCAGAGCGTGTCGCTGTGCAGCATAAATGTCAGGGTAAGGGACCAGCATAAATGTCCCCAACTTGGTTCTTGATAGTATCAGATCATGGGGCATTCGGCGTCAGTCGAGATGGCGCCAGAGGTGGACTCTCGGCGTTCAAGTACTTCCTCACGGTGTCTCTGTGTATGCCCAGCTCTCGGGCGATCCCGCGAATGGACAGTCCCTTGCGCTTTGCCTTCTGCACCGCTTTCCACCTGGCCCTCTGTAGCGGGGTGGGCTTCCTGAGTCGCTGCGTCGCAGTTTTACGAACTCGTCCCGTGCCGTCGCGGCCGGAGGTGGCGATGGGATGCTCGGCGTCGTGGTTGGCGTCCAGAGTCGCCAGCTTGGCTACCCATTTAGTACCAAGACCGTTGGTGGACTGATGGATGATGGGTGAGTGTGTGGTTCTCCTGGCGAAGCCCCGAAGGACGCTCGGACGCGGCGGCGCCTCCTGTGAGGGGACGATGCGTTCTTCGTGTTGCACTTCCAGGCGTCCGTCTAGTCCTTCAAGCACATTCACGGCCGCTCCGGCGTAGCTCGGCCGGTCCGTGCCGGGCAGCAGTTGAAGTGTGCGCCAGCGGTATCTGACCGTGTTGTCTCTGGCGACTCTGCGCCTGTACTTGAAGCACAGGACCCTCTCCAGGCACATCTCCTCGTTTACGGCGCGATAGGCGACTTCCGACTCCCGCGCAGGCACCTTGAAGCGGCCGTTGAAGCGTGGAAGGAAGCCCTCCAGCACGCGGTTCGCATCGTCGATGGTGATTGCGCCCGCAAGCCGTAGTTCGGTTACGAGCCTGTCCTGGAACGTTCCCGCGGCGCGTTCCACACGACCCTTGGCCTGAGGCGATTGAGCGAATATCAGCTGTACGCCAAGCTCGTCCATCGCACGACTGAACTGGGTGGGAGCACCGGCAGCTTCCGACGGTGGAGTGTACTTGAAGACGGCATGCCGATCTGAATAGAGCGCGATCGGTATGCCGCAGCGCCGTATCAGTCCATCGAGGAGCGAGAAGTAACTGTGCGTGTTCTCCAACTCACAGAACAGGGCGTCGGCCACGACACCTGTAGCATCATCCACCGCCAGCAGCAGCGTGAACTGCGGTCCGTCCTCTCCGAGCCATCTGTGGTAGCTGCCGTCTACCTGAATCAGCATACCCTCGCGTGGCATCCGCTGCCGCCGAACGCGGTGCTTCGGCGGGCGACGCCGACGAGGGTTGCTCACACCGGCGTTCGCCAGTATCTTGCGCAACGTGTCACGACCGATGTCTATGCCCTCCCGCTCCCTCAGCAACTCGCTCAGGTGCGTATGGTTGACTCCGGCGTATCGGCTGCGCGCCAGACGTACTGCTTCGCTCGCCAATGCGCTCGGTGTAGCGTTGGCAGGTCTGCGACCTCTGTTGCCGTGAGCTATTGCGGCTGCTCCCTTCTCCCTGTACGCCGCCAGTATGCGCATGGTATGGCGTGCGCTCAGTCCCATCAGAATCGCTGCCTGCTCCGTCGTCATATATCCAGCCAGTAAGTTGTTGAGTACCTGAAGTCTTGCCTGTTCTTGCTGCGTCAATCTCACATGCTCCATCATGTGGACATTTTCGCTCAGCAGTTAGCATGGACGGAATCGCTAAGCAACAACAGTATCGAGCGACAATATCTGTACCTTACTTCGTCCTCTCTCCTCGTCGCCGTCTGACCGACTGCCGAACCGTCCAGCTAACGGAGAACGCAATGTATGCAATTCCACCATATATCAGGGTGAGCAGAAGGACGAACCATATTGGGTCTGAATCATAAGAAAGTGGCCCGTCGATGAACGACGCAACCGAAAGACTAACCAAGATACAGGCCGGAAAAAGAAAGGCGCTCAGAAACTCTTGAGAAAGCCAGCCCGCAAGAATAGGGGATACGCCCAGAATAATCACCGCAACCACGATTAGAAGCCGGGTGGGTTTAGCGTCGCTAAAGACTGTGAACATCAGCGCTAAGGTCGCGCCCGTGATCACGGCAAGTCCAAGAGTGACCAGAAAACGGCCATTGAAAAGTGTTGCGCTCATGGCGTTACAGGGAGTAGGCATACCGTAGCGCGTTTCACCGCCGCCTTCACCCAGCGCCATGCGGTCGTGGTATGGTCCTCGATGATCGTGTTCACCTCGTCGGCTTCGAGATACTCAGGTATGCGCTTCTCCCGCTTGAGAGCTGCGCCGGCGGGAGATGGCGGTCGTGGATTCGGTGGTCAAGGCCGGACTCCTACACTGATTCGGAAATGCAACACATTCACCGATACATTTTTGCAAAACAGTGGTATGTTGTCCATTTTAAGGGGGTGTGCCAGCTACGAGCCAGTGTTGGAAATGCAAGCTTTTGCTGTATTTCCTTGCAGCAGTTGACGACAGGTTAACAACTAGGAATTTGTCGAGTCTTCAAAAAGGACCCTTTGTCGTTGGCAACCGAATGTACATCACTTAGGGAGGATATGCTGAGGCCAATGTCAGCTAAAGGGACCCATATCCTAATGGGGTTCTATCCAACACAAATGGTCCTACTGGCTCAAGTAGCCTGACGATTTCCTCTGGCAATCTGACATGGAAATTCTTCTCAAAGTCTTCAGTCGTGCCGTATTCTTGCCTGAAGGTTTCCATGAGATTCGATCCCAACAAACTCGCCTGGACCAAGTCGTCGCGTGCTTCATCCCACATAGAATCGATCAAGAATTGAATGCCACGGCTGCAATAAGCAAATTGATTCATTGCATTAAGTTCTAACGCTTTGGCGAAGTCTCTCTTGGCACTATCACGGTCGCCAATCTTCAGATAGGTAGCCCCTCGGTTGTTGAAAGCACCGTCGTGCCGGGGATTAAGCCGTATTGACTCGGAGAAAGCACTCAGGGCGGACCTGAAATCCCCGGTATTATAGTGGCTGAGGCCCTCGAAGAATGCTTCAATCGCTCGTCTGTGAATGTTTCTGTACCTGATAAATCCGTGGAGGTCATTGTAGATGTACTCTATAGAGATTCCATGGAGTGTTCGCAGGTGCTCTAAAATGTCCTCCTTCAATTGATGTGGAACAATATGAGGCTCAAATTCCTCATCCTCTATGAAGCCTTGCGGCGGGCGTACGAAAATACTCTTTTGAGCAGTGACCCGATGTGCCATCCTCTCAGGCTTAACTTCATGAACCGCCCACTTGGCATTCCGTCTGAGAAATATGAGCCTTCCGTCTTCTTCGATATCTCCGTCGCAGGCAAAATACAATGCAACAAGGATATCTGTAGTGAAATCGATAAGGTTAGTCGGCCCGCCGTAATGCTGGAGTTCGCTCAGAATGGCCAAGTCACTGGTTGGGGTCTCGTCCGTGAATCTTTTGGCTTCCTGTAGCAACTCTTGCTCGAAAGCCTCCATACCCCAGTCTGGCTTCCAGTCATTTTCGAACTCACGAAACAATCGTGACGAAACGCGTGGATTATTTCTGCTTTCACCGCGGAAAAGGTAACGGTCTTGTGAAGCCTTTCGCGACAGTTTACCAATTAGGTCGAAGATCTCTTTCATCGGATGTGCCCTTCCATTGGCTAAGGAAAATTCAAAACATCGGTGGGGTCACTGGGGTGGCCTGAGAATTCAGCTGCTCCAGAGATTGAGAGAGTCCGAAGAGATGACTAATCTTCGCACGAACACTTTGGAGAAACAATAAAGGAACCGTTTAGGGCAGGTAAGGTCTGGGATGAAATTACATACGAAAAGGGTATGCCCAGCGGCATACCCTTTCTAATTGGCGCGGAACCGGCAGTCGAATCTTGACGAGAATCTCAGAGCAGAGCCTATTTCCGTCAAGTTCGACATCCATTTACGATGCAAGCTTTCCGTGTATTTCCTTGCACCCATCTGGAAGGGAATCGAACGGCGACATCTGACATTTATCTGAAGCGTGCCGACCGAGTCTAGAAATATCGTGAGCGCGCTCTAAGTACCCATCCTCATCACCGTTTCCCAGACTCTTCCTTCGAGCAGTGAGCCAGCATTCGATCTTGAGATTCATTCTATGTGTCGCCCCCGAATTGCCTTCTGTACTTTCTCGGATCGCGGATTACAAGTCTGAAAGTCCCGGCCCCTGCTGGAACACCCAGTATGATTCCCGCGAAGGAGTCTAGAGTCAAGCCATCGGGCAATTCTCCAAATGGTGACGTGTCCCGGAGCACGTATCCCACGGCCTCGGCTATCAATTGATCCAGTTTTGTCACGAACCACCGACCTCGGCGGGGCAAATATCGCCCCTGACGTCGCGTATACCGTCCAGCCAGACCTGGAACTCATTGTTCGTGGGAGCGCACAGCCCGTCATTGTCGCGGAAATGGAATCGCCGCATATCCGAAAGGCCGGTCATCGCCTGTGGCAGTTCCCCGCTGAAGTCGTTATCATTGATGTGCAAATGCGAGAGTGTGGACATACGGGATAGTCCTTCCAGTATCTGTGGGTCGGATAGTTCGTTGGAACTGATGTCGAAGAATCTCAGGTCCCGTTCCTGAATAATGTCCATGTAGTCCCGAAGATCGGAGTCGGTCAGGCCGCTGTCATGCAGACCGAGACCTCTCAGTTGGAAAAGCTCGTGCACATGGAACAGCGCGTCTCGACCATCTATCCGATTGCCGCCAATGTCTAGGAATGACAGGTCGTCAAGGTCGTCCAGACGAAAATCGATGAAGTCGCCTCCAGCCAGGTCATTGTCCCTGATATCAAGACGCTTCAGCTTGCTCAGATCTCCAAGTTCCCGTGGAATGGGTCCAGAGAGATCGTTCGCGGCGATGTGTAGGTCACGGAGTTCCTGCAGTTTGCCTAACGATGAGGGGATGTCGCCGCTTAACTCGTTGTCCGTGAGATTTAGAAAATATAGCTTCCTCAAGTCACCGAGCTGAGCTGGGATAGGGCCGCTGAGCCTGTTACCTTCCAGGTACATTTCCAGAAGCTCTTGCAGTTTGCCTAACTGGTAGGGGATGGGCCCGGTCAGGTCGTTATTGAGGAGCACTAGAATGCGCAGGTTGTACAGGTCGCCGAGTTCTGGCGGAATGAGCCCGGACAGCTCGTTGTTGGCGAGTCCGAGCCATTCGAGTTGACTGAGCCGTCCCAGTTCCGGCGGAAGCTCCCCTTTGAGATTGTTGTCGCTGAGGTATATTCCGATGACGCGACCCTCGTCGTCAGTCTGGATACCGTACCACTCCGCGAATGGAGCATCAGTGAGCCAGTTTTCTGAATTGTCCCAGCTATCGCCGTTGGTGAAATTGTAAAGAGATTGGAGTGCCTCCAGTTCGGGCCTGCGGAACGTCAGCGTGAAATCGTCTGCCGCGGTGCCAGCGTAGGTTGTGGCCTCTACGATGTAATCGCCGGCTTCCAGAACGATCCTGATACCCGAACTCCTGGAGGTCAGATCGAAAACCCCCTCATCGTCGTCATCGTCCTGAGCGAGAACTTCGCCAGTCTCGCTTAGTAATATGAGGTACGGGTCGGTGCTGGATTTGAGTGTCAGATCGACCTGTGAACGCCTGTCGAGCGTGAAGGAATAGTATCTGGCGTAGTGGACGCCATTTTCGGTTCTGTTGATTGATAGACAGTCGGCTGTCCATGTGCCCTCGGCGGGAGTGCTGTCGAGCGAGTTAACACACTCGGAGGGGATTGGATCCTCCGGTGTCGGAGTAGGCGTGGTGTCGGTGCAGGTAGGGCCCTCGACGATATCTATTGACTGAAGCCACTGCTGAAAGTTGGCGTCTGTCGGGGCGCAAAGACCTGCGTTGTTGTCGAAGAATAATGAATACAGCTCTCTCAGTTCTGTCAATTCAGCGGGGAGTTCGCCAGTGAATTGATTGTCGCTGATGTTGAGACCGTCCAGCTTATCCAGATTCCCAAGTTCGGGCGGGATGTGACCTGTGAGTTGATTGTTATCGAAGTAGAGGCCTTTTACGGCGTAGAATTCACCCAGTTCGGGCGGGAGTTGCCCAGTAAGCTGGTTGGCGGTAAGAGATAGTTCGTGGACGTTCCATCTGTTGTCGGTGTACACGCCGTACCACTCGTCTAAGGGGGCAGCTGTGAGCCAGTTGGTGTTGTTGGTCCAGTTCTCGCCGTTAGTAGCGTGGTAGAGAGCGACGAGGACGGCTCGGTCAGGGTTGTCGCAGAAGGGCAGGCCGAGCTGAGCAAAGTCGGTTACTGGGACGAGACTCAGGGTAATGGGAATGCAGCCGGTGAGTTGGTTGTTGGAGAGTAATAATTCGTCCAGATTAGGTGGACTACCCAGTTCGGGCGGAATCGTGCCGGTGAGCTGGTTGTTGTGGAGCCACAGTACGACCAACTCCGAGAGGTTGCCCAATTCGGATGGGATGGAGCCTGTCAGTTCATTGTAGTCGAGCAGCAGTATCTGCAAGTTGTTCAAACCGCTCAACTCGGGTGGTATGGCTCCTGTCAGCCGATTGCCATTCAAACTCAAGCTCGTCAATTCGGTCAGATTGCTCAACTGGAAAGGTATGGAGCCTGTCAATTGATTGTTTTCGATGCTCAAGCGTTCTAGCTTGCTGAGATTACCCAGTTCGGAGGGTATCGTGCCGGTCAGCTGGTTGTCGTATAGTTCCAATCGTTCCAGCCTGCTCAGATTGCCCAATTCAGGCGGTATCTGTCCGGATAGATTGTTCCCCCCAAGACGCAACTCGACTATACGTCCTTCTTCATTTATGTGGACGCCCTTCCAGTACTGCAATGGCTGCTCGCTGAGCCAGTTGGTTCTGTCTCGCCAGTTATCGCCGGAGGTGGCGCTGTAGAGTTTGGTCAGGGCGGCTATGTCGCGGTCGTCAGGCGGTGAAGCTGTCCGGACGCATGTGGGACCGCTTCTGAGTAATGGGATCGATTGAAGCCACTCCTGGAAGCCAGGATCAGGAGAGGCGCAAAGCCCTGAGTTGTCGTCAAATTTGAATCTATTCAACACAGACAATGCGGTCATAGCGTCGGGGAGTGGACCCCAAAGTCTGTTGCCGGCGAGACTCAGAACCTCCAGGCGGGTTAAATTGCCCACCTCAGGCGGTAGTGTTCCCGTTAACTGATTGGATCCAAGACTGAGGTATCTCAGATTGATGAGTTCGCCTATCTCCGGTGGAACGGCGCCCGTAAGGGAATTCCCTCTTAGGACTAACAAGGCTACGCGCCCTTCGGAATTAGTGGACACGCCGTGCCAGTCAGAGAGCGGGGCAGATGTGAGCCAGTTGGTGCTGTCTCGCCAGTGGTCGCCGTTGGTGGCGTTGTAGAAGGCGATGAGGGCTTCGCGGTCGGCGTTGGCGCAGAAGGGGAGACCGAGTTCGTCGAAGTCGTTAGTCCCGACACCACGCAAGACTTGGGGGATGCAGCCAGTTAGTTGGTTGCCAGCGAGGAATAACTCTTCGAGACTAGATGTGAGGTTGCTGAGTTCAGGCGGAATCGTGCCTGTGAGCCGGTTGTTTTGGAGCCACAGTGTACCCAGTTGGTGCAGATTACCCAATTCAGGCGGAATCGTGCCGGTGAGTTGGTTGTTGTCGAGCAACAAATAGAAAAGTTGGTACAGACTACCCAATTCAGGCGGAATGGCGCCGGTGAGTTGGTTATCGTTGGCCGACAGAAACACCAGCTGGTCAAGGTCGCCAAGCCAATCCGGTATCTCGCCAGTCAACTGATTCCCGCCCAGGGACAATGAACTCATTTCGGTCAGATTAGCAAGTTCGGGCGGTATGGCGCCAGTGAGTTGGTTGGTGCTAAGGGACAGCCGATAGAGATTCGAGAGAGTGCCCAGTTCAGATGGTATAGTACCGGTGAGCCGGTTATTGTGGAGGTCCAGGGATCGCAGGCTGGAGAGATGGCCGAGTTCGTCAGGGATATCGCCCGACAGCCGGTTGCCGTCGATGTCCAGGTACAAGAGACTGCTGAGGTCACCAAGTTCTGAAGGAATATCGCCTGTCAATTGGTTGTCGTCAAGGCTGAGCCGTTCCAGACTGACGAGATTGCCTAGCTCGATGGGAATATCGCCGGTAAATTGGTTCCCGTCAAGGTACAGCTGTTGCAGACTGACTAGGCTGCCTAATTCTGAGGGAATATCGCCTGTCAACTGGTTGTAGTAAAGTCCCAACCTCTCAAGAGCGGAGAGATCACCTAACTGAGACGGTATGTGTCCCGACAGATTGTTTCCTGCCAGGCGCAATTCAGTGACGCGCCCTTCAGAGTTGATGGTTACGCCTTTCCAGTACTGCAGCGGTTGTTCGCTGAGCCAGTTGGTATTGTCATCCCAGTTGTTACCATCCGTCGCGCTGTAAAGAGTGGTCAGCACGGCCAGGTCTCCGGCGTCAGGTGTTGTGGATGGCGGGTTGCATGTGATGACCCGTACAGACCCGGAAGGAATGGCTTGCAACCATTCTTGGAACTCGGCTTCATCCGGCACGCAGAGCCCATGATTGCTCAGAGAGTCTAGCAAAAACAACCGTGTCAATGCAGTCATACCGCGGGGGAATTCACCCCAAAGCCTGTTGTCGCTGAGGGTCAGAAACTCCAAGCGCGTTAAATTGCCCAATTCCGGTGGTACGGTGCCCGTCAACCGATTGCCCCTGAGAAGAAGGCGGGTCAGATGAACGAGTTTGCCAATCTCCGGCGGTATGTTGCCCGAGAGGTTGTTCACTTCAACATCGAGTCTTGTGACACGCCCATCTTCATCGGTGGTTACTCCGTGCCATTCATTTAACGGCGCATCGGTGAGCCAGTTGGCATTGTCATACCAGTTGTCGCCGTCGGCGGCGTTGTAGAGGGCGACCAAGGCGTAACGGTCGTCGAGCGGACCTATCCCGTTGATGGTCAGGATGAAGTCTCCGGTTACGCCGGCGGCGTAGGTTGTGGCTTCGATGGTGTAGGTGCCGGCTTCAAGGGTTTCCTCTATGCGAGAGTCGGTCGATGCCGGGTAGTTGTAGTCGTCGTTTTCGTGGAGCGCGGCGCCGTCAGTGGATGTACCGGTGCGTAGGTAAAGGAAGGCGTCCTCGTCTGAGTTGAGCGTGATTGTTACATCGGATTCGGCCTCGAGCGTGAATGTGTAGAAGCGGGCGTATCTGTCGCCGCTGCCACGCGGAGCGGTAACGTTCGATGTGCAGTCGGTGTTCCAGGTGCCTTCGATGGTCATGTCGTCGGGGAGAGGGTCGACGCACTCCGAGAGGGAGGGTGTGGAATCGGTGTCGTCGCAGAAGTCCAGGCCGAGGTCGTCGAAGTCGTTCCTTTCGACATTGCGCAGGGCATAGGGGATGCAGCCCATAAGGTCGTTGCCGCCGAGACTGATTTGTTCTAATCTGGTTAGGTTGCCCAGTTCGGGCGGAATCGTTCCGGTGAGCTGATTCGCGCCAAGGTCCAAGATTGTCAAGTAAGCGGGCCTACCAAGTGTAGACGGAATCTCACCAGTCAGTCGGTTGCCGTTAAGTTTCAAATATCCCAGATTTGGAAGGTTGCCCAGTTCAGGCGGGATTTCACCCATGAGTTGGTTTCCATTCAGATTCAAGTCTCTCAGACTGGTGAAAGATACGAACTCTGCGGGAATAGGTCCTGAAAGCAGGTTTCGATCAAGCCACAGGAATATCAGTTTATCGCCTAGGTTGCCCAGCTCAGGCGGAATCTGTCCTGTCAGCTGATTACCGCTGAGACCTACTCGCTGCAGGCTGTCGAGTCTTCCGAGTTCAGGTGGAATAGGACCTGTTAAATTGTTCACGTAGAGCAACAACCCTGTCAGATTGTCGAGGCTATCCAGTTCTGAAGGGATGGTTCCGGTCAACTGGTTGACTTGTAGGTTTAATTCTTCCAGCAAGGTGAGGTTGCTCAGCTCGGACGGTATTCCACCCGTGAGCTGGTTAAAGGCAAGACTTAGCCAAGTCAGATTGCTGAGATTGCCCAGTTCAGGTGGTATTCCACCCGTAAGTTGATTGCTGTCTAGAGATAGGTGGCTCAGATCGTTGAGGTAGCTAATCTCGGACGGTATTCCGCCCGTAAGTTGGTTGCCGCCTAGAGATAGGTACCCCAGATTGACGAGGTTACCCAGTTCGGAGGGGATTTCGCCGGTCAGTTGATTGCCGCTAAGAGACAGATGCCTTAGATTACTTAGTCCGGCTAGGTCAGAAGGCAAAGGACCGTTGAACTGGTTGGAGCCTAGGTTCAGATACTCCAGATTGGTAAGATTTGCCAGTTCGCGAGGAATCACACCAGTTAGTTGGTTCTGGTTCAGGTGCAGTCCTTTCAGCTTACTGAGGTTGCCCATTTCGGGTGGTATGGAGTCGGTGAGTTGGTTGTTGTGAAGCCGGAGTAACTCTAGATTAGCGAGGTTGCCGAGATCGGACGGTATTGTGCCGCTTAGTTGATTGTTGTCAAGCCAGAGCGACTTCAGATTTCCAAGGTCGCCGAAGTCAGGAGGAATAGCGCCAGTCAATTGATTTCTGGCGACAGCCAACGACAATAGGTTGGACAGATTGCCCAGTTCAGATGGAATAGCGCCTGCCAATTCATTACCTGCGAGGTGCAGGTTCTCCAAATTGGTTATTCTCCCCAGTTCAGGGGGTATTGTGCCTGTCAGTTTGTTGGCGTCGAATGAGAGCAATCGAAGGTTAACTAGATTCCCCAACTCTGACGGTATATCGCCTGTTAACTCATTGCCCTCCATCTCCAATAGTTCCAAGTTAGCCAAGTTGGCTAGTTTGGGTGTGATAGTGCCTGTTAACTCGTTGCCTTCCAGGGATAACCGAGTAACCCGATCATATTCATCGGTGGTTACGCCGTACCACTCTGATAGAGGTCCGGCTGTGAGCCAATTGGTGTTGTCAGTCCAGTTGTCGCCGTTAGTGGAGTTGTAGAGGGCTGTGAGGGCGGCGCGGTCTGCCTCCTCGGACCCCGAGACGCAGGTATCGCCTCTGACCTGCGCGATACTCTTCAGCCAGTCCTGGAATGCGGCGTCGCCTGGGGCGCAGAGACCGTCATTTCCGTTGAAATACAGCGTATCGAGAATTCCCAAATTGGTGAACTCGTATGGGAGTTGGCCGGTCAGCCTGTTGTCGTTGATCTCAAGAATCTCAAGATCAGTCAGATTACCCAGTTCAGGGGGCACGGGCCCTGTAATCTGGTTGTTGCCCAGGAGGATTTGCAGCTCGTTCAGGCTGTTTACTCCTAATTTGCGCAGCTCTGCCGGTATGGGGCCTGTCAGCTGATTGTCGCTGAGGTCCAGGCGGTTCATGTAGAGCATCTTCCCGAATTCAGTCGGTATCGTGCCTTCTAACCTGTTGCCGCTCAGATTGAGGTCAGATAGAGGCAGTTTGCCGAACTCAGTCGGTATAGTGCCTGTGAGTTGGTTACCGCTGAGGTCCAGCAAGTGTAAGTCGTGCAAGAAGCCCAATTCTCTCGGGATTTCCGAGGAGAGCTGATTTCCGGAAAGCCGGAGACTCCACAATGTCGTGAGATTACCGAGACTTTGCGGAATACTGCCCGTGAGGTGGTTGTCATCAAGACTCAGATCCGATAAGTTCCGAAAGGCTCCAAATTGATGCGGGATTTCGCCGGTAAGCTGGTTATCGTCGAGACTCAAACCACTCAGATTCGACAGATTCACCAGGACAGGCGGTATCTGTCCGGTCAGCCGGTTACTTGAAAGATTCAACCCTTCAAGGCTACCAAGATTGCTCAGTTCAGGCGGTATGGACCCGTCCAGCCGATTGTCGAAGATACGCAGCACCAACAGGTCCTTCATATTGCCCAATTCAGGTGGAATAGGTCCCATCAACTCGTTCCTCGAAAGGAATAGCTCTTCCAGGTTATGAAGGTCGCCGAGTTCCGATGGTAGCGAGCCGGTCAGATTATTGTCATAGAGATACAGCAACTCAAGGGCTGTCAGATTGCTGAGCTCCGGTGGAATCGAACCGGTCAGCTGATTGCCATATAGGTAAAGTCGCTTCAGACCGGTTAGATTGCCCAGTGCTGATGGTATGGTACCCGTTAGTTGATTTCTGCCGAGATAAAGACGCTCCAATTCAGTCAACAAGCCGAGTTCCGCAGGTATGGTTCCGATGAACTGATTGCTGCCTAGATACAGCCTTTTCAGGCTCGTGAGATGGCTCACCTCCGTCGGTATCTGACTTGACAGATTGTTCCCCCAGAGACGCAACTCTACAATATGCCCCTCGCCGTTGACGGAGATTCCGCTCCAGAACTGCACCGGCTCGTCGCTTAACCAGTTGGTGCGGTCGAACCAGTTGTCTCCGTCCGTGGCGTTGTAGATTGCGGTCAACGCTGCGATTTCCCGCTCGTCCGGTGGTGCGGTAGGCTGAACGCACGTATCGCCGCGAACACGCGCGACAGAACTCAGCCATTCCTGAAACTCGGTGTCGGCCGGCGCGCAAAGCCCTGAATTGTCGTCAAATTCAAGCCAGCGCAGTCTGCTCAATGCAGTCAGGCTATGGGGAAGTTCCCCCCAGAACCTGTTGTCGATGAGCACCATAATCTCCAGTGAAGCCAGGCTCCCTATCTCCGGTGGTATTGTCCCTGTCAGATAATTGCCTTCTATAGAAAAGTGGGTCATGTTGACGAGCTTTCCCAACTCGGGCGGTAAGGTGCCCGTCAGCAGATTACCGTCTAGTTCCAGGTCCTCCAGCTCGGTGAGCTTTCCCAACTCGGGCGGTAATGCTCCCGTCAGCAGATTGCCGCCTAGTTCCACGTACTCCAGCTTGCTAAGCTCGCCCAGTTCCGGGGGTAAGGTGCCCGTCAGCAGATTGCCGCCTAGTTCCAGGGACTCCAGCTCGCTGAGCTCGCCCAGTTCCGGCGGAATGTGCCCGGTCAGATCGTTTCGTCCAAGATCCAGGTCGACGACTCGCCCGCCTCGGACAGTGTTAATACCGTACCAGTCGCCCAGCGGGGCATCCGTGAGCCAGTTTTCGTTTTCTTCCCAGTTGTCGCCTCCGGTGGCATGGTAAAAGGCGACGAGCGCGGCACGGTCATCGAGCGGTCCAACGCCCCTCACGGTCAGGGTGAAGTCTCCAATAGCGGGCTGCTCGTAGGTGGTTGCCTCTATGGTGTAGTCTTCGGGCTCAAGGGTTATCGTAATGCGAGAGTTGAAGTTGCGGCTGCCGGCGTCTATGTCGTCGTTCTCTGCGAGATAGTCAGCGTCCACGCCTGTGCCGCTTAGCAGGAAGACGTACGGGTCGGTCTCGGATTCGAGTGTGATGGTTACTTCAGCCTGCTGCAGCATGCTGAATGTGTAGTAGCGAGCGTAGGCGTCCTCACGGTTCCGGGACAGGCAGTCATCGTTCCAAGTACCCTCGACAGTGACTGAATCAAGCGGCTGCACGCATTCGGCCTGCGCGAAGACCTCATGAGAATGGCCCCGTGGCAGGGCGAGCGCCAGCGCGATTACGAATATCAACGCCATTGGGCGGGCAATTCTCATCTAAGTATCTCTCTCTGATTTCGTTGCCCTGCCATTATGCCACTTTCTTGGCCTTCAGCAGACATCTCCCTGTTCCTGAATTTAGGGTTCGTGTCGAGACTTGCGCCAGACTTCAAAGAGTCGGGGAAGCGCTTTGGGCGCGGCGTGTGTTCATCGGGTGAAAGAAATGGGCGCGATGCAATAAATGTAGGTATTTTCTTGCACCAACCACCGGGCACATTCGTGAGATTGAACACAGCACGGTCGTGATAACATTCTGTAATCAAAAGAGGTCTAGTGCGAATCTATGTCAATTCACTGAATGGCTGCCTCTCCACACCTGGAAGCGTATTCAAGAGGAACGCGTGGAACCCAATTGGCAAGCGGCAATCAGCGACCAGCACTTCCGGGTCCGTGGCAGATTGTTCCCGAAACGGCGCAGCAATATACACGAACGATCGCCCGGCGTAATCATGGACTTCCCTATACTCTTCTCCGGCGGCGAGTTGAACCTGTCCGGCGATGATTTAGCGGGGCTGAAACAGGAAGGCGTAATCCGGTGAAAACTACATGGCTTCTGCTGTTAGTTGTCGGCCTGATGGCGCTTGCGGCTTGCGGGGACACGGCAAGCCCCGAACCGGCGGTCGTGTCCGATTCCGGTAGGGCCATTGACTCTAATGCTTCTGTGACGGCAACCCCACAAGCGACAAGCACGGTTGACCCGACTGCAACTTCCGCACCCAGACCGACTAGTACTCCTACGACGATTGAAGCACATACCCCCGTACCGACTGCGGTGTCTATTCCTCCCGCCACACCCACGCCCGACCCTGAACTGACTGCCGATTCATACTACGAGATCGCCCTAGCCAGGATTACTGCAGACGATGCAGACGATGCCCTAGTCAATCTCAGCAAAGCGATTGACTTGAATCCGAATTATGTTGACGCCTATTTTCTGCGCGGGCTGATTTATGGCAGTCAGTATGATTTCGACAAAGCGATTGCCGACTTTGAAAAGGTCGTCGAACTAGACCCGAGTCATACCGATGCAAAGGCGATGCACGCAGACGCTTATGCCGCACGAGGGGCTGACTACGCCCTTGAAAAGAATTACGATAAGGCAATCGCCGACTTTGAAAGAGCAATCGAGCTAGACCCCGACAAGGCTGAATTCAAAGCCGCCGCCGCCGCCACTTATTTCCTGAGAGGGGCCACCCGTTATGAGGAAGGCGATAACGAAAGCGCTTTTGCCGATCTCGACAGGGCTATATCCGACATCGAGAAAATCATCGAACTGGACCCGGATAACTCAGAGGTCAGAATCGCTATTGGGGAGGCTTACCTTGTGCGAGGAGTCGCCCATTTTCAAGGTGGGAACTATGATAGGGCGATCGCCG
Organism: Dehalococcoidia bacterium; assembly: GCA_965225795.1. Classification (GTDB taxonomy): domain Bacteria; phylum Chloroflexota; class Dehalococcoidia; order Lucifugimonadales; family JADFKI01; genus Bin90. The sequence continues at coordinate 809,019 of OZ245324.1, read as the reverse complement.
ACCTCGAAAGGGCGATCGAGCTAGAGAACAGCGCTGCCGATCTCAAAGAGGCAGCCGCATACGCTTATCTCAGGCGAGGAGTTAGCCATGCCGAAGGAGGAGACCACGACAGGGCGATTGCCGACTTCAACAGGGCAGTTGAGATAGAACCGGAGAACTCCAGAGTCAGGAATGCTCGAAAGTTCATTCAGCCGTCACCTGTTCCGGACGCATTTGCTGGCGAGGTTATAGAGTGGAGTCTTTGCGAATTCATTCTGGAGTGCGGGTTCGTGGAGGTTCCTGCCGACTATCGTAACCCCGATGCCGGCAGCATCAAGATCGCTGTCAATGTGCGCCGCGCCGACCATCAAGACCAGCGGATAGGCTACCTGTTCGTGAATCCTGGCGGGCCGGGCGCCAGCGGCCTGGAGCTTGTCCAGGATTCTGAATTCGCATTCGCCGATGAGCTTATGGCGCGATTCGACATCATTGGGTTCGACCCACGCGGAGTAGGCGCGTCAGAGCCTGAATTTGCCTGCGGCGCTCCTGGCGAACAGCTTGCGCTGCTCAACTCAATCGACGGAGACATCGACACCCCGGAGGAGACAGCCACAGGAGAAGCAGCTGCCAATATGTGCATCGAGTCGATGGGACCTGTCGGAGGCCTGCTGCACAGCGAATATGTCGCAAGGGACATGGACGAGATACGGAGGGCCCTAGGAGCGGAGCAGGTCTCATACCTAGGCTACTCGTACGGCTCAACGCTGGGTGTCTGGTACGCCACGCTGTTTCCGGAATCGGTAAGGGCGATGGTCGTTGACGGCGCGGACAACCCAGTGGACAGAGCTGACACGCAGCAGGAGCGAATAGACGAAGCAGTCGAGGAATGGGAGGATTTCGAGGAACTGATGGAACAGGCGCTGGCGGCATGTGACAGCGCGGAATGCCCGATGTACAACGAGGGCGACCCCATTGACTACTACAAGAGCGCAGTCGCGAAACTGCACCTTGTCAACAGTGCGGCGGGGGACGTTCCCGATGCCGGATTTCTCGCCGTGTTAACACCGCTCTACGGCGAAGAGCTGTGGCCTGTCCTGTGGAAGAGTCTGTATGAACTGAACGAGAACGACGACCCGGCCATCCTGCTTGAATTTGCCGCTATCCAACTGGGCGACGACCTCACCGCTCCGAATTTCACCGCGCATGTCAATTGCCTGGACGGCCTGGTGTTGTACCCGGACATTGACCGCGCCACTCGTTTCGAAGACTCGGATCTCATCGACGAAGCCATCGCAGAAAGGCTTCCCCTGATTGATGCGATATACCCTTCGGCTCCCAGCGCCTGCTCTTTCTACGACCAGTTCGCGCCGGCGCCACTCAATGGACCACTGGATGGAAGCGGCGTGCCGATACTGGTAGTAGGCAACCACACCGATCCGACCACGTCTTTCGGAGAATCCGAAGAACTCGTCACAGATACTCTGAGCAACGGCTATCTGCTGGAAACTTCCCACGCGAGCCACGTGGTCTATCCCGACAATGACTGCGTCAACGACCATGTTCACAGAGCGCTGATTGAGGCGGTGTACCCGGACAAGCGCGTCTTCTGCGAGCGGGAAGACTGATTTTCTGACAGTCTCCGCGAAATGCGAAGTTATGAAATCTTCTCCATCCTATCCATCGATGTCGGCCACCAGTAGTTAGTTCGTGGCGAAACCTGGAATCTTTAACTATGCCCCTGTACTCGCTTTCATTCGTATCTGGCAACGAGGAGGACTGGATACTCAAGTCGCCACAGCATCATATGTCAAGGACGGCGACATCGACCTGTTGAAAAAGCCTAGGTTGAAGGGTGACATGTTGGGGGCGTAGAATGGCACGAACATCCGGCGATAGGAGCGATGAGATGCTCGATCCATTAGACCGTCACAGCAGAGACTCTACGCTGTTCCAGTTCACCACCAAGAGGATGCGTGACTTCATTGATCCCAAGCATTTTCTGATCCAGATAGACGAGCAGTTCGACTTCCAGAAGCTCGTCGAGCCACTTGAAGACTACTATTGCCGCGACAACGGCAGACCGGCCATTCACCCTGAAGTGCTCGTAAGGGCGCTGCTGATCTCATCGCTGTACAACGTCAGCTCGTTCCGGCGACTATGTGCTGCAATATCGGAGAATCTGGCCTTTCGCTGGTTCTGCTTTCTGACGGTAGACGACGAGGTGTTCAATCACTCGACCCTCAGCTACTTCATTGAACGGGTGGGCAACGAGGGATTTGGGCAGATATTCCAGCGGTTCAACGAGGTGCTGCTGCGACTGGGACTGCTGTCGCGGCAGATGTACGCCGACTCAAGCCTGGTGAGGGCCAACGTCAGCGGCCGCAACTTGTTGTCGAGTGGTATGAGCGTTGAGGAGTTCAGAGACGAGGCAGTGGAGGAGAATGGGCTGTTCGTGCTGCGGGAGCGACAAGTAGACGAAGACGGCGAAGAGCAGGAGAGCGTCAGTTACTACCAGGATCCTAAAGGACGGTTGCCATTGAGTCCGGTAGACACGGATGCACGTTGGCGCACGACCAGTCGCGGCAGGCGTCCGGACCTGCACTACCAGGAGAACGTGATAGTAGACCATAGTGGTTTCATCGTGGCGCGCAGGGCGACGCACGCCAGCGAAGGTGAATGGAAGGCAGTGGATGGGATGCTGAGGCAGTTGCCGGTCAAGCCAGAAACCTTCGCGGCTGACACTGCGTACACTGCGGGGATCCTGAGAAAGCGCCTGGACGATATGGGCATAACTGCCTACATTCCCTTCCATCCGAACCAGACGAGGAACATGGTAGCCAAGGGGGCTTCGACTATCGTGGGGATCACCTCGTATGCCCGCAGGGCACGGTGCTGCGCAGGAGCGCGTTCATGAAGAGAGATAGAGCCTATCAATATGTCGCGCGCCAACATGACTGCCAGAGGTGTCCAATAAAGGCCGAATGTCTGCCGCCCGGACAGATGCGCCGGTATGTGGCGTTGAGCATATTTCACCCCCTGCATCTTGAGGCGAAGAAGCGTAATGAGGGGGAAGCGTACGAGACGGAGATGCTCAGGAGGAAAACGATAGCTGAGGGGGTGTTCGCGTCGCAGGATCGATTGAGCTGGGCAAGGAGCAGGTTGCGGGGGCTGTGGAAAGTGGACTGTGAAGGGTACATATCATCGTTGGCGCACAATCTGAAGAAAGCGGTTCGTCGTCTTGACAACTTCGCAGGCCCCCCGGAGCCGGCTAGCGCGCCGGAACCGGTTGCAATGTTGTCCGGATAGTGCTGGGGCGATGATGTGTCAGTAACGGCATTGGTCGCTGCATGCCGGCGGAGACGAACAGCTTGCACAAATCAAGTGTGCCATCGTTCCAAGAGGTTGCGGTTCTGGATCGAGACTGACTGATCCTCCACTTTTTCAACAGGTCGATGTCGCCGCCCTTGACATCCACGTCTGTGAAGTCACTATTGGAAACAATTACCAATATACAAGGGCGGCGGGAAAACATGCCAGCGGGGTGTCGCTGTTCTCTCAGAATCCGTTCCAGACAGTCGGCACACCTGCTGAAAGACCTGAAGTCGCGTCCACGACGGCACAGGGGGCGGTCAGCCGGCTTGAGGCCCCGGCGCGGTCTCCCGAATCGGCGAGGAACGCCGTCACGCGGTGACCAGGTAGGCCCAGATTCGGTGAACTACGTCGGGCTCCCCCTTGGGCAGGGGGTAGAAGGGTTCGGATAGTTCGGCAAGCCTCCACTTGCCGGCTTGTTCCAAGCCCGCCTGATACTCCTTGAACCCGCCCTCTTCATACAGGTCCACTCGCAGGCTGAACACTATGAACCCACCGGGCTTGGTGATGCGAACCAGCTCGTCGAAAGCGTGGGCCGGGGCATGGCCTGTGGTGAACACTCCCACGCTGATTACGGCATCGAACGAGCCGGTGTCATAGCCCAACTCCTCCCCGAGCGTCATCTGGCGCAGGTCTTTGTAGAGGTCCTTCCGACGGGCTTCCTCCAACATGCCCAGGGAGAGGTCGATGGCGTGGAGATCCCGGTACCCTAGCTGCGCCAGACATTCGCCCACCAGTCCAGTCCCCGCTCCCGCATCAAGTATCTTCGTCCCGGCGGGGACATGCGTGGCGAACAGGTCGGTCGCCGTTTGCGGAGCGTTCCAGGCAAACTCCTCAGCCAAGTCTTTATCGTACTGCGTTGCCCACTGGTCGTAGCGCTCCTCCAACTCCTGGTTGGTGGATGAGGAGTACACCCATTGGACCCTGTTATGACTGTCTGGCATGTTACCTCCTGCAGATGAAGAGACCCCAGCCCACTTCGTCTCTGTCGACGGCGGCGGCAGTCTCGATGTAGGCGGTGGTCAGCCACTCGTAGTGTTCGGCGTAATCCAAAGTTTCATCCTTCGGCGTGCGCTCGGACAAGCAAAGATAGCTCTGTTTCAGGTGTTGGGACACGTTCAAGGCCTCTAACACGTCGAAGCCCTGGTCCTTCAGGGCCTGCTTGTACGATTCGAAAGTGAACTCGGTGTCGAACAGCAGTCTGTCGTAGACGTAGGTCTGGGCTTTGTGTGTGATGTCCCGCCTAGGCCTGAATAAGTCGTCGAACACGAAAATCCCGCCGTCCGCCAGAACCCGGTGGACCTCGCTCAGGATCTTGCGCTTATCCGGCACATGGTATATCACGGCTTGGCTCCATACGTGAGTGAATGAGCCGTCCGGGAAGGGAAGGTCAGTGGCAGAGGCCTTCTCGAAGGCTACCTTGTCCCTGAGTTCGGGGCATAGCTCAGCCCGTTTCTCCAGTGCGTTTGCGACGCGGACTCCGCTGAGGTCAATGCCCGTCACCCTTCCGCCGCTCTCGTTAGCCAGCCAGATGGCGGTGGTTCCGTTGCCGCAGCCCAGGTCCAGGGCCGATGAGTCCTGGCCAATGCTGGCCTTTTCGGCCATCGTCCGGTTCAGCCTGTCGCACGCTTCGAGGAAGTCCATGTCGCCGCTTTCGTCGAAAAGGCCCCAGTGGACGCTTCCATCTTCGTCCCAGACCAACTGGTATGTGCCGTCTTGTGAGTCGTAATATGCCTCGGTTTCCTGTTCAGAAAATCTGCTGACCATGTTTTGCTCCCCCGATATGTTCAACGAGTCGGTTGCCGTTGGTGATTCGGGGTCTTCCACGGGACAGATGCACAACACTTCTGGCGTCACGATTCCCCTGGGCGTGTAGGATAATTCTGAATTGGCTGTACGTCGCTTGGCCGCGAGATCGCCAACAAGCCAAAGCATCATAAAAACAACTGGTATTTAGTGAAGACGCAGGTTGACCCGGCGGTGAGGCTCAGACTAGAGGACCTAGGGGAGAGGGTGGAAAACCCCAGTGATGGGACGGGGCAGCTAAGGCTCGCAGGGATAGTTATATCGCTTGCGGCCACGATAATGCACTGCGATTTGGTGACAATGCCCCGGTCGGGGGCTGCTAGAGCGTATTTGCATGGAGCACGTTAAAGTCCTTGGGCGCGGAGGCCTCGCCAGCCTCCAACATCAACCACTACCCACTTGACTATGCCCGAGTCTAGCAGCAATTCTGCTACGCGGTCAAGGCCGCGTAGCAAGTACAGGGGTTGGAGCTCGGTTGCCACGAGAGCACGGGGAGTTGGGCTGGCGTGCTGAGGGGCTTGAGAGATCGTGGGATGAAGGCGCCGCCGCTTGCTGTTGGTGATGGCGCTTCTGGGCTTTGGTCGGCGCTTGATGCGGTGGTCCCCACGACAGCTCACCAGCGCTGCTGGAACCACCGGACGCTGAACGTGCAGGCCAAGTTGCCGAAGGCGCTGCACGCCGAGGCGAGACGCAGGCTGAGGGAGATGTCCGCTGCTATCAGGTCACTGCTCGCCTCAGCCGTAGACTACATGTGGCTATGCCGGGACCGGGTCGACAGATCAAATTCAAGGCATCTGAGCCAGTTGCATTGCGAGTCAAACCCGATGCCAGATGACCTACATATATCATCGCAGTTGCATTGGTTTTGACAAACCCGCGTGTTGACAGCGTGGCGTGAGCTGACGATCTGGATGGATTTAGCGGTAGAGATTCTGGGTGATGGTCGCCTTCACGGATACAGCGAGGCATTGGGGCTGTACGTGTGCTGGGAAGATGGGGAGTTTAGATTCTTCGATGCTGTGACGAAGAACTACCTTCGCTCTCACCCTGGGGAGACGACTCGCGCTGTCACTCCAAGGCGCGCGTGGTAGAACTTGAGGCCGAACTTCGACATTTACGCGGCGAATAGCCCCTTTCTCTATCGTCCAGCGTTAGCCGGGTAAAGAAAATGCAGCTAGGCAAGAACCATGTCTTGACGGGTGCGTAAAGGCAACCCTCCCAACTGCTGAATACATCTTACCACGTTGGCAGAATGTCGTAAGAAATGCGATGCAAGGAAACATGGTATTTCCTTGCAGTTATTTGCTTCGTGGTCAGCGTTAAGTGGTTCGAGTCCACTTAGGCGGGCCAGAGTGTACTGTACTGCGAACTTTCCGGTGGGATGTCCAAATATAAGGAGTCTGGCTCGGTGGTCCGACGTGTACGGTAGACAAAACCGAGGCGTCAAGGGCCACTTTTTCGCTGACCAGTCCGGCCAAAACACTGTCGTCCGGATAGGCACGGTATAGCGAATTAGGGCGTCTTCGGGGAAGACGTAGGCTCTTCTGTTGTAGCGAGTGTGCTGTTGTGGCAAGGCGTATACCCTCCCAGTGCACAGCCGGTGACTGCCTTCTATGCGAGCGCAAGCATCCCTCTCGGGCCCGCTTCAGACGGTGAGAGGCTCGGCTTCCCGTGGCGCCCCTGCCTTACCATTCCTTCAATACACTCCATTTCCCAGTGGTGGAGACCATCCGGCACCATGCGACGGCTCGCCCCCTTGTGTATTCCGGCAAGGGCCTACCCCTCCGGTCCTGGGACCGTAATCTCCAGGCTGTTGGAGAGCGGCCTGCGGTCCTCGGTGCAGATCGCCTCCTCCGCCGTGCAGTCCGTGGTGACCGGGAGCACGATGGTTACCGGTCCGTTGCCGGATGGTGTAACGGTGATCTCCCAGCCGACGTCGCTCCGCGGAGCCAGCCGCCGAGCCCCGGTCACCTCGCCACCCGTAACGGTGAAGGCCAAGTCTCGCATAATCTTGTAGCTAAAGCGCTTCCTCGGCGTCTCGCTGAAGCGGAGTTCGAAGGTGAACACCGTGCTCCCGTCGTGGGATTCGGGCACGATAGAGACGCTGGCGGTGAGCTGGTCCGCGGCCTGGGTATCGTTGGTCGTGTTCTGTCCGCTGAAGGAGGCGGCGGCATTACCGGCAAGGTCCTGCAGCCCGACCGCCGACTCGCCCGATGGCGCCGTGTAGTCCACCGTCACCGCTTCGCCCGCGAACGCCGCCGTCACCAGGGTGAGGGTCACCAAGCTGCCCGATACCGACACAGCGTCCACGCTCCGGCTGTTGCCCGCCACCGTCACCGCGAAAGAGGACTTATCCGGTGCCTCGCCGGCGTCCAGGGGTTCGTCGAAGGTGATGGTCAGCGTGGCTCCGTCCACCGAGGCCGACGACGGCGAGGGCGCAACCGTCTCCTGTGGCGTGGCGGTGACCTCCCCCGAGGGATCGCCGTCAGCGTCGCCCTTGTATGCGATGACCCGGACAGCGTACTGCACCCCGCCGGTCAACCCGGTGATGACGTGGGAGGTCCCTTTCACCCTGGCCTCGGAGACGTCGTCCGCGTCATCCCAGTCGTCCGCCGACTCCTTCCACTGGAGGGTGTAGTCGGTGGGAGTCGCGCCGGAATCGGGGGCGTCCCAAGACGCCAGGAGCTTGCCGCTTTCGTGCCGGGCAACCTTCAGGCTGTTCGGGGCGCCGGGCGCCGGCGGCGGGACGGTTCTCGGGGTCGCCGACGAGGATGTGTTGTTCGTGACCGCCTGTCCGCTGAAGGACTCCGCGGTGTTGCCCGACGCGTCCTGCAGCTTGTTCGCCGACTCGCCCGTGGGCACGGTGTAGTCCACTGTCACCGTGTCCCCCGTCTCCACCGCCGCCGACAGCGTCAGCGTCACCGCGCTCCCCGGCACCGCCACCGCATCGACAGCACGTGTCGACCTTCCCACCGTCACCGCGAACGACGACTCAGGCGCAACCGAATCCGCGTCCAGCGCCTCGCCGAAGGTCAGCGTCAGTACAGCCCCGTCCACCGACGCGCTCGACAGCACCGGCGCCACGTCGTCCACGTCGGAGAGCCGCACCACCAGCGCCGCATCCACCGGGTTGGCCCCGTCCGTCACCCGTACCGTGACCTCATACTCCCCGTCGGTGTCCGCATCGTCCGGCGCCTCGTAGTCCTTCGCCGCCCTGAACGACAGTACGCCGTCGGCCGTCAGCGCGAACTGTGCCGCATCCGCGCCCCCGGCCGCGCCCGCCGGAATCGACCAGGAGAGATCCGCCGCGTCCGTGTCCGCGTCCGTCGCCGAAAGCGTCGCCACCGACGTCGCGTTCTCCGCCACCACGACCGGCGAGGCCGTCGTCACCACCGGCGTCGCGTCGTCGTCCTCCACCACGACATCCGCAGACCCCGAGGTTCCACTCACCGTGTAGCCCGAGCCCGACGAAACCGTCGCCGTCACCGTGCTCGCATCCTCCGCTACCTCGTCGTCCTCCGTCGCCACGCTCAGCGTCGCGCTGGCCGAGGCCGCGGCGAACGTCACCGACGTGGGCGGCGTCCCGCTCACCGACGCCTCGCTCTCCGAGACCGACACCGTCACCGTAAGCGCGGCATCCGTCGCCCCCGTGCGCGAGAGCGTGAACGCCGCCGCCGTGCCTTCCGTCACCGGTGTCGCCGACGCCACAATCGATACCACGGGGAGCGATGACGACGCCAGACCCGGCACCGTGAGGCTCAAGTCCCCCGCGAACTTCCCCCCCTCGGCGTCGCACACGGCGTTCTGCGCCGCGCAGTCGGTGGTCGCGCGCGCGCGCAGCGTCACCGCGCCGCCGCCGTCCGGGGCCACGACAATGCCCCACTGGCGGTCCTTGCCCCGCTCGCGACGCCAAACCCGCTCAATGCGCCCGCCCTCGATGTCGAACAGCGCGCCCTGCACCGTGCGGTAGCTGAAGTTCTCCGGTTCGTGGCTGAACTCCATGTGGAGCTCGAAGCTGTTCGAGCCGTCATGCGCCGACGGCGTCTGGGTGAAACGCGCGGTCATCGGCGTTCCCGGCACCGCCGTCTCAACCGCCCGCGAAAGCGACCGGCCGCCGATGCACACCGCGTTGGCCTCGGTGCAGGCCCGCACCGGAACTTCGATGGTCACCTCGCCCAGGCCGTCGGGTACGACCGTCACCTCCCAGGCCGGATCCGCGCTCTTGGACGCCACCCGCGCGCCGGTCACGCTCCCCCCCGTCACCTCCAGCACCGAGGCCGCGTCCCGTGTGGCCGAGAGCCCGTCGGGCTGGCCGCTGAACTGGACACCTACGGTGAACGCCGTCGCCCCGTCATGGCTCTCCGGCACGTCCTGGAAGCTTACCTCCGGCGCCGTGCTGCGCGTGCTGCCGCCCAGCTGCACCACCGTGCCGTTGTGCGCAAGCTGCGCATTCGTCTGACTCTCCGCGCTGCGGATGGTTCCGCCATTGAGCGCCAGGCTATTCGGCGTCACCGCCATCAGGCTGTGGGAACCGTCGCCCTGGACCAGCGTGTAGCCGAAGACGAGTTCCGCCGTCCCGCTGCCACTGGCATAGGCAGCGCTGCGCGCCGCCGTGCTGCTGCCTCCGAGCTCGACGCCGACGGACGGCGTGCCGCCGTTCGTGCCCACGTCCACCGCCTCGCTGAAGGCCACCGTCACCCCGACGGTCTCGCCCACGCTCCACTGCGCGTCGGTCCCCGCTCCGCTCACGCTGGGCGTGCCGTCGACGGTCGGCGGAACAATTTCCACCTGCTGTTCGGTGTTGGGGGTGTGGACGTCGCCATTAACGCTGATGAAAAGAAATATACGGTCCGAAGTGCCCCATTCTTGGCTTAGGTGATTTTTATATAAACGTTTGTCGTCAATGCTCCAGCCATCCGCTCCTGATTGTTCTCTACTGCCGGTCAATTCATAGACTGCCCGCGGACCAGGAGCAAAAGGCACACCGGGCGCGCCCGTTGGTGGAGGTGTTGCCTCGTTCACAGTAATGAAGTAGCTCGTCTGTGGATTGAGGGTCGTGTTGGCTGGCGCCGCGAACGTGTTGACGCCATCCACCAAGGGTGTCTGGGTTGTGAGCGCCATGACCAGTGCGCCCGGCTCGCCATTTCTTTCTTGCCTGATCAAGACGCTCGTCTTCGTTGAACTGGTCACTGATCCTGCGGCCAAACGCACCCGCACATTCCTGATGGTGTAGCCGGCAGTATGTGCCCCGGTTCTAAAACCCTGGGCATAGATTCCAGCCGCTGGTTTAAGAGTTGATAGCCGATCTAAGTTGCTGACCAGGGTAGTGCTCTGCGCGAACGCTGGCGGCGGGGTCCCGAAGGTCATGCCTAAGAATAGGGCAATCATTGCCCCCAAAAGTAGTAGTCTGCTCAACTTCTCTCCGCGCTCCCTAGATTCAAGATATGGAATACTCCATGCTTCGAAGTGAGTCCAGATGCCCAATAGCACGAAGTAACCTCCGAAAACATATCTTACTATCCTCAAGCATTGCCTCCTGTTTTCCGTTGTCCGACATTTACGTCACCCGTCATCCCCTCTCAATGACTATCCTGACAGCTGAGTTATGTATCTTCATCTGGTTGCCTTCCCTGATTCTGCCATGCGCCATCGATGTCGAGATAGATGAAAAGGGAAACCTTTGCCTTTGCCAATTGCTTGCTGGAAGAACAGTTTTACACCTGTTCAGATTGGTATATTGTGTCCTCGCAGCCAGTGGCCCCTTGATGTATATTACGAAGGAAAACACCCGTAGATTGCTCGGCCGTATGCGAGGAATTCGATCTGTGATGTCTGAGCGCGCGCAAGCACGTAACTTTCGACTGGGAGCCCCGAATTGCTGAAGGCTGGCAGAGGAGCCGTGCAGAGGTGGTTGGCGACGGGCAGCCTGAGCGACCCGGGCGCAGTCCTGTATGCCACATGGGTTTCCGTCTGGGGTCGCTGGTTCATCTGGCTTGTCAGCACCTTTCTGTTGGCCTACCGTCCGAAGTTCTGGTATCCGGATGACATCGAGTACTTGGCTACTTCGATCCTGCTGCTTATGGTCAACGGCCTTGTCCACTTTCGACTCCTGACCAACAGGCCCGTCACCTGGCGGTGGCTGCTATTGCTCTGCGCCACGGACGTATCGCTGATCACGGCCCAAATAATGATCCACATCGGGTTCGACAGCTTCATCTTCGTGGCCTACTACCCGTCCCTGGCGCTGTTTGCCGTGGTCTTTACGTCCTTTTGGCTCGGGCTGGCCTGGACGACATTGACCGCCGTCGCCTATGCCCTCGTATGCTTTACCGTGGACTCCGGTTTCGATCTTGGAGCGGGCCACGAAAAGGCGCTGGTTGCCAGGTTGGCGGCGATGTACGCCCTTGTATTGGGCCTCAGCCTCATCATCCGATTCGAGCGCATCCGGTGGCAGACTGCGGTGTCAAGGGAGCGGCAGGCACGGCAGGAACGCATCGCGCTCTCCCAGACGCTTCACGACACGACCGCTCAGACCGCCTACATGATCGGCCTGGGGATTCACAGGGCCAAGGAGATTGCCGGTGAGTCGAACGAGGAGTTGGTGGCCGCTCTGGATGCGACGTCCGCGCTGTCTAGGTCGGCTATGTGGGAGATGAGGGGCCCGATCGACGCGGGCCACATCCTCGAGGGCAGGGAGCTCGGACGAGTCCTGTGGTCGCACTGCGCAACATTCGAAAGGATCACAGCCGTCCCGACCGAGATGTCGCAGTCGGGGACCGAACCCCCTCTTGCCACAGAGACCCGAACCGGCCTCTTCTCCATCGCCCACAATGCCCTGACCAATGCGTTCCTGCACGCCCGGCCCGGTAGAGTCGAGGTCAGACTGAGTTTCGAGGCCGACCGGATAAGGCTGTCCGTATCCGACGACGGAGTGGGACTTCCCGAAGGCTATTCTGAACGAGGCCGGGGCTTCAGCGGGATGAGGGCGTACGCTGAGCAGATGGGAGGGGAACTCATCGTGGAGAGCGTCGAAGGAAGTGGCGGAGCGACCATTACCTGCGTGATCCCTTATGACATGGACGAAAGAGGAGGTTGAGATGTCGTCGTCAGGTCTGATAAGAGCGATGGTGGTGGATGACCATCCGATCGTGAGGAACGGCCTTCGGGATGTTCTGGAGGGATCGGGCCGCTTCGACGTGGTGGGACTGGCCGGAGATGGGGAGGAGGCTGTGAGAATCGTCGGGGAACTGGCGCCTGAAGTCATCGTGATGGACGTGATCATGCCGAACAAGGACGGCATCGATGCCTGCCGGGAGATCATGGAGCTTCTGCCCGACACGCGGGTCGTGATGCTGACGGCTTCGACTGAAGAGGATGCGGTCATAGAGGCGATAGCCGCCGGCGCGACGGGCTACCTTCAGAAATACTCGCGACCAGAGGAGTTGGTGGAAGCCGTTCTGGATGTGGCCGAGGGTCGGCTCCGAATACCCGACAAGTCAGTGAGGGCGGTCTTCACTATGCTCCGAAACCAACGGAGGATCGATACCCGTCAGCTTTCGGGCAAACTGACGGCTGTGGAGCGAGAGACCCTAAAGCTTTTTTCCTGCGGCAAGACGTATGCCGCGATCGCCGAGGCGAGAGGCAACAGCACTGTGACCGTTCGCAACACTCTCTACCGCATACAGGACAAGCTGGGCATCGGGACGAAGCAGGAACTCGTGATCTGGGCTGTGCGGAACGGCCTGGTGGACGACGTCGCAGTGAGTATCGACTCTCAGCCGGCGCCATAGAAGCCATGGCCCACGCCAGCCGCAGCAGTGGGCCCGACGTCCAGGGAGCCGGGCGCCGAAGGGCGAGAGGTAGCGGGAACAGGAGGAGGCGTTGTCGGACTCGGAAGGCAGGGCGGGAATGCCGGTCGCTCATTCTGATATGCAAGAAATGTAGGTGTTTTCTTGCATTCGGTTTTCGGATGTCGCCGGATGGCCTGCATAGTTCCACAAGAGAGCACTGCGCGCTGTCCCGAGAATCACGAAGATGTCTCGGAAACAGCGCGCAAGACTATTGACAGGTTGAGGAAGTTAGCGATCTATGGAGCAGCTACCGTTGCAGCACATTCGGCATCGTTGGTCGCGCCGGTCAGGGCCGCTCCACTCTCGCTGATTCGAATCATTAGCTGGTCGCCCTCCTCCCATGGCTGCTCGCATACTCCCCAGTTGAGCGTTGCCACTTCGTCATCGTCCACGACGTCGATGGCTACATCTTCTATTCTTCCAGGCAGATGAGGGACGAAGTCGGCGACCACTCGCCCCATTTATCGCCGTTCCGGCCGCGTACGGGGATTGACATGTAGGTTCGCCCATCCATCGTCACCCTGCCGTCCATCTGATAGTATTCTTGGCTGCCGGGCAACCTCTTGAAGCTGTGTCTGACGCTGACCAGTCCCCTCCGCCCGCGCCGAGGTACGTCAAACTGCCCCAGTCCACCTGAGCCTGCTCTCCCGGCGCCGTCTCAAACCGCATCGTGGCCTCCGGCTGCCGCTGCCGTCGCCGCGGCGACACGTAAGGCCCTCAGTATAGAATATCCCCCGTCATAACCCTGTGCGGCCAATTCCCGGTGCAGCACTACGCAGTTTTCCAACCCCTCCGACATCCGTCTGGTCGATGTACTCAGCGTAGGGATCCAGCTCGGACACACGCCGTCGCCTTGGCTTGGGACGCATAGCCTCCGGCGATTTCAGGTACCTGCGCACCGTGTTCCGCGATACGTCCAGCTCCTGGGCATGGGGAAACCCGTGTCGATTCAACGACAAATCGGTCCCGACAACGGTTGCCTTCCCGGGCATGAGCAGGTCGACGAGATGGAACGTCGCCGCGCCCGTAAATAGGGCGTGGCGACGTTGTCTCTGCGTCGCGAGCGGGGGTATCCCCGCTGATCACAGGCCATTGTCTGCTTCCGGTCCTGCTCGTCTATCTCAATTCGATGTTTCACTGCAATACAGAGAGGATATGGGCGACCATTTACCCCAAGCGGAGCCGAACCGACCTCGCACACTTATCGAGAAAACAGACGAACCCTCCACTGTCGCCGTGCCTTTCATTTCAAAATAGTCGGGATCGTCTGGAGACGCACTGAAGCTGTAGAGGACGGCACCCGCGCCTCCGCTTGTGTTGATGTGCGCGGCCCACTCGTCCGCTCGTCGGTCGTCATCGGGCCCGGCCCATATGACGGTGAAAGGTTGTGCGCCGGTGCAGACCTCCCGCTCCATATAATTGCCCCACTGATTTCCGTTAGCGTCGCGGCCGTTCCACCACACGTTGAGCTGTCCCACGTCGAAGGGCTCGGCTCCTTCCGGTCCAGGCGGCGGAGTCCATGGGGGCTGCGGTGTTCCTTGGCCGGAAATCCATGGGCTTGTACCAATCCGGTTGACGGCCGCGACCTGGATCTCGTAAGCTTGGCGGTTGGTGAGTCCTGAGATCGTCTCCCGTTGGGAAAGTTCGTCGTTGCGAGATACATAGGACCACGACGACGTGTTCAGGCGCCGGTAGCGGACGCTATACGAGGTTATGGGTGCCCGTTCGTCCTCGCCAGGCGGTCGGTGCCAGTATAGGGCGAGGCCCTCGTCTCCTTGTTCGACGTTCAGGCGGGGCGGTTGGCCCGGTGCCGTAGGCGGACCCAGGGGCGTGGCGTTGGTGGTTGCGGCTGGACCTTGTAGGCTGCCGCGGAGCGCCCGCAACTCGAACGTGTAATCTGTTTCGTTGACCAAGCCGCGGATCACGTATGAAGTGGTTATCTGGCGGCTGCCCGGTATGGTGGTCCAGTTCTGGTGCCACGCTACGGCTCCGGTTTGCTTGTATTGATACTCGTAACCGGTTACCGAATCATCGGGTGATCTGTCCCAGGTCAGGGTGACTCTCCGATCGCCGGAAACCCCTTTGAGGTTCGATGGCCTTTCCAGGAGATTCCGGGCCGCCGTAGTGACGTTAGCTGCCGGACCGTTGGTGGTTCCGCGCACTGCGCGTACTTCAATGCGGTAGGTCGTGCCGGTTGTCAGGCCAGTTAGCGTATGGGAGGTGGTCGTCGCGCTGCTGTTTGGGACATCAGTCCAATCCGGATTCCAGCCGCTGGCGGAGTTGACCCGGTATCGGTGTTGATACTTTGTGATTGTGATGTCTCCGAGTTCGTCCCAGCTCAGCTTGACCGCTCCTATGCCGTCAGGCGTAGCGGTGAGGTTAGCCGGTGCCGTAAGTGAGCCGGTGGGGGTCGCCATGCCGTTGGATGCCGGGCCGCCAAGGCCTCCCCGAGTGGCGCGCACCTCAAAGAGATATTGGACGCCGTTCGTCAGATCACCCACGGTAAGCGTGGTTGTCGTGGCTCCGCTGCTGGGGATGGACGTCCAGATTATTTCCCAGATGATGGGGAGGGAATTGTTCCGGTATCGGAACTGATACCCCTCTATGGAGTCGTTGTTCGGATTGTCCCAGGTCAGGGCAACCTGCCTGCTGCTTGCAGCGACGTTGAGATTGGAAGGTGCTGCCAACGCGGCCCGTGGAGTCCCTGTCTTGTTCGACGCTGGGCCGTTCGTGCTATTTCGTACCGCTCGTACTTCAAAGCGGTAGTCTGTGCCGGCCGTCAGGCCTGTTATCGTGTGGGAGGCGGTGGTGGTGGCTCCACTATTGGGGATGTCCGTCCAGTCGGGGTTCCAGGTGCTGGCGGAGTTGACCCGGTAGCGGTACTGGAATTTCGTGATGGTGCTGTCGCGTGCATCGTCCCAGCTTAGCTTGATCTGGCCGCCGCCGACAGGTGCCGCGATCATGTTGGTCGGCGCTGTAAGTGGACCGGTGGGCGTTGCCGTGCTGCTGGACGATGGGCTGCCAACGCCGCCTCGCGTGGCGCGTATCTCAAAGACGTATTGAACGCCGTTCGTCAAACCAGCCACGGTGTACGATGTCGTCGTCGCCCCACTGCTGGGGATGTCCGTCCAGTCGGGGTTCCAATTGTTGGTCGAACTGACTTGGTAGCGGAACTGATACCCCGCGATGGAGCTGTTGCTCGGATTATTCCAAGTCAGCGCAGCTTGCCTGCTGCCCGCAGTGGCGCTGAAGTTGGATGGCGCCGCCAGCGAAGCCAGCGGAATAGTCTCTGCCCTTCCTTGCGGACCGAAGCGCTCGCCGCGCACTGCGCGCACCTCGAAGCGGTAGTCGGCGCTTTCGGTCAGCCCCGTCAACGTGTGGGTGGTGGTGGTGGCTCCACTGTTGGGGATGTCCGTCCAGTCCGGGTTCCAGTTGCTTTCCACCCGTTTCCATTGCCGGTACTGGTACTTCGTGATCGTGATGTCGTTCGGGTTGTCCCAACTCAACAAGATCTCGCCGCCGCCTGTAGGCGTCGCGGTCATGTTGGCTGGCCTCGCTATTGAACCACGTGGAATCGCGTTGATGCTCGTTGCTGGACCGACGGTGTCTCCGCGCACCGTGCGGATCTCGAAGGTGTACTCGATGCCGTTGGTCAAGTTGTTAAAGCCGTAACGCGTGGTATTCCACGCGCTGTTTCTCATGTGCGTCCAGTCGGGGTTCCAATCGGTGTCGGAGCTGTTGAGGTAACGGTACTGGTAGCTTGTCAGGGAAAGATCGCTGCTTCTGTCCCACTCCAGCAAGACGGACCTGTTTCCCTCGTTGTCGACGGTGAGGTTAGATGGTGCCGCCAATGGGCCTTGTGGAATAGCGGAGTCCCTTGATGTCGGACTGAATCTGTTGTCGCGCACTGCGCGTACCTCGAAGACGTAGTTGGCGCCGTTGGTCAGCCCCGTCAACGTGTGGGCCGTGGTGGTCGCTCCACTGTTGGATATATCCGACCAGTCCGGGTTCCAGGTGTTGGTGGTATTGAGTCGGTGCCGGTACTGGTACTTCGTGATCGTGATGTCGTTTGGGTCGTCCCAGCCCAACTTCACCTCGCCTGGGTCCCCGGGCGTCGCGGTCATGTTGGCGGGGCTCGCCAAATGACCACGCGGAATCGCGTTGATGCTCGTTGCCGGACCGACGTCGTCTCCGCGCACCGTGCGGATCTCGAAGGTGTATTCGATACCGTTGGTCAAGTTGCTGAAGCCGTAACGCGTGGTACCCGACGCGCTGTTTCTCATGTGCGTCCAGTCGGGGTTCCAATCGGTGTCGGAGCTGTTGAGGTAACGGTATTGGTAACTCGTCAAGGTGCGGTCGTCAGCATTGTCCCAGACCAGCAAGACGAACCGGCTTGAACTGGTGGTTGCCGTGAGGTTCGTAGCTGTCGTCAATGGACCTCTCGGAATAGCGATCTTCTGTACCGCTGGACTGGCGTGCTCGCCACGCAGCGAGCGTATCTCGAAGACGTTCCAGTCGCCGTTGGTCAGACCCGATAGCGTGTGCGAGGTCGTCGTCGCTCCACTGCCGGAAATGTCTGTCCAGTCCGGGTTCCAGGGGTGCCCTCCCAGCCAGATACGGTGCCGGTACTGGTACTTTGTGATGGCGGTGTCGTTTGGGTCATCCCAACTCAACGTCATTTCGCCCGAACCTCCGGGCGTTGCGGTCATGTTGGCCGGTCTCGTTGGGGTGCCCTGGAGGGCAGGCTTCATATCGCCGCCAGGGGTGGTGTCAGTGGTGTGCGGGTCTGACGCCAAGGCTCTCTGGGACGTGTATTCGATGTTGTTGACCGGCACCTGGCTGGCCTGGGCCGTTCTGATGCCGGCATCGTTGAACAAGAGCAGCCCGACCACGACAATACCCAGGATGATGAGAATCCTCTGGATGCCGGCGGATCGAGACGAGTTAGTCCGGGTGATGGATGGAATTGCGTTAGGCTGGGTATTCATGATGTGCCTCGTGATCGTGATGCGGCTGCGTGGAAGGAAGGCGCTTTTGACGCGCGAACGGAATGCGGTGGAACGCGGAGGATCAGCGATGGAACCGTTTTAACCTGCAGTGCGACACTGACGGTTGTCGACGATGCACCTGCCTTCGAGGTTTCATTGGATGAGCCGGCGAACTGCTGCTGGAATCGAGTTCTGCCGGACCTTGCCACCACCCAGCTGTCATAGCCGGCCCCAGCCGATGCGCCGGTCACGATACCCAGCGCCCTCTCGCCGTCGAAGCCGATCTGGGTCCCGCCGCCCTGCACCTCGATCAGGGATGCAGCAGTCTGTGCCTGGCCCACGCCCATGTTGCCTAGCAGCACCGCGAGCGCAGCGGCCAGCGCCAGCAGCACGGACGCCGAGTGGCGCAGGCGGTTGCCTTCAGCATGTCTTTCCCTAATGCCAGAAATATGCATTTCTCATACCTTCACTTTGTTGTGCCGCTATCGAGCGCTTTCGCGTAGGCCGGGCGTGAGCCAGACCAGAGCAGCACAGCCAATATTCCTGTTGAAACTGTATCGCCGACGGTCGGCCTCATCCTGACTCTTTTGCGGCTCTTGACTCGTAAACTGTCACGTTCAGTCTGACGTTTGTCTTTAGATTATTGGGACACCGTGAATTCGGATAGATGAAAAGGAAAAGAACCCCCTTTTTATTTGTTTGTTTGGCAGATAGCGTTCTGCCTATTCGAACTGATACATTTTGATCCCCCATCTACCGATGGCCCGCACTAAGTTGTTCAAGGAGCGCGTAAGGAGAAACGAAGTGCAGACCGAAACGGACGATGGAATTGTCGTTCCGTGCATTATCGGTCGGCAGTCTATCGAATCCACGGATTCCCTCCGTTCCCAGGTCCCTCCTCAGGTGATTGCCGCGCGAAGGTCGACGGAGTCCCTCACCGCCGTCGGTACGGCATACGCCCCAGACTGCGGCGAGTGCGCTGATCTCGTGCGCCAGCCGCGATCTGGAGTCTATCTGCGTTATACTCGCTCGCAGATGCGCGCGGCGAGATGGCCGCCTAGGACAGAGACATTGTGCTTCCGGACTCCGGGATGAGGTACAGGTTCAAGTCTTTACCTGCGCGGCCCCAGGACTCTGCCCACCGGAGTTGCGCGGTGATGCCTTCTAGGGGGTCGAGATTGATAGTGATGCCGTTGCATTCGTTAGCAGCCGAGCCGAACTCGTGAATTCCGTCAAAGTAGGAGTCCGCCAATACTCCATCCCACGAGTCCCTCGTTTGGTTGCCGGGAGAGTTGACTCAGATGATGCCATTTGTCACGGCTGCATCTTCACTGTTCAGAGGTGCGTTACTGTAGAAACTAGTGCCGTCACCCGGCCCGTTGCGTCCCCAACTGAGCCACATGTTGATGACATCGACGCCCCTCGACGCCATCCAGAGGCTCAGCAACAGGCGTAAGTGTTGGAGTGGGCCCTATTGGCGTGGAAGCTCGTATCGGCCGAACCGACAAGTAGCACGATCAACAGCAGACGGATGCGACGGTGGCGAGAGACAAGGGCAATATACGGCTCATAGCTGTGCAGAATCCCCTTCGTTCATTAGAGATTACACGGACGGAAAGGTTTTACTTGGCTTGTTTCATATGCTGTGAAGAGTCCTTTCGCTCCGCTTGCTCTTCTTACATCGCAGACAGACTTTTTCCCGTGTCATCCTTGCCGGGCTAACTCCCCGGTCCAGGGACGGCTATCTCCAGCCGGTTTGACAGCATCCTGCCGTCGTTGGTGCAGATGGCGCTCTCGGCCTCGCAGTCCGTCGTGACTGGCAGCACGATGGCTACCGCGCCGTTCGAGTCTGGTCTAGCGCTTATCTTCCACCTGACGTTCTTGCCGCGCTCCAGCCTACGCACGCGGGCCACCTCACCTCCCGTCACCGTGAAGACGTGCTTCCATAGGGTCCTATAACTGAAGTCGTGCTTGGGAGACTCGCTGAAGCGCAACTCGAAAGTGAAAGTCGTGCTACCGTCATTAGCCGCTGGCATGTCGTGGGTGCTGGCGGTCAGCAGTACGGAGGCCGACTGAAGCGCCAGACCCGCGACAGCCACCGTGCCCGTAGGATCACTCGTCAGCGACTCCGCATGGCCCGCATTGTCGATGAAGGTGACCTTGACTGTCTTGCCCGCGTCTCCGGAGGTCAGGGTGTAGGTCGAGCCGGTGGCTCCGTCGATCTTCGCGTCGTCGGCAAGCCAAACGTATTTGAAGACTACGTTTTCAAGACCGTCGGTGTCCTGTATGCTCGACGTTTTGGTCGTAAGAAGCTCATCCACCTGGACCGTGCCGGTGATTCTTGGCTTGCCTGTTGCATCTGCGTTCGTTGCAATCTGCTGGACCTCGACAGGTCGGGGGATCGTGACCTCCAGCCGACAGGACAATGGTCCGCCGTCAGGGGTGCAGATGGCGTCGCTCTCTGTGCAGGCGCGGTCCGCCTCAATTGCGATCTCGACGCTCGCTTCACCGTTGGGTCTTAAGGTTATCTCCCAGTCAGTGTTGCCCGGTGGGTTCAAACGGCGGGCATGTGACACTGATAGCCGAGCAGATGGAAGTCGCACTGACTGAAGCCCTAGCAAGTGGTATGAAGGTGCTTCAGGAAAATAACGCTCTACTTGAGGGTATTGCGAAAGCCTACGACAACAATCCGAACTATCGGCAAGAAGTCAGGCGAATCGTCGGCATCAGAGAAGTTGCACTCTCAGTGGATTTCAAGCAGGCCGAGACCGAACCAGCAATTTGAACGCCTAACGCCTCGTACTTGGCACGCCTACGTGGCTCGCGTCGAAATACAAGGCGCGGCGAATATCGTCTTCTGCAACAGGTGTAATCCGTATGAAGCCCGCCGGCACCTGTTACGAATCGCGTCCACACAGGCATTTATATCAAAGTTAGGGGGTTTACAAGGATTTGATAAACTACCTGACTTCACTATGATTCGCGCGGACCGGCGGCAAATGCGCCGCTTTCGTGCGGACTCCGAGAGATCCATCATCACATAATCGCCGTAGGCCGCCTGTCGATGCAATCACTGCACAGCCAAATCCCCCGCGGTTTGCCGTCTCTCCAATTCTCATAGAAGAGGAAGCAATGTCAGCGTCGCCAGCAGTCCATGCAGTCTGTGACGCGAGGTCTATGGCGCTTCATAATCGAGTCTCCGTTGAGCCTTACAGAGCATCAGGAAGCTTTCCCTATCCTATACATCCCGGTTCCACACTCGCCGCACTTGCCGCGGGTCGCTGGCCGGCCGTTCTTCATCGTCACCTGCTCGGTCTCTTGCATCTCTCGGCTCTCTCTACACTTCATGCAGTATGCGTTCATCGTTCACCCCTTCCATGTTATGGATCTTAATCAATGGTCGAGACGTTGGGTCCTGTCCAGGAAGCCGGTCTGGATACCTGAATCACGGCGGACAGCTGCATCTCGCGTGTCCTGAGGCGGTGGCGTTGGTTCGACATAGTTCTCGCTGTACAGCCTGAGCCGTTGTACGACCTCGATCGCGTGCTGCTCATGTTGATTCGCGTGGGCGTACGCGGCCTCAAGGAACGCAGATGATGCCTGGAAGGATGTGTTCACAGCTTCAACTGACCAATCGCACTGCAGGCTGGAGATAGTCATCTGGGTTTCCACCGGTCTTTCCATTGCTCCTCCTGGAAAGGGGCACTCTCCTGACAATCAATTTATGCCGTTCAGCGTGAACGCGAAAGGGGGCATGTCAATCCCAGCGTCCATTTCGCGAACTGCTGGGCCCAGAGCGGGGTTTCGCGTGAAAACTCGGTGAATTCGCGATAGATGTGACTTTCAGAGCAAATGGACCCCGCGAGAATCGCCAGAGAGCGATTATTTGGAGGGCAGCAATACCACAGCATACCCGTTTTGCGCGGTATTACAGGCGGTCCCCTGATATAATGTACTGGTCGCAGTCCCTCCTCGCTTAGTAGTTTCGTCGGGCAATCCAGGCAGTTTCAGCAGCAGAGGTAAGGCAGGCACACTCCCATCAGACGACGGCAGTTCAGGGGACTTGTGCTGCACCACCGGCAGCATCTGTCGGAGCATCGCAGACGCCTCGTGAACCGCACGGCGAGCTGGGGAGAGCCCCTGGTGAACGGCATCTGCCGATGGTGCTACGAGCGTACGGCAAATATCAAGATTCGCTCGTACCTTTACTACCTCAACCCCTACCGTGCGGCGTCAGGACAGCATCCGGATGAGATACAGCACACGCTCTGCGAGATATGCGGCAACCCGTCCAATGAGATGGACCACAGACTGGCGATCGAGATAGCCCGCGCGCTGGGCCTAGCGGCGATGCTTCGAGCGTTCACGCCGGAGAACTTACGCTGGCTCTGCCGAGGCTGTCACAGGCACAAGACCAGGCAGGACTGGCGACTGGCGAAGTTCCTGTCGGCGTGTTCGCTCGACTGGCACAGCACGCGAAGATTGCTGCACCTGCACCGCGAGTGGCTGCGGTCGTTTCTGCTGCCGTGCAGCCTGAAGCCTGCTCCGCGGCACAGGGCTTCAGCTGCGGGGTGGCCAATTCGAGACGGAGCCTAAGGCAGACAGTGGTCAGGAGAATCCAGCGCAGCAGGGAGAGAGGCGGCCGAGACGACGAGGAATACGAAGATATGATAAATCATAATTTTGACTATATCATGCGTCATATCTTTGGAGTAATTGCGGGAGCGGCTGGGCCTGGCCTACGTGCGGGAGCTGGCAGTTCTGGAATCGGCGAGGCCAAGCCGCCAGTTCAGGTAATTGATGGTATCCCGTTCAACAGCAGGTTGCGGACGTAACTGTGGGTTCGGGTCCGCTTCCCCGGCGCGATCGTGCCAATCTCAATTTCTAGCGGCGCGGCTCTCGGACTCCAGGTGACCTACGTGGTGGAATTCGGTACACTCTGCGACCGAGCGTTCAAGTTGGATCGTCACATGCCCGATGCCGTGGCTATGCGCGATTCGCTTAATTTCCTCAAGTGAACCCTGCGCGTCCTCATGGTATGAGGGGTCCATAAGGACGTGGGCGGTGAACGCCTCGTGACCCTGGTTATAGTCCTGACGTGGACGTCGTGGATGAGAGTCACGCCTTCCACTTCCTCAATCTCGTAGCAAAGTTCAAACACGTCGATACGCTCGGGCGTGCCTTCCAGTAGAACATTGGTAATACTCACAATCAGGTGGCGGGTGTTCCACAAGATAAGCAGCGCGATGACCACGCTGAGAATAGGGTCTACAACTAAGATGTTCTCGACGGTTCCACTAAGCGTCAGTATGAGAACCCCAGAAATGATGACGACGATAGAACCGAGCGGGTCTGCCATTACATGCTGAAGAGCGCCTTCGACATTCACGCTATGCTTCGAAGAGGTGTGGAGTATCCAAGCGGCAACCAGGTTGATGGTCAACCCTCCTATACCCACTAGGAGCACTGTCCATCCTTCGATATTATGTACCTCCACAAATGCACGGTGAAAGGCCTCGAAGATGATCCAGGCAGCGATAAGCCACAACGAGAATGTGTTGGCCAGGGCGGCGAGAATCTCGGTGCGGTGGTAGCCGAAAGTACGCTCGACGGACGCCGGCCTATCGGCGATCCACATTGCGACGAGAGCCATAACGATTGCAGCGGCGTCGGTGAGTATGTGTCCGGCATCTGCAAGAAGAGCAAGACTGCCTGACAGAAGACCACCAATCACCTCAGCGACAATGTAGCCCGTTATCAGCGTCAGGACAATTATCAGGCTGCGGCGGCTCGCATCTCGGAAGTCGTGGCTGTGGTCATCTTGCCCATGGTCGTGCCCGCCATGTCGATGGCTGGGAGATGGCATAGATTCGGTCTCGATGTCATCGATTAGTAAAGCTCGTTACAGACCTGTTGGTTTGAATCATTCTGTAAATTCAGTCTTGCACAGTAATTGACATTACCGCACAAGAAATCGTTTAGTCGGTGTTCTCTTGTAATGAGACTCGATAGCCGTGATTGCGGGCAAGAAGCGTGGCGTCTGCGGCCTTCGCGCTCACCTTTCTGGCTGGGCTGCCTCTCCCTTGAAACTGAAGTCTGCCACCGGATGCGCTCGAATCGGATGATGAGGCTGAGGCCCAATACAAGGGCGTACATCGCCGCCAACCTGGCAACCAGCACCTTTTCGTGGCCCGCTCCAAGATCGAAACCGGAGTCCACGGTAAAGCATACGAGGGCATAGGCGACGGCGGTCAATGTCGTCCAGGCCAGCCCGAGCCAAAAGGACGTAAAGACCACGGCAAACAGCGCCAGGGACGGGTAGTAGGCCACGAAGATGAAGCTGTCGAACCCGATGTGGATCATTATTTGGGCCGTGATCAGCGATACGTCCGTGGCGCAGAGCAATAGCAGCCACCGCCATGTGACGGGCCTATTCGTCCGGAGGCGGTAGTGGACAAGGCCGTTGACCATAAGCAGCAGGATCGAAGTAGCCAAGTACTCGATGTCATCCGGATACCAGAACTTCGGGCGGTAGGCCAACAGAAAGGTGCTGACAAGCCAGATGAACCAGCGACCCCAGACGGAAATCCATGTGGCGTACAGAACTGCGCCCGGGTCGCTCAGGCTGCCCGTCGCCAACCACCTCTGCACGGCCCCTGTGCCAGCCTTCAGCAATTCGGGGCTCCCAGTCGAAAGTTACGTGCTTGCACGCGCTTAGACATCACAGATCGAATTCCTCGCATACGGCCGAGCAATCTACGGGTGTTTTCCTTCGTAATATACATCAAGGGGCCACTGGCTGCGAGGACACAATGTACCAATCTGAACAGGTGTAAAACTGGCCTCCAAGCAAGCAAATGGCAAAGGCAAAGGTTTCCCTTTTCATCTATCCCGACATAGAGGCGAATGGCAGAATCAGGGAAGGCTACCAGCGGAAGACCTGGAAGCGGGCGAATACACCATCGAGGTTACGACATACGACCCTGAGAAGAGCGGCGACTTCACGCTTATCGTGGATATTGAAGGGGAGGTATCACAGCCGCCGACGCGGAACCCGAGCCGGATGTTGAGTACACCGCTATAAGCAACGGGGCGAACAATGTGTGTGCTCTGGCGGCGGACGGTTCGGTAATGTGCTGGGGCAATGATGACGAAGGGCAGGTGTCGGATAGGCCGAGAAGTGGGCGGTTCACGCAGATCAGCAGCGGCGGCGACCATACATGCGCGCTGCGCGATGACGGCGCGGTGATCTGCTGGGGCAGCCTCACGCTGCCATGATGGAATGCTAACCGGCGTACGGGAGGACGAGAGGCGCACATCGAGAACACGTGACACCCTACGGTTGCTCCACGGGGGAGGATGGTTAGAATGGCCTTCCATTCGGGCATGCAAGGACATACAGCATTTCATCGCATCGACTTTAAGAGATAATCTTGCGAACGAAGGAACGTGTCCTGCTAGCGATAGCATCGGCGGCATCTGGTCGTGAACAGAGGAACTGTGCAGTGAATTATTGGGTATATGAGGACGAGCAGACGGACAGAGTGCGCGTCCACAAGGCGACTTGTAGCAGTTGCAACGATGGTCGAGGGATAAAGAGTTTTCGTCGTCCCACCAATCGATGGCACGGACCTTTCCGCACTGAACAAGAAGCTAGACGGCACGCCCTGGAAACCGGCCGCCTTGACGCCAGAGGATACTGGTTTTGCCTGCGTTCTACTGAAGGTCTGCAATATCGCCGAGATTATGCGCCGCCGGCGCTGCCACCTCCTGCTCGGCCTCGTTAGGCATACGAGAAGAGCTCCTAGTCCAATGCAAGAAAATACAGTAATCTGTTGCGTCAATCGATTACATCGCGAGTCCTTTGCCTTGAAGTGGCCGATGGAATCTGAAGAATGTGCTGTGCCTAGAGTGTCCCACATCGCAACGTACAGTTCGGTTCTAATCTATGCTCAAAACTTCTTTCTCAAACCTCTGCAAATAAGTAGGACGGTGCATAATGCGTAAACTAATCCTTCTGGGTGGCTTTGTCCTGTTCGCCTTGGTCGGCGTTTTGGCGTGCGTGGCCGATAACGAACCGTCAAGTTCTGATAGGACACCGACATCTCAACCAACTCTTCTACCAATCACACCCTCGCCTTCCCCTCAGCGCCGTCGTGTGATTATTGCCGACCACGTCGAGGAGATTTGCCCTAAGTTAATGCCCTTGGTAGTCGACGAATGGGAGAGGCGCGGGAAGACCCAAGCGGCGAACGATTGGGCAATACGGAATATCGCCATCCCCTATCTGAGCGACTTTGCCGGAGAACCAATCTCCGAAAACGCCGCACGCTTAATGACCGTAGCGTGCTTCTCATTAGGGAAATAGCTGTTGGTGTAGATTCGATTTGGCCTTAGTCGTCGCAGATGCATGGCGGGTCCGTTTGGCAGATACTCTTGAATCATCCCATTTTGAACCCTACACCCGAATAAAAAGGGCCCTTATTGCACCAGCTACAATCTCAATAACGAGACAACTGAGAGAGAAGAAATGAACGAAGATTCCAATATTCGTGTCGGATTTGCCAAGAACATTTTCAGGAATCACCTGGATGCTATGCGGAAGAAAGGCATAGTAGAGGAGTTAGTGTTTTCGGATTATGTATGTGATGAGTGCAATGTTGAAAATCCCATTGGTTACAAGATCATAGCTGACCATCGGGAAGAGTCAGGGGACGTTTCCTGCGGGGGTCTGATAGCGTGTGTCATCGCAGTCATTGTAGGAATTGTCTTCTTCCCACTTGGACTTTTGATTGCGCTGGGCGGTATAGGATATGGGGTATACCTGATTATTCAGGGGGGACGCGGCAAAGAAGGGAACATTATCATTTATCAGGATGAATTAGCTTGTGCAGCCTGCTATGGGTCTCCAATCAATACCGACTCAACTAGGGGCGAGGCAATTCTTAGGCGAATCCGTCAAAACCAAACGCCACCGACAGGTGAAGGAACCAACAGTGAATAGCAGTAGAGGGTTTCAACAAAAGGCGCTTTTCTCGGCTGGCGGATTGGGTCTATTCTTACTTTTACTCCCGCTGATTGGCTTTTTCGTGCATCCGATAGTTGGCATAATTCTACTCATCGGGGCAATATGGGGAACTTACAAGTTTTACTTCTTCTGTCTGCGCAATTTTGCTGAAGTTGAAGTGAATGAGAGACGGGGTTATGTGCAGCGTCGCAAATCACTAGCAAAGCTAGAAATGGACCTGTTTGATGATCCATTGTGCGAGGTGAACGACGAAGACCAACTCCAGAGGCATCTGGATACCTGTATATGCAAAGCTTGTCGCTAGCTTAGCAAAACTTCACGACGCTACCACAAGGGAGAAATGAACACCGTGACTGAAAGGGCCTGCCTTGCGCCCCCAATATCGTCATTGGCCTTGTGGCCAACTTCAGTATATCCAACCCAGACGATTACAGCTCGTGCCTGTTCCACTTCAACTTATGTTGTCATTCTAACGGAACATCTGTTTGCTACCCATGGAACAGATGCAAGAAATTACTATGAAAGCTTGCATTCGCGCCCATGCTCCATACCTGAGACACACCCTTAAAGTGGACAACCTACCGCCGCTTTGCAAACATGTATCGGAGCATGTCTTGCACGACTACATTAGCGTAGGAGTCCGGTTTTGACCACCGAACAGACCACCGCAATTTCCCGCAGGTACAGGCCCGCGGTCGTTACCCAAAACACAGGACGGTGCAGTTCCCATGAGCGTAACACTTTTCAATGGCCGTTTTCTGGTCACTCTTGGGATTGCCGCGATCACGGGCGCGACCTTGGCACTGATGTTCACGGCCTTTAGCGACGCTAAACCCACCTGGTTTCTAATCGTGGTTCAAGTGATTATTCTGGGCGTTTTCCCTATCCTTGCGGGCTGGCTTTCTAAAGAGTTTCTGAACGCCTTTCTTTTTCCGGTCTGTATCTTGGTTAGTTTTTCGGTTGCGTCGTTCATCGACAGGTCATTTTCTTATGATTCAGAACCAATATGGTTCGTCCTTATGCTCACCCCGATATATGGTGGAATTGCATACATTGCGTTCTCCGTTAGCTGGACAGTTCGGCAGTCGGTCAGACGGCGACGAGGAGAGAGGACGAAGTGAGGTACAGAGATTGTCGCTCGATACGGCCAGCCCGACGCTGCGATTGCGTTCAGACAAGGGCAGCAAGACCGGGCTTGTGCCGGTGCATCCCGGGCAAGGGCCGGTTATGAAACGACAGACAAGGCGAATCACCGACTGCCTGGACTGCTGGAAGCGCGGCTGGTGTTTCCTCTTCTTCGAGCAGCGGACGGACGGAACGCCTCACGGTATCTGGCTCTGCAGCGACTGCATCGACAAGCGCCCTTTGGCGTTGCATTGGAACAACGTATGCGATGAGCATGACTTGCAACTGGCGTCAGCGCCGAACGTGGTGAACCTGGCCGAGGCGGCGAGTCTCGCGGCCGGCGATAGGTTGGCGAATCACAAGGCCCGCAAAGAGCGTGAGACGAACGAACGCCAGAAGTGCATTTATGAGGAAAAAGATGAGACCGGGGCGCAACATAAACGCGATGCAAGGAATCAGAGTCGGTGTCAGGAGCAGATTGAGTGGAGGGGTTCCGCTTTCTCTCAAAGTTTGGCCCTTAACGCCGCTGTAATCGCGGAGACTATCAATACCAGCGCCGCAGGTAGAAAGAACAACCCAATGAAACCTATATCCACCTCCGGAACGAATAAGAGCGGTACCGAGCAATAGACCAGACAAAGCGCTCCCAAGCCCCACTGCGCCAGTCTGGTCCACGTAGAGCAAGCGCTCCGAGACCAAGCTAGCCAGACTGCCAGGCCGGTTAGCGCCACCGGTATCAGCAGCAGCATTACATCTTCCGGCCCCAGATATAGCCTGAAGGGACCCGGGGAGTGCCCGAATACAGCCCTGATAGAACCGCCCGGGAGCGTGGTTCTATTAGTCTCGGAGTATCCTAGAGGCCAAAAGACCACTCCTAAGAACGCGGCCCAAGCCAATACATGCGCCATCAAAGGCAACAGCTGTAAATACTTCATCCGGTAGGCAGCCCCTGACGAACTAATCCTCATCGAGTGTACTACCAATGTAAACGGAGCCGGTGTAAGAACCCAAGAACAAGAACCAACTCTACAATCTGATGCATTCATAATTGTCCCCACCAGACGTGGTGGTGGTGACGAACGGCAGTTGCCCACGAATGACAGATCCTGCGCGCCCCAGGAGTGGCTGACATCACGAATTGCCGATAGTGCATATCACGTGACTGAAACACAGTTGAAAAGGGACCTTGTATGACTACTGAATCTTCGACCGCAATCTCCCGCCGGCGCAGGCCCCGTGGCCGTTACCCCAAAACACAGGAAGGCGCAACCCCCAAGCGCCAAAAGCGCATACCGGAGTACCTCGAACCCGACGAGGTGAACGCCATCATCAGAGCAGCGCCCAACCCGAAGGCGAAGCTGCTGATGCTGGAGCAGTGGCGGGCCGGTCTTCGTGTGTCCGAGGCGCTCGACCTCGAAGTGCGGGACCTGTCGCTCGACACGTCCAGTCCTACAGTCAGGGTACGTTCCGGCAAGGGAGGCAAGTCGAGGCTTGTGCCAGTGCATCCGGAACTGCACGGGGCACTCGGCAGCGCGTGGCATACGGCGACATCAGCCAAGGCAGGATCGTCGAGGCGCATCCGGCGACTGCCTGGCGATGGGTACAGACGGCGGTGAAGCGTGCCGAGGAGCTGCGCGCGATTGAGTCGGGGAAGCGGGGCGGGACCCACACGCTGCGTCATAGCTACGCACGTCACCTGCTGATGAACGGTATTCCGATCAATTACCTGTCGCGCTGGCTGGGACACTCGTCAATACAGACCACACTCATCTACCTGGAGCTTGTGCCGGACCCGACAAGGAGCCTGACGATGGTCCCATGAATCAAGTGAGTGCCCTACTTGCTAAGTCGGTCACCAATCAGCGGAGAAACTGCCCCACTGGCTGGGATTGTCCTGAACCCAGATTTGCGGCCTGCACGTCACGCAGCAATTCAATGGGTGGATTCCACTTGAAACACTTGAAGAACTCAACGGCAGACCCCAGGGCGAGCTCCCTCCTGTCGGTAACCAGGTCCGTGCTTGACAGCTCGCTGATAAAGGTCACTAACGGCTTTACAGGGGCAAGGACCTGAGCGAGCGGCCCCCTTTGTCGCGGCAAGGTAAGGAGCACGCAGTTCTCGATATTGCCTGCGCTTATCTCAAGCCGCATACTCGCGTCGCCGGCTTCCGTGAAGGATAGGCGGGCAGCGAGTTCGAATATCTCAGTATACCGCGCCACTACGCTTTC
The DNA here is from genome assembly GCA_965225795.1 of Dehalococcoidia bacterium. Classification (GTDB taxonomy): domain Bacteria; phylum Chloroflexota; class Dehalococcoidia; order Lucifugimonadales; family JADFKI01; genus Bin90. The sequence continues at coordinate 778,646 of OZ245324.1, read as the reverse complement.
TACTCTAAGCTCGGCTCGGCAATGTTCATCGCTCGGCGGGAACAATTTCCCGGCGGAATTTTCATCCCAAGCCTCCACCATACCGAAGTAATGAACAAACTGACCGCTCTGGTAGAACCTCCATAGTTCGAGAATCGGTTTCCAGTCTATTTCCTGACCGATCCAGTCCGGTCCCTGTTCGACTGCACCAGAACCCTCGATGTGTGGAAAATCCCAGCCTTTGTAGGAAACTGCATTTCTCCTGATGATGTGGGCAAGAGTGCCATTGTCCAGCACTCTCCTTCTATCGAAGGTGCTTGGCCGGATCACCACTTTCCAATACCCACGCTTACGAATTGTCTCCAAGAGTTTGCTCATCTCAGATCCCCCAATTGTTCATCGAAACTCTCTTGGTCACTTATTGATGTCTCTATCGTTGGCGAAATGAACAATCCCACTCGTCTGGCGCGCTCCAAAAATTGCGTCACTCCCTTTTCAATGGCAAGGTCGAGCAGGTCCCGCATGTCGGCCTGTGTAGGAATCTCCGTGGTCTCGGGTTTCCTGCGAGGCCGGACGTAGCACGCTCCCTCTCTCAGCACATCGGCATAATCTCTCTTGCAGAGCACGGGAACATCGGAGAATTCCTCTACCTCTATAACCACGTACGGGTTACCTTCGTATTCCAGTTTCTCTAAAGTGAAACCGGCGCTGGGATCAGCGTAGTTGGCCACCTGGTCGGAGAGGGAATCGGGGGTCCACCCATCGAGGTCTGAAGGCATCAAGCCAACCGGACTCAGCACACCGCCACTGTCTTCGACCCCGATAATGACTATGCCTCCATCACGCCTGTTGCTCATTCCCAGAATGGCTCTAATGACCTGTGCTACCAATCGGCGATTGGATATAGGTCCTGGACCCTTGAACTCTACGCCGCTTAGTTCATGCCTAAGCTCCATGATTCGGATAAAGTCTTCATCTGTCACGCAAGCACCACCACTACATCAGTTTCATCTCTTTAGATTAACATGCTCGACACTTCTCTGAGGGCTCAGTTCCGAACAGATGCATCCTAATCCAGGAGTTTACGGCGCAACTCCGCGCTATGCGTCGGTGTTAGACCGGCGAATCTATCCGGCGCTTCTAAATAACTTATTCGGATTCCGTGCGCCTCGGCGGCCTTGACCTCTATCCTTACACCTTCGCTTTCGGCCCAACCGGGCAGCATCAGCACCACCAATTCTTCGCAGTGTGGAAGCCAGCCGACATCGTACTCATACCACCATTGGTCGTCCTTGTGGTCAAAGCCGTGGTCAAGCAGCGCCTGAGCGTTTCAGCAGGAGACACCTCCGCACACTACAGCGCCGAGTGCGACAATGGCGCCGCGTGATGACGCGAGAGCTGGTGTGTGCTTCTGGAGAACGGAGTGAAATGATTGAGGCTGACCATAGGAACATCAGACCCGTGGGCGTCAATTAGAGGCCGAGAACATTTGGGTAACATATTCCGGTGAGGCAACAGGACCAGTCATTCGTGCCGCGCCGAGATTATTTGTAGTACAACTGGAATGTGGCAGAGCCAAACGGATCAAGGAGCAACGGTTCGATCAATTCCACCTCGGTCGGAATGCCATTGTGGAGTATCTCCACTATCGACGCGGGTCCGTACGCTTGAATCCAGCCCTCTGGGACTTCACCCAAGCTAGACTCCACTGCACCCGTTAAGTCATCGGACAGAGTTCCCACCAACTTTTTTGTTGAGCCGCGATCTCGGGGCGCACTAGAGAGTCGGCTCCCCAGGTTCTTTCCACCATAAGAAACACGGTGATTGGCCTGTTGAGAATCGCTGGCAACAGCAACATCGCCGCGGCGCTGAGAAGAAACGCGGCACGACCTGACATACCGCTCAGACTCGTGGGGGCTAACCCTGTCTGTCCATAATGAAAAGACCCTACTCTCACAGGTGCTGTACCAGTTTGGTCGGTCATACGCATGAAGGGGTAATCCCTTGTGGTTGCCCGTGTTGGTCGTCGTGCTCAGGGCGCCCAGAAGGGATGCCCCTACGGTTGGGCCTCCGACTAAATTGATACAGGCTCGCTCTCACACTAGAGGCCCCGGTGGAAGCCGCACCGGGAACGGCACGTCCGGGTTTTCGTCCACGATGCGGCTCCAGACCTTGTGTCCAATCGCCTCGGCCCGTGCGATCACATCGTCCTCGTCAAACGTCAGGACGCGGCTGTCCCGCATGATCCAGTTGCCTTCGACCATGACGTCGCTGATGTCTGCCCCCTGTGCCTGGTGCACGAACACCGAGACGACCCTTAGCGTCGGCACCAGGTGGGACCGTCTGAGATCGACCATGAACAGGTCAGCCTTCTTGCCCACTTCCAGGCTGCCGACCTCGTCGGCTACGCCCAGCGCCCTCGCGCCGCCGATGGTTGCCCAGTCGAGTACGTCTTCCGGCTGAGGCCACATCTCGTCGTTTCTCCTGACACGCTCATGGAACAGCGCGGACCGCACCACCTCCACCATGTCCTCGGCCATGTTGTCCGACCCCATCCCGATGGGACACCCTGCGGCTTGCAACTCGAACACCGGAGCTGCCGCTCCGCGCCGGGCGGCGATTGCCGGATTGTTGGAGACCGCCACGCCATGCTGTCCGAGAAGCGCGACCTCCGAGTCGTCCACGTAGCGACAGTGCGCGACCACCAGCCTGTCGCTCAGGAAGTCGTTGGCGAACAGGTACTGCGTCGGCCTGACCCCGCGCGTCCTCATTACCCCTTCCACCTCCAGCGAACTCTGGGACAGATGGATGGTGTACCTCAGATCGTGCTGGTCTGCCATCTCGACCGCGCTCCGAAGCAGGGCTGGGGAGCACAGATCCGGCGCGTGTGGAGCCACGAAGCACTGCACACGGCCATCGTGCTGTCCATGCCACGACGATATGAGGTCAGCGCTCCGCTGAAGCCCTACCTCCAGCTTGGCCTCCGAGAACTCGTAGCGACCTACCCCGAACTGTTCGTCGTCTATGTCGTTGAAGTTCTCGGCCAGGAACAGCCGAAGGCCCGCATTGGCGAGGCTGTCGGCATACTGCGGAATGCGGTCCGAGATCTCCAGCAGAGTCGTCCCCCCGCTACGGATTGACTCCGCCGCCGCAAGTAGGCCGAACACGTTGCGCTCTTCCGGGTCCAGCAGCCCCCGGCCAGTCGTCGGAAACCTGAGCGTCGTCGGAAACCCGAAGTCCTCCAGTATGCCCCGGTCGGCAGTGGCGAGCAGGTGAGTATGGCAGTTGACCATACCCGGAAACACCGCCCGCCCGCGCCCATCGACACGATCCGCGTCAGGATAGCGTGCCTCGATCTCATCACTAGGCCCAATCGCCGCGATACGTCCCTCATCTATAGCCATCCCTGCGCCGTAGTGCACCGCCCGCTGCGGGTCGCAAGTCACAATGGTTGTATTTGTAATGGTCGTGGTCATTCTGGAAGCCCTCCTGTGCGAACATCCTAGCACGGCATAGCCGCCTCAGCAGGGCCTTCTCGCTTTCCGATGTCTCTGGACAAGTCCGTTCGTGGTGAGCTTGTCGAACCATGAACGGACGGCCCTTCGACAAGTTCAGGGTGAACGAGAGATTGACGACGGGAGGAAAACGAAAGGACCCTGCCAACTGGGCCCCCCATATGTGCATATGCGATATGGTACCGTCTGTGGATTTTCTGCTGCCGTTGACATCCATTCGAATGTTGGTTGCAAGACCCTCGCCGATACAGCCTTGCATTTCAGCACTAGCTTGTCCAATTTAAGGAGGGGCGCCAGGTATGAGCCGGTTGGCGGAATGCAAGGCTTACATGTAATTTTCTTGCATCGTGCTTATTTCTACCAAAAACGGTAAGATTCGTTGTTGAATAGGTTGCAACCAGGGGAATATGTCTTGAATACTCGCATCGACTCTCATGGGATGCGAGTGTCTGTCGTTCGTTCTAGTCAGTCTTAATGGAGTATTTCCAGATGTCCAAAACCATGACGGCAGAAGAAATGAAATGTATCTACGATGAATTGACTAACTCGTGTTCAACTGATGGCTGTGATTCTTTCGACACTGCTGAGGAGATTGTTTCCGATGACCTCGTGAACGCGACTGCAGATATTGGTGTCACATTGCTGCATTACGCGGCTGACGACGGAAACGTGTCGGTAGCTGAATCGCTTTTGAAGCTTGGAGCCAACGTCGACGCCAGCACAAGTAGTGGGATTACTCCACTTCATGCTGCGGCACAGGCAGGGCATTTTGAAGTCGTCTCTGCACTCATCGCTGCCGGTGCCGATGTGGACGCGAGAATCGAAGATGGTGTCACACCGCTTCACTTTGCGACGGATAAGGGGCGTTCCGAAATCGTCTCTGCACTCATCGCTGCCGGCGCCGATGTGAACGCGAGAAGGAAAGACGGTGTCACACCGCTTCTTGGTGCAGCAGCAAAGGGAAATGTGGAAGTGGTCTCGGCACTCATCGCTGCCGGTGCGGACGTGAACGTGAGAAGGAAAGACGGTGTCGCGCCACTTCACATTGCTGATCAGGAAGGGCATGTGGAAGTGGTCTCGGCGCTCATCGCTGCCGGTGCCGATGTGGCCACGAGAAACGAAGGTGATAGCATGCCGCTTCTCATTGCGGCGTTTAACGGAGATACTGAAATCGTCTCCTCACTTATTGTTGCCGGTGCGGACGTGAACGTGAGAACGAAAGACGGTGCCACACCGCTTCACATTACTGCTCAGGAAGGGCATGCGGAAGTGGTCTCGGCACTTATCGCTGCTGGCGCCGATGTGAACGCGAGAAGGAAAGATGGCGTGGTCCCACTTCACACTGCGGCTCAGGAAGGGCATGTGGAAGTGGTCTCGGCACTCATCGCTCCCGGCGCCGATGTGAACGCGAGAAGGAAAGATGGCGTGGTCCCACTTCACACTGCGGCTCAGGAAGGGCATATGGAAGTGGTCTCTGCACTCATCGCTGCCGGTGCCGATGTGAACGCGAGAAGGAAAGACGGTACTACGCCGCTTTATTCTGCCGCGTTTAGGGGGAATACTGAAATCGTCTCTGCGCTCATCGCTGCCGGTGCCGATGTGGCCGCGATGAGCGCAGGTGATAGCACGCCGCTTCACATTGCGGCGTTTAACGGAGATACTGAAATCGTCTCCTCACTTATTGTTGCCGGTGCGGACGTGAACGTGAGAACGAAAGACGGTTTCGCGCCACTTCACACTGCGGCTCAGGAAGGGCATGCGGAAGTGGTCTCGGCACTTATCGCTGCTGGTGCCGATGTGAACGCGAGAACGAAAGACGGTGTCGCGCCACTTCACACTGCTGCTCAGGAAGGGCATGCGGAAGTGGTCTCGGCACTTATCGCTGCTGGCGCCGATGTGAACGCGAGAACCGAAGCTGGTACTACGCCGCTTTATTCTGCCGCGTTTAGGGGAGATACTGAAATCGTCTCCTCACTTATTGTTGCCGGTGCGGACGTGAACGTGAGAAGGAAAGACGGTGACGCGCCGCTTCTCATTGCGACGGATAAGGGGCGTTCCGAAGTCGTCTCGGCACTCATCGCTGCCGGTGCCGATGTGGCCGCGAGAAACGAAGGTGATAGCACGCCGCTTCACATTGCGGCGTTTAACGGAGATACTGAAATCGTCTCCTCACTTATTGTTGCCGGTGCGGACGTGAACGTGAGAAGGAAAGACGGTGTCGCGCCACTTCACACTGCTGCTCAAGAAGGGCATGCGGAAGTGGTCTCGGCACTTATCGCTGCTGGCGCCGATGTGAACGCGAGAACCGAAGCTGGTACTACGCCGCTTTATTCTGCCGCGTTTAGGGGAGATACTGAAATCGTCTCCTCACTTATTGTTGCCGGTGCGGACGTGAACGTGAGAAGGAAAGACGGTGTCGCGCCACTTCACACTGCTGCTCAGGAAGGGCATATGGAAGTGGTCTCTGCACTCATCGCTGCTGGCTCCGATGTGAACGCGAGAAGGAAAGATGGCATGGTCCCACTTCACACTGCGGCTCATGAAGGGCATGTGGAAGTGGTCTCTGCGCTCATCGCTGCCGGTGCCGATGTGGCCGCGAGAATCGAAGGTGATAGCACGCCGCTTCTCATTGCGACGGATAAGGGGCGTTCCGAAATCGTCTCTGCACTCATCGCTGCCGGTGCGGACGTGAACGTGAGAAGCAAAGACGGTTTCGCGCCACTTCACACTGCTGCTCAGGAAGGGCATGCGGAAGTGGTCTCTGCACTGATCGCTGCTGGCGCCGATGTTAACACGAGAAGGAAAGACGGTGTCACACCGCTTCTTGGTGCAGCAGCAAAGGGAAATGTGGAAGTTGTCTCAGCACTCATCGCTGCTGGCGCCGATGTGAACGCGAGAACGAAAGACGGTGCCACACCGCTTCTTGGTGCAGCAGCAAAGGGGAATGTGGAAATCGTCTCTGCACTGATCGCTGCTGGCGTCGATGTTAACACGGGAAGCAAAGATGGCATAGTACCACTTCAGATCGCTGCTCAGAAAGGGCATGTGGAAGTTGTCTCAGCACTCATCGCTGCTGGCGCCGATGTGAACGCGAGAACGAAAGACGGTGCCACACCGCTTCTTGGTGCAGCAGCAGAGGGAAATGTGGAAATCGTCTCTGCACTGATCGCTGCCGGCGCCGATGTTAAAAAGAGAACGAAAAACGGTTTCACACTGCTTCACATTACTGCTGCGGAAGGGCATGTGGAAGTTGTCTCTGCATTGATCGCTGCCGGCGCCGATGTGAACACGGGAAGCAAGGATGGCACAGTACCACTTCACACTGCTGCTGAGGAAGGGCATGTGGAAGTTGTCTCTGCACTCATCGCTGCCGGTGCCGATGTGAACGCGAGAAGGAAAGACGGCCTGGTACCACTTCACATTCCTGCTGCGGAAGGGCATGTGGAAGTGGTTTCTGCACTCATCGCTGCTGGCGCCGATGTGAACGCGAGAAGGAAAGATGGCGTGGTACCACTTCACACTGCTCAGGAAGGGCATGTGGAAGTGGTCTCGGCGCTCATCGCTGCTGGCGCCGATGTGAACGCGAGAAGGAAAGATGGCGTGGTACCGCTTCACACTGCTGCTGAGGAAGGGCATGTGGAAGTGGTCTCTGCACTCATCGCTGCCGGTGCCGATGTTAAAAAGAGAACGAAAGACGGTGCCACACCGCTTCACACTGCTGCTCAGGAAGGGCATGTGGAAGCGGTCTCGGCGCTTATCGCTGCTGGCGCCGATGTGAACGCGAGAAGGAAAGATGGCGTGGTACCACTTCACATTACTGCTCAGGAAGGGCATGTGGAAGTGGCCTCGGCGCTTATCGCTGCTGGCGCCGATGTGAACGCGAGAAGGAAAGATGGCGTGGTACCACTTCACACTGCGGCATTTGCAGGACATGCTGAAGTCGTATTTACACTCATCGTTGCCGGCGCCGATGTTAACACGGGAAGCAAAGATGGCATGACGCCACTCAATGCTGCGTCATTTAGAGGTAATGCTGAAATTATCTCTGCACTGATCGCTGCCGGCGCCGTTGTGAAGTGAGGGATTAAGGTGGTATGGTGCTTCTTCGCTCTACGGCAAAGGCAAGCTGAAACTGTATCTACACACTTGAGTAGCGGGGCCTCGGTGACGCGAAGACCGGCTCACCAATGTTTGGCACAGTAAGGTGCGCCCTTGTGTACATTGTGTAATTCGTGCCCCTTATGTTGGCGTTCACCTCGTCGGCCTGGGGTATACCGGAAGTGGCTTTGGCTGCAGTTTCTAGTCGGTCTTTTCCGTATGCAGTCCGCGAGGTCTACACTGGCGGGCAATGGCCGTTGTGTTTATTCGGGCAGTCTTCTAGGCTTAGCGCGTTCTCTCTCCAGGGTGCTCCTTACTGAAGCGTGATTACCAATCACCTAGGCGGTCCGGATCCGTTACAGAGCAAGTCCTCGTGTTCCACACTGCTAGGGTGGACCCCATAGTTAGGACAACGAAGAGGCCAAGTTAAGAGAGACTCTCGCTGGAAAGTCTGACACTACCTCACGAGATGATAACGTCGATGCCTGCTCTGGTAAACACCTGAGTGGCCTTCCATCTGCAAACACCTGAGCCGGAGTCCGATAGCCCAGAGACTGGTGCGGTCGCTCTCGGTTGTACAAGTCCAGGTAAGCGTCAATCCCTCTCCTGGCTTCACTGCCGTTGCGATAAGCTTTCAGATATACCTCCTCGTATTTGACGCTCCGCCACAAACGCTCTACAAAGATATTGTCCAGGTATCTGCCCTTGCCATCCATGCTGACCTTGATCCCCCGCTCCAGCAGCAGGCCACAGAAGGCTTCACTGGTGAACTGGCTTCCCTGGTCGGTGTTGAAGATCTCCGGCCGTCCTTTGCTCAAGGCTTCTTTCAGGGCCGCGATACAGAAGTCCACCTCCAGAGTATTGGAGAGCCTCCAGGCCAGCACGTACCGGCTGTGCCAGTCCATAATGGCCACGAGGTAAAGGAATCCCCGGGACATGGGCAGGTAGGTGATGTCGGCTGCCCAAACCTGATTGACCCTGTCGACTGCCACTCCTTTGAGCAGGTAAGGGTATATCCTGTGTTCCGGCGCAGGCTTGCTGGTATTGGGCTTGCGGTAGATGGCTTCCAACCCCATTGCCCGCATCAGTCGCCGTACCCGCTTGCGGTTGACCTGATGTCCCTGAGTCCGGAGCCAGGCCGTCATCCTGCGAGAACCATAATAGGGCGTCTTCAGATACTGCCGGTCCATCCCGGCCATCAGGTCCAGATCCGCCGGGTTAGTCGGTGTCGGCCGGTAGTACACCGCGGAACGACTGAGCTGCAACAGACGACACTGCTTCACTACCGAAAGCCCGGGGTGTCCTCGGTTCACCATAGCCAGACGCCGGCGACGACTCATAGCCCGGACTTGCGCGACAAAAAATCCCGCTCCACCTTGAGTTGCCCAATCTGCTGGTAAAGATGCGCAGTCAGCGCTTCCTGGTCCCTCTCCGCCTTTGCGGTATCGCTGCCGAAGACCTAGGGCGCTCCCTGAATCAGGGCCTTCTTCCAGGCATGAATCTGCGTGGGATGAACTTCAAACCGGCTGGCCAACTCAGCAATGGTCTCTTCCCCCTGGAGGGCGGCCAAGGCTACCTTGGCCTTGAACGCCGGGCTGTGCTTCTTTCTGCTCTGCTTCATTTTCCTGCTCCTCTATTCCCATTGTTTTAGGAGCGGGGCTCTCTCTTATCCACCTGTCCGATTTATTGGGTCCACCTCAGACTTCAGCCCAATCCCTACGAAATCCCGGCATAGTATATGTCCTAAGCAACCCAGCGATGGAAGGGTACCTCAAGATTGGAAGGACGCAGGGTACTACGCCCAATGACGTTATTACTCGCATGCAAGCTCTTGATGGCACTCCAGTCCCTTTTCCTTTCGACTGTGAATATGCGGTGGTCGTCGAGGATTACGAAAGAGTGGAATTGGCTCTCCATAAGGCCTTTGGCGAGAATCGAGTTCGAGAGAATCGAGAATTCTTTGAGGGAATCCCTCCTTTTCGTGTGAAAGCTGTGCTGGAGCTACTTGAACACGAGGATGTTACGCCAGACCCGTCGGAGACCTATGGAGGTATCGACAGCGGTAAAATTCGCAGACGTCCAGGATTCAAAATATCGCAGGCGGGTATTCCGGAGGGTTCTGTCCTAGAATGGGCAGCTGGCCCAGAGAGAACTTGTACCGTGACCACCAATAATCGGGTCGAATACGAGGGCAAGGAATACTCAATATCTGAATTGACCGCAACATTAAAAGGTTGGAAAAATAAATATGCCCCGTATCCAGCTCAGTACTGGATATTTAACGGCCAAACATTGCAGGAACGACGAGAGAATTTGGAGTCGGAAGAAGCCAGCGAAGGTTAGTCTGAAGCCGAGCCTATTCCCGCGCACTCGAACCACACGCTCCACCGGCTTGGGATCTACCTCTGACAATCTGTCCGCGTTTCCCCGCCGATAAAGAGTCGCGAAGTAGCGCACAGTCATCCGAAAGTGTCCCGTGCTGGAGTCCTAATCTTTGAGGAAAGAACATCGAGCAACAGTGCTATCTCAATCGATTCACGGCACGTTCGCCAAACTCCCCGTGGGGTCCGGCACGAGTTCCAAGTATATCAGCGTCGTCTGAATCGACGAGTGCCCTAGCCAGCGCGACAAGTGGTTGATTCTGAGCGGTCAGCGTAGCTTGCGGCTAATCGATAGTGTGCATCGAGAATGCGGGTCTTCGCAATTCTCCTACGGGTCGCTCGTTCCTGTCTTTTCTATGGCCGAATCGTTCGCAGGCTTGTCGTGTCCAGTTCAGGCAACCCCGGGAACACAGAAGGATCTGACCTGTGGCCATCGAGCGACCGTTTCACTGCCTCCACAAATGCAATGGCTTCGTCGGCATTGGTGCAGACAAATGAATGCTCTGGTTCATAAAAGACCAGTGCAAAGCCGGACTCGGAGGGATATGCGTCTATCTCACACTCGTCCAACTCTGTGTATGCTCGGGTGTATGAACCACTAGGCTTAATAGTCCATCCAGCGGCTTCGAAAGGCGCCAGCACTGCAATGAGTTCATCCTCAAGGCCGTTCTCTTCCTTAAGTGTATCGTGAATGTCCCGGGCAACCTGCTCTGGGTCCGGTCTATCTGTTTCAGTCATACGCATCTCCGGTTCAGGCAGCCCCGAGAACACAGAAGAATCTGACTTGCGGTCATTGAGCGCTCGTTTCACTGCCTCCACAAACGCAATGGCTTCGTCGGCATCGGTGCAGACAAATGAATGCATCCTAATCGCCAGTACAAGGCCGGACTCGCAGTGATATGCTTCCACCGCACACCCGTCCAACTCTGCGAATGCTGAGGTGTTTGGACCATAAGGACGAATAGTCCATCCAGCGGCTTCGAAAGGAGCCAGCCTTGCAATGAGTTCATCCTGAAGTCTGTTCTTTTCCTTGAGGGTATCGCTAATGTCTCGGGCAACCTGTTCGGGATCGGATCTGTGTGTTTCAGTCATGCTTATCTCCGGTTCAGGCAGCCCCGAGAACACAGAAAGATCTGACTTGTGGTCACCGAGCGCCCTTTTTACTGCCTCCACAAACACAGCGGCTTCTTCGGCATCGGTGCAATAAAATGAATGCACTGTTCGATGTAAGACCGGTTCAATAAAGGCCAGTACAAGGCCGGACTCGGAGAGATCTGCTTCTATCTCACACCCTCCAAACTCTGTGTATGCTGAGGGATTTGTACCAACAGGATGAATAGTGCATCCGGCGGCTTCCAAAGGCGCCAGCCTTGCAATGAGTTCATCCTGAAGTCTGTTCTTTTCCTTGAGGGTATCGTGGATGTCCCGAGCAACCTGTTCGGGGTCGGGTCTGTAGGTATCAGTCATACGCATCCTCTCGTAGTCAGTCGGTAATACCAGCGTGCTCATCCAGAAGTTCCAGAAAGTCTTCGAATGTGTTAATTGTAGTCATTCTTCTCCCTCATCCAATCAGGGCACAGACGCCAGGCTCCCCGTCGGATCCGGCACAAGTTCCAGGTAGATGAGCGTCGTCTGTATCGAAGAGTGCCCAAGCCAGCGCGACAGGTAGTTGATGGGGATGCCGTTCATCAGCAGGTGGCGGGCGTAGCTGTGGCGAAGCGTGTGAGTGCTGACCTGCTTCCCGGGAGCAATCGCGCCCAGTTCCTCAGCTCGTTTCACTGCCGTCTTCACCCAACGCCATGCGGTCGTGGTATGCGCCTCTACGATTCTGCCCTGGCTGATGTCTCCGTAAGCCAGAGCGCTGCTCAAGGCTCCGTGCAACTCCGGATGCACCGGCACAAGCCTAGTCTTGCCGCCCTTGCCTGAACGCACACGCAGCGTGGGACTGGCCGTATCCAGCGACAGGTCCCGTACTTCAAGGTCCAGGGCCCCCAGAGACTCGCAGACCCGCCCGCCACTGTTGCAGCATCAGCAGCTTCGCCTTCGGGCTGGGCGCGGCCCTGATGATGGCGTTCACCTCGTCGGCTTCGAGGTACTCCGGTATCGGCCGCGCGCTCTTCAGGGGATCGCCGTCGGCTCTCTTCGGATAGCGTCCGCGGGGCCTGCGCCGTCGGGAGATTGCGGTCGTAGATTCAGTCGTCATCGTTAACTCCTAAGAGCCTCAATTTCCACCTCAATATCGCCAGAACCGGCGCCACCACAGAAGCGCCACCACAAAGACCTGTCAAGGGCGGGGCAATGAAGGACCACCGGGGCGGCGGCAAATTGTACCACCTGGCGCACTGCTAAGCATAAATGTCCGTGCTAACTGCTGAGCGAAAATGTCCTCTACGGCCGTGTCCGGCTGGATGTCGCAGGACTGCCCTATGATGGCGTCGAGGCGGTTCTACTGCTCTGCCTGAGACGGTAGCTGTCGCCGTTCATCTCGATGATGTGGACGTGATGAGTGAGCCTGTCCAGCAGAGCGCCCGTCAGCCTCTCGGAACCGAACATCTCGGTCCACTCGTCGAACGGAAGGTTGAGGATTCAGCCAGGAACGACTACGGGAACGGTATGCCGGCGGCGCATACCCTTTTTCAGGTGAAAAGTCTGGCACTCATAGCCAATGCAAGAAAATACCATGAAAGCTTGCATTCGCGCCCATGCTCCATACCTGAGACACACCCTTAAAGTGGACAACCTACCGCCGCTTTGCAAACATGTATCGGAGCATGTCTTGCACGACTACATTAGCGTAGGAGTCCGGTTTTGACCACCGAACAGACCACCGCAATTTCCCGCAGGTACAGGCCCGCGGTCGTTACCCAAAACACAGGACGGTGCAGTTCCCATGAGCGTAACACTTTTCAATGGCCGTTTTCTGGTCACTCTTGGGATTGCCGCGATCACGGGCGCGACCTTGGCACTGATGTTCACGGCCTTTAGCGACGCTAAACCCACCTGGTTTCTAATCGTGGTTCAAGTGATTATTCTGGGCGTTTTCCCTATCCTTGCGGGCTGGCTTTCTAAAGAGTTTCTGAACGCCTTTCTTTTTCCGGTCTGTATCTTGGTTAGTTTTTCGGTTGCGTCGTTCATCGACAGGTCATTTTCTTATGATTCAGAACCAATATGGTTCGTCCTTATGCTCACCCCGATATATGGTGGAATTGCATACATTGCGTTCTCCGTTAGCTGGACAGTTCGGCAGTCGGTCAGACGGCGACGAGGAGAGAGGACGAAGTGAGGTACAGAGATTGTCGCTCGATACGGCCAGCCCGACGCTGCGATTGCGTTCAGACAAGGGCAGCAAGACCGGGCTTGTGCCGGTGCATCCCGGGCAAGGGCCGGTTATGAAACGACAGACAAGGCGAATCACCGACTGCCTGGACTGCTGGAAGCGCGGCTGGTGTTTCCTCTTCTTCGAGCAGCGGACGGACGGAACGCCTCACGGTATCTGGCTCTGCAGCGACTGCATCGACAAGCGCCCTTTGGCGTTGCATTGGAACAACGTATGCGATGAGCATGACTTGCAACTGGCGTCAGCGCCGAACGTGGTGAACCTGGCCGAGGCGGCGAGTCTCGCGGCCGGCGATAGGTTGGCGAATCACAAGGCCCGCAAAGAGCGTGAGACGAACGAACGCCAGAAGTGCATTTATGAGGAAAAAGATGAGACCGGGGCGCAACATAAACGCGATGCAAGGAATCAGAGTCGGTGTCAGGAGCAGATTGAGTGGAGGGGTTCCGCTTTCTCTCAAAGTTTGGCCCTTAACGCCGCTGTAATCGCGGAGACTATCAATACCAGCGCCGCAGGTAGAAAGAACAACCCAATGAAACCTATATCCACCTCCGGAACGAACAAGAGCGGTACCGAGCAATAGATCAGACAAAGCGCTCCCAAGCCCCACTGCGCCAGTCTGGTCCACGTAGAGCAAGCGCTCCGAGACCAAGCTAGCCAGACTGCCAGGCCGGTTAGCGCCACCGGTATCAGCAGCAGCATTACATCTTCCGGCCCCAGATATAGCCTGAAGGGACCCGGGGAGTACCCGAATACAGCCCTGATAGAACCGCCCGGGAGCGTGGTTCTATTAGTCTCGGAGTATCCTAGAGGCCAAAAGACCACTCCTAAGAACGCGGCCCAAGCCAATACATGCGCCATCAAAGGCAACAGCTGTAAATACTTCATCCGGTAGGCAGCCCCTGACGAACTAATCCTCATCGAGTGTACTACCAATGTAAACGGAGCCGGTGTAAGAACCCAAGAACAAGAACCAACTCTACAATCTGATGCATTCATAATTGTCCCCACCAGACGTGGTGGTGGTGACGAACGGCAGTTGCCCACGAATGACAGATCCTGCGCGCCCCAGGAGTGGCTGACATCACGAATTGCCGATAGTGCATATCACGTGACTGAAACACAGTTGAAAAGGGACCTTGTATGACTACTGAATCTTCGACCGCAATCTCCCGCCGGCGCAGGCCCCGTGGCCGTTACCCCAAAACACAGGAAGGCGCAACCCCCAAGCGCCAAAAGCGCATACCGGAGTACCTCGAACCCGACGAGGTGAACGCCATCATCAGAGCAGCGCCCAACCCGAAGGCGAAGCTGCTTGTCAATGGCGGGGCAATGAAGGACCACCGGGGCGGCGAGAAGTTGTACCACTTGGCGCCATTGTTCAGCATAAATGTCCGTGCTAACTGCTGAGGGAATATATCAGGTGCAGACGTATTCAGCGGCGGCTCGAAGGTTATTCTGAAGCAGGTCTGCCGCTCTGTCTGAGACGGTAGCTGTCGCCGTTCATTTCGATGATGTGGACGTGGTGTGTGAGCCTGTCCAGCAGAGCGCCGGTCAACCTCTCTGACCCGAACATCTCGGTCCACTCGTCGAACGGCAGGTTGGTGGTCACGAGGACCGATCCACGCTCGTAGCGCTGGCTGAAGACCTCGAAGAGCAGTTCCGCCCCGGTCCTGGACAGCGGCACGAAGCCGAGTTCGTCTATGATCAGCAGCTTCAGTCGGGCAAGCCTCTTCTGCAGGTTCAGCAGCCTCATCTCGTCCCTTGCCTCCATAAGCTCGTTCACAAGGGCCGACGCAGTGGTGAAGCCCACTGTCAGTCCCTTCTGGCAGGCGGCGAGTCCGAGTCCCAGGGCGATGTGCGTCTTGCCGGTTCCGCTGTTGCCAATGGCGATGACGTTCTCACGACGCTCGATGTACTCGCAGCGCGCGAGCTGGGTCACGAGCTGCCTGTTCACCGACGGTATGGCCGGGAAGTCGAAGGCGTCCAGGCTCTTTACGGCGGGGAAGCGCGCGGCCTTGATCCTGCGAGCCACCAGGCGGTGATGTCGGTCTATGAGCTCCAGTTCCGACAGCCTGAGCAGGTAGTCCGGATAGTCCACTCCCTCTGAGGCGCACTGGGCGGCGATCTTGCCGTACTCCCCCAGGAAGGTCGGTAGCTTCAGCTCCTTCAGGTGGTGCTCCAGCAGCAGTGTCGGTCTGTCACTCACGATGCCTTCTCTCTCAGCAGCTTCATGTAGTCCTGCGCCGATGTCGTGCTGACGCTCACGCTCGGCAGATGCGGATGCAGATCAAGATCGAGTCTTGGCGGCCGTCCCTCGATCCTGCACAGCAGCAGATGCTTGACGGCGTCGTAGCCGGTCGCTCCTCTGCTTATGGCATCTTGCACGGCGGCATGCACCTCGTCAGCGGGGAAGGTCTCAAGCAGCCTGAGCACCCGCACGAACTCCCTCTTGCCTGGCCTGCCCATCCTCGACTCCTGAAGACGCCGCAGCCTGCCGTACTCCTCGGGAGGATCCCATCCGGCAAGTGGTGCCGCCTGGTCCAGAGCGCCGGTCTTCTGCTCCAGCAGCGCCAGGTAGTGCAGCGGGTTGAAGACGAAGTCGTCGTGCTCATACGACCTGCGGTGGCGGGCTATCACGTCGGTGCCGCAGCTTATGACCACCTCGTCGACGTAGCCTCTCACCAGCACGTCCCTGTGTCCGAATGCAACGGGCACCGAGTAGTCGTTGGTGCGGTAGCGCACCAGTGACTGAGAGCTCACACGTGTGGCGTGCTTGTCGCTCGCGTCGTAGGGGGCCGCGGGCAGGGGCAGCAGCGCCCCGAGGTCACGCTCCATACGCTCGCCTATCGTCTCGGTGTGCCCCCTGAGCCTCGCGTCCATACGCTCCAGGCACTCACTCTCCAGGTGCGCGTTGAGCTCATCGAAGCTGTCCGCCCTCGGGATCGGCACCAGGAAGTTCCTCCTGCCGTATCCCACCATGCCCTCGACACTCCCCTTGTCGTTGCCCTTGCCAACTCTGCCGAACCTGTCGCTGAACAGGTAGTGCGACTGAAGCTCCGTGAACGTACTCGTGCGCTTGCGACGTCCTCCGCCCAGTATCTTCGCGACGGCAATCTTCAAGTTGTCGTACAGGATGCTCTGCGGCACTCCGCCCAGGAAGGCGAACGCCGACACATGCCCGTCGCAGAACGCCTCCGTGGTCTCCCCAGGATATGCCTTTATGAATATGCCGTCGCTGTGAGGCAGCGACATCAAGAAGTAGTGGATCCTGCGCTTCTTGCCCCCTATGAACGCCCACGCCTGCCCGAAGTCGCACTGCGCGTGCCCCGGTGGGTGCTCCAGCGGCACGAACATCTCACGCACCACACGACGGCGCTCCCGAACATAATCCTTGACTATGGTGTAGCCGCCATCGAACCCGTGCTCCTTCTTCAGCCGCTCGAAGATGCGCTTGGCTGTGTGGCGCTGCTTCTTCGGCGCGCTCAGATCATCTTCGAGTATGCGGTCTATGACGCCCGTGTAAGGCTCAAGCTTGGGGCGATGGGGAGGGCGCTTCCTGCGGTATCCCGGTGGCACGGGGTGCGAGAGCATCTTGCGCACGGTGTCTCGGTGCAGCCCGAACACCCGGGACGCCTCCCTGATGCTCATCCCCTCCACCAGGCACGCCCTGCGCACGCGCAAATACATGTCCACGATGTACATCCTTGTCACCTTCCATCAGAGTCTCGATAGACTCTATCGGAAGGTGGCAGGCGGTACGGTTTTCGACCGCCACGTTCAGGCTGTCGAGCCGCCTTCGTGGGACATTATCGCTCCGCCGTTTACAACTACCGAAAGCCTGGGGTGTCCTCGGTTCACCATAGCCAGACGCCGGCGCCGACTCATAGCCCGGACTTGCGCGACAAAAAATCCCGCTCCACCTTGAGTTGCCCAATCTGCTGGTAAAGATGCGCAGTCAGCGCTTCCTGGTCCCTCTCCGCCTTTGCGGTATCGCTGCCGAAGACCTCGGGCGCTCCCTGAATCAGGGCTTTCTTCCAGGCATGAATCTGCGTGGGATGAACTTCAAACCGGCTGGCCAACTGAGCAATGGTCTCTTCCCCCTGGAGGGCGGCCAAGGCTACCTTGGCCTTGAACGCCGGGCTGTGCTTCTTTCTGCTCTGCTTCATTTTCCTGCTCCTCTATTCCCATTATTATAGGAGCGGGGCTCTCTCTTAACCACCTGTCCGATTTATTGGGTCCACCTCAGAAGAGAGATTACGAGTCAGTTACGAATCGTTCTTGGAGGCACTTTTTCTGTCCAATACTCTTTAGGGACGAGGACACTACGCTCTGCCGTGCGCATATTGTGAATGAAGCATTCCAAGATGCCGATCGCACTTGTACTATTCAGCGAGCAGATGTCGACAGCTATTTCGGAAGGCTATTTAAATCTGAGTTTGTAACTATCGAAAGAAGGAACAGTCCCTTAGTTGAAGCGGCCTTGTCTGACAGAAAGCTAGCGAGACAGTTCAGGCCGGAAATCTTATTGGATGGTGAAGTCCAAGAGCACTACATTCCCTCTGACACCCTCTCTGTGCCTGAATCACACACGACATTGGAGTTCCATTTTAACGACAACATTGTACCTTTGACCCTAAAACTTACCCCAGACGAAGTCGCGCAATCTGTTGATGGAAAGTGGGAGGTTCGAGTAGAAAAAGACATCAGACTAGCTACACTTGTTTCTCTTTTGAAGTGCGCTCATCTAACGCTTTTCCATTTGCTCGGATATCGATACGCCTTCTCGTCCGGAGGGTACCTCCTAGGACGAGAAGTGCTGGGTGAACACTTCCTAAAAGCACGGGGCTTACCAAAGGCGAGTGCGCTTGAGCTTGCCAATGCCCACTTTAAGCCTTATGTCAGCCTCGTCCGTCCAGTTATCTGGACATCCTTAGACATCCAAGGAACGCTAAACGACGGTCACTTCTTCGCCTGCGGAAGCGGCACACAGCCGTGGGGGTTGGGAATTCTGCTCTGGTTTAGCGGCCAGACGCATATGGTTATCGTCCCCACGTTATTAGACGCAGACTCGGCATTCCTGTTCAACAGATTCCTTCAGTCGTCGTTTCCAAGAATTGAGATCAGGAATGCCCGGATACTTGAAGACAGATTTGAAGTCGCTACAAAGTCTCAGTGGATAGAATGGCCTGAAGCTAAATTTGAACCCCTTGACTAGCGAGTGGCTATAGAGGTCCAGACGTGTCCTTTACGGCTAAGGTAAGTTGCTTGGCAACCATGTACATTTATACGGCATTATTAACCTTGTGACTCAGGTGCTTCCTCCATTCTCTCTCGCCGACCGCTCGTCTGCACACCACTTCCGTTGAGTATTCGCACCGCCTTTACCAGGTCGTCGCCCTTCAGCTCGCCCGCTTCCTGAAAGTCAGGGGCGTCCGTCGCAAAGTACGCGACCGACCCGCATGCGAACGAGTAGATGGTCGCGGCGCCGCCACCCGTTGCGCCCCGCAGCTCGTCCACACCCTTCGCAAGCCGTCTGCACTACTGTTTGAGAACGGCTACGACTTCCCTGGCTTCTCGCCAAGCCTTGCAGTTATCTTCTGAAGTGTTCCGACGGCAATGCGAGCAGTTCCTTATCGCGTCGAAGCCCTCCAGCACCGGCACGGCATATAGGTGGGCGGTCGTGTGCCTGCCCATGCCGTAGAGTTCAGGTTCAATATCGGGCGAATCTACCCTGTCCTGGCAGTCGGGGCAGAGCGTCGCGGCCTTGCGGGCTTCGCGCGGCACCCCAGCCCCCTGACGAGATGTCGGTTTCACACGCGAATCTGCCGTCACATCGACGAATATGGGCGAGGTTTCCACCGCCTCGGGCGTGGAAGGCCCCATTGATGCAATAAATTGCAGTATTTTCTTGCATTCAGATCCCTGTCGGCGTCTAGCCGTATTGTAAACAAGAGAACGGTGCGCTGGCCACGCACACCATTACCGGGAGCATCTACGCGGCACGGGCGGACTTAGCCCTCTCGGAAGCACCGCCAGCAGCAGGTGTTGAATCTGGTAGCGAACCTGAACGATAATACCAGAACTGCTGCAAAATTCGTTTCTCAGGGGTGTGAATAGTAATGACTACGACAGACGCCAACGTGTTCGACACATTGAATGCTGTATTCCCTATGTGCGATGGGCAGGTCGATTACAGATTTGAGGTTCGTCCAAGGTCAAGCATATACATCCGTAAAGCCGAACATAGACGCGGAGAGAATCGTGCCCGCATCAATATTACTTCGGCGCGCAATTTCCCGAACGCGTTGGAACTGCACACTTACATAGACAACTCCAATATTCAAACGGATCATCGGGAACGAGACTACCTGATTGGCGCTGAACACATAGAGGAGATCATCAACATACTCAGAATGGCGCACTAAGCGACAAAGAAAGGATGTGGTATTTGCAAGCTGAATATGAGCGTAGATATGTCAGTTCAGTGCTCAAGGTCAGAGGCGCAAATTTGGTCAGTTTGGTCCTCGCGCTCATAGCTATCGCTTTACTGTCAAGTTCTTGTGGAGATAAGCGGGAGGCTGCGGCCCAGACAACAGCAAGCGCTGAAAATGCGAAGCATACGGCGGCGGAAGTGCCGGAGGGTATTAGTCGGACAAGAACTGCAACTAGCATAATGGAGGCAACTCAAGCAGCGCTCTCGCCTACGATTACACCCATCCCTACATATACACCTATCCCTACGATTACGCCTATTCCAGCAAAGAGGCATACTCCTATACCAACCCCTGAGAGAGGTCTAGGGGTGAATATCTGGGATATTCAGACAGGATTATCGCTCTACGGATTTTCATTCTTCCGTTTGGATGACTATATGTTTGAAGGCGACTCCGCCGACGGTTATTTCACCGCCGTTAGCCTTCGAGGTCCGAGCGACAATATACATAAGGCCATAATGCAGTTCCCTGAACCCGGACTAGACCCTGATGCTACCGCGTTATACAGTCTTTCATTCGTAAGTCTGGTGTTACCGGATTGGCGAGGTGCGCAGGAGTGGCTGGTAGGCGCTTTCAGGCAAGTTGGTCGGGGAGAAAGTGCTACCAAAACCGTCACAACTCCTCACGGCAAGGCGTATATCGAAATGTACTCTTACGACAATCGGAGTATTACAATCGAAATTGATCACTCAAATATAGACCTTGCCGATAGAGTGTTGAAAGGATTTACAGGCAAGGAATAAGTCATCGTCGTACTTGTCTAAAGTCCGGCGCGGATTCGCTCTGCCTGGCAGTCTAGAGCGTCGCGGTCATGCGAGGATCGCGCATGCATCCTAGTTTTTCTGATGAAGTGTCGGCATCACTCGCGGGCCTACCGTCATATAGACGGCTTTTGGCACGGTTTTCGATGTAATGCTCGATGGACCTGAATCGGATCATGCTGCGTCTGAGTCCGCGTCCGGCTCCATCCTGTCAGGGCAGTCGGCGCTTGTCAGCTCGCACCAGTTACACTCCGACATGCTAGGCACACGTCTTGGCGGCATGTCAGAGGTCATCTTCCGCATGAATTCCGTCACCCGTGAGACAAACGCATCGTCCACGCTATCCGGGGGATGCGCTTCTCGCTGCCGTCCGCGTAGACGACCACGCCTTCGAACTTCACGCCACGCCAACGGCCACCCTGCGCCTTCGGCAGCAGGTACATGTATAGCTGCACCTGCACGATGTGTGATGCAGACTCCTGACCAGTCTTCGCGTCGTATATCTTCACTGTCCTGTCAGGGTGTACCGTGATGATGTCCGGTGTGCCGCCGATGATCGCTCCTGTGCGGAAACTCTCTACCTTAAAAGAGTTCTTGCGCTCGATGAATAGGTCAAGCAACCGTCTTGAAAGTCAAGGTGAATTGACCTGATGAGTCCAGTGCTGACCCGCCTTCACCATCGCGTTGAGTATGGTCAGTAACTTTCGCATGCAGGCCGTCAGCGCCAACTTCTTAGGCTTCCCTGCCGCCAGCAAACGTTGATAGAAGGCTCGGAGCACCGGATTGTATCGACTGGCGACCAGCGCACCCATGTAGAGCACCGCTCGCAACCGGGTTCTGCCGCCCCAGACACTGCGTTTGCCCCGACGGGGACCGCTGTCTCTGTTGAAAGGCGCCACGCCGACCAGAGCGGCGACCCGCTTGCGGTTCAGCGTGCCCAACTCCGGCAAGTATGCCAGCAGCGACAATGAGAGCTGCTCTCCCACACCAGGCACCGAGCGCAGAAGGTCGTCTTTCTCACGCCATACAGGACTGCGACGCAGAGTCTGTCGCAGGTCCTTGTCCAGGTCGTTCAGCTCCTGCTCCAGCCATCTGATGTGGGACTGGATGCTCGGATGCACGGAGTGAGAAGCTCGCCTCAGACGATTCTTCTCCGCAACCAGCATGGTCATCAGCTGGTTGCGCCGCGTCGTCAGTGAGTTGAGCTCCTGAGTGTCCTCATCGCGCAATGGGCGCACGGGTGGGCGCACAGCCTCGGCGAAGTGGGCAAGCACCTGAGCATCCAGCGCATCGGTCTTGGCAAGTTTGCCGGTAGCCTTGGCGAAGTCGCGCACCTGACGGGGATTGACCACTACCACCGGCAATGCCGCCGCTGCCAGAGCCGACACCAGCGGCACTTCGAGGCCACCGGTTGCCTCTAGCAGCACCATGGTCGGTTCCACTGCCAACAGGCTGGATACCAACTCACTCACTGCTTGCTCGTCGTAGTCGACACTCCAGATATCGCCCTCCGGGCGTATGGCTACATCCAGCCGATCCTTGGCTACGTCGATGCCTACATAAGTCTCTTCCTGCTTCATATTCATCCTCCTCCTTCATACTGGCCCTTACTTGCAAGATACGGGCTTGGTTAGTTAGCCCAGGCAACCGTTCGGGCTCTGTTGTAGGATGAGTGCGACGACCCTCGCTTGACCTCGGCCTATGATGACCTGTCCCCAGTCGGTCTGCCGCACCGTATCGTCCACGGGATTATCCCCTACATGTCAAGATACAAGTCCCCGGACGTGGTGTAAGAGTGCGTCATCCTGATTGTACTGCTCAGGCTGCGGCTGATTGTGTCAGCGGGGCCTCCTGCAGCGCCTCTTGCTTCGTGGTCACACCGGGTGTCAGGTAGCGCCGGCCTACTGCCCACTCGTCGTGCTGTTCAGCGAGTACGGCACCGATGAGCCGGCGCACCGCCGGCCGGTTCGGGAAGATGCCCACGACGTCAGTCCGCCGCCTGATCTCCTTGTTCAGACGCTCCTGGGGGTTATTTGACCACACCTGCTTCCAGTGAGCGCCGGGGAAGCCCGTGAACGCCAGTACGTCGGCTCCGTCTTCCGCCAGCATCGAGGAGGCCTGGGGGAAGCGCTCGGCTAGCTGCTCGACCACCTTCTCGAACTGGGAGTGTACCTCCTGTGGCGACGGCTGCTGGTAGATGGTGCGTACCATGGTAGCCACCCAGGGCTGGGCGCTTCTGGGCACCCGAGTGAGCAGGTTCGTCATGAAGTGCGTGCGACATCTCTGCCAGCTCGCACCGGCGAACACAGTCGCTATGGCGTCCCTAAGTCCACGGTGTGCATCCGAGATCACCAGATCCACACCGCTCAGGCCCCGCGCGGACAGCGAACGCAGGAACGCAAGCCAGAACGCGCCGTCCTCGCTCGTGCCCACGTCCATACCAATGATCTCCCTTCTGCCCTCAGCGTTCACCGCGGTCGCCACAGCCACGCTCACGTTGACTATCCTTCCTTCTTCCCTGACCTTCTGGCTCAGCGCGTCCAGCCATAGGTAGCAGTACGGTCCTCCGTCCAGCGGTCGGTCAAGGAAGCTGTCCACCACACGGTCGAGCTCCCCGCAGATACGCGACACCTGGCTCTTGGAGATGCCTTCGCATCCCAGCGCCTTCACCAGATCGTCAACCCTCCTGGTGGACACGCCCTCCACGTACGCCTGCTGTATCACCGCCAGCAGCGCCTTCTCGCTTCGACGCCGCGGCTCAAGCAGACTCGGAAAGTAGCTCCCCTCCCTGAGCTTCGGTATGCGAAGCTCCATCGTTCCGACCCTGGTATCCCACGCGCGGGAGCGGTACCCGTTGCGGTGAGTAAGCCGATCGGGACTGCGTTCGCCGTGCTCAGCGCCGATCCTCGCCGACACCTCGGCGTCCATTATCGCATCCATCAGCACCCGCAGTGCCTCACGAAGGAAGTCCACGTCTCCGTCCACTCCACTCTTGCGCAATAGCTCCAAAAGATCCATGCTTTCCTTGACCATCGTCGTTCTCCTTACTTCGGAATTGTCACTCATCGATGATAAGGATGACGCGATGGTCTGTCTCTATACAGTCCTCTCTTACACCACCTTACGGGACACTACTCATAAAATCATAGTTTTGATGACATATCTTCACAAAGATATGATAAATCAATGATTGGGATGCCACGGTATTCCGCGTCAGCAGTTCGAGCACTTGGGCGTGACAATCTGCTACATCTGCGCGGATGAGCGTGTCAGCGAGCTGAGGCCAGAGGGAAACTGGGCCTAGCCGGTTACGCTGACTTCGCCCCGATCGGCGTTAAATCCACCGCTTTCAGATCGAAGTCGAGAAATCCATCATCGCAGAATCGCCGTAAAGGCCTTATTTCAGGGCGCTGGTCCAGGACACCAGTTAGGTTGCCTTGACCTGATGTGCAGATTAGGGGAAGAAAAGCACCTGATGTATTTCTTGTTCGGACTCGGGTTCGGCCGCCGCGGCCCAGCGTTGCATTTGAACAAGGTTCAGGGACGAAGGCAGCCCGAGGACTGGTGGTCGGCAGTAGCATCGGGGACTGCGGTATCATGTAACTGACATGACCGACAAGAAACTCACCTACGACCCGGACTACCGCGTTCCACCAGGCTGGGTGCTTGAGGAGCGCCTCGCCACGATGGGACTGTCTTGCGCCGAGTTCGCCGAGAAGTGCGACCTGCCTCTGGAACTTGTCCGAGGGATAATTGACGGAGAGGCTCCGATCGAGCTCGCGACCGCAGACCGTTTCCAGAGTGAGCTTGGAGTCGGTGCGGAACTCTGGATGAGCCTGGAGAACGACTACCGGCGATGACCAGTGAGCGGGAAGAGTTTCTCAGCCAGGCCTCGCCTGAGATGATGGATGCGCTTCGAGAGAAAGCGAGCAGCGAAGGGCGGTACTTTCAAGAGGTCCTTGGCGACGCAGTGAGCGCTTACGTTGCGAGCAAGAGAGGGGTTAGCAGATGGCGAAGATTATGGGTTTAGACGTCTCAGCGTTCTTCAGGATGCGATACGGGATACTCTCAGCTTTCGAGCAGAAAATGAACATTAGGATGCCGGAAGATATTGTAGCCTTCTTAGCGGCGTAAGCCTGTCATTCCTCGATGGATGAGGCGAGGGGAATCTTCCAAATTCATTGAGATTAAAAAGGGTCGTATTATTGACGGTCAAACGTGGGACTAGATGCCCGAGTAAGATTTGTGAGGAAGCCGAAATCCATGGAGAACCAAGAAACTTGCCTGCGTTGTGGAAGTACTTTCGGCTCGGGATTCCATATCTGCGCGTCTAGGAGCTTTGTGATTCACCCTAAGACATTGATCGAATCTCGACGCATTGCCAATCCACTTGATCGCTTGACCTTTGACGAGATGATGGAGATATACGATGAAGACATGGAAGAGGACCAAAGGCGTACGGAAGCCTTTATGGAGGAACATGGTAGGGCGTACCTCAGTGGCCCGCTGTCGCATCGCGTGGAATTGCAGACAGTATCGGGCCTTGGTTTTCAAGGTGGGATTGACGTCTGGGCTATTGAAACAGACGGTTGCACGACCGCCGACCTAGAAGAGGTCTTGGACTTCCTTAATTTAGACTTAGTCCTGCCTCTATCACCTAGTAAAGATGAAATTTACCTCTGCCGGATGGTTTCAGTGAATTCTAACGGGATCAAATACGTGTGGAGTATCAATCGCCTGGAATTCGATAGCACATGGATTGCTTCCACTTGGAGCTAGCCATTAAGGCTCAGGTTGCACACCCGACACCTCGTAGGGCTATCAAGAAATAGGTCCTTTTCTTAGGTACACTCAACGCTGTTGTCATCGGCATCTGCCCCTTTCATAAATGCAGTATAATTACACTTATACGGCATTATTAACCTTGTGACTCAGGTGCTTCCTCAATTCTCTCTCACCGACCGCTCGCCTGCACACCCGGCAGAATCTATTGACGCAACCGGCAAAATAGGTTGACGCGTAACACCTGGACCGTGAGGAACAATGCCCTGGTTAAATCCCGCGCCGCATGTCGAGATTCAATGCAATCGATTGCGGAGTCGCTTGACGAGACGATAGGAGGTCAGCATGCAGACGGTAGGCTTCATAGGGCTTGGTAACCTGGGAACGCCAATGGCGCGAAACATCCAGAGGGCTGGGTTCCCCATAGTCGTGTTCGACGTGGTGGAGGGTGCGACGAGGCCTCTACTCGAGGGTGGCGCTCGGTTTGCGGCTTCCCCTGGAGAGGTCGCGGCCGCCAGCGAAGTGATTCTCAGCTCGGTGCCGGGGCCTCCCGAGGTGGAGCAGGTAGCACTCGGCCCCGAGGGGATCATCAGCGGCATTGGTGAGGGGGACGTTTACGTGGACCTCTCCACCAGTCGGCCTTCCCTCATACGCGAGATCGCGGGCGTCTTCGAAGGGAAGGGCGCCCATGTGCTCGACGCCCCGGTACTGACAGGTCCAGCCGCCGCTGAGGACAGGGAGGTGATCGTCATGCCCAGCGGAGACAGGGAGGTGTTCGAGCGCCTTCTTCCGGTGTTCGAGGCCTTTGCCGACAAGGTCGTCTACCAGGGCGAGCTGGGCATGGGAAGCGTCTGCAAGCTGGTCAACAACATGATCACCCTGGCCGTAAGGCAGGTGGTTGCAGAGGGACTAACTCTGGGTATGAAGGCCGGGCTCGACCTGGAGGCCCTCATGGAAGCTGGCAGCAGAATGATTCTGGGCACTCAGAGAGAGGGCCTGGAGAGGACCGTGTTCCGGGGGGAGTTCGAGCCTCCCTCCTTCAGGCAGGCTCTGGCTAGAAAAGATATAGGACTCGCGAACGAGCTGGCCCGGGAACTGAGCGTTCCAATGCCGGTTGCGAACATTGTGGAGCAGGTCGCCATCCAGTGCGGTAACCGCGGCTGGGGAGACCTGGACACCCACGTCATTTACCGGCTGCAGGAGGTCGCGGCGGGTGTGGAGATCAGGCTACGCTAGTCCGCCGCGTGGCCCAACGGTCAGCCTCTGCCCCTCTGGTACACTTGGACCCGGTGCCTGGAGGACTCCGTGACATAGAGCCTGCCATCAATGTCGAGCGTAACGGAGGCCGGGCCCCAGAAGTACGGCTCCGTCTGCGTCGATACCAAGTAGGGCGTGTTGAAGTGGGAGGGTAGGTCGGGCACCAGGTTGGACTGGTCTCTCGTGGTGCTCTCGTCCGGATTGACGTCGAGGAACTCCTGCGCCCACTTCGAGACCGTGGCCTCGCCCCGGAGACTCTGCAGGAATGCGCCGTCCGGCGCCAGCAACTGCACGCGCTCGTTACCCCAATCGGCGACGTAGATGTACCCTTCGGCGTCCACCGCCGGCTTGGCGGGCCTGTGGAACTGGCCCTCGCACTCTCCCGGCTCTCCAAAAGCGGCCAGAAAGCGGCCGTCGGCTGTGAACTTCTGGATGCGGTCATTGCGCCAGTCAGCGACGTATACGTTGCCCTGCGTGTCTAGAGTTATGCCCCAGGGGAGGTTGAACTGTCCCTCCTCTTCACCCCTCTCCCCCCACTGCAGCAGGTGCCGACCGTCGGCGGTGAACTTGTGCACGCGACAGTTCTTCTGGTCCACGACGTACACGTTGTCGTCGGCGTCGATAGCCAGACCGGAGGGACCGTCCAGTTGTCCGTCGCCGCTGCCGTGCTCTCCCCACTTGTTCTTGAACGCTCCGGACCTGTCGAACACGGTGACGCTGTGATGGTACTCGTCGGCGACATAGATGTTCTCTCGGTTGTCGACAGCGATAGCCGTTGGCAGCCAGAACTGCCCGTCTTCGTGGCCGTAGGAGCCAAACTCACCCAGGTACTCCTCGTCGAGAGTGCACATACCGACTCGAGCGAGCGCTGCGTGCCGATTTAGCACGTAGATGCGGCCGCCCTGGCCGATGGCGAGGTCCACAGGGTGCCCGAAGCCTCTGCCGGTCGGGTTGTTGTTCATTACGCCGATGGTCTTGAGATAGCTCAGACCAGGGGCATTTGCTCGATTGACGCCGCTCAGTGGTCGCTCCTTGCCAAATGGGTGCCGTGGCCCGCTGCTTCGCGCCGTGAGGCTACGCCCGATGGAACTCCTTTGTCGCCGCGATGAGGCCCAACAGCTCTGCGACGCGGCTTTCGGACTCTCTCACCGCCGTCCGAGGTCGGAGGGATACATCGCCCTTCTTGCTGACATGACAAACCAGCGCGTTGCGGGTTGACTCCTCCACCTTTGTCAGCGGGCCCATAAGGTCCAGGCAGCTATCAACCAGCTCCTCGGGAGTGAAGGTGCTTCCATTCTGGTTGGCCAACCGGTCGATGATTTGCTGTACGCCGGGCTTTTCGACGTCGTTGAACTGCTTTGCCGCGAAGTTCACCCTCTCCACTAGCGCTCCGCTGTTGATCCACTCCGTGCCCTCATGCCAGCCCTCCACCGACGGCGGGACCAACAGGCTCTGCCCCATGTACCCAATCACCGCGTTGGCCTCCTTCACATCCAGCGTCGGCTCGGTAACGCCGCCTCCGAGCCGCATTGTGCCCGCTACGAACTCGGCGGGGCACTTCACGCGCGCGAACTGGGCCTCCTTGAAGAAATCAGAGTTGAATAGGACTCGCAACATGGAGCGTATGTCGTGACCGCTGTCCACGTATACGCCCGCCAACGTCTCGATGGCGTCTGGGTCCAGTGGTGGAGTGTAGGGCCACTGTGGGACCGGGGCCTCGTCCGCCACAAAGAAGTCGTAGATGTGCCTGGCGATGAACCTGGCGGTCGCGGGCTGGCGAGCGATTATCTCGATTACGTCCTCTCCGTTGAATGGCCCACTCTCTCCCAGGAACTCCTTTTCGCCGTGGTCGTGGTCGTAGTCCCGGTAGTCGAAGTGCCAGGCGATTGCACCGTACGGCCAGATCGAGGCCTTCATGGCCCTCGCGGCCATGTACTCCGCGTTGCCCACAGTCCAGCCCGTGAATGCCCGGGCGCACTGTTTGATATCGTCCTCTGTGTAGTTTCCGATTCCTATGGAGAACAGCTCGAGCAGCTCGCGGCCGAAGTTCTCGTTGATGACCCCATTGTGATTGTCCTGGTTGTCCAGCCACATGATCATTATCGGGTCTCTGGATATCTCCAGTAGAAGGGTGTCGAACCTGCCCAGGCCGAATCGCCGGAACACGTCGATCTGGACCGCCAGCGACCGGGCCTGCTGGGTCTTGCTGAAGCTGGAGGCGAAGATGCCATGCCAGAAGAGGGCGATCTTCTCCTCGAGAGGACTGCTGGTGGTGACCATCCGGTATAGCCACTCAGTGGCCGGTGGGTCGGGTATGCGGGACTCGTGAATGTCGACGTGGTACCTTCGGATCACGTCGTCGCCGAGGCGCTGTGTGTCCTCAGGATTAAGCAGCTCTTCCACCGTCTCCTCGTAGCCCTTGGCCAGACGCTCCTCAAGCTCATCTCTGGAGGCGCCGAATCCTGCGCGGCGCATCAGATGCGCCATTAGCTCTATCTCTTGCCTGCTGACCATCTCTTCACCGCCCAATAAAGTCGAACTGTTCGAAGGTGCCGTTGACAATCGGTGCCGGGTCCAGCCCAAGCCACCTCTCCAGTATCGTCGAGTAAGTGGAGCGGAAGTCGTTGTTGAAGTGCAGGTCGCCCTGGAGCTGGTCGGCCGACTTGAGCGAGGGGTACTCCCCGTACAGACCGCCCTCCACGGAGCCGCCGATGCAAAAGGCGACGCCGCCGGAGCCGTGGTCGGTGCCGGAACCGTTGTCCTTGATTCGGCGCCCGAACTCCGAGAAGACCAGTACGAGCGTGTCTCGGTCCCGGCCATGGTCCTTGAGGTCGTCCATGAAGTCGCCAATCGCTGTGGAGACCTCGTGCCATAGCTTGTTGTGAACGGGAAGCTCGCCCCCATGGGTATCGAAGCTGCCGTGCTGGGCGTAGTAGATGCGGGTTCCGAAGTCGGCGCAGATCACCTGGGCTGCGTCGCGAAGACTCTGAGCGAACGGATTCGCCTCATACTCCACTTCTGAAACATAGCTCTCAGGCGCCGACCTGAGGATGTCCGCTCCCTTGAGGGCAGCCTCGCCGGTCTGTCCGATGAACTCGGACACGACGTCCCTTCCCTCGGCCCCGCCGTACATCTGTGAAAAGGTGTTGAGAGTGTCCAGCCGCGCCTGCTCGTCCTGAATGTCGGGGAACAGCCCGTAGGTCTCGAGGTTTCCTACGGACGCCACCGGCACTCCCACGCACGACAGCGCCCTGGGCAGCCCTCGGCCGAGGTTTAGGCCTGTGAGTACGTTCTCACCTCTTGGGTCGAGGTCTCTGATCGTGCGTCCGAGCCAACCCTCCCCGATCACCTTCGTGGGTTCGGCGGTGTGCCAGATGTCCATGGCCCTGAAGTGGGAGCGGTTGGGTTCCGGGTAGCCAATGCCGTTTATGACGGCGACATTGCCATCGTCCCACAACCTCTTGACGGGGCCCATCTGTGGGCTCAGCCCCAGCCGGTCGTCGAGCTTCAGTACCTCGTCCTGCTTGTGGTGGACGGTGGGGCGGTTGTCGTAGTAGAACTCGTCGTCGTACGGAACGACCGTGTTCAGGCAGTCGTTGCCGCCGGTGAGCTCGACGACCACCAGCGACCTGTTTGACTTTTCGGAGACCATGAAGCCCTCCTCGGCGCATGTCGGGACGTATTTTCAGGCTCGGGATGTTGTTCCACATTCTAACCGCACTGTGGCCCGGAGTACATAGGCCTTCACCCAGCCCAAGTGGCGGCGATGCCGCTCGAAGCTGCACCCCGTAGCGAGCTCACATTGGGTCGGGGAGGCAGGGTAGGGGACGGCGCGTGCATCGGCAATGCTGGCCTCACCGCAGCCTCCACCTCAGGCGTAGGTCCTAAAGAGAGTGTGGCCTTTCTGCGCTACGGCCCGTTCTGGGGTAATAATGTATCAAAGTAAACTTAGGGGTGGGCAAAATTAGGACCCCGTCCAAATCCATGACTGTTCCTTATTGAGACTAATTGCACCTCAGTGCTCTTATTGAGACTCAACAATCTTTTATAGAAGTGAGCCACTTTCATCTCAAGAGTTCATACATCGTCACTGAGCTGACATCCGGGCAAGAATACAAGGTGGGAATAATCTCGAAAAACGAAACAGGAGACGCGAGATCCCCCCACGGTCCACACCGGCACGCCGAATTAGCGCGCCCGTGGCGGGCGATGGAAGCGAAAGTCAATAAGTACGGTCCGATTGCGTGCAGCATAATCGAGAGGGCGGTATGAGTCGATTCCGCGAGCGAGCAGCAATCCTAACCGGCGGCGACACCGTAATCGCCCGCCGCAATCCATTTCCAACACACTCGTCGCCTGCCGCGTTTTTTGACCCACGATCCCGCAGCGCCAGCCTTTACTCCCATAACCTTCGATGTGGCCGCGATTGCGCTACCCTCGCAGTACATATCAATCACCCGCTTCCTTGCCGCCTCATAGTAGTAACTGTGGTTGCCGCCCGGCGTGAACTGGTACAGGCAGTCGCCGCAGCGCTATGATTGCCCGCCCCAGCTTCTGGTGTCGAAAGAGTCCACGGGCAGAGTGTGGATGGACACCAACTGCATATCCGTTCTCTCGGCGTCCATATCGACCAGCCTCTCCTCCGGCGCGTATCGTATCTTTGACGAGTTCAATCAGAAACAGTTCATCATCCCCCACGATGAACTCGCGGTCGAGCGTGAATGTCGATACTGCGCATATTAGTCTCCTGCGAACCGAAGGTCAGGAATTGTCTTACCGCCGCTGCCTGGGGTGTTTGGCCAGAAAATCGTCCGCAATCTCCTCAAACGTTGCAAAGCGCACGCCGTCGTGAGAGCGGATGTATTCCGTGATGCGCTCCAGCATCAGCAGCACCTGCGGCCGGCCGCTCACGTCCGGATGAATAGTTATGGGGAACACCGCCTCGTCGTATTCCCGGTACACCCAATCGAACTGGTCCCGCCACATCGATTCAATGTCCCTGGGATTTACGAACCCGTGGCTGTTGGGCGACTTCTTGATGAACATCATCGGCGGCAGGTCGTCCAGGTACCAGTTGGCCGGTATCTCCACCAGGTCGGTCTCCTCGCCACGCTCCAGGGCGTGCATCCAGTAGTCTGCCGGCATGGCATAGTCAATCTTCGTCCATCGGTCGCCCACGCGGACATAGTAGCACTCAAAATCGCGGTGCATCAGGCTGTGGTCATACTTGATACCGTGCTTCAGCAGCAGTTCGTTCGTAACGTGGCTGAACTCCCACCATGGCGCGACGTAGCCCCGTGGCCGTTGACCCGAAATCTCGGTAATCAGATCTATGCAGCGTAGCAGCACATCCTCTTCCTGCTTCGGCGACATGGCGATGGGATTCTCGTGGGAGTAGCCGTGCATTCCGATCTCATGCCCTTGCTCCACAATCATCCGGCATTCCTCCGGAAAGGTCTCGATGGAGTGGCCAGGGATGAACCAGCTAGTCTTGATGTCCAGTCGTTCAAAGAGTTTAAGCAGCCGGGGCGTTCCCACTTCCCCGGCGAACAGGCCGCGAGAAATGTCGTCAGGTGAGTCCTCCCCGCCGTAGGAACCCAGCCAACCGCCAACGGCGTCCAGGTCAACCCCAAACGCGCACAGAATTTGTTTGTCTGCCATCTCAAATCTCCTCGCGGCGTCCAGTTTCCAATGCTCGTCCCATCATACACCGCGCTGTCAAGGGGTGTGGACGGAGACGTGTACTTTCTTCGGGAGGCGCTCAGGGTGCTTATGAATGCGATCATGGACGCTGAGGTCACAGCGAGGATAGGCGCAGAGCGGGGTAGACGCAGCCCGACCGGCTGACGTACCGCAACGGTTACCGCTCCCGCCAGTGGGACACCAAGGTAGGCACGATGGAACTGCGCATACCGAAGCCCAGGGAGGAAACTACTTTCCAAGCAGCTTGAACCACGCAGGCGTAGTGAGAAGGCGCTGTTGGCGGTGGTGCAGCAGGCATACGTGGAGGGAGTGTCGATCAGGCGAGTAGACGATCTGGTGAAGCCGCTGGGATGCGACGGCATCTCCAAGAGTCAGGTGTCGCGCATCTGTGGAGAGCTCGACCGTGTGGTGGACAGCTCCCTGGAGTGTCCTCTGGACGGGGGACAGTACTGTTACGTGTGGCTGGACGTGCTGAGCCAGAAGGTGCGTGAGGAAGGCAGGATAGTGAACGGAGAGTAGTGGTGGCGACCGCGGTGAACGCGGATGGTAAGCGTGAGATCGTGGGGATGGATACGGCGACCTAAGCTCCTGTACGGTCTTCAATGACCTGAGTGCAGTCGGTCTGCCGTACCCCGATCCGTCTGAGTGATTGTTACACACAAGAACCAAGATACAAGGTGCAGCCTATGACTCACCCTCGAACAGCCACGTACCTGTATGCCACCTGGATTTCCCGATACCTGACCAGTGACAAGTCTTGTCTCTGGGCCTGCTGGTTCAAGGCCAACTACCAGGGCTTTGCGAAGATGCCCAGCGAATTCGACTCCGCTCGCTGGAACACGGAGCACACCGACTTGTTGAACGAGCTGGTCGCCGAACTCGAAGAGCGGGGATGCGAGTTGTTCATCGAGCGCCAGATCACTTTCCGGGTCGAGAGTCCCCGCTCCGGTGCCGTGATCGACGGCAAGCCCGACCTCATCGCTGTATTCCCTGACGGCAGGACGGTCGTGTATGACGTG
The DNA here is from genome assembly GCA_965225795.1 of Dehalococcoidia bacterium. Taxonomy (GTDB): domain Bacteria; phylum Chloroflexota; class Dehalococcoidia; order Lucifugimonadales; family JADFKI01; genus Bin90. Next base: position 745,320 of record OZ245324.1, on the reverse strand, counting down.
ACGACCGGCAAGGAGTCGGCGTCCCATATCGTCCAAGTACAGCTCTACATGTACCTGCTGCCTCGTTCGGACCTGACGCGCTGGAGGGGCACGAAGTTTGAGGGCGCGGTCGTGTATGCGGACGGCCACCAGGTCGATGTTCCTACGGACAGCATCGACGATGCGTTCGTTGCCCGCCTGACCGACTTCATGCAGAAGATGACCTCGGACATGCCGCCGCGTGGTGTGGCAAGCCTGGCCGAGTGCGGGTTCTGCGAGCTGACGAAGGGTGATTGCCCCGACCGCGCGTCCACTCGCCTGTGCGACGGCGCTCCGGAGGACGACGCCGACATATCGTCCGAGGACCTGTTCGAACTGCGGGACGCACGCAGGGACGCGACGCTCTGTTCGGACTGCCAGGACAGGGTGGTCCCGCGAGATGTGCATCTGGACCTCTATGGGATGGGCAGGCACACGACCGCGCACCTTTACTCTGTGCCGGTGCTTGAAGGATTCGACGCCGTGAGGAATTGCTCTCACTGCCGGCGAAGTACCGACGATGACTGCAAGGCGTGGCGCAAGCTCCGTAAAGCAGTGACGGTTCTCAGGCAGGAGTGCAGGGTGGTACGCGAAGGGAGTGGCCGAGCTGCTGGAGGCGACAGGTGATCAGCTGGCGACCATCTATGAGTACCATGCAGGGGCGGTTGCCTAATTTGCGCCGGATGCGCCCGACTTTACCGAGGCGGGGGAGCTGAAAGGTGACGATCTTGCCTCGGCCCAGCGAATCCTCGACGACCGGGGATTGCCGGGCGGATCTGTAAACCTGGCCTGACCGGTTTTCCTCTAGCGCGGATTGATATACTCAGTGCAATCCCAATAAGAGGACACGGAACCCGATGTCGGAGTCTTGAGCAGAGCAAAGTGACATCTCCAGAGTTCTATTTGCCCTGACTGTGTTCGCGGTCGTCTGGCTCTCCGGGGACTGGTTCAACTCCGTTCTGAACAATCTGCCGCTTACGAAGGGGCTAGAGGCTGATTTGACCGGGTGGTTAGTCACCTTGGCCGCAATCCCATTCATCCTCTTGGTCAACTTGCTCGCATTACCCGGAGCACTCGTAGGTGGAGCGCCGGTTCTTATTGCCCTGGCGGTGATATGCGGGCTGATGAGCGGCGGCTTGTGGCTATACCGCCGCCGTCAGGCGAATCTTCAATGAGAGGAGTTATCAGAACCGTCAACTCAGTCCGGAGTTAGCGTATACTCGACACCGATCTCGTCGAGAAACTGCATCAGGGTTCCATCTTCTTCGTAGGCATCTAGCAGATGGTTCAGTCCCTATTTGGCGCGTTCAATCGCCCCATCGTGCGTGTCTGCGTACCCAGTCACGCCGAACGGCATCATCGTAGCGGCATACAGGTGCTGGTCTCTTTGTTCTACGAGTATTTCAACCGCAAAGTTGACATTGGTGTCCGCCATGTTTCCTAACTCCGATTGAAGCCTCCGGTGAAAGTGCAGGGTGATTTTCAACTCCTGGGGCTGCTAAGCGCTTGCGGCGTAGTCATTTCCGATTCCTGGACTGCATATTTCAAATCGTCGACGAGACAAGCAACAGACGGGTAACAGGGGAAGGATAAAGGTGCCGAGATTCGTTCTTCCAGCCACGTACACCAGCGGGCTGCAGTGCGAAAGCGGCCCTGATGCGCGGCCGCTACTGGCGCGGTATTGCGATTGATGGCAAGCATGCTGATCGCAACCCTCATTGCAGTCGTCACTCCGCCAGTCAACATAGCTACGATGCTGTACTTGCCTGCCGCCGCTCATCTTCAGTGCTGAGGCAATCTGTAATCTCTAGTAGAGACTTTCGGCCCGATAATGAACTTGTGCCAATAGTTGTGGAGGTTTCGTTTACATGTGGGGTTTTCATTTTCATGACAATATGCGGGGATTATACGGAAAGGTTGACGGGCGCAAGCCAAACTCGTCTATGCTTTGACATTTCTACCCAGGGACATGTACGGCGTACAGCAGGTCTTGAGCATACTCTCCAAGAGTGAGGAACGCCGATTTCTCCTGTGCCGAACGCTCTTCATGTATGAATGACGCCACCCGCTCAATGCTTATCACCATGTACATCAGAAAAGCCTGCTTGCTCAAGCTCCGCGCCGCAAGTGGCGTTATTCGCGGCGGGTTATTCCAGCGAACAGGCGTGGGGCAGAACCCCATTACCTCTGGTTCGCCGTAGTGCCATTCCTCATCTTTGAGCGGGTCGTAAGTGCCAACGATGTACTCCTGCGTCCCACTAGGGTACGCCTTAATGCCAACAAACGGATGCTCGCCACTCTTATGTTTGTCCGTAATGTATTTGTCGAGTGCTCCTATTTCCTCACGTAGTGCGCGTCCGCATGGAGCGTTCGACAGTGCAGACACTTCAACCGCTGCCCTGGCTACGATAGCGCGAGGGTCGTCGTAGCCTTTGGCATGTAGCGTGAAGGCGGCAATACCCTGTGCTTCGTAAAGGCCGCGCTTGCGCTCCGATGGCGAGTTCGTATGCACGACCTCAATCACGATGTGCGGCGAGGACGCACCTTCAAGGTATAGCGCAATATCAGGGATATACTTACCGAACGGCTCTTCACACTTCACATCCCCACTACGCATTCCATCCAATAGATTCACCATCATGGCACCTCCGGCGCAGTCGTCATGCGACGGCTCATCAAAGATAGCGAACGCAAGTGGCGGGATGCAGTCCAATCTATCTTGCAAATGCGCCAACGTCGTTTTCAAGTGCTGTGACGCGTCAAGGTTCTCGGAGATTGACACATTCCTAAGTTCCCGCCTGAACGGTGCACCATAAGACCGCCCTGCGTTCTCCATACCCCTGCGTAGCCGATGTGCCAGCAAACTCTTTGCCGTCCAGTGCGGCAGACCTTCGGGACTTTCGGGAGTCCCCATATTCGTAGTCATAGCCATTACCTCAAACCTTCCTTCCCTAAACCCCACAGGTAAACGAAACCGCGTGTTCTTTTATTCCAATGCCGGCTCGCGCCTCCCTGATTGCCGCCTACACTTCCTCGTTGGGAATCAGCTCGGTAATCGGAAACTTGCCGCGCAGCCCCGTCTGCTTGCATCACCCCCACGCCCGCAGCCGTATCTCCTCGCTGGCGTCCATGTCCGCCTGTGCTTCCTCCGGCTGGTCGTTGAACAGGTACGACAACGACCTCCGAGAGAAGTCCTCCTCCGGGTCCAGCCGAATCGCTTCCGTCAGGTCTGCAATCGACTGCGGGTAATCGCCCACCTCGTACCACGACACGCCCCGGTTGAACCTAGGCGTCGGCGCATTCGGCGTCCAGCTCAATCGCCGCCGTGTATTCGGCAATCGCCCGCTCGTACACTCCGTTGCGGCTGCAGCGATTGCCCCGTTCCACGTACTCGGCGGCCGAAGTCGGCTCCGGCGGCGGAGTGAATACCGGCCTTGAGACAAGCGTCTCTCCGATACCCTCTCCCTTGATGGGAGAGGGCCAGGGTGAGGGTGATCTACATCATCGACCGCACCAGCCCGCCGTCCACCAGCATCGTCGTGCCCGTGATGTAGCTCGACCGTGACGACGCCAGGAACGCTACCAGGTACGCCAGTTCCCGCGGTTCACCGATGCGCTTCAATGCCGTCTGTTCCGCCCGCTGCGCCAGGGCGTCTTCAATGGGAATCCCCTGCGTCCGCGCCCGATCCTCGACGTTTTCCATCATCCGCTCCGACATGATGCTGCCGGGGCACACGTTGTTGATGAGTATGTTCTCGTGCCCGATGTCGTCGGCCAGGTTCTTCATAAACCCGATGACGCCCATCCGCGTTGCCGCCGATAGCGCCAGGTTCGGTATCGGCGTATAGACCGTGCTGGCCAGGATATTGATGATGCGTCCGCCGCCCTGTGCCTGCAGATGCGGCAGCGCCTCCCGCGTCATCCGCGCGAAGAAGAACAGCGAGCGGTTCGCCGACACCTGCCACAGTTCTTCGGTGGCATCCATAGCGTAGGCTTGCGGCGGCCCCCCGGAGTTGTTCACCATGATGTCCAGCTGCCCGAAGCGTTCCACCGTGCCGGCCACCAGCTCGGCGATGGTCTCCTCCTTGTCTAGGTCGCCGGCAAAGGTGAAAATCTCTGTCCCCGTAGCACCCCGTATTTCGTCCGCCGCCCGTTCCAGGTCTGACGCCGTGCGCGCGCACATCGCCACCCGCGCACCCTCCTCTGCCAGCACCTCCGAGCACGCGCGTCCCAGCCCTTTGCTGGCGCCGCCCACAATCGCTACCTTGCCGTTCAATTCCAAGTCCATTATCAGCCCGGCCTCCTCAACTGCTGCCGCCGATTATAGCAGGTTAGGCGGGAACCTTTTCAGTCGCCTGGCTTGTTGTTGCTCAGCGATTATGTCCGCATGATGGAGCATGTGACATTGACGCAGCAAGAGCAGGCAAGACTTCAGGTACTAAACAACTTACTGGCGGGATATATGACGACGGAGCAGGCAGCGACACTGATGGGAGTGAGCGCACGCCACACTAGGCGTATGCTAGCGGCTTACAGAGAGAAGGGAGCAGCCGCAATCGCTCACGGCAACAGAGGCCGCAGACCTGCCAACGCTACACCGTGCGCATTGGCGACTGAGGTAGTACATCTGGCAGGAACCCGATACGCTGGAGTCACCATACGCACCTGAGCGAGCTTCTCAGGAAGCGAGAGGGCATAGACGTCGGTCGTGACACGTTACGCAAGATACTGACTGGCGCCGGTGTGAACAGTCCTCGTCAGCGTAGGCCGCCGAAGCATCGCGTCCGTCGGCAGCGGATGCCTCGCGAGGGCGTACTGATACAGATGGACGGTAGCTACCACAGGTGGCTTGGCAAAGACGGACCGCAGTTCACACTACAGCTGGCGGTGGATGATGCCACGGGCACCGTGGTCAACGCTCTGTTCTGCGAACTGGAGAACACCCGCAGTTACTTCCTGCTGCTCGACGGGCTGATACGGCGTCGCGGCATGCCACTCGCACTCTATGTGGATCGGCACGCCGTCTTCAAGCACACGCCTTCACAGGAGACTGCCGCTGCTCCCACCCAGTTCAGTCGAGCTATGGACGAGCTTGGCATACAGCTGATCTTCGCTCTATCACCACAGGCCAAGGATCGGGTGGAGCGTGCCGCGGGAACGTTCCAGGGCAGACTCGTTGCGGAACTGCGCCTCTCGGGTGCGACCACCATCGATGACGCCAACCACGTGCTGGAGGGCTTCCTGCCACGCTTCAACAGCCCCTTCAAGGTGCCTCCCCAGAAGTCGGAAGTCGCCTATCGCGCAGTGGACGGAGGGATGTGTCTGGATAGGGTCCTGTGCTTCAAGTACAGGCGCAGAGTCGCCAGGGACAACACGGTCAGATACCGCTGGCGCACCCATCAGCGTCTGCCCGGTGCGGACAGGCCGAGCTACGCCGGAGCAGTTATGGATGTGCTTGAAGGGCTGGACGATAGCCTGGCAGTGCAACACGAGGGGCGCGACATCCCATCTCAGGAAGCGCCGACGCGTCCGAGTGTCCTTCGAGGCTTCGACAGGAGAACCACGCACTCACCCTTCATCCATCAGCCCACCAACGGTCTGGGTAGCAAATGGGCGGCCAGACTGGCGAATCCGGACACCAACCACGATGCCGAACGTCCCATCGCCACTTCCGGTCGCAACGGGACGGGACGAGTTCGCAAAGCTGTGAATCCACGGCGCAGGAAGCCCACGCCGCTGCAGACGGCCAGGTGGAAAGCGGTGCAGAGGGCGAAGCGCAAAGGTCTGTCCATTCGAGGGATCGCGCGGGAGTTGGGTATACACAGAGACACCGTGAGGAAGTACATGAGCGCCGAAAGTCCACGCATGTCGCCATCACGACTGACGTCTAAGGCGACCTGATCTGATACCATCACCGAATGAGCTAGTGACATTTATGCTGGTAATTCACACTGACATTTATCCTGAACAGCGACACCACGCTGGCATGTTCTTGTTCCGCCCTTGTATCTTTGGTAATAGTTCTCAATAGTGACTTCACAGACGTGGAGTGGGGTGCGGCAGACCGATCCGCCCTTGGTCGTCAAAGACCGTTGTCAAGCAAGGGTCGCCGCACCATCTCCAAGCAGAGCCCGAACGGTTGCCCGGGCCGATTGAGCCCGCATCTTGCAAGGAAGGGCCATCACTTGAGGAGAGGATAAATATGAAACAAGCAGAGATTTATGTAGGCATTGACGTGGCCAAGGATCGGGTGGATGTAGCCATACGCCCGGGCGGCGACACGTGGAGTGCTAATTACGACGAGCGGGGCATGAGTGAGCTTGTGTCCTGCCTGCGAACTGCCGAACCCACTGCGGTGCTGCTAGAGGCAACTGGTGGCCTCGAAGTGCCGCTGGTGTCGGCTCTGGCAGCGGCGTCATTGCCGGTGGTAGTGGTCAATCCCCGTCAGGTGCGCGACTTCGCCAAGGCTACCGGCAGACTTGCCAAGACTGATGCGCTAGATGCCCAGGTGCTTGCCCACTTCGCCGAGGCGGTACGTCCGCCCGTGCGCCCATTACGGGATGAGGACACTCAGGAGCTCAACTCCCTTACGACGCGGCGCAGCCAGTTGATGACTATGCTGGTTGCGGAGAAGAATCGTCTGAGGCGAGCTTCTCACTCTGTGCATCCCAGCATCCAGTCCCACATCAGATGGCTGGAGCAGGAGCTGAGCGACCTGGACAAGGACCTGCGAAAGGCTCTGCGTAGCAGTCCCGTATGGCGTGAGAAGGACAACCTGCTGCGCTCGGTGCCCGGTGTGGGAGAGCAGCTCTCATTGTCGCTTTTGGCATACCTGCCGGAGGTGGGTACGCTCAACCGCAAGCGGATCGCCGCTCTGGTCGGCGTGGCACCTTTCAACAGGGACAGCGGGTCCCGCCGGGGCAAACGCAGTGTCTGGGGCGGCAGAACCCGGTTGCGCGCGGTGCTCTACATGGGTGCGCTGGTCGCCAGTCGACATAATCCGGTGCTACGAGCCTTTTACCAACGGCTGCTGGCGGCAGGGAAGCCTAAGAAGTTGGCGCTGACGGCCTGCCTGCGAAAGCTGCTGACTATACTCAATGCGATGGTGAAGACGGGTCAGCACTGGACTCCTCGGCTCAATTCAACTTGACTTTCAAGACGGTTGCTTGACACAGATGACGAACCCGATGAGACAACGCTGGGCTATCATGGGCCTCTGGCTTCTATCGAGCGTCGCTGGCTTCATGATGGTCATAAGTGCCGGACTGCTGCTGCCCTCGATCAGCGCCGACCTCGGTCTCACGCCCACACAGCAGGGCTTCTACGGCTCCGCGGCGTTCCTCGGAAACCTGTTTCTGACGCTGCCCATAAGCTGGTGGGTGTCCAGGTACAAGCCCAAGATTCTTACCACGGTTACATTCACGCTGAGTTCTGCGCTGATGTTCGTGCAGAGCTGGGGGCCCAACTTCGCCATCGTGCTGCTCGGACGCATGGGCTACGGCATCTCGACACTCGCTCGTGAGCCCGCCCGCGTCCTGCTCATGCACCGGCTGTTCACGCCAAGAGAGTTCATTCTTGTCTCCGGCGTGTATAACCTGCTGTTCGGTCTTGTCGTCGGTGGCGGGTTGGTCTTGACACCAATCATCCTGGGTCGCGTCGGCGATGATTGGCGGCGCGTCCTGCTAACCTTCGCGGTGACTCTCGGAGTTCTGGCCGTGCTCTGGACGATCCTGGGAAGCGACGGTGAGGAAAATGCCGAATCGGAGCGACAGGAGGCAGATCCCGCCGACGGAGGGCTCGGAATCATCAAGCGCGTGCTGGGATACAAGGAGCTATGGATAGCGGGCACAGGATCGATGGGAACCACGATGGCGTGGTCGTCTTTCGTGAACTTCTACCCCACCCTGATGCTGGACGTATACGACGTGTCCCTCAACTGGACTGGGCTGCTGCTGGCAATCGGCATCGCTGTGGGTGGGCCGTCGGGGATCGCGCTCAGCTGGATCGTACCGAGGGTGAGCGGAAACAGGCGCAGGAACATACTCCAGGTGATTGGGGTCGCTATGGTGGCGACCTACCTGGGAATGATTCTCACAGACTCGATCCCTCTACTCATCGTCATAACGCTCGTCAGCGGTGTGGCGCAGGGATACTGGCCGGTCCTCAACTCGATACCGTTCTACCTGCCCGGCATAAGGCCGCGGGAGTCCACGGTTGCGTTATCCTTCATGATGACGCTAGGCACGTTCGGGGTAGCCACCGGCCCGGCGCTGGTAGGCGCGCTCCAGGATAGGCTCGGCGACCTGAGACTCGCCATGATCATCATCAGCTTCGCGCCGATCTTGCTCGTCATATGCTCGTCTCTGATCCATATACGCACCCACCACGACGACGAGTGACTGGAAGTAGGAAGCGACGAGCATCGGCCATAGAATACGCAGACTTAGTAACTATCCCAAAACGTTGGTCAGTGTTCGATACTTCAGGCAATCAGTAAGCAGAATTCAGTTGAGGTGGAACACCCAATATGTCCAAACAGGATGCGCTTGATAGGATCTGGGAAGTACCGGATGACTTTTGGAAGGAGATTGAGCCATTGATCGCAGAGATTGACCCTCCGAAGGCGACTGGACGCAAGAGAGAAGACCCTCGCAAGATGCTCGACGCGATCATCTTCCGAATGCTTTCCGGGCTGCCAGTGGAACAGGCTTCCGAAGTATCTGGGTGATGACAGCACGATTCATCGCACGTTTCAGAGGTGGGAGTCGGCAGGAGTATTTCCCAGAGTCTGGGCTGTTATTCAGTCTCACTGCGATGAGTTGGGTGGTGAGGACTGGGAGTGGCAATAGGCAGATACTGTTGTGAGTCTTGAGCGCATGATGAACGCTGAGCCGGGACTTGTCGATACGGGCAGCCATGTCATCCTGGTCGCCCGACGGGAGTGTTGAACGGATGCAAGAAATTACCATGAGATTCTTGCATCCGGCTTCTGGCACATTCAGGCGCGCCCCGAGTCTGGCACAGAGCGATTAGCGGTCGCGTCTGGATTCGTCGGCCTTCGCCATGCGGTATCCGACTCTCGGCTCGGCGACGATGTAGGTGGAGTCGGCCCCATCGTCGCCGAGTTTGACGCGAAGCCTCCTGAGGTGAGTGCGCAGCGTCTGCAAGTTGCCCGGCCTCTTCGGGCTCCATACCCTTCGCAGAAGCTGCTCGTGGGTCACGACACGACCGTCGCTGATCGAAAGCTCGACGAGCAGCCGGTACTCGATTGCCGTCAGCTCCAGCCTGCGACCGTTCACTGTAACGAGTCGTTCGGCATAGTCGATAGTCAGTTCCCCCAGACTGTACGGTTCAGACGGAGTGGAATGGGAAGGCTCCGTGCGCCTGCGCAGGGCAGCGCCTACCCTGGCCACAAGCTCGGTCGGCGAGAAGGGCTTGACGACGTAGTCTGAGGCGCCCATCTCAAAGGCTTGCGCGATCACCCGGTCCTGTCCGTAGGCGGAGAGGAAGATCACGGGCACGTCCGCGATGCCGAAGATGTCCCTCATCAGGTCTATGCCGTCCGTTCCCGGGAGCATCAGGTCCAGCAGCACCAGGCTGGGTTGATGGTGTTCCACCAGTGCGAGAACCTCTTCTGGGTCTGCGGTCACAACAGGGACGTAGCCCGCGTCCTCGAGCGTCTGCCGGACGTACCTGAGCGTGTGTGGATCGTCGTCCACTATCAGCACCGAGTGCTTGCCCTTCACATCCTGTGGAGTGGCCGCTTCGGGATGATGGCTCCCGGCTGCGGCCGCTTCGATCGCCGGAACGGTGAACGTGAAGCGCGCACCCAGTCCGGCCCCGTCACTCTCCGCCCTGATGCGCCCACCGTGTGCCTCAACTATCCCCCTGCAGATGGAGAGACCAAGGCCGGTGTCGCCCCTGTCGTCCCCGGACTCTACCCGCGAGAACTTCCTGAACAGGTACGGCAGCCGCTCGGCGGGAATCCCCCTGCCCTCGTCAGCCACCGAGACCTCGACGTGGACGCCATCCCGTACGGCGCTCACCCTGATCGGGGACGACTCCGGAGAGTTCCTGGCCGCGTTGGATAGCAGGTTGCCGATCACCTGGACTATGCGCCTCCTGTCCACCATCACCAGTGGCAGGTCGGGCGAGAGGTCGATCTCGAGCCTGTTCTTGCCTCCACTCAACAGGAAGATGTTCCTTGCGCGGTCCACCAGCGTCAGAAGATCCGCGGGCTCCGGACTGACCGGCAGCGTGCCCGTCTCGATGCGGGCGACGTCCAGCAGGTCACCGATCAGATCGCGCATGCTGTCCGCCTGCTCCACGATGATCCGAAGGAACTGCCGCATCTCAGCGGGGTCCAGGTCAGAGGTGGCGTCCAGCATGGTCGTCGCGGACCCTCTTATGGACGTCAGTGGGGTGCGCAGCTCGTGGCTCACCATTCCCAGAAACTCAGCTCGCAACCGCTCCATCTCTTCCAGTGCCGTCATGTCCTGCATGGTGACGATCACCGACTCTAGTTCGCCCTCTTCAGAGCGAATGGGCGTGGCGTTCATAAGGACGGTCACCTTGCGCTCGTCGGGGACACGGAAGATGACCTCCTCGGACCGAATCGTCTCCGCGGCGCTCAGAGCCTGAAGCATGGTGAGCTCCTGCAGCGAGACCTCTCTCCCGTCGGCGCGGCGTATGACCAGCACCTCAAGGAGTTGCTCGACGGGACGTCCAGGCGTACGAAGCCCTTCGAGGATTCTTGCCGTCTCACGGTTGAACGACTTCAGCGCTCCCCTTCGGGCGTCGAAGACGACCACGCCGACAGGAGAGGTGTCTATCAGGGCCTCAAGGTCGGCGCGCGCCCGCAGTTCGTCCCGGTGCCTACGGGCGTTGGCTATCACCAGCACCGCCTGTGAGGCGAACATCACCAGCGTCTCTTCGTCCTCTGCGCTGAACTCAAGGCCGGGCTCGCTCTTCGCAACGTGGATGTTGCCCACGCTCTCTCCCTGATGGCGGACGGGGGCTGCGATGAAGGAGCTGACCGGCACGGGAGGAACGAACTCGGGGAAGCCCATCGAGGCGGCGTACGCCGCGAAGTCCGCCACCCTGAGCGACCCGGGGATTGCGCTGAAGTACTCGAAGAACCTCGGCCCATCCGGCATCTCCCACAGCCGCATCGACTCCTCGTCGCTCAGCCCTGAAACCAGAAAGTCCTCGATCCGGCCTGCATCGTCCAGTGTTGTAACGAGCGCGTACTTTGCGTCTGTGAGCGCCCGCGCGCTGTCCAGTACCCCCTGAAGCACTGCGTCGAGGTCGAGACTCTCGTTGATGTGCAGGCTGGCCTCGCTCAGCCGGGTCAGCCGCTCACGCAGGGCTGACGCATTATCCTGGTCGCGCCGGTCTGACTCAGTCAACTCCCACCTCTCCTGTAACGTGCTCGGCTTCTGCGCGCGGCGGTCGGATTCGGGTCTTCCATCGGACGCCTGACGACCCTTCATTGAGCCGATTATACCACTTCAGGCGCTAAGTCATTATAACGTCATCATAATTGGTCTGAACGTTATCCTAACGTCAGTTACGTTCCTGTATGATTGCCCACACTAACTTTTGGAATATGCGGGTTCCATCGGGATCTGGGGTGACTCATTGCCCGGCAATCGAAATGCGCATCTTCATGGCGGAAAATATGCATCCATCGAGCCCCATCAGGTAATGTACAAAGTCGCGCTGACACAAGCTCATTCCTCCTCTACGCTCAATGCCTTCAGGAGATACACGAGCCCAAACCCACGGGACAGTCAGTCAAGGGATGTTAGACACTCGGAACGTATCAGGAGCCAGAGAACAATGGGCCATCAGGTGTTGGGTAAGGTGGAATGGTCTGCAATTGTGATGATGCTACTCACTGTGGTTCTGGTGGTCTCCTGTTCCGAGGGCAGAGCGGAGGCGGAGAAGGAGCCCATCGTATTCAGCGACCTGAATTGGACCAGTGCGCAGTTCCAGAACCGCGTCGCTCAATACATAGTCGAGAAGGGTTACGGCTATCCCACCGATGTTGTGTTCGGCGCCACCCTGCCTCTCCTGCAGGGACTGCGAAGAGGGGACACTCAAGTCACAATGGAGATCTGGCTGCCCAACCAGACGGAAGCCTGGATGGCTGCTCAGGAATCTGGAGAGGTTGTCACAATCGGCGAGAGTCTCGGAAAAGACTGGCAGTCAGCCTTCGTAATTCCCGCCTATCTGCAGGATCAGTACCCTGAACTCGATAGTGTCGAGGATCTGAAGGAAGAACGATATAGGACACTGTTCGCCACCCCCGAAACGGACGGCAAGGCGAGGTTGGTGTCATGCGCCATCGGCTGGGTCTGTGAAGAAGTCAATGCCCAGCAGATCGAAGGCTATGGACTGTCTGACCATATATATGTCGTCAACCCCGGGGATGGCGCTGCAGCCGACGCCAGTCTCTACGGCGCCTATGAGAGTGGGGAACCGTGGCTAGGCTATCAGTGGGGCACGAACGAGCCTGCAGTGGAGTTGGACCTGATCCAACTGAAGGAGCCTGCGTACAGCCGCGAGTGCTGGTCAACCACAAAGGCCTGCGCGTATGAACCTTCAACAATAACTATCGCTGTACGCTCCGACCTGATCAGGAGAGCTCCCGATATTGTCGAGATGCTGCGTTCCTATGAACTGAACATCGACCGATACAAGGAAGTCGGCAAATGGCGACGCGAAAACCGGAACGCCGGCATAAATGATACGGCCCTATGGTGGCTGAAAAGGAGCTTGTGTCAAATGTTGTGGAAAATGCCTCCAGGTCGTTTAGCTCATCAAGCGGCGACGGCCCCCTCGCCGCTCACCGGCAGCTCGGCCAAGATACCGTCCTCGAACCGCGCTCCATCTATCAGCAAGCCCATAAGGTTTCTGCCTCCGTTCAGCGGACGCCAGCGCTCACTCAGCCTCAGCGACACCTTGAACACAAGGTACAATGCGCTGTCTCGACGCTTCATCCGCCGAGTGGCGTCCGTCCTCAACCTCACTGCGCTGAACACCGACTCCAACGGGTTCGTCGTCCGCAGATGCACCCAGTGCTCGACCGGGAAGTCATAGAAGCTCACGAACGACTCCCAGTCCCGAAGCACCGTATCGGCGGCATCTGAGCGACCATCCGCTCTCAGATCGGAGACGTACTCGTCCCTCAAGCGCTCGCACTCCGCGCGTGAAGTCGCAGCAGACATATCCCTAAGCCGCTTGCGGACCTCAGAGTTCAGCGCCTTCGGCAGCTTCGCCTGCACGTTCAGCGCACGGTGGTTCCAGCACCTCTGATGACCCGCAGTCGGAAACACCGCATCCAGCGCAGCCCACAGACCCAGCGCACCGTCTCCCACCGCCAATAGCGGCGCACTCAGACCCCGATCCCTCAAGCTCCTCAGCACACCAGACCAACTCTCCGTGCTCTCACGATAGCCAAGCTCCATACCGAGAAGTTCCTTCACTCCGTCCTCCCTTGCCCCCACCACGCATAGCAGCGCAGTCTTCTCCCTGTCCACTCCGGCTCCCAGGTACACTCCGTCCGCCCAGATGTAGGCGTACCTGCACTCGTCCAACTTCCTGCTACACCACGCCCGATACTCCGACTCCCACTTGCTCTTCAACCTCACGATCGCGTTCGGACTCAACGCCGCAGTCTCTCCCACCAACTCACGAAACACCGGCTCGAAGTCTCCGGTGGACAGTCCCTCCAAGTACAGCTTCCGAAACAGATCCTGCGTCTGACGACTCGTGCGCTCATATCGCCTGACTATCTTCGACTCGAACCCACCACCAGCCACCTCAGCAGGCACGTCCGACACCCTCGGCGCCTTCACCTCCACCGCTGAGACTCCACGGTCAGTTCCCTGCTGCGGTGATAACCGTTCCTGTATCCGCGGAACTCCTCGCCCCGCTCATAGCGGTCCCTGCCCAAGAACCCGCTCACCTCCTCTTCGAGTGCTGCCGCGAGCATCCTTCTCGCCCCTTCCCTGACCATCGCTTCCAGCGTGTCGTCAACTACGTTCGCATCTTCTTCGTTCTGATATACTTCCCTCACGGCGTGTCCCTCCAGTTTTTCGTCTCATCGACGGTTTGTGATACCTGGAGGATACGCCCTTTCTCTTAACTGCGACTTTTCATTTTCCACAACTTCTGATATTAGCTCTAGAAAGAGGTCATCAGAGAGGTTGAGGTCCCCGGTGAGACCGTCGTGGTCACGCAGGAGGTCATCAAGCTTATCGAGGCGCCCGCCGCTCCCGTCGATCCCTCCACGATGGCGGCGAATCAGATAGAGGACCCCAGGACTGGAAAGATGATCAACCCGCCACAGTACGGCGGCTCGATCTCCTACGCGATCCCCTTCAATCCGGGCTTCTTCGACCCACAGTTCGGCTGGGCCGCCACGCGCGCGAATAGCTCGATTTTCGAGAAGTTTTTCATTGCCGACTGGACGGTGCCCTTCGAGGTGAACCCGTTTGACAACAGGTTTTACATCGGCGTACCAGAGCACACCGCCAACTGGCTCGCCGAGAGCTACGAGATCAGCTCCGACCTGCTGACCTACACGTTCAACATACGGCCTGGAGTCCACTATCACAAGAACGACAACATCGAATGGAACGGCGAGAACGGCCGCGAGAGCAACGCGTTCGATTGGGAGCATGCTTGGCAGAGGACGCTAGGCCTGGGACCATACGAGGAGGAGGAGGTAAGCGGGTTTGTCCCTGAGTGGGTGGGAGTGCCGATAGAGTCGGTTACGGCCACTGACAACTACACCGTCGAGTTCAAGTTCTCGCAGCCCACTCCATTGACGTTGGGCAACATGATCCACCCGTGGCACGGCGGCCATGTGTACCCGAAAGAAGTTGTCGAGCAGCACGGCGACTTCCAGGACTGGAGGTACGCAATCGGCACCGGGTCGTTCAGTGTCGTCTCCTACGAGGATGCCGTCGCTATCACCTACGAGAAGAACCCGGACTACTGGGCAAACGACCCTCTGTTCCCTGAATACCAGCTGCCCTATCTCGACACGCTGAAGGCCCAGATCATACCGGAGGCCGCGACCAGGCTGGCCGCTTTCCGGACGGCGAAGCTGGACTGGGAGCGCCGTATCGGGCCTGAGCAGGCGGCCGCGTTGCAGGACACTCATCCTCAGCTTGTCCACAGCACCGGCGTCGGTCCCCGCGGCCTCGACTTGGCTATAAACGTGACCAAGTCGCCTATGGAGGACATCCGCGTCCGCAAGGCCATGAACATGGCCATCGACCGCGAGACCATCGCCGCGGCATACTTCAAAGGCTGGGCCGATCCCACCATCCATGGACTCTATAACGCGAAGCTGCTCCAGGGCTGGGGTACCCCATTCGAAGAGTGGTCGGAACAGCTCCAGGCCGAGTACACCTACAACCCCGAGGCCGCCAACGCCCTGCTGGACGAAGCGGGCTACGAGCGCGGCTCAGACGGCTTCAGGCTCAAGACGGCATACGAGCTATCCCCCGAGTGGTACTCCGGGGACCTCGGATACGCCAAGATCATTAAGTTCTACTTCGCCGAGATCGGTATAGACCTGGAGATCAAGCCGCTGTCAAGAGCCGAACTGGTTGACCGCGTCCGCGCCGGCGAGAACGATCTCTCCTGGATCTTCAGAGGCGCCACCACCAACACCCCGCCCTTCATTGCTGTTGACCACGGCGCGAAGTGCGGCTCCACCTCGGACGCCATACACGTCTGCGACCCGGTCTTTGACAAGATGGCACTAGATGGGGTGCTCGCGACGACGATAGAGGAGATGAAGGAGCGGACCAAAGCCGCTGAGATGTACGCGGCCGAACAGCACTGGGTCGTCGTCGGGTTCGACAGGTACCAGGCCACCTTCTGGTGGCCTTGGGTCGGCGGCTACCGCGGAGAGCACAACCTCCGAAGCGCCCCCTTCAGCTTCTTCCCGCGCCTGTGGGTGGACCAGGACATCAAGTCAGGCCTGGGCTACTAACAGCGAAGATCCAAAATCCCCTTGATGGGTGAGGGTGATCGACACCGGTTCAATCGTGCAGCGCCCCCGCAAATTCGCGGGGCGCCCGCCGTGTCCTTGAAACTGGCTGGCTAAAATGACCATCTACATCATACGAAGACTGCTGCTGGTCATCCCGACCGTTTTCTTGGTCAGCCTGGTCGTCTTCATCTCCGTGCGGTTCATGCCCGGAGACATCGTGGACCTGCTTCTTAGCGAGCAGGGCAGCGTTTCAGTAACTGCCCATCGCGAGCAGATTGAAGAGCTGCTCGGCCTGAATGTTCCCGCT
The DNA here is from genome assembly GCA_965225795.1 of Dehalococcoidia bacterium. Taxonomy (GTDB): domain Bacteria; phylum Chloroflexota; class Dehalococcoidia; order Lucifugimonadales; family JADFKI01; genus Bin90. The sequence goes on along the minus strand of OZ245324.1, from coordinate 728,980 downwards.
CACGAGCAGTACTTCCGGTGGATGAACGGCATATTCCTGCATGGAAACCTAGGCCAATCGCTGCGCAGCTCGGACACCGTCACAACGCTGGTTCTCCACAGGCTGCCCGTGACCCTGGAGCTCGGCGCCCTCGTACTGCTGATGTCCATGCTGGCCGGCATTCCGATAGGCATTTACTCCTCAATCCGCCAGGACAGCGTCGGCGACTACATTAGCCGCAGCATCGCGATTCTCGCCATCTCGGTGCCCCATTTCTGAATCGGCATCATGGTCATGCTCTACCCATCAATCTACTTGAATTGGTCGCCGCCTATCGAGTACGTCCACCTCACCGAGGACCCGATCGGCAACATCAAGATGATGCTGATTCCTGCCGCCATTCTGGCGATGATCCTGTCGGGTCAGGTCATGAGGATGACCCGCACGATGATGCTCGAGGTGCTCCGCCAGGACTACGTGCGCACCGCATACGCCAAGGGCTTGGGCGAGTGGGTCGTCATCGCTCGCCATACGGTCAAGAATGCGATGATCCCTGTGATTACCCTCATCGGGATCTCACTTCCCTTCCTGATCGGCGGCTCGCTCGTCATCGAGCAGATATTCGCCCTGCCCGGTATCGGCCGCCTGATGCTGTCTTCGCTGGAGGGCGGAGACTACACCACCGTCTCGGGCGTGAACATGGTCGTCGCGATCTTCGTCGTCATGTTCAACGTGATAATCGATATCAGCTATAGCTGACTCGACCCACGCATCCGCTACACGTGAAGGGCGCAACCGCATGAGCAGCTACGTGTCCATCACGGCGCCTATGCCTGCCAGGCGTTCACGGCTGGTGGAATTCCTTCGCAGACTGCTGAGGGAGAAGACGCTTGGCACAGTGGGCGGCGGCATCATCCTGTTGATGGTGTTCACCGCGATCTTCGCCGACTTCCTGGCGCCTCACGACGTGACGAAGATTAACATCTTCAACACGCTCGAAGGACCGTCCTCCACGTTCTGGTTCGGCACCGACGAGGTAGGATCAGACGTCCTCAGCCGCATCATCTACGGAGCGCGCGTCTCGGTTATCATAGGCTTCTCAGCGACCACGCTCCACGTGGTCGTCGCCGTGCTGATCGGTCTTCCATCCGGCTTCTTCGGCGGCAAGTTCGACATCTTGGTCCAGAGGTTCGTCGATGCCTGGATGGCCTTCCCTGGTCTGCTGGTCGTCATAACCATAATGTCCCTGGCGGGAAGGGGCACTCTCCAGCTCATATTGGTTCTGGGTGTGACGACAGGAATCACCCATTCGAGAGTCGTGAGGAGCGCGGTTATCGCCACCAAGGAGAACCTGTACGTGGAAGCCGCCAAAGCGCTTGGATGTACTCCGCCGGGGATCCTCACACGCCACATCATGCCCAACATCATGGCTCCCATAATCGTCATCTTCACCATCACAATCGGATCGGTGATCATATCCGAAGCTGGCCTCAGCTTCCTCGGATACGGACTTCCGCCCGATGTCCCAAGCTGGGGAGGCATGCTGAACTGGGAGGGCCGAAACTACATGGAGGTTGCCCCGGGCCTCGCCTTCTGGCCTGGCTTCGCCATCGCCCTGGCGGTCTATGGCACCAACATGTTCGGAGACGCATTGCGAGACCTGCTCGATCCGCGGCTCCGCAGCGAGCTACGGCGGCTGACGTTCAGGCACGCTGTGGCCGTGCAGACTCAAAGCCGGCTTTGCATCAGGCGAGCACTGGAGCGGACGTGCCGTGTCGAGCGGGTCGTCACGTCGTCCGCATCGCCGTTAGCCCACCTGCTCCCAGTCGCCGACCAAGGCGTCGAAGATTTCGGCTGTCCCTTGCTCAAAACTTCTTTCAGGGCCGCGACACAGAAGCCAACCTCCAGAGTAACGGAACGGCGCGTACACTAGAGATTAAATCCGAGACCGCAGTCTGGTATCGCTGGAGAGGACCTCCCGTGCATATCAAATAGGTACCCGTCAGAGACTCGCTCCGCCATACGAGAACGCAGGCACTGGTCTGCACCGATACGCCGGTCCCCTTCATATCGTCCGATGGTTCCTGCTATGTTGGCCTGTCGAGGTCAACTTCCGGAGGTGCACGCTACCTCAAAATGGAGACTCAGCAGTCCCCACAGACAATCCAGCGTCCGCCGGCGGGGGGCCGGACGACGGAAACGCCCGGCGTGCACTCATGCATCCGCTTTATGCCCTCGGCTCAGCTCCGCCATCTCATCCTTCCAACCTCCCACAGCCTTACCTAACCACTAGTGAACGGACCTATTTTCACCTGCTCTCAGCTATGCTTGATGGATGCCCCAAGTGTAGCCGCTCACCCGACTCAGATCACTTTCCGGCCGAATTCTAGAACAGCTCACGGCTGGCGATCTCCGCTCCCTCTCGCATAGCCTGAAGTTTCAGCCAAACGATGCCTGCATCCACCCGGTTTGATCCAGCGGAGGTGTCGAAGCCGCAATCGGTGCCGATCATCACCCGCGTGACATCGCCTCCAGCGGCAGTCACAGCTTGATGCACTCGGTCCGCCACAAGTCGTGGATGCTCCACGTAGTTGGTCTTGGTGTCAATGACACCAGCCACCAGAAGCATGCCTTCGGGCAGGGGGCGGTTGTGGTAGACACCATGCTCGTGACCGTGGCGCGGGTTTGCCATTTCCATAACCAGCGCGCCGACCTTAGCCTCGTAAAGCAGGTCGATGATGTGCTCCAGTGGCACGTCGTAAATGTGAGGGGCCTCGTTGTTGCCCCAGCATACGTGCAGGCGTACCCGATCCGCGGGGATGTTGGAAAGGGCGTGATTGATCGCCCGAATATGCAGAGCGACCAGGTCCCGAAAGACCGACAGGGGCTCGTCCTGATAGGATATATGCCGTTCCATGGCCAAGTCAGGGCAGTCAAGTTGCAGCGTCAGGCCATTGGCGACGATTATCTCGTACTCCTTTCTTAGTTCTTCGGCCAAAGCGAATACATAGTCTTCGTGGCTGTCGTAATAGCGGTTGGCTAGAGTCAGGGAAACGATGCCGGGTGACGCAGCGGTCATAAACAGGTCTTCCGATTCTCCCTCGGCAGCATTGACGGCGTTAAGTAACTGCCGGCATTCCTGCTCCACCAAATCCAACCTTTCGTACGCCACCGGGCCGACGCAGGTGGGCACACCGCTCATCAACTGGACGACACGGGGTCGCACTACGGACGGGAACTCGTTCTGGTCACGCTGGCCACGCCGGTCCCACGAGCCGCCAAAGCCAGACATCCGCTGCGTGACGTAGGTAGAGAAGCTGACGCGGGACTGTTCTCCGTTGTTGATGACGTCCACTCCAGCCGCCAGTTGCGCAGACACGACTTCGGCGGTAGCCTCACCGGCCAAACTTTCCAAAGCAGCCTCGTCAACCCGCTCACCCCGCGACACCGCGCCCAGCATCTCTACCAACCCCTCGGGCCGGGGCAGGCTACCCGTATGAGTGGTCAAGATACGTGTTTCGCTATGCTTCATGGATGCTCTCCTTCAATTCAGATATCAAGTATTATCAGTCCCACTGGACTAATTCTGGTTCCTCTAGGCGCAGCGCTTCGGTAATCCCCAACACAAACACCGCACCGACAATTTCTCGCAAGTGTCGCGCATCCACTCTGCTGACGGGATGGCTGTACGTTCGGGCGAAAGACCTGGCGGACCGCAACCCTGACCAGGGAGGACGCGTCCTTCTGACTCCCAACAGACACACGCTGGGCATAGGGGCCATTCTAGTCACATATATAGTCGGACAGTTGGCCTGGGACGGGCACGGACACTTAGTAGTCCCGCCGGTAAAGCTAATGGTCTGAACATCTTCCGGCTGAACGGACAAACGCCATGCTCGTTCCCCCTTCATGGCCACCTGCCTACGGGACGTACGTCCCCGCAGACCTTACGTTCCAATGTCTTCCTTCCACTGTTCCGGGTTCGCCTCGATGAATCGGCCCAGAAGGTGCCTGGCGTCATCTAGGTCAAGGTCAATAACCTCGATGCCGTGACGCAGCAACGTCTCGAACCCATTCGCTTCCCGAAAATTGCTCGACTCTCCGGCGACAACTCTCGCTATGCCGAACTGCACTATCGCACCCGCGCACATGTGGCAGGGCATGAGCGTGGAGTACATCGTCATACCGCGGAAGCTCTGCACGCCCTTGCGGCTCGCATTGTAGAGACAATTTATCTCAGCATGCATTATTGAGGCCGAGTCCTGCAGTCTACGATTTCGACCGGTTGCCACAAGGCGACCATCGTCCACTAGTGCGGCGCCTATTGGGATTCCGCCTTCCGTCGCACCAGCGCGCGCCTCGTCCAGTGCCGAATTCATAAACTCATCCATCTGTCCTTCTCCCACTCTCTGTGACCAGCCAAACACGATTCTAGAGCTAATATCAGAAGTTGTGGAAAATGAAAAGTCGCAGTTAAGAGAAAGGGCGTATCCTCCAGGTATCACAAACCGTCGATGAGACGAAAAACTGGAGGGACACGCCGTGAGGGAAGTATATCAGAACGAAGAAGATGCGAACGTAGTTGACGACACGCTGGAAGCGATGGTCAGGGAAGGGGCGAGAAGGATGCTCGCGGCAGCACTCGAAGAGGAGGTGAGCGGGTTCTTGGGCAGGGACCGCTATGAGCGGGGCGAGGAGTTCCGCGGATACAGGAACGGTTATCACCGCAGCAGGGAACTGACCGTGGAGTCTCAGCGGTGGAGGTGAAGGCGCCGAGGGTGTCGGACGTGCCTGCTGAGGTGGCTGGTGGTGGGTTCGAGTCGAAGATAGTCAGGCGATATGAGCGCACGAGTCGTCAGACGCAGGATCTGTTTCGGAAGCTGTACTTGGAGGGACTGTCCACCGGAGACTTCGAGCCGGTGTTTCGTGAGTTGGTGGGAGAGACTGCGGCGTTGAGTCCGAACGCGATCGTGAGGTTGAAGAGCAAGTGGGAGTCGGAGTATCGGGCGTGGTGTAGCAGGAAGTTGGACGAGTGCAGGTACGCCTACATCTGGGCGGACGGAGTGTACCTGGGAGCCGGAGTGGACAGGGAGAAGACTGCGCTGCTATGCGTGGTGGGGGCAAGGGAGGACGGAGTGAAGGAACTTCTCGGTATGGAGCTTGGCTATCGTGAGAGCACGGAGAGTTGGTCTGGTGTGCTGAGGAGCTTGAGGGATCGGGGTCTGAGTGCGCCGCTATTGGCGGTGGGAGACGGTGCGCTGGGTCTGTGGGCTGCGCTGGATGCGGTGTTTCCGACTGCGGGTCATCAGAGGTGCTGGAACCACCGTGCGCTGAACGTGCAGGCGAAGCTGCCGAAGGCGCTGAACTCTGAGGTCCGCAAGCGGCTTAGGGATATGTCTGCTGCGACTTCACGCGCGGAGTGCGAGCGCTTGAGGGACGAGTACGTCTCCGATCTGAGAGCGGATGGTCGCTCAGATGCCGCCGATACGGTGCTTCGGGACTGGGAGTCGTTCGTGAGCTTCTATGACTTCCCGGTCGAGCACTGGGTGCATCTGCGGACGACGAACCCGTTGGAGTCGGTGTTCAGCGCAGTGAGGTTGAGGACGGACGCCACTCGGCGGATGAAGCGTCGAGACAGCGCATTGTACCTTGTGTTCAAGGTGTCGCTGAGGCTGAGTGAGCGCTGGCGTCCGCTGAACGGAGGCAGAAACCTTATGGGCTTGCTGATAGATGGAGCGCGGTTCGAGGACGGTATCTTGGCCGAGCTGCCGGTGAGCGGCGAGGGGGCCGTCGCCGCTTGATGAGCTAAACGACCTGGAGGCATTTTCCACAACATTTGACACAAGCTCCTTTTCAGCCACCATAGGGCCGTATCATTTATGCCGGCGTTCCGGTTTTCGCGTCGCCATTTGCCGACTTCCTTGTATCGGTCGATGTTCAGTTCATAGGAACGCAGCATCTCGACAATATCGGGAGCTCTCCTGATCAGGTCGGAGCGTACAGCGATAGTTATTGTTGAAGGTTCATACGCGCAGGCCTTTGTGGTTGACCAGCACTCGCGGCTGTACGCAGGCTCCTTCAGTTGGATCAGGTCCAACTCCACTGCAGGCTCGTTCGTGCCCCACTGATAGCCTAGCCACGGTTCCCCACTCTCATAGGCGCCGTAGAGACTGGCGTCGGCTGCAGCGCCATCCCCGGGGTTGACGACATATATATGGTCAGACAGTCCATAGCCTTCGATCTGCTGGGCATTGACTTCTTCACAGACCCAGCCGATGGCGCATGACACCAACCTCGCCTTGCCGTCCGTTTCGGGGGTGGCGAACAGTGTCCTATATCGTTCTTCCTTCAGATCCTCGACACTATCGAGTTCAGGGTACTGATCCTGCAGATAGGCGGGAATTACGAAGGCTGACTGCCAGTCTTTTCCGAGACTCTCGCCGATTGTGACAACCTCTCCAGATTCCTGAGCAGCCATCCAGGCTTCCGTCTGGTTGGGCAGCCAGATCTCCATTGTGACTTGAGTGTCCCCTCTTCGCAGTCCCTGCAGGAGAGGCAGGGTGGCGCCGAACACAACATCGGTGGGATAGCCGTAACCCTTCTCGACTATGTATTGAGCGACGCGGTTCTGGAACTGCGCACTGGTCCAATTCAGGTCGCTGAATACGATGGGCTCCTTCTCCGCCTCCGCTCTGCCCTCGGAACAGGAGACCACCAGAACCACAGTGAGTAGCATCATCACAATTGCAGACCATTCCACCTTACCCAACACCTGATGGCCCATTGTTCTCTGGCTCCTGATACGTTCCGAGTGTCTAACATCCCTTGACTGACTGTCCCGTGGGTTTGGGCTCGTGTATCTCCTGAAGGCATTGAGCGTAGAGGAGGAATGAGCTTGTGTCAGCGCGACTTTGTACATTACCTGATGGGGCTCGATGGATGCATATTTTCTGCCATGAAGATGCGCATTTCGATATGCTCTTACAGAAATTATACAGGGTTAATTCCCCGTTTCCGCCACGAACAAATGACTTGAAACAGGGCTATTTTCAGGCCCATCTAAACGCGTTATAATGGCCCTTGTAGCTGACATCATCGTTGCATGTCTCGCTGAGGCAGAGCTCAACGCTTCAGTTGGCGTCCCATCTTGGGAAGTGGGCCCCTTCGCAGGCGCTGACGGTCAACGGATCCTTTGCCCGCGTGTAGGCTGTTACCTCGCGGTCGCCGAAGGAGCCCACTATGCTGTCCCGGATGACCTAAATGAAATCTTCACCGTCGAGATTGGTCCGTTAAACCCGTCTCCCGCGATGACCTCGGCCTCTCCGGGATAGGCCCGAGACAACTGGCAATCGAGCACGTCGTATATCAACTACGCAACAACTGGAACCGGATTGACAATGCCTACCAGGGGCAGGTCACGCCGTGCGACGGTACTCAGGAGCCCCCATTCAACCTATCGAGGCAGTACAGACCGACCGGCGACGACCAGGTGCCCCAGATGTCGCCGAAGCGGCCCCGCACGCGAATTGAGAGGCTGCCCTCGCCTTGCAGATTCACCGTGCCGTTCATCTCATAGTGGCCAGGAGAGAGTCCCGGCGACTCCCTGAAACTGTAGCCGCCCGCACTCATGCCCCCGTGGGTGATTATGTACGCATCCCATTCGTCCGCGCCTCTGCGGTCTTCGCGCGCGCCCCAGATGATCCTGAAGCTGCCTGAGCCGGTGCAGGCGCCTACCAGCAGGTTGCCGTCACCATCGTCGGTATGCATCCAGAAGGCTCCAAGAGTGCCCACGTTGAACGCCGGATCCCCGAAATCGTCGTCGATAATGCTGACCGTGTTCTCATCCGTCGCTCCCCGTCTGACGCGCGAGGGCAGGTCGCCGAACGCTATTTTCACGCTCTCACCGTCGTCGTCATCAAAATCCTGTATTGCCGAAAAGATGAACGACTTGGACGTCTCTCCAGGCAAGAACTTCAGCCATGAATACACGCCGCCGTAGTCTTTCCAGGATGCCCCTCCTTGTTCGGTGGTCGTGAGAGGGATAATGACCTCGCGCTCCGGATCGGCGCTCAGGGTGACCGTGATGGACTGCGTGTCGCCTTCGTCGACAGAATAATCTTCCTTTGAAAACTGCACCGTCACCTCCGGTTCGTCGTCGACTACGCTTAAGCTCACCGACGCCGTTATGACCTGGTAGTCCGGGTCGTCGGACATGGCGGTGAACGACACCGTGAGAGTCTCGTCGCTGGCATCGGCATCGTTCACACCGCTGACCGTCACAATCTGTGCGTCGCTCCAGTCGGAGGAGGTAAAGGTGAGGTCTGTGGGAGAAACGGTAGCGGCACCCGTATCGTCTGAGCTGACGGACACGTTGACGTCTGCCCTGGGTAGAGTGGCCAACTTGACAGTGAAGGTACCAGAGCCTGCCTCGTCAATCTCCAGCGAGCCGGGGTCCATTACCAATTCGGGGGCAGCCGAGTCGTTGTCGGTTATGGTGACGTTGACAGAGCATACAGAGCCGCAGCTGTTGGAGTCGGTGTCTACAAAATTAGCGTGATGGTTTTGCAGAGCAGGACTTCTCTCCAGATTCAGCTTGAACGTCTCGCCGCTGTCCTCGTCGTCGTCCACGATCTCCACCGACACCGCCGCCTCCCCCTCGTACACGTCGCCGTCCGCCACGAAGTCGGCCGGAGAGAACAGAATCTCTTCTGAAAGAGCAGAATAGTCAGTCGGTGATGTCGCATCGTTTGCGTCCGTTATGACTGAAACAACAACGGAGTCCGTCGGAACTGCCGCACCCTGGCCGGTGCGCGCGATCAACTTGAACGACAGCGCCCCGTCCGACTCGTCAACTTCGTACGAGTCCCTATCGAAGCTGAACATCAGGGCGGCGACTATGTTCACATCCGCGCTCCCCGGCGTGCCCACGTCATATTCAGTGCCCGGTGTGACTGTGGCGGTCAGTGTGCCGCTCGCTACCGGCTTGCCCCGCGGAATTGAGGTGAATTGCGACACCGGAATCGTGAGCGTCGCGTCCGAGTCGCCAGCGGCGATCGTCACTGCCTTGGACAGAGATGATGTGTCGAGGAACTGGTGTGTCTGCTTTAGTTCTACTGCGACCTCGAGCTCGTCCGCGGTGTCTCCCGGACGGGAGATTGTGAACGATACCAAACCGGCGAGGAAGACCGCGCTAGTCTGGTCCGCCTCGATAGTGACCAACGTGAGGGTCGGCGCCTCCTGCACAGTTTCGGTTTCTGGATATGCATCGCTTGCAAGCGATCCTTCAGAGTTGCCCTCGTCGTCGGTGAAACTCGCCTCCACAATTAGCTTCTTGCCTTCGTCCTCAGCGACCAGCGTGTAGGTGCTGGCGGTCTCGCCGGCGATTTCGTTCCTGCTGCTCGTACCGTCGGAGTCAACCCGGAACCACTTGTGAGTGTATGCGAAGCCGATGTCGCCGTTCTCCGCTCGGGTATTTCCATCCGAGTCTTCGATGCCGCTCGTATCGACGCTGAGTACCTGACCGACCTGCGCCGTACCCGTGATCGCCGGCGCACCCGTAGCGGCGCTGTTAGGTGTCATCTGAGCGTGACCGGCTGTCGGTATCAGGGCTGCTGAGGCCGCAAAGATGCAGGCTAGTAGGAATAGAGGCGCAAGACGTCGTGACCGGAAGTGAGGGGTTGCCGAAACGTTCCTATCTGAGACGTCCCGTCTGTTGATCAATCCCCTCGCACTTCTGACGCTCTGCCGAAGTAAGCTGAGTGTGGCCCCAATTGTCGCTTCCGTCCCGAAATTCAGTGTTCTCATCACGTTACCTCCCCACCACGCTCAATCTGCTGCCGTGTGAACCGATGCCATTCGTAGGACTGCCTTGCTTTGGGAGCTGAGGGTCAATCGAACGGGAATCTACTAAACCCGACCAACCGACAACGGTCGACGGCGGCTTCTACCGCCCTGGTGTGATAATTTCGCTGCCTCTTTGCAATACTCCTTACAGCGTCCCTTAGTATTTGGCAGATACCTCCTCAGGCGCTCGCTAGTTCGATGTGTTTGCATCACGGAACTTTATGTTAATACCTTTAACATAAAGCTATAGTTATATTATAGCAAAGGAATGCATCTGTGCACATTGCATCTACGGATGATGGATTGACATGCGCCGTTCGGACAGGATCATTATCTGTACCTTGAGTCGGAGCATTCGCCGGCAACGGCTCGGTGTCGGGCCTACGGCTTTCAATCCTGCATTTCCTTAAAATATCCGTGGGACTCATTCTCCGACTTCCTGTTCGGCAACTGCTCAATCAAGGCGTTGCTGCTGCTAAGCTCCCAATCGGGTCAGGCACAAGGTCTAGGCAGATGAGAATTCTGGGTATCGGTGAGTATCCCAGCCGGACTCACAGCACTCTGCCGTCACGACGATATGACCTGAAACGGAGTCATTTTCGGGTACATCTAAATGATGCTCCTATAGAATTCAAGCTGCTTTGCTGACCAATGCGGCGGACTTCTGGATGATTGTGAAGACTTCGCGAGCGACGTAGCGTTTGAGACAACGGATGACCTCGGATTTGCTCATTCCCTCGCCGGTGCGGCGGCACATGTATGCCTGGGTCCTCAGGTCATGACGCAGCCTGACCACCACTATGCGATAAAGCGCCGCATTGGCCTGGCGGTCCCCTCCGCGGTTGAGCCGATGCCGGTTGGTCTTGCCGGATGAAGCAGGTATTGGATTCACCCCACACAGCGAGGCGAAGGCAGCCTCGGAGTGGAGTCGATCAGGGTTGCTGCCGGCGGCGACCAATAGGGCCGCAGCCGTGTCGGGTCCTACGCCGAAGGCTTTGACCAGTGCTGGCGCTGTCATCCGGATGAGCCGTTCCAGCTCGGCCTTCAAGTCCTCGATCTCCTTGTTGAGTTGACGGTAACGGCAGGCAAGCGAGCGGAGTGTGTACTTGGCCGCTGCCGTGGGATTGTGCAGACGACCAGGGCGGAATCTTCTGCACCGTGTAGCGAGTGCGTTGGTGGCGAGACCATCAAGCGTTTCGCGAAGCTCAGCCGGAGCTGTGACAACCAGTGCCTTCATCTGGTTGACGGCTTGGGTACGAGCCTTTACAGCCGAGTCCTTGGCGCTCTTTAGCATGCGAATCATTTCGACTTCGCCCCCGCCTGACTTGGGAGTCGTGTCGGCTACTCCGGCAAGCACTGCGCGTGCTGCCATCTCCGCATCAGTGGTATCGCTCTTCCCTTTGCGATAACGGACCGATCGGTCAGGTCGATTGACCTCTACGACGGTGTAGCCCCGACAGGTCAAGAAGCGTGCGACTCCTGCGCCGTAGGAACCTGTGCCTTCGATCCCGAACGCGCGAATCTCTCCTAGGCTACTGGACCACCGTTCGAGTTCTCCATACCCGCACGTGGTTGCTGGCATGTTGAGTTCGTTGAGGCGGATACCTCGCTGGTCAATGGCCACCGCTACATGCTGGTCCTGGTGAGTGTCTACTCCGATGATAACCTGAACAGCACGACTGCTTTCGTGACGTACGACTCCTAGCATTTCTACCTCCTGGAGTATGGGACATGGGTTGAGTGAGCGGACAAGACTGCGATGGGGCTTGAAGCCACCGCTCCTATTAGGTCACTACTCACAGAAGCCGTTGAGGCCGTATGGGCCATCTCGAGAACGGGTCGACAGATCATTTAGAGGACATCTGAGTCAGCCGTATAATGGGTCAGATCCGTTCCCGGGTTGCCCATAAAATATCATCGCAGCCGTATAAGTGTAATTATGCCGTTGACAGTTGGGTGCCTAATTCCACTGCTCTCTGAACGGATGAAACCTCGGCCCAGCGTTGCATCTGAACAACCTCCAGGGACGAAGTCAGATCGAGGATTGGTGGACAGCAGGAGCATCGGCGACTGCGGTATCATGTAACCGACATGACTGACATGAAACTCACATACAACCCGGACTACCGTGTCCCACCCGGCTGGGTGCTCGAGGAACGCCTCGCGGCGATGGGCCTATCTTGCGCCGAGTTCGCCGAGAAGTGCGACCTATCTGAGGATCTCATCCGAGACATAGTTGCAGGCGAAGCTCCCATCGAGCTAACGACTGCCGGCCGATTCCAGAGTGTGCTTGGAGTCGACGCGGAACTCTGGATGAGCCTGGAGAATGATTACCGTCGAGGCTGGGCCCATCTGTCCTCATCTATCGAAAGGAAAACGATATTATCAGCGACACCAAACTACTGAATCTAATAACTGCACGTCCGGATGTGTTCGGCGGAAAGCCCATCATTCGAGATATGCGCGTATCCGTGGAGCTGATACTGAGCCTGTTAGCGCAGGGCGTTGAGCCGGAGGACATTCTCGACGATTATCCGGATCTCGAGCTAGCTGACATTCGCGCTTGCATCGCTTACGCGCACATCGACGTAGACTCACTAGCCGCCTCTTCCTTTCAACAAATCGTCTCCATCAAGGCACAGCCGCCAAGCTCCCCGTCGGGTCCGGCACAAGCTCAAGGTATATGAGCGTCGTCTGAATCGAGCTGTGTCCCAGCCAGCATATTACCTTAATGCAAGCCGCCCGCGGGTGCTTATCGTCTTTGACTATATGCAGAACACCCTCGCTGTTTCGGTTCCATCAGTCGCAAAAGAGCGGTCGTCAGTGCGAGGGGTATTACTGACAGGGAGAGGTCAGCGAGTATCATCGCCAAGCCGTTAAAGATGACCTTCAGGCCGTCTCTGCGAAGTCGTCCACGGTCAATATGGTGAGGATCCCCCATAGCGCCAAGACCGCGCCGACTATCGCGCATCCAAGACAGGCCCGCCACAGATTTCTCTCCACTATCGTCTTTCTTTGCCGACCTGGACATTGGTGATTTCAGCCTTTCCCTTTATGCGCGACTTCACGAACCAGAGGATACAGAAGATAATCGCCCAGCCTAACCCACAGATAATAATGATGCCGAGCAATATCAAGACATACACCGATATACTCAGCGACTCGAATCTCTCTGGGTCGAAGATGCCACCGGCAAGCCAACTAACTAGGTTATAGACTACCCCAACGAGAAATCCCTTTATCAGCCAGGAATACCACTTGCCGATTCCAGTTACGGTTGACGAGTACCAGAAGAACAGACCGGCAACAATAAACTGAGCCAGTATCCAATACGGTATCCCACCAAGTGGTGAAGCCGGGTCGAGAAGCCGTGTATTTACCAGAACGTTCAGGAAGGGTATGCCAATCGTGATTAGGCCATAAACAGCCCATACCTTCGAGCCTCTCATCCCCTCTTCCCGTTGCACCCCGTCCCGTTCCCCGCGCATACGGTCTCTGTAATCCCAGGGTCTCTCTTCGGAGCCGCCATCCTGCCATACGCCCCTTCCGTCTGTGAATGCCCTTCTCTGCGCTTCCTGAAGCCCCAGGGCGTTATCAGGGTCTAAGTCACTGTGCCAGTAGGCCCAGCCCGCCTCCACCATCGCCCGATTCAACGTTTCCTCTTGGGCATTGATGTGAACAACGGCCACTTGTCGGCCATCCAGGTCAATGTCCTTTATCTCCATCCAGAGAGAGCCTTTAATGGACTCGGCGAGGTGCCGCAGATGTTCCGTGGCTTCACTTGAAAACTCCTGGCCGTCTTCGGGAGCGTCTATGCCGTATAGCCGCACCTCCCTGAAGGTCTGACCGGAGCCATCAAGGGCACGCGCCTCAAACCGGTCTCCATCGATGACACCCAGGACCTCTATCGGGTATTCGCCGTAGTCTCTTATCTGAGACCCCTGAAACATATTCTCCCTCGGCATAGAGGGCACCGGTTCTTAACCGTCGAGGTCAGTCTAATCCGCGGCTATAAAGGCCCGCACCCAGGCCGTCAGCTTGCTAGTCCGTTCACGGCACAGCCGCCAAGCTCCCCGTCGGGTCGGCAACAAGTGTACCGAAGCCCAACCAGATAAAGTCGTCAACCATTTTTGCCGGATGCGTCAATAGATTTTGCCGGTCTGACTCCTTCTCTGACTGTTGATTCTGCACTGCATAGGTACGACAACCTGTAATTGACGCGACAACCATTTTTGCCGCGCGACAATTACTTTTGCCGCTCCGACACATTTTCCGCCTGCCGATTCTGCGCTGCGGCAGTCCTGTAGCTTGGCAGGTTGAACTCCAGGATGACCGAGTGGTGCACGATCCTGTCTATCGCCGCGGCAGTCGCCATAGGGTTGGCGAACACCTTCTCCCACTCTGAGAAGACCAGGTTTGGAGGTGATGCCCAGCGAGCGTCGCTCGTAGCGCTCCGCTATCAGGGTGAACAGCACCTCCGATTCCCCAGCTCCCTGCGGCATGTAGCCCAGGTCGTCTATGACCAGCAGGTCGAAGTTGTCCAGCTTCCTGAGCATCCGCGGCAGATCGAGGTCGCGCCTGGCTGCGAGCATATCCTGCACCAGCCTGTACGCCGGGATGAACAGCACCGAGCGCCCCGACTGCACGAGCCTGTGCCCTATGGCGCGCATCGCGTGCGTCTTGCCAGTGCCGGGCATCCCGAACGCCAGCACGTTCACGCCACGCTCTGCGAAGTCCCCTTCGGCAAGCCTGACGAGCTGCTACCGGAGCTTAACGGGCGCCCTGTCGTGCTCGAAGGTGTCCCACGTCTTGCCGACAGGCAGCCTGGACGCTCTCCTGAGCCTGTCCACCCTCCGGATGCGCCTGTCCTCGGCCTCCTGCTCCAGCACCTCCATAAGCGTCGGCAGCGCGGCGGCGTGTCCGGCCTCGCTGAAGCGGCCGACGGTCTCTGCCGCCAGCGTAGGCAGCTTGAACTCCCTGCACAGCTCCCTGATCCGCTCTCCCACTGCGCTCGGAGCGTACGTGTCCGTCGTCATCGCGCACCTCCCGCAAGCAGCTTGTCATACACGCCGAGGTCCACCGTGCCGGGCAGCTCAACCGCCGGTATCTCAGGAGACGCGGGCGCGGACAGCTGCCGCACAACTGCGTAGTCGAACCTCACTCTCGACTCAAGCAGCCTCTTCAGCGCCCTCTCGACCTCACACTCCATAGTCGTCGCGGCCAGGTGCAGGATGCGAACGTAGTCCACGTCGGCGCGCTCTCCCTTCCAGCTACGCATCGCGTCGTATGCCAGCCGGAAGGTGTGCGACGGGAACATCTGCTCTCTGAAGCGGTAGCGGGCGAACGCTCCGGGCTTGCGCACCAGGGACCCTATGATGTGACGGTAGTCTATGCGAGCCTCGCTCCCACCCCGTATCCGCTCCATGCTCTCCACGAGATGTCCCTTGTAGTACACCTCGATCCGGTTCGTGTACAGCCGCACGTCAACCTCCACACCTATCAGGCGCGACGGCACCGAGTATGTCCTGCTGGCTACCCTGACGGTGCTCCACTTGCGCACCCTGGTGCGGTAGCTGACGTACTCGGGCACCGGAGCGGAAGGCAGCTCTCGCAGGTGCGGGTACTCGTGCGCCAGCTTCTCTCTGATAAGCCTGTTGCACCTGTCCACGATCCGCCTCACGAAGCTCGTGTACTCCTCCACCGACTCGAAGTCGCTGCTGCCCCTGAGAACCAGCGCCTGCGCTATGGCGTCCTTCAGACGGCGGTGTCCCTGCTCCGCAACTCCGTTCTCGTGCGAACTGCTCGGGTTGGTGCGTGTCGCCTGAAGGCCGTAGTGGTCCAGTATGGCCCGGTAGCTCTCGTTGAAGACGCGTCCTCTACTCTCGCGCAGATCGTGCGTCGCAGCCGACAGGTTGTCGCTCCTGACAACCTCGGGAACAGCGCCAAGCTCCCACAGCGCTCCCTGGAGCCCGCTCACCAGCGCAGAGAACGTCTCCCCGTACGCCACTTCCGCGTACCGCCACCCAGAGTGACTCAGAATGAACTGGAACAGAAGATGACCGAACGGCTCTCCGCCTATCGTCACTCCCAGCTCCCCGCAGTGCGTGAAGTCCATCTGCCCCTCACGTCCCGGTGGATGCTCCTGCGCAAAGTACACCTCACGCTCAGGGCCGTGCAGCGCCCGCCAGTCCCTCATACGTCGCTGCAGCGTCCGAAGATGCGACCTGTGCCGAACCGGCCAGGATGTCGCCCGCCCAGCCACTCCAGGACAGTCGGCGCACTCAGCACTCCCTCGATGTCCGCACGAAGCAGCGGCTCTATCTCTTCCGTCCACACTCCCGCTAACGGGTCCGGCCTCGTCCTCTGCCTTCGCCTGTCCTTCTTCTTCTCCGACGGCAACGGCCCCTTGCGCCAGTTCCGCACCTACCTCTCACTCATCCCTGATGCCGCCGCCGCTGCCTGTTGACTCTTGCCTTTCATCAGCTTCTGCCTCATCAATACTACCTGTCGAAGGGAGAGCACACCTCAAACGGCTTGATGAGGGAAGGTGCCTGGAGATTCCGCCATGCGGACTAAAATCTGATGGCAGATTCCTGGGGTCGTCTGCGCAGGTGAGGATGCGACAAGGACCGCTTTATGGGGAACGTATAGGTGACCGAGGATCTGCGGGGGCATTGCCCTTGGAACGGCGGTCACTCTCTACACAAACACGACATGCCGTCAAAAACAAAAGAGGGGCAGGCTTCGTTACGTGCCCCTCTTGAAATTTCTATCCAGTATATCGATGTAAGACTATTGGTTCACTATCTCCAGGCTTCCCACATATTCCGCCAACGCATACGCTATGCGCCCCATCTTCGGATACTCCGGCTGCGTATCCGTGGAGACACCCATGTCTGCAAGTGCGGCAGCACAGGTTGATCCCACGGCATACAGCCGTCATACGCCACAGTGAGGCCGGCAGAAAATCGAGTCTGCCCTTGTTATCAGGCTCCCAAGCGCGCCGGTCATCCGTGCCTCAAGCGTCGCCACCCGCATTCCATCCAGTGCTACGATCAAGGAGAACAGGTCCAATCAATTCCATCTGTGTCAGTCTCAATGGAATGGAAGAATCTCATGACCACCGGTCCAAAAGACCCGATAGATAGTCAATGCTAATCATGAAAAGATATATGCCGGTTGTAACGCCCAATGCCTTGCCAAGCACTCTGATTCTTCTGTTGCGGCTCTTTCGGTCTATGACCATCCCGAGTGTAATCATAATCGCTATGGGAAAAATGAATGAAAGGAATATATAAGTAACCGGCACAAATGTGGAATTCGGAACTTCGATGCCTACTTATCCACCTCCGGAATTACTGCCGCCAGCCGAACTCTATCAATCCCACCTATGAGTCCGTTCCCCCAATTGAGGAAGGCTAGGAAGGGGGCATCATAGAATCCTCCCCATCCTAAATATCCTTGTCAGTGCCCATAAGATAACAGAATATCCCCGTCCGCACTCAGCGAAACCATGTAAGTCCGCAGCGCCTCGCAGTCATTGCCCACGGGACTGCCCGTCGCAAGGTCGAACTTGTACGCATGCAGCGGGCACACAATCTGCCTGCCTCCGATGATGCCGTCGCACAGTGGTCCCGCCTTATGCGGACACGCCGGCTGCGTCGCGAACACTTCGCCCTGCCGCGTACGGAACACCGCTATGCTTCTCGCCTCCACCTCGAAAACGCGCCCTTCACCCAGTGGTATCTGCTCCACTGGCCCTAAGGTATACGTCAGCCCTCGCGCCGCTTCCATGACACTCATCATGCTCATATCCTGCCTATCCGGTTAGCTACCCGCTGCAACGCTCACGAACTGGTTCGGATGCACCGGTATCGCAGCCTCCAGCCACGGGTCCTTGTACGCATCCACCGACGCCTGCATATCGGCGTCGAGCCGTTCACAGATTCCCTCGCTGTCGTCCACCAGCACGCTTCTCACATGCTCGATCCCTACGCGCTCCACGAACCCGTATGTGCGCTCAAGATACTTCGCGTTCTCGCGGTAATACTGCATGAAGCGTCCCATGTACTTCAGCACATCGTCATGGCTGTCCACGATGCACAGCACATCGCCCCTGCGCACCCGCGATCCCCCCGCGCCGCCGATATAGATCTCCCACTTGCCGCCCTCGATAGCGACCACGCCTAAATCCTTCGTCGTGGATTCAGCGCAGTTGCGAGGGCAACCAGACGCCGCCAACTTCATCTTGTGCGGCGACTCCACCCCTTGGAAGCGCTTCTCGATCTCTATACCCAGCTTCACGCTGTCACCCACACCGTAGCGGCAGAAGTCCGTCCCCACGCAGGTTTTGCAAGTGCGGAACGCCTTCGTGTACGCATGCCCCGACGGCATCTTCAGTTCCCGCCACACGTCCGGCAGGTGCGTCTTAGGTATGCCCAGCAGGTCAATGCGCTGACCGCCCGTAATCTTCACCATCTTAGCCTCATACTTCTCCGCCACATCCGCCAGCCGCCGAAGCTCATCGGGCGAAGTAACCCCGCCGTATATGCGCGGCACCACGCTGAAAGTCCCATCCCGTTGTATGTTGGCATGCACGCGGTCGTTGATGAAGCGCGCATCCTGCTCGTCCTCATACTCACCCGCCCATATCGTCTTCAGCAGCGACGCCAGCCCCATCTTGCTCGCCGCATCCTCCTTGCCTCCCGCCAGCGTCTCCAGCACCGCCGACACGCTCCGAAGCCCCTGCAACCTGATAGCAGCCGTAAGCTCCGACTTCGTCATCGCTATCGCCGGCACATAGTAGTGCTCTGACGGGTCCTCCGCTACCAGCCCGTCCGCAGCCAATTCCAGAACTGCCTGCACCTGCGGAATGCACGACCCGCAGCCCGTACCCGCCTTCGTCGCGTCGCACACCGCCTTCAGACTACGGCAGCCAGCATCCACCGCCGCGATGATCTTCCCCTTCGACACGCCGTTGCAATTGCATACCTGCGCGTCGACCGGCATATCCGCAAGATCCGGCATTGCAGCCTCCCCAGACAGCGGGAACAGCAGTTCCGCCCTGTTCTGCGGCAGCGTCTCGCCCCTGTCGAACGCCTGCAGCAATCGCGGCGCGGTGAACCCGTCGCCCAACAATATAGCCCCCGCGACCTTACCATCGCGGATAATCACTTTCTTGTACACCCCACGATTCGGCTCCACATACGAGACGACCTCATCGTCTTCGTTCGTAGGCTCCTTATCGCCCGCAACCGCAAGCTCCACGCCCATCACTTTCAGCTTCGTCGATGTCTTCGACCCGGTGTATGTCGCGGTCGACTTCTCGACCGTCAGCCGCTCGGCAAGCGTCCGAGCCTGGTCCCACAGCGGCGCGACCAGCCCGTATGTCTTATTGCGATGCTCCGCGCACTCGCCGATAGCATATATGTCGCGGTCGTTACGGCACGAAAGGTCGTCGTTCACCAGTATCCCGCGCCGTAAGTTCAGCCCTGCCATCCGCGCTAGGTCGATGTTCGGCCGTATCCCCGCCGAAATCACCAGCATCTCGCAGTCCAGTGTACCGCCGTCCCGGGAGCCGATCCCGCTCACCCTGCCATTCCCGTGAATGCTCGTCGTCATCTTCTCCAGATGAAAGCGCACCCCCATATCTTCGAGCAGAACCTTCAGCATAGCGCCCGAAGATGCGTCAAGCTGCTGGTCCATAATGTAAGAGGTCAGATGCACAATATCCACCTCAAACCCGCGATTCATCAGCCCCCGCGCCGCCTCAAGCCCTAGCAGCCCGCCGCCAATAACCGTGGCCTTGTTCGCATCCGAAGCATACTCCACCATCTCCGTGCAGTCGTCCAGTGTGCGGAACTGGAATATTCCGTCCCTGAATGCACCGCCATCCCGGTACAGCCCGTCCATCATAGGAATGAACGGCGAGCTTCCGGTCGCAACTACCAGCTTGTCGTATGGCACCAGAAGCCTGCCTGCACCGTAAGCCGTCTTCGACTTTCGGTCAATGCCGATGACGCGCACTCCCGCATGCAGCGTGATGTCGTTCTCCTCGTACCATGGCAGCGGGTTGATAAATATGTCCTTCGCGTCATGCGTGCCCGCAAGCACACCCGACAGCAGGATGCGGTTGTAATTCCCGTATGGCTCTTCGCCAAATACGGTAATGTCATACTGATCCTGCCCGCCAAGCGACAGCACCTCTTCCACGAACCGCGCGCCCGCCATACCATTGCCGACGACTACTAGCTTCTGCTTTTCTACCATCATAGACCTCTATCTGAAAATCCTATCCATCTTGTCCATCAATGCAAGTTCCCGTCAGCCCATTGCCTCTATCATCGCCCCACACACCTTGAACTCCGGCATCTTGCTCGTCGGATCCAGCGCCGCACTCGTCAACCGATTTGCAGCCCGAACTCCGCCCCAGTGGAACGGCACAAACAGCGTATCCTCCCGAATGTTCGCCGTAACTTTAACCTTGAACTCAGCATCGCCTCGCCGCGTGCTGATGCGCGACCTGCCACCATTCAAAAGCCCGTACAGCCGCGCCGTAGTCGGATGCACCTCAACAGTCGCATCCGGTGACATCTCCACCAGTTCCGCCACCCGCCGCGTCTGCGTACCGGATTGATACTGCGCCATAAGCCTGCCCGTCGTTAGATACAGCGGGAACGTCGAGTCCGGCGGATCGGCAGGCTGCTGATGCTGCACCGCATGGAATAGCGCCTTGCCGTTTGCAGTCGCAAATCCCTGCGTGAACATACGAGGTGTCCCCGCATGCCCCTCGTCAGGACACGGCCAGAACACCCCATCATTCGCCTCAATCTTCGCGTAGGAAATGCCCGAGTAGTCCGCGGGTCCCCCCGTGCTCGCACGTCCAAGCTCCTTGAATACTTCCTCCGTGCTCTCGTAGCTGAAGTATTCGCCCTTGCCCAGACGCTCCGCAAGCTCGCATATCACCTGCATGTCGTCCCGAATTCCGTCCGGCGGCTCAACCGCTCGCTTCCGCATAATCACACGCCCTTCGAGGTTCGTCATCGTGCCATCTTCCTCCGCCCACTGCGCCGACGGCAAAACCACATCCGCCAGTTCCGCCGTCTCGGAGAGGAAGAAGTCCGACACCACTAGGAAGTCCAGCGACCGCAGCCTCCGCTCCACATGCACCGCATTCGGCGCGGACACCACCACATTCGAACCCAGCACTAGCAGCGATCGCACCCCGCCTTCCTGACCTAGCGAGTCCAGAAGCTCATAGGCAGACTTGCCCGGAGCAGGAAGCGTATCCGGGTCGATGCCCCAGACAGATGCCACATGCTCCCGCGCCGTAGGATCGTCAATCTTGCGGTAGCCCGGCAGTTGGTCGGCCTTCTGCCCATGCTCCCTGCCACCCTGACCATTCCCCTGTCCCGTCAGGCAGCCGTACCCGCTGTTCGGCTTGCCCACCAGTCCCAGCGCGAGGGCTATATTGATGAACGACAGTGTATTGTTGACGCCCTGGGCCTGCTGCTCCGCGCCCCGCGCCGTCAGCACTATCGCCGTCCGCGCCTCGCCCAGCAAGCATGCCGCTTGTATGAGATTCGCCTCCGACACGCCCGTGATCCGCTCCACTCGCTCCGGCCAATATGTGGAAACCATCGCGCGCACCGAAGCGAATCCCTCCGTGTGCGCCTCTATGTAGTCGGCGTCAATCAGCCCCTCCCGCACCAGTATGTGCAGTATGCCGTTGGCAAGCGCCGCGTCCGTTCCCGGCTAAGCCGCAGGTGCAGATCAGCCCTCTGAGCAGTGGTGGTCAGGCGCGGGTCCGCAACAATGAGCCGCCCGCCGTTAGCCCGCTGCGCTTCGAAGTATTGCATTATCGGCGGCATCGTCTCCGATGCGTTGCTCCCAACCAGCAGTATCGCCTCCGATCCCGCGATGTCCTCCACCGGAAACGGCAGACCCCGGTCAATCCCGAACGCCTTGATGCTCGCAGCAGCCGCGGAGGACATGCAGAAGCGTCCGTTGTAGTCAATATTCGCTGTGCCCAGCGCAACCCGCGCGAACTTGCCCATCAGGTAAGACTTCTCGTTTGTCAGCGACCCTCCCCCGAACACCCCAACCGCATCCGCACCATAATCCTCCTGAGTGCGCTTGAACTCGCTTACGATGCGTGTCATCGCCGCATCCCAACTCACCGGTGCCAGCCTACCGTCAGCATCGCGCATCAACGGAGACCGCAGCCGCTCCGGATGATTCAGCGTCCCCGCGGCAGTCCACCCCTTGATGCACAGCGCACCCTTATTCACTGGAAACTCCGAGTTCCCCGCAATCTTGGGATCAGCCGCCGCACCCTCGATTATCATCCCGCACTGAAACGCGCAGTATGGGCAGTGCGTCCGCGTCGCGACCGCCATGTTCTCAGATCCAATCTGTGTAAGCAGGGCGCATATCCTTCACTGATCCGTTAATGTCGATAGATGAACCGTACGCCCCAACTTTTGCCTATATGTTGCAGGCGTGTTAAAAGTCTGTGAAATTCAGGACTTGAATCAGGACCTACCTTAATAGCCATCTCCTTCCGTTCGCCCAACGGTGTACGCCATCGCGAAACAACACTCTCTTGAATTCTCTTGATTTTCATTGCAATGGGGCGAACTTGCCTCGCCCTCTCAGTGCCTCCCCAGTCATCGCTTACTGTGTGTCGCACATTGCCTTCATACCTCCTTCCTTCTGATATACTTCCCCAACGGCGTATATCTCCAGTCTTTCCCATGGGCTTGAATTAATTGCTTGGCAGGACACGCCTATCGTTAAGCTTTCAGGTATTCGTTTGAGATTCTTATCGAAAGAATCACAAGGAGGTTGGTGCTACTATTCCGAATCGCATGAAAGATAAACTACTCTCAGGGGAACCTGCTTTCGGTGTCTCAGTCATGTTCCCTTCGCCGCACATCGTTGACATCGTCGGCAGGCTGGGCTTCGACTGGATACTCATTGACTGCGAACACGGTTCCATTTCCCTCGAAAGCGTGGAACTGATGGTCATGGCAGCAGAAACCGCAGGCGTAACCCCAATCGCCAGGCCGTCTGCAAACTCATTTGAGTTAATCGGGCAGCTAATGGATAGGGGCGTAATGGGTGTTCAGGTCCCTCACGTAAACACCGCGGAGGACGCCCAAAGAGCAGTTGAAGCGGTTAAGTACCACCCAATTGGCGAGCGGGGACTTGCCGCCGGAGTCAGGTCTGCATCCTATGGGTACGGTATATCCATGTCCGAATACGCAGAACAGTCAAATAGAGACACTCTAGTCTGTGTTCAATTGGAGGAGGCAGAGGCAGTAAAGAACGTTGATCAGATTGTGGGCGTGGAAGGTGTGGATGTGTTCTTTGTTGGCCCGTCAGACCTGTCTCAGTCCCTTGGATATCCGGGACGCCCTGACGCTCCTGAAGTGCGGGAGGCGATGGATACCGTGTTTGCTACAATCGCGGCGGCTGGGAGAGTTTCTGGTTCTGCGGGCAACTCCGATGCCACACGACGATACCTCGCCCAAGGCGTCACTTACCTTTATACGCACCTTACTACGCTGCTTTCGTCCGCTGCTGGGACGTTTCTTGGTGAAGTAACTCGCTGATTCGGCACTTCTGGAACCAGGTGGCCCTTTAATGCGCCAGTCCATTATTCGTGAATGTCGCCTTTGCGACCACACTCTATCGAAGCCGGCTGCCCCAAGTTTGATTCCGGTCTTCCGCCTTGACAGCCCGGTCTGCCAAGTTACAATTGCCTGAAACACCGAAACAGAGGCCAATTAAGGAGAAACTGCAATGCCGTTTTATACCAAAGGCGATGTCCGCATCCACTATGAGGAAGTTGGGTCCGGTTTCCCGCTTCTGGTGACCCCCGGCGGAGGCTTGAACTCCACTATCGACAAATGGCCCGGACAGGTGTTCAACGCCATGGAGGTGTTCAAGAACGATTTCCGATGCATCACGATGGACCAGCGCAACGCGGATGGCGGAGAGTCTACCGGGCCTGTCCAGGTTGACGATCCTTGGGGGGCGTTCGCCGACGACCAACTGGGGTTGATGGACCACCTTGGCATTCAGGAGTTCTTCTTCATGGGTTACTGCATCGGTGGCCCCTTTGCATTCAAGCTCATTGAGCGAGCGCCTGAGCGCGTCCTGGCCGCCGTATTCTGCCAACCGGTTGGGCACTCGAGCGCAACACCAGACGCCATGTACGACTCCGGTCACGACCTGTGGGGACCCGAACTTTGCGCACGGCGGTCAGATGTGACGATGGCGATCGTCGATGAGTACCTGCACAACCTTTATCGCGTCCAGCCGGACTTCATGTACTGCGTATCGCGTGAATTCGCGCGCTCGTGCCAGACGCCGATGCTGGTCATGCCGGACGATACCCCATCGCACTCCTATGAGGCCGCCATGGCCCTGGTGGAATTGGCTCCTAATGCCCAGGTGACGGCATATCCCTGGAAGGAGTCAGATGACGTGCGTGCGAAGACGATAGAGCAGGTGCGGGAATTCCTGAAGTCCCATCAGCCCGCATAGACCGGACGCTGAAAGGGAGTGCCGAGTAATGGTGTTATCGATTCCTGTGGAGACATGAGATCTGCGGACTACATGCAGGGTGGAACGAACCGGAATGTGGTAAAACACCCCTAACGCGCTTCCTCAATCGAATTCGGCTCGCCTCGACCACCTTCGCGCTCTACATCGTGGCGGGTATTCGAGGGAAACCATATAGTTATCTCTTCCAGTTGAGCATGAATCGAAGGGCAAATACATGACCGACTACGAACCTCTTGATCTGGCAGAACAACTGAATCGTGGCCTGGATGCACTTGGGGCGGGCGCCAACGCCGAAATCGGCCCACGCCACTTCAGAGGCTTGCCGTTTGCCATCGGCGTCGATCCTTCTAAATGCTTTATTTCGCTGGAGGGCGGAAGCGAGCGAGTGACCATACCGGTTGATCGTACCGCTTCGAGAATTATATTCGCCCACAGGCTCCTAGCGTCCGAAATCGACGACGGTGGGCCCGTAGGCATCCCCATTGCCGACTTTGTCTTTTCGCTTGCGAACGGAGAGCAGCATGTCGCACCCATCAGAGAGCGATTCGAAATAGGCTTCGTCCCGACCGACTCCTTCCGTGGTCCGTCCGGGCTGCCGTTCCTCGCGGTCACCGATGGCAAGCACCAGATGTTTCCGCGGAACGAGGGGCAGTGGCAGGAGCTCGGCCGGCGTCAAACCGAGTACCTCCAGGCAACCGCTCGAAGCTACTTCCTATGGAGCTGGACCAATCCGGAACCGGATGTAGCGGTAGAAAATATCGAGATTGTTCCCAGGGGTCCCGCGTTCGTGATTGCGGGAGTAACGCTAAGCCACGTAGATGAGCACCCCTTCGCTCGTCAGGGGCGCAGAGAGGCTAAGATTACAATCACCGACCCGGTGCTGGCATCGAGCCCGTTCGATCTTGAAGTGGAGGTGGACAGGGGCGACTCCACCTACGCCTTCCCGCTCCCCAAAGATCCCGACGATGGCTTTTTGTCTGGGTATCACCGTGGGTTCGGCGAACAGCCCAACGATGATGCCAGCCCCTCGTATGCGGAGATCTCGGCAGTACCCTCGGCTACCGTGTCAATCAAGCAGGATGGTGAGTCCATCGCCCTCCTTCCGTGGGGAGAGGTCGAGAAGAATGGACTGGCTGAGGCTCCAAGGGCACGCATCGAGCTGATGGACCGCGGGCGCAACTGGGTGAAGGTGACGGTTATAGACGACGACACCGGCAGGCCGGTGCCGTGCCGGATCCACTTCAGATCTCCGGAAGGGATTCCTTATCAGCCGCACGGACATCACAATCAGGTCAATTCCAACCTCGACACTTGGCACATAGACGTGGGTGGCGATGTGCGCATGGGTCAGATCACCTACGCCTACATTGACGGTCGGTGCGAAGGCTGGCTGCCACGGGGCGATGTGATCGTGGATGTGGCGCGCGGGTTCGAGTACGAGCCGCTGCGGACGAAAGTGCGAATCGAGCCGGGACAGCAGAGGCTGGAGCTCCGCATAAAGCGCTGGATAGACATGAACGCACGACGCTGGTTCAGCGGAGACTCCCATGTTCACTTCCTGTCAACGGACGGGGCGCACCTGGAATCGAGCGGCGAAGACCTCAATGTGGTCAACTTGCTCCAGTCCCAGTGGGGCAGCCTCTTCACCAACACAGAGGATTTCACGGGCAGAGCTAGTGTGGTGCAGAACGGCAGCAACATCGTTTATGTATCGCAGGAGAATCGACAGCACTTCATGGGGCACATGATTCTATGGGGGTTGAAGGAGCCGGTGATGCCGTGGTGCTCGGACGGCCCCAGTGAGGCGGAGATCGGCGGGCATATGGAGACCACGCTTGCCCACTGGGCGGATGAGGCACATGCGCAGGGTGCGTGGGTAATCAATCCGCACTTCCCGAATCCGAACGGTGAGCCTGCTGCGCTGGTTGCCACGGGACGCCTGGACGGCGTGGAGATGCTCCGCCAGACTCGTCCCAACCACATGGAATATTACCGCTACCTGAATTGCGGCTATCGGTTGCCGCTGGTTGGAGGCACCGACAAGATGAGCAGCGACGTGCCGGTTGGGCTTTACCGCACTTATGCGCTGCTCCCTGATGACCAGGAGTTCACATACGAGAACTGGTGCCGCTCGGTCGCGTCAGGTCGGACATTCCTGAGCGGGGGACCGATTATCCATCTCTCGGTAGATGGCAAGGATGTTGGCGATACGCTGGCAATGTCCGGGCCGGGAAGCGTGGAAGTTCAAGCGTGGTCGGAGAGTGTCCTGCCCGTCTTCTCACTGGAGATAGTCCAGAATGGTCGAGTGGTGGCGCGCGCCGACAACCGTAACGGCGCTCGCCGGCTCGAACTGAAGGAGAAGATCAGGATCGACGGTCACTCCTGGATCGCGGCTCGGACTGGTGCATTCGATTACTTTGACATCGTCCCACATCACGATGTGTGGAACCGGGGCGTGTTCGCGCACACTTCTCCAATCTACGTTGCGTGTGGCGGCGAGTGGGACATGTTCGATTCAGCCACCGCTCAGTACATGCTCACGCTAATTGATGGCGATCTGTCATACATCAGGGAGACTGCAGGGAGGCGGCCCGCCGGATCGGTCACACACCGGCATGGCGAGGACGACCACTTGGCATACCTTCAGAGACCATTCCTAGAAGCAAGGGACGCGATCCTGAGCAGGATGCGGTAATCGGCTGCAATTGAACACAAGGAAGCGGCGGCACTGCAGCAGCTTAGGTATTAGTGTTGTTGCGGAACGCCTTTGGAGTACGTGGGCTTTTGGATCCTTCCTCTGACTCCTGCGTTTCCTTTGCTACAACTGCTTCAAATGCTTAGGTCAGATGTGCGTTTAGATTGGAATGCCAACAACAAAGTGCTATAATGCTTTAAGTTACTGGAAGCCAAACAAAGATGTGAATGGAAATGAGACTTTGGTTGACGCAAATGTAGCGGTCCTAATCGATTATGAAAACGTTGGACTGGACGCGATCCAACACCTACTTGACCAGCTCTCAGACGTGGGACGCGTAATAATCCGCCGTGCTTACGGCGATTGGTCGGTGCAGCGAGGCAAGCAGGACCAACTCCTTGAGCTTGGCGTTGAACCGATCCATCAGTACCATTCCAACAAGTCGGGGAAAAACTCCAGTGACATTCGTTTGGCGATTGAAGCCATTGACTTGCTCTACAACTCCCCCGTCGACACCTTCGTCATAGTTTCGTCTGACAGCGATTTCGTTCCGCTTGTGGGGAAACTACGTTCCTCCGGCAAGAGCGTAATCGTAGCAGGACGCCGTGAAGCCACTTCACCCACGCTTATCAAGAGTTGCGACCGCTATATTTTCCTGGACCAGGAAAAGCGGATGGTAGCTCCGCCATCACAGGCACGTCGCCGCTCACCAAGCCGACGGAACGGCAACGTAGCTTCTCAGCCGACCAACGCTGAGGCCGACGCAAAGTCGTTGCTGCTACGCGCGATTGACGCGTCGATGGACGAGGCGGGGGAAGTTGTTGGTTCTAAGCTCTATCAAACAATGCGCCGTATCGAGCCGAGTTTCAACTTCAAGGACATGGGGTACAGGCTATTTACGCAATTTCTGGACGCGCAGACTGATGTCATCGACATCACTCGCCCCACGGACGGCAGTGGCGATGTGGTAGTTCAGCTTGCCGGCAGGGACCAGATAACGCCCCCGCCCGTGCGTGCTGACAATGAAAATCGCGCCGCGAAACTTGTTGACCCCAGGGAAGTCGAGCAGGAAACTTCTACTCGGCGCAGCTCAGAGGAAAAGCCAAGGGCCAGCCGCCCGAAGCCAAGCAGAAGACAAAGCGAGTCCACAACGCAGTCCGGGCGACGGCTGCTTGGATCAACTCGACCGCCAGCGTCCAGACCGACCACGCCTGAACCAGTGGAAGAGGGTCCTGATGAGGACATGGTCGAAGACTTTCCTGTTGAGGTTGCCGCGGCCGAGAGCCAAGATTCGAGGCAAATTGAAGCGGTGTCTCCCAAAGATGCTGAGCAGAAGGTGGAGAAGCCGGCAAAGGGCAAAGCAGAGCCCAATGGCGTATCTACTGGCATCACTTGGGAAGTAGCTGTTGACGCCGCATGGGCAAAGCGCGATTCCGCAAAGATTGCGGGGCGATCGGCTGCATCTGATGCTGCGAAGATACTAGGCGCCCCCAAGCTGGGGTCTTCCCAGTACCCAACCCTTGACAAACTGCTCGCCGCAAGCACTCTTCTGCAGTTGAACTGGCGCCGAGACGGCAACTCAATACTCCGGAAATAACCGATAGAATCAAGGATTTCGCCAGCTGCTTCGGTGAATTGGATTACGCCGCAATGCTGTTAGCCCTCGATATAGGCAACACAAACATTACGCTCGGCGTGTTCGACAATGAACGGCTTGCCGCTACTTGGCGGCTGTCCACCGACCGGTCCAAAATGCCGGACGAATACAGCATTATGCTCACTCAACTGCTTCATCTTCGGGGCTTGACGGCCGAAGACATAAGTGAAGTTGCGCTTTGCAGCGTTGTCCCTCCACTAACGCCGGTCTTCGTGGAACTGTGCAGACAATTTTTCAATGCGGAGCCCCTCGTTGTCGCTGCCGGAACACGCACTGGGATACGCATTCTGTACGACAATCCCCGTGATGTCGGCGCGGACCGCATCGTAGACGCCGCAGCCGCAATGAAGTTATACGGCGGACCAGTAATTGTGGTCGACATAGGCACAGCGACGGTATTTGATGCGGTGACTGCCGACGGCGATTATCTGGGCGGCGCGATAGCTCCGGGGATGGCTATCGCTGCTGACGCATTATTTAGCAGCACTTCTCAACTGCGGCGTGTCGAACTGGTCAGTCCGGAGACTCCCATCGGAAGGAATACAGTCCATGCCATCCAATCAGGCATCGTGTTGGGATATGCAGATCTAGTGCGGGGCATGGTGGCGCGCTTTGACCGCGAACTTGGTGGAGGCTCAAAGGTTGTGGCGACCGGCGGGCTTGCGCATATCATCGAAAAGGAAGCGCGAGTGTTTGATGATGTGAATCCCGATCTCACCTTGACCGGACTGCGTCTTATTCACGAGATGGCTTCGTCATCCTGAGTTGTCAGTAGAAAGTGTTATAAATGCCCGACCCTCTGGCAGGTAGGTTCATTGCGCTGGGTGTCACCGGGAGCATCGCGTGCTACAAGGCTGTCGATCTTGCCAGCAAGTTGACGCAGGCGGGAGCGCTCGTGGATGTCATTATGACGCAGGAAGCCTGCAAGTTCCTCACTCCCCTGACCTTTCGGAGCATCACACATCGCCCCGTTGTTACCGATGTATTCGATCCGCAATCTGAACTGAGCATAGACCATGTAGCCATTGCAGAACGAGCCGATGCGGTCATTGTCGCTCCCGCGACAGCGAACACGATCGCCAAGATGGCGCACGGATACGCGGACGATGCGCTCACGACGACGATTCTTGCAACTCAGGCGCCATTGATCGTTGCTCCTGCTATGGATGCGCACATGTATGACAACGCAGCCACGCAGGAGAATGTCTCCATTCTGCGGGAGAGAGGCTGTGTTATAGCGGGCCCAGCGAGCGGGCGGCTCGCATCCGGGCTTATCGGAAAGGGGCGGTTGCTGGAAACTCCTGAACTGTTGGGGTGCCTGCGACAGACTCTGGGACGCCATGGGGACCTTGCAGGGCGGAGAGTCGTTGTCAGCGCGGGCGGCACACAGGAGCCGCTTGACCCCGTGCGTGTAATCGCCAATCACTCATCGGGCAAGATGGGCTTTGCCGTGGCGGAAGCAGCACGGGACAGGGGTGCAACGGTCTCTCTAGTGTCCGCGCCTACCGCGCTTCCCGACCCTTTTGGGATTAAAGTGGTTAAAGTACAGACGGCGCTTCAGATGTTGGAGGCGCTGCATCTTGAATGTACCGAAGCCGATGCACTGATAATGGCCGCGGCCGTTGCAGACTGGCGCCCGTCAAGCATATTCGAGCAAAAAGTAAAAAAGGGCGGCGCGGACACTTGGTCGGTCGAGCTAGTGAAGAATCCCGACATCGTTGCCGGCATCGCGGGCGAGCGACTTGTTAAGGTCGGGTTTGCAGCGGAAAGCGAAGACTTACTTGCAAACGCCGAAAGCAAGCTCTTCAGCAAGGGGCTTCACTTGATTGTCGCAAACGACATCACCGCAGAGGACAGCGGCTTCGGCGTGGATACAAATAGGGTCATATTGCTCGACAGGGAAGGCGGAAGAGAACCGCTACCTCTGATGAGCAAGTACGATGTGGGATGTGAGATACTGGATAGAGTTTCCACTTACTTGGTCTAGAATGAACGCTGCTCTACCCCTCAATTGACCTACTCTGTTAGGAAATCTCATGACTTTGCAAGACATACTAAGAAGCATTACGGAGCGTCTTGAAGGTTCTGCAAACGTCAGCACCGTTTATGGCGAGCCGATCGTTGCGGAGGGCAAGACCATCATACCGGTCGCAAAGGTGCGTTACGGCTTTGGTGGCGGTTTTGGGGAGGGTAAAGGAAGTGAAGACGAAGGACAGGGAGGAGGCGGTGGGGGTGGGAGTCGAGGTCACACCCATCGGCATCATAGAGATTACACCGGAAGGGACACGGTAC
This sequence comes from Dehalococcoidia bacterium, assembly GCA_965225795.1. Classification (GTDB taxonomy): domain Bacteria; phylum Chloroflexota; class Dehalococcoidia; order Lucifugimonadales; family JADFKI01; genus Bin90. The sequence continues at coordinate 697,940 of OZ245324.1, read as the reverse complement.
ATATCGTTCGAAGATAAGAAAAGGCTCATACGAGCGTGTTTCGGGCTCACCCTGATAGCGATATTCGTCGTCGCTAGGTGGCGCAGGCGCAGCAAACGGAATCTGTGATAATCTGCATCACAAAGATGAAGCGGAAGAGCCGTACAAATTGGAGGAAGAAATGCCTATCGTTAGAGTTGAAATGTGGCCGGGAAGAACGCATGAACAGAAGGCGAAACTCGCCAAGGCGATAACGGAAGCAATGTCGGACATCGCCGGCGCACCGCCGGAAGCCACGATAATCGTGTTTGAAGACGTGTCCAAGGACAATTGGGCCGAGAGCGGCACACTGGCGTCCGACGCCTAGCGATTCGGACTGAAATTGTTGACAGCGCCATTCGACCGCGCTAATATCGTTTCAGACAACGACAAATACCAGGCGTTGAGCAGGAGTAGTAAGTCCTCCAGCGAAGTTCCAGAGAACCGGGCAAGGTGAGAGCCGGTGCTTGCGCAGATGACTGAATGGACCTGGGAGCCGCCACCCGAACCCCTCATGGGCAAGTAGGCGTGGCCGGAACGGGCACCGTTATCATAGCCCAGGGTATCGAGATTGCTTCGTAGCGCCCTCCGTACCTTGAACGAGGTTGCATGCGCCTCCAATTTCGGAGAGCGTGGCGACGAACTAGGGTGGCACCACGGCTTCAACCCGTCCCTTTGAGGACGGGTTTTTTGTTGTCATTTTTCGGGCGCAGGAGGTAGCGGCACGATGAGTATCATTGGAGCATTATTCTGGCGAAGTTCATAGCGCTATCCTGAACCCGTATAAATTTGAGCGAGGTCTTTCAACACATGACAACTCAGTTAAACAAGAAGATTTCTGAGCCAAGGACCGCCGAGATGCGGCGAGTGTTCAGTGGTATTCAGCCATCAGGCGAAGTGCAACTCGGCAACTATCTTGGCGCCATCAAAGGCTGGGTCGAGCGTCAGGAGGAGAAGGTTAACTTCTTCTGCCTGGTTGACCTGCACGCTATCACGGTCTATCAGGACCCTGAAGAATTGCGCAAGCAGACACGGTCGCTTGCGGCGGTTTTGTTTGCCGCCGGGCTGCACCCGGACAAAAGCACAGTATTTGTGCAGAGTCATGTGGCAGCCCACGCCGAGTCATGTTGGGTGCTCAACTGCGTTACGCCGATGGGATGGCTGGAGCGCATGACGCAGTTCAAGGACAAGTCATCGAGGCAGGAGAGCGTATCCGCCGGGCTTTTCGACTACCCGGTCCTGATGGCGGGCGACATCCTGCTGTACGACTCGCATGAGGTGCCAGTCGGCGACGACCAGCGGCAACACGTGGAACTGGCGCGCGACATAGCAATTCGCTTCAACCGCATCTATGGCGATACTTTTGTTGTGCCGGAGCCGATGATACCGGAGATTGGCGCGCGCGTAATGGGTATGAACGATCCAACAGTCAAGATGTCCAAAAGCTTCGCACACATCCGCGGACACGCCGTGCGCATGCTCGACGAACCCAAGGAGATCGAGCGCACCATCAAGCGCGCAGTAACGGATTCTGGGGGCGAGATTGCCTTCTCGGACGATCCTGAGAAGGCAGGAGTGAACAACCTGCTTGGCATCTACAAGGTCATCACCGACAAGTCGCAGGCCGAAGTTATCGCGGATTTTGCAGATGCGCGGGGCTACGGAGACTTGAAGTCACGAGTTGCCGAGGTGGTAATTGATACGCTGAGTCCCATCCAGCAGCGCTACTACGAATTCATGGACGATCCTACGGAACTTGACCGAATGCTCGCCAGGGGCGCCGAGAGCGCTGCCGCGGTAGCGACGCCAAAGATTGACGAAATCAAGCAACGAGTGGGATTCACACTGCCCCAGTTTTAACAACCAAGTCTCTTAAGGGCTGCTGCTGCTAAGATGCTCCAGCAGCCTAATTCGGAGGAATATTAGAAATGTACTATCCTGATTTGGAGCAAGTTAAAAAACTTGCCCACAAGGGCAACTTGATTCCAATATGCCGCGAAATCAACGCTGACCTGGATACACCGGTCAGCGCATACCTGAAGGTGGCACGCCCACCCTACTCATTCCTGCTCGAAAGCGTCGAGGGCGGCGAGCGCATGGCGCGATACAGCTTCATCGGAACCGAGCCGGAATCCGTCATTAAGACTGGAAGAGGGCAACCTCTAGGCAGGGTTGACCCGCTTGAACCGATCGAACGTGAACTGGGCCGCTACAATCTGATAGAAGTGCCGAATATTCAACGCTTCAACGGCGGTGCCGTCGGCTATTTATCCTATGAGTCTGTGAACTACTTTGAGGAACTTCCCACTCCCACCACTGACGTGCTTGACGTGCCGGAGTCGGTGTTCTTGATGACTATGACCTACCTGGTATTCGACCATATCGGACACAAGATCAGCGTCGTTAGCCACGCCCATCTGAACGGCGATGTCGAGCGCGCCTACAACGATGCAACCGCGCGCATAGACGAGATAATCAGGCGGCTTCAATCGCCACTAGTAATGCCCGTGTCATCCCATAGCGCGCCGAGTCAACGGCTCGCTACAACTTCCAACATGACCCCAGAAGAATTCTACGACATGGTGAATCATGTTAAAGAGTACATCGTTGCGGGCGACGTCATCCAGACGGTTGTTTCGCAGCGTCTGTCTCGCCCTACCACGGCTGATCCGTTCCAGATTTACCGCTCGCTGCGCGCCATAAATCCCTCGCCGTACATGTACTATCTTGAACTGGACGGTTTCCAGATTGTCGGCGCTTCACCGGAAATGCTAGTGCAAGTTGAGAACGGAATCGTCTCCACCAATCCAATCGCTGGCACGCGGCCCCGAGGAGCAAACGCGATAGAGGACGACGCAAACGAAGAAGAGCTTCGCACGGACGAAAAGGAACGCGCCGAGCACATTATGCTGGTTGACCTTGGGCGCAATGATATCGGACGGGTGAGTGAGCCGGGGTCGGTTGTAGTTACGCAGCTAATGGATGTGGAACGCTACTCGCATGTAATGCACCTCGTATCCAATGTGAGCGGCAAGCTCCGTAAGGACTACACGAACTTCGACGCGCTGAGAGCCTGCTTCCCTGCAGGTACGGTGTCAGGCGCACCCAAGATTCGCGCCATGGAAATAATCGCGGAACTGGAGCCTGACAAGCGAGGACCTTACGCCGGCGCGGTCGGCTATTTCGACTTCACAGGCAACATGGATACTGCTATCGACATTCGCACGCTGGTAATCAAGGACGGAATAGCGCACGCTCAGGCGGGCGGCGGCATCGTGTACGACAGCACGCCCGACTTCGAGTACCGCGAGACGCTGCACAAGGCGTCGGCGCTGATGCGCGCTATCGACGACGCTGAAGAGGTCGGCCTCGCACACGAATAGCCCTTACCTTGTCCGCTATCACTCAGCGAGAGGATCGGGGTGAGAGCAGAACTTGGAGATTAAAGTGATACTACTGATAGACAACTACGACAGTTTCACATATAACTTGTACCAGTACCTATGCGAACTTGGCGCAGAGGTTGAAGTCGTGCGAAATGACAAGACGACTATCGAGGACATTGAGGCGATGGCGCCTGAGAAAATAGTCATATCGCCCGGGCCTCGCACACCGAAAGAAGCGGGCATCTCTAACGAAGTGATTATGCGATTTGGCGAGCGCACACCAACGCTGGGAGTTTGCCTCGGACACCAGTGCATTGGCGACGCTTACGGCGGCACCGTCGGCGGCGCAGGCGAGATAATGCACGGCAAGGTGTCGCTCATTCATCACGATGGCGATGGCGTGTTCAAAGGCCTGCCGAACCCGTTCGAAGCTATACGTTACCACTCACTCGCGGTGTACAAGGAAGACATGCCCGAAGACTTGGAAGTAACCGCGTGGACTGACAACGGCATCGTGATGGGCGTGCGCCACAAGACCCATCCTGTAGAGGGTATTCAGTTCCATCCGGAGTCCATCATGACGAAGGTGGGTCACGACCTACTGCGCAACTTCTTAGAGATGTAAGACGCCTGAGCCTGTAAAGGGAGGCAGCAATGATAAGGGAAGCTATTGAGGCGGTCGTGAGCGGCGAATCTCTCTCGATGGAAGCCGCCGCGCAGGTAATGAACGAGATTATGAGCGGAGAAGCGACGCCCGCTCAGTTCGGCGCCTTCGTCACTGCACTTAGACTGAAGGGCGAAACAGTGGACGAAATCGCGGGCATGGCGCAAGTCATGCGTGAACATTCGCTGCACGTCCAGGTCGATGGCCCGCTGGTCGATACCTGCGGCACTGGCGGCGACGGCTCAGGCACGTTCAATATATCGACAGCGGCGGCTTTTGTGGCGGCTGGCGCTGGAGCGAAGGTCGCCAAGCACGGCAACCGCGCAATGTCCGGGTCGTCTGGCAGTGCCGATGTCCTTGAGGCGCTGGGCGCGAAGATTGACCTCAGTCCGGAGTCTGTGACTCGTTGCATCAACGAAACGGGGTTCGGCTTCATGTTCGCTCAGGGCTTCCACCCGTCAATGCGCTTTGCGGCAGGGCCGAGGCGCGAAATCGGCATTCGCACAGTGTTCAACATATTGGGTCCCCTTACGAACCCAGCGGGTGCGGGAGCACAGGTCATAGGTGTTGCGGACGCTTCCATGGCTTCAAAGATGGCACAGGTGCTTGGAATGCTCGGCAGTAGGCGAGCCTTTGTCGTGCATGGCAACGACGGACTGGACGAAATCAGCATCGCGGGTTCCACCCGCATTTGGGAACTCGAAGACGGCGAGGTAATCGGATATGAAATAGAACCGGAGGATGCCGGAGTAAGCACAGCTCCGCTCAGCGAAATTCAGGCTTCAGACGCCGAAGCAAGCGCAAGGATATTTCGTGCCGTGCTGGAAGGCGAGCCCGGAGCGGCACGGGACATTGTGGTGCTGAACGCTGCGGCGGCGCTTCTTGCCGGTGAGCTCGTTGGAAGCCTTGAGGAAGGTGTGCAAGCAGCAGCAGCGTCCGTAGATTCCGGCAAGGCGCTCCAAAGCCTTGAGGCGTTTGTCGCGCTAAGCCAGGTTTTGGAGTGAAATGAAGATGTTTAGGCGAATAGAAGAACCCAGAACTCAGGGCGGCTCGATAGGTGACGAGTACATCACTTACGAGATAGAGAGAAGCAAGGCGCATCGTCTCGCAGAGTGGCTGAACGACATGAACGCCAACGGCTACGAACTCAGCGCGCTCGAAGGCGGCGGCGGTTTGGTGTATCTAATGGCGGTCGTCCGACGAAAGCGACAATGACGGAGTAATATGGCTGACATCCTGCAGAAAATAGTCAAAGTTAAACGGGTCGAAGTCGAACGGCTGAAAGTCGAAGTGCCTATCGCCGAACTCGAACGGCGCATTGAGACGCGTCCTCCTACGTTGAATCTCGCGGGCGCGCTGTTCGGGGACTCGGTGCGCATCATCGCGGAGGTCAAGAAAGCTTCGCCATCGAAAGGACTTCTGCGCGAGGACTTCGATCCGAAGTGGCTGGCCAAGACATACGCCGACAACGGCGCCGCAGCAATCTCAGTGCTGACGAACGCCGACCACTTTCAGGGCGGCATTGAACACCTCAATGCAGTTCATACGGTCGCCAATCCGCGAAAAATTCCCGTGCTGCGCAAGGAGTTCATCTTCGACGAGTATCAGGTCTATGAGGCGCGGGCATACGGCGCGGACGCCATCCTGCTAATCATCGCGATGCTGAAGCCGGAGAAACTTAGATCACTGATGGCTCTTAGCCAGAAATTCTGGATGCAGTGCCTGATCGAAGTGCATGATGAAGAGGAATTGAAGATCGCGCTTGACGCAGGTGCAGAGATTGTCGGGATCAACAATCGCGACTTGCGTACATTCACTACCGACCTCGCGGTAACTGAGCGGCTGGCATCCAGAGTCCCATTCGGCGCAGTAGTCGTAAGCGAGAGTGGCATAAGCAACCGGGATCACCTGCGGCGCATCAAGTCGGCTGGGGCGCATGCCGCGCTAATCGGTGAGGCGCTCGTGACAGCGCCCGATGTCGGAGCAAAGCTAGGAGAACTGGTGTGACGGAGCTCAAGATTTGCGGTCTAAGGAACTTGGAGCATGCAATCGCCGCAGGTGATGCGGGAGCGTCTTTGTTAGGCTTTGTATTCGTGGAGGGTGTACGCAGGCGAGTGTCGCTAGAACACGCACGCGAGGTTATTCGGGCCCTGCGTGAGATGCGTGGGGCTGCATGTCCGCGAATTGTTGGGCTTTTTGCCAATCAACCGCTGCGCGAAGTCAATCAAACGATAGAAAAGTGCGGGCTGGACCTAGCGCAGCTCTGCGGCGACGAACCCCCGGACTATTGGGACAACGTGGACGCATGGGTCGTACGTCAGGTGAAAGTCGATGAAGGTCTGGGGCGGGAGTCTGCTATATCAGATGCCTTGCATCAAATTGAAGAGGTCGTAAAGCGGCTCCACATCACATTGCTGGACAAGCGCGTAAGCGGCGCTCTCGGCGGCACGGGACACACCTTCGACTGGACTATCGCGTCAGAGATTGCCAAACGGCATCCGCTGTTCCTTGCAGGCGGGCTCGCGCCTGGCAATGTGCGGCAGGCAATCGACACGGTGCAGCCATGGGGTGTAGACGTATCCAGCGGCGTCGAAACTGACGGCATCAAGGACACGGCAAAAATTGCTGCGTTCGGAGACATGGTACGCAATGCCGGCAGCAATGATACTGGGAATTACTATGGCTAAGCCACTTAAACTGAAAGCTCACACAGTCCGAATTAAGGCGCCCCGCGAGCTTGTCTTTCAGATGATGTCGCACTTCGGCAGGGGCAGGTTGCCGGGCGACAACAACGAATCGTCCAGAGTGCTGGAGCGGGACGGGAATCGCCTGACAGTCGAGTTTCAGACTAAGGCGTTGTTTGCGACATACACGACAGTCGAGGAAGTAAACCTGTTTCCATCGGAGCGAATCACATTCGAGCACATATCGGGCCCATTGCACTACGCCCGCGAGGAGTTCGCCTTCGAGGATGTTGATGGCAGAGCGACAGACCTGACGCACAGCGGCGAGTTTATCTGGAGCACGTTTCCATTCTTCGGCTGGTTTGGTGGCATCATATATACGCGCCCATTGTTCCATCGCACGCTTGTGAAGCACATGGCGCAGATTAAGGAGGCGGCAGAGGCGCGGGCCGCCCGCAGTCGCGTGTTTCCCCGCAATTGACAAGTATCCCTCTGGAGCCGCCCTACCCGCCTTTAACTGCCTTGGTTACGGATGTGGATGATACCTTGGGACCCCAACTGGGTATAACTGCGCACATCGTCTTCTCCTCGCCCCCCGCGAATATGAGCAGAATGTCGTCGGGATTCGCCACGAATGGCAGATAGCGTGTCTCGTCTTCGGAGAGCACCTCCTCCTTCACTTCACCAGCCCGCTTAATGTCAGCAAGAGTGCGCCTTATCATCGGCTGCAAAGCTACGCGGACGTCCTGCTTACTCCATCCGTCCCAGACTCTGCTTTCGCCGGAAATGACGATTCCGAGTTCACCCTGTCGCACAATCGCAGATTTGTCGTTGGTCGAGCCTACGGTCGATAGGGATGTGCCTAGCGCGGAAGCGACATCGGCGATAGTTCTAATGATAATTTCAGGCCCGCCGCTTGTCCGAACCTGTCTGGGAGACTCACAGGCGAACACCGTCACGGTGCTCTGCGCTCGCTCGAAGCCGCGCTCCACGTGCAGCGGGTTCCAGTGCGTTTCGGTGTCCGCTTCGGCGATGCAGTAACTGTACTTACCCGGATGACCAAGGATGCTGCGATCGAACAGACCTGGGATGGCAGCGCATGCGTTCATCAAGATTAGGCGCACGGCCCTACCAATGGTTGCGTTGGCGCGGTTGCCAGGGCCGAAAAGGTTATTGCGCGCGTTGATGTCGAGCTCACGAACAACGGGACCGTTCACAATAACCATAATCCCTGACCCGCCCAGGCTCGATGAAGGACCCACAAGGTTGAACTTCGGATCTAACATAGCTTCGGATGCGGCGAGCACGACGGGCATGTACTCCGGAAGGCATCCCGCCATCACTGCGTTGGCAGCGATCTTCTCAACATTGATCTCGCGCCGGCGCTCAGGCAATTCGCCGACTACATCGCCGGCAGGTCTGCCGCCGCGCTCTATGAACTCCGCCACCCTATGGTGCGTCGGCGGCACGACGGGCAAGCCGTCCGTCCATCCAAGCTGGTAAAGTTGCTCCATAGCCTCTATCGGATCGTCCCATTCAATGTCTAGCTCCGGCGTATGCGTGGTCATGTGCGCCTCCCGGCTGTGTTGAGAACAGCGTGAATCTTCCCAGTAATTCGGCTTGTCAGTATATCAGTTTGTCGGTAACTTGGCGGTCGTTGAATCAAACTTGACAGGCTGGTTCAGCTTAACATAGGCTTTATGCCGTCAAACAGCAAATAGACGATAGGAGAATCACAATGGCTTACAACTTCGAGCATATTCACCTGAAGGCTCCCGACCCTGAGAAGACGGCAAACTGGTATGTGAAGGCGTTCAACTTCGAGATTTTCAATGACAGAGGTGTGCGTCCAAGCGGAGACAGGTTCATTGAGTGCAAGACCGAGGATGGCACTATAATCCGCATTTCGGGAGCACGCAGCAATGAAGATATGGGTAAGGGCGACGCAGGGGTTCACTTCGGGCTAGAGCACTTCGGAATCACTGTTGACGACATGGACGCCGAACTTGAGAGGCTTCAGGCACTCGGCGCGGTACTTGACGAGGGTCCAAATTCCAATCCCGGCGGGCCGACCATCGCTTTCATCAAGGTCCCAGACGATGTACGAATCGAACTACTTCAGCTTCCCGATTAGTCGAAAATCGAGTAGAGACGGGAGTCTTTGAATTGGCAAGAGAAGTTTTCTTCCCCTACCCTAACAATAAGCCCGTAGGGTTTTCTCCGGCAGCGCGTGTCGGCAACCAGATCTTCGTTGCGGGACAAGTTGCTAACGATGCGAACGGTGTACTTGTTGGCGTCGGAGACGCCCGCGCGCAGACGGAGCAGTGCTTCAAGAATGTGGAGGCTGCGCTGCAAGCTGCAGGCGCAGGCTGGGACGACGTAACGAAGATAACCTGCTTTCTGGTGAACGCAGACGACTACGCCGCCTACGCTGAAGTACGGAACGGCATATTCCCTGAGAACGGGCCTGCCAGCAGCACGGTCATCGTAACGGCGCTTGTCCGTCCCGAGATGCTGGTAGAAGTCGAAGCCTACGCAGTTCTCCAATAAACGGTGAGATAGAAATGCCCGAAGATTGTATCTTCTGCAAGATAAGGGACGGCGAAATCCCCAGCGAAAAGTTGCACAGCGACGACGACTGTTTCGTCATACGCGACATTAACCCCATAGCGCCCACGCATTTGCTTGTCATTCCCACCCAGCACTTTGCCGAACTCGCGGAACTTGGACCTGAGCCGAATCCAGCGTTCGCCAGCATGTTCAGCGCGGCGCGGGCGATGGCGAAGCGCGAGGGAGTCGCGGATAGCGGATATCGCCTGATAGTTAACCAGGGGAGCGATGGAGGCCAGGAGGTGATGCACTTGCACATGCACCTCCTTGGCGGCAAGCCACTGCGCGCGCTTGGTTTGAGGTAGTCCTAAACCGGCATTGTGCGCTTCGTGTGTGCCCTGCCGATGCGCGCCGCCTCTTCGCCTGACGGTCCGCCCGACGAGCATACCATCACGCCTTCGTCCAGCATTTCAGCTACATTGTCAGGGCTAACTCCGTTGAGGAAGAATAGTCCGGCATCTCGGCACGCCTGAAACACCCGCTCTCGCGCAGCCATAAGTTCAGGGGGAATGGGATTCGGCAGGCTCTTGTAACCGTGCGACATGCTCATGTCGCCGGGTCCCCACTCTGCAAACGCGATGCCCGATACGCGGGTGCTCAATTCGCAATTATGAAGGGCACGCTTGTTTTCGATTTTGAGTCCTAAAAGCAGTTCACCGTCGGGATTGAGAGGCCACGGGTCTGCCTTATCAAGATATTCGTCCGGTGATACGCCCCATATCTCGCAAGCGGACGCCTGTGCACCAGCGCCTCGCGTTCCTCGACCGATGAGATCGCCGACGCCGAGGTTCTGAAAGGTGTAGCGGCAAGACTCAACGAATGACTTGACGGCGCCCGGTGTCTCCGCGTTGCAGAGCAGGATTCCGTGTACGCCGCGCGCGAGAATCTGGCGGAACTGCCATGCGTTGTAGCGTACGATGTCCTCGCTTCCACCATCAACAGGCACTTCCACAAGCACGGCCGGGGTACGGTGCCCGCTGTTTGTCGGGCCGCCATCGACCAAGCCGCGCATGAACTGGTCCAGCCCCGCCATGTCGAATGCCCCATGTTCCATGCCGACATTGATGTAGTCAGCGTAGGTCTTCGCCATTGACTTGCCGGCTTCATAAGACAGTACAGCGCCAGAGTGCGCGCCCGTGTAGTAGATAGGCTGCCCCTGCTCCAGCAGTTCGATTGCTCGGTTGATTCGCTTTGGCATTTTCTGAGTTTCCTTCCATTCAGTTTCCGTTTGCGGGCACGAGTCGATAGGAACTGTGTTGCTGACTTAGACGGGCAATTGTCTTCCGGTGATTTTGCGCCCTATAGCTGCGCCCTCCTCGCCGACTCCTGAGAGCACCTTAACGCCATCGCCCATCAACTTGTTCACCCTGTCCTCAACGCTGATGGTGAAGTCGTTCCAGCCACAGAGGAAAGCAACGCCAGCTGCATCAAGAGCCGCCTTGATGCGCAGCCTGGCGGCGTCCATATCGTCGGGATACGGCGGATCGTGCGCGTCCGAATAGCCAAACGACAGGCCCATATCGCCGGGTCCCCACTCAGCGAAGGCAATGCCGGGCACAGCCGCACATTCCTCGCAGTTGGCGAGAGAGCGCTTATTCTCGAGCTTCAGGCCGAGGAACAACTCACCGTCAGGGTTGAGCGGCCAAGGGTCTGCCAGCTTCATGTACTCATCAGGCTCCACTCCCCAGATATGCGCCGCGCCGCGTTGACCTCCGCCTCCGCGCCGTCCCACGCCAAGCCCATCGTCCACACCAACTGTCTGGAACGGGTATCGGCAGGACTCGACGAAGGCCTGAACCGCGCCCGGTGTCTCCGCATGGCACAGCAGAATACCGTGTATGCCACGAGCGAGTGCCTGCTTCATCATCCATGAGTTGGCACGGACGACATCCTCATTCGTGCCGTCCGTGGGGATGGTCATAATGACAGGCGGAGTGCGATGACCACTTGGCGTTGGTCCGCCGTCCACCAGGCCGCGCATGAATTCGTCCAGTGCCGACATGTCGAATGATCCGTGCTCCATCTCCACTCCGATGTAGTCCGCCCATGTGGAAGCCATTGCCTTGCCGCTTTCATATGACAAGTCGTGCACACCCGCGTTGTATATGGGCTGCCCCTGTTCGAGTAGCTCAATTACCCTGTTTATTCGCTTAGCCATGCTTCACCTCGATTGCAGTACGATTCCGCTAGGTCAACGCGGAGTTTATCCGAAATAATGACTCGCTGCCAGTCCCGTCGCAGTCGAACGGCGGACGGGTCGCGCGCTCAACGGGCCGGCACAATGGTCTTGATTTCTGCCGTGAAAGAGCCGTCCTCGATTGTCAGCACGGCGATTGTTGCAGCCACCATGAACGAAGGGTAGCCCTGCCCCGGGTTCAGGTACAGGACGCCGTTAATCGTCTCATTCAAAGGTTCATGGATATGTCCGTAGAGAATCACGTCAGGAACTTCGGGGAAGTCTCCTAGCAGGTCTTCCGGAGGGAACTCAGGACCACCCCAAGCAGGATGAATCACCCCAATCCTGACACCTTCGACTTCGAGCGTCTGCACATACGGAACCACGCGCCGAACATCAGGTGGGTCTGAATTGCCGTGCACAATGATCGCCCGCTTTGCCGCGTGACGCAGTCTCTCAACGACATCCATACGCACAAGGTCGCCACAGTGAATGGCAATGTCGGCGTTCGCAACCTCGGCGCGAATGTCGGGGTGCACCTCGTCCCAAGTGTGACAATGAGTGTCTGAAAATACCACAATGCGTGTGTTCATGACGGGCTGCATCTTACCACAATTCCCATGGGCGGCATTAATATGTTGAATATGTGTTTTGTGTTACAATCCTCGCAATGTTTGATTGGCCGTAAGCGTATGCTCGCGATTTCAATGTGCGAGCTCACTGTTAGCTGGAGGTACAGGCTATGGTTTCTTCTAATGGTCATTACTCCGGCAACGGTCCCCTCAAGGGCATCCGCGTGCTGGACATGACAGTATGGCAGTTCGGTCCGATGAGCGCAGCGATGATGGGCGACATGGGCGCCGATGTCATCAAGATTGAGGCGCTCGACGGCGATGCGGGCCGCGGGCTGTGGCGCGCATCCACGCTCAACATGGATCTGGGCGAGGGACGCAACGCCTACTTCGAAGCCTGTAACCGCAACAAGAGAGGCATCGCGGTTAACCTTAAAACCGAGGCAGGACGGCAGATAATCTATAAGCTAGTCAAGGATGCTGATGTGTTCGTTCAGAACTACCGCCAGGGAGTAGCGGAACGTCTGGGCGTTGGGTATGAGACCCTGCGAGAGATTAACCCAATGCTGGTTTATGGCTCCGGCAACGGATATGGCCCTGAGGGTCCGGACTCGCATCTCCCCTCGTTCGACGGCTGTGGACAGGCGCGCTCAGGTCTTATGATGTCGGCAACCCCGCCGGGCGCTGAATACCCCACGCGCATCTCACAGGGCGTGTCAGACCAGATGGGCGGGATAATGCTCTGCCTTGGCGTTCTATCGGCGCTGGTGTGCCGCGGTCAGCAGGGCATCGGCCAGAAAGTGGAAGCGTCTCATCTGAGCGCTAACATGTGGCTTCAAGGGCTTGGCATTAGCATGAGTCTGCTTAACGAGGGACGGAGCTTCACATCTTTTGACCGAGAAGCGCCGACTAATCCACTGTCAAACCTGTATAAATGCAAGGACGGGCGCTCCATACAGCTTATGCACTTGCAGCCCGACCCGTACTGGAGGCCGCTCGCGCGCGTGATGGGCATGGACGATATAGTTGACGATCCGCGCTTTTCGGAAATGAAGGCGCGGGCAGAGAATTCAGTTGAGCTAGTACGCATAATGGACGAGAAGTTCGCGTCCAAGACGGCTGACGAGTGGGATGCCATCTTCCGTGACTTTGAGTTGGACTTCATATACGCCAAGGTGCAGGCGATCGAAGAATTGGATCAAGATGTACAGGTTGTCGCCAACAACTACATCACAGGCTTCGAGCATCCTGTGCTGGGTGGCGTCAAGATGTGCAATCATCCAAACATCTATAGCGAGACGCCAGCAGGCATCTGGCGCGAAGCTCCTGAACTTGGACAGCACACGGAAGAGATTCTGATCGATGAGCTCGGTTACGATTGGGACGACATCGGCGAATTGCAAAATGCGGGGGCAATACTCTAGCGAAAACCAAAATGGTTGACGGAATGGAGTGAAGAATAAGCTACCTCCATTCCAGCCTTCCCCACGTGGGAGAAGGAAGTCTTACAAACTAGGAGGAGAAATGGCACAGATAGACGGCGGGCGACTGTTCGCCAAGGCACTGAAAAAAGAGGGTGTGGAGTATGTATTCACGCTGAACGGCGGACACATCTATAACCTCTACGAGGGCTGCGTTGACGAAGGCATCAAGGTCATAGACTTCCGGCATGAGCAGGTTGCCGCTCACGCCGCAGAGGGCTGGGCAAAGGTTACCGGCAAGCCTGGTGTGGCGATTGTCACGGCAGGTCCTGGCGTCACCGATGCAGTAACGGGCATCGCTAACGCGTTCCAGGCTCCAAGTCCGATGATTCTCATCGGAGGCAACGCTGGCATTACCGACCATCTGCGAGGCGGCCTGCAGGACTTCGATAGCGCAACCTTTCTGAAGCCGGTCACCAAGTTTTCGGAGCAGGTCAAGCGCGTGGAGCGCATACCAGAGTATGTCTCGATTGCGTTCCGACATGCGACTTCGGGCGTTCCGGGTCCGGTATATCTGGAGATTCCTATCGATGTCGTAGGTGGTGTTGCGGAGGAAGAGGATGTGAAGTATCCCAGCAGTTACCGAACGCAGTCCAAAGCATTCGGCGACCCGGAGTACATCAAGCAGGTAGTGGACATACTGCACAGCACTGAGCGGCCGATGGTGCTGGCAGGGTCTGATATTTGGTGGAATGACGCATCCGAAGAACTGCGGGAATTCGTCGAGATGATCGACTCCCCTGTGTTCCTGAACGCGATGGGGCGCGGCAGCATCCCTTCAGACCATACTAACCTCGGTAGCCTTGGCAGGCGCTACGGCCTTGTCAAGTCCGACACTGTGATCCTGATCGGCACTCCGGTCGACTTCCGGCTCGGCTACGGCGCGGACAGCATGTTCCCGCAGAGCCCGCGTCTCATTGAGATTATGATGGACGGCAGCAAGATCGGGCAGAACCGTGACATTGATGTGGGCGTAGTTGGCGACTCTAAGGCCGTGCTCCGGCAGATTATGGACGAGCTACGAGCAACCGGTTACAAATCGCCTGGCAAAGGCTGGGTAGAAGAGGTCATCACCGAAGACCAGGCGCTGAAGGCAGCCGACGAAGGCATGCTGAACAGCGACCAAACACCCATTCACCCGATGCGCCTGATGAAAGAGCTTCGGGATGTACTGGACAGAGATGCCACGGTCATCGGCGACGGCGGCGACATCGTAACATTCGCTGCGCGCGTGCTGAACATCAACGAGCCGGGCCATTGGCTGGACCCGGGGCAGTTCGGCTGCCTGGGAGCCGGTAGCGGCTTCGCGGCGGCTGCGCAGCTTGCGCGTCCCGGCAAGCAGGTGTGCATCGTGTACGGCGATGGCGGCTTCGGACTAACCGGCTTCGATGTGGAAAGCTATGTGCGCTTTAACCTGCCGATCGTCTCCATTGTCGGCAACAACGGCGCGTGGAACCAGACAACGCAGGGTGTCGTACGTCGCGGAATGCGCGGCATCGGTACTTACCTGTCGCAAGAAACCAACTATGCCAAGATTATGGACGGCATGGGCGGCTACGGCGAACGCGTGACCGACCCGGAGGAGATTCGCCCTGCCCTTGAGCGTGCGTTCAATTCCGGCAAGCCCGCTCTGCTCGATGTGGTTACCGACCAGGATGTGGCTTACGCGTCGATGGGCGGACGCTCACGCCAGCAGCGCCAGTATTAAACATTTTGATTGGTCAATAGTTTAGTCTGTTGGGCGGTCCCGAATGGGGCCGCCCTTCGCTTATCTGCCCTTCGCATATCTGATTAAAACAGCAGCGCGCGAGATTAGACATGAACAGTAATCACCATACACGAAGCGGTCCCCTGTCAGGCATGCGCGTCATCGACTGGACGATGTGGCAGTTCGGGCCAGTCTCCACGATGATGCTCGCCGACCTTGGCGCGGATGTCATCAAGGTCGAGTCGCTGGACGGAGACCACGGCAGGCAGTTCGCCACAGTCGCAGGAGTGGCGAACGCGCTTGAAAGTAGCAGCGCCTACTTCGAGAGCCTGAACCGGAACAAGCAGGGCATCGCGCTCGACCTTAAGCATCCGCAGGGTCTGGAAGTGATGCTGAAACTCGTGAAGAAATCTGACATCTTTGTGGAGAATTTCCGCCAAGGCGTGGCGGAGCGTCTTGGGCTGGGCTACGAAGACTTGACGCAATTGAACCCGTCCCTGATTTACGCCTCTGCGACAGGCTATGGCCCCAAAGGAGATGATTCCGGCAAGCCTGCTTTCGCGCTGACAGGCGAGGCTCGCGCAGGGTCTCTGTGGTGGGCGGGCCCCGACGACGGCATTCCCTACAACATCAACGGCATGGCAGACCAGATTGCGGGCATCATGCTTTCCTACGGCGTTCTTGGCGCGGTGGTGGCGCGCGAACGATTCGGTGTATCCCAGCGCGTGGATGTGTCGCACCTCGGCAGCCTCATGTGGCTGGGCGGCATGAGAGACGGCATTGCCCTGCTTTCTGGCAAAGAGTTCGAGAGACAACCCCGAACACGCGCCGGCAACGTGCTATGGAACTGTTACCGCTGCAAAGATGATAAGTGGATTGCATTCTCAATGAGCCAGGGAGACAGGTACTGGCCTACATTCTGCAAAGCCTTGGCAAGGGAAGATTTAGCTACCAGCGAGCGATTCGCCCGAATGGGACCGCGTAACGAGAACCGAGAAGAACTGATCGCAATTCTGGACGACATATTCATCAAGTACGCCCGCGCGGAGTGGGAAGAGCGCCTCGACGACGCGGGTGATCTGATATGGGAGCGTGTGCAGTCGATAATGGACTTGCCTGAAGACCCGCAAGTTACGCAGAACGACTATCTCATCGACTTTGAGCACGCAACACTTGGGCCCACCAAGTGGCACCAGACACCGATTGCATTCAGTGAGACGCCGGTGTCAACGCAAAGGCTTGCGCCCGCACACGGCGAACATACTGAGTCAGTGCTCATAGATCTGCTCGACTACACATGGGACGACATCGAAGAACTCAAGAGGCAGGGAGTCATCCTATAGTGCCCGGCGCTTGCGATTTGCGGCGGAGCGCGTAAAATGTCGGCAGTACAGAAACTCATACTAAACTTAAAGAGATGCCATTTCACTATGTCTGAAAATTGTGCTGGAGTTGCTAGTTCCTTAGGATTGCAAATCGAAGCCGGAGCCAATATCGAGGACATAAAGAACGGAACCAACTTTGCAGGAGTTGGTGCAGCGGCGGCTGGTGCCGCTGTTGGTGGTACTGCCGCGGCTACGGCTACGGGATTAGGTGGAGTTGGTGTCGCTGCAAGCGGAACAGCTATCGGGATAAGTGCTGCGACCGCCGTAGCTCTTCCTGCTGCGGCTGGCGCACTCTTGGGGTTTGGGGCTTACAAATTGGGTAAAAGGTTCGTTAATTACTGCCGCAAGAATGAGCTTGAGGAGATTGCCGAAAGATTCAACAATCTCGGACAAGTATGCAACGCAGAACGATTGTGGGAACTTGAAGCCAAGGGGCAGGCTCATCCCAACCGTCGCCCATTGACTTGGGACAGTGCGATTGCAGTGAAAAACCTTTTGCTGGGAACTGTCAGTGACCCAGATATGCATGTATTCGCTTCGCCAACAGGGCAAATCATACTCACTTACGATATTTCCAAAGACCATTGGGCCTGGATAATGTTCAATGGCAGTAAGAAATTCGAAGACGAGAGCAAGGACTCGCATGGCGATACTTTTGATGTCGGCGATTCAAAAAGGCTTGATAATCTCATCGAAAGTCTTGTAAAACACGGATTAGTCGAAAAGTCTTAATAGAAAACTCCTAAGCCCAATCCTGTTACTTCTATCCAATAATTTATCTAGTTTTCTTGCAAGGAGCATGCAATGACCGAACAGCAGACACGCAATCCCGACGAAGCGTATGTGGGCAAGGACTTAGGCAGCAACGAATTTACGGCATCTGACGAATTACTGCACATCTATTTCGAAGGTCTTGAGGTAGATTCGTCCTACTATTCTGAGAAGTCTCCCTATGGAAAGCCAGTCGTACCATCCATGATTCTCACCAACGTGGACGGCGGCTTCAGCGGCGCCGGGTTCAACGATAACTTTGGGAACTTGTGGATTCGCCAGGAGTGGGATCTGCACAAGCCGATGCATCCGGCCGAGACTTACAGGCGCACGTCAAGCGTCGTGGACGTATATGACTGGCGTGACCGCACGGTCGTAAAGCAGGTGGTCAACCTCTGGTCGGCCGATGACGAGCTGATGGCCCGAGGAACGCACCATCAGAGCTTCCTTCTTGGCAAGAGCCACCTCGGTACGGTCAAGTTGCGCGATCCCAAGAAGAAAGAAGGAATCCGCAAGTTCAATGTTCCGGAGGGAGAGGCGATTGGCCCGGTCGAGAGCGACATCACGATAGAGATGTGCGGCTCCTTCTTCCACGGCAACAAGAACTACCATACCGACAAGCAGGCGGCCGAGGAGCTGGGCTTCGAGGAGGTTGTGGTTGGCGGAAGAATGACGATGTCTTATATTGGCGACATGATGGATCGGCGATTTGGCAAGGGATGGTACGAAGGCGGCAAGCTGGACATCAAGTTCACCAATATTGTCTGGCCAGACGACCATGTAATCGCCCGCGGTGTCATCACCGACCGCGTACAGGAAAATGGCGGTACGCGTGCGAATGTAGCGGTCTGGATGGAGAAGCCTGACGGCACCGTATGCATCGTGGGAACGGCGAGCGCATTGGAGTAGATCCACACACTCAGATTCAAGACATTTCAGGGGCGGTCTTCGGGCTGCCCCTTTTGCATCAAATGCCCAGCATAGACCGACAGCGAATCCCAAATGCTATGCCAGTCCTGTACATCGTTTCAACCCCAATAGGCAATCTCGAGGACATCACGCTGCGCGCTTTGCGGGTGCTGCGCGAGGTCGGCCTGATTGCCGCTGAGGACACGCGTGTTACCCGCAAGCTTCTCAGCCACTACGACATCCACACACGGCTGACCAGTTTCAATGAGCACAACCAGTCAGCGCGCCTGCCGGAACTGTTGACGACACTGCAAGACAATGATGTGGCGCTTGTGTGCGATGCGGGGACGCCGGGTGTGAACGATCCCGGACGAGCATTGGTGCAGATTGCCTCGGACAAGGGCATTGAGATTGTGGTAATTCCGGGCGCATCCGCGGTAACTTCAGCCGTTGCCGTGTCCGGCCTTGTCGAAGAGGCATTTCTCTATCTCGGGTTTTTGCCCCGCAAGAGGGGCGAGCGCAATGCTTTGCTGGCATCTCTGGCGTTGGAACATCGCCCCGCAATTGCGTTTGAATCGCCAAGGCGCATCCAGCAGTCCTTGAAAGACATCCTTAAGACTATTGGCGACAGGCGCATTGCGGTATGCCGCGAGATGACGAAACTACACGAAGAAGTCTTTCGCGGCACTGTCTCCGAGGCACTTGAGCACTTTGAGCAGCCCAGGGGCGAGTTCACCCTGGTAATCGAAGGAAAGGCCACTGGGAAGCAGAACGACACTGATGCTGAAGATTTGGCATTGTCTTTGCTGGACGAGCTGAGGGTGCAGGGCGCGGGCGCGAGACACGCGGTCGAACACGTAACTGCCGTTACCGGATTGTCTCGTCGGCAGGTGTACCGAATGTGGCTTGATGGCATTGCTTCAACTCACCATTCCGACACCCAATAGGTTATCTTGTCTCATTACCTTGTGTTATCATGTCAGACGGTAATCAAGGTCATTTAGAGCGTAAACATTAATGTCTGAGCGAATTCTTGCTGCCGTCGCCTGGCCCTATGCGAACGGCTCCATCCACATAGGACACGTGGCAGGAACATACCTGCCAGCCGACATTTTCGCCCGCTATCACCGCATGAAAGGCAATGAAGTGCTGATGGTGTCAGGCAGTGACGCTCACGGCACTCCTGTCACGCTTACCGCAGAACAACAGGGGGTCGGCCCCGAGGATATCTTCAGCAAGTATCAGGCCGAATTTCTGGATAGCTGGGAGCGCCTCGGTATCAGTTTCGACCTATTCACGACAACGCACACAGACAACCATGCGGAAGTATCTCAGCGCATCTTCAGCAGGCTCTATGAGCGGGGATTCATCTACAAGGACACGATGGTCCAGCCGTATTGCGCGAGCGAGCAGCGATATCTTGCAGACCGCTATGTTGAAGGCACGTGCCCACACTGCGCTTTTGATGGAGCACGCGGCGATCAGTGCGACAACTGCGGCCGCACACTGGATCCAAAGGACTTGCTGGGCATGACCTGCCGTATATGCGGCGGCACACCAGAATTCAGAGAAACCGAGCACTTCTTCCTGAAACTAAGCGCCTTCGAGGACCAGCTCCTGGAATGGGTACGCAAGCAGGATCACTGGCGTCCCAATGTACGCAATTTTACAATTGGCTACCTAGAGGGAGGGCTGCGCGATCGTGCCATAACGCGCGACATTGAGTGGGGAGTTCCCATACCTCTAGACGGCTACGAGGACAAGCGCCTATATGTGTGGTTCGAGGCGGTCATAGGGTATCTTTCAGCATCCATCGAGTGGGCGCACAAAAACGGCACTCCCGAGGCGTGGAAGCCCTTCTGGGAGGACGGAAGCCGCGCTTACTACTTCATGGGCAAGGATAACATCCCGTTCCACACCGTCATCTGGCCCGCGATGCTCTTGGGATACGGCGGACTGAACCTTCCTTACGACGTGCCCGCCAACGAGTATCTCAACCTTGAGGGCTTCAAGCTCTCCACAAGCCGCAATTGGGCTGTGTGGCTGCCCGACTACCTTGATCGCTACGAACCGGATCCACTGCGCTACGTCATAGCCGCCAATCTGCCTGAGACTTCCGACTCCGACTTCTCATGGCGAGAGTACGTGCGCCGCAACAACGATGAACTCGTGGCAACGTACGGCAATCTAGTTCACCGGGTTCTCTCGATGGTAAGCCGCAACTTCGACGGCGTGCTGCCCGCGCCCGGCGAGCTCGACGATGTGAGCGGCGCGCTTCTGGCAGAAGCGCAGCGGCGCTTCGACGAAACTGAGGCAAATTTGGAAGCGGTTCGGCTGCGGCAGGCGCTTCAATCTTCGATGGCGCTCGCGCAGGCAGCAAACCGCTATCTCGACCAGAAGGAGCCGTGGCGCGCCGTGCGAAGTGACAAAGCCGATGCCGCTCAAACGCTTTGGACAGTTGTATCTGTGATAAATTGCCTCAAGACTACCCTCTACCCCTTCCTGCCATTCAGTTCGCAGAAACTTCACACCATGTTGGGAATAGATGGTGATGTAGAAGTGGCGGGATGGACTTGGGATGCGAACGAACTGCGACCTGGCCATGCCCTGCAACGTCCCACTCCTCTATTTCAGAAATTGGACGAAGAGGTCGTGGCGGCGGAAGAGCAGCGGCTGGCCGAATAAGTCTTTAGATTTAAGGAATCGCGTCAAGTGCAATCAGTATCGTTTTACGAACCCGTCAAGGAACGTCTGGGAAAGGTCAACGATTCCCTGACGGAGATGGCAGAGAAGAAGCACCCGTTTCTGGCGAGACTACTTGACCACACGTTTACCACACCGGGCAAGAATATCAGACCTGCGATTACCCTGCTGGCATCGAATTTCTATCCGCACGACGAGCGCAATACTGAAAAGATGGCTACGGGTGTCGAGTTGCTGCATATCGCCTCGCTCATTCACGACGACACTGTCGATGGGGCAATGCTGCGCAGGGGCAAGATGACTATCAGCAGCCTTTGGGGTCCGAAGGCGGCAGTTTTGGCGGGCGATTATATCTTCGCCGCATCCGCGACGTTGGTATGCGACACTGGCAACATTCGAGTAATCAGGCGCTTTGCCGAAACAATAATGGAACTTTCCAGCGGCGAGCTTCAAGAGATGGCAGAGACTTACAACCCTGAGCAATCTATGCGGGGCTACCTCGTTCGCATCTACAACAAAACAGCCTCCTTGTTTACGACTGCCGCGGAGTCGGGCGCTATCTTGAGCGGCGCGCCGGAAGCGTGCTCCCAGTCCATGCGTAGCTATGGACACAATCTAGGCATGGCGTTTCAGGTCGTGGACGATATCCTCGACTTCGACGGCACGGAGGAAGAAATTGGCAAGCCAATAGGAAGCGATCTTGCGAACGGAGTCGTTACGTTACCTACGCTGATTGCGATGCAGCGAAGGTCTTGCTGCGACGCCGTGAAGCGCGTCCTTGCCAATCCGGACGACGAGGACCTGATGGAAGAGGTCGTAAGTCTCATCCAGAACGAATCCGTGCTGGAAGAGTCCTATGAGTTCGCTAGCCGCTATTGCGAGAAGGCTCTGGCAAACCTGAGCGGGCTGCCACCCTGCTCTTCCCGCGATTCGCTGGAAGAGTTGGTAAGTCACGTGAAGGTGCGGCGCAACTAATTTTGTCCGACCAGTCACTGAAGATTCCATCAATCGGATTCAGCAACTTTGATCGCTGATATGGGGACGCCCTCAACGCTGCTGTGCGGTTCATGCCCTCCACAAAATCTCGCCGCTGCCAATAGTCATCGTAACCCGCACATCGGATAAATGCTCAGTCGAAATGCTCGTGGGGTCGTGGCTTAGCACTGCAAGGTCTGCGCGCTTGCCCGGAGCAACCGTACCCACTTCATCATCTCGGCAAGTTGCGTGGGCGGCGCTCCTTGTGTGCATCACAAGTGCCTCCATCGCCGTCAAGCGTTCACCAATGCCGATTACTTCACCCGAATTTGCTTGGCGTTTAACGGAAGCATGCATCGCCTCCAACGGATTTGGCGCGCTCACGGGCGCGTCCGACGACGCAGCAAGCACGATGCCGCTATCAATGAGTGATTTGAAGCGATAGAGCCACTTCGCATCTGGGCCGAATTCGCTGAGGTATTGCGCGCCGTTGTCTCTCAAGAAACTTGGCTGTGACACGACGACCAGACGCGAGTGCGCGAGTACATTCAGCACATCGGGAGGACATTCGGAAGCGTGTTCGATGCGGTCGCTCAGACCACGAACGTGGTTCTCTTCAAGTGCATGAGCAGCGGCACTGACCGCATCCGCTTCGACCGCGTGTATCGCTACCGGGAAACCACGGCTATGGGCAGCCTCGATGGCGCCTTGCAAGTCGCCGAGTTGTGGATAAAGCCTCCCACCTGTGCGAATCAGCATTATCTTCACATGCCCCACCGTTGAAAATCCATCGCCGGATCCGAAACTCAATCGTGCGCTTTCAAACTCATTGAGTCGAGCGTATGCGGGCATCACAGATAGGTATGGAGAAAATGCGCCACTACTTCTGAAGTGCCTCAGAGTATTCCATCTATCGAGTGAATTTGATGGCGTAGCATCCATCACGGAAGTTACGCCTTGTGAGACGAAATTACGGCTTGCCTGTGCAACACCTTCGCTGAGTTCAACGCCGGAAAGCGGCGCGATGCGTGTGTCCAGCCACGCGTCCATCTCCAGCAGCAAGCCATTAGGTTCGGCGCTGTCCAGGTCGCGAGTGATCGTGCCTCCCGGCGGCTCCTCAGTATCCCCTGAGATGCCGACACGCTCAAGCGCAACGCTGTTTAGGACGCAAGCATGACCAGAGCGATGGTTCAGACGCACGGGGTGATTGGGCGCCGCGCGGTCTAAGTCCCAGCGGGTCGGGTGTCGTTTATCACGCAACTGAAATTCACTGTAGCCAGTTGCGCGAATCCATTCGCCGACCGGTGTGCGTCCGGCGCGCTCCCTAATAGCATCAACCATGTCCTGAATGCCGGGAGCCGCGTTCGGCGAGCAGTCAACGGCAACGAGACTGGCCGCGTAGGCGAGAACGTGGCAGTGTGCGTCTATAAAGCCGGGTACAATGGTCTGGCCCCCGCAGTCAATAACATTGGCGGCGGCAACGACTGTGGGTGAAACGCGATGATGCTCCCCTACCCAGGCAATTCGAGCATTGCTAACGACGATTGTGCTCGCACGCGGCTGAACAACGTCAAGTGTCAACACATTAGCGTTAACGAGCACTAGAGCGGGGCCGGCTTGCCGGATGCTCATGTCGTTTGTCAGCGTTTTCAACCTGGGTCAGATACGGATTTGACTATTGAATCACAGAGTGCGGCGTTGCTTCGATTCGCCTGACGACAATCCTGTCCCGCTCCAGCATGTCAGGGACGGAAGGCGAGATTTCGTTCTTCCAAGTATCGCTATCGTACACGGCTTCGTACAGGCGCTCGCGCTCTTCTTCGCTGGCGAACCGGCGCACCCAGATGTACAGATCGTCCTCTTCCTCACCTACGAAACTCCCGACTATGACCATGCCCTTGCCCGTCTGGAAAGGAATGATGGTCTCTTCCATAAACCTGACCCAGTTTTCTCTCTGTCCCGGCTTTGTACGGTACTCTCTTAACTCAAAGAACATCGCCAATCTCCTTCAATGATCTAATCTGCGAGTAATGTATTCGCACCGATGGAATGTGTCAAGACGCACTGCTCTCTGACAACTTCATCACACGAAAAGGCGTCACGTTGCGAACCGGAAGACGAACGCACTGGCAAGGATGTATAGCCCGATCAGCGCCGCCGATTCAAAGGTGACGAATCTGGACGGACGCCTTCTGTTGCGCACCATAAGGCCGATTAATACAATGCTGGTCATGACAATGGCGAAGATGGCCGTTGCCTCGTGTATCGGCGATATTGAAGACCACAACGGTCTGCCAACTAACGCCAAGTCGTCCATCGTGAGTATAAAGCCCATATTGAACAGGTTACTGCCGAGCAGATTGGTAATTGCCAGTTCCGGGGCATTGATGCGCAGTGCCGCAAGCGAAGCTGCCAACTCCGGCAAAGATGTGCTGAATGCCAAGAATTGTGTCCCGACAAAGCTCGCCTCCCAGTTCATGGCATGCGCGATGCCTTCCCCTGTCATTGCCAGCCATACCGCCGCGCCGATAATAGCCACCGCAGCCATAGCATAGGTTATCGCAGCGCGCAGGAGACTCTCTGATTCGTAGTTCTGGTCGGTAGATTCTCCCTGTTCATCGATCCGTGCGACCCGGTATATCAGGTACATCGAAAACAGGAAGAAGATAAGCAGGATGATGGTAACCGGACTGACAAACCATCCTGAAAAGGCATCCACCGGCAGGTGTTCGTGGAAGTAAACGGCAAGAATGGTTATGGAGATGACCAGAATGCCAAGGATGCCCACGAAGACCGAAGTCGTGCTCACGCTGTTCAGAATTGGAGTGTTGGTATTGCGCCAGAATAAATCCAGGATGCCAATTATGAACAGGTTGAACAAGTTGCTGCCGAAGGCATCGCCAGCAGCGAGGTCAGGAGCATCCACCAAAGCGATTGCGCCGACCCCCGTGCCAAGCTCCGGAAGCGATGTCGCTGTGGCGAGCAGCACCACGCCAGCGAAGGAGCGTCCTAAGCCGGTTCTCAACGCGATTACATCGGCGGATTTGGCTAGAAAGTTTGAGGCAAAAAGAATTACGCCGGCGGCGACTAAAAGTTGGATCCAAAGCCCTGTAATGGACTGGGCTATTTCAATCAAGCGGTCTCCTCTGCACCATTCGGTACGGTATCTTCGCGCAAAAAGCGACCCCGATTCAACGGGGCCGCGAATTTACGTTTGTTCACTACTTCTCAGATTAATCCTGGCCTCTGTTGCATGTCAGCAAGTCGGCGCGATCCCCCCACCTGTCTAGGAATCGACCGTAGTTCTTGCGGCTGAGTTCGTCTCGCTCTGCCTCTGCCAACTCTGACCAGACTCGATGTTCATGCTGCCCAACTTGTAACTCCGGATTCGCAACAATTCTATACCCTTGTGCTTTGAATTGGAAACTAAAGTCGAGATCCAAGTTTCGATAGAATCGGAATGCCTGGCGGGGCAATCCCACTTCCTTAAGCCTTTCTCGCCTGAAGGCAAAGCAATAGGCTTGCATCGCATCCATTTCCCCGCTCTCACCCTCTCCGTCGTGGAAATGGTGCATGTCTGTAGTCCGCAGTCCAAATGGACCTGTAACTCCAATGGTCTCGTCTTCGAGCGCCTGCTCAATCGGACCGAATATATTGCCATTTACTTCAACGCTTGTATCCAGCATTACGACAATCTTCCCAAGACACTGCTTTAGCAGAATCCTCTTGGCAGACCCCTCTCCCAGGGGATGATCGACATGTATTACTCGTAGGCGATCATCTTCTGCCGCAGCCTCTTCCAGCCATTCGTCGGTACCATCTACAGAACCGTTGTCAACCACCACTACTTCGGCATCACTGTCCCCAAGCCAATGCAAGGCGCTGTTAACACAGCGCTGCACATCACCCTTGTAGTTGCAGGCGACTATGCCAACGGATATGTCAACGCGATTGGCTTCGTCTATAAGCGGCGCCACTTCTGCCTCTGAAGAGTAAGTGTGCCACCGCTCCTGACGCATCTCCCACTCCGTTTTTGGACGCACGAAAGTTGCAACGCCACCGTCCTGCACTATGAAGCCTGAATCACTAAGGTTTGCGCGAATTGAGTCTGCCCGAGCGTAGTCCTGTTGTCCGCGGTGCTCTGAGCGATGCGAAATCTCGTCGGTGACTTCGTTGGGCACTCTATATTGTTCAACGACGCTATTCAAACTGAGACCAAGAACACGGTCGTAATTTGAAAGCAGTTGCAGCTTGGTCGCTGGCGACAGATCAGAGTGCACCAGCTCCCAGGTGAGCGCGAGTGCACCGGGCAAATTGAGGTTGTCATTGACCATGGACTCGAATCGACGTTGCCAGTGCTCTATCGCCTCCGCGTTGGCGGTATCGCCATTTGCCAACAGGTTCCACTGCCAGACCATGTTCCGCAATCTGAGCAGAGCGCGCTGCGCGGCTTTGAGCGATGTGAAAGTGAAGTTAAGACGTCTGTCATACTGTGCGGTCAGACAGAGGTATCGGAACGCCAATGGATCTATACCCTGCGCCTCGATGTCAGACAGTATGAATGAGTTACCCATCGACTTCGCCATCTTCACGCCGTCCGCAAGCAGGTGCTGCCCGTGCGTCCAGATGTTCACGACCTGCTCTCCGGCGTAGCCCTCGCTCTGCGCGATTTCGCCTTCGTGATGGGGGAAGATATTGTCCACGCCGCCGGTATGAATATCGAAACGCGAGCCGAGATACTTGATTGACATGGCGGAGCATTCGATGTGCCAGCCCGGAAAGCCCTCGCCCCAGATGCTGGGCCACTTCAGTTCTCTGCCCTCCTCGGCCGCCTTCCAAAGCGTGAAATCGCGGGGGTCGCGCTTAAGCGGGTCGGCTTCGACACGAACGGCTTCCAGCAGATCCGCATCCGCGATATTGCCTGAAAGCCTGCCGTAGCCGTCGAACTTGCCCACCTCGTAATAGACATTGCCGCCTACTTCGTAAGCAAGCCCTCGCTCAACCAGGCGCTCGGTGATTTCCAGCATTTCCGGCACATGGTCGGTCGCCTTCGGAAACTCCTGTGCCGGAATGATGTTCAGCTTCTTCTCGTCGTTGAGAAACCTCTCGGTGTAGAACTGAGCAATCTGTGCAGGAGTTTTGCCCTCGGCTCTTGCGGCAGCGATGACCTTATCACCGCCCTGTTCCAGCACTTCCTGGCGCATATGACCGACGTCCGTGATGTTCTTGATATGAACGACGTCCAGTCCGTTCAGTTCAAGCGTCCTGCGGATCCAATCGGCCATGAGATACGACCGGAGATTTCCTATATGGGCGTCTCGGTACACAGTCGGACCACATGTGTACATCTTGACGACACCGGGCTCTATTGGACGTACCTCGTCAACTTGCTTGGACAGAGTATTGTATAACCTGAGCACTTGCCTACTCCCTGCCATCTTGCCGCCTGCTATTTTGCCGTATTATTTGCAACCGATTTTACATCGGCGCTCTGCGATTGTCTAACGGGGCAAATTCTTGTCCATTTCAAAGACCAATCATCTACGAGCTGATATTCATAGCGCGAAGCAGATTCGTGCTGCCTTGCACTCCCATAGGCAGACCCGCGACGAGCACTATGCAGTCCCCCGACCGCACTCCGGGAATCTTTCGCGCCTGCTCCTCGCCGATCTCAAAAAAGTCCTCGCCCGAGGACAACGGCGGAACCATGACGGGTATCGTGCCCCAGTTAAGCGTGAGGCGGTTGCGTATGCGCTCATAGGGAGTTAAGGCGAGTATAGAAGACTTCGGACGATATTTGGACACTCGGCCTGCGGTGCTCCCGCTCTCGGTAAACGCAACTATGAGTGCGGCGTCCAATTGGTGGGCTGTGCGCACCGCAGCAAAACTGATGGCGTCGTCAGTACGCTGGTCCTCGGTCTGCTGTGACTTTGTCAGCAGGATATCCTCGTAGGGTAGTACGTGCTCGGTTTCCGCCGCCGTCTGCACCATGGCATGAACAGCGTCAATAGGATGTGCTCCTACGGAGGTCTCTCCCGAAAGCATTATTGCATCTGTGCCGTCGTATATGGCGTTGGCGACATCCGTGACTTCCGCCCGCGTGGGCATCTGGGAGCGCACCATCGATTCAAGCATCTGAGTCGCGGTGATTACCGGCTTGCCGGCCGCATTGCACTTGGCAATAAGGCTCTTCTGTATCACCGGGATACGATATAGAGATACGTGGACGCCCATATCGCCTCGCGCTACCATTATGCTGTCGCTTGCATCAATAATGTCGTCGATGTTGTCCAAAGCCTCAACAGATTCTATTTTGGAGATTATCAGGGGATCAGAATTAAGACGTTGCAGAATTCCACGCGCATTTTGCACGTCTTTGGCGGTGTTCACCATGGAGAGGGCCACAAAGTCCGCACCCTGTTCCGCGGCGAATGCCAGACATCCCTTGGCATTCTCATCAAGTGAAGGTTGTGACGGCGACCTACCGGGAGTGACCACGCCCCGGCGCTCGGTTACTCGACCGCCTGCCACTATCTTGCAACGCACATCCTCGCCCTCTACGTTCTCAACGGTTAGATTGAGTAACCCGTCGTCAAGTAGAATACTGCCACCTGCGATCGCGTCGCGATGAATGCCGGGCGGCCTTACAGATATGATCGTATCATCCCCGATGATGTCGCGACTTGTGAGCGTGAGAGAGTCGCCTTCCTTGATTTCAAGCACGCCCGGCACGGTCGGTCCTGTACGGTACTTGGGACCGGGCACGTCAACCATAATGCCGACCGGCACTCCGAAGCGCCTGGATACTCGCCTCACCAAATCAAACGTCCTTTTGTGCGTCTCCAAGTCGCTATGTGACATGTTTAGGCGAGCGATGCTCATTCCTTCCCTGACCAGCGACTCGATCATCGCCTCTGACTCAGTCGCCGGCCCGAGAGTGCAGACGATTTTCGTCTTCGGGAATCTCTTGCTGATGTTGGGGGAGAGCATTCGGGGCAGGACCTCCGCAGTTACAAGACCGCATCTTAGCGGCACAGTCTTTACTTTGCGCCAGCCATCTAGGCAACAGCAGGCTTATCATACCAGTTTCCATTAACCCTGTGCATCAAGATGACTCAGCATTGCAATCTAATCAGAAGTTAGGAACACGAATGCATCAGAACAAAGAAAGAGTTCAACAAAACTCCAAATGAGGACCACGTTACACTATACATAAGAGAAGACCGGTGCATAAAGTTGTTATACCGCCGCAGGACTTTGTCCTCGCTTAACGGAAATGGCGAACCTTTTGAGTTAGCGAGCTGTGTTGCTTAGAGAACTCTACACGCTTCAGGAACTGGACTGGCTAAGAATCGAAAAACAGCAGGCGCTCGGCGAAGTGCGCGCCGAGCTTGCTGACAATTCTAGCCTTAGCCGTGCGCGCCTACGCCTTGAGCGACTCGAAGCACGGCACATCCACCAGAATGCCCTCAGACGTGACGCACAGCTGGTGGTCGAACAACTCGAGGCACGGGAGCAGTTAGTTGAAGGTCGACTCTACGGCGGCGGCGTCACTAACCCTCGCGAGCTTGAAGCGTTCCAAGAAGAACAGCAAATGCTGCGCCGCCAGAAGGGCGAATCTGAGGATGTGCTTCTGGAGCACATGGTGGCGACTGAAGAGCTGCAAGAAGCCCTGACCGGAGCGCGTGAAGCCGTCTCCACGCTTGAAGAGGAGCGGAGGCAACGTCTGCCAATACTCCACGAACAGGAACAAACTTTGAGCGTCGAGCTAGAAGAATTGGAGCGAAGACGCTCCGCGCTGGTGCCGCAATTCAGCCCGCAAATACTTTCCACATACGAGACACTGCTCGCAAGCCGAGGTGGGCACGCGGTAAGCAGGGTGGAATCTGTGAGGGGTAGGGACATCTGCGGAGCATGTCGGGTCGCACTACCCAGATCGGACACGCAGCGACTGAGAATCGGCGAGTCGCTTGTGCAGTGCAACAACTGCCGGCGCATATTATATATGGAATAGAGATACCATGCGCGCAATTGGATACTACAGACTAATCGATGATGAGCAAGAAGATCTCCGCGAGGCTTTTGAAGAGCGCTTCGAGGAGTATTGTGAACGCTACGTCCACCAGTCAGTTGCCATTTTTGGCGACTTGAAGGGCGCAGCCTCGAATGGGAACGACAATCACAATGGAAACGGGAAACATAACGGGAATGGTAGCCATAGGCACATTTTTCCCGAATACGGTCGTATGTTGGAGCACATCGTTAATTCCAACAGCAATTTCCTTGTAGTCGTGCCCGATACCACACATCTCGGAAGCAACCTTGAAGAGGTCGTGCGAACGATAATCGAGATTGAGGCGACAGGATGCAAAGTTATCTGTGAGGACGATGACCTACCTGACCCGCTGCAGAACGCCCTCGACTCTTTGGGTCCTGCAGGCGTGTCCAAAGCTCGGAGCGAGCGCATCAAGGACTCCATGCGCAAGCGAGCCATGCTCGGCAAAGGGCTTGGCAAGCCACCCTATGGCTACCGAAATGGAGAAGACGGCATGCTCGAAGTCGTTGAAGTGGAGGCATCGACCGTCAGGGTTATCTACGACAAATACATCAACGAAGGGCTGGGACTTCGGCTCATCGCACAGTTCCTGAACGAACATAACATCAAGACGCGACGCGGCGGCAGATGGAACATGGTCACTATCCGTGACATCCTCCGAAACCCGACTTACACGGGCACCTACTACCGCTTCGGGCTTCGCCTGCCCAAGGTTCATGAGGCGATAATCAGCCCTCAGCTATTCCGCAAGGCGCAGGACCAGACCAAGGCGCGACGACCGTCTTCAAGGTCGGTGAACACTGAACCTTTCCTTCTGTCCGGATTAGCATTCTGCGGCTACTGTGGCAATAAGATGATGGGTGTCACGAGAAGGCAGTCTTGGCGCCGCAAGGACGGCAATAGTGCGCGAGGCGTTTACCGATACTACCAGTGCCAAAGCCGCAACAATCAGAGCCTCTGTGGATATCACACGTGGCGTGCCCCTGTTCTGGAGTCCGCTGTCCTGTCGCACCTTCACGACACACTCAATAGCAGCAGCAATACGGCTGCTGCCAACAAGGCATCGCAGCAGGCCAATGTCAAAGTTCAAGAAATATGGGACAAGCGAATCAAGAATGCCGAACGTCGCTTCC
Organism: Dehalococcoidia bacterium; assembly: GCA_965225795.1. Lineage (GTDB taxonomy): Bacteria > Chloroflexota > Dehalococcoidia > Lucifugimonadales > JADFKI01 > Bin90. The sequence goes on along the minus strand of OZ245324.1, from coordinate 666,709 downwards.
TGCTGAACCTGAAGCGTGCGGCGCGAGGCGAATTTGGTCTCGGCGCTGTGCAAGACCATCTCAGGCAGTTGGACAACGCGCGAACCAGTGCCGCAACCTGGGATCGCCATTGGGATGTGCAAGACACGATCGCAAACTGGGATACCTTCAGTTTTGAGGAGCAACAGGCATTCCTGCTCCTGCACATCTCCAGGATTGTGGTTCATGATGATTCGGTTGAAGTATCGTCTTAGCGCTGAGAATGTAAATCTCCACTTCCTTCGGCGGCTTTGCGATGAGAGACTAACTTCGCCCTAGCCCATTGCCTTTTCTTTTCGCACTGGCTGCAAGCTGGTTGGAGCCGGCCGTCTTTGCGACTTTTATCCCTCTTACCATATTGATGTGACACTAATTGGCTTCATCGGTCAATGTTACAATGGATGCTACCAAGGAGGCTGGGCGACCGCTGTCCCGTTTTATCGCGGGAGAGAGGAAAGTCCGAGCTCCACCGGGCAGGATACCCGCTAACGGCGGGGCGGGGCGACCCGACGGACAGTGCCACAGAGATATACCGCCGCGACTTTATGCCGCGGTAAGGGTGAAAAGGTGCGGTAAGAGCGCACCGCTTCGGTGGTAACATCGGAGGTCCAGGCAAACCCTATCCGGAGCAAGGCCTAATAGGGGGATTATGGGCGCCCAGCCTTTCCCCGGGTTGGCCGCATGACCTTGTCGGCAACGTCAAGGCTAGATAGATGGTCGCCACCGGGCACGCAAAGAGCGGGCCCGGCACAGAACTCGGCTTACAGGCCTCCTTGGTAATCTTCGATACTGTGGACCACACTCCGCATCACGGAGATTCAATTCTTGACATCTCAGAGGTTTTGCATCGATGCCGGGGACAACGCGACATCGCAACTTCAACACTTTGATACAATAGCCACGTGCCCTGAACGAAATCCAGCACCCACGATCCTCGCGCCATTAGCCCACTGCGAGCGGAAACATGAAACCTCATCCCATAGCGGAGAAGGCAATTGAAGATTACCGACGTAAAAATAGAAGTTGTCAGGCGCACTCTGCCGGATACCGGTTTGGACTCCGATCTTGGCCGCTTCTTCGGCGATGTAGAGCAGGGCGTATTGCGAATCTTGACCGACGAGGGCATCGAAGGCAACTGCTTCATCGGAGACTTCAGGGGCGGAGGACACGGGCAGTTCGGGCCCATCCTCAATGTGCTGAAGCCCGAGATTGTCGGGCGAGATCCGTTTGAGCGTGAGCGTCTGTGGAATCGTCTTCCGATTCTCAGCGGACGGCGCGGACTGACCATGAATGCGTGGGCGCCGGTAGACGTCGCCTTATGGGACATCGCCGGCAAGGTAGCCGGTGTACCAGTTTACAGACTGCTGGGAGCCAGCCGCGACGAGACTGAGGTCTATGCTACTTACCCGCCGCGTCATGTGAATCCGGAAGGCTACTTCGAAGAGGCACGTCAGTTACAGGAAGCCGGATTCCGCGCTTATAAGATTCACCCCGGCGTCATGGGCACTACCGATGCCTTTAACATGATGGCTGGTGTCCGAGACATCGTCGGCGATGACATGGAGCTTATGCTCGATCCCAATAACGGCTACGACTTCCGTAAAGCCTTGGCGGTGGGAAGCGCCGCTGACGACCTCGGGTTCTACTGGTACGAAGACCCGGTTCCGCCTCATGAATACGACAACATTGCCGAACTCAGCAGGCGTCTTGTCACCCCGATTTGCATGAGCGACAAACCTGAGAACCAATTCCAGGCCGGCTACCACTACATTCGCCTCAAGGCGCTGAGGCTCGTACGTGGCACGGCACGGAAACTCGGTATCACGGGACTGAAGAAGCTGTGTTCTATGGCTGAAGGATTCGGCATTAACTGCGAGATCGGCACGGCTGGCAACTCGCTGTTAAACATTGCCAATCTTCATGTAATCTGCTCAGTGCAGAACTGTGCGTACTACGAATACTGGATACCCACGGAGGCGCACCAGTTCGGCTTGGTCGAGGACATATCGCTCAACGAGCGGGGTGTTCTGGTAGCGCCCGATGCGCCGGGCCTAGGCTGCGCGCTCGATTGGGATTGGATAAACGCCCATCGCGTTGCGACCTTGGACTAAGGACAGTTTCGTCTCCTGATGTGTGTGTAGCGTAACTGCACGGTTGCATCGGAGCATGATAGCGGTATGGCGTGTGCTACTTGCCTCGGAACTTATGTAGTCCAGGTTAGCTGATTGCAGGATCGGTTTGTCCAGAATGGCGCCACTACACTGCCCTGTTTAGAACGGCACTCCATCCAAGGCTCGCGCATGGTCGGTGAGATTACACTACGATCGCGCTATCCACTATGGTTTCGGCTTTCGCCCGATCGTCTGCGGACAGTGCCACCAGGGCGTGCCCGTTTCTGCGGTCGATAATGTGAAGGCTCTGTATGTTCACGCCCGCGTTCTTGAATCTCTCCGCTATTTTTGCGAGGGCGCCCGGTTCATCCGGAAGCCTGATTACCAGCGACTCGTCTGAGACCGTCTTGAAGCCCGCGTGCGTCAGAACTCGCAGTGCGTCATCATAGGCATCAGTGGTAAGGGTTATGACCCCCTTCTCGGATAATCCTTCGGCGCTTATGGTCTCTATATTGATCCCCTCGTCGGCGAGTGCCTTGCTTATATCCGCTATAACACCAACTTCGTTCTTTGCCATCACAATAATTCTGTTCATTATCACTTTCATTCTCCCGTGCCTGGGATTGTCTGTTGGCTGCGCAAACAGTCATCGACTACCCTGTCTATGATCTCGCGCGTCACATGGGGCATTGCTATGAGGTGGGCGATGTCCTCGTAAGGAGCGAGCTGCCACGCTCTGATTACTTCCTCCGACGGCTTTGGGAACACTACCGTAATTGAGTTCCTGTTCCGCCAAGCCGGGATGCCGCTGTCGTTGAAGCGAGAAACGGCGTACTCGGCGACGGAGATGCATTCCCCTACGATTTTACGGTAACCGTCCAGTCCATGCTGCTCGAAGGCGTACCATAGCATTAGTGGTGTAATTGCGTTGCGTGATCCCGTCAGAGTGGTGTCTAGTACGCCCACATACTCTATCGACCGCGCGATGCGTCCGACATAATCGCGTCTTGTCAGAGCCACACCACAGGGCATCGGCGACCCGATCATCTTGTGTCCGCTCACCGCGACGCTGTCGAAACCTGCGTCAAATCCATAGGGCTGCGGCTCGTCCACGAAGGGCAGAACCATTCCGCTCAGTGCGGCGTCGGCGTGTATGTAAAAGTTCGTAATCGCTAGGTCGTCGATAATCTCTCGCACTCTGCTGACATCGTCCACGGCTCCCTTCATCGTAGTCCCTATATTCGCAATGAAGATTACGGGCGAGTCGCGATTGATTCTGATCGTCTCATAAAGATCTTCGTAGTCTATTTCTCCGTTGTCCTGGCTCTTGATCATTATGTTGCGCGACTTCAGAACACGCAAAATCTTGACCACGCTGTAGTGCGTATCCTGTGAGAAGTACACAACACCGTCAGGGAACATCTCACGGCCTATGTACAACCCATACATGTTCCCTTCGGTGCCGCCGGAGGTAACGTACCCCCAGGCCTCATCCCGCGATAGGTGCATCATATCGGCGAACAGACCCACGACCTCACGCTCGATCTCGTGGGTGTTGCTGCGGAAATTGCTGTCGTGGAAAGGGTCGCCCACGTTGTTGGCGCAGTAGCTCAAGAAGGGCAGCAGCGCCGAGTAGTCGAAGTTCTGATTACAAGGGTAGCCCACCTGTTGGGGCTTCAGTGATTCGAAGTTGCGCAGCAGGCCATTGAGACGTTCCTGAGTCTGAGTATTCACTTCGGTCACCTCCGTCCTGTCATCTCCAACACGCACACATTCAACTCTGTAGCGCACATCATGTGCAAGATAAGGTGCTGTAATACCATGTTAGCACGTAGCCGCGGACTATCCTGCGTGGCATCCGACCCGTTCCTGCAAGAAAGATTATCTCCGGTTGACAAAGCGTACATTTGTTCGCTACACTCTATCACGTATCATATTGCGGCACAACACATCAACGGAGGCGATATGAGGATTGCCTGCGTGCTCATCACACATCTGAGAGCCAAGGCGGAACTGCAAAGACACGCACACCTGAAAGACAGCCAAATAGCCGTAGTGGACAGAACATATGGGAAGCCCCTGGTAGTTGACAGCTCCGCAGGGGCCTCCGCAAGGGCTGGAATGACTCTGGAACAGGCCATGTCCTGCCACAACGGTCTCATTATACTCGATGCGGACGAGCCGTACTACCGGCGCGTCTTCGACGAGGCGATCAATGCGCTGCTTCAAGTCAGCGACCGTGTTGAGTCCGCAGAACTTGGCACAGCTTACGCACGTCTGGACGGGCTGGAACTGCTGCATGGAAGCGAGGCGGATGTCGCGGCTGCGCTGATTAATGCCGTTCCCGTCCACCTTGGCGCGCGTGTCGGCGTAGGCGACTCGAAGTTCATGTCGTACATAGCAGCACGGACCGCCAAGTCACTGGAAACTGCCATCTGCCCGGCAGATACGGTCGGCTTTCTCGCGCCCATGTCCATCGAGCTTCTCCCGTTGTCCGACGATTTGAAGGTCTCGCTGCACAGCTTCGGCGTCCACTATATGGGTCAGGTGGCTTCTCTTCCACGAGATATATTGACCGACCGCTTCGGACGCGAAGGCAGTCTCGCGTGGGAACTGTGCAGCGGCATAGACCGGCGCCCCGTAGTCCCCATAAAGCAGACAACATCAATCGTTGAGTATGCTTCCCTGCCGTTCTCATCAACTTCCATTGAGTTGCTTCTGGCAACAGCGGACATTCTGCTGCAACGTGCATACGGCAGACCCCAACTGCGGCGTAGACTGGTTAGCTTGATCACGCTTGCCTCAACCGTGCTGGACGCTACTCCCTGGGCGCAGACTATCCGATTCAAAGAGCCTGTGGGCGACTGGAAGAACGCATCTCAACTGGTCAGGGATCGACTTGAGGCACATCCACCCGATGCTCCTCTGGAAGATTTGACACTCACTTTGGAAGAACTGAGTGGAGATTCAGGCAGGCAGCTAGGACTGCTGGAAGACGCGAGAGACAGAAGACACGGCAGGATAGCGGACATAGACAAGAAACTCCGGGCGCGAATGAAAAGCATGTCTGCGCTCCATCGCGTCGTTGAAGTCGCGCCGTGGCATCCCGTGCCCGAGATGCGCGCGCTGAAGGTTCCTGTCGATGCATCCGCCGGTGACGCCTTCACATCTCTACACTCGCCGCTTGCCGTAACCGTACACGAAGGTGAGGCTCATCGCCCATTAGAAGTCCGGCTGAAGAAAGGCTGGCACAAGATAGATAGAATAGACGACCTGTGGCGCTTCGACCTGTGGTGGCTGCCCACACCAGTGACGCGCTGCTACTTCAGCGTCACCGATGTCGGAGGACAGCGTCTTGTGCTGTTCAGGGACGAGCACGACGGCTGCTGGTACACGCAGCCTCTGTCGGCAGCATAAGGATGTGGTCTTGTCATGCCGATAGAATACGCAGAACTTCACTGCAAGAGCTTCTACTCATTCGGACAGGGTGCGTCGCATGTCCACGAACTCCTCGCGCTCGCGGCCGAGTACGGCTATTCGGCGCTCGCCCTGACGGACACAAACCTGTGCGGCGCGCTGGAGTTCGCGCGTCTCGCCAACAGCCTGGGAATAAAGCCCGTTAGCGGATGCGAACTCACGCTTACCGACAACAGCCGTCTGACCCTACTTGCCAGAACACGTGAAGGCTACGCCAATATGTCGCAGTTGCTCACACTCGCGAACAGCCTTGACCGCCGCGAGCCGCGCCTCGGTCCGACATACTTGCCAGCGCACACCGAGGGAACCGTGTTGCTTACCGGCGGACGCGACAGTCTTATATCCCGTCTGATTCAGCAGGGGCGGCAATCCGAAGCACTGGCACAACTGCGACGGTACATGGAATGGTACGGCTCCGACTGCGTGTACATAGAACTCCAGCAGAATTTCCTACATGGGGATACGAAGCGCAACAGGCAGCTTGCCAGTATTGCGCAGGAGGTCGGTACACCCCTTGTAGCGACGAATGATGTGCTCTACCACAGTCCGCAGCGATACAAACTCCAGCACGCGCTTGTCGCAGCCGCGCACAACACCACGATAGACCGCGCCCTGCGGCATATCAGACCCAACGACCAGTTCTATCTCAAGTCGGCTGAGCAGATGCAACGGCTGTTTCGCCACTGTCCCGAAGCGATAGGCAACACCCTGCGAATCGCGGAGAGCTGCGACTTCAATCTCGACACCGACCTGGGATACTGCCTGCCCAACGCCGATGTACCGGACGGCTACACACCTCAGACTTACCTCGAAAGGCTATGCTACGAAGCCGCCGTGCGGCGCTATGGCTCGGTAACGGAACAAGTGGAGAAGCGCCTGCGCGAAGAGTTCAGGCTCATAGAGTTTCACGGCATGGCGGGCTTTCTGCTGCTGTACCGCGAGATAGCGCTTATAGCACGGAAGATAGCGGAGGAGCGAGGTCTGGTGAGTCCGGAAGTGCCGCTGGAGAGCAGGCCTCCGGGCAGGGGACGCGGTTCATCCGTCGCGCTACTCGTGGGTTACCTCATCGGCATCAGTCACATTGACCCGCTCATATGGAACCTCAGCCTGGAACGCTTCATCTCGGAGGATGTCGGAACCCTGCCCGACATAGACTTGGACTTTCCAAGAGGCATCCGTGATGCACTGATAGAGCGCGTTCATCAGCGCTTCGGACCGGAGCGCGCCGTGCTTGCAGGGGCAATCGGCACATACAGGCTGAAGGGCGTCATCCAAGACCTCGGAAAGGCGCTGGGACTGCCGCGTGAGCAGTTGAAACTGCTGTCGAAGCAGGGGCTATCGGGCGATGCCGCGCTTCTGGGAGAGGACATGCGGCAGTTGCCCGACTTCAGGGACAGGGCGGACGCGCCGGGTTGGAAAATGCTGGCGGAACTTGCGCCGCAGCTCATCGGCGCGCCTCGTTCACTGGGCCAGCATGTGGGCGGAATGGTGCTGAGCAGTTCGCCCATTCCAGAGATGGTGCCCGTGAGAGCGGGAGCGACCGATGGACGCTACATAATGGACTGGAACAAGGACAGCGTTCAGGACGCCGGCTTCGCCAAGATAGACATCCTTTCCCTGCCGGTGCTCGATCAGATAGAAGAGGCGCTTGACCTCGTCGAGAAGCACACGGGCGCGCGTCCCGACCTGAGCAGGATAGACCCCGAAGACGCTGCCGTGTACGACATGATAAACACCGGCAACTCGAAGGGAGTGTTCCTGCTGCAATCTCCTGCACAGCTCAAGATAGCCCAGCGCCTGCGCTCCCGCAACTTGCTCGACCTAGCGTACCAGGTCGCGCTCATACGTCCCGGCGTAGGCATGCAGGGTAGCGCGGTCTCGCAGTTCATAGACCGCTATCGCCATGGCGTCGAGTGGAACTACGACCATCGACTGGAGAAGCGCGCCCTGAAACGCGGCTGGGGCATCATAGTCTGGCAGGAGCAGGTGGTGCAATTGTTGATGGATGTGGGAGGGATGAGCGCTGCGCAGGCAGACGAGGTCCGTCGCGCCTTCGCCAGACCCAACAACGAACACCTGATAGAGACGCACTGGCAACGCTTTCTGGATGGCGCGCGCAAGAACAGTGTTTCAGATGATGTGGCGAAAAAAGTGTTCGGCAAGGTGAACGGGCACTACATGTTCCCCGAGTCTCACAGCCACGCATTCTCCATAACCGCATACCAGGCGGCGTGGCTCAAGCGGTACCACCCGACCGAATTCTTCGTGGCACTCATGAACAACCAGCCGATGGGCTTCTATCCCATAGAGACACTGAAGCAGGATGCCAGGCGCTTCGCCGTGCCGTTCCTCAATCCCTGCGTGAACCGCTCTGAGACAAAGTGTACTCAGCAAGGCAAGTCCGTGCTGTTGGGTCTGCGATTCATCAAAGATGTGGGAGAAGCGGGTGCCGGCACTATCATTCGGGAACGGAAGCGTGGCGGCGCATACACCAATGCGGGCGACCTCGTGAGACGCACGGGTCTGAAGCCGCAGGCGGTGGAATCGCTGGTTATGGCCGGAGCGTTCGACACCATCGCCCCCAACCGTAAGCAGTCATTATGGGAGGCGGGTCTGCATTCCCGTCCGGGCAGGAACGGACAGGCTGCGCTGCCCGCTTCGATGGATGCAAGTGTCCCGCGCCTTGCAGACTTCACGGACGCTCAGAATATGGCGGCTGAGTACGCCGTAATGGGCATATACCCGCGAGGACACCTGATGCAGTTCGTCAGACCCACGCTTGCGCCTGAAGTGCTAGCCTGCGCCGAAGTCGAGAGGCTGGACGACGGCGCGACTGTGCTGGTGGCAGGCTGGCCCGTTGCGAGGCAGCACCCCAAGGGCAAAGACGGCACGATATTTGTCACTATCGAGGACGAGACCGGCGACACTCAGGTCATCCTCTGGGCAGATATATACAAGCGCTACCGCAGAGAACTCGGCAGTCAAGTAGTCCTGATCGCAGGCGAACTATCGCGCTATGACGGCACGGCGAACGTCATAGTCTCAGAGGTGCGGGCATTGCGCTCCGGTGTGCGAATGCCACGCTCCCACGACTGGCACTGATTACATCGCGCACAAGACGAACCGGATACGCTTGCCACTACCGTCCTTGATACGGCTATAATTTTAGAAACAGACAAAGGAAAAGGAGGGCTCCCATGTGCGGTAGATTCGGACTCTTTCCAGAGTTGGACGCACTTGCCGAGCAGTTCAACTTCGATCCTTCGATAATGCAGGACATCTATCATCCACGCTGGAACATCCCTCCGACAGCGTCGGTGTTGACCATTCATAACGACTCGCAAGAAAGCGTTTCGAGCAAGAACAGCGCAAGACTCCTGCGCTGGGGAATGGCAGGCACACGGAGCAATAAGACCTCAAAAGTAAGCCGACCCCTGTTCAACGCACGCGCTGAAACCGTGCATAAGTTGCCGTCGTTTCGCGATGCGTTCAGGGGTCGCCGATGCCTAATTCCCGCAAGCGGCTTTTACGAGTGGAAGAAGGATTCATCCGGCAAAAGGACGCCAATGTGGTTTGACCGCAAGGACAATGCGCCGGTGGCATTCGCCGGAATCTGGTCGAACGAAAGAACGCCGGACGGCGACATCGACTCTTGCGCCATCATCACCTGCGCCGCCAACAATCTGGTCGCGCCCGTCCATCATCGGATGCCCGTCATCCTCTCGCCGGACACCTACCACCAATGGCTCGGTGAAGATGAGGATTCCGACACCCTGCTCGCGCTGCTGCAAACACAGGAATGGCACGAAATCTCGTACCATCTGGTATCCAGCGAAGTCAACCGCGCCGCCAACGACAATCCGTCACTCGTCGAGCGCGCAAGCCATGAATTACAGTTTGACCTCATGAAATGAACGCAGCATCTTGCTGAGATGTTTTCAAGCAGGCGCGACAATTGGTATTCCATTCGTCTAAAGGCTTCGGAAATGTGCATGTACAAGACAGGCTTGGTCGTAGTACAATGGAAGGCGCGATAGTAATTAATCCACCCTTCAAGCGGGATTGGATTAAGTTGTGGGGTACGCATTCCAATGCAGGATACCCACCGAGATCGGAGAGGCACTGGCAGAAACGCAACTCCGCTTGACGATCCAGTTCAAATAGGTTCGCAGGAGCGTAGCTCAGCTTGGTAGAGCATCGGTCTCCAAAACCGAGTGTCGCGGGTTCAAGTCCTGCCGCTCCTGCCACTTCCCCACCCTCTCCAGCATTCCACACACCTTTTACCCCACAGCGCCACGGCCGGCCGATCTCGCCTCAGACCTTTTGAGCAGGCAGGTACGCTTAACACACAAGCTGAGGATGTGAAGCTGCCCGGCGAGGATTCGAACCTCGGTCAAAGGAGCCAAAGTCCTTTGTGCTACCACTACACCACCGGGCATTGAGGGAACCGGCGCGTCCCTATTCTGCATCCAGCCCCGCCGTCTCAAATGGTCTTCCAAGCGAAGGACACGCTTCTCTAAATATAGCGTATTACAATAGCTTAAACCAGTAAATTCCGCGCTGGCTAGTGGTTTGGCGTTGCGTGCATTATACTTACCCCACCATGCGGCCAAAGGATTGACAGCCGGTTGGCGAGTCCTTTAACACCCCAACGCCGCAACAGCAATGTGAGGCGCCAGTTGACCAACGCAATCGCAGTCGAAAACATTCAGCGGATGGCAGCGCGAATACGCGAAAACGTCCAACGAGTTATCGTGGGAAAGGACGAAGCCATCAACCTCGCCATAATCGCCTTGCTGTGTCGCGGGCATATACTGGTTGAGGATGCGCCGGGCATCGGAAAGACTACTCTCGCAAAGGCGCTGGCTCAGTCGCTGCACTGCACCTTCAAGCGCATCCAGTTCACGCCCGACCTGATGCCGACCGATGTGCTGGGTGTGAACTTTTACAATCAGCGAACCGGCGACTTTCAGTTTCGCGGCGGTCCGATATTCAGCCAGTTGCTGCTCGCAGACGAGATAAACCGCGCAACTCCGCGCACTCAGTCGTCTCTGCTTGAAGCCATGCAGGAACGGCAAGCTACCATCGATGGCGAAACGAGACGACTCCCGGAGCCGTTCCTCGTAATGGCAACGCAGAATCCCATAGAAATGGAAGGGACATTTCCGTTGCCCGAGGCGCAACTTGACAGGTTCATGCTTCGCATACAACTCGGCTACCCAACCCCGGAAGAGGAATCGGACATACTTCTACGCTTCGAACACGATTTCGAGCCGCCGGAGATTGATGCGGTCCTAGATGTTGCCGAACTGTCAGAAATGCAGGCGCTGGTCAATCAGGTGCTGGTGGACGATACGGTGCGGTTGTACATCGTTGACATCATCCAGTCCTCACGCAAAAATCAGTCCCTTACCTTAGGCGCGAGCCCTCGCGCAGGGCTGGCGCTCTTCAAGGCATCGCAGGCGCGCGCCGCCCTCGACGGGCGCGATTTCGTCACTCCGGACGACGTGAAGGAACTCGCTTTGCCCGTGCTCTCTCACCGACTGATTGTCGCTTCCAACGCGCGGCTGAGGGGACGCACGGCTGGACAGGTCTTGCGCGAAATCATCGCCGGCGTTTCCGTGCCTATCGAAAGGTAGCCCCATGCTGAGCCAGATGTGGCATGAGTTATGGATTCTCATTTTCGTCGTGCTGATCATCATCGGTGTCTTCGCGGGCGAGGGCTTGCTCATTGGATTCAGCGTAATGGGCTTGCTGGTTGTGGGCACGGCGAGAATATGGAACAAGGCATCATTGGAAGACCTTACTTACGAGCGCGAATTCTCCCAGCAGCGCGTATTCATCGGAGAAAAGGCGACGCTTTCCATTACCCTGACTAACCGCAAGCCGCTGCCCCTTGGACGGGTGCGCGTCGAGGACGAAGTTCCGGCATCAATGACACTCGAAGGCGCCGATGTAGTTGGTAGCCCCAACCCGGAAGGAAAGACCCTACGCCATTCAACTTCAATGTCCTGGTACGAGCGCGTGCGCTGGACTTATGAATTTCAATGCAGCCGCCGCGGCTTCTTCCGTGTTGGCCCCTCGACATTGAACAGCGGCGACCTCTTTGGATTCTTCAGCAGTGAAAGAACTACTCAGGACCGCGACTATGTGCTCGTTTATCCGAGAATAGTCTCCCTGCCGGAGATTGGCATACCCGCCGCGCGCCCTCTTGGCGAGACTCGAGGCGGCATACGCATCTTCGAAGACACATCTAGGCCGATGGGACTGCGTGACTACCAGATGGGCGACCCGCTCAAGACAGTTGACTGGAAAGCAACCGCCAGAATGCAGAATATTCAGGTACGCACTTTCGAGCCAAGCTCCTCTATGACGGTCGTGCTTGCCGTGGCTGTTGACACCATGGCGCACACCTGGGAAGGCTATTCGGCAGTTCATCTCGAACGCATAATCACCGCTGCGGCATCTCTCGCCGTGTACGCTTCCGAGAAACAGTACAGTCTTGGATTGTTCTCCAACGGCACACCCGTGCTTGCGGACAGGCCAATGAAAATTGCGCCAAGCCAGTCTCCCGACCAGTTGACCTTCATCCTTGAAGCGCTCGCCTCGATCCGTCCACTTCCGATAGGCTCGATTGCCTCGCAACTCGGACAACAATGGCGTCGTTTCCCAATGGGCGCTACCATCGTCGTCGTCATATCCTTAGTATCTGAAGAACTGCCGCAAATACTGGAAACGATGCGCTCTCACGGACACAAGGTCGTACTTGTCTATGTCGGCGACAAACCTTGCCCGCAGATGCCGGAAGGAGTCCTGCAGCACGAGATTGGGAGTTCGTTCGAAGGTCTGGAATTCGCTGACCAAAGACATTCAAGGCGTTTCGCCGCTATGGGTGCCGAGGGAGTAGAACCGTGAGTCCTACTCGGGAAAAGTTGGTCACCGGCGCCCTGCTCATATCTGAAAGCTCCTGGCTTGTCGCGCTCCTGGGCGTGTTGAGCTTTCCATTCGGCGCCACAGCAAGCCCAATCTCGTGGGTCGCTGTGCTGGCGGTAATGGCAATCTCTCTCGTAACCGCGCGCTCCCTGGCAATGATTGTCATGCCGTCCTTGATGGCTTATGGCTTGCAGATGATCGCTGGAGTCATCGTTGTGTATCTCATGGTCGCCTCGCAAGTCTCCCCCGACACAGACATCCTGAATCTCGGCTGGATCGGCGCATTGACTTCCGGCGAGGTGTCTGACAGGTTCATACTGAAGGCAATTTACGGCAGCTTTGGCGGCGCGGCGCTCTGGTGGCGCGGCGGACATATCGGCGCAGCGGACATGCCTTCGGAAAGTCTCAGCACCAGCTTCAAGATTGGCATCCTTATTCTTGCCATCGCTGCGGTTATCGACATCGCCAACCCCGCCGACCTTAATGTATTCCCGATGATGTTTGTCTTCTTCGCCTCGGGTGTTTCAGGACTCATTATCGCGCATATGGCGCCCACATCCCAACAGACAAACGGAAACCGGACTTGGACGCGCCTGATTGGCGGGATGGTAGGTGCGCTGGTTATCCTGGGCTTACTGTTCAGCCTGCTCCAGCGCAATGTTCTTACTATCATCGCCGCTCCGTTTCTATGGGTGCTGGAACTTATCGCTAAGGCAGTGTTTTACGTCTTCATATACCCTTTGGCTTACATCGTTGACTTCCTTACGAGGGCGCTGTTCGCGTTGCTGGTCTGGCTAGGCGGCGAGCCTCAGCCGGAGAGAACATTCACACCTCCACAGGGCGTCGGCAACTTCGAAGGTTTCACTAGGGACGGCGAGGCAGAGCCGGTAGCTCTTCTGCTCCTCCAAATCCTACAGTGGTCTGTGGTCACCGTTATCATTGTCGGCGCCCTTCTGCTGATGGCGCTGGCATACAAACGGCGCGCCAGGCGCAGAAGCGAGGAAGTTGACGGGCTGCGAGAATCCCTGATTGAAGACGCCGACCTGACTTACGACTTCGCCAGCCTCCTTCTCAACATGCTGCCTTCCAGATTCCGCAGACGCAGGGCGCTGCCCGGTCTACGCCTACCCTCAGATGATCCGAATATCACCGACGTCTTCCGAGTTTATTTCGGCCTCCTGACGCTGGCGGAACAGCGCGGGCATCCGCGACAATCCAGCGAAACACCGTCCGAGTTCCAGCGCACATTGGAAGAACTGTTCCCTAGGTCCCTCGTGCGCGCCGCTACCGCCGCTTTCACGCGAGCTTGCTACGGGCACCATCCCGCCACACGCGAGCAGATAGACGAAATGCGAATTGAACTAGAGGAAGTGGCCAATTCCAAAGGTAGCTAACGAAGCGATGAGGATTTACACGACTCAAAGAGACAAGAAGGAAGGAGATCCACAATTTGAGTGAGATTGAATTTGCTTCAGGCATCGTTCTCTGGAAAGCAGTGCTGCTGACAGCAATATCATTCGCCGTTGGCATACTTGGTGGATTCGTCGGCCTCGCGCTCGGCACCATACGCCTGCCTGCAATGCTCCTATTGGGAATGTCCGCCCCCATAGCCGGCGGAACAAACATCCTCGTCAGTGGGCTGGCGTGCCTGTCAGGGTCAATCCGTCACCTCCGTGAAGGCCGCGTCAACGTGAGAATCGTCCTCGTGATGGGCATACCTGCGTTTGTTGGGGCGTTCATTGGCGGATTCCTTAGCGATGTCGCGCCCGAAGGAATCCTGATTCTGCTTGCCGGATTACTGGTATTTTGGCAAGGGATCGAATTCCTGATTATGGCGCGCGAGCGAAGGAGAGAGGGCGCGACCAACACGAATATGTTCGGCGGCGAGCTGTCAGGTTCGGCGGGCATGTTCACACCGGGTCGCATGTCGGCCGAGGCAGGAATCGGCCTGGGAGTCGGGCTGCTCGGAGGCGCCGTAGGGCTGATACTAGGCAGCATCCGTCTGCCGGCCCTAATTCGAATTCTCCAGGTTGACCCGCGCATTGCAGCGGGAACGAACCTCTTCATTGGGATGTTTATAGGGGCTTTCGGCTGGGTGGGCCATGTGTTGCAAGGAGAGGTTGACTATGTCTTGCTCGTGCTCATGGGTGGCGCAGCGATGATTGGAAGCTACTACGGCGCAAAGCTCACCGGCAAAGTGCAACTCACCAGCCTGATATTGGCGATGGGTCTGGTCTTGTTGGCGGTTGGCGCAATTCTTACCGTGCGCGGCGCAACAGACGTGTTCTAAGCCGTCGCATGCGGGAAACTCCCCGCGCGCCTAGAGCACGGCCCTGCCCACAGCGATGCCCGCGAACGCCGCGATTACACCGACCACGATGCTCCCTATGACATTCACGGCGGCTCGCAACCAGTCTCCGTCTCCCGCAAGCTGTACGCTGGCAACCGTGAGCGTTGAGAATGTCGTGTACGAGCCGAGAAAGCCCACCGCAGCAAACGCCCTTGCTTCGTCCGGCACACCCATCCGTCCAGCCCCCGCAGCCACCAACAGCCCAAGCAGAAACGACCCGCTGATGTTTACCGCGAATGTGCCGAGTACCGACGTGCCGAAAACCCCGTTCACCGCGCGATCAACGCCGTAGCGGGACATCGCACCCAACGCGCCCCCAGCAGCCACCAGCGCCCAAAGAAGCAATCCTCTACCCTCTCGGCAGACCAAGGCCGCGGCTGGCGATGATGTTGCGCTGTATCTCCGATGTACCCGCGCGTATCGTCAGCGACACAGAATCCATCCACTGCTGCGCGACTCTTCCATTGACGTAAGCCCACTTCGAGCCTTCGTCCAGCAGCCCGTACATCCCCAGCATCTGCATACCAAGCTGGCTGATACGCTGGCTTATCTCGCTGCCGACCAGCTTGGCGGCGGACGCTTCCTTATTCGGCACAAGCCCCTCACTCTGCATCCACGCCACATTGTAGGCGACCATCCTACCCGCCTCATTGGCAGTCCAGAGTTCTGCCAGTCTCCGCCGAAACTTCGGGTCCTTGTTCATAGTGCTTCCGTTCAGCCTTATCTGCTTCGACAAGTCTGCAAGCTCTTCTAAGTCGCGGCGGTTCGAGCCGTAGCGCCCAACTCCCGACCGCTCAAAGTCCAAAGTAGTTGCGGCTACATACCAGCCACGGTTCTTCTCGCCAATCATATTCTGCTTGGGTACGCGCACATTCTCGAAAAAGACCTGATTGAAGTAGTGAACGCCGAACATGTTGATAATAGGCGCGACCTCAATGCCGGGCGTGTTCATGTCCACGATGAGCACACTAATGCCGCGATGCTTGGGCGCATCCGGGTCAGTGCGCACCATAATGAAACAGCGATTTGCGCGCTGTGCCCCACTCGTCCATATCTTAGAGCCATTAAGCACGAAGTCGTCTCCGTCCTCGACGGCGCGCAGTTGAAGCGAAGCAAGATCGGAACCGGATTCCGGCTCGCTGAACCCTTGGCAATAGACGGCCTGCCCTTCGGCAATCTCGGGCAGGTATCTCGCCTTCTGTTCGTCGGTGCCGTACAACATAATGGACGGGCCGACCATGTGCGTTCCCATGCTCGTATCCCGCGTGGGAGCGCGGAAGTACGCCGTCTCCTCGTTGTAAATCATTTGCTCGATGTGCGGCCTGCCCTGCCCGCCATATTCCTCAGGCCACGCCAGCGTGAGCCAGCCGCGCTCAACAAGCTTACCCGTCAGACTGCGGATAGTCCGCCAGTTTTCATCTGTGAAGTAGTCATCCGGCACGATCCCGTTCCAGTCCTCGCCGAGGTTCTCGGCAAGAAACTCGCGCACATCCTTCCGGAAGTCTTCTTGTTCCTGCGTGAATTGAAAGTCCATGTTGGTCCTGTCATTTGCTTCTGGTTACAGAGAACGATATACATCACGGCGATGACTCAATCGAGCGATGCTAATCAATCTTGAAACATCATCGATTTCATAAATGATACGATAATTACCGACTCGAACTCTGTAAAGTCGGTCATACCCTCGGAGCTTACGATAACCAGGTGGCCGTGGATCTGTAGAAAGGCTAGTTACGACGGAACGAATGCGTCGCTTGATCTGTGCGGATAATTGTCTCAGTTCTCTTGCTGACGCTGGTGAGAACTGAATAGAATATCCATCTTCAGTCATCTGCCGGTGATTCCTGCCATTCTTCCCCTTGTTCTAGCTCAGCGTCTAACTCTGCCTTCAAAGTTTCCCAGGGAATCATCGGTCCCTCATTCAGAGCGTTCTGGGCGAGTATGCCATCGTAGAAGTCCTCCCACAAGTCTCCCCACTCTTCAAGATCTAAAACGACAGATTTCGCATTACCTTGTTCATCGACAAGGAACTGTATGCCTTTCATCTTCTCTACTCTACTTCCCTTAGCCCAATTACATCTGCTAGCGCAAGGACAGCGCCTCAACATACCGCCGCGCCGCAATCCCAGCCGTCGCCCCATCGCCCGCCGCACTGACCAGCTGGGCAGCCGAGTTCTGACGTATGTCCCCTGCCGCGAAAATGCCGCGCGCAGGCGTACTCATCCAGATGTCCGTCGGGATGTGTCCCGCATTGTCGAGCGGCAGAACATCTTGCAGATACTCCGTATTCGGGTCCAGTCCTATGTAAATGAAGATACCGGACAGGTCAACGCGCGATGTCTCCCCTGACACCTCGTCCTTTATGCCGACACCTTCAACTTGACCATCTCCAAGTACTTCGTTGATTGTAGTATTCCAGCGCACTTCAATTTTCGGATTGGACATCACGCGCTCTTGCAGGACCTTCTCGCCGCTGAAGATGTCGCTCCTATGAAACAGGATAACCTTGCTTGCGTACTCCGTAAGCACAAGAGCCTCGTCCAGCGCAGAGTCGCCGCCGCCCACGACGCCGACCGTCTGGTTCATGAAGAAACCGCCATCACATGTCGCGCAGTACGACACACCCGCACCATAAAGTTCTTCCTCACCGGGAACTCCGAGCTTCCGTAGAATTGAACCGCCGGCGACAATGACCGCACTGCCAAAATAGTCCTCGCCCCAAGCCGATGCCTGCCAGTAAGAGCCATTCTGGGCCAGCTCCTCGACCTCGCCCAGCCGTATCTCCAGCCCATACTTCATCGCCTGCTGCTGCATCAGTGGCCCGATTTCGGCTCCCGTTATGCCGTCAGGAAAGCCCGGGAAATTCTCGATGCTCTCAGCGTTGATAACCTGACCGCCCGGCATCAGTCGCTCAAGCATCAGCGTCTTGAGACCCGCGCGGCAAGTGTAAATGCCAGCGGTGAGTCCGGCTGCGCCGCCACCGATTATGATGACATCATAGGTGTTATCCTGCATAGCCGACCCTCTGAACGCGCTAGATCAACCCTTGTTCCCGCACTTCCGCCAGTGCATTTCCAATGCCCTCCACCGATTCGTCTATGTCCTGCTCTGTGTGCGCCGCGCTCAGTATGAACCGCGCGCCGCCGTGTGCGTTCCCCGCATGCACTCCATGATTCAGCATCGCAAGACCGAGTTGAGTTTGCAGTTCCGGGTCGTCGGAATTGCGCATATCGCGCGCCGCGTTGAGGTTTTTATCAGGGTCTGCGGCATCGCTGTCAACATTCAAGCGCAGGAAGATCAGTGAGTTGATGCCTGTCGCGCACCCCGGAATCTCCAATTTCGTGAGAAGTTCGTTCATCCCGGACTTCAACCGCTCTCCCATAGCCGTAGCCCTATCATTGACATCCGTCGTTGCCAACAGTTCCAGCGCCTTGATGCCAGCCACCGCGGATAGCGGATTAGCATTGAAAGTGCCGTTGTGGGCGATTCGTCGATCAGGGTCGTTGCCGCCCTCAATCATGTTGATGATGTCCGCCTTCCCTGCCACAGCCCCACCCGGAAGTCCGCCACCCAGAATCTTCGCCATAGGTGTCATGTCCGGCGTAACTCCATACAGCGATTGCGCGCCGCCCTTTGCCACACGGAATCCCGTCACTACCTCGTCGAAGATCAACACGACGCCGTTCTTTTCGGTAATGTCCCGCAACTCGTGCAGGAAGCCGGGGCGTATCGGCTCAAGCCCCATGTGCGCGCCTGTCGGTTCCAGTATGATAGCCGCGATGTCATCGCTTCTCTGAAGGGTCTGCTCCACTGCATCTATGTCATTCGGCGGAAGCACAATCATCGTGCTCAGCGTCTCTTGTGGGATGCCACCTAGTCCTGCGCCCCCTGCGGCAAGGTAGTCGCTCCAGCCGTGGAAGTGTTCCTCAAACTTAATAACTTTTGTCTTGCCAGTGTACGCACGCGCCATGCGTATCGCCATCATCGTCGCTTCAGTGCCCGAACTGTGGAAGCGCACCTTCTCCGCGCTAGGTATCAGCTGCTGCACCAACTGCCCCCAGTGCATCTCCAGGTCCGAAGACATGCTCAGATGTGTGCCTATTGCCACCTGTTCCTGCACCACCCTGACAATTTCCGGATGAGCGTGCCCCAGCATCATTGAGCCATGGCCGGTCCAGAAATCGACGATGCGATTGCCATCGACATCCCACTTCACGCCGCCCACTCCATGCGTACCGTAGAGCGGGAACGGCGACATTCGCCGCCCATCGTGCGTCACCCCGTCAGGGAAAATGTCGCGCGCATTTGACCAGCGCTCAGCCGAGCCGGTATGCAGGTCAAGGTAGCGTTGCTCTATCGTAGATACCATAGTCTTCCTTCCATTTGCGCTTGAAGTCTCATCTGCTAGGGGCTGTCTGTATTATATCCCCAAGCGTATAATATGCAACGAAACGCCTAACGACTTCAACGAGACCGGACGGGACGGACAAAACAATGAAGAGCTATCTGACGCACCTCGAGTGCACATACTGCGGCATTGAACTCTCGGCCGATGAGCCGCACCGCACTTGCCCCGATTGCGGCAAGGTACTATACCCTCGCTACGATCTGCAGTCGGCGAGCGCCGCGCTGAAACGCGAAGACCTCAAAGAACGCCCCCCGAACATGTGGCGTTACTTCGAGGTGATGCCCGTGCTCGATCAAGCAAATGTGGTCACCCTTGGAGAAGGATTCACGCCCATCTTTAAAACAGATCGGCTCGCCACCGACACTGGCTGCAGTTCGCTGTACATCAAGGACGAAGGCCTCAACCCGACCGCATCATTCAAGGCGCGTGGCCTTGGCGCAGCGGTCTCCAAGGCAAAGGAACTTGGCATCACCCGCCTGACAATGCCCTCTGCAGGCAATGCGGCAGGCGCAATGACCGCATACGCGGCGAAGGCAGGCATGGAGGCTTATGTCTTTATGCCCAAGGACGCGCCCGAAGCGAATCGCGTCGAGGTCGAAGTCACCGGCGCAAACCTGGAACTGGTGGACGGCTTCATCACCGACGCCGGACGCATTTCCGCGCAGCGCGCAGAGGAACTAGGGCTGTTCGACGTATCCACCCTGCGCGAGCCTTACCGCGTTGAGGGCAAGAAGACGATGGGCTACGAGATTGCCGAGCAGATGGGATGGACCCTCCCCGATGTCATCCTCTATCCCACCGGTGGTGGCACAGGCATTGTCGGCATGTGGAAAGCGTTTAGCGAAATGGAGGCAATGGGGTGGATTGATGGCAAGCGCCCAAAGATGTTCGCCGTGCAGTCGGAGGGCTGCGCCCCAATCGTCCGCGCCTTCAACGAAGGCACAGAATTCGCCGAGCCTTGGGAGAACCCGGTCACGCTCGCAGCAGGTATCCGTGTTCCCGCCGCGATAGGCGACTACCTGATACTGCAATCGCTGAGGGAAAGCGGCGGTGGCGCGATCACGGTCAGCGAGGCTGAAATCCTGTCGGACTTGCGAGCCGTTGCTTCCCTTGAGGGCATGTTCATCTGCCCGGAGGGTGCGGCAATTGTCGCCGCGCTGCGCAAATTGCTCGCCGACGGAACGCTGTCGCCCGACGAGTCCATCCTGCTGCTGAATACTGGCTCAGGACTGAAGTACCTCGATATGATCCGGTAACAAGGCCTAGAGAAGTTCCAGGTCTCTGACATACGGCGCGAAAGTCGCCATTGAAGTGCGGAACATCTGCTCAACGAGCTCGTGGTCCGGCACGCACTCAGGGCACTCTTCATTCACGCCCTTGTGATACTTCACGGTCAGCTGCCCGCCCTTCATGTCAATGTACTCAAGCGACCCGCCTTCGGATGCCACTATCACCTGTATATTGTCCATTATCGCCTGAACTCCGGGGTCTGTATTGACTGCCACTGAGGGCCTCCTTACTTCCTGCAATCGAAACCATTCGTGAGATTATTCGTTGTCGCGGGACTTGTCAACAGACCTGCCTGTCCTGAGGTCAAAGTTATATGAGAAGTCGCGCGAATGCCGTCTATATCCTGTACAGCGCTTCCGTATTCCGTGCGAACAGGTCCCTCTTTTCATCATCCGAAAAATCCGAGACTATCTCAGCGTAGGCATCTATCAGGGTGTCATAGCTGCTGAACAGGCTGTCCACAGGCCAGTTCGTGGCAAATATGCTGCGTGGGACTCCGAAAGCCTCGATGCAACTCAGGACATACGGGCGGATGCTCTCAACCGTCCAGTTGTGATCGCCCATCCCAAGCCCTGAAATCTTGCAGATAATATTCTCCGCAGTTGCTGCGGTGGCCATGCCGCGCTTCCACTGCTCGAAGTACTCCTCATTGCGCTCGGCGGGATTCCCCGCGTGGTCGATCACGATTATTGTGTTCGGGAACTTGTTCGCAAGCGCGATCAGGTTCTCAATATCCTGCCATTGTGCTGCGATGCTTGCATGCAGGTTGTACTTCTCAAGCAGAGCGTATCCCCTGTGAAAGTCCTCGGACACAAGGAAGTCCCCATAAGAGAAATCCCGTATCCCGCGCATTCTCGGAAACTCGCAGTGCCGCGCAAGTACAGCTTCAACATCCGGCGCCCGCAGGTCCGCATGCGCGACAATCGCGTGAGGAAAGCCCGTGCGCTCCGCCGCTTCCTCTAGCCATTCCGTCTCCTTCACCGGGTCCTTAGAGCCGATAGCCGCCTGCACATGCACTGCCTTCGTAACATTGGAGGCGCGTGTTATCTCGATGAAGTCCTCGGCAAGGAAGTTTCGCTCGCCCAACTTTCGCATCTGCTTCCCAATCACCGGCGGGTCGGCATCCGGTTGCCAGTGGCCGTAGAACAGTTCCGGATGATGCATGTCATAGAAATGTACATGCGCATCAACAAACTCCAGCTTTCTCATGAGCACATTCCTCTGCTAACTAAATCTAAACGATAAAAATCTGCTCTTCCACTGGTTAATTCCGCTCTGCTCTCAGCGCGTCAATGAAGTGCCGATCTTCGGGAGTTAAGTCGGCATTCTCCAGCAGATCAGGGCGTCGCTCCCATGTACGGCGCAGCGATTCTTGCCGGCGCCAAGTCTCAATTTGGCCGTGGTTCCCGGACAGAAGGACTTCTGGAACTTCGCGACCGTCATATACGGCAGGTCGCGTGTATTGGGGAAACTGGAGCAGGCCCGTGGAGAACGAATCATTCTGCGTCGATTCAATAGAGCCCACCGCGCCGGGAATAAGGCGAGTTACAGAGTCTATAAGAATCATCGCTGCCAGCTCACCGCCACTAAGAACATAGTCCCCCACGCTGATCTCGCAAGTCGCAGCGCCCTGCCGCACTCGCTCATCCACACCCTCATAACGCCCGCAGATGAGAATGAGGTCGCTGCGCGTCGCCAGCCGCTCCACGATAGGCTGGGTCAACGGTGTACCCTGTGGCGTCAGCAATATGACGGGAGCGGAGGATTCAAGACGGGCGCCCACCCTTACGCTGTCAACCGCTCTGAGTATCGGCTCAGGCTTCATCACCATGCCATAGCCGCCGCCATAGGGATAGTCGTCGACGCTATGATGCCTGTCGGTGGTGTAGTCGCGTATGTCGTGCAGGTTGATTTCCACCAGCCCACGCTCAACGGCGCGCGCAATAATGCTCTCCGACATAGGTCCGTCGAACATCCCCGGGAAAATCGTCAGCACATGGAAGCGCATCGCATTAGGGGTTGGCGTGAGTGCGCCAGCCTTTAACCATCTCAAGCCCATGAACAAGGGCGGGCATCGCAACGGCGAGCGTCTCGCGCACTGCCTTCTCGCTGCCAGGCAAATTGACAATTAGGCAGCCGGACCGCACGCCCGCTGTGGCGCGACTCAGCATTGCAAAGGGCGTGAATTGCAGGGTCTGCATACGCATCGCATCGCCGATTCCCGGCGCCTCAATATCCAGGATAGAGCGGGTCGCTTCAGGCGTCACGTCGCGCGGACCCAACCCGGTGCCGCCCGTCGTCAAGATGAGGTCAACGCTGCCTCCATCGCACCACTCACGCAGCCTTTCCGCTATTTGAGACTGCTCATCGGCAACAATATCCCGTAGTACAAGCGAGTAGCCATCCGCGGCCATGATTTCACAAATCGCGTCACCGCTCCCATCGACCGCGCGTTCTCCACTAGCTCCTGTGTCGCTGACAGTGAGCACGCCCAGATTAAACCCATTGCCTATATTCACTGATTTAGTCAATAAATCACCTAAACGTTGTTTCGGAACTGTATTGGAAATGTTGCAAACATATACACAAAAAGTCCTTGCGTAATTCGTGAAATCTTTGCGAAACTCTTTGCACGGTGATTGAAGACATAGCTACATACAACGAACCCATTCTAACATGGACGCTTGGCTTCACACCACAGACCGCCTTAATCACAAGAGATCATGCACAGGAGACCATGGGGGAGGGACTAACTTGCAGCGGCAATCCGTGACACGAGAGCAACTCGATCAGATCGGGCGGTGAGAACTTTCCACACGCCGGTAATGGTGGAGGAAGTTCTCTCAGCGCTGCAAGTAAGAACAGGGGGACACTATATAGACGGCACTACTGGGGAGGGGGGTCATTCGCTTGCGATATTGGGCGCAGTATCGCCCCCACCGCATCTGCTCTGCCTTGATGTAGATGCGGAAGCTTTGGAAGCAGCAGGAAATCGAATGATGGAATACGGCGGGAATGCCACTATGAGGCAGGCAAGCTACAGCGATGTAGCGGAAGTGGCGGAGGAAGCGGGTTTCCTGCACCCAGACGGGATGCTGCTAGATTTAGGGCTGTCATCACTGCAGTTGGATAAGGGAGAGCGCGGCTTCAGTTTCAGGCAGGAAGCACTATTGGATATGCGCTTTGATCCATCGCAATCGCTAACCGCCGGTGACATCGTAAATGGATACAGGGAAGTGGAATTGGCGGATATTATCTACCGCTACGGGGAAGAAAGAAGGTCAAGGCGGATTGCACGGGCAATAGTTGGCAGCCGTCCGGTTGGAACAACGACACAGCTTGCGGAAATAGTAACAAACTCGGTTGGAAGGCGCAGAGGCAGGATTCACCCTGCAACAAAAACATTTCAGGCGATACGCATTGCAGTTAATGATGAGCTCAGCAACATACAGCGCGGACTTGAGGGAGCGGTTGACACACTTGGCGCCAAGGGACGCCTTGCTGTCATCGCATACCACTCCATCGAAGACCGCATCGTCAAGAACGCACTGCGTTTCATGGCTTCAAGTTGTATATGCCCGCCTTCAATTCCGCAATGCGTATGCGGACATGTTCCGACAGTCAGAATTGTCAACCGACGAGTCATTAAGCCTTCAACCCAGGAAGTGCGCTCGAATGCGAGAAGCCGCAGCGCCCGCCTTCGAGTTGCTGAAAGATTACAAATTCAGGCCATTTAGGTCCGTCCCTGCCACAACAAATGTCAAATAGGCATAGGAAGGAATCAAAAATGCGTGGAGTAGGAATGCAGAACTCCAAGTTATTTGCAGCAATAGATATTGGCACAACCAAGGTGCTGACCGTCATTGGCAAGAAGGCCGACGACGGGCGGATAGAAGTACTTGGGCATGGAATGGCTCCCTGCTCAGGCGTCCGCAAGGGCGTGGTCGAGGATGTCGCCGCCGTACAGGCTTCCGTTCGCAGTTCCGTCGGTCAGGCGGAGCGGGCAAGCGGAGTGCAAGTGGATACGGCATACGTCGGGATCACCGGCATGGGCATTTCATACGAGAAGCGCCGCGACACCATCGACTGGGTTGGCAAGCATGGAGTCATAACCTACAACGAAGTTGAGAAGGTGCCAACGTCGGTTGTAGGAAATGGCGCGAATGGCCACCACTTCGGTCGCAAGGTGATTCACGCAATTCCGCAAAGCTACTCAATCGACGGCAAGATGGGCGTCTCCGATCCCATGGGCATGCACACGAGCAAGGTCGACGTGGAGACCCATTTGGTTCAAGCTTCCGAATGGGAGATATCCAGGCTCACTAAGGCTGTTGAAGGTGCCGGCATCAAGATAGAATCGCTGGTTCTTGAGGCACTCGCGAGCAGTGAGTCGGTCCTGATGCAAGAAGAAAAAGTCCGTGGCGCGGCGCTCATAGACATGGGAGGCGGCACCACCGACGTGATGCTGTTCAAGGATGGCGCCATGCAATATTCCTCCGTCATTCCTGTGGGAGGATACCAGTTCACCAACGATATCTGCGTTGTGTACAACACAACCTACGAAGCCGCCGAGGAGCTTAAGCTCCATCAGGCGAGCGTTCTACCAAACGCCGCAAAAATTCACGAGGAAGTGTCACTTCCCGTACCGGGTGGGCATACCTACCTCAAAGTCTCGTTGCATGACGTCTGCCAGTTGACCAGGGAACGCGCTCAGGAACTGACCCGCCTGATCATCCTCAAGTTGCGCGAAGGCGGTATCGATGACCTAACCGACTATCGCATTGTGCTTTCGGGTGGCGCCTCCAGGCTCACAGGCTTCTTTGACATGTTTAAGGTGGGCACTTCCGCAGATGTTCGACAGGGAGCGCCACTAGGCTACTTGGGCGTGCCGCGCGAGCTTCAGACTCCGATGTGCAGCACTGCAACGGGCATACTCTTGTGGGCCGCCCATCAAGACGATGATGAGCCAAAGCCCCACGCCATCGGCCAGCACGATAGCCGACGCCAAAAGAAGCAGAGCAGACCCAAGCCCAGCAAGCCTGGTGTGAATGGCAACGGGCACCACAACAGAAGCGGCATTCTCAGTCTATTCAAGAGATAAGACGCGCATCGCCGATCTCATTTATCGATTGGAAACAAAAATCTTCTTATGCTAAGGATTACAGGGGAGGAAACAATGGCTACAGCGACCAAAGAACTCGAATACATCAGAGAAATGGACGGTATGGCGCGCATCAAAGTCATCGGCGTCGGCGGGGGTGGCTCAAACGCTGTATCTCGCATGTTCCGGGAACGCGTGCCATCGGTCGAGTACATGATCATCAACACGGATGCTCAAGCCCTCGTCACTTGCGACGTGCCGCTGAAGATGCGCATTGGCGACGGTCTGACTTCAGGCAAGGGCGTTGGCGGAAACGCCGAACTCGGCATGAAGTCGGCTGAAGAAAGCCGCGAAGAGCTTTACGATGTCATTCGCGACGCCGACATGGTCTTCGTAGCCGCCGGGATGGGCGGTGGTACGGGAACGGGCGCCGCGCCGGTCATCGCCGAGATTGCCAGGGAAACGGGCGCGCTAACGGTCGGCGTAGTCACAAGGCCCTTCGCCTTTGAGGGCAAGCGCCGAGCCGACTCCGCTGACGAGGGCATCAATCGCCTCAAAGAGCATGTGGACACTCTGCTGGTAATCCCGAACGAGCGCCTGCATATAATATGCGAAGAAGAAATCACCGCGCAGAACGCCTTCCTCATGGCGGACGACGTCCTGCGAATGGGCGTGCAGTCCATCGCCGAACTGATCACGGTTCCGGGTGAAATCAACCTTGACTTCGCAGACGTACAGTCCATCATGCAGGACTCGGGCCCTGCATGGATGTCCATAGGCTGGGGTGTGGGTGAGCACCGCGCCAGAAGCGCCGCACAGACCGCTATCACTAACCCGCTGCTTGACGTTTCCATCGAAGGCGCGCGCGGGGTCCTGTTCAACATAACCGGCGGCAGCGACCTCAAGCTCTCCGAGCTGCACGAGGCGGCTGAGGTCATCCAGAGGGTAGTGGATCCTGAATGCAACATCATATTCGGCATGGCGACCGACCTGAAGATGGAAAACGAGATTAAGCTCACCATCATCGCCACCGGCTTTGAGCAGCCGGGAGACGTAAAGGATACCGACGAGGGCTATGCCAACATGCTTCTCGACGCAATGGCAAGCGATACCGGCAAGCTCGATCTTCCTCCGTTCTTGCGGCGCTACTCGAAGCCTCAGAGGGCGCAGGCGTCCAGAAACGGCGTTCGTTAACTAGGCGCGCGACTACTTATAAGGCAGACAGCAGCCTCCCCAATTGAGCAGGTCGTCGGTCCCGGCGGCCTGCTCATCTCGCGCCACACAGAACAGAACCAGAATCCCAGGCCGAGCCATGCAGCCCATCCTGCCTCGCCTTCTCCACGACCTATGTCCCCCCCTTCTGAGACAGAACGTCGAATCAGAAGTTAGCCTCCATATCAGAGACCTTCTGCATCCGGCGCACATGGCGCTCTTCACCGGAAAACTCCGCTGACGCGAACGCGTCAACAATCTCTTTCACAAGCTCCTCGCCGATTATGCGCACGCCCATGCAGAGTATGTTCATATCATCGTGCTCCACGCCCTGATGCGCTGAATAAGTGTCGTGGCAGACACTGGCCCGTATCCCCCTGACCTTGTTGGACGCAACTGACGCCCCTACGCCGCTGCCACACAGCACCACACCCCTGTCAGCGTTCTCCGCCGCAATATACTCCGCGACCGCCTTGGCAAAGTCAGGGTAGTCGTCCAGCGGATCGTAAGTATGCGCCCCCAAGTCAACAACCTCGTGACCTGCCGCTTCCAGCAATTCCTTCACCGTCTCTTTCGCCGGGTAGCCCGCATGATCCGCCCCGATTGCAATTCGCATTTTTCATCCTCTCGCATATCTCAGTTATGGCATTCAGAGGGGTAAAGTTACTCATCTATGGCGTCAATTATAACTCAGGCGCATATCCGATACTCGCAGCGCATGCCACGCGCCACTACATTGAGATAACAGCCTCCGAATGCTACACTGCGCCCAAATCAAGCAGGACGAGGTGACACAATGAAAATTACCGAGGTCAAGGCATTTGCGACCAGACCGCCGGAAGCAACTCGCAACTACGTCTTCGTCAAGGTTTCCACCGACGAAGGGATCATCGGCTGGGGCGAAGCAACCGTCGGGGCAATATCAGTCGGCGCAGTAGTCGAAGAACTCGGCGAGACGCTTGTCGGCAAAGACCCCTTCCGCATCGAAGAGCACTGGCAGAATCTCTACAACTTCGGGCACAATGTGCGCGGCGGCGTGCTCCACATGGCAGCGGTGAGTGGCATCGACATCGCCCTCTGGGACATCAAGGGAAAGGCACTGAATGTACCCGTGTACGAGCTTCTCGGCGGCGCGATGCGCGACAAGTTCTGGGCTTACGGACGCTTCGACGGACGCACTCCCGACGACGCTGTGCAAAACGCCCTCTCTTGGGTCGAGCAGGGAATGACCGCGCTCAAAGGCGATCCATTCGCCCACCAGGGCATCTTCACCACCGTTGAGTCTGAGCGGGACGCGCTCGCCAAGGTCAAGGCAGTGCGCGAAGCCGTCGGTGACGACGTCGAGCTTCTCATAGAGGTACACGGCAGGC
Source organism: Dehalococcoidia bacterium (assembly GCA_965225795.1). GTDB lineage: Bacteria > Chloroflexota > Dehalococcoidia > Lucifugimonadales > JADFKI01 > Bin90. The sequence goes on along the minus strand of OZ245324.1, from coordinate 638,439 downwards.
TCACACCGCACGAGGCAATCCGAATGGGCAACGCGCTAGAAGAATACCGTCCCTTCTGGTTTGAGGAGCCTGTCCCACCCGAAAACATCGACGCTATGGCGAAGGTAACTGCAGGCGTCAACATACCCATCGCCACGGGTGAGCGCATCTACACCAAGTGGGGCTTCCGCGAGCTTTTCGAAAAACAGGTCATTGACATGGCGCAGCCTGACATCTGCCACGCCGGCGGCATCCTGGAACTGAAGAAGATTGCGGCAATGGCAGAGACCTACTATGTCGGCTTCTGCCCGCATAACCCTTATGGCCCGATCAACACCATGGCTGCGTTACATGTGGACGCCACCTGCCCCAACTTCCTCATCCAGGAAGGCGGGCACGGCGCTTGGTATCAACATGTAGTCAAGGGTGAGTTCCTCTTCCAGGAAGACGGCTACTTCAGCCTGCCGGAAGGTGTCGGACTCGGCATTGAACTGGACGAAACTGCGATGCTTCGCCATCCGCCCGGCAACGACAGCCACCCCGAGGGCTATCTGCAGGCGGCGCACTTCCCTTCCCGTCAGCAAAATATATGGATCTGATTTGAAGCGGCAGACGCAAACGATCACTGGTGGCCTTCAACATGAAAGCAGAAACTTGGAAAAGACGACCCCTCCGTATTGAGGATAAAGAAGTTTCCTGCTAACATACTCGCGCAGCCAATCCTCACGGGAACGGTGAGCGCTTAAAATGAAATCACTCAGCATCCGACTAGGTGTCCTAGCGGACAAACAGAGCACGCATTTGCGTTTAAAAGCCTTCCTGCCAAGGCGCGGGAGGGCTTTTTGTGTTTTGAAACTGCTTTGAATCATGTTCTGAAATAAGAGTGTTGAGATAGACATGAGACTGACAAGCATAACAGATGTGTCCGGCATCCGTGTCGGTCACCAGACCAACGCAACCGCGGCAACCGGCTGCACCGTGGTCATCTGCGAGGATGGCGCGGTCGGCGGCGTAGATGTGCGCGGCGGGGCCCCCGGCACCCGCGAAACCGACCTCCTGCGCCCTACCGCCCTTGTGAACGAGGTCCACGCCGTGCTACTCAGTGGCGGCAGCGCGTTCGGATTGGCTGCGGCGACAGGTGTAGTTCACTACCTTGAGTCAGAAGGTGTCGGTGTGCAATTCGGCGGCTCAGTCATTCCAATAGTCCCCGCCGCAATCCTTTTCGACCTGGGACTAGTTCAAGGCGACATTCGTCCTAACGCCGCAGACGGCGAAGCCGCCTGCTGGAACGCCTCCGACGCACCGCCCGCCCAAGGAAGCGTGGGTGCGGGTACAGGCGCAACCGTAGGCAAGATGCTCGGAATGGATCGCGCCATTAAGGGCGGCATAGGTTCGTCAAGCCTATCACTTGGTGAAGGGCTCATTGTAGGAGCGATAGTCGCCGTAAACGCCATCGGCGGTGTATATGAAGCGAAAACCGGACGCATCATTGCGGGGCCCCGCACGGAGGCCGGCGACGAAATACTCGACGCAATGGATGTAGCGGTCTCGCCCATCGTTGGCTCACCACAGACTACGACTTCTTCAAACACTACCATCGGCGTTGTCGCAACGAACGCCTCGCTGAATAAGGAACAGGCGAACAAGCTGGCATCCGCAGCGCAAGACGGAATCGCGCTAGCAGTGCGACCGGCGCATCTTATGGGAGACGGCGACACGATGTTCGCCCTGGCTACGGGCAAGTCCGATTCAGCATTTAACATGAACCAACTGTTGGCAGCAGCCGTTATGTGTGTCAGCGACGCCATCGTCCGCGCCGTCACCGAAGCAGACTCACTCGGCGGCGTGCCGGCAGTCAAGGACTTTCGAAATGATTAGCCTCGACAAGTCAGCCAATATTGGCTTCATCGGCGCCGGCAGGGTGGGCGGCTCGCTCGCCCTCGCAATGTCGCGGACCGGCTATTCTGTCGTCGCCGTATCGAGCCGCACGCCTGCGTCCGCGCAGCAATTCGCCACCCGCATCGAAGGCTGCGCCGCATACACAGATTTCCAGGAAGCCGCTGACGCCGCCGACATGGTGTTCATCACCACATCCGACGACGCCATTCCATTAGTCGCCGCATCGGTGCAGTGGCGCACAGGCCAGGGCGTCGCGCACTGCTCGGGCGCAGCATCGCTCGACGTTCTGGAGACAGCAACTCGACAGGGCGCGGTACCCGGCGCGTTCCATCCCCTGCAGGCTTTCTCATCCGTCGAGAACGGCGTCAGGAGCATACCCGGCATCACATTCGGCATTGAGGGCAACGCCGAGATGCGCGAATACCTCGCCGATATGGCGCGTGACATCGGCGGCAATCCCGTCTTCCTGAAGCCGGAGGACAAGGCGCTCTACCATCTCAGTGGCGTAATGATGGGCAACCTGCTGACTTGCCTCGTCGGTATATCCGCCGAAGTCTGGGAACACATCGGATACACGCGAGACGATGGCGTGAAAGCCCTCGTTCCAATGATGCGCGGAGTAGCCCATAACGTCGCGACATCAGGCATTCCCGCTGCCGTCGCGGGACCATACCCGCGAGGCGACATCGGCACGGCAACCAAGCACATGGAAGCTTTGGCATCGCAGCACCCCGATTTGTTGCCTCTCTACCGCGAACTCGCTCTAGCGGGGCTGCATCTTGCCATGGAACAGGGATTGTCAGCAGAAGGAGAAAGCGAGTTTCGACGAATACTGAATGACAGTCGAAAGGATTAAGCTCTGATGACATTTGATACACAAAGCGTTTAGACCTGAATTGTAGGTATATTCTGTCATTCTGAACACAGCGGCCCTTCCCTGTCATTCTGAACGCAGCGGAGCGGAGTGAAGAATCTCAAATCGTTGTACACACGCCATTCAAAGACTTCAGATTCCTCGCTTTGCTCGGAATGACAGGGGACAAATGAGAAATGTCCACACAACCTAATACTCGGAAAGGGAAGAAGAATGCGAACGACCATCCGAGAGATAGCGGCATTGAAAAGGCGCGGCAAGCGCATTGCGATGATAACCGCCTATGACTACACCTCCGCCCGCATCGTTGAGAACGCAGGCGTTGACATCATTTTGGTGGGCGACAGCCTTGGCCAGGTTGTACTCGGCTACGACTCCACCGTTCCCGTCACGATGGAAGATATGCTCCACCACATCAAGGCGGTCGTCCGCGGCTCGACCAAAGTTCACATAGTCGGCGACCTGCCCTTCATGAGCTATCAGGCAAGCAAATCCGATGCTATTCGCAACGCCGGGCGACTGCTCAAGGAAGGCGGTGCTCAGTCCGTAAAGCTTGAAGGTGGCAGGCACGTCGCCAGAACCATGCAGCGCATCGTGCAGGCAGGCATTCCTGTTATGGCGCACATCGGCCTCACGCCGCAGGCGGTCAACCAACTCGGTGGCTACCGCATACAGGGCAGAACCACGAAGGCAGCGGTCGAGCTTATAGAAGACGCTAAGGCGGTCGAAGAAGCGGGCGCTTACTCCGTTGTGCTCGAAGGCGTCCCGTCTCAGCTTGCCCAGATTGTCACCGAGCGTCTCTCGATCCCCACCATTGGCATCGGAGCGGGCGTCCACTGCGACGGGCAGGTGCAGGTCTTCCACGACATGATGGGGCTGTACAGCGACTTCACCCCAAAGCATGCCCGCAAGTACGCCAACCTCGCTGACGAAATGACAGGCGCAGTCGCGGATTATATCGACGATGTCCGCGCGCAGTCCTTCCCTTCAGAGGACGAGAGCTTTACACTATCCGCCGAAGTCCTCGCCGAACTCACAAGCGATCCGAAAATCGCCGCCCAGAGCAAACACTAATGCAAATCATCGAATCCGTCGCCGCGTTCCGGCGCGCTTATGATCATGCAGAGAAACCCTTGGGCCTTGTGCCGACCATGGGATTCCTCCACGAGGGACACATGGCGCTTGTTCGCCGTGCCCGTGCCGAAAACTCTACCGCCGCAGTCAGCATCTTCGTGAACCCCACGCAGTTCGGTCCCAACGAAGACTTCACAACCTATCCCCGCGACATGGACTCCGACCTCGCCAAACTCGAAAGCGCAGGCATTGACCTGGTTCTAGCGCCGCCGGTGGAAGAGGTCTATCCGCCCGGCTTCGATACTCACATCAATGTCGGGAGCATCGGCGATCGACTGGAAGGCGAGCACCGCGCCGGGCATTTTCAGGGAGTCGCCACCGTCGTCTGCAAGCTGCTGACCATCGTCCGCCCCGATAGAGCGTACTTCGGACAGAAAGACGCTCAGCAGTGCCTGGTTGTTAAACGCCTCAGCGAAGACCTGAACCTCGGCGCGGAAATCGTCATCTGCCCCACCGTGCGCGACTCCGAAGGCCTGGCCCTAAGCAGCCGCAACGTCTACCTTAACGCCGCCGAACGCGAAGCGGCACTATCTCTATTTCGCTCACTCCAACTCGCAAAAAAACTGCATCAGCCCGGAGAAACTGACGCCGCGGTGATTCGACGCCGAATGCGCCGCCTGATCAACGAACAGCCTCTCGCTTCCATCGACTACATCAGTATTGCCGATGCCGAAAACCTGAGTGAACTTGAAACCATTACAGGGGCGGCTCTGGTTTCCCTCGCCGTCCGCATCGGCAAGACGCGCCTGATAGACAATGTGGTACTATGACAGGCGGCGCAAGCCGATGCGATTGTTCTGGATTTGCGACATGCAGTATAGGGAGCAGCAGACTTGAAAATTCTTGTTACAAACGACGACGGCGTTGAAGCGCCGGGGCTTTGGAAGATGGTGGGCGCGCTCAAAAGCCTCGGCGAAGTTGTAGTTGCAGCCCCCGACCGCGACCAGAGCGGCATAGGCACCGCGAGAACCCTGCTGGAGGTCGTAAAAGCCCGAGAAGTTAAGCATCCGCCCGTTGAAGGCATCAAGACATTCGCAGTCGAGGGCACGCCCGCCGACTGCGTAATCCTTGCTGTCGAGAGCCTCTCCCCCGGCAAGTTCGACATCGTGCTCTCCGGCATAAACGAGGGCTCGAACCTTGGCATGGACATACTCGTATCCGGTACGGTTGGAGCCGCAATTCAGGGCTATTACCGCGAGATGCACTCGATAGCCATGTCGGTCGCATCCATCACCAACCTGCAATACGACGCCGCAGCCACGACGGCCGCTTCACTTGTGAAAACCATCGCCGCCAACGACAAGTTCCCTCCCCTGTTCCTGAACGTCAATCTGCCCAACGCGACGACCGACAGGATCAAGGGCGCGGCGATGACGCGGCTCGGTCCCCGCCTATACCTTGAGAACGTGGAGCGCGGCAACAACGGTCGCAGGACTTACTACTGGATTAAGCACAACCGCCTGATGAACCGACCTGTCGGCGAGGATACCGACATCTTCGCTGTGCGCAACAACCGCATCGCCATCACCGCCCTCAACGGAGTCTTCGAGCCCGACTTTGAGTCGCCCGACTTGCAGCCCCTCGCTGACGGCGTAATGAGCGCTCTTGGACTGACCAACGGCGTGACAGCAATCTAACACAACCGCGTTATATGAGACACGCGATAGAGAAAAAGGAGGCAACATGATCTACGAATACCGAGTATATGAGACGCTACCGGGTAGGCTGCCCAACATCAACGCCCGCTTCCGAGACCACACCATGAAAATATTCGAGAAGCACGGCATCAAGAACATCGGCTACTTCACCGCAGATGTCGGCGATTACAGCGACCGCCTGATTTACATCATCGGCTTCGAGGACGCCGCACACCGCGAGCGCGCTTGGGCAGCATTCCGCAACGACCCCGAATGGGCAAAGGTGCGCGCCGAATCCGAAGCCGACGGCCTCATCGTCCGCCGCGTCTTCAACACGACCCTAGTCCCTACCGACTACTCCCCGCTACAATAGACCGGCTTAACATTCTAGGATGGTCGGGGGATAAGCGAATCCTGCGCGGATGCCCACCATGAAACTCGCCCCAAAATCCCCTGACCGTCTCGAAAGATTCGAACGCATCACCGAAATGCCGCTGATGCTGGCATCCTTCGCCCTGATGCCCATCATCACGGGCCCTTACTTCTGGAACCTAAGCCCTGCTGAGGAGAGCATTTACACCGCACTCCAAATCGCAATTTGGGCGCTCTTCGCCTTCTCCTTCATCGTTAAGCTCGCGCTAGCCCCAAGCAAATTGGCCTATCTGCGCCGCAACTGGCCCGAAGCAATGTTGGTACTCATTCCGGTCCTTCGCCCGCTGAGAATCGTCGCAGCCATTCTGTTCGTCGTGCGCGACGTCTCCCGGTGGAGACATCTTGTAACCTTTGAAACCCTGCTTGCATACGGCATAGGAATCGTCCTGCTCGCCGCCACCATCGTAACAACCGTGGAGCAGAACGCCGACGGCGCAAACATTCGGTCCTTCCCCGACGCCCTCTACTGGTCGCTTGTTACCGTCTCCACCGTCGGTTACGGTGACCATTACCCTGTAACGGTTGTCGGTAAATTCACCGCGGTAGCCCTCATGTTTTTCGGCGTCGGCATCTTCGCCGGAATAGTCGCAGCAATAGTCGCAGCCTTCGGCAGATCCGAGTAACCGCTCCGAAGTTTCAGCGCCTTGGAACTCGTCGATATCCATCGTCTCTGTCCCCGCACTATCGACCCATTAACTTGCCTTTAAGCCCCGCAAGGTATATCCTGTTTGGCGGCATTGGCGCATCGCGCCCGCCCTCAATACAGACTGCATTACCGCAGAAACAACACGGGAGGTGCCATATAAAATGGCCGATCTGAGAAAGACGGTTGCCATTGTTGGGGTGGCAGAATCCGATGAGATAGGAAGAGTCGCAAAGTCCAACCTTCAGCTCCATGCTGAAGCCGCCTACAACGCGCTTGAAGACGCCGGATTGTCCATGAAGGACGTCAACGGCTTGATGACCGCGGGCACTTCGACAATTAACTTGGGCGAGTATTTGGGCATCAACCCCACATACACGGACACGACCGCCGTTGGCGGTTCATCGTTCATCATTCACATCGCGCATGCCGTCGCGGCGATCAACGCCGGCTACTGCGACACCGTGCTGGTGACGCACGGCGAGGCTGGCAGAAGTGCCCGCTCTCGTGCAGGCGCAAACGGTTCAGACGCAGGCCCGCAGTATGAGTCCCCTTACGGCTTCATCGGCGCGCCCATCAACTACGCAATGGCTGCCCGCCGTTACATGCACATGTACGGCGAGCGCAGGGTGCGGCAGGGCATGGCTGAGGTTGCAGTCGCAACCCGAAAGTGGGCAAACCTGAACCCCAAGGCGTACTTCAATGACACTCCGATGTCCTTCGACGACTACCACAACTCGCGCTGGATTGCATGGCCATTCCACCTGCCCGACTGCTGTTTGGTAACGGACGCTGGCGGCGCGTATATCGTAACTACGCCTGAAAGGGCGCGCGACCTGCCCAAGAAGCCGGTCTATGTCCTGGGCGCAGCCGAGGGACATGACCACGGCGTTCTCAGCCAGATGAAGAACCTCACCCGCACTTGGGCGCGCTACTCCGGTCCTGCCGCGCTCCAGATGGCTGGCGTAACACACGACGACATCGACCTCTCCATGATTTACGACTCGTTCACCTACACGGTCCTTGCCACGCTCGAAAGCCTCGGCTACTGCGAGCCCGGCGAAGGTCCCGACTTCGTGGCGAACCAGCGCACCGCTCCCGGCGGCAACTTCGCAATGAACACCAGCGGCGGTGGCCTGTCCTACACCCATTCCGGCATGTACGGCATGTTCCTCGTTCTGGAGGCCGTCAGGCAGCTTCGCGGCGAGACCGGTGAACGTCAGCTCGACGATCCCAGGCTCTGCCTCATCAACGGCACGGGCGGCTCCCTGTCCTCAACGGGCACAGTGGTGCTTGGCATAGACTAGATAACAGCGCATGCGGGCGGCGATAAGCAATGCCAATGTCGCACCGCCCGCCGATAAGACACAGTTCATCTTCAGGAGAATGTGAATGACACAAGCATACAACAAGCCGCTGCCGACACCGCAGGTCGAATCCGATGTGTACTGGCAGAAGGCAAAGGAACACGAACTCTGGCTAAGGAGCTGCAACTCCTGCGGCAACGCCTACTTCTACCCTAGGGACATCTCTCCCTGCTGCTTCTCCCGCGATACTGAATGGGTGCAGGCAAGCGGAAACGCTACTCTTTACACCTATGCCATCGTCGAGCGCGCCCCGCATCCGGGATTCGTTGGTGATGTGCCTTTCGTTACCGCGCTTGTGGAGCTTGACGAGGGCCCCATAATGCCGACCAACATAGTCATAGACAACCCCACGCCCGAGAACCTCGTCGTCGGCATGCCCCTCGAAGTGGTCTTCGAGGACGTGACGGACGACATCACTCTGCCCAAGTTCAAGCCCGCCTAGGGCAGTGTCCATATAGCGAACAAGCAGAGAGGGCTGGCAGTGATCAATTACCAGCCCTCTTTTTTTCTCTTTGCCCCTCTGTGAAAAAATCCCTTCCCCCGTAAAGGGGGAAGGTTAGGATGGGGGTGAAGCTCAAATTAGCAATGCCCAGAAACTACTCCCCACACTCCCCGCACTGGCATAACATCCTCAGTATCGTAAACGGGTATATCCCCGTATAGTGCGCGTCGCTCCACAGAAACTGCAGCGCATACTTTCCAATTGGCAGGTAGTCCTCCGCCCGGATATTGGCGTCAATCATCGCTGGATCCAGGATCTTCCGGTTGGTCCACTCTTCCACGCACTCCGCACACCCGCAATTGATCCGCAGGTACTTTCCTTCATAGAAGCTGGAGTGCCCGTCCCTCCATTGGATGGCAATCCCGTCAGCAGACAAGTCCACCCTATCAACACCCAATTCCGTCGCCATTCCGATTACCTTTCGTTGAGGACTCTTGCTCAATTACTTTATTATCGTTTGCGATGAGCCTGTCGAATACAATCCATTGCCCATCACACATCACGCCTGACCGCTGAAAGCTGAAGCCTGCTACCCTTGCTTAATCAGCTTCTGCATCGAACGCAGCTCCTGCGGCGGATCCATCTTGCTGCCATAGTCTGCGTATGACACTTCGGCAACATAGATGTCGCCCTTCGAGTCAACCGCGATTCCGTGCGGCGAGTAGAACCGCCCCGGCTCGTCGCCATAAGTCTGTGTACCCAGCCGCGCCAGCCGATTGCCCTTCGTGTCGTAGATGCTCACTCGTGGCCCCAGTTGCGTGCCCATCCTGTTCGGATTGATGCCGGAGAAATATTCGCCCACGTAGATTAGCTCTTGATCACCCTTCGTATCCAGATACAGACAGGCAGTGCGCGACATGTTTGTCCACTGCGCCTCGAACTTCCCTTCCGGACTGAAGATCTGTACGCGGTGGTTCTCGCGGTCCGCGATATACACCCAGCCGTCCTTGTCCACTCCGACATAGTGGACGATATTGAACTGCCCCGGGTCGTTCCCAGACTCGCCCCAAGAGAACTGGTGCTTGCCGTCAGGTGAATACTTGTGAACTGCAGCGTTCGTGTATCCGTCACCCACATAGAAATCGCCGTTGCGCGGGTCGAAAGCCACATGCGACGGCGCATTGAACGGCTTGCCGCTCATCGGCGCCGAAGGCTGCCCAGGCGTGCCGATGGTCATCAGTACCTTACCGTCCGGCGACATCTGCCTCACCGTGTGGTCTCCATTGTCCACGCACCACAGGCTGCCGTCCGGTCCCACCGTAACGCCATGCGGGTTTCTGAATATGCCGTGCCCCCAGGTGCGCTGCACATTCCCCTCGGTGTCGAATACGATCATCGGATGCGTACCGCGGTTGAAGACATACACATTATCATTTTCGTCAATATCTACAGCCGTTGCCTCTTTATAGGTCGCGCCCTCCGGCAGATTTCCCCAGTCCTCGCCCGACACTTCATAGACCCATTCGCCCGAACCAAGCAATACCATGTTGTTTTCCTCCGTTTATCGTGTGTCTTTACTTTCAACAGCGCCGAGTACCCACGGCTTCCAAGATAGTAACAGCCACACCCATCAGATACAAGAACGGCAGGCAACCACCTTGACCACGCCCGCTGTGAGAATATAATACTGGCAATTGCAATCGCGCAATTACAATCATATAAATATCGACGCGACGCAACGCGCCGACCCGCACCAACGAAGGGAGTTCAACTATGGTCACCATCGAAGAACGCTACCGTGAGATGTTCGGCAAGTCCGTGGACTGGTATGAAAGAGGCCGTTCACTATTCGCGGGCGGCATCACACACCAGACGCGCTTCACATCGCCTTTTCCCGCTTACATAGACTACGCCGAGGGCCCCTACAAGTACGACGTTGATGACAATCAGATTATCGACTACGTGATGGGCAACGGCAGTCTGCTGATGGGACACAGCAAGCCCGAGATAGTCGAAGCGGTAAGGGAGCAGGTTGGCAGAGGAACTCACGTAGGCGGAGCCTCCACCCACGAAGTGCGCTACGCCGAAGCAGTCAAGCGTCTCGTTCCCTCGCTGGAGCGCGTTCGCTTTACTGCGTCAGGCACGGAATCCACTTACCTCGCGCTAAGGCTCGCCCGCGCATACACCGGCAAGACGAAAATCGTAAAGTTCCACGAGCACTTCCATGGCTGGCACGACTATGTTACTCCCGAGTCCGGGCAGGCTCTCGGCGGCGTCCCTCAAGAAGTCCTGGACACCGTGATAGTCGCTCCGGCTGACATCGCCGTGGTTGACACCATCCTCTCTCAGGACAATGACATCGCCGCCGTCATCGTTGAGTGCAACGGAGCGCACTACGGCACATTCCCCTTGCAGAATCCCCAGTTCCTCCAGGACTTGCAGGATCTAACCAGGCGGCATGGCGTCATCTTCATCATGGACGAAGTGATCACTGGATTCCGCTTGTCCCCCGGCGGTGCGCAAGTTCGTTGGGGACTTGAGCCTGATCTCACCACGATGGCGAAAATAATCGCAGGCGGTCAACCCGGCGCAGCCGTTGGCGGCAGGGCCGACATCATGGAACTCATGGCTTTCCGCGAAGATCCGGAGTGGGACAACATGGGCAGAGTCGCGCAGGGTGGGACTTACAACGCCCAGCCCGTAACGGCAGCAGCAGGAATCGCCGCTCTGGATGCAATCGCAAATGAAGGCATCAACGCTAGGGCAGACGCAATGTCGCAGCGCCTCAAAGAAGGTCTCAACGAAGCGTTCATTCAGAACGAGGTTACTGGCCACGCGCACGGCATCTCCTCGATAATCCATGTGAACCTCGGCGCCGACTGCAGCTGCGACCGGGATATCTGCAACATGCCCTACCAGCAGATTTACGACACCATGCCCGCAGATAAGACCCGCGCCTTGCGACGTGCAATGCTCGTCAACGGCGTGGACATGATGGGAGGACGCGCATTCATTGTGTCATCCGCCCACGACGAAGCGGTGATTGACCGCACCACAGCAGCCTTCTCGCAATCCCTCAAAGATCTCCGCGACGAGGGCGAACTGTAACGAGCCTATGTGAAACCGCGTATCCCCTCTCCCCCTGGGAGAGGGTTAGGGTGAGGGCAAAAACCCCTTCCCCCTTGATGGGGGAAGGCTGGGGTGGGGGTGATAGTGAAGATGACGAGCGCCCCGGTCCGGTTCGGTCTGCACATCTAGGAGAAGCTATGACTCGATTCCAAGAACAGGTAGCAATAGTAACGGGCGCAGCCACCGGAATAGGCTATGGCATTGCTCGCCGCCTAGCGTCCGATGGCGCACGCCTCGTCATGGTGGACATCGACGGCGAACTCGGCGAGCAATCCGCCAGCGAACTCTCAGCGCGCGGCACTGAGACGCGCCTCGTAGTCGGAGACGTCTCCGACCAGTCCACCGCTGAGGCCGCAGTCGAAGCCGCTCTGGACGCTTGGGGACGCATCGACATCCTCGTTAACAACGCGGGCATCACCGGCATCGACGGTAACATCTGGGAGATCTCGCTGGAAGAGATGGATCGCGTCTACCGCATAAACCTGCGCGGTGTCTTCGCATTCTGCCACGCCGTCATTCCCAGCATGCTTGACCGAGACTACGGGCGCATCGTCAACATCGCCTCCATCGCCGGCAAGGAAGGCAACCCGCGTATGGTGCCCTACTCCGCCACAAAAGCTGCCGTCATAGGTCTCACCAAATCCGTCGGCAAAGAGCTTGCAAAGTCTGGCATCCGCGTCAACTGCGTCACCCCCGCCGTCGTCCACACCCGCATCCTCGACGAGCTGACGCCTGAACAGGTGCAGTACATGGTTGATCGCATACCTATAGGTCGCACCGGCGAAATCTCCGAGATCGCCGCACTCGTCGCTTGGCTCGCATCCGAGGAGTGCTCATTCAGCACCGGCGGCGTCTTCGACATCAGCGGCGGCAGGGCGACTTACTAACCGTCCAGAAAAATGCCTCTTCCCCCTTCACGGGCTGATAGGGGTAGGTAAATGGCAAAAGTGTCCATAAATGCAGGCCCGAAGTCCCTTCCCCCTCGACGGGGGAAGGCTAGGATGGGGGTGTCTCAGTGAATGCCCCACCAACATACCGACTTACTTACAAACCTATCTGAAAGGAAACAGAAAATGTCCTGGATTCGTGAAGCCGACGAACCTCTGCACTCGGCGAATGTCATCAATGTGATGTCCATCAACCCCTCCGCAATGAAGGCGGTCAATGACCTGAACAACGCCATCACCTTCGGCTCGTCCGCACTCACCCGCACGCAGGAGGAGGCGATCGCCACCGCAGTCTCAGTTCAGAACCAATGCCGCTTTTGAACAATGGCTCACGGAGAGTTTCTCCGTTACGCCTCCAACGACCCGGAACTGGCAAGCCATGTCATGCACGACTACCGCAACGCCGACCTCGACACGCAGACCCGCGCGATGCTCGACTACGCCACCAAGCTCACGCGCGAACCCACCAGGATGCAGGAATCGGACGTTACAGCCCTCCGTAAGCACGGCCTGACAGACGAGCAGATCCTCTCCGTTGTCCTGATCACCTGCAACTTCAACTTCATGACCCGCCTCGCAGACGGTCTTGGCGTCGAAGTGCCCGAAGAGCGTCAGGAGAACGTAGAAACATGGCTCGACAGCCCCGCCAGAAACCAGCACTGGCTCATGAATGCAAAGGCCAAGGCTTAGGCAGACAGTTTCAGATTCAATCCCCCGCAGCAGCCCTGGCCGTCGGCTCTTCTACTGCCTCCCAGTCCGGTATCAGCAGCTTGTCCGTGGGCTCCAGCAGCAGTATGTTCAGCGCGCCCGCCAGGCTTGTCGCAATCGAAATCCACAGCGCGACATTGTAGCTGCCGAACATGTCGAAGATGGGCCCGCCGATCCAGCCGCCCAGCGCCATGCCTAGGCCTGCGCCCAGCATCTGCACGCCGTAAGGTGAGCCTGTGGGCGCGTGCCCGTAATAACGCCTGTTTAGCATAGGGAACCCGCCTGTCTCGCCGCCATACCCAATGCCGAATATCACCGCGAACATGTAGAACATCCACAGGTCGTGCGTCCAGAACAGCATAACCACCAGGATGCCCTGCGCCGCGAAAAAGATGAACATAACCGTCCGAGTGCCGATGTTGTCGCACATTATCGGCACGAAGACGCGCGATATGACGCTAACCGCCGACAGAACAGTGAGGACGCCAGCCGCCTGCACCAGCGTCAGCCCTTCGTTCACCGCCAAAGGCACGATGTACACCAATATAATGGCGTGCCCCGCGCAACCTAGGAAGTGGATGGAGCTCATATTCCAGAAGGCGGCGGTCTTCCGCATGTACCCATTGAACAGCTTCGTCCTCGCCGGGTTTGCCCCCCTCTTCTGTATCTCCGGATCTCCCGGCCTGTGCCCGTAAGGCTGAATCCCCCTGTCTTCCGGTCTGTCCCTGAACAGCCCAATAAGCACGAACATGATCGCCGCCGAACCCACCCCGAGCGCCATAAAGCCGTTCTGCCAGCCCATTCCTTCGAGCAGCAGGCTCACGACAATGGCTGCAAGCGCGGGCCCAAGCCCCCACGACGCCATTATCAGACCCATGCCTATGCCCAGATGCCGCCGAAACCAGTACATCGCCGAAGGTATCAGGGGAACGAGGAATATCGCCTGTGCGGTTCCGAGCAGCACTCCAAAGTACAGGTATAGCTCCCAGATGGTGCTTATCTGTCCGGTGAGCAGCATGCCCGCGAGGAACATCGCTGTGCCCACCACCATCGCCCGCCGCGCACCAAATCGGTCGCCGAACCAGCCCGCAAACGGAGAAGCCAAGGCGGTCACCACGCTCGATATGGCGTATGCCAGCGTGATGCTCCCTTGGCTCCACTGGAATTCCTGCTCCAGTGGATCGATGAACACTCCGAACGCCATGCGAATGGACGTGCCCACCATCTGCATCACCGCAATGACACCGACAATCACCCAGACATAGTGAGGATAAATGGCCCGCCCGTAGTTCGACTGCGGGCGGCTTGTGGATGGCTCAGGCTGTCGTGCCATTGGTTGGTTTTAAAGTCCTTAATGCAGCGGGCATGCGACCAGGAAGAACCTCTCCCATCCCTGCCCTTCCGCTGCGCTTCCGTATTGCAGGGCGCCTACGTCCTGCCCTAGCCCGCCGGATTGTCCGGAGCCGAAAGACGTACCCGCAGCCGACGAAAAGTCGAACTGCTGCACACTTTGCGTCGTGGATTGCGCCACCCGCTCACTCACGCGCGCATCGGCAGCCCAAGCGCCGAAGTAAATCGTTAGCGCAAGGCTAATGGTGACGACAGCGACAAATTGCACGGGCATTCCCAATATCCGCATATCGTTCAAGCGAGACTCCAACCTAACACCTTCCGTATTCGCTATTTCCGGCATGTGTTAACTCGTCCACCCAGTACATGTTGACATCTGATACACAGAGCGTTTTAGACCTGAAGAGTAGATCCATTCTGTCATTCTGAACGCAGCGCAGCGGAGTGAAGAATCTAAAATCGTTGTACATAAACCATTCTCCGATTTCAGATTTCTCGCTTCACTCGAAATGACAGAAGTAATGAAACGCAACTTCAAAATGTCCACACGACCTAGTATCCAAACTCTTTATAAAAGAAGGTCGGAGCTTGTCCAACGCGTTCGCGCGGAATTGGCTCATGCCATGGCTCATGCCATTAATATGGCGACGCTGCACTGGTAATCCCGCAGCGTCGCCTGTCTGAAGAATTCGTTTCTAGTTAGGCACCGCCGCCTCAGCGATCGACATCAGTTCTTCATCCGACATGTCCAACTCGATGTGGTCGCCGTGCGGCTGCGGCACATCCAGCCCCGTCTTGTAATAGACCTCAAGTGTATTGCCCTCCGGGTCGTCCGCATACATCCCGAAGGCATTGCCATGGCTCACGATGCGTTGGATTTTGACGCCCTCGTCGCTAAAAGTGCGATAGAAGTCCTTCAGCTCCGCTATCGTCTCCACGGTGAAGGAAATCTGCTGCACTAGCTTCGCGTCCGATGGCACATCGCGTCCCTCCATCAGTACGAACTCGTGATGCTCCACATCAGGGTTCGCGCTCAGGAACACCATTCTGCGCTGCTCCAGGTCCTCATCCGTGATCTCCAGGCCCATCACACGCGAGTAAAAGTCTCGCTGCCCCATAAGGTCGTTCACATATATTCCCACATGTCCTAGTCCGCTTACCTTTGGCATGACTACCTCCTGCCACTTACTATCGATTCCGAGTGTAACGTCTGGCACTGTTCCGCAAAGCAAGCCATAGCAGCAACACTTACAGATAATAACTCAAACTTTCGCTTTTGATAAGTCATCATTCCCGCTAGGCGCCTGATATTCTAGCTCTTCAAGCAGGCACTTAAGAGGCAGGTCGGAAAGCGCGTCCAGGCAAATGTCAGCCAATCCAAAATCCATACCTCGCGTCATTGGGTTCGGCACGACCACACACTGAAGCCCCGCAGCCTTCGCGGCAGTGAGTCCGTTGACGGAATCCTCAATCGCAAAAGCGTTTTGAGGCCGTACCCCAAGGCGTGTTAAGGACATTGTGTACAACTCTGGATCAGGCTTGCCATTCGTAACGTCGCCATGACTCAGCACGAATTCAAAGTAATGTAGCAAACTCCTTTGCTCCAGATGTCCCACGGCCCAACCGGGTGACGAACTTGAAGCAACCGCAAGCCTCAACCCCATGTCTTTCGCCGATGCAAGGTAATCCCCCACGCCCGGCAGAACAGGATTTTCATCTATGCGCTCAAGATAGCGGCGGCGCATCTTCGGCCTGACAGCTTCCTGCTCTATGTGCTGGCCCGTCAAGTCTGCAAGATGCTTATATATATCAAAGTCCTTGCTGTGCCGCCCAATCGACAAATCCCATGTCCCCCGCTCCAACCTTACGCCGTGGGATTCGAAAACCTCCTGCCAAGTGTCGAACTCAGGAGTCTCCGTATCCAGAATCAAGCCATCAAAATCGAATACTATAGCCTCAATCAATTCCCACCGCCTAGAAATGGAAAATCCGCACACAGTATATCACTCCACTAGCCAGCTCATTCCCATCCTTGCCCTTTCATCCATGTAAACCTAAATATTCGGTCTGAGCCTGCCAAAGCACACTAGGACGTGTTGACATGTGATACACAAAGCGTTTTAGACCCGAAATGTATGTTTACTCTGTCATTCTGAACCCAGCGCTTTCATCCCCTGTCATTCTGAACCCAGCGCCTTCATCCCTTGTCATTCTGAACGCAGCGCAGCGGAGTGAAGAATCTAAAGTCGCCGCGCACCCACCAGTCTCCGATTTCAGATTTCTCGCTTCACTTGAAATGACAGAAGTAATGAAAGACAACCTCAAAATGTCACCACAACCTAGCTAACTGACCGCTGACTGCTAATCTCCCCCTTGACAACACAAACACTTGTCCCTATAATCAGAACACATGATTGAGCCCATCCATCAGCAACGGGATGTAGATTCGCAGCACATCCCCATAGACACCCTTCAGCGCATACAGCGCATCGTCCTCGAAGAGACGCAAGGTGGCAGAACCATCATCCGCAACCTCGTCTCCATCATGAACGGCGAGGACCCCGACGGCAAGCCCTCTCACCGCCTCCAGTCGGCGCGCATCCTGCTCAGGCTCGGCTTCGAAGAAGCCAGAGAAGCCCTGGGCAGCTCAGGACATCAGCGCAATGCTGCCTCGCAGTATGACGATGAAGCGCAGGATGGCTCACAGCCCGCACAGCAGCCACTCAGCCCTGAACACGAGAAGGTGAACAAGAAACCCTCGTCGCACGCATCCGCGTTGACTCAGAGGGCGGAGCGAGTATGGTAAGAGTCCTGCTGGAGATTCTGGAAGGAAACGACCCTGACGCAAGGACTCGCGACAGGATAGAAGCGGCTAAAGTCCTGCTTCATTGGGGATTTGGCAACCCAGCGCAGCCCGACCCTGACTTCATGATGTTCTACGCCCCCTGTCACCCCGACTGCCTCTGCGTCTGCAAGGACCTGGATGAAGACCATCCGGACGTCATTCAGAGCCACACGCCACCCACGGAGGAGCAGCGCGAGGCGTGGGCAAGGGAGCAGGAGATACTGGAGCGAGCGGCGGAGACAGCGGAGCGCAAGGCAAGAGCAGACCTATTCGCCCGATGCGCAGGATGACAGGCGACTCGAAAGAGAAGAGCGCCGCCTCAAGCGCGAACGCAACCGCAACCGAAGCCCCTAACTCATAGTACCTTGCCACTCCTTAGAGGAATGCTAGAGCCAGCCATTGCAAAAACAGCGGTGGGGGTTGATAGTCAGCCGTCTTGTTAGGTTCTGTTGACATTTGATACACAGAGCGTTTTGGACCTGAAAAGTAGGCTTATTCCGTCGTTCTGAACGCAGTGCTTTCAGCCCCTGTCATTCTGAACGCAGCGCCTTCACCCTCTGTCATTCTGAACGCAGCGCAGCGGAGTGAAGAATCTAAACTCGTTGCACATGCGCCATTCACAAACTTAAGATCTCTCGCTTCACTCAGAATGACAGGGGCCAAATGCCAATTGTCCACGCAACATAGTTTATGACCCTCTGTTCCTTGAAAGCTGGTAGCTGACACCTGAGCTCGGTCAAAACCTTGCGTACTTTACTGACTTGGCGATACAATGTCATGTACGATTTGAATAAACACAACCTGCGTCAGGGATCTTCTTATGGAAGCATATCAGCTCATCCAATTGGAGCCTAACCCCAATATCGAAGAGTTTCAGCCCGGTGACACCGTGCGCGTCGAAATCAGGGTAACCGAAGGCGAACGAACTCGCTTGCAGGCGTTTCAGGGCGTCGTCATACGCAAGCGCGGCGGAGGCCCTGGTGCCTCCTTTACCGTGCGTCGCGTAAGCTACGAAATCGGCGTCGAGCGCACTTTCCTCATGCATTCTCCCAATGTGGAATCCGTGAAGGTAACGCGCCGTGGCAAAGTGCGCCGTTCCCGCCTATACTACCTGCGCGGCCTGTCAGGACGCGCCGCCCGCATAAAAGAACGTCGCTAAGAACGCCCTTCGGCACATGTCACGGCATTCATGCGGGGCAGGCTTTTGCAAGCCTGCCCCATTTGCTGCATATGGAACACAGGTGTGCTAAAATGTTAGTCAGAGCGATTATGTAGAGGACAACATGCTCAATTCTGGCTGCATAGCATTCGCCGAAGTCGCCGTGGATATTCCGACCGAACCCGCGCGAACCTTCAGCTACAGCATACCTTATGGGATGAAAGTATCCCCCGGATGCTTGGTGCGCGTCCCATTCGGCGCTCGAACCCTGCAAGGCATTGTATTTTCACTCGCGGCTCATCCCCAAGTGCCGGAGACGAAGCCAATTGCCGATTTAGTCTTTGAAGAGCCGCTGTTGGACGATGTGCACCTCCAACTCGCAGCGTGGATTAGCGAATACTACATCTGCTCCCTCTTCGAGGCATCCGCACCTATGTTGCCGCCCGGTGGCCGAGTCCGCGCACGCACGCACCTCACGCTTGCCGACCAGCACACAGACAGTGAGACACTCACACCCCTGCAGCAGCGTATCGTCGAATACATTGCCAAGCGCGGACTGGCGACGCAGGACAGCCTCATAAAGGCGTTCGGGGAAAGCGCCGCATCATCGGCGGCAAGCCTCGTTCGGCGCAACATCCTGATCCGCGACTACTCCCTGCCCGACCCTACCGTCAAGCATAGGTATCGCACGCACATCAGCCTCTCACCCGACACCGCATCGGACATCAACGAATGGCTCGCCAAAACCAAAGCCCGAAAACAGGCGGCATTTGTCGAGCATCTGCGCGAAGTGGGCGAGCCGCTCGACATTACGGAAGCTCGCCGTGAGTTCGGCGGGAGCATAGTCAAGACCATCATGGACAAAGGTTGGCTTTCCACCAAAGCCGTAGCTATCGACCGGGATCCCCTCGACGGCAGGGCGTTCCCGTACAGCGAGCCACTTCGCCTCACCGTCGAGCAATCTGAAGCGGCAACAGCCATACACGGCGCATTCGAAGATCCATCTGCGCTCGGGAATACCTTCCTCATCGAGGGCGTAACGGGCAGTGGCAAGACCGAAGTCTATCTCGACGCCGTTGATTGCTGCACCCAAGTGGGTAAGCAGGCAATCGTACTAGTCCCCGAAATCGCCCTCACTTACCAGACAATCGAGCGCTTCGCGTCTCGCTTCCCCGATAACGTCGCCGTTCTCCACAGCGGCCTCTCGGAGGGCGAGCGCTTCGACCAGTGGTGGAAGATTAAGCGCGGGCACTACAGCATCGTCATCGGTTCGCGAAGCGCCATATTCGCGCCCGTACCCGACTTAGGTCTGATTGTCGTCGACGAAGAACACGAATGGACATATAAGCAGCACGATACTTCGCCACGATACCATGCGCGGCAGGTTAGCCTGCGCCTATCCGAACTGACGCAGTCTTTAGTAGTCCTCGGCAGTGCCTCGCCTGATGTAGGCTCATACTACGCGGCTATGCGCGGTAGCCATCGACTGCATAGGCTCACGAAGCGGTTCGCCGATACCGGCGATGGTCAAGCAAACCGGCCCAGCGCACTCCCTTCGGTGAGCGTCGTTGACATGCGCGAGGAGTTGCTGCAGGGCAACACCGACATGTTCAGCGGATCACTAAGTGAATCTCTGTCCGAATGCCTCGAATTAGGCGAGCAGGCAATGCTGTTCATCAATCGCCGCGGCACATCCTCCCACCTGCGCTGCTTCAGCTGTGGATACAGCCTGCGCTGCCGTAGCTGCGATGTCAGTGTCACATATCACGCAGCCTCGCAGCGCTTCATCTGCCATTACTGCGGCGCGCGTCGCAAGCCGCCCACTATGTGCCCGCAGTGTCTCAGACATCGCCTCCGCTACTACGGCATCGGGACCGAATTGGTTGCAGCCGAGGTCGCAAAGCGTTATCCGGATGCCGGCGTCCTGCGTTGGGACCGCGATATCGCCACCAGTCCCAAAGCACACGAGGAGTTGCTGATGCGCTTTCGCTCCGGCGAAGCCCAGGTACTCGTCGGTACCCAGATGATAGCCAAAGGGCTGCACTTCCCGTCAGTCTCTCTAGTAGGCGTAGTCTCAGCCGATGTTGGTCTCACCGTACCCGACTACCGGGCAGGCGAGCGCGCGTTCCAACTGCTGCATCAAGTAGCGGGTCGCGCTGGTCGGGGCAGCAGCGACGGTAAAGTCATCATCCAGACATTCCAACCCGAGAACTACGCAATACAATCGGCAGCGGAACAGGACTACCAGGCATTCTACCTGCGTGAAATGGCATATCGCAGGCAACAAGACAACCCTCCTTACAGCAGTCTTATTCGCCTGCTTTACACCCACACTAACCAGGCAAAATGTGAGACCGAAGCCGTAAGGCTCGCAGAGCTAATGCGCGTGCAGCAGACTGAGTGGGGCATCACCGATGCGGAAACACTGGGGCCCGTGCCAGCGTTTCCCTCGCGATTGCGCGGCCGCTACAGATGGCACATCATTCTGCGAGGGGCAAATCCGCGTACCTTGTTGGACAAGGTTGATATTCCCAGGGGATGGACTGTGGACATTGATCCCGTAATACTGACTTGATTACCTGCCGCGCACATGAGAAAAGGGCGCATCATTGTACAATGCGCCCCAATCCGCTAGAAACTATGGTAAAGAACTACAGGTTGAACTGCGGGTCCATATAGTTCTTCTCTTTTGCGTAAACCTGCAAGCGACCGCGCGTGCTGTCCGTGATGATGATGCGGTCTTCCTCATCGACAGCGATGCCAACAGGGCGGTTGAACAGACCAAGCGGCCTGGTATCCTTGACCCTTCGGTAAGCCTTTACCACGTCGGGGTTGGATTCGACGACCTCTTTCGCCCACTTCGAGAATTCGACTGCGTCGCCTTCAAGCTGAGTCAAAACTGATCCATCGTTCTCGTATATTTTAACGAGTTTGTTGCCCCAGTCAGACACATACACATCGCCTTCGCTATCGACCGCGACGCCAGACGGGTGGTTGAGCGTGCCGCCTGCACCACTGGACTCCTCGCCATAGATCACGAGATGTTCACCATCGGCAGAGAACTTCTGGGCACGGTTGTTGCCCCAGTCCGCGACATAAACGCTTCCATCGGCTCCGACGGTCAAACCCCACGGCCTATTTAGCTGGCCTGGCCCACTACCCGCGCCTCCGAATGCAGCCAAGAATTTACCGTCGCTCGTGAACTTCAAAACTTCGCTACTTGCAGCGTCCGTCACATAGACATTGTCGTCAGCATCGCAGGCAACTCCGGACGGACCGCCGAGCCTGCCTTCACCGTCCCACTCACCTACGCGTTGCCCGTCAGCGTCGTAAATCTTGATCTGCTTTTCAAATTCGTCAGCGCAATAGATATTGCCATTGCTGTCAACAGAGATTCCCATGGGCCATACGAGTTCTTCGCGCGCGAAATCCCCGACGAATTCCTCGTTGATGGTTACCTTCCCAATTCTCTTATTGGGTGCCTGTACACCACCCGCGCCCTCCTGTCCTCTGCTGAGTACATAGATTACGCCGCCTGGCGCGACCGCCACATCCATTGGCTGTGTAAAGCCGTTTCCGGCTGCCGCGTTGCGCCCTATGGCGTGGCTGAAGTTCCACGTACGGCCTGATACAGTTGTAGTTAGCATTTTTTCACCTTCCGATTTGCTCTGGTCCGCATTGACCGCCTCCCACAGTCCGAATTTGTTACGAACTGTGGGGAAGCGAATTGTCGCGAATCAGCATTAGAGCTACGGTTTAGTGACCGTTGCCGTTGGTGTGAATGAACGCAGGTCGCTCAAAGGTGCCATTGACGACACTCGGAGCGTCCAACTTCATCCAGTCTTCGAGAATGGTGGAATAGACCCCACGGAAGTCCTGGTTAGGAACGAGGTCGCCCTGCTGAAGCGCCCCTGCCCGCGTTTCCGGATACTCACTGTAGAATCCACCATTGACATTAGGACCAATAGCGAAGGCAACCCCCGCCGCGCCATGGTCTGTACCTGAACCGTTGTCTCGCACTCTGCGACCAAACTCAGAGAACAGGAACATGGTGACGTTGTCATCGGCATCATGTTCACGCAAGTCATCCCAGAAGTCAGCGATTGCCTCGGACACATCTGTCCACAACTGCGCATGCATCGTTGCCTGCGCCGCGTGTGTGTCAAAGCTGCCGTGATCCGTGTAGAAGACACGGGTCCCCACATCCGCGGTATGCATCATGGCGATGTCCCGGAGCTTGTGAGCTATAGGACTTGAGCCATACTCCACGCTGGATTCGTATTGCTCCGGCGCAATCTTAAGAATGTCTGCGCCTTTCAGTGCGTCTAAGCCGGTCTGCCCAAGGTATTCCATCACCTGTCCCGTTCCTACGGCAGGTCCATACATATTAGCGAAGCGCTCAAGCACCTGTAGGCGCTGCTGCTTCTGCTCAATGTTCGTTAGCAGTCCGTAGTTTGAAACATCTGCGACGGATGCGACGGATACGCCCGGCGCAACCAAGGCGCGCGGGAGTGCCTGGCCGACATTGACACCGGTTACGGGGTTTTCCGATCCAGGATCGATCTGCTTCATAGCACGCCCAAGCCAACCCTCTGTACCCACCTTATCCGGCTCGCACGTATGCCAGATGTCCATAGAGCGGAAGTGTGAGCGCGGTGAGTTCGCGTAGCCTATGCCATGGATCACGGCCATGTCGCCACTGTCGAAGATATCCTTCATCGGCGCCATTGCAGGGTGCAGACCCAACTGGTCGTTAAGCTTCAGCACGCGGTTCTCGGAGATTCCAAGCGAGCGCCGGCTGTCATAGTAGTTGCCATCCGTGTACGGAATTACCGTGTTGAAGTAGTCATTGCCACCCGTGAGCTGCAACACAACCAGAACTGGCGGCTTGTTTGAGTTTGCCATTATTTCCTCCCAGGAATTTTGCAATATGCTCGTTAAAATTCTTTGGCCTAGCCGAACTGATACTCTCTGGTTGCCCCGATGAGGGCCAGCATCTCGCCTGTACGCCTCGCAGAGTCATCGTAGCCGTCTTCCCAGTTAACCGCGCCTTCGCTCTCTGCCTGCATGACCAGTTCATTGCGGGTCTGGTCAGATACCGGCAGCGGGCCCATCTGGTCCAGGCAGCTCTCCACAAACTCATCAGGACTCATTGTGGGGCCGTTCGACGAAGCGATGCGCTCGACTATGCGCTTTACTCCGGGCAGATTCGTATCACTGATTCTGTCGGCGACGAAGTTAACACGCTTAACGAGAGATCCACTATTTATCCACTCGTGGCCCGTGTGCCAGCCTTCTACGCTAGGAGGATCGAGAATATCTTGCCCCATGTAGCCCGGCTCTCTAGCAACGGCTTCAAGGCGCGGGTCCGGTCCCTGCAAGTCACCTGTAAGCTTAAGAGTGCTTACAACGACTTCTGTGGGGTTCTTGACTTTCTTGTACATCGCATCTTTGAAAAAATCGGAGTTAAACAATGCTCGCAGCACCGGCTTAACGTCGTAGTTGTTTTCTACGAGAGCCTCCGCCAGCATTCGGACGGCCTCTGGATTGCGAGGCTCCTCAATGTTCCAAGCCGGAACCTGTGGCTCGTCTTCTACGAAGAAGTTGTAAAGATGGCGCGCTATGAACCTTGGGCATGCGGGCTGCTTCAGAATAATGTCGATAATGTCTTCGCCATTGAAGTTTCCGGTATTGCCAAGGAATGACTTGTCGGTCTCATCGTGGTCTTCTGCGCGATATTCGAATTGCCAGGGGTGCCTGCCATACGGATAGCGCGGCATCTTTGCGGAAATAGTCCAGCCTGTGAACGCCCTTGAGCATTCGTAAACGTCCGTCTCGGTGTAATTGCCGACTCCGAGCGTGAAGAGTTCCAGAAGCTCGCGGCCCCAATTCTCATTCGGGGCTACCTTGTGATTCTCATTGTTGTCAAGCCAATAGATCATCGCGGGGTCGCTGGCAAGGCGAAGAAGGAGGTCTCGGTAGTTGTCCATCCCGACTTCGCGGAACATCTGAATCTGATCAAGGAGATGATTGCAGTTGTCCACTTTCGAGTTGCCTGTAGCGAATACCTGATGCCAAAAGAGTGCCATCTTCTCGTTAAGCGGCCTCTGTGTGTTGACCATGAAGTAGAGCCAATTCGCCTGTCCGGGTGCGGCCGCACCACCGGGGACCTCAGTGATTGGATGATACCTGTACAAGGTATACTCATCAACCGGGGGTTGGCTCTCATAGTCAATCAGCTGCTCAACCGTAGTCTCATAACTCTGCTCCGCCAACACCTCGAGTTCGTCTCGGGTTGCGCCGAATCCGGCGCGTCTCATCAGATGAGACAGCAGAGCGATATCTTCCATGTTAGACATTCGCTTCCTCCTTTCGATGCTGAAGCCATTTCGTTCGTGTCGTTCGCGAGTGATTGTGTGACGTAAGAACTATAAGCCCCCCTTTCCCCCCACGGTCGAAGGGGATGAGTTAAGGCAGTCCGGGCACGTTCCGTAGTAGTCCGTACGCAGGCGCACGATCTCGTATCCTGTCAGATCTGACACCCGATCAAGCGGATCGAGCGGCGCCGCGATCTCCACGTCTTCCACCTTCTCGCATTGTAAACATACAAGATGTGGATGGGGCGTAGTCAGTCTGCCGTCATACCTGTTTGCCGAGCCACTGAACTCAATCTCTAGTACCTGACCAGTATCTTTAAGAATTTCAATGGTATTGTAAATGGTGGCGAGGCTAGTCCCAGGATAGGTGGCCTGGACTCCCTGGTGAATTTCGCTTGCCGAGGGGTGGCGATCGCTTGCTAGCAGTACCTCAAGTAACTTGGCGCGCTTGCGAGTAATGGCAACACCCTTTTCCCGGAGTGCAACTTTCATCTCCGCCAGGCGCTTGTCAAGGTTTACTACCTGCATCATGCCTTCTGAGGACTCTCGAAAAGCCTGTTGAAGCATCAACCAACCTACGAAAACCTAATAATTAGAATGATTCTAAATGATATTTCGTGTAAGGTAAGGCAGACTGAGCAATATGTCAAGAGCAAATATGCCAATTGCTTTGCAGCAAAGCCCTAAAAACAAATGCGATGTCCAAGGCTTCATTGACCCGTTTAATTTTCCGCTCATATAATAGCGGGAATCATCTTCTAACTTAGCATTACTATCAGGAGGCTGGAAATGACCCTGCATCCTGTCATACTAGCCGGTGGGTCCGGCACCCGCATGTGGCCTCTATCCCGAGAGGCTCACCCTAAGCAATTCCTACCGTTAATGGGTGAGCATTCTCTGTTTCAGGATACCGTTCTACGCTTGGACGGGTTGGCAGAGGTCGCGGCTCCGCTTATTCTTTGCAACGAAGAACACCGCTTTCTGGTTGCCGAGCACATGAGGCAACTTGAAAAAAATGCTCTAGCTATTACTTTAGAGCCGGTGGGGCGCAACACGGCTCCAGCGTTGACCCTAGCCGCGATGATGCTGCTTGACAATGAGTCCGCATTCTCGGACGGCGACCCGGTGATGCTCGTACTTCCTTCAGACCATGTCGTGCGTGACATCAAAACATTCCAGAAGCTGGTGCGGCAAGGTATTGAACTCGCGCAAGGCAACACCATCATTACATTTGGCATCCTTCCGGACTCTCCCAAGACCGGCTATGGATACATCAGAATGGGCAATCGCATCCCGAGCGATGGAGGATCCAATTTCTTCCAGGTAGCAGAATTCGTCGAGAAACCGGATCTCGACGCGGCGAAGAAGATGATTAAATCTGAAGCATACTTGTGGAACAGCGGCATGTTCATGATGCGCGCATCGGTATGGATGGGGGAACTGCGCCGATTGCGGCCCGATATCGTCGACGCCTGCTCTGATGCGCATGCAGCCCTAAGTCGGGACGGCGACTTCTACAGGCCAGGCGCTACCGAATTCGCAGCCTGTCCAAGCGAATCAATCGACTATGCTGTGATGGAGCACATGAGTGAAGGATCACCACATGACAATGGCGCAGAGTCCATAGTGCTGCCAATGGAGATTGGATGGACGGACCTGGGAGCTTGGTCTTCCCTCTGGGAGGAGCTTGAACAAGATGCGGGTGGCAATGTCATCCAGGGAGATGTTTATGCGCACTCTATGTCTAACTCGCTCATCATCAGTCAGCGCCGCCTCGTAGCCGCCGTCGGATTAGAGGACATAATTCTTATCGAGACGGCAGACGCTGTGCTCGCCGCGCACAGGGACCGAGTTCAGGACGTCAAGGAACTTGTAGAGCAGCTCAAGAGCCATGGACGCCCGGAGCACGAGAACCATCTGAAGATCAATCGCCCCTGGGGTTCATTCGAAACCATAGATGTAGGACAGCGGTTCCAGGTGAAGCGACTTACTATTACGCCCGGGGAGGCACTCTCCTTGCAGATGCACCACCACCGGGCAGAACATTGGGTCGTGGTGAGAGGAACAGCAAAAGTTACGCGGGGAGACGAAGTGTTCTTGTTGACAGAGAACCAGTCAGCATACGTTCCCGTAGGAGTCAGCCACAGACTAGAAAATCCAGGCACCGTGCCGCTTGAGGTGGTCGAAGTTCAGACCGGGAGCTACCTCAAAGAGGACGATATCGTGCGATTTGAAGATCGCTATGACCGACACATCCACAACTGAAGAAACACCACAATTGACTTATGAGCCCCCTACATCGCCCGTATCACTCCTAAACCACAGCCGAGTTCCAGCGCTATCAGCGATTCCTTATGGTATCCTAGCGCATAGACAACCAAGCAACGGTCGGGGCATTTCCAGATGTCAAGCGCCAGTGTCCAAGGTGAAAGAATGACGCCAACCACATTACCCGAATCCGCAATGCCGGCAGTCCCCTCTCGAATATTGTTGGGTCCGGGTCCGAGCAACGTAAGCCCCAGTGTGTTACAGGCAATGATGCAGCCGATGATAGGCTACATGGACCCGGACTTCATGCTGATTATGGACGAGGTCAGGGAACTCCTGAAACGTGTGTATCAGACTGATACGGCGAATACTCTGGCTATATCGGGCACAGGTTCGGCTGGCATGGAAGCAGGCTTAAGCAGTCTTCTGGAGCCGGGCGACACTGTTGTGATGTGCATATATGGCTTCTTCTGCGAACGTATGGTGGAAATGGCGAACCGTGTCGGAGCTAATGTAGTGCCGCTCCGAGCAGAGTGGGGACGTCCCTTCCCCGAAGAGATGCTTGAGGCGGAACTCGCCAGGCAAAGCAACGTAAAGATGGTGACCGCAATACACGCGGAGACATCCACCGGAGTGCGCCAACCGATTGCTGGGTTGGCCCGAATTGCCAAAGAGAATGACGCCTTATTCATGGTAGATACAGTAACCTCGCTTGGCGGAAACGAGGTAGCCTTTGATGAGTGGAACGCGGACTACGCATATTCGGCAACCCAGAAGTGCCTCGGCTGTCCGCCGGGACTTTCGCCAGTTGCCGTAAGCGACCGTGCGCTTGAGACGATGCGACAACGCAAGCAAGCGCCTATGTCTTGGTATCTTGACTTGGCCTTGCTCGGCAACTACTGGGGCTGGGAAGGCCAGCGCGTATATCACCATACCGCTCCGGTAAGCATGATTCTTGCGCTCCGACAGGGTTTACGTCAGGTGTTGACGGAAGGGCTGACCGAGCGTTTTACCCGCCACACATTCAACGCCCAAGCTCTGTGCGCCGGACTAGAAGGACTCGGCCTTGAATGCGTGGTGCCCTCTGAGTATCGCCTCGCACAGATAACTGTCGTGAAAATACCGGATGGCATTGACGATATGCAGGTGAGACAACGCTTGCTACGGGGCTACGGCATCGAGATCGGCGGTGGGCTGGGCGAACTTGCAGGCAATGTGTGGCGCATAGGGCTGATGGGCGAATCCAGCAAGGCCGAATATGTGCTGGCTCTTCTATCCGCTTTGGAAAGCGTTTTGCCAGAAGCAGGGTTTGAAGTAGCGACAGGGGCAGGTGTCGGAGCGGCAAGTAGTGTGTTCAAGTCTCACAAGGGCCAATGAAACTGCTTGGTTTCAGGCTCAGAGTCTGCGAGCCCACTAAACCAATACGGGCAGAGCGCAGGCTCCGCCCGTTAGGCGTTCCTGTCTAGCAGGATTATGCTACTTTGCCTTTCCCCACAAACACTGAGATTACCTCTCTCTGGTTTGAGTACTCGATATCTGCCATATAGCCGCACTGCAGGCAATGGATGTACCTGCCATAATGGTCGCTGCCGGTGCTGAGATCACCGGCGCACCGAGGGCACTGCTTAAGGTATATGTTTCTGCCCTGCATCGCTTGATGAGATTTCACTAAGTCCTCCTGGCTCCCAATATGTTCTATACGAGGATGCTAGAACACTCGTGCTTTTCCCGTCAAGCGTAATTACGTCATATTTCGATAATATATTCCAAACTCGTGTTCGTCGACAAAGACAGCGGACACAAAAAAGGTGGACCGGATTAACCAGTCCACCTTCAGAAAGACAACCAAATTCTGGAGAGTTGTCAGCTTTGAGCGGCCTTGCTCAACTCAGCTCCCGCGGAGAAGCCCACTCGTTTGTGTGCTGGGACTTCGATGAGATCCCCCGCCTTGCTGCCCCTAATTGGCCTCACCTTGCGCGCCTTAACATCTCGCAACTCAAAGGTGCCAAAACCGGTGAGCACGACTCTGTTTCCTTTGGATAATTCATCCTGAATGCTTCTCAAAACCGCATTGAGCGCAGCTTCTCCCTGTGCTTTGGTGCAGCCCAACCTATCGGCTACCCTATCTGCCATTTCACTCTTCCTACGAGTTGCCATATACGCCCTACCTCCCTTGTCATTACATCAGTCATTCTAGATAATGACCGTGATCCCAAACAACTGATCCAGCCTCTCCGTAGTACCACTCAACAAACTGTCCAAGCTAATTGTTATCAGGCAACTAGCGAAAACTCAACTCTGTAGTGTGCTACAGAGCTAGAACCAGTGCCTCAGTTTTTGATGAAATGAATATATCCCAAACGATAAGTCATTGTAAAGCCATAGATTAAATTTGCTGTCGGGGGATTTTATCGTGAATATTGAACTTATTGCCGATTACAATTGTACTGTTGGGGAAGGTCCGATGTGGCACCCAATTGACCGCAAGGTCTATTGGGCCGATATCCTCCAGGGAAGAATCTTTCGTTACGATCCTGTAAGCGGCGAGCACAGTCAGATTTTCGAAGGCGGTGAGGTTGGCGGATTTACCGTTCAGGCGGACGGCACTCTGCTACTATTTATGGACCGCGGCGCAATTGCTTCACTTCGAAACGGAAATCTGGAATATCACATCCGCGAGATCGAAGCTGAGCGAGAGACTCGGTTCAATGATGTGATAGCAGACCCAGCCGGGCGAGTGTTTTGCGGCACCATGCCGGCTCCCGACCACGTAGGCAGCCTTTACCGCTTGGACACGGACGGCTCGATCACACAAGTCCTGAGCGGCGTCGGTATTTCGAACGGAATGGGCTTCACACCTGACACAAAGCAGATGTACTTTACCGACTCACCGACACACAACATCTACTTATTCGATTATGAGATAGAGACCGGCGAACTCTCCAATAGGCGAGTCTTCGTCAATACGGGAGACAACGACGGCATTCCCGATGGCATGACCGTCGACGCGGAGGGCAATGTTTGGTCTGCGCGCTGGGATGGCTCGTCACTAGTACGATACTCCCCAGAGGGTGAGCAAGTGCAACGAATATGGTTCCCAGCACGTAAGGTGTCCAGTGTCATTTTTGGAGGTGAGGACTACACAGACATGTATGTTACAACCGCGGGCGGCCAAGATAAAATTGGCGAGGGGCCCGGAGCGGGGTGTCTGTACAGGCTGAACCTAGGCATAAGTGGCAAGCCAGAGTATTTGTCCCGAATCGGACTCTAAAAGTCCTGCAAGTGGATGGATATGACATGCTCCACGCGTTTTGACCAACCAAATAGCGCGTGCTAAAATTAGGCACATCGAAATCAAATAGTTAGTAGGGGTTGGCTTATGTCTGGTCACTCTAAATGGTCAACAATAAAGCATGCTAAGGCAGCCACGGACGCAAAGAGGGGCAAGCTATTCACCAAAATCACGCGAGAGATAATAATCGCGGCGCGGCAAGGTGGAGGAGACCCCACTATGAACATCCGGCTTAGGATGGCTCTTCAGAAGGCGAGAGACGCCAACATGCCCAATGACAACGTTGAGCGCGCCATCAAGAGGGGGACGGGAGAGTCAGGCGAACAGGACCAGATGGTTGAATTCACTTACGAAGGATATGGCCCCGGCGGGGTGGCGATTATGCTGCAAACGCTCAGTGACAACCGCAACCGCACCGTCTCCGACATTCGCTCCACCCTCACTAAGGCAGGCGGCAACTTAGCGCAGTCCGGTGCGGTAGCGTGGCAATTCGAGCAGAAAGGCATAGTAGTCGTGAACGCAGAGGAGGAAGATGCCGAAGAGTTTGCACTGGTTGCCATCGATGCCGGCGCCGACGACTTCGAGACCTTCGATTCCACACTTCAGGTTTTCTCGCCTGTGGACAGGCTGGAAGATGTCCGGCAGACTCTAACTGACACCGATGCGCCAATTGTGTCTTCCGAACTGTCCATGATCCCCAATAACACAGTTGTGCTTGACTTTAAGACGGCATCGCAGACATTACGCCTGCTTGACCAGCTCGAGGAACTGGACGATGTCCAAAAGGTCTATTCCAACGCAGACTTCCCGGACGATGTCCTGGAACAGTATCGCGACGAATAGGCGCTGTGCTCGTTCTCGGAATCGACCCAGGAACCTACAACATGGGCGTTGGATTAGTCAACGCTGAAGGCGACAGCCTTACATTTCTGCACGCCGATGTATTGAAAGTTCGGCGCGGCGCCCCTCGAGCAGAGCGGCTTCACCGCCTGTACACGGAGTTGCTCAGTTACATCGCACGGCACAAGCCTGATGAAATTGCAATAGAAGAGCCGTTTGTAGCACGTAATGCGCGATCGGCCATAGCAGTTGGCCAAGCGCAGGCGGTGGCGATGATCGCTGCGCAGGCGTCGGGCATAAGCGTACACTTATTTGCACCTCGTGAGGTCAAGCTCGCAGTAACTGGTTTCGGGGACAGTTCTAAGGAGCAGGTGCAGGAGATGGCAATGCTTGCACTAGACCTTAATAGCACTCCTATGTCACTCGATGCTTCAGACGCGTTAGCAATAGCGATATGCCACATTAACGCAAGGCGAGTGCAATCACTCATTCCTGACGATCGAATTTAGAGTATGTCTTCCCTAATTTCTTCTGTACGGGGCACATTGGAGGGTACTGGACCTGACTGGGCCGATGTCGCCATCGGTGGCGTTACGTTGCGTGTGAGCGCCCCTGCTCCGTCGGTCGAAGCTCTTGGGCAAATTGGCAGCCCCGTAAGTCTGTTCACCTCGCTACAAGTGAGAGCGGATAGCCTGAGCCTCTACGGCTTCGATACACCCGAGGCACGTCAGACGTTTGAAACTCTTATTGGAATTAGCGGAATAGGCCCTCGCGTTGCATTAAGCATCCTTTCCACATTCAGGCCTGAAGCCCTCGCAGCCGCTGTTGACTCCGGGGATGTCAAAAGCTTCACAATCGTGCCGGGCGTAGGTAGCAGGACCGCAAGTCGCATTCTGCTAGAACTCAAGGGCAAGCTGGAACTGGACTGGAATACCGGAAGCGTCTCAAAACTTGACTCGGACGCTCTGGATGCTCTGACCGCGCTCGGCTACTCGCCGGTTGAAGCGCGTGAGGCACTGTCCGCACTGCCAGAGGACGGCAATTCCGCTACCGAAGACAAGGTGCGAATGGCGCTCCAGCAACTTGCAGGCTAACAAGGGTTATGGACATTTCACCTTACGACGCCTGGGCGGACATCTACGACTCGGTGTTTTCCTACGTCATTGATGATATCCCGTTTTACCTGTACGAAGCGAAGCGGTCAGGCGGCCCAGTACTTGAACTGGGATGTGGCACTGGGCGGGTTTCGATACCAATCGCACTCGGCGGCATCGAATTAGTCGGGCTGGACTCATCGACTGCGATGCTAGAACGCGCTCAGCAGAAGGCTGAGAGCGCTGGGGCAACCGGGCTGAGCCTTTTGCAGGCAGACATGCGAAACTTTTCGCTCCCAGACAAGTTCAACCTGATAATCATTCCCTTTCGGGGATTGCTATCAGTACTGTCAGTAGAAGATGAAGTCCGTGTTCTAGCAAACATCAAGCGCCACCTTGCTCCAGGTGGCAAGCTCGTCTTCGACATATTTGTGCCCGACCTTAACATGATGGTACAGGAAGGCGATGTTCCATATCACTTTCGCGATGTTACGGATCCATCGACGGGCAACCAGATAGTCCTATGGAATCAGGCAAGTTACGACGCTTACACACAAGTGATGAGCATTCGTACTACGATCGAGTATCTTGATTACTATGGACGGGTGTCGGACAAGATTTATCGAGACTTTGCGCTGCGCTACATCTTTCGCTGGGAGATGTACCACTTGCTTCGAACTTGCGGATACGACATACTCGCATTGTACGGCGACTTCGAGCGCCAGGACTTTGACGAAAATAGCGCGAATATGATTTGGGTTGCAGAATCATCTCTTTAGTCCACCCCATGTGGTCATCATCGCTATAGCTTCGCAAGCTTCAGGGCCAAGACCGCATAAATTCGTACTATCCAATGCAGGCGTTGGACGTTATATTTTTAGTATTGTGTCTCACGCTGACTCTACGACTAAATTTGCTCAAAATGCATCCAACTAGTTAAACCTATAGCATGAAGGGCGCGATATGACACATGGATTAAAGAGTCTGAAGTATCCTGCGCTCACCTGCCTGTTTTCAATCCTCGCCGCGACGCTCGCATGCAGCAGTGCGCCCGCGGCATCTACGGACAACTATGGCGCATCGTCTGCCAATTCCATAAGTGTCCCCGCTGAAGATGTACAAACCTCCCGCGCTTCATGGCAGGTGCCGGCAGGGGAGAATTCATCCGCGCAGCCGCTGCTGGACGGAATACCTTCGAATGAACCTAAGCAGCCTCCCGCATTTGAAATAGACGCCGACGAAATAGTTGCCGCCTATGAAAGCGTGATAGGCGACGTACATGACGATGTGCTGCCATCCGTCGTCAGTGTCTTCGTGCTCAACCGCGTCGAAATCTCCAGTTCAATTCCAGGATTCACTTCTCCTTTTCCATTTGGACAAGGGTCTCCTCCAGATGGCGGCTCGCAGCAGGAATTCTTCTACAGAAACGGACAGGGCTCAGGATTCGTATGGGACGACGCGGGGCACATAGTGACGAACCGGCATGTCGTTGTCGACGCCGAGCGCATAACGGTTGTCTTCTCTGACGGCAGTGACGCTGAGGCCGAGGTGATCGGTTGGGACGAAGATTCAGATTTGGCAGTCCTGAAGATTGAACGCGACGCGGAGTTGCTGAAACCAGTATCTCTTGGGGACAGCAATGAAATTCGCGTCGGGCAGATCGCAATCACCATTGGCAACCCGTTTGGGCAGGAATTCTCAACTACAACGGGCATTGTCAGCGCCATCGGACGCACTATACGCACTAGCGATTCCCACTTCTCATTGCCTAAGGTCATACAAACGGATGCACCAATGAACCCCGGCAATTCAGGGGGCCCATTGCTGGACAGGCAAGGGCGTGTCATCGGAATTGACGCCCAGATAATCACGCGCTCTGGCTCAAACACAGGCATCGGTTTTGCTATTCCAATTAACATTGCAAAACAGATTGTACCCGTTCTCATCAGCGACGGCGCCTTTACATACTCATGGCTGGGCATCCGCGGTACGACCATAGGGGCCGAAGCTGTAGAGCTGATGAACGCACCAGCAGGAACTCGCGGGGCTCAGGTAATTGCTCTTGCAGAAGAAGGCCCCGCGCAGCAGGCTGGCCTAGTCGGCAGCGACAAGAACAAGCGGACAGATGAAGGCAGCATACGTTACGGAGGCGATGTCATAACGGCCATTGACGAGCAGGCTATCGTCAGCATGAACGACCTGATCATATACCTGATGGAAAACACGAAACCGGGCGACACGGTCACGATGAGCGTAGTGCGAGACGGGGGAGATAGCGCCCAAATTGAAGTGACTCTGGAAGCTCGCCCGCAAACTGTTGGCTGATTGTACTGGAGCAATTCTTGCCGTATCCTAAGTACATATCCACTCACAAGCGGAAATGTGCCGAATCGGACTACAACACCAAGCGAGATGTATGAATGAGCACTAAATTTGCACTATCCCTTCTGCTGACACTTGGAGCGACGATAGGGATATTGTTCGGATGCGGCGCGGCACCCGCCTCTCAGACCGCTGAGAGCATTTCCGTGCCTCCCGCACCCAAAGTTGTGCCTGCGTCGGAGCTGGTGGCGGTGCCAACACAGGCCGCGGAAATGGCGCAAGCTGACTCCGCCCCCCAAAAGGCAATTGAGGCTGTAGAGAGCGAGCCAGAAGCCGGTCCAGTGGAAGTCGGCTACAAAGTTGGAATGCACGTCCCGGAATTCGGCATGAGCCTGCTGGATGGCAGCCGGGTCACATCTGCGGCAATTTTCGATGAAGGCAAGCCTGCCTTCATTTACTTCCACACTACCTGGTGAGGAACCTGCCGCGTCGAGTTGCGGCGCATTCAGGATGAGATCGGTGCAAACTACACTGATCAGATCGCATTCTACCTCGTAGGTACTGACCTGTCCGAAAGCTTAGAAAAATTGGAGGCCGACAGGGAAGGCAAGGGATTGCCTTGGCCGGTAGCCCATCCGGACGAAGGCATGCTGGATGCACTAAGAATCTATACCCAGGCTTCTAAAGTCGCAATTAGCAGGGACGGAACGATTACGCACCGCTATGGCTTTGGGAAGGGCGACTACGAAAGTTGGGCAGATCTTTTCGAAGACATCATTGCCAACTAAGCCAGAGGCTAATTGACTCAGACTTGAAAAGGCGTCCGCGCATCATGTCATGAAATGCGGGCGCCTCTTACTTCATTTTCATAATTGTTAAGAATTCATGCGCCTTCCCTGCCCTGATACACTAGCGTGTCGGGCTTAAACACAGCCCAGGCAAACCAGAAATGATTGCCATGCACTATTGGAGTGAGCCTCTCTCCTGCAAGCGGTCCGTCCACGGCATTGCCCAGGATATCCCACTTGCTTCCCGTCTGGTCATCAATGATATCTTCATTCTTGATGCTGAATGTCAATCCCTGGCCGTCTAGACTGGCATCGAAGACCCCGGCTGATCCCACATCTCGAGAGTCCGCAATTGAACCAGCGTCAAGTGCGGATGTTGTTCCAAACTTGTGGAACACGGTAATCGAGCTCCCGGAAGTTTCATAGTTTATTACGCCTTCCTCCTGCAGAATACTCAGCGGGAATGCCACATCAATTTCCCCAATGGTTACTGCGATGACACGCTCGACGGGAAGGAGCCTGCCATCCAAATCTCCTGTGAACAAGAATGGATTTCCTTCGATCGTGTCATACCCGGCGTATGGATTTCGCCCATACTGACGTGCGTAACCGGTATCTCGCGACAATACTTTCCCATTCGGGTGAGCTCTCTGAAAATCCGCGAACGATACTATAAAGGCTGGGAGATGGTTTAAGCTTCGTCCCGCGTGCTCCCCTGCTATGCCTTCACCTGTGAATTGCTGCCACCATGAATGCGTCTCCCGGTCGTACATTATCAGGTCGGAGTTGCGAAGATTCCCCGACACTCCAAATTCAAGCTCTTTTCCATCCAGACGCCGGTCGAACGCAATCGCCGAATTGCACAACGGGCAAAATGTTACTGCCACAGGAACATCCCCAACGGTGTCGTTGACTATTTCGTGCCAGGTCAGAATCTGGAGCGGGTACGCGCGGACATCTCCGCTGATTTCAAGAGATACCACAGGCTCAACATCACTCAGCCACGCCGATGCCTCCGAGGGAGCGATAAAGGAGGGTTTGTCTATCGACGGGATGTTGTCGCGAGGAATGACAGATCTTATCTCGCTGTAAGGTACAGTGTGAAACCTGAAATCGGTATCCCAACCTCTGGTGCTTAGTCTTGCTGCGCTCAAGGCCCCTTCGTAATCTCGATCGGGCGTGATGCTGCCATTTTCTCCACTCATATCCACGTTTTGAGTTGCTGTGAACGCCGGAACTTGCGCCGCCACGAGTGACTTAGCTGTATGTGTTGCCGCAGGTACAGCAGCACGCGAGGCCTCCGATTGCTCAGCAGGTGGAACCGTAGGTGATGACACTTCTGAGTTTGGAATATTGCTAGATTCGGGATCAGCCGCGGGGTTCTGAATCGGTGCCACCTGTTCGAGCTCCGTCCCGGGTACGCTAGCGCCGCACGCAGCAGCCAAAGAACCCATCATCAAGAGCATCACGGCGAGCGCCGCAAAAAACCAAGTCCGTGCAATTCTGTGCCGCAAGTTACTCCCCACTTTGTTATTTGTGCCGTCAAGACCTAGCGAATTACTTCAATTCGCATAAGAAGGAACCTAGAGTAAGAGTGTCACAGATAACCCTGCTAGATGCCTCTGCTACTTTAGATGAGAGCAGGGGCGAAAGGGTGCCTGAGTTAGTATCGCCACAGGCGACGATGAAGGTGAAGAACCTAAATCTCACAGCCTCGAGAAGGAACGTTCAATGCGGTAACGCTTAATCTAGTTGTAGCGCCGCCATCTGCGTCCATCCTGCGCAAGCAAGGCATCAGACGCGTCAGGACCCCAACTGCCGCAGGCGTAGATATGCAGAGGAGAAATATCCAGGTCGGTCCAGGCGTCTATGAGAGGATCGACAATCTTCCAGGCTTCTTCAATATGGTCATTGCGAATGAATAAGCTGGCGTCGCCAAGTAGGGCGTCTTGGAGCAGTCGCTCGTAATCTTCGGGAATCGAGAGGTCTCTGAAAGCGGACCTATAATGGAATTCCAAATTCGTCCGTTCCATTGAGGCAATATCAACGTCCGGGCTCTTAGTCTGAAAACCAAGGTGGATGCCCTCGTCAGGCTGCAGGCTCAGGCGAAGAAGATTAGACGGAATGGCTTCGCCCGAAGGCATAGGAAACATCGTGTGTGGCGGCTTCTGAAACTCTATTACAATTTCTGATACCTTCTCTGCCATTGCTTTGCCGGTTCGCAGGTAAAATGGCACATCCCGCCAACGCCAATTGTCCACGAAGAGCCGCAAAGCCGCGTATGTGGGTGTGATGGACCCTTCTGGTACGCCTCGCTCCGCCAGATAGCCATTGTATTGGCCTCGCACGGCGTTTCGCGCCATTTCAGCGCCGCCATTCCTGCGAATAGCCTGCAGTACTTCGACTTTTTTGTTCCGAAGCGATTCAGAATCAGCAATGTTGGGAGGCTCCATTGCTACCAGAGTGAGCAGTTGCAGCATGTGGTTTTGCACCATGTCTCGCACGACGCCCGACTCATTGTAATAGCTTCCCCTGTCTTCGACCGCTATGGATTCGGCGACTGTAATCTGCACGTTGTCGATATAGTTACGATTCCATATAGGTTCAAAGATGGCGTTTGCAAAACGAAAAACCAGGAGATTTTGCACCATATGCTTACCAAGGTAATGATCGATACGATAAACCTGACTCTCATCGAACACCTGCCCAACGAGATTGTCCAGTTCCGTAGCAGACGCGAGATCACTACCAAATGGCTTCTCTATAACTACTCGGCGCCATCCTGTTGACTCGTCCGCAAGACCGTGAACGTTCATATTGCGAAGAGCAGGCTCAAAGAGCCATGGGGCGATCGACAGATAGAAAAGCCAGTTTGAGGGAGCTCCGGCGCCGCCATCCAACTCTTGAAGCCCCTTCTTTAGTACTCCAAGTCCCTCGGGGTCGCTCAAATCGCCACGTATGTAGTGGATGCGACGGGCAAATTCCCCCCAGGCATCTTTGTGCGCTGCGAGGTCGCGGAACTCACTTACCTTATTCCACATGAATTCGCGGTACGACTCGCTAGTGAAGTCGGAGCGCGCAAAGCAGACGATTCGGAGATTTTCAGGGGCACGCCCACGGTAAGCAAGCTCGAAAAGTGCTGGCACTAGCTTACGCTGGGCAAGGTCACCTGTGCCGCCAAATATGACAATGCTTGTGCTTTCCAGAGACATCATTCCGACTTTCTGACACTATGCCCGCCGAATTGATTTCGCATTGCTGCCAACAGTTTTGCTCCGAAGGGGGAGTCCTGTCTCGAGCGGAATCGCGCTTGCAATGACGCAACAATAACTGGAATCGGAACAGCCAGATCGATCGATTCTTCTACTGTCCAGCGTCCCTCGCCAGAGTCCTCCACATACGCCTGGATACCTTCCAGACTGCCATCCTCATCCAGAGCCGCTGCTGTTAGATCAAGCAACCATGACCGAACTACACTGCCGTAGCGCCAAATGTGGGCAATCTGCGCGAGGTCGAGTTCCAGGTCATGCTTGGCTTCCATGAGTTCAAAGCCCTCTGCGAAGGCCTGCATCATTCCGTATTCTATGCCGTTATGGACCATTTTCACGAAGTGCCCCGCGCCAGACGGTCCCACGTGCCCATATCCTATACTCGCGCCAGGCGCAAGTGTCTGGAATATAGGTTCAAGACGTGAATACGCCTCAGCATCACCACCGATCATAAGGCTGTAACCTTCTGTCAGTCCCCAGACACCTCCGCTCGTGCCTACATCCAACATCGTGATTCCCCGATCCCCGACATCAGCTGAACGGCGAATCGTGTCTCTATAATTGGAGTTGCCGCCGTCGATTATGGTGTCTCCCACAGACAACTCAGCGGAGAGAGTACTTATTGTTTCGTCCGTAACATCACCGGCGGGTACCATCACCCAAACCGCGCGAGGAGGCGACAGGAGCGAAACAAGTTCATGAATGGAACTTGCCTCGATTGCGCCGGCGTTCACGACCGACAACCGGGCCTGTTCATCGGGATCATAGGCGACAATATGATGGCCGCCATCGAGGAGACGCTGGGTCATGTTCCCGCCCATTCGGCCCAAGCCAATCATTCCCAGTTCCAATTTGTCGCCTCCAGTCAATGAAATTCGCCGCTATTATTTGAGGCTATTGGCTAACGTCTTTACCGTCTGTACCGCGTCAGCGCCAAGATTAATACGAGCAACATTGCGTCCTTTAGCGGCTAGTGCGTCCAGATCGCCTTTAGCCTGTGCCGCTGCCAATACTCCAAAAGTGAACCTCTCACCCGGTATTGTAACATCGGCATCTTCTATCTGCGTAAGTTGTAAGAACAGCCCAGAGTCCGCTCCACCTTTATGAAGTTGACCTGTCGAGTGCAAGTAACGCGGACCATAGCCAAGAGTTGTGGCAACACCCCACTTGCCCGTGACATTTTGCCGCAGATCGGCCAAAGCCGATTCCACTTGCGCCGTTGGTTTAGCAAAGGCCGTAATCGCTAAGTAGTCCCCCTCTTTGACATGTGACATCAGTTCCGTAAACGAACTCACGGTGTTGAGCGCAGGTGATCGTCCTGAACTCTCGTACTCCGCAAGCAACTCTGAAGTCTTGTCCTTGGCCTGCTGGACATTCGGCTGGTCGAACGGATGAATGCCCATTAAACTTCCGGCGACTGCGGTAGCAAATTCCCACCGGAAGAATTCAGCGCCAATGTTGTATCCGCCAATGAGATCAAACCTGACAACCGGTATACCCTCATCCTCCACACTTTTGATGTATCTATCGGTTACATCTGTGTCATCCTCGTCTAGGCGCACATAAACGAACAGCCTGTCCCTACCGAGGTCACTGGGGCTGCAATGTGGTTCGTTTGCGACTGGGATGATCCCCTTTCCCCCTTTACCGGTGCTCTCTGCGAGCAGTTGCTCGACCCAGAGAGCGAAATTCTGGAGTGATTCGGTAGTCACGATTGTCAGTTTGTCGCGCCCTTGTTCCGACAGCGAAGCTATCAAGGCACCAAGCCGAGCAGCAGGGTTATCGTTCGCTGGAACAGTTGCTCCACAGGCAGAGCTCATGGTCTCCACGGAATCCAGGAATTTGCCAATGTCAATCCCAAGAAAAGCTGCAGGCACCAAGCCGAAAAGCGACTGCACAGAATAACGCCCTCCTAAATTGGGCGGATTCGTAAAGATTCGACGAAAGCCGTCTTCCCTGGCTAGCCGCTCAAGTAATGTGCCAGCGTCGCAAATCGCAACGAAATGATTGCCCGCATCTGCGCCCCCTACCTCCCGCTCAACAAGTGCCCTGAAGCGCTTGTACAGAACATTAGGCTCGATCGTCGTTCCGGACTTGGACGCCACAATAAAGAGCGTCTTTTCGCAGTCCAATGAATCGGATACGGCGCTGATCGTGGCGGGCACGGTGGTGTCGAGCACAGTGAGGTCGGGATAGCCGTCAGCGCTTCCAAAGAGATTATCAAGCGCCAATGCGCCGAGGCTGCTGCCGCCCATCCCCAGTAGCACGACATGCCGGAATCCATCGCTTTTGACTTCCTCCGCAAACGCCTGCAATTCCTCAACATACTGGCGCATATCACGGGCTACCGTAAGCCAGCCAAGTCTGTCGGTAATTTCAGCTGGATTAGCGTTCCAGACGGTATGGTCAAGGTCCCAAATCCGTCGAGGCACTTGCCTGCTTTCAAGATCCGCAAGAATTGCAGTTACCGATTCTTCGTAATCGCCGAGCCGAGTGCTATTTCCCGACTGCCGCGCGACGAGACGGGCTCGTTTGTCCTCGATATTGGCAATGAGTGCGTCATACGAGTCTGCAAATGCCTTAACGCCATCTTCGAGAAGCTTGCTGGTTACCTGCGACATGCTTATGCCGGCATCCTCAAGTGCCTGCATGGTCCGTTCAGCTTCATCAAGGTCACGGTCGATTGTTCTTCTCGGGTTGCCGTGCTCGAGGAACGCGTGGAGCGTAACATCCGGTAGGGTATTTACAGTGTTTGGCCCAATTAGTTCATCGACATACAAAACATCGCTATACTCTGGGTTCTTCGTGCTGGTACTCGCCCACAGCGGGCGCTGTACACGTGCCCCTGCGGTTTCCAACGCCGTGAACCTGTCGTTGCTGAAGGTTTGGACAAAGTCACGGTACGCCATTTTGGCATTGGCGATAGCGGCCTTGCCCATCAGTCCTTTCAATTCGCTATTTCCAGAAGCAATAAGCTCGTCCAACTTGCCTTCAACGGATGCATCTATACGACTCACGAAAAACGACGCTACCGACGACACACAAGACGGATCTCCTCCTGCTAATTCCAGTTCTTCCAGCCCGCTGACATACGCCTCACGCACCTCAGCATAGGCATCCAGCGAGAATATAAGAGTAACGTTGACGTTGATGCCATCACTGATGAGCTGCCGGATGGCTGGTATTCCCGCAGGAGTAGCAGGAACCTTTATCATCACATTCGGGCGCTGCAGAGTTGCGTAGAGTCTCTGTGCCTCGGCGACAGTGCCCTTGGTGTCGTTGGCGAGGTGCGGGCTGACTTCTATGGAAGCAAATCCGTCCGCACCTGCGGTACGCTCGTACACGGGAAGAAGAAGGTCTGCTGCATCACGTATATCCTCGATGGCAAGACTCTCGAAAATTTCCGTCGCACTGTTGCCAGCGAGCGCAAGGTCAAGTAGTGCCTCGTCGTAGTCGCTGCTCCCGGTAATCGCCTTTTCGAATATGGATGGGTTGGAAGTCAGACCACTCACTCCCAAATCTACCAAACGCTGCAGTTCACCCGACCTGATAAAGCCTCTGCGAATGTTATCGAACCACACGGACTGCCCAAGTGCCTGCAACCGTTGGAGTGAGTTGGTCATATGAAGCACCTCTCATAATGGACTGCCAATTTTGAATCTGGTAACTGGTAGAGGGAATATATTCATTCTATGCAGCCGGGAGTGTAGTGGCAAATTAAGTTCTCGTTAACGGCTCATGGGAAGGTATGGGATAATGTTCCCTGTTTACTGAAATCTTTTGCAGTATTGAGCGTGAGAAAGTATAATTTTGTCGCAATGAGCAGACAAATTAACCCCATTACCATGAGTGACCGTTGGCATTAGGCAGGCGCGGGAGTCAAACAGACCCATCTAGCCGAGGCGAGCCGTCCGCTAACAGCCGCAGCCTGAGACCGTGGTCGGCTCTAGCCTTCCGCGACTATCGCATACTCTGGTTTTCTGGCGTCGCCCAGATGGTCACCATGCAGATGCGAATGCTTGTGAGCGGCGTCTGGCTCTATGAAATCACAGGCTCCGGCGTGCAACTGGGACTGCTTGGCGTCGTGCAACTCGTCATGCAACTACCGGCAATTCTGTATGGCGGCGCGCTCGCCGACCAGATCGACCGCAAAAAGTTGATGGGATATACTCAGCTGGTCAGTTTTGCGCTCCTCGGTGCAATGACGGTGCTCGCTGCAACAGACAGCCTTCGTCCTTGGCACATCTATGGAGTAACTGCGATCCTGAGCGTGGCGAGCACGCTAGGCAGCCCTTCGCGCTCCGCTCTTACCGCTAATGTGGTTCCGCGATCACATCTTATGCACGCCGTCGCCCTCAACACTGCCACCTTTCAGGTCGGCGCGGTTGCCGCTCCCCTGGCATTTGCCTTGGCGATCAAAGCGTTCCAAGGTGAGTATGTATACATTTTCGGGATAACGACCTTGGTAGCACTGCCAAGTGTATGGTTACCTTTGCTTATCGGCGTATCCGGTGTGCCGGCGGATAGGCAGCAGGGTGGCTCGATGTTAAGTCGGATGTGGGACGGATTCCTGTACGTGAGGACCCATCCGATACTGCCGGGTCTATATGCGATGGATCTTGGGGTTACTATTGTTAGCCACTACCGTCAAATACTTCCTCTGTTTGCTGACAAGCTTTTCAGAGGTGGCGCCGCCACTGTGGGGATATTGAACGCGGCAAATTCGGCAGGCGGTATAATGGGCACGTTTTCAGTGCTGTTCCTCACTAAATTCCGCGCCAAAGGGATGATGGTAGTTTACGCCACTCTCATTTACGCGATGCTGTTGATTGCCTTCGGCTTCACTACAGCGCTGTGGCTTGGCGCCATCATACTTGCCGGGCTGGGCGCCTCGGACGCGGTTGGTATGGCCATCCGTCAAACCACCGTGCAACTAACAACTTCAGACAACATGCGTGGACGAGCCGTTAGTTTCTCATCGGTTTCCGCAATGACCGCCAACAATCTAGGCACCTTTGAAGTGGGTTTTATGTCAGAAGCCATCGGAGCGAACAACACACTAATCCTAGGAGGCGCAGTCGGAATAGTCGTAGTTCTGATAGTGTGGATGATGGTGCGTGGTATCCGGGAATACCGCTATCCTGAAGACTGATGCTCTTGCCCGTAGTGCAAGTCTGGTGTAGGGTGAGACTATGGATACAAAGCCAACCATTTCAATTGCAAGGGGAAGGAAGCAATGAATCAGGGATACGCAAATCCGGATATTCTGGTCGCAGCAGACTGGCTCGAAGCCAGGCTTGACGACCCGACGATTCGAATAGTTGATTGTGACCCGTATGACGCCTACGGACGTGCGCATATCAGGAATGCCGTCGGCATACCGGTTCATCACTACATCAAAGAGCCGGGTTATGATGACGATCCTCGTGGCTATCCATTAGTCGCTCCACCCGACACTATGAAGGAAGTGATGGAGCGAATGGGCATTGGCGACGACCACCTAGTCGTAGCGTATGACAGCAACGGCGCACTGTGGTCAACGCGCCTCTGGTGGGTGCTGAACTACCATGGTCATACCAATGTCAAGGTGCTCAACGGCGGTTGGAAGAAATGGTACGACGAAGGACGCCCCACTTCCATTAGTACGACGACCACTTCAGAAGTTACATTTACACCTCAGCCGAACCCTGACCTGGTATGTACTCTTGACCACGGCGTCGCCAACGTGGGTAATGATGACGTCGTGTTCCTAGATGTGCGCTCCGATGGCGAATGGGACGGCAGCAATTCTCGAGGCAACGCGCGGGCGGGACGCATACCGGGAGCGGTACACCTCGAATGGCTGAATTTCATCACCGACGACAGCCATC
Source organism: Dehalococcoidia bacterium (assembly GCA_965225795.1). Taxonomy (GTDB): domain Bacteria; phylum Chloroflexota; class Dehalococcoidia; order Lucifugimonadales; family JADFKI01; genus Bin90. The sequence continues at coordinate 593,774 of OZ245324.1, read as the reverse complement.
AGACCATCAAGCCGGCTGATGAACTTAGGGCGATGCTCGAAGAAGTGGGAGCGACGCCGGATAAGGAAATCATAACTTATTGACAGGGTGGCATCCGTGCGGCGCACGGAGTTTTCGTACTTAAGCTTCTTGGCTATGACCGCGCGCGAAACTACGACGGTTCCATGGGCGAGTGGGCGAACCGCGAGGGCACGCCTCTCATCATTTAGATACATTCAATTACCAATTTTAAGCTGCCCTCTTGAATCAACAGCGTTTCCTTCTTCAACAGAGAGGAAACGCTGTATTTTCAACTGCGCTATGACAATTGACAGATTGAAACGGATACACGTATGACCAACTCTACCTCCCATGCACCCCCCATTATTGATCGCACCGCCGAGATCGAGCGCATTCTCAAGCGCCGAGTGATGGTCTTGGACGGCGCATGGGGCGTAATGATTCAGACGCTACAACTGCCTGAAAGCGAGTTCAGAGGTGAGCGTTTCGCCGCTCACGAGAGCGACCTCAGAGGCTGTGCTGATGTGCTTTCGCTTACGCAGCCCGATCTCATTCGCAACATCCAGCGACAATACTTAGACGCTGGAGCGGACATCCTCACAACTAACACATTCACGGCAACACGCTTCGGGCTATCGGAATTCGGCCTTGAAAACTCTGTCCACGACATAAATCGTGAAGGCGCTCGACTCGCCCGAGTAATCGCTGACGAATACACACTGCGCAACCAGGAGAAACCTCGGTTCGTGGCAGGCAGTATCGGCCCAACCAATAAGACCCTCTCTCTGTCTCCTGCTGTGGATGACCCAGGATACCGCGATATCAGTTTTGACGAAATTGTCGAGGCGTATTCGGAAGCTGTGAGAGGCTTGCTCGATGGTGGAGTCGACATCCTCTTGGTGGAGACGGTTTTCGACACGCTTAACGCCAAAGCCGCGCTATTTGCCATAGACAGAGTGTTCGATGACATTGGCGCGCGCGTGCCGGTAATGGCCTCCTTCACAGCAGTTGACATGAGCGGGCGTAATTTATCAGGACAAACCGTGGAGGCATTTTACGCTTCGGTGTCACACATCCCTCTGCTAAGTGTGGGAATTAACTGCTCGCTGGGCAGTGAACAGATTCGACCATTCCTTACGGAACTCGCTGATGTGTCATCTCACTTTGTGTCGTGTCATCCGAACGCAGGACTTCCAAACGAGTTTGGCGAATATGACGAATCAACTGCCTACATGGCCGCCAATCTGCTTGAGTTCGCTGAAAGCGGACTCGCCAACATCGTGGGAAGCTGCTGCGGCTCAACTCCCGAACACACTCGAGCGATTGCGGAGGCTCTCGATGGTGTCACACCTCGCAAGCCGCACTCAGCAGCTGCAAACACAATACTGAGTGGCCTTGAGTTACTAGAGATAAGACCAGAATCGAATTTTATTAACATTGGAGAGCGGGCGAACATAACCGGGTCTGCGCGCTTTAGGAGGCTTATACGAAGAGGAAATTACGAAGAGGCGGTCACAGTCGCCAGGCAGCAGGTGGAAGACGGCGCGCAGATTCTGGACATCAATATGGACGAGGGTCTTCTTGACTCAGAAGCTGCTATGGACCGCTACTTGAAACTCCTGGCGTCCGAACCGGACATATCGCGCGTCCCTATTATGGTGGACAGTTCCAATTTTAGCGTCATCGAGGCAGGACTTAAGTGCATTCAAGGGAAGGGAATTGTCAACTCGATTTCGCTCAAGGAAGGTGAAGAGGAATTCGTCAGACAAGCACAGATAGTGAGGAGATACGGCGCTGCTGTCGTAGCCATGGCGTTTGACGAGCAGGGGCAGGCGGATACAGTTGCGCGTAAAGTCGCCATCTGCTCTCGCTCTTATGACATTCTGACGCAGAAAGTTGGATTCCCCCCACGGGACATCATTTTCGACCCGAACATCTTCGCGGTGGGAACTGGCATTGAAGAACACAATCGATATGCTGTCGCATTCATTGAAACCGCAAGAGAGTTGAAGCTCCGCTTCCCGCAGTGTCATGTAAGTGGCGGCGTCAGCAATGTGTCTTTCTCATTCAGGGGAAACGATCCAGTAAGGGAGGCGCTGCATTCGGTATTTCTCTACCACGCGGTGCAAGCCGGCATGGACATGGGCATAGTCAACGCAGGTCAACTGGAAGTCTACGAGGAGATTTCTCCAGGTTTGCGACGTGCCTCAGAGGATTTAATTCTCGACAGGCGTGATGATGCGACGGAGCGGTTGCTGGAACTTGCAAGGGACGTAAGTGACAGAAGCAGCATAGATTCGTCTAAGAACTCCGAGCAAAGCGAGGAAGCATGGAGAGCGTTATCAGTCGGTGAGCGCATTCGCCATGCTTTGGTGAACGGAATAGATTCCTATATCGAAGCCGATGCGGAAGAGGCTCGCCTGCAATCGGAACGCGCTCTTCACGTCATTGAAGGCCCCCTGATGGATGGGATGAACACCGTTGGAGACCTGTTCGGCTCTGGCCGCATGTTCTTGCCGCAGGTCGTCAAGAGCGCGCGGGTGATGAAAAAGGCTGTGGCTGTGTTGGTTCCCCACATCGATGCCGAGCACCAGGAGGGGGACACGCAGCGCTCAAACGGCAAACTTGTTATAGCGACGGTCAAGGGCGACGTCCATGACATTGGCAAGAATATAGTGGGTGTTGTACTGGGCTGCAACAATTACGAGGTGATAGACCTAGGCGTGATGACTCCCTTTCAGAACATTCTGAACGCCGCGCGAGATGTGAATGCGGATGTCATCGGCCTGAGTGGTCTGATAACACCTTCTCTCGACGAGATGACGACCGTGGCGCGTGAGATGAATAGACAAGGCTTTGACATTCCACTCCTCATCGGCGGCGCAGCAACATCCGCGGCGCACACCGCTGTGAGGATTGCCCCCGAATACCCGCACGGCGTAATACATGTACGGGACGCATCTCGATCAGTCACAACAATGAATGAGTTGGTGGATGAGCATACGCGCCGCCAGCTTATCGCGCAAACTCACGACCGCTATGACAGGATTCGTGCAGACCGAGCTTCACGCAATGCGCAGTCGCAACTGCTCCCTCTCAATGAGGCACGACTACGCCGAATGAACTTCGATTGGGCTTCGGCTGTCGGTCAATCTCCGTCATTCATCGATGTAAAGGTGTTTGACGACTACCCGTTAGATGAACTCGTCGAATACATCAGTTGGACGCCATTCTTTGGTGCATGGGAACTTCGTGGCGCATTTCCGGCCATTCTCAACAGCCCGACTTATGGCGAAGAGGCAAAGCGACTGTTCAGTGACGCGCAGCACCTGCTCCGCAAGATGATCGACGAGAAGGCACTTACGGCAAAGGCAACCATCGGCTTTTTCCCGGCAAACTCGGTTGGCGATGATGTGGAGATATACACTGATGACAGCCGTAATCAGGTAAAGGCGACCTTGCATTTCCTTCGTCAGCAATGGGACAAGTCACGTCAGCGCGCGAATCTCCCTCAGCAGGACTTTTGCCTTGCAGACTTCATAGCAACCAAGGAATCGGGAGTTGCCGACTACATCGGAGCTTTTGTCGTAACGGCTGGCATAGGAGGTGACGCGTATGCCACTGCGCTTGAATCCGAGAATGACGACTATAACGCGATACTGTCAAGGGCCCTTGCTGATCGGCTAGCAGAGGCATTTAGTGAACGCCTGCACGAACGGGTTCGCAAGGAGTTCTGGGCATATGCCCCTGACGAGGATCTGAATAGCGAGCGCCTTCTGAAAGAGGAGTACCAGGGAATACGCCCCGCTTTCGGCTATCCCGCATGCCCCGACCACACAGAGAACGCAACGCTCTGGGGCCTACTGGATGCCGAGCGCACAATTGGCGTGAAGCTCACAGAGAACTTCGCAATATGGCCCACCGCATCCACCGCGGGTCTGTATTTCGCACATCCGGGCTCTCTCTATTTCGGTGTAGGACGTATAGGCCGCGATCAAGTGGAGGACTACGCACGGAGAAAGAATATGCCAACCAAAGATGTAGAGCGTTGGCTTTCGTCAAACATTCTGTAATGATTGCGCGGGACCCGGATAAGACAGGCAGAGCACTTCAGTTGACGGCCAGCGGCCTTGGGTTCGTCTCACTTTCTGCAGTCCCTTGATTCCGGCTCAGGGCAGCTTCGACTGTCAAGGTGAAGTTCATATCGTCTGGGTCACTACACTCATTTTCATCGTCGCAGGCACTTATGGAAACTGTAGTCGTACCCATGTTCGTGCCTCGCAATGTTAATATGCCTGTATCAGTGATGCTGCTTCCAATCGCCATGTAAGGATTGCTAAGTTTATATTTGTAATCCACTATTGGTTCGTCATCCGGGTCATCAAACGCCTTGGACACATCCATTGTGACCGTTTGCCCGACGCTCACGCTGCGGTCGAGAAGCGCACCCACAACCTCAGGAATGTGATTAGGCTCTTTGTCTGAGTCGGTGACAATTAGAACAAAGGATAGGTCGGCAAAGTTACTGCAGCCCAGGTAACTACAGGCCCTCACAGAAACCCAACTCTTGCCCTCCTCAGAGCCAGACAGCGTCAGTATTCCATCCCTGGAAATTTCGCTTTCAGCTCCCACTTCTGGATCTCTTAGGAGAAAATCGTATCGTATTATGCGATATGGGCTTGGTGAATTGAATGCGTCCGCGACAAACACATCGAGTGAGTCGTCAAGGTCCACAATTTGGTCGGAAATCGCACTTACCACTTGAGGGGGATTTCTTGGCGGTTCGGTAACAGTCACTCGGAATGTGACATTCGTGCCCATGCTGGTAAGTCTGCCGTCGCTCGCGTTTACGCCAACAAGAGTTGTACCCTCTTTTGCGCCCCTAAGCGTCATTCTGCCGGTCGTTGACTCGATAGCGCCGGCGGCCACGCTCCTATCTGTTTGCAAAAACCCGTAATCTTGAATTAGGTCTCCATCAGGGTCGCTGAACAAGGAAGAAATATCCAGAGCGATAGTCTCACCTTTATGAATTGCTTGGTCAGGAATATCGCCAATGACTTCAGGTGGACGGTTAGGCGGCGGCAAGACAGTGAGTGCGAATTGCAGACCCAGATCATTGCCACTGCATCCTTCACTATCACATGCACTAACTGACACTGAAGTCGTGCCGACCTGTGTACCCTGAAATAAAATGCTACCTCTCGATACGTCCACAGTTCCAGTCGCCAATGCTGGGTCATCAAGGCTGAAATCGTAGCTGACAATGTGATCGTCCTCTAAATCCCAGAATGCAGGAGAAACAGCAACGGAAATCGTTTCGCCTACGCTCACTGACCGTTCTCCGATGATCCTTACCGCCTGAGGCGGACGGTTTGGCGGCGGAGCGACAGTCAGGGTGAAGATTAAGTCACCCAATCTAGTACAGGTTAAGGCGTCGCAAGCCCTGAGTGTAACCCAAGACGAACCTACCTTTTGACCCGTGAGCTCCAGTTCTCCTGTAACCGAATTAACTCTTCCGTGAGCAACTGTAGTGTTGCTGAGGATGACACTATACCGTTCGACTTTTTCACCATCTGGATCCGTGAAGGCACTTGAAACATCCATCACAAGGGTTTCACGCACCGGAACGATTTGATCCCCAACGCCAATTGCGACTCGAGGTGGATTGTTCATACCCGGTATCGCCATAACAGACAATGGTGTAGAAACTGATGTTGAGACAATTGGAGGACGGGCTGCAATGGTACTTCTGACCGTTGGCGTTGGCGAAGGCACAATTGCCTGCATGGCTGTGGGAACAACCGTGGGAACAGAAGTAGGAGACGAATGTGTGGCCTCTGGAGTTGCGATGGGAGTAACAACAGACGCATTTATAGGCGGTTTTGGCCGCATAAGAACTAAGGGCGCCTGCGTTGGGGCGGGTGTGGCTAAAATGACGGCCGGCTCCGGAGTTGCCAAAGTTATTTGGGATTTAGCTTCGGAAGGCGTATCCACTGGTGTCGGCGCATTCTGGACAGCGACGATAATGTCCGACACTTTCACAGAGTCGGATGGGACACTCGCCACTTCAATTATCCAGGTGCCGTCGTTTTGCTTTCTTGCGGCGAAGTCATACGGATGATTGTTGATATTCGCGTTCTGCGCATTGATTGATGCACTTGCCGTAAGGAAAAGAAAATGCCCGAACCCAGAAGCGTCGATCCAGAACTCGTCGGAAGTGCCGGGATATGTGCAACTCTCATGCAGCCTGAGTACTAATCCCACACTGCAATCAGATTGCTCTGATGGAGTCACATCGGCCGCTGCATATTGTTCCCCAATTAAGGGAGTCGGAGTGTGAATTAGAGATTTTTCACCTGCAACGGAGCTACTAGGAGATGGGAGAACCTCGGGCGTAGGCGCATCATTCGAACACGCCGCAATGAAGTACGTTGCCACAACAACGAAAGCGGCGAGATGTATGTAGTTCAGGCGCTTCATAAAATCCAAGCAGATATCGGAAGTTTATAAGATATCAAATAATTGCAATTCCGTAACTATATCAGACACCAGATAATAATCACGGATTATAAACACCGCCTTGGGGAAATCAAGGAGTGGATTCAGAAGTACAGTGCTAAAGCGAAATCTGGGTAGAATCCCATGCTACGCTATTCCGGCAGGTTATTACAGCGCGACAGAAACGCAGACAGTGAAGCGGCAAACTCCCCACGTTGCCATCGCCTCACTTCACGACTCTCGAATTCATCCTCCAATATCGAAGGGTTTGCCGACAGGCGTTCCAGGCTAGCTGCCGGCCACAAGAGTCCCGCGTCCAAATCCAGATGGCGCGCGTGTTCAAGCCTCCACTGCTTTAGCAATTGCAGTCTCTTGCGAATGGCGCTTCGCTCTTCTGCTTTGACCCGAGGGCGCTCACCCACATTGGCACTAGGGCGTATGACAGGATCAGCATCCATCCCCTCCAGGAGAGATTCGTGGACGCCCGTCGCTCCCCTGCCGTATGAGTACCGTCCGAGTCCCTTCACAGTGGACAGGTCGGCTTTCGGGCTTTCAGAAAGAGCCAGCATTGCAGTGTTGGAGAACACTTTGAAGGGAGGGCAGTCGCGTCTCAACGCTTCCCTATCGCGGAAGAAATAGAGCGCGCGCAGGACAGCTAGACCCTGCCCATTCAACTTTCGACTGCCTTTCACCGAAAGAAAAGAGGATTTGCAATCAGGTGCTGCATACCTGACATCAGTAAGCCGTTCGCATTCCTCCCTAACCCATTCGGTTCTTCCAAGCACGCTAAGCCTGTCGTTCAATAGCTCGGCGAGACGGGCTAGGTAAATGACATCTGTCGCCGCATATTCCCGCAGTTCGGCAGAAAGCGGTCGAACAGTCCAATCTGCGCGTTGAAGCCTCTTCGTTTTCGGAATTTCGACATCGAACCAATCTTTTATGAGTGCTGCTAACCCGAGCCTAGTATGCCCTATGAATGCTGCGCCGATACTGGTATCAAACAGCGGTGAAACCCGGAAACCCCAGTCGCGGTCAAGGCTTCTAATGTCATAGTCCGCAGAATGGAAGATCTTCACAACGGAAGGGGCGCTTAGCAGGACACCCAAGGGAGCCATGTCTTCAATAGCAAGTGGGTCCATGAGGTAGATCTCGTCTGCCACGACTAGCTGTATGAGACATACGCGCTCCGGGTAACGATGGAAACCGTTGGACTCAAGGTCCAAAGCAACACGAGGATGTTTCATTGCCGAAGTCACAATTGCCTTCAAGCGCGATGCGCTGGTTACAATCTCAGGGCTGTTTATGCGACTTCGAAGGGGAATAGCGAGCTTACTCCCAGTGCGGGATCTTGCTGAGGAATCTGGCTCCGCAGGTAGGATTCGAACCTACGGCCGATCGGTTAACAGCCGATTGCTCTACCACTGAGCTACTGCGGAGCGTGGACAAGATTTATGATAACACTGGTAATAGTCTGCTACAAGTTTTTGATGCAAGCCGCGCTGCTTGAAGGCAGGTTGCAGCGAACTAGTTCGGTGCAGAAGTGAAGTCTTCAAGCGAAAGTAGTAATCTGCCTGCCGTGGGGGCATCAACAAGGAACACATTGGGTCGCCTCGGCGTCGTGGCGTAAAGGGAGATTTCATCCCTAGGCAGCAGTCTGACGCGCGTTGTCAGGAAGCCCGAGTCTTCTGTGGTTATTATCCTGATCGAGATGCCGCCAGGTCCGATGAAGTCCAATCCTTCCGTCTCGCTCTCCGGAGCGAATCCGCCGGCGATAAATCCTTCAAGTGTACCGAGGACTGCATCGACGGCAAACACATTCGCGGGTTCTGATATGTCGGCAGTTTCCGCAACCCAGCCCCTCTCCACACGACGCAAAACGAATTCTTGCTCAGGATATTCAAACTCAATCGATTCAATGGCATCGCGGGGAATGCTCGCGATAATCGGGTCGCGCCACCCGTCAGCGTTCGAGTCAAAGATATTGCCGAACGGACAGGGTATTGCGTAAACTTCGTCACGAGCAGGTTTACGAAGGTAGCACAAGCGTACATCCTGGGTCCACTTACCCACTATAAACTCTTCCTGCTTGAATTCGCCAAGCCAGAATGCGACGTTGATCCCCTGTCCTTCCTGAACACCCATTCGGTCATGATTGGCCGGGTTCCTAGCGATCAGTTGAGCGCCGTCAATGTCAGTTGACGCAGTCCAAAGCTGGTTCAATTTCGGGACAAAGGCGTCTTCACGCTCAATCTGCCAGATGTCGTTAATCTTCTCGAGCCTCGCCTCGCTTCCGACCGGGGTGGTAATCGTAACGCGATCAATAACATCGGGCGAAACTGGCAGAATGCCCTCAAGGGTCAATTCACTTGACCCAGCAGCAATCAGGCGTAACACCAGTCCGGCGACGCCGATTACGATTAGAGCAATGAGCACATATCCGACCTGTTTACTCCCCACGTGCGTATGTCCTCAGTCCTTTGCTGCGTCTTGTCACATAACGAATTATGCCGAGTACAATGAAAATGATCGGGATTCCCGCAACGTTCGCCAACTGAACAAGATTACGATGGGAGGGCGAGCTGAATGTAAGTTTGCGGGTAGTAATTACCTTCGACCGGATTTCCGCTAGGTTTTCTTCCTGTGCCAGCCAGTCAATTAGATTTAGCCCCAAAGCAAGATTCTCTTGCGCCTGGCTGACGAATGGGTCTGTCAGCCAGTCGGAGTCTCCCACAGCAACAATTCTGAAGGGTTCTACGCTGCCACCATTCGACTGAATCTCGCTTGCCTCAATAGCGACACCGATGTCGCTCTCAAAGAGTTGGCGGTCGGTCACATCCAGTTGGGGTGAGTCCGGCGTGACATCTCCATACGAGTAGTCAACTGAGGCAAACTGCGAAGTACGCATCAAAGGTATCACTTCGACACTACCGACTTGGGAATCGGTAATGCCGAGCGAGCTTGACCAAGGCATAAGCACCGACTCCACGTCGCCCGCTACTTTGCGATCAACAGTGGGCACGCGAGGCCAATACGGATAAGGCAGCCTCACACTTCCAAGGGTAATCGTCTCGTTGGACCTTAAGTCAAATACGAGGTTATCCTCTACCAAGATGCCATAAGGCTCTAAGAAATCGCCGAAATGAAACTGATTGGGAAATGCTGCCATCTGCTGTGGATCTATGAAAACCGGGTCCACAAGTGCCATCATTTTGCCACCGTTCAGCAAAAAGTTGCTTAAAGCCTCATACTCTTGCGTCGTCATTCGCTGCGTAGGTCCGGCAACCACCAAAACATCGATGCCAGTGAGATCTAAGGGCATTTCATCGCTAGACGACAGTTCCACGATATTGTATTGCTGAGAAAGAAGCCTTCCCAGCTCATTGAAGTTTTCTTGAAGCAGCTTCTCACCGTGTCCGGTCAGAAATGCGATAGTCTTGCGCTCTACATCCTGCTGGATCATGTTGTATGCCAGTGTTGCCACACGATACTCAAAACCGTCGAGCGAGCGAACAAACGGAATGACTTCACGCCTGTCAGTGTAAGTCATCGTCAGGCCTAGGAACCCGTTCTTGATTTCCAACCCGTTGGGCGTCTGTACATTGAACTGCTGTGGTTCAATACCGGCTAACTGCGCCTTTCGCGCAGTGTCCTGAGCCTCTCTGTAAGCATTTGTGGCGTCATTCAAGGCCGCTTCCGCACTGCGCGCGGTCGCCTCGTCTTCAGCACTTAGTATGGCATCCTGAGCCCTTTCAAGCGCTCTCTGCGCTTCGTCCAGCGCCTGAAAGTCCAGGAACCTTCGCACAACCTTCACCTGTCCTCTAGAGCTTCCGGCAAGGTCTTCGAGGAAATCGTTGATATCGCGAGCCACAAGATCAACTTGCACGGGCGGTTCCTTTGACTCGTAGAGTTCAATAGTAAGCAGATCATCAAGGCCGGACAGAATTTGTTCTGTACCGTCACTAAGAGTGAACACTTTGTCTGCGGTCAAATCTAGCCGGCCCTTTACCGATGTCCCGAACCACCCTATGAGGAGGCTCAACACGATGAGGGCGGCCGTACCGAGCTGAAGGTTGCGATACTGAATCGTACGGTGGCTCAGTGTCCTTCCGCGCACGCTCAGGAACGTTGCACTTAGAAATGTCGATACAAGGGCAACGAAGTATAAAACGTCACGCAGATCGATAACGCCGCGAGCGATGCTTGAAAAGTGTGTTACAGGGCTCAATGACTGCAACAGTGCAGCGAACTGCCCAGGAAGTGTTACGCTCACCGCATCCAACCCGAGAAGCATTAATACGAGAGTCAGGAAAAGGCCCAAAATGAAGGCGACTATCTGATTGCGTGTCAGGCTTGAAGTGAACAGTCCGATCGAGACCAGAGAGGCCGCGAGAAACACGCTGCCGATGTACTGAGCGGCGATTGCCCCCCAGTCGAGACTACCAGCAGTCATCAGCGAAATAGGTATGCCGACCGTTGAGACGATGGCGATTGTGACGAAGACAAGCCCTGCCGTGAACTTGGCTAGCAGGATCACCCAGCCTCGTATGGGCTGCGTAAGAAGGATTTCAAGCGTGCCATCGCGCTGCTCTTCGGCGAGAAGTCGCATTGTGGCGGCAGGAACCAGAAGCGCGAGGAGCCAAGGTATGGACGGGCTCTCCACCGCGAAATCCACTGTAAACAGAGGGCGCAATGACGCCTCTGAAGTTAGGAATGCCGATCGGAAGAAGGACCACGACAACAACGCCAGGAAGACGACTATGAGGATGTAACCCGTAGGCTGGTCGAAGTAGCCCTTAAGGTCTTTGCGGATTAGCGCGCGAAACGATCGCATTTGCTAGTCTTCACCCTCCGAGCTTTCAGGTTGATGACCAGGCGAAGTTAGCGAATAAAACACATCCTCCATTCGCGCTCGATCTTCCCTCAATTCCCAGAGCACCCAGTCTCGCTTTGTCGCAAGGCGGAATATCTCGGGGCGCAAGTCGGCATTGTCGCCGTCGGAAGTGATCACGTATCGCTTTCTGCCGTCAAAGGAATCTTCGCGCTCGATTTCGCCAACGCCTGGCAGCGCCGCAAGAGACTTTTCCACTTCGTTGCCTTTAAGCTCGATGTGTACGGTGCGAATTCCTTGCGCTCGCTGCAATAGGTCCTTCACTGGGCTGTCGGCGACTAGCTTGCCGCGGCTTATCAACAAAATGCGCTCGCAGGTATTCTCAACCTCTTGCATTACGTGGGTACTGAGCATAACCGTTCTCTCCTGTCCTAGAGAACGAATGAGGTCTCGAATGGTTAGTCGCTGGTTTGGATCCAACCCCTCTGTGGGCTCGTCCAAAATGAGTATTGACGGGCGATGAACAATTGCCTGCGCCAAGCCAACCCGCTGCTTATATCCCTTAGAAAGCTGTCCGATGGGGCGCGAATAGACATCCTGCAGTCCCGTCTCTTCCACAGTCTGAGCGATGTCTTCGCGTCTTCCGGACTTAGTCAAGCCACGCAGGTCAGCGACGAAGTCAAGATACTCACTCACGAGGAGGTCGGCATAGACAGGATTGTTCTCCGGCAGGTATCCGATGCGCTCCCGCGTGGCGATATCGTGCTCCTTCGTGTCGAGGCCGTCTATGTTGATCCCTCCCACATCAGGGGTGTAAAAGGATGTGAGCATTCTCATTGTGGTCGTCTTGCCGGAACCGTTGGGCCCAAGGAATCCGACAACTTCGCCCTTCTTGACGCTAAAGGTCAGATCGTTCACTGCCGCAAGTTCGCCAAAGAATTTCGAGACACCATTGACCTCAATGCTTACGTCAGCAGAGGTTGCACCGGAAGTGGTCTGATTTGTCCGCTCGGCAGTTGCCATAGAGTGATGCCTCCAAAATACTCACGCCGACCGCAACAGTTCGGTCGGCATCTATCCGTAGGCGTATTTAATAGGAATTATAACAAAATTAATTGATGCGAACGAAAGGGGCAGACCCAAGACCTGCCCCTGACATTGCTCTACTGCTTTATTAGTCTAATCGTCGTAAGGAGCGGGGAGCTTTGGCGGATTCAGCTCCGTGATAAGCGCTTCGCTTGTGAGAATCATGCCGGCAACACTTGCTGCATTCTCAAGCGCAGACCTGACGACCTTGGTAGGATCAACTATGCCCATCTCGAACATGCTGCCGAATTCGCCTTTTTCGGCGTCAAATCCATAGTCTCCTTCTCCGCTGCGGACGGCGTCAAGCACGACAACTCCGCTGTAGCCTGCATTGTCTGAAATCAACGTGAGAGGAGCATCTGCGGCGGAGAATGTTACTTCGGCGCCTGTGCGCTCGTCGCCTGTGCATTGAATCGCCGCCCGGGTCGCCTGTGCTGCGCGCAGGAGAGTCGTCCCGCCGCCAGGCACAATTCCCTCTTCCATGGCGGCGCGCGTCGCTGCGAGTGCGTCCTCGAGCCGGTCGCGTTTTTCGCGAAGCTCAATCTCGGTCGCTGCACCAACTTTCAAAATAGCAACACCGCCAGCCAACTTGGCAGCACGCTCTTCCAGCTTCTCGCGGTCATAGTCAGATGCCGTATCCTCCGCCTGCTGGCGAATCTGGTGTATGCGAGCTTCGATGTCCTGTGGGTTGCCGTTACCCTCAACGAATGCGGTGTCATCTTTAGTAGCAATCACCCTGCGACAGCGACCTAAGTCTTCCAAAGTGGCTGAGTCGAGATTGCGACCGATGTCGGTACTGATGACATTGGCACCGAATAGGACTGCCATATCATCGAGGATTGCCTTGCGGCGCTCGCCGAAGCCCGGCGCCTTTACTGCAAGAACATTAAGATTGCCTCGCAGTTTGTTAACAACCAAAGTCGCTAGCGCTTCGCCTTCGACATCTTCTGCGATGATGACTATGTTTCGGCTCACCGCGTTAAGCTGCTCAAGCAGGGGAAGGACATCTGAAATCGATGAAATCTTCTCGGATGTTAGAAGGATGTATGGGTCATCAATCTCCGTAACCATCTTCGCCTGATCGGTCACGAAGTAGGGCGAGAGGTAGCCACGGTCGATTTCCATACCTTCAACATATTCCGTCTCATAGCCAAGAGTTCTGGACTCCTCAACGGTGATGGTGCCCTGCGCGCCAACCTTTTCCAAAACGTCGGCTATCAGATTGCCCATTTCGTCCTCGTGAGCGGCGAGAACGGCAATCTGGGCAACCTGTTCGCGCCCGGCAACGGGGACTGACATAGCGATAATCTCGTCCTTCATGGCGTCGACTGCAAGCTCGATGCCCTTCTTCAGCGCCATCGGATTCGCGCCGGCTGCCATATTCTTAAAACCCTGTTGAATGATGCTCTGTGCAAGTATGGTTGATGTGGTAGTCCCATCGCCGACTACATCGTTGGTCCTGCTTGCCGCCACTTTTACGAGCTGGGCTCCCATATTCTCGAACGGCTCTGCAAGCTCAATTTCCTTGGCGATCGTAACGCCGTCGCTGCAGATCTGCGGCGGTCCAAACTCTTTGTCCAGCACAACATTGCGTCCGCTCGGACCCAGTGTAGCGCCTACAGCCTTTGCCAGCGTGTCTATGCCATCCATGAGTTGGCCCCACGCTTCTTCCCGGTTTCGGAATTGCTTTGCCATCTACAACACCTCTTACTTGGTATAGCTGAATCCATAAGACGGTTAGAAGAATCTTACGATTTCAGCCCTGCTAACTTTTGAGTGACGAAGCGAGAACTCGCCGCGCCACCTTTCATTATACAAGGCATTGGTGATCGCTGCCAACAAAAGGGCAGTCGAAGCTCTTGATCTGAGCGCTCGCAGGCGCCTAACAGGTGCCTTATTGGTGAACTGCACTGCCTACACCGCCACCGGTGGCGATTGCCTCGCCGGTGATTGAGCCAGCCTTGGGCGATGCTATAAATGCCACGACATATGCGACTTCGGATGCGTCAATAATACGCCCGACCGCGATCCCCGATGCCACCTGCGCTTCAATTTCCTCGCGCGTGACGCCTTGTTGCTGCGCCTGAGCCTCATACATTGGGCCGGAGCGTTCGGTGATAGTGGTGCCCGGATGGATGGTGTTGACTGTAATCCCGTATTGACCTAGTTCTGATGACATGGTTTTTGTCATATGGACCAGGGAAAGATTACGCAGACCGCTGTAAGTGCCAGAGTTTCGCGCAGCCAGCCCACCAATGATAATAATTCGCCCCCAGCCGTTGCGCTGCATGTGCGGCGCAGCAGCCTTCGAGCAGCGCAAATACCCCACGACTTTGGTATTGATGTCCGCCAACAGGTCATCCGTGTTCGCGTGAGCCAGACCACCTCCGACCAAACCGCCTGGTGCGGCGGCGTTGTTCACCAGAATGTCTATGCCACCAAGTTCGTCTGCCGCGATGTCAACAAGAGTCTGCACTTCATCGTCCTTGGTTGTGTCTGCGCGAACCGCGACCAACTTCCTACCAACGCCTGACAAATTGTACCGGCGCGCGCGAAATCCCGAACCGAAAGCAGTCGAGTTGACCCTTTCCTGTCCCATTGCGGGCGCTATATCGCGAGCTGCTTCGTCGAGAGCGTCCAAGTCGCGGGCTGCTATGGCAATATCAACGCCCTCTCTGGCAAGTTCCAGGGCTATCGCCTTACCGATACCGCGACTGCCGCCGGTTATGAGTGCCTTCTTACCGCTGAGTTCCAAGTCCATTATCATTCCTCCAGAACCTGCGTGTCATGTGGCTTGTTGCAGTAATCGTTGGTGTAGCAGAGATCAGGTGTTGGGATTCTTCTGTCACAAGTACCGCTCGAAGAAATCGAACGCTTTGTTTGCCGCGAAGGCGTGCTCTCCCGGATGAACATCCGCCCATAGATGTGCGGACGCTTCAGCGGCGGCGTAAATTCGCTTTACTCCTTCATATCCGCTAAGCATGTCCTCGATGGGAAATGTGGTGTCGTGTACACCCATCTCAACAAGCAGAGGACGAGGTGCTACCAGCCCGGCGATGTCGTGAGTGTCCAGGTATCGGTACACTTCAGGCACAATTTGGGAGCCGCAGAAATTGGCATTCTGAATGCCGAATTCGGCCCAGGGGTTGAGATATCCGATGATGTCGGCGGCTTTGATTCTAGGCTCGATTGCCGCAGTGAAGGTGGTCATAGTTCCACCCTGCGACAACCCCATCATCCCGATTCTCTCAGGATCAACTTCAGGTCGGTTTTGCAGGTAGTCTATGCAGCGCATCATGTCCCAGATGTTCAGTGTGAGAGTATATATTCCCATAACCGCGCCACGTACGAAATGAACATTGCACCGGTCGCGGCCCGGATATGGGTCCGGCCCATCGGAACGTTCACCGAAGCACCTAAGGTCCGGGCTTATCGTCAGGAAACCCCTGCGAGCCATCTGCTCAGCGTAATTGTAGTTGTGCCTTGCCATATTAGCCCGCATTGCCTCGGATGAGGCGTTGCCTGCAACAGGCTCCTTGCCGAAAGGACCGTGCCCGTGGCTGCACAGGATCGCCGGTGAACTTCCGTCGTTGGGCATATCAGCAGGTTTGAGGATTACGCATGGCACCGACATGTACTCTTCCGAATCAAAAACAACACGCTCGCGCACAAGTCCGTTGTCTTCAACCGAATAGACGACTTCGGGTGCAGGGTCAACTGTTTCGGGGAATTCCCCTAGAACATCTATCAATTTTGCCAGTGCAGTACCACGCCAAGCTTCCCAGTCTGCCTTTGTCTCGCCTCGAAATGCAAGCCGCGGCGTCCAGTTCTTGGCACGGCGATTGAAATACTCAATCATAGAGAAGTTGCGGCGAGCCATTCTGCTGTCCCCCGTTTTGGCGTAGAGGCGAATCTGAACTGCGGGAAGCGTGCCAATCATATCATATTCCCACAAGTGGTATAGGATTCCGCGGAGCAACTTGGCACTTGGCGTCTGTGGCGATATAATCGTGAAAATCGCCGATACCTCCACACACAAATGTGAGACCCACCTTGGACGGAAAAGGAGCATCAGATGGCAAGCGCAGAGTTGCAGGACCTACTGGAAATGTTCGCGGAACGTGCGATCGCGAACGCTGAAAGAACGCCGACATTAGAAGAGAGGCGCGCTGGAAGCGAGCTGATGGGTGCAAGGTTTCAGAATCTTGATGGAGTCACCACAGAAGCAGTCAATGCGGACGGCGTGCCAGCAGAGTGGGTATTAGCGGAAGGTGCGGGCAACGGCGCAATCCTTTACCTGCACGGGGGCGGATATGTAACAGGCTCCGTGAAAAGCCACAGAGGCATGGCTGCGAACCTGTCTCGGGCGAGTGGTTGCCGCGTGCTCACTGTAGATTACAGACTTGCGCCCGAACACAAGCATCCTGCCCAAGTTGAGGACGCGCATGCGACTTACCGCTGGCTGCTGAACAATGACATTGATTCCTCATCAATAGTGGTTGCAGGAGATTCAGCGGGCGGCGGACTTGCGGTCGCAACTCTCCTTTCGGCGCGAGACGCGGGCGACCCGATTCCTGCAGCAGGTGTCTGCGTATCGCCGTGGGTCGATATGGAGGGCATCGGCGATTCCATGACTTCCAAGGCCGGCATAGACCCAATGGTTTCACAGCAAGGGCTGCTGGAAATGGCGGAAAAATTCCTCGGCGGGGAGGATACTCGAGATCCGCTGGCTGCACCGCTCTATGCAGACCTAGCAGGGTTGCCGCCTCTGCTCATCATCGTAGGCACAGCTGAAGTATTGATGGACGACGCCGTGAGACTACACGAAAAGGCGGAAGCCGCAGGGGTGGACAGCACGCTGGAGGTCTGGGACGACATGGTACATGTCTGGCCGTGGTTCGCGCCATTTCTGCCGGAAGGTCAGCAGGCAGTAGATCGCATGGGCGACTTCATAAAGGAACAAATCGGCGTTGCAGTTAGCCTAGCATAAGAGAAGAGGATTGGAATTCAAATGAACGGCCTTACTTCATCAAGGGTCCGTCACTCGAGCTATGAAGACGCTCAAGACTATTACATGTCTGATGGGATGGGCGACGGGTTGCCTGTCGTGCCACCGACGGAATCCATGGTGCAGGCGATGCTCGACTACGCCGGGCTTGCGCCTTCAGACATCATTGCGGAAGAGTGCGTGCGCGGCGTTGAGTTCACCGCTGAGAAAGTCGCAATCAACGCGGTTTTGGCAGGGTGCAAGCCGGAATACATGCCGGTAATCGTGGCGGCAGTGCAGGCGGTGTCGGAGCGTGCGTTCAATTTTCATGCCAACAGCACATCGACCAACGGAGTGAGCGTACTGGTTATTGTCAGCGGCGACATTGCCAAGCAGATTGGCATCAACTCAAGCACGGTGGCAATGGGGCATGGTTTCCGCGCGAACGCAACCATCGGGCGCGCGATGGGGCTTATCAAGATAAATGTGTACGGTTCTGTGCCGCACGGGATGGATAAGAGCACCTTCGGGCATCCGGGCAAGTATTCGTTCTGCTTCGCGGAGAACGACGACGTCATACCTTGGGAGCCTTTGCGAGTAGAGAAGGGGTTCAAAGAGTCCGATAGCACTGTTACAGTGTTCGCAGCGAACTCGCCTGTGCAAGTGAACACTCAGAATGAGAGCGCGCCGGAAGACTTTCTAAGCATTGCGGCTGACGCATCAATCGTACTGGGAGAACGTCACTCCGAATTTGTGCTTGCACTTAGCCCCGAGCTGATGAATTACATACGCACTGCGGGGTGGACGAAACAGCGAATCAAGGAATTCATGCTGGAACGGGGTACAAGAACGGGGCGTGAACTGAACGAAATGCACCGACGCATCACTCTGTACACCGGGCACGACTTGGATAGGCGGATTCCCGTGGTAGCAAGTACGGAAGAGATAACGGTTGTGGGAGCGGGGGGCGATGCGGGACCCTTTGCAATGCTGATCGGTGCGTGGGGAGATGTGATTTCAATTACCAAGGAAATCCGCACATAGCGGATTTCAAGAAGCAGATTCAGACTTAGAGGTGAATGCTATGACTCAAGAGAACGAACTGATTACACTTGATCCGCGCGGCGGGAGCATGCACGAGAACACCGGCATAGCACAGCGCCCGCGCACCCTTGACGGACTGGTAGTCGGACTGCTGTCTAATAACAAGCCGAATTCTGAATTGCTGCTGCGCGACGTTGCGAACCTAGTTAAGAAGCAGTATGCAGTCAAGAATGTTGTGGAGGCAAATAAGAGATCGCACCGCATTCCAGCGCCTGCTGAGATGATTGCAGAGATGGCCGAGCAGTGCGATGTTGTTATTGCTGCGACAGCAGAGTGAGGGAGTTGCACATCCTGCTGTATGCAGGACGCAGCCGCTCTGGAGAGGCTCGGCATTCCTTGTTCAGTCCTAGTCACAAAGCCATTCAATACTCAAGCGCGAGCAATGACTAACTTGCTGGCTATGCCAGGATACGAGTACGCAGTCATAGGTCATCCGATGGGCAGCCTGAACGAAGAAGAGGTGATGGCACGTGCGGAAGAGGCTCTGCCGCAAACGCTAAGTCAATTGGTTAGCTAACGGGTATTACAATCAACTAGCAAATCTTCAAGGCTGTGGTCCGACTCGCTGCGAGTCTGAGCTGGAACCTGAATCAGGCGTATTTGGATAAGAAGCGGTTCACCTCAGCCATTGAGGGCATCGCGGCAGTGTCGCCATTGCGCGTGCAGGTTAGTGCGCCGCATACATTCGCGACTCTGAGGGCGTGAGTGAGTAGGGGTATGCGCCCTTCGGGTTCCATGGCGATGAACGTCCTCAGATCGGTGTTTTCAAGAATTGTACCGAGAAATCCGGCAACAAATGCGTCGCCCGCGCCCACGGGATCAACAATATCTACTTTGTAGCCGTCGTGCGCCAAAAGATTGACACCGTCAAACGCCACTGCGCCTTCCATTCCTCGGGTTACAACGACTATGCCGCCGTTAGTTTGCTGGAAGTGACTGGCATAGTCTTCCGCACTCCATCCCCATCCCCAAATAGTTTCTGCCTCGTCGTGACCAATTTTAAAGAAATTGGCGTATGCCGCCATCCGCTCAAAAACTTTGGCTGCGTCCGAAGGCGACCAGAGTTGTTCACGGTAATTAAGATCGAAGCTAATTGGTATGCCGCTCTTCCTCGCATAATCGAGAGACTCCATTACCGTGTCATGGCAGGCGCTGCTGAGTGCAGGCGTGATACCAGTGACGTGTAGTACATCGGCTTCCTGAAAATGTGGACAGAGATCGGTGAATGAGAGGCGGCTGGCGGCACTGTCTCTCCGAAAGTAGGTCTTGTAGTGGGCGCCGTCCGCGTGATGGTTGAGGTATGAAATGCCTGTGTTTTCCCCTGCGAATTTGTTTGCCTTCACAGATATGCGACCCTCCAGTTCGTCGAGTACGAACTGACCTGCTTCGTCGTCACCCAGCCTGCTGATCCATACGGCTTCGATGGCCGAACCGCAGAGTTTTCGCAAGCCAACGGCTACATTTGACTCAGCGCCAGCGCAATCCAGCATATACGAGCCTTCAGCGCCATAGACGCCAGTAAAGTTGGCGTTGTATTGTCCCATTGTTTCGCCAAAGGTTAAAAACTTTTTCATCCTAACATCCAAAGGTAGTATTGGAGTTCGCAAGCCTTGCCATTACCTCATATGATATTAATAATCATGCAATATTGCTTGTAAGTGAGCGAAGTAGGTCTCTATACTGCACTAGAATACCTGAATTATATTGCATATATTAGAGTGAGTGGGCTGCCGTGCTACGGTAACGGCAACTCTGGACGAAGACTGCGAACAGATTTCTCTAATTGTCTGCGCTGTAAATTGTATAATCATTTGTTCTAGTATAGCGCGAACCCCCTTGTTGTCAAGGACCGCATCACAGACCCCTCGTACATCGCCACGATCATGTGTCAATACATGCGCGCAGAAGGATAGAAGAACTTGGCTCAGGAAGCGTTAAGGGCTCCACCAGCAACGGCACAATCTTCATCCACAACTGCCGAGGTGCCGGTTGCCGTAAGGCGGCGGCGCACTGACTCCATCCTCGCATCGCCGATATTTGAAACGCTACATATACGCGACTTTCGCTGGATATGGATTGGATCGTTCATCTCCTTCATGGCGATGAATATGCAGATGATCACGCGGGGCTGGCTCGTGCTGCGGCTGGAGAACGACTCGCCACTCGCACTGGTGCTGGTCATGGTGTCCTTCGCGGCGCCAATGACGGTAGTGTCGCTTGTAGGCGGAGCACTAGCCGATCGATTTCCAAAGAAGAATCTGATAATTGTGAGTCAGAGTGGGAACGCGGTCATGACATTCGGTCTTGCAATGCTGGATGCCAGTGGTGAGATATGGTTCGGAGCGGTTATGATTATCGGCGTCATCAACGGTTCGATGATGGCGATCAACATGCCGAGCCGTCAGGCAATTATTTCGGACATAGTTCCAGAGTCCAAGCTGATGAACGCCGTTGCGCTGAACAATTCGGCGATGAATCTGACACGCATCATTGGGCCGGCAATTGCGGGCTTCCTGATAGTCTTCATTGACACCTCTGGTGTGTTCTATCTCATTTCAGCGATATATGTGCTGTCGGCGTTGTCGCTGCTGATGGTAAAGACGAACTCGGTCCAGGAAAGGAGCTCGAAAAAGAGCGTCGGCAAGGACATATTCGAAGGGCTGCGGTATGTCTGGAGTGACGTACATCTCCGCGGCCTGATCCTGATGGCTTTCCTACCGTCACTTTTCGGATTCACGCTGTTCGCGCTGCTGCCGGTCTGGGCTCGCGAGGCACTGAATGTAAACTCGTCAGACCTCGGCATACTGATGACGATGATGGGAGTGGGCGCGCTGATCGGAACACTTGGGCTTGCTGCTGTGCGAAAGTTCGACAGGAGGGGTATTTTACTGCTGGGTCTGGGGGTGTTCTGGGGCATAACGTTAGTCGGACTCGCAAACTCGATGATATTTCCGGTTGCAGTGCCGTTTTTGATCATTATCGGATTGGTCAGCTCAATATATATGTCACTTAACATGACTCTGACCCAACTCTCGGCTACGCCGGAGATGCGCGGGCGCGTGATGAGCATCATGATGATGACCTTCGGGCTGATGCCGATCGGAGCGCTGCCATTCGGCACGATAGCAGAGTACATCGGCACCGCGAACTCACTCACGATAAGCGGGATACTGTTGTCTCTGCTGACACTGGCGTTTGCCTTCGCGTATCCTGCGTTCAAGCGGATTGAGTAGCTAGGCGACGCGTGTTACTCTTTCTGACGACGATTCGAAAGGAGGAACGCAATGCCTTCCACTGAAATGACAGGTATGGTTCAAACGGTGTTGGGACTTGTGCAGCCATCGGAGCTGGGGCCCACAATGACGCATGAGCACCTGTATATCGACTTCTCGTTCATGTACAGGCCGCCGCAGGATTCGGCGCTAGACCTGGCGGATGACCCCATAACGCTGGAGAATGTGGGATGGGTACGGTACAACTACTACAGTAACCACGCAAACCTGCAACTGATGGATCTGGATGCGGCCGTGGCGGAGGTGGCACTGTACAAGGCTGCGGGCGGAGGCGCGATCGTTGATGCCACAACGATCGGCATTGGGCGCAACGCAAAGGCGTTGGAGCGGATCTCGATGGAAACGGGCGTGCATGTGGTGATGGGCGCGGGGTTCTATGTGGACGCAGTGCATCCTCACGACATGCACTTGCGAAACGTGGATGTGGTTGCGCAGCGAATTGTCGATGACATCAGGAATGGTGTGGACGGCACCGGCATCAAGGCCGGCATCATCGGCGAGGTGGGTTGCACCTGGCCGCTTACCGATAACGAGCGCATGTCCCTTAGGGCGGCGGCGGCGGCGCAGCAGGAGACAGGCGCCGGGGTGCTCATACATCCGGGGCGGCATCCTGATGCGCCCGCGGAGATTCTGGAGGTGCTGGCAGACGGCGGAGCGGACATATCACGGGTGATTATGGGGCATCTGGACAGGACGGTATTCGACTTGGACAGCCTGCTGACTATCGCATCTTCAGGTTGCTACCTTGAATGGGACCTGTTCGGGAACGAGGGGTCGTACTATCCGCTGGCGGACCTAGATATGCCGAGCGACGCGCAACGGCTTGATCTCATCAAGGGCGTGACAGACGCGGGCTATGCGAACAAAGTGGTCGTCGCGCAGGATATCTGCACGAACCACCGGCTTGTGCGCTATGGGGGGCACGGGTATGGGCACATCCTGGCGAATATCGTTCCCCGGATGCGGCGGCGAGGATTCTCGGATGATGTAGTCGAGGCGATTACGGTGGGCAATCCGGCGAAGATTTTGACTTTCGCTTAATCCAACACTCCATAAAAGCCCTCCCCCTCGATGGGGGAGGGCTTTTTCGTCGCCTTACATCAGCCCTCGCACCTCAATAGTGTGGGGACTGGATTTAGCTAGACGAGAACGCCGAAACCGGACTTGGTGCAGATTTCGATGCGGTTGCCTTCGGTGTCGGAGATGAAGAAGACGCGCTGGCCGTCGTTGCGGATCCCAATCTCAGGGCTTTCTATTTTGACGCCCTTCTCCTTGAGCATCTCGTATGCTGCGTCGATGTCATCTACTTCAAATGCGCCGTGGTGGGACGGCTCGGAGATGCCGCCGGCGTTCTCGATGAGATGCACCATAGTGCCGCTGGGGAGCTGGAGCCAGATGATGTGCTCGCCGTCAACTGCCTTGGGAATCTCCTTGACGCCGAGAACGTCCACCCAAAAGCGTGTCGCGCGCACCTTGTCTATGACGTTGTAGGTGAGGTGGTTGACTGCGGTCAGCCTAACCGATGGGTCTGCGAGTACCATGAAGCTCTCCTTGTCTGAACCTGAATTGTCTGAGCCATTGATCCTTGTTTGCAGAACATCTTAACACGAGCGGCAAGGGTTGGTAGCATCCACCGGAATCGGCTAGACTTGGGACTGCTAGGCTTCCATTGCTTCAGCATCCATACTTTCGGGAGCACGGTGTTGTATAAGTATGTGTCAGCATAAGCATGACAACGGCACAGATGACGAAAGCCATCCGTGGTCGCCATTTACGAACATACCCGGCAGCGGATTGCCGTGGCAAAAAGTTCTGATCCTCGTGGCTACGAACAACTGGCGCAAGATCAGGACGCTCAGCATGTGCTGCGGCAACTATAACGAGCCGGGCTGTTGACGCACCTGATCTGCACCGGCGTGTCCGGTCGAATCAAAACTGCTCTCAACCGAAATTGGTACTCACCGCATGAGTTACAGAAACTTCGGGAGGTGGGCTAGGGGCTGCGGATGGTTGGCTTGCGAAGGGTGCCCGCGAGCGGGTTCGGTAGGACGGGTACACCTTCCCTAGCTGCGGCTTCGTTTATTCGCTTGAGTGCGTCGGAGTATTCCGCATAGGCAGAAGGTGGCGGATTTGTTGGCTCTTTTGGGACTTCGCCTTTGGAAAATCCCCCGGTTTCGATGAGAACCTGGTAGTCGAAGATTGCCTGGTCATCGGGATTCAGGGGTTCGAAGTAGTAGTCAGCGGTCGGGTCGTGGTCGTTGGAGCCGTAGTCGTAGAGGTTTTTGTCTTCTGTGTTGTTGGACTTTCTGATGGCTTCGGCCTCCGCTTTCGCAGGGGCAGGCTCGTTCGGTTGGCTCGGAACGAATGGTTCTGCGCTCTTCGTGCCCTCGCCCCACCCCTCTGGATTCCCGCCTGCGCGGGAATGACGGATGGCGCTGGAGTTGTCTTCATTCAACGCGCTATGTGCAGGAATATTCACCCCCATCCTAACCCCCGCTTTCGCTGGGGGCAGGCTCTTCTCCCGTCGAGGGGGAAGGGACTTTGGGGCAGCGGCGGCTTCGTGGTCTTCTTCTTCTCTCATCTCTTTGGAGATGGCTTCGTAGTCTGTGTCGTCGTACTGGTCGTAGTCGTCGATGGAGGTGGGGAGACCGGCTAGGGTCTTCTTCTGGCCTACGGAGAGGCGCGTGCTTTCCTTGTCTTGCCAGTAGTCTTGCAGGTGCTCAGGCTTGACTGCGTCGTAGTTGGTGTCCCAGCCACGGCGCAGAAGTTCCTGCGCTGCATACACACGGTGATGCACGGTGAACTCTTTGTCAGGGTCGGGATCAGACATCAATTCGAGCAGGAAGCGAATGGTGTCTGTGCCGCGCTCGCTGTACTCGCGCATTCGCTTTGCGAGGTCGGTGTGCAGGGTGTCGTAGGCGTCTGCTTCGTCGTTGGTGTCTGAGAGTTTGCGCCTTGAGCCGAAGTCTCCGAAGCCTCGGCGCAGGAGTTCCCTTGCCGCTGCCATGCGGTCTGCAGGCTTTATGCGGAACTTCTTTGGAGTGAATGGCCTGTCCCTGCCGGTCATGATGTCCACGAGGAAGTTGACGATGGTGTGGCCTTCGGCTGTTTCGTGGCGGATGAGGTGGGCTGTTTCGTAGTTGAGGATGTCCAAATGACTCACAGGATGAACAGGATGGGTAGGATTATCACCCCCATCCCAACCTTCCCCCGTCGAGGGGGAAGGGGTGTTTTCTGTTCCCCTCACCCTAGCCCTCTCCCCAGGGGAGAGGGGACTTTGAACGGGGCTTTCGCCCTCTTCCTGAGGGTGAGGAGGAATGTTGCCGCAGTCGGTGTCGGGGAAGCCGTACTTGATTAGGTGCTTTGCGGCTTCGAGGCGGTGGTTGACTTTGACGCCGGGTGTTTCGCCCTGCATCGTGCTGACAAGGAATTTTGCGATGGCGTGTCCATCCTTGGTGAGGCTGACAATATTCTGTTGTAGCTTGGTCGGGATGCACATAGGTGTCTGCCAGTCTGCCAATTCACAGATTTCAATCGTATGTTCTATTATGGTGCACATGTTCGTGTTGTCAAGAGTGATTTTACGTTGAAGTGTGAGATGTACAGGATGTGATGAGGCTAGGTTGTATGGACTTTTCCCATTTGTCCCTGTCATTGCGAGAGAAGCGACGAGTCTGAAGTCCGTGAATGGCGTATGTGCAACGAGTTTAGATTCTTCTCTCCGCTGCGCTGCGTTCAGAACGACAGAATAAACATGCGTTGCGTTCCGAATTACAGAATAAAATGCGCTGCGTTCAGGAGGTGTCCAGGATGTGATGAGGCTAGGTGGTGTGGAAATTTGCCAATTGTCCCCTGTCATTGCGAGCGAAGCGACGAGTCTGAAGTCTGTGAATGGCGTATGTGCAACGAGTTTAGATTCTTCACTCCGCTGCGCTGCGTTCAGAATGACAGGGTTAAGGCGCTCCGTTCAGAATGACGGGGGCTGAGGGTGCCCATTCAGAATGACAGGGATGAATGTGCTGCGTTCAGGATGACGGGGGGTGAAGGCGCTCCGTTCAGAATGACAGGGTTAAGGCGCTCCGTTCAGAATGACAGAATAAAACTACTCATCAGATCTGAAACGCTTTGTGTATCAAATGTCAATAAAACCTAACCATGAACGGGGACAAACAGTACGGGGAGAATGCATGGAATCAGAACATTACGATGGGCGTAGGTTTGACATTTAGGATTGCCGTGCTATATTCTTTTACGTTGAAGGCTCACGATTTATCGAATAGCAAGAGCCTAAATTTGGAGGAAATATGAGACGCATTTTACTTCTATTGGGCATCGGCTCAATAATGTCGCTGTTGATGGCACTGGCACTGGCATGTTCATCGGCACCGGCACCCACGCAGCAGGCGCCGCAAGCAGCTCCGGTCGCGCCACAGGCACCGGCTCCGCAGGCCCCGCAAGCGCCACAGCAGCCTGCGGCTCCCGCAATGCCAGCGCCCGCGGCTCCCGCAATGGCAGCTGCAGCGCCGCAGGTGTTCAGCCCTGCGCCACCGACGGGCAGAACGATTGCGACGCCAGTTCGCAGAGCAATGATGGAAGAGGCGCCTGACACCGGTCCTAAGTTCGGCGGGATATTCCGCTGGACGCCGCAGGCATCGGTGGCGAACCTGGACCCCACCCGGCAGACATCTTTCGTTACTCACTCGATTGTTTACCAGTGGTACGACTATCCGTTCGGCTGGAATCTGGACAGGGTTGCTCAGGAACAGA
The DNA here is from genome assembly GCA_965225795.1 of Dehalococcoidia bacterium. Classification (GTDB taxonomy): domain Bacteria; phylum Chloroflexota; class Dehalococcoidia; order Lucifugimonadales; family JADFKI01; genus Bin90. The sequence goes on along the minus strand of OZ245324.1, from coordinate 567,211 downwards.
TGGTGGATACGTGGTCGGTCAACGATGAGGCGACCGAGTACACTTTCTCACTCCGTGAGGGGCTGGAGTTTCATGACGGCAACCCCGTAACGAGCGAGGATGTAACGGCGTCGATCCTGCGCTGGAAGACTACACCCGGCCTTCCGGGGACGATGTGGGACCTTGCGGAACAGCCAACTGTCGAGGCTGTGGACGAGCTTACATTCAAGCTCAATCCGGGCAAGCCATTCGGTTTGTGGATTCCTTTCTGGGTATCACTGCCCACCTATGTGATGCCGAAGGAAGTTGTCGAACCTCTGTCAATCTCGGACATTATGACGGACTACACCGGTTCGGGACCGTTCAAGTATGTTGAGTGGATTCCCGGAAACCGCGTTGTGATGGACAAGAATGAAAACTACAACCCGCGCTCGGACGAACCTAATGGCGACGCAGGCGCGCGCATAGCGTATGTTGACCGCGTGATCAACCTGGAAGTGCCGGACGCGGCGACGAAGCTGGCTGCGCTTCAGACGAAGCAGACTGACTTTGCTGAGGGACTGCCGAACGACTTCTACGACACAATTGTGAACTCGCCAGGCATCAAGGCGGTGGTGATTCCGCAGTGGGCGAGGCCGCAGCTTGCGACGAATAAGCGCAACGCGCCGTTGACGAATCCGAAGGCGCGCCTTGCCATTCAGGCGGCAACAGACCCTGAGAAGTACCTCAGCGCCGCTTACGGCGGACCCGACCTTTGGGACCTCGGGCCGTGCCTCTGGGCGTGCGGCGCACAATGGGGCAGCGATATCGGCGCGGAGCAGTACTACGAGGTTGACCTAGAAAAGGCGCGCGCATTGTGGCAAGAAGCAGTCGCCGAGACCGGGTTCTCCGGGAAATTGGTGCTGCTGACGAATACGGACTACTCGGACTTCTACGCATCGGCGCTGATTACGAAGGAGATTCTGGAATCGCTGGGGGCTGAGGTCGATTTCCAGGTCAGCGACTGGGCGACCGTCATATCCCGCAAGGAATCGGCAAACGCGCGAGACACGGTGGAAGAGGGCGACTGGCACTTCTACCACACCTGGGGCGGACCGCTCGATCCCATCACAGACTCTGCCATCGGGCAGGCGTGGAACGGGGGCTACCATAACGAGCGCATAATCGAGCTGAGGGACGAGTTCCTGAACTCCACCTCACTTGAAGAAGCAAAGGCAATCACCGAGGAGATTCAGAGGATTTACTTCGAGGAGGACCCGGCGACGATAATGTACGGTTGGTTCAAGTTCGTGGTGGCGATGCAAGAGGATGTGCAGGGGTATGTGCCGCACAAGCGCATCCTGATGCAGGGCTTGTGGCTGGACAGGTAGCGACGGAGGGGACATAGTTCATCCGACGCTTATAGATCGATAGACTAGCAGAGCGGGGTTGCGGCAGAATTGCGGCACCCCCGCTCTTGAACATTTTAGGACGGCACAGTGGGACGATATACGCTTCAACGAATTCTTGCGATGTTCCCCGTGCTGATAGTTGTAGCGATCGTCACCTTTTCGCTGATACACATTACGCCCGGAGATCCCGTTTCCCTGATGGCGGGAGACCTAGCGACGCCTGAGCAGAAGGAAGCGATACGCAAGGACATGGGTTTGGACAGACCCATTTACGAGCAGTTGGTAATTTACTTTTCGGATCTTCTGCGCGGTGACCTCGGCGAGTCGATATTCAACAAGTTCAAAGTTACTACGCTCATCTCGCAGCGGCTTGAGCCGACGCTGTTCATCGCGGTGTTCTCGCAGTTGGTTTCGATAATAATCGCCATTCCTCTAGGCATTTTGGCAGCGTGGAAGGCGAATACGTGGGTTGACCGCGTGGTGATGGTGATCGCGGTGCTGGGGCTTGCGATTCCTTCTTTCTGGCTGGGTGCGAACCTGATATGGGTGTTCGCGGTCAAGCTGCACTGGTTTCCGGCGTTCGGTTACATTCCGATATCTGAGGGCGTCGTGCCGTGGATAAAATCCATAACGCTGCCTTCAATATCGGTGGGGTTCATATCGGCGGCTCTGATAGCGCGGATGACGCGGGCGAGCATGCTGGAGGTGCTACGGGAGGACTATGTTAGGACGGCGCGCGCCAAAGGGCTGGGAGAGCAGGCGGTGCTGCTTGGCCATGCGTTCAAGAATGCATCCATTCCGGTGGTAACTATCATCGGCATAGGGATAGCGGGGCTGGTGTCAGGGCTGGTGGTTACGGAAGCTGTCTTCGGCATTCCGGGCGTGGGACGGCTTATCGTTGACGCGGTTAATCGGCGTGACTACCCGGTGATACAGGGCGTTATCCTGATGTTTACGGTGGCGTATGTGCTGATTAACCTGTTCGTTGACCTTATCTATGGATACCTTGACCCTAGGATACGGTACTGATGGCGATCGAAGAGCAGAGAGTGGGAGCCGCCGCGATGGGTCGGCGGAGCTTCTGGGACCGCAACCGCGAGAGGCTGACGGCCTTTCAGTTGGTGTTGCGGGGCAACCCGAATATGGCAATTGGCTTGTTTATCCTAGTGTTAGCTGTGATGTTGGCGGCATTTGCGCCATTCATTGCTACAGACGCCCCGAAGGAGCTGTTCACCGAGCCCAGGCTGCAAGCTCCTTCAAGAGAGGCTTACTTTGGTACGGACAGCGTGGGCAGGGATGTGTTCTCGCGGACGATATACGGCAGCCGGTTGTCGCTGGGGATCGGGGCTTCGGTAACCATCCTGACGCTAATCGGCGGCGTGGTGATCGGGATAACTGCGGGGTATTACAAGCTGGCGGATAATGTGGTGATGCGGTTCATGGACGGGCTGATGGCGTTTCCGTCATTCCTGCTGGCGATCGCGCTTGTGGCGCTGCTGGGAGCGAGTTTTCAGAATGTGGTGCTCGCGCTGTCGGTGGTGGAGACGCCGCGAGTGGTGCGTATCGTGCGGGGGTCGGTTCTGAGCTTACGGGAGCGGCAATATGTGGAGGGGGCGCTTGCTGTGGGGGCGAGGCCGCTTCGAATACTGGCAAAGCATATTTTCCCGAATCTGGTCGCGCCGCTGACGGTGCAGGCGACTTACGTGTTCGCGCTCGCCATATTGGTTGAGGCTGGTCTGAGTTTCCTGGGAGCGGGCGTGCCGCCGGACGTTCCGAGCTGGGGGAATATGATGGGGGACGCGAATCTGCTCAAGCAGCTGGCGCCGTGGATGATATTCTTCCCGGGGTTGTTCCTGTCGCTGACGGTGCTGGGGGCGAATCTGCTTGGGGACGGGTTGCGGGATACGCTGGACCCGCGGCTGCGTGGGACGGGTTAGGTCGCCTTCAGTTCACAGAACGGCCGGCTGTAGGTGCGAAAGCGCTCTCTTCAGGACTCTTGCTTTCTGTCTTCTCATGGACTTGCTTCGGGGGAATGACGACAGGCATCACACTTCCCTACCCTTGCGGTTCGATGACTTCGAGGACCTGGTTGGCGGGGATGTTCTGGAGGGTCTGGGTTGTGCCGCTGGGCCAGTGGATTACGATGCTTTCGACCGTGGATGCGCGCCCAAGACCGAATTCGAGGTCGAGGCTGTCCATGGAGAGGTAGCTTGATCCCGCGATGACTTCTTGTACCTGTATGTGGGGCTGCGCGCTGCCGGACGGTCTGGTGGTGAGATAGACGCGCGCGCCGATGGCGTCGGCGTTGCTGCCGGTGCCGTCGATTGCCATGCGTCCTTTGAGGCGGATCGTGAGCCAGTTGCTGACGCCGCCACCGTTTAGCCAGACGAACATGGGACCGGGAGCTGCTCGTGTGGGCGCTTCACCGGTCGTGGGGTCGAAGGGGCCGGCGAATATGGGGCCGCTGCTGTTGGTGGCGATGAGGTCGGGGTAGCCATCACCGTTGAGGTCGCCGTGCGCGACGCCCTTGCCGTTCTCGTGGAGCGCCGTGTCTATGCGGCGTATCTTTAGCAGGATGGGGTCGTTCCTGGCTGCTTCGTCGTTATCCAAGCCTTCGTAGTTGACGCGGGATATGTCGAGCAGGTGGGCGCGGACGGTGATGTCCTCGAATGCGCCGTTGCCGAGGCTTCGCAGCATGCGTCCTGCCGCCGGGAATACCTGACCGCCGGGGCCTTCTCCCCTGCCGAGCGTGGAGCCAAACCAGTAGAGATCCTGGTAGCCATCGTTGTCGTAGTCGAGGAAGGTTGCGCCGAAGCCGAAGTCGTAGGCGGCGAGGCCAGTCGGTACGTGATGGGCGGGGTTGAAGACCGAGGAGTCCAGGGAAGCTGGCGGCAGCCAAGGGCTTGGAACTACGCGGGTTGTGGGTGCGACATCCAAGAACTGTCCTGAGCCTTCGTTGCGCAACAGGAAGTGCCCACATGTGCCCCAGCGGAATCTGCCGACATATTCGCAGTTGCCGCGCGGCCTTTCCACCGGCTCCTGGAGTAAGGGATGGAAGCCGATGTTCGTGGAGAATATATCGAGGTCAGCGTCGGCATCGTAGTCGCCTATGGCAAAGCCCATCCACGAGCCGGCTACATCAATGCCAAGTTGACGCGCTACGGAGGTGAAGCGAACACCCTCCTGCGTGGTGTCGTTGCGGAAGAGGTGCATTCTGTCGCCGTCGTTGGCTACCCAGAGATCGGCATCTCCGTCATCGTCATAGTCGAAGAAGGCGACCGCGTGCGTTTGTCCAGTCGGCTCCCCTACCCGATTGCCCAAGTCATCCACGCTCGCGGGGTTGTAACCTTCGTACTTCTTTCCTGTTACCGGATGTTCGTGGACGACCGGCGAGCCGTCGGGGTTTGTCATTCTTATTTGGGGGCCTGCGACACCCGCGTCCTGAGCGATTTCGGTGAATCTGAGGTTCCCGTTGTTCAGGTAGAGCAGGTTGTAATGCCCGGGATGGTTGTAATCAGCGAAGGCGCGGTAGTCGTCGTCCATCAGGTTGCCGACATAGATGTCGAGCCAGCCATCGTTGTTGACATCGGCGCAAGCGATGCTGATTGCGGAGCGTATGTTGATGGTATCGCCGAGCGCTGATGCCGTGATGTCTATGAAGCCACCGCTGCCGTTATTTAGGAAAAGGCTGTCGATGTTACCATCTTGCGGTGAGCGGAAGCCGAGTCCATCGTCGGGGTTGCCCCATGCACCGACATACAGGTCCTGGTAGCCGTCGTTGTTGATGTCGCAGGCTACTGCGCCGGTACTGTGGCTGTCGGTTGCCTGGACACCTGCCTGCGCCGCGACATCGGTGAATGTAGCATCGCCCGCGTTGCGGTACAGGCGATTCGACTCGCCGCCCCGTGATGTTACATAAAAGTCCAGGTCGCCATCGCGGTCATAATCGAAAACTGCTACTCCGGGGCGGTCGTTCCAGAGCTGGTAGTCTCCGTTGAGGGCGGTTTCTGCGACATTGGAGAAGGGGACGACAAGCGTGAGCGGGATAATTGGCTCAGATCGGAGTCGATTGGCGAAAGCGGGGACGGTTTCCACGGGCGACTGAGTTGGTGTCTGCGTGGGTTGCTGAACTAGGCGCTGGATGTCTGCACATCCGATGATTGCCCAAAAGAGCATGGCGAGGAGTAGTGGAAAACTTTTGACCAAAGACGATTGCCGAAGGGCCGTTTTAGCTACGATGAGCAAAGTGTTCTCACCCCAATCCTAACCTTCCTCAATCGAGGGGAAGGGACTTTTGTAATCGTCCCTTTACTCATTGTCCAATTATAGCACTGCTACTTTACAATTAGCGGGGTGGAATTGAGATCGATGGACAGGATAAACAGGATACAGATGCGCGTGTTGCTTCGGCTTGTAGTGATAGTCGCGCCTGCTTGCTTACTGGTAGCAGCGATGGCGTGTATGCATCAGCAACGCCCCGACTCTTCTGCTACCGCGGCGGATGCGCGCGGAGCGGAGCGCCTCGTGCAAGAAGTGTTGTCCAAGGATGGTGACATCGCGGGATACTGCACAGGGTTGCGGAACAGCAGCGATCCTTTCTTTGGGACGCAGCAGCGCGAGAGGTTGACGACGGAGCTTGAGCATCCTACCTTCCCTACCCTGTCATGGCGCGTAAGCATTTTGCGGGAGCTGGCGCGCGATTATCTGCGGTTTGGTGAGGCGGGTGAGGCGATCCGCCTACTTGAAAGAGCGTTGGATGAAGAAATGCGCGAGAAGCCGGAGGTGAGCCATGAAGCGGAATTGCTGGAGGAACTTGCAGTCGCGAGCATGAAGATGGGAGAGTTGGATAACTGCATCAGTCCGGATGGACGGCTGATATGCGCTCTGCCCTTGGATAACTCCCTGGTTCACAAGGATAAGCGTGGGGCAACCGGCGCAGTGGACTACCTAACGCGACTGCTTGCGTTGGAGCCGAACGACATCCGTGCAACATGGCGCGCGATGTGGCTGCTGAATGTGGCACACATGACGCTAGGGACATATCCGGAAGGCGTGCCGAGTCGATTCGTGGTTGCGAAGGAGGCTCTTGAATCGGAATACGACATCGGTAAGTTCGATGAGATTGCGCCTTATGCGGGGCTGTATGCCGTGAATACGGCGGGTGGGAGCATTATTGAGGACTTTGACAATGACGGGTTGCTGGATGTGATGACCTCCACATGGGATCCGTGCAAGTCCGTGACATATTATCGTAATGAAGGGGATGGCAGGTTCTCGGACTATACGGAGAGGGCAGGACTGTCGGGGCAACTGGGGGGTCTCAACATCACGCAGACGGACTATAACAACGACGGGTGGATGGATGTGCTGATAATGCGCGGCGGGTGGATGAAGATGCGTGGGCAGATGCGAATGTCTCTGCTGCGGAATAATGGTGGGGACGGCGGTGCCGGGGGGGACAACACTTTCAGCGATGTTACTGAGGCTGTGGGGCTCGCTAAGCCGGCGTATCCCAGCCAGAGCGGGGCTTGGGCAGACTATGACAATGACGGCGACCTTGACCTGTACTCTTGCAGCGAAACCATGAGGGAAGCAGGCGTTGAGTCAACTGCGCTGCTGTTTCCGAGCAGGCTCTTTCGCAATGACGGCAATGGGCAATTCGAGGATGTTGCACAGGAGGCGGGAGTGCAGAATTGGCGTTACTGCAAAGGGAGCGCGTGGGGCGACTACGATAATGACGGTGATTCGGACCTGTACATATCAAACTTCGGCGGTGAAAACAGGCTTTACCGAAACAATGGGGATGCGACTTTCAGGGATGTCGCCGCTGAACTGGACATCGCCGAGCCGATAGACAGCTTTGCCACATGGTTCTGGGACTACGACAACGACGGATGGCTGGACATTTTTGTGGCGGGATACGGGGAAGATATAGGTGATGTGGCAGCGGACAGAATGGGGCTGGAGAACGACGGGCCGCGGCCGCGCCTGTATCGCAATATGGAAGGTGACGGATTCGAGGATGTAACGCGTGAGGTCGGACTGTGGCATGTGCATCTTGCGATGGGCGCGAATTTCGGGGACCTAGATAATGACGGCTACCCGGACTTTTATCTTGGGACAGGCAGTCCATCTTACGACGCGCTTGCGCCGAATGTGATGTACAGGAACGACGCAGGGAATGGTTTTCAGGATGTTACCTTCTCAGGGGGCTTCGGACATTTGCAGAAGGGGCATGGGGTGTCGTTCGGGGACCTGGACAGGGATGGTGACCAGGATATGTTCGTGCAAATCGGTGGGTTCTATCCGGGTGATGGGTTCGTGAATGCGCTGTACAAGAATCCGGGGCATGGCAATCGGTGGCTGTCCGTCAAGCTAGTCGGGGCCGAGTCCAACAGGGCGGCAATAGGCGCGCGCATAAGGGTTATTCTGGAGGACGTTGATGGTGAGACACGAAGCGTGTACTCAAGCGTCGGGAACGGCAGCAGCTTCGGAGCGTCAAGATTGACGCAGGAAATCGGTCTAGGACAGGCACAACGAATCGTATCGCTGGAGGTGCGATGGCCTGCGACGGGCGCGCTGCAGGTGTTCACGGATGTGCCGCTTGACTCCCACGTGAGGATACGCGAAGGCGCTGACAGATATGAGATGCTGGACTTGCCACCCGTTCCGCTGGGGCTTGAACGCTGAGGAGAGCAAGGCTAACGCCCGGCCTCGACATTGACCGTGATGATGTCTATGTTGTTGTACTTCTGATGGCGCACGGACGATGCGTAGTGCAATAGGAGGCGGAAGGAGACCTCATGCTCGTCGGCTACGGGAGGCAAATTACTGAGGTATGCCAGATAGTCCTCCATGTTCTCTCCCTCAAACGATGTTACAAACTCAAGCTCAGCGGATTCATCCTGAAGGCGCACGGATACGGCCAAGCGGCGGGCGCTGTCGGAAACATCGTCGCCCGCCTCCTCCATCAGTATTGCAATCGTTTCTTCGCTCGATGCCACAAGCCGTTCTGTCGAGGCGGCGTTCCACTGACCTTCCGATGCGAAACCGCGCACGAATCCGTCAACTTCAGGTAACGCATCGCTGCTCAGTCCGACTTCAATACGCTGGCGGCGTGGGCTGGTAAGATTCAAGAAGAGCATCATTCCTATGGCAACGATAGCACCCGAGGTCATGCCGTTGCTTAGCAGCGTTCCCCAAAGGTCTCCAAGAAGGTGCGGGAAAATAACCTGACCCTGGAAACCTACGCCAATCCAGAACGATAGGCCGACAATTGCCGCCTTACGATGGTCAATGCCGTCCTGAATAATCATCCTCATGCCCTGAACGAAGAGAAGCCCAAGAAGTACGGTGATGTACGCGGCTGCTACAGGCGCGGGGATGGCGATGAGTAGCGCAGTGGCTTTCGGGAAGAAAGCCAGAATTGCGAAAATGATGCCGATGATAACGCCCACACGGCGGGCTGCTATGCCGGTTACTTCGGCAAGTGACACGCTTGATGAATAGGTTATGTTGGGCAGCGTTCCCAGAAGACCGGAGAGCAGATTGCCTGCGCCGTCCGCGTTTAGCGCGCCCTGCACCACGCGGAAGTCGGTTGCACGCGGTCTGCGGCGGGAGACCTGTTGGATGGCAATGCCGTCGCCCACGGTTTCGATAGCGCCGACCATCGTTACAATTATGAAGGCGGGCAGGAGCGCCCAGAACTCGACGCCGGGTGTCAGATTTAAGCCGGGCCATGAGCGAAACGGGACGCCGACCCAGGGCGCTTCGATGATGGTCTGCAAGTCGTAAAGTCCGAAAGGCACGGACACGACGCATCCTACGACGATTCCAATAATGGGCGACCAAAGGCGCCACGACTGAGGGGCTCGCAAGATCAGCAAGGCGACGACAATTAGGGTTGAGAGCGCGGCTGCCGGTGCGGCGATCGGGGCTGCCCCTTCGGGCACGTCATTGAGCGTGTCGAAGACGATTGGCATCACGGTGACCGCAATCAGCATGATCACGGTGCCGGAGACAACGGGCGTGAATAAGCGGCGCAGCAGAGAGAGGCGTGATGCCAGCAGGACCTGGAAGAGCGAGGAAATGACGATGAGGCTCGCCATTGTGGCAGGACCCCCTCGACAAGGGCGTTGACGCAGACTGCGATGAAAGCGCCTGATGTGCCCATTACGAGCAGGTGGCCTGAGCCGATGCGCCAAAAGCGCACAGCCTGCAGGATGGTTGAGATGCCGCTGACGATGAGGGCGGCGAAGATGGCCCAGGGGATGTAACTTTCGGGCTGTCCAGCGATGCGGAATACGATGACCGCGCCCAAGACGATTCCGCCAAGATTTACGAGAGCGGATTGGATGCCGGTACCGATGGCAACCGACAAGGGAGGGTTTTCGTCAGGCTCGTAGCGGATGTTGTTGCTCAGATGTGTCGCTGCCAAGTATTTTGCCTCGACTTATCCTTCGCGTTTCAGGGGCCAGGTGCCCTTAAAGACGGCGGCTATCGTGAACATCAAGGTTGCGAGCAGCGCCATCGAGGGACCCGACGGAAGGTCGGCGTGGAAGGAAAGATATAGGCCGACTATCGCGGAGGCCGCTCCAACCAGCGCTCCGATAATCATGACGCCTACAAAGCGCCTTGCGAGGAGATAACCGGTCGCTGCGGGTGTGATGAGCATGGCCATGACGAGGACGATGCCTGCCGCCTGTATGCCGATGACTATGACGAGGGCGAGAAGGGCGAGAAGAACATATTCGATGAGATTGGTCTTGATGCCGACGACTGACGCGCCGACTTCGTCGAAGGTGGTATAGACCAGCTGGCGATGGAAGGCGTAGAGGCCTACCAAAACGAGGGCGGTCAGTGCGACGGAGACGTAAACATCGGTCTGGGTGACGCCTAGCACCTGCCCAAGCAAGAGGTCTTCGATGTTGACATTGACGCTGGTGGCTCGGGAGAGCATGACGAGGCCGAGGGCGAACATGCCCGCGAATACGATGCCTATGGATGTGTCTTCGCTGATGCCTGTGCGCCTGCTGACCGTGCCCATGAGCAGGGCGATGACGATACCGGCGGGGACGGCGGCGAAGAATGGGCTGATGCCAAGCAGGAAGGCGACGACCATTCCGGGAAGGACAGAGTGCGCGAGGGCGTCGCCCATGAATGCGCGTCCTCGTGTGATGACATAGGCGCCGAGGATCGGGCACATCACGCCTACTAGGACTGAGACTATGAGGGCGCGCACCATGAAGCCGTACTGAAACGGGCCCAATATGTAATCAATCATGACATATCCCTATGCTTGGCCTATGCTTGCCTATGCGTGATGGTGATGAGTGAAGTGCTCAGGAGCGAATTCGATGCCGTGGGAGCCGTACATCTCTTTAAGCACTTCGGGTGTAAATGCTTCTTCAGGGGGGCCGTAGGCGCAGACGTGGTGGTTGATGCAGAGCACGCTGTCAAAGCGCTCGGCGAGGTTCGTGAGATCGTGCGTAGCCAGAAGTACAATCTTGCCTTCGTCACGCAGGGAGCGAAGGACCTCCACGATGCCCTCTTGCGCGCCGACGTCCACGCCGCTGAATGCTTCGTCGAGCAGAATGACGCTTGCCTCCTGAGCCAAGGCGCGTGCAATGAACACCCTTTGGCGCTGGCCGCCGGACAGTTCGGTAACAAGATCGTTGCGGTGCTCCCATAGGTTGACGCGCTCAAGGCAGAGACGCACCATCTCCTTGTCCTGGCTGCCCAGTTGACGCAGCCAGGAGACATTCCAGCCGCGCCCCATCGTCACAACGTCGATGACGGTGGCCGGAAATACCCAGTTGATGCTGTCGCGCTGTGGAACATAGGCAAGTCCGCTCCTGCGCGATGCTCCACCGTGAAGGGTAACTGTGCCCTTTGCGATGGGGAGTGTACCGGCGATTGCGCCGAACAAAGAACTCTTGCCCGCACCGTTGGGGCCCAGGACGCCCATCAGAGTTCCGCCACCAACCGAGAATGTGATGTCGGTGAGCGCGGTGTGGCCGCCGCGAACTACGGTCACATCTTCGACAGTAATGCCCGCTTCAGTAGCCATTTCGACAGACTCCTCTTTCACAGCGTATATGTTCCCCTACCGGACTATGCTTTGTGCTGCAATGCCGGCGCATCGTAACAGCATGGGCCGTTGCCGTGGAGGGAAGGCGGCAAGCGGCCCATGTAAGGAGAATACAGAATCACTTCAGGGCGACCACAATGCGCTGCACGTTTGTGCGAATCATGTCCAGATATGTTTCAGCGCCGCTGCCTTCAATGCCCAGTGACCCTGAGTAGAGACGGACCAGTTCCGCGCCGGATTCAGACGCAATAGATTGGGCGAGACGCTCGCTGACCGTAGTTTCGCCGAAGATTGCAGACACATTGTATTCCTCAACTTCGTGGCTCAGCTCTGCCAAATCCGCCGGTGAAGGTTCGACTTCAGTGGTGGTTGACAGGATGACGCCAACGACCTCAAAGTCGTATAGATTCGCAAAGTAGCCGAAGCTGTCGTGCGAGGTTACAAGAAACCTGCGCTCCTCGGGAACTGCGGTCACCTGTTCCTGCGTCCAAGCGTGCAATTCATCGAGCTGAGCGTTATAGGCGGATGCGTTGGAAGAGTAAATCGCCCTCCCATCCGGGTCTATTACGGACAGCCTCGCGGCGATGTCGTTGACAGCGAGCTTCACACGGAGCGGGTCGAACCAGAAATGCGGGTCGCGAATGCCGTGACCGTGTCCTTCGTGCTCATCTTCGCCCTCAGATGTCAGGTGTTCGATTTCCTCTATTGCTTGCCTGGCGTCAAACTGCCCGGCTTCCACCTGGGCGATGATTTCTATCACCATCTTGGGTAGGTGGCTCCCCTCTTCTTCGCCCTCATCTTCGGCCCTCTCGGCTGCTTCGATGGCTTCCTTAATCTCCCTCAAGCCATTCTCAGCGCTAATCTCGCCATCCTTCACTTCTTGGATGACATGGCTGATTTCTTCGAGACCGTCTACCTCTTCACCATGGGTTTCACCGAAATCAATGGGATCAACTATCTCCGCCAGCGCTACGATGGACGCTTCGTCGCGAGCCGCGTTTTGCACCAGTTCACGGAGCCACGAATCCTCCAGTCTCAGGCCGACACTCAACACGATTTCGGCGTCGGCGATTGCGGCGACGTCCTTTGCGCCGGGCTGGAAAGCGTGTGGGTCTGAACCTGCTGGCAGCAGGCTGAACACCTCGACCCTATCTCCGCCAACGATTCTGGCCCAGTCTGCCACGATGTTGGTCGTCGTGACCACACCAACAGGCTCGACGGATGCCTGCGAAACTCGCTCGGAAGCGGGAACAACCACCGTAGCCGCGGCGGCGACTTGCGAAGACCGGCTAGGCGTGCTTGGTTCTGAGGGTTCCTGAGGGGAAGCGTCTCCGGAACATGCAGTTATGGTAAATATTGCAACAATAAAGAATATTACTATGGCTGTCTTCAATATTTTATTGATATGCAATCTCATTACAACAGTACCTCGTACATCGATCCGACGGTGTGGCAGCGCGCAACACCAAGTCAGGCATCAGAAGTCGAAAGACTCTTGCATTAAAGATATTGAGTCTCATTTAATGGTGTGCGTGCACAGGCATGTGCACTCCGTTCTGATTAGCGGCGCCTTCGATTCCGCACTGTCCGCAGATAACGTAGAGCTCAATCCGATGGCCGACAATTTCGCCTGAAAGATCGTCGCCAATGATTCGCATCAGCCGTTCAACAGTTGCGGCGCGGAACTCACCAACCTTGCCGCACTTGACGCAGACAGTATGGTGGTGGTGCTCAATGCGCGATAGCGTATATCTAGGAGCGCCATCAATAAGGTTAAGCCTGCATATAATGCCAGTTTCCAGGAAAAGTTTGAGGGTACGAAATACTGTCGCCCTACCCACAGCCGGCAGTTTCTTCACCACATCTTCTGCGGTAAACCCTTCGTGCATAGCCTCTATTGTGCGGACTATGGCACGCCTTGGCGCGGTGGATCGATAGCCCCTGTCTTCGAGGACTGCCATAATGTCTGGGCGGGAAGTAAGAACAGTAGTCATGATACTCCATCTCACTTAAATTTTCGGAGAAATGCGGCTCCGGCTCCGAATGGCTCAATTTTGGCAGGCCTTTTATGTTCTGTCAAGCCATCCTTTATGCCAATTTCAAGAGCGTGAGTATCACTTCTTATTGATGTAAAGTATCAATAAGGAAATTGGGTACAGAATTTTCGGGGAATTTCCGCTGGAAGGGCGCGCAGCCTAGGTTGTATGGTCATTCCCTGTCATCCTTAGCGCAACGAGGAATCTGAAGTCTGTGAAGGTGTATTCGCAATGATTCTGGATTCTTCACTCCGCTGAGCTGCGTTCAGAATGACAGAATAAACGTATGCCGCCTTCAGAATGGCAGAATAGACATACTTCTCAAGTCTAGAATGCTCTGCGTATCAAATATCAAGAGAGCCTAGAAGGTCAGGTGATGCACGCTTCGGCCTGTATGTGAATTGAGAACTGACACTTGCGCCCTATCGAGAGTACATCGGAGAGTACATCCGGCATGAGTCTGGCAAATGTGTGTTCATTTCCGATAGAATGCTGACGGCAAACTGGGAGGAGGTCTTGCATTATGACTGATGTCGAAAAGCGAATCGAAGATATGGGAATTGTATTGCCCGATAGCCCGCAACCGATAGCCAACTATGTTCCGGCGGTACAGACGGGCAATCTGCTTTTCGTGGCTGGGCTGGGTCCTGCCGCGCGAGAGGATGGAACCACGCCCAACGGAAAAGTGGGCAAGGACCTGACGCTTGACGAGGGTTACGAAGCTGCCCGACTGGTGGGCATTAACCTGCTGGCGCGGCTGAAGAGTACGCTAGGCGACCTGGACAGGGTCGAACGCATCGTGAAACTGCTGTCAATGGTGAATTGCACACCGGAGTTCAATCAGCAGCCGCAGGTAGCCAACGGATGTTCAGACCTTCTGGTGGAGGTATTCGGAGAGAAGGGACGGCACGCGCGTTCCGCTGTGGGAATGTCCTCACTACCTAATGACATTCCTGTCGAGATCGAGATGGTGGTGGAAGTGCGGGACTAGAATGTGGTTGCCGAGAGTATTCCACATAAGTTCTACATTGGAATGTAGGATTTAGCGAGCTTATGGTCGTTAGTTAGCGTCCCGGAGAGCTGTAATGAGGACGTAGATGACAACCGGCAGAATGAGCAGCCAGATTATCATACGGGGAGGAATGCGCCTCGGGGATTTCATCGTGCTACCTTCCTTCATGTTTGATGAGCATGTTTGATGAGCTTTTGGGCGTGATGGGATCATGGGGAAACTGGACGGACTCTAATTGTTCGGGCAAGCTCGCCGCATTAGGCTTGTTAAGATTTTAGCAGGAATCGTGGCAATAAAATGAGCTACAAACTGATAGCGCTGGATGTTGACGGTACGATCCGCAGCACTGACAGTCAAATTGCAGAGAGGACACGCGCTGCGGTGGGGGCGGTGCGGGCTGCAGGGGCGATAGTAACGCTTGCAACCGGACGAGCGTACCGATCGGCTATCGTCAACTGCGCCGCGCTTGGCATAGAAGTACCAATTGCTTCGTCGCAGGGGGCGTACATCGCAAACCCTGTGAGCGGCGAGGTCTTGAGGCACCGTCCCATGACTGAGGAAATGGCACTCATCACCATCGATGCGCTGGAAGCACATATTGGAGGCTCCGGCGCTGATGTGCAGGCCGTTGCTTACTATCCGGGATTCATGTATGTGGATCGGATGAGTGAGTGGGCTGAGGGCTATGGGCAGCGCACGGAACTCGCGATTGAGCTTGTAGGCGATCTGCGTGAAGTCGCCGGCAAGGAACTCACGAGGATTGTTGCGGTGGGCGGCGACAGTGAAATCGAAACGCTGGAACACGACCTCAAGCCGGAGTTGTCGGAGCAGGTGCTCGTGATGCGCTCTCTGCCCCACTTCTGCGAGATTCTACATCCCGAAGGCGGCAAGGAAAACGCCTTAGAGTGGATGTGCGAATACTTCGGGATTCAGCGCTCGGAGACTGCCGCATTCGGCAACGGGTACAACGATGTTCAGATGCTTGACTGGGTTAGCCTGGGGATTGCGGTCGGGGATGCCGTGCCGGAGGTTCTTGCGGTCGCTGACAGGATTGCACCGCCCTTCGAAGAACACGGAGTAGCACAAGTGCTTGAAGAGTTACTTGAACAGGGCTTGATTGGATAGTCGCGATGGCATCCACTGAGACATCGACCGGGAGCACTGGCAAGCCCAAGATTGTGGTGCTTGGCAGCATCAATATGGACCTTGTTGCGACGATGCCGCGCATGCCGGAGGCAGGCGAGACCGTGCAAGGGGACAGCTTTTTTACCGCCGGAGGAGGCAAGGGCGCCAATCAGGCAGTTGCCGCTGCACGGCTTGGCGCAGATGTGCGGATGGTGGGTAGAGTCGGCGATGATGATTTCGGGCGGACGCTGCTCAGCGGACTGCGATCAGAGGGCATCGATGTGGGGGATGTGGCAGTTGACGGGTCAAATGTGACTGGCGTTGCGATGATCATGGTGGATGCAGCCGGGCAGAACTGTATCGCAGCGGTGTACGGCGCGAATATGGCCTGCGACGATGAGCAACTAGAGGCGGCGAAGCGGGCAATGGAGGGCGCGGACGCGCTGATGCTGCAACTGGAGACGCCGCCGCATGTCTCGGTTGACGCGGCGAGGCATGCCCGCAGTCTTGGGGTGCGCGTGGTGTGGGACCCGGCACCGTCCGCAGAAATGCCGGAAATAGGCTATGCAATTACGGATGTGCTGACGCCAAACGAAACGGAGGCGGCAGAACTGACTGGGGTCCGTGTCGTTGATGTGGATTCGGCGCGGATGGCAGCGGACGCCCTGCTGGCGATGGGTGTAGGTGCGGCAGTGGTAAAGATGGGCGAGCATGGTGTGTTTGCTGCCACGGCGAGCGAGCGATATTATGTTCCGCCGTTCGGCGTGGATGCGGTGGACAGCGTGGCGGCGGGTGATGCCTTTGGCGCGGGGTTGGCAGTTGCATTGTCGGAGGGTCGCGGACTGGAGGATGCGCTTCGGTTTGCTGCGGCGGCAGGCGCGCTTGCCGTTACGAAGCCGGGCGCTCAGAGTGCGATGCCGTTCCGCCCAGAGGCTGATGCGCTTCTATACGCCGCAAATGCTTGACTGCTTTTAGACAGCAAGCCGGCTGCTTGGCGGCCAAGCTACGCTAATTCGGTGTGGTTTCTTTTCCCAGCACTCAAAGTACGTTCGTATCTGCCACTCAGGTACACCCGTTAGTCTCTGCCTGTTTGCGCATGAAGATCATGCTTCCCTTCGTCAATTAGTTGAACATACAAACACTGCATTGATAGACTCAACGCTTGTGTGACATAGACGCCCCTATCCGGAATGGAGATGATTAAATTGCGAATTGTACGGGCATCAGAAAACTGGAGACATGTTTCGATCATTCTGCTCGCTGTCGCGGTGTCTGCGACGTTGTTGTTTACGATGCTGACAGGGGCTGACAGGACTAGGGTGGAAGCACAGACGGAGGATACGCCTACGCCTGCGCCAACCGCGACGGCGGTACCCGATGTAACGGAAGAAACCGATGCCGATGCCGACAGCGGTTCGGAATCGGAGCAGAGTGGAAAGGCCGATGCGCCTAACTACGGGAATATGGACTCCATGCTGAACGGATTAGTACAGCAGGTCGAACGGGGGATTTCTTCGGCAAGATCTGCCGCATCCACGGCTCCGCTGAGCGACGATGAGTCTGTTGCGGTGTCGCTCTTTATCGAAGAAGATCACGTGGAAGATGTGCGGGAATATCTTGATGACAACGGGGCTTCGGTACGCAATGTGGGCGATGACTACATTGAGGCATATGTACCCGTTTCCTTGTTAGGCAGCGCATCGCAGCAAGAAGGAGTTACCAGCGTAAGCGCGATCATTCCGCCACGGGCAGCGCAGGAAACGCTTACCAGTGATGCTGTGGCCGTGCATGGCGCAGATATATGGCAGGCTGCGGGGCTAAAGGGCGAGGGTACGAAGATCGGCATCATTGACATTGGGTTCGTGGGCTTTCAGGACCTGATGGATATTGAACTTCCGGCAGGGGGGAAAGTTTACGCACTTTGCTTCACGGATCTGGGGACGCTGAGCCAAGACATTAACGATTGTGAGACTTTCAGCGATCACGGCAGCGCCGTTACCGAGGCGGCGTACGACATCGCTCCTGATGCTACATACTACGTAGCCAATCCAGGATCATGGGGAGATTTGATAACGGCGACAATCTGGATGGTCTCAGAGGACGTAGATGTAATTAACCATTCAGTCGGATGGCTATGGAGCGGTCCAGGTGATGGCACTTGGGGCCGTCCAGGAAGCCCACTATTGACGGTGGCCTATGCCGCCGCCAACGACATAACCTGGGTCAACGCCGCTGGCAATAATGCTACCTCCACGTGGTCCGGTGAGTTTGCGGACCCAGACGGTGACGGTGTACACAATTTCGAGGACCAGGACGAATGCAACAGTGTGTTGCTTGGAGCAGACGAGAGATTTATAGGGCAATTAAGATGGGATGATTCGTGGGGCGCTCCGACTAAGGACGTCGATTTGTGGCTATTCAACAAAGATACTGGCGAGCGCGTTGCGGGAAGTGACAGCTTCCAACCTGCCTACCCGTATCCTTTCGAAGCATTCGCATTTACCACAGAAGAGAAGGGGGTCTACTGCCTGTCGGTAGAGTTGTATGACGGCGAACAGCCCTCCTGGATTCAGGTGCAGTCTTTCTTAGGACAGGACATTGAGCACTCTACTCCGTCCGGCAGTATTGCGACACCTGCGGAGAGCAACAACCCGGGCATGCTTGCCGTCGGCGCTGCGCGGTACAACAACACGAGAACTATTGAGGATTTCAGCAGCCAAGGTCCCGTCACACCGGCTGACGAGAGAATAAAGCCGGACGTTGTTGGCGCCGACTACGCGTATTCCGTCGTCGCCGGCGGCCGATTGTTTGGCACAAGCTTTGGTTCGCCACACGTTGCGGGGATGGCTGCGCTAGTCAAGCAGCTTTATCCCAGCAAGAGTCCTGCGGGGATAGCAAACTACCTGAGAGGGCACGCCCTGGAGCGCGGCGAGGAGGGGCCGGACTATACATGGGGCTATGGCTTCGCGGTTCTGCCTGCGTCCGATGCACCCTATGACCCGTGCCTAGCAGATTTGGGGGAGATCGACGACTCAGGCGAGGTCGAAGTCCAAGGGACCTGGGTCAGCAGTTGCGTGTCTGACAGAGCGGCAGAACAGGGCACGGGCGAAAGATACGCGCGCTTCTACACCTTTGAGATTACGGAAGAAAGCAACGTTACAATCAGGCTTACATCATCCGAGGAGGATACCTACTTATACCTGACCGAGGGTGTTGGCAGGGATGGCGACCTCCTAGATGAGAACGACGACGACGATCCCGGTTCGGACACCAATTCGCTCATCGAGGTCGAAGACCTTGCGGCGGGCGAATATACGATCGAGGCGACGACTTTCGAAGCCGGGAAGACTGGTGACTTCAAGCTGGTTCTGAGCATTGAAGTCTCCTCGCGGACGCCTGATCCGCGTGTGGGTGGATTTATCGAAGTCAGCTACGGGTCAGATCATGCCTGCGCGCTGAATGCGGACGGGTCGATTGCGTGCTGGGGCTCAAATGAGCACGGGAAAGCCACGCCACCAGAGGGCGAGTTTAAGACAGTGAGCAGTGGCGAACACGGCAGTTGTGCCATTCTGCGTGAGGACAGTGCGGTAGTATGCTGGGGAATATTCTCGATTGGTCCGTAGAGACTAGGTGAGAGACCGAGTCAGTTTTGGCAAGGTTGTCTTGACTAAAAAGGCATAGAGAAGCGCGGACGCAGGATACATCGATCCTGCGTCCGCCTTTATTTTTCGGAAGATTTCAGTGGTCTCTATTAGGTTATATGGACATTTCCCGTTTGTCCCCCGTCATTTCAAGCGAAGCGAGAAATCTAAAATCGAAGATTGCCGCTGTACAACGATTTGAGATTCTTCACTCCGCTACGCTTTGTTCAGAATGACAGGGGAAAGGACGCGTCTGGTCGGAATCACAGGATAAACCAGCTTTTCAGGCCCAAAACGCCCCGTGTATCAAATGTCATGTCAAAATAACTTAGTAGGTGAGCGCGGGCATGTGCTCTCTGTCCATGAGTGAGAGCATCTGCTCGTTGATGCGGCTTACGATGCCGGGGCCACTGTAAATGAGGCTTGTGAGAATCTGGACGGTGGTTGCGCCAGCCTGAATTGCGGCAAGGGCGTCCTCGCCGCTGAATATGCCACCGCAGGCGTTGATTGCCATCTCACTGCCGGTCTCAGCCCTGATGTCAGCGACCATCTGGAGCATGTCGGCGAAGACAGGCCTTCCGCTGAGGCCGCCTGCGCCCACTGCCAAGTGCCTGTCACGCGCGGGCCAGGTGTTCGCTACCGTAACGGCTTCTACGCCCTGCTCTACGCAGACATCGACAAGGCTAAGCACGGCGTCCTTTTGCTGGTCTCCGATGGACGGCATCACTCGGTATGGCGGCAATTTGATAAAGATGGGCTTCTGCCTATCAACGTTTACTTGATCTAGCAAGTCCTTCAATGCGGCTGGCTGTTGAAAATTGTGAAATCCAAGCGCATTTAGACAGCTTATGTTTATTTCTAGGGCCGAAACAAGCGGTTCGAGGCGCCGATGGCAGCGCACGAATTCATCGACCGCAACCCCAGAGATGCTAGCGATCACAGGTGTACCATCCAAATGTGCTCTCGCTTGCTCGAGTTGTTGAACGACGTACTCCAATCCCTTACTTGGGAAGCCATAAGAGTTAATTAGAGCTTCGTCATCTTCGTAGCGCAAAATGCGTGGGCGTGGGTTGCCAGTGCGAGGTAATTCGGTTACTGTGCCAAAGGTAACGTATCCAAAACCGAGAGACGATAACGCGGGTAGGGAAATGCAGTCCTTATCGCAACCTGCCGCGAGACCAATAGGGTTCTGTAATCTAATACCTGCTAGGTTAACTTCGAGGCGCGGATCCTCAATTCGCAGAAGTGAAGAAGCGGCACCCCAAATGTGGCGCGCTTTTAGGGCCTGAAGGACAACTGAATGGGCTGTTTCTGGGTCCATTCTGAAAAGTAATGGCCGAATAAAAGCCCTGTAGGTGTCAGGATTGAGAATTAACAAGTGACTCAGCCTATGAGGGGCGAAAAAACTATATCGATTATTAAAATTTGATTAGCACTACGACCAAATTAGTGAAAAGGTTCACAATTGTCCCGACTGCATACTACACTAGTGGCACTTGGTATGTCTATAATATGCCTATGATGTGCATATAGTATGGTTTGAAGAGGCGCATCTGTCGGCGCACAGGTAGGTCGGAAGTACCACTTGAGATTCAATGATCTTGTGAGCTGGAATGAAAATTGCCAGAAATCAACTTGAATAATATCCGTGGCACTCTTCATATGGCAAGTTAGCGTAAGATTTGGTTACAACAAAGCTGTTTTCAGCGGGGCTGACGATAATATGGATGTTTCTTTCGAGAGGGGCACAGAGGATTCGCCCAAGGGTCATGCGTTCGTGTACTTCAGAAGTTCGATGGACGCCGGCGAAGTTTGGGCGAGCTATGTTGTGATACTGCCGATTACGGTGGATGTCACAAAGTATGTGCCGCCGTTCCTTATGAGCCAGATACCCGACGCGAGTATGCGGGACCTGTCGGCCTTTGCGTTTCCGCCAGCGCCTGAGCAGATGGAGAGCTTCGAGCAGATTCAGCAACTTGCGGAGATGCGCGACGACGATGTGCTGTTCGCTGGCACATTCAACACATCGGACTTGCCCACTATGATGATGGCGGCGGGCGACGCGGTGCAGCAGTACACGGAGATCTACAACGGCGTTGTGGGCCAGACCGGTGTTATAGATGCAACAAAGGTTGAGGATGCGATTGAAGGAGGCAGCGTTGGCATCAACGACGTGATGTACGGGCTGATGAGTGACAGCGACAAGCTGAGCGAATTGACAACCCTTGTGGGCAAACTGCGCTACGCGGTGGACAGCAATGAGCAGGCGCTGATTCGGGAGGCCGAGACGGACATCGAAATGCTGTCGCGGCACCTGGAATTCGACCACAAGACTGAGCGGATTGTCGAGGGACTAAAGCAGGGTAGCGAGGACGCGCGGCGGCTGACGATGCTTTATGTGCAGCGATGCTACTGCATCGTGCGAGAAGACTACATCACGCTCGGCAATGTGGAAGAGCAGATTGCGGCGATTGAAGGTGGCGAAGGATCGGCATGATATGCGGACCTGTGGCTCGACCGGCCCGCCACGAATGTGTGGGTATGGACAAGGATAGTTAGGATTACACTCCCATCCCTTCGGCAAGCTCAGGGCAAGCTCTAACCTTCCCCAATCAGGGGAAGCGACTACGCAAGGGAGCTATGCTAGGACTTGCATAGCGTAGCGGGAGCGCAGCAGGTCGCCGGTCTCGAAGCGCTTCAGGTTAAGCATTGAAATGTCAACGCACTCCGCCCTACCCTTGATGATCAGTTCAGCCATCGCCTTGCCGATCATGGGGGATTCCTTGAAGCCGTGCCCGCTGAAGCCGACTGCGCAGTAGAGGCCGTCTATGCCTTCGATGCGGTCGAGAACGGGATGCCAGTCAGGTGTAACGGTGAATGCGCCTGACCAGCCGCCGCGAAATACGGCGCGGGACATAGCCGGGATGCGCCTGACGACACCCTCGAATGCAGGCTGAACTACATCCATATCCACACCCTGATTAAAGGTGTCGGCGTCCACAAACTCCTCTTCACCCGCGCCTATCATCGTTAGGCCACCAATGTCGGGGCGCGCGGAGAAGCCGTTGAGGTTGTCGGCAACGATGGGATGGTCGGCATCCGGGCCGGGCGGACGGCGCAGCACTACAACCTGATGGCGCAGGGGGCGAATCGGAACATCCACACCGACGCCGCTCAAAAGCCTGTCGCTCCAGGGGCCGGCGGCTACTACCGCGATAGGGGTCTCGACGCGACCGTCAGCCGTGAGGACTGCGGTAACCTTGCCGCCGCTGACCTCGATGCCGGTTACAGGCGTTGCGTCCCGAATTTGCGCTCCCCTGTCGCGGGCGCGATTGGCAAAGCCGAGCGTTACTGAGTAGGGATCGGCATAGCCTGATTCGGACTCGTATGCGAACGATTCGTCGCCCTCAACGGAGAGCATAGGGGCGAGTTCGCGCATATCCTCGATCGACACAATCTCGCTGGCTATGCCAAGTCGCCGGTGCATTGCGACATTCTCTTGCATCGCCTGCCTGTCCTCTCTACCGACGATGAGGAAGTATCCGGTGCGTGTGTAGCCGGAAGGGGTGCCGGTAAGTTCTTCGAAGTTCTTGAAGATTTCGAGACTCTGCCATGCGAGGCGGGATGTCACCTCGTTGGAGTAGTGCATGCGGAGGATTGCCTGCGACTTGCTGGTGGAGCCGGATGCAAGTACATTACGCTCAAGCAATAGGGTGTTCGTAAATCCCTGATCGGCGAGGTTGTACAGGATGCTGCATCCCATGACACCGCCGCCGATGATTACCGCGTCCGCTGTGTTTGGCATGTGTAGCACCTCTTGAGAGTCTGGGAGTTTTGGAACATATTATCATCAACTTAGATGTACAGGATAGGCGGGATAGAATATAGTGGCAACGATGAAATAGAAGGAGGCTGGACATGCCGAGGGCGTCTTTGGACTTGCAGAATGCGGACGATTTGAATGCAGTATCGGGGGAATGGCGGTTCGCGGTGGGACTGGTACCGGGTGAGCCGAACGAAGGGCTGGTTGCGCTGAGCGAGGGCAGCCCTGCGCGCCTGTCGGACTACGATGATTCCGGATGGGAAGTCTGCGGGGACCTCGCGCAGTGGCGCTCACATGGGCTGTCATTCATCTGGTATCGCATCGAGATTACGATACCAGAGAGTATAGGTGGGCGAGATGTACGAGGAACCAATTGCCTGTTCGAGACCTGCATCGACGACTATGGCGAGGTGTGGGTTAACGGCGAGCTGGACATGGCAAAGGGAACTGTGCAGGGGTTCAATATACCGCAGCGCGTGGTGGTGACCGCGGACCCGCAGCCCGGCGACAAGCATACCCTTGCGTTGCTCGCAATCAACGGGCCGATCGCGAGGCCAGGTGGCGCGGTCTTTGTGCGGTATGCAACTCTGGCATTCGAGTGGCGGGATCCAAGTTACTAGGACGGGACTTAGGAGGGTAAGTTGGCAGAGTTCAATATTGCGGGCAAGGCGCAGACAGTGCTGGGGACTATCGAGCCTGAGCAGTTAGGGATCACGCTAACGCATGAGCACTTGCTGATCGATATGTCGCCGCTGTTTGGGCCGCCGGAGCAAGCCGGGGCGAAGGGGTTCTACTACGAGCCTGTGTCGCTTGAGACTGCTGGGCGCATACGCCACTGGGCGGCTCCGAATCTGGACAATGCGCAGCTGACGGATGTGGATACGGCGATAGACGAGGCGAACATCTACAAGCAGTACGGCGGCGGCTCGCTGGTGGATGCGACCAGCATCGGCATCAAGCGGGACGCGATGGGACTGGCGCGCATTTCGCGGGCGACGGGCGTGCATATCATTATGGGCGCGTCGTACTATGTGGACGCGGCGCATCCTGCGGGGATGGATGATATGAGTGAGGACGATGTGGTGCGGCAAATCGTGACGGATGTTACCGAGGGCGTGGACGGGACGCCGTTCAAGTCGGGTGTAATTGGTGAAGTTGGATGCTCCTGGCCGCTGATGCCGAACGAGCGCAAGGCGCTGAGGGCGTCGGCGCGCGCGCAGCGGATTACGGGGGCGCCAATACTGATACATCCGGGCAGGGACGAGACGGCCCCATTAGAGATTATCGAGGTGCTGCGCGAGGCCGGAGCTGACCTGGAGCGCACAATTATCGGGCATTTGGACCGCACGGTTTTTCTACACGATACGCTGCGGCAGATTGGGGAGAGCGGCTGTTACCTGGAGTGGGACCTGTTCGGTTCGGAGCAGTCATACTATGGCGCGAATTCCGCGATTGACATGCCGAACGACGCCAAGCGAATGGATGACATAGCCTGGATTGCGGCTCAGGGCTATGAGCGCAAGGTACTGGTGGCGCACGACATCTGCACGAAGAACCGACTTGAGCGGTACGGCGGGCATGGGTACGCCTACATACTGGGGCGTATTGTGCCGCGAATGAGAGCTCGGGGGTTCAGCGAGGCATCGATTGAGAATATCCTGGTGAACAATCCGGCGACGGCGCTGACATTTGCCGCACCGGAGGAGGGGAGCTAGATGGCGGGAAAGATTGCCTTGGTGGGCGGCGACGAGTTTTTGCCTAGCTGCCGTCAGATGGATAATGAGCTGCTAAAGGCGACGGGGTTTGTGCGGCCGAGGGTTCTCATCGTGCCGACTGCGGCTGCAATGTCGCGCCCGGCGCTGGCAGCACAGCACGGCGTTCAGCAGTTCGAGGCACTTGGTGCTGATGCGAAATCCTTGATGGTGGTGAATTCCACAGAGGCCGACGACGAAGAGTTGGTTTCAGCGGTGGATAGCGCGGACATCGTGTATCTCTCGGGCGGCAACCCGGCTCACCTGTTGGAGGTGCTGCGCGGATCGCTTCTCCTAGAGAAGATATTGCAGGGGTTGGAGGGGAACCTAATTTTGGCCGGCTCGAGCGCAGGAGCGATGGTGATGGGCGAGCGGATGCGATTCCGGCAGTGGGGCGATGGATTGGGCATCGTGCCAGGTGTGGTTGTGCTGCCGCATCACGAGCGCGCAAGCAGTAGCCAGACTGCGCGTGAAGTAAGTCTTGAGACTGCGGACAGCATAACTGCCTTGGGGATAGACGGGGCTACCGGCTGCTTCAGGGAGGGCGACGTGTGGCGTGTGCTTGGTGTCGGTAACGTAACGGTTTATAACGGGGGCGAGTATCAGAGGTTCGAGGCCGGCGAGACTTTTACTACAAATTAAAATATGCATGGTGTTTGCGATAGCAAGAATATCCTTGTGGGAGGGATAGCAATGCGACTGGAAGGGAAAGTTGCGCTGATTACCGGCGCGGGTTCGGGCATCGGCAGGGCGACGGCGAACAGGTTTGCGGCTGAGGGCGCGAGTATCGTGGCATCGGACATCAGCGAAGTGTCGGCGGTGGAGACGGTCGCAGCTATCAGAGAGACCGGTGGCGAGGCTACGGCTGTGAGCGGCGATGTCGCGGATGATGCGGACGCCAGAGCGATGGTGCAGGCCGCAATCGATGCCTATGGCAAGCTGGATGTGGTGGTGAACAGCGCGGGGATTAGCACAAGAAACGCGCTGCCGGAAGGGGCGTCGCACGAGGATATATGGGACAAGGTGATGGATGTGAACCTGAAGGGCACCTATCTAGTTTCGTGGCATGCGGTGCCGGAGATGGAGGCGGCGGGCGGCGGGTCTATCATCAACCTAGCGTCGATTATGGCGCTGGTGGGCTATCCGGTGGGAATGGGCGGTGGGTTCAATCCGTACAACGCATCGAAGGGCGGCGTGCTGCAATTTACGCGCAACCTCGCTATTGATATGGCCCCAAAGAATATCCGCGTTAATTGCATTTGCCCGGGCTATGTGGAGACGAATATGACGCGGGCACTGACGGAGAACGCGGAGTCTTACGAGGCGCTGAAGGGGCGGCATCCGATGGGTCGGATTGGGCAGCCGGAGGACATAGCGAACGCAGCGTTGTTCCTGGCGTCGGATGAAGCTGCATTCGTAACGGGCGCGCCGCTGATTGTGGATGGGGGATATACGGCGCAATAGGGTATGTCATTGAGTCAGAATTACGGTTTATTAGAATTATTCGACAATGACTGAAGTCGGGGCTAATCTAGCTTTCACATTTCGGGATGCTCTGGAATGTGTAAACGCGGCTTTTCCATGCTTCGAATGCGATTTTGTCGAGGGTCTTCTTGTTGGGTTTGTCGATGTCTAGTCGGCGAGTCAGAGTCTTGTCGCTGAGGTCCTGCATGAGACGGCAGCGGTCAGTGAATCCGGTTAGGGTGGAGTTTTCGCCGCCGAGCAGGATGTAGTCGATGTCTTTCTCATAGGGCGCGAAGACGGTTTGCGCCATCTCGCAGGTCTTGTCGTAGAGTTCGCGGATCAGGCGTTCGCGGCTGCGCTCGAAGCGGCGCTGGGACTGGCCACCGGCGCGGTGGCGGTTCTTCATGTAGCGCGAGTCGGTCTTCGACGCAATGAGGCGGTTTCCGCGCAGGACGCCGATGGCGTAGCGTCCGAGGCGCAGCAGCACGATGCCGAGGACATACTCGGTGTCGAGAATTTTAGTCAATGGTGAAACCACCAAGCCGGAGCGGCGGACATCATCGGGCAGCGGGAAAGGCGGGCATATTGCGACCGCCCTACACTGCCCTTGAAACAGAACGAGCCCCGTGTCTGATTCGCCTATTTCCTGCAGGACGATGGCTATCTCGTCTTCGCCTGGAAGCGTTGGTCGGATGCGGGAGCTTGCGGATGCCCGCTTTGCCAGCGATGAGGGAGTGAAGTAGAGCGTCCTTTCGCACCAGCCATCGTCGGATATTTCATCCAACAGACGCTTGAGGCGCGCCTTGCTTGTGGAATGACGCTCTACAAGTTC
Source organism: Dehalococcoidia bacterium (assembly GCA_965225795.1). Lineage (GTDB taxonomy): Bacteria > Chloroflexota > Dehalococcoidia > Lucifugimonadales > JADFKI01 > Bin90. Next base: position 540,067 of record OZ245324.1, on the reverse strand, counting down.
AAGCACGGATTAACGGCTGCCGTTTGCACTGAAGTAGTCGTAGCGGACCGCAGCGCGACGCATGGACTCTTCGACGTCCTCTTCAAGCATATAGCCTTCGCCAGCCAGATGCTGCGCGGCACTCTTCGTCTGCGATACATAGTCATCTTTGGAGATGTATCGCTCGCTGATAGCAGGACGGGGGTCGCTAGATGCCGCACCCTTCGCCGGTGTCGCAGGGAATGGGAGCACCCAGCCCGCAAGTCCACCTGTGATGCCGATTACGAGGCCGGGCGCGCCAATGTCCGGGTGGCGCAGATTCCAGCCGGTGTATGTCGCCACTGGCACCATGAGGTCGGGTAGGCGTATGCCGCCAATCTCATTGCAGTCGTCGTCCACGTTGGCGACGAGCGCGGGGAACTCTTCGCCCGCTACAGGCGGGAGTGTAGTGGTGCGTCCCTGCTTAGCCTCAGGTCCGTAGTCGAGGCGCATTGCGCGGGTTACCTTCTCGGGGAAGGCGACGCCAGGTATTCGGAGGAACTTTGATGCAAGGGTGTGCGATTCGACCGCTGTGCCGTCGGAGATGCGCGGATGCCTGCTGGCGGGAGCGGGTTTGCCGGTGCGAACCCATTCATCCAAGTTCCCAAGCGAGGCACGCAGCAGCGGGTTGTAGTCGATGATGTTGAATGGCAACTGACCGCGCATGCCGTCTTCGCGCGTTCCAATGGGCGGGAAGTTACCGGAGCCGTGCGGCGAGCCCGCGAAATGGTAGCGGCGCACGAAGTCGCTCTCTTCTGGGGCGTCGCTCAAGTCGGCGAAGTTGGTGTGAATGAGAGCGGCATCTCCGCGCCAGTATTCTGCGGAAGTGTTGGTGAACATAATGCGCGGCAGATGCCCGCGCTCGTTGAGGCGATCAAGCAGCGAGCCGCTCTCGCCGGTGACGGGGTCGGACTGCTCAGTGTCCGCGAAGGGGAAGAGCTTAGGGATGATGTAGCAGACATCCTTCGAGGGCTGGCCGAAGCGCAAGTTGAACTCACCTCGCATGCCACCGGCGACATGAGAAATGATGCCGTCCAGCGCCATGTTGCCATCCTCATCCGTGTTCGATCCGGTGTGGATGTACTCGCGCAGGAAGCGTCCGCTCTGGGATGCGCCGAATGCGTGGGCGCGCTGTATGCCGCCGGCGCAGGGGTTGCCCTGCTCTGCCGTAGCGTTCTTCAGGAAGGAGACGATGTCGCGCATGGCTGCGAAGCCCAAACCGACTATCCTGCTGCCGCGCGTGGTGTACACGAGCTGGTAAATACGACCCGGCTCGAAGCCTTCTTCCATGAAGATATGGCAGGGATCAGGCTCCACCGATTCGTCCTCGAAGCGCATGAAGCGCCATTTGTCACGGGCGATAGGCTCGGATGGACTGTTGGGATGATCCCGCACGGTCAGGGAGGCTTCAGCCTCGTCTTCAAAGATGGCGGGATGAGGGGCGTGCTGTCTGTCGGCGAGCAGGAAGAACTGGGTGAAATGCGTTGCCTGGAACTGGCACATGATTTTGCCACTTATCGGATCGCCATTGGCATCGACCGCTTCGGGGGTCTGCAAGCCTATGAGACCGACGCCGCGGGGCACGTCCGCCTGCCAGCCGCCGAAAAGCACTGAGTAGCCGTGCCGCATCAGGAAGCCGTTGCCGGGGTCAAGCGGGTCGGACGGCATCGTGGGCTTTCCTGTGTCGTTGAAGCGGCCCATGACAGTCTTTCGACCGCGGTTGACGACGTCATATAGGACGCTGCCGTTTCCATTCTCGATGCGTTCGGGTTTCAGGAGCGTGAAGTCTGAGGAGAACCAGACCTTGCCTTTGGAATCGCGAGGGGCGATATCTAGGTCAACTATGCCTTCATTAGCGGAGTGGATCGGATCAACGGCGTAATGAACGGTGCCATCAATTTGCTCGTATGCTCCGACATCGCCGAAGCTTTTGCCGCCCGCATAAGGGGAGCGTCTGCTGATTTCGAGTTGTACGACTGCCACTTGGGAGCCTCCTTATTTGAACTTTCAGGATTGAGAGGTTGTGAAGGATTATACATCAGCGTGATTTTATCATCGCAAGGGCGATTTGGGAAAAGGCGCATATTACAGGTATTGATGGACTTTCACAGTTTGCGCTGATTTGACAGGGCACTCTTGTTGGGTGTTAAATAACCGAATATATGGTATCCACACGAGACATTAGTCGCTGTCACAGAAAACGAAGGTTCAACTGCAGGGGAGCTTCATACGTCATTGGCCATCTCTTGGGGCAAACGGGAGGTACTGACAATATCCCAAATAGATGACTGCGACACGAAATTCGCTTCACTTCCGACAAGTCAGGGCAATTTCGCCCTTCTTCATCCTCCCACTCATTGCGATTCGCTGTTAATCACAAACACTCTTCAAACCGAGACTAGTCTGGCATCCGTTTCCATATTCACCACTGAAGAGTGACTTCGAGCTACTATCAGAGTTTGAGACGCCCACCGGACGTTCGATGTCTTATGCAAAAGTCGAGCCTCGTTCACAATAAAAGGCGCAATAAAGGCCGCTCATGACTCAGGACTCCGGGACAATCCAGATAGATGTCAGAAACCTCTGGAAGGTTTTTGGCAACAATCCAAGGCTTGTTTTCCAGGATAGGTACGCCTCGGCTAGCCGCTCGGAAATCCAGGAGGAGTTAGGGCAGGTGGTGGCGCTGCGAGATGTGTCCTTCAATGTGAAAAAGGGACAGATCTTCGTGATTATGGGACTGTCGGGCAGCGGCAAGTCAACTCTGGTGCGCTGCCTTATTCGCCTAATCGAAGCCACACAAGGGGAAGTGTTGTTCGATGGGGAGAATGTACTGAAATTCTCTTCGGATAGGCTCATAGAGTTCCGCCGACAGAAGATAGCGATGGTGTTCCAGCATTACGGGCTGCTGCCGCACCGCCGCGTCCTGGACAATGTGGCTTATGGGCTGGAGATACGGGGCGTGGACAAAGATAAGCGACATGAGCAGGCACTTGAAGCCATTGAGACGGTCGGCTTGAAGGGCTGGGAGGACTACCTGCCGAGCGAGATGAGCGGCGGCATGCAGCAGCGAATCGGGCTGGCGCGTGCACTGGCGGCGGACTCTGAGGTGCTTCTGATGGACGAGCCGTTCAGCGGGCTTGACCCGCTCATACGGCGGGAGATGCAGGACGAGCTGATTTCTCTGCTAACATCTATTCAGAAGACCATTGTGTTCATCACGCACGACCTTAACGAGGCGCTGAAGATAGGAGACCGCATTGCGATCATGCGGGACGGGGAGATCGTGCAGGAAGGGTCACCTGAGGAGATAGTAACGCTGCCCGCGGATGATTATGTTACTTCGTTCGTGCAGGATGTGTCGCGGTCGAAGGTCATACAGGCAAGGGCTATCATGCAGGAGCCTGACGCAGTGGTGAACGACTGGCAGGGTCCGCGCGCTGCGCTACATGCGATGCGCAGCGGCGATACCGATGTGCTGTTCGTGCTGGGACGCGACAATGTGCTGAAAGGCGTATTGACGGAAGACCAAGCGGGAAAGCTGGCACGGCAGAAGGTCGAATCGCTGCGGGGACTGGAACTGGACCAGGTGATGACAGCAGACCCGGATGACTATATCGAAGACCTGATTCCAATGGCGGCGCAGACTGAGCATCCAATAGCGGTGGTGAACGAGGAGGGGCGATTGCTGGGAGAGGTCCATAGAGGGGCACTTCTGACGGGGATGTCGGACGAAGCGACGGAGGCGTAGCATGGCACAAGTCGAGAATCTGCGGCCGACATCGTCCGATTCTACACAGCGCGCATCTTTCAATAACTTGCCCATAATCTACCACTGGCTGCTTGGCATAGGCTTAGTGGTCATTGTGATGCTGGCAAGTCTGCTCGTCGGGGGTCCCAAAATGGAGTTTGCCACGACGGTATCAACATCGGAGGTTGCTACCACCGGCGGCAATTCTATCCAGATCGAAAGGTCGCTTCGACAGGTTACCGGCGCCAAGATAGACGACTGGGCGAGTTGGCTGACGAAAAACGGAGATTGGCTCTTCGACGGGGTGAAGTCTGGTATTCAGTACGCGCTGCGCTATATCGAGAATGTGCTGAAGTGGATACCGTGGCCTGCGATCCTTGTGGCGCTGGCGTTGCTGTCGTATGTGGTGGGACGCTGGAGAATGCTGATTTTCACTTCGGTCGCGGTGCTATTCTTCGGTTTTATGGGGCTGTGGGAGAATACCATTGATACGGTTGCGCTGATGGTAGTATCAGTGAGTATCGCAGTCGCCACGGGGCTGCCACTGGGGGTTATTGCCGCGCGCAACCAGCTTGCGGACAACATAATGCGCCCGATACTGGACGCGATGCAAACGATGCCCAGCTTCGTATATTTGCTGCCGGGCATACTGTTTTTCGGGCTGGGGTCACCGGCGGGCATATTTGCAACGCTGATATATGCCATACCGCCCGTGATTAGGCTGACGAACTTAGGAATAAGGCAGGTGTCGGAGGAGACTGTCGAGGCAGCGAGGTCATTCGGCGCTTCACCGTGGCAAGTGCTGACGACCGTGCAGATTCCGATGGCGCTGCCCACGATAATGGCGGGAATCAACCAGACGACCATGATGGCGCTTGCGATGGTAACGATCGCCAGCATGGTTGCGGCGGGCGGCTTGGGCGACAATGTGCTGCGCGCGCTCCAAAAGAACCAGGTGGGCGAGGGCTTAATCTCCGGCTTGGCGATTGTATTCCTTGCCATTATAATTGACAGGCTCACGCAGGCGGTGGCGAACAAGCGTCAAGTCGCAATAATGAGCCCGGGATAAACAGGAGGCGATGAACTTTTGACAATACGGCACTGAGCATGGATCAGTTGGACACCTGCACGGGGCTAACCCTTTGGCATGCAGGCGCGTTACAGTGATAGAGAAGAAGCGGAAAGCCCGTTGCAATGTAATGTGAGGGGCGAAATTAGTAAGGAGGAAATGGTTTGTTTTCTAGAAGTAAATTAATATCAGCGGCGCTGATAATGGCGATAGCTGCAGTAGCGGCTATGGCTTGCTCACAGCCTACGCCGGCACCTGCTATTGACGAGGCGCGGTTGCAGAGCATCGTGGAGTCGGCGGTAGCGAAGTCTGCGCCTGCACCGGTGCCGCAGGTTACGGCGGAAGAGATTTCTACCATGGTTGAAAAGTCCATGATGGGCATGTCCGAGTCGCAGGTATCTGCCAGCGAGATTCAGGCCATGGTTGAAAAGGCGGTTGAATCAGCCGCGATGGAAGGTGCAAGTGCCGAAGAGATTTCGGCTATGGTTGAGAGCGCGGTGATGGCTGCAGCGGAAGACAGCATCACAGCCGAAGATGTCCAGTCTGCGATTTCCATGGCGGTCATGGAAGCTCAGGAATCCGCTGTAACAACCGAGGACGTGCAGTCCGCAGTCTCGTCCGCCGTCATGGAAGCATCTATGGAAGCATCCTCGGACGCGCTGACGGCTGAGAAGGTGCAGGAGATCGTCGCCATGGCGCTGGAAGACCGCGCAATGATGGAAGAGCCGCCGCGCGAGACGATCATCTTCAGCGACCTGAACTGGTCGAGCGCACAGTTGCAGAACCGAATCGCGCAGTATCTGGTGGAGAAGGGCTACGGTTATCCGACGGATGTGGTATTCGGCGCGACGCTTCCGCTGTTCCAAGGGCTGCGTAACGGCGACACGCATGTGACGATGGAAATCTGGCTGCCCAACCAGGACGAAACCTGGAATGAGGCGCAGGCAGCAGGTGAAGTGTACCCAGTCGGTCTAAGCCTGGGCAAGGACTGGCAGTCGGCTTTCGTCATTCCTAGGTATCTGCAAGAGCAGTATCCTGAACTGGACAGCGTGGATGACCTGACGGACCAGCAGTTCAAGGACCTCTTCAAGACGGCAGAGACGGGCGATAAGGCTCGCCTGGTTTCCTGCGTCATTGGCTGGGCCTGCGAAGATGTGAACGCTAAGCAGGTTACAGGTTACGGATTGGATGAGCATGTTCAGATTATTAATCCGGGTGACGGCGCTGCCCTGAACGCGGATGTATATGGCGCTTACGAGCGTCAGGAGCCGTGGCTGGGCTACCAGTGGGGCACCAATGACCCCGCCCTGAAGCTCGACCTAGTCCGCCTCGAAGAGCCGGCATACAGCGACCAGTGCTGGTTTACGACGAAGGCGTGCGCTTACGAAGACGCAACTATCCTCATCGCAGTAGTACCGGACCTTCCCGCGAGGGCGCCGGACGTGATCGAGATGTTGCAGGCGTGGGACTTCAACATTGACGTCTATAAGGCCGCGGTAAAGTGGGGGGATGAAAACCCTGACGCAGACACGAACGCAACTGCCCTCTGGTGGCTGAGCTCCAACGAGGATATCTGGGGCGCATGGGTTACTTCCGAAGCGGCTGAGAGCATAAGCATTGCGCTGGCAGCAGGGGAAACCGCGGACGGCTGGCCTAGCGAATAGAGCAAGAATTACCGCGACTGAGCGGTAACGGCTAAGAATAGAGAGAGGCGACTTCTTTTGAGGTTGCCTCTCTCTGTTTGTGCAGCGCATGAGCGACCACAGAGCATTAGCCTCACGTCAGAAATACCACTATCAGCGTTATTAGTTAGAGTGTTGGAGCCGCGCATGTTAAAATGGAGCGCAGGAGGCTTTCAACACCATGAGCAGTAATTTTCGTGTGCGATTCGCACCAAGCCCAACAGGTGAGCCACACGTCGGCAACATACGTACTGCCATATTTGACTGGCTGCTTGCGAAGCGTCACGGCGGCGAGTTCATCGTGCGTATCGAAGATACTGACCGCGCCCGAGCGGTAGACGGGGCAGTCGAGGTTATCATCGAGGCGATGAAGTGGCTTGGACTGGACTGGGACGAAGGTCCGGATGTCGGCGGGGAGTACGCACCATACAAGCAGTCCGAGCGATTGGAGTTGTACTTTGAGCATGCCGAGCGGCTGGTAGAGGCCGGCTTCGCCTATAAGTGCTACTGCTCTCCCGAAAGACTGGACGCGGTAAGGAAGGCTCGGTCGAAACAGGACAATGCAACAGGTTACGACCGTAGGTGCCGCGATCTCAGCCAAGACGAACGCGCTTGCCTTGAGGAAGAGTTGAAGTTACAAGGGGAGCGACCGGTTGTGCGCTTCAGGATGCCACTCGAAGGTACTACGACCGTGGACGACCTTGTGCGTGGCGAAGTTACTTTCGAGAACCGCCTAGTGGACGACTTCGTCATGTTGAAGTCGGACGGCTTCCCCACATACCATCTCGCGCACTTGATAGACGACCATGAGATGCAGATTACGCACGTGCTGCGCGGCGAGGAGTGGCTACCGAGCGTGCCACGACATCTTCAACTTTACGAAGCGCTGGGATGGAAGCCGCCGCTTTTCGCGCACCTGCCCATCATACTTGCGCCTGACCGCTCCAAGCTCAGCAAGAGACACGGCGCGACTTCCCTGCTCGACTACCGGGAGATGGGCTACCTGCCCCATACGATGGTCAACTTCCTGACACTGCTAGGCTGGTCGCTGGACGACAAGACTGAGTTGTTCACTCTAGACTCGCTCATCGAGAGTTTTTCGATCGGGCGCGTCTCAAAAGCAGGGGCGATTTTCAATACTGAGAAGCTGGACTGGATGAACGGACACTATATCCGCGAGATGAGCGCAGACGAGCTCGCGGATACCCTGTTGGACTTCTGGCAAGCGTTCCCGCCAACGGAAGTCCCTGCCCTGCCATCGCGCGAGCTTGCGCTGAAGATCGTGCCACTGGTGCAGGAGCGCTTGAAGACGCTGCGCGACGCTGCTCCGCTAGTCGCCTTCCTGTTCAAGGATGAGATTGAGTACGAGGCTGAGGAGCTCATCCAGCGCCGAATGGACGCCGACTCAACACGGCGCTGTCTTGAGGCTGCACATGATGGGCTAGCTGCGATCGACTCATTCGACGCGGAGCCCATAGAAACATTGCTTCGCGGGATGGTACAGGAGCTTGATGTTAAGGCGGGTCAGCTCTTCGGGTCGTTGCGTGTGGCGACGACCGGACAGAGAATTGCTCCGCCTCTGTTCGAGTCGCTGGAAGTGCTCGGACGCGAGCGAAGCCTTGAATTGATAGAATCCGCGCGCGACCGACTCTAAAGACAACTGAGACAACAACAACGATAGGCAGGAGAGTACGATGGCACTAAAAGAAACGCTGACCAACGACCTCAGAAACGCAATGCGGCAGCGCGACACCGTCAAGCGCGACACCATCCGCCTCGTGCTTTCTGCCATCGGATACGAAGAGAAGGCACAGCGCACGGATGCGCTCGAAGACGATGCCGTTATGCAGGTGCTGAGCAAGCAGGCGCAGCAGCGGCGCGAAAGTATCGAGGCATATCAAAAGGGCAACCGCCCGGACCTCGTAGCGAAGGAAGAGGCTGAACTTGTCATCGTAAGCGAGTACCTGCCGCAACCCCTTACCGCCGACGAGATTCAAGTGATTGTGCAGTCGGCGATTGCGGAAATGAACGCGACGGGACCACAGGACATGGGAAAGGTGATGGGCAAGATCATGCCTCAGGTGCGGGCCCGCGCAGACGGCAAGCAGGTCAGCGCGCTTGTCAGCCAGACACTCAGGGACCTTTAAGCATGAAGTTCGGTGTCGTCGTCTTCCCCGGGACATGGAGCGATGTTGACTGCTTCGATGTACTGAACGACGTGTTCCACCAGCCGGTCGAGTATGTCTGGCACAAGGACACCGACCTATCGCCTTATGACTGCATCATCCTGCCTGGTGGATTCTCCTACGGCGACTACCTGCGGCCCGGAGCGATTGCGCGCTTCTCGCCGGCGATGCAGGCGGTGTCCGACTTCGCCGCGAATGGTGGACTTGTTATCGGCATCTGCAATGGCTTCCAGATTCTATGCGAGGCAGGGCTGCTGCCCGGTGTGCTGCTGCCAAACGACCACCTGCAATTTCGCTGCCAATGGACGACCTTGCGTGTGGAAAACGCCAACACGGCGTTTACCGGAGCAGCGACAGGCGGCCAGACGCTGCGAGTGCCAATTTCTCACGGCGAGGGGAATTTTTTTGCTGAGGAAGCGGTCATCAGGCGGCTTGAAGCGAACAACCGTGTGGTGTTCAGGTATTGCACCCCAGACGGCGGCATCACCAAAGACGCGAACCCCAATGGTTCACTGAACAACATCGCGGGAATTCTCAACGAGCGCGGGAATGTGCTCGGGATGATGCCTCACCCAGAGCGCTGCTGCGATGAACTACTCGGCGGCGAGGACGGCAAGTTTATCTTCCAGTCGATGATTGACGCGCTTTCCGCACGAACTCTAAGTGGAGTTTCAGCCTAGTGCTCGGCGCTGCGCTTGCCCTGTCAGCCGCGCTAGGTTTCGGCGCAAGCGCAGTGTTTGCCCGCGTGGGGATGCAGTATGTTCGTCCGACGACGGGCACATTCATCTCGCTCCTGGTGGGCGTCTCAATCACGCTGACGCTTGCGCTTGTGTTTAACTTCAACGACATTCTCGCCCTTGGTGGAATAGCCTTTGCGTGGTTTCTGCTCTCAGGTACTCTCAATTTTCCGTTGGGACGCCTACTTAACTTCACGAGTGTCGGCAAACTCGGGGTATCCCGCGCCGCGCCGATAGTCGGCGCTTCCCCTTTGTTCGCGGCGGTCCTTGGCGTGACGGTCGGCGGAGAGAGCATGAATGCGTTGATTTTGGCGGGCACTGTTACCATAATCTGCGGCATCGCACTTATCGTGGGGCAAAGATGACGATCGGTGGAATCGCGCGGCGCGAGGCGGTCATCGGCTACGGAGCTGCGATAGGCGCTGCTGCCTGCTATGGAACGCTTGCGGTGCTGGGGCGCAAGATTGCCACCGACATTGCCCCGCCTCTGGTCGCCAACTCGTTCTCCATGATTCTAGGGACATTGGTGCTTGCAGCCATATTCCAGAGCCATATTCGCACCGACTTCAAGGTGCGCCCTGCAAAGAAGGGATGGTTGTTCGTCGGGCTCGCGGGATGCGCCTCTACCTGGGGCGTTACCTGCTGGTTCCTGGCGCTTGGCGAGGCGCCTGCTATACTTGTTGCGCCACTTGCAGCCGTTTCACCACTCTTCTCCGTGCTTCTGGCACTGGTCTTTCTGCGGGGCGTGGAGCGGGTAACCGTGCGAACGATTCTCGGCACACTGATAACCATCGCCGGCGTCATCCTGATTACATTCGGCATACTATAATCCAGAGGCGGCAGTACACTATGGCAGTATCAAAGCAAGCACTGGACGAACTCGCGCTCACGGAAGCTGAATACGAGGCGATTGTCGAGAGGCTCGGCAGGGAACCTAACCACCTGGAACTCGGACTTTTTGGCTCACTCTGGAGCGAGCACTGCGGCTACAAGCACTCCAAGCCGCTGCTGCGACTGCTGCCAAGCGACAGTCCACGCCTGCTTGTAACGCCCGGCAGTGAGAACGCAGGTGTGGTGGACATTGGGGACGGACTTGCCGTCGTCATGAAGATCGAGTCGCACAACCACCCATCGGCGATCGAGCCGTATCAGGGCGCTGCGACAGGTGTCGGCGGGATTGTGCGCGACATATTCGCCATGGGCGCTAGACCTATTGCGCTAATGAACTCCCTGCGGTTTGGTTCGCTGGACGACGCGCGCAATCGCTATCTGTTAGGCGGCGTAGTTGCGGGCATATCCGGCTATGGCAACTGCATCGGAATCCCCAATGTGGGCGGCGAGGTGTGCTTCTCAGACTCTTATGCCGGCAACCCTCTCGTCAACGCCATGTGCGTGGGCATAATCAGGACTGGAGAATTGGTGCGCGCAACGACCGGAGGGCCAGGAAGCCTGCTGATGCTCGTTGGCTCCGACACTGGGCGTGACGGGATTCACGGCGCATCTGGGCTAGCGTCTCGCACTTTCGAAGAAGAGCGCGAACTGCGTCCCACTGTGCAGGTTGGCAACCCTTTCATGGAGAAGTCGCTGATTGAAGCGTGTCTTGAAGTCATCAAGACCGACCACATCATCGGACTGCAGGATCTCGGCGCGGCAGGTCTGACCAGCGCATCTGTGGAAGCAGCATCCAACGGCGCGAGCGGAATAGAGATTGATGTCGGGCTTGTGCCGCGCCGCGAAACGGGAATGACGCCCTATGAGGTGATGCTGTCAGAATCGCAGGAGCGCATGCTGGTGGTCATCAAGCCGGGGCATGAAGATGCGGTGAAGGTGATATTCGACAAGTGGGACTTGCAGTCAACGGTCATTGGCAAGGCAACCGACGACGGACTAGCGCGAATTACTGACAGTGGAGGCGACGGCGCGTTGTTGCAGGGAGCGCCTCCCATAAGAACGCTGACGGACGCGCCGCAGTATCGCTTGCAGGGTGTGAAGGCGAAGTGGCTAACGGAGTTGCAAGAGCGGGACTTGTCTGAATTACCATTGCCGGATCAGTCGCCAGAAGACGTACTTCTGGGTCTGCTTGCGTCTCCCAACATCGCAAGCAAGGAGTGGGTGTATCGCCAATACGACCATCAGGTTCAGACGAACACTGTGGCTGCGCCGGGCGCGGATGCCGCAGTGCTGCGCGTAAAGGGCACGACGAAGGGCATCGCGCTATCGACGGACGGCAACGGCAGGTTCTGCTATCTCGATCCGTTCATCGGGGGCATGATCGCGGTGGCGGAAGCATGCCGCAATGTGTCCTGCACCGGCGCAGAACCTATCGCACTCACCGACTGCCTGAACTTCGGAAACCCTGAAAAGCCTGAGACATATTACCAGCTTGAGCAGTGCATTCTCGGCATGGCAGAGGCATGTCGCGCGCTGAATGTGCCCGTCATAAGCGGCAATGTCAGCCTGTATAACGAGACGCAAGGTGAGAGTATTTACCCGACTCCCGTCATTGGCTGCCTGGGATTGCTCGATGATGTTCGAGCCAATATCGGAATCGGGTTTCAGAAAGCGGGCGACATCATAGTCCTGATAGGCGCGTCGGAGCCGCTGTCGGACGCAGCATCACTAGCAGGCAGTGAATACCTCGAACTCATGCACGGCTCGGTCGCCGGATGTCCTACGCTCGAGATCGAAGCTGAAGCCGCGTTGCAACGCGCCTGCCGCCGTCTGGCAGCCGAAGGTGTCGTAAGCTCGGCGCACGATTGCTCAGAAGGCGGCTTGGCCGTGACGCTCGCAGAGTCATCCATCGCCGGTGGGCTGGGCCTTGAGTGCGGTGATGACACCGCGCTGGGAAGCAAACTGACTGAGTCCGGTAGCCGCTGGGACGCTGTTCTGTTCGGTGAAGCGCAGTCTCGCATTGTTGTGTCGCTGGACCCTGAACGGCTGGACACGCTCGAAAGCGTTTGTACTCAGGAAGGCGTCGAATGGGCTGTGCTAGGCAGAGTCACAGGGTCTCGCTTTGCGATTGGCAGATTGATTGATTTGCAAGTGTCCGAGATAGAAAGCACATGGCGCACCGCCTTTCAAAAGAAGCTGTAAAGTCTAAAAGGGCCGAACCCAAACTCGGTTATTACAAAAGCTGCCATGGTTCCACATTCCTTCAAACTGCGTTTATACCCGCTCTGTCGATTGACACTCGCAAGTACAAACCTGTAGGTCAAAACGCGTCGATCAACTGAAGTTGACGGGCAGTTGATTTGACACGGTTTCGGCGTAGTGCTAAATTAGAAATGCTGGCAGTTGCGGTTTGCTTCTGCTAACCCTACCAAGAAATGGGAGTGTCTATATTGCCTGCTTACGACTACAAGTGCAACAGTTGCAGTCATCGCTTCGAGGAGCGCCAGAGCTTCTACGCCGATCCAGTGGCGACATGCCCGGAATGCGAGAGCGAAGCCAGCCGACAGTTCGTAGCCGTGCCCATCGTATTCAAGGGCAGCGGCTTTTATGTGAACGACTACGGCAAGAGCAGCAGCTACAAGAGCACCAAGTCGGAGACCAACGGCGCATCTGCCGACTCCGGCAAGAGTGAAGAGGCCTCACCAAAGGCGGAGACGAAGGCGAAGAGCAGCGCATCCAGCTCGGACGAGTAGTACTTGCGCGCTCTCGTCCAGCGTGTATCGCATGCGTCGGTCTCCATTGACGGCGAGACTACCGGCAGCATAGACGCTGGATTAGTCATACTCGTTGGCATCCACGAAGAAGACGATGAGGAAGACGCCGCCTACATCGTCAGCAAGACCGTCAATCTCCGGATATTCAGCAACAACGTTGGCAGCAACAACGTTGGCAGCAATAACGCTGGCAGCGACTCCGCAGGCAGATTTGACTGCTCAGCGCTCGACATCCACGCCAGCCTCCTTATCATAAGCCAGTTCACACTCTACGGTGATACTCGCCGTGGACGACGCCCCAGTTTCAGCCATGCGATGCCGCCGGAACCCGCCGCTGCGCTCTTTGGCCGCACTTTGCACCTATTCGAGCAGACCGGTCTGAGTGTACAGACAGGGCAATTTCAGGCTCATATGCTCGTTTCAATCCACAACGACGGGCCCGTTTCCATCATGATAGACTCTGCTGACAGGCACCGACCGAGAAGGGGTTGAGGTGAAAGCATGAAGCAGTTCAAGGTTATAATCGAGAAGCATACAGACGGATATGTGGGTTACCCCTTGGGGTTGAAAGGCGTTGTGGTCGGTCAGGGAAACACCTACGACGAAGCTTTAGCGGATGTGAAGTCCGCAATCAAGTTTCACATAGAGACTTTTGGGGATGATGAATTGGCAGAAGAATCGACGATACTGGAAGTTTTCGTCGCTGAGGCTGGTGTAAATGTCTGATGCGTGTTCGCTTTCCTGTTGACGCGCCAAGACGCCAGGTAATTCGCGCATTGGAACGGCTCGGTTTTCGGATAGTGCGGTAACGACAGCACATAGTAATGGTCAAAGAGAACTCGGATGGCACTCGAATCACGTTGACTATGCCAAATCATTCGAGAATAAAAGGTTCCACTCTACGAACAATTTGCACTCAGTCAGGCATCAGCAGGGCAGAATTCCTAGCAGCATATACTATATCGGGGTGACAAGCGGCTTAGCGCGGCGACCAGAAGCCCATTATCCCCTCCCCCAAGACATGTGCCTCCGCCACCGGCTCCACATCTACAACAACGATGTGAAAAGCGGAATGCCCGGGATGGCTACTTAGGGATGCCGTTACAGAATCCGTAAGCAGGTCGCCAGAGAAGACGATGCTTGCGCTGTCCGGCGACCATACTGAATGCGAGTAGGCGTACTGGTCGAAGAACTGGAACATCGTGAGCTGCTCTGCCGAGGGCGCAAAGTCAACAAGCCGCGTGCGCTCATCGCTCTCAACATCGTACAGTGCCCAACTCAGCGCTCCCTGCCTTTCAGATAGGGTGACGAACGCAATTTTTGTGCCGTCCGGCGACCAGAAGAAAGCAAGCACCGGCAGGGGAAGTTCGACCGTATCTTGCGACGAGCCTACCGACACGATTGCAATGCCGCGATAAATCGGCAACGCGGTATCTCTGTACATCAGATACTGCGCCGCTTCCCCCACTGCCAGATGCTCGCCCGTTGACGACCACAGGAACGCCGCCTCCCCCTCCACGCTTCGAATCGGCGTTATGGACTGCACCCTAGTACCGTCCAGTCGCGCGCTGGACACGCTCGCTCGCAGCGCCGCGGGCTGAGACCTCAGCGTGATTGAGTTATCCACAGGATGCAGGGCTGGGACACGATAGCCTATTGCCCTGATGTCCAGCGGTTGTACCGTGGGTTCATCGCCTCTCGCAATGAGAAAGTGATCCATTCCTCTGTGAACAGCGAGCGTGGACGAATCGTGAGACCACGACATCCAAAGCGGCCCGTCGTCCAGAAGATGCCGCGCCTCAGGATCGTCGCGAAGATCATCCATGAATAGGCTCAACCCGGCGCTAGTGGTGGCTATGAACGCCAGACGCTCGCTATCAGGCGACCAGAGAGGATAGTGAACTACACCCTGTGCCAGTAAGCCAACTTGCCCCGGCTCGCTTGCATACACTACACGCTTTCCGCCTCCGGCGTTGTCCGAAGCGTACAGATTTATCTGCAATTCGCCCTCGTCGTCCACCACACCGGAATAGACAAGGGAATTTGCGTCAGGCGACCAAGTGGGCCATGTGAAGAAGCCTTCGACATCGGGACTTATCTGCCTGACACCCAAGCCGTCGGGCTGCATCGTCATCACTTCGCCGTCCACATTAACGAAGGCGATTAAGTTGACGCCTGGGTCTGTCATCGGGCGCATAGCGGCGATGACGGCGGCGGTCGCAAGAAATACTACGAGCGCGAGGATCCCGACGAACAGCCTCTTCAAGTTAGAGCACTCATGATGTGAAGTCGAGGCTGATGTCCAATCCTTTGGCGGAATGGGTCAAAGCGCCAACGGAAATGAGGTTCACGCCAGAAGCCGCCGCAGCGCGCACAGTTCGCAATGTGATATTGCCCGACGCCTCGGTAACTGCCTTGCCGCTAGCCAATCGCACGGCGACCGCCATTTCCTCCGGCTCCATGTTATCCAGCAGCAGAATCTTCGCGCCCGCCTCCAGCGCCTCTTCAACCTGCGCCAGATCTTCCACTTCCACTTCGACATTTATCGTGTGCGACTTCTCGCGGTTCGCTTTGCGGACGACATCGCCAAGTGACATGCCAATTCCGTTTAGAGCCTCAATGTGATTGTCCTTGATTAGAATGCCATCACCAAGATTTTGCCTGTGGTTGTAACCGCCGCCTACCCTGACGGCGTACTTCTCGAGCGCGCGCAGGCCGGGCGTCGTCTTGCGCGTGTCCACAATCCGTACCTCGTATCCATCGACTTCTTGCACGTATTCCGCGGTCTCGGTAGCTATTCCCGACAGCATGCGGATGAAGTTGAGGGCGGTGCGTTCGGCTTTGAGCAGCGGGTTCATTCGCCCGCTCACCGTGGCAATTAGGTCGCCCGACCGGAGGCGCTCCCCATCCTGAATGTATGACCTCGCGGTCAGCGTGCTGTCAAATCGCCGGAACACGGCAAGTGCAACATCGAGTCCTGCCAGTATGCCCTCCTGCTTGGCAACGAACGAAGCCTTCCCTTGCATGTCGGGCGGAATCAGGATGTCGGTTGTGGGGTCGCCTATCGACAGGTCCTCTGAAAGCGCGCGGTCTATCAGCGCCTCGGTGTCTGGTGTCATCTGAAACAATGGGTTACTACCTCACTTAAAATCAAACCCATCTTGGCTCACATCAGCAATTTCCAAGATGGGTTCATATATCAAGCCGCTATTGGACTGGCTAAATGGAATTGGCTAAACGACCGCAAGCATCCTATCGAGGGAAATGCGCGCCTGCTCCGCCGTGTCTTTGTCAACGGTTATCTGGTTCACGACCACGCCCTCGTTCAGTCCGTCAAGCACCCAGCTCATGTATGCCGGATGGATGCGATACATCGTGGAGCAAGGACACACAACCGAGTCCAAGCAGAATATCTTCTTGTCCGTGTTCTCTGCTGCGAGCCGGTTTACCATGCTAATCTCAGTACCAACGGCAATGACGCTGCCCGGAGCGGCGTCCGCGACAACACGCTTAATGTACTCGGTCGAGCCATTGGAGTCCGCCGCCTGCACTACTTCCATCGTGCATTCGGGGTGCACCACCACATGTACATCGGGGTGCGCCGCCCGCGCCTGCTCGATCTGCTGCACCGTAAAGCGAGTATGCACAGAGCAGTGCCCCTGCCAGAGGATTAACCTAGCATTTCGAAGTTCCTCGACGGTGTTGCCGCCAAGAGGCTTGAAGGGGTTCCATACGACCATTTCGTCCAAGCCAATGCCCATTTTCAAGCCGGTGTTCCTTCCGAGATGCTGGTCTGGGAGGAACAGGATGCGACGACCTCGCTCAAGCGCCCAATCGAAAGTCGCCGGCGCGTTGGACGAAGTGCAGACGATACCGCCATTGCGCCCACAGTGCGCTTTGATGGCGGCGGTGGAGTTCATGTATGTAATGGGGATGATGTCGCCGTCGTCGCCCAGTTCGTCATGCAAGTCGTCCCAACAGTCCAGCACATCGTCTATGCGTGCCATGTCCGCCATGGAACAGCCTGCAGTCAAGTTGGGCAGTATGACCCTCTGGTAAGGAGCGCTGAGGATGTCCGCGGTCTCTGCCATGAAGTGAACGCCGCAGAAGATAATGTTCTCGGCTTTCTTCTGAGAGGCTGCGTACTGCGACAGGTTGAATGAATCGCCCCTGTAATCAGCGTACTTGATAACCTCGTCGCGCTGGTAGTGATGACCGAGGATTACTGTGCTGTCGCCAAGCTTCGATCTCGCTTCGGCAATGCGTTCATCAAGCTCCTCAGGAGACATGCGCATGTAGCTGACCGGGAGCTTCTGCCAGCGCACTCCGGCGCTGAACTCCTCTTCCAGAGTCTTCGCCCGCAGTTCATCGTCAGTCTGACAGAATGCCGACTGCTCAATCTCCGTGATGGGTATAGTTGGTATTCGCTGCCCGACAACCATAACGATAATCCCTCCAGACGCGCCTGGCGGTTGTATGCACTAGCGCGTTATCGTCCCCTGCAATGACCAGGGAGCTGTCTTCTCAATTTTTACATTGACCATTTTTCCGGCAAGGTCAGATTCCGATACCTCGTCGTTGATGAATACTAGCTTGTCGTTGCGATTGCGCCCGAACCATTTGCCGCGCTTGCGTCCTTCCACGAGCACATCGAACTTCCGTCCCAGTAAAGGCGCGTTTATTTCGGTCGCTATCCTTTCTTGCAGGATTTCGATTGCCTTCAGACGCAGTTTCTTTTCATCTTGCGGAACATCGTCAACCAGCTTGCGTTCGGCAATCGTGCCGGGCCTGTTCGAGTATGCTGCCGCATGCACCTTGTCGAACTTGATGTCTTCGATGAGCGAGAGTGTTTGCTCGAACTGCGCGTCCGACTCGCCGCAGAAGCCAACAATGACATCCGTGCTCAGTGACACATTCGGAATGCGCTCCCGAATTTTGTCTATGAGACAGCGATATTCGTCGTTGGTGTAGCCGCGCCGCATTTCGGCAAGCACGCGGTCGTCCCCTGCCTGAAACGGCAGGTTGATGTGCTCGCATACCTTGTCGAGTGCCGCTACTGAGTCGATGATGTGGTCGCTCATGTCGTTGGGATGCGAGGTGAGGAAGCGCACACGCTCAAGCCCTGAAACATCGTTGACAGCCGTGAGCAAGTCTGCCAAGTCATGTTCGTCAGGCAGGTCATGACCGTAGGAGTCAACATTCTGACCGAGCAGGGTGACTTCCTTTACGCCGCGCTTGACCAGCATATCGGCTTCGCGCACAATCTCCGCTACCGGGCGGCTTACTTCTCTGCCGCGCCTATACGGGATTATGCAGAATGTGCAGAACTTGTCGCAGCCGTGAATAATGGGGATATATGTCGCAACATCCGGGCGAGCCACGAGTGGACCTATGCAGCCTTCGGTGTCGATGTCCATGCGCTCGCCGAGCAGGTCTATCAGAGGCTGATACTGTTGCGGCTGCATGAAGACGTCAACGTAGGGGAAGCGTTTTTCGAGATCGTCCGTCTTGGGACCGACCATGCATCCCATCAGAGCCACGACCTTGTCCTGGTTGCGCTGCTTGAGCGGCTTCAGACTAGTCATCATGCCCACGACACGGTCTTCGGCGCTCTGGCGCACGACACAGCTATTAAGCACGATAACATCCGCCTCTTTCGGCGAGGGACGCGGGGCGAGTCCCATCTGCCCCAGCGCGCTTTCGAGGCGTTCAGAATCTGCCTTATTCATTTGGCAGCCGACTGTCCAGATGTAGTAACCGTCCATTTGTGACAATTTTCTCAATTACTTGGTAAAAAAATAAATAAATGGCGGAGGGAATGGGATTCGAACCCATGAGGGCCTTTTCAACCCTAACCGCTTAGCAGGCGGCCGCACTAGACCTCTATGCGATCCCTCCTTGCCGATTTGATGAACTAATATAACAGACGGCGTACATTATTGGCAACCATGATGATTGTGATTTTCATAACAATCTCTGCTGATGTAGTGCAATTTAGTAATGTTTCACAAGCAGATGACAGTTGTTGTGCATTACACGCATATTCGCTGCAGGACTTCGCAATTCTGGCGGGAAGATATGTGAAGAATCAGTAGCTCTGCCAAGCGAAATGACGATTACTCGACTACGATCCGCCTGCCGCGACTGCCCTTTCCTCTTTGGCGCACTCATCCTCCTGGCTGCCGACCCACACCTCACCGCCTTCGAAGAACTCCTTCTTCCAGATAGGTACAATCTGCTTGATACGGTCTATGGCGTATGCGCTCGCCTCGAATGCCTCCTTGCGGTGCGGGGAGGCTATGGCGACGACAAGGCTGAGGTCTCCAATTTCCAACCTGCCGAGCCGGTGTGCAATTGCGACATGGGAGATACCCCATCGCTCACGAATCTCTTGAGCTATGCGAGCGAGCTGATTGTCCGCCATGGGTCTGTATGCCTCATATTCGAGGTACAGAACCTTGCGCTCCGCTGTGGAGTCCCGTGTCGAACCAAGAAAAGTGACGACTGCGCCGTTGCTGTCTTGCTTCACGCTGTCGGTTATCGCTTTGGGGCACAACGTATCATTAGTAATCGTAATCATATCTTCCACCGGCCGGGAGCTTACAGGAGGAAATGGTTCATTTGCAATGGACTCAGAACACGCTCAGCCACCGCTCACGGGCGGGATGAATGCCACTTCGTCATTTTCGCTGAGCGGGTAGTCGTGTTCCTGATATTCTTCGTTCACAGCAATCATCAGGCGCGAAGAATCGCCGGAAATGGCAGGGTGCAGGCGGAGCAACTCACGCGCGGCATCCGACACGGTTGCGTCATCAGTCAGGCTTATCTCCAAGTCAGACATCCCTGCCTTCTCTTTGTAGCTGGCAAACAGCTTGACTCTGACTATCAGGCCTGCCACCTCCTGCGTGTCTGGATTACTCTAATTATAACACGTCCTCGTTTGGGCAATTCTAATATGCAAGGGCACCGCCGTTGACGTGGAAAGTCTGCCCGGTGATGAATGAAGCATCGTCGGATGCGAGAAAAGCGCAAGTTGTCGCAATCTCTTCCGGAAGTCCCAGCCTGCCTACTGGGATGCCCACGGCGCGGGCTCCGTCCGGCGCTGCGAACGAGTTGGTCTGCCCAGGAGGAGGGGATGTGTCGAAGGCGCCCGGCACGATGTGATTGACGAGTATGTTGTGCTCCGCAAGCTCGGCTGCGAGCGCGCGGGTCAGTCCTAGCGCGCCCATCTTGGAGGCACAAACATGCGCCCAGTGCGCCCTGCCTTTGAAGGCATTGAGACCCGAGACATTGACGATGCGCCCCCAGCCCCGTTCAATCATGCCCGGTATTACCGCTTGGGAGGCGAAGAATGGGCCATCGAGATTCACGGCGAGCACGCTGCGCCATTGCTCCACCGTCATTTCTGTTATGGAGTCGACAGCGCGCAGTCCTGCATTGTTGATAAGGATGTCTACGCGCCCGAAAGCGGACAGCGCATCATCCACCATCGCATCCACCTGATCTTTAACGCCAACGTCGGCGATCGTCGCAATTGCCTTGCCGCCGAACGATTCCACCTCACCTACCACAGATTCAGCCTCGTTCCGATTGCTTCGCGCATTGACCACAACGCTTGCGCCGCGCCGCGCCAACTCGAGGGCGGTCGCCCTGCCGATATTTCTGCCAGAGCCGGTTACAATTGCTACTTTGCCTTCTAGGGCCATTGCGCTAACTCCTGTATTGTCTACTTATCTGACCTGACAGTAGTGCTGCATTGGCAGCATTGTATCAGACATTCAGCGCTGCAAAGAGGAAGTTGCTGAACGACGCCCTGCACTACTAAGTTGTACATATATATAGTTGGAGGAGGGTCGCCGTGATACAATACGCGCCATGAAATTAGCCATCCTGACCTTTCTGCTGCTACCGCTTCTGCTAGCGGCATGTCTTGAGCTTACGCCCAACATCTCCACCGATTTTTCCGAGATAGAGGCGCGCGCGGTCTTCGAATCAGAGGTGCGGGACATGTGTGACCACAGGAAATCCCGCATTCCCGCAATACTACGCAGCATTGAAGAGTCAGGGGCAGTCCCGACAATCGACCATTGGATATTTACTTTCGAAGAGATGGAAGCGCAGGTATTCCCTTCGGGGCTGATAACAGGCGATTACCATCGCCATATACAGGAAAGTCTCTGCCGTTAAGCACACCGCCAAGCGTTACGGTATCGGTCAAAATATCTCGCCAGTTATTGGGTCCATCACGAGCACAATCTGGTTCACCTGCAACCCAAGGGAATCGCGCACGCCTACCAAAGATTCAAGGGCTTGCTCGCGTGTCCCCCAGCCGACTCCGCGCATTATTGTGGTCATCTCCTCGCCAAGCCGCGCGACTTGGGGGCTGCGCTCCCTGAACACCGCCTCCAAGACTGCCCATTCGTTGGCGGCAAGCGTGAAATACAACTCGCAGTAGCGTATTGCCCATGTGGTGAACCATGGGGTGCCATACTCTGGGACTGGGCTGTTGGCGACTCCATTCAGTGCGCCTTGCAGCATGCGCCGGCGTATAAAGTCGTTCACGAAGCCCATCTCGCCGCGCAACAGTTCTTCAAGCGGTGGATGCAGTACCATCTCTTCAAGGTCACCGCCGATTCGTTCCTCCACTGAACCGGGTGGATAGTGCCGCCCTCTCACCGTCTTTGGGTAGCCTCGCTGTCGCTGGACAATGTGAAACAACTCGTGCGCCACGTGATACGCGAGGTCGTCATCGGGCAGCCCTGCCCACGCCGGTTCGTTCGGCGCGCTGAGGTCGAATCCCTGATCACCGAAGACAACGCTGTGCCCTGTCTCGATCTGCTCAACTGCAACCGGGACCTCGGTGTGGAAACGCTCCCAGAACTGGTCGAAAGGCGGTGGAAGTTGTCGTTCCAGAACTTTCATCTCGTATCCCCTGCGCCGCCTAATCTGCGGGCTGCGCCGAAGGTGCGACAACGGATTCTTTCACCTTTGGGCGCTTGGCAGTGAGCATCAGGAATGCGCCAAGCACATTGAGAAATCCAAAGAAGGCGAATGGTATGAAGTATGTACCTGTCGTGTCGAACATGTACCCCGCGAACAGCGGAGCGAATATCATTGCAATGTTGTTCGGCATCTGTGACAGACCCATAATCGTAGCGAACGCTTTGCGTCCGAAGTAGTCGCCTCGAATGGAAGTCAGGAGCGGTATGCGCCCGCCGAAACCGATGCCGTAGAGCAGGGCGAATATCAGCGCCATGTAAATCTGGTCCGACACGGCGATTATCATGATTGCCACGCCTTGCAGCAGAATGAAGAAGAAAATCAGCGGCGGCTTTGGCATGCGGTCAGCAAGCCAGCCTGCAATGAACTGCGTCGGAAGCGCAAGAATGGTATATATGAGCACGATGGTGCCTGCTCCGCTTAGGGACATGCCCATGTCAGTGAGTTTTGGTGCGAGGTGCAGCGCCAACGTAACAATGGACACGCTCGAAGACATGTGGACGACGGTCAGAATCCAGAAGGCTCGCGTCCTCAGCGCCTGCATCGCCGTGAATTCCTGTTCATCGTCTTCATCAACCGCGCGCTGTTCAGCCCTTCGTTCGGATGCCTGCCTCGCGCCCGGTCTGTCTCCATCAGGACTCAGGCCAATGTCTTCGGGCCTATCACGCAACAGGGTGAATACCGGCAGAATTAATCCCGCAAGGAAGATGGATATGCCAAATGTAGTCCAGCGGAATCCGTACAGCTCAATGCCGAGCGCCAAAACGGGCACCAGCAGTCCGCCCAGGTGTATGCCCGACATAGAGGTCGCTATCGCCAGTGAACGCTGCCGCACAAACCAGTTGTTCATAAGCGACATCAGGGCGAGCCAGCCGCCGACGCCAGACCCAAGGCTGATAGTGATGAACGAGATGTAAAACTGCCATATTCCGCTCTGTATTCTGAACACGCCAAGGTCCCAGAATGCGTTGTTGCCGACCTGCGAAAACATGAGGAAGCCGAACGCCATAAGCAGGTAGCCGAACAGGATCATGCGACGGTTTCCCACCTTATCGATGAGCCAACCCTCGACGGGACCGATGACCGCACCCTGCGCCCGGGAAAGAGAGAAGGCACCGGAGAGCACAGTACGGCTCCAACCGAATTCGGTTTGCAAGGCTACGAGGAAAGTTCCAAGTCCCTGGAAAACGGACACCGCCATTAGTGTCAGCAGCACTACGGCGATGCCAACCAGCCACCAGCCATAGAAGACGCCACGCACCATGCCAACAACATGGGATGGGGAACGCATGGAATCCACGGAAATTCGCATGGCGCAAGTTTACCTAGTTTGCGCGGGGAAGCACAAGCAGTTATTGGCCAACTACCGTTATTGAGGGGGAACTGAGGGGAATGGCGTCAGTGCAAAAGCATTCCGCGCTCTGCTCCGCGTCTGATGCGCCCGTACTCTGAGCTTAGCTCAGCGCCGAGGATGAGGATTAGACCGCTCAGGTACGCCCATAGGAGCAAAACAACAACCGATGCAAGAGTACCGTACACGCTGCCAAAGTTTGTGAAGTTGTCCAGATACAGAATGAACAGGTTCTTCGTAGTCTCAAACAGCGCCGCTGCCACGATCGCGCCAATCCAGATGTACCGCCAGTATGTCTTGGTGTTGGGCACAAACTTGTAGAGCATCAGAAAGACTGCCAGCACAAGCACGAACGAACTTGCGTAGAGGATAACCAGGCCGCTCGTCTTAACCAGCGTCTCTGCAAACGGAAAATCCAGATAAGCGAACCGTTCATACACACGCAGGAAAGTGGAGATGCTGGTGGAGAACAGGAACATCAAGCCCGTCAGCAGTGCCATTACCAACTGACGCGCCTTACTCAGATACAATGGTCTGTCCGTATGCACATCCCAAGCACGGTTGATAGAGCGGGTGATACCGCCGAAGACGGCGCTTCCTGTCCAGAATAGGCCTAAAAGGGCGAAAACGCCAATTGTTCCACGCGCATCTAGCACCACTTCGATGTTGGCGGCAATCAAACCTTCGGATCCCGGCAGGAAACTTGCAACCCAGTCGGTGATTGTCTGCTGGTTAGGCGCGTCATCAAGAAAGAAGGAAGTTATCGAGATCAGGCCAAGCGTGAGCGGGAAGAGCGAAACGAGCGCATAGTAGGACATCGCAGCCGCCATGTGAGTTGCATCATCGTCGGACATCTCTTGAAGCGTCCGCGCAATGAGCCTGAGCACAAACATGCGCCGCATCTTCTGCACGATGGTGCGGGTGCGGTAGCGGACAATCGTTTTCGGTCGCCTGAACATAGAACGGCTTCTTATCATGTCAGTCATAGGCTTGATGCATCATTATAGCAAACGTCATCATCAAGGACAGACATTGCTATCCAGACGCCCAGCAACTCATTGACAGGCATTCAGGGTGGCGCATAGCATCAAAATGTCTTTGACGCGGCTAATGCGACTACATGTGGAGGGAGTTTGACTTGTCCCACATCAGCCTTCAATGCTCAGAGTGTGCCGTATATCACCACGCTGACATGACAACACTGCACTGCGTTCAGTGTGGCAGCGTCCTCGATGTTACCTACAGTTCGCCGGAACATCAAAATGACACTTCCGATTTACCGACTCCATTGCACCACCTCGGCGATGCGATTGCGCTTGGCGAGGGCAACACGCCCTCGGTGAATTTGGACAGTATCGGAAAGCGTCTCGGAGTTGATCGTCTTTACGCTAAGCTGGAGATGATGAACCCAACTGGCTCGTTCAAGGACAGGGGCACAGCAGTGATGATGAGTGTCGCAAAAGAATTCGGCATCTCCGAGGTGGTAGAGGATTCTTCAGGAAATGCAGGGGCATCGGTAGCCGCCTATGCAGCGCGCGCAGGGATTCAGGCGCATATCTTTGCACCCTCCAGCGCGCCTTCTGCCAAGGTCAGCCAAATAGAAGTCTATGGAGCGAGGACACACCTGATAGACGGAGATCGGCAGGCAGTAACGGACGCCGCGATTAACTTCGCCGAGGGTAACGACATGGTTTACGCCTCGCACAATCTCAGCCCATACTTCACCGAAGGTACTAAGACTTTCGCTTACGAAGTTGCGGGTCAGTTTGATGAGGACCTGCCGCAGCACATAGTCATACCTGTCGGCAACGGCTCGCTGCTTATCGGCGCGCACAGGGGATTCGTCGAACTCAGGAATTGCGGGCGCATATCTGTCATTCCGAAGTTGCATGCGGTTCAAGCTAGCGCCGTAATGCCTCTTGCGGCGGCATTCATCGACGAGAGTCAGCCAGCACAGACCGCAAGCACCACGATCGCCGGCGGCATAGCTGTTGCCAACCCGCCGCGTCTGCGCCAATCGCTGCGCGCGTTGCGAGAAACGGTCGGTTCCGCAGTCGCGGTGGAGGAGTCCGACATTGTGCGCTGGCAGCGACTCATCGCAGAGCAGGAGGGCATATTCGTCGAGCCGACATCAGCCGCGGCGTTCGCAGGTGTTGAGGCGCTCATTGGCAACGGCGCGATTCCGCGCGCAGAGTCGATTCTGGTCGCCGCAACGGGCTTTGGGCTGAAGGACGCAATTCCACCGAGAAGAGGCTAGCGGTAAGACTCGATCGCCGCCGCAAAGCCGGGTAGCGCGCCTTCCAAAGTGTGGTCGTCCAAGCAGTAAGATATGCGGAAATAGCCAGGCAGTCCGAAGCCTCTGCCCGGCACGACAAGCACCTTGTATTCCTGAAGCGCGGCGACGAATTCAACATCGTCGGGCGTGGGAGACGCGGGGAACATGTAGAAAGCGCCTTGCGGCTTGACCATGTTGTATCCCATCTCCGTCAGATTGTCGTACAGGAAATCGCGCTTCCTCTGGTACTCGGCAATGTCCACGCTCACTGATTGTAACGCCCTGACTATGTGCTGCATCAGCGCGGGTGCGTTCACGAATCCGAGCGTCCGATTGCAAAACACCAGCCCGTCTGCCAATTCGCTCTTGTCGTCGTAGTCGGGATGCGTGGCGATATAACCGATGCGCTCGCCGGGCAGCGCGAGATCCTTGGAGTGTGATGTGGCTACGATGCTTCGCCGGTGGTGATGGAATATGTGCGGGTATTCCAGACCATCGTACAGCAGCCTTCGATACGGCTCGTCGCTCACCAGAAAAATCTCGCGTCCGTGCTCCGCCTCCGCCTCTCTGATGAGAGAGCATATCTCGTCGAGCACATCTGCGCTGTACAGTACACCCGTGGGGTTGTTCGGCGAGTTGATTAGTACAACCCTTGTTCGCTCATTGAGGGAATCCCGGAGCGCCTGCATGTCCGGCAGAAAGTTTTCGTCAGGCGGCACAACACGGCACGAGCCGCCGTGGTTGTCAGCATAGAAGTGATACTCGACGAAGAATGGCGAGAAGATGACAACCTCATCGCCCGGGTCAAGAAGCGTCTTAAGAACGACGTTCAGCGCGCCACCTGCACCGCAGGTCATCACGATCTCGTCTGCGGTGAAGCTCAGTCCCGTCTCGCTTGAGAGCTGTTCCGCCACTGCCGCGCGCGTCTCGGCATAGCCTGCGTTCGGCATGTAGCGATGAATGCCGGGCGCCGGATCGTTGGCAATGCGCCGCAGCTCATCGAAGAACTCCTGTGGAGGCTGAATTACCGGATTGCCAAGAGACAGGTCGAAGACATTTTCGTCGCCGAACTGCCGCTTCAGTTCGATACCCTCCTCGAACATTCTTCGTATCCAGGAGCCTTGCTCCATAAATTTGCGTATTTTCCGTGATACAGCCATAGCTCAACTTTCGATGTGAGATGAAGCGACATCGCCATGTAGTGACATGAGGCGACGTCGCCTCAATACGAACGGATTTTGCGACATTCACAGGGCGGTGTCAAATCTCCGAGTCCGGGATCCTGCATGCGACGCTCTGACTGAAGCCCCCGGGAGTAGTTGCCGTCTAATAACGAAGCCGACCGCCGGATGTCTTAGTTAAGGCGTCCCCTCAGTCTAGGGTCGAGGTGGTCGCGCATGCCGTCTCCGAAGATGTTGAAGGCGAGAATCGTCAGTGTGATGGTTATGCCGGGGTAGAAGACAAGCCACCAAGGAGGTTTGAAGGCGTCGCCCAGCACACCGCCCAGCATGTTGCCAAGGCTTGGATTGGGCGGCGGTATGCCAAGGCCTAGGAAGCTTAGCGCAGCCTCAGCGAATATCGCCCCGCCAAGGCTGACGCTGGCAAGCACCATCAAGGGGGCGATGCACTGAGGGGTTATGTGAACGAACATGATACGCAGGGGCGATGCTCCCAAAGCGCGCCCTGCCTCTACATACTCCATCTCGCGCACGGTCAGAGTTACGGACCGGATCACGCGGGTCGTGCCTGCAACGCCAGTGATGGCGATGGCGGCAATGACCGTGTAGAGCCCTGATCCCACACCTACAAGAAGGAGCATCGCAAGTATGATGCCGGGGAACGACATGAGTATGTCGAGGAATCGTTGGCTTATCAGGTCGAACTTGCCGCCAGTATAGCCTGTCAGAATACCCCATGAGAAGCCAATCAACTTACTAATGCTTACTGCCAAGACAGCGACATATAGCGATGTCCGCGAGCCTACGATGACGCGGCTAAGCACATCTCTTCCGAGGTGATCGCTGCCCAGGGGACGCTCCATCGAGGGTCCCTTCCTGAAGAACGAGGGGAAGGTTTCCAGAGGGTCGTTCGGCACGATCACATTGGCGAAAATGGCTAGCAGAATGAGAAATGCCAGAAACGCCGCAGCTACCGCGCCAATCGGCGAAGTGCGGAAAAATCTGGAGAGTAGTCCACACGCATAGCGGAACCAGCTCGGCGGAGAACTGCGATTAGGCTGCTGCCCGGAGATGCTACCGATTTCCTTCATTGTTACAAAACCTTAAGAGCGATACAGCGGCGCTACTGATAGCGAATTCGCGGGTCCAGCAGGCCGTAAAGTAGATCAATGCCCAGATTGATTATCACGAAAGAGATTCCGTACAGCAGAACAACATTCTGGATAATCATCCAGTCGCGCTCGGCTATGCCGTTCACCAGGGTTGTGCCAAGTCCGGGAACGGCGAAGGCGCGCTCGACCGCAACCGAGCCGCCCAGCAGGAACGCCAATTGAATGCCTGAAATAGTTACAACCGGGAGGAGGGCGTTTCGCAAAGCGTGGCGCGCTATCACTAGGCGTTCAGCCAGCCCTTTCGCTCTTGCGGTGCGCACATAGTCTTCGCTGAAGACTTCCAAAAGAGTGGCTCGGCTCATGCGGGCAAGCTCGGCCCCCATATTGATTGCCATTACGACAGCGGGGCCTATCACTATCGTCAAGTTGCCCCATGGGTCGTCCCATAGATGGATTATGGTCAGGGGCGGCCTCCACTGCCAGATGAGTACGGTAGCAAGAACCAGTGTGAGGCCCAGCCAGAAGCTCGGCACAGCCATGAAGAACGTAACGACCACACGAACCACATAGTCGATCCACGTGTTTCGCCACGCCGCCGCAATCAAGCCCACAGGCAACCCGATTATCCAAGAGAGTGCTACAGCGATCACCGCAATTTCAGCCGTAATGGGGCCGCGTCGCAGTATGGTGTCCCTGATGGGCTTGTCCTGCCAGAATGACCTGCCGAAATCGCCCTTCAGCACATCTCCAATCCAACTCGCGTACTGGAGGTATAGCGGCTTGTCCAAGCCAAGGCTCTCCCGGGCTCCCTTCAACTCTTCCTCGGTGAGGATGTGCAGCCCGGAGGACTCCCCGTAAATGGCGAGAAGGGGATCTCCGGGCAAGACGCGCATAGCGATGAATATGAGCGCGGTCACGCCAAACAGCGTGGGAATAGCCAACAGGAGGCGTTGGTAAAGATAATTACGCATGGTTTAATACGTTTCGATCAACGTTCCTGCGGCATGACTTGTCACAAGGACTAAATTGCATTTCGTCCGAGCCGACGTCGTTCGGTTGATCTCCACAAGCGAAAATGCTCAATACGGACATTTTATTCTTGGGAAATGTGCCCCCTCTTCGACTGCGCGGAGAGGGGGATTGCTTATGTCTGATTCAGTAACGGAAAGGCGATCGCTACTACCTGTCCAGCCAGGCGGTGTCGAGGCGCTCCCAGAGCACGTGCAGCCGGGTATCCATCGACATGCCCTTGACATCCTTGCTCCAAGCGGGAGAGTGGCCGCAGAAACCTATGTGGTAGAAGGGCGGATTCGCGTCAAGAATGTCCATACCCTGGTTGAATAGCTCGGCGCGCCCGAAGGGGTCGAGTTCAAGCGCGAGTTTATCCAGCACGGCGTCAAATTCCGGGTTGGCGTAGCGCGACCAGTTCTGTGATCCACCAGTCCTCAGATAGATGTTCCACATGGGGAATGGATCGAGTATCTGACCGGAGTAGTCGCCGTTTCTGAACATGTCATAGTCGCCCTTGGATAGTATCTCACTTTGGAGCGCGCGCTCGACCAGCTTGATATCCGCGCGAATGTTCAGCGTCTTTCTCAACTCGTCCACAAACAAGGGAACTGCTACCTCTGCGGTGGTAGGCAGGTTCCACGTCGTGATAGTCGTCTCGAAACCATCCGGGTAGCCAGCTTCCGCCAGAAGGCGCTTCGCCTCAGCAATGTCTGCCTCCTTGTCCGCCCTAAAGCCGGGCATCTGAAGGATTGCGTTGGGGTCGGTGGCGAATGGGCTGGGCTTCGGAATCCAGCGAGTAACGAATGTGGGCTCCCAAACCGGAGTGTACCCATCTATCTGCGTCTGACGACTCACTGCGAGGTGTATCGCACGCCGCACTCTTGGATCACTGAAGGGGGCGCGCTCGTTGTTTATTGCAAAGTTATGGGAGTTGAGGCAGTCGTATGTAACCGCGCCCAAGTCCTGCCTCCGCTTCGCTTCAGCGTGCGTATCGGGTGATATATTCCATGAGAAGTCCGCCTGTCCGGTCAATACGGCGGTCCCTCTGTCAGGCCATGCGGGAACATGGAGCATTGTCAGGCTGTCCAGATAGGGAAGCTCCGGATTCCAATAGTCGGGGTTGGCCTCGAACTCCCACTTCTCACCGGGTTCATGGTTCACAAATCTGAAGACTCCCGTGCCCGGCGCAACTTCTATCTGCCGCAGGTCGTAGCTGTTCTCTTCAAGGGATTTGTTGGAGTAGATCAGCAGCGGTGAACTGGTGAGCAACTCCACGAAAAATGGCGTGGGCGCGTTCAGATTGAACTTCACGGTGTAGTCGTCGACCTTGTCCACCGTGTCTATCATCGGGAGCAGGTCCTTGCTCCTGCTGGATATTCCGGCTGGCGGGTTAATTATTCGCTCAAAGTTGGCGACAGCATCGACCGCGCTAAACGGCGTGCCGTCGTGGAATGTTACGCCTTCTCTGAGATTGAACGTGTATGCCTTGCCGTCTGGGGCAGCTTCCCAAGAAACGGCGAGGTCCGGAGCAATTGTGCGTAGTCCATCTGCCAGGTTCTTGGTTACGAGCTTGTTGTACAAGTGTCCGAGAACATGCGGGCCCGCGCCCTGCTGGACATCGAAGTTGGTCATGGTTACACCGAAGGCCGTACGAAGGTTTCCACCGCGCTTCGGATTAGGCTCGGGCGCGCGCATCACGAAGGTGGCTTCCTGCGCCTGTCTCACCGGAGTGGCGACTACCACGACCTCTTTGATGACTTCCTTTACGACCTCAACTTCGACTTCCTTGACGACTTCAACTTCTTTCACGACCTCCCGGTCAACGGGGACTTCCTTTACGACCTCAACTTCGACTTCTCTGACGACTTCAACCTCTACGATCTGAGGCTCGGCAGAACCGCAAGCAACGATTGCCATACTTGAAATGATTGCAACTAAGACGAGAAGTAATAACGACAGTCGATTCATTTGTCCCTCCCCAAGAAGGCAATTAAGGTGCATCCACATATATCGCTTAAGTCGTCAGTTTGCTCGGTCTGCAAACCTGCGGCGATATTACACTGGGTATATAGTTATGTCAAACCACTTGAGAGTGGGCAAATAGATAGAATGTATTGACTGTATGGACGAACATCAATATCGTCCGAAGCAACTAGGTTTTGTCGAATAGGAATGCAAGCGCATATATGAGATTCCACGCACCTGAGTCTGACTATCCTCGCAGGAATAATAGGCCTTGGCTTTTGATACTCCCTGCCTCGGCCATCATTGGTATTTTCCTGCTGATGGCGTCGGTAAGCATCTGGAATTACTTTGACGTATCGCTGCCGGTGTCTTTACCAACATCTTCGATCACTGAATCAGTGCAGCAAATTCAGGATATTTCCAAGCCGCCAGCCGGCGATATTGAGTGGCGCTTCGACACGGGTGAAGCTATTTCCGCGCCGCCGACTGCGTATCGCAGCATGGTTATTATCGTGGCGGGACAGCGAACCCAGACAGGGCGAATCATTGCACTGGACCTCGACTCCGGACGGCCTGTCTGGACTTACCAACTCAACGGTGTTTCAGACTACCCACCAACTGCGGCGGGAGATATTCTATACACAGGCACCAGGGACGGACGGCTCATCGCACTGGAGAGCAGTACGGGGCGTGAGGTATGGTCTTATGAAACTGAAGACATTCCTTACGGAAGCCCTGTCGTACACGAGGGTCTGCTTTATGTTGCTTCCAGCAGGATACACGCACTGGACGCGCTTACCGGGGATGCGATATGGACTCACGAACCGGAAGGCGGCAAAGCCATCAGTCCGCTGGCCTACTCTCAAGACATAGTCGCAGTGCTGAGCGACGAGAGTCACCTGAACCTGATAGATGCAGGAAAAGGGAAACGCCGCCTCACAACGCGCCTCTGGTTTGGAGTCGCGGGGATGCCCGTCATTGTGGGCGACATCGTTGCGGTCTCAGGTGATCGGGGAAGCGTTCAGGCCATTGAAATACACGCGCGGGACATTCCCATGGAAAAGGCACTGCGCTTCTGGTGGACCAAACTCTGGATTTGGAACTCTGCGCCGCGCCCGCCCGACCCCGTGGGGTATTCCTGGCACCACAGAGGCATCGGCGGCCTGACTGCGCGCATAGCGACAACGGGCAACGGCAGGCTGTTTCTCGTCGCAAGGCATCCTAACTATGCGGCGACAGTGGTGGCAATGGACGCAGCATCGGGGGAGGTCGTCTGGAGTTTCTCATCAGAGACGCCCGTTTCAGAGAACTTAGCATTGGTGGGCGATACGCTTATCGTGGGCACTCAAGCGGGCGTAGTCTATGGCATAGATGCGTCGTCGGGCGCGGTCGATTGGCAGCTATCGCTGGTCTTTCCTGTGTCGGCGGTTGGCGTAGTAGCCGAGAATTCGTTGCTGGTTACCTCGGAGGACGGCGTCGTTCATAGGATTCGCTAGAGAAAACACTGATGCGGTCTCATCCAGCTCACTTGGATAGATATAGACTGATATTCATTAGTCAGAGGCACACAGCGCCTCTCTTTTGCCGGGCACATCGTGCCTACCTGACCTGCCGAAATGCACACTTGATCGTGCCAAACTCCATTGCAGATGGTATCCTACAAGGCAGTAGTGGTTTAGTATGCATGAGCCGTAATTTCCATACGCAGGAGGCGGGAGTTGGACAAGGTAAGATTGGCAATTGTAGGCTGTGGCACAATCTCGCAGCTGAACGCGCCCGGCTACCTGATGAACGAGCACTGCGAGATTACTGCGCTCTGTGACCCGCAGCCTGAACGCGCCGAGCAGCGCGCCAAGCAGTGGGGCATCAGTCCGCGCATCCACGCCAGCTACGAAGACCTGCTCAACGACTCGGATGTGGATGCCGTAGAGTTGCTCACGCCTACCCACCTGCACCCGCAGCAGATTGTGGACGGGCTGAACGCCGGTAAACATGTTTCCTGCCAGAAGCCGATCTCTTCCACCGTGTCAGAGATTGACACCATCGAGACGGCACTTCAGAGCGCGACGACGAAGTACCGTACTACCGAGAACTTCCTGTACTATCCACCAATTGTGAAGGCCAAGGAATTGCTGGACGCGGGTGTTATAGGCGAGCCGTCAATGGTTCGCATCAGAACCGTGCGGGGCAGACTGGACAGTTCGCAGATTGTGGTATCGCCGGGAGCGTATACATGGAGACGCGACCCGACACTACATGCAGGCGGGATGCTGTATGACGACGGCTGGCACAAGTACGCGACCGCCATAAACTGGATAGGTGAGGTCGAGAGTGTGCAGAGCATCGTCTCAAGGTCTGACGACTTTCTGGACGAAACGCCCAGCGCAGCGATATGGAAATTCAAAGACAGGAATTGCCTCGGCGTGCTGGAATACTCCTCCGCGCCGGAGATGACCATTCGAGGCAGGTACTACGCTGCGGACGAGTTTTTCGAGATCCAAGGCAGCAAGGGCGCTATTTGGGTGACTCGCTGCACTGGGGAGATGCTTGACCTGCCGCCCGTGATGGTCGTCAAGGGCACGGAGACAACAGGAATCCAAGTTCCAATGGACTGGATTGAAGGCTTCAACGGCGCCGCCCGCCATTTCATCGATTGCATCATAAAGGACGAGCAGCCGGACATGGATATCGCTTTCTCTCGCCATACCATGCAGGTGGCGATGGCAGTCTATAAAGCCGCTGACGAAGAGCGGCCTGTACAGCCGTCAAGCCTGACTTAAAATCGCATGAGTTGCTGACAACCGACAGTTTTCAGAGGACAGAAATGCCAAACTTTGCTGCCAACCTCACTATGATGTTCAACGAGGTAGATTTCCTCGACCGCTTCGCCGCCGCCGCAAACTCCGGCTTCAAGGGCGTTGAGTACCTGTTCCCCTACGACTACGAACCTGCCCAACTCGCGGAGAAACTAGAGCAACACGGCCTCGCACAAGTTCTTCACAACCTACCGGCTGGCGACTGGGCGGCCGGCGAGCGTGGCATTGCCTGCCATCCGGACCGAGTTGGCGAGTTCCAGGAGGGCGTGGGCCGGGCTATCGAGTACGCCACCGCGCTCAACTGCCCGCAGGTCAACTGCCTGGCAGGCCTCGCCCAGGATGGCGTGTCAGACGAAGACAGGGACGCCACGCTAATCAGCAACCTCAAGTTTGCCGCCGAGCAGCTCGGAGCGGCGGGCATCAGGCTGCTCATCGAGCCTATCAACACAATCGACATTCCCGGGTTCGTGCTCAACTACCCGGAGCAGGCGCGCGACCTCATCGAGCGCGTGGGTTCCGATAATCTCTTCTTGCAGCACGACCTTTATCACATGCAGATTATGCAGGGCGACCTTGCCCGCAACATCGAACGCAACCAGGATATCATCCGACATGTCCAGATAGCCGATAATCCGGGTCGCCATGAGCCGGGCACAGGGGAGATAAACTACCCCTACCTGTTCAAGTACCTCGACGACATTGGCTACGACGGCTGGATCGGCTGCGAATATGTTCCAGCTTCCACGACGGATGCAGGACTAAGCTGGATCAAACCACATCTGTAAGATGTGACATCCAACAACAGATTGCTGACTGCTGACACCTGATATCTAACTGAGAGGTCAACGATGGCAACGGCAATTCGAGAGCAAACGGACCCCTATTTGGACCGCGACACGATTCTGAGACAGATTCAAGACCGTGTTCTTTGGCTGTCGATGCAGATGGTCCACTACGCGAACAACGTGCGCCATTCGCCGGACGGCAAGGTGGGCGGTCATCAGGCGTCCAGCGCATCGGTCGTCACGATAATGACCTCGCTGTACTTCGATTACATGCGCGGCGGCGACAGGATTTCCGTCAAGCCTCACGCGTCCCCGGTCTATCACGCCATACAGTATCTGCTAGGGAATCTTGACGGGGAATATCTCAAGACTCTTCGGGGATTCCACGGCTTGCAGGCATACCCGAGTCAGACCAAAGACCCTGATGCCGTGGATTTTTCCACAGGCTCGGTGGGGCTGGGGCCCGTAGCGCCCAACTTTGCAGCTCTTACCGAGGAGTATCTGCGCTCACACCTCCACTTTTACAACCGCGCGCCGCGGCGATACATTAGCCTCGTAGGGGATGCAGAGCTGGACGAAGGTTCAATCTGGGAAGCCATAGCAGAGCCGGAAATGGCCGAACTAGACAATGTGCTGTGGGTCGTTGACCTCAACCGTCAAAGTCTTGACCGAATAATCCCTGGCATCCGCGTGGGAAGCTGGCGAGAGATGTTCGCGGCCAACGGGTGGAACTTCCTGGATGTCAAATATGGTAGACGCCTGCAGAGCGCCTTCGCCGAGCCTAACGGCGAACTGCTTCGAATGTGCATAGACGAAATGTCCAACGAAGCATACCAGCGGCTTCTGCGCGTCGATCCCTCTACGCTGCATGAATGGCTGCCACGGTCCAGCAAATACCCACGAGACTTAGCACGCTTCATCAGCAGGTGGGATGATGACGAGTTTCACAGACTGTTCAGTAACCTCGGGGGCCACGACTTCTCCATGCTTCGGGACGCCTTCGCCCGCGCCGACGAGCTGCGAGGTCCGACTGTGGTGTTCGCCTACACATTCAAGGGCTGGATGCTTCCTTCCATTGGTGACCCGCGCAACCATTCCAACCTGCTTTCCGCCGCTCAGATGGATGCGCTGCGCGAAAATGTAGGCATCTCGAAGAGTCAGGTGTGGAGCGGCTTCGCGCCCGATTCGGAGGCGGGCAGAAAATGCCTCGACACGGCCGACCATCTTCGCTCCCTCGAAGCGCGCTCTTTCTCATCACTGGTTCATCGCCTTCCGACCGACCTCGAGCACGAATACAGGGGAAGCATATCCACACTTCAGATATACGGCTTGATTCTTACCGATCTAGCACGCAATCTGCCCGAGGTCGCTGACCGCATCGTTACCGTCAGCCCTGATGTGGCAAGCTCCACAGGACTTGGAGGCTGGATAAACAGAGCAGGTGTGTGGAAACGCACTGAGCCTGAGATTCTGCCGGAGGAGGAGGTCGCAAGCGCGCTCAGGTGGAACGAGTCATCGCAGGGCCAGCATATCGAACTCGGTATCTCTGAAAACAACCTGTTCATGATGCTGGG
The DNA here is from genome assembly GCA_965225795.1 of Dehalococcoidia bacterium. Taxonomy (GTDB): domain Bacteria; phylum Chloroflexota; class Dehalococcoidia; order Lucifugimonadales; family JADFKI01; genus Bin90. Next base: position 503,895 of record OZ245324.1, on the reverse strand, counting down.
GCAGCTAGGGCAGTCATTCGAGGCCAACGGCGAGCTGCTGTTCCCTATCGGATCGCTGTACGACCCATTCGTCAGGAGAGGGCTTGACGCATTCATGTACAGCATTTATGCAGGCGCGAAATTCATCGTCGTGGGAACGCCGTCAGGTATCACACTTGCGTCGGAAGGCGGCGCGCACCAGTCCTTGATTACACCGTCAATCGGGATAGAAATGCCGGAGCTTGACTTCTACGAGCCCTGCTTCGGCAAGGAAGTCGAATGGATTGTGCTGAGCGCGCTCGAACAGGTTCGGCGGCGCAGGCGCTCAAGTTACTTGCGCCTAACCAGCAAGCGCGTTGACCAGTCGCTCTTGAGCTTGCCGGAGGACGCCGGCGAGAGGGAGCAGCTACGACTTCAGGTGCTAAATGGCGCTTACCGCCTTGTCAGCCGCGCATCGGAAGCGCACTACCAGCCGGGCGAGAATGTGGTGAACATCATGGCCTGCGGCGCCATGATTCCTGAAGCAGTTGAGGCGAGCGAGGAATTGCTGCGCGAAGGAGTATTCGCCAACATCATCAACATTACCGGACCAGGGCCACTGTACAGGCACTATCAAGACAGTGTGCACTCCGCCGTCAGAGGCAATCCTAAGGTACCCTTTATGTCAGACATCATTCCGACAGCCGAGCGCAAGGCGCCTGTCGTAACCGTCGCCGACGGTCATCCCCATTCGCTCGCGTGGCTCGGCGGCGCGCTGGGCACAACTGTAACACCGCTCGGCGTGACAGAGTTCGGGCAATCGGGCAGCCGGACGGAGCTATACAAGGAGTACGCGATCGATGTTGACAGCATCATCGCCGCATGCTTCACCGCTCTGGACATATAGCGCACATCATCCTATTCTTCTAGGCTCAATCTTACTCTGCAACTAAGGAGACTCGAAACTATGACGAAGGTGTTGGTTCTTCACGGACAAGGCATGGAATTGCGCGGCACAGTTGACATCGAAATCTTCGGCACAATGACGCTGCCTGAATACGATGAGCACATCCAAGAGTACGCATCGGAAGTGGGAGTGGACGTGGAGATATTCCACTCAAACGAGGAAGGCGAAGTTATAGCCAAGCTGAAGGGAACCGATGCCAACGCCGCTCTGATTAACCCCGGCGGTTACACGACCGGGCATCCTGCCCTTGCCGACACGATTCGCGAAGCCCCGATTCCAATGCTAGAAATCCATATGTCCAACCCCGCTAGCAGGGGGCGCGTCTCCGAGATTGGCCCAGCATGCAGAGGTGTCATCACCGGTATGGGCATCGTGGGCTACAACCTCGGCCTGCAAGCCGCAAAGCAGCTAGCTGACGATTAGGATGCCGAGCATAGAATCTTTGGGCGTCATTTTGCTCGGGTTCCTTTTGGGCAGCTTTCCTACTGCGTACCTGATGGGCAAGTGGAAGCGAGGCATCGACATTCGTGGCGTGGGCAGCGGCAACCCCGGCGCGACTAACATTGGGCGGGAAGTCGGCGTAGCCTCGGGCATTCTCGTGCTTGCCGTGGATGCCGTCAAGGGCGTTATCGCCATCATTGTTGGGCAGCGACTTGGCGTGCCGCCCACTGCGCTGTACTTTACGGCGCTGGCTGCAGTTGTGGCACACAACTTCTCACCATTTCTGGGTTTCCGAGGAGGCAAGGGTGCTGCAACCGTGCTGGGCATATCCATGCTTATGCTCTGGCAGATTACGGCAATCTCAGGAGCGATCGGTCTCCTGGCGCTTGGGGCGACGCGCCATGTCGTATGGGCAATGACTGCCGTCTTCATCGCGCTGAACGCGCTAACCATTGCCACGGGTCAGCCGCTCGGTCAGATCATCCTCTGCATAGTTCTGTCACTGCTCGTCGCCGGTACGCACTTCGGACGCCAGCGCGCTCATCTGTTGCCCGCCCTCGCAAACAGAGACTGGCGCCGCTTCATGAGCATCGACTGACAACATTGGGTTCGACCTACAATGTTGAAAACTCGCCGTCGATGCGGGGACCGCAGCGATGTTGCTGAAAGCCAGCAGGAATATCACACGTGCTGCAACAATGCCTTTGAGAGCCAACATCGTAAATCCCCATGAGGAACCTGCCGATTCTAGATGCCTTGCAAAGCGGCATTACCCTCAATGGTTACATCTCCGTCCGACGAGATCGATCTGACCCGTGCGGCGCCGCTGTACGCCACAGCGCGCTGGGATGTCTCCACTGTTTGCCCCGACTGCACGAGCAGCGCGGTGCCGTTCTCCACAGCTCCCGCCAGCCCGCTGTTGCCATAGCTTGTGAACGGCTCTAATCCCACATTGTAACTGCGTCCATACCAGGGATAGCCGAAGCCGCCGCCGAATGAGTGCCAGTACCACAGGTATCTGAACACTTCTGTGGGGTAGCGGAAGCCGAAGCCAATTCCTGTTTTCTGGTTGGTCACTGCGTACCATCCGTCTGGCATGTCCGCGATGTAGGACATATCGTATGAGCGGAAGCTCTTAGGAGGAATTCTGCTCAGGTCCCTGGGCGTTCCGTCCTTGAGTTGGGACATGGGCCACGGTGCACTGAAGCCCGATTTAAGCTTGTTGTTGGGATGCCAGTCGTCCAAGTCTTCGTTGATGAGGGTTCCACCGGGAAGGTCTATGACGCAGTCTTCGCTCAGGAAAGGGGCGCCCAACGCGATGTGCTCGCCCCAGACGCAGTGAACGGGTTCCTCTCCCTCGTTAGTAAGGCGCGCCTCGATTTCGAGCACGGCGGAGCCGCTGCGCAGGGTCAAGGTCTTTTCGAAGAAGAAAGGAGTGCGGGCCGCTCGCACCCAGAAGCGCATTGAGACGACCTCAGTCGTGTCCTCGACAATTACCGCATCCCACGGGACCGTATTCACCTCGGCGTGCAGGCCCATGTCGGCGCCCATGTACTGGGTGGGGAATCCTCCACCGGGCAGCACAGTCTGCCAGCCTCCTTCATAGACATCCATCCACAGACCTTCGCCAGACCCTGTAGTCGGCATGCGCACGGACGGGTCGCGGACGCCCCAAGGGGAACGCCAGAGGAAGTCTGTGTCCGAGGGCTTGTGCACGAACTGGTAAATATCTGCGCCCTTGTCGATGAGCACCACGACCCTCAGAAGCTCGTTTTCGATAACGGCGGTCTTGAGGCCGCGAAATGTCCAAGCGTCTGAAACACGACATCCGTGGTTGCGTTCGAGTTGATATTGGGTCATATTCAGGTCTCCTTAGAGGCGGGCTGGCTCATCCAAGGTCAGGATATTGCAGAGGCAGACCCCTGGCACCCGTCTCGTAGCGGGTGATGTGCCAGCGGCCCAGATTGGCGCTCAATAGAATGTCCCGCTCCGCGCCACAGAATGCGATGTTTGTCGGCGCCGCAATGATCGTACCTTCAAAGTCATCGGCGAGCACCTCGAGCTGCCCGGAAGTCGAGTATCGATAGATGCGATCAGGACGGTAGCAGGCAACATACAGGTTTCCATCGGTGTCAAAAGCCACGCCGTCTGGCACTGCGCCGGGAATCTCAACGACAGTTCGCACAGGTCCGGCAGAGCCATCCGGCGATATTGCGATCTCGGAAATGCGAGGGGGATTCAGGCTCATCGCCACGAACAGGCTGGAACCGTCAGGACCCAAGCAAAGGCCGTTGGGAAATTCGCAGAGCGAGCGAGTCCACACCTCTGTAGCGCCGCCGGGCATGATTCTATAAATCTTGCCGTTATCGGACTTCCAGTCGCCTGAGTCGCAGACGTAGAGGTTACCGTTGGCGTCGAACGCCGGATAGTTCGGATTGTTGAACGGCTTGCCGGGCGCGCCGGTGGTGTACTTCGTCACGCCCCCGTCGGGAGAAATCTTCATGACCGCCTTATTGCCGGTGTCGCAGGCATATATGTTGTGCCGCGAGTCAAGTGCCAGACCGAGTATGAATCCGCCGGTGTCTGCGATTTGCACCACCTCTTGGTTCTCTACGTCGATCCGGTAGATCTGGCCTGCCTCACCACCGGCGTAGCAGTACCCGTCCAGTCCCCAGGCGATTCCCTCAACATGGTCAAGTCCATCGACGAGTACGGATACTTCAGTCTCGTTGTTCAATAGCGCCATGCCTGTTTCTCCAATCGAATAAGGAAGCGACTCAACTCTCCGGATCTTGGTAAAATCCAGAATTGAGGAAGCCACCATCTATGGGAATGCCTACACCATTGATGTAGCGGGCTTCCTTGCTGCACAGGAAGAGCACGAGGTCGGCAACTTCTTCCGGTAGGACTTCACGCTTGATCGGGAAGCGTTTCAGCCTCTGTTCTCTCAGTTCCGGCTCTCTCTTGTACACCATCTCGGTCATTGGTGTCAGCGCGACGCCAGGGCAGACCGCGTTGACGTTGATTCCATACCGAGCCCACTCCAAGCCAAGCTGTCCAGCGAAATTGATGAGCGCTGCCTTCGCCGGGCCATAAGCGCCGCGCTCGGGCACTGGCGAGGCAGCCGTAACCGATGACATCAGCACGACACTGCCGCCGTCTCCCTGTTCGACCATCTGCCTGCCTGCTTCTCGGCAGAACAGGAAAGCCCCCGTTAGATGCGCCTCCAAGGAAAGATTCCACTGATCGAGCGACATATCGAGTATGGGCGCCTTGATGTTCGTACCAGCGCAATGTACCAGGAAGTCCACGCGTCCGAGATGGCTCACGACCGTTTTGACGGCACTGGTCACAGACATTTCATTTGTCACTTCGACCTGTACCGCGATTGCCTTGCCGCCATCGGAGGCAACTGACTGTGCCACTTGCGCTGCCGCTTCCTGGTTGACGTCGGCCACGGCGACAGCAGCACCACGCGCAGAGAATTTACGGCAGATTGCCGATCCTAAGCCGCCAGCGCCTCCAGTGACGATAGCCACTTTCTGCTCCATACTTCCCTCCCTCTCGGCAATAACAGGGGTGGCCCGTCTCAGAGTCGGTCTTCTGATCCTGAAGTTGGCGGAACCTACTCCTGCGCCGCGCCCGCGCCTGAAGCCCACGCTCCGAGTGCCATAAATCCGCCGTCCACGTTGACGTGTTCCCCGGTCATAAAACTCGCCTTCTCACTCGCCAAGAACAGTACGACGTTGGCGACGTCCAGCCCTTGACCGACCCTGCCAATGGGGTGTCCCTTACCCCACTCGGCGATGATGCGCTCAGGGTCTCCGTCCTCCATGCGAGCGGCGGTTCTAACCATTTCAGTGTCGATGGTGCCGGGACAGACCGCAAGCACCCTTATATTTTCCTCTGCGTAGTCGAGAGCCATCTGACGCGTCAGCGACAGCACACCGCCCTTGCTTGCAGCATAAGCAGGTACCAGTTTCTGTGACTGAAGACCCTGAACACTTGCAGTGTTGATTATCGCTCCCCCGCCCCGCTTCCGCATTTCAGGTATGGCGAACTTCGACATCATGTAGTAGCTCTTAAGGTTCACGTTTAAGATGCGATCCCACATCTCCTCCGACGTATCCTCGACGTTCCGGTACGAATCGGGCGACTGAATGCCCGCGTTGTTGAACAGCACATCCACACCGCCGAAAGCCTCGACCGTCTCCGTGACCACTCGACTGCACTCCGCAAGAAGCGAAACGTCTGCCACGACAAGGAGACCGCTCGTGCCCAGTTGATTCAGTTCGGTTTCAAGTGCCCGTCCCGCCTCCTCGTTAATGTCTGCGATGACGACGCTGGCACCCTCCTTGGCGAACTCGATTGCAGTAGCCCTTCCGATGCCAAGAGCGCCACCAGTGACGATTACCACTTTGCCGTCGAATGTACCCATCTATGCCCCCAAAGCTCCAGTGGAAATTGAGATTCCAGATTTAACCCTCTGATGATTTAAGCACGGTCAGCCACTTAGCATCTACGACCATGACACTATGCATCCTTCGTTCCAACTTTCGAAGGGCCGTGCATTCCCAGCGCATTGCTTTCCATAATGCATGCCATTTTGGCGATGTAGTCATTTTCTGTCAATGCCTCCATTTGCAGGCATCTCGGCGAGCACATTTGATTTAGCCAATTTGAGAGCCCTCTGATCTAGTAAAGAATCGGACTTGCCCTTCATCGTACCCACGGACTGATGCGGTCCGAAGTTAATCAGCCACTGGGGCCGCGCCAGCCATGAAGTACCGGAATCGTTCACAGGTCTCTGGATCGATAGCCCGTCCGCAGACTACATCGAGACTGGTTTCGGTGGTTGGTGGGAGAGACTTTGGCCTGAGCACTCAGTGGAGTACAATCCTTGACAGTGCGCACTCCCATTAGTTAGGCTAAAATCACATTCAACGGGCTTGTAGCTCAGCGGCAGAGCGGTCGGCTCATAACCGATTGGTCCCAGGTTCGATCCCTGGCAAGCCCACTTCCCTCAGCCTTGCCCCCATAAGAACGCTCAATTGCGCTTCACACCCACCGTCCCTCAATTTACTCTCCTCCACACCAAGCAAGGTGGAATCGGGTTGGTCTATCGCGTGGCTGCATTGATGTTATTGATGTTGCTGAGCGTCTTTATAATGGGACAGACGCCGGGCGAACGCGAATCGGTCTTCGACAAGCCGCTGCAGCTCCACCGTGGTCCGGCTGGCCCGTACGAAGTTATCATTACGATACAGCCCCACAAACCCAGAGTCGGCACTGTGCATTTCGGGGTAACGATCCTAGACCACTCTACGCAGACGCTGATCGAGGATGCGCGCGTTCTCATCGTCGCCTATAACCCTGAAGGCGAGCCTACTTACCAGACGCCTGCGCTAAACGACCCAGCGACTCCGATTCACTACAAGGGCAATATCATCTTCCGCCGCGCCGGGCAATGGTCCTTGCTAACGAAGATAGTGACCGACGAGCATGGCGAAGTAACCGCGACCACGCCAATCAACATTGCGGAAGCCGCCTCGGTGTCTAGCATTGAAGGACTGCTCGTCCTTGTAGTAGTGATTCTCGCTATTGGCGGCGGCACGGCCTATGTAATTTACAGCATCAGACGACAGCAGCGGCTGAATTCCGCTAATCGCTGATGCCGTCCAGTACCAGCACCTCGCCCTCTCGATAAAAGCTCACTTCCACATTCAATCCCAGAAGCTTGTGTTCGCTCAAGTGCGACGGCGTGAAGCCAGGCACTACCTTGCCTCTGCCCTCGAAGCGCCAAATTGCTCCACTCTCATCTTGCACTTCCAGCGCGTCCAGGGAAATCAGCGACTCCGCATCCACTTCCAACACAATCCCTCGCACCACCTCAACAAAGGGTCCTTCCTCGTTGGTGTCACTCGTTCCGTTGTCAGTGCAAGCTGAGGGTATTGCGAGCATTATCAGCACCATTGCAGCTGCGACAATTACTCGTCCACCAGTTAAGCGACACAGAAGAATGGCATTTCTATGGCATGAAACACTAGCGATTTTATTGGACATTTCTGATGTACTAATTAGATTGCAGTCTAAAAAAGGTCTAAATATGCGTTGAAGCAATTTCGGGTCTTGTGTCATTCTGACTTGTGTACGGAGGTGGAAAATGGAAAAATCCAGAATCGCATTTTTTCTAGCAGCAATACTATTACTTTCGTGGTCTGTAAGCCAGACGGGGCTTCTGAGCGCTCAAAGCAACGACCCACTCTACATAGTGGTCGTTGACCGGCATGCCTCGGGCATGTCCGAGAGCAACCGCGACTTGACAGTCTCGTTTATCGGGCTGCTGTCCGAGTTACGGGAGGACCAGAGCCTGGGCTTCATCACCACAGGTGAAGAAGGCGTCATAGGCCCGGCTGTCGCAGGAAGCGCGGAACACAAGAGCACATATCGAGAGGTCGTCAACAGGATAGAGGACTCGTCCGCCGTCCAAGTTGAAGATCTTTCGTCAGCCCTCTCTTATGCCCACGAACTCATGAAGTTCGAAGGTGCAGGCGACGGCTCAGCCGTGTATGTTGTTTCAGGTGGCGAAATAGATGGTGATGCCCCCGCGGCGGAATACCCGCTCGGCGAAACCATCAGTGACTTCAACAAGGAAGGCTGGCAGGTCTTCGGCGTTGGGCTTCCAGGGTCTTCGACTTACGCCAAAGACTTTTTGCGAACCGTTTCAGGCGGTACCGGCGGCGAGATTTTCCCGCTTTCCACGCCGCAGGAGTTGAAGGTCATCGCGGACAAGATCCTGAGTGGTGACGCAAAGGGCTCGCTTTTCGAGATTGGTCAGGATGAACTAGCTCCCAATGACGTGTTCACTGCCTCCCTCGATATACCGCCGAGCACCACAGAGTCTTCGCTCGTATTCTTCAAGCAGGGTTCGACGGGATCATTGAGTCTCCAGAATCCGTCAGGCGTTACAGCGGCTCAGGGTGACCGCGTACTGTCCAGTGTTGTCGAAACACCGCATGTTGTGATCTGGACACTGACTGACCCGATTCCGGGTGAGTGGACGGTGGATGTGCGAGGCGGCGACGGCTTCATTTCGGCATGGCACTATCCCAAGAATAAGCTGGACCTGCATCTTGTGTCGTTCGGTACTATTCCACACGACCAGAGCACGGAATTCGTTGTGTACATCTCCGACGGTTCGGAGCGCGTGCGCGTGACTGACGCCGATCTGCGAGCCACGATCGTGTCTCCCAGTGGACAGACATTCACGCACACCCTGAATGACAACGGTGAACTTGGGGATGCGATTGCCGGCGACGCCTACTATTCAACGACGGTGCCACCGCTCGGCAGCGAGGGCCATTATAGGGTTGAGTTGGAAATGCACTGGCCACAGTACCAGCATACGATTTCAACTCACAAGTCCATATCGGCACAGGCATTCCCCGTGCTCGACGTGAATCTGGCGCACACGAACGCGCTGGTACCCGGAGAGCGCGTGATCATCGGCACAGCAGAAGTAAAAGTAAACGACCAGCCATACGGCATACCCATTAACCTGCTCGCAGCGGATATTTCCTCTGAAAGCGGTGCAGGCGTGATAGAGCTCATTCCGCAGGAACTGCTCAATACGGGACACGCCTGGGCGTTCGACATCGTGTTCACGCCGGACGTGGAGGAACTTCACACTGCGCTGTTCCATCTGAACATGAAGTACGCCGCTCGCGATTACAACTTCACCACGAACTCTGAGGTACTGTCATCATACCCGGCGCCTCCTTCGAGGCCTGAGCCTGTAGTAGTGCAGCAAGCGCCGCCGCCGGCACCTGCGCCGCCGCCGCCGCCTGCGCCCGCGCCGCCGGTTATTGAGCCGCCCGCGCCTGAAGAGAGCAGCGACATCCCGCTGATGATAGCCATATATTCTGTGGCGGGTGTAGCAGCAATACTTATGATGGCCGGCATAATATACGCAATATATGGGCTGACAAGGCCAACTCCATACGGCTACATATACGATGACGATAATGAATTGCTCGCGGATTTCACCACGCTTGAGCGTTCGTTGCTGACTCTCGTAAATTCGAAGAATCTTCTCCAGGGAGAGGAACTGGGAATATCTGAGTTGCACGGGCTGTCATTCTACTTCAGCAAGGAAGATGTGGAGATACGCAGTTCGCAGACCGAGCCTAGTATTCGAATTAACAACAGGCCACTCATCAGCGGCGAGGAGCAGAGCGCCGGTAACCAGTCCTGGATTGGTACACAGGGTAAGCTGTTCAGCCTGCAGCTGACGAAGCCAGCCGATGACACCGAACCGTACATCGCGCCGGTGGTGGGCGACGACTAAAATCGATTAGCAGTAGCTCGCGTGGCGCGAGCGAGAATAACAGAGGCGCTGGCAATATGCTTGCCAGCGCCTTTCTTTTTGCGCGTTCGCGTTCATGCAATCAGAAATAGGTCAGAGTTACTCGGACTCGCCGATACGGATGGTCTTCATAGCATCGCCCGGTGTCCTCTGGCGCATGGGGTCTCGGACCGTAATGCCGTTCACCACATCCATGCCAGACACCACCCTGCCGAACACAGAGTGGTGGTCGTCCAGGTGAGGTGTGGGAACGAAGGTGATGAAGAACTGGCTACCGTTAGTTCCACGTCCGCCCCGAACGCCTGCATTCGCCATCGACAAAACGCCCGGCGTGTCGTGCCGCAGACTCGTATGAAACTCGTCGTCGAACTGGTAGCCCGGCCCGCCGCTGCCTGAGCCTGTCGGATCACCACCTTGCACCATGAAGCCGGGAATGACGCGGTGGAAGGTTACGCCGTCATAGTAGCCTTCACGCGCCAGAAATACGAAGTTGTTCACGCTCATAGGAGCATCGGCAGCGAACAACTCTATCTCTATCTCGCCGCCTTTCTCCAACTCAATAGTCGCTGTGTACTTTTTGCCTTGATCTATCGCCATCGCTGGCGGAGCACTATATTGCTTGCTTGCCACAATTCCTCCATTCCATTTTCGCTTATCTATTTCTCTTCGATTCTAATCGTCTTGATTACATCGCCCGGGGTGTTCGCGCTGCTAGGGTCCCTCAGGCTGATGCCCATCACGACATCCATACTGCCTTCTTCTACTCTGCCAAACACAGAGTGACAGGATTCAGCCGCGCAGTTCTTTTCCGAACCGTCCAGATTGTATCCGTCAAGGAAATGTGTCTCGCGGAAAGTTATGAAGAACTGGCTGCCATTGGTTCCCTGCCCGTTTCGCATGCCCGCGTTCGCCATCGAGAGTATGCCGGGGCCGTCGTGTCGCAGGTCGGAGCTAACTTCGTTGTCAAAGCGGTATCCCGGCCCACCTCCACCCGTGCCTGTCGGGTCGCCCGTCTGCGCCATGAAGCCTTCTAGCACGCGGTGGAAGGTTACTCCATCATAGAAGCCTTCGTTAGCAAGGAAGACGAAGTTGTTCACCGTCGTGGGCGCTCCTTCCTCAAACAGGTCTATGACAATCTCGCCACCCTTCTCCAGCTCAATGACCGCCGTAAAGTCTTTGCTTGTGTCAATCGTCATTGCTGGCGGCGAGTCCCACTCCTTGATCGCGGGTTCAGATGCAGGCGCCGGTGCCGCAGCAGCCGGCTGAGTGGGCGCAGGCTGAGCAGTCGCAGGCTGAGCAGGTGCGGCAGTAGGCGCTTTCGGCGCACCAAGTTCCGGCTCGCCAGAACTGCAAGCCATTGCCAGCAGCGCAAGTCCCGCCGCAGCTACAAACGCAATTTTCCATGAATGTCTCACTAGCATATTCTTCACAAAACCTCCCAGTAAAATGACGCTGCAATTAGCGCGTCAACGGGACTATTCTACAATCACCGCAAGTTAATCGCTACCCTACCCTATCTTCTCCACTGGCATTAGTCAGTGGCAAATGCCAGGTGCAGGGTGCGATCAACAATATGAACGGCTATTGGCACGGATCAGGTTGACAGACTGCAGCATATGTTTTCCGAGTATAAGGATGTTCGCAAGTAACGCCGACTGTTCCCGCTGTGTTATAAATGAGGTAAGACTCATTTACGGCAAAGTACCAAGTCGCAGGACATACAATCAGTACGACAGATTCGACCGCCAAGCAACTACACCGCAGCGCCGCAACCGCCTGCCACACGCAAAAGGCAATGGTGGAGATGCGCGCGCTGACGAAGCGCTACGAAGAGGGGAACGAGGCGCGCTCAGTCATCGAGCGCGCAGACGCCTACATTCATCGCGGCGAATTCGTCGCTCTCGCGGGTCCCAGCGGCTCCGGCAAGACCACGCTGCTCAACCTCATCAGTGGCATCGACACACCAACTAGCGGAGATGTGCTGATAAATTCCGTGCCCATTACGAAACTCTCGGAGAAAGATCGCACACTATTCAGACGAAAGAACATCGGCTTCGTCTTCCAGTTCTTCAACCTGATTCCCACACTGAGCGTAAGGGAGAACCTACTGCTGCCGCTCCAGCTCAACAGCTTTCCGAGCGCCGAGTCGGACGAAAGAGTCAATGATCTGTTAGAGCGGGTTGGCATGGGAGATCGGATCGACAGCTACCCGGACAGGCTTTCAGGCGGCGAGAAACAGCGTGTTGCCATCGCCCGTGCTCTGGTCCACGACCCTCCGCTCATCCTTGCCGATGAGCCCACCGGCAACCTCGACGCCGATACGGGAATGGCGATCCTGTCCCTTCTGAAGAGCCTTATAGATGGCAGCGGCAAGACGATGGTCATCGTGTCGCACAGCGATGTAGTCGCTGGGATGGCAGATCGAGTCCTTGCAATGGAGGATGGGAAGCTGGTGGAACAAATCCGAGGCGATAGATATGCCAACAACCGACTGCATTCTTGACCGGGTTGCCACGGATGCGAGGCGCGGTATATGAGCAAAACGCTGTGGCTTTCAAGTGCACGCTACATCATCAGCCGACCGTGGCAAACTGCGCTCTCAGTTCTGGGAATAACACTCGGCGTCGCCATCGTGGTCGCCATAGACCTGGGCAATCAGAGCGCCAAGCATGCATTCAGCCTGTCCAGCGACGCCGTTTCCGGCAAAGCTACCCACCGAATTGTCGGCGGACCCGGTGGTCTGCCCGAGGACGTCTATCGGGTGTTGCGTGTGGAGTTGGGTGTCAGGGCATCCGCGCCTGTCGTGGAAGGGTACGCCTATCTGCCCGAAGAGACGTATAACGGCGGAGCGCTTCGCCTCCTTGGAATTGACCCGCTTGCTGACTCTCAGTTCCGTCCATACACTCGCAGCAGCCCGCAAGTTGGCAGAGCGAATGCACCGGTGCGGAACGTCGCATCCTTGCTCGTCACACCTAACAGCGCACTTGTATCGGTCGAGACCGCTAAGGAACTAGGGCTGCAGGCGGGAGACTCCGTGAATCTCAGGATTTCGGATAAGCCACAAATGGTTAAGATCGCAGGTCTGATAACTCCTCGCAACAGCCTGAGCAGCGAAACACTCAAGAATCTTGTCATAACGGACATTTCCACGGCGCAGGAGCTCATCGGATACGAAGGGCGTCTAAGTCATATCGACCTGATTGTATCCTCCGACGAGAACGGCGATGAGTCGCTAGCACGCATACGCCGCGTTCTGCCCGCCGAGGCGACACTCGTCAGTTCGGCGACCCGCTCAGAGACTATCGAGGAACTGACAAGTTCATTCGACGACAACCTGTTTGTCATAAGCCTCCTAGGTCTGATTGTCGGCGCGTTCCTGATATACAACGCGATGGCATTCTCCGTAGTGCAGCGCCGTCCGGTAATTGGGGCACTGCGTGCTCTGGGCGTAACACGGCAGCAGATTTTCGCTCTTGTGCTCAGTGAGGCGCTGGTTATTGGACTTGTGAGCTCGGTCATGGGCGTGCTGCTCGGTATAGTAATCGGGCGCGGAATACTGAATACCATTACGCAGACCATTACAGACCTCTTCTTCGTGGTATCGGTGCAAGAACTCTCCATTCCGGTGTGGTCGCTGGTCAAGGGCGCGCTGCTTGGGCTGTTCGCAACATTGGCTGCGGCGTTCGTGCCTGCGCTTGAAGCGACCGGCGTTTCCGCACGAGAAACGTTGTCACGTTCGCACCTTGAAGAGCGCTTCAGAGGCGCCGTACCGCTTGCCTCTGCCGCCGGAGTTGCTCTGGCAGCCATCGGCGTGGCGCTCATACTTATACCAGCGAAGTCTCTAATTCTGGCCTTCACGGGCATAGGCGCGCTTGTTCTGGGCTATGCGATGCTCACGCCCGCGTGCGTCATCTTGTTCAGCAAGGCGCTCGCGCCGCCCTTGCGCGCTATATTTGGCGCAATGGGTGCGATGGCAGCGCGTGGCATAGCCGCGTCCATAAGCCGTACAGCTGTTGCTATCGCCGCTCTCGCGGTCGCAATATCCATCACGATTTCCATAGATACGATGGTGCAGAGCTTCCGTGGCACAGTCGTTCAGTGGCTGGATAATTCGCTAGGCTCGGACCTATACATATCTCCGACCTCGTTCAATTCGCGGGGAGGAGCGACAGGTTTGTCGCCTCAGTTCGTCGAGCGCATACGGGCGGTTGACGCGGTTGCAAGCGTCCGCACCGTTCGCAATGCGCGTGTCAACTCGCCGAGCGGTGAGGTGGAGCTGCTTGCATTTGACACAAGTTACGACGGTTTCGTTCGCTACAACTCGTTCAAGGAGGGAAGCCCCGCGTTGATATGGGACGATCTGCAAAGCGGCGACGCCGTAGCCGTGTCCGAGCCTTATGCGTACCACAATGATAAGAGCATCGGATCAACGATCAGGCTGCACACATCCGAGGGGGAACGAAAATTTCGCATCGCGGGCATCTACTACGACTACCGTAACTCAGCGAACGGCAAGGTGATGATGAGCAGCAGCGCGTACAATCGCTACTGGGACGACGCCAATGTCACCGGAATAGGTGTGACGGCGGCAGACGGAGTTGCCGTGCGCGACCTGAAGACGGCAATCAGTCGCGCAATCGGCAACGCTGCTGAGATCGAAATCCGCTCCAACGCCGAATTGAAAGCTGCTGCGCTGGAGGTTTTCGAGCGGAGTTTCGCCATTACGTCTGTTGTGCATGCGCTGTCAATCGCGGTGGCATTCGTGGGTGTGCTGAGCGCACTGATGGCGATGCAGATGGAACGATCGACCGAATTCGGAACGCTTCGCGCAATAGGCTTCACGCCGAAACAGGTGTGGCTGATGTTCACAACGCAGACCGCGATGATGGGCATTGCCGCGGGCCTGCTCGCGGTGCCACTGGGCTTGATACAGGGAGCAGTGTTGATATTCGTTGTCAATCGCAGATCGTTCGGCTGGTCAATGGATATGGAAATCTACCCGATGATGCTGGCGCAGGCGGTCGTGATTGCCGCCGCCGCCGCTCTGCTCGCGTCGGTCTATCCCGCATTCAGGATGTCGCGCTCGTCACCCGCCGAGGTGCTTCATGAAGAATAGCCTTTTGCGGCTTATGTTAATAGCAGCGAGCCTAGCGATAGTGACAGCGGGTTTGGGCGGAGCTGCCTATGCGCTGGCCGGTCCCGGGAATGCGGAAGTCAGCGCGAGCCTGACCCTCGCGGATGCGCTGAACTCCAATGATGCAGGCTTCAAGAAGGTCACTGAACCACGTAAGCTTACTTTCCCTGATGACCACGGTCCGCACCCTGAGTACGCCCTAGAATGGTGGTATTACACGGGCAATCTCGATACGGCCGAGGGCAGGCACTTCGGATACGAGCTGACCTTCTTCAGGATAGGCTTGACCGCGAACGAAGTGCAGCGAACATCGGAGTGGGCATCGGAGCAGATGTACACCGCTCACTTCGCGCTAACCGATGTGGAGGGCAACGACTTCTATGCTTTTGAGCGCTACAGCCGCGACGCGCTCGGATTGGCAGGCGCAATCGGCGCGCCCTTCCGCGTCTGGCTTGAGGACTGGTCGGTCCAAGCCGTTGGCGAAAGCGCCTTGCCAATGCGACTGTACGCCAGCGACGAAGGCGTTGAGATCAATCTGACGCTGGGCAGCAAAAAGGGCATAGTGCTTCAAGGCGAAGACGGTTTCAGCCGCAAGGGCACTGGCGCAGGGGAAGCGTCCTACTACTACTCTCTGACGCGAATGCCAACGGACGGGACGATAACGCTGAACGGCAAAGCGCATACGGTAAGTGGCATGAGCTGGCTCGACAGAGAATGGAGTTCGACGCAACTTTCTGGGGAGCACGCCGGCTGGGACTGGTTTGCACTCCAGCTTTCTGATGGGCGCGACATTATGTACGGCGTATTGCGTCCCAGTGATGACACAGGCGATGCCTTCCACCTGGGCACGGTGGTTGAGGCGAACGGCGAATACACCAGCATCGAAGGAGAAGGAGAAGGTGTTCAGGTCGAAGTACTAGACGAGTGGCAAAGTCCGCGAGGCGGAACATATCCATCCCGTTGGCGCTTCCAGATGCCAGCAGAGGGCCTAGACCTTGAGATCACTCCATACATCGGCGACCAGGAACTCGACACCATCGTCCGCTACTGGGAAGGCGCGGTCCGAATAGACGGCACTTCCTCGGGACAGCCCATTTCCGGCAGCGGCTATGTCGAGTTGACCGGATACGCCGATTAACCTTCGTTCAGGAATTGCACCGCCGCATCAGCATCCAGGAGCGGATAGATGTCAAACTCCGCGGGAATCATCTCCGACCACTCTGTCAGGAGGCGATGAAGCTCCTCGTTGGATTCGACGTCGAAGAGCGCCACGGCTCCCCGTCCTGTGCGTGCATAGAAAGCCCTCGCGAGTCCCTTATCGAGCTTGTCCTGGGCCCACGGCCAGTACTTCTTCCTAGTTTCCCGCACTTCTGAAGGTCGAGTCGGATGCGGGCTGCTGATTGCCAGAAACAACATGCGTCAGTTCCTTCCTGAATCTCAGGCTTGCTTAATAATTAGGATTTCTAGCAGCATATTCTACAACAATCAGGCCGAACACCGACCGATCTGCCAGTATATGAATATACCTTCCGGACATTTGCAGACAACGTCAACGCTGTGATAATCTCATACGCGGCATAAGGACTGCATCCGGCCGAAATTGCAATTGGCTTGGAGCAGAAGGAGCAACTCATGATCAGCTACAACTGCATTGTGCAAGAAGGTGTCGTGCCAGACGAGCTTCGAATGAAGCTAGCAGCCGAAATCAGGCGGATCAGCGCCTCCGTCCTCAGCATAGCCGAAGATGATATAGACGTCAGCTATTACGAGGTTCGGAATGGGTTTGGCTTCCGAGGAGGCGAAGTATCCACGACTTCAACTGTCCGGGGACAACTCACCGAGCCGATAGACCAGGAGACCCGCGTCGATTTGATGACCCAGATACTGAACATGTGGGTCGCCGAAACAGGATGCGAAATTGACGAGCTACTAGTGTCCGCGCGTGACCCGCAGTAATTCAACATCATCAGGCGGGAAACAGGCAAACAAGGCATCAAAAAGAAAGGAAAGAATATGCCGTATTACAAGTGCATCGTGCCCGAGGGGTCAGTAGAGTTCGAGAAGAGGCAGGAAGTCGCCAAGGCGTTCACAGACATCCACTGTGGCAGCACGGGCGCGCCGAGAACCTTCGTGCATTGCGAGTTCATTGAGTATCCAGTGGGCGGCGACAACGGTTACGACAGTGACGCTACGTATTACATGGACGGCGGCAACCGCGCTGGCAGGCCTGAGGAGGTAAAGCAGAAGCTCCTTACTGACCTCATCGGCGCATTTGTCGAGATTACCGGCATCTCTCCGGACGACATTGACGGCAGGATTACCGAGGCCAGGGCATCGCAGACCATGGAAGGCGGTCATGTGCTGCCCGAACCCGGCGAAGAGGGTCCGGAGTGGTTCGAACACGCCGCTGCCGACTAACTCTTACGCCTACGATCTGAGCTTGCACTACATTGCGCCCAGTTTTTGCTGGGCGCATTTATTTTGCTCAACCCTTGCGTGTAGATTCCAATACGGCAAGATTTGAAATAACGCGACACGCTGTATAACATATCGCGGTAAACAAACTCGCAGCTACTGAGGACACCCGGATCAAAGTCACTGATGTGAAAGAAACGATTTTCAACTGGGAGCAGCAGCCTTAGAATACGGGCGTGGGCTGAGGAACAGGCGCGACTTCGTACAAGAAATATCGTAGGGGCACTCCCACGGATCGTAGGATACCGTTCGCCTGAACCTATCGAAGGGCACCAGAATTGCGGAATAGAACAACCGAGAGGCGCACTTGATGGACCTGAACAAGAAAATGTATGAATCTCCCCTCCACCGCTGGCTGGGCGTAGAATTGCTCCGCGCCGATGCCGGCGATGTGGAAGTACGCCTACCCTTCCGTGAAGAGTTCCTCGCCTCTGATGACCGCTCCAACGTCCATGGCGGCATCATATCCACTCTGGCTGACCTGACCACGTGCTTTGCGATGATGAGCAGCACGGGCAAGGATGCCCCAAACATGAACCTTCAGGTGGACTACCTGCGTATGGTCGGCCCCGACACCGACTTGATCGCTCATGGCAAGGCGGTCAAGACCGGGCGCACGGTAGGCGTCGCCGATGTTGAAATACGCACGCCGGAAGGCAGGCTCGTTGCCGTCGGACGCTCCACGCTCGTCAACAGCGCTCCGCCGCGCGAAACACTCACACAGAGTTAGGGTCAAAATGCGCGCAGTCGTCATACACGAACATGGTGGACGCGATAAGCTCATCCTTGACGATGTTCCCGACCCGGTGCCCGCACCCGGAGAAATCCTCCTGCGCGTCAAGGCTGTCGGGCTGAACTACCTCGACATATTCGTGCGCCGAGGCATGCCGGGCCTGCCAATCGACCTGCCTCGCATATCCGGAGGCGACATCGCGGGCAACGTCGTTGCGCTCGGCGAGGGCGTGACATCTGTCAAAGTAGGCCAGCGCCTGCTCATAGACCCTGCAATAACAATGCCGGACGGCACAGGCGGCCTCTCAGAGTATTTCGCTATATCGGCAGACAACGCCATCCCTTTGCCCGATGATGTAACCTACGAGCAAGCAGCCGCGCTCCCCATCGCCTACGGCACTGCATGGCGTATGCTTATAACGCGCGGCAAGTTGCAGGAAGGCGAGAGCATCCTCATTCTCGGCGCGAGCGGCGGTGTGGGCACGGGCGCTGTGCAGATAGCCAAGATGCTGGGCTGCGAAGTGTTAGCCGCGGCAAGCAGTCCCGACAAGCTCGCGCAACTGAAGGAACTGGGCGCGGATCATCTCGTGAATTACATTGAACATCCGGAGTTCCACCGCTATGTCCGCAGCCTGACCGGTGGTGAAGGCGTGGATGTGGTCGTCAATTATACCGGCGGCGACAGTTGGGTTCGCAGCCTTAAAGCCGTTAAGCACAGCGGTCGAATCCTCACTTGTGGCGCGACCGCAGGCTTCGACCCTCCGACCGACATCCGCTACATCTGGCGCAGGGAAATGGACATACGCGGTTCCGACGGATGGCGCAGGCAGGACCTCATAGACCTGCTTCACGCCGTGCGACAAGGAAGTATCATACCCGTTATAGGCGCGGTACTGCCCCTGGAAGAAACCGCAGAGGGACACCGGCTGTTGGAAGACAGAGAGATATTCGGAAAGGTGATTATCACGCCATGACAGTAGAGAAGCATCCATCCAAGAATTTTGGAGAACTCTTCTGGCGTCCGGTCCTACTTTACCCGGACAAAGTAGTCATTGAGCAGGGCGAGATCTCACTGACCTATGCCGAATTGGAGGCACGCACGCAGCAGGTGGCGGCCGCGCTCAGCAGATTAGGCATCGGCAGAGACGACAAGGTCAGGCTCCTGATGACCAACAACTACGCTTCGTCGAGACTCTGTTCGGCATCATACGCATCGGAGCCGTTGCCGTGCCAGCGAACATCAAGCTCGGCAATGACAATCTGATTTTCATAGCGGAGCATAGCGATTCTCGCATTCTCATCGCCCACGAGGAACTGTCGGACAAGGCGCAGGCGATCCAGAACGGGGCGGTAAATATCGAGCACACATTGCTAGTTGACGGAAGTATCCCCGGCGCGCTTGACTACGAAGCCATGCTAGCCGCAGAGCGAGACGGCTTTATCACGGCGCAGGTTGCGGACGACGATGTCGCAATGATGATGTACACATCCGGCTCGACAGGTCGTCCAAAAGGCTGCCTCCTCAGCCACGCCAGCAAGTGGTGGATTGCACGCTCAGGTTCCCGCGCGATGATGAATGTCCAGTCCGACCGCGCTCTCATCGTCGGGCCGCTATACCATGCCAACGCCCTCTGGGGCAGCCTGATGCCTATGCTCTATGTCGGAGGCTCTGCCGCCATATTGCCGGACTTCGCCGCCGTGCCTGTCATCGAGGCAATCGACCTCTACAAGCCCTCTTTCATGTCCGGCACTCCCTCAATGTACAGCTTGCTGCTTTCCGAGCGCGAGGCTTTGCAGGCGAACGACGTAACCTCGTTTGAGTACTTGTCCTGCGGCTCCGCGCCTGTCCCCGAAGAACTAATGCAGGAAATTAACCGCGTCTTCGGCTGCGAGGTCATCGAAAGCTACGGACTCACCGAGGCGGGAGCGAATGTGCTTTCCCCGCGCTGGGGAATCAAAAAGCTGGGCAGCTGCGGCTTGCCTGTCATGGATGTCGAAATTCGCATCGTTGATTCTGAAGACGATAGCCGCGACTGCGATCCCGGCGAAATTGGCGAACTCTGGAGCAAGGGCCCGCCCAACCTGCTCGGCTACTACAAACAGCCAGACGTTACCGCAGAGAAGATGACTCCAGACGGATTCGTCAAGTCCGGCGACCTCGTGTACTCCGACGAACAAGGCTACATCTACTTCCAGGGTCGTGTGGACGACATGATTAACTGCGGCGGCGAGAATGTATATCCCAAAGAGGTAGAGACGATCATTCTTCAGCACCCCGCAGTCGCCGATGTTTCAGTAGTATCGGCGCGCCATCAAGTCAAGGGGGAAGCGCCAGTAGCGTGGGTGGTACTGCACAAGGGCGAGAATACCGACGAGATGGAACTGAAGCAATTCTTCTTCAGCAACGGACCAGCCTACGCCCATCCGCGACGCGTATTCTTCGTAGACGAGATACCGGTCTCAGGCACAAACAAGATTGACCGCAAGTGGCTTACGGAAGAAGTTGCCCGCCGCATCCCGGAGGGCATTACCGGCGGCATGGGATAGACGCGCTATGACACAAACCTTGTTCCTGAAGAACGCCCGCATCATCGACGGCAACGGCAGCGCGCCAACCGAAAGCCAATCTGTATTGGTCAGGGATGGACGTATCGACGAAATAGCTCCCGCCGATTCACTACTTGCACCTGCGGATGGGATTGAAATTGACCTCAGCGGGAAGACGCTGCTTCCTGGCTTCATAGACTGCCATGTGCACATTCTGGGCTACCCGGATCCGCGCCTCGCTCCGCGCCGGTCCAACGTCCCAATACGCGACGACGCCTATATGAAGGGACGCAGCCTGCTGTATGCCGTCAACGCCTGCCACAAGACTCTAGAGGCGGGCTTCACGACCATCCGTGACCTTGGCGCGGCCCAAACGAAATCTTCGCGCTGCGCGACAGCCTCGCAGCGGGCGAGCACATTGGCCCACGTTTGCTGGCGGCAGGCAAAGGAATCACGCACACCGGCGGGCACGGTACCGAGTACAGCAACGATATGGCTCATGTGGCTGATGGCGCCGACGAGGTATTGAGGGCAATTCGGTATCAGGCCGTCGCGGGTGCAGATGCCATCAAGATTATCGGCGGCACCCGCCCGGCACTCTCTCCGCCTTTCCGCGGACGCGACGGTTACATAACCGAAGAACTCGTTCCCGGGGTGCAGGAAGCACACCGCGCCGGCATCAAGGTCGCGGCCCACGCGCACTCTCACACTGAGGGAATCAAGAATTGCATCCGCGCCGGAGTGGACTCCATAGAGCACGGCTTTCCTCTCGATGAAGAAGCGGCAGACATGATGGCGGAGCGCGGCACCTACCTGTGCCCTACTCTCTCAGTAACTCCTGCGGCGGCTCAAGCCATCGAGGAAGGTCTGTGGACATACCCTGGCTCCGAAGAGCAGATTAAGCGCATGGAAGGCTATGCTCGCAACACCATCGCCCTGGCGAAGCAGGCGGGCGTGAAAATCGCGCTAGGCACGGACGCCGCGATGCCGCTCGTATTTCATGGCGACAACGCTCACGAGTTCGAGCTGATGGTGGAATACGGCTTGACACCGATGGAAGCCATCATCGCAGGCACTCGCAACGCCGCGGACAACATCGGACTGCTGCACGACATAGGCACTATCGAAGCAGGCAAGTTCGCAGATCTCGTCGCAGTGAACGGCAACCCTCTCGACGACATCGGCATCCTGCGAAACCCTGCGAACATCGTCCTTGTGATGCAACAGGGCATAATAGTGAAAGACGGCCTTAGCTAATACCTAGGGCTGCTCGCCATACGCCCATGCCTTAATCAGGTGATGCGCTATCGCTAACGGCGCAGGCACCGTCAAACGCTCGCTCTTGCCCTCCAGTGCCAGCAGGACTTCGGACCGCTCAAACCACTGAACATCAGTCATCTCTTCGGCGTCCATGTTGATTTCCGTCGTGGCGGCTTCGGCGATGCAACCTATCATCAGCGACGACGGAAACGGCCACGGCTGCGACGAGTGGTAGCGCACGTTCTTCACCTGTATACCCGCTTCCTCCATAATCTCTCGCGCCACAGCCTCTTCTATCGCCTCGCCCTGGTCCATAAAACCGGCAAGCGCCGAGTACATACGCATCCGCTGCAGCCGACCTCGCGATTGCCCAAGCAGGCAGCGATCATTTTCAGTATCGGCGACAACTGTGATGATAACCGGGTCAGTGCGCGGGAAGTGCTGCGCCTTGCACGATGGGCAGTACCTCACCTGACCGCCGCGCCGCTTCTCTGACTGCTGACCGCATACTGAGCAATAGCGATGCCGTCTATGCCAGTCAAGCTGCGCCCGCGCCTGCGCCACAATGCCTCCATCCGGACCCGGCAGAAGCTCGCCCGCTGCTCTGCAATCCTCGAATCGCATCTCCGTCCAGTCCTCGATGAATGCGGCCGCGTCTTCATTCACCTCAATGGCGAAACGCGTTGAACCGTCCATCATGCCCAGCAAAGTTGGCGTGCTCACGGTGCTCTCGGACGGAATGGCATCCGGCGGGAGCCATCCAAGTGTCGGCTCAGGGTCAATGCCAAGCAGTACATTTAGCTCACTAAACGGCAGAAAGAGGCTCCGTGGATCCTGCGCCTGCGCTTCTATCCAGTCCTCATCTCGACGTTCTCGCTCGCCCCTATCAAGCGGATTGCCCGCAAACACATGTGGCTTCCTCAATGGCTACACTCTCTTTCTTTCGCTCAGTCTATAAGCGCGTCAGTCGCCCAGAGGGATTATACAGAACCAATGTCGCATCATGCTATAATCCGCGCAGCCAAGGGGAAAGGATTTCTTATGCCGCTCGAAAGCCTGCTTGAACTCGTCGAGACGCTGAGAAAACGCATCGGTGGACATCGCGCTGCGCTGAGCGGCAATGAGATGCTTACTCGATACGCATTGGTGGACCCACTACTCTGTGTACTTGGTTGGGACACGGCGGATCCTGCAATAGTTATTCCGGAGGATACATCAGGTTTAGGACGAGGACGCCCCGACTATGTGCTGCAAAACAACGGGCAACCCGCAATGGTGATAGAGGCAAAAAAGTTGGGCAGTGGTTTGCAGAACGGAGCAAGGCAAGCCATTGACTATGCAATGGACGCCAATCGACAAGCGCGTTACTTCGCAATAACCGACGGGCGACATTGGGAGATTTACGACACGAACAGGCCGGCCAGCGATATGCAGGTTGTATCCTTCGACATGATGGCGGCATCGCCTGCTGAGGTATGCTTGAAAGCAATGGCGCTTTGGCTGCCCGCAGTCGAGCATGGCAGTGTGATGACGGCTGAGACGCCGATTGTTGGAATCGTAAGCGAAGAAGCATCACCACTTGCTGAAGAACCTCCGTCCAGAGCAGAGCATGCAAATGCACCGCAGTCTGCCCCCAATAGCAGTGAGGACGACCAGAATTGGATTCCAATTTCAGAATTTTGGCCCGAGAAGGAAGACGGAGTGCCTGCGGAACTGAGGTTTCCTGATGGAAACGCGGTTCAAATCAATAAATGGTTCATGTTATTAACAGAAACCGTTCGCTGGCTATACAACAATCGGGATTTAACCGAAGCAAACCCGCGTGTTCAGAGCGCGAGAAGCCTCATAGTGTCAGATTCCCCTTTCAAGTCTAATGGGCAGCCTTTTCAATTTCCAAAATCAATCGGACCTTTACACGTAGAGACTCACGGTCATAGATATACGCTCATCAGAAGAACCCGCAATGTAATTACGAACATAGGCCAAGACACCGCACAATTCAAAGTCCGCCTCTCATCCTAAATCCAATATAACCCATCCATCCTGTCCATCGATGTTGAACAATAGGAGCACACTCCAATGCCCACCCACAAAGAATTTCGCGGCAGCCACACCGTACTTGCCACGCCATTCACAGCGGACGGGAGCGGCATTGACACCGATGCCCTGCGACGCCTAGTTGACTGGCAGATAGAGAGCGGCAGCCACGGCCTTATTCCGCTCGGCAGCACCGGCGAGTTCCTGTCGGTCAGCGACGCCGAGCGCACGCAGATAGTTGAGACGATCGTGGAAGGGGCGGACGGTCGCGTTACAGTGCTCATCGGCACTGCGGACGAGTGGACGGATAAGGCGGTGCGCTATTCACTCGAGGCAGAAGCAATCGGCGCGGACGGCCTGATGGTAATCTCGCCCTACTACTCCAGTCCCACGGAGGACGAGCTGTTCGAGCACTTCCGACGTATCAGCGATGCCGTATCCATCCCTATCATGGTCTACAACAACCCGAACACCGCCAATGTTGACTTGCGTCCGGAGTTCGTGGCTCGCCTAGGAACCCTGGAGAATGTGCGTTACATCAAGGAATCGAGCGGAGACATATCACGTGTGCGCGAGATTCACCGAATCAGCGACAAGGTGTCGGTCTTTGCCGGATACCATCCATTCGAGTCGCTGGCAGCGGGCGCAAAGGGCTATGTGTCGGTTATCGGCAATTTCCTGCCTGCGGAATCGGCGGCGGTCTGCGACCTGATGTACGAAGGCAGGCACGGCGAGGCTTTGCTTCTCTACAACCGCATGATTCCCCTGCTGAACGCCATCGCAGGCGACAAGTACGTGTCGGCGACCAAGTGCGCCATGGCGGCTGTCGGCATGCCCATCGGCGACCCGCGTCCTCCGAGGCTCGCGCTACCGGAGGAGGACGCTATGCTACTGCATCAGCTCATCGCAGAGTTCAAAGAGGAAGCAGCAGCGCAGGCAGCGGCGGACTAAGCCAATCCGTCAGGCAAATCGACCAGCATCGTGGCGGTGTCAAGGTTGACATCCAGAACCACATCCGGCAGCGCAGGTATCAGGATGTCGCGCCGGCCTTCCTGGTGAACGACATATACGTCGTTGCTGCCAGTGACGATGATCTCGCTGACTGATCCCAATTGCTCCCCGTCGTCCGTCAGCACGCGCATTCCTAAAATCTGAAAGTGGTAGTACGTGCCATCGGGCAATGGCTCCACCTGGTCCAGCAGCACGGTCAGGTCTTCGCCCCGCAGCGCTTCAGCCTGCGTGCGATTGTTGACGGCGTC
The DNA here is from genome assembly GCA_965225795.1 of Dehalococcoidia bacterium. Lineage (GTDB taxonomy): Bacteria > Chloroflexota > Dehalococcoidia > Lucifugimonadales > JADFKI01 > Bin90. The sequence goes on along the minus strand of OZ245324.1, from coordinate 478,720 downwards.
CAGTTTTAAGGTAATACCGCGCTTGCTCTTGCGCGAGTGCTCTACCCGCGTGGGTTTACCCTTGAGCCACAAGACGTTTCCTACAGCAAAACGCTCGGGAACGTCCGACAGTACCTCAACGCCTACATCACCACGCAGCCCCCATGCGGAGCGTATTTTGCCTACAATGACGGGTGATTCCTGCTTAGCTGACATGGAGACTTGACGCGATGAATCAGTCAATCTTGAGGATGACTCTAGTGCCGTCCTTGACGGCGGCAACGCGCAACAGGGCGCGAATTGACTGCGCCACCCTACCCTGTCGACCGATTACTTTGCCCTTGTCGGAAGATGCAACCTCAAGGTTGAGGATGATAAGTCCGTCGCCTTCTTCTTCCTGGGTAACCACCACTTCATCGGGGTGCGAGACAATTGCCTTAGCTATGTACTCGACTATATCTTTCATTCGGCACTAGCCGTCTCGGTCTCGGGAGTTATCTCGGTAACCTCGGCAGCATCCGCATCTTCATCTGCGGACGGCTCGGCTTCGGCGGAAACTTCAGCCGTCGGCGCTTCTTCCGGATCTCCCATCTTGTCGATAAAGCGCTGCACAGCATCTGAAGGCTGTGCGCCCACACTAAGCCACTTGCGCGCCTTCTCTTCGTCCATCACAACGGTGGGCGGATCGGTGCGCGGATTGTAGTGTCCGAGATAGTCCACGAAAGCGCCGTCTCGCGCAGCCCTGGAATCCGCCACAACTATACGATAACTAGGCTGGTTCTTTGCGCCGACCCGTCTTAATCTGATCCTGAGCATTGTCTGGTATTCCCTTCTGTTAATGAGCGTTCGCGCTAGTTCGCGGCCTTCGCCTTCTGGAGCGCCTTCATAATGCGCGACTTGCGCCGAGACGCGTTGTTGGCGTGGAGCGCGCCCTTCTGCGCGGCCTTGTCCAACGCAACGAATGCGGCGCGGACTACCTCTTCAGCACTCTCTATGTCCTGTGCGTCGATTAATGATCGCGCCTTCCTGATTTGCGACCTGGCACGAGTGCGCAGCGGCATATTGCGACCACGCTTCCTTACCGATACACGTGTTGACTTTGCACTTGGCACTTCTCTTGTCCTCCTGAATTGCAACCGACGACTTTGTGTCTGTCTGTCGGCGTTACACTCTCGCTCTGCTTACGCCAATCACCCCGCGCACGCTCTCCATCTTGGAGAACAGCCGATTGAGTTGACTTATGCCATCAACGTAAACCGTCAGTGAAACAATACTGACGTCCTTCTCTTCTTCTGAAACACATGAAGCTATATTAACACCTTCCTCGGAAACAAGGGAGGTAATATCCCGAAGCAGTCCCACTCTGTCCTGCGCCTCAAGCCGAACGCGGACAGGATGCAACTCGTGGGCCTTGCTCCACGCAACGGGAACCAGGCGCTCCGTTTCTTGTTCCGCGATAATGTTATGGCAATTCCGGCGATGAACCGTTACGCCCCTTGTTCGCGTGATGTATCCGACGATGCTGTCGCCGAGAATGGGTGTGCAGCAGTTCGCCATGCTCGTCAGTAGGTCCCCTACTCCTAGCACTTCGATACCGGACGCGGGGCTGCTGACAGGAACACTGTATATCTTCTCGAAATCTGAGTCAGGGGGGATTTCCTGGTTCGAAATGCGGTCAACAACTTGCTCTACGGTAATCTCGCCGCCGCCCAGAGCGACCATAAATTCGTCAGTACTGCTAAATCCGAGAACGGTCGCAAGCTCTTCATCCGTCATTGCCAGGTTCAGCCGACGCAACTGCCTACGGAAAATATCCTTTCCGCGTTCAATATTAGCTCTGCGCTCCTGCCGGTTGAACCACTGCCTTACCTTTGTGCGCGCGGAGTTCGAGTTGAGATAGCCGAGGTTGGGATTCAGCCAGTCAAGGCTGGGACCTCTCACAGCCTTGCTGGTCATAATTTCAACGGTGTCGCCATTCTGCAGCGTGTAGGTGAGCGCAACCAGCTTGCCGTTAACTTTTGCCCCAATGCAGCGATGCCCTATATCAGTATGGATGCGAAAAGCGAAGTCGAGAGGCGTCGCTCCGGCGGGAAGTTCTTTCAGATCGCCTTTCGGCGTATAGACATAAACCTGGTTTTGGAATATGTCCATCTTGAACGACTCTACGAACTCGTGTGAGCCACTCACATCGCGCTGCCAGTCGAGGAGTTGGCGAACCCAGGTCATCTTCTCCTCAAACTCGACGTCGGAAGTGCGACCCTCTTTATATAGCCAGTGAGCCGCAACTCCATATTCAGCGAGACGGTGCATCTCTTGCGTTCGTATCTGAACTTCGACAGGATGGGCGTCTAAGCACAGCACCGTTGTGTGAAGCGACTTGTAGAGATTGTCCTTGGGATTGGCGATGTAGTCGTCAAACTGTCCGGGCAACGGACGCCAGTTGGAATGCACAACGCCAAGCGCCAAATAGCATTCATTAACGCTCTCAACAAGTACTCGCAAGGCAAAGAGGTCATGGATGTCATCCACACCTAAGTTTTGACGCCTGTACTTTTCTGTTTTCTTGTGAATGCTGTAAATGTGCTTAGGGCGACCCGTAACTTCCGCAGTGACACCTGCCTTGTCCAATTCGGATTGAAGCAGCAAGCGCACGCCTTCGATATAATCTTCGCGCTCCTGCCTCTTTGCGTTCAGCATGCCAGAGATTTCTTGGTAAGCGCCGTTGTTAAGATGCTGAAACGCCAAGTCTTCCAGGCGCCACTTTACCTCCCAGATTCCGAGCCGATGCGCCAGAGGAGCGAATATCTCCAGCGTCTCCTTCGCAATAGCGCGGCGCCTGTTTGGAGACAGCGCGTGAAGAGTGCGCATGTTGTGCAGCCTGTCCGCAAGTTTAATCAGTACAACGCGTACATCGGTCGCCATGGCGACGAGCATCTTGCGCAGGCTCGCGGCTTGCTGCAAGTCCACATCGGAATCTCGCAGAACGAATCCGTTTTTGCCCTCTTCGAAATCCACCTCTGCCTGAGTCAGCTTCGTCACGCCGTCAACGAGTCCCGCAATTTCCTTGCCGAACTCGTCCTCGATTTCCTCCAGGCACACATCGCAGTCTTCTACAACATCGTGCAGCAGACCTGCGGCAAGTGCGTTGGCATCAAGCCTTAGATCCGCCAAGTACAGCGCAGTCTGAAGCGGGTGTTCTATGAAAGGCTCGCCGGAGCGCCGCACTTGCCCTTCATGCGCGTCCGCGGCGTAACGATAAGCCCGATCAATGATGCCCAGCCTATCCGCCGGCAGGTAAGTTTTTGCCTTTTCAAGGAGAGCGTCAACCATATCCTTGTGCCTCTGACAATGCTTGGCAATTGGGAATTAAGCCACCACTTATAGTATATCCCAGCGCACCCAGTCGTACAATCAGTAGAAGCGGCAACAACTCAACTGGGCAGGATCTATTCGAACTGGGGCTTAGGCGCCTGCTCGGCGTCTCTTCCTGGCAATTGCGAATGACTCCCAACCATAGGCAAATGCCCCAACGCACAGCAGAGCAACGCCGAGTATCAACCCTCGGCCAGGGTCTTCGCCGAGTATGAACCATGCCAGAATGACGCCCGACACCGGCTGCACAAAGTAAAAGAATGCAATTGTGGAAGGCAGGTATCGCTTAACTAGCCAAGCGTTGCTGAGAAATCCGATTCCCGCAATTACTATGCCCTGGTATCCGAGCGCGAGCCAAAAACCGAGGTCAGTTGTATATGTGGGAATCTCGAAAATGTAACTCCCGATGCCCAGAAGCAGTGTTCCAATTACGAGCTGTCCCAGCATGAGTTTGCCTTCGGAAACATGCTGCGCGAAGTTTGACAGCATGATCAGCCTAAAGCCCAATAATCCTGCCGATACCAAGCTGAGCACATCGCCGAGAATGGTGACGCCTTCCTGACCTACTCCGGCATCTCCGAGGACGACGACAAGAACACCCGCATAGGAGAGGATGAGCGCGAGTCCCTTCCAGAGCGTCAGGCGGTCGGAAGATATGAAGAACCTCGCCAGAGTCGCAGTCCAGATGGGCAATGTGGAGTTAAGAGCGACGCCGTGTCCTGCGGAAGTGAGGTCCTGCCCCACATTCATGATTATTAGCTGGACGGAGAAGAGCGCGCCAAGCACCAGCAGCGGCTTCACCTCGTGCCTTGCGATCGCCGGAGATTCCCTTCTGACCGCCAAGTATGCGAGCGCGACGATGCCTCCTAACACGAAGCGCATCCAACCTACCTGCATAGGCGCGCCATGCTCGAGAGATGCCTTCAGGCTGACATTGTTCCCGCCCCACATCGTCGCCACCAGCAGCGCAAAGGCACTCGGAACAAGCCCTGCTGGACGACGTGTCTCCTCGCCCGATTTCCCCACTTACCTACACGCCCCTTCGCAAGCGAACCCTCGAACCCGCCTTGTGTATTGTGATAATTGGCAATGTGCCACTGCTGTCATCCGGCTTGATTGAGTTGCGGAATGACGGCATTAATCAGGATTCCGCACAGCCTTCTGAAGGTGGTGCACTGCAAGGAATAGATGACTCAGTTCACGCGAGGCATTCTACCATCCCAGTGTGGTACTTCTCTCAACTGCTGACTATTCAATAGTATTTCAGCTAAAATAATATATAGGCAAACTCAAGAACTTGGGCTAACCGCACTCAAAAGGAGGATATACCTGCCTTCGATGCAGCATAAACCTCCCAGAAGTGCGAAGAGAACGTTCCCACCACACATTCACAGAAGCCTGACTGCTGTCTCAGCAACGTATAGGCGAATTAGTTCCACGCTCGCCATAGTTGCCCTCGTGTCACTGTTCGCCTTGTGGTCAATTCTGATGGCAGTATCCCACGACAACGAGGCTCACGCACAGATAGTACCTCCTACAACCTCTTTGACTTTGCCGCAGAGGGATAGTGTTTCACTACAGAACGATTTACCGAGAATAAGCTTGGCAAGCCTTTCACCTTCACCGGTGAAAGAGGGCCAAACACTGCACATTTTGGTCAGGGCTAACCGACAGATAGTTGGAAGTGACACAAAAAATGGAAGGTTGATTGGCGGGGTCCAAATATTTGATCCGTCAACAGACCAATCTGCTGAACTGCATGCCTTTGCGTTTCGAGTTGGTGATAGGGAAATTCAAGCCGTCTCATACAGGGTACCCGATAAAACGCCGACGGGAAGAACCATTCGCGTCGCGGTAAATGGGGCTTTTGCCAAATATGAGGTGAGGTCACCGGCGTCGCTGACCGTTCGGGTCATTGGGGATGGCGAGCCGCAACCAGCCACTTCTACACCCACATCCACAAATACGCCGATTGCCACAGCAACTTTTACGCGTACGGCGACGGCAACTGCCACACAGACGGCAACACCTACTCAGACAGCAACGCCAACAATTACTCCTACGCCGACTCACACGGCAACCAGCACAGCGACCAGCTTAGCAACGGCAACCTTCACTCCTACACGCACGCCGGTTCCCACTGCGACTTCCACTTCTACGCCACTGCCAACTCGAACATCAACGCCGACCGTCCCCCCCACTACTACGCACACACCTGTGCCGACAGAAACTCCCATTCAGACGGCCATTGCCGAACCGACGTTGACGCCAACAGCGACACTTACTTTAACTCCTACTCAAGTCCCGACATCGCCTCCTGCGCGGAGAAGGCGGACTTCTACACCACGTCCCACGTCTACTCAAGTACCTACTGCAACGGCGGTTCCTTCGCCGGCCACTGTACCGCCGCCTACGATAGCGCCCACTGCCACGGAGGCACCGAGGGCTGCAGCTACGAGCACGCCGGAATCAACCAGGAGGCCTGCTCCGAGGAGGAATACGGCGACTCCAACGCCCACGGATACACCGACTGCTACCGCGACTCACACAGCGACGCCTGAGCCAACGGCCACGCCTACACCGACCGCTACGCCAACGGCTACCGCCACTTCAACCGTCACAGCGACAGCGACACACACCCCAACACCGACTCCTTCTCGGACGGCGACGCCAACGGCTACTTCATCGCCTACCGCTACGCCGACGTTGACCTCTACTAGTACGCCCTTGCCAACTCCGACGGCGACCGTTACGCCTTCAGGTCTGTTGTGGAACTTTCAGCAACCGACGCTACCGTTTATCGGGAACGCCGCTCCACGCATACGCAACACACTGGACACCATAGCGAATGCGCCTCGTCAGCGAATCACTCTGGTAATAGTGCTGATAGTAACCAGTGTCTTGGCTCTCGGGACGTTCGCCTATCTGGTACTGCGGAGACGCTAGCATAACCGCACCTGCGGCAGATTAACCTACCTGCACAAAAGCGGTCCTCTCAGAAGCTACTGCTGGAATTGCCATCGTGAACTCCGCATACTCTCCATACTCGGTGTCCACTGTAAGGTGCCCGCCTAATCGTCTGGCAACATCGGCGGCGATGGGCAACCCCAGTCCTGCACCGAGTGCCCCATCACGAGTGGAAAAGAAGGGGTTGAAAATGTGCCCGACTACGTCATCCGGGATACCCGTTCCGTTGTCGCGCACCCTCACCTCTATCAAGTTGTCGTCTTCGTACAAACGGCTGGAAATACGCAGGACGGGCTGGTAGTCTGCACCTTCTTCTTCCAACTTCATTAGCATTGAATAGCAAGCGTTGGACACGAGGTTGACAATCGCCTCTCCGAAGTCATGCTCGGCAAGCGGCACCTCCCCCACCGACGAATCCAAGTCAAGGACACGCTCCACCGAGAAGTCCTTCCATTGCGCCTCAAACGCCTCGCAGCCCGTGTTGACAATCTGCGGCAGCATCGAGTTCAGTTCCATAGGCACGGGTTCGCCGCCCTCGACACCCATGGCACGCATGCGCTCAACAATCGCCAGCGCCCGTCCTCCGTTGATGCACACGCGGCTCAGACTGTCTGAAATCTCCTGGCTGATTTCTTCGAGAAGGTCCGCATCTTCCTCAGACATAGCGCTCTTATAAGTCTCAAGCATTTCCGAAAGTTCTTCGTACAACTCAAGCGATCCCTCGGAGAAGTTGGTGACGAAATTCAACGGGTTGCTTATCTCGTGTGCCACACCAGACACCAGTTCACCTAGGGCGGCCAGCTTCTCCTGAGCCACGAGGCGCGCCTGCATCTGTTTCAACTCTTCGTTGGCCTGGCGCAGTTCCCCATAGAGCTGCTCAACAAGATTCAGTCGCTGTACTTCCAGAGCTTGCTCACGAAACACCTCAAGTGCATTTGCCAGCTCGCCGATTTCGTCTTTGCCAACTTCGGGCACAGGCGTCTCCAGGTCTCCCCCAGCCATGTTCCGCATTCGCTCCGACATTCTGGAGAGCCTGCGCACCATGCCGTTGCCCACCCACAGCCATGCCGCAAGAGTAGCGGCTATCACGGAAATCACGCTGATTAGCGTCAGAAGAAGCCGACCCTGGTCGAAGGTGCTGACAGCAAGTCCAAGAGTGGATGTGGACTGGTCGCCGGCGCCGGAAAGCAGGGCGGACACTGAAGTTTCCAGGGCGGCGCTGGAATCGCTGAATGAGGCAGATAGTTCGGCCTCCCTCTCCTTAAGCACTAACTGCTGTCCGCGAACCGCGAACAAACCCTGACCGTCTGCCAAAGAGACGATGGTCGGGTCTATGCCCGCAGCATGCAGACCGGTGAACTCGTCCCAAAGTCGCTGCAGCGCATCTTCGTTAGTTGCCAGCATAGCCCGGTTAAGCACAGCAAGAGCTATTTGAGAGGTGCTATCATCAACCGAGATCCCATCCATGCGTTGTTGCAAGTCAGCCGCAGCAGCATTGACCTCTATCAAGGCATTCCTGTTTACGGCAAGATTATCTATGACCGCGGTCAGACCGTACGCTGCATCCTGAACTGCCTGTGCGGGAGGAACGAGTTCCGGGACGCTGCTGGCCGTGGCCAGCGCATCTTCCAGTCGCCCCAGAGATTCCGACGCAGAATTCACTTCCTGCGCGTCGCCTTCGAATCCCGGTTCTGCCAAGAGTCTCAGGGCTATGGAGCGCAGCCGCTCTGCTTCCCGCGCCGCTGCCCATGAAGCTTCGAGTGCTGGCACAGACTCGGACCGCACCTGGTAATTCAGATCTCCGCTCCGCTCGAAGTAATACACTCCTACGGCGCTCGACACGAGGGTCAGGAACACTGCGAAGCCCAGCGCAAGATAAAGTTTTGTGCCAATGCGCTGCCATATATTTCCAAGAGCACCCATACCGTAATTCTCCCTGCCTCGGTTCATCGTAATTCATCTAATTGACTTGTCGAAAGTTTATAACGGGCAACCAAATTGGTAAAGCAGCTATCGAACACAGGCGCTTGTGATACAATTTGTGCGCCTAATTTGCGATTGAGCTTGGTGCGTCCTCAAGGAGCGATCCCCTCGAATGTGTGCCGACAGAATCCCTAGAATATCGCCATCTCCCATCAGCGGATTCCCGGAGTGGACGCCCGCCGAGCGCCTGCTCGAACAGCAGATGATTGACCAGATTCGCGCGGCGTTTGAGCGCTATGGATTCTCGCCAATCGAGACACCTGCCGTCGAGCGCAACGCCGTCTTGACTGCGAAGGGCGGCGAAGAGACCGAGCGACAGATTTACAGCCTTACGGGACTTCACCCGCATACGGGAGGCGACGCTCGAGACTACTCGCTTCACTTCGATCTGACGGTGCCGCTCGCAAGGTATGTTGCACAGCACAATAACGAACTGGTATTCCCATTTCGCCGCTACCAGATTCAGAAAGTCTGGCGCGGCGAACGCCCGCAGCACGGACGATTCCGCGAGTTTACGCAGTGCGATATTGACATCGTGGGGGACGGCAAGCTCAGCCTAATGGCCGACGCCGAGATTCCCGCCGTCATATCCACTGTGTTCACCAGCCTTGCCATTGGCGACTTCACCATCAGAATCAGCAACCGCAAGATTCTGACCGGATATCTTGAGCATTTAGGCTTCGACGAAGGCGAATCCTCGCTGATTCTGCGAGAAGCCGACAAAATTGACCGTCAGGGAACCGGGCCGTTATTGCAGGCACTGGACGACCTGCCAAACGGCAATGCCGCGACAAGCGACATACTCGCGCTCGTGCAGATGAGCGGCAGCTCTGCAGATGTCCTAGGCAAACTCGAACTGATAGATGGCGGAGACCGCTTCCAACAGGGCGTAGATGAACTGAAAGCGGTTTTCGAGCACGCCACTGCTTTCGGCATCGCTGACGAGAATATCGCTGCCGACATCGGCATCGTGCGCGGTCTTGATTACTATACCGGAACGATATATGAAACACGTCTTGACGACCATCCGCAACTGGGAAGCATCTGCTCCGGCGGTCGTTACGACGACCTCGCCAGCTATTTCATCCGCAAGACGATGCCGGGCGTCGGTATATCCATCGGTTTTACGCGACTATTCTCACAGTTATTGCAGGCGGGCATCGTCAAACCGGGAAGCGCCTCTGCCGCTCAGGTCCTGGTAACCGTGCCTGACGAAAGTCTGATGAGCAACGCGATCGAAGTGGCTAGTTCACTGCGGGCAGCCGATGTGAACACCGAGATATTCTTCGAGCAAGCGCGTCTCGGAAGGCAGCTCAGATACGCCTCGCGCAAGGGCTTCAGGTTCGCAATCATACCGCTACCGGAGGACCTGGAGATTGCTCGCATCAAGTTCCGCGACATGGCCGCCGGCGAGGAGCACACCGTTGCGATTGATGACTTGCCAAGCGAGATCGCCCGTCACATCTCTTAGCGCTTTTTTCTCCCGACTCGGCAATTTCTAGGAAGGTGATTCTGAATGATTGGATTTATTGGCGGGACCGGACCTGAAGGGCGTGGGCTCGCGCTGAGGTTCGCACTCGCGGGCGAGGATGTGCTGATTGGCTCGCGGGACGCCGTGCGCGCGCAGGCGGCGGCTGACAGCGTATTGGAGATTGCGCCCTCCATATCCATTAGCGGCGCACTGAACGCCAAAGTCGCGGCGCGGTCCGACACGGTGGTAGTTGCCGTGCCATACGCAGCGCAGAAGCCGACACTAGAATCATTGACCGAGGAGTTGAGCGGCAAGTTGATCATCAATGTGGTCGCGCCTCTGGCGTTCAGCAGGGGCGTTGCCAGCGCGATTAAAGTTGAGGCAGGTTCGGCGGCGCTTGAAGCGCGCGAAATTATTCCTGATGCCACACATGTCGCAGCGTTCCACAATGTCAGCGCGCACGAACTGCTCGCGCCCGACAGGCCGCTAGATACCGATATCGTGGTCTGCAGTGACGACTCTGAAGCCAAGAGCAAAGTGATTGCACTCGCGGAGACGATAAAGGGAGCGCGAGGGGTTGACGGTGGAGGCTTAGAGAATGCGCGCTATTGCGAAGACTTGACGGCTCTACTCTTGAACATTAACCGCATCTACAAGGCGCATTCGATGATCAAGATTGTGGGGATTTAGTATCTCAGTCGCGCGGTCTGGAAGCTACCAATCGCGTTGGTTTGTAATTCATCTGACCCTTGATAGGTTCAAGCCAAGTAGGCCAAAAACAGGAGTTGCCATGAAACTCAGGGTGCTCGGGGCTCACAATGTGGAGAGCCGCCACACGAGGATGGAAAGCCACTTGATTGACGGCGTGCTTGCCTTGGATGCGGGGTCGCTCACCCGCTCGCTGACCCACGACGAATTGCGAGGAATACGCGCCATCATCCTATCCCACAGGCACTTCGACCACGTGAAGGACCTGCTGCCCCTGGGCATCGCAATTCGCAACGAGGGCATTACTATCGATGTGTACGCTATTCAGGACACAGTTGACGCCGTGACTGATACGCTGATGAACGGCAGGCTGTTCCCTGACTTTCTTAGTTCACCAAGCGTAGAAGCGCCAACCTTTCGGATGCACGCCGTTGAGTTCTACGAACAGTTTGAGGTGCTGGGCTATGACGCGATGGCTGTGCCTGTGCCCCATTCTGTTCCCGCGGCAGGCTTCCAAATCGGCGATGGCAATGTAAGACTGTTCTACACTGGAGACACGGGCAGGGGGCTGGGCGCGGCGTGGGAGCATGTAGCGCCGGATGTTCTGCTCACAGAGGTTACATTCGGCAATGAGAATGAGGCAGGCGCGAGGGCGGCGGGGCATTTGACGCCGAATTTGCTGATGAAAGAACTCGACGATTTCAGCGAGATACACGGGCGAACGCCGCAAGTTGTTGTGTCGCATATCAACCCGGCCTGGGAGGATGCGGTGCGGACTGAGCTTGCAGATATAACGGAGGCGACCGGACAAGCCTTTACCATCGCTGAGGCGGATATGAGCATTGAGCTTGACCGCGAATCGTCGAGAGTCTTGGAGGGTTGATGATGGCACGCAAGACGGCCTTCATATACTCTGACAGCCTTTCGCATCACACATTGAGCGAGACGCACCCGATGAAGCCGGTCCGTCTCCGCTATACCTATGAGCTTCTGGAAGCCTATGGCGCGTTCGACGCGCCGAACGTATCACTGGTCAGCCCGCGCGTCGCCTCGAACGATGAATTGCTTTGGTATCACTCGCCTGAATACATTGAGGCGGTGCGGCGGCTGAATAACGAGGACTTCAGCGTTGATCAGCTCAAGTTCAACTTCGGACCGGGGGACAACCCCGCCTATCAGGGCATCTATGATGCCTCCGCCCTGTCCACTGGCGCGACAATGACAGCTGTTGAATTGCTGCTTTCGGATGAGGTAGATGCGGCATTCAGCATATCGGGAGGGCTGCACCATGCAATGCCATCCTATGCCTATGGTTTCTGCGTCTTCAACGACCCGGTCATCGGCATCAAGCGCCTCCTGGCGCAAGGCATGAAAGTGGCTTACGTTGACATCGACTGCCATCACGGAGACGGAGTACAACATGCATTCTACGACACTGACGGGGTGATGACGATTTCGCTTCACGAGTCGGGAGCGTTCTTGTTTCCTGGCACGGGGCACACACAGGAGATCGGCGCCGGCAGAGGCAGGGGCTACTCGGTCAACGTACCACTTTATCCCTACACGACTGATGAGGTATATCTGTGGGCGGTACGTGAAGTGGTGATGCCCTTGTTGCGGAGGTTTCGTCCCGATGTGCTAGTTACGCAATTGGGCATTGACTCGCACTTCAGAGACCCCATTACGCACCTGGCGCTTTCCGTGCAGGGGCACGCGGCTGTCGTAGAAGAGCTTGGATCGCTTGGAGTGGGCAAGTGGCTCGCTCTCGGCGGCGGGGGCTATGATTTGCAGGCGGTCGCGCGGGCATGGGCGTTGGACTTCGCGGTTATGTCCGAGCAGCGTCTGTCCGCAAATATACCGCATGCGTACAGCGATAAATACGGCGTTTCCTCACTACGGGATGTGGACGACATTCCGATTCAGGACGACATGATCAGGGATGCGAGAACCTTTGCCGAGGCGAGCGCTCAGTCGGTGCAGCGGCTCGTTTTCGGAGCGCTCGGGCTGCGATGACCGAGGGATTCAGAATCGGCTAACTTTCTATAATGTCTCGCAATGCGGGTTCGATACTCTCCCACTTGAAGTCGAACCCGCTATCAATCAGGCGCTGCGGATGCAACCTTGCAGAACCAAGCACGAACTCCGCTGCCTCTCCCATTACTACGCGAAGCGCGAACGCTGGCACGGTGAAAAGCGCAGGGCGGGACAGGACGCCGGCAAGAGCCCGCGTGAATTCGGCGTTGGTTGCAGGATTCGGCGCTGACACATTCAATGGCCCTCGCAGCGTGGGCGTCTTCAGGGCATAGGCGAACGCATCAATGACATCGCCGAGATGAACCCAGCTCATGTACTGCCTGCCACTACCTAGCTTGCCGCCCAGACCCAGCTTGAACGGAAGCAACAGGCTGCGGGGAAGCTCACCCGTTTTGCTGAGTACTACTCCTATTCGCATATTGCATACACGAATGCCGGCGTCGGTCGCAGGCAATGTCGCTGCTTCCCATTCAGCTGTTACGTCGGCAAGGAAGCCAGTGCCTTGCGATGAATCTTCAGTGAGCAGTTCGTCTGCCCTCAACCCATAAAATCCGAGAGCGGAAGCGCACAGAAATACCGAAGGCTTCGGGTCTAGGTGAGCCAGCGTCTCAGCCATAAGGCGTGTGCTGTTGACACGGCTATCGCGAATCTCTCTCTTATACGCCTCATTCCATCGCTTTCCAGTGATGCTCGCACCGCCTAGGTGTACAACTGCTTCCACGCCTACGAGCGCAGCGACGTCTATGCTACCTGCAGCAGGTTCCCAGCGTACTTCATCGTCGGCGGCAGGTGTCCGCCTCACAAGGCGCAGGACGTCATGCCCATCGTCCAGCAGCCGCCGCACCAGCGCAGTACCAATCAGGCCTGACGAACCCGCGACGAGAACTTTCATGCCGCCCTCCTTGCGCCGTCCACTTTGCTCTGACGTGTGAGTGGCCGACATCCAGCTTCCAAATGACCACTAGAGCCCGAAACTCTAAGAAACTGGGCACAATTCTATTTAGTCCGTTTATTCTAGTGAAGGCTTCTATATATCCAGATTAAAGATTATTCGTCCATAGGTCAAGAATCATGTCGCGGCCGTGTATCTGACGCTCATGGAATTTGCGATTGGATATGTGGAAGCCTTCTGTGTTAGCAACATCTGCTTGAGAACAGTATCTGATATACTACACTGAAGCAAAGACTTAACCATTTCAAGCGAGCGCGACTCCCTATGACAATGCAAGAGCGGCTTGAGGCTACCGAGCAACGCTACGACGAAATCGACAGTCTCATGGCGGACCCCGAAGTGTCTGCTGACTACACCCACATACAAACGCTCGCCAAGGAGCAGTCGTCCATTCGCACCGTCGTTGAACTGTCGCGCGAGTACCGTCAAGCGCATACGCAGCTTGATGAGGCGCGATCACTAATCCGCGAAGAGTCCGACTCTGAAATGATTGCGCTGGCGAGAGAAGAGGAGTTGGAGTTGCAGGCGGACATCGAGCGCATCGAATCTGATCTGCGCATCGAGCTTATCCCCAAAGACCCCAACGACGAGAAGAATGTCATCCTTGAGATACGCGCCGGTACAGGAGGCGACGAAGCAGGTCTTTTCGCGTCCGACCTTTACCGGATGTACACTCGGTACGCACAACGTAATGGCTGGAAGACCGAGGTCATCGACGTCAACCAGACAGGATTGGGCGCTATCAAGGAGATTGTGTTTGAGCTGCGCGGGCGCGGCGCTTACAGCCGCCTGAAACACGAGAGCGGCGGCCACCGTGTACAGCGCGTCCCCGTAACAGAATCCAGCGGACGGATTCACACTTCCGCCGCTACCGTCGCAGTGTTGCCCGAAGCGGAGGAAGTGGACGTCGACATTAAGCCTGAAGAATTGGACATCGATATATTCCGCGCCGGTGGCCATGGCGGACAGAATGTGCAGAAGGTCGAGACGGCAGTACGAATCACGCATGTTCCGACCGGCATCGTCGCAACTTGTCAGGACGAGCGCTCGCAGCTCAAGAACCGCGAGAAGGCAATGGCGGTGCTGCGCTCAAGAATTCTTGCGCGCGAGATTGAACGCCAGCATCAGGAAATATCCGAGGTGCGCCGCTCTCAGGTCGGAAGCGGCGACCGCTCCCAGCGCGTCCGCACTTACAATTTCCCGCAGGGGCGCGTGACTGATCACCGCGTCAACCTCTCCAGCTACAGCCTGGAGAGCGTTCTCGACGGGGACATAGACCAGTTCATTGATGCTCTCGTTCAGCAAGAGCAGGCGGACGCACTCGCATTCGGCGTTTGAGGGTTATCGTGTCTGACGAAATCAGGCAGGTTGCGTCCGAAGTAGAGGCGATACTCAAACGGAACGGAATCTCAGACAGCCGCCTCGAAGCGGAGGTTCTGCTTAGGCATGCGCTGCAATACGACCGCGCACAATTCTACGCCTCGCTGAATGAGCACATCAGCGCAAAGCACATTCAGCACATTCATGTCCTTGTTGAGCGCAGAATTGCTAGGGAGCCTCTCGCGTACATCACGGGACAAAGGGAGTTCTACGGTTTGGACTTCTTGGTCAGCCCCAATGTCCTGATTCCGAGACAGGAGACCGAGCTACTCGTTGACGCGGCGTTGGCGTTCGCGCGGGAGCATTCCAACGATGGTATCGCAATCGCTGACATTGGTACTGGAAGCGGCGCGGTCGCCATAGCCATCGGAGTTAATCTACCGGACTCGCTAGTGTACGCCACAGACTCCTCTGCCGCCGCATTGGAAGTTGCCAATTGTAACCGTCAAAGGCACGGCGTTGCCAACCGAGTTTCACTCCATAGAGGAGACCTGCTCGCGCCCATAGTCCAGCGCGTTGAACTGATAGTCTCAAACCCGCCATATATTGCCAATCACCTGCTGCCCGGATTACCTCCGGAAGTTCTGCGGGAACCTCAACTTGCCCTCGACGGCGGCGACCAAGGCTTGGAGGTTATCCGCCGCCTGCTGGAACAAGCCCCGTCAAAGTTGAAAGCGGGTGGGCGGTTAATGCTGGAGATTTCTCCTGAGCAATTAGAGCAGGTTTGCGCTATGGCGCAGGAGCAATTCCCTGGCTCAAACATCAAATGCATCAACGATCTGCTAGGGCTGGCGAGGTGTATAACAATCTCAACATAGCAACAGAGGCAGCTATTATGGCTGCCTCTGATCGTTGAGTTTGTGCTGTCAGCAATGTCGAGGACGGAGATTACTCCATGCCAAGCTGGTAGTGCTTGCCTTCTGTCTTTATCGACGGCGCAACCACGACCTCCGCGTCGTGCATTTCCTGTATAGTCTGTGCGCCAATCATTCCCATGCACACCTGCAAGGCGCCCATCAGGTTCTGCGTACCGTCCGTAACCGAAGTTGGACCGTACAAAATCTGCTCAAGGCTGCCGTTTATGCCAACCTTGACGCGCGTTCCTCGCGGCAGTGCAGGATGTGGGTTCGCCATACCCCAGTTGTAGCCCTTGCCCGGTGCCTCCTCGGACTGCGCAAGCGGCGTGCCCAGCATAACCGCATCCGCGCCGCATACAAATGCCTTGCAAAGGTCACCGCCCGTCCGTATGCCCCCATCCGTGATTATCGGCACATAGCGCCCGGTCCGTGCATAGTATTCATCGCGGGCAGCGGCGCAGTCTATCGTTGCGCTCACCTGCGGCACCCCAACGCCCGTGACCTCGCGCGTGGTGCATGCAGCGCCAGGGCCAACACCGACGAGCACGCCATGAATGCCCGTCTCCATAAGCTCAAGCGCCACATTGAAAGCTACGCAGTTGCCAACCAGCACCGGCACGTCAAGCATCTCAAGCAGTTCCGGAAAACGCAGCCCGCGCGCACTGGTAGAGATATGCCTCGCGGTCGTAACTGTGGACTGAACCACAATCATGTCCGCACCTGCCTCCGCCGCAATCGGAGCGAGTTCCTTGGTATTCGCCGGAGTAACAGAAACGGCGCACGTAGCGCCGTTTTTCTTCATCTCTTCTACCCGCTCCCCTACTAACTTAGGTCGTATGGGGGCAGAGTAGAGCTTTTGCAACAAACTCGTTACCTCGTCCTGCGGCGTGGTGACAATCAGGTTTAGAATCTCATCCGGGTCATCATACCGCGCCTGCACACCTTCGAGGTTCATTACCCCAAGACCTCCCAATTCACTCATTTTCCCCGCGAATTTGGGCGATCCAACCGCGTCCATTGCGGACGCAAGCACCGGCGTTTTCAGTGTAATGCCGTCAATCGGGAAGTCCATACTCACCAACTCGGGATTGATGGTAACCTCTCCCGGAACGATTGCGACTTCATCAAATCCATAGACTCGTCGTAGTTTTTTGATGCGAGGTGTTGCCAAGATACGACCCTCCCAAAAATTATGGATTGCCTGAATATAGCAAAGTAAGGTCGGTTAAATCAAGGAGATTCCAGCAGGTTTCGCACGCTGGACGGTAGATTGACGTGTAAAAATTAATATTAAGCGTGATGATATAATGCTGAAGCAACGGCGGTCAACATAACTGCCCAGATGTTCTTTATTGCAATGGCCAATACTGGCCTAGGCTTAATCATCATTGGATGTAATAATTTGTGTGCAATAGACTTAGGTTTGGAAGAGGCGATAAGGCGGCTAGGCGGTAGCTGTGGATTTGACATCGTGCGCTTCACAACCGCCGACGCATTCTCGCGCGACGAAGCAGCCGCTCTGAAGCGCATCCGCGACGGGCATATGGACGGCTTTTCATGGTACACCGAAGAGCGAGTGCGCCGTGCCAACCGTCCGCAGGAACTTCTCAAAGGCGCAAAATCAGTCATATCGCTCGCACTCAGCTACAACACGGGCGAGCCGAATCCACCTGATTCTCAGCCCCGCGGCAAGATAGCCCGCTACGCATGGGGCGACGACTACCACGATGTCATCAAGAAGCGTCTCCGCAAGTTCGTCTCCAAGCTGCCATCCATCGCAGGGCGCCCGGTCAGCACTCGCATTTTCGTTGACGACGGACCAATGAACGACCGCGCGGCTGCGGCCCGCGCAGGTATCGGCTGGTTCGGCAAGAACACCAACATCCTGACGCAGAGCCACGGCTCGTGGGTATTTCTGGCGCAGGTAATCACCGACATTTCACTCGAACCAGACGCGCCACTAAAGAAGACCTGCGGCGAGTGTGTCCTCTGCATAGACGCTTGCCCTACAGGGGCAATTGTCTCTCCTTATGTCATAGACAACAAGCGCTGTATTTCATACCTCACCATCGAGCTACGCGGCGCAATCCCACGCGAACTTCGCCCTCTGGTCGGAGACTGGGTTTTTGGCTGTGATATCTGCCAGGATGTCTGTCCTGTCAACCGCAAGGCAATCGGCAGCCTTGAGCCCGCCTTTCAACAGCGCCACGACTTCGCGGCTCCCGCGCTCATTCCACTGCTTGAACTGGACCAGGCAGCATTCAGCGAGCGTTTCCGCCGCAGCCCAATCAAACGCGCCAAGCGCATAGGGCTACAGCGCAATGTGTGCGTCGCGCTCGGCAACATCGGCGATCCGGTGGCAGTCCCCGCTCTCACCGGCGCACTACACAGCGATAGCAATCTTGTGCGTCAGCACGCAGCATGGGCGCTCGGACGCATCGACGCCGAAGAAGCGGATGCTGCCCTGCTCAACGCTCTTGAAATTGAGACGGATTCCGAGGTTCTAGAAGAGATTCGTCAGGCTATTGAGGAGTCGGTGCGAGATGACCGATAGCTGGGCACACTTCTCCGCTGACAGGAAGTATCGCTACTTGCTTGGTAGGCGCATTAGCGACTCCCCACACCGTCTGCTTTTTGTAATGCTGAACCCGGCGACGGCAGACGAAACCCACAACGACCCCACCATTCGGCGCTGCATAGGCTTCGCCAAGCAGTGGAACTTCGGATTGCTGGATATAGCCAATCTTTTCGCATTCAGAACGGCTTATCCCTCTGAATTGCGGAGGGCAGACGATCCAATTGGCCCAGAGAACGACGAGTGGATTTGCGAGGCGCTAAGCACCGCCGACAAGGTTATACTTGCTTGGGGCAATCATGGCTCGTATAAGAACAGGTCGAATCAGGTAAAGCTAATGGCACTTAAGGCAGCGCAGCCCTTCCATCTTGGGTTGAACAAGACCGGCGAGCCGAAGCATCCGCTCTATCTTCCCGCAACCACGGACCCGGAGCCGCTGCACGCGGATATACTGACACATTAATAGATTGACTGAAAATTAGGTGATCCATGCCCGACGAAAAACTATTCATCACACGCAGCCACATCATCCCGGAAGCAATCGCGTACCTTGATGGCATATATGACATCGAAGTGTGGCAGCAGAACTCGCCTCCGCCTCGCTCTCTTCTGCTTGAAAAGGCTCAGGAATGCGGCGCCTTACTTACTGAAGTAACCGACATTATCGACGCCGATCTGCTCGACAGCGCCACAACGCTCAAGGTGGTCGCCAACCGCGCCGTCGGCCTGGACAACATAGACATCCCGGCAGCCACGCGCAATGGCATTCTGATTGGCAACACACCCGGCGTGCTGCACGAGTCGTGCGCAGACTTCACATTCGGCCTTATACTTTCACTCGCAAGGAACATATCCTACGGCGAGCGCAAAATCCGCGCTAAAGAATGGACGGTCTTCGACCAGATTCCATATCTCGGCACGGACGTGCATGGGGCGACGCTCGGGATCATCGGCATGGGACTGATTGGCACGGCGGTTGCGCGGCGAGCGCGAGCGTTCGACATGCGGATAGTCTATTACTCCCGCACGCGCAAGCCGGAAGTGGAGGCAGACCTTGGCGCGGAGTGGCGCGACGACATGGACGCCGTGCTGTCGGAGGCCGATTTCGTGAGCCTGCACATGCCGCTTACGTCCGATACCGAGTACATGATTGGCAAACGCGAACTCGATCTGATGCAGCCCTCTGCTTTCCTCATCAACACCACGCGCGGGCGAACTGTGAACCCGCGCGACCTCCACCAAGCATTGGCGAGCGGAGCCATAGCTGGCGCGGCGATAGATGTAACGGACCCTGAGCCGATTCCGTTCGACGACCCGCTATTGTCGCTCGACAACTTGCTGGTTACGCCTCACATCGCCAGCGCCAGCCGCCAGACCGTGCGCCGAATGGGGCAAATGTCAGCCGGCAACATCATCGCCGCGCTCCGGGGCGAGGCGATGCCAGGGTGCGTCAATCCGGAGGCGTTGGACAGAACCTAGTTCGTGGGCGTGCTTAATCTTCCCTGAAAGCGTTCACACCCGTAACCAGGCCCGGCAATCCGCCCATCCAGAACGCAACCCGAATCGTCTCCGCGATCTCCTCTTCAGTCGCGCCCATGCCCCGCGCCCTGTCAGCGATGGCCTTGACACCGTCCTCGTGCGCAAGCAGCGCGTCGCACAGCATCATCATCAGAGTCTTAACCTTAGCCGAAAGCGCACCATCTGCGATTATGAAATCTCTGTTCGAAGTGAGGATCTCTGCCATTTTGGGGTCTTTCTCAAGCAATGGTACTATGTAGAACGGTGTCTGCTGCTGCATCGTGTCCTCCTGCATTGATTGGTCAAGCGCACTGATTAGTCAAACGCGCAATAACTGACGATCTGCCCGATAAACTGATTAACCGACTAACTTCTTACGCCGCCCCAGCCTCCGCTGAGGTGTCCCGCTGATATGTCGGCCGGATTATCAACTCGGGGATGCATGCCCTCTGCGGCAGGTTTGCAATCAGGAATATCGCTTCCGCAGCATCGTTAGCAGTTACCATCGTCTCTCTCGCATCATCTGAAGGCACAATCGGCCTATTGTCCAGTATAGGTGTGTCCACCTCGCCGGGAATGACCACGCTCGACCGAATTCCCGTGTTCTTCAGTTCTGCGTTCAGAAACGCCGTGAAATTGATGACAGCAGCCTTCGCCGCGCTGTACGCCATCCCGGCCAGCATGCTCGCATTCACACCTGCAAGCGACGATACATTGATTATCGTTCCTTCGCCGCGCTCCTTCATGTGCGGAACGACCGCCTGCGAGCAATAGACACTGCCGGACACATTCGACTCCAGCACAGCGCGCAACTCCTCCGGAGTGGTTGTCATGAGCCGCCGATGATGCGAGCTGTGCCCGGCATTGTTCACCAGAACGTCAATCTGCCCATATGCGCCCAGCACATCATTAGCCATCTGCATCACGCCGTCACAGTCCGTAACATCAAGCCCGATTGCCATAGCCGTGCCACCAGCCGCCTTAATCTCGTCCCTCACATCTTCGACTTTCGACGCGGTTCTGCCCACCAGCACGACCTTCGCACCCGCGTCAGCCATCATCAGCGCAGCGCTGCGACCTATGCCGCTTCCGCCGCCCGTCACTATACACACCTTATCTTTCAGTCCCATGTTTCACCTCTATTTCGCCAGAATAGGCTACGTTCAGTTAGGTTTGAATTGCCGCGTCAGAGTATATCACGGCGCAAGAGCAAGCACTAAAAGCCCTGCAAGAGCTACGCCCAATCCTACCCATTGACTCATTGCCAGTCGCTCGCCTAACAAGAAAATGCCGCCAAGCATTGGAATTAGCGGATATGTGATTGAGGCTGCAGCTACTATCGAGATGACGCCAACCTCAGCCCCTCTCGTATAAGCGAACATTCCCGCCGTCTCCACGATGCCTGCGACGGCAACGCCAACGGCGAGAGGAATGGTAACGCCCCTCAATGTCCACTGGCGCATTGCGATAGTGAGAGGAACAAACAG
The DNA here is from genome assembly GCA_965225795.1 of Dehalococcoidia bacterium. Classification (GTDB taxonomy): domain Bacteria; phylum Chloroflexota; class Dehalococcoidia; order Lucifugimonadales; family JADFKI01; genus Bin90. The sequence goes on along the minus strand of OZ245324.1, from coordinate 457,437 downwards.
CCCTAGCGTCAAAGTTCTGCTGATATAGACCGGGAGAAACCACCCAAGCTCCCTGGACAGTATTCCAAGCGCGAAACTTAACACGCCGATGCCAAGCATTGTGGCGATTGCCAGCGCCGCGCCCAACCCGATAAGCCTGCCGGTGCTGGAAAAAGAGCGAGGATCGAACGACGCCATTACGACGCCTCCGATGCTGCACATCGCTCCCGCGGCCTGCCAACCGCTGAGCCGTTCGCCCGAAAACAGCATTGCAAGCGCTATGACTACAATGGCGTATGAGGACACTATAGGGCTGACTACGGCAACAGGTCCTTCATTCAGCGCACGGTAGAACACAAGATATACCATCAAACCGAGCACAGACACGCCCGCAAGCGCAGCCCAATGCGTCCAAGTCAGAAAGGCGGGATCAAAGACAACGAAGAAATATCCAGCCGCAACCACGGTTGAAGCGATATGCACGCCGGTCGCTGTTCGCAGCACGCCCAGTCGCTTGGATGCGAAGGCAGCAAGAAAGTCAGCTATGCCCCACCCGACGGCAGCAAGGACACCATATACGACGCTGGCCGCGACCGCGCTCATACCGAACTGAGTTCGCTCGGGTCAATTACAGCATTGCACTGGGAAGTTGACAGCATCTCCAATCGCTATTCGGATTCCGCCAGCCTTGTGCGTATGTCTTTGAGACGGTCGAGGTTGGGCTTGTCAGGACCTTTCTTGTCCATGCCCGGCACTTCCAGTAGAAACGGCACGTCAGCAAACGCGGGATGTCCCATAATCGTCTCGAATCCCTCAATTCCGATGTAGCCCTCGCCTATGTTCTCGTGCCGGTCAACGCCTGACGCGAACTCAACCTTGGCATCGTTTGCATGCACGACGACCAGCCTGTCCAGCCCGATTTCGGCATCGAATTCCGCCATAGCCTTTTCTATGCCCTGCGGATCGGCGATGTTGTATCCGGCGGCAAATGCATGCTCGGTGTCGAGGCATATCTTGAGGCGATCCGAGCCCACGGCCCTGATAAGCCTGCCAAGTTCTTCAAAAGACGCACCAATTTGCGCGCCCATGCCTGCACAGTTCTCGATTATTAGCTGGACATTGTCGTCGGTATTGTCAAGGACCTGCTTGAGCGCAACTCCAGCCTGGTCCAGCACAGCATCGAATCCCACGCCCTTGTGGCTGCCTGAGTGGAATATTACGCCCTGCGCCCCTATCTGCGCCGCCGCTCCCATGTGGTTGGTAAGCGATACCACCGACTTCTCCACATGATCCGGCTTGCCCCCGATGTTCACCAGATACGACCCGTGCAAGAATGTTGACTTTATGCCCGCCTCTGCCGCCTTTTCCCTGTACGCTGCAGCCTTGTCGTCGGCAATCGGCTTAAAAGCCCACGCACGCGGGGAAGCTGCAAATGTCTGTATAGCCTCCGCTCCGATTTCCACGGCGCGACCTACAGCCTTGTCTACTCCACCCGCAGCCGATACATGCGCTCCTAATTCCATTCTGAACCTCCAAGGGGACTGGTGGCAAAGTCAGCCCATCCGTCGCGTCATCCTAGTTGCATTGCGGCATGAACTCCAGCGGGAAACCTTGCCGCCTCATATCCGCATAAGGATAGCAAGGTGCAATGACATTCCCGCAAGCATGGTGTGGGTTTCAAATGCGCTCTCGGCCATTTTATAGGACGGCGAACGAACATCCGAGATATGCAGGAACATTGCCAGCAGCGACAGTAACCCGACTCATTAAATCTAGCAAGTCACCGACCCTCACCGATGTATCAGCGGCCTTCCCTTATGAAGTCGGCGACCTTCTCGCCAATCATTATCGTGGTGGCGTTCGTGTTCGCACGGATGCAATCAGGCATAATTGAAGCGTCGGCTACTCTCAGTCCTTGCACACCCTTTACTCTCAGGAACTGGTCAACCACGGTCATTGGGTCGGAATCGGGTCCCATCTTGCAAGTGCCGGATACATGGTGAGATGTACCTGAGTTGCGCCGGAGCCACTCGTCCAGCAGGTCGTCCGATCGCAATTCCTCGTCCGAAGGCATAATCCTGTCTAGCAATAGATCTGAGAAGCTGGAACTCTCGGCGATGTGCACACCCAGCCGTATAGCTTCTCGCATGCGCCGCAGATCCTCTCCCGCTTCGTCTTGGTAATAGTTGTAGTTTAGGTTCGGCTGCAAATGCGGGTCAGTCGATTGTAAGGTCAACTCGCCCTTTCCCAACGCCAACTGCAAACTGGCGCTCAACCCGATGTAGTTGAGGTCTTCGCTGATTTCAACGTGTGCAGGGCGATGTTCGCTTGTCATAAGCATCGGGCTAAGTTGCATATCGTTGCGGAGGTCCGACCCCTCAACCGTGTAGCGCAGCCCAACCTGAATTGTCGGCGCCTGAACATCAGGCGGGTCGCCAACGGCGCGGTACAAGACGGCGGCGGAAGGATGGTCACGCAGGTTCTGCCCCACACCGGGCAGGTCTTGAACGACCTCGATGCCGAAGTTTCGGAGATGCTCTGCCAGTCCTATACCTGACAGCATCAGGAGCTGAGGCGACGCAATTGCGCCGCTACTCACTACGATTTCGTCCGCTTCCACCGAGAAGACCTCGCCGCCACTCTCAGCTTCAATCCCCACTGCACGTTTGCCTTCAAATAGAATACGCCGCGCCGTGACATTGCCACGGATAGTCAGGTTCAGACGATGGCGTGCCATATTGAGGTAGTTGATCGCGTTGCTCATCCTGATGCCGTCTATGTTGTTGCGCGCGCGCGGCGACACGCCCGTGGATTCGGGATGGTTCTGGTCCTCGTCTATGCGAAATCCCTCGGCAACGCACGCCTGCTCAAATGCGACTGCGTGCGACATCCATTCGCTGCGAGGCGTGCGGCGCACAGGCACGGGTCCATTTGAGCCGTGAAAGTCGTCACCACCGAAATCCAAATCGGTCTCCAGCTTGTTGAAGTACGGCAACACATTAGTGAAGCCCCATTCGTCATTGCCCCACTCTGCCCAGCGGTCGTAGTCCTCCGGAATTCCTCTGAACAGAACCTGACCGTTCACGGCACTGGAGCCGCCCGTGGCCTTACCTCTGGGAATGATCAGGTCATCCTGCTCAGCCGTAAGCCGGGCGGTGTATCCCCAGTTGTGCGGCCCATATGCTGACAGCCACACATTGTTGCCGAGCTTCAGATCGTCTGGCAGGTGATCGAAGTCGGAGTAATCCGGCCCCGCCTCCAGAAGGAGTACCGAGCGATCGGGGTCCTCCGATAGCCGAGTGGCGATAGCGCAACCTGCGGAGCCGCCGCCTACCACGATGTAGTCGTACTTCATGTCATGCCTCCGTGCTTTAGTTGATGCCGTTGAGTTTATCCCTTTGGCAGTCACAACCTTACATATCTCATTTTCTGCGTTTCGTCAAAGTTGACGCAAGCGCGGATCAACCTTATCCCGGATCCAATCTCCCAGCAGCGTAAAGGCTATCACCGTGAGAGCAATCGCAAGCCCTGGTATCAGGGTAACCCACCAGGCAGTTGTGATGTAAAGCCGCCCCGCCGACGCCATAGACCCCCAGGCAGGGGTCGGTGGTGGAATACCGGCGCCCAGGAAACTCAGTGACGCTTCCGCCAAGATTACCGATCCTACCTGAAAGGTGGCCACTACTACTACGGTATTCATCACTCCCGGGAAGATGTGCTTGTGCAGGATGCGCGTAGTCGATGCGCCGGCAACCCTCGCCAGCTTCACATAGTCGGTCTCCTTCAGCACCAGCGCCTCGCCACGCACTTGGCGTGCGAAACTTCCCCAGATGAGAAATGCCAGCAAGCCCATCAGCAGCTGAATGCTTGCTCCCCATATTATCGCGAGAGCCAGCGCAATCAGGATGAGCGGCAGGGAGAACTTGATGTCCACAATGCGCATCAGAATCTCGTCAACCCAGCCCCCGAAGTATCCTGACACCAAGCCTACGAGCGTCCCAAAGCCTCCGCCAATGACCAGCACTATCGCAGCCACCATCATGGAAATGCGCGCGCCGTAGATCAGGCGTGTGAGCGTATCCCTTCCGACCTGTTGTTAACTAAAGAAGCTCCCGCGCTGATGGACAGACTATAATGTCTATCCTTTGCAAGTGCAACCACAGCGTCGCAAGAGGAAATGCTGATCCCGAAAATTCCAGTTATGAATCGAGAAGCACAGAGCCGGCGAACCTATTAACTTGCAGCGTGGGCTAGTGCTGCCTCCGTGCCTATCCAACATGATCGTCCGAATTTCAGATAGCGCAAAAACTACTTACATGGATCTCTGCATGGCACCTATAATATATAAAGGTACTATTAATTTGATCTCGTTTGCATATACGAAATATAATGTGCCCCGTGTCATCCGAAGAGGCGCACTTCTCGCGTTCATCCACGCTGGAACGCCATCCAACTAACGGTCTGATACTCAGGCATACTCACCTTGATTCATCAATTCTCACTCTGAGAGTGGAAAACAAAGGAGATTCTGTTGAACAACCCGATGCTTGCGACGTGCATTGCCGGAAAGGCAGCGAGAAGTCCTTTCATTTTCCTCATAGGTATGCTTCTTTTAGCGACAGCCATCGCCGCAGTCGCCTGCGGCGGAGACGCAGAGGACCGCAACCCTTCTTTGCCGGTGGGGGCCGCCACGGTGCAGGCCGCCGTGACGCCCGATCCTGTCTCAGCTTCCACTCCAGCAACTTCGCCCACGCAGATAGCCACATCTACGCCACGTCCAACGCCTGCGCCGGAACCAACGGCGTCACCAACTCCGACCCGTGTCGAGTCTTCCACGCCCGTTCCGGAAGCCAAGGTGGAAGATTCCACCTCAGCCACCGAAGACGCTATGGCGGCCGAATTGCCTCCTGAATGCCTCACCGACGGCTCTCTCACCGATCCGAAGCTCATTGCGTCATGCAGCTTCGAAGCGATGGGTCGTCTGCGCAGCGTCAAAGTGGATGTGAACTTCAATTTGGGAGCTATTCTGCTGGGAGAGCTGCCACCAGACGCGGAGCTTCCAGAAATTCAAATGCAGGTCGCCAGGGTGTTCCCTGACGAATTCACCATCACCATGACAGGTCCCGACGGCGAGATCATGCAGTTCATCTTCGCGGACGGCGAATCTTATGTGAACGATGTCATGTCCGGAGGTTGGGTCAAGATTCCTAACACGCCGGAGGATACTGCGGCGATGCTCTTGTCTTTGAACATGGTTGAGCAGCAGATGCAAGAATTGGACAATCAGGAAGTTGTGCTCAGCGACGATGGCTCGCAGTACATCGTCTCTTTCCAGCCCCCAATCGAGCAAGCAGGAATGCAAGCGCCCCCTTTGTTAACGCAGTTGGTGATCAACACCCAGAACTTCCTACATGACTCGGTGTCTGTGCTGATAGTTGATGCAGAGGGAATGAGCAACAAAATTGCCGAATTTCAATACAGCAGCCATGACGAGCCGTTCACAATCGATGCACCGGAAAGCTACGTTGAGGCGGACGCATCCATGTTTCCGCCCGGCTCAGGCAGCTTTGGTGGGAATTCGGAAGTGCCCGAGGTAGTGGCTCTCACGAAGAATGGCGAAGGCGATGTTGAGGTTACTTTCAGCGAGCCCGTTACATTGATCGGAGAAGTCGGCCTGTATGTCCTCGAACCTTCGACAGGAGGATGGAGCCTGCCTTACATCGACGGGAGCGGCACTGAAACGCTGATATTCGCGGCTGCTTCGGCCGACAATCCTCCACTTGTCCCGGAAGAAAGCCTTATAGTAGGCTTCACGTTTGACTCGCCCGAATCCGACCTATTGGACGAAGACGGGCAGGTAGCCAATCCCACCTTCGAGGAATGGACATATCCTGAATAGCGGCATTGTTCCAACGAGAAGAATCAACCGTCTGTAAGGCTTGGGAAATGCGCGTCGTGCTGTAAGTTTGAGACAGCCGCGCGCATTTCTGGTATTCTTCAATTACGATTTTTCAGTTGGGAAAAGATTGTTCACCTCCGCACAGGAAGGAGTGCCCCTATGTCCGTCCATACCGTAGCTATACTCAGCCCGGGAGACATGGGTTCAGGCGTGGGATTCGCGCTTGGACAGAACGACATTGATGTGATTACCTGCTTGCGAGGCAGAAGCAACCGCACACGGCAACTCGCCGCGGATGCGCACTTTCGAGACATCCCTACATTGGGTTTGCTCGTTGAGCAGGCAGACCTCATCCTTTCCATTCTAGTTCCCGACCAAGCGGTTATGGTTGCCCAGCAGGTCGCCGCAGCAATGCGCTCCTCCGGCAAGCACGCATTGTATGCCGATTGCAACGCTGTCTCCCCGCAGACCACGCGCAAGATAGAATCGATCATCACGGAGGCGGGCGGTCAATATGTGGACGGCGGCATAATCGGCGGCTCACCCACGCGCGGAACGCCTCCTCGCTTCTACGTGTCCGGCGAACATACGGATGTCGTGTCAGAATTGGACGGTAAAGGCATCACGGTCAAGCCTATCGGCGAGGAAGTAGGCAGGGCATCGGGCATCAAGATGTGCTACGCCGCCCTCACCAAAGGTACTTCGACACTCCAAGCCGCGCTGCTCTCGGCTGCGGAGTCGATGAACCTGACAGACGAGCTCATCGCAGAGTTCGAGTTCAGCCAGCCTGCCGCCCTCAAACAAATGAGCAACGGCATTTCTCGGCTTCCGCCTAACGCACACCGATGGATCGGCGAGATGCTGGAAATCGCCTCAACTTTCGACAATCTGGGCGTAACGCCATCGTTCCACCAAGGCGCTGCCGAAATGTACCGTCTTCTGAGCCGAACGCCATACGCCTCCGAGACACCTGAGAATGCGGACAAAAGCCGCTCCACCAGGGACACGATTCGCGCTGTTGTTGACCTATTACAACCCGAAATAGTCGCCGACGAGCAGGCAGCAGACTAACGGCAATCGACCGTGACATCTGACTCTGCACCTGAGCGCCAAGCGGCAACGATGAAAGCGCTTGTCGTCAATTCGAACCGTGAAAAGCCGTACCTTGAGTTGCGCGAACTAGCTGTGCCAAGGCCACGTGCCAATGAAGCGCTTGTTCAGGTCGTCGCATGCGGCGTGTGCTACCACGATGTCGCGGTTATCGAAGGTACACTGCGGCGCGGCGTCAAGCCTGACGTCGTGCTTGGGCATGAGGTCTCCGGAATCGTCGCGGCGATTGGTGACGACGTAACTTCCTTGAAACCCGGCGATAGCATCGTCGTTGCTCTGACAGCGTTCTGCGGCGAATGCGCCCGCTGCGCGTCCGGAAACGAGTATCGCTGCATGCGTGGGCGGGGCTTCGGACATGCAATCGACGGCGGCTTTGCCCAGTACATGAACGTACCTGCTTCCAGCGCAGTTTCTATTCCCGAATCCATTGACCTCGTACAAGCCGCGCTGCTTGCCTGTCCTATCGGCGTTGCGGTCAACGCGCTGGAAGACGCAGCACGACTCCAACCCAACGAAACCGCGCTGATCGTGGGCGCGGGCGGCGGCCTTGGCGTGCATCTTGCGCAGGTCGCGGCAGCCATGGGAGCGCGAGTTTTGGCAGTAACCACTTCTCCAGAAAAGCTTGGCGCACTGGAATCTCTTCGAGGCGTGGAGACAATTCTGGCGGAGGGCGAGCTGGACTTCTCCGAAATCGTCCTCGCGCTTACAGAAGACAGGGGGGCTGATGTTGTAGTGAATCCTGTCGGCTCCGCGCTCTTTGGCTCATGCGTATCAAGTCTGGCGCAATTCGGCAGAATGGTGGTGCTCGGCGAAATTGCGGGAAGAGCTGCGCGCTTCAACTTGGCTGAACTGCTGTTCCGCGACGCAATGATATTAGGTTCTACAGGCGCGTCCCCTCGCCACATTCACAGGGCGATCCAAATGGTGGCAGGCGGCGAGATAAGTCCAGTCGTCTCACAACAATTTGCATTCGAAGAGGCCGCGGAAGCCATCGAAGTGATGCGCACCGCAACAACATTCGGAAGAATCGCGCTCATTCCGCCGCCGCTATGAGGAAAGTGTGCGACAACTCAGGTCATATTGTTGGAATTGGACGGTAATTGAATTCGCCCAACTGCCATGCGACTACGCTGCAGCCGACCTGCCGAACGGCAACATCCGCCTGAAATCCCCGCTCTCCCACGCCACCAACACCTGGCTAGCAACCGCAATCGAGCTGTAAGTCCCGGCGACCACGCCAATAATGAGCACGAGCAGGAACGTGCGAATCGTCGCTCCCCCGAATAGCAACAACGATACCAGCACTATAAGAAGGGTCAAGCTCGTATTCAGCGAGCGCCCAATGGTCTCAGAGATGCTCACATTCACATTCTGAGTGAAACCTCGGTTGCCATAGTTGATTACATTCTCACGTAGTCTGTCGAAGACTACGATGGTGTCATTGACGCTGTACCCGATGACCGTCAGCACTGCGACCAGGAACATCGTGTTCACTTCCAGCCCCAACAGGTTGCCCAGAATCGCAAATATCCCCACTACAATCAATAGGTCATGCACCAACGCCACGATCGCGGCGATGCCATATCGGAAGGGGCGTGGAACACTGCGGAATGCCCACCATAGATAGATAAATATACCTACCGCTGCTGCAATGACGGCGTAAATGCCGTTCAGTATGGTATCTCGCGCCACAACCGGCGATACAAAGTCGGACGACACATCCACACCATCTTGCGAAAGACTAGACTCGAGGGCACCCACCAATCCGTCCTTCTGTTGATCTGAAAGTTCTCGCGTGCGGATGAAATAAGTGTTGTCCCCAAAGCTCTGCACCGTGGCGTCAACCTGACCGATGCGCGTCAATTCAGACCTCAGTTCGTTCTGCGTAACAGGATTCTCGAACTTAATGGTCATCGTGGAGCCGCCAGTGAAGTCGATGCCCATGCGCAGTCCAGGGTTAATGATGAGGAACACCACACCCGGCAGTATGACGATAAACGAAAACAGGAAGAACCAGGTTCTCTTGCCTACAAAGTCCAATTTATATGCTCCTGACGGACAACACCAGTTGAAATTCTAAAATGTGAGTCTAGACAGACCATGTTTAAGACGCCGGTTTCTAGCTCCTCTGCACAGCCGTCGAAACGGACTGCTGCGGAAGTTCAGATGCTCCAGTCGGCACAAATGCGCCCAGCAGTCTTGCGAGCCCAGTCGAAGCGATTACGCGCAGTATAGTCCTGCTGACCATGATCGCAGAGAACATGCTGATCATTACGCCAATTGCCAGGGTCGCCGCAAATCCCTGAACTATCGTCGTACCCAACTGGTTCGAGAAGTAGTACAGGATGGCGCAAGTGATAAGCGTGGACACATTGCTGTCACGAATTGCGGGCCATGCCCTGTTGAATCCTATGTTGATGGCGCTAATAAGGGTACGTCCGTTACGCAGTTCGTCCTTCATACGCTCGAAAATCAGCACATTGGCGTCAACCGCCATGCCCACCGAAAGTATTGTCGCTGCAACTCCGGACAGCGTCAGTGTCACCGGAAGCAGTTTGAAGATCGAAAGCACAAAGGCGGTGTATATCAGCAGCGCAACCGACGCCACAAGTCCTGGAACTCGGTAGTACAGCGTCATGAACAGGAACACCAGAGCAAGTCCGACGATGCCTGCCAGTACGCTCTTCGCGAGGGAGTCCGATCCCAAAATGGCGTCAACGCTCCGCTCCTGAATCAGCGTAATCGGGAACGGAAGGCGACCACCTTCGAGCAGCAACGATATGTCCTGCGCCCTGTCCAGTGTGAATCCACCTTCGATTATTGCAGTGCCGGTCGTGATCGGCGTTCGCACCACGGGTGCAATCAACTCTCGACCGTCAAGGAAGATGGCTATGGAATCCGTGAGACTGCCTGCTATCTCGGTCGTCTTCTCACCAAAAAGACGCGTTCCCAGTGAGTCGAACTCCAAGTTAATTATGGGCTGGTCGCTCTGCGCGTGCAGGCTGGCGTACGCTCTGGACAAGTTGTCGCCGCCAAGTCCGAAATCCTCGTCAACCCTTCCAGGTTGTTCAATGAAGATCACCGTGGCATCGTCGCCAATCCTGATCTGCGCTGCCGCCACGTTGTCAGGTTCCACCTCCACTGGCGTTTCGCCCGGCTGGGCCGGTTCCGGCTGTGGCTGCGGATAAGGGAAAACATACCTGTTTGTGCCCTCTAACTTGCTTATCCATGGCGGCGCAAATACGCCATTAATCGTTTCATTGCCGTTAATCGTGACATTTAGCCCCGGCAGAATGCCGGATTGTAGTTCACCCTGAAAAGTGACTATATTCGAACTCGCAACCGCAACTTGGAATTTCTGCGCGAGATTCGCCAGAACCTCGTCAAACTTCGCGGCACCTTGAGGCGTCAACTCCACAATTATCACCGGTATGGCTTCCTCGTCCACAGCCGCCGAAGTCTCCTCGCCCGCCTCCGGGGTGGCAGTCACCTCTGTGTCCGGCAGAAGTTCGTCAGGTATCGGCTCGGCAGTTACGCTAACGACATCAGCATCGGTAATGATTCCCTCAGTCGCGAGGTTGCGGGGGATGCCCAGTTGGCGGTGCTTGAACTCAAGCTGTGCCGTCTCGCCAATCAAGGATTTCGCCCGCTCGGGGTCATCCACACCGGGCAACTGTATCAACAGTCTGTCCGCGCCCAAAATCTGGATGATTGGCTCACCCAGCCCGGATGAGTTCACACGCCTCTCAATGATGCGCTGGAGGCTCAACATATCGTCCGCATCCGGCGCTTGCGATTCGGCTCCGCCCTCCACACTGGTAGATTCCGCCTGATATACGAGGTGGCTGCCACCCTGCAAGTCCAGTCCCAGACTCAGGCCAAGCAGAGTATTGCCGCCTCGCTTGAAGGAGCCCAGCTCGATCGTCTGAAAGCCAAGCACGAGCCCGGCTCCAACAATCAACAGCAATATCGCAATTAACGCTCTTGCGTTCCTACGCACCATCACCTCCACGCTCAAGTCTGGCCCGCACCAGCTCCAGCGCCTGCTCTTTTGTACTAATTTCTCCGCTCGCCTGCGCCTCTCGGACCGTCTCCAGCAGTTTGCCGATTCTCGGTCCTGGAGCAAGCACGAACCTATCTATTATATCGTATCCATCGACCAACTTAGGAAGAGATTGCATTGACTCTTTGCGCCGTCCCTCTTCTCCTGGCAGCCCTTCTTCAAGAATGTATCGAATCAGACTGCAGTGGTTCGTCCAATCCCTCAGCTCCAGCATAGGTCCCCGCGCCGCAAGATAGTCTGCCATGTTCAGGTAGAGCGTATCCAGCGCAATGTCCCCCGCGTCGCGGTAGTACCTGTATAGGGCGCGGCCTGTCGGCATATCGTCCTTCTGCGCAATCTGAGTAGGACGCAGATGCTGTTGCACCATTCCGGCGACATGCTCAACTCCCCGTTTGCCGAATCGCAGCCGCGTGAGAATATCTCGCGCGATTTCCGCTCCTTCGGAATGATGACCAATAAACCGAACCCGCCCCGAATCTTCAATCGTCTTCGTCGAAGGCTTGGCGACGTCGTGCAAAAGCGCCGTCAACTTTAGGAATGTCAGCCTGTCAAATCCATCACTCACATCGACATCGAAGTATTCAGCCATCCCCTTGAAGCACGGTACAAGATTTAGTGGAAAAGCATCATCCCCGTCGCCAAGGAACATAGCATCCACCCAGCCGACCGCCTCGACCAGATGATTAAACACATCCCAATAATGTTCTTTGGGCTGCGTGACATCCCTGGCATCTGCAAGTTCCGGCATTACGCTGCAAAGAAGGCCCAGCTCATCGAGGAGTCGAACTCCTGCATACGCCTTGCGTGTTCGCAAGAGCCGCATCAACTCATCGCGCACTCTCTCTTGCGGAGCGTCTGCAACTAGAACTGCGCGTTCCCGAATGGCGTCAGCAGTTTCGCTGTCTAACGAAAACTCTAACTGCACAGCCAGCCTCACGCCGCGCATTAAACGCACGCTATCTTCATCAAGAGAATCAGGTGACACCATCCGAACTACGCCGTCGTGCAAGTCCCGCAGGCCCTCGCACGGATCAAGCAGGCGCTCCTCAAAATCGTCGTGATGCACCTCGCTCATCGGCAGAGCCATCGCATTGATAGTAAAGTCCCGCCGACACAGATCCCGTTCGATGTCGCCTTGAATAGTGGCGATGTCAACATAGCCTGGCCATTCGGCATCGTTCAGCACCACGCGCGCCACCTGCCATTCATCATGAAGGCTTACGCAATGTGTCCCAAGAGCCTCGGCGAGTTCGCGCCCAATCGTAACTGCATCGACACTCACTGCAATGTCGATGTCTTCGGATTTGCGTCCCATCAGCGTGTCCCGAACCACACCACCCACGAAATACGCTTCAACTTCCCTGCTGCCGAAAAATTCGACAAGCGTCTCCACCGCCGAGGGCAAGCGTGTGGCGTTGGACAAGGCAGTATAGTGCGAAATTGGGGGTGTTTCGTTCATGAGATCAGATTGAGAGGTCTGCCGCAGCGATGTAATTGTGCATCAACTCACATGACTTGCGGCAAAGTCAATGCTCAGTTTACTTGAGCTTTAGGGTTGCGGGGGTGTCGCGCGAATCTTCATCCGGCAGCCACAATCCACTGTCCGAATGATCCGATGCTTCATTGGAGGCTTTTCCCATTCTGTCGGTGTCTCCAACATCGGGCCCTCCGACATTCGAACTGTCATCGGTATCGGTATCCGCCGGGCTTTCGCCTTCCGGTTCAACTTTAACCAGTTTCTCGTGGGCCTCCATGTGGTCGATGTACAGAATGCCATTCAGGTGATCAACTTCATGTTCCAACGCCTGTGAAAGCATGTCCTCGGCCTTCAGCTTGACCAGCTTTGAAGTATGGTCGAGCGCGCGGAATCGTACCCATACTGAGCGCGTGACCATACCCTTGTACCCGGCTATGCTCAGGCAGCCTTCCTCGACTCGGCGCTCCCCTTCCCTGAGTGTTATCTCAGGATTGATATAAATGCGCGCCTCTTCCTCTTCCGGAAGTTGGATAACAATCACACGCCGTAGTTCTCCGACCTGATTCGCGGCAAGCCCAACCCCATTAGCCTCCCGCATAGTATCGACCATATCGTATGCGAGGCGCAGCACGTTGTCGTCTACTACGCGCACCTTCCGCGCCCTCTGCCTTAGCAAAGGATGAGGCAGCTGCAAAATCTCCCGGATAGCCAAAATTCCTAAGCCTTGTTCAGGTCACCCTCTGGTAACGATACCTTGGTGAGCGACTATTAAAGAACACTGTATTTCGAATCAGTTCGACATCTGATTATAGACGCCACATCCCTTTAGTGCAAAGTTTACGCCAATTAAATGGGCGAGGTGATTATTCGTTCAATCGGAATTTCCCCATAGTGGTTCACGCCACGCATAGCCCCGCGGAGGCGGAGAATAGGAGTCCATTTCCTGACGCCAGAGGCCCGCTAAATGGGTTATTTCATTCCCCAAACCACCAGTTGCAGGTTTTTGAACCTTTGAATAGAATTGGGGGAAACAATCCTAACCGGAGGGAAGAGCAGTATGCCTAAATTTTCAACCGACAAATTGCGCAATGTAGTTCTGCTGTCACACGGGGGGGCAGGCAAGACTATACTTGCAGAGGCGATGCTGCACACGGCCGGTCACATCACGCGCTTTGGCAGGGTAGAAGATGGCACGACCGTATCCGACTTTGAGCCGGAAGAAATTCGTCGCCAGTCCAGTTCCCAGATGTCCGTGCTGGCTTGTCCATGGCGCGGCAACAAAATTAACATCCTCGATACACCCGGGTATGCCGACTTCCGAGGCGAGGTTGTCTCTGCCTCGCGTGTGGCCGACGCGGCGATCATAGTCGTATCAGCCGCCTCTGGCCTCGAGGTGGGCACGAACCAGATGTGGGCTCTGGCTAACGACCGCAATCTCCCTCGCATATTCTATGTCAGCAAGATGGACCGCGAGAACGCGGACTTCGACCGCATTATGGGCGAGATCACCGATCGCTTCGGCAGAGAATGCGTCCCGGTGCAGATTCCTATCGGCGCAGAGTCCGCTTTCTCAGGAGTAGTCAACCTGCTCGATCCCAGCACTGACGTGCCTGGTGAGATTTCTGGCGAAGTCGAAGAAGCCCGAGAGCGCCTCGTGGAAGCTGTAGCCGAGGCTGACGAAGACCTCGCAGATAAGTATCTCGAAGGCGAGGAAATCACCCAGGCCGAGATGATTGCCGGCCTCAAACAGGGAATAGCAGATGGCTTGATCGTCCCCGTGCTGTTCGGAGCGTCCACATCGGAAATCGGAACTGCCGACCTCCTGAACGCCATTGTGGACTTCTTGCCCTCTCCTGCAGACGTCGGCGGGGTCTCAGTCGACACCGCGGATGGCGAGGTATCACTCAGCCCCGACAGCGACGGACCTCTCGCCGCACTCGTCTTCAAATCCTCCGCCGACCCGTTTGTGGGGAAACTTTCGTACTTTAGGATTTACAGCGGTACGTTCAGCAGCGACAGCCAGCTCTGGAACGCAAATGCCGGACAGGCGGAACGCGTCGGCCAAGTCTTTGAGGTGCGCGGCAAAGAGCAGACGGCTGTCTCGGACTTCGCATCGGGTGACATAGGCGCGACCCCAAAGCTCAACTCCGTCCTGACCGGACACACAATCTGCACGCGCGACAACCAGTTCACTATAGAAGGTATAGAATTCCCCAAGCCGGTGTACTTGATGGCTGTCTTCCCCAAATCACAAGCCGACGTTGATAAGATGAGCAGTTCGCTTTCACGCATTGCGGAAGAAGACCCTAGCCTCACGGTGACCCGTGAACCGGACACTCTCCAGGTGCTACTCGGCGGACTGGGCGACACTCATGTGGACTTAGCCATCGAGAAGATGAGGAACAAGTTTGGCGCTGAGATGATTCTCCAGAGACCCAAGGTTGCCTACAAGGAGACCATTAGCGGCAGAACGCGCGTGGAATATCGCCATAAGAAGCAGTCCGGCGGTCACGGCCAGTTCGGACACGTTTGGCTGGAACTCGAACCCCTGCCAAGAGGCGGTGGCTTCGAGTTCGCCGAAAAAGTCGTGGGGGGCAATGTGCCGCGCGAATACATCCCGTCTGTCGAAAAGGGTGTTGCAAAGGCAATGACCGGAGGCGCAATCGCGGGATATCCAATCGTGGATGTCAAGGCAACTCTCTTCGACGGCAGCTATCACACCGTTGACTCTTCAGGCATCTGCTTCGAAATCGCTGGCGGTCAGGCGCTCACCAAGGGCATTCAGTTGGCATCGCCTACCCTGCTCGAGCCTATTATGCGAGTGCAGGTTGTCGTGCCCGATGACTACACCGGCGACATAATCGGCGACATGAACTCCAAGCGAGGCAGAATCCACGGTATGACGCCACAGGGCAACAGCACAACAATGATCGAGGGCGAAACCCCGCAGGCGGAAATGCTGAGATATGCAACGGAACTGCGCTCGATGACCCAAGGACGGGGAGCATTCACCATCGAGTTCGATCACTACGAGGAAGTCCCCGCACACCTTGTCGACCGAATAGTAGAGCAGCTTAGAGAGCAGGAAGCGGCTCGCGCGTAACGCGCAACGAGAACCGCAATATAAAAAGGGGGGGGCAGTTCCCAGTGAACTGCCCCCTTCACTTTCACAAATTCAGCCGTTTCTAGATACTATGTCCTTGCGTGTTCAGCGAGCGTAGAGACAGGTTCGCGAGGTGCTCCATCCGGGACAGCGCCCATCAGTCACCACGCGCCGACCAGATAGTCTGGTAGTTCTTTCCTGTGATGGCGTTAGCCAGTTCTATACGCTCCATCTCACGGAGTTCATCTAACGCCCGCTCGCATTGACCTATCGCCTCGTCCTCCCCTCCGTCCTCCAACCGCTTAATAACCTTGTCCCACAGACCGAGACTGACAAGGCTGTCCACATAGCGCGTCCACGGGATTACAGCAAGATTACGCACCCTCGGCAGTCCTGGTCGCTGTCGGCGGATCAGCCGGAGACGCTCCTGGGGAGACGCCGCCATTGGGGCTATCTGCACAAACGCGCTATGCCTGTCATTGCTGCGCGGGTCAACCACCAACGCCTTGCGAAACGACGGAAAGAATATGGATATCACATCGGCGTTGTCGATGGACTTCAGCATTCCGTCTATATCGAACATGAAATCGCTGTTCATTGTACGACTCCTTGCTCAGCAGACTACCAGCGTTTATTGAATCGGGAAATCAGCCAGAATTCTTGAATGGCCAGACTCCATCCTTCACTTCTCGTTCATCAATAGCCAATGCTGCTAAAATTTAGGAATTCACCAACTCACGAACCGTCTCGATAAAAGACGGCAGCACATTCTTCCAGTCTCCTACAACTCCGAAGCTCGCACTCTTGAAGATATTTGCGTCCGCGTCACGGTTGATTGCGACGATATTCTTCGAAGCCGAACAGCCCGCCATGTGCTGGCTCGCCCCCGATATACCCACTGTTATGTACAGGTCCGGCGTAATCGTCTTACCGGTCAGCCCAACCTGATAGCTGTGGTCGAGCCAGCCTGCGTCACACACCGCACGAGAAGCTCCGACAGCGCCGCCAAGCAATCTGGCGAGATCCTCCAATTGGTCAAAAGGCTCGGGCCCTCCAAGACCTCTTCCGCCACCCACTACGATATTCGCGTCTTCCAGGCGCACGCCTTCTGCCGCCTGCGTAACCGTCTCCACGAGTCGTGCTTTTACCACTGAAGCATCCAGACCGGGGTTGATAATCGAAACTTCGCCAGAGCGCGAATCGTCCGCATCAAGCGGCTCATAACCCTTCGCCCTCATTACCACCATCTGCGGATTCGCCTCCGGGAATGTTACCTTTGCCAGAGCGTTGCCGCCGTACACTGGTCGCACTGCAACGATCCTTCCGCTGTTCGCATCCGCATCTACCTGCAAGCAGTCTTGTGCCAGTCCTACGCCCAATCGGAACGCAAGCCTCGGGCCAACATCTCTACCGGCTAGCGTGCGCCCTATCAGTACGACAGACGGCTGAACCTCGGCGCAGACCTTCTCAAGCGCCGCAACCTGCGCATCGAGTTGCATTTCGGCAAGCACTTCGTCCTGAACCAGATATGCGTGATCAGCGCCCAGGGATATAGCTTCTTGTCCTGCCGTATCCCCGCCATTCAGCAGCGCCACACCCACATTTTCGCCCGTCACATCAGCAATACCACGGCCCGCCGCCAGCAGTTCCCCCGTGATGCCCTGAAGTGCATCACCATTCAGTTCGCCAATGACAAGAACCCCAGCCATATTTCATATCTCCAATAAATACTTGATCCAACCCCATTTGAAAGAGGAAGGTCAGGGATAGGAACGATGGATATCCATCATATTCCTCAAGTGGCCTACAATTCGTCTAGATCAGCCTCTCTTCACGCAGCCGCAGAGCCAGCTTCCTGCCAGCATCCGCGTCATTCTCTCCCTCTATTACTTCAACCTGATTGTCGCTCACTGGAATGAAAAGCTCCGTAAGCGTGAGTTTGGGTTCAAGCGCTTCAGCGTCCAGCCCCACATCTGCGGTACTCCATCTTGTGGGTTGCTTACGGCTCGCCTGCATTATACCCCGCAGTGTGGGATAACGCGGCTCTCCGAGCTCATTGGTCACTGTAACCAGCGCGGGCAGTGGTGCCTCCACGACTTCGTAACCGTCCGATAGTGCCCGCTGCACCACAATGCCACTTTCGGCGACCTCAATGTTCTGTGCTAGCGTAACACAGGGGAGTCCCAGCATTTCCGCTATGCCCAGCGGCACGTGCGCCTGGTCCCAGTCGGATGCCTGCCTGCCGCAGAGGACGAGGTCATATTCGCCAACCTTCTTTATAGCCTCAGCCAACACCGCTGCAGTTGCATAGGCATCGAGGGTGCTCAGCGCCTCGTCATCAACCAGAATCAGTTCATCGGCCCCCATTGACAGCGGTTTTTTCATCACATCCATTACAAAGCCGCTACCCATCGAAATGACAGTTATCTTTGCGACGTCTCCGCCGTCCTTGAGCCGCAGCGCCGCCTCAACCGCATTCTCGTCGAACCCGTTCACAACCGGGGGAATTCCGGGGGCAGGCACGACTTTTTTGGCATCACCATCTATGTTGAAAGCGGACGCAGGCGTCTCCGGGTCCATAACCTGCTTCACGCACACGATTATGTTTATTGCCATTCTTTTCTTGTCCTATCCATCTTGAAGTCGCTCCGTAAATCTGCTTAGAAAGAACGCGCGCACTTACAGGAGCCATAATATTGAATCTGCGCGGACTAAAGCCTGAACTCCTGGCGCGGTTTCAGAAGGTGCTCAGACACTCCTGTCTCACGCATGAATTCCAACAGATATTGGTGTACCTCTTTTGCCACTTCCAAGTTCCCCGATATGATGTTGTTTTCCTGCGCCGGGTCGTTGGCAAGGTTGTACAGTTCCGACATTCCCTCGTCCGTGCTGTAAAGCAGCGACCAGTCGCCCGCCGTAATCGTGGTCACCTGCGAGTTGACTAGGTTGCGCCTGATACTGTCCACCGAGCGCACCTCGTCGCCTGGATTCGCGAAGGGTATCGTGCTCACGGTGAATTCGCGTCCCGCGGCACTACTGTCGCGCATCCTCGGCAGCAATGACGCCCCATGAACATTGCCGGGGGAGCTCACACCCGCGATGTCCAGTACGGTCGGCATAACGTCCACCACTGAGGTCATTCCGTCATACGCGCTAGGTTCCACTCCGGGCACATAAACCAGCAGCGGAATCCTTACCAGCTCTTCGTACAGAGGAGAATGCGCCCAACGCGCATCGGAGTCACCGAACCTGTACAGTCCGCCGCCGTCACGTTTGTCGAAGGTCATCTTGCCGAATTTCCCACCATGCTCTCCGAAGTAGAAGCCATGATCGGAAGTGAAGATGATAGCGGTTTTGTCCATCAGACCCATGTTCTCCACCCGCCGCAGGAAGTAACCGATCCAGGTATCAACCATCGTGATCTCGCCGCAGTAGGTTGCGTTTGCCTTCTTCACCTTCTCTGCGGTGAACCCCGGCTCATCCTGCCAATGCCCGTATATCGGCTGAATGATCTCGCCGTCATAGCCAGGCCAGTACAGCTCAGAGTAATATGGCGGCGCTTCCCAAGGTTCATGCGGATCCCAAGTATCTATGTAAAGGAAAAAGTCTTCTTTGTAGTGGGTCTCCAGCCAGTTCATTGCGTTTGCAAAGGTCTGCGGCGCGTTATGGTCCTTCTCTAGCCTCCACCTATCGCGAATGTCTCGCGATTCATGGTTGCCGACCTGCTGGACGCGAGTTGGCGAACCTTCCTGACCCGGATGAAAGAAGAAGGTCTGATATCCGCGGTCATAGTTCATTTCCCCGCGGATGTAGAACGGCGTGTCAATCGCCGCAGCGGTGTGATACCCGTTTTCGGCCAGAATCTGCGCCAGTGTAACCTCGTCCTCAGGTAGCGGCTCCCATCCCATAAATGACATCGTCCAGCGTCCCGTCGCATGGTCCGCGCGCGTCGGCATCGTCGGAAAGCCTCCGGCATAATGTCTGTTGAAGCGCGTCGCTTTCGCAGCCAAGGCATCCAATGTCGGAGTCCGTATAGTCTTATGACCGTACGCACCCATGTGATCCTGGCGGAAAGTGTCTGCGGTAATCCAGATTATGTTCATGCGCTCAATCTCCAGCGGTTGACGCCTACGCCACTGAGTGCGACAGCAACTTTCTTAACGATTCCTATGCTCTGTGCCCTTAGCTTACCCAAATGTTATTAGCCTGTGGGTTGAGTGTCAAATATACAGTAGGCTACGGAAGCGCACACTCAATGCCGACCGATTTATATATCTCTGCTATCATCATACATCGTGGTCATTTGGCTGGACGTATGCATCGTAATCCTCTGAAACTTCTCTCAGAGATTGAATAATTTCATTTCATTAATCATAAGTCTTGTTTATAGAAACTCGTAAATATATTAGTAGATTAAATGTACGAACGCCTTGTGAAATCCATCCCAAACGGTAGTAAATTGGGACTGAAATCTAGCTTGAAATTCGCCACGAAACCGACCAATCCCCTTCTTAAAGCAACGGAAGGCCAGTCTCAAAAACTCTGAGACGGAGTCTTTCTCTGAACGCCTGTATTGACTGGTTACTAGCTCTGCGCGCCTTGTTACAGGCGCCTAGAAATCCTGATTAAATTAGGCGAAAATTCAGCGTTTTCACCTTGACATCATTTTTGACAAAGATTTAGTCTATGTTTAACACATTTCCCATAAGATTCTAAGCAGTCGTTCGGATGTGTGAAATTTGCACAAAAGGTCAAGTGTTGAAATGGTAATCAGCTCCGGTCTTTAGGGTGCTTTTCACAGGAAGATAAGGGACTTCCAATCACCGGCGACACGCTGAGTTAACGTCTCAAATGTGTGGGTGCGTGCTTGTCGCAAGGGCAAGCAAAAATTCAAGACGACATCTTGTCAGGGGAGTTTTTGCGCCAAAATTCGGTGGTTAGCAAGGGCAAATTCCCGAAGCATGTCAGAGGAAGCCATTAGGCGGATAGAGGAGGATGTGATGGTCGTTCAGGTTCAAGAATTCAATGAGTACCCGGAACAAGTTATTGAGCGACCTCAAATAGTTGAGGTCGCTTCTCCCAATCAGGAGTTGATATGCCCCAGATGCGAAACGCAACTGCGCATCAACTACGATGAACCCCAGTGCCTGCAATGCGGTTATGTGGACTACGCTTATATCCCACCCAACGCCCATAGAAGAAAGAGGAGCCTCATGAGTACGGGCACTCGCTACGTCCTCCGCTACAATGGGACGTTTGGCAAGCTTGCGGATACACTTACTCATGTCCAACTCCGTCGCTTCCGCAACAGAGCGATATACCTCGTCAGCTGCCCGTTCTGCCACAAAGAAATGACACAATCGTCATTGTCAGGCAAGCGCCGCGAAGTACGCGAGGAACGCTACAAGTGCGACGACGGTCATCGCATCTCGCTCATACCGTCGAAGAACGGGTCCCTCGGCTGGAAGTAGCGATAATTCCCCTCTGCACCGGATTGCCGGCGGACCAATGGCACACGCCACCTCTGCCGGCAGTCTCTGCTCTCACCGCACAATTCGCGGCGAAAATGGTGGGATATGACCAAAATCGCTGACATACACCCTCCGAGCGGCAGTCAGCCCTTGTTCATCTGCGACTTCTCTCCGCCCAGAGGCGCGGCCTACGACGACATCGATGTGGCGCATACACTTGCCGCTGACTGCCTCTCCGTGCCGTACAACCCCGGCAAGTCCGTGTACGCCAACTCAGCTTTTGCGGCGCATTCAATCAGAGTGGCCACAGGCAAAGAGGTTGCTTTCACCATCGCGACACGGGATATGAACATACTTGCCGCCCAGAGCCTACTTTTGGGGGCTGCACTGCTCGGACTTCATAACGTCATAGTCGTGCGCGGCGATAACTTCACACCCGCAGAGCTGAGACACACCAAGCCCGTAAACGATCGCACAACTACGAGCCTCATTCGCTCCATTGCCAGTATGAACGAAGGGACCGATTTTCGAGGACGTGCCTTAGGGATGCAGACCGACTTTTGCATCGGCGCGGCGATTGACACCAACCGCGACATCAATTCGGAAGTCACCCTCACCCGCAGAAAAATCGATGCTGGGGCACACTTCCTCATCACACAGCCCGGCTTCACACCCGAAGTACCTTTGAATTTCCTCGAAGCCTACAGGCTGACCTACGGCGAGCACCCATCGATACCATTATTCTTTGGAGTCCAGATGATAGCCGTCGCCAGCCGTTCATTCTCTCCGGTCCCTCAGTCCGTCCGCAACGAACTCGATAGCGGCGCCTCCTCCGCAGTCATCGCAGCCCGCGCCATTGAAGGATTCCTGGTCTCGGGCATCGCATCTTTCTACCTCATGCCCCCCATACTTCCCGGTGGTAACCGAGACTACGAATCCGCCCGTCTTGTCCTGGACCGCTTCAAGACCTCACCATTTCAAGGTTCGTGATAAGTCTGTCAAACTACTTTTCCCAGTTGTAAGGGACCAACTGCATCAAAAGAAAAGCCGCCTCATACAAGGCGGCTTTAATGCATCCTTCACATCCATGCCCGGTCCTAGTCCGAAGAAGGCAGTTTCCTTGGCTGCTGAACTTCCATCGATGCGCCATTATAGCGCAAGTCACACTGCCCGGCCTTCGTAACCAGCACCGTGACTCCCTCTTCATCTGCCTGATACCGCCGACCAAGGTTGATAGTCATCGCATCTGCACTCGTCGTTGTGCCATCAAACCCACTGCCGGAATCCTTCTCCTGCAACGGAACCTCCCCATCGGTCAGCAACCCATCGCCGCCTTTCGTAACCACAAGCTCAGCGCCCGATGGAGTAACGTATCTAGTTCCCGCCTTAATCATTCCTACTGTACCTCGCCTTGGAATAATTTTGATGCTGCCGCTGCGTGTCTCGGCTGTCTCAACATTCTACTCTCATTCGCAGAATTCTTCAAACAACTAGCCGCTTAACTGTACCAGCCGTGAGAGCTTCGCACCACGAAATAAGTGGGATCATTTTGACCTCGCTTAGTCTGCGCACTTCGCACAAGCGCAAGGACTGCCTTCCGTGTAACATATCCTCTCGCACGGTGACATGATACATTCGTGCCATTAGCCGTAACTCGGAGTTCCGAAAGACTTTGCCATAAATGCCCATGTATTTCGCCAAACGACCGCTTTCTCTACTGTTCGCCCTAGCAGCATCCGCAGTTCTCTTGCTCACACTGCTGGCAGATAATGGCAGCATGACTCTGCACGCCCAATCAGCAGACACACCCACTCCCGAGCCTGCGGCTGAACCGGACTTCGATATCGGCGCGGAACAGCTTCCGCCCATTGGAGGCAAGCTCAACCCACCCAAATACCCAAACATGGACTCCAACCTCAACCGCATCGTTGAGCAGGTACAGAGCGGTCAGTTCTCCGCGCAAGCCGCAGCCGCCAATGCGCCCATACACCGCGAGGGA
The DNA here is from genome assembly GCA_965225795.1 of Dehalococcoidia bacterium. Classification (GTDB taxonomy): domain Bacteria; phylum Chloroflexota; class Dehalococcoidia; order Lucifugimonadales; family JADFKI01; genus Bin90. The sequence goes on along the minus strand of OZ245324.1, from coordinate 434,336 downwards.
TCCGTCGCCGTAACCCTCTACATCACACAAGGCTACACCCAAGACATATGGGACTACCTCGAACAGAGCGGTGCATCCCCGCGCAACATCGGCATCGACTACATCGAAGCTTATGTGCCGGTGTCGCTGCTGCCCGATGCTTCTACTCAGGAAGGCGTCATCAGCATCCGGACCATCATCCCGCCGCAGCCCCACCAAGGCACAGTGGTCAGTGAGGGCGTAGGATTGCACGGCGCGACCGCGTGGCATAACGCAGGCTTCAAGGGCCAGGGCGTCAAGATCGGCATTATCGACGACGGCTTCCAGGGCTTCCGCAGTCTGATGGGAACGGAACTGCCGTCGACCGTGGAAGCGAGATGCTACACCGACCTCGGTCTGTACACGTCGAGCCTCGTAGATTGCGATAACACTGACGCCAGCGGGCATGGTACTGCAGTAACCGAAGCGGCGTTCGACATCGCCCCTGAAGCCACATATTTTATTTCCACCCCTGGAGGGTCATATGGAGACATTGTAACCGCTGTGGATTGGATGATTGAACATGATGTAGATGTCATCAACATGTCATTGGGTTTTACGTGGCAAGGTCCGGGCGACGGGACAACACGGTACACTAACGGCATACAGAGGAGTGTGGACACCGCCGTCGCAAGTGGCATCACCTTCGTCAATTCCGCGGGAAATGAAGCTCGAAGCACATGGTACGGAAGATTTACGGATTCAGATGGAGACGGCCTGCATGAATTCAATGGAACTGACAATTGCAACAATTACGCATTGTATGATGAAGGCGAAATACATGCGGCGAGGTTTACAGGTGAAGTAGAGCTCCGTATCCAGCTGCGGTGGGATGACAGATGGGGTGGAGCTAATAAGGACTTGAACCTGATTCTATTTGGGCGGAACGAGGGAGCCGAACTGTATGAAATATATGCCAGTTCTGTTTCAGCGCAGTCAGGAGGAACGGCTGACGACCCATTTGAGTTTATAGAGAGGACTGTCCCCGCAGGGGCATATTGCTTAGTCATCCAACATTCCAGTGGCTCATACCCAGACTGGATACAGCTTCAGGATTTCACAGGGAGACTTATACAGCACCACACACTGCATCACAGTATTGGCAGCCCAGCGGAAAGCAGGAATCCGGGTTTGCTGGCAGTGGGCGCTGCGCCCGCGTTCGACATAAACGCAGTCGAGCCTTACAGCAGCCAAGGTCCGACGCCCGACGGCAGAGTCAAGCCCGATTTAGTTGGCGCGGACCGGGGTCAGTCAGTAACTTATCGCTCAACCGACAATCCCAACGGTATTTTCCCTGGAACTAGCCAGGCGTCGTCGCATGTCGCCGGACTTGCCGCGCTGGTGAAGCAGCGCTTTCCCGAATACAGTCCGCAGCAGGTCGCCACTTACCTCAAGAATTACGCAGAGGCGCGCGGGGCATCTCCCAACAATACCTGGGGCTACGGGTTTGCAAGACTGGTGGCATCGGACGCGGCGGCATCTACACCTGAACCGACTGCCACGCCAGAGTCAACCGCGACCCCTGAGCCGACTGCTACGCCGGAACCGACGAGCACACCTGAGCCAACAGCTACAGCTACCCCTATCGCCGACAGTTGCATAGAGTTAGTCCCCGAAGGCGGATCTGTCGACGGAAGCTGGGCTACTTGCGAATCTTCGCACCCTGATCGTGGTGGCGGGTATGCCCGCTTCTATGCCTTAATCCTTGCGGAAGCCTCTGATGTAACCATTGCGCTGGAGTCTTCTACAGACCCATACCTGTACCTACGCGAAGGTGTGGGCAGAGAGGGCACGGTATTGTGCGAGAATGATGACTACGAATCGGAAGTAACGAGTACGCTGTGCAACGGTATCGACTCAAGTCTTGCTACGGACAGGGATTCAGGTTTAGTAGCAAGCTTGGCGGAGGGGGCCTACACTATAGAGGCGACGACCTACGAGGCGGCGGTTACTGGCAGCTTCACGCTGACAGTGGAAGTTGAAACATCGGCGGTGCAGCCCCAGCCGTCACCTACTCCTGAACCTTCACCGACCCCAGGGCCATCACCCTCACCGACACCAGGGCCGCTGCCGCCGGATTACAACATAGAAGACCATGCCTGCAACGCCGACGATCTCGCTGAGATCGAAGGCTTTACCCCTGACAGCACGGACGGACCGCATACATACGACGGTTCGGGATACAGCGGTGTCGTCCAAACATACATCACTGAATGGATGAACGCAGATAGTTCGGCCGGAATAGTATGCGCTGCGGTTCAATACAATAGCATCGAGAACGCGCGATGGAGCGGCCTAAACTACCCGGTTATCCAGCAGAGAAACGGTGCAAACGTCGATCTCGGAGATCACGAACAGGACTTCATACCAAGTATCGGCGATGACATGCTGGCATACAAGTTGCATTATCACACCGACAATGACTTCCACACGTTAGCTACTGTGAGATTCTTAGACGCCTCTACCATCACGCTTACGAGAGTGACATATCATGCATTCGGCACAGACGAATATCCAAGCATTACAAATCCTGAAGGTATTGCCAAGAAAATAGCCGCCCGCGTCATACCAACGGACGATGCGACATCTCAGAGGGAAAGCGCCCAAGGTTCCAACGGGATTCTGGAATCCTTCGACTGGAATCGCTGACCACGTGAGCCCTTACAAATGGTAGAGGAACCACCGCCCTTGCTCAACGCCGTTAGGCAAGGGCAGGATATCTTTCTATATTGATTTACTCCAGACCAGCTTTACCATCCCAAAATATCCCTTGCCGTCCCACCGATTCGATCAACCCACTTCGACTCCACTCGCTGCTGCATGCTGCTCGTCCGCGTGATACGAGCTCCGCACCAGCGGACCCGAAGCCACATGCCGGAATCCTAGCGCCTCACCCTCGCGACGCAGTTCGTCAAACTCGCCCGGGGTGTACCAACGCGCCAGCGGCGTATGCTTACCCGAAGGCCGCAAATACTGCCCGATAGTTAGCAGGTCACAGTCAACAGACCGCAAGTCCCGCATCGTCTCCAGAATCTCGTCCCAACTCTCGCCAAGCCCGACCATCATCCCCGATTTGGTGACCGCATCCCCGTCCAGCCTCTTGGCGTTCGCAAGCAGCTCCAGCGACATGTCGTAGTCACCCTTTGGACGCACCCGGCTGAACACTCGCCGCACAGTCTCGATATTGTGGTTCAGGGTATCCGGCTTCGCTTCCATAACCTTCGCCAGAGCATCAGTGTCCCCTTCGAAGTCCGGTATCAGCACCTCCACCTTGCACGAAGGCAGACGCTTTCGAATCTGGCGGATGCACTGCGCGAATATGAACGCCCCACCGTCCGGCAGATCGTCTCTGTCCACCGAGGTGATAACCGCATATCGCAGCCCTAATCGCTCCACAGTTTCCGCCAGCCTCACCGGTTCCTGCAAGTCGAGCGTCGTCGGCATCCCCGTTTTCACCGCGCAGTACGAGCACGCGCGCGTGCAGATGTCCCCCAGCACCATGAAAGTAGCGGTTCCCCGGTCCCAGCACTCCCCAATGTTTGGACAATGAGCCTCTTCGCAAACAGTGTTGAGCCCCTCCGACCTCACTAGCTGCCTAAGCTCCAGGTAGCCAGCGCTGCCCGGCGCCTTCACTTTCAGCCACTCCGGTAGCCTTCTCGCAGTAGCCATAATCCCTCCAAATCAGAACTACCGCTATGATACCAGATTGCACCGAGGCTGCGACAACACGCCCCATTAGATAATGGGCTTCGACAGTAGAGGATTCCGCCGGTTGGCGTTATGATATGGTGAAATCAATAACAATCCAGGAGGTCAGAGCGACTTATGGCAGAATACATACCTTCACCGGCCGATTGGGTGCGCGAACAGGTGGAACTATACGAAGGCAGCGGAGGCGCTGAAGGCACGACCTTGCGCGAAACCGGACTGCCCGTCATCATCGTAACTAACAGGGGCAACCGCACCGGCGCAATCCGCAAAACGCCACTCATGCGCGTCAAGGACGGCGATAACTACATTCTAGTCGGCTCACGAGGCGGCGCTCCCACAAACCCGGTGTGGGTGTACAACCTTAGAGCGCAGGCCGATGTCGAAATTCGAGATGAGACCGACGTGTACAAGATGAGCGTGCGCGAAGTTGACGACTCCGCAGAACACGCGCGTCTCTGGGAAATATGTGTAGCCGCCTTCCCTCCCTATGAAGACTATCGCAACCGCACATCCCGTACGATCCCCGTCTTCGTTGCGGAACCCGCCTAATTCAAAGCTCCCGAAATTGGTCACTATATCTACAAGCAAAGCGAAAGCCCCCACGAGTAAGCTCGTACACGTGGGGGCTGAAAATTGAACACCTGTACCGGATTCGTAAGCCTAGAGAGAATAGAACCTCACGCCTGGCTGAGGCATCCTGAAGTACCAAGGCCTGTCGGCCAATTCCCTCTTTGTCCGCGATTGTTCGGACTCCTCCAGTAACACTTCAATCTCTTCCTTCGCCTTGGAATTGAGCCTGTCACTGCTAACTACCGTCTGTCCATGCCGCTCTAGAATTGCTGCTTCTGACATAGCATCGCCTCCTTCAAGAGTGTACACATCAAATCTAGCACTTGATACAATATGTGTCAACATAGTGCTATTTTTCACATTTACTTTTGTCACATATTTCACAAAGTACCGCCGCTGGCGTTCTGAGAATCTCAACACCCAGAATTGGTTTCACCGATTATCCATGCTAGGATGGCTGCATTCCCAGACCACAAGCACTAAAATCGGCATCGAGGCTTCCACTCTGATAGCCGACAAAATTGAATTGCCCTCTCTATCCACCACCGCCTTCAATATCTTGGTAAAGCCTGACTAAGTTCTCGTCTATGAAACAGACCACCCATGACGGCCAAATCTTAAACAGCCGCCCCAAGGACAACACTCCTACCGAAATCGCCGAACTGTATCTCCAGGCATGGGGCGACCTCGGCGACACATTGGCGCACTTCGAGGAGAGCGTAATCAACGTCTTTGGCGGCATACCCGGCGAGCGGGTGCAAGCCCGTATCATCCGATACCGTCGCAGACGCCGCCAGCACATTTCCGCTATCGTAACTGAAGTCCTAGAACCGTCGCCGCACCGAATCACGCCGCCCTGCCCATACTTCACCGCGTGCACAGGCTGCCAGTGGCAGCACATCGCTTACGACCACCAACTCCAACTCAAGCAGGATCGAGTCAGACTGGCGCTCGCCGAATACCCTGAGCTGCGCGGCATTCCCGTCTCCCCCACTCTGCCAAGCCCTCAGATGTTCGGCTACCGCAACCACGCGCGCTTCACAGTCCGCGATTCCGGCAGGCTGGGCTTCATCAACCGCCTCACACGTCGGTTCGTCAAGGTTGAAGACTGCGCCCTCATGCACCCCTGGATAAACGAAGCCCTCCGTGAACTGCAAGGCAAAGCCGGCGAGACCACCCAGCTTTCCGTTCGCTACGGCGTCAACACCGGCGACTGGCTCATCCAGCCCACTATGCACAATCCCGAGATCCCTCTTCCCACCGGCCAGGCTTACTACTGGGAGCAAATGCTTGACCGCCGCCTCCGCATCGCATCCCCGTCATTCGCGCAGGTCAACACGCCGCAGGCAGAGCGCCTTGCCACACTCGTCGCCGAGCGCCTCCAACTCAGCGGCAACGAACTGCTCGTTGACGCATACGCAGGCGTCGGCACGTTCGCCGTACTTCTGGCCGATTCCGCCCGCCACGTCATCGCGATTGAAGAGTCCTCCGCAGCCGTCAAGGACGCAACCGTGAACATCGTCGGGATCGACAACCTCGAATTCATAGGCAGCAAGACAGAGGACTACCTCGACTCCCTAACAGAGCCTCCCGATGCAGTAATCCTTGACCCGCCCCGCCTCGGCTGCCACCCCGCTACGCTCGACGCCCTTATCCGCAGAAAGCCAGTTCGCACCGTCTATGTCTCCTGCGACCCCGACACACTCGCCCGCGACCTCGCCTACCTCGTGCGAGGCGACTTCGTCATAGAATCAGTCGAACCGATGGATATGTTCCCCCAGACCTACCATACTGAATGCGTGGCGACCATTACCTCATGAACCTGTCATTTATATGGTGTTTGTTAGCCCCCTTACCGAGCATTAGTGTAAAATAAGCACATGCCACATGACCTGCTAATTAAAGGGCGCGACCCTCACGCCAGAACGCTGGTACTCGCTTCGGGCTCCCCACGCCGGCGCCGCCTCATCAAGGCAATCGACATGCATGTGCAGATAGTAGGCAGCGGCGACTACGAGCCGCCCCCAAATGAAGGCGAATCTCCTCAGGCGTACGTCCAGCGCCTTGCCCTCCTAAAGGCAAGGCAAGCCCTGAAAGGCGTGGAGGACGCCATAGTCCTCGGCGCGGACACATCGGTCGTCATTGATGGCGATATCCTCGGAAAGCCCGCGGACGCCGCCGAAGCCGTATGGATGCTTAAGCTTCTGAGAAGCCGCTCCCACGAAGTGGTGACCGGAACCGCACTGATGGACGCTGCCACCGGCATCTGCTCCACCTCTGCCAAGGCAAGTCGGATATTCATGCGCGATTATGCTGACGAAGAAATCGCTGCATATGTCGAATCCGGAGAGCCTTTTGATAAGGCAGGTGCCTACGCTGTCCAAGACGATAAGTTCAGACCTGCCGAGCGTATCGAAGGCTGCTATCTGAACACGGTCGGCTTGCCCGTCTGCGATCTCCTCACATTGCTGAAGCGCATTGGTGCTCCTGTAACTTTCAGGAAAGGCTATGTGATCCCGCCCGGATGCCCGGACTGCGATTACTGGAAAGTCATCACCGAAGGGCTGCAAAAGGTGAACCGACTATGAGCTTCCTCGGCATGGGAACGATGGAGATCCTCATCATCTTACTCGTCGCTTTCATATTCCTCGGGCCGGAGCGCATGGTTGACGCCGCCAGAACCCTCGGCAAGTGGACCGGCGAACTTCGGCGTATGGGTTCGACCGTGCAGGCAGAGATGGACGATCTGGTGAACGTGGACTCTCCGCTTGCCACCAGACAGAGGCGGGCAGAAACCACAAGTGATTCGGGCGCGACGACTCGACCCCTCGACCAAGACCATCCAGCAGACGCAGCAGACGCCTCAAGCTCTGCGACGCCTGGTGTGGACAGTCCAGTAAGCTTTCGTAGAGCCACAGCCGAAACCTCTCAGCAGTCTGGCGATGGGGAGCAGAGCGCCCCAAAGGAGGAAAGTGCATGAGTTCCGAAGGAGGTGTGCCTTTTCAGGAACACATCACAGAACTTCGACGGCGCGTGATGTACTCTGCGATTGCAGTTCTTGTCACGACTGTCATTGCGTTCGTCTTCCACGAACAGGTTCTCACTCTCCTCATGCAGCCCGCGCAGGGCTTCACCGACATTCCTGGCGGCAAGCCCATATACACAGATCTCACCGAGTTCATCAGCACCGCGATGAAGGCGTCCCTACTTGTGGGCCTTTTCGCCGCTATGCCCTTCGTTCTCTATCAAATTGTCAGGTTCGTCTCGCCGGGTCTGAACCCATCGGAGCGCCGCTACCTGTACGCCCTGATGCCCGCAGTCGTGGTAGCGTTCATCCTCGGCGCGGCATTTGGGTACCGTGTACTCTTCCCGCCTGCCATACATTTTCTACTCAGCTTCGGCAACGACATCGCCACTCCATACATTCGCATCGGAAACTACGTCGGCCTGATGATTTCGCTGCTGCTTTGGATGGGTGTTGTGTTCGAGACACCTATCGTGCTCTTTTTCCTGTCCCGGATCGGCATCGTATCGCCTCAGCAGCTTGGGAGGCAGCGTCGCTATGCCATCGTCGTCGCCTTCATCTTAGGTGCGCTCATCACACCCACATTCGACCCCATCAACCAGACCTTGGTGGCACTCCCTATCATCGTCCTATACGAGGTCGGAATCTGGCTCGCCAAGTTCGGTGCGAGACAGAGGAACCGTCAACGTGCGAACGAATTCGGCTAAGAACCGCGCACTCTGCCCTTGATGTGGCGTATGCCAGCGTAAGAAGCACTTTTCTGGCGCGAGTTGCGTGTCGCCACGGCTTGGCATAACATCTCCTCGACACTTTCAGACAGAATGCAATTTTCACTGTGAGGAGACTTGTACGATGAAAATCACAAAGGTCACGCCTTGGGTTGTCAGCTTTCCCTGGGAGATGCGCGCGGGAGTTGAGCAGAAACCCGAAGTCAGAGACCGCCAACTGGTGTTCGTACAGGTTGATACCGACGAAGGAATCACCGGTTGGGGTGAGGTCACGACCTATCCAGGACCAGTAGCCAATCGCGCTATCGCCGCCATGATAGGCGAAGTTAATGATTTTCTAGTGGGCGAAAACACTAACGAGTTCGAACGGCTTTGGCAGAAGATATTCCGCTCATTCACTTACGTCGGCACTCGAGGAGCAGTATCAGCCCTCATAAGCGGTATTGACATTGCGCTTTGGGACATTCGAGGCAAGGAGCTTGGACTGCCGATATATGAACTTCTGGGCGGCCCTGTGCGCGACAGAATCGCGCTCTACACTCATCCGCCCGAGCCCCGCAACGTCCCGGACGCGATAGCCGATGCCAGGCAGATCGTTGAAGCGGGCTATGAGGCGTTCAAATTCGATCCGATGATGCGCTTCATACCGGGCGGAAACGAAGGTTTTCTTGACGGTCAGCTCAGCAGAGAGGGGTTAGCGACTGCCGACGAGATTGTGGGCGCGGTTCGAGAGGCAATAGGTCCGGACATAGAGATACTCATAGATGCACACGGCATGTACAACGTACCGACGGCCATCGAAATTGCGAACAGACTGGCGAAGCATGGCATCCACTGGTTCGAGGAGCCGGTGCCGGTAGAGAGCTATCGAGCGCTTCAACAGGTCAGGCGAGAGATTCCTGTCAAAATCTCTGTTGGCGAGCGCCTTCATACGCGCTGGGAGTTCGTTCCAATCTTTGAGAATAACCTCGCAGACTTTATTATGCCTGATGTCACATGGACTGGCGGCATAACTGAGCTGAAGAAAATCTCCACGATGGCTGAGGCGTACTACATACCGGTCTCGCCGCACGACGCGAGTGGGCCGATCAATGTGCTTGCGGGAGCGCACGTGATGATGACCACGCCGAACTTCTACAAGTTGGAGACTTCACGCTACGACCTAAGTGCATACGGCGCGTTCATCGAACCTGGACTAGACATAAGAAACGGTGACCTCTTTGTTCCCAACACTCCAGGGCTCGGTGTTGAAATGAACATGGACTACTTGCGCTCACACGTCGTCTTCGGCGGTAACTAAGGAGCGGCACGCAGTATGTCATCATATTGCGGCTGATAAGTGAATCCGAATTGTCATACATGTCCTATGGGCGCTGTCCCGAGTCTGCAAACTTAGGTTAGTTGTGGCTACCGCGTTATCCTGCCTGCAGCCGCCCGTGATATCGGAAGGACGAGAAATATCACTGCCGCAAGGCCAAATAGGCATGCAACGTAATAGACCACCGCGTCGAATCCCATATTGTCGTACAAGTTTCCTGCAACGAATGGCGATGTAACTGACATTAGCGCACCAAAGAACGAGACCATCCCCAGGGATGTTGACCCCACATCACTGTCCGATACGTCGAAGACGGTGGCAGTCAAAATCGGCTGGTCGGGATAAAGAAACAGCCCAAGGAGTACTACGGTGATGGTGAACGGGACACCCGTATCGAATATGAGCAACGCGAGAGCGACAGCACACGACCAGATCAGTCCGGGGCCCAGCACCTGTCTGCGCCCTACCCTGTCCGACAAGTAACCGAACAACGGCTTTGCCACAATCCCGATAGCTATGAGGAGGCCAATGTGAACACCTCGCACGGTCGGGCTCAGCATAAGGTCGTTGTTAAGGTAAAGAGGCAGGGCCGTAAGCAGCGCCACCAGAGCCATCGCGCGCAGTCCGTACACTGCGGACAGTCCCCATAATATAGGGCTTCTCAGCAGTCGGCGAGCTTCATCCAACTGTCGAGTGAGCTTGACACTATCCTTTTCCTCTGTGTACCCGATATTGCGAAACGCCCACAAAGCTACTGCGCCCAGAAATAAGGCTGGCAACGCGTAGATGCTCAGCATTTCACGCCAGGTCAGAAATGCCAGCAGGGCGCCACTTGCAACGGGTCCCGCAACATCTCCAAGGCTGCCGCCAACACCGTGCATTGCCATGGACGCGCCGCGTCTTTCCTTGAAATGATGGGAAAGTGAAGCGGCAGCCGGTAGGTGCCAGATGGAATGGGACGCTGCAACAACGACCATTCCAACCAGCAAGAGAGGATAGACGGGAGAGATTCCAATGGTCAGAACACCCAGAGCCAATGCGCCGAGGCTCCCTGCAAGAAGTATCCCCCAGTAGTTTCGCAGGACGTCCACTGCCACACCACCGGGGAGTCTCACAATCGCTGTCGCAAATTCTCTTGCCGCGAGGATTCCCCCAACACCGACTCCACTCAACTGAAACGCGCTCTGAATTTCCGGAAGCGCAACCACAAAACTCTGAACGCTCCAGTGAAACACCGCATGGCCTGCCGTGAGGCCGGGTATTATTGTGCGGCCACCAAGCGCCATGGTCGGCCTGTTCGATGAATCGCCGTTGTCGTCGGTCTGCATCACATCTTTCCCTAATGTAAGAGATGATTACATTGGCTGGTAGGTTGGCAGACGGATATTAGGCGCTTGCGTCACTATGACGCCGGTGCGCGATGAACGTGCCCAAGATACCATGAAGTTCGACGGGTCTCCAATACGATACAGTTGGGCTGTCATTGCTGTTCTCGTCCACTTTAGAATTGTCCAGAAATGCGTCCTACTTATTGTCGGATTCACATAACTCTGCTTCCACAGGTGCACCAGGGCGATTCACACATTCAGAGAAACGACGAACAGGACATCGGACTTCTCGCCCTGGCTGAAATTTAGCCCTTGATTTACTTTTAATTCTCGCTTCTGCACTGCAGCAATTTCTACGATACAATGCAAAGTGAGAACGGATTTTGATAGGAGACAATCATATAATGACACGCATTACGCAGATAACGGAACGCAGTCAGGTAGATGCTGACAAACACCACATTTTTGACGCCATAGCCACAAGTCGCGGGCGGGTAAGCGGCCCATTCTCCGTGCTGCTGAACAGCCCGGAGGTTGCTGGACGCGCTGCGCACCTCGGGTCCTACATTCGTTTTGAGTCCATGCTCTCGCCCTCGCAGCGCGAACTGGCCATAATCACCACCGCGCGAGAATTCGATTGCTCCTATGAGTGGGCGGCCCACGCCACGTTAGCGCGGGAGGCGGGCGTGCGCGAGGAGGCTATCGAAACCGTGGCAAATGGCGGTGAACTCGGCGCACTCAGCGACGACGAAGCGCTAATAGTAGGCTACGGGCGCGAAATTCTCAGGAACCATCGGGTTTCAGAGGACACATTTGCGGCGGCAAAGGCACAATTCGGAGAGCAGGGCGTAACCGAACTTACCGCCACAATTGGCTACTACGGCATGCTCGCATGCGCTCTGAACGCATTTGAAGTGAAACCCTCGCCCGACATGCCTCAGCTTCCTTAACCATCCTTTGGCTTGTCTGTACGTCGGTAGCGCAGCGCCGCAAGAGTACCAAATATGACCAGAGTGGCCAGCATCCAAGGGCTGACGGCAGGTATTGGAGTTGGAGTAGGGCTCGGTAAGAAGCTAGGAGTGGCTTCCGGTGTAGGGGTAGGCAAATCCAGTCCTAGCGACGCTTTCGCCATTGGCTCGGTTTCGCCATTGCTGTTGTAGTAAGCAACACTTAGCCTACTCCTATTCCTGACACGCACACGACCATCGCCCTTTGAGAGGCTTGCAGGGTCATCGCTGATCCGGAATACACCGCGGTACAGGTTCGATGCCGCGGCAGGCGATGAGTCCCTTTCACTCGTCACTTCTCTGATTGCAACCCATTCGCCATCTTTATCTGAACTGCTGTAGACTCTCGCGAGCTTAGACTGCGCCGAAAAGGAATCCACCACTTCGTAGTAGAAGTTAATCTTCACCGTACTTCCGGCATCCACATCGTTCAGTAAATAAATACGTCCATCCCAGCGGTCAAGATTCACTTGATATTCGATGCCGTTGACGAAAGCCTGAGTGCGCGGATAGATCGCAAGAGGAGCAGATGCCTCATAGTCACACCCTTCGCGGGAAAACACATCGGGGTAAGGGGCGCCAGTGACAACGTTCCAAGCCGAATTTGCCTGTATTTCGTCCGCAATCCCTGACCATTGCACCGAGCACGGCTTCGTAGTGCCAAGACGGTTGTCCACTATGTGAAACACGGCCGTCTCGCCGCTGCGGGAAGGCGTACTGGCGAAGCTGATGGAAATGTCCCGTTTTGGCGGACCAGGAACTATAGTCGCGGTAGGACGAGGAAATGGGTCGCCATGTAACCCTGGGACATTTGTCGGAGTCGGCCTAACGGCGGGAGTTGGGCTCGGTGGCGGTGAAGTGTCGGAGGTCGCTTTCACTTCCCCATCCTCATTCAGGTAAGCAACGCTGATCGTATCTCCGCTGGGAACCCATACCTTATCATCGCCCTCGCCTTTCACATCTGGGTTCCTGCTCACACCCACATTGCCCTGGAACAGGTTCGAGGTCGCAGATGGAGCAGAATCGGATTCGCTGACAACCTCCGTAAGCGCTGCCCACTCTCCTTCTGTGTCAGAACTGGTGGTGATGCGCGCTCTTTTTGCATCGGCATCGTAGGTATCGACAACATGGAAGTAATACCTGACTTCGAAACGGCTGCCCGCCTCAAGGTCCGCATAGAGTTGAAATTCGGTGGTTTCAGCAAAATTCACAGGATCGTAACTGACTAAGGTCGCTACTCCATCGTCGAAGGCCTCCGGCGCAGGGTCTGCCACTATCCACGAGTATTCATTGAAAGAACAACCACTGCTTGTCGAAAAGACGCCGCTTTCTGGAGCGCCTGTCCTAAGATTAAACGTAATCGCATCAAGCCCTTCGTAGCTTGAGCGAACGCCGTCCCAGATAGCTATGCAGGAATGAATCGTGCCAAGACTTCCGTCTCTCACATGAAATGCAATCTCACCGTCACCTGAAGGAATCGGCCCCGCGAGCCTGACGGTGACAATCTCGTCGGGTGCCGGCGTATTTGGAATAGGCGGCCGAGGTATCAGCGGCGTACGCGTTGGCGTTGGCGTTGGCGTCAACGAAGGTGTCGGTGACGCTGTAGGTGTTACCGTGTGAGTTGGTGTTGGTGTTAAAGTAACCGTCGGCGTGGAAGTCAATGTCGGCGTTACAGTGTGGGTCGGAGTCAACGAAGGAGTGCTACTAGGTGAGGGAGTCGGTGACGGTGTAGCAGTGGGTGTAGTTGTCTGAGTGTTCGTAGGTGTAAAGGTTACTGTAGGAGTGGGCGTAGCCGTGTAAGTTGGTGTGGATGTACTGGTCGCCGTCGGTGTCGGAGTTCGCGTCGCGGTCGCGGTCGCCGTGGCGGTGGCAGTGAATGTAGGAGTGGGCGTACCTGTTGGTGTAGCTGTGGCTGTATAGGTCGGGGTAGCCGTCGGCGTTGGTGTCGGCGTTGGCGTCGGCCCGTTCGGGCTAGTTACGACCACATTGGATATAACATAGTCGGTTTGGCTCTTCTCTGTCCAAACCCTTACCTGATACTCTGTGCCGTTTGTTAATGGGGCATCGAATATCTGCGTAATACTGAATTTGCGCCTGTCCCTTTCCATGACCATTCGAGGGCTTACATATCGCTCCCAAGCTTCCGTAATGCGCTCACGCCATTGGATCGACATATTCACGAAAGCGGAAATACCTACAAGTTCCCACTCCGCATCAAGACGACTATCCCCGGGCGTAACTTTCAGCTCAATGGCAGGAACGGGTGTGTTCGTCGCAGTTGGCGTATCAGTGGCAGTGGGAGTAGCGGTTGGTGTATTGGTAATGGTCGGTGTAAGCGTAGGAGTAGGCGTAGTCGTTGGTGTTGCTGTAGCGGTAGGAGTAGGGGTCGGCGTCGGTGTTGCAGTAGCGGTGGGAGTAGGGGTCGGCGTAGCGGTCCGAGTAGGTGTTGCTGTGGGTGTGAGTGTGGCAGTTTCTTCTCCAGGACGGGCTGCAACCACATTAGAAATAATATAGGTCCTGTCGCTGAATTCCACCCAGACTCTCACCTCGTACTCCACGCCATCAGTCAATGGCACATTTCGCCAATCTTTTTCGGCTTCAATGTACACGGGAATAAAATCAATGTTGAAATCGCGCGTGTCCTTCTCAGTATGAAAAGAAACGCGTGGCGAGTCGTATCTTTCCCATACGTCGGAAGAATGTTCGCGCCACTGTATGGACATGTACAGGAACTCGGAAATACCCACGAGTTCCCACTCGGCATCAAGCTCCCTGTCGCCGGGGGTGACGGTTAATTCGATGGATGGCGTGCCTGTCCCAGACTGAAGCTCAGGTGTCGCTCCAGCCACAAGGTCTATCCACGCCGCTCCCCCAAATGCCACGGCAAGCACAATTGCTATAATACGTAGCAGGTTGGCACGCATCATATTCCTGCATCTATTATTGTCGCGGTAATTCAATATTTCACACTTGGCGAAAGTTAATTGATTGTCAACAATATGTCAATCGGCAGTGCAAGACTCTATACATCAATGCGTCAGACACGGATGAGCAGATCGAAAGAAGTGCAAGGAAGCCGAAAGGGCACCAGAGAAAAAGATGAGAACGCAGATAAGACCACTGACCGAGTCGGATGCCGAAATCTATCACGCGCTGCGCCTTCGCGCGCTCAAAGAGCATCCGACCGCCTTTGCGCAGCCTTACGAATCCCAGGCATCAACCTCTATTGGTGACGTGGCACATCGGCTGCGCGAGACTTCGGAGTCACCGCACGACTTCATTCTCGGCATCTTCTCGGAGGAAGCGCTGGTCGGCATGGTAGGTTTTCGGCGCGAACGCGGCGCTAGGTTGCAGCACAAGGGCGGCATATGGGGAATGTACACGCGGCCGAGGTTCAGGGTCTGGGTCTAGGCAGGGAGCTCATTCAGGAAGCCATCAGACGCGCCTCAAACATGACCGGGCTCGAACAGATTAGCCTTGGCGTCATCAGCGGCAACGACTCTGCGCGCAATCTCTACCTGTCTCTGGGATTCGAATCCTACGGACTTGAAAAGCGTGCAATTGTAGTCAACGGCAGGTACCTCGACGATGAACTGATGCAGATGTTCCTAAATAGGGAAGGCCAGGTAAGTCACACCTAGTTCATGCGTATGCCGCCGTTCACGTTCAACGACTGCCCGGTGATGTTGATAGCGTCATCTGAAGCGAAGAACGCAACCGCCTTGCCGATGTCTTCCGGCGTCTGCTCTCTGCCAAGCGGGCACCGCTCCTTAATCGCCGCATCAAATATCTCTCGCGGTGTAAGTTGTTGCTGCTCAGGTCTGTTCCGCTGCGTGCGGATAGCGATACGTTCCCACATTGGCGTCCATATGCTTCCCGGGCAGATCGCATTTACATTTATGTTGAACGGCGCAAGGTCCATCGCATAAGACTGAGTAAGGTGAATGACCGCGGCTTTGGAAGCGCCGTAAGCGCCCCCACCCGCCCCGCCGCCACGTCCCGCGTGCGAAGCAATATTCACGATTTTGCCGAAGCGCCGCTCCCTCATGTGCGAACTGACCGCGTCGGATGCCAGAGCCGTGCCTTTGACATTCACATCGAAGGTCAGGTCCCAGTCCTCTTCCCGCGAGGTGGTCGTTTCCTCAAAGCCTGCGGCGCCGATAACGCCCGCAGCGTTGACAAGAATGTCGATGCGCCCAAAGTCGGCCAGCGTTGAATTCACTATTTCACGCAACTGTGATTGGCTGGTTACATCAACTTCGTATGCCGTCGCTTTCCGACCAATGGCAGCTATTTCACCTGCAGTCTGCTGAGCTCCGCCCAGATTGATGTCGCACACTGCTATGTCGGCGCCGCGCTCCGCCAATACGAGAGCGATACCTTTGCCCAAGCCCCTAGCGCCGCCGGTTATCAAAGCAATTCTGTCTTCCAGTTGCATTTGACGCCTCCTCATTCTTGCAAGCCTCTGGTCTCGTCACACTCGGCCAATATTTCACCTACTCTACGATCCCTTGCCGAAAGTGCGTTGCGGAGTGCCGGGATACAGAGAGAAATGCGAATGCACCGCAAGCCAGATGCCGTCGCGCCTTTCAAGTGTGACAGTCGCCCGCCCTGGCCGATAAAAGGGTTCGTGGTTGCCATCGAAGCCTACGGATGTCCAGGTGACAACACCCCACGCCTGATTGCCGCTGCCTTGGGCGTGCACGTTTTCCAGATCCATCTTGAAGTTGCTGATGTTCCCCCAGATGCTCTCCCACTGACCTTCTCGCAGGGCTTTGCGTCCGCGCACTATGTCCATCGTGGTCCCAAAGGACACCACATCTTCGGCGAATATAGACTCTGCGCCGTCATAGTCAACACTTGTGCAATATCGTTCCATCAGCGCAAACCATTGTTGAACTGCCTCTATGGGGTCGCCGCTCATTACGGGCGGATTGGCATCAGTCATTCCGATTTAGCCTCTCTCCATTTACATCTGCAACTTACAGTCGAGGCAATGTATCTAGCTCTGCCCCATCCAGTCCGCCATACGCTCGGCAATCATGATCGTCGTAACATTGGTGTTTGCGCGTATCACATCGGGCATGATGGAAGCGTCCACCACTCTCAAGCCATCGATGCCATGCACCCTGCCGTACTGATCGACCACCGCCATCTCGTCTGACGCCGGGCCCATCTTGCAGGTGCCTGAAGAGTGATGCTGCGTCAGAACATTGTCAAGCAGCCAACGATCAAGCGCATCGTCAGACTTCAGATCATCATCGTTTGGCGAGATTCGCGCAATTCCGACATCCGCAAATGCGCTGCTTTCCGAAAGATCCGCGCACAGCCTGATTGCGCCGCGCAATCGCTCACTATCAAACGGATGGGTCAGATAGCGGTAGTTGACATGCGGCTGCTGGTGTGGATCGGACGAGTTCAAGCGTAACTCCCCCGAAGAAAGCGCCTTTTGCAGCGCTATGCTGAAACCGGTGGGCGTAATGTCGCTATTGACGTCGAAGTTAATCGGCATATGTTCTGTGCGCACATGCAGAGGACGCATCTGCATATCGTTACGGAACTCCGAGCCGGGAGTGGTGTACCGCATCCCAATCTGCAACGCCGGGGAGTCGGGGGGAATAGGCTCCGCGCTCTCATACAACATAAACACTGCGGGATGGTCGCGGAGATTCTGCCCTACTCCGGGAAGGTGATGCGTAAATGGCACGCCGACATCCGCCAAATGTTCGCGCGGGCCCACGCCCGACAACAGCAGCAGCTGCGGCGAGTTTATGGCGCCTCCGCACAGAACCACCTCATCCGCGTCTATCGCGAAGACTTCACCGCCGCTCTCCACCTCCACGCCGACAGCCCTTACGCCGTCGAATAGAACTCGCCGAGCCAGGACGTCCGCCCTAATAGTTAGATTCAGCCTGTGGCGCGCCATCTGCAAATATGTGAGGGCCGTGCTCATCCGAATACCGTCCACACGGTTCAGGGCATAATAACCTACACCTGTGGATTCGGGGTGGTTCATGTCGTGCGTAAAGGGAAATCCCGCCGCCTGAGTCGCTTCCAGAAAAGCGGTAGGAACAGGTAGCAGTTCATCCTGATTGTACCGCCGCACGGGAATCGGGCCGTTGGAGCCATGAAAGTCATCGCCCTGGAAGTCGAGGTCGTTCTCCATCTTGCGGAAATAAGGCAACAGCTTGAGAAAAGACCACTCATCGTTGCCCGCCGCCGACCAGTCGTCATAGTCCTCTGGGATGCCCCGGAAGAAGACTTGACCATTGATTGCGCTCGAACCTCCCGTAACCTTGCCTCTCGGCAGCCGAAAAGACGGTCTATCCGGAGTAGCCTGCGCCTCATAGCCCCAAGTATGAGCATCGGCAACAGCCTCATTATACCAGGGCTGAACGCCATACTTGATATGATCCGGCAGCCGCTCGAAGTCGGAGTAGTCTGGTCCGGCCTCCAGCAGAAGCACGGAGCGTCCGGGATCCTCTGACAACCTACTCGCCAGCACGCTGCCCGCCGAACCTGCTCCAATAATCACTGTGTCGTAACGCATTTCCAACTCCGTCAAATTCTCCGCCCAAACCTGGAACGCATTATACACGCTGCCGCCCCGTGCACGCGCAGCCAAGATCCTCTCTTTTTAGGCTTTACCTTGACTTAGACATATATTTCGATTATAAGTAAGCCTCATAAGATAGCGCAGCGTGCGCGTGGATGAAGTTGTCAGTCTATCGTCATGTGGATTGTATCCAGGAGGAGGACTTAGTATGAACTGGAAACCTACATTGATCTTGGGCGCCATAGGTGCGCTCGCACTCCTATTAGCCGCGTGTGGAGGCGCGGCAGCACCGACAGCGCCCGCTCCGGCGCAACAGGCGCCCGCAGCAGCGCCTGCCGCTCCGGCAGCCCCTGCACCAGCGGCTCCACAAGCGCCAGCGGCGCCAGCGGCGCCAGCGCCGGCAGCACCAGCGGCGGCGGTGTCAACACCAGTACCTGTGTCGCAGGCAGTAGCAGCGCCGCAGACCTTCAAGCCGACTGCGGTGCCTATACGTGAGGCGCCAGCAATGGAAGAGGTGGTTAAGCCATCTGGTACATTGGTTTTGGCAATAACCAGTGTCGCCTCTCCCAGCGGCTTCCCAACAGACTGCTTGTGGTGCGCCTCACTCACAGTTGTATCAGCTCAAGAATCGCTGCTTCAGACGGCTCGCGGCTCTGACGGCGGTATCACGGCAGCGCCATGGCTGGCAAAATCGTGGGAGACCGCTCCCGACTTTTCGTACACAGACTTCATCCTAAATGAAGGCATCCAGTTCCACAGGGGATGGGGTGAAATGACTTCCGAGGACGTCGTGTGGACTTACCACTCCCTGATGCCATCTATCACCGAGCAAGCAAGACACGACAGCTCTGCAGAAATTGACCTTGCTATTGACATTGTTGAGTCAGTTGATAAGTACACTGCCAGATTTCACTGGGACACCTTCGCCGGGCATACGCTGACAGCTCTGTTCACAGACGCAAACGAGGGTACGGGAATCTTCCCGAAGATCGAAACCGTCAAGTCCGGAATTGGCGTTGCCACTGATGAAGAAGCCAATGAGTGGATGCGTACGAACATAACTGGCACCGGCTCCTTTGAGATGGAAGGCTGGATTGTTCAGAATGGTATGTTCTTGTCCGCGTTTGATGACCATTGGGAGAAAGTACCTTTCGTCGAGCAGGCTAGGATCCTGGAAGTACCAGAGGCATCAACACGCAGAGCTATGCTAGAGAGTGGAGAAGCGCAGATCGCAGGACTGGCGCTAAAGGACTGGCCGGCTCTATTGGGATCCGGTCTGTTCGCTCAGTCCCCAGAAGGCTCAAAGAACATCCACGGCTTCCCGTTCGGGGGCAACTATTGGGAGTGGACATTTGCAAACCCGGGTACTTCAGAATTTGGTCAGGATTTGCCCGAGACCCTCAGAGACACTTCACTACCCTGGGTAGGCGACCCCTATGAGAATAGCCCCGGCGTGTTTGACGAGAATACGCCATCCATGCAGCGGTCTCTGAAAGTTCGCCGCGCATTGTCTATGAGCATCGACCGAGAAGGCATTAATGAGGCAATACTTAACGGACTTGGCAACCCTCAGGATTTGGGTGGCCAGTGGGACACGGACCCGGTTTGGGTAGAAAACCAGGATAAATGGCGGTACGGCTACAAGATAGAGGAAGCAAAGAAGCTACTGGATGAAGCTGGCTACAGCGATGGCTTCGAAGTGCATTTCTGGGCGGGGCTCAGTGGCGAAGACATTGAAATGTCTGAAGCCATTGCAGCTGACTGGCTGAACAACTTCAACATCCAGTCAACGCACGATAGGCGCACATACAGCACAATCCGCCCAAGTCTGGTTACCCGATCCTTCCCCGTGCTCAGAATGCACGGTTGCTGTGGCTGGCCCGGCACTTGGCCCATTGAGTTCATCTGGAGCTCATACGGTAGAGGAGGCTACAATCACGGTATTGAGCTTCCCAAAGCATCAGAGGTCAACGGATTCAAGCAGACCAGCACCGATCCTGATGAGTTGAAGAACGCCGCCGTAGAAATGCGCCAATATCTGTATGATTGGGCGCTTCTTCCGGCCATAGTGGCGTCACCAGGTAGAATGATTTACGACGTCAATCAAATAGAGTCCTGGCAGATGCGGCCATTCCTCGCGTTCAGGCATGACGGAATTCATGACTTAGAATGGGTGAAGCTCAAATAGAAACGCCTCAAGTTAGCGACTGACATGCCCGGGCCATTCATAAAACCCGGGCATGTCATACTCATAGTAATCTCAACGTCTTGGGCTAAGAGGCAGTGATGCGAGCCTTCATTATCCGCAGATTTATCACATCAATTCTCACGCTTCTGGGCGCGGCTCTGTTCGTATTCAGCGTATCCAGGATCATGGGAGACCCGCGAGTGTTGCTGCTCCCGGACCAGGCATACGGAATAACACAGGAACAGTGGGACGATCTTGCCAGTCAGCTCCATCTCGACAAGCCTATCCCTATCCAGTTTGGTATATGGCTTGGACAGTTGTTACAGGGCGATTTGGGGAGAGATTTGGCAGATAGACAGCTCATCGCGCCCAAGATACCTCAAAAGGTCGGCCCAACTCTAAAACTCGCCCTCTCCGCATTTATACTCTCTACGCTCATCGGCGTGCCCATTGGAGTATTTTCCGCGGTCAGCCGCGGCAGTATCCCGGACTACTTGGGCAGGGCATTCGCCCTGTTCGGTCAGGCTCTCCCCACATTCTGGGTAGGAATAGTGGGCATTCTCGTGTTCTCTGTCTGGTTAGGATGGCTACCTAGCGGGACAATGGGCGAGGGTTTCTCAATCAAGCACTACATTTTGCCCACTCTAACTCTGGCATGGTTCGGGGCGGCGGGATATGTGAGATTGGTGCGCTCGGCGATGTTGGAAGTGCTAGACTCCGAGTATGTCAAGTTGGCGAGGGCAAAGGGTGTCAATTCCAGAACGCTTATATGGAAGCATGCCTTCAAGAATGCGGCGATAGCGCCTCTTACACTATCTGGGTTGCTGTTAGCAGGGTTCATCACAGGTTCCATATCAGTGGAGACGGTGTTTGCATGGCCCGGATTGGCGCGATTCGGTATCGAAGCAGTGTGGACTAACAACTTCACCGTTCTCGCGGTTCTCGTTCTCATATTCACGGGCGCCTTCGTCCTACTTAATTTCCTCGCAGATATTCTCTACGCCTTCATTGACCCACGCATACGCTATTCTTAAAGGAGGTATGACATGGCACAGGCAGAACTTCAGTCTGACCTTGAAGTAACCATACCTTCATATAGGTCAACAGGAATTGCCGGCGTATTACAACTCCTTAACAGGTGGCCTGTTATCCCTGGGACAATTCTGGGAGTACTGCTTGTAGTGGCTATATTCGCTCCTTTGGTCTCGCCACACGACCCGTATAGCAACAGCCTCAAGGCCAGGAACCACCCACCCGTTTGGAGCGAAGGCGGCTCCACGGAATACCTGCTGGGGGCTGATGTCATAGGGCGTGACCTTCTGAGCAGGCTAATCTACGGCGCGCGCATCTCCCTGATGGTCATGGCTGTCGCCCTTATCACAGGCACCATAGTTGGTACAGCTTTGGGGCTCATCGCGGGGTATTTCGGGGGTCTGATAGACGAAGTGATAATGCGCCTCGTCGACATATTTTTAGGCATTCCTTTCGTCCTGATGGCAATGGCGGTAGCCGTTGTCATGGGCGCCAGTTTGACAACCATGATGGTAATGTTAGCCCTCCTCACATGGTCCGGTTTCGTCCGCAACGTGCGTGGAGAGGTGTTGAGCTTGCGCGAGCGCGACTATGTTGCGCTTGCCAAAATAGCGGGCGCTTCACTACCGCGAATCCTCGTAATTCACATCTTGCCGGGCGTAGTCAACACAGTCGTAGTAATCGCTACCCTGCGCTCCGGACAGCTAATCCTTGCGGAAGCCTTCCTCAGTTTTATTGGCGCCGGTATTCCGCCGCCAACGCCTACATGGGGCGCGATGATTGCTGACGGCCGCAACTACCTGCGCGACGCTTGGTGGATTTCCTTCTTCCCAGGACTGGCCATCTTCTTGACGGTAATGGCGCTGAACTTCCTTGGCGACTGGCTGCGGGATAAGCTCGATCCTCGCCTCAGGCAGCTCACATAATCAGGCAAGGGCAAAATTAACATGTTGATCGGAGCACTCGTTCAATTGGGCGCTCCAATGTGCATTAAGGTTGGATGGCGCGCCATCGCTTGACCGCGCGGGGGATGTTTGGCTAGAATACAAACACACAATCTCCTTAGTCGTTGAACTACGACACACAGAGGACTCATCCTTGGGAACCGCATAGTACGCTCGTATCCCGATCATCACTTGACTACATAGCCTCCCGTTGCTTGGCGTGCAACGCGGGAGGCTTCTGTTTGCCATGAACCATCCTAAGTAGATCAACCATCACGACACGACAATACCTGCTGAGATTGGCGCTCTGTACAGAATACTAACCATTTCAGCAGCCTCGGGAGGATACATACAATGTCCCTGAAACAGGATTCCGACATCGCAGACCTGCGACAGCGCATCCGCCATTCGACCGCGCACGTAATGGCTGATGTGGTCACGCAGATGTTCCCGGAAGCAAAGCTCGCCATCGGGCCCTCTACAGACGACGGCTTCTACTACGACTTCCTCGCGCCTGAACCTTTCCGCGAGGAAGACCTTGAACGCATAGAAGAGCAAATGAAGGGGGTCATCGCTAAAGATCTTACATTCGAATACAGCGAATATCCGCGAGATGCTGCGCTGGAAATGAACGTAGATGAACCGCTGAAATTAGAGATTATCAACGAAATCCCCGAAGACGAGGCAATCTCCACATACAAGCATGGTACATTCGAGGATCTCTGTGCTGGTCCTCACGTCGATTCAACCGGCAAGATTCCGGCGTTCAAGCTGCTCAGTGTCGCGGGCGCGTACTGGCGCGGCGACGAGAAGCGCCCCATGCTCCAGCGAATCTACGGCACCGCATTCGAGTCGCAAGACGCGCTCGACGAACACCTGCACCGACTCGAAGAGGCAAGGCGCCGCGACCACCGGCTTCTCGGCAGGGAACTCGACCTGTTCTCTATTCACGACGAAACAGGCCCAGGCCTCATAATCTGGCATCCAAAGGGCTCGCGGATCCGCGGCATCATCGAGGATTTCTGGAAACAGGAACACTACAGCGCGGGCTACGACCTCGTTTACACGCCACACATTGGCCGCTCCAATCTATGGGAAACGAGCGGTCACCTCGACTTCTACAAGGAAAACATGTACGCCGCGATGGAGATGGACGGGCAGGACTATTACCTGAAGCCGATGAACTGCCCATTCCACATAATGTACTACCGCACAGCCATGCGCAGCTACCGCGACCTCCCGATGCGTATTGGCGAGCTTGGCTCGGTATATCGCTACGAGCGTGGTGGAGTGCTGCACGGCCTGCTTCGCGTACGCGGGTTGACTCAGGACGACGCTCACATCTTCTGCCGCCAGGATCAGGTTGTCGATGAGATCAACGGAGTGCTCGACCTCGACTTTCACCTGCTGGAAGCGATGGGATTCAGCGAGTTTGAGGTTATGCTATCCACTCGCCCAGAGAAAGCCGTCGGCGACGAAGCTCAGTGGGACATTGCAACCGACTCATTGCGTCAAACCCTCGAACAGCGGGGCATACCATTCGAGGTGGATGAGGGCGGCGGAGCATTCTACGGGCCCAAAATCGATGTGCACATCCGAGATGCCATAGGCAGGCTCTGGCAATGCACGACGGTTCAATTCGACTTCAATCTACCTGAGCGCTTCGGATTAACCTACATCGGGGAAGACGGACAGGAACATCAGCCGTATATGGTTCATCGCGCCCTTCTCGGCTCACTGGAACGCTTTATGGGCGTACTCATCGAGCACTATGGCGGCGCGTTCCCCGTCTGGCTCGCTCCGGTGCAGGCTGTCGTCATACCCATCGCAGACCGCCATGTAGAATACGCAGATTCAGTACGTGCACAGCTTACCGCCGCAGGACTCCGCGCACAGACGGACGGACGCAGCGAACGCATGAATGCCAAAATCCGCGAGGCTCAATTGCAGAAAATACCCTACATGCTCGTAGTGGGCGACCGCGAGGCTACGGCAGGCGCCGTGGCTGTCCGACTTCGCACTGGGGAAAATCTCGGAGCTATGCCGGTCGCGGACGTTGTCGCGCGCATCACACAGGAAGATGCAGACAGATCGTAGCGCAACAGGAAGCTAGCCTCACACTAGTGGGGCACTTTTGCGCCGCTTAAATGTATTGCGCCTGTATTCGTATGCTTCCGAGCTGATCGCATCGAACGAATAGGCGCCCAACCCTTCACATTTGCACATTCGCTCCACAGCCACAGCGGTACGTTATCCAGCGTAGCTCCGGGCGCAATCGTGAGTGCGTTGAGCAAGTAACAGACCCGTGTTATGTTAGACGAACTGACGGCACTAACGTCTTGGATGAAGTCCCAAATGCTTGGAGAACGACGTAGCTCATACGGAGGAACCCATGAAAGCAGGCGTAAACCTCATAAACTTCGGCCCCGGCGCAACCGCAGACTCCATGCGCAGGTTGGTCGAGATTTCAGAAACTCTTGGCTATCACCTGATAATGACGTCGGACCACATTGCGG
The DNA here is from genome assembly GCA_965225795.1 of Dehalococcoidia bacterium. GTDB lineage: Bacteria > Chloroflexota > Dehalococcoidia > Lucifugimonadales > JADFKI01 > Bin90. The sequence goes on along the minus strand of OZ245324.1, from coordinate 409,395 downwards.
TCACCGCAGACGTAAATGCGAGATATCCAGCGCCTTTCTACGAGCCTCTCAGCACTCTCGGATGGCTGGCGGGTATCACCGAGAAAATCGAAATCGGCACGACGGTAATAATCTTGCCGTACCGCAGTCCGTTGGAAATTGCGAAGACCTGCGCAAACATAGACCAGTTGAGTGGCGGACGCTTCATATTGGGCGTTGGCGTGGGTTGGGCGCAGGGCGAATTCAAAGTGCTTAACTCTCCCTTTAACCAACGTGGTGCAATGACCGATGAATACCTTGACGCTATTAAGTTGCTATGGACTCAGGATGTGGCATCCTTCGAGGGAAAGTTCGTCTCCTTCGAGGATGTGTACACGGCGCCCCGTCCTGTACAAGACCCACATCCGCCAATATGGGTCGGAGGGGCGTCTGATGCAGCTCTGCGAAGGACTGTGAGGTTAGGCAACGCCTGGCACCCGATTCGCATCAGGGTGGACTCGTTCAAGAGCACGGGCATTCCGCGTCTAAAGGAAATTGCCGAGCAAGAAGAAAAAGCTGTCCCGGACCTTTGCCCCAGGATTCGCTTACGAATCACCGATTCGCCGATGGACGAAGCCCAGCGGCTGGCCGGTGAGGGAACCATAGACCAGATTCGCGGTGACCTCGAAGAACTTCAAGCTCTCGGGTGCACCTATGTCCTCCTGGATACTTACTATGAAGATATAGAAGCCACCAGACACCACGAAACCTCATGGCGCATGTTGGCTACGATTGCGGAGGAGGCGTTGGACCTAGACAAAGAAAGCGTAAGGTGATGCAGGGATCATTACGCTCAAGAGGATGAATCCAGATAGTGGCAGTTCATTTTCAGGAATTTCACCTGCCACTAATGCGGCTAAACAAATGCCTAGGCCATCATCCAATTTACAGAAGCCTCCCTGACGTTATCCAAACCTAGAAAGTCGCAGAGTCTGCGGTCTGATTTACCGCCCGACGACTATGTGTTTAGCTATCATCCTCAAGCCCGAAGAATATCGTGCAGGAATTGCAAATCGGCCGAGAGCCTCCTCCGGAATCATTGCACGCAAAAGTATAATAATCGGCCAGTTCACTGCCTGATAGGCGTCCTGCAACGAGAGGAACCTGCTAATAGGAGCAGCACAACCGCACCCGGGCTATGAAAAGAGTACGAAGCACTGCCCCCCAATCTCACTGCAGGGAATGTACACAGAGCCTGATTTTCCTCTGCCGCTCCGGCACCTTGGCAGCATTTCCGATCTGCTCTGCCGAATCGAGACCATCCGGCTACCAGAAGGAGAGCGGACTTTCATGCTTTAGGAGCTCCCTCTAATCTGAGTCTAAAGGAACGACACTAAGTATCGGTGTGACAACCAGCATTGGCATACGTCGTATAGCTGATTGGTTGGCCCAGGGAGTAGGATTTACTCCCGTGCGTCGCGGACCTTCTGTTCAAGGCTACTACCGGCCTTGAACGCTACATACTTTCGGGCAGCCACATCAATCATTTGCCCCGCGTTCTCGCTTGCTATCGCCCTCATCTGCCGCGCCGCCCTCTCCCTCACGGAAACGTTCCGAATCCGACTAGAGTGACGCGATCGTTCTCCGTAAGAGCCTGCTCGAGGCTGTCGAGCACAGCTGCGGTTGCTTCAGCTGCCGAGGCTTGGCTCACACCGAGCCGCGCAGCTACAAGCTTATTAGTTCTGTCTTGTGTATCACTTCAGCCATCTAGGTATGTCCTCCGTTCCTCACTCTAAATCATGGGTCCCTCATTCGTCGCCCTGAAAACAACCGTTCCTCGTAGGTCTATCGATGTTGGCTGACTAATTGATCAAAACTCGTCAAGGATTACCTGTCAGACATATCATTTTCAACGGGCAACTGTCTCAAGCGCGACGCATTATAGGGAATTCTTAAGACTTTTGCAATGCGCTCATTCCATCAATTTAGAACCTTGAGCGACCATCCCTACTATAGTAGAAATACTCTGGGCGCATCACTCTCTCAATCTGAAGAACATGGTTGGCACGAAGGCATTTAGGGAGCTATTTCGGTCCCCCACCCACATCAATTGGGCTGCATGGAGCATCGGAATGCGCCGTTGCCAGCAGCCACTAGGATTGCTAGATGTCAGTAGCGTTGCTAAGGATTATTCGGATAACGGACCTGAAGGTGTCCATATCCCCTTCACTTATTCCCTCGGTGAGCTTTTCTTCGTAAGAATGCACACTCTGATGAAGTGCCAATCCCAGTCTCTGTCCCTCTTCTGTCAGCTTCAATATGACGACACGCCGGTCCGTACTTTGGCGGCGCCTGAACAGAAGCCCTCTATCGACCAGCTTGCTTACCATTCTACTAATCGCCGGCACTTCCACAGGAAGCACCTGAGCTAGTTCGGTGGCTGTCCACTCCCTGTCGACCAGAAAGAGTCTAATTGCGGCAAAATCCATAGGAGTGATACCGTGAGACCCAATCTCGCGATCCACGCCTTTAGCGACTGCGTTTAGCAAAGCAGTGGCGTGTTGTCCCAAGCTATGAAGGGGCTGTGTACTTCGAGAATGACTGGTGTCAGCTTTTCCTTGCATATTTGTCATATATTCATGCTCCGTCAGTTAGTTCTGTGTTCACGCGGCGTAACGTACTTTTGAACAGTTAAGCCGGTGAGCCAAATGTTGCCACCATTTGGGTGGGGTGGTCATCCGTCATTGTGAGCGGCATGATTTCTAGGTTGCTGAAGAGATAGGGCAGATGCGCCACTCCTCTACATTTCTCGTGCAAGTCAATCAGGGAACCGACAAAATAGAAGTTTGCTGAATCCAACTGGCGAAATATTCTGCTTTTCCCTCAAAGGTGGCTTGACGATCGAAAGGGCTTGGCAGCGGAGCGTGGCGAATCAGGCAAGAAATCCCCTCGGCCATTGCCTAACTCCACTTCGCGAAATTCGCAAACGGCAACCTGCCTTTATTTCGCTTTGCCCTTCACTACTGCTAAAGTAAATAGGTATCTCTATATTAAACACTATGACCTCCCAATTTCTCAAGCAATTGGAAAGTAAGTTAATCGAGAATTATTTCGCAGGCGCAAGGATTGGACACTGTTTTTCATGATTGCGAGCCCGGCAAGTAACCACCTTTCGAGTGACTGAGCGCGTTCGAAATGTTATCGTTCCAACCGGGCTGATTTGCTACTCTTCAGGACAATGCAAATGTCCATCACATAACCAGTACATGACCAGATAACTGACCAGTGACTTTCCTGAATTTCTGGGTACTCTTCGTCTTTGCCATCTACTTTTTCGTCCTTATCGCCATTGCGATCGTACGATCGCGCGAGATGCAGGACTACGTGCTGGGCAGCCGACGCCTGAATGCAGTGACCGCGGCCCTGAGCGCCAGCTCATCGGCTGTTAGCAGCGGATCTATGCTGGTGGTGCCGGCGCTGGTGTTCGTGGATGGCGGCCCAACTCTGCTGCTGGCGGGCAGCATATTTTTGGGCTCAGTATCCTCCTGGACCCTGCTTGCAAAACGTCTGCGACGCTACACAATCGCAGCCGAAAACTCGCTGACAATCTCTGAATTCCTGGAGCGGCGGTTTGATGATCGCACAGGCATACTGCGGTCACTGGTGGCAATATTCACTTTGTTTTTCGTCACCATCTACATCTCGTCCGGCTTGGTAGGAGGCTCTAAGCTGCTACAAGAGATTTTCGGACTGTCGCCCAACATCGGAATTGTGCTGACGCTAATCGCGGTTGCCTCCTACACGCTGGTAGGAGGATTCTGGCGGTATCACGCACAGACGTGTTCCAATCGGTTCTCATGCTGGCCTCCTTCACCATCATTCCCGCAATGCTTCTTTACGTGACCGACTATTCGGTCGCAGGGATGGTGGAAAACGGGTCCGCATTCCTGAATCCGTTCAACGATACGCAGGGCAACGCGCTATCCTGGGTTTACATTGCCTCGCTGCCGGGTTGGAGAATATCGGCGTAGGGTTCGCTGCGAGTGCTGCAGCGGTTCATGGCCATCGAGAAAGAGGAGAAAATATCTGCCAGCCGCAACATAGGCGTAGCCTGGCTTTTCCTGATAACCATATTCGGCCTGGCCATTGGTTGGATGGCACGTCCGGCGTTGGAGCAGGCGGCTGTGCTGGCCGCAGCAGCGGATCCCGAGAAGGTGTACTTCGTTGTGACCGCCGAGGTGTTCTTTCACCCTTTGGTGGCGGGCGTGCTGCTATGCGGCGTAGTAGCGGCAGTGATGAGCACAGCGGACTCTCAGTTGTTACTGGGGTCTGCTGTAGCCGCAGACGACCTTCCGGTCTTGCGCAGGGTGACCAATTCCTTCAGGCAGCGCCCGCGCATCTGGCTGGGACGACTCCTTCTTGTGGTTATCGGTCTGGTGTCCATGGCGATTTCTATGTACAAGCCGGATTCGATCCTAGACCTCGTGTCGTATGCCTTTGGCGGAATGGGAGCTGACTTTGGTCCGAGCATCATACTCGCCCTGTACTGGAGGAGGTTCAATTTCTGGGGAGCCGTGTCCAGTGTAGTCGTTGGGACGGTCGTGTCGTCCATCTGGGGCTTCTCTTCAGGTGGCCCGGGTGGTGTCTGGAACATAATGGTAGGCACACCCGGGTTTGCGGCGGGCGCGGTCGCCGCGGTGGCAATCACGCTTTTGACACGCGCCCCGTCATCGGGTATTGTGGCCCTCTTTGACAAAATGAACCCGCCGAAGGGGACGGCAACTGTTAATACGAACAGTCGAGAATGAATCTGCCGGCACAGACCAATTTTCCTGTCGAGCCGGTGAATGTCAGCCGTGTTCGCGACGTCTTCACCAAGCTCGACCCTGACCACAATTACTACAGTATGCGGTTGCCGGGCATGTTCGTCCACGCACTCATCTCGTGCGGCGTTGTGACAGCCTCTGCCTCACACACGAAATCGGGAGTGATCTGGTCTATTGAGGTCACACCGAGCAGAGCCATTGCGACGATCAGCTCATCCTCTAAGATCTCAAGCATGCGAGCAACGCCTGCCTGCCCATCCGCCGCAAGCCCCCAGCCTTGCAGCTTGCCCAGGGCCACGGTACGTGCTCCCAGCGCGACCGCCTTGACAATGTCCGCCCCGCGCTGCACTCCGCCATCCAGAATTATCTCCGCCCTGCCGTCAACGGCTTCGACGATCTCGCCAAGCATTTCCATCGTACCCTGTCCGTGGTCGAGCTGACGGCCTCCGTGATTCGACACCCACACTACATCAACGCCATGCTCGACAGCGATTTTCGCATCCTCCGCTGTCGCTATTCCCTTCAGCATAAACGGAAGGTCGGCCAGACTCTTTATCTTATCCACCATGTCCCAGGTAACAGAAGCTGAATGAGACGGGTCGACGCTTCTACGCCTTGTCGGAGGCATCCAACGTGTCAGCAGGGGCCGTTCCCTGCGACTGTAGTGCGCGGTATCCACTGTGATGCACAGCCCGATGTAGCCCGCACCCTTTATGCGCGATACCATTTCCTCGACCCATCCCCAGTCTCCGTGAATATAGAGCTGAAACACTTTCGGATGATCCACCGCCGCCGCAATATCCTCCAAACCTGGATCGGTAACCGAACTGACGACATGCATTGTTCCGAACTCTGCTGCAGCTCTGGTCGAGGCGGCACCGCCTTCAGGATTAAATACCTGAAGCGACCCAATAGGGGCCAGTACTGCGGGTATCCGCAATTTGTTGCCGAGGAAAGTAGTCGAGGTGTCCACTTTCGATACATCGTTCAGAACCCGCGGCCGAAACGCTATCCGGTCGAATGCCAGCCGGTTACGGCGCATAGTGCTTTCCGACTCTGACGCACCCACAAGATAGTCCCAGGCCCCCTGGGGCAGGTTCTTTCTTGCTCGAAGGACTATTTCCTCATTGCTCAAAAACTCTGACACCATGCTCATCTCCTAAGAATTTCTGTCTGGCCTTCATCAGCACGATTAGATTTCGGTGGACATCGTAACACATGCCGCTTAATGTCGTGCTAGCATTGACCATGCCCCACCCTAGCAAAGAAGATCTACGGCATATCGGGGCTTGCCATGCGGTACCCCACGCGAGGTTCGGTAAATATGAAGACCGGATTGCTCGCCTCGTCCCTCAGCTTGCGACGCAGCCTTCTAATATGAGTACGCACAAGTCTCGGGTCGCTGGATGACGCCGATCCCCATATTCGCAGTATGAGATAGTCGTGGCTCAATGCTCTGCCGGCATTCCGTGACAACTCGTAGAGCAGACTGTACTCGGTGGCCGTCAACCGTACCGGATCGCCCGCCAGGATCACTAGGCGTCGCTCGTAGTCTATGGTCAGATCGCCATTGACATAGGGTTCTGCCTGCTCAGGCAAAGCCGACTCTACCCTCGTTCGCAGTGCGACGCGAATCCTTGCCACAAGCTCAGTAGGCGAAAAGGGCTTGACCACATAGTCCGCCGCCCCCATCTCCAATGCTCGGGCGATGAACTGGGCTTGACCGTATGCGGACAGAAAGACTACTGGGATATCGGTTATCGCCCGGATGTCCTCCATCAATTCTATTCCGTCTTTCCCCGGGAGCATAAAGTCCAGAAGCGCGACGTTCGGCCTCTCCCGCAGCATTTCGAGCGCTTCCTCCCCATTAGCAGCCAACAGCGCAGTAAAGCCCGCCTGAGATAGAATATCCCGCACGTGCCTCAGCGTCTGAGGGTCGTCATCCACCACCAGCACACTCCCCTCCTCAGTACGCTGAGGCGTGGAAACCGCAGTCAGCCGTAATGACTCGGGTGATGTTACGGCATGCTCGATCACCGGGATTGTGAAAGTGAACCTGGCTCCCTGACCCTCGCCCTCGCTATCCGCCCATATGCGTCCTCCGTGAGCCTCAACTATACTCTTGCAGATGGCAAGACCCAGACCCGTCCCCGTTGCCCCCGGGATACCAGCGGCTCCTCCTGTGCGCGAGAACTTGAGGAACAGCAGCGGCATTCTCTCCGACGGAATGCCCACACCCCCGTCAGAGATCGAGATTGCAACTTGGGACTCATCCTTCGCTGCCGACACCCGTATGGGTGACGACTGGGGCGAGTATCCGGCGGCGTTGGACAAGAGATTGCCCAGCACTTGCACAATGCGCCTTCTGTCAGCCATCACATCGGGCAGGTCTGCTGCTATGTCGATTGTGACACTATGCCTGCCCCCTCCGCTGAGGAAGGTGTTCCTCGCCTGGTCAATCAGCGCCGCCACTCCGCACGGCTCAGGCGTGACTGAAAACCTGCCCGTCTCGATACGTTCAAGATCCAGAATGTCAGTTATCAGTTCTCGCATCCGATCAGCCTGGGCATCGATGATCCTATAAAACTGGCGGATTTCAGCCGGGTCAAGTTCTGAAGATTCGTTCAGTAGCGTGGTGGCGGATCCCTTTATGGAGGTCAAGGGTGTTCTGAGTTCGTGACTCACCATACCCAGAAACTCCGCCCGAAGCCGCTGGAGTTCCTCCAGTGGCGTCATGTCCTGGGTGACGCTAACGATAGATGCCACCTCGCCGTCTTCTGAGAATACCGGCTTCGCACTAGTGAGAATTGGTACATCTCGCCCGTCCGGGAGACGCATAAATACTTCTTCGGAGCGCGTGATCTCACCTTGAGCCGCCCGCCTCAGCGGGAGTTCGGAGTCCGGAATTTCCCGACCATCTGTGCCGAAAAAGGACATCATCCCGTGGAGGTGGCGAACGTTGCGTTCCGGTAGCTGCACATCGCGAACTATCCGCTTTGCCTCCTCATTGTGAAGGAGAATGTCCCCGGTCTTCGCGTCAACGACTAGTATCCCCGCCGGAGAAGTCCTGACCAAATCCTCCAACTCGACCTTGGCGCGCCGTTCATCCCCATACGTGCGCGCATTCACAATGGCAGTAGCCGCTTGAGACGCGAACAGCACCAGTATCTCCTCGTCTTCAGGAGTAAACTCGCCGCCATCTGTCCTCTTGGTTAGGACTATGTTGCCTAGCGCCTCCCGTAGGTCGAGGATTGGCACTGCAAGACAAGAACCCACTTCCACGGGCAACTGAAACTCAGGCAGACCCTCCAACATCAGGTAGCTGGCGAGATCACAAATCCTCAGTGGTCCGGGAATACTGTTGAAGTGCTCCCGCAAGGCCTGTCCGTTCGGCATCGCCAATAACTGCTGGTGTTCTTCAGGAGACAATCCCGAAGTGACAATGTCCTGAAGTTGCCCCTCAATATTCAGCAACGTGATCGACCCATATCCCGCGCCGGTCAGCATACAGGCGCCATCAATCGCTAGTTGAAGGACACTATCAATTTCCAGGCTCTCATTGATGCGCCGACTCGCTTCGCTAAGTTCGAACAGACGACTTCGTAATGACTCATTCACTCTCCTCAGATCATCAGCTTCCATCATCCTCTACCTCCCAGCATACTGCGGATAATCTCCCGGCTACGGGCCACCTACATTAATTATACCTTATAGCCATTGCATAAGTGTGTGTATATTTATACACTAAAGCCAAGCAAAACGGTCAGATCGCCCACTTACCTGAAGTCCTATCTAATCCATGATGTGCATGCCATAGAAACTACGGAGTTGAATCCCCTGCTTACCGAGCTCTCACCTGCCCTGCCGGTCACAATCAAGGAAGCGGCAGACATGCCAGTTGCCGTCAACGTCTTTTTAAGTCTGTCCCCTCCATAACTCCCTACTTGTACGTGAATACATCATGTAGGCATCGACTGTTTTTCCTCGCCCGATAGTCTGAAGGCGGCAGCATCGGTTCGGAATGCAAATCAGCATCTGATGGCACAGGATGAGTATTATGTTGACGTCAGCCGTGCTGACGGCTATCATCAATCTAATGATTTGCAAGTAGTTTAGTATTGGACATATATGGAGGACTGACGTGCCGTTCGCAAGAGGGATTGGACCTTTAGAACTGATACTTATCCTCGTGATCGTCATGCTGATTTTCGGCGTAGGCAAACTGCCTCAGGTCGGGCAGGCCGTCGGCAAGGCGGTGAAGCAGTTCCGTCAGAGCCAGGAGTCCAGCCTTGAGGCCGAAGAAACGGAAGAAGACAAAGTCACAACAGGAAAGAGTGACTGAATCTTCGGACACGATCTAAAATACTAGTTTCAACCGCGAAGAGCTTGGGATAGTTTGTCCCAAGCTCTTCTGCTTTTGTGTTCGGTTACAGCGACCATCTGCGACACTGAAGCAGCATCAACTCAGTGGAATACCACAGGAAATCTGAGATCACCTTTCACGCGACACAGCAGCATAGTATATCCGTGCATCCTGTGCTTGCAGATTTACAATTCCATCGCATATTCACCATCCGCAACGCCCCCGGGACTGTTGCTTGATTAAGAGCCTTGTGCTATATTCATGCAATAATATGCCGTAAAAGGCTAAATTCAAAATGATGAGGTGAGCAGCATCCCCCCAAGAGAGTATAGAGTCAATCATCGTATCCGAGTGCCAGAAGTACGGCTTGTGGACGATCACGGCGAGCAGCTAGGCCTCCTGCAGACGCGCGATGCAATTGCAATTGCCGACGATCGGGGTCTGGACTTGGTAGAGGTCGCGCCCACAGCAAGGCCCCCTGTATGCCGCATAATGGATTACGGAAAGTTTAAGTACGACAACACCCGTAAGGAACGTGAAGCTCGTAAGGCTCGCAAATCCAAGGCAATGCAAGAGCAGCGGGAAGTACGTATGAAGACTCGCATCGGCCAGCACGACCTCGCGGCGAAAACCCGCATGGTCAAGCGGCTACTTGGCAGCGGAGCAAAAGTCAAAGTGTCCGTGATGTTCCGCGGGAGAGAAATCGCCCATCCGGATTTGGGTATGCAGCTGCTCCGCACGGTCGCAAATGACTTGGTTGACGAAGCCCTCCTGGAACGACCACCAGCGTTCGAGGGACGCTTCCTGGCGATGACACTCGTGCCCAACCCCAGCCTGGAAAAAGCCTCAGAGTCAACACAGGAGACAGAATCAACACAGGAGAAGGAAGTTGCCCAAACTTAAGACTCACAAGGGCGCGCGAGCAAGATTCCGCGTCACTTCGACAGGAAAGCTCGTGCGTATGAAGGGGCACCGCAGCCACTTGCGCCGCAAAAAGTCTAGTAAGGTCAAGCGTCAGTACAATGGCAAGATCGACGTTAGTCCCGCGGATGCGCCGCGCATCAGGAAGTTGCTGCCGTACGGAGTCGCATAGCCTCGTCAAAAAAGGCTGCATTTTCCCACGAAAATAGATATAATTAACGAACCAGGCGCTACATCAGTCGCCTGGTTCGTATGTTCAAAGGAGTCTGATTCAAGTGACCAGGATAAAGCGCGGCACAAATAAGCGCCGCCGACATAAGAAACTACTCAAGGCAACCAAGGGGCATCAAGGCGTCCGCCACACACTGTATCGCCGCGCACACGAGTCGCTGATCCACGCGCTCGCCTACTCTTACGCCCACCGCAAAGAGAAGAAGGGCGATATGCGCAGGCTGTGGAACATCCGCATAAATGCGGCCGCCCGCGCCAACGGCACTACTTACAGCCAGCTCATACATGGGCTGAAGCTCGCAGGCATCGAGATTAACCGCAAGATGCTCGCAGACATTGCTATCCGCGACCCGGAAGCATTCACCAAGATTGCTGAACAGGCAAAGGCTCAGTTGGAACCGGCCTAGAGGCGTGTCCCGTATTCAGTTTGCCCTGCTCTAGCCGCCAACCAACCTGACATCGTGCACCACGTCCTGCGCCTCCAAGGGCAACGTGAACGCGGAACGCATGACGCCTTTCGCATCAATGACGTATATGGGCGCTGAGTGTATGACGCGCCCGCTCTGCTCAACAAGCGCGCTGACTCCGCCACCCTGAGACTTGGGTGCGGTCCCAGCCTCCTTCACGTTGTCAGAGCTACCCGGCCCATGAACATAAGGGTCGATGTAGTACGCCTTCCACACCGGACTCAGCGAATCCTCACTCCCTACAAGATAAGTCCAGGCATCACTCATCTGCCAGCGCTCCGAGTACGCGAAAGCAGAATCCACGGTATCCCCCACTGGATCAACGCTGATCACGACTATAGCGGTGTCCGAAGAATCTTCCTCAAGCAGCGATGAAATATCGCGCGCGTGATTCGCCACAATCGGGCACACATCTGGGCACCTGGTGTATAGAAATGTGAGCACCACTACCTTACCGGCGAAATCTTCCCTCAGTGAGCGCATCTCGCCGAACTGGTCCGTCAGTTCGAAATCTGCTGCCTGCATTTCGTTGGTGAGAGCGGTACCCTTGAAGTCATCGCGCGTTGGCGCGGCAGAACACGCCATTAGCAACAGCAGCGCGAAAACAGCGAAGCTTACGGCAAGTAGTCTGCAGGTCAAAAGGAAGTCCCGTTCATGCATTTAGTGTGAATACGCCGATGAGCGGGAATGGGAATGAGTATGTGAGGTGTGGGGCGCGACGTTGCGTGCGCTCCGGCGCAGTTGTGATGTGGGAGCCGACAGCAACTCCGTTCACGAGAATGGTTACTCTTGACGAGCGCGGTTACTTCTCCACCGCATTCTGCGCCAAGAATGCTGCGACCGGAACAAAGACCACTAGCGCCATACCCAGGACAATGACACCCCACTCGTTGTGCATCACGTGTTCAAGGTACATAAAGAACACACCGAGCGAACCCGCGAATGCGACGATAACAACCATAGCCAGCAGTGGAAATAGAACTGCCATCATAAACCGCTGCATCATCTGTAACTGTCCTCCAATCCGGGCCCATCGGCCCAACCGTCGTCTTTATTGCCATATTGTTCTTCTGAATCCAACTTGCGTACTGCCTCTTCCTGGTTGAACCATTTATAGAAAATGACAATCAGCAAGATGAGGAAGTAGATTCCGCTACCAACTTTCATGATTATTCCGCCCAGCTGCTGATCCAGCAGAGGCGAGAGACTCCATATCCTGGGAGCCTGCACATAGAAGTCGTAAAGCGGCTCCTTGGCAAAAGTTATTATAGCAAATACGATTATCTGCGCTATCGAGAGTATAAAGATGTAGCCCATCTGAAAAGGGTAGTCCAGGCGCGGTAGCTCCGGCAGATTGCTCGTCAGTGGCCACCACATCAAAACTGCCGTCCCTACCATCATCACGTGCTCTAATGCGTGTACGGCCTCGTTATTCAGCGAAGTGTTGTACAACGCTGGAATATGCCAAACCGAAAATACCACATTGAACGCCCCGAACGCTGTAACCGGATGGGTCAATACCCGCGCCACGCGGAACGACCAGTTCGGGCGCAGCAGCGGCCTCATTAGCCAGTCAGGTGTGCCCAGCACCAGCAGTGGCGGGGCAATCAGCGTCAGAAGTACATGCTGCGACATGTGCATGCTGAACAGAAATCGCTCGCTCAAGACATGGAGCGGCGACGCAAGCGCAAAGAAGATTACGACTATCCCTGCGCAGAAAGTCGCCAGCTGGCGCGGGTCCGCATGGTCAGCAAGTTTGTACCTTTCCCGCAGAGGCCCTACGCCGACGAGATACACTCCCAAGAGCAGCGCAAGCCCTGCCATCGCATCCCAATGTACCTCCCATTGAAGCCAGAGCGACCCCGCAAACTCATTCAAGTTATGCTCCTAGCATTTTTAAGGTGCTCCGAGAGCTTCTTCATCCAATCATGTGAGAAATCGCCCTGGATAGAAAACTGCTCCTCATTTCGCGCTGGCTATTTGCCACCCGTAAAGAATGCGAGCAGGCCCATAAGCGCGAACACAACTCCGGAAGCCACCACAAGCCCTGCGACGAACAACAACGAGAAGATAGGAACATTTTTGCCGAATATGCCTATCGCTACCCTGTCGTACCTCAGATGCATGTAGAACATCGCCACAAGCACAAACTTCGCGGCAGACAGCAGAGTAAGGATAGGTATGATAGCGTGTCCTATCCAACTGATGTAGAAAATCCCGAATTCGGCAGCGGTAAGCGCCGACAAGGTTATTGCAACCTTGACGTATGTGAGCGGCGTCGGATGTCCTGTATGGACTTCCGCGGAATGCTCTCCTGCAACCTGGTGTTCTTGACTCATATATTTCCTCTATGATTGCCAGGGTATTTGCCGGGCATCTAGAACCCGGGGAAAACTCCGAACAGGTACACGACTGTGAAAATTACGATCCAGACGATATCGACGAAGTGCCAGTAAAGAGCGGCTAGGTCAACATCCAGATTCTTCTCCGGCGTTATGCCGCCCTTTTTGAATGACAGGAAGAAAAGGGATAGCAGCCATATTATGCCCAGCGTTACGTGAGCGCCGTGGAAGCCCGTCAGAGTGAAGAAAGTGGAGCCGAATAGATTGGTGCGCGGCGTAAGTCCAACGACCTCTTCAACTTTTCCTTCGTGCTCGTCAGGCGTACCGCACTTTTTGGCGACTTGCTGCTCCACAAGGGTCATCTCTACAACACCGACATCGGCGCAATTCACCACGTACTCGTAGTTGGCGAACGTCCTGAACTCAAACACCTGGAACGCGATGAATGTCATTCCGAGGATGGCGGTCGAGGCCATCCAGATGCGGAATGCCTTCATGCTGTTGCGTGTAAGCGCCGCATATGCCAGCACCATGCTCATGCTGCTCATAAGCAGCACGAAGGTACTGACGGTGGTAACGGGGATGCTGAACACATCCTCCGGAAGGGGCCCCGCAATGCTGCGATTCTTGTACACCAGATATGTCGCCATGAGCGAGCCGAAGAACATGCAGTCCGACCCCAGGAATGCCCACATGAGGACTTTCCTGTGGTTCAGGCCGGTCGTAGTCGGCTCGTGTTCTCCGTGGTGTGCGGTTGCTTGTGCCACTTAAAATAGCCTCCGGTGTTAGTGAGCCGCTTGCTCGCCGTCTTCAGGGTCGTTAACAGGCTCGAAAGACCATGAATACACGCCAATCATTCCAATGAGTACGCCAACGATAGAAATCGCATAGTAGCCGACCGGATAGACCAGGCCGAAGCCGCCTATCAGGATGCCAATCGACACAATAATCGGCCAGTAGGATGGCTGAGGCAGATGGATGCCATGCCCTTCATCGTAGCCCGATCCACCTGCTACGGGAACAGCCCGCCGGACCTCGCGGCGTTTGCGCGCCCACCAGTCGTCTCTGTCATATACAGTCGGAATTTCTGCGAAGTTGTACTCGGGCGGCGGCGATGGAATAGACCACTCAAGAGTCCTGGCGTCCCACGGATCGCCTCCTGCAAGTTCGCCCTTACGCCAGCTTCTGGCAAGGTTGTGCATCATAACTAAGATGCCCACTGCCATAACAATCGCTCCCAAGGTGGAAACACCATTCCAAAGGTTCCAACCCATGCCCGCATCGTAGGTATAGATGCGCCTCGGCATCCCGTCCAACCCGAGGAAGTGCTGAGGAAAGAAGGCTATGTTAAAACCTGCGAAAACAAGCCAGAAGTTGAGCTTCCCTAGAACCTCGTTGTACATACGCCCCGTTATCTTGGGGAACCAGTAGTATATGCCACCGAATATCGCGAATATCGCGCCACCGAACAGCACATAGTGAATATGCGCCACGATGAAGTAGGTGTCCTGCTGCTGTGCGTCCGACGACGCCGAAGAGTGCATGACGCCACTGATGCCGCCGATCGTGAACATGGCGACGAAGCCCACGGCATATAACATGGGCGTCCTGAAGTCCATCGCCCCACCCCACATTGTGCCCATCCAGTTGAACACCTTTATGCCCGTCGGCACGGCAATCGCCATAGTCGTTATCGTGAACACCGTAATCGGGATTGGACCAAGACCCACCGTAAACATGTGGTGGCTCCAGACCATCCAACCCATGAACGCGATGATGGCGCCCGCCAGTACAATCGCCGGATAGCCGAACAGCGGCTTCTTGGAGAATGTGGGCAGTATCTCGGAGACAATACCCATAGCGGGCAGTATCAGAATGTACACCTCAGGATGTCCGAACACCCAGAAGAGATGCTGCCACAGCACCGGGTCACCGCCTCTGGCGGTATTAAAGAAGTTCATGCCAAAGCTACGATCGAAGTAGAGCTCGATTAGAGCGACCGTGATAACCGGAAATGCCAGCACTATCAGAATGTTCGTTATGAAGGTCATCCATGTGAACAAGGGAAGGCGCATAAAGGACATCCCCGGCGCCCGCATGTTGATAATAGTTACGAGGAAGTTGAAAGACGCGGCAAGGGACGCGATGCCCAGCACCTGCAAGCTGACTATCCAGAAGTCTATCCCTGTGCCCGGGTTCTGCTGCACGCTAGTTAGCGGCGCATAACCGAACCAGCCTGCGTTTGTCGCGCCGCCCGTGAACCAGCTTATCTTCAAGATGATCGCACCCGCCAGGAATGTCCAGTAGCTGAAGGCGTTGAGACGCGGGAATGCCACATCTCTCGCGCCAATCTGAAGCGGTATAACGAAATTAAAGAAGGCAGCGCTCAACGGCATTATCGCCAGGAAAATCATCGTCGTGCCGTGCATTGTGAACAGCTGATTGAACACCTCGGCACTGACGATATCCTGTTCAGGCCCGGCCAGCTGAATACGCATCAACAAAGCCTCGATGCCGCCGCTCAGGAACAATATGAAAGCAGTAACGCCGTATAATATGCCTATCTTCTTGTGGTCGATAGTCGTTATCCAGTTCCAGATTCCTGTTGGGTGTGTTGGCCTGGGTATGGGGAACGCTAGTGTCGTCATCCCTCGCCTCCCATGTTGCTCCGTTAATCAGGATTGCTGCGCCAAATTTCAAATTGGCTTCAAATGCGATTGCTATCTATTTCAGAGTTAGCAGATATGCCACAAGGGCGTCAATCTCCCGCTCCGTCAGCTCGTTGGCAGGATCTATGTACGGCTCTCCATCTCTTGCCATGAGGTTGCCCGGCTTCAGCGCCTCCGGATCCGATATCCAAGTCTTAAGGTTGTTCTGCAACAGGGCTTCGCTGACGAACGGCTGTCCATCCAGTCTCTGTGGTATTCCGTCCACATTCACATACAGTTGACGGCCGCCACTGGCATGATCCTCAAATGGTATATCAGAATTGCGGTAAATGCCCAAGTGGTTCAGCCGCGAAGCGATATGTGTCAAGTTAGGTCCTGTCCTGCCGGGTCTCCTGCCGCCATCCAGACGCAACTTAATGATACTGCTCTCGGCATGGCAGCCCGAACAGCCCGCTTCCCGGAAGAGGTTCTTACCCTCCGCCACCAGCGGATCGGAAGGTAGCGGAGCGGCCGACGCCTGATGCTGCAGCCATGCGTCGAACTCAGGACGCGGCACCGCGACAACCTTGAACCGCATATTTGCATGAGACACACCGCAGAACTCAGCACACTGGCCGTAGAACTCGCCCGGCGCATACGCTTGGAACCACATCTTGTTGTCGTTATTCGGTATCATATCGACCTTGCCCGCGAGTTTGGGCACCCAAAAGCTATGGATAACATCCACGGAATCCAGGAGAAATACCACGGGCTCGCCGACAGGGACGTATAGCTCGTTTGCGACAGCAATTTGCTCTTCGGGATTATTAGGATTCGCGTATCGGAACTCGAACCACCACTGGTGGCCGATAACATCTACCAGCAGTTCATTTGACTGTCCGTTACTGTCCACGAATCTGCCCGCGTCGGCGTAGAAGATGCCCTGTATCGTCGGAACCGCTGCCACTACGAGCACAATTACCGGCGCTATCGTCCAGGCAATCTCAATGCGCGTATTGCCGTGCGTCTGCTTTGGATCGAGGTCATCCCTGCGCTTGAACTTGAAAACCATGTATAGCAGCGCGCCTTCGACCGCGATGAATACCACCAACCCAGCCCAGAAAATAACCCAGAATATAAACAACTGGTTCTCAGCGACCGGGCCCAACGTGTCGAAAGTGGATTGAGAATGATCAGGCGTAACTACATTACAGCCCGTAAGCAGAGCGGCCAGCGCACCCAGCAGCGCCGCGCTCAGTAATCTTTTCAAGCTCACTGCGCTTTTCAGCATATCGTAACTTGTGCCCTCTCGTTAGTTGCCTGATTCAACTCGTTTCGACTTACCGTTCATCGTCTGATCTGTGCCAATACCGCACGCCCTCAATGCTCCTAGCTTTCATCGGCGCACCGAGTAAGAAATCTATCAGAGCAGTTAAACTCAGTCAAGATTATACACGCTCAATCTGTCATTCCGGCTATATCCAGGAGTACCAGCCCACCTTGAAAAAGCTGTCCGCGATTATCGCCAAAAAGAGCAGAGCCAGATATAAGAGTGAATACAGGTATAGTGGCTTTGCTCCTTCAATATCGGGACGCCGCAACAGCCGCCACGCATAATATATGAACAGCACGCCAAGCACGACGGAACTCACCAGATACACCGATCCAACAGCGCCCGTCAGAGCAAACATGGTCGTCAGCGCCAGCATCAGAAGCGTGTACAACAGTATGGACTTCTTCGTGACATCCACGCCCGCGACAACCGGCAGCATCGGCACTTTCGCGCTTGCGTAGTCATCCTTCAACAGCAGCGAAAGCGCCCAGAAGTGCGGCGGCGTCCAGAAGAAGACGATAGCAAACAGGTATATTGCCGGCAGGTCGAGCGAGCCTGTAACGGCGACCCATCCCACGGCGGGCGGGATCGCCCCCGCCGCGCCGCCTATCACGATGTTCTGCGTCGATGTGCGCTTCAAAGCCATCGTGTACACGAGCACATAGAACAACGTGGCGAACAGCGTCAAAACCGCGCTCAATAGATTAACCATTGAAGTCAGCATTGCGAAGGCGACAATGTTGGTACATATGCCAAAAGCAATGGCGTGGCTGTTCGGAATCGTACCCACGACCACAGGACGCTTGCGAGTGCGGCTCATCGCTTCGTCAATGTCGCGGTCGAACCACTGGTTCAGCGCATTTGCCCCCGCTGACGCCAGAGTGCCAGCCACCAGCACCACGACCATTACCAATACATTAGGAGTTCCCTGAGCGGCGAGGAACATGCCCCCAAGCGCCGTGAACAGCAGCAGCACTATGATGCGCGGCTTCGTTAGCGCCACATAAGCTCTGATGATGCTTTGGGACGGGGCAGCGACCTGCTGAGTCGTCTGGGTAGTCAAGACCTCAAGCCCTTCCCTTCAAGCCGCCTGCATTCATGCCGTCCACCGCCGCGGATTCTCTATGCCCCAATACAGCATCGGTGTCCGCAAATCTCTGCGGCACATAAGATAACGCAGCCACGAACACAAGCGCAATCCACACCAATGTCGCCATGCTAAGGTGAATAGCCTTAATCTCCGCAGTAAAGCCCAGCCACACCGTCAACGCGCCGACCAAAATCTGTGCTGCAAACACCACGAGAAGCAGCAATCCGGTTCTGCCAACGCTGGGAAGCCTGGGGCTTTTCCATGCCGAATATGCAGCCGCGATCACCAGAACTCCCACAATAGCAGCGAAATATCTATGCGCCATGTGCTCAATATACGGCCTACCCTCGGGGAACAGGCTGCCCCTGCACAACGGCCAGGTGCCGCACGACGATCCATACCCCGCGCCCACGATGTACGAGCCAGACAAGATCAGCAGGAAGACCCCAACCAGCGCCGCAATGGTCCACTTGCTCAAACCGCCGTTTTCGCTCGCTGCAACGTTGTCGGTCGTATTTCCGCTCACCCGCCAGCTAACCACGACAGCGATAATCAGAGCCGCGACTACGCCCTCCGCTATTCCCAGATGGAGTAGCCGTAGCCACCAGGCGAGTTCGGTAAGAACTGTCGCGCCTCCCAGAATGGCGGCGACAATTACGAGAGCCAGCGCCGTCAAGACTGAATTCTTGCCCCATTTGTTGGGTCGATAGCGCATCATAACCACGATGGTAGTGCCAATTACCAGCACGCCCAGCACTGATGCCGAAAGCCTGTGGCTGTACTCAATGAGTGTCGCAAACTCAAATGGCGGTATGAGCTGTCCATGGCACAGCGGCCAGTCCGGGCAGCCAAGCCCAGACCCTGTTACCCGCACGATGCCGCCAAGTGTCACTTGAGCAAACGCCGCCACTAGGGAGGCAACAGCCAGCACACGAAAGATAAGGCCGATCCTGTCCCCAGATTTTCTAGTCTGGACCATTGACGCCAATTCGCCTTACCTAAGCGTCCTTCTTTTGCACAATCGCGAAGGGGTTTCGCAACCTACGCCAATCAACACACGAGAATGTGCATCTTTTCACGAATGCCTTTCACGGAAGAATATAGCACACGCCCTGTTCATCGTCAATTAACCTTGACGCAGTTCGCACCGCAGGGCTAGAATAATCTAGCGTCGCGCGTATTCAAGGCACTCACAGCGCCGACCGCCTGTACTGGTGCGGCTCGCTAGCTCAATTTGGCAGAGCAACTGACTCTTAATCAGTAGGTTCTCGGTTCAAGTCCGAGGCGAGTCACTTCCCCTCCACATAAGTCCCTTACCTCTCACTGACGTCTATTCCCACTCCCTATTGCGATAGCTGCGGCTACTTGGTAATAATTGCGGCTACCCCCTTGTCAGATTGACTCATTGCGCCTAGTCTTACGGGGCATATTTGCAACTGCTTCATTCGACGCCGCACTGAGGAGGGCTGACGATGTTCCTAATGCGATTCACCGAGCGCGCCTATTACCACTACACAGAAGAGGACGTGCGCAACAGCTACCGCAGCGCCGTCAGACTCACCTTCCCCAACTCGCACTTCGATACCGCCAAGGCATCCCATATGTACAACTACTACCTCGACGAGTACGAGTACAGCGAAGAGGTGGGCTTCGACGGCTTGATGCTCAACGAGCACCACAACACGCCGACTTGTATGGGCGCTGCAATGAACCTGGAAGCCGCAATCCTCGCCCGCATAACCAAGAAACCCAAGATAGTCCTGCTCGGCAACCCCCTGCCCATTCAGGAAAACCCTATCCGTATGGCGGAGGAACTCGCGGAGATTGACCTTATCTCTCGCGGCAGGCTCGTGTCAGGTTTCGTTCGCGGCACAGGCGTCGAATCTTGGGCGACGAACACCAACCCTGTTTACAACCGCGACCGCTTCCAGGAAGCCCACGATCTCATCATCAAGACTTGGACTACGCCCGGCCCCTTTCGCTGGGAGGGCAAGCACTACGAGTTCCGCGTGGTCAATCCATTCGTGCGCCCGCTGCAAGAGCCGCACCCTCCTGTATGGGTTCCAGGCAGCGCAAGCCCCGAAACCATGATTTGGGCGGCGCAGCGTCACTATCCCTATGTTTTCCTCGAAGCCGACCCTGATGTCGTGGGAGACGCCAAGCGCATTTATGCTGATGCAGCGAACGAAGTCGGCTATGAGCCGGGCCCGCAGAACTTCGGCTATCTATTCCGCGTGCATGTGCAGGACACCGACGAGAAGGCTTACGAAGTCGGCAAAGGCTTCTTGTCCGGCAACGCGGGCGTCGGGCGCGTACCCATGCCGATGGAGTACATGAATCCACCGGGATACAGCTCCATCGAGGGACGCAGAAGGCTCGCCAATATCAACCTGCGCCCGGATAGGCTCGTGGGCGGCGTGGACAACGCAGGCTATGACCGCGTTGTGCAACTCAACCGCATCGTCGTCGGCAGCCCAGACACTGTCATCAAGAAGCTCCGCGAGGTGTTATCTGTAGTTCGCCCCGGCATCCTCGCCGTATGGACGAACGACGGCAGCATCAGCCACGAGGACACCATGCGATGCTTGCGCCTGATGAAAGATGAGGTGCTGCCCGCGCTCCGCGAACTGGGCAAGGAACTCGAACTTCCCGGCCCCTTCGACGTCGCTCCCTAAACGGCAATGCCAGAAACTTCCAGGAACATAGCCCAATACCTGATGAGGACAATATGCCAGCCGATAGCAACTCGCAAGAAAACCACATAGAAGTCGCGGGCGCGAAGATTCATCTTCACAAGCAAGGAGAAGGCGCCACCGTATTCTCACTGCACAGCATAGAGGGCAACCTTGGAATGCTACCGTACCTCGATGCCCTATCTCAGTCCGCCTCCGTGTACGCCCCAACACATCCCGGCTTCGGAGCCTCCGACCGCCCCGACTGGCTTGAAAGCATATCCGACCTCGCGCGCTTCTACCTGTGGATGCTCCAGGAGCTTGGGCTTGATGAAGTGCATCTGATAGGCGGCTTCATGGGCGGCTGGATTGCGGCGGAAATGGCAGTGATGTGCCCACAAGCGCTGGACAGCCTTACGCTCATCGACACCGCGGGCGTGCGCCCAAGCGAGGGCGAGATTGCGGACATCTTCCTGCTCGGCGACGAGCAGACGACAAGCATCGCAATAGCCGACCCAGATCTGCTCGCCACCGCGTCAGAGCCTGAAGACCCCTTCGTCCGACTTCGCGGGCGTGAGATGACAACTCGCCTATGCTGGAAGCCGTACATGCACGACCCGAGCCTCATACACTTGCTGCCACGCGTTGAAGTTCCCACTCTCGTCATCTGGGGCGAGGACGACCGAATTATCCCCACCAACGCGGGCGAACGAATCGCAGAAGCAATGCCCAACGCGCGCCTCGAAGTCATCGCGGGCGCTGGTCATCTGCCTCACATCGAGAAGCCGGACCAGGTTATTCCCTTACTTCAACAGCACTTGAGACTAACAGAATAGACACTACTAAAAGAGTTTAGGGAGAACACTAATGGCAATCAACACCGCAAAGCAACGCATGCTCGAAGGCAAGCCGGCATTCGGCGCGGAAGTCAATCTTGGCTCGTCACTTTCCGCTGAACTACTGTCCCCGCTAGGTTTCGACTTCATTCTCGTCGATAACCAGCATGGCGCATGGGACGACAACTCTTCTATGTCCGCCTTCCGAAGCATCGCGCTCGGCGTGGCAATGCCGATGGCGCGCGTCCGTCGCAATGAGTTTGGCGCAATTGGCAGGCTGCTCGACCGTGGCGCTATGGGCATCGTTGTGCCGATGGTCAACTCTGTCGAAGAGGCGGAAGCAGCAGCGGAAGCAGTGCGCTACCTGCCGATTGGCGGGCGTTCAGCTGGAGCGTTCGGCACCGGCTTCCTCGGCGGCGATTATATGCAATGGGCAAATGACGAGATATTCCTCGCGGTGCAGATTGAAACGGTCGAAGCCGCCGCAGTCGCAGAGGGAATCCTCTCAGTCGAGGGCATAGACGGTTGCTGGGTTGGCCCCGGCGACCTCAGTTACTCCATGGGGGTGGACCTGTCGGACCCGGCGGGCTGGCAGGCGCACGACGACCTAATTGTGCAGATATTCGAGGCAACCAAGCGCGCAGGCAAGATACCCGGCATCTACACGCCCAGCGCATCGGAGGCATTGCGCCGCGCCGAGCAGGGCGGGCTGTTCCTCACGGCAGGCGGCGACGGACCCTGGGTCGTCGAAGGCGCCCTCAGCACATTGAAGGAACTCGGCAGATAGCCGTGCAATTGACAACATCCATTTTCCCTCATATAGTCAGCACCGACCCAATGGTCAACTGAGTTACTGACAAACCCCAAAGAGGTGCAGCATGAAAATCACCGATATCAAAGTCAACCAGCTCCGCAGCTTTATGAGCGAGGGCAACGACGCCTTCGTGGGCGCGGGCGGACGCCTCATAGTGCGCGTCTATACTGACGAAGGCATTACCGGCATCGCCGAAGGCTCACGTGGACTCGACGTATTTAGGGCATACCTCGACAGCATGATTAAGCCCCTGCTAGTCGGAGAAAACCCCTTACAGCCCCGCCAGATCTGGGAGAAGCTCTCTCTCGGCACAGGTCAGCAGGCTACTCGCATCCCGCCTCAAATTGCGGGCGCGATCGACATCTGCTGCTGGGACATTATGGGCAAGGCAGCAGGGCTGCCGGTCTATGCCATGCTCGGCGGGGCGCACCGCACCGAGATCCCCCTCTACTGGAGCCGCGGCAACGGCTGGCGCAAGTCTCCCGGCGAAATGCTCGAAGAGGTGCAGGAAGGCTACGAGAAAGGCTTCCGCGCCTTCAAGATTCGAATGGACTGGCGCGACTACCGGCAGGACAGCAACCCCAGAAACGACTTTGAGATATTCAGGGCCGTCCGCGAGTGGCTGCCTGACGACGTGCCAGTCGGCTTCGATGCCAACAACGGCTACTCTGTTCCCACGGCGATTCAGCAGGGCAGGAAGCTGGAAGAACTTGGCGTAGCCCACTTCGAGGAGCCGCTGCCCCAGTACGACCTGCGCGGCTTGCGCCAAGTAGTGGAGGCCCTAGACTGCGCCATATCGACTGGCGAGCAGGAAACATCCGCATGGCGCTTCCGGGACCTGATCGACCTGTCCAACCCTGACATCCTTCAGCCTGACATCCTAAATGTAGGCGGCCTGTCCGAAATTGTCAGGGTCTATGAGATGGCAGTCTCCGACAACAAGGTCATCATGCCGCACAGCCCCAACGTCGGCGTCAACTCCGTGGCAAGTCTTCACGCATACAGCACCGTAACTAACGCAGTGCGCCCCCACGAGTTCTCCGAAGAGTTCACGGGCCCCGCCGAGCGCGTAGCCTCGCTGTTCGTTGATCCCATCATCCCGGAAAACGGCGTCATCAAATTGCCTGACCGGCCCGGATTCGGCTTAGAATTCGACGAAGCCGAACTTGAAAGGGCAATAATCGCGTAACTAAACAGAGATGGGCAGGATATTCTTGGTGTAGATATCCTGCCCATTCCTTACACCGATGTCAGCCCCTGTCAGCGCACCAACCTAATACGATGGTTCTCGCTGTCCGCGATATACATCGCGCCCTCACCATCAACCACCACGCCATGAGGTCGCGCAAGCCCTGCTCCAATCGCAGAACCGCCATCCCCGTCCGGCCCCTCGTGTCCTCCCGCAACCGTCGTTATGATGCCGCTCCCAGAATCATACTTGCGTATCGCGTGGTTTTCCGTATCCACGATGATCACATTTCCGTCCCCATCGCAGCGTATCGCCTTCGGCCCATTGAATTCGCACTCAATCGCGGGCCCGCCGTCACCTGTATAGCCCTGTGCGCCTGTGCCCGCAACAGTCGCGATGATGCCCACAGCATCGATGCGCCGAAGGGTGTTGCCCTCTCGCTCGCACATATAGGTATTGCCATTGCCGTCCACGCACACCGCCCGCGCCCCGAAGATACCTGCCTCGCTCGCCTTCCCACCGTCTCCGGTATGCTCCTTCTCGCCCGTCCCAGCAAATGTGCTCATCATGCCGCTTGCAATGTCCAGCCGCCGTATGCGCTGGTCTTGTATATCCGCAATCAACAAGCCGCCCTTGCCGTCCAGAATGCAGTCGTTCGGCTCCCTCATTTGCGCCTGATTCGCAGGCCCACCGTCGCCGCCATAGCCCACCGTAGTGTCGCCCGCCACCGTGCTGATGGTGCCGGTTGCGATGTCAATCTTGCGAATAGCGGGATTGAATCGCTGCAAGATATACACATCGCCATTGTCGTCCACCTGTATAGCGTATATCTCATCAATCTTCGCTTCGACCGCGGCCCCGCCATCGCCCGTATGCCCCGATTCACCCGTGCCTGCGAATGTCGACAGCTCGCCGGACTGCATATCCAGTCTGCGAATCGCGTAGTTGAAGCAGTCCGCGATATACAGCCATCGGCACGACGGATCGAACTCCACATGGAACGGATTGTCCATCGTCGCAAGAGTTGCGGGACCGCCGTCACCCGTGTATCCCTGCGCTCCGCTACCAACAATACTCGATATAGTTGTCGTCATGGTAATGCCTCGCTTTGTCGTTAAGTCGATGGATGATTTAGCCGAAATTCAAGCGTCAAAGTCCGTGAGGCCACCATGGTTTCAGTCGCGCGCGGAACATGGCGTCCGCAAGATACATCGTTTCAGGCGAATCTACCTCGGCGCGGGAAGCGCGAACCAGAGTGCTGAGTTCCACGCCGCCCAGGTAGATGGACGCCAGCGACGACGCCGGCAGCGTGATATTAGGCACGGCCGTCGTGGGTTCGCAGCGTGCACCACCAAGGCCCGCCTCAAGTTCATAGCGACCGGCGTTCCAAGGGCAGAATTCGTCCAGAACCTCCAACACCAATCTCCCGTTTGCCGCAAAATCTCGCGCCTCCAGCGCCTTGCGAACATCCAACATCCGCAGCCACATGCCATCATAAGGCACGCGCTCCAAGCGGCGCGGGTCGGCAAGCATCCATGGCAGCGCATCGTCCACCGGGCGGTCTTGCGCCTCTATCTGCGTTCTCAGGTCTATGCCGAAGCAGAACCGCCACAGAGCGGCGTAGGCGGCATCGGTCGTCGCCATCAGGTCAATGACCAGTACGGTCTCGCCGTCCAGACGATAGATGACATGGCCGTTGGCCCTCCCGTCTTCCTCAAAGACCACGAATTGCAAAGCGCTTGCGCCGCGTCTGTCATGCTCCAAGTCCGCCATGAACTCACTGGTGTGGTCGGCGTGGAGCGGGACAAAGCCGGGCCTGTCGGCGCACGCCCGCGCCGCGACATCAAGCAGCACATCGAGTGCCGCATCCTTTTCTATGAACCGCAGACGCCCCGGCGCGGACGGCGAAAACTCCAGCGCAGTGTGTTCTCTACCTATGCTCCAGCGTTCGTGCTGCGCCGCGACGCCGTAGCCGAACCGTCCATAGATAATGCTCTCGGACGCTCCCAGTATAGCGGCGACTTCCCCTCGCTCATGAGCCTCTCGCAGATGGCAGTCCATCATCCGTGTCAGAATGCCGCGCCTGCGGTGCGTAGGCAGAACGGCCACATTGGATACAACGGCGGTAGGCGCGCTTCTGCCTTCGGGTGTGTTCATATCGAGCGAAAAGACGGTAGCGCCGCCCACGATTTCGCCATCATCCAGCGCGGCAATCGTTCTGCCCAGCCTAAGCGGTCGGCTCAAGGCGGCAACCGTGTCTTCATCCACTTGCATCCCGAAGCCAAGCCCGACAGCCCTGACTAGCGGTTTGAATTCATCCTCTCCAATGTGGCGTAACTCTATTCCCATTCAACCCTCACATCATCTTGTTAGCCCATGCCCTACTGGTCAACAACCGAACCATCCCGATGCAGCCGCACATTTATCTGCCCGTATGTCCTCGGCGGCGCTTTCTCCTGCGCGTCGTCCGCAATCTCGATTCCGATGCCCGGCGCGTCCGGAATGATCAGGAATCCGTCCTCAACCGCGATCGGCTCTTTGACCATCACATTCTTCGGGAATTCGTGCTCACCTGTCGGGTATTCCTGTATGGCGAAGTTCGGCGCACACGCCGCAATCTGCAGGCATGCAGCCGTGCTGATTGGCCCCAACGGGTTGTGCGGCACGACGCCCACATAGCTGGCCTCAGCCAGCGCCGCGATCTTCTTCGTGTGCGTGATGCCGCCTGCCAGACACACATCCGGGCGAATGTACTGCACCGCGCCCCGCTTTAGCAGCATGTCGAATTCATGGATCGTTTGGAATCGCTCTCCAGTAGCGATTGGCACGGTAATTTTGTTCGCCACAAGTCCCATTGCGTCATAATGCTCCGGCAGGATGGGGTCCTCGTAGAACATCGGATGGAACTCCGCTATGCCCTGAGCCAGCACCACGGCTTCGGCCGGAGTCAGTCTGCGGTGAATCTCGATGCACAGGTCAACCTCGTTGCCCGCCGCCTCGCGGTACATCCGCACAGCATCTATAGCATCCGCCATCTTTTCTGAGTGCGACTTGTAGTACGGCACCGAGCGGTCCTCGTCGAGGAATGGCGTCAGGTGCCCGACTGCAGTGAATCCGTCCGCCTTCGCAGCCTTCACGCCTGCCACAAGCTCCTCACGCGTCTGACCGAACACATGGTAGTAAACACGCGCCTTGTCCCGCACCTTGCCGCCCAGCAGCTGATAAACCGGCACGCC
This sequence comes from Dehalococcoidia bacterium, assembly GCA_965225795.1. Lineage (GTDB taxonomy): Bacteria > Chloroflexota > Dehalococcoidia > Lucifugimonadales > JADFKI01 > Bin90. Next base: position 382,469 of record OZ245324.1, on the reverse strand, counting down.
GAAATGCTTGCCCATGATGTCCCAGAGCGCGATGTCGATTGCGCTTATACCCGCCATTATCGCTGCACCGCGGAAATGCCCGGTACGGTACATCGTCTGCCAGTGATGCTCGATCAACAGCGGATTCTTGCCCACCAGATACGGCCCGAATTTCAGGCGAATCGCGGCCTCGGTCGCCTCCAAGTGTCCCCACGCACCTGCTTCGCCGTAGCCCGTAATGCCCTCGTCGGTATGTACTTTCACGAACAGATACCTGTCCACCGGATAAGTCTCAACGGATGTTATCTTCATGATCTCTCCTCACAGAATTGATGGAAGTATGCTACCACAAGCCGTCACACTCAATGTCGTCTAATCTCTACAATTCATACTGCCTGCTAAGCCCAAGCCTGCGCCATCTTCCTAACCTCCGGCAAGAGAACCGCCATGCTGGACATTGCAATGATTCCCAGGACCACATAGCGAAATATCCTCTCATTCATGTGCCTGATCAGCAGCCCACCCAGTCCGAAACCGATGAAGGCCGGGACAAGCACGATGGCGATGAGAGTCAGTCGCTCCGCTGTGTACAGTCCGGCGAATGCGTAAAAGGCTAGTCCGACCACTGAGATGACAAGCAGGAAGAACGCCATCGCCCCCCTCACCGACTGCCGCTGCAGGTTCCTCGCAAGCAGGAAGAGGACGATTAACGGTCCTCCGACCGCAAATGCGGCCAGGGTAACTCCTACCACAAAGCCCGCGACGATGCCCAGTGCCCTTGCATAGGGTATTTCACCCTGAAACTCCTTAAACGACAAGGCGGCGAGCAGTAGGATGAGAGTGGCAATGCCGATGCGAATAATGTTGGGGTCCGCAAACTTCAATATCGCTACGCCGACCGGAACTCCCAGTCCTCCCGCCGCCGCAATCGGCACTATCTCACGGTACGGGACATCCTTTCTCGCCTGAATCGCTATCAGCACCCCTGCGCTTGCTCCTGCGGAATTCACTACGATTACGGCTGTCTGTGGGTCGGCGATAGCTAGTAGCGCAATAGGCGTGGCTACCATTGCTATGCCGAAGCCAGTCGCGCTGTACACTGTGCAACCTAAAAATAGCGCCAGTGACGCAATAGCTATTCCGGTCAATCCCAGTGTCAACTCCATTACAGATACTTACTCACTTCTTTGACCACGACAACGATGCTTGAAACGATGATGATGCCAATGACCAGATTGCCGAAAACCCGCTCATTAATGCGCTTGATGAGCATTGCTCCCAGCAGAAAGCCTATCACCGCTGGAATTGCGACTATGCCTATCAGCGTGAGACGTAGGGGTGTGTACAGCCCATAGAGAGCAAAGAGCACGACCGTAAACGCCATCAGCGATACCAGAAAGAACGCCATAGCCGCCCTGACTGTCTGACGCTCCCAATTCCTCGTCATTAGGAACAGCATCACCAGAGAGCCGGCGACACCTGATGTGGGCAGCAGCACGCCCACTATGAATCCTGCCGCGATTCCCACCTGCTTAGAGTAGGGAATCTCTCTTTCGACCTTAACGAACGAGCCAATTGCGAAGAGTATGATTAGAACGGCGATTCCGATGCTAAGCACACTCGAATCCGCCGTCTTCAGTATGAACACCGCGATAGGCGCCCCGCACAGGGCTGCAATGGTTATCGGCAAAATCTCTCTGAAGGGGACGTCACGCCAGGACTTCGAGATTATCCATAGGCCTATCCCCAACCCTGCCGTCCCTGCTACAACTATGACGGTTTGCGGCTCATAGACGAGCAGCATAAGGGGCGTGGAGATCATGCCTATCCCGAAGCCCGTCGCGCTGAATACCGTAGAAGCCAGTAACATCGCTAATACAACGACTATTGCTTCAAGCCATCCTAATTCCATCAAAGGCTTGCCACCTCCCTAACCAGTACGACTATGCTGGACGAGATTATTATCGTCAGAACGGAGTAACGAAATACGCGCTCACTCATTAATTTGAGAATCAGAGCGCCAACCCCCAACCCCGCCAGCATAGGTATCACCATAAGCGCAATCAGGATTAGCCTTTCGCCGGTGTACAGCCCCGCGACAGCATAGCCTGCTACGCTGAACACGTCCAGCACCAGCAGATAAAATGCCATAGCCGCTCTGACAGATTCTCTTTGCCAGTTCCGCGTCAGGAGATAGAGAGTCACCAACGGTCCGCCAACGCCAAATGCGGGAAGTACAACCCCCACCGCAAATCCAGCCAGCACGCCGACGAACTTTGAATACGGAAAGTCCTTCTGGAAGTTGACGGTTGCCGTCGCCGCAAACGCTAGCACGAGCGCCGATATACCGACACGCATTATGCCGGGATCGGCGAACTTCAAGACGTACACCGCAATCGGCACGCCCAGCGCACCGGCAACTGCTAATGGCAAAACCTCCCCGTAGGGTATGTCTTTTCGAGCTTGTAAAACTATCCACGCCTCAAGTGCCAGTGCGATCGTATTCAGAACGACCACCGCAGTCTGCGGCTCCAGCACGAACAGCAGGCCGGGCATCGCTACCATCCCAATCCCGAAGCCCGTCGCGCTGAGCGCCGTGCAGCCGAGGAATAGCATGAAGGCGGCCACGCCAATCTGAAGCATACTCATCAGAGACTTGCCACTTCCCGGATCAGCACCGCCATGCTGGAAATTATTATCGTCGCCACTAATAGGCGGCGAAACGCCAGTTCATTGATACGCCTCAATATCACCAGCGCAAGTCCCCAGCCAAGCGCAACCGGCAGCAACGCAATGCCTATCAGCTGCACCCGCTCCGCCGTAAGCAGCCCTGCCACGCCGTACCCTACGACACCCGCGCCTTCAACCACAAGAAAGTACAGCGACAGCGAGCCTCGCAGCGCTTGACTCGACATCCGACGCGACAGCAGCGCAAGCGCCATCAGAGCGCCGCCCACACCAAATGCGTTCACGACCACGCTCACAACGAAGCCTGTTCCCAATCCCACCGGCATTGAATTGGGCAGCGTCCAGCGTGTGTTGAAAGCGGCAAGCAGTGTCAGCGCGATTATGAGTAGAGCGATGGCAATGCGAAGAATCGCGGTATCAGCATCTCTTAGAATGAGTATCCCGACCGGCACTCCCACCAGTCCCGCGGCGGCTATGGGCAGTACCTGACGAACGGGAATGTGCTGCCGCGTCTGCCATATAACCAGCGAGAACATGAACAGCGACACGGTATTGATAAGCACCACTGCCGTCTGCGGGTCCACCACAAAAAGCAGCAGTGGTATGGAGGTTACACCAATGCCGAACCCGGCGGTACAGTAAACGAGCGTCCCCGCGAATACCATCGCGGCGACCACCAAAAGATGCTCGACCGAAAGGGTGTCCAAATGCTGCAGTCCCTAGCGCTTCCGTAGCACTACGGCACTGCCTGACCCGCCAGCACACCCGTGCAGTGCTCGCTGTCCACTGCAACCTGCCCGTTCACCAGCACATAAGGAATACCGGTCGGGAACTGGCATGGATCGTCGTAAGTGGCGTTGTCGTTGATTCGCTCATCATCGAACACCACTATATCTCCGAATGCGCCCTGCTCGATGCGACCCCGACCTGTCAACCCGAAACGCCGCGCGGCATTGTCGGTCATGCGCTGCACCATCTCTTCGAGCGTGAGCATTCCAAAACTGCGTCGGAGCCGTCCAAGGAAGCGCGGGAAGCAACCGTAAGCCCTTGGGTGCGGCATGCTGCCCACATGAATCGAGTCGCTGCCCACCATATAGTCCGGCCTCGAGAGCAATTCCACGCAGTCGCGGCTGACCTGCTGCCAGACCTTCACGCTGTCAGGCGGAGCGCCCCGGTATCCGACTTGTAGCTCCTCATCCACCAGAATCTCCATCATCGCCGCCTCCATCGACACCCCGCGCTCGGCAGCGACGTCTCGCAGGCTCATGCCCTCCAGATGGCTGTTCTTAGGCAGATAAGTGAACACTGCGGACGATAGATCGTTCGAGCGCTCTTGCATATATTCCAGCATTCGCTGCCGCTCTTCCGGGTCGCGCAGCCGCTCCATCAGCGCTTCAGGTCCCCCGTTATTCACCTCGCTTGGCAGATAGCGGATCGGGTAGCTGCTACCAGTAGGATACGGGTAAAGTTCCAGCGTGCAGTCAACCCCTTCCGCCTTAGCCTTGTCTATCAGTTCCACTCGCTCGGCGACCTTCCCTGCACTCTCCGGATGCGTGCGATAGTGCGAAAAGTGAACCTTGACGCCAGACCTCCTGCCGATTTCCAGCGCTTCCGGCACATCGCCGCCGCCAAAGCCGCGCTCCGTGTTCACATCGCGCAGGTGCGTTACATACACGCCGCCGTACTCCGCGACCACCTTGCACAGTTCCACGAGCTCGTCGGTGTCGCTCCAGGCATTCGGGAAGTACGACATACCGGTGGCAAGCCCAACCGCGCCCTGCTCCATACCCTCGCGTATGAGCTGTTTCCCCTTCTCCAGCGCTTCACCCACCAGCGGCTTGTCATAGAAGCCTACCGTTTCCAGTCGGATCGCTCCGTGCGGGATGCAGTAGGCGGTGTTGATAGCCGCCTTCTTGTGGTAGTGCGAACGGAACGCCGCGACGCTGCTCATATCCAGGTCTTCCGGCGGTTCGCCCAGAATGCCCGCAAGATAGCGTCGATTCATGCGATAGTTCTCGGGCGACAGCGGCGCGTAAGACAGCCCATCCTGCCCCAGAATCTCAGTTGTGATTCCTTGCCGCAACCCATCAGCATGCTGCGGGTCGATAAGCAGAATGCCGTCGGAATGAGCATGCGTGTCTATGAAGCCCGGCGAAACAGTCAGGCCGGCAGCATTTATGACGCGGCGCGCCTGAGTTTGCGACAGGTCGCCAATTTCGGCAATCGTCTCGCCCTTAATGCCAACATCCGCCCGATAGGCAGGTGCGCCCGTTCCGTCAACAACGCTCCCGCCAAGAATTACAACATCAAACATTACAGGTCGCCTCCCACTGAATCGAACGCCAACAGCGCGCAGTATAACACAGAGCGCCATCGCAGGCGGGCACGCTCGCGTTGACACCCAACAACCCAAGCAGTACGGTTAATGGAGCAACAATCAGGCCGCTCCAACCGCCAGAGGTAACGCAATATGCTGACCAATTACATAAATGCCGCAATGAGAAGGGCAAAGTACAAGATACTGGATGATGATGAAGGTTTCTGGGGAGAAATACCGGGACTGCAAGGCGTCTGGGCTAACGCCGACACATTGGAAGAATGCAGAGACGAACTGCAAAGCGCACTTGAGGAGTGGATTGTTTTCGGCTTGCAGTTCAATGACCCATTCCCGGAAGTGGACGGCTTGACCATCGAACGCCTCCAGACGCAAGAGGCAAGGGCAGTTTAATGCCGCCGATGGGTCCTGTGAGCCGGCGCGAACTAATCCGGTGCTTAAGGCAGCTAGGGTTTGATGGTCCTTATTCAGGACGCAGGCATCAGCACATGAGAAAAGGACGACAGAGACTCATAATTCCTAATCCACATGGAAACGAAATTAGCAGACAGAGACTTGCTGATATACTCCGGCAAGCGAGCGTATCCCGCGCCGAATGGGAGCGACTCTAACCAGACTCGTAAGCCCAATCTCTCTGCCTATAGACAACGCCAAGACAGGAAAAGATGCTGACCGACTACATAACCGCCTCAATGCGAAGAGCGAAGTACAAGATATTGACCGACGATGGGAGTTATTTCGGCGAAATCCCCGGTCTCCAAGGCGTCTGGGCTAACGCCGACACATTGGAAGAATGCAGAGACGAACTGCAAAACGCACTTGAGGGTTGGATAATTCATGGCTTGCAGTTGAACCACTCACTGCCAGAAGTGAACGGATTGACCATCGAACCTTTCAAAAAGTTGGATTCGGAGAATATCTAACGCCCGCCAGTTACTCAACCACTCGAAACATATACTCAGGCGCAGGCGACAGATACTCGGGCCCAATACGCGATTCAGGCTGTCCCGGCGGCGACCACAGCACCTCGAACCACGGCGACCCCGCGCTCGTCAGATACTCCAGCCGTATGCGATGCTCACCTTCTACCAGTTCCACCTCTACCTCTCTGTCGGCGCGAGTATCTATTAAAGTCTCTCCGTCTATTATCACCTTCATTTCGCCATGAGCCTCGCCGAACCTGAACCGATACAAGCCGGATTCAGGAGCATCCAATTTACCGTCCCACACCACCAAGTGCGCCCCACTCACGACAGAGTGATACCAAAACGCGCCGCCTATTCCCGGCGTAACGCGCATAGCGTCCGGCAGTGCATCGCCAATCTCTTCGACATCCTCCACATCGGCAAAGAAGCGCCCAGCCAGTCCCACAGGACGCACGTCGCCATGGTACAGATTGGCTGACGAGATCGGCTCCGGATGTTGATCAGCGTTGTCTTCAACAGGCGACGGTGCCTCACCTTCCATTGGCGGCGGTGGCGGCGGCCGCCACAGCACACGCAGCACGCCGTTCTCATCCTCTACTCGCGAGTGCACTCTCATCACATGCAGCCCAACCGCCGGCACTATCGTCACTCGCGGGCTGTCATCGGACAGAATTATCCTGCCGTCCAGCATGACGGTCGCCTCCGAATCGCTGTCTAGCACGAGAACATATTCGCCAGGATGGGTTACATGCAGTGCCCCCTCCCACTCAACATCAAAAGGTGTGTCATCCGCATCTACTTCCAGCATCCAAACGCTTTCCGTGCTTGTCTTGACACTTTCCATGACCTCACCATCCCGCAGTGTACGCCGCGACACAAGCCCAAGCGCCTCCTCTAGTTGCTCACGGCTGATGTAAGCCGAAAAGTACAGCACATCGCCACCCGTAGGAGGACTTATCTCACGAAAGTCTGCCGACGGGTAGTACGCTCTCAGGGTGTCGTAGAATCCTGCCTCACGCGGCTCCAGATAAATTGCCGCGCCATGCCACACCGATTGTGGGTTAATTGGGATATTCGTCGGCGCTGCGATTGTCTGCCGCGGGAAGCGATGTCCGAACAGACTAGCAACAAGGCTATGCCTGAACTGCCGCGAGACCATCGGAATGTAGCCTCGTGCAGCCTGCTCAGCAGCATCGCGCGCCATCAGTGTCTCATCCGTGGAATATGCCGTGTACACTTCAGGGCTATTCGCCTGCTCGCCGAAGTATGCGTCGAGGTTAGCGTACCCAACCATTGCAAGTAGCGCAGCTATCGCCGCAGCCGTCCCCAGACGCACTACGGGAAAGCGCACAGACCATCCCAGATTCCAGATGAAGCCGATGGCAATAGCAATAAGAGCAATCACCGCAGGAATCACCACAATACTGCGAAGCGATTGCGGTGATTCCCACGGTATCGTCAGAACCCCCGGTATTATCATCACCAGAACCCACACAGGCAGCACAATGAAAGACACGTTTCGCCATCTTGTCGCCGCTATCGCCAATCCCACCAGCATCAGCAGACCGGAGAAGATGTCCAACATCGGTGCGCGCGGTATGTTGTGCCGTCCGTTGGGGTCGCCCTCGATGTGGAACATCCCGAGGTGTTTTCTCAGATTCTCAATCAAAGCCCGTGATTCGTCGCCGTCATCCACATGCGCAAAAATAGATGTGCTCTGCGTCCTCTTAAAGAATTCGTCCGGGTTAGTTGCCGCGAACTGTGCAACAGGCAGAGTTACGATGATCGAGAAAAACGCCATGACGCCGATGTTCACCAACAGCCGCCTTCTTTCCTGCCTGCCGAAGACCAGGGCGTGCAGCAGCATAAAGGCAATCACGATAGCAAACAGACGATATGCCGCGTAGAACCACATGCCCAGCCCAAGACACGCCCCCGCCAACGCAAAGTCAGCGGCGTGTCCTCTGTCGATTGCGCGATATGTCAGCCAGGCGGTGAGAGCAGCAAAGAACGGCGCAGTTATGCCGTGCATCCCGATGCGGCTCCAGGTGATGTCCCAGCGCATCACCGCCGTCAGAAAGGCGGCGACAAGCCCTATCGCCGTACCAGACATGTGCCGCACCATTAGGAACACCGCCAGCACACCGGCGACACCGAAGGCTACCGCTACAAGCCGCCCAGTGGTTATGGTAATACCCGCGAACTTGATTATCAGAGCAATGGGCAGAAGGAAGAAGCTTGGCAAATTGTTCGATGGCACATACAGTGGTGTCTGCACGGGACGCTCCGCGATGAGCCTCGCCTGATCAAGGTTGTCTGCTTCATCAAACCACAGGCCCGGCGGAAAGCCGTCCAGATTGTACAGCCGAATCAGCAGAGCAAATAGCAGTATCGCGCCCAGCGCAGCCCACGGAAGCAGTCCACGCGGCTCGAACGAGACACGATACCCTCGCCTGAATCGAGCGAAGAATGCCGTCCAGCCGCCCTCGAACGCAGGCACAGCCCCAATGGTAAGCAGAACCGACAGCAAGTAACTCCACCAAGCCATCGTATTCGGGGGACCCTTAGGGAACGAGTAAAGGCTGAGTGCCGCGCACAGCAGACCCGCAGCCAAAAGTGCCATACCAATCTGCTTCTCTGACAGCCCCAGCACTGATATTGGACGCCTAGGCGCTATTGCGGCAGTGTCACTTCTGCCAGAGACACTTGACGACGGCGAGAAAGGAGCAGTGGATTCGGCAACTTTTGCGTCAACGGGCTGCTGAACTGCGGCTGGTTCAGGTCGCGCCGGCACCTCTTCTTCTGCTGGATTTGCAAGAGGCACAGATGCCGACGCGCCTGTGAGTATCAATCTCAAGTCATCTTTCAGCAGCGCCAGCGATCTACCTGAAAGCCTGCCAGCAGCAATGCCGAATATCAGCACGGCAATCACGAGCGGCGCAATTGCCCACTGTACCCCCACAAGAGCATAAGCGAAAAGCGCAAGCAAGAGCATAAACGCCGAAGACGCAAGCAGAACAAGGCGCAGCCGTACTCGGTTCTTCGCTGTGGAACTCTCGGCGCTCATGAGCGATTACGCTTTGCGCGGCTCTTCCGTGGTGAGGATGCCTTTTTCGTAAAGCTCATCTATTTCAGACTGCGAGTAGCCCAGCGCCGCCAATTTCTCTCGGTTGTGTTCGCCAAGCAGCGGTGTAGGTCTACCATTGATATCCTGTGTTTCCCCAAACAAGATGCCGTTCGCAAAGTAGTGCATTCTGCCGTAAGTAACATGGTCGTACTCAGCCACCATCCTGCTTGCGAGAATGTGCTCGTCCTCGAAATAGCCCACATTGTACCGCTCAGTTACATCGGCGCAGCGCACTCCCGCCTTCCTCAATCGGCGTACCCACTCATCCGCCGTCCTCTGCGCGAATGCCTCGGTGAGTATATTCCACAGGAGATCATCGTGCTCCACTCGCTTGGCCGAAGAGGAGAATCGGTCGTCGGTTATGAGGTCTTCGCGCTCCATCACGGCGCAAAGGCTTTCCCACTCTCCTTGCGCTTCCGCGATGAGATACAGCCATCCTTCCCTAGTCTCGAAGAGCCTGCGCAGGGCGTTAAGCCCGTATTGCCCGCTGTCGGCAATAGGCGGCGATGTCTTGCCCTCGTATCGCAGGAAATCGTCCTCTCGCAGCACAGCGCCGGAGTTCAGCAGGTTGCAGTCCACCTTCTGCGCGACTCCTGTGCGCTCCCTCGCGTAAAGCGCCATTATCGCACCCAGCGCGACCATGCCGCCGGACGAAAAGTCGGTCGGCGCAAGCTGCGCGAGAAACACCGGCGGGTTGCCGCGCCCGCCCTGAGCGAACTGCAAGCCCATCCAAGCCTGCGCCAGCGGATCAACCCCGGGACGATGAGCATACGGTCCCGACCAGCCAAAAGCCGTCGTGTGCGCCTGAATCAGTCCAGGATTGAGTCGTTCCAGATCTTCGGCGCTGAGGCCCATGCGATCAGTCGCGCCAGGCCGCATGTTCGCCAGCATTATGTCCGCTTCAGCCGCTATCTTCTGAGCTACTTCTTGCCCTTCCGGCGTCTTTGTGTCCGCAGACACCGAGCGCTTGTTGGAGTTCAAATAAAGGAAATACTGCATCCCGGCAGGCCTCGATATGTCGCCGTAAGGCGGCTCGAACTTGATGATGTCCGCACCGAGGTCTCCCAGGCACTTGCCGCCGGCAGGCCCAGCAATCACATTCGTCATTTCCATAACCCGCACACCGTCAAGCGGTGGAGCGTCATCACGCGGCTCCCATTCGCGCGGCTCGGGCAGCTCCAATTCTGCCATCTCTGACAGCACCGCGGCGGTATGCTGCCCACGCAGAGGCCGCGCGCCGCGAATCTCCCCCGGCGTGTACGTGAACTTAATCGGATTGCCCATCTGTGTAACTTCGCCGACAATCGGATCGTTAATTTTCAACAACATGCCATTAGCGATCACCTGCGGATTGTCCATAGACTCGTCGGTCGTGCTGGCGCGCGCGTACGGCACATCCGCATCCTCGAAGATTCGCTCCCACTCCGCACAGGGCTTCGTTTTGAGAACATTCGCCACAATATCGAACAGTTCCGCGCGTGCCTCTTCGCTCTCCGGGCGCCTGCCATCGCCGTAGCGTGGGTCTGCAAGCAGGTCGGCAATGCCCATCACGGTCGCGGCAATATCCACAAAGCCGCCGTGAATACATCCAATTTGAGCCCAGTTGCCGTCGGCGCACTCGAACACGCTGTAAAATGGGCCGCCGCCCGCAGTAGTAAGCTGGAACGGGCGCTGCTCAAGCCGTTCCCCAATGACCTTTGGAGAGAACATCAGCGAGCCTGCCATGACCGAGGTATCCACCTTACGTCCAAATCCGGTCTTTTCCCGCGCGTATAGCGAGGCGGTGATTCCCTGCGCCGCCAGCACCGCCGTACCCAGGTTGACAACCGGATGCACCACATGCACCGGTCCTTCACGAAAGCCAGGCTGTGACGCGAGTATGCCCATTCTGGCCATTACCAGATGCTCGTCTCCGGGCTCGTCTCGCATCGGTCCCTGCTTGCCGTATGCGGTTATGGAACAGTGAACAAGTCGCGGATTGATGCGGCGCAATTCGCCATAGTCCACTATCTTTTGGTACGCCGAACTTGGCGCAAAGTCCTCGATGAGAACATCAGCCTTGAGCGCCAACTTTCTGAAAACATCCTGCTCGGATGTTAAGTCCAGTGAGACGCTCTCCTTGCCTCGATCCCAGACCATGTATATGGGTGCTGTACGCTCGTTATCGTCATCCGGAAGTTCCAGGCGGATCACGCGAGCGCCGTTGTCGCAGAGGAACATGCCCGCCAGTGCCCCAGGCCTCTGCCGCGTCAGGTCAAGTACAGTAATTCCATCTAGTGCGCTGGGCATCGTTTCAAGTCTCGCAATCTGTTTGCTCTGGATTGGGATCGAGGGTCACTCGATTCGCAACCCTCCGTATGTCAAAAGATGCCGCAAATTGTAACATGGACACACTGATATTACAGGCAGATATTGCAGGCGGTTCCGCCCGGCATTTTCCGCCCCCTTAATCAGCCCATCTCAGGATACTCAGTCGTCGCCAACTTTCCGCCGCCGCCGAAACCCTGCTATCATCCAGACCTGACAAATTCTCTCGCAGCACAATGGAGATTAACATGCTGGACATTCTTATAGTCAACGGGCAAGTAGTTGACGGCACGGGAAGCCCGGGCTTCTACGCCGCGGTCGGAGTTCAAGGCGACTCAGTTTCCATCCACAGGGGCGATGTATCCGGATTGGAAGCCATTAGAGTCATCGATGCAACTGGCCATGTAGTCTGCCCAGGGTTCATCGACCTGCACTCACACGCGGGACTGACCATTTTGGGCGCGCCGCATCACGACCCAAAAGTGAGGCAGGGCGTAACCACCGAACTCGTGGGCATAGACGGAATCTCACACGCGCCGTTCAAGACTCAGGATGAGCTTCACCGCTACATCTGGCTGGACTCCGGGCTCAACGGCTACCCGCCAATGCCCGCTGACTGGCTGACGGTCGCAGATTATCTCGGCAAATTCGACAATGCAGTCGCGATCAATGTCGCATATATACTTGGCAACTCGCCGGTGCGGATATGGTCGGTAGGCTGGAACGACAGGCCGGCCACCTCTTCCGAGATGGCGGACATGCGCGCAGTAGTGCGTGAGGCTATGGAGGAAGGCGCGTGGGGTCTGTCCACCGGCCTTGACTATCCTCCCGGCGCATACGCACCGACAGACGAACTGGTGGAGCTCTCCGAAGCAGCCGCAAGCATGGGCGGCTTCTACCACACGCACACCCGCGCCAGCCTGCGTTCTCAGGGCATCTTGGCGCCTTGGGAAGAGGCGGTCGAGATTGGGCGGCGCTCAGGCATCCCTATCCATCTGACGCACTATCGCCAGAGCGAGCAGGGCGTCGGCAGCCACTTGGACTACCTTGGACTCGTCGAGGACGCTCGGGCTGAGGGCATGGATGTTACCTTCGACTGCTACACCTATCCGTACTCGGGCACGACCATAACGATAGGACTGCCGCACTGGGCGAAAGACGGCGGTCCTGAGAGACTGATGGCCGCGTTGCGCGATCCGCGCGACCGCTCCAGAATGGCACTGGAAATATCGGCAGATAGACTCAGAGACAACTGGCTGACGAACTTCACGCAACCTCAGAACAAGCAATACGAAGGCAGGCTGATCACTGAAATAGCAGAGATGCGCAGTCAGGAGCCTGCCGAGGCTCTGTTCGACCTGCTACTGGAAGAAAACCTCGGCATCTCAACGGTTGGATTAGGCACGAACCCACAGACGCTGTCCGCCTTCGTGTCCCACCCGGCTGGCATGATTGCATCCGATGCTATCCTATTCGGCGAATACCCCAATCCGCGCACTTACGGCTGCTTCCCGATAGTTCTGGCTGAGTTCGTCCGTGCCGAGAAACACCTGCGTCTCTCCGAAGCGATTCGTAAGATGACATCGTTCCCCGCACAGCGCCTTGGACTGCCGGATCGAGGCATCCTGCGAGACGGCTTCAAAGCAGACATCGTTGTCTTCGACCCTGCCACTGTCAAGACCCACGCCACGCGAGAAGACCCGCATCATTATCCGATAGGCATTGACTACGTCATAGTGAATGGCAAGGTCGTCATCGAAAATGGCGAGAACACCGGCACCCTCCCTGGCCGCGCCCTGCGGCGGGGACACGCGACCACTTAATTCCACCAAGATTTCGGAAGTCAGCAGTTGACATCAATCCCTCAAACTGAAGGTAAATGACATCCGCACAGGTTGCAGTTATACTTACGCGCGAGCATAACGGCGCGCAGCCGTCACCGACAGAGAATTAAACTCAACGAAGATTGTCACATCAACTGAGGAGAATACACATGCCAGCACAAATACCGAGCGAAGAAGAGGTCCTGAGCTACTTCGATAAGCTGTCCAACTGGGGACGCTGGGGCGAAGACGACCAGCACGGTACGCTGAACCTGCTCTCAAAGGAAAAGACGCTGCAAGCGGTGTCTCTGGTTCAGGAAGGTACAACCGTGTCATGCTCCCGAACGGTTACCTGGACGCCTGAAGCCGACCACATGTCCACACCGCTCCACTTCATGCTGGAGAGCGGCGAGGGCTGGGCAAGCGGCGACAAGGTGACGAACCGCCCCAGTCAGGCCGCAACTGACTTCTTCGGCATGGCGTTCCACGGCTATCACATCACGCACATGGACAGCCTCGCCCACTTCTTCTGGCAGGGCAAGATGTACAACGGGCGTCCAACGCATCTCGTATCCACCGGGCTCGGCGCAACGGTCGAGTCAATCGAACTCGCCCATGAAGGCGTTGCAACGCGCGGCGTTCTTGTGGACGCGCCGATGATTCGCGGCGTGGACTGGATAGAGCGCGGCGAAGGCGTGATGCCCGAAGACATACTTGCCGCCGAAGAACGCTGCGGATTCACGATCGAAGAGGGCGATGTGCTGCTGGTCCGCACCGGCAACCTGCGCCGCCGCAATGTCGAAGGTGCGGTCAACCCGCGCGAGGCAGGCTCGCCCGCGTGTCAGGCGGCATGCCTTCCGCTGTTCCACGAGCGCGGCATAGCGGTTCTCGGCAGCGACACGGGCAACGACGTGATGCCGAGCCAGTACGCCAGCATGTCAAATCCCATCCATCAGGTCGGTATCGTCGCAATGGGGCTGTGGATTCTGGACAACCCCAACCTCGAAGAGCTTGCGGCAGCGTGTCAGGAGCGCAACAGGTGGGAGTTTATGCTAACCATCAACCCGCTGCGCCTGTCCAACGCCACTGGATCTCCCGTCAATCCAATCGCGATCTTTTAGCCGTCACAGCGTACCCGTCGGCCTTGTACCTCAGCTGATTGCAGCATCCAGTCGGCTGAGGAAAGTCGCAACCTCCGGTACTCCGTTGAGGCTGTAGTCGGCGTTATCCAGCACCGATGCGGGCGTGCCGTCCTGAATGACGGCAATGCCAAGTCCACCGATGACACCCGACGCCCTTAGTCGTCGAAGGACACGCAGAGCATCCGCGTCCGTAGTATCGTCTCCGGCGAAGATCACGCCGCCAAGTCGCCATTCACGTATCACCCTATCTAGGGCAATGCCCTTATTCACGCCGTTCCTGCGCCGAATCTCTAGTATCTTGTTGCCCCAGAAGAATTCCAGGTCTTCTGACTTGGGTATGTCGCCTAGCGCAGATCGCAGACGCTCTAATACACCGACCTCGTCGAACGCGCGCCGATAGTGCAAGGAGGCGCTGTACGCTTTGTTCTCAAGCACTATGCCAGGGTCATTGGCAGCGCTTCCCAATGTTTCGAGCAAAGCCTGCAAGTCAGACTCAGAACTCTCTGCTTCCTCTGCCACGCTGAGCGCGCCATCCACAATGCGCTCCGCTCCGTGATTGCCAATGTAAACGAGACCAACGATACCCACTCGCTGCTCCAAGTCGCGGGCGGCACGGCCCGACATCGCAGCAGTCAGCGTGAGTTTGCCGGCAAGACCTTGCAGCGGTGGGAAAACATCGCAGCTGATAACGGCCTTGTCGAGATCCGGTACAAATTCGGACATCGTTCCGTCAAAGTCCAGGAGCAGCCCAAGCCTGTCTCGCGTCAAGCCGCCAAACGCCGCCTCGAAGTGCTCCAGCATATTGGGCGGATGACTAACACCACGACTCACTGCGATGCGCCCTCTCGCGCCTCTCCAGTCAACAAGGTCCTCACCGCACGCGCTACCAACCCAGACACCAACCGCACCTTGAAGCCGTTAGCAGACAGAGGCATCGCTCCCTCCACTGCAATGCGACCTATCTGTGCCGCATCTATCTCGTCTGTCCGCATGCCGGCAATAGCATCCTCCGCCCCGTGCACACTGTACGGCACGGGCGCTACGCCTCCAAGCACCAGGCGAGCTTGTGAAACCGTGCCATTAGCAATCTCAACCGCCAGCGCCACACTCGCCAGCGCGAAGTCCATCGCCTGTCGCTCCTTGGCCTTCAGGTACACGCTGCGCGAACGCGGCGAAGCCGGCGGAATCACGACCTCTGCGAGTATCTCGCCTTCTTGCAGCACATTCTCGGTCATCACATCTCGATCGGGATCAACGAAGAAATCCTCGATTGGCAGCATGCGCGCCCCATCCGACGAAACTAGCAGCACCCTCGCATCCAACGCAGTAAGTGCAACAGCGGTATCCGACGGATGCACAGCAGGACAGACCTTAGAACCGAAGATTGCATGGAACTTGTTGGCGCCCTCAAGAGCGAAGCAATGCTCCCCTCCCTTTTTGCGGCAGTCAAACAAAGGGCTGCGGTAGTACCAGCAGCGTGGACGCTGGCACAGGTTGCCGCCTATCGTCCCCACATTCCGAATCTGAGGAGTAGCAACCGAATCGCAGGCCTGAGCAAGCGCTGCGTAGCTGGATTGTATAAGAGTATGCGCCCCAACATCCGCAATAGTTGCCATCGCCCCGATCAGAACACCATCCATATACACTCGAACGCTCCTGAGGTCCGCAACTTCTTGTAGGCTCACGAGTCGCCCAGGATCGACTACGCCTTCCTTGATTTCGCCAAGCAAATCCGTCCCGCCGGCAATCACCCTTGCTGACTGCCCATCGGTTGCCAGCAACTCGGATACCTCGGAAATACTGCTTGCCGACGCATACTCAAACGCTCTCATCAGCCCCTACACCTCGCCCTGTGCGCTCAGCGCGTTCAGAATCTTGTCAGGTGTCGCAGGCAAGTCGGTGATTCGCACACCCACCGCGTCATATATTGCGTTCACGATTGCAGGCGCGGCTCCGATGCTCGGCGGCTCGCCTAGCGCCTTAGCCCCGAACGGCCCTATTGGATCGACCACATTCGCGAATACCACCTGAATCGGCGGGTACTCCAGAACGGTCGGACTCTTGTGCTCCAAGAAGCTGCCGTTCAATGTCACACCGCTCTGTGGATCTGTCAGCATCTCCTCCGACAGCGTGAATCCCAGCATCTGCGACACGCCGCCTTCAACCTGATTTGCAGCCAACTGCGGGTTCAGAATGCGACCGGAATCGTGCGCCGCCACATAGCGTAGCACCCGAACACTGCCGGTCTCGGTGTCCACCTCCACCTCAGCGAAGTGCGCCCCGAACGAGTTCACGATATAGTCCCTGCTGCCCGGCATAACCGACGCCTCAACTTCGAGAGGCTCCTCACCGGCAAGCGCAGCGATGTCGGCAAGCGGCAATTGCACATTCCCGTCCTCAGATACAACGCTCCCATCCACGATATCGAGCCTGCTGACATCATCGTCCAGATGAGTAGCGACAAGGCTTAGAATCTTCGCTTTCAGCTCTCCCGCCGCTTGTATAACGGCCGAGCCGGTAGAGAATGTCGCCGTAGATCCCGCCGTAATTGGCGCTTCAGGCGTGTCGTTCGTATCTCCAAACGTAACGCGCACGCTTTCGTAGGACACACCGATGGCTTCAGCCGCGATTTGCGCTATAACGGTTGTGCTGCCCTCGCCAACATCCATCAGCCCCGCAATGAGTTGCACACTTCCATCTGAGTTCAGCCTCAATCGCGCCGAAGACCTGCTGCCCGGCCCTCCACGATAGATGAACATACACATGCCGCTGCCGGTCTTCAGATGCTCCGAGGACTGCGAACGCTCTGCGTGTCTCTCCTGCCAGCCGAATGCTTCCGCACCCCTTTCGAGACATTCCCGCAACCCGTTCGAAGAAAATGGTATGCCCCCCTCAACAGGCTGCGTGTCAATTATCTGGTTGGCGGGCGTAACTCGCTCTCCGGGCTGCCCCTCTATGCCCACATGGTTTCGCAGCCGGAACTCGAGAGGATCAATCCCAAGCTCATCTGCGATGTGGTTCATCGTGACTTCAAGGGCGAAGTGTCCCTGCGGCGCTCCAAGCGCCCTGTACGACCCCGCCGACGGCTGATTCGTATATACAAGGTAGCCGTCATACCGCACATTCGCGCAGTGATACAGATAGAGCGCACCCTGCCCCGCTCGCCGTACCACGCCGGGCCCCGATGCCAGGTACGCGCCCGTGTCCATCAGCGTAGTCGCATGAACTGCGGTTACCGTGCCGTCCTTCTTCACGCCGACTTTCACGGTTGTCTCAGTCGAATGACGCTTCCTTCCCGCCAGAAACTCCTCTTCCCGCGTCGCCTCAATCTTCACAGGCTTGCCCGCCCTGCGCGCCAGTTCGGCGGTGATGACCGACAGCCGCGACTCGTCCTTGCCACCGTATCCTGCGCCCAGCGTAGCCCCGATCACGCGCACCACATTGCGCTCAACGCCGAGCGCCGACGCGAGGCTCATCCTGTCCGCATGCACTCCCCGTGTGGTCTTCCAGATCGTAAGCTTCTCGCCCTCCCACATCGCCACAGCCGCCCTTGGCTCCAACGGCGCAGGCGAATGTGAAGGCGTGCTGTAAGACATGCTGAAAATGCGGTCGGCTTGCTCGAAGCCCTCTTTAACATTGCCTCGAGTGAGTGCAATCGGCTCCCCGCCAACAAGATTGCCTTCCGGATGCACACGCGCCGCGTCCGGCTCCATGGCTTCTCGTGGTGTAGTGACGAACGGCAGCGGCTCATAGCTAATCTTCATCAGGCTCGCCGCATACTCCGCGAGGTCCTCATCATCCGCCGCAACCGCAGCCACCTCGTCGCCCACATAGCGCACCACCGTATCGAGGATGGGCAGATCGGGAGCAAGCCTGCCCCCAGGCACATCAAACGGCGTCAAAACAGCATGTACGCCGGGCAGACTCTCCGCAGCCGAAGTGTCTATGCTGACAATGCGGGCGTGAGGATGCGGGCTGCGAACCACCTTGCCAATTAGCATTTCCGGCAAATAGATGTCGCTGGTGTACTTCGCCTCTCCCGTAAGCTTCTGCGGCAGGTCCCGTCGCGCAACAGAGGTGCCTATAACTGCGTTTGAATTCAATTGCTCACCGCCGCCTGCTTAACGGATTCGATAATGCGCCCGTACGCGTTGCATCTGCACAGGTTCCCGGACAGCGCCTGCCGTATCTGCTCTTCGGTAGGCTTGGGCGTTTCATCCAGCAGCGCCTTGGCGCTGATCACGAAGCCAGGGGTGCAGTAACCGCACTGCCCCCCATCATTGTCCAGAAACGCCTGCTGAATCGGATGCAACTTGTCGCTCTCGCCTAGCGCTTCAATCGTGGTAATACTGGGTCCGACTGCCTGCACCGCAAGCATCTGACAGGCGTAAACGGGCTTGCCATCAAGCAGCACCGTGCATGCTCCGCACTCGCCCCTGTCGCAGCCACGCTTCGCTCCGGTCAGCCCAAGCGATTCACGCAGTACGCGCAGCAACGTCCAGTGATGACCAACTTCAATTTCGTGAACACTGCCGTTCACATCCAACTCAACCTGTGCCGCGAATGTTGCCAATACGCAATCCTTTTCTAGCCGAAGTGCCGGAAAAAGTGAAAACTGTTCTCCAATATGATTCTAAATTGGGAAACCGGAAGGCATGGTCCCTAAACGACTGGGGACAACCGGGGACCAGAAATTTTCCTCTGACTACTGCGCCGTAACGCCGCCGTCTATCACCAGTTCAGAGCCGGTCATAAATGACGCCTCATCCGACGCTAGAAACAGCGCTCCGTATGCCACATCGTCAACCGTGCCTATCCTGCCCAGTGGAACACGCTCGACGGACGCTGCCAGTCCCTCCGGTGTGCCGATATTGTCCGCAATCATCTCTGTGTCTATCGGACCCGGATGAATGGAGTTTGCGCGAATACCGTCTGGCGCAAGCTGAATCGCCGTGTTCTTCGTGAACAGCCTAACGCCACCTTTCGACGCCGTGTAAGCTCCCCCTCGCGGACTGCCCACCAGTCCGGCGGTGGACGATATGTTGATGATGGAGCCACCACCAGCCTCTCGCATCGCCGCAATTGAGTGCTTGGTACCCAGGAACACGCCCTTCAGGTTTATGTCGATAATGCTGTCCCACTCCTCTTCAGAGGCATGCTCTATGGGAACGCGGCTGTATATCGCAGCATTGTTCACCAGGATGTCCATCTTACCGAAGGTTTCGACCGTCTTGGCTACCGCCGCCTGCCAGTCGTCAGCGCTTGTAACATCCAGGTTCACGAACAACGCCCTGCCGCCCGATTCGTTGATCTCGGCTTCGACTTGCTTGCCCTCGTCCTGAAGGATGTCAGCAATCACGACCGCGGCACCCTCCTGAGCAAACAGTCGTGCCTCCGTCGCGCCCTGTCCGCGAGCGGCCCCGCTTATCAGAGCAACCTTGCCTTCAAGTCTCATTTCTCCACCTCTTTCAACATTCGGACATTCAGCATTTCATAGCCCAGGGCAACAGTGGCAGCCCGTCGCATTCATTCATCTAGTAAGCAGGATTTTACCATTTATACGAATGCAATACAAAAAGAAAAATCAGCAATAATATGTGCCCAGCTTAGCTCCGGGATTCCTGCCCGGCGAATCCTCAACCCACGCAGGAACGACCACAAAGGTCGTCTCAAAGTACACAATACAACGCCCTCTCGGCAATTTCGGGCAATTTCTCCCATTTCACAATAATAGTATTGACAGGAACTCCCGTTCTGTTCTAATATGTTCGTAAGAGATTTGTTCTATATATGGACAAGGAGGTGAAATTTCCATGCTCGACACAAGAGAAGCACCCAACATTCGCCAACTCGGCCTGCCCGGCATTCACACCAGGCGCAGCACGCCAAAGTCGGCGACCTGCTGCTGCATCCACGTTGGCCAGCAAGTCGTCTATATGGGCAAGATCCACGGCGGTCCCAGGTTTGGAAGTGCCGGAGTCGTCACCGAGGCCCTCAGGAGCAAGGCTGTCGTTGACATGGGCAAGTCCGGTGTGTGGAACATTCCCTACAATTTCCTGACTTTCCCCGAAGCGGCATAACGAACTCAATCCGCATATACATGGCACAAAGACTTCCGAGCAAGTGAGGCTGATCCTATGTTGGAACACATCATCCAATCAATGTCATTCGGCAGAAAGCCACAGAGTTT
Organism: Dehalococcoidia bacterium; assembly: GCA_965225795.1. Classification (GTDB taxonomy): domain Bacteria; phylum Chloroflexota; class Dehalococcoidia; order Lucifugimonadales; family JADFKI01; genus Bin90. Next base: position 361,952 of record OZ245324.1, on the reverse strand, counting down.
TTCGCCAGTGCACTCCCCATCATCCGACATCAAGGTGAAAATAGTCGGAGTAGGAGGAGCCGGCGGCAACGCCGTGTCCCGCATGGTCAGGAATGGACTCACGCAAGTTGACGCCCTCGTTCTCAACACGGACATTCAAGCGTTGGCGCATCTCAGATCCATACCTTCATACGCCATCGGACCCAAAGCCGTGAATGGCATGGGATCGGGCGGGCGTCCTGAAGTCGGTCGACGCGCCGTAAAGGAGAGCCAGGAGCACATCGCAGAACTCCTCGACGGCTCAGATATGGTCTTTATAACCGCGGGGATGGGCGGCGGCACCGGCACTGGTGCATCAGCAACAGTCGCCGACATTGCTCGCAAGAAGGGCGCGCTCACCGTCGGAGTGATTACACTGCCATTTTCGTTTGAAGGCTCGCGCCGCCGTGAAGTCGCTGAGCAAGGGCTCCGAAGCCTCAAAGCAAAGGTGGACACGCTCATAGTTGTAGAGAACGACAGGCTGCTGCCGTCCCTCAATGGCAAAGTAACTCTTGAACGAGCGTTTGAAGCCGCCGACGATGTACTGCGACAGGGTGTAAAGGGCATATCTGACATCATCACCGTGCCGGGCATGATTAACGTTGACTTCGCCGATGTGCGCTCAGTTATGGGCGATGGCGGCTCTGCGTTTATGGCATACGGCGAGGGAAAAGGCAGGTGGGCAGCCATCGAAGCAGCGCGGGCCGCGCTTGCAAACCCTCTCTTCAACGCGCCATTAGAGGGGGCGACCGGAATCCTCTTCAATGTAACCGGCGGCAATGACCTGACGCTCGGCCAGGTTCACGAGGTCGCGGAAATTATTCGCAAGGCGGCGAACTCGGACGCCAATGTAATCTTCGGCGTCGTTCAGGAACGTCAGATGAAAAAGCGCGTGGGCATAACCCTCATTGGCACAGGCGTCGGTAACGGTCGGCAGACGGCAGTTGCAAAGGAGAGCGAGAGCAGAATCTCTTTGTCGGATGGCGAAATCAGCAGGCTTATGGGAAGTGCCAGCAGGAATGGCCGCTCACACGTGAAACTGGCCCAAACAGCAAAACTTTTGTAAATCCAGATTAATCGGGAAGAAACTCACTCGTTGGACGAAGCTTCAGCCAGTCTTCCCGGCCTTGTATCCTTCGATGCCCTGCGTCAGCGCAGACAGCGGCAACAGCGCGCACTTGATTCTCACAGGATAGTCTCGCACACCGGCAAGGTTCGTGAGGTCGCCCTCACTACGAAGCACTGCCTCTGCTTCAGCATCACCCCGCATCATACTGCGAAACAACCCGACCAGCGCATCAACCTCATCAAGTGCCTTGCCCCGTATCGCCTCGGTAAGCATAGAGCCTGCAGCTAAGTTGATGGAACACCCCTCGCCTTGCAGTCCCACATCCGCAACCCGCCCATCGTCAAGGGCAATTTGAAGGTGTATTTCATCTCCGCAAAAGGGGTTGATAGCATCGCCCTCAATGTCCGGCGCCTTCAGAGGCTGGTGGTTTCTCGGATTGCGGCGATGATCGAGTATAGCTTCTCGGTATAGGTCATCAAGCCTATTTAGCTCCATTTACTGCCTTGCTCATAAAAGTCCATCTTGCACAAGGGACTGGGCGCTCTTCCCGCAAGCCTGGATCCTTCAAACTCTGAAATACCTCAGCGCCTCCTTCAGCGCGTCAACGAGCATATCAACCTCTTCCTCGGTGTTGTATAGGTACATGCTCGCCCTGGCGGTCGCTGGCACGCCCAAGCTACGCACCATCGGCATCGCGCAGTGATGCCCAGTGCGTATGGCGATCCCGCGCCTATCCAGAACAGTCCCCAGGTCGTGCGGATGCACATCCGGGTGATGGAACGACACTATTCCGCCGCGCTTCTCCACATCTTTCGGCCCGTAAACATCCAGTTCCTCTTCCAGCTCCTTGAAGGCGTCAAGTGCGTATCTTGTCAGGCTTTTTTCGTGCTCGCGTACATTGTCCATACCGAGCGCTTGAAGATAATCAACCGCGGCGCCTAGGCCTATGGCATCCGCGATATTCGGCGTTCCCGCCTCGAAGCGCATCGGCAGGTCATCCCAGGTTGCGTCTTCATAAGTCACCGCAAGCACCATCTCGCCGCCGGTCAGGAATGGCGTCATTCGCTCCAGAACATCGAGCTTAACGTATAAGCCCCCGATACCAGTCGGTCCTAGCATCTTATGTCCGGAGAACGCGAGGAAATCGCAGTCTATGTCCTGCACATCAACCGGCATGTGCGGAACGCTCTGCGCTCCGTCAACAAGTACGGCAGCGCCTACAGAGCGGGCCTTAGCCGCGAGCTCCTTGACCGGATTGATGGTGCCCACTGCGTTAGACTCGTGCGACATCGCCAGCAATCGGGTTCGCGGCCCGATTATCCGGTCAACGGCATCCATATCGAGCGTGTGGTCTTCTGCCAGCGGCAGAATCCTCAGTTTCGCATCCTTCTTCATCGCAACCTGCTGCCACGGCACCAGGTTGCTGTGATGCTCCATCGCCGTGACCACAATCTCGTCGCCGGGTTTGATGTTATCCATCGCCCAGCTATGGGCAACAAGGTTAATTCCCTCGGTCGTGTTACGCGTCCATATCAGGCACTTCGCGCTCTCCGCGTTCACGAAGTCCGCGACTTTCTGCCGCGCCTCTTCATATCGCGCTGTGGACTCCATGCTGAGCGCATGCACCCCGCGATGAACATTCGCGTTGTAACCCTCGTAGTAGTCCACCAGCGCCTGGATAACTTGGCGCGGCTTTTGCGAAGTTGCAGCCGAGTCTAGCCACACCAAGGGGATGCCGTCGTAGACTTTCTTGGAAAGGACGGGGAAGTCCTTTCGGATCTTCTTCACATCTAGCATAATTCTACCTGCCGTGCCGTTCTGGCCGGATTACAAGGTTAAACGTCAACCTCAATGTCATCACCTTCGACCCGCACCGCAAAGGTGTCAACCGGAACGACCGCAGGCAATTCAGTAGCCGAACCATCCCTCACATCAAAGCGAGCGCCGTGCCTCGGGCATTCGATCTCGCAGCCGTCAAGCTCGCCCTGTTCAAATGACGAACCGTCGTGAGTGCATACATCCTCGATAGCGTACAAGTCGCCGCTCACATTGCATACGGCAACCGCTCTGTCCCCGACCTCGAATACCTTGGTCACGCCCGGCGGTATGTCGCTCACGCTCGCAACTCTCTGAAAAGCCATTCTAACCCTCCCTGATTGATAGGCTCATAATTGATAGGCTTATAGGCTTATAATTGTATATCGATTGGTTTTACACTGCTGTCTTCAACTTGATTGGCAGCGCGCCCTCTTCATCCTGATTCGGCTGAATAGGGGTGCTATTCACCAAGTCCTCTATCGTCGTGGAGTCCAGGATATTGAACACCGCCTCCGCCACCGTTCGCCACACCTCGCGCTGCGCGCAAGCCGGCGAATGGATGCAGATGGTGTTGTCGGCAAGGCAGGCGACCGGCGTCTCGGTCCCTCCTAGGCTAATCATCACGTTGCTCAGCCTGATCTCCGAAGGCTCCATCGCAAGAAAGTGGCCGCCGCGGGGACCTCGATGGCTGCCCGTGAAGCCGCTCTTGTTCAGCGTATGCAAAACCTGCGCCAGGTACTGCTCAGGTATCACTGTGCGCTTGGCTATCTCGCTGGCGCGGACAGGACCTCCAGCCCCGTATAGCGCCAAATCAACCAGCGCGCGCACGCCATAATCGACCTTAATTGGAATGTACATAGGCCACTTTCCCGGCAACATTGCCGCCGATTCGCCTACTCTGTGGTAACAGCCTGTCCTTCATTATCGCCTAGCAATGAGTTGAGTGCGTGCCATGAAAGCGCGGCGCACTTTATCCGCGCAGGATACCGCGACACGCCTTGCAACAGTTCGGCATCCCCCAACACATCCGGATCAAAGTCCTCCAGCGTTATCATGCTGCGAAACTCTTTAAACACCTTCTCAGCATCTTCAAGGGACAGTCCCTTAACACTCTCGGTCATCATCGAAGCGGACGCCTTCGAGATCGCGCAACCTTCCGCCTGAAAGCCGACATCAGCGATCTTATCGTCTGCCACTGCAAGATACAGCGTAATCTGATCCCCGCACAGCGGATTGTACCCTTCAGCTTGGCGGTTCGCGTCCTCCGGCTTGCGGAAATTCCGCGGCCTGCGATTATGGTCCATCACCACTTCTTGGTAGAGATCTTGCAAGTCGTACATATCAGCCTAAAACTCGAACTTGTAACTCGGGAGCGAATCAAGGAACAACCCTTCAAGATACTCTCTGAGATAATCGTCCCCGACCGTGTCAATAATCTCGCTGGCGAAGCCGTATATCAGCAGGCGGCTAGCCGTCTCCAAGTCAATGCCGCGGCTCCGCATATAGAACACCGTGTCCAGGTCTATATTGCCCGCCGTAGCCCCGTGCCCGCACTTCACATCATCAGCATAGATGAATAGCGAAGGCTTACTGTCAACCTCAGCGTACGGTGAAAGAACAAGGTTCTTGTCCTCTTGGTGCGAATCGGTCTTGATCGCGCCCGGCTGCACATACACCGTTCCACCAAACACCGCCCGCGATCTGCCATCTAGTATGCCCTTATAGAGCAGCCGACTCCTGCAGAATGGCTTCTCGTGATTGATGTTGATGTAATTGTCCATGTGCTGCCTGCCGGAGGTAAAGTACAGCCCCTTCAGGTCGCACGAAGCATTTTCGCCGTCAATGCTCGTGTACAGGTCAAACCTGCCCAGCCCAACCTGCCGCTCGAACACCTTGGAGTTATACTTGCTGTTAGCGCCCTGATGGACCCGGGCCACACCCACATGAAAAGCGTCCTCGCTCTCCATCAGCAGCCTGTAATGGTCGAGAGTAGCATCATCCTCCAGCACGATCTCCGCAACTGAATTAGTAAGGCACCGATTACCCGGAACGCCGACATAGCTTTCCGCGATTGTCGCGCTGCTTCCACGCCTTGCCACGACCAGCACCCTGGGATGCGACACCGTCTGCGCCCCATCCGTCGATACGAACACCAGATGCAGCGGTGATTCCACCGAAGCATTTTCTTCGACCTCGATGAATGCCCCATCGCTGATGAACGCAGTGTTCAGCGCGATAAATCCGTCCTCCTCCACATCCGCATACTGCCCCAAATGACCGGAGACCGCTCCATTACCCGACTCGATTGCGTCGGCAAGGCTCGAAACACTAATGCCATTCGCAACGCTTCGCACATCAGAAAGCCCATCAGAGTACCGCCCGTCTATGAAGACCAGGCGCGCGCCACCATCATGCACAGGCGCAATCTGCCTTAACTCGTCCACGCTGATTTCGCTGTCTCCGTGGGAAGCCAGTGCAAGCTCAGCCCCTGCGATAGGCGCGACATTCGTGTACTTATACGGCTCGTTACCCCGCCGCGCCGTCGGCAGTCCGACAGCAAGAAACCGCTCCCAGGCCGCAGCGCGAATATCACGCAGCCATTCCGGCTGCTCCGCGCCCTCCAGCGAGCCAAAGTCAGAAGTGTATTGTTCGTATCGTGTAAGTGTCTGTGTCATAGAAGTCTGTAAGTTTCCCACAGCGGATGCATTACGCAGGGTCCGCAAATTCAAGTCTTTAGAAGATATACTATCGAGTCAGATTCCCAACCCACACTGAAGCCAGAATCGCGGCGCCGATTCCAAGAACCCAATAAAGCAAGCGTGTCTGCGCTGCCTCCAGTCGGTCAAGCCGCGTGTTCATATCGTCGAACCACAGGTTCATCTGAGCCTGCTCGCCTTCAATACGCCCAAGCCTGTTATACACCTCAGCAGCATCAACTTGCGGTCGTGTTTCGGTTGCCATCTGCACTCCTAGTACCTACTAGTAGAAGGTCGACAGTCTGTCGTTCATCTAGGCAGGCACTTCCTCCCTCAGCCACTCGTACCCCTTCTCCTCAAGCTCAAGCGCAAGCTCGCGCCCACCCGACATTACGATGTTGCCGTCAACCAGAACATGCACATAGTCCGGAGTGATGTAGTTGAGAATGCGCTGGTAGTGCGTGACCATCACAATGGCGCGCTCACTCGACTTGTACTGGTTCACCCCATTCGACACGATGCGTAGCGCGTCAATGTCCAGCCCCGAGTCAGTCTCGTCCAGCAGCGCAAGCGTCGGCTTAAGCAGCGCAAGCTGTAGTATCTCGTTGCGCTTCTTCTCGCCGCCCGAATAGCCCTCGTTGACCGACCGCCGCACGAGGTCGCCCTCAATCTCCACCGTCTCCATCGCGGCTTCAAGCAGCCGGTCGAACTCCCTCACTCGCAGCTCCTTTTCGCCACGATGCTGACGCATCGCGTCAACCGAAGTCTTCAAGAACTGCCACGAGCGCACCCCCGGCAACTCCACCGGATACTGGAACGCCAAGAACACGCCCTCGCGCGCCCGCGTCTCCGGAGCCATCGCCAAGAGGTTCTGCCCCTTGTAGAGCACCTCGCCGCCGGTGATTTTGTACTCCGGCCTGCCCGCCAGCACATTCGCCAGTGTGCTCTTGCCCGAGCCGTTCGGCCCCATAATCGCATGCACCTCGCCGATATTCACCGTGAGGCTTATGCCCTTCAGAATCTGCGTGTCCTCAATGGACACTTCCAGATTCCGAACTTCCAAAAGCGGTGTGTCGTTCCCATTTGCCTGTGTCATTCTTAGCCTACCGCGCCCTCCAGATTAACCCTAAGCAGTTGCGACGCCTCCGCCGCAAACTCAAAGGGCAACTCCTTGAAAATACCCCGGCAGAAGCCGTTGATTATCATATAGTTAGCCTCTTCAAGGCCAATGCCCCGCTGCTGCAAGTAGAACAGCTGGCTGTCGTCAACCTTAGATGTCGTCGCCTCGTGCGCCATCTGCGCCGTCGGATTTCGCACCTCGATATACGGCACCGTATGCGCGCCGCACTCGTCGCCGATAAGCAGCGAGTCGCACTGCGTGAAGTTCCGCGCATTCCGCGCCGAGGGCATTATCTTCACCTGCCCCCTGTACGTATTCTGCGCCTTGCCAGCCGATATGCCCTTGGCGATTATCGTGCTCTTCGTGTTCTTGCCAATGTGGATCATCTTCGTGCCGGTGTCGGCCTGCTGATAGTTGTTCACCAGCGCCACCGAGTAGAACTCGCCCACCGAGTTGTCGCCCTGCAATATCACGCTCGGATACTTCCAGGTGATTGCAGAGCCGGTCTCTACCTGCGTCCACGAAATCTTCGAGTTCTTGCCGCGCGCTGCGCCCCGCTTCGTCACGAAGTTATAGACGCCGCCATTGCCCTCTTTGTCTCCCGGATACCAGTTCTGAAGCGTCGAATACTTTATCTCCGCGTCATCCAGCGTAATCAGTTCGACCACGGCGGCATGAAGCTGGTGCGTCTTCCGCATCGGAGCCGTGCACCCTTCGAGATAGCTCACATAAGCGCCCTTGTCCGCGATGATAAGCGTCCGTTCGAACTGTCCCGTGTCCAATTCGTTGATGCGGAAGTAGGTCATCAGCTCGATCGGGCAGCGCACTCCAGGCGGCACATACACGAACGACCCGTCGCTGAACACAGCCGCATTGAGCGCGGCATAGAAATTGTCGGTGTAGGGCACCACAGAGCCGAGATACTTCTTCACAATCTCCGGGTGCGTCTTCACCGCCTCGCTCACCGAGCAGAATATGACGCCCACTTCCTCCAGCATCTTGCGGTATGTGGTCGCAACCGACGCGCTGTCCAGCACCGCATCTATCGCAACACCAGTCAGCCGCTTCTGCTCTAGGAGAGGTATCCCCAACTTGTCGAAGGCCTCCCTTATTTCAGGGTCAATGTCGTCCAGGCTCTGCGGCCCATCCGCTTGCGACTTCGGAGCTGCGTAGTAAATGATGTCCTGAAAGTCTATGGGCGGATACTTGATATTCGCCCACTTCGGCTCTTCGTTGTTCAGCGTAAGCCAGTGGCGATACGCCTTCAGCCGCCACTCCAACATCCAGTCCGGCTCGCCCTTCTTCATCGAGATAAGCCTGACAATATCCTCGCTCAATCCGCGCGGCGCTATGTCCGACTCGATGTCGAAATCGAAGCCCCACTTATACGCCTGCTCCTCCACCCCCGTCTCACGCGAGATGACCTGTTGTGTCGTCATAGTCGCTGCCTTTCCCTCTGCTGCCACGTTGCGTTAATGTCTGTCGAATTATTTGTTGATTAAATCAGTCAACAATACCCATTAGCAATATATCAACTCCTCCAGCGCAGGTCAATAATTTTCTCGGCAGGTGCAGTCTGCACTCTCTCTAGCCAACCAGTAACCCCCGCATAAACACCAGCGCCTCCTCGCTTTCCACCTCAACCGCCACATCCACGCTACCACCGTCTGTGTAGTCAGTAGCAATCTCGCCCACACGCTCCCCTTTCGTCTCCACCGTCAGCGTTGCCGCCTGCGTCCGTATCAGCTCAGGCCTCAGCGCCGCCATTATCGTAACCGGGTCATGCATGCTAAACCGCTGCCTCTCTCCCTGCCCCAGTTCGAACCAGTTCTCCAGAATCCGAGCCGCCAGCCTTTCTCCGGGCGTCTCACCGGTGAACCAGTTCTCATCGTCCCGCGCAATCGAAGTCTGACGGGTTATATTTAGCCCAAGCAGCGTGACAGGCGCGCCCGACCCGAATACCACATTCGCCGCATGTGGATCGTCATAAATGTTGAACTCCGCGTATGGAGTAACATTCCCCCAGGAACCTCCCGTCCCTCCCATCACATACAGGCGCTTTAAGGCGTCCTTCAGCCGCTCCTCCCGAATCAGCGCCCTTGCCACATTCGTCAAGGGCCCCAGCGCGAACAGTGTTACCTCGCCCGGCGACGCTAGCGCGGTCTCAATAATAAAGTCCACCGCATTCCCGTCTGCAGGACCGACCTCAGTATCCGGCAGTCGCACGGTCAGGCCGTCCGTTCCATGTACCTCGTAGGCATGATGAAACTCACCCTCTAACGGCATGGACTCACCCTCATACACCGGAATATCGGACCGCCCCATATACGCAAGAAGCCGCAGTGCATTTGCCGTCGTATGCTCCAGCCGAGCATTCCCCTCAACCGTCGTCAGCGCAAGTATCTCCAATTCGGGGCTATTCAGCGCCATTATCAGCGCCAGCACATCATCCGCGCCCGGGTCCGTATCAACAATGCACTTCATTCTTTGTCTATCCTCTCTGATTCGTTCAAAAAAGTCGCAGACCATTGTCGCCTAGTGACACCGTGAGACACAAACGCCTCCCACGCATCCAGCGAACTGCGCCGCGCCGCCAACCCATGCTCGCGCTCCAGCCTCTCTCCGCTGACCATCCACGGATGCATGATGAAATCGAGCCCGCCCCCCGGCGAACTGCTCTGCAACCGCAGCCTCCATGAAAGCTCCATTACTGCACAAAGCAGCGGCGCAGGCAACCGCACCAGCCTTCGCCGCGCAATCTCTGCCATCTCGCTCCAGCGAATGCTTCCTCCGCCACCCACATTGTAAGTGCCTGCAATTCCGTCCAGCAGGCAGCGCGCCATTATCTCCGCGGCATCATCATCGAGCAGAAATTGCATTGGCGGATCGTAGCCCGCTGCAGCCACAAGCACACGCCTTCCCAGGCTGCGCGCCACAAAGTTATCCGCGCCTGTCCCAAGCACAGGACACGCCCGCAGTATGCACACACCAATATCAGGATGCTGCCCTGCGAATTCGGCAAGCAGGCCTTCCACATTTACCTTTAATTCGGAATACTGAAATCCGCGTACAGGACGCAACGGCGCATCCTCGGTCAGCATAGGCGGGTTATCCGCATGCGCCCCGTAAACCGTCGCGCTGCTCATATACAGCACATGGCGCACTTCTGCCGCAGCGCATGCGTCAAGTACGCTCGAAGCCCCACCCACATTCACCCTGCTCGCGCGCGCTGCATTTCGGTCCGGCTGAATAACAAATGCAAGATGCGCCACAGCCTCAATCCGATGCTTGATAAGCAAGTCAGCCATGGGCTCTGTAACATCGCGCTTGACGTAAACCACATTCTGCGGAATATCACCCATCAGAGGGCGTATGTCGATAGCAAGCACACGCTCCACGCCCTCGCACCGCGCAAGCCTGTTCACCAGCAGACGACCCAAATACCCGGAAGCGCCCGTTACCGCAATGCGCCTAAATCGCATATCCCGCTACTCGACCACATCGGTAAAGTCGAACTTCAGCGTCCCAAGCCCCGGCACCTCAAATCCCAGGCCGATCGTGTGCGCCCCCTCTGACAAGTGCGTCCTTTCCACGCGTACGATGATGGTCTTGTTCATCGCCAGCGTGAATGTGTTCTCCCTGCTCACAGCGTCGAACGCCGTGGCCGCACCGTCCAGAAAAAACGCCGCGCTGCCAAGAGCCATTTCCACTCCGTCAACCGCGACCGGCAGCATCCCGTGCGCGTATCCAGACCCCAGGCGGTTCCAAAGCTGAAACTCAAACCCGGCGTCGGTATTCTTCAGGCTGCCCCTTCGGTACAGTCTCTTCAGCAGAAACCCAGGCACGCTCACCATTCGCCATTCGCCTCCATAAAGTCAATCTAAGTTTCAAGACTCTTGCGCCGCATCTCGAACAGCGCCGCCTCGGCCTCGACTACATCGGCAGGCAACGTTGTCACCTTGCCAAGCGTCGAAGCGTACACCAGCACACGCGCCGCATGCTCCACAAGTTCGCACACCCGCAGCGCCTCATCCAGGTCTGCGCCAACACCGACTACGCCGTGATTGCGTATCAGCGCAGCATTGCGCCCGCCCAACGCCGCACACACATTCGCCGCAAGCGCATCGCTGCTCGGAAATGCGTACTCAGACACTTTCACCGCGCCACCGATCACCAGAGCCATCTCGTCAATGATAAGAGGTATGTCAACGCCGGCCACGGCGGCAGCTGTAGCGTATGGAGAATGCGTATGAACTACCGCGCCCACATCGCTCCGCCTCCCGTATATCTCCGCGTGCAGCAGCGACTCGCTAGAAGGTATGCCCTCCCCGTCCACCGGCTCGATGTCCATGTCCGTAACAAGAATGTCCCCTAAGCGCAGCCTGTCATAAGCAACTCCCGATGGCGTGATTACCATCAGTTCCCTGCCCTCCACATCCACCGTCAGCTGCTTGCTCACATTGCCGCTCGTGCCGACAGTCAACCCGCGCGCCGCCATCCTTTGCGCCGCCGCCAGTACCGCCTGTCGCTCTTCCCGCCACTTCAGTTCCATCGGTTGACCATTACAAGTTGATGCCATCAAGCCGCTCCGACAATTCCAGCCAGTGCCGGAAATACTCCTGATATTCTGCCGAAGTATAGGCATCCGGCTCGACTGAACGCATTTGCTCCCTAGCCCATCCCGCCGCCTCGTCCAGATGTTGAAACCTGCCGGTAGCGGTGACAGCGCACATCCACGCGCCGACCGCGCTTGAGTGCGGCGAGGGCGCCACCAATATCTCCCTGCCCAGCACATCCGCAACTATCGGCGCAAATGTCCGAGTCCGCGTCATACCACCGCCCAGCGCCACTGATACCGCCGAATGCCCGGCAAGTGATTCAAGGTAATCCAGATTCGCCTTAATGCCATAAGCCGCCGACTCCAACGCCGCCCGCGCGAAATGTCCACGCCCCCTGCCGCTCAGCGTAAGAGGCACTGGAAAATTGAAGCCGCCAGTCCTCATACCCGGTTTGCTGAACTTCGTCCTCGCGCTCCCCAATATCGCCTGAGTCCCCTCGCTCCCGGGGACCACCTCGCCCGCCAGCGCATCCATCGCTGTGAACCTTTCTCTCGCCTCGCCGTAAAGCAGCCCGGCAAGCCAAGCGTAGGCATTCCCCACATCACCCGCGCTGCTTTCAGCAACCCATTTTTTGGGAGTGAAAAAGCACCCAGCCCAGGTGCTCGCATCGTCCGAAAACAGAGGCGTGTCGGTTATCATCTGAACTGGCGCACTCCACCCTGCTACGATGCCCACCTCTGCCGTGCCACTGACTCCCATCCCTAGCAGCGCACACTGAGTATCCGGCCCGGCCGCAACCACCGCAGTCCCCTCGCCAAGCATCGTCTCGCGCCCCCCTGTCGCGCCAACGCACCCAACCACACTGCCCGCATCCACCAACGGAGCGCCATCAATCTCAATACCCAGTTCGGCGAGAAAATCACCGCATCGATCGCGGCTGTGAATGTCCAGCAATCCCGCCTCACCTGCAAGCGCGCGCTCATTGGCAGTCTCACCCGTAAGCCGAAACGCCAGCCAGTCGGCAAGCGTCAGCACGCTCGTTATACGCTTGAACACTTCCGGTCGATGTCGCTGAAACCACTTGATCTTTGCAGGCGCGAACATGAACGAAGGCAGATGACCCGTTACCTTGTACACTCGCTCCCGGCATCTGTCGTCAATCTCAGCCCCTTCGAAAAAAGCCCGTAAGTCGAGATTGGGACCAGCGTACAGCGCACCGCCTTCCGCATCAAGGAACACGAGCGATTGCCGCTGACTCGTAACCGCAATCGCCCCGATGTCTTTGGCCTGGATTTCACTTGCAGCGATGCACTCGCATATCAGCTCGCAGATCTCTCGCCAAAGCGCATCCGGCTCCCACTCACGCGCCAGCGAGTACGCCTCATCGGACTCCACATAATTCCATTTCCGGCTGCGTGAGGACGCTACACAGCCCTCGGAGTCAAAGACGAAGCATCTCGACCGGCTTGTGCCGGCGTCCAGCACGAGGGTGTATGGGTGTCTCACCGCACGGTCACCCATCAGCGCCGAGCCCACACATCACGGTTGATGAGGTTCACAGGCGTCTCACCCCTGACGAAGCGTAGAATATCGTCCGTCATCATCTGCGAGTGCCTTTGTATCGTCTCACTGGTCGCCCCGCCGATATGCGGACTGAGTATCACATTATCCATAGCAAGTAGTGGATTCTGCGGCGAAACCGGATGCGACTCGAAAACATCCAGAGCTGCCCCCGCAATCCGGCGTTCCCTCAGCGCAGCCACAAGCGCTTCCTGATCGAACACTGCGGCATCAGACGCGCTGACCAGATACGCATGTGGTTGCATCAGCCCTAGCATATCCGTATCAAGCATCCCGTCAGTCTCATCATTAAGTGGCACATGCACGCACACGAAATCCGAAGTCGCCATCAAAGTCTCCTGCGATACGAGCATTACGCCATCACGCGGACTAGCCAAGTACGGATCGTATGCCTGCACATTCATCCCCAGCGCGAAGCATACATCCGCCAGCCGTCGCCCGACAGCGCCAAGCCCCACGATACCAACCGTCCTGCCGCGCAATTCGACGCCACGAAATACGATATACGGCTCAGTCGGCACTTGCCACTCGCCTGATTGCACATACCTATGCGCCGCCGGAATCCGCCTTGCCAGAGCAAGCATCAACCCAAGCGTATGCTCGGCAACGGCGTTCGCGTTGCGCCCCGGTGTGTTCACCACAACGACACCGTTAGCAGTTGCAAAGTCCACATCCACTTGGTTCACCGCAGCGCGGCACACGCCAACAAAGCGCAGCTCCGGTGTCAGATCAAGTGTGTCCTCGAATACGAAGTCCGACTCAACGACCAACGCCGTTACCGACTCCTCATTTATGCGTTCGGCGAGTTCTAGAGGGTGATGCAATCGCCGCGTTTCCGTCCAGCTTTCGTGCGTGACTTGCATAGACTTTCGCAGCAATTCAAGGCACTCGGCGTCGAATGGACATAGGATGAGCGCGTGCATCGGCAGGTCGCACATTCGGAGAATGACTATTTCTTACCCGAAGCAGCAGGCAGCAGACTTCCCGCCCACAGCCGCGCCAGCAGAAGCAGCTTCGCGCCCGCGCTCAAGCCGACCCGCCGCTCGAACACATCGAATCCAGCCTGCTCTATGCGCTCCAATATGCCGCTGTACGTCGCATGCATTAACTTCGGGCAAGCCCGGGCATCCGCCGAAATGAGCGGGAACAACTGCCTGCTGCCCTCGAAGTACCTCTGCGCGCGCGCCGCCTGATACTCCATGAGAGACCTGAATGCATCAGTAACCGCGCATTGCTTCAGTTCAGCCTCCGTGTAACCGAAACGGCTCATCTCGTCCTGCGGAATATAAATGCGGTCCCGCTCGGCGTCCTCTTTCACATCGCGCAGGATATTCGTAAGCTGCATCGCCAATCCCATATCGACGGCGTATTCCTTCGCCTTCGCGTCCTCGAACCCGAATATCCTGATACACACAAGCCCCACGACCGAAGCCACCTTGTAGCAGTATGCCCGCAGCTCGTCGAATGTGGCGAAGCGGGTCTTCACCATATCCATCTCTACGCCTTGAAGAATCTCCTCGAAGTACGAGTACGGTATCTGGTAATCCTGCGCCGCATGTTGGAGTGCCAGAAACATCGGCGCATCGGCGCCGGACGGCTCGCTCGCTTGAAGATTCCGCCGCACGCCCTCGAATCCCTGATACTTCTCATCTATGGGAAGTTCACCGTCGGCAATGTCGTCGCAAAGCCGGCAGTAGGCATATACCGCGTACATCGCACGCCTCTTGGCGGCAGGCATCGGGCGAAAGGTGTAGTAGAAGTTGCGCGCGTTCTCTTTGGTCACACGCTGGCAGTGACTGTAAGCAAGTTCCAGTTCAGTTGGCAAGAGAACCTCCGGGCAAGTAACTCAGCCCTCTAGTGCTCCCTATACAGCAGGAAATCCACCAGATTCTCGTATTCGCACCTTGCCCGACCATCCATCTCCACGGCAGCAAGCGCGTCCACCGCCACTTTGCCCTGCTCCACAGCAAGAGCATGCGCATGCTCTCGCACTTGCAGCCCGTCCATAATGTGCAGCACATCCTCGACATCCGAGTCATCAAGCTCTTCCTTGCCGTATATGCTCAGGAGGTGGCGCTTGTCCTCGCCACCCGCCGCCGACATCGCATACACCACCGGAAACGAATTCTTCTTGCGCCGTATATCCGCCCCAACCGGCTTGCCTGTGCTCTCCTCATCTCCCCATATCCCAAGAATGTCGTCGCGCACCTGAAACAGGAACCCAAGTGCCCTGCCGCTCTCTCTGAAGTCATCCGCAACCTTGGCATCGGGCGACCCTATGAGCGCGCCCATCGTGAACGAGCATCGTATGAGAGCCCCGGTCTTGCGCGCAATCATGTCGAGATACTGCTGCAGTCCAATTTCATTCTGTCCCTCAAACGAAATGTCCAGGTACTGCCCTTCGATCATCTCAAGGTACGCCTGTGTAAGTTGGTCGACTGCGGGCAGAACTCGGCTAGGCGGCACACCCATAGACTGCAAGTCGTCCAATGTGCTGTCCGCGACTATTCGCAGCACATTGCCGGCCACAAGCGCCTTCGGAATGCCCCAGATCGCCCACAGCGTCTTCCGATGATGCCGCGTCTCGTCCTCATCCTGAATGTCGTCGTGAATCAGCGAGAAGTTGTGAATGAGTTCCAACGCGGCTGCAGCAGGCATCGCCTGATCGCGTCCTCCACCAACCGCTTCGCATGCAAACAGACACAGGGTGGGACGCAGATACTTGCCTTCAGTGCCGGACGCCGCATTCCCCTCGGGATCAACCCAGCCCATGTAGTAGTGCAAAAGGTCATAGACGGAATCACCGCCGCGCAGCGCCTCACGCAGAGCGATGCCTATACCGGCACGATACTCTGTAAACATGCCGGGCAGTTCGGGACGCCGCCTCTCGGCGGTATCTGCGGAAGAGGAATAGGTCATGGGGAACTCCGCAGGATTTGGCGTTCAGACGCTTGTTGCGCCCTTCACGGCCTCATAAGTAATGGCGAGTTGGCATCTCCCAGCGTAGCATTCACCATTAAGAAGTGTCAATAATCCCAGTGCCGTTCATCGGGCGAATGCCCGTGTCACAGAACGTGAAAGCCCGCGTCTGAGGCGCCATTATCTGCGGTCCTGAGTCAGCCTCGTACACAAAGATTCCGCTTGCATTAAACTCGCGCGCTATGCTATATTCACGGCGACAAATTCAAGCCTTCACCAGTGCCCACCAGTTGACCCAGCAAGTTGAAAACTATGCTTGACGACTATTTCCGACAATATGGGTACATAGCCATCTTTGCTGCAATCGCGGTAGCTGTGCCCGTGGGCATGCTGCTTGCGTCATGGGCGTTGTCGATCTTAAAGATTCGTCCCCAGATGCCCAGCGCAATTAAGCAAAGCATCTACGAATGCGGCTTCGAGACGCTCACCGGCAGGTGGAGCCAGTTCAACTTCAGGTTCTACGGCTTCGCGCTGATCTTCGTCATCTTCGACGTCGAGGTGATTTTCCTCTTCCCTTGGGCAGCAAGCTTCGGATACATGAGCAGGCACTTCGGCGTCTTCATCCTGCTCGAAATGCTGGTATTCATCGCCATCCTTATCGTCGGCTGGCTTTACGCATGGCGCAAAGGCTCGCTTGAGTGGAGTTAGCATGACAGAAAACATCACACAGGAAAGCCACAACCTCACCATCCCTCTGTTCCAGCAGACTTGGGATGTCGATAGAGGCGAAGGCGACGTCATCAACCACCTCAAGGCGACCCATACTTCCATGCTCACGGAGCCGGTCATTGAGGTGCCCGACGACTTGGAGCGCAACATCGCCGTAACCTCCGTGGACGCCCTCGTCAACTGGGGCAGAAAGTCGGCGCTCTGGCCCCTCTCATTCGGCCTCGCCTGCTGCGCCTTCGAGATGATGGCAAGCGCGATGTCCCGCTTCGACCTTGCCCGCTTCGGAATGGAAGCATTCAGGCCCTCGCCCCGTCAGGCAGACCTGATTATCATCGCGGGAACGGTGACATGGAAGATGGCGCCCGCCATCCAGCGCGTTTATGAGCAGATGGCAGAGCCCAAGTGGGTAATCTCGATGGGCGTCTGTGCCACCAGTGGCGGCCCCTACTACGGCAGCTACAGCGTCGTACCCGGCGTGAACCACATCATTCCCGTCGATGTTTATGTCCCCGGCTGCCCACCCAGACCTGATGCCCTGCTCTACGGTATCATGCAGCTGCACGAGAAGATCAAGCGGTACTCCATCTCCCGCCCGAAGTGAGAAGAGACTGCATATGACCAAAACTCTTGCCGGGGCGGATGTCGCAAGGCGGATTAACGCAGAACTTCCTGGAGCCGTTGTCGAATCCTACAACGGCGATGTCTTGATTGAACTTGCTTCGATACCCCAGGTCGCCCGCTTTCTCAAGGACACGGAGGGCTTGGAGTTTGCCTTCCTCTCCTCAGTAACCGCGGTTGACTATGTGGAATACTTCGAGCTGGTCTATCACCTCGTTTCCCTGAAGTTCAACCAGAGCATAGTGCTGAAGGCGCACTGCTACGGCAGGGACGAAGTGACCGCGCCCTCCGTCAGCGGCATCTGGCGCGGCGCAGACTTTCAGGAGCGCGAAGTCTGGGACCTCTTCGGCATCCGGTTTGAGGGGCACCCCAACCTGAAGCGCATCCTACTCTGGGAAGGCTTCCCCGGACACCCGCTGCGAAAAGACTACCTTGGACAAGACCCATAACCAATCGTCCCTTCCCCCTCGATGGGGGAAGACTAGGATGGGGGTGTTATGAATAATACCCAGTCCCAAGTAAAACGTTGCGAAGAAAGACCATAGGCTAATGACCCTAAAGACTGAGCCGGTCACCATAAACCTAGGCCCACAGCACCCCAGCACGCACGGGGTCTTCAGGTTGCGCGTTACCTTCGATGGCGAAGTTATCGTGGACGTCGAGCCGGTGCTCGGCTACCTGCATCGCGGCTCTGAAAAGCTCGCCGAAGGCCGCACCTATGTGCAGATTGTAACTCTCACAGACCGCATGGACTACACTGCAAGTATGTCCAACAACCTTGCCTATGTCCGTGCGGTGGAAAAGCTCGCCGGCATCGAAGTCCCTATACGCGCTCAGTACATCCGCGTCATCAGCGCAGAGCTTCAGCGCATCGCAAGCCACCTCATGGCTACCGGATTCCTGCTGAACGACCTCGGCGCGCTCGCCACGCCGTTGATGTACTGCTTCCGCGAGCGTGAGCGCATTCTCGACCTGTTCGAGATGCTATGCGGCGCGCGCATCACCCTAAGCTACATGCGGCCCGGCGGCGTATTACAGGATACACCCGATGACTTCTGGCCCGCGCTCGACTCCTTCATCAATAACACGCCCGCCTACATCGACGAGCTTGAGAGCCTGATCTCCGGCAACGAAATCGTCCTCACGCGCACTAGGGAAGTTGGCATCCTCAACGACGTTGACGCGATTGACTTCTCGATATCCGGCCCCATGCTCCGCGCAGCAGGAGTCGAGTGGGACCTCCGCAAGGCAGACCCATACGAGATCTACGACAGGATGGACTTTGACATACCCATCGGCGCACTCGGCGACACATTCGACCGCTACATCGTCCGCGTTCAGGAGATGCGCGAGAGTATCCGCATCATCCGCCAATGCGTCAGGGACATCCCACGGGGACCAATAAGGACCCAGGCGCCCTTCTTCATCAGACCGCCGGAAGGCGACGCCTACGCCGCAGTCGAGTCACCAAAGGGCGAATTGGGCTTCTACCTTGTCAGCGACGGCGGCATCGCGCCATACCGTTGCCATGTTCGCGCTCCATCCTTTATAAATATCACACCCCTGCGCGAAATGCTGCTTGGATGGAAGATGAGCGACCTCATCATTATCTTCGGCTCGATTGACATCGTGCTTGGCGAGGTGGACAGGTAGAGACGAGTAGATGATAGACTTCAACGAAACGGGTCTCCTCAGCTTCCACGGCATTTACAGCCTATTTGCGCTGTTCCTGCCGAGTTGGCTCGCCTACGCCGCCACCTGCGGAGTTCTGGCATTTATCGTCATTAACGCAATGGTGCTTTCCACCGCGCTCTACACTTGGTTCGAACGGCGCACCATCGGCAGGTTTCAGGCGAGGATGGGTCCCAACCGTTGGGGTCCATTTGGTCTGCTCCAGCCCTTCGCGGACGTGCTCAAGCTCATCGTCAAGGAAGACACCACGCCCGCTATCGCCGACCGCATGGTCTTCGCAATTGCCCCCATCATCCTATTCGCGCCTACTGTAATGACAATTGCAGTCATACCCTTCGGTGAACACACCTTCTTGGGCAAACTCAACATCGGCGTCCTGTTCATCGTGGGCGTAACCTCGCTGAACACCGTCGCAGTTCTTGCGGCAGGCTTTGCGTCACGCAACAAGTACGCCATGATCGGCTCGATGCGCGGCGTGGCAATGCTATGCAGCTACGAAGTCCCGATGGCGCTCTCGATTATCGGCGTCGTCCTCATCGCCAACTCGATGTCCCTCTACGACGTCGTGCAGGCGCAAAAGGTCCCCTTCCTGCTCGTGCAGCCGCTCGGCTTCCTCGTATTCCTTGCAGCGGCATCAGCGGAGATGAGCCGCACTCCATTCGACCAGATTGAAGCTGAATCCGAGCTTGGCGCGGGCTACCACACCGAGTACAGCGGCATGAAGTTCGCTATCTTCCAGCTAGCCGAATTCATGGCGCCCATCGTTACCAGCATCATTGCTGTCACGCTCTTCTTCGGCGGCACGCGCGGCTTCGATCCGATACCCGGCCAGATCTGGTTCGTGCTGAAAGTGCTTGTCGTGATATTCGGACTCCTCTGGGTGCGTGCGACATGGCCTCGCCTTCGTATCGACCAGATTATGGCATTTGCGTGGAAGGGACTCTTCGCCCTCGCCATCATTAACATCTTCGTCATAGCCATCGAAGTAATGCTCTTCCAGGATGGCGAAGGCAACATCAGCACTCGCGGAATGTGGACAATGGCAGCAGTCAACTGGGTAATCACCATCGCTGCTATCTTCGTGATGACCAATGTGCTCGGTGGCAGGCGTCTGGAACGCCCCACGCCGCAGCCTTCACCCCTTGCAAACATGTATGCGGAGGCAGACTAGCCATGTATGGAACTGGACTGCTAAAAGGCTTGGGCATCACCATGAAGAACTTGGTAATGCCGAGCCGTATGTTCACCCTAAACCAGTACCCTGACCGCAAAATCAGCCTTGTCGAATTGGCGAAATCGCGCGATACCAGCGCCATTGCGCTCGCCTTCAAGGAACCCGGCACCGCTTTCAAGGCGCTTGTCGGCATGGTCAGCGTCCCCGACAGGATGCCCCAGCACGGACGCTTCCGAGGCGAGGAGTTCAGTTGGTACGAGCAGCGCTGCACAGGTTGCGCCAGTTGCGCCAAGTATTGCCCGCTCGGAATTATCCGCATCGTAACCCACCCCAGCGGCGAGCAAGAGCAAGTTCCCGAAGGCGACAAGTATGCAATCGACGTTTTCGACATCGACATCGGTAGATGCATGTTCTGCGGACTCTGCGTCGAGGCATGCCCATACGACGCCCTCCACATGGGCAGCGGCTTCGAGGAGGGCCAGTACAGGCGCCGCGACCTCGTCATCAGCAAGCAGATGCTCAACGAATCGCCAAAGCGCCCCAGCCTGTGGTTCCGCCCTCAAATCGAGGACAAGGGCTACCACCCGCACAGGCACGACGACATCCCATGGGAAGACGCCGGACGCCACGAGCGGCCGACCCTCCAGCAGCAGGAAGAAAGGTGGACTGAACGCTAATGTTGGGTCAGGGCACAGAGGCAAGCCTGCTTGCGAACATTATCTTTTGGATCATCGCCGTCTCCAGTATCATCGCTGCGCTGGCGGTCGTCATTCTCAAAGACCTGTTCAGGGCTGCTCTATTTCTGATAGTATCCTTTCTCGGCGTGGCTGGAATGTTCGTCCTGCTTCGCGCCGAGTTCCTCGCGGTCGTCCAGGTGCTGGTCTATGTCGGCGCAATTTCCGTGCTGATAATCTTCGCAATCCTGATGACGCAAGACGTGGAGGAGGGCAGCCCGTCTAACAAGTTCCGCCTGCCAATGGCGATATTCTCGGTGCTGTTCGCGGCACTGGCAATCTACGTCGCAGTAACCACAAACTGGAACACTCTGGACGCGGCAATAGCCGCCGGTACGTTCACGGCAGACACGACCGCCCGAATCGGCGAGGTCTATTCCAACACAATCCCGTGGATAGGACGCCTGCTGCTCCGCGACTTCGTACTGGCATTCGAAGTAGCCTCAGTAGTGCTGCTGGCCGCTCTCATTGGCGCGCTCGCTCTGATACGCGAGCGTTAACACACACGAAGTACGTATTCGAAAGGCAAAAATTACTTGAGCCTCGAAAACTTCCTGATAGTAGCGGCGATAATTTTCGCCATCGGACTGTACGGCGCAATGACGAAGAACAACGCCATCACAGTGCTCATGTGCATCGAGCTGATGTTCAACGGGGTCAACATCAGCGCGGTCGCCATGTCCCGCTACATCGTTCCCGCCTCCGTCCTGGAGAACCCGCAGGCTGCCGACGAGGTAGTGCGATTCCTCCTCACGGGCCAGGTCTTTACCGTGTTTATCATCACTGTCGCGGCGGCTGAAGTCGCGCTCGGACTCGCTATCGTGCTCTCCATCTTCCGACAGCGCGGCAGCATCTTCGTCTCCGACGCCGCCGAGCTGAATAAGTAAGGCCAAAGTAAGGGCTGAGGACTATGTGGACTGACTACAAGAAAGCGTCAAACCTGATGAGCGCCCAGATGTGGAAGGATGTGCTGGAAGGCGACGGCCTCCCCACGATGATCCTCCCTGATGGCGACATTATGACTTGGAGCGAACGCTCCACCTTCCGCGTGCTAGTCCCAAAGGGCCGCGAGCATGTCGCGGATGAAATTCTGAGGAAGCTTTAACCTATGCCCGAAGCAGCCGCTTGGCTAATCCTGTTTCTGCCCCTCGCGTCATTCGTGCTGATTGCGCTTGTGATCCGACCGTTCCTCGGCACCAGGTCGCAGTACGCAGCCTACCTCACCATCGGCGCCGTTGGGCTGTCCTTTGTCCTCTCGCTTTGGGCGCTAATAAGCACAGTAGCCTCGCACGGAGAAATGCCTTACCCCGTCCACACGTGGATCAGCGCAGGTGAGTTCGACTTCGCCGTCGGAATCCTTATGGACCCGCTCACGGCAATAATGCTCGTCGTCGTGACAGGCGTAAGCCTGATGGTGCAAATCTACTCCGTCGGCTACATGCACGGCGATGACGGCTACGCCCGCTATTTCGCCTACATGTCCCTGTTCACCTGCGCGATGCTCGGCCTCGTCCTTGCCAACAACCTCATCCAGATCTTCGTCTTCTGGGAACTCGTAGGTCTCGGCTCTTACCTGCTCATCGGCTTCTGGTTCGAAAGGCCCGCCGCGGCAGCCGCAGCGAAGAAGGCGTTCATCATCACCCGCTTCGCAGACTTCGGCTTTCTGCTCGGCATCCTATTCCTGTTCTTCAACGGCGGCGCATTCACAGACGCCGGCTTGAACGTCTTCGTTGTAACCGACATCTATCACGGCGTCGAACTGGGACTTCTGGGCGTTGGTGTGGCGCAGTGGGTCGCGCTCGGCATCTTCGCGGGCGCGATGGGCAAGTCAGCGCAGTTCCCGCTGCACACCTGGCTCCCAGACGCGATGGAAGGCCCCACGCCCGTCAGCGCGCTCATTCACGCCGCAACGATGGTCGCGGCAGGCGTCTTCCTTGTCGCCCGCTTCTTCCCGGTGTTCGAGCTATCCATCACGGCCATGAACACCGTCGCCATCATCGGCGGCATCACGGCAATCTTCGCCGCCTCCATGGGACTCGTGATGAACGACATCAAGCGCGTCCTCGCCTACTCCACCATCAGCCAGCTCGGCTACATGATGCTCGCGCTGGGCGTAGGCGCTTACGGCGCCGCCATATTCCACCTGTTCACTCACGCCTTCTTCAAGGCGCTCCTGTTCCTCGGATCCGGCAGCGTCAACCACGCCACTGGCACCTTCGACATGCGCTACATGGGCGGACTTCGCGTGGCAATGCCCAAGACATACGTCACCTTCCTCATCGGCAGCCTCAGCCTCGCCGGTATAGTCCCCCTCGCAGGCTTCTGGAGCAAGGACGAAATCCTGAGCCACGCCTTCAGCGGCGGCAGCACAATCAGCTCGATTGTCTTCGCTCTGGCGCTGATCGCCGCTTTCATGACCGCGTTCTATATGTTCCGCGCCGTCTTTATGACCTTCCATGGCAACTTCAAGGGTGGCGCTGATAGAGACCCTGACGCTCACGCGGAACACCCCATACACCTCGAAGAGTCGCCAAGGACAATGACCTGGCCCCTGATCATCTTGGCGGTTCCCGCGGTGGTCGCAGGTCTTTTAGCCAACTCCATCTTCAACTTGGGCATTATCCCCGCGCACTGGATGACTCATTTCCTTGACTACAACTCATTCGTCCACGTCGAGGCGACAACCTTCAACATTGCGATCGCCGGCCTCTCAACGGTCGTGGCGCTTCTTGGCATCGGCCTCGCATACCTGATGTACATCGCTCGCGTCATCTCGCCGGAAGGCATGGGACGCGCTTTCCGCCCAATACACACGCTTCTCTATCGCAAGTACTTCATGGACGAGCTATACGAGGATGTCATCGTAAGGGGAGTCTTCTACAAAGGCATCGCCTATGCGTTGGACTGGGTTGACAAGTCCGTCGTGGACAAAATCGCCAATTTCTGCGGCTGGCTCGGCGCCAACACCGGCACCGCCATCCGCCAGGTGCAAACGGGACAACTGCAAGCCTACGGCATGGGCATATCCGTTGGCATATTGATCATATTCGCCATTTTCCTATTCTTGGGCTAATCAAAACCCATCTGTCATTCCGAGTGAAGCGAGGAATCTAAAATCCCTGATCGGAAAATCAATTCACAACAAAGTTAGTTGCGCTCTCAATCTAGCAATGGGACAAAGAAACCCCGTTCGTCCTGAGATTGTCGAAGGACGGATTGGTTCAAAGTTGCTTTTCACAGTAACGATTTCAATGGTTAATTACCAGGAGTAAAGCTTGGAATTCACAGGTCTGCTTAGTGCGATAGTCTTCCTGCCCATCGCAGGAGCGATAGTCATCGCGCTTGTGCTCAGAAATTACTCCCAGGCCCGCATCTTCGCGTTGGCAATCGCCGTCATCGACTTCGTGCTCGCCATCATAGCCTTCGCGGCATACAACACGAGCGCGGGCGGCATACAGCTCGTTGACCGCTTCTCCAACTGGATTCCCGGCTTGGGCGACGACGGCTTCGCTGTCCAATACCTGCTCGGCATCGACGGCCTCAGCGCGCCGCTTGTCCTGCTCACAGGCTTGCTCGGCCTCGTAGCCGTTCTCGCCTCTTGGCACATCCAGCTGCGCGTCCGCGAGTATTTCATCTGGCTGCTCGCCCTCCAGACCGGCGTCATGGGCGTCTTCACATCACTCGACTTCCTGCTCTTCTTCCTATTCTGGGAGCTTGAGCTGATCCCCATGTTCTTCCTCATCGCCATCTGGGGCAGCGACCCCAAGAGCAAGCGCGAATACTCGGCGATGAAGTTCCTGATATTCACCATCCTCGGCAGCGCGTTCATGCTTGTCGGAATCCTGGTGCTATTCTTCTCAACCGGCACATTCGACATGACCAAGCTCCCCGACGCCATACGCGGAGCTAACTTGTTGCTGCCCGCAGGCGTCGTCTTCGCGCTCCTGTTCATCGGCTTCGCGGTCAAGCTCCCACTCTGGCCCCTGCACACATGGCTGCCCGACGCCCACACCGACGCGCCCACAGCCGGTAGCGTCATCCTCGCCGGCGTCCTCCTAAAGATGGGCGCCTACGGTATGTTCCGCGTCTCGATTAGCATGTTCCCCGAAGTGGCTCAGGATGTCGCATGGCTACTCGTAGCCGCGGGCGTCATCAACGTCATTTACGGCGCAATCGTCGTCATGCGACAGACCGACCTCAAGCGCCTCATCGCATTCAGCAGCATCAGCCACATGGGATTCATCATGATTGGCTTGGCGTCCGTTGTCGGCGTGAACGGCGCGGTCTCGCCGCTCGGCCTTACCGGCGCGGCGATGCAGATGTTCACGCACGGCACTATCACCGGCTTGCTATTCCTGCTTGTCGGTATGGTGTACGACAAGGCGCACACCCGCTACATCCCAGACCTCGGCGGACTTGCAAAGCGCATGCCTTTCCTTGCCGTCGCGCTGCTAGTCGCGGGATTGGCTTCACTCGGCTTGCCCGGTACAAGCGGCTTCGTCGCCGAACTGCTCATATTCCTCGGCGCATTCAAGGTATGGGCTATCCCAACCGCGATCGCCGCTTTCGGCGTCGTGCTCGCCGCGGGCTACATCCTCTGGACTATCCAGCGCGTGATGTTCGGCCCCATCAAGGAGCGCTTCTCAGACATTACTGATGTGTCGGGATCCAGTATGTGCCCATAGCCCTGCTGGTCATCGCCATCATCGCAGTGGGCATCTTCCCATCGTTTATATCTGATGTATTCTCCAGCGGCGTCGAGCCCATAGCGCAATCCCTTGAACAAGTGGCGCAGGCGCGTCTGCGCTAACGCTCTTTACTGTCATTCCGAACGCAGTGAGGAATCTAGAAATCGCCGTACTGAACCAGTTTTAACTTTAGATTTCATAACAAAAGAAACGATAAGCGGCGACAAAATATCAACAGAATCTCTCAAGTAACACCGAAATACAACGGAGTACCGGATGTCATCTCATGACCTATACCTGTTAGCGCCGGAGATCAGCCTGGCTGCACTCGCAGTCATTCTGGTGCTGGTGGATCTGGTCGTCAGAAAAAAGACAGTGCTGCCTATTCTCGCAGTGCTCGGTCTCGCCGTGCCCCTCGTATTCAGCCTGCTTCTCTGGTTCGACCTGTCTGCCGGCGACACAATGCGGATGCACGGCATGTTCAACACGCTCGTCGTTGACAAATTCAGCCTCTTCTTCAAGTTCCTGCTCATCGCCGCCGCAGGTGTGGTCATCCTGTCCTCCACCGACTACGTGAAG
Organism: Dehalococcoidia bacterium; assembly: GCA_965225795.1. Lineage (GTDB taxonomy): Bacteria > Chloroflexota > Dehalococcoidia > Lucifugimonadales > JADFKI01 > Bin90. The sequence goes on along the minus strand of OZ245324.1, from coordinate 335,958 downwards.
AAGTTCGAACGCTTCCAGGCGGAATACTACGCCCTCGTGCTCTTCGCCACGACCGGCATGATGCTGCTCGCATCCACGACCGAACTCATTACCATCTACATATCTCTCGAACTCACCGCCCTGCCTATCGCCGCGCTGGCAGCATTCATGCGAAACTCCCGCTCCACAGAGTCCGGCATGAAGTTCCTAATCCTTAGCGCGATCAGCTCCGCGATCCTGCTCTACGGCATGGTCATCGTGTACGGCTTCACTGGCACCACTTCGCTGCCCGAGATCGCGCAGCAAATTGGCAGCATGGAACTTAGCGGCAGCACTCCGTTCGGAAGCAACGCCCTGCTGTTCGGCATAGTCCTGATGATTGCGGGCTTCGGCTTCAAAATCGCCAGCGTCCCCTTCCAGATGTGGGCGCCCGATGTCTACGAAGGCTCCCCCACGCCTATCACGGCCTTCCTCTCCGTGGCAAGCAAGGCAGCTGGCTTCGCGGTCATCCTCCGCGTCTTCTACATCGCCTTCCCCGCTGACACGCTCAGCCTCGACTGGAGTGCGACATTCGCCGTCCTCAGCGCCCTCTCGATGACGATTGGCAACCTGGTCGCCATCCGTCAGGACAACATCAAGCGCATGATGGGGTACAGCACAATCGCGCACGCGGGCTACATTCTCGTCGGTCTCGCCGCAGTCGCAACGCGCACGCCCGGCGCCGAGTCGTCGATAGGGCCCTCCGGCGTCCTCTTTTATCTCGGAGGCTTCGCCGCGACAAACCTGGCAGCATTCTCCGCAATCATCGCCATCTCCAACAGGATAAACAGTGACCGGATAGACGACTACGCAGGAATGGTGCGTCGCTCTCCCATACTTGCGACGGTCCTGTCTCTCTCCATGATCTCCCTTACCGGCATACCTCCGGCAGTCGGCTTCTGGGCAAAAATCTACCTCTTCGGCGCGGCAGTCGAGGCGAACCTCGAATGGCTTGTGGTCATAGGCGTGATCAACAGCGTCGTGTCAGCCTATTACTACCTCCGCGTAGTCAAGGCGATGTTCCTTTCGGAACCCACCTCCGAGGAGCGCGTAGCATTCGGCCTGCCCATGCAGCTCGCGGTCGCCATCGGCTTTATCGGTACACTCATCTTCGGCATCTACCCCACTCCCCTTCTCAACCTCGCCCGAACCGCCGCCGGCGCCCTACTGTCATAACTTGCGCCAATCAATCTCTTTCCCTGAAAATGAACATAAGGTTAGGATGGGAATGAGAAAACGATCTCCCTATCCTGTTCATCCATATCAGGTTCAGTAGAATGACTTCACCTAGTCTAATTGGCTTCGTGTACAACGCGCAGCAACCCACCGCTTTGCAGATGACCGAAGCCGTCATGCGCTCGCTCAACCTCGGCGATGAATGCTGGATGAGCCCTGCGGCAAACCTTGACGCAATGCGTTCAGAGTTGCTCGATACCCGCCTCATAGTCATGGCAGGCGGAGACGGCACAATCCTCCGGGTGGTCCGCACTATCGCCGAATACGGCATACCTCTCGTTGGCATCAACATGGGCAGGGTCGGCTTCATGGCGGAATTGCAGGTCCACGAAGCCGTCGAGCAGCTCCCGGCTTACCTCAATGGCAGCGCCCGCCTTGAAGAGCGCATGATGCTCGAAGTCAACGTGCGGCACGGCGACGAGCAGGAACCCTACTTGAATCTTCACGCCCTCAACGACGTCGTAGTCGGCAGGGGCGGCTCCGCCAGACTGCTCGACGTCATTGCCACCATCGACGGCGTCATCCTCACAAGCTATCGCGCAGACGCCGTAATCGTCTCCACCGCCACCGGCAGCACCGGATACGCCCTCTCCGCAGGCGGTCCCATCATGTACCCCGAAACCAGGGCGATGCTCATCCAGCCCGTAGCAGCCCACACCGGACTCCGCAGTGGCTTGATCCTGCCCGACTACACCGAGCTTGAGCTTCAGGCAAGCGACAAGCACGAAGCCCTGTTAAGTGTGGACGGATTCACCGACACTTTGCTCCATGGTGAAGACCGCGTCTCTATACGAAGAAGTCCCTACACCACGCGCTTCCTGCGTCGTCACGCTCCCACCGCGTTTTACGCCGCCCTCACCCGCCGAACACTCGGCATGGACACTCCAACCTACAACCCGGCCGATAGCAATTCCTGAGAGCAGAGTCTGAAAGGCAAACTCGATGCAGCCAGAAGAGCAGATAGCCTCCCGCGAAATCTACGATGGCAAAATCATCAAGGTCCGCGTTGACGACATACTCATGCGAAGCGGCACAAAGTCCGTCCGTGAGGTCGTTGACCATGCCAATGCCGTCGTCATTGCGCCCATAGACTCCGATGACAATGTGCTGCTCGTGCGCCAGTACCGCTACGCCGCAGGCCAGTCTCTTCTCGAAGCCCCCGCAGGTCTGATCGAGGAAGGTGAAGACCCCGACGACTGCGCCCAGCGCGAACTCGCCGAAGAGATAGGTTTCGTTTCCCGTAACCTCCGCATTCTCGGCGGTTTCTGGTCGTCCCCCGGCTTCTGCACCGAATTCATGTACGCCTATCTCGCCAAAGACTTAGTCCCTCGCCGTCTCCAGGCAGACGACGACGAGGACATAGAAGTTGAAAAATTCCCCCTTTCCCGCATACCGCAGCTCATAAGACTCGGCGAAATCCAGGACGCCAAGAGCATCGCCGCCCTCCTCATGGCAACCTGCATCTTCGACGCCTAATCACGCGCATCCAATCAATCCTGTCCATCGATGTTAGCCCTCATCTGACTGACCAACTACAAACTGACACACTCTCTGGAGGAACTACCAATGCCCACTCTCGAAGAACTATTCGCCCAGGTTGACGCCCAGCGTGACGAGATAATCGCCCTCGAACAAACACTCGTACGCATCCCGTCCGTCAATACCGGCTTCATGCCCACAGGCGACGAAACCCCAGTGTGCGAATACATCCGCGACTGGCTCGCAGAAGACGGAATCCAGTCCGAAATCCTTGGGCGCGTTCTCAATCGGGGCAACATCATCGCCCGCATCGAAGGCAGCAACTCCGACGCCGGCCTCATGTTCATGTCTCACACCGACGTCGTCCCCGTCGAAGAAGAAGAGAAGTGGCGGTTCCCACCCTTCAGCGCGACCATCGCCGATGGGCGCATCTACGGGCGCGGTGCATCCGACTGCAAGGGGTTGCTCACCGCCCAGCTTTACGCCATGCGCCTCCTAGTGCGAAACGGAATCCAGCTTGAAGACAGCCTGATCTTCTGCTCAGGCGCCGATGAAGAGCACGGCGGTCGCTACGGATTCGGCTGGCTCGCGGAAAACTACCCTGAGAAGATCCGCGCCCCGTTCGCGGTCAACGAAGGCGGCGGCACTCCCATCGACTCTCCGAGCGGTCTCACATACCTGCTGGGTACGGGAGAGAAGGGACGCCTGCAGGTCGAAATCGAGGTTAAAGGCGTCAGTTCCCATGCATCCGTCCCCTGGCAGGGCACGAACGCCCTGTACACGCTGCAACGTGTCTTGCAGCGCATCGAAGCATACGAGCCGGAGCGCGACACCTCCACCAGCCTATTCGATCATCTTTCCGTCTTCGCCATCGAGCACAAGCCCTCAGCCGCAAACGTCGACGAAATCATCGCCGAAATCGAGCCGGAAAACCCGCGCTTCGCATCCATGATGCGCGCCCTCTCCCGCATGACCCTGACACCCACCATGATTAGCGGCGGCATCAAGTCCAACAGCGTCCCCGAGACCATCCGTCTCACCTGCGACGTTCGCACGCTCCCACACCAGAGCGACGACTACCTGCGAGAACAGTTGGACGCCATCCTGGAAGGCATCCCCAACACTACCTACGAAATCGATTACATGGCCGTGCCCAACTCATCCTCATTCGACACCGACTTAGGCAGGAGCGTCCAGAGAGCAACAGCCGCCGCGCTCGGCATAGACGACATCCAGTGGGTCCCCGCCATCAGCACCGGCTTCACCGACTCTCGCTTCACCCGTCCCCTCGGCACGGTAACCTACGGCTTCAACGGCTCCCACCCCGACGACGACCCAATGCTCAGCCGCGCCCACGGCACCGACGAATCCATCGGCATCAGCAGCCTCATCAGCGGCACAAAAATAATGCTCGCCCTCGCAATAGATGTCCTCAACGGCAGAATAGACTAAAGTAATGGAGTAGGAGGGCGGGTAGGAGCACAAAGATGAAACGACCGGTTCCCCGAGGGCTTGCACGTGGAGCCTTCATAATTCTGGTCATTTTGGGTGTCTATGTTGTCTCTAGTGCGCTCTCGCTGGGACTGGGAAGAGGAAACTGGCTGCTAGTCCTAGCGGCTACGCTCTTTATCCTTGCCATTTCCCTGCCGTACTTCAACAGGAGATTCGGAGACAAACTACCCATCCTCAATACATTGGGCAACATCATGAAAAGTTCCGTATATCGCCGCTATCTGGGACCAATCCTCTCAGAAAACGTCTCTCCAAGTACCGTGCAGACGGGAAGGCAAGCCACCATTGGCGCTTTGGCATTTTACTCGCCATTCATAGTCCTCCTGGCGGTAGCAGGCGCTCTTTCCATCTTTCGCCCTGTTTCTGAGGAATTGACGAGGTTGCTTGGTTACGCCTTTTTTGCGGGTTCATTTACCGTAGCATACTATTTCTTGACGCTTCGACTGAGAATGCCCTACAACTTGACAAGCACAATTGCGGCCATAGCAATCTACGCTCCGATATTCACGCTCGTGCTCGGCAGCCTATTGATGCGGCGCGAGCTTTTGGATGACGACCCGTTCCGTCCTTCATTGATACTGATTCTTATAACTTGCTGCTGTGGCATCCTCATGACTACCCTGCTTGCATTTTCCCGCCGCTACAGAAACAATTCCGCACCCGTACCGGCGTTCACGTACCGCCCACCCTACCTGCGAACGGAAATAGCCATATCCCTCGCATCAATCGCCGCAATAGCGCTCCTTCTCCTCTCGTCGTTCCGGGGATGACATCACTGCAGCAAAGTCGTACATGCTTCCACTATCCATCCCCGTCCGAGGTGCCGCAGCATAAAAGTGCAACCCAGCGCCATACTGCCCTCCCGATGTGCGCTCGCTCTGCAAGAATACAAACGGATTTCGGCGTCGTACTGCCGCATGCACGGAGAGATTAAGTGAACCTCAGGGCATTACTATCCATTGCGCTCTACGGAAGCATTTTCCTCGCAATCGTACTGTTCATCGGTTTCGCGGTAGTCAGCGCTTTCTTGTCTGGAGTGCAAAGCGGAAACTGGATTCTGGTCCTGCTGAGCGCAGCAGTCGCCGTCCTTGGCTTGTTATGGCTTTTGGACAAGCGATTCAGAAACAGATTCCCGTTCCTGACCACATTGCCTTCCCGATCAATGAACGACAGAATTCGTCACCGCATGAGACTCCTGTTTTCGAGGAATGAGCCGTCAGGGACCGCGCAGACTGGAAGGCAGGTGGCAGTTGCCACTTTATGGCTATGCTCACCGTTCATCTTCATCCTGGCATTGGCAGGTATTATTTCGCTCTTCCGCCCTGTTTCTGCCAATCTAATGAATTTGGTCGGGCAATCACTCGCATTCTCAACCGTGACAGCGGCGCTAAATCTTATGACGCTCAGGCTGAAAAGGAAACCCGACCTGATAAGCCACATCCTATCGGTCGCCATATATGTGCCAATCGTTATGTCTCTCATTAGCATCTTCCCATTGTGGACGTCACTTACCGATGACGACCCATTCCACATCTCACGGGACTTAATTATTCTCGGATACTGGGGCGCCTTCGGCATTACAATTTCGTTTGCGCTTATTCACCTCATTAGGAAGCCCACTGCACCCGCGCCCGCATTCACCACACACCCCCTCTACCGGCGCATCGAGATGGCCACATCCCTCGCGTCACTCGCCATCGTCGCGATCATCTGGCTCCTGTCATCCTAGGAGCGTCGGCATCCTTCAACACTCTCACCAAGGATACCCCACAAAAATAAGGGCAGGTCTCGTACCTGGCCCCTCTATCTTCACCATTCCGTCCATCGATGTCACCACCCACCTACACCTCCCAGTACCGCCCATACCGCTCCACTACCGCCTCATTCAGCACAGCCCCAGCCCCGCGCCATCCGGCATCCACAATCTGCCGCCTTCAAACCGCTCATGTGGCAGCACCAACTCCGACCGCCAGTCCGCCTCATACACCGCGTGCTCTAGGCGAATCGCCCCAGGCATCACCGCCATCACGTGACTGCATGCAATCAACGGCAACAAGCATATCGACCCGTCACCTGCTGAACTATCTGTCCGTACTACGAGGACGACGCAGTTCGATGCCGGCCCGCTGTTCCTGAACCTGCACAATCGCAGAGCCGCCGAGGTGACCAATTCCCGCGGCTACGGCGGCAACATATTTCTGATCGACGGCGGCCGCGATCTCCGCCGGGACATCGACCTCGCGGGCAAGCTCGGTTGCGAGCCGGACATCCTTCGCGTCCGATCTGACGAACGCGAATCCGGCCGGATCGAAGTCCCGATTAAAAACCGAGTCGAACCTGCCGATCTTGGGACTGGATGCCGAGCCGGCGGCCATGACCATCGAAAGTGTCTCGAGGGACACACCGGCCTTGAGACCGATGGTAAGCGCCTCCGCCAGCACGCCAAATGTGGTGTGGCTGACGAGGTTGTTGCACAACTTGCAGATAGCGCCCGACCCGACAGGACCGCAGTGGAAGATGCGACTAGGGTCGGCGATGGCATTGAGCACAGGGCGGACGCGTTCGAGAGTGTCCGGGTCGCCTCCCACCATCACGGTCAGCATACCCAGGTCCGCGGCGTCGGGTCCGGAGCCCTTGCTGACGGGTGCGTCGATATATGCGACACTCCTCTCGGCGCAGATCTGGTGCAGCTTACGGACCATGCTGGGCGAGTTCGTCGCTAGGTCAATATACACCGAGCCTTCGGCAGCGCCATCGAGCACACCCTGCTCTCCGCTCACCACCGCCTCGACCTCCAGCGGGCCCGGCAGCGATCCCATAACCACATCGCTCCCCCGGGCCGCCTCCGCCGGCGTCTCCGCCCACACCGCGCCCGCCTCCAGCAAGTCAGTCGCCGCCTCTGGTCGAATATCGTGCACCTTAGTCCGGTATCCCGCGTTCACGACATTCATCGCCATAGGCTTCCCGATATTACCGAGCCCGATAAACCCGACGTTCATGTGTTCTCCTTGAAGCGTTCCGGCGACTATATCAGCCGAACCGCACCAGTGGCTTGAAATTCATACTCCGTATGCGATTCAAAGGCTACCAGCATCGGAGACCGCAATGTTTTTCGCTGCGCAACTGACCATCTGCAGCTCCCAGATCAGGCCAATATCCCCGTGCTTCAGACTGTCCGCACATTCTGCAATTACCGTGCCTGACCGGTGAGCTATAAGAGAAAATCTGCCGACGCAACTCCCTGTTGAGAGCGCGGAGACTTAAGTATTAGTCGCCAAATCTCCTGCAACGCCTGGAAGCCCTTCGCTTCCTTGCTCCTGCCCCCTGCACACAGATGTGCCAGCATCCGTGCCTCTACACCTCCCAGGACCGCCCATACCGCTCCACAACCGCCTCATTCAGCGCAACTCCCAGTCCCGCGCCATCCGGCATCCACAGCCTCCCGCCCTCAACCCGCTCATGCGGAGTCACCAGCTCCGCCCGCCAGTCCGCCTCATACACCGCATGCTCCAGATGAATCGCCCACGGCATCGCCGCCGTCGCATGCCCGCCTCCGATCAGCGACACCGGCCCCGACGGGCTATGCAGCGACACATCGCCGCCAGCGTCCATAGCCGCCCTACCCGCCGCGCACGCCTCCGCCAGCCCGCCGCAATACTTCACATCCGGCATGATCACATTCAGCGCGCCGCATTCCACAATCGACCTGAAGAACTCGCGCCCATACCCCGACTCGCCGCCGGCGACGATCATCGACACCTCTTGCGCGACCTCCGCCAGCCCCTCAGCATCCTTCGTCGGCTCCACCGGCTCCTCGAACCACCCGATATTCGACAGCGCAAGCTGCTCCGCCACCAGCGGCGCAGTATGCCGCTCGAACCGGCTGTGGCAGTCCACCAGCACCGTAACATCATCGCCGACCGCCGCCCTCACAGCAGCCACCCGCTCAATCCCCGCCGCGCCACATCAAGTATCGCCTCCCGTGTCGAAGGCGGCCCCACGCCATCGAACGGCGCGCACTTCACGATCCCGAACCCCCGCGATACCGCCAGCTCTGCCGCCCTGCCGAACGACACCGGCGACCTGTCCCGCGTCAGCAGGTGTCTGTTGATATTCGCGTACAGCAGCACGCTCTCCTGCGGCGTCCCCCAAGCTCCTCCGTCAGCGTCACGCCTCGCCTCTGCGCCCGCAAGTCGCTCACAGCAGTTCGCAGCCCGCTCACCGCAGTCGCCAGCGCCATATTCGCCTGCATATCCGACACCGCAAGCCCCAGCATCCCTTCCACATCCCCCTCATCAGCGATCTCCCGCCCCTTCAGACGCCCGGCAAGCTCCGAGGTCAGCCGCACCGCCTCTGCAGTATTCCCCCCGCATGTAATCTCCGCAACCGCGACCGTCCCTTCTCCGTCATGCGCCTCCACAAAAGTCCAGGTCGTCGCCTCCGAAGCCTTCACCTCCGCGAACCGCAGCCTGTCTATCCTCACACTATCGGTCAAACTAACATCTCCTCAAGTGAGCATCAGCAACCCACAACCCCGCCATTTAGTCCCCACAACCTCAGTGGACACCTCAAGGACGCACTGACACACCCAAATCTATTTGTCCTCGCCATCCCGCCCATCGATGTCAGTTCACTCAAGCATCAGCCAGCAGCCGCATCGTCCGCATCCGCGATTCCTCAGCATTCCCAACCGTCACGATGCTCGCCAGCACCTCATCCGCGCCCCACTCGAACATCTCGCGAATCTTAAGTGCGACCGTCTCCTCATCGCCCGCAAGCAGCACCGAGTCCAGCATCTCATCCGTCCACCCGCTTTCGTCGGAGCCCGCAAAGCCCGCAGCCGCAAACATCCGCGCATAGAACGGATTGTACGGGAAGTACCCCAGCTGATCCCTTACCGCCTGCCGAGCCGCCGCAAGATCATTCGTCACGCACACCGGCGCATGAACCACCAGCGGCGGAGTATCACCGCCCGCGCCCTCGGCAGCAGCCCTCATCGCAGGCAACGCCGTATCGCGTACATACGGATGCGGGCAAACCCAGCTTATCGCCCCAATACCCTCCACGCCGCACATCTCGAACGAGCGCGGCCTCAGCGCAGACGCCATCACCGCAACATTCGTCGGCGCGGGCAAAGACGCCTTCGCAACGATCTGCTCCCCCTGGAAATCTATCTCCCCGTCTTCCAGCAACCCCTTCAGCACTTTCACATACTCAGTCAGATGACCCAACGGCGCCTCGAATCCCGCCCCGAAAGTCTCCTGCATCGCTTGCAAGTGCCCCGGCCCCACGCCAAGCCGCAGGCGTCCCGGCGCAACCGCGTCTATCGTCTGCGCCTGCCGCGCCGCCGTAATCGGATGCCGCGACCAGGTCTGCATTATCGACGTGCCCAGCTTTATCCTATCCGTTCGGGCAGCAGCAATCGCCATTGCCGTCAGCGCGTCCCCGGCATCGCCACCCGACGTAAGCCAGGCTGCCTTCACGCCCACTTCCTCCGCTTCAACAATCGAATCAATAATCGACTGGGCATCCGGAGCCGGAATCGCAATCCCCACAATCTTCTCACTCATAACCGCGGCACCCCCTCATACTTCAGGCTTGCTAAAATATTCATACAGAACTAACGCGCACAACACGCAGCCACGATTATACCACGCAGCACTTATCGAGCATTTTGACCGCATTACCGGCAGCGCTCTCACACTGTCCCGCCCTCTCCCCACTCTCCGGCTGGCTGATCTACGAACGACAACCCTGCACGCCTCCTATAAAATTTGCTATTCTAAAAGTAAATAGTCTTTTCCACCTCACATCCCATCAATAAATACGGCTTAGGGAATAAGCATTTCTTTATGAAAGAAACCTCTACTTTGAGCACTCTTCGAAGGCTCTTTCCATTCCTAAAGTCCCAGTGGCGCTGGCTTGCCATCGGCCTCGTGTCGTCGCTCAGCCTATCCCTGCTCTGGCTGCTGCCGCCATTTATAATAAGTGTTCTGATTGACAAGGCCATCCCCAATCAGGACGCTGGCCTTCTGGTTCGCCTGACTCTCGCAGTCCTTGGTGCGGGGGCATTGGTAATTGTCCTCGGAATCGTCGAGTCGTACTGCCTTGAGCGCGCCAGCAATGGCGTAACACGAGACGTGCGGATAGCCCTTTTCAACGCTATCCAGAGCCAGTCTTACAGGTTTTTTGTCCACAACGATCGAGGAACAGTCAACTCAAGAGTGTGGAACGATGTTAGCGAAGTTCAGTGGGTAGTGAGAGATACACTCGTTGACATAGCAAGCTCGGTCCTGCTGATATCTGTCACTCTCGTGTTCATGTTCCTCTGGAACTGGGAGCTTAGCCTCCTGATCTTGGGATTCCTGCCGCTCATTTTCGGCATAGGCTTCATCGTCGGTAAATGGAGGGAGCGGTTAGCCCACGGAGTGACCCAATGGTATGACAAAAATTCATCATTCATCAGCGACCGGCTGGACATTGATGGCTCGATTCTGCTCAACGGCGTTGGATACGATAAGACGACGGACAGCCGTAAGTTCTCTGGAATTACCTCCAAACTTCACAGTCTTTGGGCTAGGGAGGGCATGGCAAACGCGTCGATGTCAACAGTCGGCGCCGTACTCCCATTAATCGGTTCCGCGATAATATACCTGTACGGCGGGTTTGGCGTGATGGATGGCTCATTGACCTTGGGCGTTCTCATCGCCTTTATGGCTCTCTGGGCGCGCACTGTAGGTCCCCTTGCCAGCTTGGCATCTTTTCAGACTGAATTTGCCGCCAAAGGCGTTCATCTCAGGAGGATTTTCGAATGGATCGACCTTGAGCCGGAAATCCGCGACTCAATCAACGCGAAGGAACTGAAATCTATTGGCGGGCATATTTCGCTAAAAAATGCGACCGTCGAGTACGATGTCGGCAGTCCGGTGATATCCGGATTATCGCTGGAGTTTCAACCCGGCAAGATGGCGGCAATCGTCGGCAAAAGCGGGGCTGGCAAAACAACCCTGTCGCATCTGATTCTGAGGCTCTATGACCCCACAACCGGCACCGTGGAAATAGATGGACATGACCTCCGCTCGATTAAGCTGTCTTCGCTGAGGCAGCACCTGAGCCTAGTGCCCCAGGACAGCGCCGTCTTTAACACTACCGTTAAAGAGAATCTCCTCATAGCCAGACCCCATGCGACAGACACTGAAGTAGTGAACGCCTGCAAAGCCGCCCAACTCCACGACCTGTTGGTCAGTCTCCCCAACGGATATGAAACTGTGGTTGGACAATTCGGTTACAGGCTCTCCGGTGGCGAAAGGCAGCGGTTCGCCATCGCCAGGGTCATCCTCAAACAGCCCAGCGTGGTTATTCTGGACGAACCCACGTCCTCGCTCGACTCTATCACCGAGCGCGCCATTAAGGACGCCCTCGAAAGCACGCTGCTCCAGAACGCCACCATCATCATCATAGCCCACCGCCTGTCCACAATCCTCAATGCCGACTCCATCATCGTCCTCGACGAAGGCAAGCTAGTTGACTCAGGAAGTCACCAAGAACTCCTAGCAAGATGCGATCTGTACAAGCGACTTCACGACGAACAGTTCGCCCCACAGACCGCACATTCCGCAAGCCACAGCACAGGCCAACGGTAAGATTCACCAGATTTCCCCCTTGACAACCCAAACGTTCGTACGTATGATGGACACCATATAAGCACACTAGTTCGTTTATACAGAAGTCCCTTCTCCCTCAGGGAGACGGTTAGAGCCTGCCCTGAGCTTGCAGAAGGGATGGGGGCATCAAAAGATACTGACCGACTGATTAGGTTCTTTTGACATTTGACACACAAAGCGTTTCAGACCTGAAGAGTAGGTCTATTCTGTCATTCTGAACGCAGCGCAGCGGAGTGAAGAATCTAAAATCGTTGCACATACGCCATTCACAGACTTCAGATTCCTCGCTTCGTTCGGAATGTCAGAGGACAAATAGGAAATGTCCACACAACCTAACTGAAAGACCGACAAACCCTCATGTGCCTCCCAACCAAACTACAACAGAACATCATCGACCGCACTAGGGAAGGCGACACCATCGCCGCATTCCTTGTCAGCACAATGCAAGGCGAAACCCAAGGCGTCAAAGTCAACCACCGCCTCGAAGCCGCAAAGCACCTGATCAGGTACGGCTTCCCAGACGATGCACGGCATCAGAACCAGTTTGACCTGAACGAGTCTAAGGTCGAGAACACCAGCAAGATAACCCCTTCCCCCTCGATTGAGAAAGGCTGGGATGAGGGTGATAATCCTGTCCATCCTGTGAGTTACCTCGACATCCTCAACTACCAGATAGCACACCTCATACGCCACGAGACCGCCGAGGGCCACACCATCGTCAACTTCCTCGTGGACATCATGACCGGCAGGGACAGGCCATTCACCCCAAAGAAGTTCTGCATCAAGCCCGCAGACCGCATGGCAGCAGCAAGAGAACTCCTGCGACGCGGCTTCGGAGACTTTGGCTCACGCCGCAAGCTCTCAGACACCAGCGACGAAGCAAACGCCTACGACACCCTGCACACCGACCTGGCCAAAGCGAATGCGCGAGTACAGCGAGCGCGGCACCGACACCATCCGCTTCCTGCTCGAATTGATGTCTGACCCCGACCCTGACAAAGAGTTCACAGTGCATCACCGTATGTATGCAGCACAGGAGCTTCTGCGCCGAGGCTGGGACACCAACTACGACAACATCAAGCCTGAGCAACTTCAAGACTACTGGCGTGACGGGGAAAGCACACGTCTATCCATAGGCCAGAAAAAGACCCAGGCCGGTCTCTCAACCTCCATCGACGACTACGACAACTACGACAACACAAACTACGAAGCCATAGCCCTAAAACTCCGCGAAGACGAAGGCCGAGACGACAACTCAAAGCCTCTTCGTTTCCAAGAGACCGTCCCATCTTCTTGCCATTCCTCCGAAAGCAGGAATCTAGAAGACCTCCAAGGCGTAACCGAGAATCCCCCTCTCTCCCAGGGAGAGGGCTGGGGTGAGGGCAAAGAAAAATCCCTTTCATCCCCTACATCCAAGTCAGACAACACCCCGTCCACACCAACCCTGCCTCTAAGTAAATCAGAGGACGAGCCCACCGCCCGCAAAGCAATCATCAGAGAGTTCCGCGAAGCGATGGACAGGGGAGATGAGCGAGCCGCCCTCCGCGCAAAGGCAAAGTATCGCCGCATAGACATCACAGCAGAAAAGAACCTATACGACTACGGCCCCAACGACCCCGACCCGACAATCGACTACTACTTCGAACCCCTGAGCAAGAAGAACAGGCAAAGTTCGACGAAGAAGACAGACGCGAGCACGGCTTAACCGAAGAAGAAATCGCAGATTTCTCAGGCATCCCCACGCAAAAAGCCAAATCAAACCCTCTCAAGAAGCTCGCCGATGCCGCCGCCGCCCACAACACCCCCATCCTCCCCAACCCACTCGCCGCCAAGCGCAAAAATCCCACCATCCGCAGCCCCTAACAAACCCGTTCGTCCTGAGTCTGTCGAGGGACCGCTGACCGCTAAATGCTGACTCCTCGTTTGGCATGCCCCTGCTATTGATGTAAAATACAAGACATCACTGGCAAGGATATGTTTATGGACGGCTTGATCGAACACGAAATTCCGCAGGGTAAACTGCCCACGATGCTCGTCGCATTCGCCGGATGGCCCGATGCCGCCGAAGCCGCTACAAGGGCATTGCGCTTCCTCGTCCGTAAGTTGCGCGCAACCAAGTTCGCCGAAATAGACCCCGAAGAGTTCTACGACTTCACTCACGTCCGGCCTCATTCCCGCGTCAATCGGCGCGGCGAGCGCACCACGCGCTGGCCTCAGAACGACCTCTACTACTATCAGCCCGAGGACGAGTCTCGCTCCCTGCTGATATTCATCGGCACCGAACCCAACCTCAAGTGGCGGACCTACTCCAACATCCTGACGAGCATGGCGCAACGACACGAAGTCGATCTGATTGTGTCATTGGGCGCCCTGCTGGACGCCGTGCCCCACACCCGCGAACCCCGCGTAACGGGCAGAGCGAGCTCGATCGAGCTGACGCAGAAAGCCGAATGGCTCGGCATCAAGAACGCCGGCTACCAGGGACCCACCGGCATACACACCGCCTTTATGGACGCCTGCACTCAGGCAGGCATGTCACAAGCCAGCATCTGGGGACACTGCCCGCACTATGTCAACACATCCCCCGACCCAAAGGTCAGCCACGCTCTGCTCACCCGTCTCCGCAGCCTCATCGACATAGACATTGACCTCGAAGAGTTGTACATCGCCGGCAACACCTATCAGGAAGAGGTCGATAAGGTCATCGCCAAGCAGCCCGACGTCAGCAGCTACGTCCGACGCCTCGAACGGCGCTACGACGAAGCCCGCACCGCAACCGAAGAGATCCCCAGCTCCGAAACGATGGTGCAGGAACTCGAAAACTTCCTCCGCAGCCAGAGTCAGGGCAGCGACGACTCGGACGCCTGACCAAATCGCACCCTACTCCTCCAGCCACACCCGCGCCCAGTGCGAATACTCCGACCCCGCGAAGTTCGGCTCCAGCCCCTTCACATTCGGCCACCAGGCCCACATTGACACCGCCGCCGCCGGCATAAACCGGTAGGCGTTCTCCAGCGCAAGCCGTTGCGCCTCCACCACAAGCCGCCGCCGCTCCTTCGGCTCATACTCCCCCGCCTGCGCCAGTATCAGCGCATCCAGCGCCTCATCCTTATGCTCTGTCGTATTCCACGCACCTTCGCTGCTCAGCACCGCCAGCATGTATGCGTTCGGCGACGCCACCGGCGCCATTGGCCCCACGAACATCTCGTACTCCCCACCAAACCACACCTGTTCCCCGAACCGCCGCCGGTCCACAATCTCCAGCTCCGGCGCAAATCCCACGCTCCCCATCTCCTCGGCAATCCGCTCCGCATGCATGCGATACTCCGCGCCAAAGTCCCCCACTTGAACCGACACTGGTACCGGCAGTGTATCCACCGCTTCTGCGAGCAGCGCCGTAGCGCGCGAGTGGTCATCGAAGTATCCCGAAAGCTCGTCCTCACCCAAATACCAGCTCGCCCTGCCCAGCGGCACTCCCTGCGTCAGATACGCACCGCCACCCCATACCTCTTCGATTGCACGCTCAGGGCGCATCGCCAGCATTGCCGCGCGCCGCACTCTCACATCATCGAATGGAGGATTGCTGACCTTGAATGCTACTTCCAGCCCTCTGCCCATTTCTTGGAATGCTAGCATAGAAGCGTCCGGCTTCTGTTGCCTGAACTCGTCCCACTCCGCGGGCTGCAGCTGAAGTACATCCACATTGTTCACCCGAAAAGCCGCGTACGCCGTATTGCCCTCGGGAATCGTGTGTATACGAAGCCGGTCTAGCCGCGGCGCCCCCTCCTCGAAGTAGTTCTCATTGCGCCGGAATGTAAAGGCCATTCCTTCGCGCACTTCCTCGAAGACCCATGGCCCAGAGCCTACAGTGGGACCATTTAGCAAGTCGCCGGTAAGCTCAACTGCTTCCCGCGCGACAATCTTGGAGTGCCCGTCGGCGAGCGCCGCGAGAATGTCAGCGTCCTGAGCGAGCAGGGTAACTCGCAGCAGGTTTTCCGCAGGCGCGGCTATCGTGTCCACCATGTGGAGCAAGGCGCCATTCGGTGCCCCCTCCGACCGCTGCCGTTCATAGCTGTACCCTATGTCACCTGCTACCACACTCCGCCCATTGACTGGAGCCACGTCCTGCCACATCACATCCTCACGCAGTCCGAACTCGAATGTAGTGCCGTCAACCATCGTCCATCCGCTGCAAATCTCGCACTCGATTCCCAGACTGGGCAGTTCAACATCAGCTCCACTCTGAAAGCGCATCAATCTGCTGTAAGCAATGCCGGGTCCCCACGCCGCCAATGCCTCTGACACATCGCGATGCACATCCTCGTGTTGCACCGCTTGGCGGTTCACAAGATTCAGTGTGCCCCCTCGATTGCCTTCACCTCCATTTTCTGGTCTCGCCGGTGACTGCGTAATGGAAGGTGTGGGAAATGAAGGCGTAAGTGTAGGTACCGCTGTGGGCGGCAGCGGTGTGGCCGAGACTGTGGGAGTTGGTCCAAATCCGTTCCGCGGCTCAGACACTGGCCCAGGAACTGGCCGTACCGGGATTTGCGCGGGTACTGGAGCCGGCGGTGATGGAGTGTTAGGTGGAAGCGACGTTGTGGCGGGCGGAGGTGCAACATCATCGTCCGAGCATGCGATGAGCGATACCCCCAGCAGCATGCAGAGGAAGAGCGCCAAAAACCCAATTTGGACACGAATAAACAATTTCAAACTCTGCTCACATCTACTGATTATGCAGCAGGAAGTTACCCTGTTGAATGGGGTTTTGTATAATGCCGAATGTGAGACTAACACATTGGATACACGGAGATAAGTGATCAGATGCTTATAGACTGCCATGTACATCTGGATTCCTACTCAGACGAAGAAGTATCGGAGGTGTTGGGGCGCGGACGCGACGCGGGTGTCGCCTTCGTTATTTCTGCGGGAACCACTGTTCCCTCATCCGAACGCTCAATAGCCCTGTCTGCAAAGTTTCCCGATTTCTTCTCCGGCGTCGGCATTCACCCAATGGACATCAGAGAGCCATTTGATGACGCAACTTACGCCCACCTGAAACAACTCGCCGTATCGAACGAAAAAGTGCTCGTTATCAGCGAGATAGGGCTGGACTTCATGGAAGGCACGCCCGACAGAGCGGTGCAGTACACTGCGTTCCGTGAGCAGATTCGGCTAGCAAGAGAACTGCGTTACCCAATCGTCTTCCACAGCCGGGAGGCACACGACGAAGTATTTCGGATACTGCGAGAGGAGCGGGCATACGAAGTCGGCGGCGTGATGCACTACTTCCAAGGTGATCTCGACACCGCCAAACGCGCCATCGATCTCGGCTTCTACATTTCCCTAGCACGCCCGCTATTGCGCTACACATACCTGCAGGAGGTCGCAGCCGCTATTTCGCTCGATAACATCGTGCTTGAAACAGACGCTGCCCCACAGCCCTTCAAGTCGAAGCGCGAAAACTGGACGGAACCGCGCCATACCCGCGTGATAGCCGAACGCCTAGCCGAGTTGCAAGGGACGTCAGTCGAAGAAGTAGAGGATGCCACATCCCGCAATATACGTAGCCTGCTGGCCGAGCGATGGAAAGTTGTGCAGAGGCATGTCAAGGTATAATCTTCAAACTTAAGCGCTTGGCTGTATCGGCAGAAACAACACCATTAGCCCGAAAATGCCCACTAGCCATCCAAGCGCAGCGCAAATGAATGCTCGTATCCAATCGAACTGCTGCGTTTCACGAATGGCAACCCAACCCGCGGGGAACATCCACAATGCTGAGAAGGACAGAAAGAATATACCCACGACCGGGATTCCAGCGAACACTGCAAATACTCCGGGCGCAAATGTCATCCCGAGACTTCTGAGAATTTGACGAAACCCAGCCTGCCCACCTAACAGCTTTGTGCCCACGATATAAACAATTCCTGCCCACATGAACCAACCAGCTAGTCGCGTGTACGCAGAAAACAGAATGACTAACCATGGCGGTGACTCCTGCAGCGTGACGGGAGGCTGGCTCTGTAGGCCCAATCCCAGAGCAAGACCGGACGCGACAACTATACCCAGAGCGTAAAAAATCTCTTGTGGCTCATCAGATAGGTCCCTGTAAAGGCTGCCATTCAAGAGTGCTGCGCGAATTGCTCTGTTCAACAATTAGTACTCGCTATTCTGTTCTAGGAAAGTATTGCGCACAAAGGTAAGCCAAATGGCGACACTGTCATGTATTCCACCGGTGCGCTATGCTTCAAGTTAGTGTATAATGACTTGTACAGACGCTTATGAAGGTTATAACCTTTGACTTATGAATTCAACTAATTTTCACCAGCTCTATATCTTCTTCAAGGTGGCGCGTCTGCAAAGCTTCTCCAAAGCAGCGCAGGAACTTTCCATCAGTCAGCCAGCGGTGTCGATACAGGTACGCGAACTTGAGAACTCGCTAGGCACTTCGTTGCTGCATCGCATGCGCCGCGAATTACGGCTAACCGAAACCGGTGAAGCTGTTTACAGCTACACTCAGCGCATATTTGCCCTTGCTGAGGAGATGCACAGTGTTGTGCAGGACATCCAAGGTCTCCACTCAGGCAAGCTAACCATTGGCTCGTCCACCACACCGGGTGAGTATATTTTGCCTTGGCTGATCGGCAAGTTCAGGAGAGAGCACGCTGGCATCCAAGTATCTATGACCATTGCAAACACGCAGTCGGTCATTGACCAGATATATGCTCACGAACTCGATTTGGGAATGGCAGGAGCTCCTGTCAATGTCAAGGGGCTGGCATCTTTTCCGTATGTGCAGGACAACATTGTTGTCATATCTGCACCTAGTCATCCTCTGGCTCAACAGGAAAAGGTCAGCATCAGAGAATTAAAGAAGCACGATTTCATTATGCGTGAGCCGGGTTCAGCAACCCGGAAAACTGCGGAAGTGCTTATGAAAGCACGCAATATAGAACCTCGAGTTACCATGGAGCTTGGCAGCAATGAAGCGATTAAGCGCGCCGTTGCGGCCGGTTTAGGACTGGGCGTCCTATCAGAATTCTCAGTTACGCCCGATGTAGCCGCCGGCCTGATCAAAGTGCTAGAGGTATCCCGTTGGGAGTGCCACAGGCAGTTGTCGGTGTTCTATCGCGATGACAAGTACTTATCTGCTGCCCAAAGTGCCTTCCTTGAATTTCTGCGCAACGATCAGTCACGCTTCGACTTGAACGCGGACATCCTCGGCTCCTGATTAGTGGTGTCACGGACTATCGATCTATTCCCCTTGTGGTTCAGTTCACGCTACAATCTCGTGTGAAATTACTACTATAAAGTTCAGAGGTTTTGCAGTAATGCCCCTACCATCCACTTCCGGCCTAGCCCTGAAAGAGTGGGCGGTCGCAGTCAAAGCACTTGCCAAAGGCGAGCAGATTCTCATCCTCCGTAAGGGCGGGATCCATATAGAGGACAAAGAGTTTCGTGTCGTGCATCCCACTTTTTTGCTGTATCCGACATACGAACATCAACGGAGCGACCTTGTAAAGCTAGGCAGCCACAGCGACCTTGAGCAAAGCCTTTTAGAGCAAGGGAATCCAGGTGAGATCACACTTGATTACTGGTGCGAGGTAACCGACAAATTTGAAGTCAGCGACCAGGATTTGCTGGACAGCATAGCCCCACACCACATATGGACGACCGACTACGCCAACAAACGCCTGCACTGGCGACCCAAGCAACCCCTGACTGTCGCGCTCTTGCGCGTTTATGCCGTGCAGCAACCGCAATCACTCGCCGTCCTCGATCAATACGGCGGCTGCAAGTCCTGGGTAGAGTTAGCGCAGAATGTGCCACTGGGCGATATGACGCCGGTTTTAGACGATGATTCATACGAAGCACAGGCGAGATTCATCCGTCAGGCATTGGATGCGAAAGCACCTGTAGCGTAGTTCGACTAACGGACGCTCCTGAATTCACATAACCCATTCATAAATAGAGGCAGTGTTCTTTGAAATACAGACAGCTTGGTAATACGGACCTCAGTGTTTCCGAAGTCGGCTTCGGAGTGTGGACAGTTGGAACTAGCTGGTGGGGCAAGATTGAAGAGCCGCAGGGCATCAATCTTCTCAGGCAGGCATTCGACCTCGGCGTCAATTTTTTCGACACAGGCGATACATACGGAGAAGGCTACGGCGAGGAGATACTCGCCAAGGCCTTGAAGCAGCAGCGTCACGACATCGTCATCGGAACCAAGTTCGGCTATGACTTCTACACGCATGTCGTCCGAGAAGGACACCAGGAACGCCCACAGAAGTGGGCGCCGGGTTTCGTGCGATACGCCTGCGAGCAGAGTCTACGGCGTCTCGATACTGATTACATTGACCTATATCAGCTCCACAACCCCAAGATGGACGCCATAGAGGACGACGAGTTGTTCGACACGCTTGACGAACTAGTGAAAGAGGGGAAAATACTTCACTACGGGTTTGCGATCGGCCCTGATATAGGATGGGAGGAAGAAGGGGCGGCGGCCATCGAATATCGCGATGCTCAAGTGATGCAGATTATCTACAGCATCCTTGAACAGGACCCGGCGCGAGCTTGGTTCCCACTGGCGCAGGAACAGAAGACAGGCCTGATTACACGAGTGCCGCATGCATCCGGAATGCTGGATGGCACCTACACTAAGGATACGGTTTTCGACGCCAGCGACCATCGCAGCCACCGCAGACAGGAATGGCTGAATACTTCGCTTGCCAAGATCGCCCACTTAGATTTCCTGATGGAAAACATGGACGCCACCATTGGACAGATCGCCATCAAGTTCGCGCTATCCGGGGACATGGTTGCGTCCGTACTTCCAAATATCACCAACATACCTCAGTTGAGAGAGTTCGCCGCTGCATCGGAGACAGAGGACATTCCACAGGAGTTTCTCGACCAACTGAGCGAACTTTATGACGAGAACTTCTTCGTTGCACAGGCCGCGGAAACTGTAGCTGACTAGCTAAAGAAGCGCCAATCCTCCTATCCAAATATCATTCCTGAGAGATTGCGTGATCTCTTCGATCGCATATTTTCGGAAATTCGGGACCGCCGCTTCTCGTTTAATGAGTATCCCGAATGCGCTCGTCTGAGACTTACGTCATTGCCTTACGCGATGTCACGATTGTCACTCACATCGAGCGTGGGCGCATCGTCAATGGCGGCCGAATCATCCCCGATGTTAGACTTCCGGCGGGTATGGCGCCTACTGTTGTTGGCGACAATGCGCTTCATCTCACCTTCAATCAAGCTGAAGTCTCTCTGTGGGATGAGGTGTAGTGTGTCGAAAAACGCGAGCGGCCAGCTTTCCGGTAGCCAACGCTTCACGTACTCCATCCTTGGCGCCAGCAACAAGGCATCAATATAGTCTTCTTCCCGAAGTAAAATCTCCGGCTTGATTCTCACTCTATAAGGGTAGTTCTCACCGCTTGTTCCTACGTTCCAGATAGGTGTGCGGTCCTCGAAATATCCCGATGTTACGCAGACCACGCCAGTCCACTTGCGAAGTTGTCTTACATACAGAAGCATGCGATCGTCAGGCTGCATTCGCTGAGCCCGGCGGCGGTATTTTGCCCCCATGCCGAAGATACTGTAGCCCTTATCTTGCGTAACGTGAAAATCATCTAATGTAGTTGAGACCATCCAATAGTTTCTGCCCATATCAACGAATGTCCCCATGCAGTGTCAGTGTATTTACCTATACTATCATGCTTGGCAATAAACTTAAGCTTGACATAGTGGAACTGCCCCGACGATTACGACCTCCCAATTCCACGCATTAACTGAGTTCGCGCATTATCCTATACATGTGCAGAAATAGCTTGAAGCCTTCCCTAACGAATTCCACTCGTCCAACTGGGCGCGTCGGGTCAAGATGATCGAAGAACGAGAACTCGGTATAGTGGATGTCTCCACGCGACTCCAAAGCGTCCACTAGACGGCGTGACTCTTCCGACGGCACTAGCTTGTCTTCGCGGTCATGCATCGCCAGCACCTTAGCGTGCAGATCGCCAATGTTGGTGCTGGGCGATATGCGTTTCAGCGTTGCAAGAGATTCTGGTGGCAAACGCTCAAGCAGCAGATATGCCGTTTCGAGGTCGGGCGAGCTCAGCAACGCATTTACAATGTCTGCACTGTCGGAGAGATTGTCCGGAGGATCTGTGCCCTGTTCAAGAGTCTGGACGAGCAAATCACGCTCATCTGGGTCATCTACCGATTCCAAAAGATGTAGCTGCACTACCTCTTTACTCAGCGAGTCAGGCTCCCAAGGTCTGGCCTCTCCATCGTAGAAGCGGTGCCCGGAGACGACGGAGGCAATCAGATCCTGGGCGTTGTAGTATCCGCCGAATGAGTTGACTACCCTAACATCTTCCCTGATGCGCTCGTCTTGGGCAGCAACCATCGTAAGGGAGGCACCCACGCAGAAACCCGCCATCCCTACCCTGTCGTTATCAACCATTTCAAGCGCGCGCAGATACTCGAATCCTCGCACTAGGTCATCTACTTCCTGGTCCGCCACGCGCTTTTCCGCCATACGTTCCGACCACGGAATCATTACAACGATGCCTGATCTCGCTATAGCATTAGCGACATTGACTATGCGTTCGTCGTTCTTCCCGGCGGGGTTGACTCCCAGAAAAAACATAACCGCGCTGTGCTCTCCGCCGCCTGACGGCACATAGAGGTCGGCCGTTCCTGTTCCGCCATCACGGAGGGGATAAGTGACTTCCTTTCGCTCCGGTGTATCCGTGAACCATTCGGCAGGCTTAACCGGAACATTGGGCAGTACTTGGGGCACAAATCCGAGCGCGCGTATCGTCGCCCTGACTTGAGGCGTGAAAGACAGAAGAAGAGCCGCTGCGCCAATCGCAAAGACAATTATTAACACTTTGAAGAGACCTGAGAAGCTTGCAGCAAAGGACTTGATGGACTTCACGACATTCCAAATGCTATTCTTACGCCGTATTGATGAATGACAGGATACCACTGATGAGCATGTCCTGCGGAATACAATCAGATGCCCCGCGCGTGGGTGCCGTAGTTGTCGCAGCCGGGGAGAGCCGGCGCATGGACGGCATCGACAAGATTCTATATCCGCTTAACGAAATGCCGCTCATCTGGCATAGTATCTCAGCGCTATCGGCACATCCGCGAATATGCCGGATCGTTCTAGTCACTTCGAGAGGCAGAATCCTTCAGATGAAGACGCTTTTGAGCGACAATGGATTTGCCAACTCTGTCATCGTGTGTGAGGGCGGCGAACGCAGGCAGGACTCCGTGCGGCAAGGCCTGGAACGGCTCTGCGATTGCGACCTAGTTGTGGTACACGATGGCGCGCGCCCATTCATTGCATCGGAACTGCTTGACAGGGGCATATCAATGGCGAGTCTTACCGGCGCCGCATCCGCTGCCGTCCCAGTCAAGGACACGATCAAGGAAACTGACGAAGAGGACGTTGTTGTGCGAACCATACCACGAGATCGGCTCTGGTCAGTTCAGACGCCACAGATATTTAGAACATCGCTGCTCAGAAAGGCGCACAGTCTTGTGCAGGACATCGTTACAGATGACGCTTCTATGGTGGAAGCAATTGGACATCCGGTTAAACTGTTCTTCGGCTCATACTCCAACATCAAGATAACTACTCCCGAAGACCTAGCGATAGCCGAAGCTATTATTAATCGCAGAGCCGATACGAGTTGCGAGCATCGAGAATGACAGTCCGCTCCGGCATTGGCTTCGACGTACACCCTCTGGTTCAAGGGCGTGCACTTGTACTTGGAGGGATTGCGATTCCTTACGACCAAGGGCTTGCCGGCCACAGTGATGGGGACGGGCTGATTCATGCAGTGATAGACGCAATACTGGGCGCAGCCGCGCTTGGCGACATCGGAACGCACTTCCCTCCGGGCGACGACAGGTACAGGGGTGTTGCCAGCGGTAAATTGCTTCACGCTACTCTTGAACTGTTGAGGAGTAATCGTTGGCGCGTTACCTTCGTTGATGCTACAATACTCGCCGAACGCCCAATCCTGAAGCCCCACATGGGCAGCATACGCGAGTCGCTCGCCGCCACACTGCAACTGACTGAAGACTGCGTAAGCGTCAAGGCGACAACAACCGACGGTTTGGGATTTATTGGGCGCGGTGAAGGTATTGGCACTTTGGCAATAGCAACTATTGAACGAATAACATGAAACTCTACAATACACTCTCCGGCCGTAAAGAGGAGTTCACTACTCCCGATGGCAAAGTCCGGATGTATGTGTGCGGCATTACCCCATACGCACCTTCCCATATTGGACACGCCATGATGTCGGTCGTTTTTGATGTTGTGAGGCGTTACCTTGAATACAAGGGGCTCGCTGTCACACACATTCAGAACTTTACCGATGTTGATGACAAGATTATCAACGCCGCCAACGACAGCGGCGTCTCGACTGATGAACTCGCTGAGGCCAACATTCGGCAGTACCACGAAGAGATGGACGCCTTAAACGTTCTGCGCGCTCACACATATCCCAGAGCAACGACCGAAATTCCGGCAATTGTAGGCATGATCCAATCTCTTGAAAAGCAAGGATACGCCTACTCTGTAAGTGGCGATGTGTACTTCAGAGTAGGTCGCAGCGCCGACTACGGAAAGCTCAGCCGTAGAAGCCCGGAAGACCTTCTGGCAGGTGCGCGCGTGGAAGTGGACGAGGCAAAGGAAGACCCTCGGGATTTCGCTCTGTGGAAGTCGCGTAAGCCCGGCGAACCTGCCTGGGATAGCCCCTGGGGGCCGGGAAGGCCGGGCTGGCATATCGAGTGCAGCGCCATGTCGATGCGCTATCTTGAGGAGGGTGTTGACATTCACGGGGGCGGGCAGGACCTCATATTCCCTCATCACGAGAACGAGATTGCCCAGAGCGAGTCCTTCAGCCAAAAACAGCCATTTGCCCGCTACTGGCTCCACAACGGGTTGATCAGCATTAACGAAGACAAGATGAGCAAGTCCATCGGCAATGTTATTACGGTTGGTGAGGCCCTTAACCGATTCTCTTCGGTCGCGCTGCGATTGTTCTTCCTGAGTTCTCACTATCGCAATCCGCTTGTTTACAGCGACCAGAACATCATGGCTCAGGAGCGCGCTATAGAGCGCATCAGAAATGCAGCTTCTCCCAATGATCAAGTTGACGATGGCGAGTCCCTTGACGCATCCGCCTACAAGCGCCAGTTCATCGAAGCGATGGACGACGATTTCAATACTCCAAGGGCACTGGCTTCTATCTTCGACCTATCGAGAGAGATCAATCGTGCCTCGGAACAAGGCTTCGACGTTAGAGACGCCCAGCAAACTCTTCTGGAACTGGTCGGCGTCCTTGGCATAAACCTCGACGAACCCGATTCCAACGCGGATGGGGACATTGCCCCATTCGTGGAGCTTCTCGTAAACATTCGCACTGAGTTGCGCGCAGCCAGACAATTCGCTCTTGCTGACAAGATTCGCGACGAACTTGGCGAGCTGGGGGTTAGCCTGGAAGACTCCAGTAGCGGCACCGAGTGGCGGCACAGGGCACATTAAGCCAGCGTTACCGGAGCAACACTTCGCATGGGCAATGGGCTATTGGCAGACTTGGAGCAAATCGTCGGCTCCGAAGGCGTCACCGATCAGCCCGACGGAATGAGTCGTTATGTAGGTGATGCCCTAGGCAGTTTCCGAGCACACAGATTTGCATCTCGTCTGAATGCAACCCCGAAGGCGGTAGTCTGGCCCGCAAGCACTCAACAAGTCTCTCGCATCCTGCGATACGCTCAGAAAAATCAAGTGCCTGTCGTACCCTATGGAGGCGGGAGCGGGGTTTTCGGCGCGGCGTCTCCAATAGAAGACGGCATCGTGCTTAGTTTGGACCGAATGAACGCCGTGTTCAATGTGTCCTCAGTGGACTTTACGGCGCGTTTCCAATCGGGCGTTGTGCTTGAGGATGCCGCCCAATCGCTCAGCAGCGCCGGCATGCTGCTAGGCCATGATCCGTGGAGCCGGCCGATAGCCACTGTCGGAGGCGCAATATCCACTGATGGCGTAGGGTACACTGCCGCCCGTCATGGCTCCATGGGAGAGCAAGTGCTTGGCTTGGAAGCTGTGCTTGCCGACGGCGAGATAATCCGGACGCGCGCAAACGAAAAATCAACTAATGGTCTGTCCCTGAACCACCTGCTCATCGGCGCAGAAGGGACTTTCGGCATCATCACCGAAGCTACACTTCGGGTTTTTCCTCAACCGGAAGAGCGGCTTGTAGCCGGCGTGGATTTCTCGACCTTTGAAGCGGGTTTCGAAGCTATTTGCCGTCTGTATGCCGAAGGCGTACACCCCACTATGATTGACTTCGGCACGGAAGACAACACGGGCGAACAAGCGGAAAACGATGATACAGCAACTTTGTACATAGCATTTGAAGGATTCAGCGAAGATGTTCAGACGCAGTGGGCGAGAACATTGGACATCTGCCGCCGTTACGATGGACAACAGGGTTCCCGTGAAGAAGCGGCACACTTCTGGAATACCCGCCACGCGCCCGGTGAGCGATACAAACGCAACGTTCTGGAGAGCAGCGATCCTGCCAAGGCGCGGCGAGGAGCATCATCACTTCGCATGGATTATTTGCATGTCGCTCTGCCCATATCAAAGGTATTGGAGTATCGAAGAGCGTGCATGCGCCTGTTCGCCGACAATGGCATACATGTTAGAGAATGGTCGCTGTGGGCACGCCCAGAGTTTTTTTCCTTCCTCATCGTACAGGAGAGTAATGAGGGATGTAACACTTCGTTGGATATGGGACAAATCGTTGATGAAGTGCTCACTCTGGCGCAGCAATTAGGGGGATCTATGGAGTATTGCCACGGAGTCGGACTTAAGCTCGCTCACCTGATGGAGGCTGAGCATGGAAGTGGGATCGACGTGATGAGACGCCTAAAGAGAGCTTTAGACCCCAGCAATATCCTGAACCCGGGGAAACTGCTGGGCTGAAATTTTGTCGGTGGTCCCGACACGGATTGGACAACGAGTTCCTAAGACGCGAACCTAACGCTCAGAATCGATACTGCTATGAAGACCACGACCATGAAGATTGTGAATTGAAAAAGGACGCGTTCAACCCCACGCCTCGTGCGGAAGGAACCCTCCGCCGCTCCAAATAAGCCGGTCCCCTGTCCTCTCACCTGCAAGAGAATAACCACGACAAGGATAATCGATATTGCAATCTGAACTATGTTTAACCAGGCCATTGCGTCCCTTCTTAGCCGCTCAACTACCGTAAGGATGTTGTTAAATTCATCACCAGACTGATGAGCGATCTTGGCTTGTTGCCCTTATGATACACTTCCAGTATGAACCTCGCCAGCTTTTCTGAGTCGTGCCGAACGGGATGGGAAGCGTCTGTGAGGTCTTCCAGATGCAGGCGCGCCGTCTTCAGGTGCTCTCCGTTGTAGAGCACCGGAGTACCGAAGAAATTCGGCCCCAATTCCTGCGGATTCTCGTTGACGATCACATGGTCAACGATGTCTGGAAAGGTATGCTTGGTTAGCGCATCGTGATGGTCGATCACCGAATAACCTTCGGTTTCACCCTGCTGTGTGGCTATGTTAGCCACATACACCTTTGTAGCGGAAGACTCTGCAATGGCATTTGCAATCCCCGTCACCATAAGGTTGGGCAGGATGCTCGTATACAGGCTCCCTGGACCTATTACGATGAGCTGAGCTTCTTGTAGGGCTTCTACCGCCATCGTGTGAGCAACAGCATTGGGCGGTTCGATCATTAGCTGCTCGATCCCGCCACGTGCGCCGGCAACCTTCGACTCTCCGTGAATGACATCGCCATTCTCCAATTTCACTGACAACCGCAGGTTCGCCATCGTCGCCGGAATTATCCTGCCATGTACTGCCAGCACTCTACTGGATTCCACGAGCGCCTTGTCAAAACTCTCCGTGACGCTGGTCATCGCCGCTATGAAGAGATTGCCGAAGCTGTGCCCTTTAAGGCAATCGCCTTGCTCAAATCTGTACTGGAACAACTCGGTCACAAGCGATTCTGCATCGGACATGGCGACCAGACAATTGCGGAAGTCACCCGGAGGCAGCACACCCAACTCTTCACGCAGACGGCCTGAACTCCCTCCATCGTCTCCCACTGTCACAATCGCCGTCAAGTTATCGGTGTATGACTTAAGTCCACGGAGTAAGACGGAAAGTCCGGTGCCACCGCCAATCGCCACGATTCGCGGTCCTCTTGAGAGTGATCGTCGGGTGTAGATCGTATTTGCGATGCCGTCGATTGTCGGCGAGTCGAGGATAAGCGGTCCCACTGACCTGTATAGGCCGAACATAGCCAGGTAAATTACCAGACCGCCGCCGCCGAGTAGGAGCACACCTTCAAGATAGAGAGGTAGCATGTCCGGGGGATGGAGTGTAATAAACTCAATGAATACATACGCCAGCCCTAGAAAGCACATTAGCATGCCAAGCGCCCCTAGAAGCATCCAGCGCTTCAACCCGATACCGGGAGTAGCGAGTTTCAGAATATCGAACCACGCTTTGCCACGCCGATGCCCATTGACGGCATAGCCAGTCCCGTTGCGCCGGAAGCTTCCGTTCATATGGACTGCCTAACAGCTTCGAGTCGCTCTTTCAGCAGTTGCGTCGCAAGTTGAGGGTTAGCGCTGCCTTTCGTTATCCTCATCACTTGGCCGACAAGGAATCGGATCGCCTGCTCCTTGCCATCGAGATACTCGGAAACCGCCTTGGGATTAGCCTCGATTGCTTCATCGACGGCACTGCCAAGAGCGTCAGTGTCGCTAATCTGCATCAGACCTTGCTCTTCGGCTATCTGAGTCGGGGCTTTGCCGTTGTCAAACATCTGTCCGAAGACCGACTTTGCCATATTGTTACTAAGTGTGCCGTCGGAAACCAAATCCAATAGTTCGACGAACGCCTGTGGTGTTATCTTGACGCTTCCTACGTCTCTGTTCGTCTCGTTGAGCAATCTACCTAGCTCACCCAATATCCAGTTGCTCACCTGCTTGGCAAATTGTGCTTGTGCTTCGACCGAAATCTTTTTTGCGCCCACTATCGACTCGAAATAGTCGGCTGTCCCTTTGCCAACTGTGAGGAGATTCGCGTCATAGTCCGTCAGCGCATAATCGTTAATGAAGCGCTCTTTGCGGGCTGCAGGCAGTTCGGGCAGCACCTGACGGGCATCCAACACCCAATCTTCACCGATTACGAGTGGCGGGAGGTCAGGCTCCGGGAAGTACCTATAATCGTGGGCGTACTCTTTGGTGCGCTGCGTAAATGTCGTGCCAGTGGCCTCGTCCCAGCCCCGGGTCTCCTGCACAATTTGCTCGCCCTCTTTCACCGCGCGGACTTGTCGCTCCGCTTCGTGCTGCAACGCTCGATGAACAGCGCGGAAGCTATTCATATTCTTGATCTCGACTTTCGCGCCGAACTTCGAACTTCCACGCGGGCGCACGCTTATGTTGGCGTCACAGCGGAAATTGCCCTCTTCCATGTTGGCGCTGCTGACGCCAATATAGCGAAGGATGGATTGGAGCTGAGTGAGGTAGCTACGCGCCTCATCCGGACTGCGCATGTCAGGCTCGCTGACGATTTCCATCAAGGGTACACCGGCACGGTTGACATCCAGCAGGCTGTAACTTTCCCCGAAATTGTCTGTCCTGTGAAACAATTTGGCTACATCTTCTTCCAAATGAACCCGGGTAACTCCTATAGGCTTTTCGCCAGAGTCGGTGTCTATTGCAAGACAGCCACCGTAGGCAACAGGCTGGTCGTACTGGGAAATCTGATAACCCTTCATCAAATCGGGGTATGGGTAGTTTTTACGGTCAAACTTAGTCAAGTTGGAAATTTCGCAGCCAAGCGCAAGACCGGTGCGAATCACATAGTCCACAGCTTTGCGGTTCATGACGGGCAGCGCGCCCGGCATTCCCATGCACACCGCGCAGACGGTAGTGTTCGGTGGAGAGTCCTGGTATGCAGCACTACAGGCGCAGAACATCTTGCTCTCGGTCAGAAGCTGCGAGTGAACTTCCAAACCGATGACAATTTCATACTCCGTCTCAACCTGCAATGTCATTATCTCTCGGTACACCTTCAGCTAAATGCCACTTTAGGGCTGCATATTAGTATAGAAAATCACAAGCCGAAACACAACTGACAGGATCCTAGAATCAGAGGAGAGGACTAGGATGGGAGCGTCGGTGGGTCAACCGAACGGCGTGTCAGTGGGAATCCCACCAGGTTTCAGCCGCGTAGGTGTGCCACTTGCATAGTAGATAGCCTGTCCTGTCAACGGGCAATTTAGCGAAGGGAAAGCTCAGACTCCAACTCGCCTATCGCGCTATCCATTGCGCTCACGATTTCGTCGATGTCGTCCTTGGTGATACAAAGCGGAGGCCCAAGGGTGACCTTGTCGCCGCTGAAACGCATGATGACTCCGCGCTCGCCCATCTTGGCAGTCAGGCGTTTGCTGATTTGCAGGCTTTCGTCAAACGGTGCCTTGCTTTCGCGATCGCTCACCAACTCCAATCCAAGCAGCAATCCGACTCCGCGCACGTCGCCAACCGATGGATGCTGCGCTTTCAATTCCTCCAGCCGCTCTAGGAAGTACGCGCCCATACGCTCCGAGTTGCCCACAAGGTCATTCTGCTCGATTATCTCGATGTTCTTGAGGGCAACGGCGGCAGTTACCGGATGCCCGCCGAATGTGAGAGCCTGCCTGAAGACGTTGTCCTCGCCCGCGAATGCGTCCGCGACATGCGTCGCAGAAATCGTAGCGGCAAGCGGCAGGTAGCTGCTCGTTATGCCCTTGGCGATGGTCATAATGTCTGGAACGACGCCATAGTGCTCCATTGCGAACATCCTGCCCGTGCGCCCGAAACCGGTAACCACCTCGTCGGCGATAAGCAGTACGCCGTAGCGATCGCATATCTCGCGCACCATGGGCCAGTATTCGTCTGACGGAACCGACACGCCGCCTGCCGATGTGATCGGCTCGCCAATGAGCGCAGCCACGGTATCCGGGCTGTGCAACAAAATCAGGTCTTCAACTGCTTTAGCGGAGCGCTCAGCGCACTCAGAGGGTGTGCGGCTGCCGAATTCGCAGCGATAGAAGTTAGGCTGAGGCGCGTAAAGCATTCCCGGCATCGCCGGCTCGAAGTCGCTTAGTCCCGAGCTCGCGCCCATCCACATCACGCCGCCGGTTGCGCCGTGATACGATCCACGCCTGCTGATTACCTTGTACCGCCCGTTGTCGCCGCGCCGCTTGTGATACGCCCTGGCAATCTTCACCGCTGTCTCGTTCGCCTCTGAGCCTCCGCTAGCGGGCCAGACGCGCTCCAGGTTGGCAGGCGCAAGCTCGCCCAGCTTTTCCACAAGTCGAATCAGCGGAACCGTTGTTGTGCCCTGCGGGAAGTATGTAAGCTTCTGCATCTGCTCCAGCATGGCATCGGCGATTCCGGTCTGCCCGTAACCCGCGTTGACAGATGCGTAGCCGCCGTGTGCGTCAATCCACACTTTGCCCTCGGCATCTGTGACGCGCACGCCATCGCCGCTGACCATTATGGACGGCCCGCCTTCTTCAGCCATCGTTATCCAGTCGGCATTGTGCATCCAAAGGTGATCGAGCGCCGACTGCCTGACTGAATCCATGTCGCTTGTGATTACCATATCTCTCCTCATAGTAAGGCGTTGCCGCGCGTCGGTTGCATGTCCGTTCCAAAGGCCCCGGTCAGAACCGCTCTCTCTAGGTCATCCGCGATATACCCATCTCCCCTTCGAGTTCCCACAGAGAGATGTCGATCGCATGCACAATCTCGTCCACCTCTTCGCGCGTGATGCACAGCGGAGGTCCCATATTCAGGATGTTGCTGTTAATTCGGAAAATCAGCCCTTGCCGCTTGAACTTGTCGTTCAGGCGCTCAGGCACTCTGGCGTCGGCAGCGAAGCCTGCCTTCGTGTCGCGATCGCTAACAAGCTCTACCGCAAGCAGCAATCCAATCCCTCGCACATCTCCGACGAGCGGATGGTCGATGGCAAGCCCTTCCAGCTGCTCCTTGAAGTAAGCGCCCACCTGCGCGGAGTTCTCCACAAGGCCTTCGTTCTCGATTATCTCGATGTTCTTCAGGGATGCCGCAGCCGCAACGGGATGCCCTGCGGCAGTGAAGACATGGCGCAGAATGTTGCGCTCGCCTGCGAATACGTCGGCGACCTCTTCTTTTACTATTGCAGCCGCCATTGGCAGATAGCTGCTCACGACGCCCTTCGCAACCGTCATGATGTCTGGCACTACATCCCAATGCTCCAGGGCAAACATCTTGCCGGTTCGTCCGAAGCCGCATATCACCTCGTCAGCGATCAGTAGCACGCCGTACTTGTCGCATATCTGCCGCAGCATGGGCCAGTATTCGTCGCTCGGAACGACCGCCCCCTGCGGTATCGCCACCGGTTCCGCGATTACGGCGGCGACCGTCTGCGGCCCATGAAACTCGATAAGCCGCTCTATCGCTTCGGCGCATTTCACCGCGCATTCGGATGGAGTCTCGCCGCCGCATGTGGAGCGGTAAGCGTTGGGCTGCGGGGCATGTACAATCCCCGGGTAAGTGGGTTCGTAGTCGTGGCGCGGCTGATACGGGCTGCCCCCTAACCACAGTACACCCGCGGTCATGCCATGATACGAACCGACGCGGCTGATGACCTTATAACGACCCGGCTCACCGATGCGCTTGTGATAAGCGCGCGCGATTTTCAGTGCGGTCTCGTTTGCCTCAGAGCCGCCGCTGACCGGAAACACACGCGATAGCGTGCCGGGAGTAATTTCGGCGAGCTTTGCCGCCAATTTCGCCATCGGGACGGTAGTCGTTCCTTGCGGGAAGTAGTGCAGGTTGACCATCTGCTCATAGGCGGCTTCGCCAATCTCGGTACGTCCGTAACCCGCGTTGACCGAGTTGTAGCCACCATTGACATCGATCCAAGACTTGCCCTCGGAGTCCGTAACGCGCACGCCGTGACCGCTCTCGATAATCTGCGGCTCGCCCTCCTCCGCCATCTGCGTCCAGTCGCGGTTGTGCATCCATAAATAGCGCAATGAAGCTCTGCGCAGGGCTTCGTTTTCGGAGATGGTTGTAGTCATATCGAAGGCTCCTTGACGCTACTGTGCGAGAATGCCCCAAGTGTACTCTCAGCATGGGGGCAAGGCAAGATGCAAGTGCGATATACTTGGCAGGTTGAAATCAAGGCAGGCGGAGGCATCAATGAGAATCGGTTCGTTTGTATTTCCGGTAAGCCACCATCCGTATAAGGACAGCGCGGTTATAGACAGCACTCTTGAAGAAATTGAGCTGGCAGAGCGCATCGGCTTGGATGCAATCTGGCTTACGGAGCACCACTTCGACGGCGCGGTTGCGTATGCCGACCCGCTCGTGTTTGGAGCGGCGGTGGCGGCGCGCACCAAGCGCGTAAAAATCGGCTTTGCCGTTGTTGAGCTTGCGATGCATCATCCCATTCGCCTTGCGGTGCAGACCTCTGTGCTAGATAACCTAAGCCACGGCAGACTTATCGTCGGCACGGGGCGTGGCTCAGCATTCAACCACTACGAATACATCGGTTTTGGCATGAGCATGGAGGACGGCATAGAGCGCCTCGACGAATCCGAAGAGCTACTCGTGAAAGCGTGGACCGAGACGGGATTCAAACACGAGGGCGACCATTGGCAGGTCAAGTTTCAGATGCTGCGCCCGCGCCCGTATCAGAAGCCGCACCCACCTTTGATTCGCGCGTGCATCAGTGAGGCATCAACCATCGCAATGGCGAAAATCGGCAGGCCAGTGATGCTGGGCATCATGCCGGTCGAGTCGCTCGCAGCTCGGCTTAGCGCTTACCGCGACACGATGCTGGAAGCCGGCTTCGATGAGCAGGCGACCGAGAGTGCCCTTGATCAGTGTTGGGCGTCGAGAAATGTCTTCGTGGCGAACAGCTACGGCGATGCGCGAGAGGCGGCTGAGCGTGGCTTCGCGCGTGAACGACGACACTTCGGCGAAGCGCGCCGTCTGTACAACCCCGGTGGCGGCCCCCCTCAGATGGGCAGCGGCACGTCATCGGTCCCTGAAAATCTCCCCATGTCTTTCATCATGGGTACGCCGAGGCAGGTAGCAGACGAAATCGCCGCAATGGAGGACGCCGGTGTGCGCAATATAATGCTGAAGTTCAACACGGGCGAGATGGACACACAGCAGGCGCAGGCGTCGATGAAGCTCTTCGGCGAAAAGGTGCTACCGCTGCTGCGAGGACGTTGACGGTACGACAGGCCTTGCCCCTCGACATGCTCACGTCCAGAGAATTTGAGCATAATACATGCTAGCTGTGAGCTTGTCGAATGGCGAATTGACATCTAGCCCTTTAAAGCACTGCCTCCGCTATGCTCTCCAGACTGGCGATAGTCTCCTCTTCCGGCGCCGTCTCCAGACGCACCATCACACGGTCAGCTCCTGCCTCAAGCAACTGCTCTATGAGGCCTCGGTCGGCGGGTTGCCCGAACACTGACACGCTAATAGATGACGGGTCTCGACCCGCGGCGTCCGCAAGCTCCGCAATTGTCTCGCAGCCCTGCTTTATCTGTTCCGGCGTTACTCGGTTGGGCATCCAGCCGTCGCCATAGTCAACCACGCGCCTGAATACGTTGCGTGCCATGCCGCCAAGCAACACGGGCGGGTGCGGGCGCTGCGTTGGTCGCGGGAACGAGTACACAGGAGGGAAGTCGTAATACTTGCCGTGATACTCGCTTTCCACTTTCGTCCAAAGCTCCTTCATCGCCAGGATAGCCTCGCGCGTTTGCGTCCAGCGATGGTCGAAATCGCCACCCATTATTTCTGTTTCCTCACGATGCCAACCCGTACCAATGCCGAATAGGAAGCGCCCTTTGGAGTACATGTCCAGCGTCGCCACTTCTTTCGCAAGCAGCAGCGGGTTGCGCTCCGGTACAAGGCAGATACCCGTGCCCAGCTTTATCGTGCTCGTAACCGCAGACGCTCGGGCAAGCGCAACGAACGGGTCCACGATGTCGGCATAGACCCTTGGGATGACGCCGTCCGCCGAACCCGGCCATGGCGAACTCGCGTTGACGGGCAGGATTGGATGCTCCGGCACCCATAGCGAATCGAAGCCAAGTTCCTCGGCGCGCTTAGCGACGATTGCGATATCCGCGGAATAATCGGTCGGAAAAGTAGAAACGCCAATATCCATGAATTAGATCCTCCTCAAAGTTTCGCCAATTATACGCACATCGACCACATTTATTCCATAAGCCGTGCCTCTTCCATAGGCGCATGCGGTAAACTACTGGTAAGAGCAACGCCGACAGGTTTTTCTCAGGGAGCGAGTCATTTGGAAATAATTCCGGGCGTCCATGCCGTTCCAGGCACTAAAATATCCCGCATATATCTGATTGAGGATGATGACCTGACGCTAGTTGACACAGGCATGCCTTGGAGCGTGGGGCGTATTTTCAAGTACATCACAAGCATAGGAAGGCAGCCAAGCGAACTGCGTCGCATATTGATGACGCACAGCCACCCGGACCATACGGGAGGCGCGCCGGGGCTACGCCGTCGCAGCAACGCTCAGATAGTCGCCCACCATGATGACACGGTCCACCGACGCCCGGATACGCATACCCTCAGTTACGTGAGCGTATTCGCATCCCTTAACTTGCCAATTCCGTACCTTAACCAAACTCTCGTTGACCGCCTGTCTTTCGAGAATGAGGTGATACCTGCCGCCGGCGGTATCCGCGTCATACACACACCGGGCCACACGCCGGGAAGTGTGTGCTACCTGCTAGAACGCCATGGGTTACTTTTCAGCGGGGATACGATTTTCAGCGAGTATGGGCGTGTCAGTCGTTCAATGCCCTTCCCCGGCAGCGACACTGCGCGGTATCGAGAGTCACTTGAGCGCCTAGCTTCCATTGATTTCGACATTCTTTGTGGTGGACACGGCTCTCCGCTTCTTGGCGGCGCCTCCAAGATGCTGCGCGTCCTGATGGAAAGGAAGCCGCAGCTTCCCACTTGGAGAGAGTTCTTCTTCAAGCGCGTGCCGTCGCGATTGCTACAGCGCAAGGGTCTTAGCGCAGAAGACTATTGATGCGCCTGCTGCTCTTCCAGAAACCGAATCAATTCGTGCACACCTGCGTAAGCATAAGCGACATATTCGCCCGGTGGTAGATCAAGCTCCGCCATCTCGTCCGTCTGCTCAACTCCACCCATGTCGAAGGGCCCCGGAATCATCCGCAGGACAAGTTCCCGTAGCTCGCCGTCAGGGCACACCACTACACAGCCGTTGTCAGGATTCGACGACCCTGTCGGCTCAATCTCGACTGCCTGAATCGAAGCTACTCCCATAAAATCTGGGAAGGGTTTCAACGCTCCTGCAAGTTCCACAAGCAGCTTGTTGAGTTCGATCGACGCGCGCTCCATCACGGCATCTGCCACAGCGCGCTTTATGAGCGGGTCTATCTGAGTATCATCCATCATGTCGCACCTGTGTAGGACAATATCACTTTTACTGCCGCTGAATATCCCGTATAATTGACCTTGGTAACTTCAACGGATGGCAACGTAGCTCAGGGGCAGAGCGGACGCTTCATAAGCGTTAGGTCGGTGGTTCGAACCCACCCGTTGCCACCACTTCCCCTTCCATAATTGTCCATGCAGACTATTGTAACCAGGGACGGCAAGGGCCGCAGACGGCATTTCAGGGGCGCAGCGAGACATGTCGCTTATCCCCCCCATCATCCGGGTCCCCATTTTACCCCCTGTCCACCTAAAAACGCCACTGTCCTTCCGCTCACATAATCCATTGTACGCCGCGTGATATACTATCCGTCAGTTCAGATTCTCACTGACAGGTTCACGGAGGGGCATACATTGAGCGAGCAGAACTTTACTGTGTATTACATGGGTCGCTGGCAGAGCGAAGACCTGACCGACACCCGCGCCGCGCTGGAACAAGTCGGCGCAAACCTCGAACTGCTTGATTCCATGCACGACGAAGATGAGATCATCGCGCATGTCCGGGACGCGGACGGCATAATAACTTCCGAATCACCGATGACACGCCGAGTGTTGGAGTCGCTGACGCAGTGCAAGGTCGTGCTGCGAACCGGCGTCGGCTACGATGTCATTGACGTCGAGGCGGCAACCGAGCAGGGCATCGCTGTCATCAACATCCCCGACCTGTGGACGCGCGAAGTAGCAAATCAGGCAATGTCTCTGCTTTTGGCGCTGAATCGCCGTGTGGTGAACCTGCACAGCGATATCCGCTCCAGCACTTGGACACCGCGTCCTCCGTATGATGTCGGTTCGCTGCATGGCGAGACGATCGGCATACTCGGGCTTGGGCGCATCGGAAGCGCAATGGCGCAGCGTGCCAAGGGCTTCGAGCTGAATGTCATCGCATACGATCCGTACATCTCAGACGAGGTATTCGCCGACCGCGGCGTAACGCGCGTATCGTTCGACGAAATGATGTCCCAGTCGGACTATATCTCGCTGCATACGCCGCTCACAGAAGAGACACGGCACATCATCAATGAGAACGCGCTGCGCCTGATGAAGCCCAACGCCTACCTCATTAACACATCGCGCGGTCCCGTCGTGGAAGAAGCCGCTCTCATCAAGGCTCTGCAAGAGGGCTGGCTAGCGGGAGCAGGCTTGGACGTGCTCGAGAAAGAGCCGCCAGCCAGCGACAACCCGCTGCTCACGATGGACAACGTGGTGCTCTCGCCGCACTCAGGGCACACATCCGTCCTGTCGCTGCAGCTTCGCACCGGACGCTACGGCGAGGAAGTGGCGGCGGTACTCGACGGCAGGATGCCGCGCAATCTGGTCAACCCGCAGGTACGCGAGCATCTGCATCTGGTGTAGCGCAAGGCAATGCCCTCAAACGAGCCCTGCGAACAGGCTGCAACGGTTTACACATACCAAACGGAGAGCACAATGACAGAATTGAGCGCACTTTCGGCAACCGTCGGCGAACTTCTGAAGGAAAGAGACCACACCATTTCCGTGTCCGAATCATCGTGCGGCGGGCTGTTGTCTGCATCACTCGTGTCGGTGTCGGGGGCTTCGGCATACTATGTCGGCGGAGCGATAATCTACACGCGCGTGGGCCAGGCAGGGCTGCTGCGCGTGCCCGACGAGGCGATGGAAGGGCAACGCGCCAGCACAGAATACTACGCCGCGCTAAACGCCCGCACTCTGCGCGAGATTCTTGGCACGACATGGGCGCTCAGCGAGACCGGCGCGAGCGGCCCCACAGGCAACCGCTATGGCGACGACGCCGGACATGCCTGCATCGCCGTCTCAGGGCCTGTAGAGCGCGCCATCACCGTCGAGACGGGCGACAACGACCGCGAAGCCAACATGTGGGCATTCGCAAGGGCGGCTTTCGACCTTATGGAGCAGTGCATACGCGAGGCAGACTGACTCTTCAGTCACGCAGCGGCGGTCACGCGGCGGCTCTCGGTGGCAGCATTGGTCGCCGCACGCTGTAATTCAGCGCCACCGCAGCGATATACGACACCACCGCAAGCGCGAATATCGCCGTGTAGCCTCCCGTCTCATTGACTAACAGCGCACCCAGAGCGGGCCCCAGACCCATCGCCGCTGTGCGAAACGGACCCGTCAACCCCGTCAGCGCCCCAAAAGACCGTCGACCAAAGTAGTCGCCAATCATCATGCTACCCACGACAGGTATGCCGCCCGAGGCAATCCCCCACACTACCGACACATAGAAGCCGACGCTCGGCACGTCTATGAACGCAAACGCTACGGTCGGAACGCTCGTCGCCGTTACTGCAGCGATTGTCAGCCGCCGTATTGTGAACCTGTCTGATAGGTAACCCCACAGCGGCACTGACAGCCCGCCAAGCAGTACACTGACCATCAGCGCGCCCGCCGCAAGCGACTGCGACATCCCGCTGTCTGTGAGGAACGGCACGAGCTGAAATGTAACCGCCGCTGTCGTTGATACTGCCAAGAACTCCGCCCAGACGATGAACCAGAACGAGGGCACCAGAACAACTTCGCGCAGCCGCCAGTCGAATTCGCCTGAAGGCCAGCGCACACTGTCACCTCTCACGCCCCTGCCCTGTTCAGATCTGTCACCGTCGGGAAGCAGCCCGATGTCCTCCGGTCGCTTCCGCATTATCAGGAACAGTGGAATCGACAGAGGGAGCGCAACAATTCCAAGCGTGCGATAGGCAGCGCGCCAACTCAACGCGCCCGCCACAAGCGTGATTATCAGCAAATTCAACGCTTCCCCGCCAATGCGATTCAGCGCAGTGATGCCCAGCGCCAGATTGCGCTTGCGCCGAAAGAAGTTCACCGCCACGGTGCGCGGCACGACATTCTGCAAGTTGGGTCCTGCGAACGAGCGCGCGATGATATACGCAGCATAGAATTGCCACACCGAGTTCACGCCGCCCAGAGCAAAGAAGCATGCACTCACAATCAGCGCAGCCGCAAGCATCATGTAGCGCGGGCCGTAGCGGTCAACCAGCTTGCCCACGAACGGCATCGTCAGTCCCGAAGTCCAAGTAGCCGCCGTTGCCGCGTATGCAATCGTCGTCCGATCCCAGCCCATATCCTTTGCGATGAGGTCTTGCACACCGCCCAGAACCGTCTGCGCCACGCCCGTAGCGATGAATGCGCCCAGAGCGGCCGTCCCAAGAACAAGCCAGCCATAGTAGAAGCGCGGGCGCGGATGCCAGTCGAGAATCTTTTGCAGAATCGGAACTCACTCGTCCATGTCAGAAACGCTGAACGAAAAGCATTTTATCATTGATGTGAGACTCCAGGCATTGCGCCTATAGCCTCCTCACGCTATATTATGGACGCAAACTTACGGAGGCATCGAACAGATTATGACAGCAGCGGACGGCGCATCAGCAGACATTGAAGCACAGGTCGTATCCACCCTGGACCGACTAGGCATATTGCACGAACTCCTTCTCATCGACCCTGATTTCGCAGACACCGCCGAGTTCTGCGAAAAGTACGGCTACACTCTGGATGGAAGCGCCAACACCATCATAGTCGCGTCCAAGCGCGGCGCGAAGAAGTACTGCGCCTGCATCGTGCAGGGTTCGGCGCGCCTCGATGTGAATAAGACCGTCAAGCGACTGATGGGCGTGTCTCGCGCGTCCTTCGCATCCGCCGAAGAGACGATGGAGCTGACTGGCATGATGATTGGCGGAGTGACCGCATTCGCGTTGCCCGAAGACCTGCCGGTATATGCCGACGAGAAGTTGCTGTCGCAGGAGTCCATCATCCTCGGGTCCGGCAGCCGCTCGTCCAAGATAAAGGTTGCCCCTCAGGACATCACCAAGATACCCGGCGCGCAGTTCATCGACGGGCTTTCCCTGTAGGGGACGCCAACTGACACACAGGAAGCAGGATGTTACAGGATATGACTTCACAAACCATCCCCAGCGAAGCGCAAGTCTTGGACTGGATGACCTCCCTCAGCAACTGGGGAAGGTGGGGTGACGACGACCAGATGGGATGCCTCAATCTCATCACACCCGCGAAGCGCACGCAAGCCGCATCGCTCGTGCAGCAAGGCGAGGTCGTAAGCTGCTCGCGACCGGTAACGACGGACACTGCGCCCGATATCCGCTATCAGGTGCAGCGCTTTATGGTTGACAGCGGCGAGGGCAGAGACACCGATCCACAGGAACGCAGAGTTACGAGGCGCGGCGCGGCAGAGTTCATCGGCATGGTCTTCCACGGCCAGAGCGTCACGCACATAGATGCAATGTCGCACTACTCGTGGGAAGGCAAGATGTACAACGGTGTGCCCTCCAGTGTAGTGACATCGCGCGAAGGTGCGCAGAGCCACTCCATCGAACCGGCATCCGACGGCATCGTGTCGCGCGGCGTCCTGCTGGACATCCCGCAGGTGCGCGGTGTGGACTGGCTCCAGCCCGATGCACCCGTGATGCCCGAAGACCTTGAAGCCGCAGAAGAATTGCACGGCGTGCGCGTGGAGCAAGGCGACATTCTGCTAGTTCGCACCGGCTACTACCGCCGCCGCATCGAGCAGGGCGCGCTGCCAGGTGGCGAGCCAACGCCTGCATGCCAAGCTGCATGCGCCCCCTGGTTCAAGGACCGCGGCGTAGCCATGCTAGGAACGGACACATCCAACGACGTGCGCCCAAGCCAATACCCCAACATCGGCTCCCCGCTTCACACGCTCTGCCTCGTTACACTTGGGTTGTGGCTGATCGACAATGCCAATCTTGAGCAGCTTGCCGAAGCGTGCCGCCGCCACAACCGCTATGAATTCATGCTCAGCATGGGCCCTCTCGTCCTTCGTAATGTTACGGGCAGCCCGGTCAATCCCATCGCCATCTTCTAGCAGTTATCGATCCCCTCAATCCCTTCCACCCAGGCGAGTTTCAGATATTTGACTAACATTGAGCGCGCAGAATAAACTTGTTCCGCCAAGTCCACGCGCGATGGCAAAGGAGTGTGTATGAACTACGACGAAATGGCGCTTGAGCTTCACGCCCGAAATCGGGGAAAGCTCGGTGTCCACTCTAAAGTAGAGCTGAAGACAGTTGATGACATGTCAACGGCCTACAGTCCGGGGGTCGCTGCCGTCTGCAGAGAGATAGTGCGCGATCGCAGCAGGATTTATGACCTCACCAGCAAGGGAAATATGGTCGCAGTCGTGAGCGATGGCTCCGCCGTCCTTGGACTCGGCAACATTGGAGCAGAAGGCTCGATGCCCGTGATGGAAGGAAAGGCGCTGCTATTCAAGGAACTCGCAGACATTGACGCATTTCCCATCTGCATTGATGCGCACGAAGCCGACGAGATTATTGCCATAGTTCGCGCCATTTCTCCGACATTCGGCGGGATAAACCTTGAGGACATAGCAGCGCCAAAGTGCTTCGAGGTCGAAGATGGCCTCCAAGACCTTGGCATCCCGGTCTTTCATGACGACCAGCACGGCACAGCGGTCGTAGTTCTCGCCGCGCTGGTCAACGCTCTCCGTGTCGTCAACAAGGACTTCGCCGATGTCAAGGTCGTGTTCAGCGGCGCGGGCGCGAGCGGCATCGCCTGCTGCAAGATTCTCCAGGTGATGGGCGTCGAGAACATAATTCTGGCGGATACGCGTGGCATCATCTACCAGGGACGCGACAACCTGACACCCGCGAAAGAGGAGATTGCGCTCACCACCAATCCGGAAGGCATCAAGGGAGATGTGCAGGAAGCACTTAAGGGCGCGGATGTTTTCATCGGCCTCTCCGTAGCGAATCTCCTTACTGCGGACGACATACGCACAATGAACAAAGACCCCATCGTATTGCCTATGGCGAACCCCGACCCTGAGATTCTGCCGGAAGAAGCTATGCGCGGCGGAGCGGCAGTAGTTGGCACGGGTAGAAGCGACATGCCCAACCAGATTAACAACGTGCTCGCGTTCCCCGGCATCATGCGCGGCGCTCTCGATGTGCGCGCCGAGCGCATTACTACCCGCATGAAAGTCGCCGCCGGATTCGCAATTTCCGACCTCGTGCCGGAGCCAACGCCCGACGAGATTATCCCCTACGCGCTCAACAAGGATGTCGTTCCCGCCGTAGCCAAGGCAGTCGCCGACGCATGGCAGGAAGACACCTCGCAATAACGAAATACCTAAAGCGTCATTCACGCAATAGAGACCTGCCCTTTAGAGGAGAAACCAATGTCAAGTACAGCAAGCAGAGTCAGCTACACCGGCGTAGAGGGAGCCGAAGAGCTGCTAACACCGGCGTTCCTCGAATATGTGGTCGAGGCTTACGACAGGTTCGCGGACCGTGTTCAGGAAGTGCGCGATAAGCGTGAAGCGCTGCTTCGCAAGGCTCTCGACGAAGGCATAATGCCCAGCTTCTTGACGGATTCCAAAGCAGGCGGAGACTGGGAGGTGCCTGAAGTGCCCGACGACCTGCGACAGCCCGGCATCGAGATTTCAGGTCCAGTTTCCATCACCAACATGGCCATCAACGCCGTCAACCCCGGTCCCGAAGGCGAGCGCGCAGTTGGCTATCTGGACGACGACGAGGACTCCGGCGGTCATCGCCTGGTGGACACCTTGAGTGCTGCGCGCAATCGCCTCGGCATCACCGAGCGCACACTATCGCTCCACAACCCCGCGCGCAACCGCACTTACACCATCGCTGACGGCGACACGCCCTTCTTTATGCATCGCGAGCGTGGCTTGCACCTCGACGAAGCCGATTTCAAGATTGACGGCAAGCCCATACCCGCGACCATTCTGGGCATGGCGCTCACGTTCGCATACGGCGGCAAGGCGCAGGTGGAACGCGGTCAGGGGTTGTACTTCTATTTGCCCAAGGTCGAAGTCGTTGAGGAAGCCGCCCTATACCGTGATTTCTTCGAATTAAGCCGCAAGCATCTTGGCTACCCTGACGACGCTGTAATTCGAGCAATATTCTTAGTTGAATCGCTGCCCGCCGTGTACATTATGGAAGACCTGCTGTACGAGTTGGGTCCGTACGCCGCCGGACTGAACGCCGCCCGCTGGGATCTCAAGGCGAGTATCCTGGAGTACATAATGAACGACGCCAGCCTTGTCTGGCCTGACAGGTTCGGCGTGGACATTAAGACCACCGACTTCATAGCGAACATATTCCGCCGCCTCGTCGCAGTCTGCCTGAAGCACGGCGCAGTGCCCATAGGAGGCATGGCGACCGCTCTCCCGAGCCGCGACGACGAGGTGAACGAGGCCGCAGCGGCCTCCATTCGCGCCGACAAGGTATGGGAAGCTCAGCAAGGCTTCCTGCGCGGCTGGGTCGCCCACATCTTCCACATGAAGACGGCAAGCGATCCGTTCAAGGAATACATCACCGACGACTGGCATCCTTCGGACGAAATGACCGACCCTGACAACTATCCCGTGAGTGTCGAGAGACCTGAGGGTCCCATCACAGCAGCAGGATCGCACCGCAACGCCCGAATGATTATCGAATACGTCGAAGGCTGGTTAACCGGGCGCGGCGCAAAGGGCATCGACAGCCTCGAAGGGCAGCCGGGCGTGCATCCCGCCCTGATGGAAGACCTCGCCACAGGCCGCATCTCTGTGGCGCAGATGGCGCAGCGCATAATCCACGGCGTAGTAGCGGAGGACACCGAGCAGGCGCACGATCTTGCCCTCGCAAAGCAGATTATGCAGGACGAACTCGCGGACATCCTGAAGCACCGCAAGGCAGCCGTTCCCGCAGGCGACGAAGCCGCGCACGCCGCCTATCACGAGCAGGAGGAGCGCTACAAGAAAGCGTACAAAGTTTCCCTGCGCTGGATCAAGAACTACACCGAGCTGAACTTCCGAAGCCTCGGCACATACACCCACGCCGACTTTGACCGCATCGCCCAGGAGGAAGACGCCTTCTAAGCCATTCCTCAGTTACCAGGCGACACTAAAGTGGGCGGGAATGATTGACCATCGTTCCCGCCCACTTCTTTGCTCGATTAGTACAGTGTCGTACCAGCTAATCGCATCTACCGCACTATCTGGAACGGCGGCATCATATTCGGAAGCTCCACTTCCAGAAGTACGGGCGCATCCGCCTGAAACGCCTGCCGCAGCGCATCTCCTATGTTGTCAGGTTCAGCCTTCATGCCGTGCACTCCAAAGGCTTCGGCCACCTTCAGAAAGTCCGGGTTATTCAAGTCAGTTCCAATAAACCTGCCACCGTACTGATGCGTCTGATCCCACATCGACGCGCCATAAGCGTGGTTATTGAACACCACCGCAAC
The DNA here is from genome assembly GCA_965225795.1 of Dehalococcoidia bacterium. Lineage (GTDB taxonomy): Bacteria > Chloroflexota > Dehalococcoidia > Lucifugimonadales > JADFKI01 > Bin90. Next base: position 291,158 of record OZ245324.1, on the reverse strand, counting down.
GGCATTGATGCCGTATCGTGCCGCCGTGGAAAGTTCCTGAATGTTGTACATGAATCCGCCGTCGCCGCATAGCGCGACCACGCGCCTGTCAGGCTGCCCGACCTGCGCGCCCAGAGCCGTCGGGTACGCATATCCCAGCGTGCCGAAGTACGACGATGTCACATAGGTGCGTGGCACACTCACAGGAAGACCAACATGGCTCCAGTAACCGACGTTCGTCATGCCGCCGACGACAATGTCCTCGTCGTCCAGCGCGCCGCGAATGTCCTGTATCATCCGCATCTGATCGGGTGCAAGCTCCATAAGCTCCTCATCGGCAGCCTTTCGGTAACCTGCTATCTCCTGTTGGCGAGACTCCTTCGGTCCGCTAATAGCGCGCAGCCGCGTAAGCAGTTGCCGTAAGGCTTGCTTGGCATCCCCAACGATGCCCACTTCCGTAGGCAGGTTCTTGCCAATCTCCGAGGCATCGACGTCTATGTGAACGATGTCCGGCACGCTTTCAGGCTCAAAGACCCGGAACAGCAGCCGAGTTCCGACGGCAAGCAGCGCGTCGCAATCTGGAAGCACATTCTTGACAGGCTCTATCATTGCGTAGTTCACGCCCACCAGCAGCTCGTGGTCGGCAGGAATAATCCCCTTCCCTTGCTGTGTTGTCATCACCGCCGCTTGCAGAAACTCCGCCAACTCACGCAATTCCTCAGATGCCTCGGAGATAACAGTACCGCCGCCTGCGATGATCGCAGGTTTCTTCGCTCTCGCCAGAATCTCCGCCGCCCTCTCGATGTCAGCTGAATCAGCCAAAGCCGGCGGATAAACCTCCGGCTCGATGATGTCCGCCTCGCCAATCGCTGCAAGCGTATCGGGCGGCACTTCGAGCTCGACAGGCCTTGGACGGCCCGTAGTCAACTGGCGGAATGCCTCATGCACCGCTTCAGGAATCTCCCCCACCTCGGTTACGCGATGATTCCACTTGGTGATGGGCTTGAACACATCAAGCTGGTCTTCCACCTCGTGAAGCTGCCCTTGCCGCTTGCCCAATGCGCCGCTTGCAATCTGTCCAGAAATCAACAGCACGGGAGACGAACTGGCAAAGGCGGTGCCTAGGCCTGCGGTGGCATTGAGTGCGCCGGGACCAGGCACGACCATCGCCACGCCTACCTTGCCGGTAACCTTGGCGTAGCCGTCGGCCATGTAGGTGGTCGCCTGTTCGTGGCGAGTGTGTATGAGTTGTATGTCGTTCTGCAACTCATGCAACGCGTCGAATGCAGCCATTATCTGCACACCCGGCAGCGTGAACACAGTGTCCACGCCCTCTGAACGCAACTGCTGGGCGAGCGCTTGAGCCCCACTCATCTGTGGCATGTCTGGTCCTCCTGTGAGACGGAGCTATTCGACAGAATTGAGCGGATTCACCGTTACGCGGCTCAGCGTGGTGTCGCCAGTGTTGCGGAACTGGTGGTTCACATTGGGCGGCACAAGCACTGCGTCGCCCTTCCTGATGGGATACTCCGTGCCCTCAACCCAGAGCACGCCCTCGCCCTCTGTGATGAACGCCTGATGCTCCCACTCATGTATGTGGTTCGGGCTGGTGCCTCCTGGCGGATGCTGCACATACAGCATCACATAGTTGGGCACGCCGTCGTCCGGCCCCAGAATAGGATTGCTCAAGCCTTCGTAATTCTTGATAACGGGTTCCATGTCTATCTCCTACTCAATATGATTGGTGAATTCCTAGTATTTAAACCTTGAAACCGGAGCGCCGAACTGCCTCATGTTAATTGGTCAGTCAGCACTAATCGTATTCATGCACTGTCGCCAGCGGTTCCTCGCCGTTCCACACACGCTCCATATTTTGATAGGCAAACTCCGCGCGCCTGAACCAGGTGTTCCAGGTCGTGCCAGCCATGTGCGGCGTAACCACCACATTGTCCATCGTCAGCAACGGATTTGCGGGATCAACAGGCTCTTGCTCGAACACATCCAAGCCCGCGCCCGCAATCTTGCCCTCTTGCAGCGCCTCAATCAGCGCAGTCTCATCCACCACGGGGCCGCGGCTCGTATTGATTAGCACCGCAGTCGGCTTCATCAGAGCAAGCCGCTCGCTGTTAACAATGTGGTGCGTCTGGGATGTCAGCGGTGTGTGGCAGGTCAAGATGTCGGATGTGCGAAAAAGTTCGTCCAGAGTGACACGACGATAGCCCAGATTGCGCTCTTCTTCTTCGGGAATCGGATAAGTATCGTAATACTGCACGAGCGCATCGAAGCCCTGCACTCGCCGGGCAACCTTGCGCCCTATGTTGCCTAAGCCCAGCACGCCAACTAACTTATCAGCCATCTCGAAGGTATTGCTGCCTGTGATGGGCGCGCTCCAGCGCCCTTCGCGCGTCGCCGGGTCGGCGTGCATTTGCTGCTTGTACAGCGCCAGCATCAGCAGCACCGCGTGATCGGCCACTGCCCACGAGTTTGCGCCGCCATTGTTCGCGCACGGCACTTCCAGCGCCACCATCAATGACAGATTCATTCTGTCGTATCCGGCGGCAAGCAACTGCACCAAGCGCGCCTTCTCCGCCGCCCGCAACACGTCGTCGTGCAGGGGCGAACCGTACACTAATAGAAAGTCGGCGTCGCTTACTATCGTCTTCTGCTCTTCGATTGGTGTGTCGCGATGTACGACCTGTGTCGCCCAGTCGTCGGGCGTGTACGGCGTTATCAGATCCACAATCTCAGGGGGCAGCCCATGAAGGAACGCTATTTTTGCACCTGGCATACACAACCCCCAGTTGGTCTCTTATAACGCCGTCTTCAAGCCTTCATTTCATCGCAGGACATCACCAATATTTACCGAAGTCTCACGCCCGAGTTGCTCGCCTACCCACCATACATTTTGCGAAGCTGGTCTTTGAGCTTATCGACAGTGAAATCATCCGCTTGGCAGAGGCCAATCATCTCGCGCTCTCTGTCCTCCACCTGCTTCACAGCAGCGGGAACATCAGCGACAATGTCATGCGGTATGCTCATAACGCCATGCTGATCGCCAAGGATGATGTCGCCCATGTTCACCTTGAGACCGCCAACCGTAACAGGGACGCCCACATCGATCAGATGAACATAAGCATGCGACACCAGTACGTCGGATGCAAAGGCATTGAAGCCCAGCTCGCGCATCTCGTCGAGGTCGCGCACGCCGCCGTCGGTTACGGTGCCGACGCAGTCAAGCGCGCCGTGAATGTTCGCCTGCACTTCACCCCAGAACGAGCCGATAACGTTGGGATAGTCTATGTCCTGAAGCACGAGCACACGTGGCGCCGGAACGCTCAGTATCGTTTCCACCCAGTCCAGTCGTGACACGTTCATATTCCCACTTGGCGGCATATTCGCCGTGATCACGCCCGTCACCGCGTATCCAATCATATGCCCCATCTCGGGGAATATCGACTTAACGGCGGGCAGCATAAATCCCTCGGTGCGCGGCATCACATCGAAAGTCTCAATCGCATTGGCAACCGAGCAAGTCGGAATCTGTCGAAGTTCCTCCAACTGCTCTGCACTCAAGTTAGGCACAACTAACCTCCTGCTATGTCATAAATGTCATTCTATTGCCATATTTGGGCCGTTTGAACGGTTCAAATCATACCACAGAGCGGCATCGCCCCGCACAAAAGCGCCTATGCCTCGACAATTGTCAAACTGCTGGTAATCTCCGCCCGCCCGCCTATCGTCGCGCCAATCGAGCAGTAGCGTTCCTCCGACAATTCAATCGCTCGACGCACTGCCGATTCCCGCAGCCCGCGCCCGTGCACCGTGTATTCGATATTGATGGCAACCCAAGTCCAGGGCGCATCCGGCAATTGCTCGCCTCTGACGCTGATCTCCAATCCAGTTACATCCTGCCGTTGTCGCTGCGAGATGTTCACCACATCAATCCCACTACAACTCCCAAGGCTTGTCAGAAGCAGGTCGCCAGGCATCATCCCATCGAACGTATCGCCCTCGCTTTCAGGCGCATCCACCGTAACCGTATGGGCATGCGTGTCCTGAGACGCGAACTTGAAGCCGCCCTGCCAACCTAATTGCACCCTGCTGCTCGGTCTATCTGCCATCACTGCACCTCCTGAATGCCATGGGCATGGCGACTCGCTGCAATGATTATGGGCCAGATCACTCCGGCATCCCCGCATCTATCCAGCGCTCTATCTCCTGAATCTCTTCTTCCTTGAGAAATGGTCCACCCATTGGCATTTTTGGTATGGCGCCGAACCCACGCCGCAACGATACGATGAGAGCCGTTTCCGCTGCCGGAACACTAGGCTTTATAAACTGCAATCCCATCGCCTCGTCCTCCGCAAGCTCCTGCGGCGTGTCCCAATAGTAGCCGTGAATGCCCGGTAGCCCTCGACGCTTCTCCCGACGCTCCCATCGCTGCATGATGTCAGTTAGTAACTGCTGCACGCGTGGCCAGCGCACGATTTCGTCACTCATAACTTCCCTCTCTTGCTCGGTAGAGCGCGGTCGATTTCGGGCGCAATGGTACCACGCCAATGCGATCAGGGTTGATCCGGCTGACCACTGTTAGTCCCTACGCTGCACCAACTCTATGAGTACGTCGTCGGGTCCTTCGATATACGCCAGTCGCGTACCGCCCGACACTTCGGTAATCGGTAGAACGATCCGCACGCCTGCCGACTCAAACCTCGCTATGTCCCCGTCTATGTCATCCACATCGAAGCCAAAATGCTCGAGTCCAAGGCGATTAAGTTCCGCGGCAGCTCGTTCGTCGGAAGCGCCATCCGGCTTCGACGAGATATTCAGTCTTACCGGACCGCCCGCATCCATGCTGACGGTTATCGTGCCGGGCATCACTTCACGTGCCGACAGTACCTTCGCACCGAAGTGCTCCTCATACCACGCTGCGGACGCATGCGGGTCCGCGGACCTGATGTGAACATGATTTATAGCGTACGCCATTGGACAACCTCCAGTATTAATCTATGTCGTTTATGAAACAAAACTAAAGGTACACGATTCAGGGGAGAAGTAGTTGGTTTGGTAATCGGAAATCTGCGTAAGGTCAAAGCACCTCAAGGGGGAATGACCAGTTTCCAATTTTGATCTGCTGCAAAGCAACGGCCTGCTCCAAAGCATTTAATTCATTGGTGAAGCAGCTACATATCTGCGCCGCGTCAAAACGCAGATTCACTAGGGGGTTGCCCATATCCGCGATCTAGCCGCGGTGTGAGCGATTTGCCGTTACTCATTCTAAAGGACGTACTCAAGCGCTGAATCGCCGACAGGCAGAATTATGCGGCACAATATGCCTGTGGGCATAATTTGCGGAGGAGAGGATAATGAAGATGGACTGCGAGTTGGTGCCGAAGGTCGGAGTCGAACCGACACGGGATCGCTCCCAACGGTTTTTGAGACCGTCGCGTCTACCATTCCGCCACTTCGGCACTCTGAGAAGACTATGTTTAATTATCATCCATCGGTGATATGAGGTCAACGATATGTCGCCTACATCTCTATCTTCTTTTCCCCAGAGAGGTAGGCTTGAGGCTCCTTCTCGAAGGCACGGTTGCAGCCGGGTCCACAGAAATAGTAAGTCGTGCCGTCATATATGAAAGTGCCGCCATTTGGTTTCTTCATATCCACCTGCATGTCGCAGACTGGGTCGGTCGCCATGTCAGGACTTCTGTTAAACAGATTAATGCGCATATTCCTTCTCCTAATAGAATGCAGGTTCAGAAATTTGCCCTATCTCTACCCGCTGGACGAAAGGTGTACCATTCCCCAGTTTACTTGAAGCGGCGCAATCGAAGCGAATTTGCTAGCACCGTTACTGAGCTTATCGCCATGGCAGCGGCTGCAAGAATGGGATTGAGGAAACCATGCTCACCGAGCAAAGGCACGAGGATGGCGGGAATGTCGTTGCGAGCAAACAATGGGTATAGGACGCCGGCAGCGATTGGGATTAGCGCCACATTGTATGCAAATGCCCAGAATAGGTTTTGTCGAATGGAGCGCATCGTCGCCCTGCTCAGCCGAATTGCCATTGAGACTGCTTCAATGTCTTCGCTTATGATCGTGATGTCGGCGGTTTCAGTTGCTACATCGGCGCCCGCGCCGATTGCGAAGCTCACATCCGCTTGCGCAAGGGCAGGGGCGTCGTTAATTCCGTCACCCACCATCGCTACTACCCGCCCACTACTCTGAAGGTCACTGATCTCGGACGCCTTGTCGCCCGGCAGCACTTCCGCCACAACTCGCTCGATACCGACTTGTCTTGCTACTTCTTCAGCAGTGCGTCTATTATCGCCCGTTAGCATAACGACTTCGATTCCGTCATGTTTCAAACGGCTGACGGCAGTCCTCGCTTCAGGGCGTATAGTATCGGCAATGGCGATAAGTCCGACAACTTCGCCATTCCGCGCAACGAACACAGGGGTCATCCCCCGTTCAGTCAACTCACTCGCAGCGACGTCATACTCGCTCACCAACACGCGCTCGCTTTGCATCAGCGCAAGGTTACCCAGCAGCAATGAAGTGTTATCCAACGATGCAGATACGCCGTGTCCGGGTAGCGCTTGGAAGTTCTCCACAGGTGCAAGCGACAGACCGCGCTCTTCGGCAGCTCTGACAATGGACTTGCCCAATGGATGCTCTGAATGCCATTCGGACGAGGCAGCAAGTAACAGAAGTTCTTCAACTGTTATGTGGTTGCTAACCAGTTCGACAACGGAGGGCTTGCCAACGGTAAGTGTGCCGGTCTTATCAAGAGCCACAGTTTGAACCCTGTGGGCGCGTTCAAGCGCCTCGGCGTTACGAATAAGCACACCGAAATCGGCTCCCTTGCCCATGCCAACCATGATCGCGGCGGGCGTTGCCAAACCAAGGGCACAAGGACACGCGATAATCAGGACAGCCACGGCGGTCAAAGTCGCATGTATGTAACTGGGCGAAGGTCCAAACACCAGCCAGAATGCGAAAGTCAGAGCCGCAAACGTGATTACTGTGGGAACGAAGTAGGCGGCAACCGCATCGGCAAGTCGCTGCACGGGCGCTTTTGACGCCTGCGCCTGCTCAACCATACGAATAATGTGCGACAGCAACGTATCCCGCCCAACTTTGCTTACGCGGTAAGTGAAGCTACCTGTGGTGTTGATAGTTCCCCCGAAGACCTCGGTACCCACCGACTTGTCCACGAGAATACTCTCTCCAGTGAGCATCGATTCGTCAACGGCTGAAGTGCCCTCGACTACATTGCCGTCGACGGGGATCCGCTCACCCGGGCGCACAATAACTACTTCGCCAACCTGCAAGTCATCTATGGGCACCTCAACCTCGTCCCTATCTCGAATCACGCGCGCAGACTTCGGTTGCAGAGTCATCATCGCGCGGATAGCTCTCGAAGCTCGCTGCTTAGCATTAGCCTCAAGATACTTTCCCAAAAGGACAAGAGCTATGATTGCGGTCGATGTGTCAAAGAAGGTCGCTGATGGAATGCCATCGAAAAACGGGGCGTCACTAAGGAGTGTGACCGCTGCGCTGTAAAAATAGGCGACGGATGTGCCCACGGCTATCAGCGTGTTCATGTTGCTTGTACGGTGTTTAAGCGCTCCCCAAGCGCCGTGGTAAAATTGCCTACCCGCCCAAAATTGCACAGGGGTGGCTAGAACTAGCAATAGATAGTCCATACCGAATCGCAAGAGGTTGTGAGCCCCCGGTGCGAACATCAACCCCATAATTAGCACCGCGACGACAAGGCTAGCAAGCAACTTACGACGAAGGACATACACATCGCGAGGTGTAGCAGCCTCGTCCTGCTCTCCTAAGATCCCGATGAGGGAGTAACCCGCGTCCTCGATCGCGTGGCGCATATCGGATACGGCCGCGAACCCCGGGATGTACTCGACGGCAGCTCGCTCTGATGCCAGGTTGACGCCCACGGATAGGACGCCGTCGACATCAGTGAGGGCGTTCTCGATATGACTTACACATGCGGCACAGGTCATTCCACCGACGGCAAGGATAGCCTTTTCAGTGGCAATCCCGTAGCCCGCATCTTCAAGGGCATCCACTAATTCTTCGCTGCGCAAGGATCCACCGCGCAACAAGAGGGTTGCTTTCTCCGATGCCAGACTGACGCTAACATCAGCGACGGAAGGGACTTCTTGAATCGCGTTGGACACATGACTCACACATGCTGCGCAAGTCATACCTGTTATCGGTATTGTAATGCGGTCTGTGGTGGCGATGTTCATAAGTCTGCTTCCGGCAAGCCAAGTTGCCCATCTAGCTGATGCGGCATCAAAAAAGGTAGGGAAGGCTCAAGGTTATCACTACCCCAGCCTTCCCTTGTCAATCTGCGCTCACTCAATTATCGCATCATATGACCCGGAACGCCATCGGCATTCAAGCATGCCCACAATACGGCACCACAGCCTCAATTGGAGAGCAAGACTCATGCTCCGCGAAGGCTAGAAGGAGCGTATAACACCGATGACCCGGCCGCGCACTTTGACATTTTCGGCAGGAACCCGGATGGGGTCTATTGTGGCGTTCTCCGGCTGCAGACGCACCGTGTCGCCCTCAAGAAAGAAGCGCTTTAGAGTAACTTCATCCCGGTCGGCAAGTTCCGCAGCAACCATGTCGCCGGTATTGGGGCTGTCTATGGGCTGCATGATGACTAAGTCGCCATCAGCAATGAAGGCGTCAATCATCGAATCACCCTTGACGCGGAGACCGTAGGCATTTTCCCTGCCGCTCACCATTGAAAGGGGAACATCAAGCGATTCGAACTCGTCGGAATGGCGCGATGCTACGGACGGAATGTGTAGCGGCTCTCCTGCAGCGATGCTGCCGTAAATGGGAATGGTCGCAACATTCGCCCGAGATGCGGCGTGCTCGCCCAAAAGCTCAATGCCGCGCGAGACCTCTGGAAGGCGGCGCAGATAGCCGTGCCGCTGCAAGATGTGAAGGTTGTAGTCCACTACCGAGGTGGAACTTATCTCACAGCCCGCCTGGATGTCTCGCACTGTGGGCGGGAACTGATGCTCACTCATAAATTGCTTGATGAAATCAAGTATTCTGCTTTGACGTTCTGAGAGTTTCTTTGTAGTGGTCACTTTATCCTCCTTGTGTTTTATAAATAGAATATGCGGAGAAACACTTAGTGAAAGTACGCATGTTCGCAGTATATCGCAGTTAGAACGAAAGTGTCAAGCTTTACAAGAATATTCGTTTGGAATTACGGATCACTTTCGTTCGGCGTGACTACTGAGCGTGATCCGAAGCGCGTTACATTTGGCGCACACTTGCGAATGAGGGCCCAAGCCACTCTCTTGACTTTGCTGCAATTTCTGGCTTAAAGTGCACACAATTCTTGCGGGTTTCTCCCAGCGATATTCATAAAAGGAGCAAGGGGAAACGCCAAAGGTTTTGTGAGTTAGAGCGTCACCAAGTAGTACTAACTCACTTGAATGTAGAAAGTTAAACTTGTAACGCATATATGACATGAAAGGATGAGTGGATGATTCTTAGAGTAACTGTCATCACAGTCGTCATTCTCACTATTGCGACACTCGCGTGCAGCTCGGCGCCAGCAGAAGTCACTGCACCCGCGCCACAATCGCCCGCAGTCGCACCCGCGGCACCGGCCCCCGCGGCCCCTGCACAGCAGGCGTTCCAGTCGCAGGTGGTTCCCGGCCCCAGCACAGCCAATTGCGCAGCCGACAAAGGCAGCAGCCCGCACTGAACCTGCTCCGGCAGCCATGATGGGCGCAGGTGACGTCAGGCGCGGCGGTCATCTCTTCTGGGGCGTGGGCCCACGCGTGTTCCCGCCAAAGTGGGACATGACGCAAGCGGGCGTATGGCATTTCACTGAGCATTTCAACCGCCACTACAGCGGTATCCTCCAATTCAACCCACGCAACGGCATCGATGTCCTGCCGGACCTCGGCGAGAGCTGGCAGTTCGCGGACTCGGTGGACTCAATCACGGTGAATCTAGTCGAGGGTGTGCAGTGGCACGACGGCAACCCGCTCACGGTTGAAGACATCTCATATACGCTAAATCGCTGGGCGAACCCGCCCGAGGGCAGCCCTCAGCCTCGCGTCGGCGGCTTCAAGAACATTGAGGGCACGGAAAAGATAGACGACACGACCTTCAAAGTCTCCCTCAAGCAGCCGAGCGCCGATTTCCTGCTCGACCTTGCAGACGCATGGCACATCATGCTGCCCAAGCACATCGTCGAGATGGAAGGCGGCATCAACTCGCCTGAACGCTTGATTGGCACTGGCTCCTTCCGCGTCAAGGACACGGAGCGCGACAGCTTCGTACTCTCTGAGGCGAACCCCGACTACTTCCGCGACGCTCCGGACGGCTCGCCATACCCCTATCTCGACCAGGTAACCACGGTCCAGTTCACGGACTGGGACACGCAGGCAGCAGCGCTGGCAACCGGACGCATCGACCTCGCCGCGCCAATGGACCTGGCGAAGGGATGGGGCGTCAAGGATTCCCTTGGTGATGAGGTCGTTCTGGAGGCAGCATTCAGTCCCGGAGCGATGTACATTTCGATGAACGGCGAAAAGCCTCCATTCAACGATATGCTCGCGCGCAGGGCCCTGTACCTCGCTGTATACCGTGCGCCCATTCAGGAACTCCTGTCAACGCCGATTGAAGGACTGCCCGCCAACTTCGTGCAGGTCAGCTTCCTCGGCACGGCAGACCCCAACCTCAGCGATGTCACGGAATATTACGGCTACGCGCCGACCACACGCGAGGGAGCCCTAGAAGAGGCGAAGAAGCTCTTCGCTGACGTCGGCGTAACGGAGTTCACCGCAAACGCTGGCATCACTGGTGCCAACATCAACAGCGCCCAGGTTATCGTGCAACAGCTCGAAGACATCGGGGTCAAGATGAACATCGAGACTTATGAGACCGCTCCGTTGCGCGCTCTGGGTCAAGACGGCAACTATGAGGTGATGTTCGACAGCCACGCAGTTGCAATGGCAAACCCGGTCAACTTCATCGACCTCTTCTACATGCCCGGTGCAGGTGCCTTCTATCACAATGCCCCGCCGCCGCAGGAGTTCTTGGATAAAGTCTCCGAAATCAAGCGAACATTCCCGGGCCCCGAGCGCAACCAGCAGTTCAAGGAACTCGACACAATTATGCGCGAACAGTGGCTTCCAAAGGTGCCCACCTTGCGCTTCAATGAGTACAAACTTGCCTATGCCTATGTCAACAACTGGGACCCGATACCCGCTATGAAGTTCATCCAGACACGTATTTACGACGTGTGGTTGAGCGAGGGCGCGCCGCAGAGATAGTCATTTGAAGGTCCGCAGTCGCAGCCGGACAGACATCTCCGGCTGCTCTGCCATTTCCCCTGAAGCCCTTCGCAACTGAATCGACGCTGACCTTGAGTTCCAGGCGTCAATCGAGGTAGATAACCGTGTGGAAATATACCGTCCGACGGCTGCTCCTCATGATCCCAACGCTCTTTCTGCTTGCAACAATCCTGTTTTTCTTGCTGCGCGTGTTGCCGGGAGACGAGGCGTTGTTTATCACCTCTGGCGAAGAGTCTGTCGCAACCGTCGAGGACATAGAAAAACTAAGGGAGGCATGGGGACTCAACGATCCTTTGTATGTGCAGTATTGGCGCTGGCTCAAGGATGCGTTGCGAGGCGACCTTGGCTATTCTCGATACGCGGACCGTCCGGTGATTGATGCCCTCGCAAGCAAGATAGAGGTCACGGCAACACTGGCATTCCTGTCGGTTGTCGTCGCACTCACCTGGTCGTTGCCTCTCGGCATCATGTCTGCGATTTGGCGCGGAAGCTGGCTTGACCAGACCATCCGCGTCATAACGGCGGCAGGCATCGCCATGCCCAACTTCTGGGTCGCCATTCTAATGCTGCTTTTTCTCGTCAAGTTCTTCAACTGGATTCCACCCGTGCAGCACGTCAGCATCTTCGACGACCCGGTTACGGCATTGAAGCGCCTGATATTCCCTTCACTGGTCATAGGCTTCCGTTCGGCATCCACCATCAGTCGCATGACTCGGTCCACAATGCTGGAAGTAATTGGCGACGACTACATCCGCACGGCCTATGCCAAGGGTCTCGGCCCCTGGGTCGTAACCCTGCGACACGCGCTCGCCAACGCCATCATACCCGTGCTCACCATGGCGGGCCTGCTGGTAGCTGCTCTGATGGATGGCGCAGTTATCGTCGAACGCATATTCACACTGCCCGGGCTGGGACAGCAGATTGTAAACGCCACCAGCGCCCGAGACTTCGTGATGGTCCAAGGCATCGTGCTTATACTTGCGGTGTTCATGATGCTGTGGATTCTGCTGATTGACCTCGTATATGCATGGATCGATCCGCGCATAAGATACGAGTAGGAAGACGGACGGAAGGAAGACGAAGGTGCATCAAGAGCAAATCACCGCTGATGCGGTCCTGGCCGACGGCTCCACCGCTGCCAGATTTGCGCGCACGGCAGGCGCTCTAGCCGACTTCGGACGCCACCATCCAACCGGCGCAATTGGCGGCATCTTCCTGATCATAATCATGACAATGGTGCTCCTCGCTAACATCATCTCGCCATTCCGATACGATAGAACGGTCGCGCGCCCACTTCTCCCGCCAATGTCCGAGGCGACTCTGGACGACGGCACACTCTGGATTGGCACCGACGAGCTAGGACGCGATGTCGTCAGTCGCTTGCTGCACGGCGGTCGCGTGTCCATGTTCGTCGGCATCATGGCCCCGCTGATTGGTGTCGTCTTCGGCACGGTGCTCGGCATCGCAAGCGCCTACTTCGGCAAACTCTTCGACCTGCTCACTCAAAGGCTGGTTGACACCGTGCTCATACTTCCGGGCATCGTCGTCGCAATGACCATAACCGTAGCCTTCGGATTCACAGTGCCGGTGGTCATCATGGCGCTCGCCGTCAGCTACAGCGCCAGTTCCGTGCGCGTTGTGCGCTCGCGCGCGCTGACGCTGAGCAACATGCAATACGTCGAGGCCGCACGCGCCATTGGAAGCTCCGACACGCGCATCATCTTCCGACACCTCGTTCCCAACTCGCTACCCGTAACCATGGTGCTGATCGCCGTCAGTGTCGGCGCGGCGATCACCGCAGAGGCGGCGCTCAGTTTCCTCGGCATCGGCATTCAGCCACCCATACCGTCCTGGGGCAACATGTTGACGACCGCGCAGTTGAATTTCGACTTTGCGCCTCACGTCGCCATCGCGCCTGGTTTGGCAATAACGTTCGTCGTGCTTGCGGTCAACCTCTTTGGCGACTCACTGCGCGATGTGCTTGACCCGAGGTTGCGGAACGTGCGGTAAGCCTTGTAGATTGTAACTTCGATAAACGAAATAAGGGGATATCAATGGCACCTCGGCAATCCCCCGTAGATATTGCGGGAGACATCGCAGAAGGCGCACCGAATCTGGAGTTTGCTTACAATGACGTCGCCAACCTTGTAACCAACACCGGCGACTTCATCAAGGTGAAGTACGAAGAAGGCGGGGGCATCCAACTCGATGGCCGCACGTACAAGCTGTCCGAGATACATGCTCACAATCCTGGCGAGCACACCATAGACGGTGAGCGGTTCGCCTTGGAAACGCATCTGGTTCACACTAGGGCTTCGGGCGAGATTGCCGTCGTGGGCATTCTCTATCGCTTCGGCGATGCAAACTCGGCAATCCAGTCAATAATCGCTAACGCGCCCGGTCGCGACGAATACGATGCAAAGCCGCACTCCCCTGTCACTCCAGGCGAGCTCATACCCACTGACAGCGGCTACTACGCCTATTCGGGTTCGCTGACCACGCCCCCATATACCGAAGGCGTACAATGGATCGTAATGTCCGACGCCCAAGAGGTTTCGGAGGAGCAAGTCACTCGGCTCGCCGCGCTGACAGGCGGCGGCACGAACAGCCGCGCCATTCAGCCACTGAACGGGCGACAGATAGCGGCATTCGGAGTCTCCTGACGGACACGCGTTAAATACAAGAATCGGAATAAGTGATACGGAGTTGGCAAATGGCAGACCGGCCCAATATGGTTTTCATCTTCAGCGACCAGCAGCGCGCCGACACGATGGCGTGCTACGGCAACGACTGGTTGAACGTGCCCAACCTCAACGCGCTTACGGCGCAGAGTTTCGTCTTTCAAAACGCCTATGTTACGCAGCCGGTATGCACACCGGCGCGCGCCTCTATCATGACGGGATTGTATCCGCACGCGGCTGGACCCATCGTGAACCAGCTTATACTGCCACGAGGAACCCCCGTACTCGCGGAGATGCTTCCCGATGAATACTACTGCGGCTACTACGGCAAGTGGCACCTTGGCGACGATGTCATTCGTCAGCACGGCTACGACGAGTGGGTCAGCACAGAGGACGGACACATATCGGAATACACACGACGTGAATATCGCAACGTGTACAGCACATACTGGCATCATCTGGTTGACAACGGCTTCGAGCCGGATATGGAGCGCGCGCCGGGCAAGTTCATCTTTTCCCCAGCGGCGCGCTCAAGGCTGCCTGAAGAGTTCCAGATGGCATCATTCCTTGGAGACCGAGCTGCAGACTTCATCGAGCGCAACAGCGACAGCCCGTTCGCCCTCTATGTCAGCACGTTCGAGCCGCACCCTCCCTATCACGGGCCGCTCAACGACTTGTACGACCCGGCGCAACTCCCGGTAGGCCCCGCATTCTTACGGCGTCCCGAAGACGTCTCCCTTTACAACCGAGTTCGCGGCAACTACTACACTCAGTACATGTACGAAGGCGGCGATCCCACACAAGACCCCTACATGGCGCACAACCCGGCATCAGGGCAAGACCTGACGACCGAGTTGGGATGGCGCACCCTGCGCGCCCACTACCTCGCCAACATCACGCTCGTTGACCGCATGGTAAAGAAGATTACAGACGCCTTGGAAATCGCAGGAGTAGCCGACAACACGGTCGTCGTCTTCACGAGCGAGCACGGCGAAATGGCAGGCGACCACGGCATGCTTGAAAAGCGCTCCTTCTATGAGGAAGCGTCCCGTGTGCCGCTTACAATGCGCGTCCCATGGCTTAGCCGCGAACAGACTATGCTGGAAGGAAGCGCAAGCCAGATCGACCTGTTGCCGACACTGCTCGACCTGCTCGGTCAGACGCTGCCGTCGCACCTGCAAGGCAAGAGCCTCGCACCAGTCCTTCGTGGCGAAACCGACCTCAGCGACAACGATGTCGTTGTGCAGTGGAACGGCACAAGCGAAGATCTTCCAGACCGATTCCTAGGCAGCGCCGCAATCAACCGCATGAACGCGCTCCCCAGACGCTGTATCATCACACCCGACAGGTGGAAGCTCGCGCTATGTGCCGGCGACCAGGGCGAACTGTTCGACCTCAACAATGACCCACACGAGATGACCAACCTCTTCGACGACCCCGCTCAACGCGACCGAGTTATTGACATGGCGGCTCGCCTTCGTGTGTGGCAACATGAGACTGGCGACACGGCGGCATTGCCAAGCCCGTAGCAATAGGAGCAAGGAACCTTCGAGCGGCTAAACACAAACACACCCCGATAATTGGGGTGTGTTTGTGCCTCTCGCATCATTTCTGAACCCAACATTAACGGCGCATACGACGGAGGGAATGTCGCATGCGCCATTTAGGGAAAGAAACCTTCTAAGTCTTCAGACCTACTGCTTAATCAGGTCGCGGTATGAGACGTACTCGGTTTCATCCAGCCTGATGTAACCGACTTCCTGCGCCAACTCAGCGGCGTTGTCGAGGTAGAACTCCACGAATGCCTTAACCTCGGGACGTTCCATACTCGCCTTGCTCACATATATGAACAGCGGACGTGATAGCGGCGAGTAGCTGCCGTTCTCTATCGACTCCGATGTCGGCTGGACGCAGCCACTACCGGAGTCCACAGCGACCAGCTTCAGCTTGTCCTGGTTCTCCTGGTAGTAGGCGTATCCGAAGTAGCCCAGCGAGTACTTGCCGCCGGCAATACCCCGCACCAGCACATTGTCGTCCGCGCTCGCCGTGTAGTCCGGACGGCTCAGCTGCGCTTCACCCATGATCTCCTCGGTGAAGTAGTCGAAGGTGCCGGAGTCGGTGTCAGGACCGTACAGCGCAATCTTGCTGCTCGGCCAACTGGGATCGACATCGCTCCAGTTAGTGACGGTGCTGCCGGGCTCCCAGATCATCTTCAACTGTTCGGTCGTCAGGCACTCCACGAAGTCGTTCTCAGGGCTGACCAATACGGATAGGCCGTCCAAAGCAACGCGCAGAGGGTAATACTCAATTCCGTTGTCCGCAGCAGCCTGTGCTTCGGAATCCTTGATCGGGCGGGATGCGTCGCTGATGTCCGTCTCACCTACTGTGAAGCGCTTGAAGCCTCCGCCCGTGCCGGATACTCCCACATTGACGCGCACGTCCGGGTGAATCTTGTGGAACTCTTCCGCCACCGCCTCGGATACGGGGAACACAGTACTGGATCCGTCGATTTCGATTGTGCCGCTCAACTTCGCCATCGTCGCCGCGAGCTGTGATGCCTGTGCGGGTGCCGTAGTAGTCTGCTCGGAAGTGGCGGGTGCAGGCGCTGCGGTCTCTTCAGAACCGCATGCCAGTGCACCAATTACAAGCACCAGGCTTAGTAGTAATGCTACACTCCAAGCGCCGCTCATCCGTGGGAACATTTTTAAACTAGGCATAGTTATCTGAGTCTTACCTCCTCAATCTGTGATGCCTTTGTCCGATTTGACAAGTCATCAATATGACTGCATTCACGATACGGCGCGCATATGAACAGAGCATTAACGCTTCGTTAATGTCGCTTTAGGAGGCGTTGAACAGACGTCGAAATAATCGCGGCGTGTAACGGTATGCCCCAGACGAAGTATCCCAGCTTCAGAAATTGAGTAATTACAACATGGTTACTAGGGGGAGATTGCGATTACTATTCGTCGCTTCTAGCTTCCTTGAGTGCCTGGCTCAGCTGAATCATCACCGAGCGTGAACTGCGATTGGACACCACCACAGCCGAAGGTCGAAGACTTGAAGTCTGTGTGCGTAAGTAGGAGCGATCGGCAGGCGGAATGTCTTCCGCCATAACCAACGCATCGAAGTCAGAGTAACCCGCAATGTCCAGCGCAGTAGTTACGCTTGTAGTCGCAGTTACGAGGCAGCTGTTCCGTTCGAGGATTTCGGTGAGTTCGTCGGCGCGTCCTTGCCCTCGCGCAACCACCAGCACACGTATGTAGCTTCCCATTCCAGTCATATTGCGGTTGGCCTCTCTATTTCCTGAAGTGGCTGACGACCTCGCCTAGAATATCAAGCGCCTCGTCGAAATCAGGCCCAAGCGGTGGGCCAAAACTCAGATGCGTCGCACCATCTGCAACCAGTGGTTCCAATCGTTCGATAATCTTGCTCGCATCTCCCACAACGCCTATCTTAAGCATGTCATCGCTTACAAGGTCTATCGCGCGCGATTCGCACCTATCCTCAATCAACGCTCTTGTAATCAGCTCGAAATCCGCCTTACTCAGTCCCAGGCCAGCAAGCACCGCCTCGTTCATCGCGCTGCCATAGTAGGCCACCTTCTGCGCCAGTACACGTCGCGCCGCAGGCACATCACGCGATGCGGACACCCAAATGCATGTGGCAAAGTCGAAGTCGTCCGAAACGTCCGCCCGACGTCGCTGTCCATTCGCCACCTGCTCGCGCGCGGCATAAAACCGCTCAGGCGGAAACAGCAGCGGCAGCGCGCCGTCACCTATCTCGCCCGCAAGCTCCAACATCCTGTCACCCATACCACCAATGTAAATAGGCGCCTGCCGCTCGACAGGAAATCGCATGTATGCCTCTTCATTCCATTTAAGGAACTCACCCCTGCATTCGGCGCTTCCGTTGACCAGAAGCCGCCTTATAGCCCCCACCGATTCCCGCACCGCCGTCAGTGGCTTACCATGCCGGATACCCACCCAGCCGAGGAACTCAGCAGCCCCTGCCGATATGCCTAGTAAGAACCTGCCGTCTGAGACCTCATCAAGAGTTGCAGATAACATCGCTATCTCGGCAGCATTCATTGTGTAAGGATTCAGTACGCAACTGCCAATCCTTATACTGCTTGTGTTCAGCGCAACCGCTGTCAGAATTACACTGGTACTGCGCAAGAAGAGGTCGCCGCTCACCCAGAATTGATCGAAGCCTTGAGCCTCTGCCCGCTGCGCTAATTCGATATACTGCGATACGGTCAGGTCGTTGTTCAGACGCAGGCTAAATCGCATTTTCAGTCTCCGAACGCGATCCACCTACAACCGCCTCCGCTTCAATCTCGACCAGCAGCGAGTCGTCCACAAGACGCGCTTCGACGAGGGTGCATGCCGGTCGCACGTCCGCAAAAATTTCGCCGTGTACACGTGCCACGCTCTCCCAGAGCCAGATGTCCTTTACATATATGCGCGTGCGAACGACATCTGACATGCTGCCACCAAGTGACTCTATAGATCCTTTTATTATCTCCAGAACCGCCCTAGTCTGCTCCCCGGCGTCTTTCAGTCCAAGAACTCCGCAGCCTCCACTTGCGGTCGTGCCCGAAACATAGATTCTGTCCCCGGACCGAACCGCCCTGCTATATCCGCCAATCGCTTCCCAGGGAGTACCCGTCGAAAAATGTTGTGGTGAGTCTGTCAACGTCGTCACCTGTTACCTTCGTGTAGCGAGCCAAGCGAACCCCAAACAACGGGTTTGGATAGAATTTTCCCCGTCAAGTAGTAGCTTCATATCGGGAAATCTTGCCGCTAAAGTAAGCAGTATCGCCGCCGAAATTGTAACAGCCGACGCCAGTGCGCACAACGAAAGCGCGAGCCTCGAAACTGCTCACATTCTTGACTGCAAACACGCCCAATGATAAAGTGAAATTGTTCACTAATTGCCTTAGCACAGCAGGCAAGAGGGCATATGTGAGGAGAAATGGAACGAACAGAAGTCGTTCGCAAAGCCAAGGATGCTGGTGTACATCTCGTATCATTTTTCTGGTGCGACAACGGTGGAATTATCCGCGGTAAATCAACGCACATATCCGGATTAGAAACCAGGCTCAGTTCGGGTATTGGCGTCACCACCGCAATGCAGGCAATGGGCGATATGGACCAGTTGCAGGTAGTTGACGGCATGGGACCCGCAGGCGAGTTCAGACTAATACCCGACCCTGACACTTTCACCATCCTGCCCTACGCGCCAAAACGAGCGCTGATGCTCTCGGATTTGATAGCTACATCCCGCCAGCCGTGGGAAGCTTGTCCCAGGGACTTCCTCAAGCGAATGCTTGCCAAGGCCGAAACGATGGGCCTAACCTTTCAAGTCGCTATGGAACCGGAGTGGTACCTCGCAAGACAGGAAGGCGACGGCTTCGTTCCATGTGACGAAAGCTTGGACAACTCCAGCGTAGGGATGACCTTCGCCCAGGATGTGGTTGACGATGTGATAGAAGCTCTCGAAGCACAGGGAATCGGGATAGAGCAATATCACACAGAAGTCGGCCACGGGCAGCATGAGTTGAGCATTCGGCATGCTCCTGCGTTGCGCGCTGCCGACAATCACCTCATCTACCGTGAGACGGTGCGAAATGTCGCGTATCAGCACGGACTATTCGCATCCTTCGCACCCAAGCCCTTTCCCGATCAGGCCGGCAACGGCTGCCACATCCACATCAGCGCCTGGGACTTGGACGAGGGGAAAAACCTTTTCTTCGACGCTGACGATGAACAGAGTCTCAGTGAGTTGGCATACTACTTCATAGGCGGAATTATGGAGCACCTGCCGGGATTGGTGGCATTGACCTGCCCGAGCATGAACAGCTACAGGAGATTATCACCCGGCTCATGGAGCACTGCTTTCACATGCTACGGCCTGGATAACAGAGAGGCGGCTCTTCGAATTCCTTCCACATTCTGGGGTGCGGAGATGGCTTCCACAAACCTGGAATTCAGGCCAGCGGACTCTAGCTCCAATCCATACATAGCATTGGGTGGATTGATTGCGGCCGGTCTGGATGGCGTGGCGCGCGAACTGAAACCCAGTCCAGAGCAAAATGTAGATTCCGATCCCACTCTATTGGATCCGGAAGAATTGGTTAGGCGAGGTATCAGGCGACTTCCCTCGTCTTTGCTGGAGGCAACAAGGGCGTTAGAAGAAGACTCTGTACTGATAGAGACCATGGGACCTGCGCTGTCGGGTTCTTATCTCGCAATCAGGCGAGCGGATTGGAATATATTCTCCCAGCAAGACGTCGAGTTTGAAATCAGAAATCACTTTTATAAGTATTAAAGAATTTATCAAAGCTGAAATCCCTCTTAATGGGCGGTGTTACGCGCCCATATACACAGGGTAAAAAGAGTAGCAGGAGGCCAAGTTGCAAAAGCGAAATCTATTAGTGCTGGCAGGCGTGTGTGCCATCGTGATGCTTGGTGTGATTGCCTGTGGGCAGTCCGTTCCTGAACCGCCGCCGCCCACCACTGTACCGCGCATCTCGCCTCCGCCGCCCCCTCCAGCTCCCACTGTGCCAGTTGCAGCCAGCGAGAGTGCGTCCGGGCAGACCGCAGGCGGAGGAACGCCTGTGGACGTGGCTATGCAGGACATTGGCGGCAGCGGTGAGTACGGGTACAGCCCTTCTGAAATGTCATTCAGCGCCGGCGAGACTGTTACTTTTACACTCACGGCGGAGACCGAGTTCCACACCTTCGAAGTGGATGACCTTGACATTTATGTCGAAGTGGAAGCCGGAGACTCAGTTACTTACACATTCACATTTGACAAGTCTGGGACTTATGAACTGATCTGTACTCCACACAATGCTCAAGGGATGATAGGATCCATCGTCGTCAATTAGCCGCGATCCACTTGTCATGTTCGCCGAATGCGCTCCCTAGATTGAACAGGGAGCGCATTTTTGGCTATTTTAACCGTCTTCTCCGAGTAGAAACTCATACCATCAATGGGATAGAATTATGCGATACACACAGATTTCATTGAATATATTCGGAGGACTTGCGGAATGAGGTTATCCTGCCTACAAGAGAATCTGGCGCGCGGCCTTTCAATCGTAGGCCGAGCCGTCGCTTCGCGGTCCACCCTGCCAATAACCCAGAACGTCCTTCTAAGCACTGAGCAATCAATGCTCAAGATTTCGGCGACTGACCTCAATATGGCGATGACCACATGGATCGGTGCCCAAGTGGAAGAAGAAGGCGCCATCACAGTTCCTGCAAGGCTGTTGAGTGATTTCGTGGGATCTCTACCGCCGGAACGCATCGACATTGAAGCAACTTCGCAGCCGGTCGGACTGAACATCAAGTGCTTGACCTTCGAGTCAAATATCAGCGGTAATCCTGCCGACGACTTTCCACCAATACCGGCAGTAGAGGGCGGAGTAGCAGCAAAAATAGAGCCTGGCATGTTGCGTGAGGCAATCAGCCGGGTCGCATTCGCTGCCGCAACAGAGGACTCTCGTCCTGTTCTGACCGGAGTGAAAACGGAAATTAGCGGAAGCGACTTCAAGTTTGCTGCCGCTGACGGGTTCAGGCTTGCAGTGTATAGCGGCAAGTTGGCAGAAGCGCCGAGCGAGGACATCGAGTTCCTAATACCTGCCAGAGTACTCAACGAGATCAATCGCTTGCTCGGAAGTCAGCAGAAGGCTGTGGAGTTCATGGTGACGCCTTCAAGCAATCAGGCTCTCTTCCGAGTAGAAGATGTAGAAATAGTCTCCTCATTGATCGCTGGCAACTTCCCAAACTACAATCAGCTGATCCCACAGAGTCATACGACTCGTGTTGTTCTTAATTCGGACGATTTTCTACGTGCCACCCGAACTGCCGCTATCTTCGCTCGCGATGGCAGCGGCATCATTCGGCTACAGGTATCAACAAGTGAAGAAGACGCGACAGGGCGATTGACTATCTCGTCACGCGCCGAAGAAGTCGGCGACAATCAAGGTCAGCTTTGCGCTGCAGTTGAGGGAGAAGACGCGAAAATCGCCTTTAATTCCAAGTATCTCACCGATGTGTTGGATGTACTCAGCGGAGACATTGCGCTTGAAGTTTCATCCCCTTCCAGCCCCGGAGTGCTCAAGCCAGTGGAAGGCGATGAATATATTCATGTCGTAATGCCAATGTTTGTGCAATGGTAGTTACATCTGAATTTCGGGAGCTGATTTCTTCGGGGTTGACTTGAGCGATGATCTTGACCGAGTTCTTTGTCGCCCACACTTTGACGTCAAACGCCGAATAAGTATTACGCTTTCCATCTGGGCCCTCGATAGTGTCGATGTTTTCCGCAATTCTATTGCAGTAGTCAACAAGCTGATCTTGAATAGCGGCGACGTCATCCTGCCGCGCATGTTGTAACTTTAGAATTTCTAGCTCACGCCTCTTTTCTCTCAGGAGTGCGACAACAGGCGTGCTCTGTCTAGCAACCATCTCCTTGTCAAAAGAGTCGGGGTCGCTTGCCATCGCAATGAAATTCGCTTCCTGGCGCACTAGTCTCGCGATTTCACGCGTCAACTCGGACATCTCTTTACCAATGTTTCCGTCACCACTATTCAAATGGCGTTCCAGGTCCCGAATGAGCGCCTGAGGATTCTTTAGTGCCCTAACAACTTCATCCCACACGATATCCTCAATTTCGTCGGCATTCATGTAGCTTTCATGGCAGGTCATGGGGTCAATCGCCGTTGCATAAGTTGCTCTGCACCTATACTGCCTCTTCTTGCCCATTCTAGAGGCGCCTGACAGCGGTGTACCACACGTCGCACAGAACGCAAATCCGGTAAGCAGGTAAATTCTCGGTGCGGCATTTACCGCGAAAGGTCTTCGCATCTGTTCTTGTGCTCTTATGAATGTACTCTCCGATATGATAGGTGGTGTGAATCCCCGGATTTCGATCCACTCTTCTGGGGGACGAGCAACCATTTTCCTCCGCCCCCCATCCATATAGCTCTTTGTCCGACCATAGTAATTAAGACCATGGTAGGCAGTGTTGTGCAGAATACGCTTAATAGTCAAGGGATGCCACTTCTTTCCACTCTTTGTTGGAATGCCCTCTTGGTTAAGATCTACTGCGATCCGAAAAAGGGACTTAGCAGCGATGACATCTCTGAACATTCTGCGAACTATGTTGGCTTCAATTTCGTTTATCGACCGCTCCTTCGTCAACTTGTCATAGTCATATCCGTACAGCCCTAGACCTACTCCGTTGGGCATTCTGCCAGAACGTGCAGTCGCAATTTTCCCTCTATTAGTCCTCTCAACTATCATCTGTCGCTCTTGCCTGCCAGCAAAGCCAGTGACAAATCTGACGAGTTCAGTGTATTCATCGTTACCAGAAGGACCAACTACAAAATGCAGTTGCACATCAGCCTCGGTGCAGATGCGGCAGAAATTCAGCAGGTCAAGCGGGTCCCTCGCGATCCTATCCGGTGCATGTACAAACACGTCGGTAACGGCTTTGGACTCTATCAGCAATTGTATTTCTCGGAGTCCGGACCTGTGTCTGTCCGCCCCTGACCCCTGTTCGCGCCAAATGAATCTGCTGTCCACAGGGCAGTTAATGGATTCGGCTAGATTCAAGCATTCCTGCACCTGAGTGTCGAGTGAAGTCCCGTCTTCCTGCTGGGCAGTGCTTACACGACCGTAAATGGCCCCATTCCTTTCTGCGTCGACTGGCGGCATAATGATCCTCCTCCTTTGATTTTGAGAGGCCCGCCCTCACGCAGGTCTTGCGCGCTGCGGGCAGGCCAACGTTCAGATGTGCTAGACACCCGCTAGGCCTTTCTGCCTGAAGCAATCCAGCATCTTTGGCACCTTCTTGAACATTTCATGAGAAACTATTGCCGGAGTAAAGCCGGTAATTTTTATCCACTCTTCCCTAGGGCACTCGACAGTTAATCGCTGCCCATCTATTTTGGCAATAGTGGTGGTTTTCCCGTAATAATCGATTCCTACATAACTGTGGTTTTTCAGAATGCGGCGTACTGCTCTAGGATTCCAAGAATTTCCGGTCCTCGTGAGAATGCAATCCTCATTCAATTCACTGGATATCTGTGAAACCGTCTTTCCAGCCGCCGCGTCCGCAAAGACTCGCTCAACTACAATTGATTCGGCTAGTTTGACTTTCCTTTTCTTCAATGCAGGATCGTAGTCGTAGCCATACAGACCTACTCCAGCACCGACGGGCATCCGCCCACGAAGCGCCGAAAATCGCTTTCCCCTCTTTGTCCTGTAAGATATAAAGTGCCGCTCGTGAATCCTAATCTTGGGGTGGACCCCACAGTTAGGACAACGAAGAGGCCAAGTTAAGAGAGACTCCCGCTGGAAAGTCTGACACTACCTCACGAGATGATAAGGCTGATGCCTGCTCTGGTAAACACCTGAGTGGCCTTCCTTCTGCAAACACCTGAGCCGGAGTCCGATAGCCCAGAGCCTGGTGCGGCCGCTCTCGATTGTACAAGTCCAGATAAGCGTCAATTCCTCTCCTGGCTTCACTGCCATTGCGATAAGCTTTCAGATATACCTCCTCGTATTTGACGCTCCGCCACAAACGCTCTACAAAGATATTGTCCAGGTATCTGCCCGAGCTTGTGTCAAATGTTGTGGAAAATGCCTCCAGGTAGTTTAGCTCATCAAGCGGCGACGGCCCCCTCGGCGCTCACCGGTAGTTCAGTTAAGACACCGTCCTCGAACTTCGCTCCATCCACCAGCAAGCCCATAAGGTTCCGTCCTCCATTCAGCGGACGCCAGCGCTCACTCAGCCTCAGCGACACCTTGAATACAAGGTACAATGCGCTGTCACGGCGCTTCATCCGTCGAGTGGCGTCCGTCCTCAATCTCACTGCGCTGAACACCGACTCTAACGGGTTCGTCGTCCGCAGATGCACCCAGTGCTCCACAGGGAAGTCATAGAAGCTCACGAACGATTCCCAGTCCCGAAGCACCGTCTCGGCGGCATCTGAGCGATCATCCGCTCTTAGATCGCTCACATACTCGTCGCGCAGCCTCTCGCACTCCGCGCGCGAAGTCGCAACAGACATCTCCCTAAGCCGCTTGCGGACCTCAGAGTGCAGCGCCTTCGGCAGCTTGCTCTGCACGTTAAGCGCACGGTGGTCCCAGCAGCGCTGATGACCGGTTGTCGGGAACACCGCATCGAGCGCAGCCCACAACCCCAGCGCGCCATCACCAACCGCAAGCAGCGGCGCACTCATCCCACGATCCCTCAAGCTCCTCAGCACACCAGACCAACTCTCCGTACTCTCCCGATAGCCAAGCTCCATTCCAAGCAGCTCTTTCACTCCGTCCTCCCTCGCTCCCACCACGCACAGCAACACAGTCTTTTCCCTGTCCACTCCGGCCCCCAGGTACACTCCGTCCGCCCAGATGTAGGCGTACCTGCACTCGTCCAACTTCCTGCTACACCACGACCGATACTCCGACTCCCACTTGTCCTTCAACCTCACGATCGCGTTCGGACTCAACCCCGCAGTCTCTCCCACCAACTCACGAAACACCGGCTCGAAGTCTCCGGTGGACAGTCCCTCCAAGTACAACTTTCGAAACAGATCCTGCGTCTGACGACTCGTGCGCTCATATCGCCTGACTATCTTCGACTCGAACCCACCACCAGCCACCTCAGCAGGTACGTCTGATACCCTAGGCGCCTTCACCTCCACCGCTGAGACTCCCACCGTCAGCTCGCGGCTTGGGTGATAGCCGTTTCTGTATCCGCGGAACTCCTCGACCCGCTCATAGCGGTCCCTGCCCAAGAACGCGCTCACCTCCTCTTCGAGTGCTGCCGCGAGCATCCTTCTCGCCCCTTCCCTGACCATCGCTTCCAGCGTGTCGTCAACTACGTTCGCATCTTCTTCGTTCTGATATACTTCCCTCACGGCGTGTCCCTCCAGTTTTTCGTCTCATCGACGGTTTGTGATACCTGGAGGATACGCCCTTTCTCTTAACTGCGACTTTTCATTTTCCACAACTTCTGATATTAGCTCCAAGCATCATGCGCACGGTGTCTCTGTGCAGGCCCTGCGAACGCGCGTGTACAGTTCCACTCGGTACATCAATATCACCTCCCTTCGGATCTGACTAAGACTCCATGGAAGGCGATAGCGGTACGGTTTTCAACCGCCACATTCAGCCAGTTGAGCCGCCACAATGATTGCTCTGTCAACTCACGAGCCGTACCGTGTAGTAAGTAAGCGGTGCCACTATCAGCAAGCTGTCTATGCGGTCAAGCAGCCCGCCTAATCTAGGAAGCCATGTGCCAGCGTCTTTGACTTGGAATTCTCGCTTGATCGACGACTCTACAAGGTCTCCCCAAATCGCACCCACCGCGATAACCAGGGGGAGTCCTATCACCAGCGGAAGGAACCCCGAATCAGGCAGTGCATAGTTCGTGAGTGCCACACCCAGATAGGCCCCTATCACATTACCCGCCACACCTTCCCATGTCTTGTTGGGACTGATCCTTGGCAACAGCTTGTGTCTGCCCAGTAGCTTGCCTACTGTGAACGCTGTACAGGCCCTCCATTCAATGGACGCCAGTGCGCACTCAGCCTCAGCGCCACCTTGAACACAAGATACAACGCGCTGTCTAGGGTGTGTTGACAATTGCATTAAACTTGGAGCATGTCAGCAGTTAAACTAACATCTGAACAGTGGTCAAAGATACTCGATTTCCTGAAAGAGAGGACTGGCGTCTATGTCAAGTCTGAACAGGAGTGTAAACGATTCATAGAAGGTGTTCTGTGGATGAGCAGGTCAGGCGCTCCGTGGAGGATGCTTCCGGCAGGATACGGCAAGTGGTACAGCGTGTACAGGCGCTTTTCCAGATGGAACGAGCAGGGGATATGGGAGAAGATGCACCAGCATTTCGCTGATGATCCTGATATGGAGCATCTGATAATAGACAGCACGACGGTGCGCGCGCATCCCTGTGCGGCGGGTGCGCCGCATAAAAAGGGGGACAATGGTCTCAGGCTCTTGGTAGAAGTCGAGGGGGTTTCAGCACGAAAGTGCATGTGAGTGTTGATGCTCTGGGCAATCCACTGAGATTCACTCTTACGGGAGGTCAGGCACACGACATCACCCAAGCCTATGAACTGATAGACGGCATCGAGAGTGAATATGTGATAGCGGATCGCGGATATGACTCACAGCGGTTTCGTGAGCGCATCGTCGAGATGGGAGCGACGCCTGTAATACCGCCGCGTTCAAGTAGAAGAGAGCCTCAGCCATACGATGAGCATCTATACGGTGAGCGCCACTTGGTCGAGTGCTACATAAACAAGATGAAGCATTATCGGCACATATTCAGCCGGTTTGACAAGTTGGCGAAGATGTACCTTGGTTTCCTACACTTTGTCGGCGCTCTCATATGGCTGAAATGAAATGTCAACACACCCTAGCACATGCTCCTGTAGAAGGATGATTACACGCCGCCATCCCTGAAGCTCGAAGTCGCACGCTTACTTAAAGCGATTGATTGAGTTAAAATGTGCTGCAATTTGAGCATCGATGGTCAAAGTTACAATCAGAACTGACTAAACCAAAACTGAGCAAAGGGACCCTTGTAAAGGGGACGAATGACGTCATGACTATCTTCAATTGGAGAGCGACTTGCTGGCATTGACGGATACGCAGGGTGAAAACGGCGCTTTATCCGATCTTCGCGTTCTGGATTTTACACAGTACATCGCCGGGCCCTATGCGACGAAGTTGCTGGCGGACCACGGTGCGGATGTGTTGAAGGTCGAAAGAGTTGGGGAAGGCGACGGCGCGCGTCGCATCGGTCCATTTCCCGGCGATGCGTCTCATCCTGAGAAGAGCGGCATGTTCCTCCACCTCAACACCAACAAACGCAGTATCACGCTGAATCTGAAGTCCCAGCGGGCTCAGTCCATCGTGAAGCAGTTAGTTGAGGATGTCGATGTAGTGGTGGAGAGCTTCCGCCCCGGGCAGATGGCGAAGTTTGGACTGGATTACGACACGCTTCGTACAGTCAATCCGCAGCTAGTAATGACTTCAATCTCCAACTTCGGGCAGACTGGCCCATATCGGGACTTCAGAACCTCAGACCTCATCATCTATGGAATGGGCGGCGAGATGTACTCGACCGGACTTGAAGACCGAGAGCCTCTGAAACTAGGCGAAAACGTCGTCCTGTATCAGGCTGGCGCAATCGCCGCCACTGCTACGATGGGGGCAGTCTTCTCGGATGGCAGCCAGCATGTGGATGTGTCGCTGATGGAGACGCAGGTCGGGTCGATAGACCGCAGGATGAGCATGCTGCTCGCGTACCAGTACAATGGCGAAATTTCCAGGCGCAGCGCTACAGCCACCGCGGGCGGTTATCCTAATGGCGTCTTTATCTGCCTCGACGGTTATGTGCAGATTGCAGGAGGGCGTAACTACTTCGACCGTGTGGTGGCTATGATGGGCGTTCCCGATGTGCTGCTTGAAGAACGCTGGTACGCCCCTGAAGCGCAGTATGACCCTGAACTTGAGGACGAATTCAACGCGTACTTCATTTCCTGGTGTCTGGAACGAACCAAGCAGGAAATCTGGCAACTGGCTCAGGAATCGCGTGTGCTGAGCGCACCGATAAACACAACATCAGACCTTGTGGAAGATGCACAGTTTCGGCAGAGGGGAGCTTTCGCAGAGTTCGACCATCCTGTCGCGGGCACGCTGTTATATCCCGGAAGACCATTTGTAATGAGCGAGTCGCCTTGGAGCATTCGGCGACCCGCGCCGCTGTTAGGGCAGCACACGGATGAGGTGCTAGCCGCGCTCGGATATTCTGACGCAGACATCGCCGCGCTTCGGGCTCAGGGCGTCATATAGCGACGGGAGATGTGCAGCATGGCAAAATTGCCGCTCGAAGGCATTAGAATTCTGGATATGACAGTCGTCTGGGCGGGCACGTACTGCGCCACCCTCC
This sequence comes from Dehalococcoidia bacterium, assembly GCA_965225795.1. Lineage (GTDB taxonomy): Bacteria > Chloroflexota > Dehalococcoidia > Lucifugimonadales > JADFKI01 > Bin90. The sequence continues at coordinate 262,126 of OZ245324.1, read as the reverse complement.
TCGCGGACCTAGGCGCGGAGGTTATCCGCCTTGAATCCATAAAGCGTCTGCCGCCCATCACGCGTGGCTATATGCCGTTCCCGCCAAAAGAAGTTATAGAGGGGCTGCCTGCGTTCGTCGCGGCGATGCCCGGGCGAGAACCCGGCAAGCGCCCCTGGAATCGCTACCCTCTCTTCAATGCGCATGGTCGCAACAAGCTAGGAATTACGGTTGACCTGACACAACCTTCAGGCCTGGACATCTTCGAGCGTCTCGTAGCAGTAAGCGATGCCTTTGTAGAGAACAACGTTACCGAGACGATGGATAAGCTGGGCATATCTTACGAAATGATGCGAAAGATCAATCCGCGCATCATCATGCTTCGCATGCCAGCCTATGGGAACAGCGGCGCATACCGCGACCATCGTTCGCTCGGAGTGCATATGGAAGGCGTGATCGGCCATACGATATTGCGCGGCTACGAGGATATGGACCAGTCCTCCAGCACCAATGTGTTCGCGGCCGACGCCGCAGGTGGAGCGCAGGGCGCATTTGCCATGTTAGCGGCCCTCCACTTTCGCAAACGAACGGGCAAGGGGCAGCTAATCGAACTCGCTCAGGCGGAGAACATGATCGCTTACACGGGTCGCTTCTTCATGGATTATTCGATGAACGAGCGCAACAGTGGCACAATTGGCAACCGCCACACAGGCGCAATTCAGGGCTGCTACCCGTGCGCCGGAGACGACCGATGGGTGAACATTACTCTTTTCGATGATGACGATTGGAACGCATTCTGCGGGGCAATCGGCAGCCCGGAATGGACACGCGATGAACGGTTTAAGACACATTCCAGCCGCTATGAGAATCAGCGGATGTTGGATGCTCTAATCTCTGAATGGACTCTCCAGCACGGGCATTATGAGGTTATGCACATGCTTCAGGCGGTAGGTGTAGCTGCAGGAGCCGTGATGGACCAGAGAGACGCCTTCGACGACCCGCACCTGCAAGAGCGAGGTATCTTCGAGGAGGTGTACCACGAAGATGTGGGCGGCTCGCACCTTTATGTGGGTGCGCCCTACAAGATGTCCGATATGCCCATCAAGATAAGACGAGGCCCGGTGCGACTGGGTGAAGACAACGAGTATGTCTATAAGCAGGTGCTGGGCGTGAGCGACGAGGAATATGCCGAACTGGAGCGCATGGGACACATCGGCATGGACTTTCCGCCGGACGAAGAATAGTTGGAGCGAGCTACGGTCAATTATGCGAGAGGCGGAATGACTCCTTCGGCGCGTAGGGCATCAATTTCCTCTACATCGTATCCCAGTTCGAGTAGGACGGCCTCGGTCTCCTCGCCGAATATAGGTGCTTTCCCCAGAATCGGCTGTGTCTTGCTAAGGCGAGGCGCAACTCCGGCATGGATTGCCTTTCCTAGTAGAGGGTTAACCTCTTCCACGATAAGCCCTTGCTCTCGTGGGTAGTCGTCGGACAAGATATGGGCAACATCGTCATTCCTGACTGCATTTATTCCGACGGCGTGCAGTTTAGTCAGCCAATCCTCCACATTACTCTGACCAAATATCGCGCCAAGTTCCTCGGAGAGCAGAGAGTCATATTTTCTCCTTCGCTCATCCGCTGAAAATTCTTCGCGCTCTGACAGATGAGCGAATGCGTCGAGGCTTACGATTGTCTGCCAGTCGGCATCAGCGATTGCGAACCAGCCATCAGATGCCTCGTACAGCCCATTTAGGGCATTAGACCTCCGTGCCTCCGTCCCTTCTACTTCGTTGCGCTTGTAACCGTCGTGATCAACGAGATAAGGTGATGAGAATGTAGAGCCGGTCTGCGCCAGCGAAGTATGCACGAACTGTCCCTTACCCGTCCGACGCCGCTGCAGCAGAGCTAGCATTACGGCATAAGCGCCCATCAAGCCCGTGCCATAGTCGTTGAAGGTATATGGCGAGTGGATTGGCTCTGAGTCTCGCCCACCATTTCGAATCTGCACGCCCGTGGCGGCCTGTGCGTTCTGCTCGTAGCCTGGGCGGTTCGCCCACGCGCCTTCCTGACCGAAGGCGTTGATTGCGAGATACACGATGTCCGGCTTGCGCTGCCGTATCTGTTCGTAGCCGATGCCCAGTCGCTCGGCTACGCCTTTGCGGAATCCGCCTAAAATGACGTCGGCTGAGTCCACAAGCCGATAGAACACTTCAGAGCCGGCCGGCTTTGTAATGTCGAGGCAGATGCTGCGCTTTCCTCTGCCTACGTCGTGTAGCTGCCTGTCGGTCGGCGGTCTAAACCAGTTGTCTATCTTGATGACCTCTGCGCCATACTCGGCAAGCGTTCTCCCGCAGGTCGGTCCCGCAAGTATGATGCATAGGTCAAGCACCCTGATTCCGCTTAGCGGCATACTCATTCGTGACTCCTCACTTCGATGTGGCTGATCTAGCGGCGCGCAAGCTCAATGGCAATATTACATCATGCTCGGTTAGTAGGTCAGCAAGTAGGCTCGTATCATTGTGATCGGCAGTGACAGCCTTCCGTTATGTGCTTGCCCGCCGTACAAGGAGTTGCGTATAATAGGCACCAGCTAACAGCCTTGAAATTGGAGGGTATTGAAGAGTATGGACAACAAGGAGCAAAACCGGATCTCGCGCAGGAACTTCCTGAAAGGCATCCCGGTGGGCATCGCGGGCATAGTGGCGTTCAATGCCATCGGCAACAGGCTGTTCAGGCGCAGTACCACTCAATATCCCAAGTTTCCCGAGGGCTCAATCTTTACTCCAGCCGATGATCGTCGCACGGACATATAGCGTTCCTGTCTGCGCCCACTGAGGCGCATCAATTCACAACGGTGACAAAGAAGCCTCGCGCTGAGAATCAGGCGAGGCTTCTTGCATGGTCGTTATTATGTATGTCGTTATTATGTATTCGGTATATGATAGACCACATTAGGAGGAGCGGAAGAGGAGCAAAACATGAAAGTGCTGATGACAGATGCCCACCTGGGCGACAGCTTCGTTGAACAACTGCAAGCTGAGTTCCCGCAGGTTGAGTTCATTACGGCTATGAATATCGAGGAACAGTTTCGAGAAGCGCCGGATGCCGATGTGATTTGCGGCTGGCCTGATAGTCCGGATGTGGTTGAGGCCGCATCACGACTGCGTTGGATACACTGCCCCGGCACTGGCATCGACAAGATAATGGCGGAGATGCCGACACTCGCAGACAGCGATGTGGTGCTGACCAACGCACGCGGCCCACATGCCAATCCTATGGCCGATCATGTGCTCTGGATGATGCTCTCTCTGTCCCACAGGGGTAGAGAGATGGCGGAAGACCAGCGTTTGAGCAGATGGGAGGCAGAAAAGTATTCACACGCGTTCGTGGAGCTTTCGGGGAGCACAATGGGCATCCTTGCGTTGGGTGATATCGGCAAGGCGATCGCCCGGCGCGCCTATGGTTTCGACATAGACGTGTACGCTGTGGACATCAACCCTGTTACACCGCCTCCGCAGGTCAGGGAAGTGTGGGGAATGGAGCGCCTGGACGAACTTATGCAGATGTGCGACTGGTTCGTCGTGACTGCTCCGCTGACTGCGGAGACGCGCGGGATGATAGACCGACGGCGTATAGGGCTGATGAAGCCGTCGTCATACCTCATCGTCATCTCACGGGGCGGCATCGTGGACGAGGACGCTCTTGCCGATGCTTTGCGTGAAGGCCGAATTGCTGGGGCGGGCATTGACGCAACTGCTATTGAGCCGCTGCCGCAGGAAAGCCCTTTATGGGAACTGGACAACGTGATCCTGTCGCCGCATGCATCCGCTCTGACACCGGAGATGTATGAGGGGAGGCGGCAAATATTCCGCGAGAACATGCGTCGCTTCCTTAGCAATGAGCCTTTTCTGTATGTGTGTGACAAGCGGGCGGGGTTCTGATGCGCGTACTCATTGCAGACCGATTTTCTGAGGATGCACGCGCAAGCCTGCACGGCGATGGAGTTGAAGTTTGCTACACGCCAGATGCTCGGGACGATGCGCTCACTCAGGCAATTGCCGACACTCATGCGGAAGTGCTTGTGGTCAGAAGTACGCGCGTCACCTCTGAGATGCTGCGAGCGGGACGGCTTGCTCTGGTGATACGCGCGGGCGCTGGCTTCAACACCATCGACGTGGAAACCGCCAAATCGCTCGGCATCTTTGTCGCTAATTGCCCGGGCAAGAACTCCAACGCAGTCGTAGAGATCGCATTCGGCTTGATTATCGCGCTGGACAGGCAAATCACTGCGAACGCGGAAGACTTGCGGCGTGGGGTCTGGCGCAAGGCGTCATACAGCAGCGCGCGTGGGCTTGCGGGCAGCACGCTCGGTCTGGTCGGTGTGGGACGCGTCGGGCGGGCTATGATTCCGAGAGCTAAGGCGTTCGGCATATCCGTCATAGGCTGGAGTCGCTCTCTAACCTACGATGCCGCCGCCGAGCTGGGCATAGAACGCAGATCTACACCCGTTGAGGTAGCAAAAGCCTCTGACATAGTTAGCGTGCATGTATCATTAACAGAGGACACGCGGGCGCTCGCCGGGCGCGCCTTCTTCGAGGAGATGCGGGAAGGCACAATCTTCGTTAACACCTCCCGAGCCGAAGTTGTGGATGAAGGTGCCTTGGCATGGGCAGTGCAGGAGCGTGGGATCAAGGCCGGGCTTGATGTCTTTGAGGGCGAACCATCATCAGGAACCGGCACAATTGACAACCCGCTGTTCGCGCTTGAGGGCGTTGTTGGCACACACCACATCGGCGGTCAGACATCCGAGGCGCAGCGCGCAATCGCTGAAGAGACAGTGCGTATCATTCGCGAGTACCGAGCAACCGGAACGCCACCTAACCTGGTCTGGTGATGAGCTAGCTCTCCGCTGCTACCTCGGCATCAACGAAGTTCAAAATCGCCTGCGCCAACTCATCCGGCTTGTGATACCCGATGTCGTGGATGGTCTCGGGTATCCACTGTACGCGGCAGCTCGGGATGCCATCCGCTGCGAGCTGCACCATTCGCTTGCGGTTGAGCGCAAATTCGGTGTTGGCGCGCTCTGGGGATGGACCGGCCGGCACAATCAGCGAAGGACATTCAATACGCGGCCAAGCGTCTGATGCGGGATCGTCCCACATCGCGCGAATTACCTGCGCCTGATTTTCCGGACGCAGTATGTCATAAATCTGCCCGTCGCGCTCGTGAACCATCGTTTGCACGATGCGCTCCACCTCATCGTTCCAGCACATCGCAAGCTGCCCGCCGAGTCGCGCCAGAAACTCGGCGCGCGTGCCAGACACATTGCGCGGAGAAAGCCTCTGGCTGAACGCCTCCCAAGAAGCCCCTGGCAGCATCTGAGGGCTGAAGAAGCCGCCGTCAATCATGACGAGTGCGCTGACGCGCTCCGGGAAGTGCGCCGCAGTGCTTACCGCTACATTACCGCCCCAGGAGTGCCCGAATACGATAGCCTTCTCGATACCTAGCACATCCAGCAGTCCTATTGCATCAGACGCGACCGAATGCCAATCATAGCCGCTGGTCGCCTGCGTTGTTTGTCCGTGGCCGCGCTGGTCGGGGGCAATGATGTGAAAGCGATCGCACAACATGGGAGCCACGATGTCGTACCAGTGCGCCGACGATGCCAGCCCGTGCAGTGCAAGCACAGGCATGCCATCACCGCCCCAGTCGAGGTATCGCATTCGGAGGTCGCGCACATCCGCCCATCCCTCAACCAGCTTTGTTGTCATTTCGCTATTCTCCCTCTGGCAAGTCCATGTCTGGATTCTCTTAGCTACTCCGTAGAGGCAATCGGCTTGAAGGTCTGCGGGAAGTCCGGGTCGAAATGGACATATGCGTCCTCGCTGCCTATGTTGTGACGAACACCGTCACGGTAAAGCCAATAGTCCATCACGGTGCGCCACGTCTCGCGGTTAACCAGCCCACTCGCAATTCTCTCAAGCGAGAGGTTGCGATATGTATGCTCAGGGAACCACCATCGATGTTTGACCCTTTGGCCGTCTGTGTACAGCCCTTGCAGCGACGGTTCGACCGCTTCCTGGTTGCTTGAATGCACGAGCAACACCTCTGCAGTCGGCGACTTATCTGCAAAGACTTCGCCCTCGATGCTCTTATAACTGGCGTGGTATCGGCTGCTGTCACGCAGATACCAGGCCCACGGCCAGGTGAACCCGCTAGTATCATCAACATCCACGGAGATGCCGTTGTCTTCGCCCGCATAGCCGTCAGCCCTTCGGAACTCTTCGGCTAGCAGCCGTATGTCCGGCGAAGTCTGCGTGTAAACCAGCATCTCTACGGGCACATCTCCATGACTGTACGCGGCCATGGCGGATGCGCGCACGGTCAGCAAGAGCAACACTAGCACCGCTGGAATCGCGGCGATCTTTGCTATTTGGGCGATCCCCTCGCGGCGTGCCAGATATAGACCTCCGCCGACGAGAGTCACAATCGCCAGCGCTGCAACAATTCCGACTGCAACCCCGTTCTCATCGTCACCGGTGCCCGCAAGCGCAAGCGTGTAAATCGCAGCTATGAGTACAGGAACGCCAGCGACAATAGACAAGCCCTGCAAGGATAGCATTTTGCGCCAATCAATGCCTGATGCCACATCACCCAGAAATTTGCCGGCAAGGACGATAAGCGGCAAGGTGATGTTCACGAGCAGCCAGGGCATCTTCTCGCTCGCTATCGTGAACAGCAGCAGCGTCATACCACACCAGTACAGAAGGAATAGCGTGAACGCGTCCGCCTGTCTTCTAATCCAGTAGTACACCGCGGCGACGATAGCCAGCGCCAATGGCAGAAACTCATAGAGCGGCATAATGACAAAGTAGTAGTACCAGGGCTGGTTGCCCCGGGCTACATCCTGCTGCGCTATCCAATAGCCCAGACCGCGCCACATTCCTGACTCGATTCCGCCTAAGTTCGTGAAGAATGTGGAGTACGAAAGCACCCAGATAGCATAGAAAATGCCAGCGGCAATCAGCCATACCTTCTGATCCCATAGGAAACCGACAGCAACCGACACGCCCATGAGGGTAACCATTATCAGCGAAGCAATAAGAATAGCTCCGCCTGTCGGCGATCCAACCGCTCCATTACCATCGTGTGCAACGAATGTCAGGTTAGACCAGTTTAGTAGCGCCGTGTCCTGGAATATGCCGATTGCTGCCGACCACATTGGCAGGGTTAGCGTTATAAGGATCAGCAGAAACGCAACAGGTCCCCTCAACGACGTCAAGCTCTTGCCCTGACTCCAAAACGCCGATATTAAACGTCCAATGGCAACGACAGTCGTGGTTTCGGTGATACGGATGTCTGCTTTTGCCAAGACGCGCGGGACATTCCGATATAGTACCCACAATGTGAGAAAGAGGCCGAGCAATGCGGTGATGAGGTAAGAAGTTTCCTTACTTGCGAATGCAAGCGCAAGAAGCGCGGCTGCGATATAGACATAGCGGTGTTTGTCTTCGTCTATGTAGCGCCACATGCAGATGACAAGACCCAATACCCATGCAGCCATCAGAACGTCATTGCGCGCGAAGCGGCTGAAGTACAATAGCGCAGGCGAAAAGGCGAGCATGACAGAAGTGAAGAGCGCGCCAAGCCTGCCGAGTCTGCTGCGAAAGAAGATCGGCAGAGCCACAAGCGCAGTCCCGGCTATGGCATAAAGGAGGCGGGAAGTGTAATCGCTGTCGCCGAATATAAAGAATATGGCGGCGTTTGCTTCAAACTGAAGAGGCCCGTGCATCAGTGGATCGTGTCTGAAGCCCTGACCTTCCGCAAGTTGCCATGAGTAGAATGAGTGAAGGCTTTCGTCGTGGTGTACCGCCCGCTGGCCGAGGTCCCATAGCCGCATCGCAGCCGCGATTACCAGCAATGTGCCGTATGCGACTGTCTCCCACAACAGCAGATGAACACCCGCAAATGTGCCAGCAGCACTCTTGAGTCTTAGAGCTAGTGCGCCGAAAAGCGGTATTCCAGAAGCAGGGCGGAAGGACGGCGCAGTTCTTTGAGCAGCCTCGTTCTTCATAGACTTATGAAAAGTATGGAATCACTGGATTAAGGAAATTACGAGCGATGTGCCTCGTATAAACAGATTAGCGTGCTTGTCATTATAGCGCAACGAGATAGCGCAATGAGCTTGCCAATTCGTACCTACAATTTGCGCAGGACGCACGGGAGAAATGTGTCCAATTCGCTGGGCATCCAGTTCACATTGCTAACGAAAATAAAGTACATTGAGCGCGCTGATTGAGGCAATATCGAGTATAGAAGAACACCGTTGGCATTTTGCCTAAAATCCGAACCCTGGAGATGGGACGTGAAACATCTGATATGGTTATCTCTAAAGCGATTAGTTTATTTGCTCTTGCCTGTAGCTCTGCACCGGCGCCAGTTGCGCCTCAAGCGCCACGGGCTCCGGCAGCATCAGCCCCCGCATCAGCCCCCGTAGCGGTGATGGTGGCTACGGCAGCGCCAATAGTCGCTCCTCCTCCGCAGGCTCCCGTTACGAAAGCCGCGCCGGGCAAGTCCGCCGGACAGCCAGCGCATATCAACCTGGCTGGCAGCCAGGTTGATATGCGCTGGCGGGATTCCCTAACGAAGCTGCGTACAATCCTCAATGGATAAACGTAAGCTTGGGACTTGCCGAAACGCTCTTCGTCAGAGAGGGTGACAACTTGATGGCTCCTCAGACAGCTGAGTCTTTCCAGGTTGACCCGGATCTGAAGGGCGTTACCTTCAGACTCAAGCAGGGCGTGCCTTTCAATTCTCCGGTAGGCGTATCCGAGGATTTCGGGAGAGATGACCGCCAATGACTGGGTATGGTTCCTGAACGACGCAAACCCCACCTTCAATGTGAACTCCACATTCCGCATCGGTGGCGACTTGGCCGCCTCATTTGATCTGGAAACCGTCATAGATGAATACACTTTTAGGATGGACGCAGCAGAGGGCGTGGTTATCGGCGCCTTCAACTTGGAAGATGCCATCAGCGAGTATGGCAAGGGGCCGGGCGTCCATAGCAAGAATGCGTATGACACGATGGGAAAGGAGTGGATGAAGCAGAATCTGGTGAGCACGGGACCTTTCATCATCGAGGAATGGGTGCCACAGAATCGAGCTAATCTGCAGGCTCTACCCGAACACCACAAGCACCCGGCGCACATTGCAAGTTTCACAAGGATTCATGTGCCCGAAACGGCAAGCCGCATCGCTATGATCCAGTCGAAGCAGGCGGACATAGCTGAACTTGACCCGGTGTTCGCAGACCAGATAGAAGCCGAGGGCTTCAGGTACATGGTTCCGCAGCCCAAGTGGATAACAGCTTCATACATGTGGTTGGGCAACCTCTGGGAGCAGACGCATGCTCGCACGGGCGAGGTGCTCGACCCTGCTCCTTGGGATGCTCCCTCCAATTTGGTGGACTATCCTTGGATAGGCAACCCTTGGTGCGACTTGGGCAAGCCCTGTCAGTACCAAGATACTGACAATCCGCCCGGCATGAGCGACATGGAGCAGGCGCGTCTGGTGCGCTGGGCGCTGTCCTATGCATTTGACCGCGAAGGCATCGTGGACGGCATCCTCAACGGATATGGCGCCGGCATGCCGTCCGAATACATGGGGCCGAACTTCGGTGGATGGGATCCCAACAGAAAGATAACTAACACCCAGTCAGACGCAGTAATGGCGAAATACGGTTTCGCTGTCAGCGAAATGTACCCAAGTTACAACGTAGCGTCTCCAATGGCGAACTTCCCCTGGCCGTGGGATATTCCCTTCCAGCCATCTTTCGCGGAAGAGATTCTGGACATAGCCGGCTATCCAAGGGGTCCCAACGGCGTGCGGTTTGAGATTTCCACGAACATCTACCGCGCCGAGATTGGCGATGTGTCCTTTGACATTGGTGACCTTACCGCCGGGCTGTGGGAAGCCATAGGTGTGAAAACAACAATCCTCAACGAAGACTACGGCTCGGTGGTTTCGGCAAGATTCAGGGAGCGCACACAGATTTGGCCGACTTTGAAGAACGGCGCTGTTGACGACGCAACCTGGCCCGCGCACTGGCCCCTGCCTCTAGTTGACTCCAGCCTGTCGCGTCCCGGCTGGGGGGCTGGCTTCGAGTCACGCTTCCTGGCGGACATGCACAATATGACGAAGCTGGAACCGGACAGGGCGGCAGCCATCGAACAGCATATGGATGTGGTCGATTGGACGATTTATTGGCACTTGTACTCCGGCGTTGTGGAAGTGCCCAAGGGATATGCGGTCAATCCTGAGAAGGTTTCCGAGTGGGTCGGTCGCTCCACTCAAGCACATTGGAGCGGAGCGGAACCTTGGTTCATTGTGCCGGCGCAATAACGTTTCTAGCAGACGACTGACGTCGGGACAACGCTTAACAAGTTAGTAAGGAAGGGCCTGCATGATTTTTCAGCGCAGGCTCTTCTTCCAATCCTTCACAAAAGAACTCACGCGCAATATGCGGTCAACAGCATATTAATGACATTTTGAGGAAGACAAGTCAGTGCAGCGATTTCTGATACGACGCGCTTTATTCATAGTCATCTCGCTCTTTGGGGCGACAATCGTCATATTCAGCATGACTCGATTGGCGCACGACCCTCGCGAACTTTTCGTCCCAGACACCGGATACGGAATGTCGGAAGAGCAGTGGGAGGCGCTGGGAGACAGAATGGGCTTCAACAAGCCTATTCCCGTCCAATACCTGCTTTGGGTGGGCAAGCTGCTGCGCGGCGACTTCGGCACATCCATTCACCAGGAATTGGAAGTGCGCGACATCATAGCGAGCAAAATGGGCGCTACCATCCAGTTGGCGGTCGGAGGATGGGTTTTCGCTATCCTTGTAGGCGTGCCGCTGGGGGTCGCAGCTGCCACCAGCAGGGGAACTGTATGGGACTATCTCAGCCGGGGGTTTGCGCTATTCGGGCAGGCGCTGCCGCAGTTCTGGACGGGCATAATGGCGATTCTCATATTCGCCGTGCTGCTCCAGTGGCTTCCCGCCGGCACACGCGGCGATGGTTCGGGGTTTAACGTCAAATACTACATACTACCCTCCATCGTGCTTGGATGGCCCGCCGCCGCCGGGATCATGCGGCTCACCCGATCGGCGATGCTCGAGGTATTGGATTCGGAGTTCGTAAAGCTTGCGCGCGCCAAGGGGCTTGGCAGGTTTCAGGTCATCTGGAAGCATGCCCTGAAGAACGCGCTGATACCGCCCCTGACATCGGCCCTGCTGTTGATGGCGGGCTACTTGAACGGCGCGCTGGTAGTGGAGACGGTATTCTCGTGGCCCGGCATAGGCTGGATAGCGTTGAACAAAGCCGTCTATGACAACGACTTCCCCTTGTTGCAGGGGACGGTGTTCGTGTTCATACTCTTCTACCTCTTCTTCGCGGTGGTAGCGGATATTCTCTATGCGATGATTGACCCGCGCATTAGGTACTCTTAGGCAGGTGCAAGGAACACAATGGAATTAATTGGGACGACGGCTCATCCGCCTGTCATAAGGCAATTTGCCGCAGTCTGGGGCTTCATTAGGCGCTGGCCGGTGATACCCGCTGCCGTGATCGTGGTGCTGATAATTTTGGGTGTATTCGGCCCGCAAATCGCGCCTCACGATGCGGTGCTTTCCGACGCCCGCAGCAGGCATATACCGCCGGTCGGATTAGAGATCTGCCTGGGCGTAAAGTGCAAGACCGGAAGCTGGACGAATCCATTGGGCACCGACCATGTTGGTCGAGATGTGCTCAGTCGCATCATCGTGGGCTCGCGTATTTCGCTGATAGTCGCCACCATTTCCCTGGTCGTCGGGCTGTTAGTGGGCACCAGCGTGGGTATGATAAGCGGCTACATAGGCGGCATATTCGACGAAATCGTTACCCGCATCGTGGATATATGGCTTGCGCTGCCGTTCCTTATGGTGGCTCTTCTTGCGGTGCTGATCTTCGGGCAGAGCCTGGGCGTCGTATTTGTGCTGCTTGCCGTGCTCTCGTGGGTTGGCTTTGTGAGGATTGTGCGCGCGCAGACCTTGCAGCTCAAGGAGATGGACTTTGTTGCGCTGGCGAAGATAGCGGGGGCGTCACCCACGCGAATCATTCTCAGGCATGTTCTGCCCGGCGTGATTAACTCCGCCATAGTGGTGGCGACGCTGAATGTGGGCAACCTAATTCTGGCGGAGGCGACGCTCAGTTTCCTGGGTGCGGGCATTCCGCCGCCCACGCCTGCCTGGGGTGTGCTGATTTCCGAAGGGCGACAGTATGTATCCACAGCCTGGTGGCAGACGGCATTCCCAGGCGTCGGCATCTTCATGGTCGTCATGTCGCTTAACTTCCTGGGCGACTGGGCGAGAGACCGCTTCGATCCGCGGCTGCGGCAGCTCACGTAGTAGTCAGTGGGGCGGCTTGCCAAGTATTCATGAGGGGCAACCATAGAGGTTGCCCCTGTCTTTTGGCTTAGATCATGGAGTAGCTTTGGCCGCCGTCAACGACGATGCAGGAGCCGGTGATGAGGTCGGCGCGCTCGGAGGCGAGGAAGGCGACGAGGTCGCCGACGGGCTCGGGCCAGCCGAACCTGCCGAGGGGGAGGTTGCGGGAAATGAAGTCTTCGACGACTTCGGGGGGGTTGTCGCTCTGGAAGCGCTCCCATGAGCCTTCGGGGTGGGAGATGGAGCCGGGGGCGATGCTGTTGACGAGGACGCCGTCGGTTACGAGGCTGATGGCGGCGTGCTTGGTGGCGCTGATGAGGGCGGACTTTGCTGCCATGTAGGAGAGGTTGCCGCCGTATTCTCTGCCGTAGATGGAGGCGATGTTGATGATGCGGCCCCACTGCTGCTGGCGCATGTGGGGGATGACTGCGCGCATGAGCTGAAAGCTGCCGAAGAGGTTGAGGTCGAAGGCTGCCTTGAAGTCTTCGAGGGGGAGGTCGGCGATGTCCTGGCGGGCGCGGGAGCCGCCGGCGTTGTTGACGAGGATGTCGATGGGGCCGAGTCCGTCAACGACCGCCTGGGCGAGTGGGGGCATGGCGTCGACATCGGTGACATCGGCGACTACGCCCTGTGCGCGGACTCCGAGCGCTTCAAGCTCGGCGACGGTGCCGTCGAGGGTTGATTGAGTGCGACCGCAGATGGCGACATTCACGCCTTCGCGGGCGAGTGAGAGCGCGGCGACCTTGCCTAGTCCGCGGCTACCGCCGGTTACGAGCGCCACTTTGCCTTGTATTCCCAAGTCCATATCGAGCGTCCTCCGTGTGAGTTTGCGCGCGTGGTGTTCACGCGGCACAAGGCTAACACGGGGAGCGGGGAATGTGTAGTGGGAGGGTTGGTATGTCAGTTTGTCAGTAGGTCGGTCAGTCGGTGGCTCGGTCTGTTGGACGAGGCTAACAGGATAGGCAGGCTATTTCACATGCAGCCCGGGCCAGCCATGCACATATTTTAGATTCTTCACTCCGCTGCGCTGCGCTCAGAATGACAGGGAAAGGGGCCGCTGCGTTCAGAATGACAGGGAAAGGCGTGCTGCGTTCAGAATGACAGTGTAAGGCGTGCTGCGTTCAGAATGACAGTGTAAGCGTGCGCCGCGTTCAGGATGACAGGGAAAGGGACGCTGCGTTCAGAATGACAGAGTAAGTGTGAGCTGCGTTCAGAATGACAGAATAAGCAAGCCTTCTTTGTTCAAACTTTACATATCCCTGTGAGCTGAGGGAGAGGGGAGTTTGAGGTTAGGGGCTGCGGATGGTGGGATTTTTGCGCTTGGCGGCGAGTGGGTTGGGGCGGATGGGGGTGTTGTGGACGGCGGCGGCTTGCTTTATTGGCGCAAGCGAATCTGCTGTGCCGTTCGGTGGGGGTTGGTTCGCGCTGCCATTGGTGGCTGGCTCTTCTTCGGTGAGGCCGTGTTCGCGTCTGTCTTCTTGATCGAACTTTGCCTGCTCTTCGGGGTTTAGGGGTTCGAAGTAGTAGTCGATTGTTGGATCGGGGTCGTTGGGACCGTAGTCGTAGATGTTCTTTTCTGCTTTGGTGTCTATGCGGCGGTACTTTGCCTCTGCTCGGAGGGCTGCTCGCTCGTCGCCCTTGTCCATGGCTTCGCGGAACTCTTTGATGATGGCTTTGTCGTGTTCATTGATGGTGGCTGCCTTGTTCGGGAGCGGGCTTTGTGCGGGATTCTTCACCCCCATCCCTTCGGCAAGCTCAGGGCGGGCTCTAGCCTTCCGCCGTCGAGGGGGAAGGGGTTTGTTGAGAATGCCCGCAGTGCCCTCACCCCAACCTTCTCCCTGAGGGAGAGGGAGCTTTGTGGAAGGACTGGCGGCTTGGCGGTCTTCTAGATTCCTGTTTTCGGAGGAATGGCGAGAAGATGGGACGGTCGCTTGGAAACGAAGCGGCTTTGAGTTATCGTCTCGGTCTTCTTCTTCTCTGATCTCTTTGGCTATGGCTTCGTAGTCTGTGTCGTCGTAGTTGTCGTAGTCGTAGATGGTGGTTGAGAGGCCGGCCTGGGTCTTTTTCTGGCCTATGGAGAGACGTGGGGATTCCTTGTCCTGCCAGTAGTCCGTGAGGTGCTCAGGCTTGATTGCGTCGTAGTTGGTGTCCCAGCCACGGCGCAGAAGCTCCTGCGCTGCATACATACGGTGATGCACTGTGAACTCTTTGTCAGGGTCGGGGTCAGACATCAATTCGAGCAGGAAGCGGATGGTGTCGGTGCCGCGCTCGCTGTACTCGCGCATACGCTTGGCTAGGTCGGTGTGCAGGGTGTCGTAGGCGTTTGCTTCGTCGGTGATGTCTGACTGCTTGCGGCGTGAGCCGAGGTCTCCGAAGCCGCGTCGCAGGAGTTCTCTTGCGGCTGCCATGCGGTCTGCGGGTTTGATGCGGAACTTCTTCGGGGTGAAGGGCCTGTCCCTGCCGGTCATGATGTCCACGAGGAAGTTGACGACGGTGTGGCCATCGGCTGTCTCGTGGCGTATGAGGTGGGCTATCTGGTAGTTGAGGATGTCTAGGTGGGAGATTGGCTTTGCGGTCTCTGCTCCCCTCACCCTAGCCCTCTCCCCAAGGGAGAGGGGACTTTGAACGGGGGTTTCGTCCTCGCCCTGCCCCTTTGGATTCCCGCCTGCGCGGGAAAGGCGGTCAGAGGTGGTTTCGCATTCAGTGTCGGGGAAGCCGTACCTGATGAGGTGCTTGGCTGCTTCCATGCGGTGGCAGACTTTGACGCCGGGGGTCTTGCCCCGCATTGTTTCCGTGAGGAAGCGCGCGATGTGTTCACCGTCTTTGGTGAAACTGATGATGTTCTGTTGTAGTTTGATGGGGATGCACATTGGCTTTAGTTTTCAGTGATGTGAATCGACTGTTTCTCTGCGAATATATGTTCGTTGCATTAGGCATCCATTGTAAGCACGGATGTTTGGGATGTCAAGAGGGGAGTATAACAGGATGCGCGGGATGGATCTAATGGGATCAATGAGGCGTGCGGAGTTGACGAGTTACTAATGGGTATGCTGGGGTACATACCCTTTTTCGTACTTGGAACCGGCAGTTTTCAGGCTGGCCAAAAAAGGTTCCTTTTCGTCGCGCACATCGTTTCAACCGGACTATATCTCTACCAGTGGCCCAAAAGGGTTAGTATTTCCGCTATAATTCATGTAAAATGCTCTCATGAAATTTGGAACATCATTGTGATAAATCTTGAAAGCCTCGATATCGTCTCTGTAGCTGCCATAGGTTATATTGACCTAGCAGAAGGCCGAGACGAACATCTGCACAATCTTCTTGTTAAGCACGAAACCGGTTGGCCTGACACAGCCATAGATAAACTCGGGTTCCGCGAGATTGAAGGTGTCAGGCACCACGTCGGGCTGGATATTGAGATCGATAAGGACAGAAGCGATGAAGCTTCCTTTGTGTTGGAAGCTCATTCCTTTCATACAGGTGAACACCTCGACCCTCCAGTACGCGCTCTTCAAGAAAAACAATTCGAGGAAATTGAGGAGATTCTCTCGGACCTTCTCGAATTAGGAGCAACCAGCCGAATTCATTGCCACGTTGCATGGAAATTCGCCTCTGGAACGAAGAGGTCGATAATCGGCTTGCCGATGTTGACTGTGCAGAATGCAGCCCTCCCCTTTACAGAAATATCAGGAGTTCGACTAAAGAAGCGTACTACTGAAGGCCTGACTAACGTGATCATCGACCTACAAGAAGACCGCTCTCTCGCGGTCAGATTAACGCTTCCGGCGACACAAACTCAGATAACAGGCGACATCATTGAATCTGTCGCACAACGAGGGACGCGTGTCATAGGGGACTTTATCCTGGATCCGATCACTGAAGATGGAGTTATTAATTCATGATGCTAAGGGAGAGAAATCAACATGCTTTGCACGCTGAGGATAAGTGGAGAGGCCACCTCCGTAAGCGATTGATGGTTTACGATACGCACAATACATTGCCCAGCATTGACTGGCCCCATGATCCCAGCGTCGGCATAGGATACGACTATGAAGACGAGCTATGTGACCAGCTTGACCGACTTCCCGATCCTGAGTACGTGGACGAACTCCTATCACGACTAAGGGTTGCGACTATTCGTGAGTTGTCGAAAGGGGTTGTTAATGGCGGTGTCGAATACGTCAAGGGAGACTGTGAAAAGCTGGAGTATATGAAGCTTCTCAACAGTTGGCTTGCCACAGCCGAAGAGACTATAGCAGCTGGCAGAAATGTCAACAGAATAGCAGCCAGACGCAAGGCATTTGTTAAGGGCACTAATCAAGACTAATGTCCAATCAAAAGTCCTGCTCAAATTCAGAGTACAACGTGAACCTTCACAATGCTGTTAGACGGTTTCTGAGGAGGCACTCTGATCTTAATCAAAAGTGGGATGGAATCGTAGATCGAATAAAGCAGAGCCCCAAACTGGGTCCGCACATTGACCACTTAAAGGGGGACTGGTTTTGCAGCTACAGATGGGATGAGGGCTCCTATCGCATCAAGTATGACGTCCATGAGGAGGACGAAGTAATCTTTGTCTATGATGCAAATAATCGCGGCGATGCATATAAGAGGCGCCAAGGCAGCGGTCGGCGAAGGTAAATCTTTAATTTGCCGCCCGAAATGAATTTCGGACCTGTTGCCGTTCTCTGGTCACCCGTTTGCGGAGCAAAGGCTCTATTGCTTGAAGGGCTGGATCTGAACCAACAGTCCTTGTGCACCTCATAGAAAACTGGTCCTCCTTCGTTCGGGTCGGTCTGTGGAGCCAAGGCGCAGTTGTGGCGGTTGAGATGGGAGGTTTGGTGAGGAGGCGTTGGAGCGGGTGGTCGGCGGTTTGAAAACCGGAGGTTGGACAGCAGAGAATGCAGTGAGTTGTCGTTTCCGGGGGTAAAGAAATTCTCCCCGTCCTTGTGAGGGAGCGGGGAGAATGGTTTGGTTCGGGTTAGCTGCGATTACCACCATGGGCAGATTGGCATTATGTAGATGCTGTCGTCGTTGTCGATGTTTTCGGCTAAGTCCGCTTCGACTTCGGCAGCTGTCTCTGACTGTTGCGGGACAGTTGCCTCGCTGCCGCTATGAATGGTGAATAGGCCGGGGAGGTCAAGGGCGATGTCCATTAGCGGAACTGTCATCCGCCTGAATGCGGCTGATATGCCGAAATGCGGGTTGATAAGTCTGCTAATCATTGTCGTTCCTTTCGTTCTGTGACGCCTTACCAAAGTTGAATTGATGTTTGTCGCGTCAGCCGCTGTTGCTGCGGTCGGATGAGTTGTCGCGGCAATTTGCCAGATAATCGGGTGCTGCTTGTTGGGTTGATGCGGCATGTGCCGCCTCGCTGCCAGCGCTAGTGGACCGTTTGGCCGTCCTGGTCGTCGAGGCCGTGGTACAGGCGATTGACCTGAACTGTACTCCCCGACAATTCTGTCCAGAGGCCGGTGTCGCCGGTGGCTTGGTTGAAGTAGAAGCCGCTATTGCTGTCTCCGTCGAGGATGCTGATGCCGTCATCGTCGTAATCGTCGCTCCGGACGGTGTAGCCGAAGGTGAGAGTATCGGTGCCGTCCCCACTGAGCAGATCGGCAATCTTGATGTCGTCACCCACTTCTATCTGGATGCCGGCGTAGTCTGCGTTTCTGCCAGTGGATGGGTTGCGCGTGGTTACCGGGGCTGAGAAGCTCGCCTCTATCTTTATGACATCGCCTTCGATGTACGTGTTGGATAAGTGTATGAGACCGAAAAAGGGGTCTATCCAGGTGTGCAATCCATTCGAGGTTATGTTGAGGTCGTAGATGCCCGGGGTATCGTCGTCGGTGATCGTCATGATGCAGTAGTCGTCGTCACCATAATCGACGGAGTTATCGAAGCGAACCTTGAAGGTCTCGTCGATCTCAGGATACTGGTCCTGCCTGGTGTAGAAGTCGCGGCCCATTTTGCCGATCCTGCTCTGATAGCCGTTGCTCGCCTGGCGGTTTCGGTCGAGCGGGTGGTAGTCTGTCTCGTCGGCGGTGATTGGGTCGGTGTACCAGTAAACGCGCATTGTTTTGATGTCGCTACCGAAGCCGCCCTTCCTGCGGACTTCGAGCCTGTAGTCGTCGCCCTCTTCGACTTCTTCATCGAGGCACTTGAGCCAGAGATTGGGTTCGTAGCCTTTGGCTGTGGAGGTGCTGTCGGCCGGAGTGTCGCTGCCGGTGTCGGCGAGTGCGGTGCCGCTCTGGGTCGTGACCATGGTTGCCAGGGCGATGGTGATGACCAGAAGCGGAACTATCATCCATCTGAATGCGGCTGATATGCCGAAATGCGGGTTGATAAGTCTGCTAATCATTGTCGTTCCTTTCGTTTTTTGATGCCTTACCAGAGTTGAATTGATGTTTGTCGAATTAGCCGCCACACTTACCGGCAAGGATTTGTCAGGAATCAGTTTCCGGTGCTGATGTCCTCGCCCTGATCGGGGTTGATGCCGCCGGGTGCTTGTATTTCGTGCTGCGGTTGGGTTTAGGGCGTGATTTAGTCGCCGCCGGCGCTAGTACGCCGTGTGGACGTCCTGGTCGTCGAGGCCGTGGTACATGGGATTGACCTGAATTGTCCTGCCCGAATACTCTTTCCAGCGGCCGATGTTGCGGGCGGTGAAGGCTGAGGCGATGCGGGCGCAGAGCGAAGTGACGGTGAACAGGGCTATTATAACGACCAGTGCCGGCAGCGACATAAGCAGGTAGGGGTTGGTTCCTCCGAAAATCCGGGTTCCCAGTGCATTGATTCGCGCGGTTGCGGCTTTCATTGTATTGCCCTCCAAGTTGCGTTTAGCTTTATATCACTATGCGCTTATATTATCGTACCTTAATATAAGTGTCAACATATATTGAAGGGAATTTTAAGAGGGGTTTGTATATACGATGTTTCGGCGCATTTGTCTGAGCGGGCAGGGTCTTTTCGTTATCACCTTGAACGAAGTTAAGGGCCTAGGATCGCTGCGTGAAAGCAAGGCTGGTCGTAGTCAGGGCTTTTAGATTCCTCACTGTGTTCGGAATGACATGGCTGAGGAGGGCGGTTCGGAATGACATGGTTAGGGAAGGCGGTTCGGAAGGACATGGCTGAGAAGGGCGGTTCGGAGTGACATGGTTGCGGAAGGTGGTTGGGAATGAGATGGCTGGGCGGGGAGGTTTCTCTTGACGCGCGGGGGTGTGTCGCCTAGTATTCTGGTGATGTTTATTGACCTTCATACACACTCGGTTTCTTCGGACGATTCGCGGGCTACGGTGGAGCAGTACGTGAAATGGGTGGGCGTACTGCGGCGCAAGGGCTACCGCATGGACGGGTTCGTGCTGACTGAGCATCGCAAGTTTGACTTCGAAAAGGATTACGGCGCGCTGGGCTCGGAGAACGGTGTGCTGGTGCTGAAGGGGTCGGAGCTTGATACGAACTGCGGGCATTTCCTGGTGTATGGGGTTACGGAGGAGCTGACGAGCCGCATCGACTTCGGGGATGTGCATATGGACGCGGCGGAACTGGTGCGGAATGCCGAGGAGTGCGGGGCTATTGCGGTGCCGGCGCATCCGGGCAGATTCGGAATCGGGTTCTGCGAGTATGTGGGTGAGGCTGCAGGGTTCGAGGGCGTGCGTGTGGTGGAGCGGCTGAACGGGAGCAACAGGCCGGGTGAGCAGGAGCGGTCGGATGCGCTTATCGGCGAGCGGGAGTACCTGGGCACCGGAGGCAGCGACGCGCATGTGGTGAGCGCCATCGGGAGCTGCATGACGCGGTTCGATGGCGAGGTGCGGAGCGAGGCGGACCTTGTGGAGTTGCTGCGGAGCGGGAGATTCCGGGCGGTTCGGCTGGAGGATGCAGTGGCCTCGTAAGGCGGTAGCGATGCGCTAAGTGCTCACCCCCATCCTAACCTTCCCCCATCAAGGGGAAAGGAACTTTGGAACTGATGCGAATAACGAGCGATATTGAAAAGGAATGGAAGTGCAATGACTACGGACGAGGGAATCAACTACGACAGGAGCTTTCTGGGCAAGGAATTTCCGATCGGGACTTTCGAGATAAGCCGCGAGATGATTCTGGAGTTCTCGCAGGCGTCGGGCGAGGTGAATCCGATATATGTGGACGAGACCCGGGCTGCTGAGTCGGAGTATGGGAGCATCATCGCGCCGCCGACATTCTGCAACCTGTTCGTGAACGGGGGCGAGAAGCCGGACATCAAGCTGGAGTTCGGGGACATCGGGTTCTTCGCGGGGCAGGCTATCGAGAGCGTTGCGCCGATACGTCCGGGCGATACGGTTGAGGTTACTTCGCGGCTCAAAGAGGTGTACGCGAAGACGGGACGCTCGGGGAAGATGGTGTTCGCGGTGTGGGAGACGAAGTTCGACAACCAGGACGGGGAGACGGTGGCGCTGGTGGATGAGTCGTATGTGAGGCGGAACAGCAGGCGGGCGAATTAGCGTTCAGGTATCAGAGGTCAGATGTCAGGTCGGGGCTAATATTGATTGACAGAACGGAGGGGATTTGCGCCCCATCCTTTCGATTAGCTCAGGGCAGGCGACTAGCTCAGTACAGGCTCTAGCCTTCCTCCATCCAAGGGGGAAGGGCAATATATTCGATCGGACAGGATTGGGATGACGGAACTCTATTACGAAGATGTTGAGATCGGGGACGATATAGGGCCGCAGGAGCGGGTGGTGAATGTGGATCAGGTGCGGCGGTTTCTGAGCGTGCGCGGTGGGACGCCGGGGCCGAGCAGGTTCACGAGCGACGAGCATGCTAAGAGCGAGGGGCTTGCGGGCGCGATCGTGCCGGGTGCGATGAACATCACTATCCTGTCGCAGCTGCTGACGGGGTGGGCGGATACGGTGCGGCTGAGGAAGCTTGATGTGGTGTTTCGCGGGATGGTGCCGCACAACAAGCCGCTGACGCTGAGCGGAATCATCACTGACAAGGATGTGGTAGAGGGGGAGCCTCGCCTGGAGTGCGATGTGTTCCTTCAGAATGAGGAGGGGACGCGGCTGGTGATAGGGAATGCGATTGTTGTGTTGCCGATGCGGGGCGACGAGGGCTAGGGTCGGTTGGGTATGATGGAGGGAAGTTTTCGCGTCCATCGCTTCGATTGGCTCAGAACAGGCTCTAACCTTCTCCGGTCAAGGGGGAAGGGACTTGGCACTATCCAAAAGGGATGACGGTTAGCTGGATTGGGTGGACGTTTCCCGTTAGTCTCTTGTCATTCTGAGCGAAGTGGGAATCTGAAGTCTGTGAGTGGCGTATGTGCGACGACTTTTAGATTCTTCACTCCGCTGCGCTGCGTTCAGAATGACAGGGAAGGGACGCTGCGTTCAGAATGACAGAGTAAACATGCACTCGGTTCGGAATGACAGAATAGATATGCGCTGCGTTTAGAATGACAGAGTAGTCCTACTTTTCAGGTCTGAAACGCTTTGTGTATCAGATGCCATCAGTGCCTAGTGGTCTGTATTGCCAAAAGGTGTTGGTGTTGCATTCAACATTGTGCTTGATTTCGAGTTCACCCCCATCCTAACCTTCCCCCATCGAGGGGGAAGGGACTTGGCACTATCCAAAAGGAATGACGGTTAGCTATGTTGGGTGGACGTTTGCCATTTGTGCGCTGTCATTCCGAGCGAGGCGGGAATCTGAAGTCTGTGAATGGCGTATGTGCGACGACTTTTAGATTCTTCACTCCGCTGCGCTGCGTTCAGAATGACAGAATAGATATGCGCTGCGTTTAGAATGACAGAGCAAACCTACTTTTCAGGTCTGAAACGCTTTGTGTATCAGATGCCATCAGTGCCTAGTGGTCTGTATTGCCGAAAGGTGTTGGTGTTGCATTCAACATTTTGCTTGATTTCGAGTTCACCGCCATCCCTTCGGCAGGCTCAGGGCAGGCTCTAACCTTCGCCCATCGAGGGGGAAGGGACAATATGGCTCACATCAACACGTGTCAGCAGAGCCTAGTGGGCCATCATGCCGCCGCCGTCGATGTTGATGGACTGGCCGTGAATCCAGGATGCGGCTTCGGTGCATAGGTAGGCGACGAATGCGCCAACTTCTTCGTCTGTGCCGGTCCTGCGGATGGGCAGGTTGTCGGCTATCGACTGCCACGCTTCTCCCCTGCCCACGTCGTCAACGCGTGAGGTATCGACTGCGCCGGGGCATATACAGTTGACGTTGATGTTGTGCGGTCCGAGTTCGTCAGCCATGGACTGGGTCATGCCGACTTGCGCGAAGCAGGCGGCGGTATAGGCGAGGTTGTTGGCGCTGCTTGTCTTGCCCGCGCCAGAGGATATATTTACTATCTTGCCTCCGCCCTGCGCTATCATCGGCTCTATGACTGCCTTTGTGCAGAGGTATGTGCCTGTTATCTTGACGTCGAGAACCCTCTGGAAGATGTGCTGCGGGACTTCGGTGATGGGAACGCGGTCGGGGCCTCGGGCGTATGCGGCGTTGTTGACAAGGATGTCTATTCTGCCGAATTCCGCGATGGTGCGCTCGACCATCTGCTGTACGCTGGCGGCGTCGGCGACATCGACGACTAGGGGCAGGGCGCGTGTGCCTTCAGCGCGGACCTGCTCGGCGGTGCTTTCGATGTCGCACCAGCCGACGGCTTTCTCATCGGGCGGGTAACGGTCGGGGCTGCGTCCTGTGCCGGTTACGACGACATTCGCGCCGAGCCGGGCGAACGCGACTGCCGCGCCTCTGCCGATTCCGCGCAGACGGCCCGCGCCGGTAACTATTGCTACTTTGCCATTGAGTTCTGGGCCATCAAGTTCGGGCATGGTTTTCACTCCAAAGCGATTGATTGGTCAGTAACCTCTGTATATTTTTCTCAGGCGCGAGAATAAGAGGAGCGTGATTACGAGGGGTGGCAGGAATGTCGTTGTCAATATTACCAGAACGAGCATCCCAGGACTGAAAATGCCGTTGTAGCCAATACCGCCTAGCTCTAATACATCAAACGCGAGTGAGTACAAGGAATCGAAAGGGATTGAGGAGACATAGTAGATGAGCAGAAAGACAGCGGCGGATGCAGTCCACCTGCGGCGGCGTTTCTCGATGATGTATGCCAGAACGTGCCGTAGGCGAGCTTCACACTCGGCGCATTCGCTTTGCAGCGATTGGGGAGCGGAATCCACAGAGTCAAATCTGTCTGCGGAACCGGTCATCAAGCATTCCTTACGGGCGGGTCAGGAGAGGGAGTTGCTCTTCGGTTTGATCGGGGTGAGTGCTCGTTCAATCGGTATCGAACTTGCCAGCGAGTTGTTGGGGCTGAATGTAGCTCAGGTAAGTTCTCCTCAGCCGCATGAATATCAAGGAGGTGACAATCAGCGAAGGTATGAGGCTCGTTAGGGATTGCAGCAGACCGAGCATTTCCGCGGATATGGGAATGTCTTGAGAAATGATAAATCCTATGAACAGGCCAAATGGCACGGATATCACGAATGATACGAGGATTCGGATGAGGGAATATATGAGCAGGAAAACGGCGGCGAACGCAATCAGCCTGCGATGGCGTTGGGCGCAGATATAAGCCAGCACGCGCCGCAGTCCGGCTTCGCATTTGGCGGCTTCGATTGTGGGCGATCGTGGATTGGTGTCCGGAGAATTGGAGTCTGCGGGGGGTGTTGTCATACTATCTGGTTCTTTCCGATGAGGCGCGGGAGTATGCGGAGGGCGGCCTGGTGGTATTCGGGGCCGGCGTGGCTGGCGCAGGCTTCGGAGAGCAGGATGGGCCTTATGCCGTTCTCGAAGAGGCCAATTGCGCAGGCTGAGACGCAGGCGTCGGTGTCAATGCCGCAGATTGCGACTTCCTCGATGCCTTTGCTGCGCAGATCCTCAAGAAAGGCTGGAGTGACGCATGTGTAGATGTGCTTGTCGATGACCACCACACCATCAACAGGCTGGAAGGCGAGGGGGACGTCGTCGGAGGATGCGTAAAAGCGGTGCCAATCGAGGAACTTTCGGTATGGAGAACCCTCTGTGTTTATGAAGCGGGTGGCATAGACATGCGCGTACTGCTTCTGAAGCGCCTCGACTTTGGGCACGATGTGGCGGGTAGCGTCGTTGACGAAGCCGTTCTGAACATCGACGATAAGCAGCGCCTTGTTGGAGTTTTCCACTTGTTACTCCGAGCGATTCCCCGGTGTTAATCCGAGTGCAGCAGGAAATCTGAAGTCTGTGAATGATGTATTCGCAATGATTTTAGATTCTTCACTCCGCTGCGCTGCGTTCAGAATGACAGTGAAAGAGCGCTGTGTTCAGAATGACAGAAAAAAACAGGCGCTTTGTTCAGAATGACAGAATAGGTTGTGTGGACATTTCCCATTTGTCCCCTGTCATTCCGAGCGCAGCGAAGAATCTGAAGTCTGTGAATGGCGTAGTGGCAATGATTTCAGATTCTTCACTCCGCTGCGCTGCGTTTAGAATGACAGTGAAGGGACGCTGCGTTCAGAATGACAGAAAAAAACATGCGCTTTGTTCAGAATGACAGAATAAGCTGGGCTGCGTTCGGAATGACAGAATAGGTTGTGTGGACATTTCCCATTTGTCCCCCGTCATTCCGAGCGCAACGAAGAATCTGAAGTCTGTGAATGGCGTAGTGGCAATGATTTCAGATTCTTCACTCCGCTGCGCTGCGTTCAGAATGACAGTGAAAGAGCGCTGTGTTCAGAATGACAGAATGAATATGTGCTGCGTTCAGAAGTCCCTTCTCCCAGAGGAGATGAGAGGGATAGATGTTGAACCTAATCGCCATCACCCCCATCCTAACCTTCCCCCATCAAGGGGGAAGGGACAATATGTCTCACATCAACACGTGTCAACAGAGCCTAGTGTTCCATTACGGAGCCGCCGTTGATGTTGATGGACTGGCCGTGAATCCAGGCTGCGGCGTCGGAGCAGAGATATGCGATGAATGCGCCCACCTCGTCGTCGGTGCCGTTCCTGCGGATTGGCGTGTTTGCTGCCATCTCGATCCAGCGGCTTTCGCGGGGGATGTCGTCCATGCGGTGAGTATCTACCGCGCCGGGGCAGACGCAGTTGACATTGATGCCGTGCGGTCCAAGCTCGTGCGCCATGGACTGGGTCATGCCGACCAGCGCGAAGTTGGAAGCGTTGTAGGCGAGCGTGTTGGCGCTGCCGCGCTTTCCTGCGGTTGAGGAGATATTAACAATCTTGCCTCCGCCTGCTTCAATCAGGTGCGGAATTGCCGCCTTGGTGCAGAGATATGTGCCGGTTATCTTGATGTCCACGACGCGCTGGAAGATTTCCTGTGGCAGATCGAGGATGGGCACGCGGTCCGGGCCTCGGGCATAGGCGGCGTTGTTGATGAGCACATCAAGCCTTCCGAACTCTTCAATGGTTCGGTCGATCATCATCTGTATATCGTCGGCGCTGGAGACATCGACCGTGAGCGTGAGGGCGCGCGTGCCCTGCTCGCGTACCTGGTCTGCGGTGCTTTCGACGTCGCGCCAACCGACTGCCTTCTCATCGGGAGGGTAGCGGTCCGGGCTGCGTCCGGTGCCGGTAACGACGACATCCGCGCCCATGCGGGCGAGTTCTACGGCTGCTGCCCTGCCAATGCCTCTGAGGCGCCCTGCGCCAGTTACGATTGCGACTTTTCCGTCAAGGTCACCCATGTATTCTGTCCTTCCTTTTATCGATGTAAATTGGCGATGTTAGCTTGCCATGTTAACTGGCGATGTTAGTTTGCCATGTTAATTGGCGATTATTCTAAGGCGGCAATTGAGTGAATGCCGATGCCAAGAGAGTATATCGCTGAGCGTGATGTCTGTAAATGCGGGGGTCAGGCTTCTGTGTTTGCGCCATCAAGCCTGTCAACGAGCCAGCCTTTGAGCATGGCTTGAAGTTCGTCGTCGCATTCGGCCAGACCGTGCTCTGCGCCGGGAATTATGACCATTTCCTTCGGCTCGTTGGCCCAATCGTAGATCTGCTCGGAGCAGCTCGGCGGCAGACGCGTATCGGCGCCGCCGTGAACGAGCAGCAGTGGGCGAGGTGAAACCGCGCCGGCGTTTGACGCGCCGTATGTCTGGGAAGAAAGGGCAGCGACTGCCTTCACCATCGGGCTGAAGGGGGCGGCGGCTATGACGACTGCGCCGCCGAATGAGTGGCCGACGAGGGCGACGTCAGTATGTCCAGTGGCGCTGAGGAATGACAAGCCTGCCATGGTGTCGAGGACACACTCGGTCATGACGTTGGGCAGGCGGTAGTCGATGCGGATGGAGGTGATTTCGTCCTTCAGCTCTTCCGCGAGCCTGCCGTAGATGCCGTTTGCGGGACCGTCGAAGCCGCCGCGCGCGCCCCAGACGTAGAGTATCGCCTTTGTTGTGCGATGTTCGGGATCGGCGCTGTTATGAACAAGGATGTGGATGTCGCCGCGCGTGGTATGGAGCAGTACGCCATGCCCAGTCTGGCCGGGCGGGGGATGCCAGCGGCTGACGTCTTCTATATGTATGGCGAGATCTTCGTTGTCGGTAGTCATTTGGTTTTTCAGTTAGTCAGTATGTAAGTTTTTGGTTCCTTCGACAGGCTCAGGACGAACGAATTCTAGCACACATCGCTTTGGCAATTTCCCCATCCCCTCGGCTGCGCTCAGGGCAGGCTCTATCCCTCCCTCCTTTAGAAGGAAGAGTGACAACTAATCGTCGCCTGCGGGGGCTGGGGCGGGAGCGGCCTCTGCCTGGGTTTCGGTGTATGGCTTGTGGAACATGGCGATTATGCCGCCTGTGAGCATGGTCAGGACGACCAGCATCGCGGCGGTCTTGAAACCTTGGAGGTAGAAGGGGGCAACCTGCTCAGCAGTAAGAAGAGCGATACCGGCGGGAAGCACCATAGCGAGCGCGGTGGCGGATACGGTCGAGCCCATGGCGTGTCCGAGTTCACGAGTGGTTTCGAGCATGCCGGATGCGAAGCCTCGATGACGCATGGGTAGCGAACTCATTATCATAGCGTTGTTGACCGGGTTGAAGAAGGCTGTGCCGAATGATATTGGCAGCATGAGCAACGGAATGTACCAGATGGGTACGCCACCGCCAATGGATACTGCCGGTATGTCCAAGCCGCCGAGCGACAAGCCTCCTACGGAGACGCCGCCGATGAAGACGCCAAGCAGCAGGAAGCCGGTGGCTATGCTGACCATCGAGGCGGGTCGCAGGAACTTGGGCTGGTACTTGTCGTAAATCCAGCCGGCGGTGAATGTCATTACGAGGCCGATAATCTGGTTGGGGAGCAGCACGAGCGGCACCCAGATCGGACTTTTGTTGTAGCCAAGCTCCACTATGATGGGCACGAGGGTCATGGTTGCCAGCATGGAGAAGTGGAAGGTTACATTGGAGACGAGAGACAGGGAGAAATACTTGTGCCTGAAGTGCTGCAAGTCCACGAGGGGGTTGCTCATACGGCGCTCAAGGAGTATGAAGGCGCCAAGAAGCACGAAGGAGAGCGCGTACATTCCGATGTGATACATGGAGCCTTGAGGGCTTGTGTATGACTCTTCGCCGCCGTGCAGGTGCGCGCCCGCAAGGAGGAAGATGACGGAAGTTATGACGAGCATAATGCCGCCGGGGATGTCAACCGGGGCAGTGTTTGTGCGCGGCTCGTCCTTCAGCATGAGGAGCATCGGCCTAGAAACGGCGATGGCGATGATGCCCATCGGTACGAAAGTCAGGAATACAAGCCGCCAGCTGAGGTATTGAAGGAACAGCGCGAATAGCGCGAGACCGATAAGCGTTCCGAAGCGCGCGCCCACTATGGGGACGGAGAACGCCCTGCCGCGCTCTTCGGGCGGGAATGCGGCTGCGAGGATGGCGTTGGCGTTGCCCATGATGAGGGCGGAACCTATGCCGGTGAGTCCGCGCCAGATAATGACCTGCAAGAGGGATGAGGATACGGCTATGAGAATGGAGCCGAGCGTGGATAGCACAAGGCCGATGAAGAAGACGCGGGCGTGCCCGTACCTGTCGCCGAGCCTTGCGCCCAGCATGACGAAAGCGCCAAGCGTGAGGAGGTAAATGACGACCATCCACGCGGCATCGGCAACACCGCGGTCGAAGTGTCTGGCGAGGGTGGGCAGAGACAGCGCAACGGGCAGACTGGAGAGCTGCACGAGCATGTATGCGGATGAGAGGGCGATGAGAACGGCGCGACGCTCGGGCGTAGTGACCAAGGGTGCAAGAGCGCCTAGCTTCATGGCGTTTGAATCTCCCTTCGCTCGCCAGCCGTGTCTCATTATCTCAGTTATGTTCTAACCCAGCGACTATAACACCGCGCGGGTGGTTTGCATAGCGAAAGTAGGGGTGAGCGAGGCGAGTTTAGGTTCGACTGGTACTTACCGGAAAGGCATGGTGACAGACTCGTCTTTCTGCGTCTATGCTAGAAAAAGTCGGGAGCAGCATGCTTCGACAGAAATTCCTCCAGCGTGAGTTTTGTTACGATGGGACCCTCAGCAAATATTTTGACTTCATGCCCGTTGACTTCCGAAACATCT
Organism: Dehalococcoidia bacterium; assembly: GCA_965225795.1. Lineage (GTDB taxonomy): Bacteria > Chloroflexota > Dehalococcoidia > Lucifugimonadales > JADFKI01 > Bin90. The sequence continues at coordinate 233,120 of OZ245324.1, read as the reverse complement.
CCAAAGAAAATTTCTCCAATTGGGTATTTTCGCCTCCAACCCTGATACTCTTGCCATTCGGCGGATTCAACGGCATTTACCGCAATCCTATCTCCAACCTTCAACCCATGCGTATTATTCCAAAACTTTAACTCATAACATTGCTTTGCAATGTAATCGTCTGGTTCTGTTCCCCACGATGTGCCGAAATCAATAGCCCCATGTCCGCGCCCAATCAGCAAATGCTGTCGTGCGACGCCGTTGATTACAAAGTCACAAGGCCAGACGCCCAAGTGCAGCAAAAGCCAAACGGCATCATTTCTTTCCCACGCAACAAACCGCAACTTAGCAGTAACAGTTGCATCAGCAGACCAAGAACCGTCGAAATGTCGATTGACAAATCCTATATGTTCTCCGCTAGGTGAGCATACCTCCATGAAGTCTTCAGACTTATTGACTTGGATCAGGCATTGTTCTAAATCAATGCCTTCAAGAGCAACTTGCGAGTCTTTCTCTAGGTACGTGAATGTATCCATGCGATACTTAACAGCCGGGTCTTTTGAATTCAACAATTTCGTATATGCAATCCTTAAGACATCCCCCATGTCACCACAGGAAACCACACCGAAATTGCTCCGTACCGCGAATTCCAGATCATCGACATAGCAATCAATGTCTTCATTCCATGCCTCAAATACCTCAAGTATTTCTCCACCCTCAATAGCCGAATAGTCGTTCAGTGAATCGATAATTTGATGAAAGACTTCTCTCTCAACGCGAGCAATGACATTGTCCTTGTCCGAGTGGTTTTCCTGCCTCGAAGCGTATAACTCCAAGCGTTCTAGTGCTCGTAGTATCTCGATATGCGCCTGTGGGAAGACATAGCGGAGAGCTTCAGGTGAGAATGAGCCTGATGAAAAATCTCCTTCAGACACAGCGTTCAAGGTGCTGTATCGTGCTTCATCATAGACTTTCTTGCCTCCAACTCTATTGATGTAACTGTCGAATGTCTTGATGTGCCTGAATTCGGGGCGGGATATATCTATGCAGTAAAACTTCCGGGCAGCGATGAAACATTCTCTGAGATAGTCAAGGAATATTTGACCATCATCTAAGGCGCTCAAGTCCTGCAACAAAGCCTGCAAGGAGTGGGTCTGTCTGGGGTGTCCGCCTGCCTTTGCGATAGCCCACTTAAGGCCCTTGTCGATTGCAACGTGGGTTTGCTCTACGAAGTCTCCGACCTGCATGGCGTTATATGCGGGCACTAGGTCAGGTGTGATTGGATTTTGCTCAACTCGCTCGCGAACGTTTCGTATTTGCCTGAACAGCAAAAATTCTGCTTGTTTATTCAATGACGCTAACCCTGTCTTTCATCATCTAGTCGAATCACCATATTATTATAAGAGACGATTTCAAAAGTCGCCGCTAGTCTTCTGGCCTTCTGCGGTCTGAAACGAAGCGCAGTTGAGTGAGGGAAACAGAATCAGTGCTTGGCGCGTGTGTATAGATTTTAGCAAATACATTGTACGGGGTGGGGATCAGACCTATAGTTGGTGGGATGGAGCGTGTATGTCGGCTTTGCCTCCTTCATAACCTTCCTCCTCTAGGGTAAGGTACTGGATGGATGTGCCTTTCCATCTAGAGTGAAAGGGTTTACTGCGAGGGGCGGGCGCGTTGTGCTGGGGTTGGATGTGGGTTAAAATGCGAGGGGAAATGAGTGAGATACTTTGTATTGCGGGACTGCATAATTGAGTTGCCGCGCAGGGCTTTGAAGTGGGTTGTACAGACATCAAGAGATTTAAGGAGTGGCGTATGTCAACGAATGATACTGCTTTGATAGCGCACCTGATGAGGCGCGCTGGTTTTGGGGCGCGTTACGATGAGATTGAGGCGCTGGCGGAACAGGGGTATGACGTGACTGTTGACTGGCTTCTGAATCCGGTGGGCGAGCCGGAGACGGATGACGACATCACGCTACGGTTCACGCCGATGCATGTGGATCCGCAGGGGTTCGTGGGGCCTGCGAGTCGCTGGCTGTACCGCATTCTGAACACGCGCCGGCCGCTGGAAGAGAAGATGACGCTGTTCTGGCATTGCGTTCTGGCCACAGGATTCTCGAAGCTTAACTCCGGGACGGCAATGTGGCGTCACTACGAGATGCTGCATGCTCATGCGATGGGGAACTTCCGCGAACTGCTGCTTCAGATTTCCAAAGACCCGGCAATGATTTACTGGCTGGACAACTGCGACAACCACGACGGCACGCCTAACGAGAACTATGGGCGCGAACTGATGGAGCTGTTCTCGATGGGCATCGGCAACTACACCGAGGACGATGTGAAGACGGCGGCTCGTGCGTTCACGGGGTGGACATACACCGACCCGCTGCCGCGCGTGCCGCACCTGTTCTATCATCCAAGCTTCGAGTATCGAGAGTGGGACCACGACGATAGCGAGAAGACGTTCCTCGGCGAGACGGGGAACTTCAACGGTGAGGACATTATAGACATCATCGTGAAGCAGCCTGCGGCGGGGCAGTTTATCGGGAGGCACCTGTACAACTTCTTCGTGGCGGATGAGCCGCAGGTGCCGGCGTGGCCCTACACGCCGCCCAACGACCCGGACGCGGTGAATACGCTGGCACAGGCGTATATCGATTCGGGCTATGAGATGCGCCCGGTTCTGGAGACGCTGTTCAAGTCGGACTTCTTCAAGGAGGCGCGCTTCAAGAAGGTGAAGAGCCCTTTGGAGCTTGTATCCAATACGGTGCGAATTACGGGCGACTACAATATGGAGATGGGCACATTCCCGAAGCATGGGCTGACAGGACTTGCTAATGCGGTTGGTTTCATGGGTCAGCAGGTGTTCAATCCGCCGAGCGTGGAGGGGTGGCACACGGGCAAGGAGTGGATTGACAGCGGCGCGCTGGTGCAGCGAGTGAACTTCGCGGCTGAGCAGGTGGGTGATGCCGACATGCCTGGGGTGCGGCTCATATTGGACCGCCTCGCAACCGATGAGGCGAGTATGTCGCCTAGAGGCTTAGTGGACGGCTGCCTGCGTCTGATGGGCAATATCGAGCTGGAATCGGACACGCATGATGCTCTGATGCAGCATGTTGCGGGCAATGGGGCGCTGCGAGCGGACACGGCGGAGGATCGAGGCAGGTTCGATGGGCGAGCGACGGAGATGATGCAGCTCATCGTGGCTACGCCGGAGTATCAGTCGGAATAGTCTGCCAAGGGACTGGAACTAACATTGATAGACAGGATGGACGGGATTTTCACCCCCATCCTAACCTTCCCCCATCAAGGGGGAAGGGACATGATACGGAGGACGAAAACATGGCGACGCAAGAGAAGGATACGGTTCTGGTTGTGCTGCAGTTGAGCGGCGGGAATGATTTTATGCACACGGTCGTGCCTTACGGCAATCCGCTGTATTATGACTTCCGACAGACGGTGAATGTGCCGGAGGACAGGGTGCTGCCGATAGACGACAAGTTCGGCTTCCATCCGCACCTGGGGGCTATCAAGCCGATGTGGGATGCGGGCGACATGGCGATTGTGGCGGGCGTGGGGTATCCGAACCCGAACCGATCGCACTTTCGCTCGATGGACATCTGGCACACATGCGAGCCGGACAAGGTGGCGACGGAGGGGTGGCTTGGCAGGGCGGTGCGCGATCTGGACCCTAACAAGGAAAATGTGCTGACGGCAGTGAACTTCGGGAACGGGCTGCCGCGCGCGATGGTAATGCCGGGCGTGCCGGTAACGTCGGTGTCGCAGCTTGAGTCGTACGGGCTGCTGAGTGGCATGGAGGTGGAATCGCAGCGGAGCGCGGCGCTGGATGTGTTCCAGAAGATATATGGGCAGGCAATCGGCAGCGGGCCCGTAAACGACTATATCCGGCAGACGGGGCTGGACGCGATGAAGGGCGCAGACATCATCAGGGTCGCGCCGGAGCGCTACTCCTCGACCATCGAGTACGCGGACAATTCCATCGCAGAGGCGCTGAAGGGCGTGGCACAGGTGCATTTGGCCGACCTGGGGACGCGGGTGTTCTACACGCAGTACGGTGGGTTCGATGTGCATGCGAACGAGGTGGAGACGCAGAACAAGCTTTGGCTGGATGTGTCCGGCGCGATTTCGGACTTCTTCGCGGACCTGCGTGAGCACGACGCATCGGAGAATGTGGTGATGCTGGTGTTCACGGAGTTCGGGCGGCGCGTGCGGGACAACGGCAACGGCACGGACCACGGCTCAGGCGGCGGCTCGTTCCTGATCGGCGACCGGGTGAAGGGCGGTATGTACGCGGAGTACCCGTCGCTGGCGCCGGAGATGCAGGTTGATGGCGACCTGCGATTCAACTACGACTATCGCGGGCTGTATTCCAGCATCCTCGACCAGTGGCTGGGGCTGGACGCCGTGCCGATTGTTGATGGGACTTACGAGCAGATTTCGTTCTTGCAGACGGCGTAGGTGAACTATGACGACTACTACGGAAGAGCGCGTTAGCAGACTTGAGGGAGGTTCCGAAGTCTGGGAGAGGCGATTTGACGACCTTAATCACAGGCTTGATGAGTTGAACAGCAACATGTGGCGGATGTTTCTCACACTACTCACACTCCAAGTAGGCGGCTTCATAGCGCTGGCAACGCTGATATTGAGAACTGGCGGGTGAACTATGACGACGACAGGAAAGACGAAGCAGCAGGTCTATATTCGGGTGGGACATCACTATCTGAAGACGATAGGGTCGCACGGCGTGCTTGGGGGACGGAGCTTCGAGCTGCCGGTGGATACGGCGTTTAACTCGAAGGGGATGATTTATGTCGCTGGACGAGCAGAGACCACGCCTCGCGTAACCATCATAGACATCGACGAGAACTTCCACGGCGAGTTCGGCACTCCCGGCATAGGCGGCGATGGGCAGCTTCGCTGGCCGGGTGGCATTGCCATAGACAGCGCGGACAGGGTGTATATCACCGAGCAGCACACGCAGAAGGTCAATGTGTACGACGAGTCGGGCACACTTCTCACGCGGTGGGGCAGGTACGGCAGTGAGCGCGGTGAGTTCAAGGAGCCGACGGGCATTGTGCTCGACAACGAGGATAACATGTACCTCGCGGACGCAGGGAACCATCGCGTTCAGAAGTTTTCTTCCGACGGCAAATTCATCATGACTTTCGGCACGCACGGCAGCGGCGAGGGTGAATTCAACATGCCCTGGGGCATCACGCTGGATGGCGAAGGCAATGTGTATGTGTCCGACTGGGGCAACAACCGCGTGCAGAAGTTTACGGCGGACGGCGAGTTCATCATGGAGTTCGGTGAGGCGGGTGATGGCAACGGGCAGTTCCGCAGGCCATCGGGGGTGTCGGTTGACCGAGGCGGCGACATATATGTGGCGGACTGGGGGAATGACCGAGTGCAGGTGTTCGATCCGAAGGGCGTGTATCAGTTGAAGTTCACGGGGGATGCGACGCTGTCGAAGTGGGGTCTGGAGATTATCCTGGGCAGCCCGGACTTCGCGCGGGAGCGGCATCGAGCGACGCTGGAGCCTGAGCGGAGCCTGTGGCGTCCGAACTCTGTGCAGGTGGATTCGGAGGACCGCATCATTATCACGGATACGAGCCGCCACCGCTTGCAGATATATCAGAAGGAGTCGGTCGCGGTGGACGCGGACTGGCTGGACCTGGAGAACCCGAAGCGGGAGTTGCAGTTCAGGTAGGGGGATGTGGATCTTATGACTCTGACAAGAGTGCGACTTAAGAACTTCACAGCCTTTTCTGACTTGGACATGGAACTTTCGCCGGGTATCAATGTGCTGGTGGGGGCGAATGGCACGGGCAAGACACATCTCATGAAGGTGTGCTATGCGGCGTGCGAGGTTTCTAGAGCAATTGTCTCACCCGAGAGTGCACCTGCTACGGCGTTTGTGGAGAAATTGACGGAAGTATTCTTACCATCAATGCGGTCGTTTGCGCGACTAGTCAGGAACTCTGCAATGGGCGTCGAATCCAAGGTAGAATTGTTCCGCAATGGGCTACCACTAGATATCGCAGTTTCGATAAAGGCATTATCCAATTCTTTTTCTACTGTGACAGTGTCTGGTTCAAGGTCAAGTCGCGACAATTGGCTGGATTCTCCAATCCGGAGCACATATATACCGGTAAAAGAGATGCTCTCAAATGCCCCAGGCTTCCGCTCGCTCTACGCACAGCGAGAAGTACACTTCGAAGAAGTTTACAAAGATATCCTCGACCGCGCATATTTGCCACCATTGCGGGAACCCTTAGAACCCACTACAAAGCGTTTGCTTGGGCGCCTTGAAAAAGCCATGGGTGGCGAGGTCATTGTTAAGAGCGAAGAGTTCTTTCTGACTGGCGAGCAGCACGATATAGAATTCACTTTACTTGCTGAGGGAATGCGTAAGCTAGGACTACTGTGGCTTCTGGTAAGAAACGGCAGTTTGCGGAAAGGCTCCGTGTTGTTTTGGGATGAGCCTGAGACGAACCTTAACCCGAAGATGTACGGTGTGGTTATGGATGTGCTGCTGGAGTTGCAGCGCGGTGGTGTTCAGATATTCTTTGCTACACACGATTATGGGATATTGAAGGAGCTCGAACTTCGGATGCGTGAAGGCGACGAGGTGGAGTTTCATTCTCTTTATCACGATGAGGATACTGGTGAGATAGCGTGCAATACGGCACGTAGATACCTCGATATACATCCCAACGCTATCGAAGAGGCATTTGAAGAAATTTATGACCGTCAGATCGAGCGCAGCCTAGGAGACTTCGGCAGATGACGCTTTTGACGGAAGGGGATTTGCAAGTAGAGTTTGATGATGCGAACAGTGGGCGGAAATTTGACGATGAGTACGGGCTGTCCCATTGCATGAAAGCGGTGGACTTCATTGTTGAGTTCGACGACAGGTACTTATTCATTGAATTCAAGGATCCTCAACACCCTAGTGCGACAGAAGAGAGACGAACTGAGTTTGTTGCAAATCTCAAGCGTGGCAAACTTGATGATGACTTGAAGTACAAGTTTCGCGATTCATTTCTCTACGAGTGGGCGTCCGGAAGAGCGGATAAACCAGTCTATTATTTTGTCTTGATTGCGGTTGAAGACTTGAACGCAAGAGACTTATCTGCCAGAACCGACGCACTTCGTCGCGAGATTCCCGTTTACGGTCCTAGTTCGAATCCGTGGATTCGTCCGCTCGTGAGCGGGTGTGCTACCTTCAATCTCGAATCGTGGAACAGACGGTTCCCAAGGTATCCGATCAAGCGGCTGAGCGAAGAGTGATACGGATTCTCCGTCGGGTGGCGGGCGTGGTGCCTGTGGAAACGGGGGCGGCGAACCTGTTGTTTGTGGTTGCGCCGCTGGCTATAATTGCGGGCGTTAGGTGGTATCTGCGGAACACATAAACTCACGAGAAAGGTTGCTGAAAATGAGAGTCGCTATCAAGAAATTTAACGTGAACATGGAAGTGAAAAATAGTGGCATTGAATTTGAGGTACGTGATAATTCCGGAGAACACTGTGGCGACTTGGTGCTTACAAAAACAAGGCTTATTTGGTGCCAAGGACAGACCCAGCCTCAGAATGGAAAGAAATTGAACTGGAACAAATTCATCGAATTGATGAACGATCTGCCAGACTGAGCAGGTTTCGGGCTCAAATGCTATGACGCAGGCGAACCACTATACGCATACGAGAAACGGGATACTGCCGCATACGGAGGCGCGGCAGTATGATGTCGAGGCGTTTCGGGTTGTGAATTATAGCGCGTACCGGGCGGAGCTTCGGGAATTGCGTCTGCAACTGCTTATGATGCAGGAGTGGGCGGTGCAAACTGGGAAGCGCGTGGCGGTGGTGCTGGAGGGGCGAGACGCGGCGGGCAAGGGTTCGACGGCTTCGGGGATTACGCATTACCTGAATCCGAGGTTGGCGAATGTGATTTCTCAGGGCGTGCCGACTCCGAAGCAGATGCGGAACTGGCTTGGGACTTACTATAAGCTGATGCCCGAAGAGGGGAATATCACGATTTTCGACCGCTCGTGGTACTCGCGGGCAATCGTGCAGCCTGCTCTTGGGTTCTGCTCGATGCGGCAGTACAGCTACTTCATGACGCATGTGAACGATTGGGAGCGGCGCTTGCTGGACGAGGGCGTGTCGTTGCTGAAGATATACCTGTCGGTGTCGAAGGAGGCGCAGGACCTGCGCTTTCGGATACGGCAGGACAGCGACTTGCAGTACTGGAAGTATTCGCCGACCGACCGCAGGGTTGCGGAGCGGTGGCAGATGCTGACATACTTCAAGGAGCGCATGTTCGCGGTTACATCGACGGACTACGCGCCTTGGGTGATTATCGACTCCGACAATAAGCAGCAGGCAAGGCTGAATACGATACATTACATCCTGAGCGGCTTCGAGTACGAGGGCAAAGACCTGAACCTGAAGGCAATCGAGGCGGGAGCGGACCGCAACGGCAGGCCGCGAAATGTGGTGGTTGACGGGGTGCTGTTCAGGGAAATGACGCCGGATCAGGTATCAGTGCTTGAACGGATAATGATACATGTCTAGCAGCGAACTGCCACAGATGGCCGCCGCCGGGGGGATTGTCCTCTGCGGCGGCCATGTATTACTAATTCGCAAGCACGGGCAGTGGGACATCCCGAAGGGGAAGCGCAAGAAGAGGGAAAGGGTGGAGAAGTGCGCCCTGCGCGAGGTGGCGGAGGAGACGGGACTGGACAAGGAACTGCTGACGATTCGACGACCGCTTTGCCGGTCAAGCTACATCACTTACTATTCCAGCAAGGCGGTGAACAAGACCGTTGACTGGTTCCTGATGGACTACGCCGGTACGCTTGAGGACAGGCTGATGCCGGACCTGTCGGAGAACATCGACCTGTGTGTTTGGGTGCCGCTGGACGAGCTGCTGGATAGGATGCAGACGGCGCGGAAATATCTGCGGGGAAAAGTGAAGAGGGCGATCGAAGAGGCGACAGAGGCGGCGGCGCTGGTGTGACGGGGAGCTGACAGTATAGACGAGATGGATTGGATAGAAAGAGGGGCTGGCGTAATCTGAGTCAGCCCCTTTCCCTTTTGTATTGCTGTCGTTGCTATTCGTTGCTGCGGATGCTTGCGCGCATTTGCTGCCAGGCTTGGCGGGCTTCTTCGACTGAGCCTTCTTCTTCGATGGTGGTGATGTCGCCGGGGTCCTGATCGAGGACGACTGCCTTGAAGACGCGGCGCATTATCTTGCCGCTGCGGGTCTTGGGGAGCAGGTCAACGAAGTTTATCTCACCGATGACGGCTATGGGGCCAAGCTCGCGGCGCACTGCCTGAAGCAGTTCTCCCTTGAGTTCATCGGAGGGAGAGTAGTCGTTCCTCAGTACTACAAACGCTGATATGACCTCGCCGCGCAGTTCGTCAGGGCGACCGGTTACGCCTGCTTCCGCGACTGCGGGATGTGTGAGGAACGCGGATTCGACCTCGATAGTGCCGAGGCGGTGGGCTGCAATCTTGATGATTTCATCGGCGCGGCCGGCGAACCAGATATAGCCGTCCTCGTCCATGTGCGCCGAGTCGCCGGTGAAATAGACCTGCTGGTTCGGAATGCGGCCCCAGTAGTCGTCGCCATAGCGGTCGTGTTCTCCCCAGAGGGTCGGCGTGAGGCTGGGGAACGGTCGCGTGATGACAAGGATGCCCTTCTCTCCAGTGGCGCACGGCTCGCCTTCAGGTGTCATGATGGCGACTTCGATGCCGGGCATGGGCGTGCTGCTGGAGCCGGGCTTGATAGGGAGCATCGCCAAGCCGTATGGGTTGCCGACAAGGGGGCCGCCGGTCTCGGTCTGCCAGTAGTGATCGATGACCGGAATTCTGTCTTCGAGCGCCTCGTTCTGCAGCCAATCCCAAGCGGGCGGGTTCAGCACTTCTCCGGCGCAGAAGACGCGCTCCAACGAAGGCAGTTTTGTCTTGGGCTTGCCCTCGTCGCCGAAGCGCATGAGCAGGCGGACAGCGGTGGGAGAGGTGAACAGGCCGGTTACGCCGAATTCGTCGGTTATCTGCCAGATGGCATCAGGCGTAGGGTGGTTGATTGCGCCCTCGAAGGCAATGGTGGTTGCGCCCGCAAGCAGCGGCGCATAGACGATGTAAGAGTGGCCTACGACCCAGCCGATGTCGGAGGTTGACCACCATACATCGGTGTCACGGAGGGCGAAGCACCACTTGCCCATGCTGTGTATGCCGACCTGATAGCCGCCGTGCGCGTGAACGACGAGCTTTGGCTTGGCGGTGGTGCCGGATGTGGCGAGGATGTAGGCTGGTTCGTTGGACTCCATCTCGACGTGACCGCCGTCGTGCCCCGCTCCCTGCGCGAGGAAGTCGTTCCAGTCAACATCGCGTTCCGGGGTCATGGCGGTGTCGGGGTCCCGCCTGAGCACCACGACGTGCTCGACGGAATCGCCGCCGATTTCGAGGGATGAGTCAACGATGTGCTTGAGCGGAATGTCGCGTCCTGCGCGGTAGGTGATGTCTGTGGCGAAGACGAGTCGGGAGCCGCTCGCTTGAATGCGGTCGCCGAGCGCGCCCGCGCCGAAGCCCGCGAAGACGACGCTGTGAATTGCGCCGATGCGAACCGTTGCGAGCATGAGCATGATTGCCTCGGCGCTGATGGGCATGTAGATGGTGATGCGGTCGCCCTTTTGTATGCCCATGCCGCGCAATGCAGCGGCTATGCGCTCGACCTCGTGCTTGAGCTGTGAGTAGGTGAAGACCTGCCGCTCGCCGCGCTCGTTAGCATAGACGAGGGCTGCATGGCCACCCCAGCCGCGATTGACATGGTGGTCGATGCAGTTGTAGGCGAGGTTGGTCTTCGCGCCACTGAACCAGCGAAAGTCGGGCGGCTGCCAGTCGAACACCTCGTCCCACTTGCGGAACCACGGGAGGCCCTCAGCGGCTCGCTCCCAGAATGCAACGGGGTCTTCGGATGCTTCGCGACGCAATCTGTTTGCGATAGGGTTGACTGTCTGCATTTTTCTTGCCTCCTGCCTGTGGTCAGATGTTGCTGCATAGCCGCTCTAAGGTTGAGTGAACTTGCATCTAATCGCCGAGTGTCAATACTCCAAGCCTGCGCTCAACTAAGACTTTGCCCAACGTCGCCAATTTGTGCGTCCTGACAATTGAGGGAATTAGTAAGCCCGCCTCTTGCCATACTATAATCTCGACATCGAAATCGTCTCGAACAGCATGACTAGTTACACGGGCAACAACTATATCATCATCGCCACTATCCAAAATGACCAGTGCGGACGTCGAATCGTACCTGCCAAGTTAGACAGAGGGAAAGATATTAAGACAATCTCTCGGCTGTTGAATCTAGTTGTCAAGAGTATCGTAGATGGAATCGGCTTGCGAGTATCCAGCCATAAACTGCTGCGCCGTTAGATTTGCCCACTCACGGCTCTCAATATCTCGTCTCGATTCGTTGGGCGCAAGAACGATGTGAACGAGTGAACCTGGCCGCAAACGCTTTACAAGGCTATCCGGCAATTCCAACTTGCCCTCATCTTTTACTTCTATGGAAACGCTGTAAGTATCGTCGTTACTTTTTGGCGCGTTCATTTGCTCCGTGCCTCCTTTATCAGATAAAAGGGCTTCAACTCACCCACGTGCAAGCCCTCTCCGGGCGTGAACGACTTTGCCTTGAGCGCTTCTATCAAGTCGGACTCGTGTCGAATATCGCAATCGAAGATGGTAGTGCACTTGCCAATGCCGTGTGAGGAGTGGGCGTCGCTGCCGCCGCTGCCCTTGAATCCGAGATGCCGCGCGACATCGAGGGTGAAGAGGTTCTCCTGGTCGGTGTTGCTGCCGTTGGCGACCTCCACATCATCCACAAGCTCGAAGAGTGGATGCTTGGACGCCGCAGTCGCCGTATCCGGGCGATTGCCGTTGACATTCTTAAAGAGCAGGTTGACGTTGTAGGGCGGGCGGTTGAAGAAGTTACGAAAGGGATGCGCCGCGAGCATCACGCCCCCGGCGGCGTCAACAGCCTTGCGGAGGCCTGCAGCGGTGTGCATACCGTCAATATATCGGTGCAGCCCGAAGACCAGGATGTGCCCCATGTCGGTGTTGACTTCGAGTGCCCTGATGACTGTAAGGCCGGAGTTCTTGAATACGCTTGCCAATTCTTGCTCTTCCCAGCCGCCGGAGTGTTCGGTGAGGCAAACGCCGTCAAGTCCTATACGCTGGGCTTCCTCTATCAGTTGGGCTGGGCTTAGTCCACTGTCGCTGCTGCCGCGAACAGTGTGAAGGTGCATATCGAATACTGCCAAATACTTTCTCTCTTACTGCGTTGTCGCGTCGATTGGCATGATGGCGTAGTGCCCGCGATGCACGCCGCCCTTCGGATTCTAGCCTTGATTGTGTGGCTGGGTCAATTGGAGTGCTTCAGGTGGCGAAGTAGGGAAGGAACCAGCCAAAAATCGCGACGAATAGAGCCGTGATGCCTAGCACTCCGACAAGCATGCGGCGGAATAAGATCGCGAGTGGCGTTGCGAGCATGATTGCCATGAAAAGGATCGCGAGCGTGTATGCCATGTTGGGGCTACCGATACCCGCGCCGGGCGCTTGTTCAAGGCTGACTCGGTATAGCAGGGCGAGTATGCCGCCAATGACCGCCCATGTCGGGTATGACACGGCGACTATGCCCATCGCAAGCGTCATGGGCGGGTATTTCTCCATTACAGGCATCATCTGCTCGCGGCGGTTCTTCAGCACGAGGAACAGGCTGATCATCGAGACGGTAATGAAGACGGATGCCATCAGCATGCCGAGCACGGCGCCGTCTATGAATCTATCGAGCAACATTATTTAACCTGCTACGAACTCCCGTCATCCCGCAATGCCCTTTTTCGCATTCTATGGCCGCATGCTAAGGCTGGATTGCGGATACGAGGTGCGCGTTCATGCCGTGCTTGTGGCGCAGCAGAAGGTGGATGGCGGTGCCGACTTCGCGGCGCGGCATGAGCGCGTAGATGGAGGGCCCGCTGCCGGATAGGTGGATTTCGCGTGCGCCGAGCTCAGCGAAGGTATTCCAGCAATTCTCCAATCCGGGGTAGGCATCGAAAGCTACATCGTCGAATGCGTTGAACAGGAATTGCGCGGGCACATCGCCGCCGCCGCGTATGCGCGCCTCAAGCTTGCGTGTCAGGAAGCCTCTGGTGTGGTTGGATGGCGTCAACATGCCGTAGAGTGCTGCGGTCTTGCTGGGTACTTCGCCAGTGTGCCGCACATCGGGGGTTACTAATACAAACCACTGCACATCGGCGGGTGGCAGGCGACGAATGCGCTCTCCTCTGCCGAGCGCGATGGCGGTGCCGCCTTGCAATAGGAAGGGCACGTCGGAACCGAGCTGCGCGGCCAGGGTTTCAAGCTGGGCGGGAGTCATGCCAAGCTGCCAGAGATCGTTGAGGCCGACGAGGGTTGCCGCGGCGTCGCTGCTGCCTCCGCCAAGTCCTGCTGACACGGGTATTGCCTTTTCGATGGCGATGTGGGCGCCGCCGTTGTAGCCGCTCTCCTGTTGCAACAATTGAGCCGCTTTGTGTGCCAGATTATCGGGCGATTGCAGGCTAGGATCATCGCAGGCGAGGGTGATGTCATCGGCGGGCGTGAGACGCACGGTATCGTGCAGGTCAATGGTCTGCATAATGGTTGCGACCTCGTGATAGCCGTCGTCGCGGCGTCCGAGCACTTCCAACGTGAGGTTAATTTTGGCGTACGCCTTCAGGGACAGCATGCGTATCAGGATAGCGCAGGCGCCAAGCAGCGTAAAGGCTGCCCCAATCGGGGAGGCTGAGTGTTTGCGGACGACGTCTGGCGTCAATGTCTGCGTCAGACAGCAGTGCTTCTGCATCAATGCGTGGGATGGACAGGCCTTGCTGCAAGCAGTTGTGGATCTGCTTGCGGGGCGCGGAGAAGCCGGCGCGCACCAGCGTAAAGAAGGCGTCAATGGAGTCGATGGGAAGGGCAGGCTGCGGGAATACGTCGATGCGAACGACGGCGGATGTTACTTTGGGCGCGGGACGGAATGCGCGTGGAGGTACGGAAGTGACTATGCGTGGCTTGCCATAGAGTTGCGTTGCTACGGAGAGCAGCGACATGTCGCCGGGTGCAGCAGTCATGGTGCGGGCGACCTCGCGCTGCAACATTATGACCATCAGGGTAGGCTTGTGCTCGGCTTCGAGGAAGCGGCGCACAATGGGTTGGGCGGCGTAGTACGGCAGGTTTGCGATGAGCTTGTAAGGAGCCTGCGGTGGGGCGATGGTGGATATATCGACATGGCGGGCATCGGCGTGGATGACGCGAACATGAGGTTGTGAGGCGAATTCCGTGGTAAGAGCGGCGGCAAGGTCGTCGTCGAGTTCGATGGCGGTGAGGCTTGCGGCGTTTTCGGCGAGCGGGCGAGTGAGGGTGCCGCGACCTGGGCCGATTTCCAGCACTGCGTCTTCGGGCGTCAGTTCGGCGGCGGCGATGATGCGGGTTACGATGCGGCGATCAACTAGGAAGTTCTGGCCGAGGGATTTTTTGGCGGGGGTATGACGAATCATCTATATCGGCGCATATCAGGCGTTAATCAGATCCATTGGCGCAAGTTTTTCCTCTATCGAGTCAACGACCAACAGTAGCCCTCCCAGAGTCAATCTTCCCAAGAGTGGCTGCGCGTCTTCCTCGCCGAATATCACCTGTGTAGGGGCTTCTCGATCATCAACCTGAACTCGCGCCATCCCGACATTCGTGCGCCTAACGATACCGTCGGGAAAACGAATGTTTTGCTGACTAATAGGCGTTACACTCAACTCGCGCAACACTGACGAGGGAAGGACGCTCATAAACTTGCTCTCATTCACCAGAGCCTTCAAGGTAATTTGGCGCTCTGGTCGTTCGTAGTTGGAAATGCTAACTTCCACGCTGAACAATCCCATGTTCATGCCTCCCCATGTTCATGCCTCCAACTGCAAAGGGAACGGAGCAAATGTCAGCGTTTCTATTCGGATGGTGGAATAGCGATTTCACTCCCATCCCTTCGGCAAGCTCAGGACAGGCCCCAACCTTCCCCCGTCAAGGGCTGGCAACGGTATGTATTCGGCATTTCGATTATGAAGGGAGCAGTGAAACGCTGATTTGTAACCATTTTCTTGTTGTTCCGAGCATAGAGGGGAATCTGATATCTTGGCAGCCCAGCCGTGCATATATTTCAGATTCTTCACTCCGCTGCGCTGCGTTCAGAATGACAGAACAAGCAAGCCTTATTTGTTCAAGCTTTACATTCCACTCTCAGCCCGTCAAGAGGGAAGGGACAAGATGAACGGCAATTATGCACACCAGCAACAGGGTATAGGACAGGTCGTGCACCTCAATTCGATTCCCATCCGAGAGCATAGCCACAGCGACGGCTCAAGTCAGGCGACCCTGCGGCACCCGGAAGACACCACTTACCGCTGCTTCCTTCCAGACCTGACGGGGTTCACGGCTTTCCGCCGCGCAGGACCCAACTATCAACGCCGACCAACTGGGGTTAGAGGCTCCGAATGACAAACCTCCGAGAGGAGTTCAGCCTCGCTAGAGCGGATTGCGAGTACAGGGCACCGCTATCTCCCCGCTTAGCACGACCATGGATTCATGGTAGGCGCATCGATGTGGCGTGTCAACGGAGATAGCAGCGGAGCACTAGCAGCCAGGCAGTTTAGCGGGCCTACAATTACGGACAAGACTAATTGGGGACAAGACGAACTGGAATCAGCGGCTGACTTTGAGGATGCTGAGGAAGGCTTCCTGCGGGATTTCGACGCTGCCGACACGCTTCATGCGCTTTTTGCCCTCAGCCTGCTTCTGGAGGAGCTTGCGCTTGCGGGTTACATCGCCGCCGTAGCACTTGGCGAGGACATCCTTGCGCAGCGCACGGATGGTCTCGCGGGCGATGATTTTCCTGCCGATTGCGGCCTGCACAGGCACTTCGAAGAGCTGCCTGGGAATCAGTTCGCGCAGCTTCTTTACAAGCTCGCGTCCCTGGTAGTAGGCGTTGTCGCGGTGAGTGATAATCGAGAGCGCGTCCACCGGCTCGTTGTTCACCAGGATGTCCACCTTGGCGAGCCTGCCTGAGCGATATCCTGACAAAGAGTAGTCCATAGAGGCGTAGCCCTGGGTACTCGCCTTGAGGTTGTCGTAGAAGTCGATGAGCACCTCGGCGAGGGGGACGTTGAACTCCATGAGTACGCGCGGCGTGGAGTGCGTGCCTTCCTGCTGCAAGTATTCCATGCGCTTATACTCACCGCGCCGGGTTCGCACCAGTTCAATGACGGGACCGATGTAGTTTGCGGGCGCGATAATGCTGAGATCAAGCCAAGGCTCCTGGATTTCGTCTATTCGGGACGAATCCGGCAGGTGCGCAGGGCTGTCTATCTGCAATATCTCGCCGTCGGTCATAAGCACTTCGTAGGCTACGCTCGGGGATGTGGCGAGCAGGTTCAGATCGTACTCGCGCTCAAGGCGTTCCTGCACAATATCCAGGTGGAGCAAGCCGAGGAAGCCGCAGCGAAAGCCTGAGCCGAGCGCGACGGAGTTTTCGGGCTGGAAGCTGAGCGCGGCATCGTTGAGCTGGAGCTTCTCCAGAGCAACGCGCATATCGAGGTAGTCTTCGCCGTCTGCGGGGTAAAGGCCCGCGAAGACCATAGGCTTGAGCGGCTGATAGCCCTTGAGCGGCTCGGAGGCGGCAGGGCTGGCGAGGGTCACGGTGTCGCCGACGGGGGCGTCGCCCACGCTTTTCAGGCCGGTTGCTATGTATCCGACTTCGCCGACGCTTAATCGCTCAATGCGAGTCGGTTGGGGCGCGAAGACGCCCACTTCCAGCACATCACTCTCGCTGCTGTTGGACATTATCTTGACTCGGCTGCCTGAGGGCACCTGCCCGTCCATGACACGAACATAGGCTATCGCGCCTTTGTACGGGTCGTACTTGGAGTCGAAGATAAGCGCGCGCAGGGGCGAGTCAGGGCTGCCGGTAGGCGGCGGCACACGCTGCACTATGGCTTCAAGGATTTCGGGAATGCCGGTGCCGTCCTTGGCGGAGACGAAGACTATCTCATCGTTGGTGAAGCCGAACGCCTGCTGTACTTCCTGGGCGACGCGCTCGGGCTCTGCCACATCAAGGTCTATCTTGTTGATGACGGGGATAATCTCCAAGTCGTTTTCAAGGGCGAGATAGACATTGGCGAGCGTCTGCGCCTGAATGCCCTGAGAGGCGTCCACTACCAGAAGCGCCCCCTCACAGGCGGCAAGGCTGCGCGATACTTCGTAGGAGAAGTCCACATGGCCTGGCGTGTCAATGAGGTTGAGCTGGTAGTCCTGCCCGTCCGCGCCCTTGTAAGCGAGGCGGACGGCTTGGGCCTTGATGGTGATGCCGCGTTCTCGCTCGAGGTCCATGCTGTCGAGTAGTTGCTCAACCATTTCACGCTCATCAACTGCGCCGGTTTGCTGCATGAGGCGGTCGGCGAGCGTGGATTTGCCGTGATCTATGTGGGCGATGATGCAGAAGTTGCGGATGTGCTGTGCGTTCATAGGTTTATATTAGCATTCGTGCGGACTATGGTCTATCTATAATGGCCTATCTATAAACGGTTCAAGGGTCCGATGGCATTGAAGAATGTGCCAATATTGAGCCGATGAGAGAGGCAGGAGGGGTCAATGATGCGGGGTATGGGGAATATGCCTCTGTGGGACAATTTATTGACTTTTCAAATGTGCTTGAATACCATTAGAAGTTGCCGAATGTGGAATTTCTTATGGGACAATTTTCCGCGACATCACCTTGTAGGTAGGTCTTCAGAGGCTAAAGCAAAGTTCGGTGGCGATAGTCGCAGGCATATCATTTTGGAGGGAACAGATGAAAAGTAAAGCCTTTTGGCTTCTGGGACTGGTCGCAATAGCGGCCATGGCAGTGGCGGCTTGCGGCGGCGCGGAAGAGGCGCCCGCAGCAGCACCTGCGCCCGCAGCCCCGACAGCGGCAGCACCCGCGGCACCTGCGCCACAGGCAGCTGCACCGGCAGCGGCGCCAGCTCCGGTGCAGCCGACTCCTGCACCCGCAATTCCGACGGAGCAGTCGGCGGTAACCATTACTGTGGCGTTCGACAATGTGGGCACGCCGCAGTTCCGCAATGTGAAGGGCACATGGCCCGATGTGATGTTCCATGGTTTCTTCGGATTCCAGGAGCCGCTTCTGGGCTGGGAACCTACTTATGACGACCAGGGCAACCCGATCCGCGCGGTGGGCGAGGCTTGCCACGCGGGGTATGTCGCCACCGGCTGGGAGTGGGAGCTTCCGTCCAAGGATGGCGGCACGGTGAAGATGGACGGCAAGGCGCTTGAGAACTTTGACGACGCAGACCTGTCGGATATCGCGAACCAGGGACTTATCAGGGTCTTTATCCGCGACGATATCGACTTTTATCGCGCCGAGGGCGGCGACCTTGTCAGGATTGGACCGCTAACCGCAGAGGACGTGGCATGGTCGTTCAACGACGCAGGTTCGGAGAACACGAACTCCGCGCACTCGAACTCTTCGCAGGCGTATGAGTACTACAAGCCCTGGCGCGCAGAGAGCGACTATGTCGCTGTTGCAGAGAACCGCGCATTCCGCTCGGACGGCTTGCAGGATGCTTCTTCAATCTGCCAGGACGCCATCTGGATACAGTCCAAGAGCTACAACGATGAGTTGGAAGCGGCTGGCAATGAGGATGGGACCTTTGGATTCCCGCACGGCTCAGGCGCGTTTGTGGTGCATGAGTGGCTGGCGGCAGAGCGCATCGAGGCAGAGGCGCGCGTTGACCACTGGAAGCAGAGCGCGTCGTTCCAGAGGATCATATTCATACAGGCAAACGAGGCCCAGCAGCGTTCCGCAATGCTCCAGACGGGAGCAGCCGATATCGCTATGGCGTCTATTCAGGATGTCGGACGGCTACAGGACGAGGGCTTCAAGTTCCACGAGGGTCTTGACTCCATCAACGGCAACTTCTACTACTTCTCCGGTAACCTGTGGTCGTTCAAGTACCCGGCGAACTCAACACTTGGCGATGAAGACCTTTCAGGCAAGCCGGTTATGCGCAAGGGCTTCCTGCCCTCAGACAAGTATCCGTGGATCGGCGACCCGCGCCTGGAGTGCGTAGGCATAGACCGCAGCGCCCCCGCCATTCAGGACACACCTGGCGCAGGCTGCGAGGTTGCCAACTTCAGCTTCGAGTTCGACGGCTTCGATTCACGCTTCACTGACGACTCGGTCGGCTTCGACTACACTGATACTGATAGGTTCTCCTACGAGACCCCGTCCATGCTAAAGGCTAAGGCTTTCCGCAAGGCACTGGCATACGCGATCGACCGCGAGCTTATCGCGGCATCGGTAACCGGCGGCTACGGCGGCGCAGTATATGGTGGGGCATTCCCCGGTCAGACACTGCACCAGACGCATCCTGAGTACAAGGATCGCTGGACCTACGCATTCGACCCGGACAAGGCAAAGGAATTTCTTGCAGAGTCGGGCGTGCAGCCTGGCTTCGAGTTTGAATTCTTCTGCTCGCAGGGTAACGGTACATCTCTTGAAGTGTGCGAGGCCGTGGTTGGACAATGGAAGGAAAACCTTGGACTTGAGCCATACATAGACAGCACGCAGTACTCGTCGCGCCGCCCGACAATGCTGGGCCGCGAGATACACGTGCCGTGGATGACGCGCTGGGGCCCGACGAGCAAGCAGGGCAGGCTTGGCGAGGGTGGCGGTACGCTGCCGGGCGGCGGTCTTTGGCCACTTCCCGCTGGCGGCTATAACCCGGGCCTCGAGGACAACCGCTGGTGGCAGAATAGAGAAGATACGCGCGTTCAGCAGAAGGGTGCCGCCGAGAACCTCGCTTCACGAGAGGCCATACTCGAATGGGCATACGACATGACGCTCACTACTGGCACGGTAGAAGTACCTGCTCTCATCGGGTTCAACCCGGACACGGTCGAGAGCTGGATCCTCGCACCGTATGACCTCCCGAACTCGTTCGAGACGATCGTACCGGCAAACAGGAATTAATCCTTCCTGACACAATTGAATTTTACCGCTTACTGAAAAAATTAGACGCGGCGTCCCGCTTCCTGTATGGCAGGGCGGGACGCCGCAAGGCAATATATCCATTCACTCACAGTTTCCTGCTTCCACAGGAATGACAGATTACACAGCTGCTCCGGAGCGCGAACTCAATGAAAGTATTCATACTGAGGCGACTACTATTCCTCGTGTTTGCGATACTCGCAGCGACACTGGTGGTGTTCGCGCTTTCGAGGCTGCAAGGCGACCCGCGCAATGTGATGCTCAATGTGGGCTATGTATCGCCTGAGCAGTGGGAGGCATGGGGCCAGCGGTTCCATCTAGACAAGCCGGTGATAGTACAGTATCTCATCTGGATAGGCAAGGGCTTTTTCCAGGGCGATTTCGGCGATTCGCTGAAGACCGGCAAGCCGGTGATGCAGATGGTCGCAGGCTTCGCACCCGCCAGTTTGCAATTAGGGTTGTCCGCGGTCTTGTTCGTTCTGCTCACAGGAATCCCTCTCGGCATCCTGTCGGCGGTCAAGCGTGGGACTATATGGGATGTCTTTGGCAGGACATTCGCGGTGTTCGGTCAAGCCCTGCCCCCATTCTGGCTGGGCATAATGCTGATACTGATATTCTCAGTGACGCTCGACTGGCTCCCATCCGGTACACGCGGGCACGATGCGACGAACTTTTATGAGCGTCTGAAGTATTTCCCGCTGCCGGCGGTAACGCTGGGATGGCTGGCATCAGCCGGCTTGATGCGCTTGGTGCGGTCTTCCATGCTTGAGGTGCTTGACTCCGAATTCGTGAAATTGGCGCGCGCGAAGGGCGTCAGCTCGAATATGGTTATTTGGAAGCACGCATTCAGGAACGCGCTGATACCACCGCTGACATTCGCAGGTTTGATCCTAGTCGGCTTCATCGGAGGCACGGTCGTTACGGAGACCGTGTTCGCATGGCCCGGGCTGGGTCAGATGACTTACACATCCATCATCAATAACGACTTCCCCTTGATGACGGGGGCAGTTCTCGTGTTCACGATGCTCTATGTGTTTGCGATTTTTGTGATTGACATCTTGTACGCATTCATAGATCCGCGCATACGATATTCCTGAGAACCTGGCTGAGGACCTGGCATTGACCACACCAGTACGACAAATGAACATCGCTGACCTTGAGGCCAGCAACAGGGAGTCAACACTCAACCGAACCTTCTATGTGTTCCGGCGTTGGCCCCTCATCCCGATAATTATACTGTCCGTTCTTGGTCTGTGCGCGATTTTTTCGCCGCAGATTGCACCCTACGATCCTGAACAGGACCAATTGCGCGCGGTGCTTGGGTCTCCGTCATGGTATCCGGCGTGCGAAGAGGGCCAGCTTACGAACAAGTTCCAGACCTGTAACACCAATGGGATCCCATTGGGGCAAAAAGGGGATATCTATCACTTCGTCATAGGAGCGGACCAGCTTGGGCGCGACCTATTGAGCAGGATAATCTTCGGGGCGCGGCTGTCGCTCAGCCTCGCTGCCATCGCAATCGCAATCGGTACGTTTTTCGGCACCACCGTCGGACTGGTAGCGGGGTACTACGGCGGCCTCATTGACGAGAGCATTATGCGCGTGGTGGATGTCTTCAACGCTATACCGTACATTCTGCTGGCGATTGCGCTGGTGTTCGTGCTGGGGCAAAGCTTTTGGGTGGTCGCGTTCGTGCTTGCGCTCGGCTCCTGGGCGGGCATAGCGCGGCTGGTGCGCGGGCAGACTTTGCAAGTGCGAAACTTCGACTTCATCGCGCTTGCGACTATCGCGGGCGCATCGACCTTCCGCATTATGACGAAGCACCTGTTGCCTGCGGTCGCCAACACGGTGGTCGTAGCGACAACGCTTCAGGTCGGCAACACCATCCTTTCCGAGAGCATCCTGTCCTTCCTCGGAGCGGGAGTTCCCCCGCCGACGCCATCCTGGGGCGCTGACATATCCAACGGTAGGGAATATCTAGGCTCTGCGTGGTGGGTGGCGTTCTTCCCGGGAATGGCAATCTTCCTGACCGTGTTGTCCTTCAACTTCATTGGCGACTGGCTGCGCGACCGCTGGGACCCGCGCCTACGCCAGATTTAGCCGTCATGGCCGGGTTATCGCTGTGGCTATGAGACTGCTGGAAGAGATATACAGCATCCGCTACCCAATTATGTGGGTGCTCTTCATCGGCGGCGCTGTCGTTCTCGTCCTGATAGGTTCGGGCGTGCGTGTGCCGGGGCTGGAGCGCAAGATAGCGGTTTCCGATGAGACGCGGGACGCTGCTGCTACCGCTAATGCGCCCACAATCTCGCGGCAGGACGCAATTGAGCGAGTGCGTGAGTTCCTGCAGTCGGATTGCAGCAACGGCGCAGCGTATCTCGAGAACGACCCTGGCTTCACCGCCGTGTTCATGAGTTCACCCGTTACGGACGACCATCACGTGCGCGGCACAATGGAGTGGACTGTGATTCACACGCCGACCGGCGACCGCTGGCGGCTGTACGAGGGCACGGGTGAGATTGTCACTGTGCTGGGGGAGTGCTGACGAGTCTTCAGTTGTCAGTCGTCAGTGGCGCTTGCCGACGACACGGACTCAGCCTGTCCGTCGAGGTCGCCGGCTTCTCTCGCAGGTGATGGCATGTATTCGTCGAGCAACGCCGTGGTGAGCTTTCGCACGGGGTAGTTGATTTCGATGCCATCCTCTTTGAAGCGCTCGTGAAGGCGCATTATGATTTCGTGCTGGATTGCGAACATTGCGACGCGGTCAACGCCCTGAAATATGATGCGAAAGTTTATGTTGGAGTCCGCGAATTCAAAGAAGCGAATTCTGGGCGCGAATTCCGTGTTAGCCGCTTCGGACTCTTCGAATACCTCGCCCGCGATCTCAAGGCAGACTCTCTCAACTTCCCGTAGATTCGAGTCGTAGCTCACACCGCATGCGACCATCGCGGTAACGGCGGGCGTGGGAGTAGTGTAGTTGGTTACGATGCTCGCGGTGATAAGGCTGTTGGGCACGATTATTACGTTGTTGAACCTGCGCGAAGAACGGTGCTGCGCCAGCCTATGTTCGTAACGAAGCCGGCTCGCTCGGAGTCGATCTCGACATAGTCACCCTCGCTTATCTGTCCCTCTGCGACGACGTAGGTTCCGGCGATAAAACTGGCTATGGTGGGGCTGATTGCGAGAGCCACGGCGATCCCACCGATGCCGATACCCGCGAGCAAGGGTGTGATCGAGATGCCCATGATGTCGAGCACAACCAGCGCGCCGAGAGTGAATACGATGATGGATGTGATGCGGATTAGGATGGGCCAGATGACAGTGTTGAGCGCGGTGCACGAGCGCTATACCAACGCATCACGGCTCTAATCAGGCGCGATATTGTATAGCGCAGACAATAGCGGCGACTGTGACGATCCATGCGTTGCGCCCCAATTGACCGAGGCTTGAGACGAAATCCAGTGAGGACGTGGACGCGTGCGAAAGCGAGGTCAATGACAGGCGGATGCCATAGAGGACGATAACCATCACGACCGGCACGCGGAGCGCGCCTATCAGCCGTATTTCGATTGAGCGGAGAGGGCTTTCGTGGAGTTTTACGAGCAGGTTCAGGACCAGTCCTAGGACGAAATTGACCAGCAGCGCCGCGACAGCGAATGCCGCGGCGGTGCCAATAGCGAAGGCAAGCACCATTAGAGTGCTGTCTGCAAAGGCTTCAGGCAGCATAGGTAATAGCCATCCGGTGAGTTGTAATGATGCCGTGGCTGTCTATAGCGCCATTGCGTAGCCGATGGTGTTCTTGGCTGAGGCTGCGCCGGCGATGACGCCTTTGTCTGCGTGCCAGCGGATGCCCATGACCTTGCCGTTTGCCCAGTCGCCCACAAGCTCGATTTCGTGGCCGCGTCGTCGCAGCTCTTCCAGCGCTTTGTCGGGAATGCGCGACTCGGCTACGACGCGGGCGGGGTATGCGGCGCGGGGGTAGAAGGACGATGGGAAGTGAACCGAATGTACCGTTGGGGCGTCAAGCGCCTCCTGCAGGTTCATGCCGAAGTCGATGTGGTTGAGGAAGAACTGAAGCGTCCACTGCTCCTGCGAGTCGCCGCCGGGAGTGCCGAACGCCATGAATGGCGCACCGTCTCGCGTAACCATAGTGGGCGTGAGTGTGGCGCGGGGGCGCTTTCGCGGCTGGAGAGCGTTCGGGCGGTCAGGGTTCAGGTAAAACATCTGGCCGCGCGTACCGAGCGGGAAGCCCAGTCCCTTGATTACGGGGGATGTGCCGAGCCAGCCGCCGCTGGGAGTTGCCGCGACCATGTTGCCCTCGGCGTCCATGGCGTCCAGGTGCGTAGTGTCGCCGATGTGTGCGTGACCTAAGCCGAGGTCGCGCACCTCGCGGGCGCCTATGCCGAGCGCGGCGCGGTTGTCTTCAGCGACACCGATTGACGTGTATTCCGGGGCGCCACCTCCAAGATCGCCCGGACGCATCTCGCGGGAAGCGAGGGCACCAATCTGACCTGCGCGCGTCCTGGCGTAGTCGTCGGAGAGCAGCATGTCGATGGGCACTTCGTCGAACGCCGGATCGCCGTAGTATGCTTCGCGGTCGGCGAATGCGAGCTTTGCGGACTCTATCCAAGCGTGCAGGTAATCTGCGCTGTTGTGTCCGAGCGCGTCGATGTCCATTGTCTTCAGGATGGCGAGCTGCTGAAGGAAGAGCGGGCCCTGTGTCCATGTCGAGCACTTATGGACATCCAAGCCGTTGTAGTCGAGGGAGACGGGTTGCTCGACGGAGGCATGCCATTCGGCGAAGTCTTCGACGGTCAGCATACCCTTGTGTTCAACGCCACTCGCGTCCTCGACGGGATTTTCGTTGATGAATTCGACTATTTTTTCCGCGACCGCGCCTCTGTAGTATTCGTCGCAGGCTGCTTCGATACCGTCGATGCGTCCGTTGCCCTGCGCCTGCTTCTCGGCTTTGCAGAGTGAGCGCAGCATTGCGCCGAAGTCGGGGTTGCGGATGAGCTCGCCGGTCTGAGGCGCGCTTCCGTTGCGGTAATATATTTCGCCGGTCGTGGGGTATAACTCTGTGTACTTGGTGACGTCGGAGGCGAGGCGCTGTTGAAGGCCGTCGTATAGCGGGAAGCCGTTCTCGGCGAGGTCTATGGTGGGCTGCACGACTTCGGCGAAGCTCATTGTGCCCCAGCGGGCGAGAGCGGTCGTCCATGTGCCGACTACGGCGGGAACGCAGGCAGGCAGGTAGCCGTCGCCGGGAATGAGGTCTATGCCGTTCTGACGGCACCAGTCGATGGTGAGTGCCTCGGGAGACCAGCCCATGCCGGATACGGCGTAGGTCCTGCGCTCTTTCGCTATATATACGAGCGTGGGGACTTCGCCGCCGATGCCGCAGGACTGTGGCTCAAGCAGCGTCTCGCAAATGCCCATAGCCGCTGCCGCATCGATGGCGTTGCCGCCGCGCATCAGCATCTGCAAGCCAACGGAGGAGACCAGGTAATGGCCGGAGGTTACGACGCCTCTGGCGCTCATGACGACGGGTCGGGTGGTGAATTCTGGCATTGGTTCCCCCTGTGTGAACGGCAATCTAGGTGAATGAACAGGATGGGACGGATGATAACAGAATTCTTGGCACCTAGCGATTGGTGTTGTAAGCGACTGCTTCGTGTACCAACTGCTTGAAGGCGGCCTCGTCTAGGTCGTCGCCTTCGTAGAGGTCAATTGCTCGCCACTTGTTTCCGCCCAGCCCAGCATTGAAGACATTGTGGGGATCGGGAAGATGGGCTCCCTGGTGGAAGGTAAACTTCACCTTCTCCTTGAAGGCGTCGCCAAAAGCGATAATGCCGTCGTGCTCCCATACGGGAGTACCTCTCCACTTCCATTCTGCGACGACGTGGGGGTCTGCCTCGTGGATGAGCCTGCGGATTTCGGCCAACTTCTTGCCTTTCCAGCCGCTCAAGGACGCGATTCGGGCGTCGATCTTTTCGGACGGTGTCAGTTGGTCTTGCTGATCAGATGGCGCACTGGGAGACTTTGTAGTTCTGGAGGGCCTTCCCGGGCTGTTGCCCGCCATTGTTATTGCTCCAATCCGCGTTGTGTGCGTTTGAATCTGTCGGGAGAGTCATACGATTATGAGAATATCGTGGGCCTAAGTGTACCGAATTGCGAACTTTCCTGTGGGAGGCCTTGACGTAAGGGGAGGTGCAACCCGGAAAAATACTGCTACCAAATCCCTTCTAGCAAAGATTTAGAAGCTGAGAATCGACAGGCCGACAAGAATCTAGGCTTTCTTCAGGCGGGTTAACTTAACATTGGGAAAGGAATCAAACCAATATGCTCTGTCGAACGGGAAATCGTAAACAGCACACTTTGCCTCCGTTCCTATTTCATGGGGCACGCCCATTAACGCTCCTTCCGTAAAGATTAGGAGCCAGACCTCATCATGGTCACTAACATAACTGGGATATTTGCCTGCCTTACCGTCTAGCTCGGATTGAATGTGATGAGCTTCAAGGACCTCTTGGTGTGTTGGGCCCTCCCTCCCCCAATAGCCATCAACAACACCTTCCGGGCAAGCTCTTATGGAAAAGTAATCTAACTCTGGTATTTCGGGCCACCCGTTAACCCAACGAGGGTTGGATCCTTCTAAAGATGACTCCTGACTGCGGACCACCTTTTCAAACTTATGCGCTAAGCCATTCACTTCTCTCTTGTCACTGGGTCCCAGAGGTTTGGGGAAATCTTGGAACGCAGCGGTGACGCACAGGGCCCGTCCACCACGTTCACTGTAAATCCGCCAAGCTTTGGCGATGGCTTTTTCTCGCAGTATCTGAAAGTACTTTCGAACTCCGCCTTCCTCATCGGGAAAAAAGAACTCAGTGACCTCCAGCCCAATCCTCTTTCCATCAATCTGGATTGTGAAGTCCGGTCTCTCTCTATTCTTCACGGGAACGTCGAGGGACAGCCCCAGCTTTCCGAGAAAGCGGTCTAGAAACCATCGCTCTTTCGATTTCTTGTATTGGTCAGAGGTGCTTTCCATAGCGACTTTCCACCTGCCACTGTTCGGAGGGATAATCAGCGACTGAAACAAAAAGTGGGCCCGCAGGGATTCGAACCCTGGACACTCGGATTAAAAGTCCGATGCTCTGCCAGGCTGAGCTACAGGCCCACGCTGAAGGGGTGGTTCGACCGATTTGTCGCGCACGCGAAAAGCGTATGGTCAATTCTAAGTGGACTAGGGCGGCGTTTCAAGGTTAATGGCTACTGGTCTGACGCACTGGTTCCGGCTGAGTCGCTGAAGGCGTGTTCTGTTGGGAAGAGGCGTATCTGGTGGGGTGGCCAGTAGCGCACCCAAGCCCTGCCGACGATGTTTTCCAGCGGCACGGTGCCCCAATCGCGGGAGTCGTTGCTGTGCGGGCGGTTGTCACCCATCACGAAAAACGAGTCGGTCGGCACTTTGAAGGCATCCATTTCATCGTAGTCATCAAGGCTGGCGTAGGATTCGTCAAGCTGATCGCCGTTGACGAAGGTGTGTCCATCTCGGATTTCGACCGTATCGCCGGGCAAGCCGATAACGCGCTTTACGAAATCTCTTGAGGGATCGTTGGGGAAGTTGAAGATGACGACTTCTCCGTGCTGCGGCGGATGGAAGGGGTATATGCGCCCATTTTGAGTGAAGGCTCCGCCCTTGACTGCGCTTTCCGCCTCGCTGCCAACACTCAGATGACGATAGACGAGCTTGTTGACCAGCAGGTACTGACCTTGTGACAGCGTAGGACGCATGCTTGCGCCTTCAACCTGATAAGTTTGCACCGCGAACTGTATGCCGACGAACAGCAAGAGGGACAGGATTATCGTCTCGATTATCTCTCGGATTACGGCTCGCATCTGACTCCGCGACCATTTTTGTCCGGCGCATAGACATTGGCAAAGGTTAAGTTCAATATATTATAGCGCAAGAGGGTGCGGGCAAATATAATTCCATAGGTTATTCCATAGGTTCAGGCGGCGTTTCCAATTCAGATATTGGGATTATATATTGGGGTTAGGGCGATAGACCGGACAGCGAGGTTACACGGCGCGATGCGTTTTGCGGTGCGACCTGAATGAATATAGGCGACCTGGAGCTAATCAGGCGAAGCAAAGAGGGGGACCTCGATGCGTTCAACGAGATCGTTGCGCGCTACCAGAGGCAGGTCTTCAATACTGCCGCGCGCATTCTTGGCGGCACTTCCTACGCCGATGACGCCACGCAGGAGACCTTTATATCCGCTTACCGCGCCATAGGCAAGTTTCGAGGCGTGAACCTTGCGCCTTGGCTGCTGAGAATCGCCAAGAACCAGTGCTACGATATGATCCGCGGTATGCGGCGCCGTCCGTCCGACTCGCTGGAAGAGAACCTGACCAACCCTTCGTTTGTGCGCGCTCAGAGCAGTGGCAGCGCCGAGGACGAGACACTGCGCGGCGAGCTTGGCTCTGAGATACAGCGCGCGATTTTGTCTCTGCCGGAGGATCAGCGGCTCGTGGTGACTCTCATCGATGTGCAGGGATTCAGCTACGAGGAGGCGGCTGAGGTGGCGGGTGTATCCCTAGGCACTGTGAAGTCGCGCCTGAGCAGGGGAAGGGCGCGCGTCCGAGACCACTTGCGCGGTCTGGGGGAACTTTTGCCGCGCGAATTTCGTCAGATATTATGACGGAGCATTTATGAGCACCTTTTGGCAGAACAGGCGACACGCCAGAGTCCGAACGCTGCTCTCCTCGTATATAGACGGGGAGGTGAGCGCATCGGAGGCTCGCCGCGTGACGGCGCATCTGTCGGGTTGTGACGAGTGCTCTGCCGAGCTAGAATCGCTGCGCGCGACCACGACGCTGCTCGGACGGCTGCCGTCGCTTGATACGCCGCGCTCCTATGCGCTGACGGCTGCGGATGTACAGGATATGTCGCCTCGGCGCGGTCTGCCCTCCTTTGCTGCGTTTAGCGGCGGATTGGCGACGGCAGGGGCTGCTGCGCTAGTCGTCGTGCTGGTGGTGGGTGTCGTGTTCCTGGCGCGGTTAGGTTTCACCGGGTCGGCGGCAGCACCCATACAACAAGCAGCCGCTCCTGCGCCTGCGGCCCCTGCTGTGGTTGCCCAGGCGCCAATGGCTGCAGCTGCTCCGGCGGCACCTGCTGCGCCCGCTGCTAGAGCGAGACCTGCCGGAGCACCAGCGGCTGCAGCACCTCAGGCCAGTGCTGTTAAACCTGCGCCAGCTATGGCTGCGCCTGCGCCTGCTGCACCGGCGGCTCAACCAACGAGCGCGCCGGCCGCCGCTGCTATGATGATGGCTGAAGAGGCCTCGCCTGCTCCACAGGCTGCTGCTCCGGCCGCTCCGCCTGAAAGTGCTGCACAAAAGAGCGAAACAGCGGTAGTAATAGAAGTGGAAATGCTGGCGATGGTCGAATCGGATGCTAAGAAGTCCGAATCTTCCGAGGCTATTTCTGCTGAAGCGACGGCGACTGCTGAGGCGCATGTTTCTGCGCAGGCGACTTATGAGGCGGAGGTTGTGGAGGCACAGGTTGCGGCAACGGCGGCGGCGCAGGAACAGATTAAGTACGCGACTGCGCTTGCCCAATGGGAGGCTGAGCAAGAGGCGCGCACGCGGGCAAATGCTGAAGCGCAGGCGGCGGTTCAGGCGACGTATGAGGCGCAGGTTGCGGATTCGTATGCCGCGGCAACGGCAGCAGTGGCGCAAGACCTAGCCATACAGGCTACCACTCAAGCCGAACAGGCAGAGGCGCGGGCTGCCGAGCGTTCGGCGCAAGGCGAGTTGACGATTCCGGTGTGGGCGCTGGTTGTGGGCGGCGTTGTTGCGCTTGCGGCTGTTGCTGCGATTGCGATTTGGAGTGCGCGGAGGCGTTCGTCGTAGGAAGTGTTGATGGGTCCTCGTGCCTTAATTGCTGCTCAAGTCTCCTAGAAAGCTTTATGCTTTTGCGGGAACAAAACAGGTTTCTACGGCGTTATATGTAATAAGCGAGCAGATAGCTGCTCAATAATCGAAACCGAGACGAGAAAGGAACAGGAGGAAGTCGATGAAGAGAACTGCGGCAATACTGATAGCGGTGGCGGCTGTAATCGCAACCTTTGCGCTGGTATCGATGGACAGGAGCGAGGCGGCGACATCGCCCGCGGCAGGCATGAGCGCAATCGAGAAAGCCGTGCCTGCGGCGTATGGCAGCGACGGCTCAGGCATCTGGGTGTCGGGCGAGGGCACGATTTCGGTTGCGCCGGACCTTGCCACTCTGGACTTCGGCGTGGAGACAAGTGCGCCAACTGTGTCCGAGGCTAACAGTTTGGCGTCAACCGCGATGGACGCCATAGTTAAAGTGCTAAAGGCGAGGGGCGTGAACGACGAGGACATGCAGACCAGCCGCTTCAGCGTCTATCCGCGCTACGATTATGTGGAGGAGGAAGTGGACGGCGTGCGGAGCAGCAGAGAGGTTCTGACGGGCTACCGGGTCAACAACAGGGCAACGGTGAAGCTACGCGATCTTGACGCCATTGGAGAAGTTATAGACGAGGTCGTGACGGCAGGCGGCGATGTCGTGCGGATAAGCAATATCAGATTCACGCTGGAAGACCCGAAGCCCAAGATGACGGAACTGCGGGAGATGGCGGTCGCTGATGCCAAGGCGAAGGCTGAGCATCTGGCGAAACTGTCCGATGTTGCGGTGGGACGGCTAATTTACATCAGCGAGGGAGCCGCCGCGCCGTCCGTCAGCGGCTTCGCGGAGCGTAGTTTCGGTTTAGAATCTGCTTACGCTTTCTCTGCAGCCCAAGCAGCGCCCAGCGTAAGTGGCGGTGAGGTTACGCTTTCGCTTAGGGTGCAGGCGAGATTTGCCATCTACTAGGATCAATTTCTTGTAGTTGAATTGAGCGGGCGTCTAGACATTCTGACGCCCGCTTTCCTTTGTAACGGGCAGTTAATGTCCTTAATTCAGGTTAATGCGCCTATATCTACGCTTCTCATGTTGCTAGAATATATTGCCAATAACCTGACGATAGCGTGGGAAAAACCCGGCATTTGTGTGATAGAGGGATGGAGGAATGATGGTTCTCAGCGACCGTACAATCAAGACGCAGCTGGCGGAGGGCAAGATTGTCGTCGAGCCGCTGGGCGAGGGGTGCATACAGCCTGCGAGCGTGGATGTTCATCTTGACAAGCATATCCTGGTGTTTCGCAACTCGCGGCGCCCGTACATCGATGTGCGCGAGGACTTGAGCGACCTGACCGAGATGGAGGAGATCGGCGAGCAGCCGTTCATGCTGCATCCGGGCGAGTTTGTGCTTGGCAGTACGCTGGAGACGATCGAGATTCCGGACGACCTTGTGGCGCGGCTTGAAGGCAAGAGTTCACTGGGGCGCATCGGACTGCTCATACACTCGACAGCGGGGTATGTCGATCCGGGCTGGAAGGGGCATCTGACGCTGGAACTGAGCAATGTGGCGAACCTGCCCATCACGCTGTATCACGGCATGAAGATAGGGCAGCTTTCGTTCTTGCAGCTATCGACGCCCGCGGACAGCCCTTATGGTTCGCCGGGGCTGGGAAGCAAGTACCAGGGACAGACGATTCCGACTGCCAGCCGCGCTTACAGGGACTTCAAGAACGGCAAGGACTGATCAGGCTTATGCGGCACATGGAGCGCGCGCTCACGCTGGGATGGGAGGCGCTGGGAACGACCAGCCCCAATCCTGCTGTGGGCTGCGTTATCGTGCATGGCGGTGAGGTAGTGGGCGAGGGCTGGACGCATCCGCCGGGACAGAAGCATGCAGAGGCGGCGGCGTTGCAGATGGCGGGCGCGAGGGCGCAATCTGCGACGCTGTACACGACGCTTGAGCCGTGCAACCATTACGGCAGGACATCGCCCTGTACGGAGGCAATTATTGCGGCGGGCATTGCCGAAGTGAGTATCGCTGTGCGCGATCTCAACCCCAATGTTGCGGGCGGCGGCGCTGCGCGACTGGAAGAGGCGGGGATCAGGACGCACATCGGCGAGTGCACTGAGGAGGGGCGACGGCTTATTGAAGCATTCGCTAAGCACAGCAGGACGGGCATGCCGTTTGTCACAGCCAAGTACGCAATGAGCCTCGACGGGAAGATCGCAGCGCGCTCCGGCGATTCCAAGTGGATAAGCGGCGAGGAGTCACGGCTATTTGCGCACCTGCTGCGGGCGCAGTCGGACGCAATCATGGTTGGCATCAACACTGTGCTCGCGGACGACCCGATGCTGACGGCGCGGGACGCAGCAGGCAACGCGAATGAGCGGCAGCCATTGCGCGTGGTGCTGGACAGCCATGGCAGGATGCCGCATGACGCGCAGATGCTGACAGCGCCGGGCGATACGCTAGTTGCAGTTACCGATGACTTCAACGAGGGAGCTTGTAATGGCGCTGAGACAGTGAGGATGCCAACGGGCAGGGGCGGCGTTGACTTGCGTGCGCTGCTTGCCGCGCTGGGCGAGCGCGATATTACGAGCGTGCTTGTAGAGGGAGGTGGCGCGACTATCGGTGCATTGTTCGACCTGAATCTTGTCGATAAGGTTGTGGCTTTCGTGGCACCCGTTATAATAGGCGGCAACGAAGCAATATCGCCCGTTGGCGGCATCGGGATTGCAAAGATGGAAGAGGCTCTTCGATTGCGTGATGTCGATGTGCGGCGATTTGGCGGGGATGTAGCGGTAATTGGATATACATGGGAATATGCACGGGGATATACGGATGGAGACACAGGGAGAGAAGGCGATGTTCACAGGGATAGTTGAGGAGGTTGGCTCCGTCAAATCACTAGGGGAGGGCAGGCTTGTCATCGGCGCGTCCGAAGTGTTGAGCGATGTCAAGGTTGGCGACAGCATTTCCGTCAACGGGGCATGCCTGACGGTTACGACGCACGACGACGCGAGGTTCAGCGTGGATGTGGTGCCGGAGACGCTTCGGCGCACTAATCTGGGTGAACTGACGGCAGGCTCGCCGGTGAACCTCGAACGCTCCATGCCTGCAAACGGGCGCTTCGGAGGACACATGGTGCAGGGGCATGTTGACGGTACAGCTACGATACGGTCCATCGAGAGCGAAGGGGACGCGCTGATGGTGGTCTTCGATGCTCCATCCTCCGTTATGCGCTATGTTGTGGAAAAGGGATTCATCGCTGTGGACGGGGCGAGCCTTACCATTGTAAACTGTGATAACTTTTCATTCAGCGTTACAATAATCCCGCACACGCAGGAGAACACGGTCTTCAAGGGCAAGAAGGCCGGAGACAGCGTGAACCTGGAAGTGGACATTATGGCGAAGTATGTAGAGCGTCTTGCCTTGGCTGTACGCCCGCCACTAGATATTGCCGATGAACTGTAGCAAGGTGATGCAGGAGGCTGAGAATGCCACTGTCTAATATTGATAATGCGATAAGGGATATCAGAGCGGGCAAGATAATCATCATCGTGGATGACGAGGACCGCGAGAATGAAGGCGACCTCGCCATGGCTGCGGAACTGATAACGCCTGAAGCGGTCAACTTCATGGCGACGGAGGGGCGCGGGCTCATATGCACGCCAATGATGTCGCAGCGCCTTGACCAGCTTCGTATTCCGATGATGGTGTATGAGAACACTGCGCGCCTCAGCACCGCTTTCACCGTATCCGTGGATGTGCTGGACGGCGCGACGACCGGCATATCCGCTCATGACCGCGCCGCGACGATCAAGGCGCTGATCGATCCTAGAACCAGGCCGGAAGACCTGGCGCGGCCCGGGCACATATTTCCGCTGCGTTACATGGAGGGCGGCGTGCTGAAGCGCACGGGGCAGACGGAGGCGGTGGTAGATCTGGCACGACTTGCGGGCTTGCAGCCTGCGGGCGTCATCTGCGAGATTATGGCGGACGATGGCTCCATGGCGCGCATGCCACAACTGGAAAAGTTCGCCGGAAGGCACGACCTGAAGATAGTGAGCGTCGCGGATATCATCGCGTATCGCCGCGAGCATGAGCGACTCATCGAGCGAGTAGCTGAGGCGCGAGTGCCCACGCCATACGGCGAATTCACCGCCGTGTCATACAGAAGCCTTGTGGACAGGGACGAGCATGTTGCGCTTGTAAAGGGAAGCATCAATGCGGACGAGGCAACGCTTGTGCGGGTTCACAGCGAGTGCCTGACCGGGGATGTGTTCGGCAGTATGCGTTGCGACTGCGGCGACCAGCGGGACCTTGCGCTGCAAGCTATCGGCAAAGAGGCTTCAGGAGTGTTCCTGTACATGCGGCAGGAGGGACGCGGCATCGGCATTCACAACAAGCTCAAGGCGTATGCGCTGCAAGACGAGGGCTTGGATACAGTTGACGCGAACATCAAGCTGGGATTCGACCCGGACCCG
This sequence comes from Dehalococcoidia bacterium, assembly GCA_965225795.1. GTDB lineage: Bacteria > Chloroflexota > Dehalococcoidia > Lucifugimonadales > JADFKI01 > Bin90. Next base: position 198,584 of record OZ245324.1, on the reverse strand, counting down.
CGACAGTACGGCGTGGGCGCGCAGATTCTGGTTGACCTTGGCGTCAGGAGGATGCGCTTCCTGACGAACAATCCGAAGAAGCGCGTGGGTATCGAAAGCTTCGGCCTTGAACTTGTAGAAGAGGTGCCGCTCATCGCGCCGGTCAACGATGAGAACCGTCGATACCTGGAGACGAAGGCGCAGCGCATGGGGCATACGTTGGATTTTGACTTTGCGGCAGGTGATGACCAATGAGCGTGGAATTGCAGGGCGGGATGAATGGCGAAGGACTGCGAATCGGCATAGTCGTCGCGACCTTCAACGAGTTCATTACATCGAAGTTGCTTGACGGGGCGCAGGCTGCGCTGGCGCGGCATGGCGTGCGCGATGACGATGTGAGCGTGGCATCGGTGCCTGGATCGTTCGAGCTGCCGCTTGTGGCGAAGAAGCTGGCGGAGTCGGGACAGCATGATGCGGTAATATGCCTGGGAGCGGTGATACGCGGCGAAACCGACCACTATGAGCATGTGGCCGGCGAGGCTGCGAAGGGAATTGCGAACGTGGGACTGAGCAGCGGGGTGCCGGTGATATTCGGCGTGCTGACTACGGACACGCTGGAGCAGGCAATCAACCGCGCGGGTGGCAAGCAGGGCAATAACGGCTACGGCGCGGGGCTTGCGGCGATAGAGATGGCGAACCTGATGCGCGCTCTGGATGCGCGGTAGTTAGAGGCAAGCTTTCAGTACGCGGTTCGGTTTAGAGCTGACTTAGAGGAATTAAAATAGGGGCAGGCGTTTTGCCTGCCCCTTCGCTTTTGCAGCACACATGGTTATGGCAATGCCGGACGGATGAAAGGCAGCAAATACGCCTGCTATCATCCAAGTCTTCTAGCGGCGCGGCTTTTGAACTCCAGATGACCGACGTGGTGGAACTCGATACACTCTGCGACCGACCGTTCGAGTTGGATCGTCACATGCCCGATGCCGTGGCGATGCACGATTCGCTTAATTTCCTCAAGGGAACTCTGCGCGTCCTCATGGTATGAGGGGTCCATAAGGACATGGGCGGCGAACGCCTCGTTGCCCTGGTTTATAGTCCAGACGTGGACATCGTGGATGAGAGTTACGCCCTCTACTTCCTCTATCTCATAGCAAAGTTCGTATAGGTCTATATGCTCCGGCGCTCCCTCAAGCAGCACATTGGTTATCCTGACAATCAGATGGCGGGTGTTCCACACGATGAGCAGAGCTATGATGACACTGAGAATCGGATCGACTAACCATATATTTTCAACGATTCCTCCAAGCGTCAGAATGAGAACCGCAGAAATTACGACTGCTACCGAACCCAGAAGGTCGGCTATCACATGCTGCATAGCGCCTTCGACGTTAAGGCTGTGCTCCGAGGAGCGATGAAGTATCCATGCTGCGGCAAGGCTTACCAATAGGCCTCCGATGCCCACCAAAAGCACCGTCATTCCATGTATGTCACCGACCTCTTCCCTGCCAAATGCCCGTTGGAACGCCTCATAGAGTATCCAGCCTGCGATGAGCCATAGGGCAAAGGTGTTGGCAAGGGCAGCGAGAATCTCGGCTCGGTGATAGCCGAATGTGCGCTCAATAGAGGCGGGCCTTTGGGCAATCCACATGGCAATCAGAGCCATGGCGATAGCTGCCGCGTCGGTAAGCATGTGCCCGGCGTCTGCCAGAAGCGCGAGGCTGCCCGACAGTAGGCCCCCGATCACTTCCGCGACCATGTAGGTTGTTATAAGCGCAAGAGCTATGAGTAGGCTACGGCGGCTGGCGTCGCGGAAGTCGTGGCTATGGTCGTGGTGTCCGTGGTCGTCATGGCCGCTGTGGTCATCGTGGCTGCCGTGACCGTGGTCGTCGTGATCGTGATCGTCATGTCCGCCGTGGCGGCTGCCGGATGTAGTCATATGGACAATCCCAATCTTTTGGGATGGCAGGCCGAGACTCGTTAGACTGATTACCGATGAGGCTAACTGAAACACAGTTGCGCGTCCTTTTAGTCGCGTGCGCCGTTCTGCAAAGCAGAATTCTCGCTTCTGACACGCGCTGAATTTACCACCATTTATTTGTTTAGACAAAGTTGGAGAGGTTCGAGCGTTTCCCATCAATGTCTTCAAGAATGCAGAGCTCAATGCCCGCAAATGCAAAGCACCCGGTTCACTTCCTCGGATGAAAGGCGGTCCTGGTGCAGTTTCTCGAACTTAGATGCCTGACACGAATGCCCTGCGCTCTGAATGGATTTGAGGCGCGCGATGACTAGTCGTGGGCGTGGTGCTCGTGGTCATCGCACTCGTGCATGTCGTGCACGTGAGCGTGATGTTCGTGGTCGTCGCATTCGTGGTGGTCGTGCGCAGTTGCCATAAAGTGCTCCTCCTCTATCCAAAATTTAGTCTGTTGCGTGCGTGGAGTAGTGACTCCTCATGGTTAAAGTATTATAAATTCATACCATTTGGTGTCAATAATAGGTGATAATGTGCAGCATTTTGGTGTCAATTATTGATGGTGCCGTGTAGTATTTCTGAGGATAATGTACGCTGTCTTGCTTCAAGCACCGGTGTGAAGGTAGGTAGTCGCCGCTTGTATGCCAAATGAGAATGGATTTAAGTTAAGACTCTTACACGCATCCCGAGCGGTGCGCTACCGGCAAGACATTGTGAAGTTGCCAATATATACCATAACGAAGTGTCACAGTTGACAGGTCTGTTGAGGGAAAACGACAAGATGTGCGGCGCAGTTCCGCCTCGAATCTGCTAATTTCCTTCACGCTCCAATCTTGATATGAAACCGCCATCCTGCTAAAATTGAAAGCTAGGTTGGGGATTCGTCTAGTGGTAGGACGACAGACTCTGGCTCTGTAAGCCGAGGTTCGAATCCTCGATCCCCAGCCAGCAGAAGTGTTGTGTGGCGCATTCGTCTAGCGGCCAAGGACATCACCCTCTCAAGGTGGAGACCACGGGTTCGAATCCCGTATGCGCTACCAACTTCTCCCTCCGGTTACTTTCTCCCCACTCTCTCCGAGAAGCCGAGTCTAGTTTTTGGCGCGCTTATCCGATGCCTTGACGGAGGTAGCGTCCCAAGAACACTCCGCCTATGACGTGCAGGTGAGCGTGGGGCTGGCTTTGCATTCCGTCCCGTCCGAAGTTCGATAGTATGCGGAAGCCATTGGGACAGCGTTCCTCTCCTACCTGAGCCGCCAAGTCGCCCATTTGCGCGAGCAGGTCGCCGCTGCGCCAGAGTTGAGCTTGGGTCAGGTGCGCCTTGGGAACGACAAGTATCTGCACGGGAACCCAGTCGAGCTGGTTGTCGAAGATGATGACGCGCTCATCCTCGAAGTGGATGGTGGCAGGCTCTCGGCGCGTGACGATGCTGCAGAATACGCAGGAATGGTTTGGCATAGGTGGTTAGCGGGGCAGGAATGCGCGAGGATGTATCATCGGGACAAGAGTGATGTCAGCCATGGCGCTCACGCCCCTTGCGGACAATGCGCACAATCTCATCAGTAGTAACATTGATCTTGACAGGCTCGACGTCAAGCGGTGAGCCTCTGCGGACTTCCGGTTGCAGGACGAAGGACTGACCGTCCTTGCGGCGAATTCTGACAGCGCCGTCTCTCTGAGCAATATCCAGCAGTGAGGCGAGGTTCTGCCTAGCTTCGGAGTATGTATAAACTCTCATGGCTGAATCTCCAGGGTCTGAATTTCAAGTGCCGCTGCCGCATTGGATAGCCGCTTATCAAGCGTCAGTAGTGGCAGTCTTAAGTTCAATGCGCATGCCAGCACATAGGCGTCGTAAGCGTATATGTCTAGTCGTTCCGACAACTCCAATGATTGGTCCAATCCAATGTCAATGTAGCGAAAAGTTATTTTCTGATAGCTCTCAATCGCTTGTTTAGCCTGGGCCAGACTAATCCGTCTGCGTTTGAGCATTGCGGAAAAGGCGTTTCCGACTTCCCAGTGAACGGACGGAGGTACGATGAGTTCTGCGCCGACAGTGTGGTCAATGATTGCCTGTCTTTCGGGCTCGTCGGCTATCGCCGCAATGATCGCGGATGTGTCTATAACTAAGTCCATGAATGAATTGTACAATTGTCTAATTCATGAGTCAAGACATTGCAGAATACGCAGGAATGGTTTGGCATAGGTGGTTAGCGGGACGCCCTGATGCGGTAGTCGGGTGAGTCTATGTTTACGAGCTGTCCTAGCGAGGCGTCTCGGATGCGCGATCCAACGGGACCGCTCTGCTTGGAGATGTCCTCCATGCTAGTGATGACAGTGGGCAGGCGATTATTGTGGCGATGCACGAAAATCTGGTATAGCTTCTCCTCAGCCCAAGGGCTGTTGTGCTCCTGTCCGAGGTCGTCGAGAATCAGGAGCGGCGCGTTCTTCACTTCTTCGAGGATGCTTTCCATCCTTACGCGGCTTTGAGGGTCAAAGGTGTAGCGGAAGTAGTCCAAGAGCTCGGGAATGAAGGCGAAGAACACAGTATTTCCGATGTCCATCTGTGTGTTGGCTATTGCGATTGCAAGGTGCGTCTTGCCTACTCCGGTATTGCCGAACAGCGTCAGCCAGCCCTTAGGGTTGTCAGCGTACCTTACGGCGGCAAGCACTGCGTTCTGCAGACTCGCCTGTTCGCCGGCACGGGGATTGTTGCCGCGCACGTCGAAGGTCTCGAAGGTCATGCTGCGCTGCATTTCAGGTGGGATGCGACCGAGGTTGTGCGCCTTCTGTTGATGGTAGTTGCCTGTCTGCACGACTCGGCTCAGCCCACCGGTTTCGAGACGGCTGCGAATGTATGGGTCAAGGTCGTTGAGGTCGCTTGCGGTGGTTACGACTGTGGGCAGTTCGGCGTTGAAGCGATGGTTGATGACCTGTTGCAGCTTCTCTTCCGCCCAGGGCGTGGAGCTGTGCGCGCCCAAGCCGTCCAGAATGAGCAGCGGAGATTCGACCACCTGCATGTAGAGGTCGCTGTATGTAAGCTCGCTGGCGGGAGAGTAGGTCGCGCGCAGATGATCCAGCAGGTCGGGCACGTGTATGAAGAATACGACCATCTCGGACTTGATGCAGTGGTTGGCGACGGAAGCCGCGAGGTGCGTCTTACCGGAGCCGTTGGGCCCCACTAGCACCAGCCAGCCGTTTGGATTTTCGGCGTACTCTGCGGCAGCGCGGCATGCGTCGGCGAAGAGGCGATGGCTTTCGGCGTCACTGGCGATGCCTTCGGGCCTGAGCGTGTCGAAAGTGAAGCGAGTGAGATGACCGAGATTGCTGTATCTCAGCAGTCTTCCGAAACGCTCATCGGTTAGGCGTTGCTGCTGACAGTGGCAGGTTATCACCTGCCCGAAGTCGGGATGGCCGACGACGACATCGGGCGTGTACCAGCCCCGTCCACCGCAGACCTGGCAGGCGTTGTCATCCTGCTCGTCCGCTGATGACGGGGGCGGATCGCCTGCCGCATGGCTTGATGCGCCGTTGGCAACGCTTCTAGTAGCGGCTAGCCTTTGGAGAATGTCCGCGAGATTTTCCATCGCCTTGGCCTCGGTTTCTGCCTTCCCGCTCCCAGCTTTCGAGGATGCGCACTATGTAACGCCAGTTGCGTACATTTTGCAGGGCGGCTTCGCGGAAGGCATCTTCTATCCACTCAATTGGGTAAAGCGTTTCCGCCTGTTTGAGTTCATCTGCGATCATCGGGCTGAGCATGCCGATATTTGCTTCGTACAGCGCGAATACGTTGGGGCGCTCGATGCTGGGGTCCCATGGCTCCGGAACGGGTTCAGTCTGCGAATGTCCCACTACGAAGGCATCGGACGCGGCGCGCGTGAGGGCTTGTCTGTCTCTGCCGGTGTTGAGCGCGTAGAGGCGCTCTTCCTTTACCTCGTTACCTATTATAGCCATTGCAAGCGTCCCACGCCTCACGCAGGCCTCAAGCGCGTTCGAGATGGTGTCGGAGTCGCTGTCAAGCGCGGTCGCCAGCGTACGGTCCGCCAGCGCCTCACTGTGGGTTACGAAGCGTGGGTAGCCCTTCTTTTGCTGAAGCAGCCAGATTACCCGCAGCAGGCACTTGAGTTCGGCGTGGTCGTCTATCTGCTCAAGCAGCTGCCCGAAAAGCGGGGCGGGCACAGGAATGCTGCGCACGCGGTCGGGGAAGCCGTTAAATTTCGTAGCCATCAGGCTTCATTCTGCGCGTATTCCATGGAGGGCGTCATCTCCAGGCTCTCGAAGCGCACGAGGTCGTTGCGGAAGTACAGCGGCACCGTCCCAACCGGGCCGTTGCGATGCTTGGCGAAGATTATCTCCGCGATGTTCTGCGGGTACTGCTCGGTAGGGTTGCGCTTCTCCCAGTCCTCGCGACTGACATAGACATCTTCGCGGTGAATGAATGCGACTACATCGGCGTCCTGCTCGATACTGCCGCTTTCGCGCAGGTCGGAGAGGAGCGGGCGATGGTTGGGGCGCTGCTCGATTGCGCGGCTGAGCTGGGAGCAAGCGATTACCGGGACATCGAGGTCGCGCGCCATAGCCTTAATGGAGCGGGAAATCTCGCCCATTTCCTGCGCGCGGTTGTCGATGCGTCCACCGCCACCGCCGATGAGTTGCAGGTAGTCGATTATAATTAAGTCAAGGCCGCGATCGGACTTTAGCCTGCGCGCTTTGCCACGCATGTCGACGATGGTCTGTATCGGCATGTCGTCGATGTAGAGGGGCAGGTCGGAGAGTACACCGATGGCGTCGAGCAGGCGCGATTCTTCGTCGTTGCTGAGCAGCCCGATACGGATGCGGTAGCTGTCAACATTAGCCTCGCTCGCCAGCAGGCGCATGGCAATCTGGTCGCGGCTCATCTCAAGACTGAATATGCCTACACGATTGCCGCTGTCGGCTGCTGCGCGCGCGATATTGAAGGCGAGTGTGCTCTTGCCGAGGCTCGGTCGCGCAGCAAGCACGATCATATCTGAGCGCTGCATGCCGTTTCCAAGCAGGCTGTCAATGCCGGGGAAGCCGGATGGCACTGGTGAGATGTGCGCGGCGTCCGGCCCATGCAGCGCGGCGCTTTCCTCCATATAGGTATCGAGCACTTCGCGGATGTGCACGAAGTCTCCGGAACCGCGCCCGGCGCGAATGCGAAACAGCAGGTCTTCGGCGTTGGCTAGCGCCTTGTCAGTGTCCGAGTCGCTCTCGTGGTAGCCAATATCGGCGATACGTCCGCCAACATCGATGAGTTGGCGCATTATTGATGTGCGCTGGACGATTCGGGCGTAGTACTCGATATGAACTGAGGTGGGCACGACCATGACGAGGTGGCTCAGATATGCGCTGCCGCCAAGTTCCTCTAGTCTGTTCTGGAGGTTCAATTCGTGCGCGACGGTGACCTGGTTGATTGCATCGTTGCGCTCGGACAATGCAAGAAACGCATCAAAGCACCACCGGTTCTTTTCGCCGTAGAAATCGGCAGGACGGAGGAACGAAGATACGCGCGACAGAGATTCACCGTCAATCAGGACGGAGCCTATGACTGACTCTTCGGCGCTGGCGTCATGGGGTGGCAGGCGATCAACGTACACGGCTCACTCCCTTGGGTAGTGGTCAGGTGTCAGCAATCAGGTGTTGAAGGGCAACCGCAAGGATTGCCCCGCTGCCTACAAGGATAGAGCGTAGTTCGGAGTTCTGCTAAGCGTCGTCTGGGCTATCTTCTTCGGAATCGCCGGATTCTTCAGCGGCTTCCACAACGGCTTCCTCCGGTTCGCCTTCGTCCTCGGCGGGCTCGTCGTCCTCTTGAAGGGATTGCAACCATTCATCCGCAGTCGTGCCGGTGGGATAAACCAGCACCTGAATCTGCGCCTGCACTTCAGGATGGAGACGGACATTGACATTGAAGCTGCCGAGTTGCCGAATGGGCTCCTCAACCTCGATGCCGCGGCGGTCGATCTCGCGGTCAGACATTACTGACAGTTTGTCGGCGATGATGGCATTCGTCACTGAGCCGTAGAGCTGCCCCCTTGCGCCGGCTCGCATTTCGACATCTATGCGCATGCCGTTCAGGGTCTCGGAAAGTTCGCGCATGTCTTGCAGCATGCGCAGGCGCGTCTTCTCGGCTTGCTCCGCGTACTGGCTGACACGCTGCATGGCGTTGTGCGTGGCGGGCACGGCGAAATTTTGGGGAATCAGGTAGTTGCGCGCGAAGCCGTTCTTGACTTCCTTCACGTCGCCGCCCTGCGCTACTCCTTCAACATCCTGCAAAAATACTACTCTCATTGCTGGTCAACCTCAGTCCATATCGTTGGTAGTCGATAGCTCATATTTGCGAGCAAAGTCGTGTGCCTATTTCTATCTATTGGGCTTAGCAATTGCGGGCGTAAAAGAACAATTGTGCGCCCGCATAACATCATACACTAGTCTTCAAATATATCACAAGTGTCCTGGATTGTCAGTTGAAGAAGCGGCTGAAGACTTCGTTGCCGAGCATGCGCCCCCGATGTGTCAGGCGCAGCGCGCCGTCATGTGCATGCAGGAGTTCAAGCCGCTCGAGTTCGTCGAGCGTGTCGGCGTAGAAGTGGGATGGCGGTTCGCCGAAGCGTTCTTTGAAACCGGCGATACCGATGCCCTCGTCAAGGCGAAGCCCCATCATCATAGTCTCCGCCATCTCCAGCGGAGTATCGATTTGCTCGATTTCATCTACTACGGGAACGCTGCTAATCATGGCTCGCATTGGCATGGCGCGGACTGGCGCGTCGCATGAGTCAGGGGAGACGCTTTGCATGCGGCGTATGTATTCCCGCGGCGACTTTATCGCGCTAAAGCGGCAGTCGTTCAAGTATGAGTGAGCGCCGGGTCCCACACCGATATATGGCTCGTTACGCCAGTATGTCAGATTGTGCTGGCTGCGCCTGCCGGGCTGCGCCCAATTGGAGATCTCGTAGTGGCGGTATCCGCCGTGCCGCATCTCGTCCTGCGCCATCAGGTACATATCGGCGGCGAGGTCCACATCGGGCGTCGGCATGCTGCCCTGATCTACCCAGCGCTCCATAGGCGTGCCGCCCTCCAGTGTCAGGCAGTACATTGATATGTGCGGAGGCGCCAGTTCAAGCGCCTGTGCGAGAGTGCTTTGCCACTGCTGTATGTTCTGATACGGTAGTCCATACATCAGGTCGATGCTGATATTTTCGAAGCCTGCGTCGGCAGCCTGACGAAAGGCGCGCACGGCATCGGTTGCGTCGTGACGGCGTCCGAGAGTCTTCAGCAGGTCGTCGTCAAAGCTCTGTACGCCGATGCTCAGCCGGTTGATGCCGCAGTCCAGATATGCGGCAAGCTTGTCGGCGGTGAAATCGCCGGGGTTTGCCTCCAGCGTTACCTCGGCGCCCGGCGCAACATTGAAAGCAGTGGTGATTGCTTTCATAGTATGCCGTATGTCCTCGGCGGGCAGGTACGATGGGGTGCCGCCGCCAAAGAAGACCGTATGCACTTCAGGTCTGTTAAGCAGACTGCCCCACAGGGCGATTTCAGACTTCAAAGCGGCGACATACGTTGGCATGAGCGGCTCGATGGCAGCGTATGTGTTGAAGTCGCAGTACGGGCATTTCGTCTCGCAGAACGGGATGTGGACGTACAGGGATATAGGCTCGGCAGAAAACATGGCACGCCGCCTACACATTGAAGAGGACATGCATGATGTCGCCGTCCTGCACGACGTAGTTCTTGCCTTCCTGGCGCAGCATGCCGTGCTTACGCGCCTCTGAGAGTGTGCGGCAACTGACCATATTATCGTAGGTAACGACCTCACCGCGTATGAAGCCGCGTTCAAGGTCGGAGTGTATCTTGCCTGCCGCCTTAAGCGCAGGAGTGCCGCGCGTGATGGGCCAGGCGCGCACTTCGTCCTCGCCGACCGTCATGAAAGATATGAGGTCGAGAGCCTCGTAGCAGAGGTTTATGACGCGGCTCAAACCGGATTCGCCTACTATGCCCAGCGAGTCCCTAAACTCCTGCTCGTCTTCAGGGTCCATCTGCGCCAGTTCCATTTCGAGCTTTCCGCAGAGGGCTGCGGTACGTACTCTCCGCGTCTCGACTTCAGCGCTGAGCCGCGCGTCAGCCGCAGGGATGTCGTCCAGCTGGTCCTCACCCGCATTCACTACTACGACCAGAGGCTTTGCGGTCAGCATCTGATAGCCTGATAGCAGGCGCAGTTCTTCCTCGGTCAGCGACTGGTCGCGCACATGCACTCCTGCTTCGAGGTCGTCCCTTACGCGGGACAGGGTTGCCTGCTCTTTATTCAGGGCGTCTCGGTCTGCCGCCTTTGCGGACTTGAATCCGTCAGCAACCCGTTGGAGTCGGCGTTCAAGGATGTCCAGGTCGGATATGGTCAGCTCGAACAGCAGCGTGTCAATGTCGCGGAAGGCGTCGATGCTGTCGGTTACATGCGGGACGGACGGGTCCTCGAAGGCGCGCGCGACCATGAGTATGGCATCGGCGCGCTGCAAGGTGTTGAGGTATTCGCCGCCGATGCTTTGTGTCTTGCCCGACCCTTCGGGAGCGGCGGGCAAGTCGGCGTAGGTAACTTCGGCGTTGACCTTGCGCTTCGGGTTGAAGATTCCGTTCAAAACATCAAGGCGCTCGTCTGGCACTTTCGCAGCGCCCAGATTGATTCGGTTGGCGAATGTTGCGACTTGCGCCGTGCCTCGTGACGCTGCGTTGAATACTGTTGTCTTGCCGCTCTGGGGTAGTCCGATTATCGTGATTTCCATAGTTAGTCAGTTATTGAGTCCTTTGGTCAGTCTAGTCAATAGTTAGAATTGAGATTCCTATTTGTCATTCTCATCTACGACGCGTGCTGTGCCGTCGATTACGCTGCCGTTCCGTCCGGGCGAGGGCGTTTTGCCGCTGCCCAGATGGTCGCGCAGTACATCGCTCGGTATGGAAAGCAGGAACAGCAGGAGTGTGATGACGGCCGCAACTATGTCGTCCAGCCAGCCAAGAATTGGTATGATGTCTGGTATGAAGTCTATGGGCGACAGAATATAGACGAGCCCGCCCGGAATGATGAGCTTCGACCAGATGGGCACGCGCCTGTCCAGCATAAGACGAAGTATCAGGCGCCCAACGCCTGAGCGCGCCAGCATCATGAGCAGGGACGGTCTGAACATTGTAGTCTGCCTCCAAGTGTTCCTATCTATTATAGCCGCTTGGGGCGGTTAAGGTAAGCGACCCGTGATATACCTGATATACGGCGAAGATTCGCTGTCGGTCGAGGAGAAGCTGGCGTCCCTACGGGCAGACGCCGGTGCTGACGAACTTTACGATGTGAGTACAACCACGCTGGACGGCGCGTCCGTCAGCCTTGCGGAATTGGAAGCGGCGTGGAGCACGATTCCGTTCCTGGCGGACAGGCGCACCGTGATGGTTCGGGGTCTGCTGGCTCGGATGGAAAGCGGGCGCGGCGGCTCCACACGCTCACGAGGTTTCGATGACGAGTGGTCGGATATGGGCGAGCGCCTCGCGATTGTGCCTGAGTCCAGCGACGTGATATTCGTGGACGCGGCGGTCAATCGAGGCAATCCCTTGCTACGCGCTATTCGACCGCTAGCGCAGGTGCATGAGTTCCGACTGCCATCCGTGCGGGAGATGCCCGGTTGGGTGCGACAGCGCGCGGACCGGCTAGGCGCAGCCATTGAGCCGAGCGCCATATCCGCACTTGTTGACGCCATCGGCAACGATACGCGCCTTATTAACATGGAACTTCAGAAGCTTGCGCTCTATCGCTCGGACGGGATGATACGGCGGCAGGACGTGGAAGCGATGGTGTCGTATGTGCGGGAGGCGAACATCTTCGCCGCAGTGGACGCCGCGCTAGAGGGGCGCGCTGGGATTGCGCTGCGACTGGTGCATCAGCTTCTGGACGCAGGCAGGCCGCCGACATACCTGATTACGATGTTGGCGCGACAGGTGCGCTTCCTAATCGTCGCGAAGGATATGAAGGCGCGCGGCTTTCAACAGGACGAAATTGGGCGCAAGCTTTCCATATCCGGGTATCCATTGACGAAGACGATGCAGCAGGAGGGGCGGTTCGACGCGGTGCGCCTTGTGGACATTCACCGTAGGCTTATCGAGGCAGACCTGTCGATCAAGACGGGCGCTGCTGATGAGGAGATGGCGCTGGACGCGCTCATAGTTGCGCTATCCACTGCGCATTCGCGCCGATAATGCCCTGCCGCAGTCGGACACAATCCTTTTCCGAACGACCGCATTATACAATACAATGGCGTCTTTCTTCGCGCCAAGCGGCTCCGACCTGTAATCGAAATGCTAACGGTCTGCCGCCTGCTGCCCACGGATCGCTCAAACTAACCAAACACTGGGACATAGGAATATCTCAACATGCCTAAATTGATTGTCCGTTCCGCTCTATGTAGTGCAGTCGCCGTCGCGTTGATTGTGTCGCTTGTGGCGTGCAGCAATACAACCGACGATGCACCTGCGGCACAAGCGACGGTCGCCCCGGTCGCCACGGCAACTCTTGCACCCCAGCCGACTTCTGCGCCACAGGCCAATGTTGCGCCGCTACCCACATCGACGTCCGTGCCTGAACCGACTGCAGTTCCAGCTCCATTGCCGACAGTGCCGATATTGCCGACAGCAGTCGCAGACACACCAACGACCGTTCCGACGAATCCTGAGGCAGAGCGGCTGTCCGCGATAGGATTGGAGCTTCTGACGGATTTAACTGCTGACTACAGCCCGCGCGAGAGCGGTACGGACGGAGAGCGCGCCGCCGCGGAGTTCATTGCGCTGCAAATGGAAAACAGAGGCTACAACGTCAAGTTCCAGTCCGTGGAAGTTGAATACATACCCTGGAGCGAGGAGTTCGTCTCGCTGATCGGCGACGGAAGGCCAGACTTGCGTGCGGTGCCGATGGCGATGTCGGGGTTGGGCGATGTCACCGCGCCGCTGGTTTCCGTGGGCAAAGCGTTTGAGGAGGACATCCCGGATGAGGGGCTAGATGGGGTCATTGCGCTCATGGAGCGGGGCCAGATTACCTTTGAGGAGAAGGTGAACCGAGTGGCTGATGCGGGAGCAGTAGCCGCGATAGTTTACAACAACGAGCGTGGCAACTTCCGCGGCGCGCTGCAATCCGACGGCCCGATTCCTGCAGCGTCCCTGTCACTCGAAGAGGGTGAGAATGTGCTGCAACTCCTTGAAGATGAACCTGAAGTGGAGGCGCGGGTCAAAATAGAGATGACTCTGCTGAACTCGCAGAACGTCATCGCTGAACTCGATGGCCAGTCAACGGAGTGCGGCGTTGTCGTCATGGGCGGGCACTACGACAGCGTGGCGGACACGCAGGCGGCAGGCGACAACGGCACAGGTGTCGCTTCGCTGCTCGTGATGGCTGAGGAGCTTGCTGAGGCGCACAGCGAGGACGAGTCTTTGCCATACGCATTGCGGTTCATATTCTTCGGTGTTGAAGAGATAGGATTGTACGGCAGCAAGCACTATGTTGAGAATCTAAGCGAGCAAGAACAAGGGGAAATCATCGCGATGCTCAACTTCGATGCCATGGGCAAGGGGGAAGCCGCAGTCGTTGGCAGCGATGACCTCGTGGACAGGGCGATCGACTACGCGGACGGTAACGGCATCGCATTGAACCGAAGCAATGAACCGGCCGGCTTCGGCAGCGATCACGCTTCTTTCCTCAACGCGGATATTCCGGCGCTGTTCTTCTTTGGCGATGACTTCTCCATCATAAACTCGCCGGCTGATGTGCTGGAAGAGGTCGAGCCTTCGATAATGGGAGCAAATATGGTGGTTGGATTGGGGATGTTGGAAGAGTTCGAGTGCAAGCCACAAGGATAGAGAGTCACGCGTGACGAATTGCGCCCTGTTTGGCTTGTCCCAGTGTCGGTTGGTGAATTATACTAGGTTTGTATGTGTGCCGATTGTGGCGCCATGAGAGACTCGACGAACTAGTATCCGGATCGCTATGACGACAAGCAGACAAGACTATTACGACCTGTTGGGTGTCCACCGAGGCGCTTCGGATGAGGACATCAAAAAGGCGTTCCGCAAGCTTGCGATGGAGTACCATCCCGATCGCAACAAACGGGATGGAGCCGCGGAGAAGTTCAAGGAGATAAACGAAGCCTATCAGGTGCTGTCGGATTCGCAAAAACGCTCTGTTTATGACCGGTATGGGCATGCAGGGGTGTCCGGCAACGGCGGCGCGAGAGGCTTTGAAGGCTTCGAGAACTATAGTGGCTTCGGCGACATCTTCGACGCATTCTTCGGCGGCACCACAGGTACACGCCCGTCCGCGCCCCGGCGAGGCGCGGACTTGAAGTATGCGCTGACCATAGACCTTGTAGATGCGGCTCTCGGCATCGAGAAAGAGGTAAAGTTGGAGCGGACGGAAGTGTGCGGCGGGTGCAACGGCAGCCGCAGCGCTCCGGGCAGTTCGCCAAACATTTGCAGCAACTGTGGCGGCACGGGACAGGTGAGGCGCGCTCACGAGAGCGTCTTCGGTCAGTTCGTTCAGGTTGTGCCTTGCGGCGTATGCCGCGGCGAGGGACAGACTATAACCGATCCCTGCGACACCTGTAGAGGAAGCGGAAGAGAGCGCCGTTCCCGCACACTTGAGGTTGCGATTCCCGCAGGCATCGAGGATGGAGTGCAGATTCGCCTGCGAGGCGAGGGCGAGGCCGGACACAACGGCGGCACACCCGGCGACCTGTATGTGCTGATCCGCGTCAGGCGACACGAGACATTCCGACGTGAGGGCAACGACATCCTTTACATTCTGCCCGTCAACATGGCTCAGGCGGCGCTTGGCACAAAGATAACCGTTCCCACGCTTACGGACGAAGATGCGGAAATCGTCATTCCCGCCGGAACGCAGACGGGCGCGGTCATCCAACTGAGGAACATGGGTATCCCCTACATGCGCAGCAGCCGTAGGGGCGATCAGTTCGTAACGGTGGATGTGCAGACCCCGAAGAAGCTTTCTGAGGAACAGCGTATGCTATTCGAGGAGCTTGCTAAGAGCTTTGGTGACGATTCGGCGGGCATAAGCGAACAGGACAAGGGCTTCTTCAACAAGCTGAAGGACGCTATCTCAGGCGAATAGCATTGTCGGTTAGTATGCACGAGCACGATACGAATTGGGGCGCACGGCAGTGCGTCCTTTTCGTATTCTGAAATTGAAGGAAAGTGAGCAGACATTGAAGTGGCTTGAGTTGAGCGTCCGCACTCCACCGGAGTTTGTAGAACCGCTCTCGCAGATTTTCTATCGCTATGGGCATGGCGGGGTGGCCGTGGAGCAGGAAGGTGGTTTCAATCCAGATGAGGGTGAATCGCCCACGGGCGACGAGTGGGCGACGGTTACAACCTACCTGCCGATGAACGAATCGCTGGACGAGCGGCGCGGCCGGATCGACGTTGGGGTGCGTCTTGTGGCGCATGTGTCTGACATATCGGCGCTTCAGGAGCGAGTGGTGGAGGAAGAGGATTGGCAGAACAGCTGGAAGGAGCACTTCTATGTGCTTAGGATCAGCCGCCGGATCACAATCTGCCCTACCTGGCGCGAGCATACGCCTCAGGAAGGCGAGACCGTGATAATGCTCGACCCCGGCATGGCGTTCGGCACAGGGCATCACCCTACGACAAGCATGTGCCTCAAGCAGCTTGATGCGCTCGTAACACCGGGCATTGATGTACTGGATGTGGGCTGCGGTTCCGGCGTGCTATCCATTGCGGCGGCGCGGCTTGGCGCGAGACATGTTTTCGGGCTGGAGATAGACTCGGTAGCGGTGAATGTCGCCAAGCAGAACGTGCGCGAGAACGGCGTGGAACATACGGTTCGTGTGGCACAAGGCACTCTGCCACATCCCGACGTGAAGCAATCCGCTTACACCATCGCGGTTGCAAATATTTCCGCGAAAGTGGTGGCAGAGATTTCCCCCTATCTGGTCAACGCTGTTCAGAACGGCGGCAAGGTCATAGCATCGGGTATTCTGCTGGAGAACAAGGATATCGTTACGCAAGCGCTTGAAGAGGCTGGCGCTGACCTGGAGGAAACGCTTATTGACGGCGACTGGGTTACGCTGGTCGCAGGCGTCAAGAGTTGATGAGGTGCATCGCTTCTTCGTGCCGCCAACGCAAATCAAAGACGGGCGCGTCGTTCTGACGGCTGATGCCTCGCGTCAACTATCAAGGGTGCTGCGCGCGCGCCCCGGCGACAGCATTATCGCTCTCGACGACAGCGGCTATGAGTATGCCGTAACGCTGGACAGGGTTAGCCCGCGGCATACAACAGGCGTTGTGACTGACCGATACATTGGAGAATCTGAGCCGAGCATTTCTATTACGCTGTACCAAGGGCTGATGAAGGCGGACCGCTTTGAATATGTGCTTCAGAAGGGAACTGAGCTGGGCATATCGCGCTTCGTGCCAATCATCAGCGAGCGCACCGTTGCCCGAAGTGTCATCACCGCAGCCCGACTAGAGCGGTGGCGCAGAATCATAAGGGAGGCCGCAGAGCAGGCTGGCAGGAGCAGACTGCCCTCGATCGATGATGCGGTCGATTTTGCAGAGGCGTGCAGCGGCATCACCGAGCCCGCCATCATCGGCTGGGAGTGCGAGCGCGATACGGGTATCAGAGGTACGCTTCTGAGGCAGAAGTCGGACATTGAGAGCGCTCAGTCCATAGCAATAGTCATAGGCTCTGAAGGCGGATTGACGGACGATGAGGTGGCTCACGCCATTGCCTGCGGCATTGCGCCGGTATCGATGGGCAAGCGCATCTTCCGGGCTGAGACGGCTGGGATCATTGCCGCTGCCGCCGTGCTGTATGAGATGGACGAGCTTGGCTGATGTGTCCTATCCTCATTTCCTCATTCGGGACGCGGCGCGCGCTCCATCAGCTCTTGAACTGCGCGTTCTAGGGGGACACTCTCGAAGATGATTTTGTGCATCGCTCGAGCTATCGGCATCTCGATGCCGAGTCTGTCGGCGACAGTGATTGCACCCGCGACTGTGTCCACACCTTCGGCGACATTGTGCATCGAGGCGCGAATCGTCTCCGCTGAATCACCCAAGGCAAGACGCCTGCCGAAGTATTGGTTGCGGCTGAGGGAGCTGGAACATGTGGCTATCAGGTCGCCCATGCCGGCCAGTCCTGCCACTGTGAGGGGGTTTGCGCCGGCGGCTTCGGCGAGGCGACCGATCTCCGCCAACCCTCTCGTGATAATCGCAGCCTTCGCGTTGTCGCCGTAGTTCAGACCGTCGCAAACGCCCGCGGCGAGCGCGACGATGTTCTTCAGCGCGCCGCCGAACTCTACGCCCACGATGTCTTCGTTCGTATAGACGCGGAAGAGGCTGGAGTTGATGATGCGCTGGGCTGCGCAAACAGCATCAGCGTCAGCTGAAGCGATGACAGTTGACGCCGGCTTGGCGTCTATTATCTCGCGTGAGAGGTTCGGACCGGAGAGAGCGCAGATGCCGCGATCCATGTTTGATGGCAACTCGTCCGCAAGCACTTCGCTCATGCGCTTTCCCGTGCTTGTCTCGATGCCCTTGGTGGCGCTGACGATTATGGCGTTTGGTGGCAATGCCCATCGCACACGCCGCACATTCGCCCTGAATGTTTGAGAAGGAACGACTATGAGTACGAGGTCTGCGCTCTTAAAAGCCTCAGACGGAGATGCCGACACCGACAGCGACGCAGGGAAGCGTACCCCGGGCAGGAAGCGCGCGTTTTCCCGCGCAGCCTCAAGAGTCGCAGATTCGGCTTCGGTGCGCGCCCAGATGCTCACGTCTATTCCGCGCCGCGCGATGATGACGGCGAGCGTGGTTCCCCATGTTGTAGTGCCGACGACGCCTACTTTCGGCATTTTCTGTCCTAGTTAGCTTGAAATAGGCTTAGAATTCACGCCTCGCGCCAACTACCGATGCGCCGTTCAATCCGCAGGCAGCACAGACTGGCCTAGTTTGCGCTCGTTGCCGCTGATGAGCCGCTGTATGTTGTCCTTGTGCAAGCCAATGACTAGAGTAGCCCCTATGATGGCGAACCAGATGTACTCGGCGGACGCGAACCAGAAGGCATCGGAAGATCCCTCAATGGTCATGCCAAGCACTGCCAGTATTATCAGGGTGATAATGCCGGAGAGCGTCCCCAGTATGGAGCCGAGCGAAACGTATCGGCTGACTGCGATTGCCACGATCCCGACGATCGATGCTACAAGTCCTGCAAGAGGCGACAGGATGATCAGCGCACCCCAGCCCGGAGCAGTGCCTCTCCCCCCTCGAAAGCCGACGAAAACAGGCCAGTTGTGTCCCATAACCGCGGCGATTGCGGCGGCGGCTTCAGCGCCTCGCGAATCGAAGAATGCGCGCGCAAGCAGTACAGCGAGTACTGCCTTGCCCATGTCGAGTACCAGTGAAAGAAGCGCAGGGCGCACGCCCGCTGTGCGCATGACATTGGTCATACCCGTTTTCCCGCTGCCATACTCGCGTACATCCACGCCTCTGAACAGCTTGCCCAGTATCAGACCGAACGGAATCGCACCCAGAAGGTAGCCAATGGGTATCATCACAAGGTAGGCAATCATGGCTGTTTCCCTAATCTCTCCTGCCCTTGAACCGCATACGCAGCGGGCTGCCCCGGAACTCGTACGCGGCTCTGAGCGCGTTCTCCAGGTAGCGCTTGTAAGAGAAGTGGACCATGTCCGAACGATTGACGAAAAAGGTGAAGCTGGGGGGACCAGTGGCGTCCTGAGCGACGCTGTATATCTTCAGTGAGTGCTTACCTGAGAGGGAGGGCGGGTGCACCGCGACTGCGCTCATTACGCGGCGGCGCAGTTCGTATCGTGGCACTCCCTTCGTCCATTCCTGATATACTTGCCGCGCGGTATCAAGCAGGTTGGCGATACCCGTGCCATCTAGCGCGGATGTGAAGCATATCGGGGCGTAAGAGGCAAAGCGGAATCGCTCTCGCACCTGCTGAATTGCCTTAGCCTGAGTCAACCCTGCCTCTGCCGCGAGGTCCCATTTGTTGACGCCGAGAATGATGCCCTTGAATCCGTCAAGGATGTACTTGGCGATGTGCGTGTCCTGTGCGCTGGCAAGCTCGGTGGTGTCCATGAGCAGGATGGCGATATCGGCGCGGTCAATGGCGCGCACAGCGCGGAGCACGCTGTACCGCTCGATGCCCTGTTCTATGCGTCCGCGACGCCGAATGCCCGCCGTGTCGATGAGCAGCACCGACCAGTCGTCGAATTGCAGCAGGCTGTCGAGCGAGTCGCGTGTGGTGCCAGGGATGTCGCTGACTATTGCGCGTTTCTCCCCTGCGATGGCGTTCAGGAGCATGGACTTGCCCACATTCGGACGTCCAATGATAGCGAGCTTCAGATCGGCTTCCGGCTCAAGGAACGCGGGAGCGGTGGAGAAGTGAGACACGACCTCAGCCATAAGTTCGTCCACGCCCAGATTGTGGAATGCGCTGACCGGAATCGGAGTGCCTGCGCCTAGCTCGTAGAACTCAGCTGCAGCTGTGGCGAGACGGTCGTTGTCCGCCTTAGTCGCCACAAGCACGATGGGCTTCTCGGTTCGGCGCAGCGCGTCCGCTACATCGACGTCTGCGGGCGTCACGCCTGTCGTGGTATCCACGGCGAACACGATGACATCCGCATCGTTGATGGCAACTTCGATCTGCCCTTTGACCTGCTGCCAGATGTCCGTCTCGGGGAACAGGTCGAGACCGCCCGTATCGACAAGGATGAAGGCATGTTCCGCCCAAATCGTCTCGGTCATCACGCGGTCGCGCGTCGTGCCCGCGATGTCGGAGACGATGGCGGTGGGTCTGCCGATGAGCCGATTGAACAGCGTGGACTTACCCACGTTGGGGCGTCCAACGATTGCTACGAGGGGTTTAACGGTATTCGTCATAGGAGTCTGTCGATTCGTCTGCTTGCCAGGCTGTCAGTTTAATGGAGGTTGGTTCGCGAAGAGGAAGGCTGTTAGCGCCGAGACTTTGTCCCATTCCAGCCTTCAACCATGCGAGGAAGGAATAAAGTGAGAGGTTTCTTAGTCGCCGAAGATGCCGGCGAGGATGGCTTTCTGCGCGTGCATACGATTTTCCGCCTGGTCGAATACGACGGAATTGGGGTGGTCTATCATGCCTTCGGACAGTTCCTGTCCTCTGTACGCAGGCATGTCGTGCATGAAGAGGAAGTCGGGCTTTGCGGCTTTCACAAGCTCCTCATCGACCTTGTAGCTTCCGAATATAGCGATGCGCTCCGCTTTTTCGTCTTCCTGGCCCATGCTTACCCATGTATCAGTATAGACGACATCGGCGTTTTTTACTGCTTCTGACGGCTCGCTAACCCAATTGACTTTGGACTCTACGGCTGCGGCTCTGCGCTTCGCCTCATCAAGCACGTTCGTGGGTATCCGGTATTCTTCCGGCGACGCCAGCGTGAAGTTCGCGCCCACGGATGCGCAGGCGAGCGCGAGACTGGCGGCGACATTGTTACCGTCTCCGATAAAGGCGATATTCTTGTGGGACAGGCTGCCCTTGTGCTCCTGTATCGTCAGCAGGTCTCCCATTGCCTGACAGGGATGTTCAAGGTCGGACAGCGCATTCACCACCGGGATGTTGGCGTATTCGGCGAGCAGTTCAAGGCTGCGGTGCGAGAATACGCGCGCGATAATGCCGTCCACCCAGCGATCGAGCACACGCGCTATGTCGGCTTCAGGCTCACGCACGCCAAGTCCGACATCTTGCTGGCTGAGGTATGTGCAGGTGCCGCCCAGCTGACGGATGCCGACTTCAAAGCTCACGCGTGTCCGCAACGAAGGCTTCTCGAATATGAGAGCGAACTCTTTTCCTGCGAGTGGTCGCTCGCCCTTGCCGCGCTTCATCTCGTAGGCGCGCTCGACAAGCTGCGCGACGCCATCAGACGGCAGGTCAGCGACCGACAGGAAGTCCTTGCCCTTCATTTACTCCTCCTTACTTGCTTGGCGATAATATAGTATTTGCGCCAATGTAAGCAAGGTATTGATGCGTGATTAACCTTATTTTAGGCTGTTTGTGGGCAGTGCGTCTATCGCCTACGCCGATTTTTAGCGATCCGCATTACCTATAAGCCCAGTGGCTTCTGTACGGAGGTGGGACGTACAGGTCGAGGAAGGGATGGGAAGCAGTAAGGTTTGAGCCGTATGAGAACCCTTGTTAAGAAGTCCTATGCGCGTTCCTGAAGTGGGATTGGCTGCCGTGCCAGCAGAATGACGAATGCGCCTATGAACCCCATTATGGTGAATGTGGCGAAAGGTATGAAGTAGCTTTGCCTGAGGTCGAACATAAATCCGGCGAAGAGGGGCGCGAAAATCATGGCAATGTTCGACGGAACCATGTTAATGCCCAGTATTGATCCGAAATGTCTTCTGCCGAAGTAGTCGCCGACTATCGCGGTCAGTAGAGGCACGCGCCCTCCAAAGCCTGCACCCCACAGCACGGCGAATACGACCGCCATTGGTAGAGTGTCGGTGAAGGTCAGTATGCCCATCGCCAAAGCCTGCAGGAGCATGCAGACGAACAGGACAATCACCTTCGATGAGCGATCCGCCAGGTAGCCCGCCAAGAAGCCGGTCAGGAATGCGACAAAGGTGTAGAGCGTGACGACGAGGTTCGCGGTGATTAACGAGATGCCTGAGTCGGTCAGTTTGGGAACAAGGTGGACTGACAGGCTCACGATGGACACGACAGAAGTAAGGCGTGCGACGGCAATCACCCAGAATGAGACTGTTTTCAGCGCCTGACGCGGTGTCATGTCGGGCACGTCTCCGGATTCAGACTGCGTAGAAGTCCCGGACGCGCCGACAATGCGTCGAATGGGCGCGCCGTCAGGCCGGGACCCAATGTCTTCAGGAAGATTGCGAATGAAACGCGAAGCCGGGACTGATACCACTATCAAGACTATGCCTATGCCCAGCGTGGTCATGCGAAAGCCGTGGCTCTCTATTCCCCAAGCCATCAGAGGAACAAGGAATCCGCCCAACTGAATGCCGGATACGGCGATCGACATTGCGAGGGCGCGGCGGCGCGAGAACCAGTTGTTTATCAGAGTTACAAAGGCTATCCAGCCGCCCACGCCCGAGCCGAGCGCGATGGCGATGTAGGCGATATAGAAGTGCCAGACAGTCTGTATCTGCGAGTAGAATATGAACCCCAGTCCCATGACGAGATAGCCAACTATGACCATCCTGCGCGTGCCAAGCCTGTCAACGAGAAAGCCTTCCAGAGGACCCAGCAGCGCGCCCTCCGCACGGGAGAGCGCGAAGGCGCCGGACAGCGTGGTGCGATTCCAGCCAAAAGTGCGTTCCAGCGCCACGAAAAACGTGCCGACGCCCTGAAACACGGTTGTGGACATCAGCATCAGCATGAAGCTGGATATGCCCACCAGATACCATCCGTAAAAGACATTGCGGGGCCGTCGGAATATGGGCATATCGGTCAGCGTGAAAGTCCCTTGCAGGAGTGCGCCTGGGTTCTGGGTGTTGCGTGGTCGGCGCGTCCGGGTGGAGGTCAATCTGCGGGCGGCAACTATGATACCACCATTGGTGTGTCGGTTTGAACTATTCCCAAACTCTCCTGCCCGGTCGCGCAGACGCGTCAGTCTGGCAACAAGGCCGACCGCGGGTTCAGCATTGCGTCCGTCTTGAAGCTCGTCTTGTTATGTGATTACGCGAGCACAGGCTAGCGGACACAGGTGCAAGTCGACACTGGCGCAACCACGAGCGATTTTGACAGCGCCTTTATATTCGGCTAGGCTCTGTGCTGAAATAAAGTCGGAAGGTGTGTGCTATGGACTATGTAAGGCTCGGTCGCAGCGGTCTGAAGGTGTCGCGGGTGTGCGTCGGCACCAATATGTTCGGCGCGGGGTATGTGGAAGACGACCGCGCAGTATCGGTCATAGATGCGGCTTTCGACGCGGGCATCAACTTCATCGACACTGCTGACGCCTACAATGCCGGCCACTCGGAAGTCGTCGTCGGCAAAGCGGTGAGCAGCCATCGCCACGACTTCGTTGTCGCTACAAAGGGGTTCATCGCCACAGGAACCGGCCCCAATGATGTGGGCCTTTCACGCAAGCACCTGATAGCCGCAGTAGAAGCAAGTCTGAAGCGGCTTGATACAGACTACATAGACCTGTACCAAGTGCATTACTTCGACCCGGACACACCACTGGAAGAGTCGCTCAAGACGCTGGACGACCTTGTAAGGCAGGGGAAGATTCGCTATCTCGGCTGCTCGAACTTTGCGGCATGGCAGTTGGTCAGAGCGTTGTGGGTCAGTGATAAGCACGGATTCGAGCGGTACGAGTCGGTGCAGCCGGAGTACAATCTGGGCAAGAGAGACATCGAAGGCGACCTGTTCGACGCCTGCTCAGACCAGGATGTGGGCATCGTCCCATACCAGATTTTCATGGGCGGCGTGCTGACAGGACGCTACACGCCAGACTCGCCTCCGCCGTCCGACAGCCACATGGCATCGCGCCATGCCCAGCGCGCTATGGGGACATACTGGAACGAAGGAACATTCGAAATGATCGAGACGCTGAAGGCGACAGCAGCAGAGCTGGAAATCAGCGTTCCTCAACTTCTTATCGCCTGGACTCTTTCGAGACCGCAGATAACCTCGGTGATAGTCGGGGCGTCGCGTCCGGAACAGGCGCAGAGCAACGCAGAGGCGGTGTCTATCGAACTGCCGGAAGAAGTAGTGGCGAGGCTGGATGCCTTCATGTAGGCCTACGATTATGGGCCCACGATGCTTGTGTCCTAGATCTGCAACACTCCGTCCCGCTTAACCACGCTGCCCTGCGCCACGATGGCGTTCACGCTGTGCAGTGCTTTGATGTCGGTGGTCGGGTCACCGTCAACGATGACCACATCCGCCGCCTTGCCCACCTCGAGCGTGCCAGTCTCGTCGTCGATGCCGAGGCATTCGGCGGATGTTTGCGTTGAGCACACGATCGCCTCCATCGGCGTGATGTCCATCTCCTCGACCATCACCTGCGGAATGTACGCGAAGTCGTCGAAGCGAGCGTTGGTCATCCCCGAGTCCATGCCGGTGACGAACTTCACGCCCCTGTCCCACATGTCGCGCAGAATCTCAAAGCGCCGCTGCGGGTCGCGCATACCCGATCCGCCCGTTGACCTGCCACGCAGCCTGTTCAGGTGGCTGAGGGCAAGCGTCGGATCAACCCAGAGTCCCTTTTCGGCAATCATGTCGGCGACATCGGTGTCGTAGTCATACATCTGCGCCTCGTCCTCAGCGAGCCATGAGCAGTGTATGAGGTTATGCACGCCCGCTTCTGCGCAATTGCGAACGCCTGCCGTCGCGTGGCAGTGCGCCGCGATGCGCAGACCCAGCCTTTCGGCGTCCTGCACGGCGGCTTTGAGCGTGGATGCCGGATACTGCGGCGCGCGCGTGTTGGTGCCGGGCGTGAAGCCTCCGCCTGTGGACATAATCTTGATGTAGCCCGCGCCGAGCTTAAACTGCTGCCGCACCGCCCTCAGCACATCGTCCGTTGTGTTCGCCTCGGTGCCGAACATGTTGCAATGCCCACCGGTGGTCGTAATGGGAGTGCCTGCCACGATGAGGCGCGGGCCCGGTAAGATGCCATCCTCGATCGCCTGCTTGATAGGGAATGCCACCTGATTGCGCGCGCCCAAGTCTCGCATGGTGGTAACACCCGACGAGAGCGCCGAGCGTACCGCACCGACCGCGCGCATCAGGAAAACCTCGTCGGACTCGGTCATGATGTGTGCGTACGCGTCCTCTTGCGCGCTGCAATGCATGTGCGAGTGCATTTCGATGAAGCCGGGCATGATGCTGCCGCCGCTTACCTCAATCACCTCCACGTCCTCACCCGGCGCGAACTGCAACTCCTCTTGCGTGGTAATCTCGGTAATCCTGCCGTTCTCGATCACTATCGCCCCGTTTGACACGGCATCCGCGCCCGTGCCATCGATCAGTCGGTCTGCTTTCAGCGCCAGTTTCATTTCTGCCCTCACACACTTGAAACTCTGGATGTCCGGCACATTATAGCACGGCGCACTCCTGTCCTCCGTGCCAGAGCGCCGCCGCACTAGACCACTGCCCCTTATCTGGATATAATCCAGCAACAAACGGGCGAGGCTGCGGTCCTCGCTACCCGATACTCATCAAATCCCTGTTTTGCAGGAGGGAGGCAGACCCATGGTGACCCATTCAGAGCTAAACCGAGACTCGCTGCTATGGATGTACGAGAAGATTGTGACCATACGCCGATTCGAGGAGCAATCGCGTCGCGAAGCCGATGCCGGCAAGCTGCGCGGCATGCACTCCTCCATCGGGCAGGAGGCAGTTCCGACAGGCATCTGCGCGCACCTGCGCGACGACGACTATGTGCTCGGCACTCACCGCAGCCACCACCACTGTATTGCCAAGGGCGTTGACATCAACGAGATGATGGCGGAGCTGCTGGGGAAGTCAACAGGCACGAACAAGGGCAAGGGCGGCACGATGCACATCGCCGACATCAACAAGGGCATGCTCGGCGCTAACGGTGTCGTGGGCTCAAACATTCCAGTCGCCACAGGGGTCGCCCTCAGCGCGAAGGTGCGCGGGACCGATCAGGTCAGTGTCGTCTTTTTCGGCGACGGGGCATCCAGCCAGGGCAGCCTGCACGAGTCGATGAACATAGCCAGCATTTGGAAGTTGCCGGTGCTCTTCGTATGCGAGAACAACCGTTACGCCGAGTCAACGCCGTTCGAGTACGCGGTCGCAGGCGGCTCCATCGCAAACCGCGCAGCAGGCTACGACATGCCCGGCGTGCTGGTGGATGGCCAGTCCGCGCTCGATATGTTCGAGGTCGGCAAGGAAGCCGTAGCGCGCGCGCGGGCGGGGGAGGGTCCCACACTCATTGAAGCGCAGACCTATCGGTATCAAGGGCACTTCGGCGCGGACGATCCGCTCGGCTATCGTACACAAGAGGAAGAGGACTATTACGAAGCGCGCGACTGCATCATGACGCTCAAGGCGCACATCACCGATGGCGGCTATGCGACCGAGAGTGATATTGATGTAATAGAGGCG
The DNA here is from genome assembly GCA_965225795.1 of Dehalococcoidia bacterium. GTDB lineage: Bacteria > Chloroflexota > Dehalococcoidia > Lucifugimonadales > JADFKI01 > Bin90. Next base: position 172,467 of record OZ245324.1, on the reverse strand, counting down.
CGCGCATTGGCAGCGGTTGTAGCGGCGACTACCTTCGCTGACGAAAGCCCGTTCCCGGATCCGTCCGAGCTCACGACGGATGTATATGTGAGTTATTAGTGCTTCGGTAACTCGTTCAGTCGGCTAGCCAGCGAGAACTATGGCTGAAATAACCGACTGTTAATAGGCCAAGATACTGAACCACAGGCAGACTGATGAACCTTTCAGGAGATAACAATGGTACAAACACAAGGCACACGACGGCTGTCATATATTCAGGCGGTCAACGAGGCGCTGCGACAGGAACTTGAGCGCGACGAGACCGTAATCATCATGGGCGAGGACATCGCGGGCGGCGGCGAACGCGAACAGTTCCAGGATGCTTGGGGAGGTCCGATGCGCCTCACTAAAGGACTGGTCGGCGACTTCGGCCGCCAGCGCATTCGAGACACGCCCATCGCGGAATCCGGCTTCGTAGGCGCGGGTGTGGGCGCGGCGGCAACCGGACTGCGACCGATCGTTGACCTGATGTATGTCGGCTTTCTCGGCGTCTGCGGCGACCAGATTCTGAACAATGCTGCAAAGATTCACTACATGTTCGGCGGTAAGGTCAAGGTGCCGCTGACAATTATGACCGGCATCGGCGCGGGCACGAACTCCGCGGCGCAGCACTCCGAGACCGTGTACTCGGTCTTTACGCACTATCCTGGGCTGAAAGTGGTCGCGCCCTCCAATCCGTACAACGCCAAGGGACTGTACGCGGCGTCCATCCGCGACGACGACCCTGTAATTATCTGCAACAACCGCCAGCTCATGGGCATCCGCTTTGATGTGGATGTGCCTGAAGAGTCATACACGATACCGCTCGGCAAGGCGGACATCGCCAGGGAGGGCACGGATGTTACGCTGCTGGGCATAAGCTACATGACGCAGATCTGCTTGCAGGCGGCCGAAGACCTTGCGGCGCAGGGCTATTCTGCCGAGGTGATTGACTTGCTGTCCCTCTCGCCTATGGATGACGAGGCGATTCTGGAATCCGTGCGCAAGACGCGCCGCATAGTCATCGTGGACGAGGACTATCCGCGATGCAGCATGGCAGGGGATATTGCGGCACTCGTCGCGGAGGAGGCTTTCGACTACCTTGATGCTCCGCCGAAGCGCGTGACTCCACCGCATACATCCGTGCCGTACAGCATGCCCCTTGAGGCGCTCTTCGTACCGACCAAAGAGCAGGTCGTAGCTGCCGCGCTTGAGACGCTTGAGTAACAAATCCATGAATCCGTAGCGGAAAGCGAGAGCCTTAGAACAATGGCAGTCCAAATCGTGATGCCCAGACTGGGCGATTTCATGACCGAGGGAATTGTCGCAAGGTGGGCGAAGGGGCAGGGCGACGCTGTCGCACAAGGCGAGCTTATCGCCGAAATCGAGTCCGAGAAGCTGAACTACGAGCTGGAAGCTACATCGGACGGAATTCTTCACCACGCGGTTGATGAAGGTGCGACGGTAGGTGTGGACGACGTGATCGGCTACTTGCTCGCCGAGGGCGAAGAACCGCCACAGCCTCAGCAGGCTGCTGCGCCCGCTGCTGCTTCTCCGTCGCCCGCCGCCTCGCCGCAACGACGCGCCGCACCCCGCGGCGCTGGCGATGTCGTGCCTTCCACGCCTGGCGCTCGGCGCCTCGCAACCAACCTCGGAGTGGACATTTCTCAGGTTACACCGACTGGGCCTCGCGGTCGCGTCGTTGACGCCGATGTGCGCGCCTACCACGAGCAGCAGCAGCCCAAGGCTCCGCCCGGCATGCCGGAGCCGTCGAAGATTGAGCCTCTAAGTGGAATCCGGCGCAGCATCGCGCAGAACATGCGTAACAGCCTGAGTCAAACGGCGCAGCTCTCGTACTTCCTCGAAGTCGATGTAACTGAGGCACAGCGCATGCGGCGCGAAGCTGCCAGAGAAAGCGGCGTCAGCATCAACATGGCGAGCGTGCTTATCAAGGCGTGCGCCGAATCGCTGAAGCGGGTGCCCGCGTTGAACTCCATCCTGGTCGATGGCAATGTCATGTACTTCGATGAGGTGAACATGGGTGTCGCGGTCGCGCTCGACGACGGACTGATCGTACCGGTGCTCAAGGACGTTCAGGATAAGAGCATAGCCGAGATTGCAGAGGGCGTTCAGCAGCTTTCGGAAAAGGCGCGAGCGGGCCATCTGTCATCGTCCGAGATAAGCGGCGGCACCTTCACCATCAGCGTGCTAGGAGTAGTGGACGGATTTACGCCCATACTGAACCCCCCGCAGAACGCTCTGCTCGGTGTGGGACGGAGCATGCAGAAGCCCGTCGTGCGCGGAGGCGAGATTGTAGTGCGAGAGATGATGACCCTGAGCCTAACCGGCGACCACCAAGTTATAGACGGAGCGATCGCTGCGAGCTTCTTCAGACGTCTTCAGCAGTTCGTTGAGCGCCCTGCGGCGCTGTTCAGTTGAGGCACGACGATGACGCGCGGGAATCCCTTAAGGCGTAGAGTTTACTCGCCTGGGAAGCGAGTCTGTAATCTATCCTTATTGATGTACGCAAGGGGAGAGCGACATCCAGGGTGAGAGAGGCTTGCTTAGCAGAATGTGACTACATCAGTTGTGTGATGACCCTGGTCGTGAAAGAGGCAAGTTGAGGTCTCGCCGTCACAGATCTGTGACCTTTCGTAAACCACCATCAATTGCCTGACGAATTGCATTGCTCTGAGCTAAGATTTCGCTGAATTTCCTGCTCCGCCTGAAGAATGAACTCCAGTCCTCTCACGACGGTCTCCAGCTGTTCGGAGTCCAGCAAATCCACCACCATCTGGAGACGCTCATTGCCGATGCGCCAGAACCGGTGAATCGCTTCTCGACCGTCCTCCGTCAATTCGCATAGCACGACCCTTCTGTCGTCCGGGTGGGTCGAGCGGTCCACCAACCTCTTCTCCACCAAGCGGTCTACGACAGTGGTGGTTGCGGAAAGCGCCCTGCCTAGGTGCATGGAGATGCTGCCCATCCTCAAGGGTCCAAGGCGTTCCAGCATAACCAGAGTCTTTAGTTGCGGAGTGGTCATGTCCAGATCTTCCCATTCGTCGAGACGCCTGAGATGCATCTGACGGTTCAGGAATTCAGCAACGGTCATTAAACGTTCCGTCAATTCTTGCCTATTATTATCTTCCATATCTCCAAGTTGCCCCAGATTTACACATTCGGCGGGCCGGTATTTGCGCGACCAATGAGTTCGCTCTGATTAGCGCGGGTTGCCCTTCACAAGTTTCATATCGTTTACTTGCTCTCACACTTTAAAGTCATGCTCAACCAGCTAGTGACTAATCGCAGTGTGTCCAATCAGGCCAGTTTCGCTTCTGTGCGAAGAGCAAGGCTTCTAACCTCATCCAAATCCTGTAAACCCGGATATTCTATTCCCCTTTTCTCACTTGAAAGCTGTAAGTGACTTAGCGGTCTGTTGGAGTTCTCATCTGACTCTCGCAAGGAGAGTGAATTGGCTGCTATTGCTCATAAAAGCCCAACCATCAGTCAAATGGGCTTGACATCTATCTATTTTGGCTCTAATGTAATATTGGAGTACCCCTTACAATCAGCAATGAGGTCATAATTGTCCAAAATTGGATGTTTAAATTGGCCCGCACATTCTTCGCTAGTTGTTCCCACGATGCAACATGAACAGGGATGTTCTCCGCCGCCCGGCACCAAAGTCTTCGAATCATCGTTGGACGGGTAACCAGCCCTGACCGACCTAGCGCATGGATTTATGCCATTGGCTTTCGCCGAGTAGGGCCGCTTGTGTGATACCAAACTCGACGCCTCGGTCAATTAGTCATGCTCCAGCAGTGGTGGTTTCTCCTTACTAGGTTCGCTACTTAGGTTACTCACTTCGTCAGCATACCGGGGGACTAATTGTCGCGCACAATATTTTCTGGAACACTCAATTATTAGGGCGGCGTTTTTTGTTGCCTTGAATTGGTGATTATTGCGGCTTAGTGGCGGCGGCGGCTCTGCTTAATCCAGCAACGTTAAGTGTAACCACCGTTGCCTAGCCATGCTCACCCTTTTTTCGTTCCTGATGATACCACAAGTGTGTGATACAAACACGCACCAGCCTATTTTAAGACAATGTATCGTATTGTCAACTTGAGTTTATACAGCGCCTCCCTGTGACGCCCAATTTATGATCCCCGCTTTCAGCCCTCCCTCTGCACCAGAGACCTGCACAGCTGCCCACATGCACTGGGAATGTGTTATTCTTTTCACAATAATTTCGATGATATGGCGGAATTATGCGTGATTGAAAGCTCGACCAAAGTAAGGAAACAGCCCATGACCACAGACGACGCTCCCGTTTCCACAAACTTCATTCAGCAGGCGATCAACGCCGACAACGAGTCGGGCAGGTTCGACCGGCGTGTGCATACGCGCTTTCCGCCTGAGCCGAACGGCTATCTTCATATAGGTCACGCCAAATCCATCTGTCTGAATTTCGGTCTGGCGCGAGAATTCGGTGGGCTGTGCAACCTGCGCTTCGACGACACAAACCCTACTAAAGAGAGCATTGAGTATGTCGAGTCGCAGAAGGAGGATGTGCGCTGGCTTGGCTTCGAATGGCACGACAGGGAGCTCTACGCTTCCGACTACTTCGGCGAGCTATACGAGTTTGCCAAGCAGCTTGTTCTCCAAGACAAGGCTTATGTGGACAGTCTGAGCCAGGATGAGATACGGCAATATCGTGGCACCCTTACCCAACCCGGCAAGGGAAGCCCCTACCGCAATCGCTCGGTCGAAGAGAACATCGACCTGCTGGAGCGTATGAAAGCGGGCGAGTTCCCCAATGGCGCACATGTGCTTCGCGCGAAAATAGATATGGCGTCGCCCAATCTGAACATGCGCGACCCTGTGATGTACCGCATCCTGAATACTGAACACCACCGCACCGGCGACGAATGGTGCATCTACCCGATGTACGACTTCGCGCACGGGCAGTCGGACTCAATTGAAGGTATCACGCATTCTATCTGCACGATGGAGTACGAGGACCACCGACCACTGTACGACTGGTTCCTGCGAGGGCTTGGAATGTACCAGCCACAACAAATAGAGTTCGCGCGCCTGAATTTGAGCCATACCGTACTCAGTAAACGCCGCCTGCTGCGCCTCGTAGAGGGTGGATATGTGAACGGATGGGACGACCCTCGTATGCCCACGATTGCGGGCTTCCGCAGGCGCGGCTACACTCCGGAGGCAATCCGCGATTTCTGCGACAGAATTGGCGTGGCGAAAAACGCTGCAATCATCGATATTGCGCTGCTGGAGCACAGCCTGCGCGACCATCTCAACAAGACTGCGCCGCGCGCCATGGCAGTGCTACGCCCGCTCAAGGTCGTCATTACCAATTATCCCGAGGACGAAACCGACTGGCTAGACGCCGTGAATAATCCGGAGGATGAGTCCGCCGGAACACGTAAAGTGCCCTTCTCGCGCGAAATCTACATCGAGCGCGACGATTTCATGGAAGACCCGCCGCGCAGGTTCTACCGCCTAGCGCCCGGACGCGAGGTACGCCTGCGCTATGGATACTTCATTACTTGCGAAGAAGTGGTCAAGGACGAGAGCGGAGAGGTAGTGGAGCTGCGTTGTACATACGACCCGGAGACACGCGGAGGCAGCGCTCCCGACGGACGCAGAGTGCGCGCCACGCTGCACTGGGTATCTGCAGCGCACGCGATAGAGGCGGAGGTGCGCCTGTACGACCATCTCTTCACACAGTGGAATCCGGACGAAGACGCCGAGGACGGCGCGGACTGGCTGTCCTTCCTCAATCCCGAGTCGCTTGTGACCGTCACCGACGCGAAACTTGAGCCGAGCCTCGCGGACGCAGTTCCTGGCACCCGCTACCAGTTCGAGCGGCAAGGCTATTTCTGCGTTGATACAAGGGACTCCACTCCCGAACGCGTTGTCTTCAATCGCACGACTACGCTGCGCGACACATGGGCACGGGTACGACAATCTCAGCCCAACGGCTGATACGATCTCAAAGGGCAGCAAAAGAAGATGGGGCAGTTCTGCAACTGCCCCATTAACTATCTCTCAAATTGCCTGCCTATTGGAGTTCGTTCAATTGGACCCTACTCCTTCGGGTCAACTTCGCGGTACTCGCCCTCGACGGTGCCGTCGTCGGGCATGTCGGCTTCGGGAGCTTCACCGGGCTGTCCGGGCGCTCCTGCCTGACTGTACACTGCCTGTCCGACCTGTTGGATCGCTTCCTGCAGCTCGTTTGAAGCTGTAGTTATCGCCGCAATGTCGCCACCAGACAGAGCCGAGCGAACCGCCGAAATCTTGCCTTCGATCTCGGTCTTCAGGTTGTCCGGAATCTTGTCAGCGTTGTCCTGAACCATCTTCTCCGCGCTGTACGCCATATTCTCGGCGTTGTTGCGTGTGGTTGTATCTTCGCGGCGCTTCTGGTCTTCATCGGCATGCATCTCGGCGTCGCGCATCATGCGGTCGATTTCGTCTTGCGCCAGTCCGCTGCTCGCCGTGATGGTGATGCGCTGTGCCTTGCCGGTGCCCTTGTCCATTGCCGACACGTTGAGGATGCCGTTGGCATCGATATCGAAGGTAACCTCAATCTGCGGGATGCCTCTGGGCGCGGGCAGAATGCCGTTGAGAATGAACCTGCCGATGCTCTTGTTCTCTGTCGCCATGCTGCGCTCGCCCTGAACCACATGCACTTCGACGCTGGGCTGGCTATCCGCGGCTGTAGTGAATGTCTCGCTCTTGGCGGTCGGGATCGTGGTGTTGCGCGCGATTAGCGTGGTCGCCACACCGCCGAGCGTCTCGATGCCAAGGCTGAGCGGCGTAACATCGAGCAGCAGGATGTCCTGAACCTCGCCCTGAAGCACACCGGCCTGAATCGCCGCGCCTATCGCGACTACTTCGTCCGGGTTGACGCCCTGATGCGGCTCCCTGCCGAACAGGTCCGATACGACCTTCTGTACGGCGGGCATGCGCGTCATGCCGCCTACTAGGATAACTTCATCGATTTCGCTCACGTTCACACCTGCGTCCGAAATCGCCTTCCTGCAAGGCTCCATCGTCCGCTGCACGAGGTTTGCGACCAGTTGCTCCAATTTTGAGCGTGACAGGCTCATGACCAGGTGCTTGGGGCCAGATGCGTCAGCCGTGATGAACGGCAGGTTAATCTCAGACTGCATCACGGTGGAAAGCTCAATCTTGGCGCGCTCCGCCGCCTCGCGCAGGCGCTGCAACGCCATTCCGTCCTTCTTCAGGTCGATGCCCTGCTCGCGCCTGAACTCGTCAACGATCCAGTCCACGATGCACTCGTCGAAGTCGTCGCCGCCGAGGTGTGTGTCACCATTGGTCGCCTTGACCTCGAAGACGCCGTCGCCTATCTGAAGCACCGTGATGTCGAAGGTGCCGCCGCCCAGGTCGTACACGGCAATAGTCTCGTCGGTCTTCTTATCCAAGCCGTAAGCGAGCGATGCGGCGGTGGGTTCATTTATAATACGCAGCACTTCGAGTCCGGCAATGCGCCCTGCGTCCTTTGTCGCGTTGCGCTGGCTGTCGTTGAAGTACGCGGGCACGGTGATGACGGCCTGGTTGATGGTTTCGCCCAGTTTCGACTCGGCATCCTGCTTCAACTTCTGCAACACCATCGCCGAAATCTCCGGCGGCGCGTGGTTCTTGCCGCCCATTACGACATAGGCATCGTTGTTTGTATGCTTGACGACCTTGTATGGCAGCAGCGAAAGGTCGCGCTGTACGCTATCGTCTTCGAAGCGGCGTCCCATAAGACGCTTCACTGAATAGACGGTGTTTTCGGGGTTTGTGACCGACTGGCGCTTTGCGGTCGTGCCTACATATCGCTCATTGGAGCGCGTGTTCAGCCCTACAACCGATGGCGTAGTTCGCCCGCCCTCGGCGTTCTCTATCACACGCGGTTCCCCTGCTTCGATCACTGCCATGCACGAGTTCGTAGTTCCTAGATCGATTCCAAGTATTTTTGCCATATTTATGACTCCTGATAAGTTGCTAGTTGTCTTTTGGGAGATGAACTGTCTTATGAGTTAGGTGGACTATCTGAATCCGCCTGCGCTACTGCCGGAGCCTTTGCCACGATGACCTGCGACGCGCGCAACACCCTGTCGTGCAGCCGATAGCCGTCGCGGAACACTTCGATGATAGTGCCATCATCTGCGTCCGGAGTCTCCAGATAGTGGACAGCTTCATGTTCCCACGGGTCGAAGGGCTTGCCTGCCGCCTCGATTTTGCTGACGCCCTCAGACTCCAGCAGGTTGTCGAGATTGCGCTTTACCAGCATCAGCCCTTCCTGCCATCCTGCCGCGTCCTCAGGGAGCAAGGCAATTGCTCGCTCGAAGTCGTCCACCACGCTCAGAAACTTCAATATCAGGCTTGAGTTAGCGTTGCGCTGTAGCTCCTGGCGTTCTTCGCCAACACGCCGCCTGTAGTTCACAAGGTCTGCCTGAGCGCGCTGCGCCAGAGCCCTGAACTGATCGCGTTCGCGCTCCATGTCCTCCATGGGGTCCGGCAGCGGCTCTATTTCTGAAAGCGCCTGCCGTAGAAGTTCGTCACCATCATTGGAAGCCGGAGCATCATCATCTTGCTTGTCTTCGCCAATCAATTCTGTCCTCCGCATTTGATATTTGATCTCGCTTAACTAGGTCGAGTATGCAGTATGCCCAGCATCTCATCTATGCTCTCATCCAGTGCTTCTTTGAGTTCATTGCCTTGCAGATTTCTTAGCTGACTCTTCATACGCAGCAGCCTGTTGAAGAGGCGAAGCGCGAGCTGTACGCCCGCAAGGTTCAGCCCCATTTCTCCGACCAGATGCTTGATGAGCCTCAGACGTGCCACATCTTCCTCGGAGTACAGGCGTAGCATGCCCATCGTGCGGGACGGACGCACCAGTCCGATGCGCTCGTACTTGCGTAGGGTCTGCGGGTGCATCTCAAGTATTCGCGCCGCGACGCTGATGATATAGACGCCTTCCAGCTGTTCGCTGCCCTGTCGGTACCTGTTCATATTCCCTCCCGGGCGCTTATTCGCCGTGTTCTCAGGCTCACAGGCACTGCTAACCTGCCGCCATTCGACTCGTTATATTATACGCAACGCCTGCTGCAAATTGCAGATATTTTCTCAGTTGTCTGAGACGTCGCTACTATAGGGGAGTGGTAATTCCTGAATACAAATTCACTACTCAATACAAATTTTATATATTGACACAAGCCGTGTCAAGCGTTTATAATACTCATAGTAAGTAGAAACTACGCATTATGAATGTGCAGGCGCGGCGGTAAACAATCCGGCCCACGCGCATCAAAGTAAAAGAAACCAAAAAACCTGGTACGGCATGATTCTAAGATGGAACAATGGGAGGGGGATAATGACTGTGTACCTGAAATCCTGCAACCGCTGCGGCGGCGATATGAACTCTAACCGGGACATCTACGGTGAGTACCGCTTGTGTATACAGTGTGGGAATATGGTTGATGTTCCGAAAGAATCGAAGCTGTTCTCTCTGCAGGTCGATATGGACAACACCGATAAGAAGAGGGCAGCGTAGTCGCTGCGGTCGGCCGTCAAGATACGGCATTATGAATGAAATGAAGCCCCTCTCATTTGAGGGGGGCTTTCAATTTGCTCGAGCGGATTGTTGGTAAGGGCGCGCAGTACCAGCGGCAGACTACACCTACATTAACTCATCCCAGAAGCGCTGCTCCTTCCACGGGTCGCCTTCCATGTGGTAGCCGCGTACCTCCCAGAAGCCGGGGCGGTCCTCGGTCATGAACTCCAGCCCGTTCACCCACTTCGCGCTCTTCCAGCCATACCGCTTTGGCACGACCAGACGCAGCGGACCTCCGTGCGCCTCGGCAAGCGGCGCGCCGTCGTGCGCCCATGCGAAAAGCACATCGTCATCGGTGATGACATCCAACGCAAGGTTCGTTGAGTAGCCGCCGTAGCAGTGCGCCATCACATGAGTAACATCCGCGTTGGGCTTGACGAGCTTCATAACCTCGTTGAACGCCACGCCCTCCCAGGTGTTCTGCAACTTGCTCCACTGCGTTACGCAGTGGAACTCGGCGTCCAGCATCAACTTGGGCAGGGCCGTGAATTCCTCCCAATTCAAAGTAATTTCCTCTTCGACATGCCCAGACAGCCTGAACTGCCAAGTGTCCAGGCTGATTCTCGGCGTTGACCCGTATGTCAATATCGGGAATTTCTCTGTTACGAATTGGCCCGGGGGCGCGTCCTGCTCCATAGTCGGCATGCGCCTGCGGTTGATCCGCCCCAGCTTTTTCAGCATGTTCTGTCCTCCACAATAAATCTCGTTCATTCATTTAGATGCAGCCCTGCACAGAGCGATGCAAAAGTCGCCAACGCATCGGCGCAACTCGATATAGTGTACACTAATTTTCGCATCCGATTTTCCCCTCAATTTCTTCCATTCCGTTGACTATGGAGCAGCCATGAATGAGCAGATAGAAGAGATACTTCGCGGCGCGTATGACCTGCATGTGCATGCCGCGCCGGACGGCAAACAGCAGCGCCGAATGGACGCGCTCGAAGTCGCCCGCTGCGCCTACGAAGCCGAGATGGGCGGATTTGTGCTCAAGTCCCATGACTACAACACCGCGCCTTTGACCTATGCGCTCAACCAGATGTATCCGGGTCTGAGCGTCTTCGGCGCCATCGCCCTCAACCGCTCAGTCGGCGGGATCAATCCCGACGCCGTACAGGTTGCCGCCGACTTGGGCGCGCAGGTCGTGTGGATGCCCACATTCACTGCCGACTTCCGGCAGCGAGGGCGGGATAGTGAAGGCATTCGCGTGGCGGATGACGACGGCAATCTCTGCGACGGCGTTCACGAAGTGCTGGAGATCATCGCCGCCGCCGATATGACGCTCGCATCAGGGCACATCTCCCCTGCTGAATCAATCGCGCTTTTCAAGGCCGCGCGCGCTCAGGGCGTTCAGCGCATGATTGCCACGCACCCCGATGGCGTTGCGACGATGGAAGAGCAGCAGAAGATGATTGCGCTTGGCGCGTACCCGGAGTACACATTCCTAGCCTGCATGCCGTCGCGCGCGCGCCGAACGCCGCAGCAGTTCGTGGAGACGATACGCAGCCTGGGTGTGAGTAACTGCATTGTTACGACCGCCTTCGGCCAGTGGCAGAATCCACCTCCCGCCGAAGGCATGCGCATGGCAATCGCCGCCCTGCTAGATGCGGGCATGACCTCCGACGAGGTAACCACCCTGGTGAAGGGAAATACTGCTCAGTTGGTTGGGGCGGGTTAGAGGCGGACGCAGGGTTCCTTGTCTCCGAAGGGAAGGAACATATATATCCTAACTCTAGTCTGCGGTAGGTTCTCTACGGTAGGTTCGGCAGCACCTCTTCGCTCATCAGCGTCATGGAATCCAGCCACTTTTGCCTGTCGTCCTCCCAGTCGTGGCACAGCATCAGCAGCGTGCCGAAGCCTCCTACGTCCTCGTGAAGCTTGCGCAACTTGTGCGTAACCTCGTCGGGATCGCCCACAATCCACAGGTTCTCCAGCATGTACTCCGGAGTCAACTCCTCATCGGGCATATCTGCGTCCGTTTTGAGGCCCGCTAGTCCTCTGCCGCTGCCAAGCAACGGGATCCAGTAATCCACGAAGAACCGCCCGAAGTTGTTTAGCGCTTCCTCGCGAGCCTTGTCGCCGTCCTCTGCTACGTGCACCTCGCGAGAGATGCGCCAATCCTTGCGCGATGCCTTGATGTTGCTCTTGGCAGCGCCCTTCTCCACAACCTGCCAGTGGCTCGGCAGAAAAGTGTCGTGCAGGAAGCATGTGCTCAGCGGCATCCAGCCGCGCTCGCCCACAATCTCCAGTGTGCCTGAAAACGGGCTGCTGCCCGCGACGGCGATCGGCGGGTGCGGCTTCTGATACGGCGTCATGTGAAAGCCAAGTCTGCGCTCAGGCACGGATTCCGGCAGCCTGCCCTCGTAGAACCTGCTTTCATATTCGAACGGCTCGCCCTCCCAAATCTTCAAAATGAGGTCAGCCGCTTCGTACAGGCGCTCGCGTGGTTCACCAAGCTCCGTATCCAGTCCGAAAAGCTCCGTGTCGGTCGATGGTCCGCCGGAGCCTATGCCCATGTAGATCCGACCTTTCGACATGTGGTCGAGCATCGCAATGCGGTGCGCCACATGCGCCGGGTGGTGGTAGTGCAGCAGCGAAACGCCCGTGCCGAACTTCATCTGCTCCGTCACGCCCAGCGCTCTTGCGATGAACAACTCCGGCGACGGCATATTCTCCCATGGCAGCGTGAAATGCTCGCCAACCCACGTCTCGCTGAAGCCCAGCCTGTCGGCGTGTGCCATAAGCTCAAGGTCTTCCTCGTAGGTCTCGAAATGCGGGCGGTGCGGGTAGTGCAGGGGCATCAAAAAGAGGCCGAGTTCCATGGCTGTCCTCGCTATCTCATAGGATTGTCAGCATCTACTTATAGCGCCGAATTATAGCATACGTGCCGATATCGACAGACAAGGGAAGGCGCTGCATGTGGTATATTCTTGGGCGTGGCAATCAACCAGCATTGTGAGCAAGGTGAATATGGCGAAAGGGCTGCTATCCGGCATTAGAGTTCTGGAGCTTGGTGAGGGCGTATCCGCGCCCTACTGCGCCAAGATTCTGGCGAACTTTGGCGCCGAGGTCATCAAAATGGAATCTCCAGACGGCGACATTGCGCGCCGCATGGGGCCCTTCCCGAATGACGAGCCACACTCGGAAAAGAGCGGCGTCTTTCTCGCGCTGAACTCTAACAAGTACGGCGTAACGCTTGATATCGAAACCAACGAAGGCGCAGACGCATTTCGCCGCTTTGCGTCTTCTGTGGACATCCTCATTGAGGACAAGCCAACCGGCTGGCTTGATGAAATGCAACTCGGCTATGCCGCACTTGCGCAGGATAATCCGGCGCTCATCGTTACATCCCTGTCACCGTTCGGCACTTGGGGACCATACGCCGGCTACAAGCTGACCGACCTGACGCTGTTCCACATGAGCGGCCAGGCGCACAGTCTTCTAGGTCCAGTCGCCGACCCCGACAGCCAGCCGCCAATACGCGCGGGCGGGCATCAGGCGGAGCTTGTCGCAGGCATGTCTGCCGCGACTGCTACGCTTATGGCGCTCTTTCGCAGGCGTATCAGCGGCGAGGGTTGCCACATCGAGGCATCGGCGTATGAGGCGATGGCTACACAGCTCATCAGCGCACTAGCTAGCTGCGCCTTCGACAACCCGCCGCCGTCGCGCTTACTTTCAGAAGTTCAGGAGGCCGCTACGGGTGGCGTGGTTTCAGCCGTTGGCGGTATCCTGCCATGCAACGACGGCTATGTGGCAATCTCGCCGCGCGAAGATGCTCAGTGGCAACGCTGGACCGAACTGATGGGCAATCCACAATGGGCGAGCGAGGAACGCTTTCTCACACGCGACGGCAGGGAGAGCAATTTCTCCGAATTATGGGAACTGGTCGGGGAGTGGACGCGGCGGCGTTCCAAGCAGGACATTGCTCGTATGGGACAGGAACGGCGCATACCCTGCTTCCCGGTCAACACCGTTCATGACCTGTTCAATGACGTGCACTTGAAAGAGCGCGGCTTCTTCACGACCATCGAGCATCCGATTGCGGGTGCGCTCCAGTATCCCGGCGTGCCATATAGATTTTCGAACACACCACTGCACCTTGCAGAGCGTCCGGCGCCACTACTTGGCCAGCACAACGACATTTACCTGCACAAGGACGAGCGATCATGAGCGTTACTCGGCAAGACCTCCCGCTTAAGGGTGTGCGGGTGCTCGACCTGAGCTGGATTATCGCCGGTCCTACCGCCACACGCTTCCTCGCAATGATGGGCGCGGAAGTCATCAAGGTCGGAAGCGCGCGCCGCCCCGACCCATCCACACGCGGCGCTCCGTTCCAGGCATACAACCAGTCCAAGCTCTACGCCGCACTGAATATATCCCGTCCTGAAGGCCTGGAACTTGCGATGCGCCTCGTATCCGTTTCCGATATTGTCATAGAAAACTTCGCGGCAGGTGTCATAGAACGGCTCGGACTTGGCTACGATGCGCTAAGGCAGGCAAAGCCAGACATAATCATGCTATCGTCGTCCGGCACAGGACATTCCGGCCCAGACAAAAACTATGTGGCCTACGGAAGTCTGCTGCAATACTACACAGGCTGGAACGCTATATCAGGCTATCCCGACTCCGAGCCAATCAAGGGCGGACTTTGGGCTGATCCATGGGTTGGTATGGAGCTTGCGATGGTCGCTGCCGCCACGCTAAATCACCGCACTGTCACAGGAGAGGGCAACTATGTCGATTTCTCCATGGCGGAGGCTCTCACTGCCAGCATACCGGAGGCGCTTCTCGACTACCAGATGAACGACCGTGTGCCTGAACCGATGGGCAACACCGACCATCATCACGCTCCTCATAATGTATATCGTTGCAAAGGGGATGACCGCTGGCTTGCAATCGCAGTCACTAATTATGAGGAATGGCGCACGCTCTGCGGTGTCATCGGTAGGCATGATCTGTCGGATGACGTTGCTCTGACAGACACGAAGGGCAGGAGTGAGCAGCAGAAGAAAATTGACGCCGCCATCACTGCTTGGTCGCAACAGCATGATGACTATGAAGCGATGCGCATCCTGCAGGAGGCGGGTATATCCGCCACGCCATATCTCAGTCCGCAGCGCGTCTTCACCGACCCTCAGTTGCGCGAGGGCGGCTTCTTCACGACACTAATCGCAAGCGACGGCAAGCAGCGTGACCTGCCTGCTCTCGGCTGGCGCTTTGAGGGCGGCCCCGAACCGCGCATCACAGCCGCGCCGGTATTGGGACAGCACAACAACTATGTATATGGCGAACTTCTGGGGCTATCCGATGATGAAGTGGCGCAATTCATTGAAGAGCAAATCATATTTTAGTTCCCGACCAATCCTTTCCCTCTCAGGAGAAAGGACAGGGTAGGGGATGATCCCCATTCATTTCAGCAGGCAAGCGAGGTAAGTATTATGGCAGTGCAGTATGAGAAGCAGGGCAGTATCGCCTATGTGACCATCGACAACCCGCAAAAGGCGAACATCCTAGACCGCCAGACTTCGGACGAGTTGGCGGATGTTTGGAAGGAAGTGTGGGATGACCGGGACGTGCGTGTAGCAATTCTGACCGGGAAGGGAGACCGTCACTTCTGCGCCGGCCACAATCTCGCCACCCGCCCCGACATCACGGTGGAAGAGCGTGAGCGTATCCGCGCTGAGGCCGTCTTCTGGCCGCCGTCCGGTACTGTGAACGGCGCGGCGCGAATCGGTGCTGACGGTAGGCTAGGCGACCACTATCCGCAGATATGGAAGCCAGTTGTAGGCGCAATCAATGGCTGGGCTGCGGGCGCCGGCTTCTACCTGATGCTCACATCGACCGACATTCGTATTGCCAGCGCCGAGAACGCACGCTTCAAGTTCGCGCTGCTCAGCCAGGGGTGGATCGGCAATGGGCCCGGGGCGACCTACCTGATGAAGCAGATTGCCTACGCCGATGTGATGCGCATCCTGCTAACAGACGAGCCGTTTGACGCCAAAGAGGCGCTGCGCATGAACCTCATCAACGAGGTCGTGCCGCACGACTCGCTTATGACACGCGCTGAGGAGATTGCGAACCACATCGCAGGCATGCCGCCCCTTGCCGTGCGCATGATGAAGGAGTTCGTGATAAGATTCCGCGACACTCCGGTGACTGAGGCGTGGCGCGTGCAGACGCTCATGAACACGCTACTCACCCAGCTCAGCGCAGACGGCGACGAAGGCAGGCAAGCCTTCCTGGAAAAGCGTGCCCCCGACTTTACGGGCAGCATACGGCAAAAGGGCGAGCCATACCCCGAAATCGACGAGCAGCAGCGCGCGCGCCTCGACGAAGTGCGCCGCGAACTGCTGGGCTGACACCCGGTGGCCGAATTCGTTCGTGGTGAGCCTGTCAAAGCACGTTTCGACAGACCACTGCGAACTCGATAAACCTGACTGGGTGATGGCAAATGATCACAGACAACTGATAACTGACCACCGACAATCTGGAGGAAAACAATGTTTGAGAGACTGGCAATCGTAGGGACGGGGGCTATCGGCAGCGTGATTGGCGGCTACCTGTCCAGAGCGGGGCGCGACATCACGCTCATCGACACCTGGGCAGAGCATGTGGAAACAATGAACGCTGACGGGCTGCATGTTACAGCCGAGAATGGCGAGTTCACCACAAGCGTCAATGCAATGCACCTCGGTGATGCCAACAGGGTCGGGGAGCCGTTCGACGCTATATTCCTTGCCGTGAAGTCTTATGACACGGTTTGGGCGACACACTTCGCGATGAGGTATCTCAAGCCTACCGGCATAATCATCTCGGCGCAGAACGGCATCAATGACGAGGTTATAGCGCCGATAGTCGGCTACTCGCGCGAGATTGCCTGCGTAATAACGCTTGGCGCTGGGCTGTACGAACCTGCGAAGGCGATACACACCGGTGATCCGCAGAAACTGTCGTTCACGCTGGGCGAACTGAACGGCTTGCCGACGGACCGCGTGCATGCGCTTGCCGAGGTGATGAACGACATTGGTCCCACGAAGGTCAGCCGCAACATCTGGGGCGAACGCTGGGCGAAGCTCGCCGTCAACAGCATGGCGAACCCTATAGCGGCGTCCACGGGTCTTGGCTCGGCGGCGGTCAGAAGTACCCCCGGCGTCAACGATGTATCGATCAACATGGCTGCTGAGGTCGTCAGGGTAGCGCAGGCGCTTGGCATTCAAGTCGAGCCAATCAGCGGGATTCCGGCCGACCAATACTTGCCGACCGACAATGCGGAGGCGATGGAGGATGTGAAGTCTCGCCTGGCTGAAGGCGCGAGCAATTTGGGCGCAGGACGGCCATCAATGCTTCAGGACGTAATGAAGGGGCGCAAGACGGAAATTGACTACTTGAACGGCTTTGTGGCGGCAAGAGGCGACATCGTTGGCGTGGATACGCCGTTCTGTGACGGCATTGTGGACATCGTCAGACGAGTGGAGCGCGGCGAAATGCCATACGAAGAGTCCAACATAGACCCACTGCGCGCGATGGTGTAGGCACTTACATCATGAATCTCCTCCCATCGTGGGAGAATTGAGGTGTTGCCATTTCATCAGGACAAAGCCAAAGCCCGTCCGACATGCCGAAGTCGAACGGGCTTCATTCTAAGCAAACATATTGGGGTCAGAGGAGTTCAGAAAATGCAATCCGTTAGCCCTGAGACTGTCGAAGGGCTGAACGCTGACTGCTGACGCCTGACTGCCTCTACCGCTTGGTGAACTGTTTCGCCTTGCGCGCCTTCTTCAGACCGTACTTGCGGCGCTCCTTCACGCGGGAGTCGCGTGTGAGCATGCCAGCGCGCTTCAGCGGCGTGCGCAGCGACGGGTCTGCCTCGATTAGCGCGCGCGAAATCCCGTGCCGCAGTGCGCCTGCCTGTCCTGTAATCCCGCCGCCGGTAATCTTCGCCACCACGCGGAACTGACCGCCGGAGTGCGTAATCCTGAACGGCTCCATGATCTCGCGCCGCCAGTTGTCCCAGGGGAAAGCCTCTTCAATCGGCTTGCCGTTGACCACGACAGGGCCGCTCTCCATGTACAGACGGACCTGCGCGATGGCTGACTTACGTCTGCCCGTGGCATAGTAATACTGCTGCTGCATTGTGGTCACTTACTATTCCTCCCCTTGTTTGGCTGCGCTAGACGCAAGCTGCGCCTGGTGTGGATGGTCAGGGCCGGCATATACCTTCATGCGAGCGAGCATGTGCCTGCCCAGTGCGTTCTTGGGCAGCATGCCTTTGACTGCCTGCGTGATTACGCGCGTCGGTGTCTTGTTCAGCATTTCCGCCAGCGTGCGCTCCGTCAAGCCGCCGTGATAGCCGCTGTGACGGTAGTACATCTTCTGTTCCATCTTGTTGCCGGTAACCCGAATCTTGTCGGCGTTCAGGACAATTACATAGTCGCCCGTGTTCAGGTGCGGCACATATATGGGCTTGTGCTTGCCCTGAAGCAGAACGGCAATCTGCGACGATATCCTGCCGAGCGTTTTGTCGGCAACGTCAACCACATGCCACTCCGGTTTAAGTTCCGCCGTTTTCGTCTGATACGGCTTATTAGCTGTAGCCATTTCTCTCACCGTTCTCCGTTGTAATTTCTTCTTCGCCCTTCTTTCCCTCGATGGGACGGGGTAGAGCCAATCCTCTGATTGCCGAAGGATGGGGGTGGTAAATCTTCCCCCTCTAGTATGTCGTTTTCAACCACCCGCGACTCGCGGGGGATAGTCCGCGTACTCCACTTTAACAAGGCACAGACCGTGCGCTGGCAGCGAGTGCGCCACCTTGTTGGTCTGCGCGTTTTCGATCAACGCTTGTAGTTCATTCATTGAAAGCCTACCGCGACCAATATCCACTAGTGCTCCTGCCATACGCCTGACCTGATGTTGCAGGAAGGCGTTGCCCGTAACCCAAATGGCTATGGCATCTCCAGACTGCTGTACGCATGCGCTATGTATGGCGCGCACGCTGTTCGTTTTGCCCGTCGGAAGCGGCGCCGCGAACCTTCGAAAGTCGTGCTCTCCGAGGAACAGTCCGGCTGCTTCTTGCATCCGCCTCAAGTCCAGCGTATTCCGAATGTAACAGCTGAACCGCCTTGTCAGAGGTGACGGAGTCCCTCTGTTCAGTATGCTGTAACGGTAGGTGCGCTTCAGCGCATTTCGCCGCGGATCGAAATCCGGCTTGACGATGTGCGCCTGCATTACGGCGATGTCCTGCGGCAGATAGTGATTCAGCGCATTGACAAATGTCCCTGCCGAGTGCTCGGAAGATGTATCGAACACTACGACTTGAGCCTCGGCATGTACGCCTGCGTCGGTGCGGCCTGCACCCTTCACTCGCACACGCTCACCCGTCAGCCGCTCAATCGCCTGCTCAAGCTCGCCCTGTATCGATGGCGCGTTCACCTGATACTGGAAGCCGTGATAGTACGTGCCTTCATATTCGATTGTTAATGCAAGTCGCATTGAGCGGCTCGCTTCCAGAACTGACGATTGATAGATAATGTCTGATTACTGCCTAGGGCATCAACTCGATCACTGCCATGGGCGCGGCATCACCCTTGCGCGGTCCCAACTTTGTGAGACGAGTGTAACCCCCGGGCCTGTCTTCGTAGCGTTCCGCAAGCTCGTCAAATACCTTTCGCAGCACATCGTCGTCGGTCAGGAAGGCGGCTGCCTGCCTACGTTGGTGCAGCGTCCCGTGCTTGCCCCGCGTTATAATCTTCTC
Organism: Dehalococcoidia bacterium; assembly: GCA_965225795.1. Lineage (GTDB taxonomy): Bacteria > Chloroflexota > Dehalococcoidia > Lucifugimonadales > JADFKI01 > Bin90. Next base: position 153,055 of record OZ245324.1, on the reverse strand, counting down.
TGCGAGCGGGCGTACCTCGCGCGCCTTCGCTTCCGTAGTCCTGATGCTCTCATGCCTGAGCAGGTCCGTTACCATCCCTCGCAGCATCAGCATGCGTTGCGCTGTGGGGCGGCCAAGTTTTCTTCCCGAGAGGCGGTGTCTCATAGTCGTCCTCTCTACTCCTCAATAGTTGCTACGGCGCTTGCCGCGCCTTCTGTGTTTTTGGGGTCAAGGTTAGGCGGCAGGAGATCCATTGCGCGCAACTGGTCGAAAAGTTCAGTGTAGGACTTCTCGCCGAAATTGCGGATGGCAATCAGCTCTTCCTTGCTCTTTTCAAGCACCTCTCCGACCTTATCGATGCCAGCGCGCTTCAGACAGTTTAGCGTCCTCGACGAAAGGTCTAGCCGCTCTACAACGATGTTGTACTTCTCGGGCGAGAGGCTTGGAATCAACACGGGACTACCTGCCTCGGAAGAGTCCATCTGGACCTTGGCGAACAAGAAGAACTTGTTCATCAGTAAGTCTCCCGCCTGCCTGAGTGCTTCGATAGGCTGAATTGTGCCGTCCGTCCAAATCTCGATGACCAGACGCTCATAGTCAGTGCGCTGACCCACGCGGGTAGGCTCTACTCGGTAGTTGACCTTTCGAATCGGCGTGAACACTGCATCCACAGGTAGCGTGCCGATGGACTGGTCGTTTCCACTGGCAGCTTCCTTGTAGCCGACGCCCTGCTCAACATTGAACTCGACCGCAAGCTTCGCTTCAGGAGAGTCAAGCGTCGCCAGGTGCAACTCCGGGTTCACGACCTCGAAGTTGGATGAAGCCATTACGTCGGCGGCGCACACTTCACCTTCGCCTGCGACTTCGAGCCGCAGCTTGCCCGGCCTGTCCGACTCGGAGCGCAGCCTTATGCCTTTGACATTCAGCAAAAACTCCGACACTTCTTCCTTCATGTGCGAAATGGTGGCGTACTCATGAAGTACGCCTTCCACTTTGACCCAGGTAACTGCCGTGCCCGTAAGTGAGCCGTACAGCACGCGGCGAAGCGGGTTGCCAAGCGTCATGCCGTAGCCCGGGTCCAGCGGTTCGATGGCGAACTTGCCATACCTGTCCTCAGACTCGAGCTGCCTGATTTCAGGGTTGATTACAATTTCTTCTTCTTCTTCAATGTCGGGAAGTGTGAATGCTTGGTAATCCAAGACCATATTGCGCAACTCCTGTCCGCATTTTCGGTGTCACCATGTAAGGCTGCCGCAAGGTAAACCTGAGCGGCTGCGCTACTTCGAGTAGAACTCCACAACCAGGCGCACGTCGATGTTGGTGTCGATCTCGGACGGATCCGGAAGCGCAACCATCTCGCCGGCGCGCTTGCCGGAGTCGACCCTCAGCCAGATGGGCACGGTACGCTTTGGTGGGCCGTCGGTCAGCACCTGGATGAACTCCGGCACACTGCCGTTGTTGCCGCCCTTCTTCCATTCAATAACATCGCCCGGCTTTACGAGATACGATGGGATGTCCATCCTTCTGCCGTTTACCGTAAAGTGGCTGTGGTTCACCAGCTGACGCGCATGCTGCCGCGACTCAGCGAAGGACAGTCGGAACACGACATTGTCAAACCGAGTCTCAAGCATTTGAAGCAGGCTGTCACCCGTAACGCCGGGGTTGTCGCGCGCCATCTCGAAGTACTTTCTGAACTGCTTCTCGAGCACTCCGTAGGTAAAGCGCGCCTTCTGCTTCTCGCGAAGCTGGAGCGCCCAGTCCGAGGAGCGCCTGCGTCGCGGAATACTGTTTCCGGGAGGCTTCCTGCGCCTTTCCACCGCGCATCGGGGCGTGTAGCAGCGCTCGCCTTTGAGGAACAATTTCTCCCCTATGCGGCGGCACTTTCGGCATACTGCATCAGTGTATCTTGCCATTTCTTCTGTTCTTCACCCTCCAAGGTGGATTTTCTTCTCTACCCAAATAACCTTCGCCGTTGTTTGTCAGGTATTAAGCAGCCATCAATCTGCCTGTTATCCCACTGTACTGCCCGGAGGCAATATGCCCAGCTGCTCAGACAGCGCTTCCAAGTCGTAATCTTCCTTGCGAGACCGCAGGTCAAGATAAATCAATGTCCCTGCCGTTGCCGCTATCGGCGCGATTATCGCGTTCGAAAGCATTCCGGAAAGCGCACTTGCCACTCGCGCCGTTATTCCCGTAAGTCCTTCATCTCCTATTAGCGCCATCGGTGCTGCGAGCAGCACCGACACAATAATTGTCAGTCCCATGACCACCAGTATCGTCAGCAATATCGTCGAGAAGGTTCTCAACCAATTACCGCGAACCAATTCAAAGCTGCGTTTCAACGCCGCGATAGGCTTGCAGCCCTCGATCGCGACTACCGGAATGTCCGCCGACCAGTAGATTATCAGCACCGTTATGATTATGCCGGGCACAATCAGCAGCGCGAAGCCCATTGTCATCAGCACGATCAGGCCGAAAAACAGCAAACCAAGCGTTACGAACGTTAGAACCCTCCACCAAGCTCTACTATAGCATCTGCCTACATCTACCCATCCGGTTGCGTACTGCATTCCGACTGCATAACTGATTACACCGCTCAAGAATGACTGCAGCACAAGCGTAACCATGAGGTAGCCTGCCATCGCAAAAGCCAAGTCAGTAATTTCCTCGCGGCTCAGCGGTTCGGGCAGTTCCGTCGCTTCCGTGGAGTACTCGGCAGTCTCTGGGAGCGCCACTCGCGGGTCTCCCACGATGGTCACTTGCAGGCGTTGCAAATCTTCAGCAGTGGGCAAGCTATCGCTTATTGCAAATCCCAATACCGCCAGAGGCGCCTGCACTATCAGAGCAATCAAGATGAACTTCCGGAAGTGCCTGCCGTATATGCTGAAGCACTCCCCAAGAATCTCAAATGAGTTGCGTTTGAATGTCTGCGTGGGCTGTTGCTCCACCTGCATCACCTCGCAAACCGCGCTGTAACTGCCGCTACACACGCCGTCGCTTGCGTGGCCGCGCCCCGTTGTGAGGTATGGGGGTTACGTCGCGAATACTCGTGACGTAAAGCCCTTGCGCTTGCAGGGTTCGGATTGCGGCCTCCCTGCCGGCGCCCGGTCCTCTCACGAAGACTTCGATCTGCCGCAGTCCGTTTTCCTTGGCCTTGCGGGCAGCATCCTCAGCGGCGCGCTGCGCGGCGAATGCCGTTGACTTGCGCGATCCCCTGAAGCCTGCCGTGCCCGAACTTCCCCAGCAGATGACACTGCCCTCCGGGTCCACTAGCGTGATTATTGTGTTGTTAAAAGTTGACTGTATGTATGCCTTCCCAACAGGGATGGACCTGCGTTCTCTACGCCTTGTTCGCGGTCTTCGCGGCATCTATGTTGACCTTTCCTGCTTTCGGTTCGTATTTTGCCGTTTGTGTTACGGCAACTTTTCAGTCCGTGGTAAGCTTGTCGAACCACATAAGGGATGACAGGTGAAACCTGGCAACTACTTTGTAGTCGACCTCTGCCCGCGTCCGGCGACAGTCTGGCGTCTGCCGCGCTTCGTGCGCGCGTTCGTGCGTGTGCGCTGGCCGCGGGAAGGCAAGCCCCTGCGATGGCGCAGGCCACGATATGCGCCGACATCCATAAGGCGGCGGATATTCATGTCCACCTCGCGCCGCAGGTCGCCTTCGACAATCTTCTCGCGGTCAACGATCTCCCTGATGCGCGTTAGGTCGGTCTCGTCGAGTTCGCGTACGCGGGGATTCCCCACAATACCCGCCTTCTCGACGATATCTTTTGCATGATACGGTCCAATGCCGTAGATGCTCCGCAGCGAAATTTCGACGCGCTTATTGTCAGGGATATTTACGCCGGATACGATCGCCATGCTTCCCTCCTAGCCTTGTCGTTGCTTGTGCCTTGGGTTCTCGCAGATGATAAGAACCCTGCCGCGTCGCCTGATTACGCGACACTTGGCGCATCTTGTCTTGACCGATGCCGATACCTTCATTATGTTGCCTCTCTTGCCGTCATTGCCATCCCCGTTACATGGCGGGGTTTGACGTTCTCCGTGTGCAACCTTTGAGTGATTATTAGTGCCCTTCCGAAGAGTGAAAATACCCTACCATGCATTTTGCACGGACATCTGGGCAATTGCGGGCAGCCCGATATTGGTTATTTGAAGCGGTAGGTTATTCTGCCTCTTGCAAGGTCGTAGGGCGACAGTTCTACAAGAACTTTGTCTCCTGGCAACACGCGAATGAAGTTCAGACGTATCTTCCCGGACACATACGCCAACACTAAGTGCCCATTCGCCAATTCCACGCGAAAACTCGCGTTTGGCAGTGACTCCGTTACTGTGCCTTCAACCTCGATGGCTTCCTTTTTTGCCATGCACTCTCCTTGAGTGGTGTTCTCGGGCGCCGGCTTTCGCTTTGCCCCAACATTTACTATTCCTCAATCAATTGGAAAGAGGACAAATTAAAAGTAGTAACCGTTCGGAGTTGTCAGAATCTCTGCTCCGTCGGCAGTTATCGCTATTGTGTCTTCAAAATGCGCCGAAAGTTCGCTGTCTGCGGTTATCACCGTCCAGCCGTCATCCAGCTGAACTGTCTCGTGTGTGCCGATATTCAACATCGGCTCGATTGCTATAGTCATCCCTTTTTTCAGCAGCGTTCCTCGCTTAGGCCTTCCGTAATTTGGCACCTGCGGGTCCTCGTGCAGTGCGCGACCGATGCCGTGCCCCACATACTTTCTGACGACCGAGTAGCCTTGTCCTTCCGCGTACTTCTGCACGGCGTGCCCGATATCGCCGATGCGCGCTCCATTGGTAGCCTGGGCTATACCTAATTTCAGCGACTCGCGCGTAGCGTCTATGAGCTGCTGTGCCTCGTCCGCGATACCGCCAACACCGATCGTGAAGGCGCTATCGCCATGAAAGCCGTTTACGATCGCGCCAACATCAACGCTGAATATATCCCCTTCTTTCAGTTTCCTGTCGCCTGGGATACCGTGCACTATCTCCTCGTTAATGGAAGCACAAATAGTACCGATAAAAGGTATTAGGCCCCCTGCCGCATATCCCTTGAACGACGGGGTGGCGCCCATCTTGCGTATTACTTCTTCGGCGATGCTGTCCAGTTCACCTGTGGTGACGCCGGGCTTCACTGCCTCCATTATGTGTACTTTCGCTTCTGCGACGACTTTGCCCGCCTGTCTCATCTGAGCAAGTTCCCGCTCGGACTTTATTGTGATGCCGCTTGTCCTGCGCCGCAAATTAGTCATCTTTCAATGTGATGCTGAATCCGAATCAATATTATAACAGATAACATAAAGTCTATCGCCTGTTATCTGATCAGCGAAGCGCCTCTAATAGAAAAGCGCCTACGGCGTCCACCGTGCCTTCGCCGTTGATCTCCCTTAGCACACCGGACCTGCTGTAATGTCCTACAAGCGGCTCGGTCTCCTCGAAATAGACATCCAGTCGATTCTTCACCACATCGGCCTTGTCGTCGTCGCGCTGATACAACTCACCACCGCAATCGTCGCACTTGCCCTCTTCCTTGGGTGGCGATGTAATCGCGTGATATGGTGCCTGGCAGTTGCGGCAGATAAATCGCCCGGCAAGTCGCCTCACCAGTTCGTCCTCTGCCACATTCACATACAGTACTCGGTCGATTCCACCGGGTTCGAGCGCGCTGTCGAGCGCCTCTGCCTGCGGGAGCGTGCGTGGAAAGCCGTCGAGCACAAATCCGCCACTCTGTTCCGGCGCCGAAATCCAGGACATCACTAAACGTATTGTGACGTCGTCGGGCACTAAGTCACCTCTGTCCATGTACGACTTGGCGAGCAGCCCCAACTCTGTTTCGTTACGGAGATTATCGCGAAAGAGGTCTCCCGACGCGGCGCGAGTAACGCCGAGTTCATCGGCGATTCGTGCAGCCTGTGTGCCTTTACCGGCACCGGGAGGTCCTAGCAATATGACTTTCACTTACGTCTTGATCCTCGTATGAATTTGTTCCTGCCATTTCACAACGGAACGGCAGGGTAGGGGTGAATAACGATCTCTATCGTATGAACCCCTCATAATTGCGCATCAGCAGCTGTGCCTCCAGCTGACGCATGGTATCTAGCGCTACACCCACCATGATAAGCAAGCTAGTGCTGCTGAGTGTAAGCGAACGCACATCCGTCGCGTAGGTCACGAAGAACGGCAGGATGGCGACAATGCCCAAGAACAAAGCACCTCCCCATGTGATTCGTACGAGGACGCGAGTAAGGTATTCTCGCGTCGGTTGTCCTGGACGAATCCCCGGGATGAAGCCGCCGTTGCGCTGCAAATTGCCCGCAAGGTCCTGCTGCTGAAAAGTAACGAGTGTGTAGAAGAAGGTGAATATCACAACCAGTACGAACACAAGCGCCCAGTAAGGAAATGCAGATGGGTCGAGACTGTCGGCGAAGAACTGCGCGATTCTCGACACGAAACCGTCGCTGAGCGGGTTTCTGAAGTAGCTCGCAATTGTACCTGGCAGGATGACGATGGAGAACGCGAAAATCAGCGGAATCATGCCAGCCGAGTTCACACGCAGGGGCAGGAATGTGGAGCCGGATTGTCGCTGCATTCTGCCACCGCGGAACACGCTGCGACCGTACTGCACCGGTACGCGCCGCTGAGCTTCGGTGAATAGCACAATGGCGTAGATAACGCCGAATGTGAACACGGCCAGGAGCAGAATCCCCGCTCCCTGATTGGTACCCAGGAAGCTCTGCCCAATTACCTGTGGGAAGCGAGCTACGATGCCGCCGAAAATGATGAGCGACACGCCGTTACCTAGTCCGCGTTCGGTGATTAGTTCACCCAGCCACACTAGGAACATTGTGCCCGCAATCATGGAAATGACCATCGCAAGTGTGGGGAGATTGAAACCGAAGTCTATGGACGGCAGTACGCCAGCCTGTTGCAGCAGAGTGAGCTGGCCCCAACCCTGAAGCGCCGCAATCGGCACCGCAAGGTAGTGAGTGAACTGGTTGATTTTCTGCCGACCGTACTCACCCTCTTGCGACAGCGCCTTCAGATTTGGAATTACCGGCACCAGAATCTGCATCACGATGGACGCTGTAATGTATGGATACACTCCCAGAGCCGCAACGCTCATATTCGCGAGCGCACCACCGCTGAACAAGTCAAGAAAGCCGAGCAGCGCCTGCGACTCGAACGCCTGCGAGAGTGCCTGCGGATCAACGCCCGGCACAGGCACATGCGCTACGAAGCGGAACACGACCAGCATCGCCAGCGTGAACAGGATCTTGCCGCGCAGGTCCGGTACCCGCATGGCATCGATCATAGACTGGATTAACTGCGGCCTGGAGACCTCTTGCTGCCTTGCCGCCTGCGTCTGGCGCATCATCAGCCTGTCTCCCTGACGCTTCCTCCGGCAGCCTCAATCTTCTGCCGCGCCGAAGCGGAGAACTTATGCGCAGTGACATTCAGCGGAATGTCAATCTCGCCCCGCCCCAGTATCTTCACCGGCTTATTGAGGGTTCTGAGAATACCAGTATTGCGCAGAACCTCCGGGCTGATCTCGCTATTCGCCTCGAATTTGGCGAGCTTCTCCACATTAACCACGTTGTATTCAACGCGGAAGATGTTCGTGAATCCGCGAATGAAGGGCAGTTTCTGTGAAAGTGGAAGCTGGCCGCCCTCAAAGTTGGGACGCACACCGCCGCCACTTCTAGAATTTTGCCCCTTCACGCCTCTGCCTGAGAAGCTTCCATAGCCGCTGCTGTCGCCTCGTCCAACCCTGCGTCGGGCTTTCTTCGCGCCCTTCGGCGACCTAAAATCTTGTTGTTGCATTTCTTCGTCCTGTTACGAGTTCCTCGTTCGTTCAAATCGTCATTCCTGCTTAGACAGGAATCCATAAGGCCATAGCACGACCTTACATCTCATTTACTTCCACAAGGTGGCGCACTTTGAACACCATTCCTCTGATGGATGGCGTGTCATCATGCACAACCGTCTGGTTGAGTTTGCGAAGACCCAGCGCCTCGATTGTGCGCCGCTGGTCCTTCTTGTAGCCTATGCCGCTTACCTTCCAGGTTACCGATAGTTTGTTTGCCATTGGAATCTACTTTCAGAAAATCAGAGCCGTTAGATCAAAGGATTACACAGGCGCCGAAGGTGAAGGTTCCGGAGCAGCTTGCTGGGCAGCCGCAACTTGTTGCGCCGCCTGTTGCGCCGCCTGCTGCGCCGCACGTCGTGCCTGTCGCTGCCTTTGCCGCTCTGCGCGTTCGCGTTCCTGTTCCCTGCCATATTCGTAGAGCCGTTTGCGGTTAGCGAATTCCTGCTCAACGTCTTTCAACTGCTGCAGTCCGTTAAATGTCGCCTTGACCACATTAACCGGATTGGTGCTACGCCGAACCTTAGTCATGATGTCTTGAATGCCTGCAAGCTCGACGACGGCGCGAACCGATGCGCCAGCGATGACGCCTGTGCCGGGCTGCGCAGGCTTCAGCATCACCACCGAACCGACGTACTTCGAATTGACTTCGTGCGGAATAGTGCTGCCGTGTCGCGGCACCTCTATGATGTTTCTGCGTGCGGCGGTTGCGCCTTTGCGAACGGCGTCAGGCACAGCGTCGGCTTTGCCCATGCCTATGCCCACATGCCCGTCCATGTCGCCAACCACGACGACGGCGCTGAAACTCAGGTGCCTTCCACCCTTTACGACCTTGGCAACCCTAGAAATCTTAACCACTCTCTCGGTCAGAGGAAATTCGTCCTCTTCACCATCTCGGCCCCGATCTCTATTTCTATCTCTATTTCTATCTCTGTCCCTATTCCTGTCTCGCTGCATCATCATCTAAAACACCAATCCTCCCTTACGGGCTGCATCCGCCAGCGCCTTGACGCGGCCATGGTACCTGTAGCCGCCCCTGTCAAAAACGACCTGGCTGACGCCTTTTTCTTTTGCGCGCTCGCTAAGGAGGTTGCCTACCAGCTCAGCGACATTTACCTTGTTCTTGTCGTCCTTCTGCGTCTTAACGGCGCTTTCGAGACTTGAAGCTGAAGTAAGCGTCACGCCTTGGCTGTCGTCGATCACCTGCGCGTACACGTGGTTAAGGCTGCGATACACCGACAGACGCGGGCGCTCCGATGTGCCGCTAATCTTGCGACGCACTCGGATGTGCCGCATCACCCTTCTGCCTTTGTTAGTACGAATCTTCGTCATTCCTACGCTCTCCTGGCGCTCTTACCGGGCTTTAAGCGTATCTGTTCGCCGAGATAGCGAATGCCTTTGCCCGTATAGACATTAGGCGGGCGCACTTTGCGAATCTGCGCCGCCAGTTGTCCAACTTTCTGCTTGTCGATACCGCGGACATGAATGCGGTTATTGCCTTCTACCTCAAGCGTAACCCCATCCGGTGGCTGAATTTCCACAGGATGGCTGTACATCACACTTAGCGTGATGCCTTTACCGCTCTGCTGCACCCTGTAGCCCACGCCGACCAGTTCCAGACTTTTGCCGAATCCCTGGCTTACGCCTGTAACCATATTTGCGAGCAAGCTGCGGGTCAGCCCGTGCAACGCACGATGATGCCCTTCGTCAGACGGGCGTCGAACCACCACTGAGCCGTTATTACGCTCTATGGTCATTTCTGGATGAAATGTGAAAGTCAGGACGCCTTGCGCGCCCTTGACCGTAACATCGCTGCCCTGTATATCCACATCGACGCCGGTTGGCAGATCGACGGGCATGTTGCCTATTCTGGACATTTCGGCTCCTTACCACACATAGCAGAGAAGCTCTCCGCCCATGTTCTCTCTCCATGCTTGCCGTCCCGTCATTACGCCCTTGGAAGTGGACAGGATCGTAACACCCAGACCTCCGTATGGGCGAGGAATCTCGCCCTTTTTCACATACACGCGCAATCCGGGCTTGCTGACGCGCTTCAGACCGCTGATAGCAGGCTCGTCTCTTTCGCGGTAGTGGAGGTATATGCGGATATTCGCCTCAGGAGTGCCGCGCCGATGTACGCTGTACCCCTCTATGAAACCCTCGTTCTTCAGGATATCGGCAAGCGATTCTTTCATCTTGGACATCGGTACGGGCACCGATTCATGCCCAACCATAATCGCGTTTCGGATACGGGTCAGCATATCCGCTATCGGGTCTGTTACTGGCATCTCATTTCCCTTGTCAAATATTATCCTTCAATTAATGGTGAATAACTGTCAGGATTCGATTTCAGGCATCGCACACTGATAACTGCAAACCGGCGACTGCTGGCTTCTAATTACCAACTTGCCTTGCGCACGCCGGGCAGCAACCCTTTCAGCGCCATTTCACGAAATGTGATGCGCGACAATCCGAAGTGCCTGATATACCCGCGCGGACGGCCTGTCTGCAGGTCTCGATTGCGAACACGATTTGGGTTGGCATCCCGAGGAAGCAGCGCCAATTCGTCTCTTGCCTGCACGCGTTCTTGCTGCGGCCTGCTCATGTCCTGCGCGATTGCGCGCAACTCAGCACGCCTTCCTGAGTATCGCGCAACGGTTAGCTTACGCCGTTCATTCTTCGCTTTAGAAGATTCCTTAGCCAATTTGCCCTGCCTTTATCTCGTCTTTCCTGCCTAGAATGTCACGGTACTAATTATGAGACAGGAATCCATTACGACCTTAAGCCACCCTCTGCTGCGAGTCGGACCGCACGAAGGGCATTCCCATCAATTCAAGTAACCGAAGCCCCTCGGGGTCTGAGCGCGCTGTTGTAACGATAACAATCTGAAGCCCGCGTATGCGGTCGATTGAGTCGTAGTCAATCTCAGGGAATATCACTTGTTCGCGTATGCCCAGGGAGTAGTTGCCCCTACCGTCGAAGGCATTTCGCGACACGCCCTGGAAGTCGCGAATTCTCGGCAAGGCCGAGCTTAACAACCTGTCAACGAACTCATACATTCGTCGTCCGCGCAGCGTTACGCTTACGCCTATCGGCATCCCCTCACGAATCTTGAAGCCCGCGATGGACTTCTTCGCGCGAGTCGTGACAGGCTTCTGCCCTGCTATCGTGGTCAGGTCGCGAGTTGCGTTCTCAATCGCGCGCGCGTTCGTCAGCGCCTCGCCCAGCCCAATGTTCAGCGTAACCTTGCTCAGTCGCGGCACCTGCATAGGGCTCGTGAAGCCGAACTCCTGAATCATTACCGGGCTGATTTCGTTGCGTATTCTGTCCAGCATGCGCGGCGGTGTCTTAGGAGCCGTCATCTCCGCAGGCTGCTTAGCGTCATCATTTCGCCGACCGCGCCTTCGCCGTCCTTGGTCATTGTCATTCTGAGTAGTCACTCGATTATCTCCCCGCTCTTCTTGGAGACCCTCGCCTTCGTGCCGTCGGCAAGACGGGTAAAGCCTACCCGGGTAGGCTGATTTGTCGATGGGCAGATCAGCCTCACATTGCTAATTCGCACGGGCATCTCCTTCTGGATGATGCCTCCCTGACGGATGCCCTGAGTCGGCTTGGTGTGGCGCATGGCGATATTGACGCCCTCGACCAGCAACTTGCCCTGCTTCGGGAACACCTGCTGCACGCGACCTGTTTTGCCGCGGTCGCGTCCTTTGGTAATAATTACAGTATCGTCAGGTCGAACCCGCATTTACAGAACCTCCGGCGCGAGGGATACGATGCGCATAAAGTTCTTGTCGCGCAGTTCGCGAGCCACAGGGCCGAAAATTCGAGTCCCACGCGGCAATTGATCGTCATTCACCAGCACGGCGGCGTTGTCGTCGAAACGGATATGGGAGCCGTCCGGCCTGCGGTGACTCTTGGTGGTTCTCACAATGACTGCTTTGACGACTTCACCCTTCCGCACATTCGATGCGGGTGCAGCTTCTTTGACTGAAGCCGTTATTATGTCGCCGAGCCAGGCATACTTCCTGCCGCTGCCACCGGGAACGCCGATGCAACTTATCGTCTTTGCCCCCGAGTTGTCTGCAACTCGCAGGCGAGAGTATATTTGAATCATTTCTGTATTGCCCTGCCTTTATTACACCGTTCAGCGAGGATCCATTTATCCACGCTATTGCGTGGGGCTGTCGTCGATCTCTTCAGATGTATCTGTCTCGGGTGCGTCGTCCTCGTACGCAACTTTCGCGCTGACATCAGCAGTTGCCTGTGCCTCCGCGATGATGTTGCTCTCGTCCGCGGCAGTCAACTCTCCCGGCTGCACCTCGGCGATGTCCTCTCGCTGCAGTATGTCCATGACGCGCCAACGCTTGGTCTTAGACAACGGACGCCCTTCCCGGATTCGCACCGTATCGCCGAGCTTGCACTCGTTTTCAGGGTCATGCACCATGAACCGCGTCTTTCGCCTGACCGGCTTCTTGTAGATGCGGTGTGGTCGGCGCCACTCCACAGCCACGATGACAGTCTTGTCCATCTTGTCGCTGACTACCCTGCCAATTCTTACCTTGCGTCTCTCGTAACTCATACTGCGCCTGCGGCAAGCTCCCTTTCTCGTATCACAGTGTTGATGCGGGCGATACGCTTGCGCGCCCTCCGCACCTCATTCATATCTGCCAACTGCATCGTAGCCGCTCGAAATCTCAAGTTCATGAGCGCCCTGTGTGTATCTTCGAGCTCCTGGTCGAGCTCCTCATCTGACAGCGCCCTAATGTCGTCTATTTCCATATCTATCCCGCCATTCGCTGTTATCTGCTGATAACTGAGCACTTATTACTGATTACTGGAGGGTCTCTACAAGCCCTGCCGCGTAACGATAGTCGTTCCCATAGGCAACTTAGAGGACGCAAGTCGCAGTGCTTCTTTTGCCGTAGCTTCCGGCACGCCTGCAATCTCGAACAGCACTCTACCCGGCCTCACAACGGCAACCCAGTGGTCAACCGGTCCCTTGCCGCTGCCCATTCGCGTCTCAGCCGCGCGCGCAGTAACCGTCTTATCCGGGAATATCCGAATCCAGATCTTGCCGCCTCTGCGTGCGTAGCGTGTCATTGCCCGCCTCGCGGCTTCAATCTGCCGAGAGGTGACCCACGCGGCCTCGGTTGCCTTAATGCCGTACTCACCAAAGTTCATGGTGCTTCCTGCAACCGAAAGACCCTTACGCCGTCCTCTGTGGTGATTGCGATATTTAACTCTCTTCGGCTGAAGCATTTGTAACCTCTACTGTCGGTGCAACTGCAGTTTCAGCAGGCGCTGGCGCAGCCGCCTCTGGCTCTGATGCCGTTACGGTAACTTCTATTGGCGCGATGTCAGCAGGCGCCGGCTCTTCCTGCGGCCTTTGGCGCGGCTCTGGCACGATATCGCCCTTGTATATCCAAACCTTGATTCCGATGCGCCCGAACTCAGTCGCGGCTTCGACGATTGAGTAGTCTATGTCCGCTCGCAGCGTGTGCAGCGGGACGCGCCCTTCCATGGCTTTCTCGCGCCGGGCTATGTCCGCGCCACCGAGCCTGCCGGAAATGAGCACCTTAATGCCGAGTGCGCCTGCCTGCATTGAGCGCAGGACAGTCTGCCTTATCGCGCGACGGAACGCCACTCGCCGTTCCAATTGCTCGGCGATATTGCGCCCAACCAGGTAAGCGTCTAACTCAGGCTGCCGTATCTCCTGCACATTGAGCCGCGCACGCCTGGCAGACTTCTGCTCAAGTTCCTTGCGAAGCTCTTCCACGCGCTGACCGCCTCGACCGATCACGATTCCTGGGCGCGCCGTGTGAATCGTTATCACTACATCGTTCCCGCGCTCAATCTCCACTTTCGATATACCGGCGTCGGGGTAGCGAGACAAAATAATGTCGCGTACCTCTACGTCCTGCTTGACAAGGGCGCGGTACTCCTCAGGCTTGGAGGCGAACCAGCGCGACTGCCAGTCCTTGCTGATTCCCAGCCGAAATCCAATGGGGTGCGTCTTCTGACCCAACTTAGGAGACCTCCTCGTCAACTACAACGGTGATGTGGCTATTGCGCCTGATGATGCGGGTGATGCGTCCTCGCGCACGCGCTCTAAATCGCTTCGCGCGCGGACCCTCGTTCGCATAAATTTCCGTAATGCGGAGGTCAGATGCGCGCGCTAGAAGCTCATTCTCCGCATTCGCCGCCGCCGATTGCACCACTTTCGCAACTCTTGCCGCGATGGGAGATGGCAGGAACCGAAGTGCGTTCAGCGCCTCTTCCACATTTTTGCCCCGAATCATATCTATGATGGGCTTAATCTTCTTAACGGAATAGCCCGTATTTGTCGCTACTGCTCTAACCGGCATTTTCAGACTCGCTATTGCTGCTCACTAACATTTTCCGTCATTCCTGCGCAATACCGCGCATACCTGTGAACGCTTACTCTGCAATTATCAGGCAGGTGGCAGGCTCCAGTTTGGCACAGCGACGGAAATGCTCAAAAGGTGGGTTATCGCGCCCGCGTAGTTCGCTCCGACCGGGATATATGTCCTCGGAAAGTGCGTGTTGGCGCGAACTCGCCTAGTTTATGCCCGACCATGTTCTCCGTTATGAACAGTGGTACGTGGCGCCGACCATCATGCACCGCAATCGTCAGCCCCAGCATGTCGGGCATTATCGTGGACGCCCGAGACCATGTGCGAATTACGGTGCGGCTGCGACTGTTCTGCGCCGCAGTCACCTTCTTCGCAAGCTTTGGGTGCACAAACGGCCCCTTCTTTGTTGACCTAGACATATTATTACCCTTGTGTGTCCCTTAGAGTTCCTGCCCTTGCGGGGATTGTTAGAGTGGGGGATACTTTGACACCCCATAATTTTTCGGCTAACTCTCGGAGGCTGAAGACCTATCTCTGTCCTCTGCGCCTCATAATGAACTTGCCGGACGGCTTCTTCTTCTTGCGTGTGCGGTAGCCAAGAGCGGGCTTGCCCCAGGGAGTCTTAGGCCCCGGCATGCCGATGGGTGATCGTCCCTCTCCGCCGCCGTGCGGATGGTCGCGTGGTGACATCACAGAGCCGCGCACTTCAGGACGCCAGCCCATGTTGCGCTTGCGCCCGGCTTTGCCCAGTTTGACATTCTTGTGGTCGAGATTGCTCACCTGTCCCACCGTAGCCATACATGCACTGAGCACATTCCGCATCTCGCCCGATGGCAGACGCAAGAGCGCGTACCTGCCTTCCTTGGCAAGCAGCTGAGCCGACCCTCCGGCGCTTCGCGCGATCTGACCGCCCTTACCCACCTTCATTTCGATGTTGTGGACTTGCGAGCCTTCACGAATGGAGCGGAGCGGGAGCGCATTGCCTACTCGCTGTTCAGCGTTCTCGCCCGCCTCGATCTTGTCACCGACCTTCAGTCCGTCCGGCGCCAGAATGTAACGCCACTCGCCGTCCGGGTACTTTATCAACGCGATCCGCGCGGAGCGGTTCGGGTCGTATTCGATTGAAGTTACTTCGCCCGGTATGCCGTGCTTATCCCGCTTGAAATCGATAACTCGATAGCGGCGTTTATGTCCACCGCCGCGGTGGCGCACTGTGATGCGACCGCTTGAGTTTCGTCCTGCGTTCTTCTTCATCGGGCGGACCAGGGATTTCTTGGGCTTACGCGTGGTTATGTCATCCGATGTGGACAGCACCGCACCGCGCTGTCCCGGAGTTCGTGGTTTCAGTGCTTTTAATGGCATCTTACACGCCCTCGAATATGGTTATGGTGTCGCCGGGAGCGAGTGTTACGATCGCCTTCTTTATTGCTTTCTTCTGTGTAAAGCGCGGCCCGTAACGCTTCGTCTTGCCCTTCTTGTTCATAGTGTTCACCTTCGTAACGGTAACGCCGAAGGCTTCCTGCACTGCCCACTTAATCTGATGCTTGGTCGCCGACCGTGCCACCTCGAACACATACCGCCCATCTTCCTGCAGGTCTGTGCTCTTCTCGGTGATTACGGGCTTCCGCAGAATCTCGAAAGGATGCAAATCCATTACTCTTCCTCCCGCCCTTCATCTGCCGATACTCCTGCGGTCTGCCGCTTGATGCGTACGAAATCGCCGCCCCACAGCTCCTCGGCTCGCCTCACTGCGTCAACAGTCAGCACAACCTTGTTGGCATTCAGCAAGTCCACTACGTTCAGCAGCGATACCGGCAGCGTTCGGACTCTTGGGATATTCCGCGCAGCGCGCACAACATCGGCGTTCATCCCGTCATCGACCAGCAGGACCGACGATTCCACTTGCAGCGCCGTCAGCGCCTGCGCCATCTGCTTCGTCTTGGCTTCCGTAAGCCGTAAGTCGTCCAGAACCAATAGCTGCTGTTCCCTCGCTTTGTCGGAGAGAACAATCTTGATGGCCTGACGCTTCATCCTTTTGGGCGTGCGTTGCCTGTAACTTCTCGGCGCAGGTCCGAATACTATGCCGCCCCCGCGCCAGTGCGGCGAGCGGATGGAACCCTGACGCGCGCGCCCGGTGTACTTCTGTGGTCTGGGCTTCGCGCCGCCACCGGCAACCTCAGAGCGCGTCTTCACCTTGGCGGTGCCCTGCCGTTTGTTCGCCAGCTGGCCCACCATTACCTGATGAACCAGCGCGGAGTTCATTGGAGTGTCAAACAGATCGTCCAACACCTCGATGCTATCCACGACGGCCCCGCTCATGTTCTTAACTTCTAGCTTCACAACTACTTCCTCTTACGTTTGCCCGCTTTTCTTATGATCACAAGCCCGTTGCGCGCTCCGGGCACAGTGCCCCTTACCAGCAGCAGGTTGCGCTCCGCGTCTGCCAGAACGACCTCAAGGCCACGCTGCGTTATCTGGGCGTCGCCCATGTGTCCTGCCATACGTAGGCCTTTGATGACGCGTCCGGGAGTGGTACCCGCGCCGACCGAGCCGGGCGCCCTGTGGCGGTCCGACTGACCGTGCGTCTTTGGCCCGCCGCGGAAATTGTACCGCCGCACGCCTCCCGCGAAACCACGCCCCTTGGACTTGCCCGTTATTTCGATTGCCTCGCCGGCCTCGAAGACGCTTGCATCAAGCGTTTGCCCAACTTCGACATCGCTCGAATCGTCAACTCCGACCTCGCGCAGATGCCGGAAAAGCAGCTGTCCGCTTCGCTTCAGATGACCAGCGCGCGGCTTGTTCAGGCGTTTGACTGGCTCAAAGCCGAGTTGCACGCTCTCATACCCGTCGCTGTCAACGGTCTTTACCTGCGTAACTGTGCAAGGACCAACCTCAATGGCAGTTACGCAATCGGCTCTTCCGTCTTCATGGAAGACCTGTGTGGTACCTATCTTCTTGCCTATCAGTGCATGAATAGTCATGTTTTGTTCTCTATCAGTTAGACTTTTGCCCACTTCCGGAGGAATGCTGTGAAGGACGATTTAGCGACCTATTGATTCCTGCGAATGAGGCAAACAATTGAATGCCTTACAATTTAATGGAAATATCCACTCCCGCCGGCACGTTAAGTCGTGTGAGCGAGTCGATCGTTTTCGATGTCGGTTCCAGTATGTCGATGAGTCGATTGTGAGTTCTCAGCTCGAAATGCTCCCGCGAGTTTTTGTCAATATGCGGGCCACGTATCACGCAGAAGCGCTTAATAGCGGTTGGCAGCGGCACGGGTCCCGTAACGCGTGCGCCCGTGCGCTCTGCAGTCTCAACGATTTGCCCCGCGGACTGATCAAGCAACCTGTGGTCGAAAGCTTTCAGTATGATGCGTATCTTCTGGCTGTTGGTTGTAACCATATTGCGCTTCTGCCAACTCCCTCGTCAATAATGCGCTTGCATTTTGCCAATACTATAATGTCGCTGTTGAAATTATTTCGCCATTACGCCCTCAGGAGCAGGCTGGTAGCTGTCGAACTCCATCGTATAGCTTGCGCGTCCCTGCGTCAGAGAGCGAACTGCGTTAGCGTAACCGAACGCCTCGCCCAGTGGGATTGCGGCCTTGACTACTTGAATCGCGCCCTGGCCTTCAATGTTTCGTATGGCGGCCCGCCGTCGGCCAAGGTCACCCAACACTTCGCCCAAAAATTCGCCCGGAGTAACTACCTCCAGGCTCATTATGGGCTCTAAAAGGACGGGCCTCGCCTTGCTCACTGCGTCCTTGGCTGCCATAGATCCCGCGATCTGGAAAGCAATTTGCGAAGAGTCCACGTCGTGAAAGCTACCATCAACCATGGACACTTTCACATCGATTATCGGGAAACCGGAAAGCGGGCCCGTGTTCAGAGCCTCGCGTATGCCCGATTCCGCTGAAGGAATGAACTCGCGCGGAATAGCTCCGCCCCTGACGTTGTCTTCGACTACAATGCCTGTTCCACGCTCGCCCGGCTCCATCTCCACAACTACATGCCCGAACTGACCATGTCCGCCCGTTTGCCGCACGAAGCGCCCGACGCCACCGGACGACTTTCTGATAGTCTCGCGATAGGCGACTCGCGGCTGGCCAACGCTGCCTTCTACGTTGAACTCGCGCTTCATCCTGTCAACGAGAATCTCCAGATGAAGCTCGCCCATGCCGGACATTATGGTCTGACCGGTCTCATTGTCGTATCTTACCTTAAATGTAGGATCCTCGTCCGAGAGCTTGACCAGCGCGTCCGAGAGCTTGTCCTGATCCGCTCTCGAGCGCGGCTCAATAGCGACAGAAATTACCGGTTCAGGGAAGCTGATCGTCTCCAGCACAATTGGATCGTCCTGGGCGCAAATCGTATCTCCGGTTGCAGTGTACTTCAGTCCCACAGCGGCCGCGATCTGCCCCGCGTGCACCTCGGATACCTCCTCGCGGTGCTGAGCGTGCATCTGCACGATGCGGCCCAGACGCTCGCGCCTGCGGTTGGAGGAGTTGTAAACCGACGAACCTGCCGCCGCTGTTCCTGAATAGACCCGAAAGTACACCAGACGTCCGATGTACGGGTCAGAGACCGTCTTGAACGCCAGAGCGGAGAAGGGCTCTGCCGGGTCGGGCGCGCGGGCAATCTCTTCGTCTGAGGTGGGGGGTTTCCCGATAACGGGGGGAACATCGAGAGGGGAGGGGAGATAGTCGCCGATTGCATCGATAAGGGGTTGGATGCCCTTCGTTCGCAGCGCCGTGCCGCAAAAAACGGGCACGATGCTATACCCAATCGTCGCTTTTCGCAGTGCGTCCTTGATTTCCTGATTGGATATTTCTTCCTCTTCGATATATTTGGAAAGAAGCCCATCATCGGTTTCAGCTATCTTTTCAATCATCTGACCACGATAGTTCAGATATTCTTCGATGAACTCCTCGGGAACAGGGCCCTCTTTTGGCGTTTCCACGCCTTCCTCTGCCCATGTCCACGACTTGCCTTCAATGAGATCGATGATGCCCACAAATTCGTCCTCTTGCCCGATGGGAATCTGCACCGCGATTGGGTTCGCTTGCAGCCTGTGCGATATAGAGTCGATGGTCTTATAAAAGTCTGCTCCCACGCGATCCATCTTGTTCACGAAGCAGATGCGTGGCACATTGTACTTGTCTGCCTGACGCCAAACCGTCTCGGACTGCGGCTGAACGCCCGCGACCGCGTCGAACACTACTACGCCACCGTCGAGAATACGTAGACTTCGTTCCACCTCTGCGGTGAAATCAACGTGTCCCGGAGTGTCGATGATGTTGATGGTATAGTCGCCCCACTGCGCCGTAGTCGCAGCGGATGTTATCGTGATCCCACGTTCGCGCTCTTGCGCCATCCAGTCCATCGCGGTTGTGCCATCATCAACACCGCCTATTTTGCGTATACGCCCGGTGAAATACAGGACGCGCTCGGTAACGGTCGTCTTGCCGGCATCGATGTGTGCGATGAATCCTATGTTTCTTGTCTTTTCAAGACTCTGCAAAGTTGCAGGCATGCTCTCTCTTTTTCTTCAATTTGTCCCTTGCCCCTGATGGGGAAGACCAGAGCCTGTCCAGAGCCTAGTCAAGGGGATGGGGTTGACGCCCCAAATCAGAATTCAAACGAAATTCTGAAATACTGCTGAATGCTGTTGTAACAAATACTGAGTGGCTGCCTTACCACTTGTAATGCGCAAAGGCACGGTTTGCCTCTGCCATTCTGTGCGCCTCTTCGCGTCGCCGCACGGCAGGCCCCTGATTGCGTGCAGCCTCTAGCAACTGCCCCGCAAGGCTCTCATGCATCGGCCTGCTCCCGCGTGCTCGTGCCGCAGTAATAATCCAGCGCATGGCAAGTGCCATGCGCCGTGACGGTCGAACTTCTGTCGGCACCTGATAGGTTGCGCCGCCGACGCGACGCGACTTAACCTCGAGCATTGGCATCGTGTTGCGAATTGCCTGCTCGAACACCTCCAGACCGGGGCGGTTTGCTTCCTGTTCGATTATGCCCAACGCGCTATAGACTATGCGCTGGGCGACAGTCTTTTTGCCGCTCCACATAACCCTGTTGATGAACTGGCTAAGCTCCACGCTGCCGTATTTGATGTCGGGCGGTGTTGGCCGTACTTCGGCTCTTCTGCGACGCGCCATATCTAATACTCTCTTATCCTAATATCCTGTTCATTGATGTTTGCACCCACGCCTTCATGGTGTGCCTGCTCAGCCATCAGGGGATTTAGCGCTCTTCGCTAGTTCCTCTTACTGCCATACTTGCTGCGACCACGCTTGCGACCGTCAACGCCGGATGTGTCCAACGCCCCTCGGACGATGTGGTAGCGCACACCAGGCAGGTCCTTCACGCGCCCTCCGCGAATCAACACGACGGAGTGCTCCTGCAAGTTGTGCCCTTCGCCCGGAATGTAGGCTGTAACCTCCATACCGTTGGTCAGGCGCACCCTCGCAACTTTGCGCAGCGCAGAGTTCGGCTTCTTCGGCGTTTGTGTACGAACCTGGGTGCAAACGCCCCGCTTCTGAGGCGAACCCGAATCGCGCCTGCCTCTGTTCCGCAGCGAATTGAACGAAAACCGCAAGGCAGGAGCCTTGTCCTTCTTTCGCTTCGCCTGTCGTCCCTTCCTAACCAACTGGTTCACAGTAGGCATACTTTTACCCCAATCACTACAATTGAATGGAAATGCACAACGCAAAATCGGCACGAACAAAAAGGTCGTACAAGGAAATATTTTACATATACCATTGAAGGTATGTCAACCTTTGTGCAACTGAAATCGCGCTCGTCATCGCTCGCTCGGAACAAGTAGCAACACTTCCCATCGACTACCGCTTCCGTTATATGATATGGCCATGCGAATAACTATCCTCAACGTACTCATAGCGGCGCTCTTGACGCTCTTGGCATGCAGTTCACAGGCAGAAGAGCCGCCTTCGCCGACTCTAGTTCCCACATATGCGCCTGAGCCTATACCCACGCCTCGTCCAACCTCCACGCCCTTGCCGCCGCCAACAGCCACACCGGCGCCTACTCAGACACCCGTTCCGGCGAGCACACCTACTCCCAATGTCGCTGCTTCACCTGCATTGGGCGAAGACGATGCCGCAATCATAGCTGCAGCCATCAACGCCATGCAGCAGGTTGAATCATTCCACGCCGAAGTGGACGCCGCATTCAAGGTCGTGCAAGTGGAGGCGAGCTTTAGAATGGACGAAGAGACATTTGGCACAGAGTTCCCAATCCGCTTCACAGGCGACTTTCAGACGCCTGACCGCGCAAGCGGCAAATTACAGGTTGCATTGGGAATCGTATTGCTTGAATTGGACATTATAACGATAGGCGACATCGCCTACATTACCAATCGGGAAACCGGCGTGTGGGAACAGTACCCCCTATACTTAACCGGCCTTCCAGACCCCTACGACCTTGTGCTGCCCCCCTCTGACACCTCAAGATACAGCGATATACAGATTGTGAAAGACGTGACAATAGACGGAGTGCAGACGCGCAATGTCAAAGCAAACCTGCGCGGAAACCTGCTGGGTAGCTCCTACGACAACCTCTTTATGGAATTGTGGATTGGCAAAGATGACGGCCTCATACGGCGTCTTACCTTGGCTGGCGAGACCACGGTTGACGAGCAGGACTCCGCGGGCCTGGCGGGCAGCGCGCTCGGCTCAGGGGACATTGGGGGCAAAGCCGAGTTCACGATGACAATCAACTACACCAACTTCAACAGCCCCGTTGCCATTGAGCCGCCCATTCCGTAAAACAGTTTGCCTTGTCCCCTTCATTCTACTAATCGATGTTAGCCCCAGCCCACTGACAGGCTGAAATACTGACGAACTACATCGGCGAAATCGGACTCGCCGGCGGCTTCAACCCACGCCCGCCGCTATATATCACGCGCGGCCTGAACAGCCGATTGTCGTCGTGTTGCTCCAGCACATGCGCCACATTACCCGCTGTCCGCGAAGCAAGGAATATCGGCGTGTACAACGGAATCGGTATCCCCAGCAGGTAGTACAGCAGCCCGATGGGATAGTCCGTATTCGGATATAATCCCTTTTCCCTATACATCACATTTTCCACCGTCGAGTATATCGACGACAGGTCCTGACCTTCCGGTATTCGCTCCGCCAACTTAGGAATGTAGTCCATGAGGAAGCGCGCCCTAGGGTCGTACTTCCGCATGTACACGCGATGGCCGAAGCCCATGATGCGCGCGCGTTGCTCCAGCTTGCCCATCGTGTAATCCTCAGCGTGCGTCGGGCCGCCCTCGCCGTTGATGTCCATCAGGAACTCAATCGCCGCTTCGTTTGCGCCGCCGTGCAGCGGACCCTTCAGCGATGCCACCGCTCCGACCATCGCACCATACATATCCGAAAGCGTGGATGCGATCACCCGCGCCGCGAATGTCGAGTTCGGCATCTCGTGCTCGATGTAGCAGATGTGAATGCGGTCGAAAGCATCCAGCGACTCTGCATCAGGCCGCTCGCCCCGCACCATGTACAGGAAGTTCTCCATGTAAGGCAGGTCAGGGTTGGGGCGCACGATGGGCATGTCGTTCAGCGCACGATAAGAGTTCACAGCCAAGGTCGGTGTCTTCGCCAGCAGCCTTATGCCCTTTTCGAGGTTCGCCTCATGCGAGTTGTCGTGCAGCGCCTCCGGGTCTTCGTATCCCGCGAGGAAGGACAGCCCCGTCCTCAGCGCGTCCATCGCCACCGTCGATTTCGGCATCATCTCGAACAGGCGGTATAGGTCATCCGGCACCTCCGCCTCGGCAACAAGCCTTTCACAGAACGCCTTAGCTTGCTCTGGGGTGGGCAGTTCGCCGTATATCACCAGGTATGCGACATCCGTGTAGCAGAGGTTCTGCGCAAGCTCGATCAGGTCGTATCCGCGCACCAGAATCTGCTCGATGTCCACATCAAGATAGGAGACCGAAGTCTCAGTTGCTATCACGCCCTCAAGCCCGGGGCTGTATTCAGGTGTTGTCATCGTATTTTCTCCTGTAAAATCCTATCCCTCTAGTCGTTCCATGTATGCCCTATTGCTGCCCAGCGCCAGCGCGCTATCCACTTCCGCATAAGCGTCATACTCTATCAGCTCATACAACTCAGCCCGAGTCTGCATCTTCGGCAGCCACTCCACCTGAGTTCCCGTACGCTTCAGGTCTGTCAGTAAATCTTCTGTCGTTTTCGCCGCCGCGCGCAGCGTAGAAACCGGGAATATCACGATGTTATATCCTAACGCCGCGAACTCGTCCACGCTCAGATACGGCGACTTGCCGAACTCTGTCATGTTTGCCAGCAGGTCGCCACCCACAGCGTCTGCGTACATCCTGAACTCGTCAAGCGACTGCATAGCCTCCGGGAATATGATGTCCGCCCCCGCCTCCTTGCACAGCCTCCCTCGCTCGATGGCAGCCTCCATCCCTTCTATGGCGCGTACATCAGTCCGCGCAATTATCAGCATGTCCTTGCGAGCCTGCGCTGCCGCCGCTATCTTCTCCACGAACGCATTCGTAGACACAACCGTCTTGCCGTCAAGATGCCCACAGCGTTTCGGCAACACCTGATCTTCGATCTGTATCGCAGCCGCACCCGTCGCCTCAAGCTCCTTCACTGTGCGAATCACATTGATAGCCTCGCCAAATCCCGTATCCGCATCCACGATGAACGGCAGCCCTGACGCCCGCACCATCCAGCGCACCGCATCCGTCAACTCAGCAAGCGTGAACAGGCCGATGTCCGGTATCCCCAGGCTCGCAGAGAACGCCGCGCCGGAGAAGTACAGCGCATCGAACCCTACCTTGCGCGCAATCATCGCCGTCATCGGATTGAACACGCCCGGCACGCTCAGCGGCTCGCCTGAGTCCAATAGTTCGCGCAGCCGTACCGCGTGGCTCTGCTCCGATGCTTGCTCCAGCATCCAGGTCATATTCGCATCGCCTCCATAAGCTCAGAAAGGTCCGGCTGCTCGTCGATATGCCAAACGAGATCAATGACACGCCGCGTCTGCTCATCCGTCCAAACTTCCTCCACATTCAGCAAGAACTTTTGCTCGACCTCTGCGTCGCTCATCTTGTTCATCGCATGCCCGCGTGGGAAGCTCACCTCGCGAGAGAGCGTGCCGCCGTCCTTCGTCTTGATGGTGATGCGATTCGGTATGCCTTCCGGGTAGCCTTCCGTCAGCGCATCGTTCTCCTCTAGTGTCGTCTTGCTCAGCAGCGCCTTGATGTCCGCGTTATCCAGCATCTGCTGTGAGAATGAATGCTTCGTAACAGTCCCGTCCAGCAATGCCGCCGCCACAATATACATCAACGAGTGGTCCGCAGTCTCGCGCGTCTTCGGCGCCCACTTCTCTGGGTCCTTGGCGATAATCTCATATGATACCTTGAAAGTATCGAGGTGAATGGATTCGATAAGGTTTATGTCGCCACCAAGCTCGTCTCGAAGCTCGACCGCCGCATCCACGGCGCTCTGAGCGTGATACTCCACAGGCCACTTTTTGATGTAGGTGTCCTGAATGCGCGTGGGCGCAGCGCCATCAGCGACCGACTTCAGCGCCGCCTCGTCGAAAGGCACGCCGCCCAGCAACTGCGCGAAAAAGCCCATCTCGCCTGCGAATGGCTGATATGGCCCCGTCAGCCCGCGCTGTGAGACAAGACTTGCGAACACCGCGTTTCTCACAGAGTTCGCCGCCGCCGCGCCTTTCCACATGGAAAGCTCGCCCGCCCGCGTCTGCCGCATAGACGCATGCGGCACGCTTGCAATCGAAATCGTGTGCTCGATCTGCTCCACCGACTGCCCCAGCAGCCTGCCCGCGCCGCACGCCGCGCCGATGCCCGTATAGACCACATGGTCCCACTGGTGCGCTCGAACGCTCGCCGCGTCGCACAGGTTCACCGACACCTCATAGGCAGCAGCCGTCGCCGTGAAGATGTCCCGCACAGGCTTACCGCCCCACTCGCACAGCGCCATAATGCCCGGAATCATGTCGCTCGGATGCAACGGCTCCAGCGACAGGTAAGTGTCGTTGAAGTCCAGGTAGCGCGTCATCAATCCATTCGCGAAAGTCGCGGCCTCCGGAGTGACCCGCACCGGCGCCCCCCATATCGTAGCGCCGCGCGGCTGCTCGAAGTCATAAGCATAAATCCGAGCCGCCTTCGGAGCATCCTCGGAGAACGCCGCCATGCTCACCCCTATGTTGTCCAGTATGCGCCGCTTCACCTCATGCGCCGACTCCGGTGGAACATCCTCATACCGCAGACCCGCCGAATACTCCGCGAACATCCTGCTAAACTTGTCTGACATCTTTCGTCCTTTACTACGTCATTCTAGGCAACAACCCTGCCGAACCACATAAAGGCGCTAACGCACTTGTGGTTGCAGCAAGTCAATGATATAGACGCTGCCTTGCGCTTTCAACTAGATTAACCCATCTCGCAGGATACTCCGCGCGATGACCAGCCGCTGTATTTCCGAAGTCCCCTCGTATATCTCCGTTACCTTCGCGTCCCGGTAGTACCGCTCCGCGGGTGTCGGCGCGAGATACCCAGACCCGCCGTGCATCTGCACCGACTTGTCCGCTGCCTCCACCGCAACCCGAGACGCGAACAGCTTCGCCATTGACGCCTCCTTCAAGTATGGCATCCCAGCGTCGCGCATCGAAGCCACCCGCATCACCAGCAGCCGCGCTGCGTCAATCTGCGTCGCCATATCCGCGATCATCCACTGAATCGCCTGCAACTCCGCCAGCTTCTGCCCGAACGCCTCTCGCTGCTTCACATGGCTCACAGCAGCCTCATAAGCCGCTTGCGCTATTCCAACGCACTGCGCCGCAATGGATATGCGGCTGGAGTTCAGCACCTGCATCGTCTCGCGGAAGCCCTCGCCCTCTGCGCCCATGCGATTCTCCTCTGGCACCGCGCAATCCTCGAACACCACCTCCGCGATGGAAGACGCCCGCATCCCCATCTTGCCCTTCAGTGGATTCACGCTCAGGCCCTCGCTGTCCCCTTCCATAATCAGTGCGTCGATCCCCCGTGTTTTCAGGTTTCGGTCATGCGTTGCAAGCACCACGAATACTGACGCCTCCGGAGCATTCGTGATAAAAGTCTTGCTCCCATTCAGCAGGTAACTCCCATTCGAGCGCGTCGCCGTAGTCCGCATCGCGCCTGCATCGCTGCCCGAACCCGGCTCGGTCAGCGCGAACGCACCGATATGCTCCCCGTTCGCTAGTGCAGGTAAAAATTGTCGCTTCTGACCCTCAGTTCCCCACATGTGAATGAACTGCGCACACAGGGACAGGTGCGCGATATACGATGTGCTAGTAGCCGCGCACGCCCGCGCAATTTCTTCCACAGCCACCGCAAGCTGCCGAAATGTGCCGCCGCTCCCCCCATACTCCTCGTCAATCGTCAGCCCCAGCAGCCCTAAGTCAGACATCCCCTTGAAATTGTCGAACGGAAACTCCCCGCTCTCGTCATATCCCGCCGCCCTAGGCGCAATCTCGCTATCCGCAAAATCCCGCACGGTGTTCTTCAGCAGCAGCTCATCCTCACTCAAAAAGTAGCCGGACATTCTATCACCTCTTTATTTCTTATCCTGTCGATCATACTGTGCATCGATGTTAATTTATTCCTCTGTTGACATCCATAGCGGCACGCACCGCACCCATCGCATCGTCGAACGACAGCACATCACACTGCGTTCCAACACCGCCCTTATATCCTCCAAACACAGCATACCCTGCTTGCAGCCAGAAGCAGTCCACGCACTCGAAACCTGCCTCCGAAAGCCATGCGAGTTGCTGCGACAGCGGTGAAGGTGTCTCCGCATCATCCGGATAGCGATAGTAATTCCATTTCTCTTCCACGAGTCGAGCGTACAGCGCATCGCCATCCGTCCGCTCCATCGACTGTTGCCGGCAAATATCGTCGTATGCGTGCACGTACAGCCGCCAAGCCTCGGCACGCTGCGGCAGCACGACATGCACAACCATCACTACAGCACGCTCGCCCAGCCTGCGAAACGCCTCTGCGAACAGGTCACGCTTGCCCTCAGCCGTCATGTGATGCAGCGCAAGCGAGGACACCAAGCAGTCCGCGCCGTCCAACGCATCCAGCCACTCCACATCCTCAAGCTCAAACGCCCTTACCTCCGCTCGGTCTCCGAACGGCTCCAATAGTGCCTCCGCATGCTCTCGCATCGATGCCGACCCGTCCAACCCCAGCACAGACGCCATCGGATACGCCGTCAGCACGGCACGAGCGAACACGCCCTCACCACAGCCCACATCGACTATCCTGAACGCATCATCCCTGCCAAACGGCAAAAGGCAAGGCATCGTCGCCAACTGTGCCTCCCGCCCCGGCACCGCAACCCCAGCCAGCGCCCGATACACCGCCGAATCTTCCTCACCCCAACTCCACATCCCATCCCCTACATCCTGTGCATCCATGTTAGTCTCCGCTCCTGAGCCGCACTGACAGCACCGGCGGAATATCCTTGTACATTAGCCACCCAAAGCCATCATCGCCCGGCACATCCACAGGAAACACCGGCTCTTTCAGCGCGTCAACAACAAACCCAGCCTTGAAGAAGACACCCAGCAGCGTGCTCAACGGTCTGTGAAAATAGTTCTGCGCCATCGGCTGCCCGCTCATCGCCTGTCCCTTGTGCGCGTGCGGCTCGATGTACCGCGTAACCCGCACCGACAGCCGCTCGATGATCTCGCCTTCCTGATCCTCTCGCTCAAAAATCTGCGTAAAGCCCTCCGTCGAGTTGAAGCACGGGTGCATCACTGAGAATACCATCCTCCCCGTCGGTTTCAGCAGACGCCTCACCATTCTCGCAACAGGTAAAATGCTCGCCATGTCCATCAGCACCATCGTGCAAACTGCTGCGTCAAAGCTGGACTCGCCCAACTTCAGCATCGCCTTCTCGTCGCTCGCATCCACAACCTCATAGCGCACGCGCCCTTCACACTCCGCATCGGGTGGCGTCCGCCTTCGCGCGTTCTCTATCATGCGCGGCGCGGCATCCACAGCCACCACATCAGCACCCAGTGAAGCCATCTTGCGCGCGAACTGCCCGTTGCCGCACCCAATATCCAACACCCGTTCGCCCCGCTTCAGCGACAACAAGTCTAATTGCGTAGGCTCAATAAGCAGTTTATGAAAAGCGTTGCCCTCGCCCATCCGTTCATCCCAGAAATCGGCATTCCGATCCCATATCTCCACTGTCTCTTCGCCAAGCTCAGCAAAGTCCACCATGTCAACCTCCGTCACCGAATTATACTGCAACGCGCCTGCACAAGGCTTGTTGACATATCATGCTATCGCTCACTACAATGAACGCAAGTTCGGATCAAATGAATTCTTTGTAGAACTAAGAAATGGCAAATGTCTTAGAAATAGTTCAATTGGGTTCCAATTTCTTGACGAACTTATCAAGAACTTTTCATTAGAATCTGTCTAACTAGGGGTGCCATGGCAACTCAACTTCTCGAAAGGGCTATACAGGTGTCGAAATATCCACAAGGGCGCGAAGAAGTTGCAAAAGGCCGCATCATTGAATGTAGTGACTTCAGGGACTTCCTTCAAAGCTTGGACAAAAACTCCGTTGATCTTGTGTTGACCGACCCGCCCTACACAATCAGCCGGAAAACTGGCTTTTCGAGCGTGAAGAACGGCGTAAAGCGTTTTGCTGTTTCTATGGATTTTGGCGAATGGGATCACAAGCAGATCGACTTGGAAGCCTTCGCTAAAGAGACATATCGTGTGCTGCGACGCGGCGGAACAGCGATTGTCTGGTATGATGCTTGGAAGACCAGCTATCTCCATGACGCTATGGTTGGTGCGGGTTTCAAAATGTTGCGATTGGTTGTCTGGAACAAGACCAACCCTGTGCCTCTCAATAGCAAGAGTACTTACCTTACAGGAAGTCGAGAAATGGCTGTCGTTGGAGTCAAGGGTGGCAGTCCCACTTTTCACAGTGTTTATGATAGTGGCGACTATGAAGATCTAATAGAGGATTATGAATACCCAATACCGCGGCACGGCGGCAAACGCATTCATCCCACACAGAAACCAATAGATTTATTCAGGGAATTGATCCTGAAGCATAGTAATCTTGGAGACCTCATTGTCGACCCGTTCTTGGGTAGTGGCACCACAGCGGTTGCAGCACTTCAGGAGGGTAGAGAATTTGCAGGTTGCGATATTGATTGCCACTATGTGGAAGCATCCAAAAAGAGGGTGAAGCTCGATGCCCCGCAAAACCAAAGCTGAGCAGTTTCTTGAACTAGCTCAACCTGATGAAGAAACTGGGTTCTCTAGAGTTGTTCATCTTTATGAATTGGAACACTACGGGTTAGGGTTCGGTAATGGCGGAAGTTGGTGTCGGTCTGATGGTCCTTTAGCTCAGAAGTACAATGTCGAGCGCAAAAAAGAAGGAAACAAAATTGTTGGCGTAAAACTGAATGGCTATAACCGCACACCCATAAGCAAGCCTGTTCCACAGAACATAAGGGATAGAATTTCTCAAGAGCGTTGTGTGGTCCTATACACCACTAATCCGCAGACTGATCACAAAGATGGGCGACGAGATGACCCTCGCCTTAACGATGCCAGTAAAGTAACCGACGCCGATTTTCAACCACTTTCGAGGGCAGCCAATTCGGCCAAACGCCAGCACTGCAAAGAATGCCGTAGCACAGGGATGAGATTTGATGCCCGAGTTCTGGGATTTCCGAAAGGTCAATGGGCTGGTGACGGTAGGTTTATGGGAACTTGTGTAGGATGTTATTGGCACGACATACGCAGATTTAATCAAGAAGCATCGAAGATGTGGAATTAAATATCAGAGATCAGTCTCCGATATCCTGTGCGTCGATGTAAGTTCAAAGTCCGATACCTGAACCCTGAACTCGACAACTTCTATGACCCAACGCATTGTCTCCGGCGCGCCCCACGAACTTGACCACTCGCTGGACACTAGCCTGCGCCCGCGCCGCATCATCGACTACATCGGACAGACCGCGGTCAAGAACCTGCTCGCCATCAGCATCAAGGCAGCGCAGCAGCGCGGTGAACCGCTCGACCACGTACTGCTGTACGGCCCCCCCGGACTCGGCAAGACCACTCTCGCCAACATCATGGCATTCGAGATGGGTGTCAACATCAAGACCACCTCTGGGCCCGCCATCGAGCGTCCCGGAGACATGGTAGCTACACTCACGCAGATGCAAGAGGGCGATATCCTTTTTATCGACGAAATCCACCGACTCGGCCGCGTCGTAGAAGAAGTTTTGTACCCGGCTATGGAGGACTACTTCGTGTCCTGGGTCATCGACAAAGGACTCAAGGCGCGCAGCATGAACCTCTCTATTAAGCCCTTCACCCTTATCGGCGCGACCACTCGGTACGGCATGCTCAGCCCGCCTCTGCGCGACCGCTTCGGCAACATACACCGCCTCGACTTCTACGACGAAGACGCGATGGCAACTATCGTCGAACGCTCCGCGCGCATCCTGGAAATCGAAGCTGACCCGGAGGGCGTAACCGAGGTTGCCCGCCGAGCACGCGGAACTCCACGCATAGCCAACCGCCTGCTACGCCGCGTCAGAGACTACGCGCAGGTCATTGGAGACGGCATCATCACCGCCGACATCGCACGGGACGCACTGAAGCAACTCGAAGTTGACGAACGCGGCCTAGACGGCACTGACCGCCGCATGATGCTCACCATCATCGAGAAGTTCGAGGGTGGACCCGTCGGATTAGACACCATCGCGGCATCCATCAGCGAAGATAGCGACACCATCGAGGATGTGTACGAGCCATACCTACTGCAGCTCGGCTTCCTCGACAAGACTCCCCGGGGCCGCGTAGCAACACGTCGCGCCTACGACCATCTAGGTTACGACTACACCAAGGACAACCCCAACTCAGCCCAGGCAACTCTGTTCCCGTGATTGGCAGACCCCGTTCCAATACGGTGAGGGTAGGGAAGGAAGCAGGTTAGCGATGACCAGAAGCAGAATTTCCCTCTCCGCCGCCCTAATCTCCCACGTGTTCGCTTGGGCGGCCACAATCTTCTTCCTATTTGGCCCCGTTTACAGACCCACCGGCGCAACCCTCATTGAAGTCAACGGCCTATCGGCAGCCCTGCTCGTCGTCATTCCTGTCGCACTCACCGCACTCACCCTAAATGCCACACTCCCCAATCCTGCCTACCCCCGCCTCATGCTCATCCTCCGATGGGCAGCATTCGTCCTGATGCTCCTCTTTTGTATTGCGGGTGCCCTATCCATCGGTATCTTCTACCTTCCCGCCACCCTTGCAGCCCTGGTCGCTGCAACCCTTCGGAATAGGAAAGGCGATTTGGACGAATCATGTATCATTACACAGATGACGACCAAGTTGTGATCCTCAGATCGTGTGCGTATCGCAGAGTACATGGTGCAACTATAGAGGAGATGAAAATGTCTGTCCCCTTATTTGATGAAGCGGTCTTGAAGTCGATCTCTGACATTCTTGGTGACACACATTCCGGGTTCTCAGGCTGGGAAATCGCTGAGATGCTTGCAAGGTGCGAGATTGAAGACCCAGGAGAAATGACGAAGAGAATTCGTCTATTTGAGGCATTGCATGGACAGCAGTTGAATGAGCAAAACGCTAAGCGTATTTGCGTATTCATTGAACACGCCATGAATCCGGTGAAGTACGTTCAGACACCGGACTGGTTCTTTTCAAAGAGGGAACAGCTCAATAGGGCACTTGCCTTTCAAGGTCTATTTCTCGGAGAGAATGGCAAACTGCAAGAGGCGCCCAAAGCTACCTCTCTTTCCAAAAAAGTAGCGACATCGGACGTTGCTAATGAAATGCTTGCCAATCGAAATATCCATCCGGATGTCTTGGCGTTCTGCGAAAATGAGCTTACTAACGGGAACTATTTTCACGCGGTATTGTAGGCAACTAAGAGCGTAGCAGAAAAGATTCGAAATAAGACTGGTTTAAGACTTGATGGGGCTAAGCTGATTCAACGGGCAATTCAAACAAACCCGCCTAGGTTGGCTCTAAACACAATGGAAACGCAGAGTGAGCAGGACGAGCAAAGAGGCTTCGGCAATCTTCTAACGGGGCTATTCCTGATGTATAGAAATCCTCTATCGCACGAACCTAGGTCTACTTGGTCTATTTCGAAGGATGACGCGATCGACGTATTGTCATTCATATCGCTTATTCATAGACGGATCGACAGCGCCGACGCATCAGATGGAGCGCTATAGATCACTTTCCGATATCTACTCTACTCGCAAAAGGGTACGATATTGGTTTGCACTCTAGCAATGTACCGTCGCCTCATACGGCGGGCAGACGAGGAACTTGCAAACGGTGCTACCATTTGGACAGTTGGATGATCGTGTGCGTCTTCTATCCCTCGATTGCACCAAAGCGATTGCAGAGGATCTGTCAGGCCAACACAATAGGGGCGGTCCGAAGACCGCCCCTTATTTTCAAAATACGAATGCCCCTATCGCCGCATCCCCGCTACCCCAAACCGACGCGACGCCTAACTCTGCGCACCTTCAGCAGCCTCCTCCATCGCCGCGTAGTTCATGCTGTACAGATGCGCGTACAGCCCATCCTGCTCCATCAGCGACGCATGCGTCCCGACTTCAACAATCTCCCCTTGGTTCAGCACCACAATCTTGTCCGCGCCCCTTATCGTCGATAGCCGGTGCGCGATCACGATAGCCGTCCGGTCCTGCAGCAACTTTTGCAGCGCCTGCTGAATCAGCATCTCCGTGTAGCTGTCGATATTCGCTGTCGCCTCGTCCAGAATCAGAATGCGCGGGTCCGCGACAATCGCCCTTGCGAAGCTCAGCAGCTGTCGCTGACCAAGGCTCAGGTTCAACCCCCGCTCCGCGAGGTAAGTGTCGTACCCGTCGTCCAGTTGCATGATGATGTCGTGGACGCCTACCGCCTTCGACGCCTCGATCATGTGCTCGTCGCTCGCGCCCGGATGATTGTACTTGATGTTATCCCGCACCGTCCCGGAGAACAGGAACGGCTCTTGAAGCACCATGCTCATCTGACCCGCCAGCGAACTGCGCGTAACATCACGGATGTCGTAGCCGTCCACCAGTATCGCGCCCTTCTCGCGCGGCACATCGTAGAAGCGCGAAATCAGAGACACAAGCGTCGTCTTACCCGCGCCCGTCGGTCCCACAACCGCCACCGTCTCGCCCGGATTGATATGCAGCGACAAGTGCTTCAGCACATCCGGCACACTGCTCGCGCCATTGGCTGTGCCGTTCCTGCTGTTCACCGAACCTGCTTCCCTGTCCAGCCGCACGATATCTTCGCTTGCCGAGTAGCTGAAGCTCAGGTCCTTCAATTCCACATCGCCCTTGAGCTGCGGCAGCCTGCTCGCGTCCGGATTGTCCACAAGGTCCGGCTCAACATCCAGCAGCTCGAATATCCGCGCTCCGGACGCCATCGAGCGTTGCAACTGCGTGTACTGCATCGTCAGGTTGCGTATCGGGTCGAAGAAGCGCTGTATGTACATGATGAACGCAATCAGCACACCGATTTCCAGCTCGTTGCCGCTCACCATGCTTGAGCCGAAGAATATCGCAAGCACGATCGCAACAGCCGTCAGAATGTCCACCGGCGGCAGCAGGCTCGACGACAGCTTGCCCGCCCGCAGGTTAGCATTCAGGTGCTCGGTGTTCTTCTCGTCGAACATCTCCAGATTGCGCGGCTGCCTGTTCAGCGACTGCACCACGCGCACGCCCGTGATGTTCTCGTTCAGCGCCCCGTTCACGATGGAAATCGCCGTCCGCACTCGCAAAAACGCCTTCACCGCGAAAGGCTGCCAGATTGCCATCGTCAGTGCGAGTATCGGCAGCACAGCCATCGTTATCAGCCCAAGCTTCAGGTTCATGATGAGCAGCATAACCACGATTCCCGTCAGACTCAGCAAGTCCGCCGCCGTCATAATGACCATGGTCATAAGCTCTTGCAACTGCCACACATCCCCCTGAACGCGCGACATTATCCGCCCGACTGCCGTCTTGTCATAGTACGAAAGTGAGAGTTTCTGCAGGTGCGCGAACATCGCCCTGCGCAGGTCGTACAGCATACCAAGCCCGACCCGTGCCATGAACATCTGCTGAAAGTAGTTCGCCACAAGGCCGCCCAGCGCAACAGCGATGAATATCCCGCCCACCGCCAGCAGCCCGCGGAAGTCCCCTTGCTCGATATAGCCGTCGATTCCCAGCTTCAGCAGAAACGGTATCGCCAACTGCGAGCCGGTATAAAACAGCATCGCTATGAACGCGAATATCGCCATCTTTCTGTACGGGCGCACATACGGCATCAGCCGCAGTATCACCCGCCTGTCATACACCCGTCCAAAGGTGTCCCCATCGACGTCTTCGCCCCTGCCTCTCCCGCTAAATGCGTGTCCGTGCATCATCATAGGGTGACAGCCTCCTTCGCTCTCGCTGCCGGAACATCATTGCCCACATCAATATCCCGCATAACCTCTTCCTGCGGGCGAAGTTGCAACTCGTATATCTCGCGGTAATTGCCGCCCAGCGCAAGAAGCTCCTGATGCGTCCCACGCTCGACAACCTCGCCTCTGTCTAGCACGATAATCTCATCGGCCCTGTGTACCGTGCTCAGCCTGTGCGCGATTATCAGCGTCGTCCGACCCTTCATCACCTCTTCCATCGCCTGCCTAATCAAGTCCTCTGTGTTCGCGTCCACGCTCGAAGTCGAGTCGTCCAGCACCAGAATCGGCGGATCAAGCAACACCGCGCGCGCGATCGACATCCTCTGCCGCTGACCGCCCGACAGGTTCACGCCTCGCTCACCGACCTCCGTATCGTAGCTGCCGTCCAGCGCCGATATGAAGTCGTGCAACTGCGCTACCTTCGCAGCCCGAATCACATCCTCGATTGGCGCGTCCTCCCTGCCGTATGCGATATTCTCGCGCAGACCCGCCCCGAACAGGAACACATCCTGCTGCACTATCCCCATGTTCTGTCGCAGCGACTTCAGCGTCACATCCCGTATGTCTATACCATCAATCGTGATGCGTCCCGAATTCGCCTCATAGAAGCGCGGCAGCAAGCTCGCGATTGTGCTCTTCCCGCTCCCCGGCGTCCCGATCAGCGCCACCACCTTACCAGGATCCGCCTCCAGGTTGATGTTCTTTAGCGCCGGTTTGCCCTCTTGGTAGCTGAAGCTCACATCTTCGAAGCGCACTCGCCCTTCGACGCGGCCTAGTTCTATGGCATCCGCCTTCTCCACCACATCAGATTCCGTGTCCAGTATCTCGAACAGCCTCTGCCCACCGGACGCCGCCCTCGCGTACGCATTAACCAGGAAGCCCGACATTCGCACCGGCATCGCCAGAATCTGCATGTAAAACACAAACGCCGCAAGCTGACCGATCGTCAAGT
This sequence comes from Dehalococcoidia bacterium, assembly GCA_965225795.1. Taxonomy (GTDB): domain Bacteria; phylum Chloroflexota; class Dehalococcoidia; order Lucifugimonadales; family JADFKI01; genus Bin90. The sequence continues at coordinate 117,311 of OZ245324.1, read as the reverse complement.
CACCGTTGATAAAGCGCCAGCCTCCGAATAGGAGAATTATCGCCAACCCCATCTGGAAGGAGAACAGAGTGAACGCCGTGTTTGCCGCGCGCAATTTTTCTGCGCTCAGAAATGCCACGGAAACCTCTTCGCTCTTGTCGTTGTACTTCTTATTCTCGAAATCCTCTGACGCGAACGCCTTCACCACTCTTTGTCCGGTCAGGTTCTCCTGCAGGACAGTGTTCAACTCCGCCATCATGTCCTGGATCTTCAGCCACGCCTCTCGCAGCCGCAGTCGCACCACAGCAGATACCACAATAACCAGCGGCACGAAGCCGATGCTCGCCAGCCCAAGCTGCCAGTCCATCCTCACCAGAATGATGGACACCACCACGAACAGGGTCAGGAAGTACGGCGTGCGGACGATTCCCATGTTCACGAACATGCGGATGTTCTCCACATCGGTAATCGCCCGGGACATCACATTTCCCGTATGATTCCTGTCGTGGAACCCGAAGCTCAGATGCTGCAAATGGTCATACATCTTGTTCCGCAGATCATAGGACACATATTGCGACACAGCCTCGCCGAAGTAGTTCTGGAAGAACGATAGCCCCCCGCGTACTACGCTGAGCACGATGATGACCCCAACTATCACCAGCAGGCTTTGCAGTTGGACGCTGCCCCCGTCCAGCATCACCTTAATCTGGTCAATCGCCTGCCCAAACAGATGCGGCAGGAAAAGATAAGCAGTCGTAGCCCCTATCATCGCAGCATATGCGGCGGTTATTTCCCGCTTGCGGCTAAAGGCCATCTTGACAATTCGCCATATAATTTCCATATGCGCTTCAGTCCCTCCTCTGATTCGCAATTAGCCCCACATTCGCAACGATAAAATCGCGCAATCCCCACATCCAGCCCCTCGACTAGGTATTGTACCACTTGTTGGGTAGATTATGGCAACTAATTATGCCCGAACCACACGCCGAATGATTCACTTACACTCCACTCATGCGTGCAAAAGCCCCCGCCAATATCCCCGGCAGGGGCTTTCTTCGTTAGAACTTCATTCGTGTCCTCAAGAGCAGGAATTCGGGTCTGGTGCGATATTAATTTCACGGCTAGACAATGCCGTCGCTTAACATTGTGCCCTACAGTTCACTCTTCAATACCTCGCACTATAGTCCCGCCTGAAAATCTGCCTGTGCATCCCGGAACACACGAACACCACCACAGCTGGCAGGTACACCGCGGTATTCATCAGCGCATGGAATATCACCCCGTCGAAGTGCCCCCCCAGCAGTCCCGGCGTGCCCTGCAAGCCGGTATTGAAAAACTGCACGAGCCTCGCCGAGTGCTCCACCATGTGGTAGCCCTGCAAGACGACAGTCGCAATCAGCAGCGCCCCCAGCATCTTCTCCTGCCTGCAAACCCGCCTGCCGAAGTTCAGCCAGCCCAGCGTCACATATATAAGCGCCCCCAGATACAGCAGGTTGAATGTGAAGTGCACCTGCTCTAAATCAAACGAGCCTATCAGCCCGTGCGCGTATGAATAGTCCAGCACAAACTTCTGCAAGACCTGCGCCACATGCTCGACCATGTGCAGCGTCTGTATCACTACCGTTGCCACGAACATGTACACAAACTGCTTGAATGGACTAGCCCGTAACTCCGAAATCAATAGCCTGCTCCGCTTCTCGACAGGAATGTCATAGACATATTGTACGCATCCGTAACGTCTGTCAACATCCTTTTTCTCGCCACAGATGTCCGTTTCTAGTCATCATTCCAATGGAGCCTTTCCTTCATAGAGGGTCCTCAATCGCGTTATGACATGTAACCCCAGTCTACCATTCTTGCTAATAGCAATCATTGCTACTCAAAAAGTGTGCAACATGCATGGGATGATTCTCGCCGCAAATTTAAATGGCAGACATATTTTCAATGAGGAGGGCTCCGTTCCCATGAAAAGAAAGATGAACATCGCCGCTTTCGTGTTGCTTGGCTTGTTCGTACTTGCGACCATTTCCGGCGTACTGCCAATAGGCATCCCCTCTCTAATCGACTTAGCAAACGTTGAGGCGAGCAACCATGAATCGCAGACCTGCTCATAGCAATCGGCCTCGGATCAGCAGGCCACTTCCGGACCCATCACGGCGCACGGCGCAGACAAATGGCACGAGGCCGGATTTAAGGGCGCGGGCGTCAAGATCGGCGTCATAGAGCGCGGCTTCGATGGTATTCAGGAGCAACTGGGAACGAAATTACCGACACCGAAAGCCGCGTGCTGCTATTACCCGGCCCTGAACACTGGGCAGACCGACAACTTTACGGAGAATATTGAAGACTGCGAGAATGTGGAGCTGGGCGAGGACTCGGACGGTGGGCCCGTTCTGGAAGCCATATACGACCTCGCTCCCGATGCGGACTACTATATCGCCACCATTTCCCATCCCACCTTCTATCACAACGACCTGAACGGCATCGTGGACTGGATAGCTGTTGAAGGTGTTGACCTCATACTGTTTTCGCATGTTGGAGGATGGTCCGGTCCCGGCGATGGCACATCCATATACGCCACTAGCGAACTCACAATCCTTGACAGAGTGGTGGACAAAGACATTACCTGGATTGGCCCTGCAGGGGATCGCGCTCACGGCACCTGGTTCGGATTCTTCAAAGATGACGACAACGATGGTCTTCATGAGTTCGCGCCATGCGTAGAGTGCGATAAAGTAACGCTCGAGGAAACCGATCATTCCTACACTGCACAGATTCGATGGAATGAGCCTTGGGAAGCAGTAGTCAGAGACATGGAAGCGGTCCTGGTCAACGAGGACACTGTAGACATTGAGGCAACAAGCAGGAAGCACCAATTCTTCCCTAATGACCCGAATGAATTGATTGACTTCACCACACCCGACACGCAGGCGTCATACTGCTTGCGCGTGGCACTGAAGAGTGGAAGCGACGCGCAGTTTCTGTTTAACCTGCAGTCTTACCACCGACATCCACTTGAGAATGCTACTTCCTATGGGAGCATGACAAGCCCAGGAGAAAGTACCAATTCTGGTATGCTCGCAGTGGGTGCCGCACCTTAGCACAACAGGAGCGGAATCCGCCCGTTCAGTAGTCTTGGGCCTCTGAAAGACGGCACTACTAAACCTGACATTGTAGGCGTGGACGGTACATATTCCGCAGTTCTTGGCAGAACTTGGCAGAGCACAAGCATGGCAGCCGCGCACGTCACCGGACTAGCTGCTCTGGTCAAGCAGCGCTACCCGAACAACACACCGCAACAGGTCGCCGATTACCTCAGAGACAGCGCTGACCCACGCCCTGTTGCCGACGATCCACTAGGAAGGATTGACCCCAACAACACCTGGGGACACGGCTTCGCAATGCTCCCAGACGACGTTGAAGGCGTATCCCCACCGTTGCCGTTGCCCGACGACCCGAAAGCAGCGGCAACGGCGTACGTTGAAGAGGCAATCGCCGCATACCGCGAAGATCCCGAAGCCGCGAAGGCATACTACCAGTCCGAAGAGAGCGTCAATAGGCAACTCGACCTGTATCTCATACTTCTTGAAGGCACGAAGATAATTGTCAACGGCGGATTCGCCGGAGTAGTAGGAGACGACATCACCAGTCGCATCGGCATTGACGCGGTTGGCAAGGAATACGGTAAAGAAATCTCGGCGGTGAACGAAAATGGGAAGTTCGTCGACTACCTGATTCCCGATCCGCTTCACGACTACACGCTGTATCGAAAGCACACCTGGGCGATCAGGGCTGACGGTCTGATATTCGCCGCCGGTTCCTGGGACAAGACCGAGGATGTCGAGTCCACACTGGAACCCCATCAGGACGTCGTTGCCGCCATTTACAAGGCGGGAGCGCGACTGTTGGCATTGGGAGGCACTCAGCAGGTATTTGCCCAAGTAATACAGTATTACAACACTCCTGCAAGCGTAGTGGGCGAGGGGTATGTATTCCTCGCTCTTCCGGACGGCAAAATTGTTGCCGACGCAACGATGCCGGGCCTTCTGGGGACGAATATTGCCGACTTGCAGGCAAGCGATGACCCTGAATTTGGACAGAAAATAGCTGCTGTCCTGGAAGGCGAATCCCTGTGGATCGGCCACAAGTGGGATAACCCTGCGACCGGTCAGGAAGAGCAGAAGCACACCTACGTAACCAGGTTCTGTGGCGTCATTTTCGGCTCAGGGTACTACGGTGACACGCCGCCGCCCGATCAATGCTTCAAGGCAATCGAAGGCAGCGGCAGATTCACCGGAACGCGCGCTACTACACTTTCACGCTGGACGAAAGTGCGAGCGTAACTGTTGAACTGTCCTCAGCTGTGGACACATAACCTCTACCTGATGAAGGGCATTATGAAGGGCATTGGAAGGAATGGCGAACTATTAGCGTCTAATGATGACATTGTGTCGGGCAACACCAACTCGCAGATACCTGCCACTCGGTTGGAGCCGGGCGACTATACGATCGAGGCGACGACATTCGCCGCGGAAGCGACCGGAGGCTTCACACTTGTCGTTGACATAGAAGTGACAGGCGAGCCGCCGGTACCCGACTTCAAATACATAGCCATCAGCAGCGGCGCAAACCATGTCTGCGCCATAGCGACTGACGGCTCGATAATGTGCTGGGTAGCGACGACAGCGAAGGGCAAATCTCAGACCGGCCTACGAGCGGGCGCTTCACTCAGATAAGCAGCGGCGACAACCATACATGCGCTCTGCGCGACGACGGCGCCGTGATCTGCTGGGGCAGCTTCGACGTACCCTAGTGACGAACTTGCTGGGCGCCATCGTAAGCTGATGCCCAGCACATGAAAACAGAAAAACGGAAGCGGGCGCAGGAAATGATCTTCCTGCGCCCGCTCTGGTTAGAAATTGTATATTAGGTAAGGGAGACCGCGAAAGAAAGCGCGCACAACTTGGGTGGGGGGAGGGCTAAATATCGGACGAAAGAAGCCACTTTCCCCTATGGCGTGGAGAGGTCAGGAAGAGGTGGAATCGTAATATTTGACTACTTCCTAGAAATGGATATCTGGCTGGCGTGTAGTTCGCCAATCTCACGGTGAGCAGCCAATTGCGGAACCCGCTGGCCTTAGTCGATGAATGGGCAAAACTTCACAACGAGGAAGTCATTCGGAGTTCTGGGTGAAATTCCTAATTCCGGTTCGGCGCTCCATTGGCCGCCGCAATCCGGTAATAGCCCATCACCGTCGGCTCGCCTCTTCCGTCCAGCGCCACAATTACAACTCGATACCCAAGGTCCGACTGATACATCAGCCGCCATACACGATGCTTATGTGGTTCCGGAACCTGCTTTACAACAGCCGTGAGCTGCCCTTTTACATAAGCCTCGTCGTGGCTCAGCCTCTGGCGAAGTGCATCTGCACTGTGACTGGGATGTACCGGAACGCGTGGCATCTCGACGAAGTGCGATGACACCACCACTCCCATGTGATTCGCCGACTTGTTCAGATGCTTGTGAAGTCGGAACGCCACCACCTCCGCCTCGTAGATGCGTCCCCTAACTATCAGTTCGCGCATCTCCCTGCCGCGCTCCCGCGCCAGCTTCGCATGGACCTGCGCCTTGTGCTCATCAGAGCGCGCAATCCGCTCCTCCACACTCTCCCGAATGCTCTTCACCGGGTACAAAGGCTCCCCTGGAATGCTGTCCGCGGACGCAACTGTCGTACCTCCTGCCGCAACGATGGCAAGAAACACCACCGCGAACGCTACCGCAATCGGCGTGGTGATGGGCCGCCAGAATATCCTCGGCAATTGCAGCCGTCTGCCACGTCTGTGCCGACCTTTCGCGAGTGCAGCCTGCATCTGTTCTATCCCGCGCGCCTTGCCTGCCGCGCTCGGCATAGCTGCCCGTGACGCCTGCGTAGTGGCGTGCATCATCCCAAGCAGAGGTGCAAGCTCATCCGCATGCTCCGGATACCGCGCTAGGCAGTCCATAACACTCTCGCCCGCAGCCAGCCGCTCCAGGCACTCATTCACTATGTTGTCAAAGTGAGAATCACTCATCTCAACCTTCTGACACGAAATCCCTTCCCCCTTGATGGGGCAGGGCTGGGATGGAGGTGAAAATCCTGTCCATCCTGTACATCGATGTTAGATCCACGCCTATCACTCCGAGCACCACACAGCCACCGCAGCGCGTCCATTCGTCTCCGAGCATAGCGTCCGCCTCAGCTTTTTCAGCCCTGCGTGCTGCAAAGCCTTCACAGCGTTGTCCTTCTTTCCCATCGCCTTAGCTGTCTCCGCAACCGACAGTCCCGCCGCAAACCGCAACGTGATAGCCTCCCGCTGAAGATCGGTCAGGCTCTCCATCGCCTTCAGCACATCTCCCATAGTCAGTTCCATGTCTATGCGAGCATCAGCATCGAACACTGCTGTCTCCACAATGGGCGGTGCCTTCTCCAGCGAAATCGTCTGGCGCCTTCCCTTCTTGCGATAGAAGTCCACAACCAAGTTGTGCGCAATTCGAAACAGCCAAGAACTGAACGGGTATCCCTTCCACTTGAAGCGGTGAATGGACTCGATCATTCGCACAAACACCTCTGCGGTTATGTCCTCCGCATCCACGGTGCTCCCCGTGCGGAATGAAACATAGCGAAAGATGGAATCGTAGTAGTGCTCGTACAATGCAGAAAACGCTGCAGCGCCCCCGTCTTGCGCCTGCCTTACCAGCGCAGTCACATTGTCCTGACCCTGAATTTCCGCCTGCATCTCGACCCTTCTCTCACACCAAACACATTTTGCTAACCATTATAACGCCGATTTCTGCAATAAGTTAGCGCCTCTGGTTGGATTTTTTCAATATCCGGTCTGCCGAAGTTGGCAACTATGTAGGACAAATTGACTATCAAAGAACTGACATGCCGACTATCTTCCTGCTAAAATGCCGCATGCCCTAAGGAGTAGCCATGAGTGCCGTACAGAACATGCGCCACATCGATAAGATGCCGTATGCCCTGCGTCCGATGCAAGAGCAAGACCTTGCGCAGGCGGCCGAGATCGAGCGCGACGCCTTCCCGACATTGTTCCCTCCCACATCGTTCCGCCGCGAGCTTAACAATCGCCTTGCTCACTACCTCGTCGCCTGGCGACGCGAAGCCCCGCCCGAAATAGTGACACAGCTTGAATCTCAAACTACGGGCGTGCACAGCCGCTTCCTCCATCGAGCTACAAGCCTGTGGCGTGGACGTCCCTCTGCCTGGCAGCCGGGCCACCAATACCTCGCCGGCTTCCTCGGCACTTGGTACATGCACGATGAAGCGCACATCGTATCCGTTGGCGTCCGCACCGACTACCGCGGATACGGCATCGGTGAACTCCTAATCATAGGCGCGATTGAGCAGGCAATCTCCCGCAGAATGCACGCCGTCACTCTCGAAGTTCGCGTCTCCAACCACATCGCCCAGAACCTCTATAAGAAGTATGGCTTCGAGAAGATGGGCGTCCGCAAGGCATACTACTCCGACAACCGCGAAGACGCACTCATCATGACTGCATCCGCCATTCACAGCGTGTCATACCGCGAAGACCTCCGTGGCCTCATAACATCCCATCAGCAGCGCTGGGGAACAGCCGACCGCACCCTCTCGTAGCGTTCAGTCGTGCTATGCTTTATACAAGCATGGCATTCGTATAAACAAGCGTCGCAATCGCCCTCTTGCGAGGCTGCCTTTTCGAACAGATAATTACAACACATTCCTGTTTGCCCCGAGCCTGCCGAAGGGGGGCGATGGCGAACTAAAAACTGCTAACTGAATACTAAAGGATACAAATGTCAATTCTTGCCAAAATCGGAGTCTTCTTCGTCGTCATCCTGCTCGTCTTCAGCCTTCTCGCACCCCTTCTCACGCCCTTCTTCGAAGAGCAGGTCATCCCCCGCTTCGGTGGCAGCGCCCCCGGAGAGCCGGCGCCAATCAACGGTGAAGCCAAGTGGCAGCCAGAAATCACGGAGCCGCGCTACGACATCATCACCGTGCTCGGCTATGACGCCATACCTGCCATCCTGGAACCCAATATGGTGAGCATTGAAGAAGCCGATGAGTGGATGGCGCCAAGCGAGCAAGTCATCGGACTCTCCATCAACGGCGACCATCGCGCATACTCCATACCCATGCTCAGCCGCCACGAAATCGTCAACGATACCGTCGGCGGCAAGCCCGTCGCCGTGACATGGTGACCGCTCTGCTACTCGGCCATAGTCTATGGTCGCCAGATCGACGGCAACGAGCACACCTTCGGCGTCTCAGGCAAGCTCATAATGAACGCACTCGTCATGTATGATCATCAGACTGACACACTCTGGAGCCAGTTCCTCAGCAAGGGTGTCGAAGGTCCCCTCAAAGACGAGCAGCTTTCCGCCATACCCGCAACGCAGACCAGTTGGCAGGCATGGAGGGAACTCCACCCTGACACGACCGTGCTCGACAAAGGGGGCGCATATCAACAGGACTCCTATGTCCACTATTATGAAAATGGACAGTCAGGCATCCACGGCCAGTTCAACCCCGACGACCGCCTATACGCGAAGGAGCTTGTAGTCGGTGTAAACCTTGAAGGCAACGCGAAGGCATACCCTTTCAGCGCCCTAAGCCGCGAGCAGGTCGTCAACGACACCCTCACGGACGAAGAGGTGCTGATTTTCTTCGATGCCTCCACTGGCACGGCGCTCGCCTTTGATCGCAGCCCCGGAGACTCACCGCTCACATTCAGCGTCGAAGGCGAACCCGCCGGAGCGCGCACCATCCTCGTCGATGAGGAAACAGGTAGCAGGTGGACAGCCTTCACCGGCAGCGCAATCGACGGCGAACTCAAGGGCAGCAGGCTGGAACGTATTCCTTCCCATCTGTCATTCTGGTTTGCCTGGAGCGACTGGAACCCCCAAACAGAAATCTGGGCATCCACTTCATTTCCGACAGAAGGATAGTGGCAAACCCGAAACCTACTGCACTCTTGGAAAAGGACTGAGAAGGACGGACTAGCTATCTCAACCGTCTGACCTGGCACCTGTGCTGTTATCGATAACCTGAATATATGCCGGTCAAGGGCGAGCTAATCCGGTCTACTTGAACTTGCCCATCCTGCAGCCTATGTAGCGGTCATTGGCGCTTGGAGGTTAGTTCTCTAGCAGCCTAGTTGACTGCCAAGCCACCATCTGCCAACCTTCATCTCCATTCGCATAAACATCCGTAAATCGAAGCGAAAATGTCAGGTCGTTTCCGCGTGAAGTAACCTCAACATCCGCCTCGCCAGTTACGACCGCCGCACTGCCGCAAGACCGCACAAGTACATTCCGTGCCACCATCTTTTGATAGTTCAGGTTGCCGTTGCCGATGGATTCCATAATGCTGGACTTTGTGTCCACTGCTGCGCTCGTATGCACATAAGTTAGGTCATCGGCGAGAATGCGGCCCAAGGTCCCAAGGTCACCGCTTACCATCGCTCGCATCCTCTCACCGTCCAATGCTTTGATCATTTCGCCGATATCCGCCATGTCTTTCTCCTTCTTGTTGGGAATATATCAACTTCCTATTGGAATGCGCTAATCGTAACTCTAAAGAGAATAGGAATCCAGAGAAGAGTTTCTCCAATATGAGTAGGCAAGGGTACACTTGCAATTGTTAAGAACGAGTGACTGCACCGGCGCGGTCAGAATCGCTGTGCTACAAGCAAATTCCGTGCGCACCGTTAATGCTCTTGTAGTCGGCTAGTTGGTACAAGGCGACGACTTCCCAAGTTATCGCATCCATCTTGGTTCAGGAGCTAGAAGCCGCAGCCTAGTCCTTTGGCCGTTGGCTGACTCGTGATAGTGCCTTCGGCTGCTTTCGGCAGAGTCGGGGGAAATCGGCGAGCTCGTTTGAAGCTAATGAGCGGAGCGAGGAGATGACATGCGGCGGAAGCCTTGCCCTAGCTTGTGCTGCAATTGCCTTTGCTTTCCTGCATACGCGGAACGGGTCGTATTCTTGAGGCACGGGCAGGGCGGGTTGTCGGGCATTGCTCAGTTTAGCATCGGCGGGCCGCGCTGGAGTTCTCTGCGACTTCTTCAACGACTGATGTTGCGAGCGCCACAGTGCGTGTTGACCGATCATCATTGCCTTGAACAGCCTCAACTATGACCAACACGCACTGCTTCGACTATAGATTTAGATTGCCCCTGCGCCGCCTTTCCCTGTACAGGAGGTACGCAACAATAAGTGCGCCAATCAATAGGGGCACACCAATTGCGGCCAGAACTATGCTGCCGAATGATCCGGAGCCGTCATCCCCAGACGATGCTTGTAGAGTTTGAGCCGATGATTCTGTGGCTGTCGGAACCGCAGTCTGGGTCGGAGCCGGACCTATTGTCTGCACCGATGCCCGTTTCCCGTTGGGCAAAGGCATAGGTGTAGGTATCTGAGTTGGTGTCGGTGTTGGCGCTTGTGCCGGCAGTGATATGCGCTGCACTGCAACCGCAGGCGCCGAAGCAGGTATGGCGGTCGGCGTCGCCGCGACAGCAGCTGCAACAGGTATAGGTGTCGCCACAACAGGCGCATCATCGATCACCAGCGCGAATGCCCCAAGCCGCTCCACCTCTGCTACCGCCCATACCTTGTCCGATTCGTCCGTCTCACAGCGATGCTCAAAGAGACTCCATGCTCCGGACTTCACCGAGTACACCCTTGCCCTACTCTCATCGCAGGCGGCGGCATCTTCTTGCGGAAGTTGCACCCACAACTCGACGGCAGGTGTATAGGCAATGTCTTCAGGCGTATCCCCACCAGGCTCGTACGTGTTCGACTCTATCGCAACGACGACACGCTCCTGCTCTCCCGGCGGATGACCGTGCGCCTGTAAGTTGACCTTCATCAATTCGATGTCCACGTCCCTGGGCGGCGACAATGACTGCACGATCAGCTTCACCGTGCCGTCGGGCAGGACAACTACCCCGCTCTCGTCGCGCGACACGAACTGCCTGATGTAGTCAGGAGGCAGCACATCCAGTACTACGATGACCTGTCCAGGAGTCTTGCCGGCGGGGCTAATCTGTATATTTATGACGTCCACATACTGCCCTTCTGGCAAACCGGATATATCCACAGAGGCGGATATGGCTACGGCGTCGGCGGGTCCGGTTGATACGCCTGACAGCGGATACTGGGACAACCACTCTTCGTGATTCGACAGAGTGAAATTCATGGTGCCCTGCGCCCTGTTCCAGACCGAGAAAGTCTGCGGCGCCGGATTGTCTCCGCCCTCTATCGCAACGAATCTGAGCATCTGCGGAGAGAATCCCAGCAGTGGTATATTCGCGGCGTGCGCTGCCTGCACAATTCCGCTCCCGCTCGAACTCGCGTCGTCATCATCCTTGCGCTTCACAGTAGTGAATGTGACCGACTTTGTCTCGTCTGACGGGAATGACTCGTCAAGGGAAGCCTCAGCGACGTACTCGGTCCCCGAAGACAGGCCCCTCAGCCTCAGGATCGCGATGTCATCCACTGAATCCACCTGCTGGGTGGGTCTCCACGCGATGTAGCCTGTAGCGCGGTGGCGCACATATACCGTCTGCGCCACACCGTGCGAGTCCGCAATCGTCGCGCCGACGGTTGCGCCATTCCTGCCGACATTCTCCACCTCGAAGGAGGCTATGCTGGGCCAGCGCAACGTCGTGAATGTATCGTGCCTGGTGCGCGACGATGGGAACGAATTCTCCAAGGATGCCTGCACATCGTACTCTGTGCCGGGCGTAAGCTCCGACAGGTCGATTCTAGCGTTGTCAGTATCGCTGGTGGCGGTCTTGATTCCACTCCACGCGCCCCTCGGCGTCGTTGTGCGATAGCGCAGGCTGACGGTCTGAGTGTTTCCGTTCGCGTTTGCGATGTCAATATATGCCGTGGCCGTCGTCTGCCTGATGGTGTTCACGCTGACCTTCGAAACCACCGGGTCAGGAGGAAGTGTTCTGAAGGTATCTGTTTCCGACACTCCGAAGTCGTCAGTCAAAGATACTTCGGCCTCGTATTCCGTGTCGGGTGCTAGTCCTTTCAACCCAAGCGACGCCTCTGCAGTTGTGCTGCTGGTCTCAAGGATGCGGCTCCATTCCCCTTGAGGGGTTGTGGTGCGATGGCGCAGGTGTATGGTCTGGCTGCTGCCATCCGGGTCTGCTATTGTAATCACTGCGGTGGCACTATTCTTAGTCTCGTCTTCGACCTCGAGATTCGAGATGCTCGGGAAACGCAGTGTCGTGAAAGTGGCATTCTTCGTCAAATCGTCCGGGAAAGAGCCGTCAAGTGACGCCTGCACCTCGTATTCGGTATCGGCCGTTAGTCCCATCAACCCAGTCGACGCCACTTCCGTCGTGCTGGTAGTCTCTGGGGCATTGCGCCATTCGCCCTGTGGCGTGGTCGTTCGATAGCGCACGTGGACGGTCCGTGACGTGCCGTCTGAGTTTGCAATTGCAGCTATCGCAGTTGCGGCAGTTTGCGATATATCCTCCACTCTTACACTAGATACACTTGGCTCCGGCGCCAATGTTGTGAATGTGACGGCCTTAGCGCCTGCGAAGTTGCTACTGAGCGATGCCTCCACCTCGTACTTCGTATTCGGAGTCAACCCTGTCAGATCGAAGGATTCGCTCGCTCCCTCGGTAGTCTTGGGCGTCTTCGCAATCCATTCGCTTTCTCCAAACTTGCGGTAGTGCAGATGCACCGTCTTTTGCGCGTTACCCGCGTAAGCGATTTTCACCGTAGCTACTGCCGAGATCTGCGTAATGCTGCCTATGCCGACACCGGATACGCTGGGGCCGGGCGCGAGCGTAGTGAATACTGCATATTTGGGCGCGTCAGGGTCATCGCTGAGGTATGCCTTCACTTCGTAAGTCGTTCGTGGTTCCAACCCAATCAGGTTATAGTCCGTATTCGCGCCCGCGGTCGTCTTCCTCTGCTCTTCACCCCAGTCGCTCTCTCCGAACTCGCGGTATTGCAGAAGCACCGTCTTCTGCGTGGTTCCGGCGTTGGCAATGCTGACGGTGGCGACGGCAGAGGTCTGTGTTTTGCTGCCTATACTCACGCCTGACAGACTTGGCGCAATCAGCGTGGCGCATGCTTCAATAACCATGCCGCTGAAGTCTTCCGACAGAGCAACTGCCATCTGGTAGGTCGTTCCCTCCTGGAGTCCGGTCAGGCTTATGGATGTGCTATCGGTATACGTGATCGTGGAGAATGGAAGCTGGGTCCATTCGTCCGTGCCGTCCATGCTGTGCTTCAAAAAGACCTCTTTCATCCCTGTGCCGGCATTTGCGATTTCCACCATTGCAGTCGCAGAAGTCTGCCCTATGTTCTCGCACTTGAGGTTTGAAATGCCGGGATCCGGCACCACCTCGTCAAGCGTATTGAATTCGTAAATCTGCGCGCCGGAAGGCTGAGAGTTGCTGTTCAGCAGCCACGCCTGCGCTTCGTAGGTTGTCCCTGCTGTCAAGTTCGTCAGGGGTATGATCGTGCTCGAACCGCTCGTATTCATGCGCTCCGGCGGCGTACTCCAGGCTGTTGTGTCTTTGATGCGATAGTGCAGGAGCACCGTCTTCTGCGCCGTGCCCGCGTTCCTTATGTTCACGGTGGCGTTAGCAGAGGTCTGAGATATGTCGGCAAAGGTTACCCTTGACACCTCAGGCGACTTGGTCACCGGAGGCGTGGGATTGACCGGCGACCTTTGAGGCGGCGGATTGTTCTGTTGCGGTGGATTGTACGGCGGCGGATTCTGCACCGCCGCAGGCGTGTCGTTTCCAAACGCCCAGTTATAAGAATCTTCGTTTGGAAGAACCACCGTATTGTCCGCCCTGACTCTGACAGAGTGTGGCGTGTCATTTGTAAGCTGGCCGATGACTTGTGAATTGGTGGGCGGCGTGGCTTGACGTGATGTGTCGTACTGCTGAATGCCGGACTTCCACTGCACGATGTACCGGTTGATGGTCAGTCCGCCGTTCTCTCTCGGTGCGACCCACGACAACGTAAGCTGCCCGTCGCCTGGCGTCACGCTGAGGCTGGTCGGCGGACCTGGGATTGTTCTGGGCTTGCCGGCCGTATACGCCCACTCGAATGTCTGCCCCTCCACGTCGTTGTCGGCCCTGACGCCAATTTCATAGTCAGTGCCGTTGAGCAGTCTCGTGATGGTATCGGTCAGCGTGTCCCCGTCTGTTGTCGTGTGCTCGTCAGGAGAGCTCCAGTCGCCGCCCTTCACCTGCCACTGTATGACGAAGTGGTCTATCTCTATATCAAGGCCCCCAGTTTCGGTTGGAGCCACCCACGACACTTTGAGCTGCCGGTCGCCCTCCTCGACTTCGAGACTGGTTGGGGCGCCGGGTACCGTCATAGGTGTTCCGGTTGTCTCCTCCCAGTTATACTCCTGCCCTACTTCTGGCTCCTCACCGTTGTCCGCCCTGACTTGGATGGAGTAAGGCGTGCGGTTCGTCAGCTTTTTGATGACCTGCGAAGTGTTGGACGGGGTTTCTTGACGTGATGTGTCATACTCCTGGTTTCCCGACCTCCACTGAACAATGAACCGGATGATTCCGGCGCCGCCGTTCTTCTCTGGCACTGGCGCCGTCCACGATACCGTAAGCTCTTTATCCCCCGAAATGACTCCGAGTTCTGTCGGTGGGCCAGGGATCGTTCTGGGCGTTTCTTTATCCTCATTCGTCCCGTCGCCGGGGTCGTCGCTGGGGGCGTTGGAATAGGTCTCGTTCACCGCGAGCACGCGCACGGTGTACTCGGTCCCGTTCTCCAGGCTCGTGATCTCGTAGGGCGATTCCGTTGGCGTCCCCTGGTTTGTGGTGTCGTAGTTGTTCGTGCCAAACTTCCACTGCACTATGTAATTCTTGATGGGGGAGCCGCCCGTGTCCGTGCCCATAAGGGCAGTCCAGGTAACTTCGAGCCAGCTGTCCCCGTAGTCGGTGATGACCACGCCGGTGGGAGCGTCAGGCTTCCTGCTCGGAGTGCCGGTTGCTGAGTCCGATTCTCTGCTGTCGCCATTTATATTGACGGCAACGACACGGACGTCATACATCTTCCCGTTTTCCAGGGTTTCGGTGATGGTATAAGGCGACTTATTATCGCCGTCGTCTCTCTCTTCATATGTGTTCCAGTCGGTCTGGGAGTTCAGCTTCCACTGAATCTTGAAGCCAGTGATGGGTGAGCCGCCTGTGCCCTCAATGCCGGTGGGAGCGGTCCACGCTACGGTGAGAGATTTGTCGCCGAATTTGGCGATTGAGACATCGGTCGGCGGCTGGGGCTTCGTGCTGGGCGTGCCCTTGGGC
Source organism: Dehalococcoidia bacterium (assembly GCA_965225795.1). Classification (GTDB taxonomy): domain Bacteria; phylum Chloroflexota; class Dehalococcoidia; order Lucifugimonadales; family JADFKI01; genus Bin90. Next base: position 101,987 of record OZ245324.1, on the reverse strand, counting down.
TCATTCGACGTACCGCTCTTGCCCCTGTCATTCTTGGCCAGGACGCGCACTGTGTACTCTGTGCCGTTCAAAAGGCTCGTAATCTCTTGAGGTGATGTCGCAGGGTCGGCCTGGTTCGTCTCGTTGTAGTCGTTGTTTCCCCACTTCCACTGCACTATGTAGGTAGTCGGCAGGCCACCCTTGTCTTCGGGCTCAGTCCAGATCACTTCAAGCCACCTGTCTCCGTGGGCGCTGACTTCCACATCCGTCGGCGGATCAGGCCTTTTGCTCGGAACACCGGTCACCTCACCTGGTTTGTTGCTGTACCCGTTGGCGTTCTTGGCGAACACCTGCACCGTGTATATTTCGCCGTTAGTCAGGTCCCTGATTTCATGCGACCGGTCGGTCGCGCCCTTATCGTTCGCCGGCGATGTCCACTCCGTGTCGTCCTCGCCCATCCACTGCACCTTGTAGTTGGTAATCGCCAGGCCACCGATTTCGTCAGGCGGCTCCCACATTACAGTGAGAGTCCGGTCGCCTTTATTGGTTATTGTGACCGACTTCGGCGCGTCCGGGGTCGTGCTGGGAGTGCCGGATGCCGTGTTCGACGAATCGCTTGTGTTGTCGCTGGCGCGGTTGCCGTTCACCGCGAGCACTTGCATGGTGTACTTCGTTCCGTTGGCCAGATCTGATATAGTCGTTTCGTAAGTGGTGGTACCTGAGACTGCCGTGACCGTCTGCTCCCGATCGTCTGTGGCAGCGTCCTGGAAGGTCTTGGTCCCGTACTTCCACTGCACCTTGAAGCTGGCCAGCGCTGAGCCGCCGTTGTCTTCTGGCGCGGTCCACGCGACCTTGAGATACCGGTTCCCAGACTCTGCAATGTTCACGCCTGTGGGCGGCTTAGGCTTGGTTCTGGGCGTTTCTTTATCCACATTCGTCCCGTCGCCGGGGTCGTCGCTGGGGGCGTTGGAATAGGTCTCGTTCACCGCGAGCACGCGCACGGTGTACTCGGTCCCGTTCTCCAGGCTCGTGATCTCGTAGGGCGATTCCGTTGGCGTCCCCTGGTACGTCGTGTTGTAGTCGTTGGTTCCCCACTTCCACTGCACTATGTAATTCTTGATAGGGGAACCGCCCGTGAATTCGTCCATGACAGCAGTCCACGTAACTTCAAGCCATCCGTTACCGTAGTCGGTGATGTCCACGCCGGTGGGAGCGCCAGGCTTCCTGCTCGGAGTGCCGGTTGCTGAGTCCGATTCTCTGCTGTCGCCATTTAAGTTGACGGCTATGACACGGACGTCATATTTCGTTCCGTTGGTCAGAACCTCCTCGATGGTATAAGGCGACTGATTATCGTCATCAACAATCTCGGTGTAGGTGTTCGTGTTCCAGTCGGCCTCTGAGTTCAGCTTCCACTGGATCTTGAAGCCGGTGATATCCGAGCCGCCAGTATTCGCGCCGGTAGGAGCGGTCCACGACACGGTGAGGGACTTGTCCCCGAACCCGGTGATTGTGACATCGGTCGGCGGTTGCGGCACGGTGCTGGGCGTGCCGGTCATTTCGTTCGATTCGTCGCTGGGGTCGTCCGGGTAACTCTCATTCACCGCGAACACGCGCACGGTGTACTCAGTACCATTGATCAGATTTGTGATTTCGTAAGGTGAAGCCGGGGGTGTCGCCTGGTAGGTCGTGTTGTAGTCGTTGTTTCCCCACTTCCACTGCACTATGAAGCCGGTGATGAGTGAGCCGCCTGTGCCCTCAATGCCGGTTGGAGCGGTCCACGTTACGGTGAGCTTCTGGTGTCCGTGGGTGATATTCGTGATGGTAGGAGGCTGTGGCCTGGTGCTTGGCGTGCCTTCAACATCGCCCGACGGCGAGCCGTCGCCCACATCGTTTACAGCGAGGACGTGGACGTCATACTTCGTCCCATTGGTCAGATTCTCTATTTTGTAGGGTGACGCATCGTCCGGAGCCTCAAAAGGCGAGTCCCAATTCGGAGTGTCGGCTTCTTTCCACTGCACCTTGTAGCCTGTGATGGCGGAACCGCCGTTTCCCAACGGGGGTCCCACGCTACCGTGAGCTCTTCATCTGCAGAGCCTGTAATAGCAACATTTCTCGGAGCGTCAGGCTCAACCGGACCGGTCTTGAACTTCGCGGGCTCCTTGATGTTGTCTGTCGTCGCCAGCCACGCCTCAACCACATAATTGGTATTACCCGTCAGGCCTCTGAGGGTGAAGGTCTCGCTTGTCGCAGTCGCAGTGACATCCTTCGGCGGGACAGGCGTCCATCCGATCGAGGTCGTTTTGCGATATTGCAGATGAACCGTCTGGCCGTCGGCAGTCTCGTTTTCGATGGTAACCGTCGCCGTCGCGCTCGTCCGTGTGATGGTGGCATCCGCGACAGTCACGCCCGTTACAATTGGTTCGGGCCTCGGTGTTCCGGGTTCTTCGTCTGACCAGTTGTAGTCGTCTTCATCTTCGTCAGGAAGTACCAGGCCGTTGACGGCTCTGACGCGGACGGTGTATTCAGTGTCGTTGTCCAAGCCTGTGATTTCGTGGCTGAGTTTGGTTACTTGCTTAGTAGCCTCGCGTGCGGGATCACCACCGTAGGCTTGGTTTCCAGACTTCCACTGCAGGACATAGCCTGTAATGTTAGAGCCTGTATTGGCTGGTTCGTTCCAGGTCACAACGAGCTGGGTATGGCCTTCGACAACGCTCTGAATTGTGGGCTTCTCCGGGAGAACATCGGGCGTGCCGAAGTGCTCGTCCCAGTTGTAGTCTTGCCCGGCTTCAGGCACGACGCCGTTATCCGCTCTAACCCGAATGTCGTATGTGGTGCCGTTGCTCAGGCCGGTTATGGGATAGGTAAGAACAGTCTCGTCTATCGTGCTGCCCTCTTGCACCAATGGTGAGGCCCAATCGGACACGGTGTTAGGCTTCCACTGGACGACGAAGTATTCGATATCTGCCCCGCCGTTATTGCCTTGCCCCGTCGGAGCAGTCCATGTGACGGTCAGCTCTCTGTCGCCATGTGTGACACTCGTAATGTCCGGAGCCTCCGGCACAACCGGGCTCGTCGTGAATGGCAAGGACTTGACCTTATTGTTCACGTCGGTCTGAAGCCACGCCTGCACCTCGTACTCGGTGTTGCCCGTGAGCTCTTCAAGTCTGAAGTTCTTGCTTCCGGTAGTTGTAGTGTCGGTTTTGGCGGGCGTGCTCCACTCACCGCTAGGCAGTGTGCGATACTGCAGCAAGATGGTCTGCTCTTCGTCGTTCGGGTGATCTATGGAGACGGTGGCAGTTGCCTCAGTCTGTGTGATGCTATTGAGATCAACGGTGACAGTGCCGATGCTGGGATTGGGGGCTTTGGTCGTGAACGGTTCTGACTTAGTCTCATATATCGGGAAGCCCGCTATCGTTGACACATCCACCCAGTATGCGGTTCCGGGAGTCAGAGTTTCTAGGTCAAAGGATGTGGAGCGGTTCGCTGTAGTTTGGGCCGGAGGTGTGACCTTCTTATCATCCAGGTCCGGCTCGTACTGATACTCCGCCTTATAATAGGCAAGATGGACCAACTCCTCACCCACGCCCCCTTCCGGTAAAGTGACCGTTACCTTCGCGCTCGTCTGCTCGATGTCATCGACGATGACGGTGAGCCTAGGCCCCAGCGTTCTGTCACCGGCGCCCGATGTAAAGACCGTATCTAACTTTGGGTGGAGTCCTATGGTGAAATCGTAATATGTACCTGACTTCAGTCCAGTTGGGAGTATCCAGCCAATTCTTCCGTTGCTCCCGTCACTGTAGACGAAGGCGCTACGCGCGACGGTTGTTTTACCGTGCGTCATTGTATAGTAGATGCATAGACCGGAGTTGACAGGAGCAAGCTCCCGCACGATATTCACCTCCACGACCATGGAGTTGTGAGTCACTCTCTCTATCGAGATCCCGTTGGTGCCATGCCAGTCCTCATTCCTAAGGGTGGTCGCGTCGGCATGCGTAACACATTCCCCCTTTGTAGTAAATTCGTCGGTGTCTTTGTCAACAGCCCGATAATTCGGGTGGTGGTATCCCAACACTGCTTCTACCACATAGTCGCTTCCTGGAAACAAGCTATTTATGATATCGAATGTTCCGGGATTGAAGTAATCTTCACTCCAATCCTCCACCTTAATTGTGGCTGTAAATACGCCATTTTCGTCCGGTTCTCCAAATTCGAAATCCGGGTCACTCTCTCCTGGGCCTCCGGCTTTAGGCTCAGACTTATCGCCTGATTCCTTGTGAGTGCGCGTGACGCTTACATACCAATTCTGCGGGGGTTCTCCAACGGCATCCTCATCACAGGCGGGATCACGCTGATCAGCATCACGATGATCAGCATCACAGGCGTCATAGTAGAGGGTAGCGGCGCCTGTTACCGTAATGGTTGCAGTGGCTGTCTCGTAATCTATGCTGTCTTCATTGACAGTGATGGTGACGGTAGCGGGAGGCTCGTGAGCCGAAGCGGACTGCTGCACCGGAACGGCAACTGAAAGCACGGCCAGCAGGAGAGCAACAGACCACATCGCCCAGGTAGTTCGATGCCCGGAGCTGTCTTTCGCCCATCTCGCGCCGAGTGAGGGGAGACTGAGGAAATTCATACTTTGCACAGGTTTTTTCCAGAATTTGCGTTTTGTACTTATGACAATAAGTTTCTAAAGGGTTGCCGTTCAAGGCGTTTCAAGTATCATTTTCGTTGCTAATCATGATCGTGAGCGCTTGCTTTTGAGACTGCAATTTCCGCAATAGTTTGGTGCCAAAGGCGTAACTGATACCTAGACAGTGCCGCTGAACGCAGTTCGGGGTATAATGCGCCTGACTACGAATCGAGCGGAGGTGAGACGATATGACACTTCAGAATCGAGCGAACGACATAGACCCGAAGATGCTGAACGCGCTGAAGTGGCGCTGCATCGGTCCGCCGCGCGGCGGTCGCGTGGTTGCGGTTGCTGGCGACCCGGCTGACCCCGGCACATTCTATTTTGGCGCGTGCGCGGGCGGAGTCTGGAAGACTTATGACGGTGGCACATACTGGGAGAATGTGTCAGACGGGTATTTCAAGACGGCTTCGGTTGGCGCGATAGCGGTGTCGGACTCTGATCGTAGCGTCGTGTACGCGGGCATGGGCGAGGCATGCATACGACTGGATGTTACTCACGGGGACGGTGTGTACAGGTCGAACGACGGCGGACATTCGTGGGTTCACCTAGGACTTGAGGACACACGGCACATCTCGCGGGTTCGCATTCACCCGACTAACCCGGACATCGTCTTCGTGGCGGCGCTGGGACATGCCTTCGGGCCGAATGAGCAGCGAGGTATATTCAGGTCGCAGGATGGCGGGAAGAGCTGGAAGAATGTTCTGTTCAAGAGCGAGAATGCGGGCGCGGGTGACTTGAGCATTGATCCCAGCAACCCGCGCCTGATGTTCGCGGCGATGTGGCAGGTGCGGCGCAACTTCTGGAACCTCAGCAGCGGCGGGCCTGACAGCGGCCTGTGGCGCAGCAGGGACGGCGGGGATACCTGGGAGGATGTCTCGAACAATCCGGGACTGCCGGAAGGTCCATTCGGCAGGATTGGCGTGGCAGTGTCACCTGCTAAGGCGGGGCGCATATATGCCACGATTGAGGCGGGTGAGCCGGGCGTGTTCAGGTCGGACGACTACGGCGACACATGGGAGCTTGTGTCGGACAACCGAGACTTGCAGGGGCGTCCGTGGTACTACCAGCACATTTTTGCAGACCCGCAGGACGCGGATACAGCTTGGGTGCTGAACTATTCGGCGTGGAAGTCGATTGACGGCGGCAAGACATGGACAGAGGTGAACACGCCTCACGGGGACAACCACGACCTGTGGATAGATCCGAGAAACCCGCGCAGGATGATAGAGGGAAACGATGGCGGGGCGTGTGTCAGCTATAACAGCGGCGAAACATTCTCCACGATATACAACCAGATGACGGCGCAGTTCTACCATGTCACGACCGATACTCAGTTCCCATACCGAGTGTATGGGACGCAGCAGGACAATAGCGCCATAAGTGTGCCATCTCGGTCGCACAAGGGGGCTATCCCTTGGGGCGACTGCTACACCGTGGGAAGTTCGGAGAGCGGCTACATAGTCGTTGACCCTACGAATCCGAATGTGGTCATATCGGGGGCCATCGGCTCTTCTCCCGGCGGCGGGGGCAACATGCTGCGCTATGATCATTCGACGGGGCAGGTGCGAATCATCACCGTTTGGCCCGAGATGAACACAGGCTTTGGGCCTGTTGATGCGCGATATAGATTCCAGTGGACATACCCCATCCAGTTCTCGCCGCACGACCCTAGTGTGTTGTACGCTACGGGCAATATTGTGTTCAGGTCAATCGACCAGGGACAGAGTTGGGCGCCTATGAGTCCTGACCTGACGCGCAATGATCCGGACAAGCTCCAGCCTTCCGGCGGCGAAGTCACCGGGGACGCGTCAGGTGCGGAAACATACTGCACAATATTCTCATTCCTGGAATCGCCTCACGAGAAGGGCGTGTTCTGGGCAGGCTCGGACGATGGGCTTGTGCATATATCCAGGGATGGCGGCGCGAATTGGCAGAATGTTACTCCCGCTGAATTGGAGGAGTGGACGCGCGTCGATATGATAGAAGTTTCGCCGCACGATCCCGCTACGGCTTATCTGTCTGGAACGCGGTACAAGTTCGACGACAACAGGCCGTTTCTGTTCAAGACGACAGACTACGGCGCGACTTGGAGGTCCATCACCGGCAATCTGCCGCAGGACGACTTTGCGCGCTGCATCCGTGAGGATAACGAGCGTGCGGGCCTTCTGTACGCAGGGACGGAGACGGGAATCTATGTGTCGTATGACGATGGCGAAAATTGGCACTCGATGCGGGGCAACCTGCCGGTGGCGCCGGTGTACGACCTCGCTATCAAGGACGACGACCTCGTGGCGGCGACTCACGGGCGCGCATTCTGGATTATGGACGGTCTGAGTCTGCTCAGGCAGGTCTCGGGTGAGTTCGCTGATGAGGATATGCACCTGGTAAAGCCTGCCACGAAGATCCGCCTTGCCGCGCCATTCCGTGGTCGAGACGGCGGCGCGTCCAAGAACTACCAGCTTGCATTGGGTGCGGCTGTGGCGTTTGTGGACACGAAGGGTCCCAATGGAGAGTTCGAGAGGAAGCTGTTGGACGCTGGCGAAAATGAACCCGGTGGCGTGCGTATCTGGTACTGGCTGAAGGACAAGCCGGAGTCAGAAGTGAGCCTCACGTTCGTGGACGCTGACGGCAACGATATTAAGAGCTATTCGAGCAGGAAGCCGGAAAAGGATGGCGCGTCAGAGGAATCTGATGATCCTCGCGTGCCGGCTGAAGCAGGAATGAACCGCTTCGACTGGAACATGCGCTATCCGGGCGCGAGCAAGGTGCCCGGCGATAGGACGACTGAAGGTGTGGGACGTGGGCCGCTGGCTCCTCCCGGAACTTATAAGGTCAGGCTGAGCGTGGGCGAGCAGTCGGAGACACAGAGCTTCGAAATGGTGAAGGACCCGCGCGTAGAGGCGTCGCAGGAGGATTTCGACGCGCAGTTCGAGCTTCTGCTACACATTAGAGACAAGCTGTCGGAGACGCATGACAACATCAACCGTTTGCGCAGCGCTCGCTCACAAGTTGAAGAGTGGGCGAAGCGCGCCGAGGGAACTGCTGCGCGGGACGCGGTTGCGGATGCGGCAGGTGCAATAAAGGCAAAACTGAACGAGGTCGAGGGCGCGCTCGTACAGACTGAGTACAAGGGTGCGCGAGATAGGCTGCACTTGCCAATTAGATTAAATGCGAAGTTGGCAGGGCTGATGCCGGTGGTGTCTGTAGGTGACTACCGTCCGCCTCAGCAGGCGTATGATGTTTTCGCGCACTTCAGCGAGCTGCTGGACGGGCAGTTCGATGCGCTGCAACAGGTCATGGACGAGGACCTGGACGAGTTTCAGAATTTGCTTGCCGAGTTGGAGGTGCCTGCCATAGTTCCGCGGGCTGAAGCGTAAAGATACGGGCAGGCAGGTCAGCTAGAGCGTGGCGACAAGACTGTCCCCCACTCACGGCAACTCAAGGTGCAGAGTCCCTACCTGCCTGCCACCTAAGTCGAATGGCTCGCCTGCTCCCCCGTTCTTGAAGCCGAGCGATTCGAATAGCGTTCGCTTCTCATCGTCCTCGCTCGAGACAGTGGCATAGATCTGCGAAGCGTTCCTGCCAACGCTCCAATCGACCGCTGCCTGAAGCAGCGCTTGCCACGAATCAAGATGATTTCTGTGTGTGAAGCCATCCACGCGGCACACTCCATCGTCATCGAGGCGAGCCGTTGACAGCCCGACTACCTCGCCATGCGCTGTGCTCGCGCAGAACCACGCTCCCTGCCCCTCCTTGGCAATTGCCAAATAGCGGCGGTACAGCCCGAGGCAGGACCCTTGAACGGCGTAGCGAGTGGATAGCATAGACGTGTTGAAATCCAGCACTTGCCAGTCGTGCGGCGATACGAGCAAGGGTATCATCGGCGCACGGTCTGCTGGAGTCGGAGTCCTCACGGTCGCAGATCCGAGACCGCGGAAGTAGTCCACGAGGAACTCTTCCGGGGAATCTCCGTTCGATATATTGACCATCAGGTTTGTGCCGGCGAGCTTGCGCCATCCAAGTCGGAAGTAGATTCTCGCCGCATCCGGGTTGCCGGTGCCGAGGAAGAGTGCCTTCCCGCCCTTTCCCCTGAATTCGTCCAGCGCTTGCTGCGAGAGCGCGGTGGCGATGCCTGAGCGCCGCGCATCGGAGCTAGTAGCCACCTCCCCGAACCCGCCCAGGCTTGGGGTAGCCTCTGAAGTGGCTACGAGACACGCCCCTGCCAACTTGCCGTTCAGCCTTCTTGTGTGAACGATGATACGTGAATGCGGGAGTTCGTGTCCCAGCAGCACGTCCGGAGTAACGTCTATCTGACCTTTGAAGATCGGCAGCCAGAAGTCGAAGAGTTCGTCCACGAGTTGAGGTTCTAGTGGCGCCACATACTTCATTCTCACACCTTTTGGTCTGTGAACCGGCGGCAATGGTCAGGGGAATCAGGGAGTATCTAAGGTGAGTGCAAGGAGTTTGTCAAGAGTTCCGGTTGGTAAGCCATTACAGTCAGCGTGATGAATCGTGAGAGTTAGCGATTTCAGAAGCCTCACTGGGTTCGTGATACAATTCCGCCTACTTAGATAGCAAGCACAAGCCTTCAAATTTGTCCCCTCGCCTGAGTAAGGAGCAGTCCCAAGAATGAGTAGAAACACATTATCGACGCTGACTTCAATTGAGGGCTGGGACGAACAACGCATATCCGAAGTGGAGTTTACCGGTGGCACTGACCCGATTCTGCCGACCCCTTTCAGAATTGGTGATACCGCTGCCGCCAGCCTTGCCGCTGTCGGGCTTGCGGTGTCGGACCTCTGGAAGATTCGGACAGGGCGCGTACAAGATGTCAGGGTCGATGTACGCCAGGCCACGGCATCTATGCGCAGCAGCCGATACATGACAAAGGACGGAAAGTCGATTGCAGCCGAGCGGCATACGCTGATGGGCGTGTATCTCGCCAAGAATGGGCGCTGGAGCTATCTGCACTGCAACTTCCCTAATCACCGCGATGCGGCTCTGTCGGTGCTGGGTGTCGAAGAGGATGCGGAGGCTGTTCGACAGGCGGTATCCCGCTGGGATGCTCTGGAACTGGAGGAAGCAATCATCACGGCACGTGGCGCGGGCGGCATGGTGCGTTCTATGGATGAGTGGGCGCAGCATCCTCAATCCGCTGCCGTTGCCTCTTTGCCTCTCATAGAGATTGAGAAGATAGGGGACAGCCCGCCCGTTCCCTTACCCGAAGGTTCCAGACCTTTGTCGGGAGTGAGGGTTCTGGACCTGACGCGCGTGCTCGCGGGGCCGACTTGCGCGCGCACCCTGGCGGAGCACGGGGCCGATGTGCTGAAGATTACGGGGCCGCATCTACCGAGCATCGGCTCGCAGGAATTTGATACGGGTCACGGGAAGCTCTCGGCGCATCTTGACCTGCGTGAAGAGAAGGACCTTGAGACTCTGCGGGAGCTTATCCGACAGGCGGATGTGTTCTCACAGGGATACCGTCCGGGAACTCTCGCAGGGCGCGGTCTCGCTCCGAAAGACTTGGCGGGGCTACGGCCGGGCATCGTCTATGTCTCTCTGTCGGCCTTCGGTCGCGTTGGACCGTGGGCATCGCGTCGCGGCTTCGATACCGTGGTGCAGACGGTGAGTGGCATAACTGCGCGGCAGGGAGAGCTGTTTCCGGGCGCAGAGCCGGGCCCTCAGTTCTATCCGGTCTCGGCAATCGACTACCTGACCGGATATCTCATGGCGTTCGGCACGTTGTTGGCATTGGCGCGGCGAGCGCGCGAAGGCGGGAGCTGGCTGGTGAGAATCTCCCTCGCACAAACCGGCAGCTGGCTCGTTGGACGCGGTCAGGTGCCGGAAGCCGAACTGCAGGAAGTTCCGGAGGATTTTACGCCGGATGAGATAGCACGCTGGTCAACTTTCAGCGATCTGTCCGTAGGGCGGGTTAGCCATCTCGCGCCCGTGCTGCAACTGTCGGAAACACAGCCGCACTGGTCTCGTCCGGCCGTTCCACTTGGCTACCACGAACCCGTTTGGCCAAATCGCACGTAAAAGCAACGGCGTTCTAATCGCTAGAGTTATCCACCTATCGTTGAGGATGAGACGATGAGAACGTCGTTGTCGAAGATGACCCTATTACGACCACCACAACGACCGCGGGCTACATAACAGTTACTGCCAAGGCTACCGATGATGGGGCATCAGATTCGGTGACTGTTACCGACGAAGATGACGTGGAGTCCGACAATGACGACACGGATGACGGCGGCTACGACACCGACGTCAACACAGACCCACGGAACCAGAAGCACATCTTCGAGTTAGCCCAAGGCGCAATGTACGAGTCGGAAAGTGTCGTGGAAGAAGGGCCTGGCGCTAGACGTAGCCGTTCTGGCGATCCCATGCATTCGATTCAGGCGATCTGAGCTCCGGATCGCCGTATCCGCCTCCGCCTGAGGACAGCGCCACAATTCGGTCACCCGGCCTGACCACTACGCCCGTCTGCTTCGTTCGCAGCACCGTCTCCACCCCTCCTGAGACGACGGAGTATATGTGCGGCAGACCAGGCTTACCGCCCAGCACTCCGAATGGAGGCACCACGGCTCCATCCCCGGCTGTGTTGAGCAGCGCCTCGCCTTCACCCTCATAGATGATCTCGCAGACGGCGCCGAGTCCACCCCTCCACTGGCCCTCTCCGGCAGATCCAGGTCTCAGCTCGTGGTTCACTATGAAGAGAGGGAAGCGCTCCTCGGTGACCTCGACGCTGTTGGCGCGGATTCCACCGGCGACATTTACCTCCCCGACGCAACTCCAGCCGTCGTGACCGAGGGAAGCGCCGCCGCCTCCTCTCGCCATGAAGAAGTGCCACAGGAACGACTCGCCGGTTCTTGGATCGGTGCCGGTGATCGCGTATCGCAGCCGGCGGGAGAAGCCGGCGTTCACCGCCTCAGGCACAGCCTGCGCGAGCGCCTTGAAGATCGCCTCAACAATTTCCTCAGCGCAGTGATTAGTGCTCATGCACACGGGCGCAGGAGCGTTAGCGTTAACTATAAGGCCTTTGGGCGCGATAACCTTCAGCGGGCCCATCGACCCATCGTTCTTCAGTACGTCGTAAGGGGCGAGGTACATTATGGCCGCATGCGCCAGTGATCTTGTATTGGCGTAGGCGCTGTTGATGAAGCCGGTAACCTGCTGCGCAGATTCGCTCAGGTCTATCGTCAGTGTGTCCCCGGCCACTGTAACCTTTGCCCTGATAGGAATTAGCTTGGAGTCGAACCCGTCGTCGTCCACGAGGGACTCTCCGAAGTACTCTCCGTCGGGCCAGTCCGATATGAAGCTCCTGACTTGTGCTTCTGTCGCCTTGAGAATGCCGTCCACGATGCGGGTCAGACGATCGGAGCCGTAGTGTGCGGCGAGTTCGCGAATTCGCCGCTCCGCTGTCAGCACGGAACCTATCTGCGCGTTCAGATCTCCGAGGAAGTTCTTCGGATACCTGACATTCGCCGACATCATATGAAGCAGGTCGTCACGTGGTACGTCGCCATCGTAGATTCTCAGTGGCGGAATCCGCAGACCCTCGTGGAAAATCTCGGTTGCTGACGGATTGTATCCGCCGTGGGTGCCTCCGCCAACATCCGTGTGGTGCGCCCTGTTCACCGTCATGAACGCGAGCGTCCCGTCCACGAAGACCGGTCGTATTACTGTGATGTCCGGCAGATGCGACCCTCCGAAGTAGGGGTCATTGAGAAGGAACACGTCGCCCGGAGCGATGCTGTCTCCGAAGAAGTCCAGCACGGCGCGACCGGCAACCGGGAGCGCACTGACATGCACGGGTATCCCCTCGCCCTGCGCAACGAGCCTACACTGGCCATCAAGAATCGCGGTCGAGAAGTCTCTGCTGGCGTTCAGTATCTGGGAAAGCGCCGTCCGGAGCATGACATCCATCATCTCAATGGCGATCGATTCCAACCTGTTTCCGACCACAGAAAGCGTGACTGGGTCCCCTTCAGCGTCGTCTGGCGCTCGTGTGGCAGCCTCGATATCGATATGCAGTATGCCGCGTTCGTCGGATCTCGCTGAGCATCCTTCGCCGATTACCACGGTGTTATAGTCCGTGTTAATCACGGTCGGCCCAATGGTGACATCGCCTGGATCGTAGGTGGCCGCGGAGACAGATGCACCATCATCAGATACCTTGGGATCGCCTTCAATCGCGCTGTATGCTGCTTCAGCATCTTCACGGCCGCCTAGAGACAGGCGGCCCACCGCGCTCGCCCTGAGCGTGACGATCCTGATGTCTTGCTCCTGTTGGCGATAGGCGTACAGCTGCTCGAATCGCTCGTGCATGTTCTCAGCCCACCGCGTTCTCAGGTCATCATCCTGTAAGTTGAGATCAGGTACATCCACTGTCACTTCATATATCTGGTCCAGGTAGCGCATATCTGCGGACAGATGGACGCTGATTTCGGACTCTGCTGCACCCGCAAGGTGGATGCGCTCCCGCCCCCTCTCGGTCAGAATTGCAAACGCAGAACGCAGCCCGTCTATGTCCACCGTGCTAAGACTGGATGGATGCGACAACGCGAGGTCGTGCTTCAGATCGGATGCCATCATGCCGAAGGCGGACAGCACTGGACCCGTCGGCGGTATCAGGACACGGCCGATTCCTATTTCTCTCGCAACCCTAGTCGCGATTAAGCCAGCGGCTCCGCCAAATCCCATAAGGGAGAATTCGCGGGGGTCGAGTCCTCTACTGACCGACGCCAGCCGGATGCCCTCGGCAATCGAGCTTGAGACAACACGAAGGATTCCTTCCGCCGCCGCTTCGACATCCAAGCCGAGTGGCTCCGCGACCACATTTTGTATCGCTTCGGTCGCAATGTTGATGTCCAGTTCAACCGCCCCGCCCAGGAACTTTTCAGTGTCGAGCAGGCCGAGAACCAGTGCGGCGTCAGTGACTGTCGGCTGAGTTCCACCTTGACCGTAGCACGCTGGGCCAGGATCCGCCCCTGCGCTTGTAGGACCGACACGCAGCACGCCACCCTCGTCCACCCGCGCGATACTGCCGCCCCCGGCTCCGAGTGTGTGTATATCGACGGTGGGAACGGCGATCTTCCAACCTGCCTCAAACTTCTCGCTGGCAATGTGGGGACTGCCACCTTCGATAAGAGTGATGTCAGTGCTTGTGCCTCCCATGTCTAGCGCAATGACACGTTCCTCTCCCAGTTGGCGAGCGACTTGCGCTGCTCCTGCCGCGCCTCCTGCAGGCCCGGACAGTATCGACCTGACAGCCTGCTCCGAACTATCCTTAACGGGCGCAATACCACCGTTGGACTGAATCACGAACAGTGGCGCAGAACCGCCTGCATCCGAGATCCGAGATTCAAGTCGCTCCAGATAGCTTGATAGCGATGGCCCTACATAGGCATTTAGGGAAGTGGTCGAAAGTCGATCAAACTCCTTAATCTGTGGCAAGATAACATGAGATGCAGAGACATATGCGTCTGGGAGCATCTGCCGAACGATTCTCTCTGCCTCCATCTCGTGGTCAGGATTCAGAAACGAAAACAGGAAGCATATAGCCACAGAGTCCACGCCCTCAGATTTCAGGTACTCGACCTCTTTCCTCAGCCCTTCCACATCCAATTCGCGCCTGACCTTGCCGCCAGAATCCACGCGCTCAGCCACCCCGACACGCAGGTATCTTGGCGCCAGTGGCTCGACCTGATCCATCCTCAGGTTGTACCTGTCCTCCTTCAGACCTTCCCGGATTTCCAACAGGTCTCGGAAGCCTTCTGTGGTGATCAGACCAACTTTCGCTCCATTCTTTTCAACGAGCGTGTTGGTGGAGACCGTGGTGCCGTGGATGATAACTTGCGCCTTTTCCAACAAGCCGCGCGCGTCCATTCCCATGGCCGATGCCAGACCGAATATGCCATGGAGCACACCATCTGAGGGATCAGCGGGCGTCGTAGGAGTTTTGAACGCCACTGGCGCCGAATCCCCTTCATCCATCGCCACAAGGTCAGTAAAGGTGCCGCCGACGTCAATGCCGATTCTCAATCCGCACGTCCTTTCCGATTCCCACTTGAGGAACGCTCATAACCGAATCTGAAGCGAGATGCATGATACTACAGCGGACCGCGATTGAGCAGAGGGGCTTAGATGGTTAAAGGGGTTTACCAATCGTGCGGGCAACATCGGCCTATAGAGAATAAGAAAACGCTGCCACGCGCAGATACATCGAGACACGTTACTGGGTCATTCTAGTGTCGGCGCTAACAGCTCCAGAAGCAGCCGGCATCACTGCGACGGAGCTGCCAGACCGGTTGATACGCCGTTACCCTGATCGTAACAGCGAACGTCAGTTGCGGACGCTGCAACGCAGAGTTCGTCAGTGGCGAAGCGTGATGGCGAGGCGGTTGACGTATGCCTCAGCCGAACAGAGTGAAATGATTGAGGCTGACCTAGGGGACATTGGGCCTGTGGGCGTCAATTAGAAGCCGCAGAAACTTCGGCAACATTTCCGGTGAGACAACAGGAACCGGCAAAAGCAATTGACGCCGATCAGATCCAGCCCTGCCACTGCTGGTATAGACCAGTACAGGCCGTAAGAATAGGGAATTCCACCTTATCTGGAATTAGGATGGAACCCCGTATAGTCACCTTAGACTCGCTAGAGTTGCCTCAGCCTTGGGTCGAATTTGTCTCGCATCCAGTCACCCAGGAAATTCAGAGCTACCACAGTAAGTCCAATTCCCATGCCGGGTATAACAGCTATCCACCACGCCGTAGCTATGTAATTCCGTCCGTCGGATACCATGCTGCCCCATGCCGGATTGGGGGGAGGGATTCCAACGCCAAGAAAGCTAAGAGTTGATTCCGCTAGGATAATCTGGCCTGTCCCAAGAGTTGCTACGACTATTAAAGTGTTTGTAACTCCGGGTAGCAAATGTCTCCATAATATTCGGATCGGCGAAGCGCCGGCGACCTTGGCAAGGGCTATGTAGTCCATCTCCTTCAGTTGAAGCACCTCACCTCTGACCTGACGAGCATACCCTCCCCAGGCGAATAGAGACAGGACTACTAGCAGCGTTCGAAAGCTTGACCCGAAGACGCTTACGACCACCAAGGCTGCTAGTAGGAAGGGTAAGGCGTTCGTGAGGTCTACGAGACGCATGATAATCTCGTCTACATGCCCCCCCAAATAACCGGATATAGCTCCAAGAAAGGCTCCGAGGACTACTCCGATTGCGATGGTTAACGCGGCAAACGTTAGCGACACTCTCGCTCCGTACATCATGCGGGTCAGAACGTCCCGTCCCTGTTGGTCCGTCCCAAGAACATGTTCCTGCGACCCGCCTTCCAACCAGAAAGGGGGAATGCTTCGGTCGGCCAGATCACCTCTGATAGGGTGGTAGGGCGCTATCACCGGTGCTGAGACAGCGGCGAATATCAGAATCACTAATATTGCAACTGGGATTACGGGCCATCTTTGAAACTGCGCGAATGCGCGAGACAGGCTGCTACGCTGCCTGAATTCGATGTAGCTTGGGGCGTCCTGTCCCTCAATCATGCTTACTAGCTATACCTGATGCGAGGATCTACGACGGCATACATCACGTCAATGAAGAAAGTCGTGACCACGTAAATGACTGCGAACACCAGAACTGAGCCGACGAGAAGCGGGAAATCGTTGTCGAACACCGCGTTCAGCGCAAGGACTCCGATGCCGGCCAAGCGAATATGGTCTCGGTGAGGACGCTTCCGGTCGCAAAGCCAGCCATCAACAGACCACCGTAGGTCAGCGGTGCAATGATAGCGTTTCGAAAGGCGTGCTTCCATACCATGGTGTATTTGCTAACGCCCTTGGCCCGCGCGAACTTCACAAATTCGGAATCCATGACATCCAGCATGGACGAGCGGGTTAGACGCAGGAATCCTGCGGCGGCCACCCAGCCCAATATGACTGTTGGCATTATGAAATGAGAAATGCCACCTCTGCCCGACGTAGGTAACCATCCCAGTTTGACAGAAAATATCAGGATGAAGACTATCGCAAGCCAAAAGGACGGCAAGGATTGCCCCAGTATTGCGAAAGTCCTGCCTAGGTAGTCCCAGATCGTGCCTCTATAAATGGCAGATGCGATTCCAAGGGGGATGCCGAAAATTATGGAGAAGAGGATGCCGCCAGCAGTGAGTTGCAAGGTAACAGGAACCCGTTCCATGACTGCCTGGAAGGCCGGGCGTCCGTTAACAATAGACGTTCCCCAATCGCCCGTCATCGCTTTCCCAAGCCATATCACATATTGCAATGGCAGGGGCTTATCCAGTCCCATTGCCTTTCCCCATGCCTCCCAACGCTCCGGGTCCAGGTGTGAGTATTCAGAAAGATAAAGGAGGCGTGGGTCTCCTGACATCCGTGACAGGGCGAAAACAATGGCAGTAGCCAGAAGAATCGTCCAGATTGAGTAAAAAAATCGCCGGAGGAGGAACCGTCTCATACCGACATATACCCCTTCCAGAAGACACCTGCAATGGCATCTTTGATATCACTTACGGCTGGCGAGTTCTTACAATATCCCATCCAGTCGAAAAAAAGTTATTGTAAGGACGGCCCAACCCCCCTTTAATGGCATGAGAGGTTGGGCTGTGGTTCTATTAGCCTATTTGAGCGTTGCTGATTCAAAGTTGTGGCGCTCACCCGGTAGCGCGCTCCAGCTTGCGACAACTTCGGGATTGAAATACATAGGATTAGGCGACATTACAATGCCAAACCCTAGTACCGTATCGAAGAAGGAATCACCCAACTCTGTGTTGGCTTGTACTCTAGCCGCACGATCGGTGGGAGATGCATTCACTTTTTCCATGGCCTGGAAAGTGTTCGCCACCTCTATACCATAATTCCAGTCGTTTTCGCTCCACGTTGAGCCTTCCGCCGCTGCGAATCTTGGCTCATCGAACGGCGTAGTCTGATTATCACCTGACCAGGCATACAAAAAGTCTAACTTTCGCTCCACTAATTTTGGCCTGAAAGCCTGGTAAGCCGTTCTGTCTAACCTCGGCGTCAGTCCGATATTGGCCCACATGGTAGCAGCGGCCTCATAGACTTCCTGGTTCAGCGAACCAATGTCTGGAGCTAGGAAAATAGGCACTTCGAAACCATCGCTGTAACCGGCTTCCTCCAGCAATTGAATTGCCATATCGGGATCGTATGGGTAAAACCATCGGTCGGGATGCTCAGGATGGAACGTAGCTAGATATGGTACGTACTCGGGGCTTCCCTCTCCAAGCAATACTTGTTCATTGATGAGTTCGCGGTTTATCGCCAGAGATAGAGCTAGTCGGACCTTTCTGGCACTCTCGTCACGTTCGGGATCATCCGGATTGCCTATCCAGGGATGCTCATCGTCTGGTAGGAATCCTGGGCGAGGAGGAACGTCCTCGTCTCTGTCGTGATACTTCTTCTGCCAGAAGTTCCCTCCGAAAAATACAGCCTGCTGTCGTGCGGCTCGATGGTCGTTGATGGGGGTCATGCCGGAGTCTTTCAGGTCCTTAAGAAAGTTAATCGGAACTCCGTCAATGATTCCGACCTCACCAGTCTTTATTAACGCGACCCGCGTCGATGCCTCTGGAACCTGACGGACACGAAGAGTATCGAAAGAAGGCTTGGGCCCCAATAGTCCTCAAAGGCTTCGCCTAAGAACTCGTCGTCAGAATTCCAACTAGTCATTTCGAATGGCCCAGTACCGACTACTCGTTGGAGCGCCTCGTCTCGACCTATATCATCCACCCTTTTCTTGCTAGTGATATCAACAATGGCTATGTGCACGCCTTCCCATCGAGTCGTGAACTGTTCGACAGGGAACGTCAGGGTATCATCATCCACTACCTCAAGCGGTTCTAAATGGTTATTGAGAAACCCTACGGACCCATGAATAGACTCCGGGTTCTCTAGCGCAGCGTCGCCGTAGCTCCACTTAACATCCTCAGCGGTCATGTCCCCCCAACCGTCGTGAAATTTTACATTTTGTCTTATGTTGACCGTGATGGAAGTAAGATCGTCAGCTAGCGTATATGATTCAGCCAACATGGGCCTGTAGCTGAGGTCAGAAATACGTTCGGTTAGCCGTTCCATGATGCTAAACCTCTGCGGCACCTGTTCCGGTCCGCCACCGGTTTGCTTCCCAGGGAGGCCAGTAGGGGCGCCAATTTTCGCCATCGCCACTATCAATGTTCCCCCGGACTGGGTAGCCGCAGGTGGTGGTGCCGTTGTAGGAGCCGGTGCTGCGGGAGCCGGTGCTGCGGGAACTGGTGCCGCCGTTGCAGGAGCGGGCGCTGGTGCGACGGGCGCTGCCGCTGGCTCTGGTGCACTACTACAGGCAATTGCGGCTATGAACGCTAACGCAATTACCACGCCTAAAACTAGGGTGTGTTGACAATTGCATTAAACTTGGAGCATGTCAGCAGTTAAACTAACATCTGAACAGTGGTCAAAGATACTCGATTTCCTGAAAGAGAGGACTGGCGTCTATGTCAAGTCTGAACAGGAGTGCAAACGATTCATAGAAGGTGTTCTGTGGATGAGCAGGTCAGGTGCTCCGTGGAGGATGCTTCCGGCAGGATACGGCAAGTGGTACAGCGTGTACAGGCGCTTTTCCAGATGGAACGAGCAGGGGATATGGGAGAAGATGCACCAGCATTTCGCTGATGATCCTGATATGGAGCATCTGATAATAGACAGCACGACGGTGCGCGCGCATCCCTGTGCGGCGGGTGCGCCGCATAAAAAGGGGGACAATGGTCTCAGGCTCTTGGTAGAAGTCGAGGGGGTTTCAGCACGAAAGTGCATGTGAGTGTTGATGCTCTGGGCAATCCACTGAGATTCACTCTTACGGGAGGTCAGGCACACGACATCACCCAAGCCTATGAACTGATAGACGGCATCGAGAGTGAATATGTGATAGCGGATCGCGGATATGACTCACAGCGGTTTCGTGAGCGCATCGTCGAGATGGGAGCGACGCCTGTAATACCGCCGCGTTCAAGTAGAAGAGAGCCTCAGCCATACGATGAGCATCTATACGGTGAGCGCCACTTGGTCGAGTGCTACATAAACAAGATGAAGCATTATCGGCACATATTCAGCCGGTTTGACAAGTTGGCGAAGATGTACCTTGGTTTCCTACACTTTGTCGGCGCTCTCATATGGCTGAAATGAAATGTCAACACACCCTAATCTCGTATCTGCCAATTTGGTCACTGTAACTCCCCTTTTCACTTGCTTTATCACGCCATGTATTTAGAAAATTCTTTACAAAGGCCAATGTCGGGTACTTAGTATTTATCTCAAAACTTTATACTATAATTACGGCAATACCATATCGTGCGCAGGCCAGTTGAACCCAGACGAGGTAGTTCCGCGCTTTCTTCACCAAGATGGCGGGAAACTTGTTCCACTGGCAACCCGAGCGCATCCGAAAGATGATCGCATTGAGCAAACGCCGTGTATCCTTGCGCTTGCCCCTATCTCCTTTGGCGGCCTCACTTCATTGATGATTGGCTCTATCTCATCCCAAAGGTCACCCGATACTTCCCATATCGTATCGAGTGGTATCTTGCTTGGACGTTCTGTGCGTCTCCTCCGTTTGTGTAATTCGCACAGTATAACCGGAGTATGGAACATCCACCATTGTTTGGAAATCGTTTTTCAGTATAGTACCCCAGATAAGTGAATAGCAAGCAGAGTTCAATTTAGTCGCATTAGTTAATCTCACTCATTTTTACTTAGAATTGCGCAAACCCCCGATATAGGTACGGATTCCTAGTATAAAGTTACCTGCGGCTGAAAGCAGATCATATCCGATGTGAGAACGGTGGAGATACAATGTACTACGCATGCGGCTCTACAGCTTGAACTCGGCTGTGGGAAACTGTGTTTGTCTCAAGAGTCGGTAGGATTGCTAGGTGTAGACAGTCGGGAAGACTTCGGACCGGAAGGGGTTGCGGCACACCTTCTCGAGAAGGTGGCCGAATGGAAAGCACTGCGACAGTAGGTGAGGCAGGCTATGAAGGAGCTGCCGAGTCGGATGCGTCCCAATCGATACAAGCGTCCGGCGCTCATCAACCTGACCGACGAAGACGCAAGGTTAATGAAGTCTCGTCAGGGAGTTGTGCCCGGATACAATGCCAAGGCCGTAGTCTCCCCGCTAGCAACCGACAAGGGAATTAGCAGTATGCTGGTCACCCCGCGGATGTGGTGGATAAGCTCTATGACGCCGCCCGCACTGTCGGACGCCGCTCACATCATTCCAGATTCCGAGCCTGAGGGCAAGATGGTCGTCAGAAACGGTATTTCTCTGTGTAGGGTGCGTCACGCGGCATTTGACCGCTACTTCCTTGCGGTGCGGCCCGGCCACATTATTGAGGTACGCGCCGATATCCTAGAGGAGAGCGACGTTCCGACGCTTCGCCACGCCATTCAAGGACTCCACGACACACAGATAATTTTGCCGAGCGGCCTTAGTGACCGTCCATCACGGGAGTTCTTGGCGAAAAGATTTGACAGATATCGTGAATTGGCTAACTACCAGAAAAATACCATGACTTGGATCACAATAGGCATAGGTACGGGACATCTGATGGGCCACGTCATGCAGAGAATGATCAGCCATCTGAATATGGACATTCTATTCAGTTCGAACCAGTCGGGGTGGGCTAGACGCAAGCCCGGAAATTCAGTTTCTGATGTTAAAGATGTATCCAAGGGTGTCGATTTGACGCCTATGCGGACTTCTCTGTGTTCAATTTCCACCGATGGCCGAGGTGTGATTGAAAACTCAATTGGAATGATCTGGGTCCGGTTAGCAGACTGGCCCCAGATCATGCTTTATACTCCCGACAGCATCTTCACGCGCTGGTAAAAATGTCGTTGGCAATGTCCATCGCACCCCGGGCGAACGGTATTCCGGCATATAGCGTCATGTGACCGAATACTTCGATGATCTGGTTCTGGGACAACCCTATGTTCAGCGCGCCACGGATGTGGCTCCGCAGCGGCCCCTCGCGGCCCAATGCCGCCAGGCACGTCATGGTGCAAATACAACGGCTGGTGAGATCAAGCCCCGGTCGGGTCCAGGTCGCCCCCCAGTAGTATTCTCCGGTAATACGCCCCAGTTCCTTCTCAGCATCCGTTGGCGGAGTCGGCCGCGCCGTGGAGGTGATTCCCATGTAGCTGCGCCGGAACTCCTCGCCCCGCTGGAACAGGCTATCGGGATCTTCGCTGCTATCGTGGATGCGGGCCGGCGTGAAGTCTATCCCCCGCTCCTCAAAGACTTCCTTGCACAGCGTCAGCGCCTGGATGCCGGCCGGCGCTGCACCGTACCAAGTGTCGTGAATAATCAACTCGACGACCTGGTCCGGCGTCAGTCCTATGTTCAGCGCGTTGCCCAAATGCCGCTTCAACTGTACTTCTCGGTTCATGACAATGAGGCAGGACAGGGTGATCATCTCCCGCTGCACCGGCGTCAGCGCCGGCCGCTTCCAGATGGTGCCGAAGAGTGCCTCGCCAAGTATCCTCTCCAGGTCCGGCGCGATGTCCCATGCCCCCGGAGACGACCCGCCGGTGATTTGCCCGCCGCCAAACATCCTCCGTGTTTCCTGTCCGCGTTCGTAGCGTTCGTCCAGTTCACCCATAGTGTGCCTCCATTATGTGTCAGGATTTCAGACGCCGACAGTGTACGTCGGCATCCCCGCTAGCGCAACGGTTCCACCCAGTCCAACATAGATTTCCCCAACGTCGCTGATACCAATTTTTTGCAACCGTCGCGTATTGCCTACTGGAACGAAACGGTTCCTTCAAAGAGGTGGTTTTGCACCATTTCTTATACCAGTGTTGGTGCGGTTCTGTGGTCAACCCGCCTTTAGTGCAACGCAGCAGAATCCTTGAGGAACAGGTTTCTCAGTGCGCTGTTGGGGCTCTCGCAATTGAAACGCCTCCACCCAGCCTTCATCTCCGACAGCAACGGCCCTCGCTGCCAGTTCCCTGCCGATCTCACGCTGATCCCTGAAAACGCTGCTGCCGGCAGTTGGCTCTCTTCTTCCATTAACTTCTGCCTAGGCAACACTACCTGTCAGTCCATGACCAGTCTCCCACCCCCTGCATGGAAGATAGTCGCCTACATTGACCGGCAAGAAGAGTTGTCGCGTATCAGATGTGTTCAGCACTTGACTGGCTCATGATGCGGGAATATAGTCTGCGGCACCATAGGATGGCGTGTTTATGAAATTGCCGAACGCCATCTGGGAAATACCTGATTAATTTAGCAACGCGGAGGTAAATTTTGCGACCGAATATCGTTTTCGCTTTCGCAGATGACTGGGGCAGATATGCCAGCGCCTACCGAAATCAACCAGGGGGAAGCACTATCCACGAACTTATCGAAACTCCCAATTTCGATCGAGTCGCAGAGGAAGGGGCCCTTTTCCTTAATGCAAACGTGCCTGCTCCAAGCTGCACTCCCTGCAGAAGCTCAATACTGACTGGCAGATATTTCTGGCAAACAGGGAGAGGAGCAATTCTTTTAGGAGCCAGGTGGGACGAAACCATACCGACCTATCCTCTGATGCTAGAAGAGGCCGGCTATCATATCGGCTACACATACAAGGTTTGGTCACCTGGCTTTGCTGTAAACGCCCCGTATGGAGGGGCGCGTACTGCCTATGAATCCGCTGGCATCCGATTCAATAGTTTTTCTGAGGAGGTTACAAAGCGACCGGACGGCCGGACGATTGCCGATGCAAAACAAGAACTCCTGGACGAGGCAAGAAGCAACTTCGACAGTTTTCTGTCCGCTAGGCCTTCTGAAAAGCCTTTCTGTTACTGGTGGGGCCCAACCAACACTCATCGGACATGGGAGCGAGGTTCCGGAAAGGAACT
Source organism: Dehalococcoidia bacterium (assembly GCA_965225795.1). Classification (GTDB taxonomy): domain Bacteria; phylum Chloroflexota; class Dehalococcoidia; order Lucifugimonadales; family JADFKI01; genus Bin90. The sequence goes on along the minus strand of OZ245324.1, from coordinate 78,390 downwards.
TTGGGGGCTGGATCCCGATAATTTAAGAGGTCGCATGCCTTCGTTTCTTCCTGATGTGCATGAAATAAGAGAGGATTTTAACGACTATCTTGGTGAATGTCTCGCCTTCGATGCGGGGTTGGGAGTAATTATTGAACGCTTAGAGGCAATTGGGGAATTAGACAACACTATGATTGTAGTTAGTGGTGACCATGGCATTCCGGGAGTCCCGAGAGCAAAGTGCAACCTATACAATCTGGGCACGGAAGTGGCTATGGCAGTTCGTTGGCCCGAGCAAGTATCATCAGGCTGCGTCATCAGTGATTTTGTGAACCTAATGGACTTGGCCCCTACGTTCTTAGATGCCGCCGACGTGGCTCTGCCGCCGGAGATGGTAGGGACCAGTATTATGCCATTACTTAAATCTACTGAAAGCGGACGTATAGAAGAAAAACGGGATTTCGTAGTAACTGGTCGAGAAAGGCATGTTCTCGCCAGGGAGGGCAATCTTCCATACCCACAAAGGGCTATACGTACCGACGATTTCTTGTATATCTATAATTTTGAACCCGACCGGTGGCCTATAGGCGACCCTGAGGGCTTAGATGACGACGAGACAGTCCCGCCGCCAAAGGAAAAATTGCTGAACAATATCCAGACAGCGTTCGCAGATTTAGACAAAGGTCCCACAAAAGTATGGATGATTTGCAACAGAGCGAAGGAAGACGTGAAACCTCTCTTCGAGCTGGGTTTCGGAAAGAGACCTCAAGAAGAACTGTACGACCTACGCGCAGACCCTGAATATATGGAAAATGTAGCTTATAGAGACGAGTACGACCAGATTCGTGCCAACCTGAACTCTCGCCTTATGTCACTGCTGAAAGAGCAAAATGATCCACGCCTGACGGAGTCTCCACCAAGGTTTGAACAGCCACCATACGCGGGTCCAATTCCAGAGGAATGGCTGGCTGAACATAGACAATGGGTTACTTCTTACAACCCACGGGCGTTAGCCGGACTGGACGCAATTGGAAGTCATTCAACTGCGCCAAAAACTGAGCAGTAGTCTGGCTATCGGGATGTCACGAAGGGCTCGTCTGAATGCAGATCATGGAATGGCAGGCTCACCATACAAGGTGGTCACAGTTTCCGACCTGTTTGGCATGTCTGTGTCGCCTACTGCCTCCGCGTAGAAACCACTGCCGCAGAAATCGTGGGAGAGGCACTGGTGGTTGGCGAATGCATCGGTACGACTTGCACAGTGATTTCTGATGAGGGCACTTTCTTGGGAGTGGGGGCAGGGGCTTCCAGTGAGGATATGCCCTGACTAAAAGTGGCTGTTCGTGGTATGCAATCTCGATCAGGAGAGTCTTGGACAATACCACGTATTACGGACTGAACTATTATGGCGGGACCAAGACGTACAGAGATGAGGACGGACGCAGGATAACTGAAGAAGGACCGAAGGAAGGAGGGAGGAATGGGTGGCGATGTGGAGCTTCACTCCGCCGATCATATCCGAATCCCTCTAGAAAAAGATACACGAGCAACTAGGCAGGCCTACCGCTCTGAATGGGACAAAGCAACGTTATCTCCCGACCGGACACTTTCGCTGCGGAGAGTGCGGCGTGTCGGTCACCGGAGGTAACGTATTCGCACGTACTGCAACCAGGACACTTCACAAAGAGAGGAGTCTTCTGACAGATGGCGCTCTGAGTGGCTGGGACATATGAAGTTGTCATGGCTCGTGCCGTCTGTCCGCATCTAGGAAAGCTGCTCGAGTCTGTGGCAAATGGCTCCGAGTGCTTAAGAGTTGACTCTCTTTGCAGGCAATCGATGATCTGGACAACGGCAAATTCTATCGCTGTGCGATCTGAATGCGAAGTTCCGCAGTTGGGCTCTTGCTCGACACCGTCCGGTGCGAATCCCGCGTGTGTGCCAGTCCCGTCCTTCTAGGGCGCCGATACGCGACTCTAGGACACATCTGAGTGGTCCAGGAGTTTGATGGGAGAGGGCAGTCTCTGTCGCTTAAGGCGTGGTCTTCCACTATGTGGCGGAAGTCCCGCTGCCCTTGTTCAATCGTATCGTAGATTCCCTTGCGTGTGCCGCTTGAGGGCTTGCAAGTGTACCCGACTCCTATACTCCCAATATACAAAGTCGAGTGGACAAAATCAAAACCCTTGTGATTAGATTTACCCTGGCTTCGTAGTCACACCCTAGTCCCACTCCGTGGGCGAAAGCCCGCTCCGACCATCAGGCTCTTGGCGATCCATCAGGGGCCTTTGTTTTTGTCCGACCGGCACCCAACCGTCATTTCCACGAAGGCGGGAATCCACTGTCTCGACTTTGGAGCGCCGCCGACGCCAAAGAAATCTCGAAGGATCTGGACAGATTGGGCTACTGCGCCAGGATTGCCAGACACCTCCCATTCTGCCAGGGCGATGCCGGGCAGAATGGTCAATCAGTCGTTCAGCAGGACGTAGACCGCGGCCGACGGGGTCAGGTCATTGTGCGAATGGCCTTTGCCGGTGAGGTCCTCCATCAGCCGGATATCCCCGGCCTGCAGCACCCGTTTCGCGCCGTCGCTGGAGCCGATCTCCACCTCGCCGGACAGGTGGATGATCAACCTGCGCTCGGGCAGCGGATGAAAGTCCATGTGGCGCGACCCGTCAAACTCCTGCACCCGCACCTCGGACACATTGATCAGCGCCCCCAGTTCCGGGTGCTCCTCCAGATTCAAGTCCTCAATGTGGCTCTCGCCGGCCGCGTCCGAAAATACCCGGTATATTGCCATTCCGCCCCCTGTTCATTTCTGTAACGGATACTCTGGTAAACCCTGTGACAGTCACAAATCAGAGCAATAGCATCTTGATGACACAGGCCACCTGCCCTTCCCGCCCGGATGTATCCCACATGCGTCATTCCCACCCGTTTCTTCCTCACTCCTCATCCCCCGAAATCGGGAGTCCAAAAAACTTATCAGGAGACAATCAGCGTACGCAAGGGATTCTGGATACCGGCGAAAGCCGGTATGACGGGCAACCGGCAATCCTGTCATCTCAATACGACAACCCTGGTTCACAAACATCCCTTGCTCTGCCAGGGCATTCCGCTATCGGCACGCCGGTATGACCTCGTCCCCGAACAACCGTATCGCCCTCATTATCTTCTCGTGGGGTGGGCCTCCCGAGTGGGCGTGACGCAGCCGCAGCAGGAAGTAATCCGCGCCCACGGCCTCGCTCCAGCGCTGGAACTCTGCCACGCATTCATCCGGCTCCCCTAGTATCAACCGGTCCGCCTCCAGGTTGTTCAGGGTTATCTCGTCCTCCGACCCGATGCTGCGGAACTCCGACAGACCGTTGCGCCAGTAATACTTGTAGGCCGCCATCACCTCCGGGCCATACACCTCTGCGGCCTCAGCGCGGGTCTCGGCCACCCAGGCGTCCCGCATCAGGACCACCAGCGGCTCCCGTCCTGCCCGCACCGCCGCCTCCCGGTAGGTCTCCACCAGCTCAATGGTGTTGGCTAGATCGGTGCTGGGTCCGGCCACGAACCCGTCGGCCATGCGCCCGGCCCGGCGCGCTCCCGGCGCGCTGCTGGCCCCGATCCACAGGGGAGGAGCGGGCTGCTGGAAGGGACTGGGCCGGATGTGCAGGTTTTCCAGTTGGTGGTACTCGCCGTGGAAGGAGAAGGTTTCTCCGCTCCAGCAGTGTCGGATGATCTCCACCCCTTCCTCGAACCGGCCCACCCGCTGGCGCACCGGCACTTCGAAGGCCCGAAAATCCGCCTCCTGGTATCCCAAGCCCACGCCCAGGATTATTCTCCCTTTGGACACCAGGTCCAGGGTAATCACGTCCTCCGCCAGGTGTACGGGGTTGTGCAGGGGCAGCAGGATTACCGACGTGCCCACGTTCAAGGTGCTGGTGTGGGCCGCCACTGCCGTAGCCACGATCAGCGGTGACGGCAGGAATCCATCCCGGTCCTGGTGGTGCTCGCCGAAAAAGCATGAATCGAAACCCACCTCCTCTGCCAGCCGAGCCTCGGCGATAACCTCGTCTATCCGTTGGTCCAGCCGCTCGCCCCGGGGCGGGTCGGCGATGGAGCTGTAAATGCCGAACTTCATATCTGGTCTCCCTCAATCCTGCTATGGGCAAAGGCTATTCCGGGCGCGGCGCGACAACTCACGTCACCCGTCATTCCTGCGAAAGAACTTCACCCCTGCGAAACTTGTCCCAGGTGGCCTGCACCCACCCATGTCAGCTTCCTCGAAACGTGCTCTTGATGATATCTTAGGACTCGCTGTTTTATTTCTTGCTCGTCCACTTTGTGTCCTTCTCGCATATGGCCACCAGCCCCTATCCCAGTTCCGCAACCGTTACGCCCTCGCTATCAGGTCCTTCGCCACGCTAGTAGACTATGGCCATCGGATGCCGGTAGCGGGATTCCGGGATGGCTTGACAGAAGGCTCCGGTACCCTTGCCTTGGTTGATCCAGATGTTCTACACGCCGTCAGCAGGAACGATGCCATCAGGGCTGTCGTGTAGATTGCCTGGACGAGCGGAGGCGCGGCATAGGTCATCTTTTCATCCCGGCCGAAATTTCCCGTCGCGGGGTGACACTACTACGAAGCGTTGCCGATCCTGTACATACCGGTATTGCTGACAGGACAGGTTCCGCGGGTGGCCGGTCGGCCGGTCTTCATCGTGACCTGCTCAGCGTTCTGAATCTCCCGTGTCTCCCGGCACTTCACGCAGTATCCAGTCATCTACTCTTTCCTCCAAATGGCTATGTCCCATTCATGTGAGTTGCCGGATCAGTATATGATGCGGGAAGTTCTGGCTACAAGTTGCCGCTTGACCGTAGCATTTCATTTAAGCGCTCCCTTCCTCCAACAATAACTCAAGCGTTGGCGAATTGCCTACCTGCCATTGTGCCTACCTGCACGGAGCACTACGGCTGATTGCGTGTTGCAACCACGAACGTATAACTTGAAACAAGGTTAAATTCGTGCGTATCTAAATGATGCTCCTATTGTCAAGGGAAGCGGCACGACCGACAATGCACCAGCCGTCCTCACAGAAGAGTAGTATCCGCGAGTGGCAGACGCTCTCGAGGGTGCGCAGTCTGAAAACACACGCTAAAATTACTCGAGTCAGATGCAACAGTTCGTGTCCTCTTGTCAGTAGGCCTGGACTCTCCATAGACTGCCGGAGTAAGCCGGACAATTCCGGAGGTGCAGCTCACGCAGCCGACCGCGTCTTGATAGTACAGGAGGGTTGACAAGCTCCCACACTACTTCACAGTACAACACTCGTTGGATCGCGAAGCAGACTGGGTACTAGTTGTTCGCATAGGGTTCGACTCAAGAAGCTTGGCTACATAATTTCCGAATAACGGGTATCTCACGAGGCAAAAGGGTATGGCTTGAATCCGCCGTCTCTGACTGTTCAGACGGAAGTTATATCGTCGCTGTCCGCCTATGCCATTAGGGTATAATCCCAAGGGACCCAGTTGGCCAACAACTTACGACTAGTTTCCGATCCTCAATTTTATTCTGTTCCAATCGCTTAAGACAGGTGGAGTCAGAAACATGGTTCTTTCGCATACTGATCTCGACTACGATGCAATCGTGATCGGAGCAGGTATTTCAGGCATGTACCAGTTGTACAGACTGCAGGAACTGGGTTTAAGGGTCCGGGTCCTTGAAAGAGGGACAGGCGTGGGAGGCACTTGGTATTGGAATAGGTATCCGGGCGCCCGGTTTGATTCGGAAAGTTATTCCTACGGATATTCCTTTTCGCAGGAACTGCTCGACGAGTGGGACTGGTCCGAACGTTTCGCCTCACAGCCTGAGATTCTACGATATCTGCAACACGTAGCCGATAAATTTGACCTTCTTAAGGATATTCAATTTTCCAGTGATGTTAAGTCTGCCGTCTATAATGAAGATACTCGGAGTTGGGAAATCGGATTAGAGGATGGAAATACCTGTAAGAGCAGGTTTTTAATTACGGGCGTTGGCATCCTCTCTCAACCTACTCTACCGAAAATTAAGGGAATCGAGTCTTTCAGGGGACAGTCCTTTCACACCTCTCGATGGCCTCATTCCCCCGTCAATTTTGCAGGCAAAAGTGTGGCAGTTATCGGCACTGGGGCTACGGGAGTTCAGACAATCCAGGAAGTAGCCAAAAATGTCGGGCATCTCACTGTTTTCCAGCTTCGACCAGAGTGGTGTGCTCCTCTTCACAACTCGACAATAGAGCCGGATGAAATGAAAGCCATCAGGGCCGGCTACGACGAAATGTTTGAGTGGTGTGCCCAGACCACAACTGCATTCATACACGACGCTGATCCCAGAGGCACTTTTGAAGTGACTGCAGAAGAACGGTATGAGTTCTGGGAGCAGCTATACGCCAGCCCGGGGTTTGGGATCTGGCAAGGCAATTTCAAAGATATACTAACCGACCCCAAAGCCAACAAAGCCATATCTGATTTTATAGCCGAGAAGATACGGGAGCGTGTGAACGATCCCCTAGTAGCGGAAAAGTTAATTCCAAAAGATCATGGCTTTGGAACCAAGCGGGTACCACTGGAAACCAACTACTATGAATCCTACAACCAGGAAAATGTTGAACTAATAGACATTATTGAGACTCCTATCCAGAGAATCACCCAGGATGGAATTCTGACCACTGACAAGGAGTTCGAATTTGATTTCATAATCTATGCCACGGGGTTCGACGCGATATTCGGCAGTTATAACAGGATAGATATACGCGATGTTAATGGGCGCCGATTAAAGGAACAATGGGAAGAAGAACTGGCGACCTTTCTGGGGATTCAAACCAACGGTTTCCCTAATTTGTTTATGATAATAGGACCCCACGCATGGGCAGGGAACAACCCACGTGCCATTGAATATCAGGTGAATTGGGTAACAGAGGTCATAAAGTACATGAATGACTGTGGCCTTACTCGTGCCGAAACCAGCCTTGAAGCCCAAGAGGGCTGGCATCAGTATGTAGTGGACCAAGGAAAGGATCTTCTGAGGAGCCAGGTAGATTCGTGGCAGACCGGCGTCAACATCAATCTGGAGGGTAGGCAGACCCGAATCACGGCCATGTATTCCGGTGGTCAACCATCGTACAGACGTCGCTGTGAAGAGGTGGCGCAGAACGGCTATAACGAATTGAATCTTAAGTAGATTGAATTACCATGAGGAATTAGTGTCAAGGGCGGTGGCGTCCTAGGCCACCGGATTGGAGCAAAAGTGTACCACATGTGCACTGCATTCAAGTACCAGTCAACACCTGCGCAGCGTACCGACGAGGAGAGAACGCATGGCACTTGACCTCACCACAGCTAAGTTCTTGGAGAAGATGGCTGAGGACGATGGGAAGCCTATACACGAAAGCATGCTTCACGAAGCACGCGCATTCGCATCCAAGATCGCAGATCTTGCCGGGCCTTCGCCGGAAATGGAGCGTGTGGAGGAGCGTGTTGTAGAGGGCAAGGGCGGCGAAGCAACGCTTCGTGTCTTAGTCCCTATAGAGGACCCCCGCGGGGTCTTGGTCTATTACCATGGGGGCGGATGGGTTACCGGCACGCCCGACGAATATGACACGGTCGCGCGTAAGCTCGCGGAGCGGACGTCTTGCGCGGTCGTCCTGGTAGAGTACCGTCGCGCGCCAGAGCATCGCTACCCAACGGCTGTAGATGACTCGTATGTGGCACTGGAATGGGTCGGGAAACACCTGAGCGACATCGCGGGACAAGAGGTGCCACTGATCGTGACAGGGGACGGCTCCGGTGGCAACCTCGCTGCTGTTACGGCTATACGCGCTCGCGACCGCAGCGGCCCATCCATAGCACTACAGGTGCTCATCTACCCTGTAACCGACGCAGATTTCGACCGTCCATCCTACTTGGATCCCGAAAATGAATTGCTGCTGACCCGCGATGCTATGATCTGGTACTGGGATCAATACCTTCCAGAGTCCTCTCGCCATACCGAGCCCGACGCCTCCCCTTTGCACACCGAGAATCTCCAGGAGCTTCCACCTGCTGTGATTCTCACCGCGGAGCACGACGTCTTGCGTGACGAAGGCGAGGCTTACGCGGCGCGTCTGCAGGAAGCTCACGTACCGACTGATCTCCAAAGATATGTCGGCCAGATGCATGGATTCTTTACCCTGTTGATGCTGCCTGGCAGCGAGCTCGGTTTCCAACAGGTTGTGAAGGCAGTCAGAGCTTGTACCGTGAGAGCACGCAAATCTCAACCCGTATAATGACAAGGGCCAATGTCCTACCGAACGAAGTAGTACCAGGAGAAAAAATGATGGCGGCTAACTCAGAAACTTCCCCCGACTTTGACGCGGTGGTAATTGGGGCTGGCTTTGCAGGACTGGGCATGCTCAGGCGACTGCGAGAAGAACTCGGTATGTCCATCCAAGTCTACGAGGCGGGCGCCGGAGTCGGAGGTACCTGGTATTGGAATCGTTACCCTGGCGCACGCTGCGACTCCGAGAGCTACGTATATTGCTTCTCATTCTCAAAGGAGCTACTGCAGGATTGGAACTGGAGCGGAAAATATCCCGAGCAGCCTGAGATCCTATCCTACCTCAACCACGTCGCAGACCGTTTCGACCTTCGCCGCAACATCCAGTTCAACACCCGAGTAACCTCCGCGAAGTTCCTCGAAGACACTAACCATTGGCAGGTCGAAACAGATCAGGGCGATCGCGTCACGGCCCGGTTCCTTATTACTGGTATCGGATGTATCTCAGCAGGCAATGTTCCAGACATTAGTGGGCTTGACTCCTTCGAGGGAGACTGGTACCACACTGGAAGTTGGCCCCACGAAAAAGTGGACTTCGTCGGTAAAAGTGTCGCTGTCATCGGCACGGGTTCAAGCGGCATACAGGCGATACCCGTGATCGCCGAGCAGGCCAAGTGTCTGACCGTTTTCCAACGAACGCCACAGTACACCATCCCTGCCCGCCACGAAACCGTGGACCGCAGGTTCATCGAGGAAGAGGTAAAACCCAACTACGATGAGATCTGGGAGAAGGCGAGATGGTCAAAATCCGGCTTTCCTGTGGACGCCAGCAAGCGCTCGGCTTTGGAGGTCACGGCAGAAGAGCGTCGGGAAACATATGAAGCCTGCTGGGCCAAGGGTGGTACGGAATTCCTGAACGGGACATTTGAAGACATTCGCACGGATAGAAGGGCGAATGACACCGCCTCCGAGTTCATCCGGTCCAAGATCCGGGAAATAGTGAAGGATCCCGAGACGGTCGAAAGACTTCTGCCTACTGACCATCCATTCGGTTCTAAGCGTGCTCTCATAGACACCAACTACTTCGAGACATACAACCGCGAGAACGTTGAGCTGGTCGATATTCGCTACTCGCCAATCCAAGAGATAACGCCGAAGGGGATAAGGACCGAGGACGAAGAGTTCGAGTTTGACATTATCGTCTTCGCTACCGGATTCGACGCGATGACTGGCAGTTTCTTTAAGATGGATATCCGCGGCAGAAACGATTTGTCGCTCAAAGAAAAGTGGTCCGAGGGACCCAAGACTTACCTTGGCCTGCAAGTCACAGGATTCCCGAACATGTTCATGATAACAGGACCTGGCAGCCCGTCCGTACTCAGTAACATGCCAGTCGCCATCGAGCAGCACATCGAATGGATTTCTGACTTCATCGAGTTTCTGAGCGAACGCAGCATCAAGACAGCCGAGGCAGATCTCGATGCGGAGACCGCATGGGTTTCCCACGTGAACGAGGTTGCTGAGCCCACAATGTTCATGCTCGCAAACTCGTGGTACCTAGGCGCGAACATTCCTGGGAAGCCCCGTGTGTTCATGCCTTACGCCGGTGGCATCGGAACCTACCGCGAAAAATGCAACGAGGTCGCCGACAACGGCTATGAGGACTTCATCTTGGGCTATGGGAGTCAAAAACGGCCCAGGCTGACAGCTTCTCAGGGAGCGGATTGACGACCTCTCGGCGCTGGCGTCAAGCGCGGAGCAAGAGTCCGAGCCAGCCGATAGTGGTGTGGCGTTGAGAGGATGCGGTTCTGAAGCAGAGTTGGTGGATCTTCAGCTTTTTCAACAGGCAGATGCTGTCGCCCTTGACGGCCTGCTCTCTGCATGAGGCGTACGAGCCGTCTGAAGCTCGGCGCATAGCTTGACGTCTGAGTTTCATCACACACCGACGCACGGCATGTGGTTGAATATGGACGAGACAGAGTTGAGCGTGTTCAGCAAGCAGTGTCTGAAAGGGCGCATTGATGATGAGAAGACGCTGAGATGCCAGATAGGAGCTCTTGAGGCCGGGCGTAACGAAACTGGCGCGACCATAGATTGGCTCTTCAGGTCCAAGGATGCACGTGTGAAACTCAACCGCATATGTCCGAAGCCGAAGTTGTGAGGACTATGCCAATATCACATGGACTTGGTAATAGGGCCAGGCGGTCCGCCGTCGAATTACCCGAGGAAGTGACGAATGTGGGCAGCCTCTTCAACGAATTGCAACCTGTGCGTCGTCACGTCCTCGTTGCCCACGCTGGCCCAGATCGCGCTTGTCAGTCCCTCATGCACCCGGTCCAGCTCGTCTGTGTATTGCCCGACCACGCTCATGTAGGAGTCGCCCAGCAACTCCCTCACGTGCCGCTCATTAGTGAAGCGCAGAGCCGCGCGCAGGTCCCCATCCATGTTGGGGTAAACCTCGCGAATGAACTCGAGATCGCTCTCGGTCAGGCAGGCAAGCCCCAGTAGCTCTGGAGGAACGCCAATGGAGTACAGCGATGCCGCGAATCCGATTGCTCTGGGGAGCGTGACTCCGCCCACACCACCGAGAGAGCGGCCGTAACCGAATAGTCCGACGTGCATCTTGCGCTCGCGTCGTCTGGGCACGTGTGCCGACACCGTCGTGATGACGTCGGTCAGGTCCCGCACCCGCGCCTGGTACTCCGCGGTGGACTTGTCGATGATCTCCTTCGCCCGATTCTGGTCTATGAACACAGGCTCGGTGCGCTCGTGGGCAAGTATCTTCGCTATGCCGTCCCGTACGGTGTCTCTGTCATAGTCGTACTTGAATGCGGACTGGACCGTAAACGTCTGGGCGCTCGGATACTCCGCCAGCGAACGCTCCACGTTGGTAGGCCCCAGGTGGCCGCGGAACGGCGCAGAGCCTGCTCCGATGATGGGATACAGCGGCAATCCCAGCTTCACTTCCAGGTTATGCAGTCGCAGTAGCCCCACCTTCAGGATCAGTTCGGCAGCAACCATCCCATAGTTGAGCGCCGGGTCGCTCCTCGCAAGGAATACCCTCTGGTACGGCAGGTCCCTGCCCTGCAGGTACTCCTCGACGATGCGGTCGCAGTAGAACATGTGCTCCATGTCTTCGATGAGCGGGATCACCCGGATGCTCTTTGGGTAGAACTCTCCCACCCAGTCTTTGACCGACTGTCCGTCGAGCACCGTCTGGTCTTCCTGCCCTACAATCACCTTCCGATAGTAGGCTTCCACCATTGAGAGTTCTTCAGCGGACGTCGTAAGAGGGAGAATCACCTCCTGGATCGGCGCGACATGCCCGTCGCCATAGAAGCCCTGTGCCATGTCCCAGGAAGAAGGCACGCTCTGGAGGGCCTCTACCATCGACTTCCGCATGTCCCGCTCGACACGCGGGTTGGGCACACGCAGCGTAAGCGCCGCGTCGATGCCGAGCTTGACGTCATCGTGGAAGAAGTCAGGGTAGCCGGTGAGCAGCTTGCGCACGACCTGGTTGTCCGCTTCCTTCCCTTCCGAGTCCCACATCTGCTCATCGCATCCCAGCGCGAACACGTCCACTGCTTCCTCGATCTCGCCGTCCCCTCGCAGCACACCGGCGCTGTCCGCAAAAGGCGCAGGTGTTGCGTTGTCTGGGTGCTGGGTACTCATCACTTTGGGGATCAGGGACATGACCACACCTCCCACTATGATTTCGTGCGTTACATACGTCAGCCAGCAGACTAAATCGGGCATAAATGTGAATTGGACTTAATAGCCGCAGTCCCGAGGCTCATCAGACACCCTTCCTTAAGAGATCAGAGGAAATGAATGTTACACGCCGTTACTACACGTAGGTAAGCATAATCAAATGCGCCGATTGGAATCTAGGCGTTGTTAGCCCCTGCAAATATTATAAGTCCTCGGCGGAAAAGAGTGTATGCCAGGTTAACGTCCCGCCGCGCCGGATGAATCCGTTAGGACTGTGGTAGGGCACGTTTTACCTTTTTGACACGAACGAAGACTTGAAAGTGGCTCACATGTCGGTTAGTTGTGGGTCTTCCCAAATGCGGCATAATTACACTTATACTGCTGCGATGATATTTTATGGGCAACCCGGGAACGGATCTGACCCATTATACGGCTGACTCAGATGTCCTCTAAATGATCTGTCGACCCGTTCTCGAGATGGCCCATACGGCCTCAACGGCTTCTGTGAGTAGTGACCTAATAGGAGCGTGACGTCAAGTCCCATCGCAGTTTTGTCCGCTCATTCGAGCCCTTGCACCATATTCCAAGGGAGGCAGAGATGACAGGAGCCGTGAGTCACATCAGCAGTCGTGCCGTTCAGGTTATCATCGGAGTGGATACTCATAAGGACCAGCACGTGGCGGTGGCTCTTGACGGGCGAGGTGTCCGACTTGACGAGAAGCACGTGCCCGTTGCCACCTGCGGGTACGAGGAGCTCGAACGGTGGTCGTGCGACCTGGGACAGGTCCACACGTTCGGAATTGAGGGCACAGGTTCCTACGGCGCCGGACTCGCACGCTTCCTGACCGATCGTGGGTATACGGTCATTGAGGTCAATCGACCTGACCGGTCGGTCCGCTATCGTAAGGGGAAGAGTGACCCCACCGACGCCGAGATGGCAGCGCGCGCAGTGCTTGCGGGTGTCGCCGCCGCGACTCCCAAGTCTGGCGAAGGCGAAGTAGAGATGATCCGTATGCTTAAGAGTACGGAGAACTCGGCTGTAAAAGCTCGTACGCAAGCCGTCAATCAGATGAAGGCACTGGTTCTCACAGCTCCTGCCGGGCTCCGAGAAACGCTTGATGGTCTGAGCACCAGCGCCCTTGTTAAACGATGCAAAAGCTTCCGCCCTGGTCGTCCGGACAATCCCACGGCAGCAGCCAAGTACGCACTCCGTTCGCTTGCCTGTCGTTACCGTCAACTCAGCAAGGAAGTCCAGGACTTGAAGGCCGAGCTCGAACGGCTCATCAAAGCTACGGCACCAGCACTGGTCGAAGCGTTTGGAGTAGGACCCGACACGGCTGCGGCCCTGCTGATCGCCGCCGGCAGCAATCCCGATCGCCTCAACTCCGAGGCGGCCTTCGCATCGCTATGCGGGGTGAGTCCTGTACCGGCATCATCCGGCAAGACCAACCGGCATCGGCTCAACCGTGGCGGCGACCGCCAGGCCAATGCGGCGCTTTATCGCATAGTCGTCGTCAGACTGCGCTACGACCTGAGGACGCAGGCGTACCTGCGTCGACGAACCGCAGAAGGAATGAGCAAGATCGAAGTCATCCGCTGTCTCAAACGCTATGTCGCTCGCGAAGTCTACTCGATCATCCGTAAGCCCGCCCAGATACTTGAAAAAGCCGCTTGACATCTATAGAAGCATCGCCCTCTGGCTCTGCGTCGGCGGGAGAGTGCGGTGGTCGGTTCGGTGGTCAAAGCCAGACTCCTGTGCGGATTTAGTCGTGCAATACTTGCTCCGATACATGTTTGCAAATCGGCGATAGGTTGTCTAGTTTAAGCAGGGTCGCCAGGTACGGAGCGGTGGCGTGAATGCAAGCTTTTGCAGTATTTTGTTGCACACCCTTCACGGCCTATCTGGGGAAATGGTGGCTAACTGGAGAGTGCGGATTCAAGGCTTGTATGACGTCTGACGGATTCCGTTTATTGGGCAAACATGTGCCGGTACTGCAAACTGCATGGATGCGCGAGTCGTTACGGTCTGGGTGTATTCTCTTCGGTCCTGGTTCCTGAACAGAAACAGGAGTACAGCAGTCGCGGCCAACCACAGATGGACGAATCAAACCGGATGTAGTAGGAGTCGACGGCTCGTATTCGGCCACAAGTGAGGGCCCGTTTGAGGGTACTAGCCAAGCATCGCCCTACGGTGGCGGGTTTGGCGGCGTTGGTACGAGAGAGGTTCCCAAACCTCGGGCCGGTCGAAGTGGCGCAGTACCTAAAGGACAACGCTTCACCACCGAGTTCCAAAGTGCCCAACAATGATTGGGGCTGCGGGGTCGCGCAGCTGCCACCACTACAATCCAAGCCTGGGGCAGTGAAACCGCCGGTCGCAGGGAATGATGCAGTTACAGGCGGGCTACTCATGGTACTTGCTCTTTCAGGCGTGCTGCTAACCATCGACGGAGTCGTACTGCTGAGATTTCGCCGCGTCCGAGAGAAAAGCACATTCACCTCAACTGAAGCGCGCTGTTCACGACGTCCGGCCTAATCTGGGTTGGAACCCTTCTCAGCCTCCAACGCCTGATGGCAGTACTCTACGTACTGTCTTGCGACGCCGACTCGCTGTTGCCGCTGAATCGTGGGATAGTGCCGTCGCCGACATAGGGACGGCATTGTCCCTGCGCTTCGTTGCCCGTTACGAAGACTGGGGACCAGCTTCGTAAAAAAGGTATAAGGCAGGCAGGAGATGCGAACCTGTGAGGAGGCATCATAGAACTTCATGGAAACCAGACAAGCAGAGCTTTGGACGAAATGTCCAGATGGTCATCGGAAAGCCGCCCTCCAGTACCTGACGTACGGCATCATTCCCACAATGCCGTGCCCTGAGTGCGGAGAGACATTTACGTTCGACGGCCTGACCATGAGTTTGGACTTCCAATCGAACGAACCGGCCCAGGGAATAGGTGGGAAAGTATACCAGCTCTGTCCTAAGTGCGGAGACGACATGCCCCAACTCCAGGGAACCGACCCAGTTGGGTGGGGATGGGGCATAGTTTGTGCAAGCTGAGGTGTTGTTGCTTAGCGATTACGTCCACACTAACTGCTGAGCGAAAATGTCCACATGATGGAGAATGTGACATTGACGCAGCAAGAACAGGCAAGACTTCAGGTACTCAACAACTTACTGGCTGGATATATGACGACGGAGCAGGCAGCGACACTGATGGGAGTGAGCACACGCCACACCAGGCGCATACTGGCGGCTTACAGAGAGAAAGGAGCAGCCGCACTAGCTCACGGCAATCGAGGTCGCAGACCTGCCAACGCTACACCGAGCGCATTGGCGAGCGAAGCAGTACGTCTGGCGCGTAGCCGATACGCAGGAGTCAACCATACGCACCTGAGCGAGTTGCTGAGGGAGCGGGAGGGCATAGACATCGGTCGTGACACGTTGCGCAAGATACTGGCGAACGCCGGTGTGAACAGCCCTCGTCGGCGTAGGCCGCCGAAGCACCGCGTTCGGCGGCAGCGGATGCCACGCGAGGGTATGCTGATTCAGGTAGACGGCAGCTACCACAGATGGCTCGGAGAAGATGGACCGCAGTTCACATTGCTGCTGGCAGTGGATGACGCCACCGGTATGGTGGCCGACGCCCTGTTCTGTGAGCTGGAAAACACCCACAGTTACTTCTCGCTCCTCGATGGGCTGATACGCCACTGCGGCATACCGATCGCACTGTATGCGGACCGGCATGCCGTATTCAAGTACACGCCACCGTCAGAAGCTGCCGGTGCTCCCACCCAGTTCAGTCGCGCGATGGACGAGCTTGGCGTACAGCTGATATTCGCTCGCTCGCCGCAAGCCAAGGGGCGGGTTGAGCGTATGGCAGGCACCTTCCAGGACAGGCTCGTAACCGAACTGCGACTCGCGGGCGCGATCACCATCGATGACACTAACCGTGTGCTCGCTGACTTCCTCCCCCGCTTCAACCAACGCTTCCGTGTGCCACCACAGCACACAGAGACCGCATATCGCGTCCCCGATGCGAAGATGTGCCTCGACACAACCCTCTGCCTAAAGTACAGGCGCAAGGTAGGCCGGGACAACACGGTGAAGTACCGCTGGCGTACCCTGCAGTTACTGCCTGGCACGGATCGACCGAGCTATGCCGGAGCGGTGGTGGATGTACTTGAGGGGCTGGACGGACAGTTGGCAGTGCAGCACGAGGGGCAGATCATCTCCACACAGGAGGCACCGCAGCGCCCTAATATCCTGCGCGACTTCACCGAGAGAACCACGCATACTCCTTCGCCTCATCTCGACAGCAATGGCCTGGGCAGACGCTGGGTAGACAAGCTTGCGCAACTCGACGTCGATGTACCTCGCGACACTGCCGACGGCAACGGCGCTGGGAGGGTTCGCAAGGTCGTTAGTCCTCGCCAGCGGAAGCCCACACCACTTCAGACGGCGAGATGGAGAGCGGTGCGGAAGGCGAAGCGCAAGGGGCTGTCCATTCGTGGCATCGCCAGGGAACTGGGCATACACAGAGACACCGTGAAGAGGTATATGAACGCTGAGAGTCCACCTATGTCGCGCGGGTGCGCGACGTCGACGGTATCGTAGTCTGATAGCATGGCAATTCACAGGGGGTGACATTTTCCCTTAGCACTTAAGCGGACATAGTCGCTAAGCTTCGACACTGAGGGAGAGTGCTCCATCCAGTCGTCTTGCCTTCAGAGCGCCACAATCCCATTATCAGGTGAGCTGACGACGCTAAAGATGGAAAAGAAGAGGGGCACTACTGGAAGCGGGTCCCTAATGCAAGAACCGTTGGTACGGTCAAGATTGACCGGCTTTCAGGCCTTGACTATACTGACCCTATCTCATTTTGGGAAATATTGGATAACATCGCGGAAGCTCGGATCGAGGAGTTGATCGTGGGGGCGAACAATGGAGGAGCAGGGATGGGCCTCGATAGCAAGGTCAAATACGCTCTGGTTGGCGCAGGGTCAAGAGCGCGAATGTTCATAGACCCCCTCGCGACCAAGTTCCGTGAAGAAGGCGAGCTGGTCGGACTCGCCGATCCCAACCCCGGCAGGCTCTCGTATTACAATCGCCGTCTTGTGGATGAGCTGGACTACCACGAGGTACCCACGTACAGCTCCGACGATTTCGATCGAATGGTAGAGGAGACAGAACCCGACGTCGTCATCGTCACCACCGTAGACGCCTTCCACCACGAGTACGTGGTCAGGGCGATGGAGCTGGGTTGCGACGCAATCACGGAAAAGCCGATGACGATAGACGTGGAGAAGTGCAACCTCATCATCGACACCGCAAAGCGCACCGGTAGGGAGCTGCGGGTAGCCTTCAACTACAGATGGGCCCCCGGCGCGACAAAGGTGAGACAGGTGATCTCTGAGGGCGTAATCGGCGAGGTCCTCCACGTCGATCTCGAGTACTGGCTCAACACCAGTCACGGCGCTGACTACTTTCGCCGGTGGCACCGCCAGAAGAAGAACTCGGGCGGACTGATCATCCACAAGTCCACTCACCACTTCGATCTGGTCAACTGGTGGATCGACGCCGTTCCCGAGACCGTGTACGGCATCGGTCGCCTGGCCTTCTATGGCAGGGAGAATGCGGAGGCCAGGGGAGAGTCTGTGACGTACGAGAGGTATATGGACCAGGGCACCTCCGCCGACCCCTTCGCCATCGACCTCTCAAAGGACGAAGTTCTAAGAGGCCTCTACCTGGAGAACGAGCGGTACGACGGATACTTCCGAGACCAGAATGTCTTCGGCCAAGGCATTACCATCGAGGACTCGATGAGCCTGCTGGTCAAGTATCGCACCGGACCTGTGCTCAATTACTCGCTCAACGCCTATCTCCCCCGCGAGGGCTTCCAGGTCGCTTTCAACGGCAGCCGTGGACGCCTGGAGTACGAGGAGCTGCACGGAGGGCGCGTCCGGCGCTCCAAACTCGTCCTATATCCGATGTTCGGGTCGCCCCAAGAGCTCACTGTTCCCGAGGGCGTAGGCGGACACGGTGGCGGGGACCTTCTGCTTCAGCGCCAGATCTTCGCGCAAGATGCCGAGCCGGATCCATTGCGAAGGGACGCTGGTCACCAGCAGGGCGCGGCCTCGGCGCTTATCGGCATGGCCGCCAATCGCTCCTTCGAGACGGGCGAAGTCGTCTCCGTGTCTGACCTGTGTCCCGGCTTAGGGCCCGCAAGTAAGCTGAGCGATCTTACCTAGACTCTCCACCACCGAGGGGCCCCAGGCAGCGGACCACATCCACGGGCAAGTTACACACGATGGTCGTCGACTGCATACCTAACTATGTGAGAATGGAGAGAGCCCCGACTGGAGGAGGTAGCTTTGTCGCATCGGATGACAATTCTGTGTGCACCAGCAACCCTTGCGCTGGCGGCCCGAAACTATGCCGCCGCCGCGCTAGAGGCGCAGGGGTATTTGGGTCGAGATGCAATAGCAAGTGTCGAAATCACAGACGACATATCAGGTACGCGCTTACGTCAGCAAGGCAGGACACCGCCTGCTCGACGAGGTGATTGCCGACCAGCCCAGTTTGTATATGGCCACGGCTCTCACCACTGCAGCACCGGAGCGTCGAGTTCCGGGAGTGGCTTCCAAGAACGATCGGCAGGTACTCCAACGGTACAAGCTCAGACATTGGCGGTGCGGGGTGGTATTCTGGTCTCCGCGGAGGTGATGAGATGACCATCAGAGTTGCCGCAATCGGCGTCTGCCACTGGCACTCGATCTATGACTCGGCCTACCTTCGCCATCTCGCGGCGATGGAAGATGTCGACATAGTCGGGGTCCACGATGACCAGCCCGACATAGCGGCGCACCGGGTCTCTGAAATTGGAGGTGGTATCCCCACGTTCACCTGCTACTCAGATATGCTCGACGAGGTGGACCCCGATTTCGTCCTCGCATTGGGACGACACGACACGATGGCACAGATTGCCCACCACCTCCTCGATAGGCGTATCCCCTTTATCATGGAGAAGCCGATGAGCTTCAACGCTCGGCAGCTCCGAGGTGTCGTCGAGAAGGCCGAATCGACCGGCGGTTTCGCTGCCGTGCCGCTCAACATGCGTGATACGCCCTTTTTTGCCCACGCCAAGAGACTCCTAGATGAAGGCGCATACGGCTCCATCTGCCACCTCTACCAGAGGATGAACCGCCCAACCTCCGAGCGGTACCCTGCTTGGGGTTCCCACTGGATGCTCGACCCAGCAGCGGCCAATGGTGGATGCCTTCGCAACCTTGGCGCTCACGGGTTCGACGCCTTCATCCATCTCACCAGTGAGGGCGTGGAGACCGAGGTGACCGGCGCCCAGCTCAGTTGGAGCACCCTAGGAAAGCCGATCGAGGACTACGCCTCGGTCCTAATCCGATCGAAGAGCGGAGTCCTGGGCACGATTGAAGTAGGGAACGGCTTCCCTAGAGACGGAACCGACGCCAACCTGAAGATAGCCTTCCAGAGGGCCATACTAAAAATGGAGGGTGATCGTATCGTGCTCGAGACTCCAAACGACTCTTATGACCTCCCGACGGACGACGACGCTCCTACCGTGCTGAGGCGAAGCCTGGATGCCGCCGTCCGGGGCGACCCACCCCCGGTCAGCGTCGCCGACTGCTACAGAGCAGTCCGGCTCATAGACCTCGCCTACATCGCTGCCGGCAACCCTTACGGCACCGCCGCCATCTAGCTCGACCTCACTGCCAGCCCTCCGTTACTGAGGAGACGGCATTGCTCTTGGCACGCGTCTTTGGGAACTCTGCGGGGTTCTGGATGGGCTGCAGAGCCAGTACGACCTGGAGGTCACCGAAAACCGCCTTTCGGAACACCTGGAAGCTATAGCGGCTCGCTCCTCGGAATGAATCTGTGCCACGAATAGCGGCAGCCTGGAGGGAGACTAGCAATGAATGAGACATTTGCTCGTTGGGACGCTGCCGAGGTGCTGATCCATCACCCCGAAGGCGCGGCGAGAACTATGCCAACCGTGAGAGCAGGCTGAAGAACGCAGTCGGCGACTCCCTGTCGTTGGGCTAGATGCCGAAATCGTCCACTATAAGCGCCCTTGGGTGACAGGCCCACGTCCTGCCAGTCGCTTGAGACGCTGGCGCATCCTGCGAGGTTGACGTACTAACCGTCGGACCAGGGCCAGGTCTCGTGGCTTTGGACAGGGCAGATGTTTACAGTGGAAATGCTGAGTCTCATCTCGACCCTGCGCGACGTGTCGCTGGGGTTGGCGACCACGACCTTCGGTTCGCCCGAGCTCACGTGAACCGGTGCCACTCCGAGCCCACGGCATGTCAGGCTAGTAGACTGCGCGATTACACACGCGCATGGGGCCCCTTGCAAACTTCCTCGATCGATGAATGACTAGACTGCACAATTCGGGCCAACTGAATAAGGTGGTGAACGTAGCCTCAATAGCGATGCAATAGATGTGCGTATTTTCTTGCACCAATCACGAGCACTTCCGGAGGCCGCTCTAATGCATTGTATTGGAGGATCACAAGCTTCAAGTAACTCTACGACATTTTCGGCCATTTAGGAGAATCTTGTTTCACCGGCCCAGAATGGGATAGCCTTCCAAGTAGTCCATATGCACCAACTCGACCCCGTGGGTCCGCAGTGCAAGCTCCCGCTCTATGGGTTCTAAATCAACCGGACCGGTCGTTGGTGGGTTCCAGTCGTCATGATGGCCGAGCACAATGCGCCTGGGCCGCAGAATGTCCACCTCACGGGCGACGAATTGGGCCAATGTACCCTGAATGGGTTCGCCGTCTATGTTACCCCGGCCGGCGGCTGCCAGCAGCGCCACGTCAGGCCGAAGATCTTGCAAAATCCCGGTCCAATGCCCCGACGTGTCTTTCCAAAGCATGTTGCCCAGTGGGGTCTCGATAAAATATGCCAATGCCCCGCCTTCGCCGCGGGGTTGTTGGGCGCATTCCATTCTGTGGGCTTCGGCCTCCACCATTCCCGGCGTACTTGACGAGGCGCGCGTAGCCGCCTAGTTGTCGAGGTTCGCCTGCCGTTCTTCCAGCGTCAAGCCCAGGTCCCCCAGACAGACCTCTCCCGATGCTCCCGCCGTGCTCCAGATGCATGAGTGCTGGCTGGGAAACACCCGTACCGACACACTGTCCGACAGCCTGATCCGCTCTCCACCCGCCACGGCAACCAGCTGCTCATCGGGCACTTCTTCTATTTCCATCAGTCTCACCGACTCGTGGGAGCCGATGATGGTCGCACCCGTTTGATGGGCGATGCGCTCGGCGCCCCAGAGGTGGTCGAAGTGGGAGTGTCCCACCAGAACATAGTCGGCCCTCTGCACATCCGCTACTTGAATACCAACGGGCGGCGCCAACGGATTCCGGTCGATGTAGGCATCGAGGAAGATGACTAGGTCATCGACGACCAGACGATAGGTGGAGACTCCCAACCACTCCAGCGAAACGCTCATACTGTTCCTCCTAATTCGGCTTCTGGATAAAGACTTCAATCATGTTGCGAGAGACTATCGGATCAAATATAACCTACCTCAATCTAATCAAGACTCACCCGGTACCTTTGGACAAGACATTTTCGAGTCGATGTTCAACTCGGTATGGCTTAGGACGGATGCTACGCATCGGATGAATTGACTAGGGTGTGTTGACATTTCATTTCAGCCATATGAGAGCGCCGACAAAGTGTAGGAAACCAAGGTACATCTTCGCCAACTTGTCAAACCGGCTGAATATGTGCCGATAATGCTTCATCTTGTTTATGTAGCACTCGACCAAGTGGCGCTCACCGTATAAATGCTCATCGTATGGCTGAGGCTCTCTTCTACTTGAACGCGGCGGTATTACAGGCGTCGCTCCCATCTC
The DNA here is from genome assembly GCA_965225795.1 of Dehalococcoidia bacterium. Classification (GTDB taxonomy): domain Bacteria; phylum Chloroflexota; class Dehalococcoidia; order Lucifugimonadales; family JADFKI01; genus Bin90. The sequence continues at coordinate 56,525 of OZ245324.1, read as the reverse complement.
GACGATGCGCTCACGAAACCGCTGTGAGTCATATCCGCGATCCGCGATCACATATTCACTCTCGATGCCGTCTATCAGTTCATAGGCTTGGGTGATGTCGTGTGCCTGACCTCCCGTAAGAGTGAATCTCAGTGGATTGCCCAGAGCGTCAACACTCACATGCACTTTCGTGCTGAAACCCCCTCGACTTCTACCAAGAGCCTGCGACCATTGTCCCCCTTTTTATGCGGCGCACCCGCCGCACAGGGATGCGCGCGCACCGTCGTGCTGTCTATTATCAGATGCTCCATATCAGGATCATCAGCGAAATGCTGGTGCATCTTCTCCCATATCCCCTGCTCGTTCCATCTGGAAAAGCGCCTGTACACGCTGTACCACTTGCCGTATCCTGCCGGAAGCATCCTCCACGGAGCGCCTGACCTGCTCATCCACAGAATACCTTCTATGAATCGTTTACACTCCTGTTCAGACTTGACATAGACGCCAGTCCTCTCTTTCAGGAAATCGAGTATCTTTGACCACTGTTCAGATGTTAGTTTAACTGCTGACATGCTCCAAGTTTAATGCAATTGTCAACACACCCTAGAGTAACGCCAGCACAAATTGAAGATTTTGGCGAGGAATTAACACACACGGAATCAGAGTTGAATCGAATCAGCGATGCCACAGTTGTGAACTGTCCTCTCATGACTTTTCCATTGAGAGGGGAAGGAGAAATACCGATGGCCAAGATGAGTGGCGGTGAAGCTCTAGCGAAGTCACTAGCAAATGAAGGCGTAGAGGTCGTATTCGGAATCCCGGGCATACAGATATACGGTATTGTGGCAGGTCTGCGGGACGAGCCAAGTATTCGCATGATATCTACTCGGCACGAACAGGCGACGACATACATGGCCGATGGATATGCTCGCGCATCCGGAAAACCGGGAGTCGCACTCGTGGTTCCGGGTGTGGGGCTATATAACGCCGCAGCCGGCCTAACAAATGCCTACTCACGCTCTACGCCTGTGCTCCTCATTGCGGGGCAGATTCCGCGTGGCGCAATCGGCAAAGGCCTCGGCGCTGTGCATGAGATCGAAGACCAACCGGGCGCTGTGCGCGGCGTGACGAAGTGGCAGCGGCTTGCGATGAGGCCACGAGAAATCCCTGATGCTGTATTCGAGGCGTTCAGGCAGATGCGCACGGGACGTCCTCGCCCGGTCTTGGTTGAGATACCGCCGGAAGCGGGAGTGGAGCAAGAGGAGGTCGTCCTGCGAAGTCCCGCCCGCATTTCACGAATTGTGCCGAGCCCTGAAGACCTCCGCGAAGCCGCTCAAGTCATCGCGCAGTCTCGTCTCCCACTGATATATGCCGGCGGAGGAGTCGCACGTTCAGACGCGGAAGAAGCTCTCATCAAGCTGGCGGAGGTGACGAACATACCTGTTGTTACCTCCAGCGGTGGCAAAGGAACTATACCGGACAGTCATCCTCTGTCTTACGGCTCCTGTTTCAGTCCTCGCGGCGGAGATGCAGGAGATGAACCAGCTTTACGAAGCAATGCAGTCAGCCGATGTAGTGATAGGAATCGGGGCGCGCTTTTCGCTGGGCAATCCTGCCGGCGAGTCGTCCGCGCTGGTAAATATCAACATCGACGACGGCGAACTCACAAGAATTCAGTCAAACACCATCCCGCTGCATGGCGACGCGAGAGCGACGATAGAGGCATTGCTTCCCTACCTGGTCGAGGCCGGTGCGAGAGAACGCCCATCTCCCGCCGAGGCCGTCACTGCCGCGCGCAGTCTGATTGCCTACTACGACATCAGGCTCAAGGAGCCGCAGTATCCGGTTATGGAGGCGATGCAGAACGGCATCCCGGAAGACGCCTTCATAGTCTGGGATGTTACGCAGTTCGGCTACTACGCCCGCACCCACTATCGGGTGAACCAACCTAAAACGTACATTGATTCCGGGTACTCGTTCAACCTAGGCTATGGATTTCCGACTGCTCTGGGAGTGAAGGTCGCAAAGCCTGACCGTCCGTCCTGTGCTGTGCGTGACCGGAGACGGCGGGTTCATGTTCAACGCATCCGAACTTTCCACGGCTGTCAAGTACGGCATTAACCTCGTCACCGTAGTTTTCAGGAACGACTCATACGGCAACGTCGCGCGCGACCTCGACGAGTTTTTCATGGAACTTACGAGACTGACCTACATAACCCGGACTTCGTCAAGTTCGCCGAATCATTCGGCGCAATTGGAATGAGAGCGGAAGATCCAATGGAGCTCGAGTCTCTGATTCCGCTCGCTCTGGAACGCAATGCGCCGGTGGTCATAGACGTGCCCTTCGGAGAAATGCCGATACCGCGCGCGCCGCAGATTACATTTGTCTATAATCTGCCCTGGACGACTCCCCAGGAAGGGCTGATAGTGTCCTGAACGTATGTCTTGCGGCAAGACAGTCCAGTCAATACATGTGAAACCACCCGCTAACGTCCAACTTGGATGTTAGCGGGTGGTTCTAAATACTTCAGAAAATCAGCTAGCCCCTGTCAGCACGGCCGCGGTCTAATAGGCGTGCGGCTGCACGGAAGCGGCGATTGACATCTCGATGTCGCGGATGCCCTTGGACAATGCCTGACCAATGAGATCGAGCCTGCGCACCTGATCTATGCGCTCACCCACATTGTCCAACTCCCGGCTGGATAGCAATCCCTTAAATATGCCGCACGCATCCGCCAGGCAGATGATAACAACATCGCGCGGGGACGGAATTTCGTCGCTGAAAAGCACGCCCATAATTCGCAGCTTCACCTCTCGCTCCGCAGTGCCGTCGATGGACGGGTATCGCCTCGAGCGGAACACCCAGAGGAAGCGGTCGTCCTGGACTTCAAGAATACCCTGATCAATAAGTCTCTTCAGCGCCTGTTCGCGGATGGAGTCCGCGCTGTCAGCTGTATGCTCCAGCCAGAAATTGGTGGTACGCTCCTTGCCGGCAGCGATGTCCGCAAGCGTTGGGTCAAGCAGGGCGTCTCCTGTCGGAGTATCATCAATCAAAATCAAACCTTCAAGGTCTGTGTCGATTCGATTTTCCAGCGCCAGGTCCATCAGCACCCCACCGGCGAGCGCGTAGTCCAATGACCACTTGGGCACACGCGCAAACCTTCCGTCTCCGTCGTTGAGCAGCAGCAGAATGATTTCCTCAGCGAATCTCGGCATAACGCTTACCTCCCCCTTGATAGTCTAGCTCTCCAGCACCGTGCTGGACGATGAATGCTACCTGAATCACGCCGTATTACATAATCCATAATAACATGATAGTATGCGCGAACAATACGGCTGAAGCTTCAAATGTGACTGTTTGCGACTTCCGCCACCTCGGTTATTTTCGCCCAATGTGATTGAGCGGAATGACGACATCTCCAACAGCAAGACCGGTAAGTTGCACCTCTTCTAGACCAAGGGAATTGCGAAACTTTTCTGAGCGGCTGACATGGAATTTGACGCCTACAGCCTGGATGATTCCATCTATGACGAAGTATTTCACCCTGATGGGATGCCACGTGAGCAATGCTCGCAGCTTTATCAGGCGTTGCGCGAACTTTCCGTAGAGGAAATCACAACTATCCAGGAGCGTGTTACGCGCTCATTCTCGAACGAAGGCATCACATTCACCGTTTACGGCGATGACGAGGCTGAAGAACGGATAATTCCGATTGACTGCCTGCCGAGAATAGTACCGGCATCTGACTGGGAAAAGATTGAGAGTGGTCTGGTTCAGCGCATTAAGGCGCTTAACTTGTTTCTGGAAGATGTGTACGGGCCGTCACGGACTAAAGACCTCTATGGAGAACCTCGGATTGTCCATGATGGAGTGATCCCATCTGATGTAGTCAGCGAATGTCCACAGTATCGCGCCGAAATGTCCGGCTTCTCGGCTCCCTACGGCGCATGGGTTTCTATCTGCGGCTCTGACGTCGTGCGCACCAATGACGGCTTTATGGTGCTTGAAGACAACCTTCGCGTGCCTTCCGGCGTCTCGTACATGATAGCGAACCGAAAGGCGGTAAAAACCAGTTTCCGTCGCCTGTATCGCAATTCACGTGTCCGCGAAGTGGAGAACTACGGGAGAGTTCTGCTTGAGACACTGTGCGAGCTGGCTCCGGACGGTCGGTCCGATCCGACTATCGCCCTGCTAACTCCCGGCGTATATAATTCCGCCTTCTATGAGCATATGTTCCTGTCCGGCGAGATCGGCGCCGAACTAGTGCAAGGGCAAGACCTGCTGGTGGACAATGGCTTCGTCTATATGCGCACGACCAAAGGCCTTCGACGCGTGGACATCATCTATCGTCGCGTTGACGACGACTTTATTGATCCCCTTGTATTCAGACCTGACTCCATGCTCGGTGTTCCGGGGCTGATAGATGCCTACAAGCGCGGCAATGTCACGGTAGTAAATGCTCCTGGTACAGGCGTCGCCGATGACAAGAGCGTATACGCGTTCGTGCCCGATATGATTCGATACTACCTGAGCGAAGAGCCTCTTCTGGCCAATGTGGAAACATACCTGTGCCGACGGCCTGAGGAATTAGAGTACACACTCGACAATCTGCACGAGCTGGTGGTGAAGCGCGTGGGTGAGTCCGGCGGATATGGCATGCTCGTCGGCGTTCAGGCGTCGGTCAAAGAGCGCGACGAATACGCCAAACAGGTGCGGGCTAATCCCGCGGACTTCATTTCGCAGCCTACCTTGGCGCTGTCGCAATCGCCCTGCTTCATAGATGGACGCATAGAGCCTCGGCATGTTGACCTGCGCCCGTTTGTGCTGCACGGACAAGAGACACGCATCGTGCCCGGCGCTTTCTGTCGCGTCGCTCTGACACGTGGTGGTTTGGTGGTGAACTCGAGCCAAGGAGGAGGCGGTAAGGACCTGTGGGTGGTGGAAGACTGACTGAACAAGTTGCCAACATACAAGATCGATGGATGCTAAGAGCAATTCACTTAATGGTCATTGAGTGTAGGAGAGAATTCAGCCATGAGGACATTTGCTAACATCTTTTCGCGCCACAGGTTTGCAGTATTGACGGCATTGATTTCCGTATCAGTTGTCTGCCTGTTCGTCAGACCGAACATAGCCTATGCAGCGGGAGTTGACGACGAAACAAAGTTCGTCTTCAACACTTTTTCATTTCTCATTTGGGGCGCGCTGGTCATGTGGATGTGCGCGGGCTTCACCATGCTCGAATCGGGCTCGGTGCGTACAAAGAACGCCTCCACCATCTGCTTGAAGAACATCGGCATCTACTCAATAGCCGGCATTGCGTACTTCATTATCGGCTATAACCTGATGTACGTTGACATTGTTGGAGGCTTCATCGGCTCATTCAATCTCATGTATGGCTCTTCAGCGGACGAGATTGCATTGCTTGGAGGTGACGTATCCGCCACCGCAGCTGTTGTCGAGAGCGGCTACTCCACCATGTCGGACTGGTTCTTCCAGATGGTCTTCGTTGCGACTGCCGCCTCCATCGTCTCCGGCACGCTGGCTGAGCGGGTCAAGATGTGGCCATTCTTCCTCTTCACCCTGATTCTGACCGCTTTCATTTACCCTGTCGTAGGAGCATGGACATGGGGTGGTGGCTGGCTTGATCAGATGGGATTCAAGGACTTTGCCGGTTCGACCATAGTGCATAGCACAGGGGGATGGGCGGCTCTTGCAGGCGTTCTCGTAGTCGGACCCAGGCTCGGCAAGTTCCGACGCGACGGCACAGTAAGGGCGACGCCACCGTCAAACATACTGGTAGTAACGCTCGGTGTGTTCATTTTGTGGTTCGGCTGGTTCGGCTTCAACGCAGGGTCCCAGCTTGCACTGGGTAGCGCCGCTGACGTCGTGGCGATGAGCAACGTGATGGTCAACACCAATCTGGCGGCTGCAGCGGGCGTAATGGCTGCTCTTGCTGTATCACGCCCTATACTTGGAAGGATGGACTTGGTCGCAGGATTGAACGGAGCAATAGCAGGTCTTGTGTCAGTCACCGCTGCTCCTGATTTAGTTGACCACCACTGGGCAATCATAATTGGAGCTGTCGGGGGAATAGTCTTAGTGTTGGCGGTGAAGCTCTTGGAAAAACTCAAACTCGACGACGTAGTTGGGGCGATTCCTGCCCACTTGTTTGCCGGAATATGGGGAACATTGGCCGTAGCTATAAGTGGTGGCCAAATTCTTGTTCAGTTGATTGGAGTGCTGGCAGTCGGAGTGTTTGTGTTCGCAGTCTCATGGGTACTGTGGAAGGCGCTCGATATGGCGTTCAGTGTGCGAGTGTCGCGCACTGTGGAGCGCATGGGGCTGGACTCCGGTGAGTTGGGGCTTGAATCCTACCCCGAATTTGTGCTTATGCCTGAAGAAGACGACGAAGAGGATTGACCCCAATGCTCGCTCGTAGCGCGCAAGGCCTCTACTGGATGAGCCGCTACCTAGAGCGGGCTAAGCACCTTTGCCGTTTGTTAAGGCTTCAGTCGGAGGCCCTGGTTGACCGGCCCATTGGTGAGATTCACTTAGGTTGGAATCGCATTTACGAGAGTGTGGGAAGGCATCCACCGATAGGCGGCATTGTCATTTTGGACAACGACGACTATATGCTTGCCGATTCCTACACACTCGCAGATGACCTCACCTTTGAAAGAACAAATCCGGATTCGGTGTGGAGCTGCTTTGCCGCTGGGCGGGAAAATGCTCGACAGGTGCGTCAATGCATCAGCTATGAGATGTGGGCTAGCCTGAATCTGGCTTACCTTCGGGTCCAAGAAGTCGCAATTCAAGATATATGGACGGCCTCGCCCGAGAGTTTCTATTCAGGCGTGGTCGCAGAAATAGATACATTCTCCGGAGTAGCGGCAGACACCATGTATCGGGATGAAGGATGGCAGTTCATGCAGCTAGGCCAGGTCATCGAGCGCGCCCAGCTCCTTTGTGCCCTGCTCCTCACGCAGTTTGAAATCGACAATACGAGCGAAGATTATTCTGACGGAGACTGGACGAGCTTGCTACGGATGTACCATGCTCTCGAGGCATACAATCGGCGGTACGGCGTGGAAGTGCGGCCCGAGCAGGCGCTCGACTTACTTGCCACGGACATTCTGCTGCCAGGTTCGCTTATTCGCTCGCTCGATATGGCGCAGGCTGAAATCGCAGGCATCGGTCCGGGCCCGGATGCGCTTTCCAGCGACGCCATCCAACAACTGCTGGAGCGGTTGACCTCCTTGGTCCGCTACGAATGGGCTGACCAAGAGGATCACAGAACTACGCTGCGACAGGTAACCGCCCACTGCCGGGAGGTGCACCAACTAGTGAGCGATTCGTATTTCGACTACTCTTCCGATGGCGTCCTACGAGGTTGACACGACAATGCGCCGGCTTAACCAAACGAAGTATGAGCCCTGGGACTGGAACTTGGTTTCAAGCAACATATCTAGTAGCTGTCACGTCCTAAGTTTCCGTGATGGATCGCACACAAAGCTTACCTAGTCGCTCCCCAAAACCTTAGTAGGACATCGGTGTTGATTGGGCTGCTAAATCTTATTTTGGCTCTGAGATTGTGTGATAAATATGACACTATGTAGTATGGTATCAATATGTCAGTCCACTTTTCTCTTTGTGTCGCTTTTGGAAGCATTTAGGGAAGGATTGTGACTATACTGTTACATTTTGAAATTACTTTATTATGCTGTAAAATGTGAGTTGGACTTGAAACAGCCGCATTTCGGCTACCTGCAATGCAAGGAGACGGTATCAGTGAAAGTTACCATAGAAAGAGATGGCGACACCCTGGTTGCAATGGCGGAAGACCGCGTAGATGGAACTAACGCTAGCGAATTCCAGCAGGCACTAGAAGCTGCGATAAGTGATGCGGACAGTATCGTAATTCTTGATTGCGAGCAGCTCTCGTATATCAGCAGTGCTGGTCTCCGGGTAATTCTGCTTACTGCGCGCGCGCTCCAACGACAGAATTCTAAATTTGCGGTTTGCTCACTTTCCGAGCAGATACGCGAGGTCTTCGAGATTAGTGGTTTCGACAAGATAATTCCAGTGCATGCCACTCGTGCGGATGCACTCGGCGCTCTCAGTAGCTGAGCGAAGCGTAATCGGGAATATCTTTAGCGAAACTCCGCCTGTAAGGGCAATTTAGTGGCTAGAATTTTTTGAGGTGCTAGATTGGCGTACAGCATTGAGGTTGCCAATCGCTTCATAGGAGGATTTGTGTGAAGCAGGGCACTTACAAGATACTTGTAGTCGATGACGAACCCGATGTCGAACCCCTTGTTCTTCAGCGTATGCGTCGGGACATACGCTCACGCAAGTACGAATTCGTATTTGCTCATAACGGTGTGGAAGCCGTAGAACTCCTCAACAAAGATGAAAGCATCGATATGGTCATCTCTGACATCAACATGCCTCAGATGGATGGTCTCACGCTCCTAGAGGAAATATCTGAGATTAACCCGAATATACGCTCCATCATCGTTTCTGCGTACGGAGACATGAAAAACATCCGCACCGCCATGAACCGCGGAGCTTTCGATTTTGTCACTAAGCCTCTTGATTTTGGAGATTTGAGGGTCACTATCGAGCGAACTTTGCACCACATGGAAGAGTGGCGAGAAGCGCTTTCCTCACGTGATAAGCTTGTAGCGTTGCAAAATGAGCTCGATGTGGCAAGCGGCATACAGCAGTCTATTCTTCCCACAGTGTTTCCAAGCAGAGACGACTACCAGATTTATGCCAGTATGGAACCTGCCAGGAATGTGGGAGGCGACTTCTTCGACGTCGTGCGACTGGAGGACGACCGAGTGGGGCTCGCCATTGCGGATGTGTCGGACAAGGGTGTTCCCGCCGCGCTCTTTATGATGTCAAGCCGTACATGGATGAAGGGTGCCGCAATCAGCAGTCCCGAGCCGGGAACAGTTCTCGGAGAGGTGAATGCCCTGCTCCACGAGGACAACGACACGCAGATGTTCGTCACAGTGTTGTACGCTGTGTACGATCCTGAGACCGGTGAGTTTACCTATGCCAGTGGCGGACATGATGCACCTCTTTTAGTTCATTCCGATGGTAGTTCTGAACTGCTTCCATTGACTGGCGGAATCGTGCTCGGAATAGTCCCCGATCTTGCATACGGGCAGAATTCCGTAGTCCTTGACCACGGAGAGACACTTGTCCTCTACACCGATGGTGTAACGGAGGCGATGAATGGAGAAGGCGAGCAATTTGGCATAGAACGACTGCGCAAGGTCTTCTCCGGTCGTGCGCCCAAAGACGCGAATGAAGCAGCGCACAAAGTATTTGAGGCTGTGAATACGTTTGCAGACGGCGCCGCGCAATCCGACGATATAACATGTTTAACCTTACGCCGAAGTGAGACTCCCGCTTGACAGCAAAATTATCGTTAAAGATCGAAGCATCGCCTGACGCTCTAGACCGCATCAATGATGAGCTTGAGTCGCTTAGCCGTCAGGAAGAATGGCCGTCCGACCTATTTTTTACGACCAACCTCGTAGTCGAGGAGTTGGGCCTGAACGTCATCAACCACGCTTATCGCGGTCAATCCGGCGAGTTTGAAATCATCATCACGTCCGAGGAACAGGCTATAACCGTTGAGATCATTGACAACGGCCCACCATTCAATATGCTGCAAGATGCCCCTCTACCTGATGTGGAGGCGGAAATTGAAGAGCGGCCCATCGGTGGCTTAGGTATCCACCTGGTGAAGACTATGATGGATGAGTTGTACTACAAGCGTGACCAAGAAAGAAACCACCTGATACTTGTAAAGAGGAGGGAGATGTGAAACTCCCGGCTCCACTGACCACTTTGGGGATTGGGGCCGCCGGTGTTCTTCTTTCCTTGGCCTTTGCAAGCATATTGGCGTGCTCACAGCCGGTTCCGACTGTGAGCGAAGTCAATAGTTCTACACCCGCGTCTGCCTCCCAGGAGACTCGACCGACTCCATCTATTAGCGAATCGCTTGCTCAGGCTGGGCAGACGAACGGAGTGTTTGACGACCGCATCCTGTTCGGCCAATCGGCTGCCTTCAGTGGACCAGCGCGCGAACTTGGCACCAACATGAGACTCGGCATTCAGACAGCGTTCCACGAGGTCAACGAAAATGGTGGCGTGCACGGACGAGTGCTGGAACTCATTTCTTTCGATGACGCGTACGAACCGGAAGCGGCAGTCAACAATACCTTGAGGCTGATCGAGCAGGAAGAGGTCTTCGCCCTTATAGGAGAGGTTGGCACACCTACATCACGCTCAGCCACCCCGATCGCTGCAGATGCGGGCATTCCATTTATCGCGCCATTCACGGGCGCCGAGTTCCTCCGCAATGATGACTGGCAAAACATAATCAACTTGCGGGCTTCCTATTATCAGGAGACCGAAGAAATGGTCGCCCGGCTAATAGATGACCTCGGCATTACTCGCATCGGGGTTCTATTCCAGGACGACTCTTACGGGCGCGCCGGCTACCGTGGCGTTCTCTTCGCACTTGACCGGCGCGACCTCAAGCCCGCGTCTATCGGGCTTTATCCACGCAACACAACGGCGATAAAGGCTGCGTTACTTGACTTGAGCCAAGGCAATCCGGAAGCGGTAATCATGATTGGCGCATACGAGCCGGTCGCGGAACTGGTGTCCTGGGCAAGGCATACAGGCATAGACCCCATATTTATGACAGTTTCCTTCGTGGGAAGCAACGCACTCGCAAGAGAGCTTGGGCCTGAAGGAGAAGGCGTATATGTGACTCAGGTTGTGCCATTCCCAACGGATGACTCTCTCCGAATCGTTTCGTCATACATTAATGCCCTGTCAGCATTCGACCCTGAAGCAGTTCCAGGCTTCGTCTCGTTCGAAGGCTATCTGGCTGGTCGTCTGGCCATCGAAGGCTTGCGAAGATGCGGCCAGGAAGTCGATAGGGCTTGTTTTCTCGAAATCCTGAATTACACTGACTATATAGATATAGACGGATTCAGGCTCCGCTACGGAAATGACAACCAAGGGTCAAATGAGGTCTTTCTGACAGTTATCGGGGACGATGGCAAGTATAGACCAGTAGAACAACTGGGCCGCGATAATTAGGGAATTGGAGATTTCCGATTATTTCTAGGATTGTGTTCACGCCCTTCAAGCGACTTCTCGAAAGGCGCTTTCGAATCTCCACGCAACTCTATGTTGGTATCGGTGGAGCGGTACTCCTGACGGTCGCCGCGAGTCTCGTCGGCTGGTTTTCCTTCAATAGGGTAGGAGAAGCTCAGAGACAGGTGAACGAGAGAAGCGTCCCGGAGGTAGTGGCCGCTTTCGGAATTGCGCAGCATAGCGGTACGCTCGTGAACGCCGCCCCAAGACTCACTGCAGCCACAACACCCGATGAACTCGCCGCCGTCTCCGCCGGAATTGACGAAGCACACGACGCACTTCAAAAGCAGTTGACTATCCTCTTGGGCTTCAGTTCTCAGACTTCGGGGGTGCCCGCAGTCCGAAGCGCTCAGTTTGCTAGGATTCCCGGAATAGGTGGGCAGGGATATATTGCAGATTCTCAGAACAGCAGCGAAGAAAACGAGCGCTCTGATCGCATCCGCGCCCATGTTGACGCACTGACGGTCCGCATCGACGCCATCGAGACAGGAATGTCCGAGATATTCGAGCTGAATGAGCAGAAAGATGCGTTGCGATCTGAGCTTACCGAGTTGCGTGAACAGATCGACGACATTATGGTTCCAGTAGTCGATGACCAGCTATTCTACACGATGACAGGTTACATGAGCCTGGATCAGCCGCGTTCTAGTCGGGAAGAGCATTTTTCAGAAGCAGAACTTGCCCGATACCGCAATCTGTCCAGCCTCCACGGGGATGCCACCACAGCGAACCAAATTCTGGAGAGCGCATTCTCTATCTCTTCCGCACCTTTAATTGAACCGCTGCGGGAGCGCTTTGAATCCGCTTCAGGGAGCATGGATCGCAACCTTTCGGCTCTTGAAGATACGCCAATCGGTAGCGAGATTACCCCTCTAATTTCTCGGCTGCGCGAACTGGGAACGGGAGAAAATAACGGATTTGACCTGCTTGAGAGGCAACTCCAAATCAAACAGCACCAGCAAGACTTGCTCGCGCTCAACCGTGGCGTGACTGTTGAACTTGTCGAAGAAGTTGACGCGCTTGTGGGCGGCTCCCGCGCGAGGGCGGAAGACGCTACGCTGGCTTCAACCCAGGCAATTCTGACTGGTCGCACGCTCTTGCTCGCAATCAGCGCGATTAGCGTCATCGGCGCTCTGCTTATCGCGTGGCTGTTCGTCGGGCGCCTGCTATTGCGTCGCCTCCAGATGCTTTCCAACTGGATGCAGCAAATGGCAGACGGCGACCTGGAGGCGAGGGTGGAGATGAGCGGGCGAGACGAGGTCGCAGACATGGCAGCAGCCCTGGAAGTATTTCGCCGTAGTTCCATCGAGGCGCAGCGTCTCAACCTGGTTGAGCAACTCGCAGAGGAATTGCAAGGCAAGAACGGGGAGTTGGAGCGTGTACTTGCGGACCTGGAGCGCGCTCAGGACCAGATAGTAGTGCGCGAAAAATTGGCGGCATTGGGTGCGCTTACTGCCGGTGTCGCTCACGAGATACGGAATCCTCTTAATTTCGTCAAGAACTTCTCTGAGGCGTCCGAGGAACTTTTAGCCGAACTCGAAGAAGTCATCATCGACGCCGGAGAGAACATAAGCGAGGAAGACAAGGAGTATATTCAGGAAATATCGGGTGATCTCACAGGCAACCTCCAACGCATTCGCACGCATGGCGACCGCGCGAACCGCATTGTCAACGATATGCTGATGATGGGCAGGGATACCGGCGAGCAGCGTCCAACCGACATCAACAACCTGCTGGACGAACACGCCAGACTTGCCTACCATAGCGCAAGGGCGCTCGACACAAGCTTCCAACTCGACCTTCAGCAGGACCTCGACCCGAATATGGGCGAGATAGAGGTCGTGCCCAGAGACCTGGGCCGAGTCTTTCTGAATATGGTCGGCAATGCCTGCTACGCCACTGACGAAAAACGGCGCGCGCTGCAAGCAGAGGCACAGGACAGCGAGTCATACATGCCAACGCTATGGATTTCTACACGCAAGGAAGATGAGCGGGTAGAAATTCGCATCAAAGACAACGGAAGTGGTATGCCCCCGGATGTTATCGACAAAATATTCAATCCGTTCTTCACCACCAAGCCCACGGACAAGGGAACCGGGTTAGGACTGGCAATATCCAATGACATCGTACGACAGCACGGAGGATCAATCCGTGTCGATTCAGAGGCTGGGCAGTACACCGAGATGACCATAGAGTTGCCTCTGGTTGCGCCCGCAATCGAGGTCGACAGAGAGAATGGCGTGAATATCCCCTACCTGTAATCAGCTCAGACTCAACGTCCGGGAGTGCCAAGTACCGCCCTGCCCAACAGCATGCTTTGGACGTTGGCATCTGATCCAGAATCCCATTTTGGTTTTCCCCAATAGTTTCACCGACTTGAATTCAAGTCCTAGGAAGGCAGGCTGCGACCTTGGAACATGAACAGTTTATGAGAATTGCGCTCGAAGAGGCGCAGAGGGCTGCTGACGAAGGAAATGTCGGAGTCGGCTCTGTGATTGTGATAGACGGCGAACTGGTTGCACGAGGGCGCAACCTGGTACCCACCACGCACGACCCGACGGCCCACGCCGAGACTGTCGCCCTGCGCGAAGCAGCTACGGTCCTCGGCACAGATGATATGTCGGGCGCGATTCTTTACACTACCTTCGAGCCATGCCCGATGTGCTGCGGCGCTCTTACGAACGCCAACATAGCCACTCTGGTCATGGGTGGTAGGCCGACTGCGGACCAGACGCGCTGGGGAAATTACACACTTGAGCGCCTTCTGGAAATGTGCGGCTGGGATGACCGCATAGAAGTCGTTACGGACGTACTAGTCGAGGAGTGCCTAAACATCAGGCTACCACAATAGGAGCCGCCGTTGCCTTTGGCAGCCAAGTGGCGAAATTACAACCGGTATAAGATATAAGCGAAAGGTTTAGTCACTTGCGATTTGGAGCATTCTGGCAGGTTCCCGGCTACTTAGGTTCTTCCGTGGCACGCCGCCACTGGGAGACCATCGAGCAGATAGCATTGGCGGACAAGCTCGGATTCGAGGCGGCTTGGCTTGCTGAATCAGTCTTTTTCCCTGGGAGGCCTATGTCGAATCCGCTGATGGTGGCCTCGGCAGCCGCGCAGCACACCACTCAGATCCGTTTTGGCACACTGGCGGCACAGTTTCCGCTCCACCACCCTATACACATGGCAACCCAAGCTGCGACTTGTGACATACTTACGAATGGCAGACTCGACCTGTGCCTCGGCGGGCGTTGGGGTTCGCCTGCCGGTCAGGCGTTTGGGCAGGCGGCGGACATTGGCAGCGAAGAGAGCCGTGGACGCGTTGCGGAAGGAATAGGACTGCTGAAAGCGGCATGGACTCAGGAGCACGCGAACTTCAAGGGCGAGTACTGGGACATGGACGACCTGCTTGTAATGCCCAAGCCCGTACAGCAGCCACATCCGCCATTGCTGATTGCGGCAAACAGCGACGAGACTTTTCCTTACGCCGCGAGTATGGGGCTTGGCGTAATCGGGACAACTTTGAGTCAGCCTATGCCTCGCATGATCGACCGTCTGCGGGACTTCGAGAAGGCGAAGAACACCGAATCTTCATACAATCCTCAGCCATTTCATGTGAACATTTCCTTCTTCGTGGCGGAAACGAGAGAGAAGGCGCACAAGCTCATGGGGCGCAACTGGCGCGACGAAGACATCGTGAATACAGTTCCTGACGCCACTGCATCCTCCATAGGCACATCCCGACACAGCTTCACTAGTGGCGTTGGTGGCTGGGCGACATGGAGTTTTCAGGATGCTCTGAAGTACTCCATCTATGACGATCCCGACGGCTGCGCAGAGCAACTGCGAAATCTTGGCAAAGACCTCTCAGGGATGGCACAGTGCATCCTCGAATTTAATCGTCGCGGTCGCCTGACCAACGAAGAGGTCAAGGAATCGATGCAACTTTTCGGTGACGCCGTAATGCCGCAACTGGCATAAGCCGGTTGCGGTTACGACCTGTCTGTCATGGAGTACAACAGCCCCCCAAATAGCGGATGACGCCCGGGCTGCGATTGCACTCACGCTGACAAACGAGTCAGTAACCTCGACCCAATCCACTCCTGCCGCGTCGCCCTTCAACGACTCCATGCTCTCGAATGTCTATGCGCCCAAGGTAATAGCACCCGATACAGCGCCGTCATGGGCGTTTGCCCTATCCACCACATAATCCACCACATGAAGGGCCCCACAGCGATTCCGTGCAAACACGATTCGGTCAGCGCCGTTGACCAAACTCTCTGCATCAACATTGACTAGGTACTCACCGGAGCCGACGGACGCTAAGGAAACCAATCTGGCAGGATGACCATCCCCGGACCAATAGACGCAACAGCGACTGTGGCAGCACCGATGAGTATCGTCCGAATCAGGTGTCCGGCTCCCTTTCGACAGGATGCCTGATCAGTATTTGCTGGGACCATTCCTAAATGTTATCCGATATGGTAATATATACTATCTTAATAACATTGGCATGTTTTGAAGGTTCTGGCTATTTACATTGGTCAAGTCGAATATCATCTTGATATTGGTACCAGTGGCGCTGGCAGTTCTACTCTTGCTTAACGTTGATCGAACGGCGCATAGCCTAACTCCAAATCTAGATGTTCGGTTGAGCACCGGTCTAACTCCGAAAAATCAGAGCCGGCAGGTTGAATTTCAGGCGACTCTCTTATTTGATACCAGAGAACGAGCTGCGCTAAATGAGGCCACTCTGAGAGTCACGGGACCTCAGAGCTTCCATGTCAATCTGCCATTGACAGTCGGCGAGTTTGATGTGTCAGGGATGTCGGGCGTTAGCGGTACGATTGTCGGAAGCGTCAGATTCGACAATATCGCAACGCCGTTTCCACTAGTGTATAAAGGCGCCGCAACCGGTGGAACAATATTAGTTGACGTGCTGTGGACTCCTGACAGTGATACGCCGGCAAATGGAAATTACACTGCTCAGTTCTCTGTTGAATACCGAGATTCGCGCGGCCCGACGACGAGCGAGAGAGTGCGCTTCACCATAAACTATCCTACGCCAACACCCACATTCACTCCGACTCATACCTTGACGCCGACTGCAACGGCAACACCGACTTTCACGCCTACGCCTACATACACTCCTACCCTCACACCGACACCAACCAGGACCAAGACACCAACCCCAACCAGAACGGCGGCCGCAACCCGCACCCCAACTGCGACGAAGTCTGTAACCCCCACATTGACTGCATCACCCACACCCGCACCGACCGCGACTCTTACGCCAACGCCCACAATTACCATGACAGCGCCAGCGACGCAGACTCTGGTATCTACTGCAACATTTTCGCCTGAGCCGACGGCAACGCCGACACCTGCGGCTCACACGCCAACCGCGCTACCGACTGCATCACCCGCACCGACAGCAACATCGCCGCCGACCTCAACTCCAACGCCTTCGCCCATCAGCGGTCCGGCTCCGGTTGCGGTCGCAACTCGTGCATTGTCGTTGGCAATTGCGCTGGCGCCAGAGTCAAACAATAGGCCGCATGCCGTGCCGGTTGCAGTGCGAATCTTTCCCGTAGACCCTTCCAAGCCAATGATACTTAGCGTGGACGCCAATGCAGTATCACCTGCTACGGTATCGTCAGCAGCAGCGCCGGAATTGAATCATCAAACTGCGGAATTGCGCGCGGATACGACGAGGTTTCCGTCCGCAAGCATCGTGATATTTTCGCTGAGTGCAATTTTGGGCTTGACGGCAATCATGTTCATCGTTATAGCGCGCCGCAAAAATTAACAGATCGCGACCAAGACGGCTGCTTATGAACGGCATATCTCCTGCAGGCGTTCGAAATAGTCGGGGAATGTCTTAGACACGGTGTCAGGATCGTTGATAGTGATGCTGGCATCACCAAGAGCCGCCAGCGAGAAGCACATAGCCATGCGATGGTCGTTGTAGGTGTCTATGACAGCGGGTTGGATTTGCTGCGGCGGTGTAATCTCGATGTAGTCCTCACCCTCAACAACACTCGCCCCAACTTTCCTCAGCTCCGTTGCCATTGCTGAAAGTCGGTCGGTCTCTTTGACGCGCCAGTTATGCACATTGCGGATGGTCGTCTTGCCCTTCGCGAAGAGAGCCGTTACTGCGACAGTCATTGCCGCATCCGGGATGTGGTTAAGATCAGCGTCAATCCCAGTCAGTTCGCCGCGCGAAATCTCGATCCAGTCCGGTCCGCTCGACACATTGGCGCCCATCTGCTCAAGCACTTTGGCGTGCGCGATGTCCCCCTGAATGCTGTCATCGCCTACGCCATTCACGCGAACGGTGCCGCCGCCGATCGCGCCCGCCGAGAGGAAGTAGGACGCTGATGATGCGTCGCCCTCAACAAGAATGCTGCCGGGCGACCTAAAGGCTTGATTGCCGGGGAGTCGGAACCACTCATAGCCGTTGCGCTCCACTTCGATTCTGAAGCGACGCATCACATCAATTGTCATGTCGATGTATGGCTTGGATACCAACTCGCCTTCGACCTCGATGGTCAAAGGTGCGAGGGACATCGGAGCCGCCATAAGCATGCCGGTGAGGTACTGGCTGGATATGTTGCCACGGATGCTGACTGTGCCGCCCGCAAGTCCGCATGCAGTGATGTCGAGGGGCGGGCACCCTTCGGCTCCCGTGTACTCAATCTGCGCGCCGACCTGCCGCAGCGCATCAACGAGGTCACCTATGGGACGCTCCAGCATGCGAGGTTCGCCGGTCAGAGTGTAGCGTCCCTTTCCCGCGCAGATTGCTGCGCACAGGGAGCGCATCGTAGTGCCGGAGTTACCCAGAAACAGGGTCGCCTCACTCTCAGGAAACGCCCCGCCCAGTCCCGTAACCTCGCAGTATACGCCATCGTCAGAGTGCTTGATGCCCGCGCCGAGGATGCTAAGGGCGTTCAGCATGTGGGTGGTGTCGTCGCTTTCCAGCAGATTGCGAACCTGCGTTGTGCCTTCCGCCAGAGCCGCCAGCAGAAGGACCCGGTTGGACATGCTCTTTGAGCCGGGCAAACGTATCTCGCCCTGAACGCCGCGAATTGGTTGTAGAGTGAGTTGTTTCATTTCGCCCGCCTTTTGGAGTTTTCAGCCTTTCGGTAAATGAGTGTCTCAAAAAGCGGTCAGTCTGGAACTCGTCGGAAGGTTCTGATGAATGACCAGATACCTGCTCACTGGTAAAACACTCTGGAAGAATTATAGCCGACTGGTAACGCCTTTGCCGCGTCTGAGCAGGTAAATCTGGGGCGTGATATACCCACGGCTATGGGGGATACTTATAGGGATCTCGGTAAGCAAGTTCCATGTGGGAACTTCTGCGAGGGCGGCAAGCAGCGCGCGTCTCCGGGTTGTGATCAAGACCATTGAAGCCTCCGCAGCAGCGACTCTCGCTGATTCCGCGAGCGCCGAGTGGTACAGAGATGAGATGTCTCCGCTGTCGTTACCGAGCATGCCGTAAGGTAGGTCTGCGCTAATAGTGTCAACGGATGCGTCAGGTATGGGCAAGCGGGCGCAGTCCGCATGAACAAGGGACACCGAGGAGCGATGCCCGGCGGCGCGCAGGTTGGAGTCGGCGCATTGCAGAGCGGACGCGCTGATGTCCACACCTGTAACGCTTGTGGCAGAGCCCATGCCCAGACGTTCAATCATCAGTGTACCGGAGCCACAGCAAAGGTTGAGCATGCGCTCTGTGGCACGTGTGCCTGTGAGCGACACCATGGCGCTTGCGACTGCGCCGTTAAGCGCGCCGGGCATGTCGCAAACGCGCCACCTGCGCGCTGACAGGGGCATCGGACTTGTGCGTATGAGTACCTGCCAGCCCTCTTTTTCGGCAGTAGATCGCCGCACGGAAATTTGCAGATGGGCGGCATCCTCAGCCTGCTGAAGTCCGGTGGCGTCGGCGATTTCCTGTCGCAGGCGCATGAAAACACGTGAACCTGCGCCTGCCGCCGTTATGCGAAACGTCTGGAAAGCGGCGCTAGGACGTGCGTCAAGGACTGATTGGATTGCGGCAAGCAAGCGCGTCAGATGCTGGTGCCCAAGCAGCGCGCGGGGGCCCGGCACGGCGAACTCTTCTACCATGTGAATCGACACGGCCGTCCTGAACTCATCGAAACGGCGAATGCTGCCGCTGTATTTAAGCGCGACACGCCCTTCAATTTGGGTGCCAACGATTTGCGCAGCCTTGCCCAGTCGCCGCCTGATCTCGCGGCGAGCGTACTCTTCCAGCCCACTGACTGTCTCGACCTCGTAGCGTTGCACGGGAGCAGGATCAGGTCGGGCATTGCGCCCACCACGGGTAGTTTGCGCATCAGGCGTAGTGCGCGGGCCCGGCCTTCGCCTCACCCGTTGCTGTTGCGGCGGCTTTCGTCTCATCTGCCCTCCAACCTCGTTACGAGCTCCGTGAGACCGTTCTCACCACCCACGTTGCCGGGGAAGATGATGCAGGGCATTCCCGGATGAAGCGTCTCCTCGCCCAGTATCCACGCCGGTACTCCGGGCGCAGCCTGTCCAGGCGACCACGCGCGCTGTACATTCAGGGCTTTGGTAGCGATCGCGTACGATGTTGCGCCGCCCTTAACAATGATACAGCGCGGCCGTACTCCGATGCCGCCTACTATCTCGGAGAGTGCCTGCGAAGTCTGATGGCCGATCGCAAGGCTGTGGTCGGCACTGTTGCCTTCTACAAGTGTGCGGCTTGTGTAGATGACGGCGTTGTTCCCTGCATGCAGAGCTTTCTCGGCTGCACGCGCAGCTCGGTCTATCTCTGACTGGCGTGCGCCCTCGGAAAGCAGTTGAGCTACATTCGCCTCAATGCCGACGGCATCAGAGCTTTCCAGCAGGTGGTTCAACTGCGCTGTGGTGCGCGGAACATGGGATCCAACTACGATGAGGGCGCCGCCGCTGCCTTTCATTTTCATCTCTGCGGGAATGAGCAGTGCGCGCCCCGATTGTCCCAACAGCGCCTTGATGAACGATGCCGCCGCTCGGAACAGGAAACGCTTGCCAGTGGCCTCGACTTGCAGGATGCCTTGAACGAACACTTCCATGTCCCTGTTGCTCGCGCCGTTCACGACACATACGCCGCCTTTGGGCAACGCAGACAGAATGTCAACGACTCGCGGTGGGCCGCCAAGCCGCAGGTCTCCAATTGACACGCTTGCGACCGAGCACGCAGGCACTTTGCCTACGGTCTTCTCTTCAACCCACTGCCGCAGGTCTGAGGATGTGAACGCGAACGCGGAATCACGGGCGAACTCGGTATCGCCTACGGGAACGAGCGACTGCTCATCGGTAACAAACTGCGTGTCGCCAAAGGTGTAGCGACCGCCCTCGAGGAATAGTGGGGCGACAATCCATCCGTCTGGCTTCTGAGGCAAGGCAGTTTCGATTGCCTCCATCTCAGCGGGGAAGTGTCCGCGCAGGGTCGAGTCGAGTCGGCTGACTATTGAAAAGTCCACGCCCGCTTGGCGCGCCGCTTCGCACAGATTTCGAACAATGAATGAATTTACCGCCCTTGCCTGCGATTCGGGCATGGTGCGCGCATTTGTAACCACGAAGAAGGCACGCGAGTCGGATTCAAGCTCCGCGCGCAACGCATCCACTGACCAGTCCATTAGGACGGCGATGTTATAGACGCTCTGTGTACCCATCACATCGTCATCTAGGATGACGATCTTCCTGCCGGACTCCTTCAACGCAACGTCATTGTACGGCAAGGGATCATCGCCCCACTGCGGCGGCAGGCTGCGGAGGGCGTCTTCAATGTTCAAGTGCGGCGGATGCATTACAGTGCGCTTTCGCGCTACCGTCCGACACTGCGGCCCGGCAGAACGCCGGTATGCTCGCCGCCATCCACTACCACCGTGCCGTTAACGATGACATATTCGATGCCGATGGGGAACTGCTTGGGTTCAGTGCGCGTGGCAGGCGCTTGCACATTGTTGGGATGGAATATGGTTATGTCCGCTTTCATGCCGTCGCGCAGTATGCCTCGGTCGGACAAGCCAAGTCGCTGCGCGGGGAAAGAGGTCATCTTGCGTATCGCTTCGGGCAGTGCCATCTGGTTCTCTTCGCGCACATACTCAGCGAGAATGACGGGGAAGCAGCCGTAAGTGCGCGGGCTGGGGAAATCGCCAAGCAGCACCGCATCGCTCCCGACCATAGATAGCGGGTGGCTCACGAAGGCGGGCAGCGTGTTGCCATTCGCGCCGTCGGAAACATAGCAGGTCTGCAGGTCTTCTTCGAGCAGCAGGTCGCATATCGCATCGACGGGATGCTGACCGCGCAGGGCTGCAATGGCTTCTACGGACAAGCCCTCGTACACATGGTTCTGCGGCCTCTTGAAGTATGTGAGCCATACATTGTCCCAAGACGGACCACGTGGCTGCATCTCCTGACGAAGGCGCTTGCGTGCGTCCTCTGATGCAAGCGCTTCCTTCAAGGGAGCCACCCCGCCGTCATGCGCCCAGTCGGGCACCATTATCAGCAGGCGCGTGCTGCCGAAGACATAAGGGTAGCTGTCGAACGTCACATCCTGACCGCTCCCCGCGGCTTCTTCCACAAGGTTGATCAGTCCCTGACCGCCTCCCGTGCTTGGAGAGCGCTGGTAGAAATGCGTAATGTGAACGGGAATACGGCTGCGGACGCCGATCTCAAGCGCCTCGCGGAAGGGATCAAGGTATCGGTCGCCGAGACGGTAGCGCACATGAGTATGGTAGAACCCGCCCAGATCTGCAACGAGTTCGCTCAGCGCGACAAGCTCATCCGTATCTGCGTAGCCTCCGGGAGGATAGTCCAGCCCTGTGGATAGCCCGATGGCTCCCTCCTCCATCGCCTCGCGTATGATCGCCTTCATATCCTCGATTTCAGCAGACGTCGCGGGTCTGTCATCCCAGCCTATGGCATTGATGCGCACCGGGGAGTTGCCGAGGATGTATGCGATATTCACCGCCGTCTTTCTGTCGAACATCTCAAGGTACTGCTCTACCGTTGACCATCTGCCGGGCAGTGGCGGGTCGCCGTCAAGCCCGGAGTTGAGAGCGACGAAGTCTAGGAAATCGTCGTGGCTGTGGAAGGGCGCGTAAGAGTTGCCGTCAACTCCGATTAGCTCTGTGGTGATGCCCTGCCGAACTTTGGGATGGTGCTCAGGCTCTGACAGTATGACAAGCCCCGCGTGTGAATGCATATCAATGAAGCCGGGGGAGACCACATGCTCAGTGGCATCTATCGTGCGCGTGGCTTCAACGCCGCTCAGGTCGCCGCGAAATATGCGAATCTCGTCCCCTTCGACACCGACCGCGCCGTAGAACCCCGGATTGCCGGTGCCGTCGATGATTAGTCCGTTCCTTATGAGCAAGTCGAGCATTGTATTCCCTCGGTGCAGGCAGTCTCCGATATTAGTGCTGATCAATTGCCGTTCAGTTGCCCTTCAATTGCTTAAATGAACACGGCAGTTGTTCAGGTCAGGATTGTACACCGTACGCCACCGCGCGCCAACAAGCGCATCCCGACTTCGCAATTATTATTGGCGCCTAATGACACAGTCTCACTACGTTGCATTTGGCAGTATCAGTTTTAGTTTATAACTAAATGGTACACTGATATAATTATCCGCAGCGCGAATCCAAGGGCTTACAGAGTAAAGTGCAGCTCGCCCTGAGGCGCGCAAATATGAAAAGAAACTGCCAGGATAACTTTGAGTGCTAACCCTTCTTCAGGTAAGCGCGTTTCAGTAATCAGATGGCAACTCGCGAGGTCGCTAAGGAATGCAGGATATAAAAAGTCAGATCGCAGGTGTGAAAAGCAGAATTGCAGAACTACTGGTGCGTCTTTGACCTGCCGACAGATGAAAAGGAAATAGTCGCACTAGAAGAAGAGGCGACGGCGCTAGGTTTCTGGGATGTACCCGAGATAGCGCAGCACAAGATGCAGCGCCTGTCCGACCTGAAAGGAAGGGTTGAGGACTGGCGAACTCTCGCCAGTCAGGCGGATTCTTTGGAAGAGTTGCTCTTGCTATCCATCGATGAGGGCGACGATTCGCTGATGGACACCTTAGTTCAGGAACTCGCGGAAGTACTAAAAACACTTGGCGAGCTGGAGTTTGACCTGACGTTGTCTGGTCCTTATGACGAGCGCAATGCAATCGTGGCACTTCACGCGGGCGCCGGCGGCGTGGAGTCGCAGGACTGGGCGAGCATGCTGATGCGGATGTACTTGCGATGGGCGGAGCAGCGCAGCTTCAGGCGCGACGTGCTTGATGTGTCGGTAGGCGATGAAGGGGGCGTCAAGAGCGCAGTCTTTCAGGTGTCGGGCAGATTCGCTTATGGGTATCTACAGGCGGAGCGGGGGGTACATCGGCTTGTGCGGATGTCGCCCTTCGACTCCGACCATGCGAGGCACACATCTTTTGCGCTCATGGAGGTGCTGCCGGAGGTGGAAGAGGGCGTTGATGTAACGGTCAACCCTGATGACCTGCGAATTGATGTGTTTCGCGCCGGCGGGCATGGCGGGCAGAATGTGCAGAAGAACTCGACTGCCGTGCGGATAACGCACCTTCCTACGGGCATACGCGTGAGCTGCCAGAACGAGCGCTCGCAGCACCAGAACCGCGAGATTGCGATGCGAATCCTGATGTCGCGTCTGCTGGAGCGCGAGATGGCTGAGAAAGCTCGCAAAATGGCGAAGCTCAAGGGCGATCATGTGTCCCCGGAGTGGGGCAACCAGATTCGGAGCTATGTCCTTCACCCATACAAAATGGTGAAGGACCACCGCACCGGATATGACACATCAGATGTTGACGCCGTGCTGGACGGCGAACTCGACGATCTAATTAAGGCATGGCTGACGACCAAAATCGGAAATGACGAAAAACCATCCCATTAACTGAGGGGGCATCTTAAACCCTGCTCAATGGGAAGAGAAATCTACGCACAGAGGTGTGAGATGAGAAAACTGTTTTTGATCCCAATACTATTGATAGCGATCTTCGCTCTGGCTTGCGGCTCGAGCCAACCCGAAGTCGAAGAGCCTGCAGTTGCGGCCCAGAGCGAGACGGCCGAGGCGACGCCCACTGCGGAAGCCACGACTGCCCCCGCGCAAGCCGCCGCGTCGCAGAGCGCCGCGGCAACAAGCATCCCTGTTCAGTCCGCGCCTCCCACGGCGGCGCCGCAGGTAGCCAAGACGGACACCTCGATGGAAAGGGACAAGCCCGTGGGCGGCGTGATGACGAGACTATTCAGCGACCCACCTACACTCGACCCTCATAAGACATCCGACACGACATCCGCATTTATCATTGGGGAAGTGTTCAGCGGGCTTGTTACCCTCAACACGGACTTGCAGATTGTGCCGGACATTGCCGATAGATGGGAAATCAGCGAGGACGGAACGGTCTATACATTCCATCTGCTGCCCGACGCCAAATTCGCGGACGGCAAGCCTGTAACGGCACAGGACTTCGTATATTCGCTTAACCGCGCCGCAGACCCCACACTGGCTTCCCCGGTTGCGCGAACATACCTCAGCGACATCGTGGGCGTAACGCAAGTTCTGGACGGCGAGGCGACCGAGATAAGCGGTGTAAAGGCTATCGACGATGATACCCTGGAGATTAAGATAGACGCACCCAAGGCGTACTTCCTTGCCAAGCTCACCTATCCGACGGCATTCGTCGTTGACCGGAGCAACGTCGAGTCAGGCGGCCAGAATTGGACTGACAACCCCAACTCCACGGGACCGTTCATGCTGAAAGAGTACAAGATTGGCGAGCATATCATCCTGGAGCGCAACGACAACTTCTACCGCGAGCCTGCGTATATTGACCAGGTGGTGTTCAACCTCGCGGGCGGCCAGGCGATGGCGCTGTACGAGAACGACGAGATAGACATCACGGGTGTCAGCATCTTCGACCTCGAGCGTTTCAAAGACCCTAATGAGCCACTCGCCGGCGAGCTGAAGATTGCGCCACCGGGCTTCAGCGTTTCGTACATCGGGTTCAATGTCAACGAGCCGCCGTTCGACGATATGCATTTCAGGCGTGCGCTGAACCTTGCCATAGACAAGGAACTCATAGCCAATGAGGTGCTCGCGGGGCTGAGGCTGCCCGCATACGGCGTACTGCCGCCAGGCTTCCCCGGTTACAGCGACAGCATCCAAGGGCTGGAATATGACGAAGCCCGTGCCGTAGACGAGATTTGCGCGTCAGCATACGCCGACCAAGAAACATGCGAATTAGCCCGCACAGAGGGGATTGAGCAACTCCCGGAGAAATCCTTCTACAAAGATGATGCGCCGCGCATCATCCTGTCGGTTACGGGCACGGGCGGCGACATCGGCATCGACATGCAGGTTATCCTGGAGATGTGGAAGAATGCGCTCGGCGTGGAAGTAGAGATTCAGCAGGTGGAGTGGGCAACATACCTGCAAGACCTGAACCGCCGCAAGTTCCAGATATATGCACTCGGCTGGAGCGCGGACTACCCGGATCCGCAGGACTTCCTGGACATACTGTTCCACAGCGAGAGCGAGACCAACCATGGCGCTTACTCGAATCAGGGAGTTGACGACCTGCTGGAAGAGGCGCGCACGGAGCAAGATGGCAGCAAGCGGGTAGCCCTGTACAACCAGGCGGAACAGATGATTATCGACGATGCCGCTTGGGTACCCCTGTGGTACGATAGCGAGCGCAATCTGCTGCTCAAGCCACACATCAAAGACTACAGGCTTGTGCCTTTGACGATACCGAAGCTTAGGTATGTCTATTTCGATTACGACAACTAGACTTTAAGTGGAATAGTTCCGTTCGTTCTGAGCCTGTCTATAGGCGCAAGGTCCGACAAGTTCACCACGAACGGAACTTTCCTTTGGGCGTTTGATTGGAGGACAGGGATGCGACTCATCTTAGCGGGATGCGAATATACAGGCACGAGCACATTGGCGTTCGCCATGGACGACTGGATGGCGGAGAACATCGGGGCGCGGTTTCCGCTGATTCACGACCACTGGAAGTTGCCGCACACTTCTGGCCATCCGCAGCCGGATATGACCGAGGAAGAACGGCAGCAAGTGCTTGCGCTCAGTCCCGTGCTCAGGGAGATGACTCAGCGTCACAGCCTCTACTATCACATACAGGCGAACTCATGGAACGGGCCGGACTGGATGTCTATCGGACTGCACATCGACGACTCGGTGTACAGCCCGATGTACTTCGGATACGGTGCGGATCATCAAGAGCACGACCGCAAGACAGTGTCTCAGCAGGTGGAAGGCTCGATTATACGGTTCGCTCCCGATATGGTGCTGGTGCATGTGAAGGCTTCGGCGGAGGTCATCGCGCAGCGCATGGAGGCGGAGCCGCGCAAGCATAGCCCGCTGAGCGTGGAGGACATCCCGGAAGTGCTGCGGCGATACGAAGAGGCCGTCGCCAACTCCACGATGCGACACAAGATTACTCTTGACACAAGCGAAGCCACTGTCGAGGAGACGATTGCGGAGTTTGACCGCAAGATTGAGCCGCATCTCAGCGAGGCTGACCGCTCCCGAATTCTGGTGCATCGCAACTGGTAGCGACAGAATATGTGTGTCAGTCAGTCGGTTGACGTGAGTGGATGAACGAACTGCCTGCGTTGCACAACAATGCGCTGCGGGTTATGCTTGCGCTGACTACTGACCCCCTTTCAGGACAGAAGGCGGCTTCAGACACACCTGTGAATTGACGGACCGAGGTTTTCCATGTGGGTGTACATAGCGCGGCGTCTGCTTTGGCTCCCTGTGCTGATTATCGCGACCAGCCTGGTTACCTTTACGCTCGTGCGACTTGGACCGGGAGACCCCGTCGAGGTCGCCCTCGGTATGCGCTACGAGGAGGCGGCGGCTGAGCAGTTGCGTAAGCAGCTGGGGCTGGATAGGCCTTTCGGTGTGCAGTATGTGACATACATGTGGGGCGTATTGCATGGCGATTTCGGAGAGAGCTACCGCTTCCGCGGTCGTCCCGTGTCGGAGTTGCTTTTCCCGAAAATGTGGGTGTCGTTCCAAGTCAATCTTGCCGCGTTGATTGTGAGCCTGTCGATAGGTCTGCCTCTCGGATTCTTCATCGCTCATCGGCAAGGCACGTGGCAAGACCCGGCCGCAGTTACGACTGCGCTGGTTCTGATGTCAATCCCGATCATGATCAGCATCCCCCTCACGCTGTGGGGGCTGTGTCTGAAGCTCCAACTCGTACCGTGCTCCGGGTGGGGCGGCTTCTTCGACCTCCGCATAATAACACCCGCGATTACGCTGGGCATCCCCGGCGTGGCGGGACTGGCGCGATTCATGCGTGCGAGCACTCTCGATGTGCTGGGCCAGGACTTCATACGCACTGCGAAGGCCAAGGGGCTTTCGAGCGTCACCGTAGATGTTCGGCATGTGTTGAAGAACGCCATGATACCCATCGTTACACTTATGGCATTCGTGCTGGCAGGGATGTTCGTTACCAGTTTCATCGTAGAGTTCATACTCGGCATTCCGGGCGTAGGGCACTTCACTATCGACTCCATATTCAACCGTGACGAGCCGATTATAATGACAATGGGAATCATTGGTTCGTCCGCGTTTGTGCTGGCAAACCTGCTGGCAGATATAGCATACGCATTCATAGACCCACGGATACGGTATCAATAAACAGGTTTAACGATATGTCGGTTAGTCAGTTTGCCAGACAGATTGGTCGCGGTTGCGGATACTCATTTGGCTTTCCGCTGCTGAACAGCTGATTAACCCAGAGGACTAAGTTAATGGCGTTGACGGAAGTCGCTGAAGCCGCAGAGATACACGGCGAACGCAAAGGTCATCTCAGGCGGGCAATGGAGCGCCTTGTGCGCAAGAAGATTGCCTTAGTCTGCATGGCTGTGCTCCTGGTCATATATCTTGCGGGCATCTTCGCGCCGCTCATCGCTCCTTATGACTACTCCGAGACCGATTTCACCGCAATCCGCAAGCCGCCAAGCTGGGAACACTGGGCAGGCACCGATTTTGGCGGGCGTGATGTGTTCACTCGAGTGCTGTGGGGCATTCAGAACACGATCATCATTACGCTCGTCGTGATGGCGACGGGTGGTCTGCTAATCGGCATCACTTTGGGGTTGATATCGGGGTACTTCAGCAGTAAAGTTGACGGCCTTATCATGAGGACGGGGGAGTTGTTTGCCTCATTCCCAGACATATTGCTTGTGATAATCCTCGCGTATGCGCTCAGGCCCCACCTCACAGCATGGGCGCGCTCGGTGGAGGATAACATCGGCATAGACGGCATAGTGCGCTCCGGCGTGGTGGACTATTTCACGGTGTCGCTGGCGCTGGTCTCCTTTGGCTGGGTAGGTATGGCACGCCTTGTCAGAGGACAGGTGCTTGTACTAAAGCAAACGCCGTTCGTGGAGGCGGCACGCGCGACGGGCGCGAGCACGCCTCGCGTGATGTTCGTTCACCTGCTGCCGAATGTCATCAGCATTATCGTCGTCAGCGTCTCGGCAGGGATGGGTGCGCTAATCGGCACGGAAATAATCCTCAGCTGGCTCGGACTTGGGATACAACCGCCGCGTCCTAGCTTAGGCCAGATGTTGCTGCAAGCAGGCAGTCTCAGTGCGCTGCGTGAAGTGCCGTGGATGCTGATAGCACCAGGAGCCGTGGCGTGGTCGCTTGTACTTGCGTGGAACCTGCTCGGCGACTCGCTCAATGATGTACTCAATCCGCACACGCGATAGCGGTACGGCATTGAATTTGGAGGCTGAATGCGACGCATCGCGGCGGGAATAGCGCCCTATTTTGTCGTATTCTCGGCGAGCGCGTGCGGACTGATCATCGAGATTGTCGCTTCTCGCCTTCTCGCCCCGATGGTGGGCGTATCGCTTTTCACATGGACCAGCATTATCGGCGTTGTGCTGGCGGGCATCAGCCTCGGCAACTATCTTGGCGGCGTCTTGGCGGACAAATACCCCTCTCCCAAGACGCTTGGCATCATCCTGTTGGGAGCTGGGCTGACCAGCCTTGCGGTCCTGCCGATGCTCGCCCTGGTGTCTGGGCTGTACGACTCGCTCCACATTCTGGCGCGCATCGTGCTCATCACATCCACGCTATTCCTTGCCCCTAGCCTCATCCTCGGAATGGTCACACCCGTGGTCATCAAGCTGCGACTGCAAAGCCTCGCACAGACCGGCAATGTAGTCGGCAAGATATACGCCCTTTCCACTGCGGGAAGCATCTTCGGCGTGTTCATCACAGGCTTCGTGCTGATCCAGTGGATTGGGACGCGCCCGATACTGCTTGGGGTTGCCGTGTTTCTGGTTCTCATGGCAATCGTGTTCGGCAGTCTGTGGCGGATGCGGGTCGTTGCCGCCGTAGCGTTGGTACTCTTCGCGGGCATCGCAGGCATGGGCATCGCCGGGAATTCACTCGAATCAGAGTGCCAGGTGGAAAGCAACTACTTCTGCATAAAGGTCAGGGAACGCGAGATAGAAGGTCGCAAGGTGCGAACACTAACGCTGGACAGGCTTATACACAGCTATGTCGATTTGGACGACCCGACTTTCTTCGTGTACGGCTACGAGAAGATATTCGCGGACATCTCCACGATGGTCGGGTATTCCAAGCCGCAGTTCAGCGCGCTCTACATCGGCGGTGGCGGCTACTCGATGCCGCGCTTCCTGGAGTTGGCTTATCCGGAAAGCCGCCAGGAGGTCATCGAAATTGACCCGGCGGTTACAAGGGTTGCGCACGAATACCTGGGAATGCCGCGCGACACTCGCATCATCACGCACAACCAGGACGCGCGAATGAAGATACCGGAACTGGAGCCGGGCACCTACGACATCGTTGTAGGCGATGCATTCAACGACGTATCAGTGCCGTACCATCTTACGACGATGGAGTTCAACGAGCAGGTCAAGCGGCTGCTGACGGAAGACGGTATTTATGTTGTGAATGTCGTGGACAAGTTTCACAGCGGAGGCTTCCTGCGCGCCGTAGTTACCACCCTGAGGGCATCTTTCCCGCATGTCTATCTATTTGCGGACAGTAAGGACTTCGAGAACGACAATCGTTTCACCTTCGTTGTGGCGGGCGCGTTGCAGCCATTCACCTACGCGGATGTCTTTTTCGCAAGCCACGCCGAGCAGCGCGGCGATCCTGAGCTGGTGTTGATGCAGCAGGACGAACTCGATGACTGGCTCGACATCAAGCAAAACATCCTGCTCACGGACGACTATGTGCCGGTGGACAACCTGCTTGCGCCGGTATTTCTGGATATTCCCTAATTGACACCTAAGTCGCTCAATATCAGATGCTTTGCAACATGGCGCAAAATGTATCACTCCAATTCTGTGACGAATCGCGTTCTACGACGGACTGAAGACTGCAGTTGCGCCGCCGCCGCTCCCCGACCGGCATCCGTAGCGCGCGGTATGTGGCTTCGGCCGTGCCTTCGATGTCGTAGGGGTTGACGATTACAGCGTCTTTCATCGCGCTTGCAGCGCCTGCGAAGCGCGATAATACCAGCACACCGGGCGAGTCATCGCTTTGCGCCGCCACAAACTCCTTGGCGACGAGGTTCATGCCGTCCCTCAGGGGCGTTACAAGGCAGACATCGGCGTCGTGATAAAAGCCTGCCAGTTCGATTTGGGCGTAGGAGCGATATAGGTATCGGATAGGCACCCAGCCGGCCTCGGAGAAGCGTCCGTTAATCTGCCCGACCAGACGCTCGACCTGATCCTTCTCCTGCACATACTCCGGTACGCGGGTTCTCGACGGCGATGAAATCTGGACATACAGTATTTTGCCGCCAAGGTTTGGATGCCGTTCCAGTAGTCGCTCGAATATGCGGAGGCGGTGAGGGATGCCCTTGGTGTAGTCGAGGCGGTCAACTCCGAGTATCAGCTTGCGGTCGGGTACGTTCGCCAGTGACAGTTCATCGGAGAGGGTGTGCGTATTCCTGTACTCACTCGGCTTGAAAGCATCGGGGTCTATGCCGATAGGGAACACGCCCAGCCGAGCCGTCTTGCCGCCGTAGCTATAGTCGACGCCGTTCGATTCGCCGCCAAGCTCTACATCCAGCGAATCTATCAGGTTGCGCATGTAGCGTTGGTCGTGCAACCCCACTAGGTCGTATTGCAGCAGCGCTTCCAGCACTTCACCCGCCCAGGGCAGTATGCTGAATACATCCGCCGAAGGGAAGGGCACATGCAGAAAGAAGCCCAACTTGCCCTGCCATCCCAGACGGCGCAGTTCATGTCCAAGGTGGAATAAATGAAAGTCCTGCACCCATACAAGGTCATCGGGTCTCAGAAATGGCAACAGCGCCTGTGCGAAGCGCTGATTGATGCGGCGGTATGCGCGGTAGCTGTCATGACGTATGACAACGCGCATCGGGAAGCTGTGCAGGAGCGGCCATAGCGTTCGGTTCGAAAAACCGAGGTAGTAGAGGCTCACTTCCTCTTCGGACAGATCCATAGTTGCGAGTTGTATTCGTCCGAAGACCTTGACTGTGGGGCCTGTGGTCACCCTGCGGCGGCTGCTTCTGCCGCTCCAGCCGAACCAAAGCCCGCCGCTCTGCTCCATCGCGGCTTTCACCGCCGTCACGAGGCCGCCCACCGACGCTTCGCCCCTGCCTTGATTCTCGAATGCGGAATTGGGCGGGACGCGGTTGGATACCACTATCAATCTGCGGTTCAAAGCCATAGCACACTGTCTTCTCAGTAGGAATTGCCGTTACATCAAATATAACAATAGGGACTGGCATCGTGATGCCAGTCCCTATTGACTATACAGCAACTATGTTTGGCTTGTCTTGCCAATCCTATCAGTGGACTAGAGCATTTCCTTCTTGAAGATCGTGCGGTCGAGAGCGTACTTGCCTCCGCCGATCACTCCGATGATGCCCGCGACGATGAACCAAAGTATCGTCACCTCGCCGCCGTGCGCGGCAAATCCGCCCTCGTATCCGAGATGCGGCCAGGGCCAAGCGTCACTTAACCGCGCATGTATGCCAAAGTAAGCGACAATCATGGTTACGCATATCGCGCCCGCGCCTAGTCTCGTCAGGATGCCGAACCCGATTAGCAGCGCCGAGATAAGCTCCACCCACCCGGCGATGTCCAAGAGGGCGCCGAGTCCGCCGGGATTCGCTCCAGCGGGAAAGCCCCACAGCAGGAACGCCTTCTGGATTCCGTGCAAAAACACCAATATCGCGAAAATGACGCGAAATAGCAGCCAGAACTCGTCTGCATATTTTTCCAAGATGCCACCAAAAATTCCGGGTTGAGCCTCTTGTTCCTGCATATACGCCTCCGTCCCTTTCGGGCGCTTAAACATAAACCCGCTCAATGAATTTGAGCGTTCCCAAACATTGGGTATTCAGTATCTTACGCATATTTGCAAGTGTCAATACTTTTGCTAACATTCGTTTACGAAAATGTAACATGCAGTATTGTAGGCTGGGGTAAGTTTGGCGCTGAGAAGCAGAAACAGGGGCAGAGGTATGCATGTGTTCAGCCGTCAGTGGACGGGGGGCTGACAGGGATGGACGGGATATTCTGTTTAGGGTAAATCGATTAGGCCAGTCTGTCAGGTGGTTCGACAAGCTCACCACGAACGGGGTTTTTCACCCTCATCGCTTTGGCTAGGGGCTGCGGTTGCGTTCGCGTTCGCGCTTTTTGCGGAGTTCTTCTCTTTCGAGGCGCCTTTCCTCAACTGTATCCGGGGAGTGGTACTGCTGGAGTTTCCAGTCCTTATCAGCCCTGGCTTTCTGCGCCGCTTTCAGGGCTGCCGACTCCGCTGCCCGCTCCATCATCTCCGCCTCACTTGCCCACTGCTCGCGCTGCTCCTCAGTTGGAGGGGTGTGGCTCTGCACGACTTCCGGATGGTCTTCGTCCAGGTCCTTGCAGACGCAGAGGCAGTCGGGGTGGCAGGGAGCGTAGTACATCATGAACTCTGGGTCGGGCTGCGCGGGGTTGTCGAAGCAGAGATGCAATAGCACTTTGGCTGCCTCGATGCGGTCGCGGACTCTTGCGGCAGGCTCGTTGCCCTCGACGACGTCTATGAGGAACTTGACCATGGTTGTGCCGTCGTGGGTGTCCACGCGGATTTGGCGGACGAGCTTCTTGTTGAGTTTTTCGTGTTCCGGGTTTTCTGTGTGTGGGTTCTGTCCGCCGTCAGCACTCGGTACATCAGAGTTCTTGGTCTGCTCGCGCTTGGAACGCGCGGATGTGAGAACTTCTCTTGCGTCCTCGAAGCCGAGTTTTAGGAGCAGTTTTGCTGCTTCCATCTGATGCCAGGGTGTGCAGGCTGGGACATTGCCGTCCATGATGGCGACGATGTTGCGGATGATGCGTCTGCCGCCCTGGGTTTCTTCGAGGACGATGCGCTGGATGCGCTGAAGGGTTTCTATGGGGATGTGCTGCGTATCTGCATCCCGTTGCTTGTGGATAGGTTCAATCATTTGTTCTGATTATAAGGGTGGATGTTTGTGTTGTCAAGGGTGAAAGTCTGTCAGTTTTTCAGTTGGTCAGTCTGTCAGTGGTGGTTCGACAGGATCAGGGCGAACGGGAGTTCACGATGAGCGGAGGGGGGCTAACGGGGTGTACAGGATGGAGAGGATTGGGAAAGGCTTAAGAGTGAGACATTCATTGGAGTCTCAGGGGGGAGTCTCAGGGGGAACTTAGATAGGATTCACAGAAATGAGGGAAATGTCCAGGGTCTTTTCGTTATTCTCGTGAACAGTTGAAATGTATAATTTCTTTTGAAGAATCGACCTTGTTCGTAGGCAAGGATTTCAGATTCTTCGTCCGCTTCGCTCCCTCAGAATGACAATGAAAAGACCCTGCTCTGTGTATCTTAAAGCCATGATAGCCATGACAGCCGAAAAACACGCCATAAAATGGCGTGTTTTTCAGAGAAGAAACGTGGAACACCCTTGTTCTACGGGTTATCCGGCGGTGAGCACCGGAACCCCGCAGAAGGCTTCGTAGTCGATGAGTTCGGTAATGGTTGCCTCATCTCCGCAAAGCGGGCAGTTGGGGTTGCGCCGTATCTTCACAGTGCGGAAGGTCATATCCAGCGCGTCAATGAGCAGAAGCCTGCCGGTGAGGGATTCGCCGACGCCCAGAATGAGCTTGGCAGTCTCCGCCGCCTGGATGCTGCCCACGAGTCCCGGGAGCATGCCCAGCACACCTGCCTCAGCGCAACTCGGCACCTCACCAGGAGGTGGCGGAGTGGGGAAGAGGCAACGGTAGCAGCCCTGTCCGGGAATGTATACGGTCGCCTGCCCGTCGAAGAGCAGGATGCTGCCGTCCACGAGCGGCTTGTTGCTGAGGTAGGAGGCGTCGTTGACGAGGTATCGGGCGGGGAAGTTGTCCGCGCCGTTTACGATGATATCGTACTCGGGAATGATGTCGAAGGCGTTTTCGGAGGTTATGGGCTCTTCGTGAATCTGCACATTCACATCCGGATTGTACCTCTTGAGGGTCTCATAAGCGGACTTCGCCTTGGGCCTGCCGATGTCGTCATTCTGGTGCAGAATCTGGCGCTGAAGGTTGGTGACATCAACAGTGTCGAAATCGACGATGCCGATGGTCCCTACGCCCGCAAGCGTGAGATATATGGATACGGGTGAGCCAAGACCGCCCGCGCCTACTATAAGCACCTTGGAATTGAGCATCTTGCGCTGGCCGACGCTGCCGACTTGGGGCATGATGATGTGTCTGCTATATCGCTGTACCTGATAGGGCGTTAGGGCTTGAGTTCGTTCTTGCGTCTCGATCATATGGGACCGTTCCTCCGTCCTGTGAAACTTGTAGCTCGCGGCGTGCCCATTTCGCGTTGCGGGGGTTAATGTTGGCGTGCCGACTGTTGCGCCAAGCTCTCTGACCAAAACTTCCCTGCCAAAGCCCCTTGCCAGAGTCCCTTGATTATAGCACTGGGCATTAGGCGCTTCAACTTGGGCGGCGCGCATCTCCACGCAGCCGTGTGTTTTCATTCGTCAACCGATTTATCTCGCCTTCCGAGACGCCGAGCCTGTCCAGCAGCTTCAATATAACCTCAACACCCGCTAGGTTGACTCCGAGGTCGTCCATCAGCCCACGAATGCGGCGCACGCGCTCTATGTCGGCGCGCGAAAAAACACGCTGGTTGCCGCCGGTCCGTGCTGGCTCGATGAGCCCCTGCCGCTCGTAGTACCGCAGCGTCTGCGTCTGCACACCGAGCATCCTCGCCGCGACACTGATAATGAATACGGGTTCGTCGTGAGCCAGAGTTAATTCGTTCTGCTGCATCATGGTAGCCTCGCATAGGTTAGCTTCGCTTGCCGTTCGCAATCCGCAGGCGCCTGAACTCTTCCAACGACACCCTTTCGTCGTCGCTGAGCAAGGTCGGCATCTGCGGCTTCACCGTCACATACAGGTCGCCATTAGCCGACGGCGACTCGCGCATCGGCATGCCGTGCCCCTGAATGCGTATGCGCCTGCCGTCGCCGCTGCCGGACGGGACTTTCAGAGCGAGCCTGCCCTTCAGCGATGTGAACTCGACCTCGCCGCCAAGCAAGGCGTCCTCGAACGGCACAGCGATGTCGGCGTACAGGTTGTCGCTCTCGCGCGTGAAGCGTGTGTGGGGCGACAGGCTGACGACGAGAAAGACCTGAATTCCGTCGTCCAGCGATAGATGAACACGCGAGCCGTTGTCCACTGCTGCCGGGATGCTGACCTCGATGCGCCGCGTGCCGCCTTCCTTCGTGGGTACATTGACCATTCGCTTTGTGCCGCGGAATGCTTCTTCAAGCGTGACCGTGACGGGCACGTCGTGGTGGTTGGAGCGACCGGGGCGACTGTGCCGCCGTGTGTGTGTGCGAGTGCCCGCTCCGTACGGCGATGCTCCACCGAAGATGTCGCCGTAGCCGCCGAGAAGGTCGTCAAGGTCACCCAAGTCGCCGTAGCCGTATTCGACGCGCGTGCCTTGTCTGAAGCCGCCGCCGCCCTGCGCCTCCATGCGGTCGGCGTGCATCCAGTTATCGCCATGCCGATTGTATTTAACGCGCTTGTCGGCGTCCGATAGGACCTCGTTCGCCTCGTTGATCTCCTTGAATTTGCGCTCCGCTGCCTCATCGCCCGGATTGAGGTCTGGGTGGTACTGCCGCGCCAGCTTCCTGAAGGCGCTCCGTATCTCCTTCTCGTCCGCGCTCCGGGGTACCCCCAGCACCTCGTAGTAATCACTTGCCATCTGACGGATCCTTCTCTAAGTCGTTCGCTACATATCTCATTTTAACATATATGCAGCGCATAAAGTCGTAACCTTGAGATGTACATCATAATAGTATTGATGCATACACGCACCATATAAATGATATAGACAGTCACTGTATATGAGTTGTAGTGATTCATATCTTGGAAAGGCGAGAATATTTTACAGGAGGTAGCGCAAGTATGGTTATGCAGAGAATTGACCCGTTCAGAGAGTTGGACGAGTTGCTCACCCGCGCCTAGCAAGGCGACGGCGATGGCCACCTCGAGCGGCGCTGGCGATCCCTATCGACCTGATGCAGGATGGCGACAACGTAGTGCTGCGCGCCACGATGCCGGGAGTTGCTCCCGATGAAATCGACGTCACTGTTGAGGATGGTGTCTTGACCATCAACGCGGAGACGCCGAGCGACAACGACTCTTCGTTCGTCATCCGCGAGCGCAGGGCAGGCAAGCTGTACCGCGCCCTGCGCCTGCCGAATACTCTCAATGTCGGCAAGGCGGCGACCGACTACAAGCATGGTGTGCTCACGCTGACCTTCCCCAAGGATGAGGCGGTCAAGGCGCGGCGATTGGAGATCAAGGAAGGCTAAAGCCCTCCAGGCGCAGTAGATAAGCGCTAGGCGGACGCTCGGTGAAATGCCCCCGGGTGTCCGGCTCTTTTTGTGTCAGGTTATATTTGTGTAAAGTTGTATCTGTCCTAGGTTGTATCTGTATAAGTAGCAGGGCATTGCTGATATAATGCGCTTGTCTCGGCGTTCACGAACAAGGGGCAAATACATGACGATGAAAATATACACCAAGTCGGGCGATGCGGGCGAGACGGGCCTGCTCTTCGGCGGGCGCGTGCCGAAGAACGATCCACGCTGCGTTGCCTATGGCGAGGCCGACTTTGCCACATCAGCTATGGGACTTGCTCGCGCGCTGTCACAGGATGCGCGCGTCAAGGAGATTCTACTTCAGGTGCAGCGCGAGATGTTCACCCTGAGCGGCGAACTAGCCACCGATGTAGATAACTATGAGCATTACAAGTCCAACTTCCACGCCATCACCGCCGAGAATGTGGATCGTCTGGAGACCCTGATAGACGAGCTGAGCGCACAGGTGGAACTGCCGCCCAAGTTCATAATCCCCGGGGCATCTGCAGCGTCCGGCGCGCTGGATCTGGCAAGGAGCGCGCTGCGGGCAGCAGAGCGTAGCATCGTCGGATTGCAGCAGCAGGATCTCCTCCCGAACCACGAGCTGCTGCGCTATGTGAACCGTCTCGCAGACCTACTCTTCATGCTCGCGCGCTTCGAGGACCGAGCACTGCCGATGGACATCGTAACTGGCACGCGCTTGGATGAGGGGACCGACGGGTAGAGGCCGATGCAGCCAAGCATAGCGCCAAGTATAGCAATAATTGACTACAAGGCCGGCAATCTGCGCAGCGTGCAAAAGGCACTGGAAGAATGCGGCGCGACTGCCCGCATCACAGCCGACGCAGAGGACATAAGCGCCGCAGATGGCGTGGTCTTCCCCGGGCAGGGCGCGTGCGACGCCTCCATGCTCAGCATCCGCGAGCGCGGCCTCTTCGAAATCATCAGGCATTCGATTGACAGCGGTAAGCCCTTTCTGGGTGTATGCCTTGGGCTTCAACTCCTTCTGGAGTCCTCTGAAGAGGGCGAGGAGCCATGTCTGGCGATCCTGAAGGGGCGAACAAAGCGTCTGCCTCCCGAAAAAACGGATCAGGTCGGCCTGAAGATTCCGCACATGGGCTGGAACAACGTCTCCCTGTCAATACAACATCCCGTCTTCGAAGGAATCCCGAACGACTCCTACTTCTACTTCGTGCACAGCTACTATGCCGACCCCGAGGACAAGGACATAGTCGCGGGCGTCACGAATTACGGCATCGACTTTTGCAGCGCGGTCGCGTGGGACAATGTGGCAGCCGTGCAGTTTCACCCGGAGAAGAGCGGCGCGGTCGGGCTGCGGCTGTACCGTAATTTCTTGACACTCGTTGATGCAAACAGGAAGGCAGCGGCATGGAGGTAATCCCGGCAATAGACCTGCGCGGCGGCAAGTGCGTCAGGCTGTACCAGGGCGACTACGCGCAGGAAACGATCTATTCCGACGATCCGCTTGAAACCGCGCTGCGCTGGGTGGACATGGGCGCAACTAGGCTGCACATCGTTGACCTCGATGGCGCGCGCGACGGAAGCCCGGCGAACTTAGCGGCCGTAGAGCGCATATCATCTGCTGCTGGCGTTCCCGTTCATCTGGGAGGCGGCATCCGCGACATGGACACGGCGCACGCAGCGATTGACGCAGGTGTCAGCAGAATTATGCTAGGCACGGCAGCGGTTGAGGATGCAGACCTGATCAGTACGCTGCTGAGCGAAATCGGGAACGAGCGAGTGATAGTCAGCGTTGATGCGAAGGATGGGCGGGTAGCGCTCCACGGTTGGCTGCAGGGCACCGACGCGCTCGCAACCGACCTTGTAGCGGACATGGCAGCGAAGGGCGTAGAGCGCTTTCTGTACACCGATATATCACGCGATGGCACGCTCACGGAGCCTAATTTCGAAGCCATTGGCGAACTAGCAAGTCAAGAAGCCGGAATTCATCTGATAGCGGCCGGTGGCATTGCAACCGTGGCGCATCTGCAACGGCTGGCGAACCTTGGCGCTGAAGCTGCGATCGTCGGCAGGGCAATATACACGGGTGACATCAACCTGCGTGAAGCAATCGCCGTCATTGGCAATAGGCACGGATAGCGCCCGCGTGGGCATACTTTCCTTTTGCGGAAAAGACATCCGGTAACTGCCACCAAACTGACCGCGCCACAATCTAAACAATCTGGATAGAAAATGCTGACAAAGCGGATAATTCCGTGCCTGGACATCGACAAAGGCAGAGTCGTCAAGGGCGTTAGTTTCGTGAACATACGAGACGCCGGCGATCCCGCGGATCTCGCGCGCTTCTACGATAGGCAGGGAGCCGACGAGCTGGTCTTCCTTGACATCACCGCAAGCTCGGACGACCGCGACATCATCATTGATGTGGTAAAGCAGGTGTCAGAAGAGGTGTTCATACCTCTGACGGTGGGCGGCGGGTTGCGCAATGTAGCGGATGTGCGCCGCATGCTGGAAGCTGGAGCGGACAAGGCGTCGCTCAACACAGCCGCCGTCAGCGATCCCGCCCTCGTAGCGGAGGCATCAGCATTCTTCGGCTCACAGTGCATCGTGGTGGCTATCGACGCCAAGCGTGTCACACCCGAATACGAGATAGGTGAGGTCAACTTTCAGGTTGCGAAGGGTTTGACAGTAGAAGTCGCCAATGACATCGCGCTGGACGAGCATTCCGGCTGGCAGGTATATGTGCATGGCGGGCGCACGCCAATGGGCATCGACGCCGTGAAGTGGGCTAGGAAGGTAGCTGAGCTTGGAGCGGGCGAACTGCTGGTCACAAGCATGGACACTGACGGTCAGCAGACGGGCTACGACCTAGAATTACTTCGCGCCATATCCGAGAGCGTCACGATACCGCTGATCGCAAGCGGCGGCGCGGGCGAACCGCATCATCTCTATGACGCGCTCGCCGAGGGCAAAGCCGACGCGGTGCTTGCCGCGAGTATTTTCCACTACGGCACATATCCGATTCCTGTGGTCAAGGAATATCTGTTTGGCAGAGATATACCGATTCGACCCAGCATCGTTGCGGATTAAGAATTAAGCTAGGTGAATGACATGGCAGAAGTAAAATTGGACGAAAAGGGCTTGGTGCCTGCGATCGCGCAGAATGTGAACACCGGCGAAGTGCTGATGCTGGGATACATGAATCCCGGCTCACTCAAGCGCACCCTGGAAGGCGGCGAAGTCTGGTTCTTCAGCCGCAGCCGCTCGGACCTTTGGCACAAGGGCGAGGTTTCTGGCAACTACATGCGCGTGAAGTCCGCAGCGGTAGATTGCGACGGTGACACGCTGATCTTGCAGGTAGAGCCTGATGGGCCCATCTGCCATACGGGCGAATCCAACTGCTTCTTCACGCCAATTGAAGATTTCCCGGAGTTTTACCGCGAGGACACGGGTCCCGGCGTCTTGGAGGACCTCTTCGCCACGATTCAGGATCGCAAGCAAGCCATGCCGCAAGGGAGCTACACTACCAGCCTTTTCGAGGGTGGCGCTGCCCGTATAGCGCAAAAGGTGATAGAGGAGGCAGGGGAAGCGGCGATTGCTGGCGTCAAAGGCGATGGGAAACAGGTCGCTGAAGAAATGGCAGACCTGCTCTACCACGCGCTGGTGCTGCTGTCGGTGTCAGGAGCGAGGCCCGCAGATGTATGGGAAGTGCTGCGAGAGCGCGCCGGATAGGTTTGCGTGCGGACTTGCAAGACAAACTGGCCCCCTACCGGATTAGGGCACGGGTTGCAGTCGTTACAGTGAAGACTCTGCAAGTTCGGGAGCGCTGTCCGCCGCCTGCGCCTGCTCCATAGCTGTGATTGCGATTTCGATCTGGTCGTCATCAGGCTGCCGAGTGGTGAGCGACTGAAGCGCGAGGCTTGGAGCGGTAATAAGGCCTACAAGCGGATTACCGGCGTGGCGTCCGCTAAAGCGTATGACTTCGTAGCTCACCGCTGCTATGAACGGAACCAGTACGACTCGCGACACGATCAGCCACCAGAATGGTTCGCGCCCGACGAAGATGAAGGCGATGATTGCCACCACCATCACGACCAGCAGGAACGCCGTGCCGCAGCGCGGGTGAGCGGTCGGGTACTTGCGGATATGCTCCACTTCCAGCGGGTCGCCGCGCTCCTGCGCGTGAACGGTCATATGCTCCGCGCCGTGATACATGAACACGCGCCTTATGTCGTTCATGCGGCTTATCAGCAGGATGTAGCCCAGGAACAGCGCGAGCCGAATGATACCTTCCGCGATGTTCGCCAGAAGGCTCGAGCCTAGCAGCCCCTCCAGCCTGTCGCTTGCAAGCACTGGCACCAGGAAGAAGATGCCGATGGCGATGCTCAGGGATACCAGCATCATAACTGCCATCGAACCTTTGCCGATTTCCTCGCCCTCGGCTTCTGCTGCGACATTGGCGGAGTAGCTCAGCGCGCGCATGCCGAGCGTCAGAGTCTCAGCCATCGCAATGACACCACGCACTAGGGGGATACGCCGCAGCCTGCCCGTGAAAAGCGGCGTGAGCGGGTGACACATTGTAGCAATGCTGCCGTCCGGACGGCGCACAGCGACGGCGATGTTGCGCTGTCCTCGAATCATCACGCCTTCTATGACGGCCTGACCGCCGTAGGTAGGCGTCTGGTCTGTGCTCATGCTTCCTCTATGATAACGAAAAGCAGGGGTGAGCATACCCACCCCTGCGAATGATGTGCTGTGTCTTTCCGATACTTTGTTACTGCTGCTGCAAGTTGAATCGGCGCATCAGGCGCTCCACACGCCCCTCAGTGTCGATAATGCGCTGCTCTCCCGTGAAAAACGGGTGGCACTGGTTGCATATCTCAACCCGAAAATTGGGCTTCGTCGAGCCGGTTGTATAAATCGAACCGCAGGAACATACCGCCTGCGCTTCGGGATAGTATGTCGGATGGATGTCCGGTTTCACTTCGCTTTTCCTCCGTACGTTACGCCGATTTAGGCGTACACGCTCGCGCGCTTCTTGTCGCGGGTCTTGTGCTCGAACTTGACCTTGCCGTCAATGAGAGCGTAAAGCGTGTGGTCTCTACCCACGCCGACGTTGTTGCCGGGGTGGATGCG
The DNA here is from genome assembly GCA_965225795.1 of Dehalococcoidia bacterium. Taxonomy (GTDB): domain Bacteria; phylum Chloroflexota; class Dehalococcoidia; order Lucifugimonadales; family JADFKI01; genus Bin90. The sequence goes on along the minus strand of OZ245324.1, from coordinate 14,298 downwards.
CGTACCGCGCTGCCGCACAATGATGGATCCTGCCGTAACGAACTCAGTGTCGTAATGCTTTACGCCGAGTCTCTTAGAGTTGCTATCTCGCCCGTTACGTGTGCTGCCGCCGCCTTTCTTATGTGCCATCTCACTTACCCCTTAATCCTTGTTATATGAAATGTCGGTAACGCGCAGTTCAGTGAAATTCTGTCGATGACCCTGCTTCCTGCGGTAGCGAGTCTTCGCCTTGTACTTGAAGACGATGACTTTCTTGCCCCGACCCTGCGCCACGACCTCAGCCGTAACCTTCGCGCCGTCAACGTTGGGCGCGCCAAGTGTTACCTCGCCATCGTCGTCCGACAGGAGGCGCACATCTTCAAGCTCAATCAGGTCGCCCTGATCGCCGGGCAAGGATTCCACGCGCACCGTGTCGCCGGGTTCCACCCGGTACTGCTTGCCGCCTGTGTTCACTATTGCATACATGGTATTCTCACGATGATCTCTGTGATGAAATCAATCTTAGTTACAAATAAGTATTGTATGTCCGAGTTGACTCTCGGTCAAGTGTTAGAAGACGCCAATAGGTTCAGCATAGTTCAACCCAAACACCTTGTCAGGCTGCCATTGCCGCAGTTCGGCGTCGAAAATGACAATCGCAAGGAAGCGCCCGTCGGTTGCATAAACGCGGCAGCGTTCCCCGGACTGCGCCTTCGAAGACGCCCCCCCTTCGGTGAACGCCCGGCCGTTGCGTATCATTTCCTCAAGGCGGTTGCCCACGATCAGGGCGCGCATTTCACCCAGAACCGCATCCGGCGAATGGATGACTTCACGCCAGCTCCCGTCGGCGAAGCGCTCCTCGGCTTCTTCGAGGGACAAAGCATCCGAGACCGTGAATATGCCGCATCTCAGGCGGGCAAGCGTCTTCAGATGACCGCCGCAGCCCAATGCCTGCCCGAGGTCGTACGCAAGGGAACGCATGTAAAAGCCCTTGCCGCAGTCCACCTGAAGCGTTGCCACAGGGGGCGCCCAGTCATTCAAGGCGATGTTATGCACCATAACGGGGCGGGGTTCGCGCTCGACCTCGACGCCGGCTCGCGCCAAGTCGTAAAGACGCTTGCCATCACGCTTGAGCGCGCTGTACATCGGGGGCACCTGTTGGATCTCTCCGGCAAACGTCGAGACTGCGCGCTCCAAATCGCCTATGGTAATACCAGAAGTGTCGCGCCGTTCAGTTATCTCGCCAAGCGCGTCGTATGTGTCCGTAGACGCACCTAGCTCAACGGTTGCGAGATAGGTCTTGGACCCTCCCACCACATTCTCCATCAGGCGCGTCGCCTGCCCAAAGCAAATCGGTATGACGCCCGTGGCGATTGGATCAAGCGTGCCGCCGTGCCCTACACGCCGCTGCGCTGATGCCCGCTTCAGGCGGCGCACGACATCCATAGAGGTTATGCCATACGGCTTGTCGATGTTCAGGATGCCATCAATTCTCGGCTGTTGCGAACTTGCCATCAGCTAATCTTTTCTTCGGAGATGTCCCTCGGCGCATTGCGGCTGATCAGATCGAGCATTTCGGTGCCCTGCTCTATTGATTCGTCGAGTTCAAACGACAGGACAGGAGCGAACTTGAGCTTCAAGTTGCGTTTCATAGTGCGATGAATGAATCCACCCGCGCTCTCCATGGCGGCGAGCACATTCTGCTTGGTATTTTCGTCGCCCAGCACGCTGAAATAGACCTTGGCGCGTCGAAGATCAGATGATGTACGCACTTCTGTAATGCTGATGAGGGTGGACAGGCGCGGGTCGTTCATCTCGACAGCCATGATTTGGCTGATCTCTTGGCGCACGAGCATATTGACGCGTTCAATCCGACGAGACATGGGGGGACCTCAACCTTTGGTTGCAAGTGGTACTACTGAGAGTGGCTCGCCCTCACCGTAGCCCCCAATTGGGAAGAGGCATAAGGGAAGGGCTAAGACTCAGCTAGCGAACGCGCTCCGAGCGGTGAGCCTCAAGAATGTCGCCTTCTTCAAAACCGTTGAAGCCTTCGAGCATCAGACCGCCCTCGAAGCCGATATTGACCTCGCGCACATCGTCCTTAAAGTGCTTGAGGCTGGAGATTGAGCCCTTGTAGATATTCTGCCCGCCGCGCAGCACATGTATCGTAGAACTCCGCTGGATTTGGCCGTCATTCACATAAAAGCCTGCGACCTTCAAGCGTCTGCCCACACCGAAGATAGCTCGGATGGTGGCATACCCCTCAGTTACATCCCTGTAAACGGGTTCGAGTAGGCCCGTGAGCGCGAGTTCCACATCCTCAAGAAGGTTATAGATGATATTGTAATGGCGAATCTCTACGCCTTCCTGATTGGCGAGTGCCATCGCACCCTGCCCCGGCTCGGTGTTGAAGCCAACGATGATCGCCTTAGACGCCATCCCAAGCAACACATCGCTCTCGGTGATTGTGCCGCTCGCAATATGAACAATATTGACTCTGCTCTGCTCTGAGTTCAGCCCGTTCAGCGCGCCCTTAACAGCCTCGACGGTGCCTTGCACGTCGGTCTTGATTATCAGGTTGAGCGCCTTGACCTCACCTGCGGCAATACGAGTATGCACATCTTCCATGGTTGGACCTGCGGCTCGCTTCATATATGACTGGCGAATACGTGCCTCGACAAGCTGGCGCGCGGATCGCTCGTCTTTGGCGACCTCCAGGATGTCGCCCGCCTCAGGTACGCCACTGATGCCCAGAATCTCGACGGGCTGCGAGGGCATAGCCGTTTTCACGGGTTCCCCGCTGTCCGTTTGCATCGCGCGAATGCGCCCACGAAAATTACCGACGACGATATTGTCCCCGACATGCAGCTTTCCGGCTTGCACCAGAACGGTTGCGACAGTTCCTCGGCTGCGGTCTATGCGCGCCTCGACAACTACACCCCTGGCTTGCCTGCCGACATTAGCCTTAAGCTCGCTGACCTCTGCGACGATCGCAAGGTTGTCAAGCAGTTCATTCACGCCGTCGCCCGTTAGCGCCGACACGGGCAGCGCGATGACATCACCGCCCCAATCTTCGACGAGTAGGTTGCGCTCTGCAAGCTGGCGCTTCACACGCTCAGGGTCGGCTTCGGGCCGGTCAATCTTGTTTATGGCTACGACGATGGGAACCTCTGCAGCCTTCACATGGTTGATCGCCTCCTCGGTCTGCGGCATGATGCCGTCATCCGCGGCAATGACAAGCACCGCGATGTCGGTCACCTGCGCACCCCTCGCGCGCATCGCCGTAAACGCTTCGTGTCCCGGCGTGTCCAGGAACGTGATCAGATTGCCGTCGTAGGTAACCTGATACGCGCCTATGTGCTGCGTAATGCCACCTGCTTCGCCATCTACGACGTTGGTCTTGCGGATTGTGTCAAGCAAAGTCGTCTTGCCGTGATCAACGTGTCCCAGGATGGTAACGACAGGGGGACGATCTTCGAGCAAGGCGGGATCGACGTCATCAGTTGACGGCACGATGGAACCTGCGCCGCGCTCTTCTACGACGGACAGCACTTCAAATCCGAATGACGGTGCAATCCCTGCAACCAAGTCGTGTCCGACAACCTCGTTGATCGAGAACATATAGCCACCGCGCATGAACTCCTTGATAACTTCAATAGGAGTTGTCTCCATCAGCTCAGCAAGGTCATGCACAGCTATAGCAAGCGGAACCTCCAGTGGTTCCAGCTCGTAGTCGTCGTCGTACTCTTCATCGTACTCGTCCTGCCCGGAAGTGCCATTGTACTGGTCCTGCCACTCCGTGGCGTTAGTTCTGTTAGTCATAGGCACCCCCTAAAATGCGCCTTCTTAGGACTGCCGCTTGGGTCTCGTCAGCCCGCCGGCGAGTCAACATGTGACTGCATATCTGCCAGGACTTCGCCCCACTGAGCGTCGGCAATGCCCGTGCGAAGTGTATGTTCCAGCCGACCTTTTCTGATGTTTTCGGAGCTGCCGGCGCAGATTGGACACACATAAGCCCCCCTGCCGGAGAGCTTTCCGCCTGCGTCAAATACGATGCCTCCGTCGGGCTTGGCAACGATGCGCAGCAACTCCCTTTTAGCCGTTTTGGTCCTGCATGCAACGCAACTTCGCAGCGGGACATGTCGCCTTTTGGCATTCATATACTAGCTACTAGCGTCGCTTTTTGCCTGCCTTACGCCGTCTTCCGCCACCGCCTCGTGCATTTGCATTTGCTCCACCGGGGCCTTGAGGGCCGTCTCGCCTTCGGTTGCGTGATGCGGTTACCCCACCACGCAATCCAGCAATGTCCTCCGCGAAGCGTATGCGGCCCGGCGCGTCTGCGTCCGACTGTGCGGGTCTGCGAACGCGAGCGCGCCGCACCTGCCAGATATCCTCCGGCAAGTCCCGCAGAGAAGTCACCTGTTCCTCTTCTGCCGCCTGGATACTCTCCGAAACGGGCTCAAGGATCGGTAGAGGCTCTACTGCCTCGACGACCGCTTCCGGATCCGCGACGACTTCCACTTCGGCGTCGTATTCGGCAAGTTCAGTCTCAGCTGCGTCATCCGTGACAGCGATATCCACGGGTCGAAGTTCGGCTGCCGCAGGCACGGCATCCTCGACGACTTCCGTCAATCCAACCCTAGCCCCTTCATCCGCAATCGCTTCTACGGCAACGGGTTGTGCCACGATGGTCTCTGCCATCTGGTCAACTTCAGCAGCAATCGGAACGGGCGCAACTTCGGGTTCAACCGCAATTTCCTCTGCGGCAACAACTGCGGCTGCGGCTGCCTGCGCTTCTTCGATCTCCGCCTCTGCGGCTGTGATAACGGCGGCGGCGGCCCTGGCTTCTTCTTGGAGCCTGGTGCGCTCCTGAAATTCGACCTGGTACTCGACGTCGCTCTTGATATCCACCTTCCAGCCGGTCAATCGAGCGGCGAGTCTGGCGTTCTGGCCTTCCCGTCCGATTGCGAGGGAAAGTAGCCTATCAGGCACAACTGCCATTGCAGTCCCGTCGTCAAGGTTCAGTTCTACTTTCATCACCTGCGCAGGACTGAGAGCATTGGCGATGAAAATGGGAACTTCCTTGTTCCACTCCACGACATCAATCTTCTCGCCGTGCAGTTCGTTGACAATGTTCTGTATTCGTACACCACGTAGCCCCACGCATGAGCCGACAGGGTCCACACCGTCTTGACGGGCACGCACGGCAACCTTGCTGCGTGAACCTGGTTCTCTTGCAATCGCCTCTATTTCAACCGCGCCGGTGAAAATCTCAGGCACTTCCATTTCGAAAAGTCGCCTGAGCAGCGTGTTATCGGCGCGGGAGACGATAAGCTCTGGTCCCCTGAGGGTGCGCTCCACTGACTTGAGAAGCACGCGCATCTTGGTATTGCTGCGATAGCGCTCAGAAGGCACCTGCTCGCTGATGGGCATAATGGCTTCGGATCGCCCCAGGTCAACCGTAATATGACGCGGCTCAATCTTCTGGAGCGTAACCAGGAAAACCTCGCCCTCTTTGTCCTCGAATTGCTTGAACACAACCTCTCGCTCTGCGTCGCGTAGTCGCTGCATCACCACCTGCTTGGCAGTTTGCGCGGCAATGCGACCCGGCATGTGCGGAAAGCTTTCTGTGGTGATGACCTCACCTATTTGAGCGTCCTGGACAATTTTCTGGGCGTCCGGCAGCGTAATCTCCGCCTTGTCGTTGGTGACATCGTCCACGACGGTCTTCAGGATATTCACCGTTACATCACCTGAGCCGGGATCCAGCTTCACGGTGATGTTCTGACCGTCGGCGATGCTGTCCTTCCTGTAGGCTGAGACCAACGCATCTTCAATAGCGGAAAGCACAGTCTCTCTGGGAAGGCCGCGCTCTGCGGCGAGCTGTGTTAAAGCGACGATAAAATCACTTTTCATACTGCAACCACCTCCTGATACCGCTTTTCCTCAGTCCCCTTTAACAAAGAAAGTGGGACTAGCCCACTTCCCACAAAGCACATTTTCCGCGCCCGCCGATGCGCAAGGCTCTCGACAAGTCTTTCGTCTTGCAGTATAGCATTTGCCGCCTTGATAAACAACCTCCAAAGCCGCGCCGCAAGATGACTCCACGGATTCCCCACAGCGGGCCAAGAGCCGAATTACTTGAGAATCGCCTGTCTCGCCGCGCCACTTCTTCGTGATAAGATACTCGCATGGCTCCATTGAACTACGACGGTCGCACCTTGCAATCCAATGTTGGCAGAAGCATATTTGACTATGCTGACGCCCTCAGCGTGCGCGTGCCCACATCTTGTGGCAGAACGGGAGAGTGCCACGAGTGCATCGTCGAGATCAAGCGCGGCATTGACGCGCTCTCTCCTCTCACGGAAGCGGAGGCGTTCCTGCGCGAGGACTACCGACTCGCTTGCCAGGCGACTATCCTTGATGCCGATGCGGATGTGGAGTTCGCGGTGCTGCGCCGCCAGCCGCGAATTCTGACGCGCTCAGTGCGCCGCGGCATTGATATAGATCCCCTGACGAGGCGCGTCGGTGACGGCGTGTTCTTCGGCGACACGCGCATTGACGACTATCGCGGGCAGGTGTACGGCGTCGCGATTGATGTTGGCACCACAACCGTCGTGCTAAATCTCCTCGATCTTGAGTCCGGAGATATACTGGGTACTGCCTCGTTCGAGAACCCTCAGCGATTCGGCGGCAGCGACATAATGCACCGCATCTCTTATGACGGCGGCGACTATCCGGGCGAATTGCAACAGGTAATGCTTTCTGCGGTCAACTTCGAGATAGGCGACCTCTGCAGGCGACTGAATTTTCATCGCAGGCGCATCTATGAAATAGTCGTAGTCGGCAATTCCACCATGCGCGATATATTCTTCGGCTTCGATGTGCAGCCGATAGGTGAGCGTCCCTACAAATCTCTCACAGAACTTGAAATGCTTGATGGCAGGCGGGAGACGACGGCGCTCAATGTGAAGGCGTCTGACATCGGACTGCGCGTCTTCCCCAATGCGAATGTGTACGGCGGACCCCTCATCGGCTCGCATGTGGGCGCGGATGTCGCCGCCGACATGCTTGCGGTCGGAATAGATGAGGAAGAGGAAGTCGTGATGCTAGTGGATGTGGGAACGAATACAGAAGTAGTGCTGGGCAATCGGCACCGCCTGATGTCAGCTTCGTGTCCGGCGGGTCCCGCATTTGAAGGCGGTCAGGTACGCCACGGCATGCCCGGCTACGACGGTGCGGTCGAGAGTGTAGCGCTCAGTGAAGACAATGTCGCCTATCGCACCATCAGCGATGCACCTCCACAGGGAATCTGCGGTTCTGGGCTGGTGGATTTGCTGTCCGAGCTGCGGCGTACCGGCAAAATGAACGAATTGGGCGCATTCAATAACGGTGAACGCGAATTCCCATTCGTGCCGGAGACCGGAATGTCGCTGTCACGGGCAGACATCAGCGCCCTTGCTCAGGCGAAATCTGCCAACTACTCCGGGCAGTACATTGTGCTGCGAAACTATGGCGTCCCACTTGAGGGCATCTCGAAGCTGTATCTGGCGGGCGGCTTTGCGAACTACATCAATGTAGCAAGCGCGGTCAACATCGGATTCGTCGCCAATATCCCGGAAGAGCGAATCGTCAAAGTGGGCAACGCATCGCTTGAAGGCGCGACAATCATGCTACTCTCCGGCAAGTTGCGCGCCCGCATGGAGCAGTTGGTGCAGTCAATACAGCATATTGAACTCGAAACCACTCCCGATTTCTTCGACATCTTCGTGGAAGGATGCATGTTCAATCCAATGAAAGTTCCTTCTTCTGACTGAAAGAGTCGCAATCACCGAGTAAATCGAGCGGTATTCCTTTAATGGACATTTATGATTTCATCTGGCAATCTAATGTAATAGACAAGATTTCGGTCAAGCATCATGTCACTCAGTACGAAGTGGAGGAGGTGTTCTTTAGTGAACGCCCCGTTTATCACTTCATCGAGAAGGGTGAGAGACGCAATGAAGATGTGTATTCAGTAAGTGGGCAAACCGAATCGGGACGATACCTGATAGTGTTTTTCATTCGCAAGCGGTGCAATGTTGGTCTCATTCTGAGCGCCAGAGACATGACCAGGTCAGAGAGGAGGCTCTATGCAAGACGGAGATAAACAGTTAAGCAGCATCTCGAAAGCAAGCAGTACAGAAGAGATTGCGGAGTTCTGGGACACGCACAGCATAGCCGACTACGAGGATCAGATTCATGAGGTTGAAGTCGAGGTCAGCAATGTCGTGCGAAATCGTGTGTCCCTGATACCTGAGGTTCACTCAGAGGTCAAGGAGGCGGCGCGGAAACGGCACGTCAACCCGGAAACTCTGGTCAACACATGGCTTGCCGAGAGATTGCAGCAGGAGAAGAACAAAGGCAAGAGAAGACTTCGTATTGTGAAGGGGCGACGGTCCTTCACACTAAGATTAAGATAAGGAAGACAACAGCCATCGGCTCAGTGGTATCCCAGTGTAAGTTCGTCTGCGGATGGATTGCAGATTACCGACACTGATGAGTTGGGGCCGAAGCTCATGCGAAATAGGAGAACACAATGCCATTCAAAGTTCTCGTAACCGATTATGTCTGGCCTTCGGTCGAGCCGGAGCGAGCAGTTCTGGCGAAGATCGGCGCTGAACTTGTCGTCGCGCCCGACGGCGAAGAAGACACCCTCGCCGCACTTGCAAAAGATGTTGACGGCATACTGACCTGCTTCGCGCAGGTTACGGACAAGGTTGTGCGCGCCGCAGAGAATTGCATCGTCATCGGGCGCTACGGTGTAGGTGTTGACAACATCGCGGTGGACACCGCAACCGAGCTTGGCATCGCCGTCACCTACGTCCCCGACTACTGCGTAGATGAAGTATCCGACCATGTTATGGGGCTGTTGCTCGACTGGAATCGCCGCATATCCTTCTTCGACAACTCGGTCAAGGGCGCGGGCTGGGGTAGCGTACCTCTTACGATGCGAATTATGCGGCTGCGCGGCAAGAAGCTGGGCGTTGTTGGCTTCGGCAGGATAGGCAGGGCCGTTTGTGCTAAGGCACTGGCATTCGGCTTCGATATCCTGACCTACGATCCTTACGTCTCCGCTGAGCAGGCTTCCGAGGCGGGCGCCCGCTCCGTCGATATGGAGACACTCCTGCGGGAATCAGACTTCGTTACGCTCCACTCCCCGCTGACGCCGGATACCGAGAACCTCATCGGCGAGGCGGAGCTGGCTCTCATGAAAGACGACTCCTTCCTGATTAACTGCGCTCGCGGCCCGCTGATTGACGAGGAAGCCCTATACGCCGCCCTTCAGTCCGGCAGCATCGGCGGCGCGGGGCTGGATGTGCTGGTGGACGCCCATCCGTCGCCGGACTACAAGCTGCTGAAGCTGGACAATGTGCTTATCACTCCGCATGTAGCATTCTTCTCGCAGGAAGCTGTCCTGGAACTCGAAGAGCGCGCTGCCGGAGAAGTTGCCTCTGTTCTGCAGGGGCAGATGCCCGACAACCTCGTGAACACCGCCGTGCTTTCTCACACCAATCCAAGGCACGGTCTGTCGGCCTAGTTCCGCCCAAACCACAATATCTGCCAAGGCCACAATAAATGAACGATTTCTGTCTCATAAACTAGTTGTTAGACCAAACACTAGTGCGCTAATCTGATTGTATTGAATGGTTTTGATCCTTAGTGCCATTCGGATGCTGGCAGCTCTGACTGCATTGGAGGCGTGAGATGGAGAAAACAACAATCGTAAGCATGGCCCTTGGCATCCCCGCGGTCGTCATAGCGGTGATTGCCCTGGTGTTGGCGTTCAACGCATCTGGCGGTGATATTGATGAGGGCACTGCGGAATCTGTTCGCAGTCTCGTGACAAGCGAATCGGCGCAGAATACCCGGATAGAATGGCTTACAACCCAGGTCGGCGACCTGCAGGTAGAAGTCGCCACCGCCCGCCAGCAGGAAGCCGCCGATGCCGCAAAGTTGACCGCGGACATGGACGATCTCCGCAGCCTGGCTTCGCGGGATGATCGTTATGACGACACCGAACTGAGGGCGGCAGTCAGGGACAACCAGTCCAACCTGGCCGAACTCAATAGTCTCGTGGACAACGACGCCGGCAACAACGAGAACATAATTGGCATCGCCGCATCTCTCGCGGACATACGTGACGCAATCTCTGATAGCGACGAGTCCACGGAAGCAATCAACACCGAGTTAGGCGCACTCCGCGCCCAACTGATGGAACTTCAGGGCGCAGTATCATCAGGCGGATCAACGGAACTCGACGACGCTCTTTCGCGCCTGGACTGGCTGGAAAAAGCCGTCGCCCCCTCATATACGCAGGCTTACGTTGAAGAAGCGATACGCCGCTACAACTCACAGGGACGCCAGGCGACGCTCGACTACTACAGCACTATGGCGAGCGTAAACGGAGACCTGTACCTCTTCGTGCTCGACGAAAACTACGAAGTAATCGTGAATCCTGCATTCCCGGGCAACATAGGTATGGACATCAGGGGCACGCTGGGAACGGACATAACCGGAAAGAATTACGGCGCCGAGTTCGTAACGGTGGACGAAGTCGGCAAGTGGATTGACTTCGTATATCAGAACCCTGCAGACGACTTCAACTACCAGCGCAAGCGCGCCTGGACCGTGCGCCACGAAAATCTGATATTCGGCTCAGGCTGGTACGAGCGCGACGTGTCGTTGGAAGATGACCCCTCGACGTATGCGCGTTCGCTGGTTGATCGGGCTATAACACGCTATAGCGCCGAGGGCAGCGACGCCACCATCGACTACTACAACACGCCCGAAAGCGTAGACGGACAATGGTATGTCTTCATCCTGCAGGCGGACGACCTTCGTACTCTTGCCAACGGCACGCGCCCTGAGCTGGTGAATATAGACCCGCCGGAGAGGATAGATGCCACCGGCTACGCTTATGGCGAGGCGTTCGCAACCGTAACCGACGAGGGCAGGTGGGTATCTTATGTCTTCGTAAATCCCGCGACCGATGCACTGGAGTCGAAGCATACTTGGCTTATGGAGCACGACGGCCTGCTCTTCGGCTCCGGCTGGTACACCGAACCCGCCGAGTACACCAAGTATCTGGTGAACGGCGCGATAAGCCGCTACAAGTCCGATGGGCGCGAAGCTACGATCGCCTACTACAACACTGCGGACAGCGTTGATGGTCAATGGTACATCTACATCGTAGATGAGGACGATCTGGTCCTATCCCACGCTCCGTCACCGTCATTGGTGGGCACCACCGACATCAAAGACCTCGTAGGTCAAGACGGCTATGAGTGGGGCAAAGAGTTGGCGAAAGCGACACAGGCCGGACACTGGGTTGAATACGCCTGGGTAAATCCCGCAACCGACGCGGAGGAAACGAAGCGCTCCTGGGTTATAAGGCACGACGGCTTAATATTCGGTTCAGGGTACTACGGAGAGTAGAGCAGCTACCGGCGCGCCTCGTTCCAAGATCGATTCGTGGCAGCATTTCGGCAACTGCGCTAAAATGCTGATTATGAAGAAACGCCTCGTAGTCGTAAAGTTCCACGAGCCCGCCCTGAAGGGCAATAACCGCCCTATGTTCATTCGGCGTCTGGCGAGCAACCTGCGCCGCGCCATCAAGGGCACAGGTGTCGAGCGCGTGTGGCAACAGCACTTGATGATATGCCTCGCGCTGCGCGAAGACGCCGACTGGGACACGGTGCGCCAGCGTGTCGGCGACTGCATGGGCGTCGCCAAGTTCTATCTCGCGTACAAGGTCGCCGCGGAACTGGACGCCGTAAAAGAGCTGCTCCGCTCCGAGCTAAAGACGCACCAATTCGATACCTTCCGCATCACGGCGCATCGGTCTAACAAGCGCTTCCCCATAAAGTCCGACGCTATCAACCGCGAGATGGGCTCTTTCGTGGAAGAGCTAACCGGCGCAAAGGTGCGCCTGAAGGGCGCAGACTTGGAAGTATTCATCGATGTGGTGAATGACGGCATGCTCGTTTACTTCGACCCCATCCAGGGACCCGGCGGCATGCCGGTCGATTCCAGCGGCACGACAATGGCGTTGATGTCAGGCGGCATAGACTCGCCGGTCGCCGCATGGCAGATGATGCGGCGCGGCAGCCGCGTGAAACTCGTCCACTTCCACAGCCACCCGCTGGTGGACTCATCTTCCATCGAGAAAGCAGGGGAATTAGCCGAAATCTTGACGCGCTACCAGTACGATGCCGAGCTGTTCCTCGTGCCCTTTGCCGGTGTGCAGCAGCGCATCATCGTAGAAGTCCCGCCACCGTACAGAGTCGTCCTGTACAGACGATTCATGGTACGCATAGCCGAGGCGCTGGCGCTGCAGCAGGGCATCGCGGCGCTGGTGACCGGCGAGAGCCTGGCGCAGGTTGCGTCTCAGACATTGGAAAACATCGCCATAGTGGATGCGGCGGCGCAGATGCCCATACTTCGCCCGCTAATCGGATCGAACAAGAATGACATCATTGACATCGCGCGGCAGATTGGCACATTCCCTATATCCATCATCCCGGATCAGGATTGCTGCTCCCTGTTTGTGCCGCGCCATCCGGTTACGAAGGGTAGCCCCAGGGTAGTGGACCGCCTGGAATCCCTGCTGCCCGTTGATGAGCTGGTGCAGGATGCGTTGGAAAAGGTCGAGATTCGACGATTTGCCTACTCGCCCCGGTAGCGCCTCTGCCCCGCTCGATGAGGTCTCTTCGGCGGCCTCATAAGCAGCACCAGCCCCAGCGATACCAGTGACGCCGCGCCGAACCCCATGAACGCCCACTCGTAGCTCCCCGTGGTATCGAACACATAGCCCGACACCAGCGGGCCAATTATGATTCCAATCATCTGAATCGTGCCGCGGAATCCCTGTATCGTCGCGTATGCCCTCCGCCCGAAGTACTCGGCAATAAGTGACTGCGGAATGACCGAAATGCCTCCCTGCGCGGCCGCATACAGCACCAGGAACGGCAACACCTGCGTCACGCTCGTGGCTCGCGCCATGAACACAATGGCTATGGTCATGAGAAATAGCGACACCGCCATCACATAGCGGCGGTTGAGATAGTCGCTAACTGCGCTCAGCCCGAACCTTCCGGGTATGCTTAAGACACCTACCGCGCCCGCGAGCGTCGCGGCGAACACATCTGACGCGCCCAGGTCCACGAAGTATGGCACAAGGTGCAAGCCCACGCCGCCGCTGACCAGCGAGCGCGCCGCAATTGATAGAGTCAGATACCAGAAGCTCGACGTCATCAGGGCTTCCCTCGCCGTGAAGTCCTGTGACAGGTCTGGCTGCTGACGTCTGCGAACTTCGCCCGTCTCATCATCCGTATCAGGTTCCTCTCCGTCCGGCATATATCCGTAAGGTTCGGGCCTGTGCCGCATAAGCGCGGCTATGGGAATGCCCATCACTATGATGAACACGCCAATGACAATAGACGCAATGCGCCAGTTGTAGGCAGCTATCAGCCAACCCACTGCGGGGACAAAGAAACCGCCCAGCCCGACCCCGGACCACATAATGCCGAATGCCAGCCCGCGCTTTCTGTTGAACCAGTTCGCTACTGACGCTGCCATCGGGGTGCTCATGCCCAGGCTGTTGCCGAGCGTGATGGCGAAGATATACACGAAGAAAAACGCCGCCAGCGAGTTAACGCGGCTCATTAGTATGTAGCCAACGCCCATGAGAGGGATACCGACGATCATCAGGCGGCGAGGACCGACGCGATCCACCAGCCAACCCTCAAGGGGACCAAGCAGGCCCGACTCCATTCGCGCCAGCGAGAACAGGCCCGATATGGTCGTGCGATTCCAGCCGAACTCGTTGGTCAGCGGAATTATGAAGTTGCCGAAGCCGTGGAAGTTGATGCCCGCGGTGATGGACATGCCCAGCCCGCCCGCAATGACAATCCACCAGCCGTAGAACATGCCGCGCTTCCGTTTTGACTCGCCGTCCGCGCTGCTCACGACAAGATTCCTACGTGAATCCTAGTGTGCCTAGTATGCCTAGCGTGCCCAGTATGAATAACGCTCGAAGTGATCAGTGTACTTTTAACCCCCACTCGCAAAGTGCCCTAGAGTTTAACACCAAGCTATTCATGCTGCTCCCTGTCATATCAATTCAGGCGATTATGCCTGATGTGGTAAATGCGTCTAATCTGTTATTGCAACTAATTGACATTTACAACTCACCGACACTAAAATCTATGCGCGAGCTTGAATTCTTCCTGGTTCGACGGGAGTGTTCGATATGACGGAGCGTTCGAAATGACGTTA